>NZ_MAYN01000008.1:2632901-2633372 GCF_001691555.1 Pantoea eucrina | reverse complement strand
GGGTTGTCACGCCAGTGGCACTGCCCGGTAGCTAAGTGCGGAAAAGATAAGTGCTGAAAGCATCTAAGCACGAAACTTGCCCCGAGATGAGTTCTCCCTGGCTCCTCGAGAGCCCTGAAGGGACGTTGAAGACGACGACGTTGATAGGCCGGGTGTGTAAGCGCAGCGATGCGTTGAGCTAACCGGTACTAATGACCCGTGAGGCTTAACCTTACAACGCCAGAGGCGTTTTGCGGGACCCGATTTTCAGCTTGTTTTACCGGATAACAGAATTTGCCTGGCGGCCACAGCGCGGCGGTCCCACCTGACCCCATGCCGAACTCAGAAGTGAAACGCCGTAGCGCCGATGGTAGTGTGGGGTCTCCCCATGCGAGAGTAGGGAACTGCCAGGCATCCAATTAAGACCAGACATTCTGGTCGTGACCTCCCGGTGACGCGGAGAGGGCGAAACACCTGGCTTCAGGCGCGTTC
>NZ_MAYN01000008.1:2156765-2632891 GCF_001691555.1 Pantoea eucrina | reverse complement strand
TTGATAGGCCGGGTGTGTAAGCGCAGCGATGCGTTGAGCTAACCGGTACTAATGACCCGTGAGGCTTAACCTTACAACGCCAGAGGCGTTTTGAGAGACCGATTTTCAGCTTGTTTTACCGGATAACAGAATTTGCCTGGCGGCCACAGCGCGGCGGTCCCACCTGACCCCATGCCGAACTCAGAAGTGAAACGCCGTAGCGCCGATGGTAGTGTGGGGTCTCCCCATGCGAGAGTAGGGAACTGCCAGGCATCCAACAAGTAAGAGAGCCCTGAACGTCTGTTCAGGGCTTTTTTACGTCTGCAGAAAATAACTTTTACGTTCGCTCACGGGCTTTGCTCAGGCATCAGTACGCTATGCGTACTTTTTTCACCTTAAAAAACATCTTACCTTCCGGCTTTTTATGCCGGTGCACTTTTCCTTCCTCTCTGCCGCTGCCGGCTATACCACTTTAAGCTGAAACATTTTCATAAATAGCATGAATTCTCGACATTCGCCTTCTGCCAGGCTAATCTCGGGCATCTGGATGTCTAAACGTTTATATGGTTATCAGCAAGAGGTGAGCAGGTTATGCCAATCAGGGTGCCCGACGAATTACCGGCAGTGAATTTCTTACGTGATGAAAATGTGTTTGTGATGACCTCATCGCGTGCCCGTGTTCAGGAGATCCGCCCGTTAAAAGTATTGATCCTTAACCTGATGCCAAAAAAGATCGAGACTGAAAATCAGTTTTTACGTCTGCTCTCGAACTCACCGCTGCAAATTGATGTACAGCTGTTGCGCATAGACAGCCGTGAATCACGTAATACTCCCAGCGAACACCTGAATAACTTTTACTGCAATTTTGAAGATATTCAGCACGATAACTTCGATGGTCTGATTGTGACAGGTGCGCCGCTGGGGCTGGTTGACTTCAACGATGTGGCTTACTGGCCGCAGATCCAGCGCGTGCTGCACTGGGCAAACGAGCACGTTACTTCTACGCTGTTTGTCTGCTGGGCGGTACAGGCCGCGCTGAATATCCTGTATGGCATACCCAAACAGACGCGACAGAATAAACTGTCCGGCGTCTATGAGCATCAGATCCTGCATCCGCATGCGTTGCTGACGCGCGGCTTTGATGACAATTTTCTGGCGCCGCATTCGCGCTATGCTGATTTCCCCAGCCAGCTGATTCGTGACTATACCGATCTTGAGCTGTTTGCTGAATCTGAAGCGACCGGCGCTTATCTGATGGCGAGCCGGGACAAGCGGCTGGCCTTTGTAACCGGGCATCCCGAATATGACGCGCTGACCCTTGCAGGTGAATTTCACCGGGATAATGATGCGGGCCTGCAGCCGGAAGTTCCGTTTAACTATTTCCCGCAGAACAATCCGGCCCTGCCGCCACGTGCGACCTGGCGCAGCCACGGCAACCTGCTGTTCTCTAACTGGCTGAACTACTATGTTTACCAGATCACGCCGTTTGATCTGCGCCATATGAATCCGACTCTCGACTGATCTCTTTTTAGCTTCTCTCCACCGCGATCGCCCTCAGGCCATCGCGGTTTTTTTATGTTTTTTCCAAAGCAGAAACTATTGCCTTTATTTCGAAGATTTAAATAACATCATTTTCATAGGGTTAAATATTATCTGTCATAAAAATGGAAATAGTTTTTGAAATAAAAATTAAAATACATATGCTCTGATCCTGTCGGTTACAAAACATCCAGTACCCCGATCCCGGCGATAAAGCCGGATCGCTTCAGGAGACAGCCAGCATGACAGATACGGTTATTCATTCAACGCTGACCTTCACTCAGCCCTTCTCTGACAAGGAGCAGCAGCTGCTGACGCCGGCCGCTATCGACTTTCTGCAGGCGCTGGTTATGCGCTTTGCCCCGGAACGCGATCGTCTGCTTAAGGTACGCCGGCAACGTCAGCAGGAGTACGATCGCGGAGCACTGCCCGACTTTAATCCGGAAACGGCTTCCATTCGTGAAAGCGCCTGGCAGGTGCGCGCACTGCCGGCGCTGCTGTGCGATCGCCGGGTCGAAATTACCGGGCCACCCGATCGCAAAATGACGATTAACGCCCTGAATGCCAACGTCAAAGTCTTCATGGCTGACTTTGAAGATTCACTGGCGCCGTGCTGGAACAAACTGATGGACGGGCAGCAGGTGTTGCGCGAGGCGGTCGCCGGTACGCTGCGATTCACGCGCGAAGATGGCCGGATCTACCAGCTGCGTTCCGATCCTGCACTGCTGATGTGCCGGGTACGCGGATTACATCTGGACGAAAAACACGTGGAATGGCGCGATAAAGCGATTCCGGCTGGCCTGTTTGATTTTGCCCTCTACGTGTTCCATAACGTGCGGGCACTGCAGGAGAAAGGGCACGCGCCGTGGTTTTATCTGCCTAAAACCGAACACGCCAGTGAGGTGGCATGGTGGCGTGAGATCTTTCGCTTCAGCGAAGATCGTTTTGATCTGCCGCGCGGCACGATCAAGGCCACGGTACTGATTGAAACGCTGCCCGCGGTGTTCCAGATGGATGAGATCCTGTGGGAGCTGCGCGACCACGCGGTGGCGCTTAACTGCGGCCGCTGGGATTACATCTTCAGCTACATCAAAACGCTGGGTCAGCATAGCGACCGCATTCTGCCCGATCGGCAGCAGATCACCATGGATCAGCCCTTTCTGGACGCCTATTCCCGGCTGCTGATCAAAACCTGCCACCGGCGGGGCGTACTGGCCATGGGCGGTATGTCTGCACTCATTCCGGCGAAAGAGGAAGCGCGGAATAGGTGGGTAAAAGAGAAGGTTGAAGAAGATAAAGCGCGCGAAGCGGGCAACGGTCATGACGGCACCTGGGTGGCGCATCCCGGTCTGGCGGACAGTGCAATGGAGGTGTTCAATCGCCAGCTGGGTGAGCACGCTAATCAGTTACACGTAACGCGTGATACCGATCCACCGGTAACGGCCGGACGGCTGCTGCGTCCCTGCCGCGGTCTGCGTACTGAAGCGGGAATGCGCGCAAACATCCGCGTAGCGCTGCAGTATCTGGAGGCCTGGATTAGCGGCAACGGCTGCGTACCGATTGAGGGACTGATGGAGGATGCAGCAACGGCTGAAATCGCCCGCGCCTCTATCTGGCAGTGGATCCGGCACAAACAGATCCTGAGTGATGGCCAGCTGGTCACCGCTGCCTTGTTTGAGCAGTTTCTTGACGAAGAGCTGGCCGCACTGCGCCAGCGCTACGGCGACGTACGT
This sequence comes from Pantoea eucrina, assembly GCF_001691555.1. Lineage (GTDB taxonomy): Bacteria > Pseudomonadota > Gammaproteobacteria > Enterobacterales > Enterobacteriaceae > Pantoea > Pantoea borealis. The sequence goes on along the minus strand of NZ_MAYN01000008.1, from coordinate 2,629,640 downwards.
TTTCAGCAGGGACGTTTTGAAGATGCGGCCGCGCTGATGGCGAAAATCACCACGGATAAAGAGCTGGTTCCATTTCTGACGCTGCCAGGCTACCGCCTGCTGGCCTGATCCCCGGAGAGAGTGCTATGAATCGGACACAACAGATCACACAACTGGAAATGAGCTGGCAGGATGCGCGCTGGAACGGTATCACGCGTCCCTATCGGGCAGAAGAGGTCATCAGCCTGCGCGGCTCGGTAACGCCCGCCTGCACGCTGGCAGAACGGGGCGCCGTCAGGCTCTGGTCGCTGCTGAACGGCGGCGCGACTAAAGGTTATATCAATAGCCTTGGTGCGTTAACCGGGGGGCAGGCAGTGCAGCAGGCGAAAGCCGGTATCGAAGCGATCTATCTCTCGGGCTGGCAGGTGGCAGCGGATGCAAACCTCGCCGGACAGATGTATCCCGATCAGTCGCTCTATCCGGTTAACTCTGTGCCGGAAGTGGTGCAGCGGATTAATCAGAGTTTTCAGCGCGCCGATCAGATCCAGTGGGCGAGTGGTCTGTCACCGGAGGATGACGCGTATGTCGACTATTTTCTGCCGATAGTGGCCGATGCGGAGGCGGGCTTTGGCGGCGTACTGAACGCTTTTGAGCTGATGAAATCGATGATTGTGGCCGGGGCTGGCGCCGTGCATTTTGAAGATCAGCTGGCGGCGGTTAAGAAATGCGGTCATATGGGCGGTAAGGTGCTGGTGCCGACGCAGGACGCGATTCAGAAACTGGTGGCAGCACGTCTCGCGGCTGATGTCATGAATGTGCCCACCGTGCTGATTGCGCGCACTGATGCAGACGCCGCCGACTTAATTACCTCTGACTGCGATCCAAACGACAGCGCGTTTATCACTGGCGAACGTACGCCAGAGGGATTCTTTCGCACCCGTGCCGGCATTGAGCAGGCGATCAGCCGCGGGCTTGCCTATGCGCCTTATGCCGATGTTTTGTGGTGTGAAACCTCCACGCCCGATCTGGCGCTGGCGCAGCGCTTTGCGGACGCGATACACGCACGTTTTCCGGGCAAACTGCTGGCCTATAACTGCTCGCCTTCGTTTAACTGGAAGAAAAACCTCGACGATCGCACCATCGCCCGCTTTCAGCAGGCGCTGAGCGACATGGGCTATCGCTTTCAGTTCATCACGCTGGCAGGTATCCACAGTATGTGGTTCAGCATGTTTGACCTGGCGCACGCTTATGCGCAGGGGGAGGGCATGCGCCACTACGTTGAAAAAGTGCAGCAGCCGGAATTTGCGGCGCGCGATAAAGGCTACACCTTTTCCGCACATCAGCAGGAAGTGGGCACCGGTTATTTTGACCGTATCACCACGGTGATTCAGGGTGGCGCATCTTCTGTAACGGCGCTGACCGGCTCTACGGAAACCGCACAGTTCTGATAACGTCAGACCTGACGTGAAAAGCAGGCGCCGCTGCCGCGCAGCGGCGCGTCTTATGGCAATCGCGTACCGGAGGTGGCTGATGTCACCCAGAGAATCCCTTATTGCTCACACTATCCTGCAGGGCTTTGACGCGCAGTACGGACGTTTCCTTGATATCACCGCCGGCGCGCAGCAGCGGTTTGAGCAGGCTGACTGGCCGGCGGTGCAGCGCGCTATGAAGGAGCGTATTCACCTGTATGATCATCATGTCACGCTGGTGGTCAGTCAGTTACGCGTACTGAGCGGGCAGACGGAGTGGGACACCGCATTCTGGCTGCGGGTAAAAGCGCATTATGAGGCGCTGCTGCCGGGCTATCCGCGCCATGAAATTGCCGAGAGCTTTTTTAATTCCGTTTACTGTCGTCTGCAGGGGCACAGCCATCTGTTTCCGGAGCGCCTGTTTATTCACGCTTCGCAGCCGGCACTGAAACAACCGGAAGCGCAGCGTCCGCTGTCGCGTCTCTATGCTCCCCGGCCCGACTGGCAGAGTGCGCTGCGGCAGTTAGTATCCGAGCTGCCTCTGCGGCTGCCGTGGCAGGATCTGGCACGCGATATCCGCTGGATCGAGCAGCATCTGAGGGAAGCGTTCAGCGCGGTGCAGCTGGAGGGTGCCACGCTGGAGGTCGCCAGCGAACTCTTTTATCGTAACAAAACTGCGTGGATTATCGCGCGGCTGCAGTTCAGCTGCGGTGAGATCCTGCCCTGTCTGCTGCCGATCCAGCGCGACAGCAGCGGACAGCTGTGGATCGATACCTGTCTGACGGATCGCGATGAGGCAAGTATCGTTTTCGGCTTCGCCCGCGCCAGCTTTATGGTTTACGCCCCGGTGCCTGCGGCGCTGGTGGCGTGGCTGCAGCCGCTGCTGCCTGGCAAAACCCTGGCCGGGCTCTATATCGCCATTGGCTGCCAGAAACATGGTAAAACCGAGATCTACCGCGAATATCTGCACTATCTGGCCTGCCATGATGACGCATTTACCCTGGCGCCTGGCATACGCGGCATGGTGATGCTGGTCTTTACCCTGCCGGGTTACGATCGGGTGTTCAAGGTCATCAAAGATCGTTTCGCGCCGCAAAAAGAGGTAACGGAAGCGCAGGTACACGCCTGTTACCAGCTGGTAAAAGAGCACGATCGCGTCGGACGCATGGCCGATACGCAGGAGTTTCGCTACTTTGCTTTGCCGCGCGCGCGCATTCCTGACGCGCTGATGGCGGAATTCATGCGTGATATACCGGAAAAGATAACGCTGCGCGGTGACAGCGTGATCATTCGCCATCTCTGGCTGGAGCGCCGCATGGAGCCGCTCAATCTCTGGCTGCAGCACGCCAGCGAAGCGCAGCGACGGCATGCGCTGGAGGAGTACGGCAACGCCATCTCTCAGCTGGCGGCGGCGAATATTTTTCCCGGCGACATGCTGTTTAAAAATTTCGGTATGACGCGCCACGGCCGCGTGGTGTTTTATGATTACGATGAAATTCGCCTGATGACCGAGCTGATATTCCGCGACGTTCCGCCAGCGCGTTATGAAGAGCAGGAGCTGCAGGCCGAGCCCTGGTACAGCGTCGGAGCAGATGATGTATTTCCGGAGACGTTCCGCTACGCGCTCTGCAGCGAACCCGCGACCGGCAGGCTGCTGCAGGCGCTGCATCCGCAGCTGTTTGACCCTGGCTGGTGGCGGGCGCTGCAGGTGCGCATCCGCAACGGCCATGTTGAAGAGGCGATGGCGTGGCGTAACGCCCGGCGCTTCAGCGTGCGCTACGCCACGGTGGCGGTTTAACGTCCGGCATAAGCCTGCGTGACCGTCCGGGCGGCGCGGATCACCAGCGCGCCCAGTTCGGTGATGCGATCGTCCGTCATGCGGGCCAGCGGGCCTGAAATAGAGATCGCGGCAAAGGCGTCGCCGTGCTCGTCATAAATGGGCGCCGCTACGCAGCGCAGCCCCAGCGCATGCTCCTCATCATCGTGTGAGAAGCCCATTTTGCGGATCAGCGCCAGATTCTCTTTCAGCGTATGCGGCGACATCAGCGTTTTGGGGGTATAACCGTGCAGGCCTTTCTGATGCAGCAGCGCGGTCACCTGTTCATCATTCAGATGGGCCAGAAAGGCTTTTCCGGCGCCGGAGGCGTGCATCGGCAGCTTGCCGCCAATCGGGGCTGACATTCGCATCAGCTGCGTGCACTGCACCTGATCAACAATCACCGCCTGATAATCACTGAGATCCAGCACCGCCAGATTCACCGTCTCGCCGGCTTCCTCCATCAGCCGCCGTAACACCGGATGCACAATGGCCAGCAGATTGCGGCTCTGCAGAAAACTGCTGCCCACCACAAACGCATGGGCGCCAATCGTCCAGTAGCCCAGATCGCCCACCTGATGCACAAAGCCCTGCTGCTGCATCGTGGAGAGCAGACGATGCGTGGTTGAATTTGGCAGGCCCGCCTGCTGCGCCAGTTCAGTCAGCGCCACGCTGCCGTGCGCATCGGCAATCAACTCCAGCAGACGCAGGCCGCGCGTCAGCGACTGAACCTGACCGCCAGCAGGCGGCGTAGCCGCAGGGGGTGTGACGCGAGGTTTTTTTCCGCGTTTAGCCGGTACCGGGGTAGCCATAGTTGCTCCATTTCAGCGTTGTACGTGGAAACCATTTTCGTTTTAACCATTATGGAGGCAAATGCAGCTGTGCTGGTCGGATCTGTAGCAATGAGGCAAGAAACCTTGCGGTGTCTGGCTGACGCCAGGGGGAAGAGAAGTGGAGTGTGTATCAGCACAGCTAAAGTGCGCGGGTATTACCCCGCGCATGGTGTTAATTAAAGCGCGCGTCGCGATCGGCGGTTAAATCGTAGAGCTGATATTTACGACTCAGCATCTGGCCACCATCACGCGTCAGCGGCACCCAGTTCACCTGTGCACGGCCGCGCGCTGGCGTCACGGTAAACAGATCCATCGGAATCGAAATATAGAAGCCTTTGGTAAAGTCGCCTTCGCCATACGCTTCGGATGAAACGTTGGTTTTGGTGGCGTAGAAACCCACGGTGACGCCGCTGTCGTAGCGTTTGGAGACATCCAGCGTGGCGCCTTTATCTTTCGCCAGATACTGTCCCACGCTCGCTTTCACCAGCACATCCTGCATAAACCACGGACGCCAGTAGGCGGTCAGATGGCCGGTTGGCGCTTTGTAGTCGCGGAACTGCATCATGTTGTCCCAGTCGCGCTGTTTAACGTAGTTAGCGTCTGCGCCCACTGCCCAGTTGCTGTCCACTGGCCGGTAGAGCACTTCAGCACCGGCGCCGCCATACATGGTTTCCAGATAGCCGCCATAAACCTGGCCATAAATGTTGTTACCGAGGTAACGCATATAGTTGGCCTGCAGATCGTTGACGTAGAGATTGTTTTTCACATAGTCGCGGATATGGGTACGCACGCGCGGTAGCGTGGAGTCAGAGGGCGCGCCGTTATAGTTGAAGCGGTCATAGTTGTTCACGATATTACCAAACAGGCTGCCGCCCACCAGCAGGTGATCGGTCAGCCAGTAATCGGCGTTCGCCATCGCGCCAGCCTGATACATATAGAAGCTTTCCGGCCCGCCCACTGACTGGTTGAGCACCGGCGACAGGCTGTAGTTCAGGCGATCTTTACGCATGAACAGGCCCTGCTCGGTTGCGCCCGGATCGACCGGATTATCGCGCGACTGCTGCAGCGGCTGATCGTGTCCCAGCGGATAGCCGCTGAGCGTATTATGCAGACTGGCAACCTGCGTGCGCGTCGTCACCTGCGGCATATTAAAGCGCGACTCTGTGACGGCAATCGTATCAATGCCGGCCGGCAGATGATTCATCATTATGCGATTGGCGCGGTCAACCCCTTCGCGCGTATCGCGATATTTGATTTGCTCGCCGCTGACGTAAAGGGTCGCGCCTTTGGTCTGGATGCGCGGGCCGTTGAATCCGGCATCATATTTCAGTGCGCTGAGCTGGCTGGCGACCACGGCAGAATCCAGCAGATCGCCCTGCGGATGCGGGTCGTAAGCGGGTTTCGGCGTATCAATATGCGTCTGGCGCAGATCGTTGAAGTTGGTGCGAAGGGTGATGCCAAACATAAAGGTATTGCCGCGCTCATAGCTGGCGTTGATATCTGCCCAGTCAGTGAGGCGATAAATCGCGCCAGCATTGACCTTGCTGCGCTGCTCCAGCCGTCCGGCAAAGTCATCCTGATAGTCGTTGCCTTCATATTCCAGCTTAAGGCGCAGCGGCTGCCAGGGGGTCTGATACTCCACGCCGCCAAACAGGGCAGCGGGGCCATGAAATAGCTGCGAGCCATTGACTGCACCGGCCGTCCCGCCACCGGTACGGCTGCAGTAGCTGTCGCTGTAAGAGCAAAACGGGTTTTTCACGGTGCCGCTGCTGCCGAGATAGCCCCAGCCGAGGCCCAGCGTAAAATCAAACGGTCCCCAGGCTTTAGACGCCACCAGATACTCGCTGTCAAACAGCCCGGTACCGCCGAGGTCGCGCGAACCCACCGCCACCTCCGGCAGCCAGTAACTCTCCTGCCAGAGACGCAGTTTCAGATCGAACGCTTTATCTTTATAGCTCTGATTACCACTGAAATCTTCCACGCCGCTGTAGCGACGGGTGCGCACATCGGTATAGCGTACGGTGGTTTCCAGCCACGACAGAAGCTGCAGTGAGGCGGAATAGTAGCGGTACTGATCGTTATCCCGGGCGTTAAGACTGAATTCGCCCTCTTTCGCCATGCGCGCGGTTGGCGTCTGCATCAGGCCGACGCCACCAAAATCGGATTGTGAAGGGCCCACCGGCTGCGGCCAGGTTTCAGCCTGCACCTGACAGGCGGCCGAGACGGATGCAGCCAGCAGGCTGAGCAGTAGTTGTTTTTTCATTATTGCGGGATCCGGTGAGTCAGAACAGAAATCAGACGCGTATTTAAATCTGCCTGGCCCCACGGCAGGCTCCATGAGGTAAAGCCGAGCCAGATAATGCTGCCGGGTTCGACTTCAGCATGACGCTGATTCCAGTACGCGACCGGGACCTGCCGGACCTCGCCAGAGGGCGCAATAACGGTGGCCACGCTGCGCTCACCGCCGGTCAGGCGGTCATGTGCGGCGAGATAGTCACGCACGCTGCGCCCTGGCTGCCAGGATTCTGCGCCAGGCCGGGTGAGGGCGCCCAGAATCAGCACCTGATGCGGTTCCGGCAGGGTATAAAGATCGTAACTGCCCTGCAGCGCACGATCTGCCTCCGGATGCAGGCGCAGCCAGTCGATATCCAGCGACGTAAACTGCCGGCCGGTAACCGGCAGCGCGTCGAGCTGCCGGATCACAGCACCGATGGTCGCACCCAGTGCGGCGTCGCTGCTGTTTTGCCAGGCGCGCAGATCGGCCAGCAGCTGGCTGCGCTGTTGCTGTACGGCAGCGGTAGCGCCGCGCTCTGCGATGACGGTGCCGGGCCACCAGGTGCTGAGGCCAGGATGCGTCAGCAGCTGGCTCAGACGCTGAAGATCATTGATTTGCACGCTGCTTTCGCCAGGCGCGGTGTGCACGCTAATCTGGCTTGCGGCCAGCGCGCTGCCTGCCGCAGGCAGAGCCAGTGCAGCCAGCAAGGTAATTATTTTTTTCATGATTTAGCCGGCTTCAGAAGAGTGGTTACAACAGGAAACTGGTCAGCGGCAAGCGTCTGCTGCGCCTGCAGCACCGTGCCGTCACGATTGTCGATCCAGAAAATGTTCTGCCAGGTGCGGTTCAGGCTCGCCATCGATACATTTTCATGCCAGACGCGGCATGGTACCGCTTCTCCCGCCAGCGTCAGCACTTCATCAGTGCCGCGTTGAAACTGCGAGGTCGCCGTTGCGGCGCGTACCCGATCCTGTTCACGCCACTGCACGACGCGTGTCCAGCTCGCTCCATTCTGCAGATGCAGTGCATCAGCCAGCGGATCCCCGGCGAGGTTACTGACCGCCTGCAGGTTGTCGCGCAGCCCCAGCGTTTTCACCAGGCGTCCCTGCTGCATCACCAGCATCGCTTTATCCTGAGTCACCCACTTCTGCTGACCCGCTTCAAGGTAGCCGAGTACCACAAAGATACGTGCGCCATTGTCGATGCGGGCGTACATACTGGCGTAAGGCAGTTTCTGAATCTGTTCTGCACTGACCGTCACGTCGTCCGGACCATTAACGGCAAGCATGACGGTCTGCTCAAGACCTTTTTGCGTCTGTGTGCAGGCCTGCAGCAACAGACAAAGCAGCAGCAAAGAGAGTTGGCGCACTGTGTATCCCTGTCAAAAAAACAAAAGCCAAAAATAACCACACGGGCGTGCGGTCAGGAGAAAAAGTGTCTTATCAACGGATAGTGCCCGTTGTGGTTGTTGTTGTACCCGTATTTGCGCCGTCACCGCCGCCGCCAGCAGCGGCAAGACCGAGGCCCACCAGCGCGCCGAGCGCGCCAATTCCCACCGCAGTCGATGCGCCCGAGGAGATAGCTCCCGCCTGTGCGCCAGCTGCCGCGCCGGTCTCTTCCGGTACGGCATGGGCGGCAGAAGAGGCCGCGATATATAACAAGGCTGCACCGGCAGCCACGAGTTTTTTCATAACAGCGTTTCCTGCATTGAGAACAAAAAAGAATGAAGGCGCTATCCCGGTTTCAGGCGCGTTCACGCCAGAGCAGTAAAATATCAGCGTTCAGCAGACTAAAAAGCGCGCTCTTATCCGGCTGCTGTTGTATTACAGGCAGACTTAAGTGGCGTAAACACCCTTTTTCCGTGGCACGTTTGCCACTGTCTGAAGAATAAATATGACGACATTATATACGGCAGGATTTTACACATTTTTAGTAAAATTTGGCACGGAATAGGAATTATCGGATTTTCCTGACGGGTTGTAAATTTAAATTGGCGCGCATTCAACACGATAGGGTGCCTGGCGCATACAAACAGATCCGTTAAAAGCTGTGTTTTATACGGTGGCTTAGCGTAATGTCAGATTTTCTTTAGCAGGTGGGGAAGATATTTCATCAGCAATGAATGGCCGTATTAAAACCGGAAAACTAGCGGGATAAAAAAGGCGGCCAGCGGCCGCCCTGATAATCTTAACGCAAATTAACGCCAGGATTTATAGCGATTGATTAAGCCATTGGTGGAGCTGTCGTGGCTGGCAATATCAGCATCATTTTCAAGCTCAGGCAAAATACGGTTCGCCAGCTGTTTGCCCAGTTCCACACCCCACTGATCAAACGTGTAAATATTCAGAATGGCACCCTGTGTGAAAATCTTATGTTCATACAGGGCAATCAGCGCGCCAAGGCTGTAAGGGGTAATTTCGCGCAGCAGAATAGAGTTAGTCGGACGGTTTCCTTCAAACACTTTAAACGGCACAACGTGCGCCACGGACTCCGCCGATTTGCCGGCATCCGTAAACTCTTTCTCTACCGTATCACGTGACTTACCAAACGCCAGCGCCTCGGTCTGAGCAAAAAAGTTCGACAGCAGCTTCTGGTGGTGATCGGCCAGCGCGTTATGGGTAATAGCCGGTGCGATAAAGTCACACGGCACCAGCTTGGTTCCCTGGTGGATCAGCTGATAAAACGCATGCTGACCATTGGTGCCAGGCTCGCCCCAGATAATCGGGCCGGTCTGATAGTCGACCGGATTGCCCTCGCGATCGACATACTTGCCGTTCGATTCCATATTGCCCTGCTGGAAATAGGCGGCAAAGCGATGCATATACTGATCGTAAGGCAGAATCGCTTCGGTTTCAGCACCAAAGAAATTGTTGTACCAGATACCAATCAGCGCCAGCAATACCGGCAGGTTCTGCTCTGCCGGGGCAGTGGCAAAGTGCTGATCCATGGCGTGTGCGCCGCTGAGCAGCTGCGTGAAGTTATCAAAGCCGATGGAGAGAATAATAGAGAGGCCAATTGCCGACCAGAGTGAGTAGCGCCCGCCCACCCAGTCCCAGAACTCAAACATGTTGCTGGTATCAATACCAAACTCGCTGACCGCTTTGCCGTTGGTAGAGAGCGCGGCGAAATGTTTTGCCACGTGCTGCTGATCGCCCGCCGTTTTCAGGAACCAGTCGCGCGCGCTGTGCGCATTGGTCATGGTTTCCTGCGTGGTGAAGGTTTTTGAGGCCACCAGGAACAGCGTGGTTTCCGGATTCAGATCTTTCAGCGTCTCGGCAATATGCGTACCGTCAACGTTGGAGACAAAGTGCATGTTCAGATGGTTTTTATAGGGGCGCAGCGCCTCTGTAACCATAAACGGGCCGAGATCGGAGCCGCCGATACCGATGTTGACCACGTCAGTAATGGGCTTACCGGTATATCCCTTCCACTCGCCACTAATGATCCGCTCAGAGAAGCCTTTCATCTTATCCAGCACGGCGTTGACTTCCGGCATCACATCTTTGCCATCAACCAGAATCGGCGTATTGCTGCGGTTGCGCAGCGCCACGTGCAGCACGGCGCGCTCTTCCGTACGGTTGATCTTCTCGCCGGAGAACATCGATTTAATGGCGCCCGCCAGGTCGGTCTCTTTAGCCAGCGCCTGCAATTTAGTGAGGGTTTCCTCAGTGATACGGTTTTTTGAGAAATCCACCAGCATCTGATCATCGAACGTAGCGGAGAATTTCGCAAAACGATCGGCATCCTGCTGAAAAAGATCGGCGATCTGCACTGATTTCATCTGTTCAAAATGCTGCTGCAGCGCTTGCCACGCTGCGGTTTGTGTCGGATTAATATTTTTCATGGCAACACTCTTGTTGATATAAGAACCGTCATTTCATCCGGGCGCGTTCCGCTGGCCCGGCCTGCTTAGTTTCTCTTACGGCGCGCTGCGGATACCCCGGTCTGTGCCTGTGTATCAGGCGCATAACCGCGTCGGGTACAGTCGAACAGGCATCGCACAAACGCATTTCAGTATGACCATAGTTGAAGGGGAAAGGAAAAATTTTGTGACCCTGGCCGCGCGGTTTCAGCGAAATCCAGGCACCAGTATGCAGCAGGCAGAAATGACAAATTCTGAGGCACATCAGTAAAAAGCCGCGTAAGCAGGCGATGTTGTGCCAGACATTATGCGCCGGGCGCGGCGCACGTTTTCACCGGAGCCGCACGGGTTAAAAAATCATTTATCCGGGCGCTACAAGGCTGGACAGCAGCACAATTTGTCGATAATTTATGCCCGCGACTTGCACCTCCGGGTGCAAGCCAGAAGAGGCGCGTCGCCCAGGCAGTGTGTTTGAGGATCCGTATCCGGCGAAAACACATCAGGGGGTGCGACGCCGAGATGGCATAACACGCGGAGTGTTGTGCTGTCGGCTGCAGGGGCTGAATCCTCTGGGTTGTCACCAGAAGCGTCCGCAGTCGGACGTTTCGCAAGGTGAAGTGCTTTTGGTGACTCATCTCCTGATCTTGTCTGTCCAATTCCGCTCTTCTCTTGTGCCAAGGCTGTTATCCCTGTCTTCTGAACCGAATTCCCGGCAGAAGATAACCTGACACGAGGTTTGTTACATGTCTCAACCGTTGATTGTGGCAAAATTTGGTGGCACCAGCGTTGCCGATTTCGATGCCATGAACCGCAGCGCGGACGTTGTGCTGTCCGATACCCATACCCGTCTGGTCGTGCTCTCTGCGTCTGCTGGCGTAACAAATTTGCTGGTCGCGCTGGCCGAAGGCCAGGAGCAGGCAGAGCGTACGCAGATGCTGGATGAAATTCGCCGTATTCAGTACGCCATTATCGATCGCCTTGCCGCGCCGGACGTAATCCGCGACGAGATCGACCGCGTGCTGGAAAACATCACCATGCTGTCAGACACCACGGCGCTGGCAAATTCTCTTGCTCTCACCGACGAACTGGTCAGCCACGGCGAACTGATGTCAACGCTGCTGTTTGTCGAGATCCTGCGCGAGCGCGGCGTTAATGCAGAGTGGTTTGACGTACGCAAAGTGATGCGCACCAGCGATCGTTTTGGCCGGGCAGAGCCGCAGGTGGCTGAGCTGCAGACGCTGGCGGCGGCGCAGCTGCAGCCGCGCATTGCGGAGGCGCTGGTGGTTACCCAGGGCTTTATCGGTAGCGAGAGCAAAGGACGCACCACCACGCTGGGCCGCGGCGGCAGTGATTATACTGCTGCGCTGCTGGGCGAGGCGCTGCGGGCTGAGCGCATCGATATCTGGACCGACGTGGCCGGTATCTATACCACCGATCCGCGCGTGGTGCCGGCTGCGCGCCGTATCGAAGAGATCACCTTCGAAGAGGCGGCAGAGATGGCCATTTTTGGCGCGAAAGTGCTCCATCCCGCCACGCTGCTGCCGGCGGTACGCAGCGACATCCCGGTGTTTGTCGGCTCCAGTAAAGATCCCGCCGCCGGCGGCACCCGCGTCTGCAATGAAACGCGCAATCCGCCGCTGTTCCGCGCGCTGGCACTGCGTCGCAAGCAGACGCTGCTGACGCTGCACAGCCTGAACATGCTGCACGCGCACGGTTTTCTGGCTGAGGTGTTTGCGATTCTGGCGCGCCATAACGTTTCCGTAGATCTGGTCACTACCTCTGAAGTCAGCGTGGCGCTGACGCTGGATAACACCGGCTCTACCAGCAGCGTGGATAGTCTGCTGACGCAGGCGCTGCTCACCGAACTCTCTTCGCTGTGCCGCGTTGAAGTTGAAGAGAACCTGGCGCTGGTGGCCATTATCGGCAATAACCTGTCGAAAGCCTGCGGCGTGGGTAAAGAGGTCTTTGGGGCGCTGGAGCCGTTTAATCTGCGCATGATTTGCTACGGTGCCAGCAGCTACAACCTCTGTTTCCTGGTGCCGACACCTGATGCGGAAGCGGTAGTGCGCGCGCTGCATCACAACCTGTTTGGTGCCTGATCCCCTTTATCATGCTGATTAGCCGGACGCTGTCCGGCTTTTTTCCCGGTGAATCCCGCCATATCTGCTGGCGTTTGCCGCAAAGCGCAGTGTTATTTCCCGCCTCAGGACGCAATATGCAGCAGCTGATAGGCAATTGCCACTGGCGCCGTCGGCGGCGATAACGAAATGTTATGATCCCTTCCGATCGCGGCGATCGTTCCCTGCGCGGTCCTTCACCTGTGGCAAACCATTTAAAACCGCTCCGGCCTGCTTATATACCGGAAAAAGGTCTCTGAAAAAGGATGTGCTCCATGCTCGCCAGTCTCACCCGCCTGTTTCCACTCTGGGCTGTACTGCTCTCCGTCGCTGCCTATTACTCACCATCCACCTTTACCGGTATTGGTCCGTGGGTCTCTTATCTGCTGATGCTGATTATGTTTGGCATGGGCGTCACGCTGAATATCGACGATTTTAAACGCGTGCTGGTGCGTCCGGCCCCGGTCATTGCCGGTACCTTTCTGCACTATCTGGTGATGCCGCTGGCCGCATGGGCGCTGGCAAAGCTGTTTCAGATGCCGCCCGATCTGGCCGCCGGCATGATTCTGGTCGGCAGTGTCGCCAGCGGAACCGCATCTAACGTAATGATTTATCTGGCAAAGGGCGATGTGGCGCTCTCGGTGACGATCTCTTCGGTCTCTGCGCTGGTCGGTGTCTTTGCCACCCCGCTGCTGACCCGCTTTTACGTTGATACCCATATTCAGGTCGACGTGGTGGGGATGCTGCTGAGCATTGTGAAAATTGTGGTGATCCCGATTTCACTCGGGCTGATTATTCATCACACCATGAACAGCGTGGTGCGCCGCGTTGAACCCTGGCTGCCGGCGTTTTCCATGCTCTGCATTCTGCTGATCATCAGCGCGGTGGTCGCGGGCAGCCAGAGCTTTATCGGATCGGTGGGTCTGATGGTGATTCTGGCGGTGATCCTGCATAACGCTATCGGTCTGCTCGGCGGCTACTGGGGCGGCAAGCTGTTTGGCTTTGATGAGTCCACCTGCCGCACGCTGGCGCTGGAGGTAGGCATGCAGAACTCGGGGCTGGCGGCCACGCTCGGCAAGCTCTATTTCTCGCCGCTTGCTGCCCTGCCGGGGGCACTCTTCTCGGTCTGGCACAACCTCTCCGGCTCTCTGCTGGCAGGCTACTGGTCCGGTAAACCGATTAAGAAAAAAAACTGACGGGGTGCGGGCGATGCCAGTCGCCCGCAGCTATAGCAGTTGGTCAGAGCTTCAGATAAGCACGGATCCCATCCAGGAACATCTGTGTCGCCAGCATAATCAGGATCAGTCCCATCAGCCGTTCCAGCGCGTTGACGCCCTTGTCGCCCAGCAGGCGCAGAAACAGCCCCGATAGCAGCAGAATGATAACCGTAGCCCCCCAGGCGATCAGCAGCGCGCCGACCAGATGACTCATCTGATGCGGATACTGATGCGACAGCAGCATCAGGGTTGCCAGCAGCGACGGGCCGGCGACCAGCGGGATAGCCAGCGGCACGAGAAACGGCTCCTCGCCAGCCGGCAGGCCGCTGCTGCCGGTGTCGCCAGAGGGAAAAATCATGCGAATCGCGATCAGAAACAGAATAATGCCGCCGGAAATCGAGACCGTTTCGGTGCGCAGATTCAGGAACATCAGAATGCGTTCACCGGCAAACAGAAACAGCAGCATCAGCCCGAGCGCAATCAGCATTTCACGCATCAGCACCACGCGCCGGCGTCTGGGCTCCAGATGTTTCAGCACCGACATGAAAATGGGCAGATTGCCGAGAGGATCCATAATCAGCAGCAGCAGCACGGTCGCAGATATCATTTCAGTCATGGGCGGTAAACCACTCCTTTCTGTTGGTGTTCACTATTATTAGCTCTGTTGCTGAAAAAACAGGTGTAATCGAATTAATTCACTTGCCAGAAGTGCAGCATTTTGTAGAGTTGAAGGTCGCAGGTAAACCTGAATATCACGCAGGCTCGCGCACGTTTCGCGTCGGGTCTGATACATGCACTATACAGGCCTCGGCCCGAGCTCCTGAGACGGACAGAAAATGAAGAATGTAGGTTTTATTGGTTGGCGTGGCATGGTCGGCTCTGTGCTGATGTCACGAATGAGCGAAGAACGCGATTTTGACGTGATCAATCCGGTGTTCTTTTCTACGTCGCAGCTCGGCCAGGCTGCGCCCGCGTTTGGCGGTAAGTCAACCGGCGCGCTGCAGGATGCGTTTAATATCGACGCGCTGAAAGCGCTCGACATTATTATTACCTGCCAGGGCGGCGACTATACCAGTGAAGTCTATCCAAAGCTGCGTGAGAACGGCTGGCAGGGTTACTGGATTGATGCAGCCTCTACGCTGCGCATGAAAGACGACGCCATCATTATTCTCGATCCGGTTAACCATCAGGTTATTCGTGACGGACTGAACAACGGCATCAAAACCTTTGTCGGTGGCAACTGCACCGTCAGCCTGATGCTGATGTCACTGGGCGGCCTGTTTGCGAACGATCTGGTGGAGTGGGCCTCAGTGGCAACTTATCAGGCGGCGTCCGGCGGCGGCGCGCGTCATATGCGCGAACTGCTGACGCAGATGGGCATGCTGCACGATCATGTCGCACCGGCACTGCAGGATCCCGCTTCCGCTATTCTGGAGATTGAGCGCAGCGTGACTGACTTTACCCGCTCCGGTACGCTGCCGACGGATAACTTTGGCGTGCCGCTGGCGGGCAGCCTGATCCCCTGGATCGACAAGCAGCTCGACAATGGCCAGAGCCGCGAAGAGTGGAAAGGGCAGGCCGAAACCAACAAGATCCTCAACACCGGCAACATCATTCCGGTTGATGGCCTGTGCGTGCGCGTCGGCGCGCTGCGCTGCCACAGCCAGGCATTCACGCTGAAGCTGAAAAAAGATCTGCCGCTGGCAGAGATTGAGCAGCTGCTCGCGGCGCATAATGAGTGGGTGAAAGTGGTGCCAAACGATCGCGAGATCACGATGCGCGAGCTGACGCCCGCTGCGGTTACCGGTCGCCTGACTACGCCGGTCGGCCGTCTGCGCAAGCTTAACATGGGGCCGGAGTACCTTTCTGCCTTCACCGTCGGCGATCAGCTGCTGTGGGGTGCGGCAGAACCGCTGCGTCGCATGCTGCGTCTGCTGATCGACTAAGCGCAACGACATCAGACAGGCCGGGGTTCCCCGGCTTTTTTTTAATCAGCTGACGGGCAAAACATAAGCCAAATTGCCGCCCGCGAGTGATCGGCTTCCCTTTTTTGTTTTTCTGACAACAATTTTTCATGTTCCTCCCTGGCTTCTGCCAACCCCAAGCTATGATTTAACTGAGAAGTACCGATTGTTAACAGGTTGTACTTTGTAAGCGAATTAGTAGTGGTACCTGGCAACGAATTTTCCCATGGAGGGTGGCCTCTCTTGCCGGTGTACGTATGACTCAATGAAAAGCAGCGCACTTACAGCGGCACAACTGCCTCTGCGGTCGCCTGCACAAAATCATAGGAAGAAAGTCATGTCAGAGTTTCCCGATCGCGATGCGATCAATGCGCTTTTTGCCGGGGATTACGCCGACCCCTTTTCTGTCCTGGGAATGCACCAGACCGTTCAGGGCCTTGAAGTCCGCGCGCTGCTGCCGGATGCCTCTGAAGTCTGGGTGATCGAAACCAAAACCGGCCGCAAATGTGGCCAGCTGAAGTGTCTGGATTCACGCGGTTTTTTCAGCGGTATTATTCCGCGCCGCAAGAACATGTTTCGCTATCAGCTGGCGGTGAACTGGCACGGTCAGCAGAATCTGATTGATGATGCTTACCGTTTTGGTCCGCTGCTGGCCGATATGGATGCCTGGCTGCTGGCTGAAGGCACGCACCAGCGTCCCTATGAAACTCTGGGCGCGCACGGCGCAACCATTGATGGCGTCAGCGGCACGCGCTTTGCCGTATGGGCACCGAATGCCCGTCGCGTCTCTGTGGTCGGCGATTTCAATTTCTGGGATGGCCGCCGTCATCCGATGCGCTTCCGGCGTGAACTCGGGATCTGGGAGCTGTTTGTGCCGGGCGCGGTAAACGGGCAGCTCTATAAATATGAGATTGTCGATTTACACGGGCAGATGCGTATCAAAGCCGATCCGTTTGCGTTTGAGGCGCAGATGCGTCCGCAGACGGCGTCAATGATCTGCGGGCTGCCGCCGAAGGTTGAGATGCAGCCTGCGCGCAAAGCGGCCAACGGTTTTGATCAGCCTATCTCTATTTATGAGGTGCACCTCGGCTCATGGCGACGCCACACCGATAACAACTTCTGGCTGAGCTACAAAGAGCTGGCTGAGCAGCTGATCCCCTACGTCAAAGAGATGGGTTTTACCCATATTGAACTGCTACCGATTAATGAGCATCCGTTTGACGGCAGCTGGGGTTATCAGCCGCTGGGCATGTATGCGCCGACGCGCCGGTTCGGGACGCGTGATGAGTTCCGCCAGTTTATTGCAGCGGCACACGAAGCGGGTATTAACGTGCTGCTGGACTGGGTGCCGGGACATTTCCCTGATGACGACTTTGGTCTGGCAAAATTTGACGGCACCGAACTCTATGAGCACAGCGATCCGCGCGAAGGCTATCATCAGGACTGGAATACGCTGATCTATAACTTTGGCCGGCGTGAAGTCAGTAACTATCTCTCCGGTAACGCGCTTTACTGGCTGGAACGATTTGGTATTGATGGACTGCGTGTGGATGCAGTGGCTTCAATGATCTATCGCGACTACAGCCGTAAAGCGGGCGAGTGGATCCCGAATCATCTGGGCGGGCGCGAGAACCTGGAAGCGATCGCGTTTCTGCGTCATACCAATCAGACGCTGGGCACTGCCGTGTCTGGCAGCATCACCGTGGCAGAAGAGTCAACCGACTTCCCTGGCGTCACGCGCCCGATCGAGAATGAAGGGCTGGGCTTCTGGTTCAAGTGGAACCTGGGCTGGATGCACGACACCCTCGACTACATGAAGCTCGATCCGGTACATCGCCGCTATCATCACAATCTGATGACGTTCGGTATGGCTTACAACTACAGCGAAAACTTTGTGCTGCCGCTGTCACATGATGAAGTGGTGCACGGTAAGCGCTCAATTCTTGATCGCATGCCGGGTGACGCCTGGCAGAAGTTTGCTAACCTGCGTGCTTACTACGGCTGGATGTGGGCGTTTCCGGGTAAAAAGCTGCAGTTTATGGGCAATGAGTTTGCGCAGGGACGCGAGTGGAACCATGACGTCAGCCTTGACTGGCACCTGCTGGAAGGCGATGACAACTGGCATCACGGCGTACAGCGTCTGGTACGCGATCTCAACCACAGCTATCGCCACTATGCGCCACTTTATCAGCTCGACTTTGACCCGCAGGGCTTTGAATGGCTGGTGGTGGATGACCACGATAACTCGGTGTTTGTCTTTGTGCGCCGCGACCGCGAAGGCAATGAGATCATTGTTGTCAGTAACTTCACGCCGGTCACGCGCCAGGATTACCGTTTTGGCGTCAATCAGGCCGGCGGCTGGCGTGAGGTGCTGAATACCGATCAGCACGACTATCACGGCAGCGACGTGCGCAATCATAGCATCACCCATACCGACGAGATTGCCAGCCACGGCCGGGCACAGTCGCTGAGTCTGACGCTGCCACCGCTGTCGACCATCTGGCTGGTGCGGGAGGCGGACTGATGATCGAAGCGGGCGAACCTGCGCCGCACGGTGCCCGCTATGATGGACGCGGCGTCAACTTCACGCTCTTCTCGCGTCACGCAGAGAAGGTGGAGCTTTGCCTGTTCAGCCGTGAAGGCGAGGAGCAGCGCCTTGTGCTGCCCGCGCGCAGCGGCGATATCTGGCACGGCTATGTTGCCGGGCTGAAGCCAGGCCAGCGCTACGGCTATCGCGTTTATGGCCCGTGGGACCCGCAGCGGGGACACCGTTTTAATCCGGCTAAACTGCTGGTGGACCCCTGCGCCAGAGCCGTTACCGGCAGCGTTGCGGATGACGCACCGCTGTATGGTGGTATCGCACAGCCTGACGGCCAGGACAGCGCCAGCTGTATGCCAGCATCGCTGGTTATCGCCGAAGACTTTGACTGGGGAGACGATCGGCCACCGCGTACGCCCTGGGGCAACACGGTCATTTATGAAGCGCACGTGCGCGGTCTGACGCAGCTGCATCCGGAAATTCCGGAAACGCTGCGCGGGACGTATGCGGCGCTCGGCCACCCTGTTATGGTGAAGTACCTGCGTCATCTGGGCATTACCGCGCTGGAGCTTTTGCCTGTAGCCGCTTTTGCCAGTGAGCCGCGGCTGCAGCGGCTGGGGCTGCATAACTATTGGGGCTATAACCCCTATGCGCTCTGGGCAGTGCATCCGGATTATGCGTCAGGCGAAGCGGGTGTCACGGCGCTGCAGGAGTTTCAGCAGGCGGTAAAAACGCTGCATGCGGCGGGTATTGAGGTGATCCTGGATGTGGTATTCAACCACACGGCAGAGCTGGAGGAGATTGGTCCGACGCTGTCGCTGCGCGGTGTGGATAACGCCAGCTACTACTGGCTTGATGAGCAGGGGAACTACCAGAACTGGACCGGCTGCGGCAACACGCTGAATCTCAGCGATCCGCAGGTGATGACGTGGGCGCTGGAAGCGCTGCGCTACTGGGTACAGCACTGTCACGTTGATGGTTTCCGCTTTGATCTCGCCAGCGTGCTGGGCCGTACGCCAGAGTTTTGCGCTGAAGCGCCGCTGCTGGCGGCGATCCGTGCCTGTCCGATCCTGTCACAGGTCAAGCTGATTGCTGAACCATGGGACATTGGCGAAAACGGCTATCAGGTGGGCCGGTTCCCACCGGGTTTTGCCGAATGGAACGACCATTTTCGCGATGCTGTACGCCGCTACTGGCTGCATGGCGAACTGAGCAACGGTGAGCTGGCGCGCCGGTTTGCCGCCTCAGCCGATCTGTTTCAGAACGCAGGCCGCCAGCCGCACGCCAGCATTAATTTTATTACTGCGCATGATGGCTTCACGCTGCACGACCTGGTGAGCTATAACCATAAACATAATCAGGCTAACGGCGAGGACAACCGCGACGGTAGCAGTGATAACTTCAGCCATAACCACGGGCATGAAGGGCTGAAGGCGAATCCGGATGTCGTACAGCGGCGGCGGCACAGCACGCATGCGCTGCTGACCACGCTGCTGCTGGCACAGGGCACGCCGATGCTGCTGGCTGGCGATGAGCGTGGACAGAGCCAGTACGGCAACAACAACGCCTACTGTCAGGATAACCTGCTGACGTGGCTCAACTGGCAGCAGGATGATTCAGGACTGGTCGACTTTACTGCGGCGCTTATCCAGCTGCGCCAGCGCATTCCGGCGCTGACGGCAGACTGCTGGTGGCAGGAGGGGGAGGGTCAGGTGCAGTGGTTCAATACCAGCGGCAAACCACTGGAACCAGAAGAGTGGGAGCGGGGCGTGCATCAGATGCAAATCCTGCTGTCAGACCGCTGGCTGATAACAATAAATGCAACAGATGCAATCAGTGACCTAGCCTTACCAGACGGAGAATGGCATGCCATACCTCCTTTCGCCGGGGAAGATAATCCCATTTTGACAACTGTCTGGCACGGGCCCGCACGCGGCGTGTGTGTGTTCCTAAAGCAATCATAAGGAGTCAGACATGGTGAAGTTAGACAGAAACGATCCTCTGATGCTGGCGCGCCAGCTTCCTACCCAGACAGTTGCCCTGATCCTCGCTGGCGGACGCGGTACGCGTCTGAAAGATCTGACCGCAAAACGCGCGAAGCCTGCCGTTCACTTTGGCGGCAAGTTTCGTATTATCGACTTTGCCCTTTCCAACTGCATTAATTCAGGCATCCGGCGCATCGGCGTCATTACCCAGTATCAGTCGCATACGCTGACGCAGCATATTCAGCGCGGCTGGTCACTGTTTAACGAAGAGATGAATGAGTTTGTCGATTTGCTGCCTGCTCAGCAGCGCGCTGCGACAGAACACTGGTATCGCGGCACCGCCGATGCGGTGACACAAAACCTCGATATTATCCGGCGCTATAACGCACAGTACATCGTGATCCTGGCCGGCGATCATATCTACAAAATGGACTACTCACGCATGCTGCTCGATCATGCTGAACGCGGCGCGAAATGTACTATCGCCTGTCTGCCGGTTCCGCTGGCGGAAGCGACCGCCTTTGGGGTAATGGCAGTGGATGCTGAAAACAACGTGGTCGATTTTGTTGAGAAACCCGCGACGCCGCCCGCTATGCCAGGCGACGCAGATAAAGCGCTGGCAAGTATGGGTATCTATGTTTTCAATGCCGACTATCTTTATCAGTTACTGGAAGACGATTTGCTGGTAGAGAACTCCAGTCACGACTTTGGTAAAGATTTGCTGCCAAAAATTGTGGCGAGCGGTGAGGCATATGCACATTCCTTCACGCTCTCCTGCGTGCAGAATGATGAGAACGCCGAGCCTTACTGGCGCGACGTGGGCACGCTGGAGGCCTACTGGCGCGCCAATCTCGATCTGGCGTCCGTTACGCCAGAGCTGGATATGTATGATCAGGAATGGCCCATCCGGACCCATATGGAGCCACTGCCGCCGGCTAAATTTGTGCAGGATCGCTCCGGCAGTCATGGCATGACCATGAACTCGCTGGTATCAGGCGGCTGCATTATTTCCGGCTCCGTGGTAGTGAATTCAGTGCTGTTTCCGCGCGTGCGCGTAAACTCATTTTGCAATATTGATTCAGCGGTGCTGCTGCCGGATGTTGTGGTAGGCCGTTCGTGCCGGCTACGCCGCTGTGTGATTGACCGTGCCTGCGAGATCCCGGAAGGCATGGTGATTGGAGAGAATCCGGATGAAGACAGCCGGCGTTTTTACCGATCGGAAGAGGGTATCGTACTGGTGACGCGCGCCATGCTGGCCAGGCTGGCCACCGCGGGTCAGTGAGTGGCGACAAGCATACAAAAAAACCGCCGCGTGGAACGCGCGCGATAACATAATAGGGGTTCAGGATGCAGGTTTTACATGTCTGTTCAGAGCTTTTTCCGCTGCTGAAAACGGGCGGACTGGCTGATGTCGTCGGCGCATTACCTCAGGCACAAATAGCCGATGGTACGGATACGCGGGTATTGCTTCCGGCGTTTCCGGATCTGCGTAAAGGAATTCCTGATACTGATGTAGTAGCAGAGCTGCAAACCTTTGCCGGACCCGTGCGCCTGCTGTTTGGGCAGTACAACGGTGTCGGAATTTATCTGATTGACGCGCCAGGATTGTATGACCGTCCCGGCAGCCCCTACCACGACACATCGCAGTTCGCTTACGTCGATAACTATCTGCGTTTTGCGCTGCTGGGCTGGATGGGTGCCGAGCTGGCAAGCGGCGTGGACGCACTGTGGCGTCCGCAGATTGTGCATGCGCATGACTGGCATGCCGGTCTGACCTGCGCCTACATTGCCGCGCGCGGCAATCCGGCTAAAACGGTCTTTACCGTACACAACCTTGCCTATCAGGGGCTGTTTAACGCCCGGCATCTGGATGAGATTCAGATCCCGCAGGAATATTTTGGTATGCACGGTCTGGAGTTTTACGGCCAGATCTCTTACCTCAAAGCCGGCCTGTTCTTTGCCGATCATATTACGGCGGTCAGTCCGACCTACGCGCTGGAGATCACCCGCCCGGAATTTGGTTACGGTATGGAATCGCTGCTGGAGCAGCGTCTGCGTGAAGGTCGCCTGAGCGGCATTCTCAACGGCGTGGATCCGGGCATCTGGGATCCGGCGCATGACCTGCTGCTGACCGCCCGTTATGACCGCGACACGCTGGAGAGTAAAGCGGAAAACAAACGTCAGCTGCAGATCGCCATGGGACTGAAAGTCGATGACAAAGTGCCGGTCTTCTGTGTTATCAGCCGGCTGACAAAACAGAAAGGGCTCGATCTGGTGCTGGAAGCGCTGCCGGGTCTGCTGGCGCAGGGCGGGCAGCTGGTGTTGCTGGGTCAGGGCGATGCCGAACTGCAGCAGGGTTTCCTTGCGGCGGCGGCGGAACATCCCGGCAGCGTGGGCGTACAGATTGGCTATCACGAAGCGTTCTCACACCGTATTGTCGGCGGTGCCGATGTGATTATGGTGCCCAGCCGCTTTGAACCCTGCGGACTGACGCAGCTCTATGGTCTGAAATACGGCACGCTGCCGCTGGTGCGTCGTACCGGTGGTCTGGCCGATACCGTACAGGATAGCTCTCTGGAGAACCTGGCGGATGGTGTCGCCAGCGGCTTCAGTTTTGAAGACAGTAACGCCTGGTCACTGCTGCGTGCTATTCGTCGCGCCTTTGTGCTCTGGTCACGACCTTCACTCTGGCGCTATGTTCAGCGCCAGGCCATGGCGATGGATTTCAGCTGGCAGGTGGCGGCGCAAGCCTACCGCGATCTTTATCAACGTATGCTGTAATTGAGAGATTGGGAGTCCGGATATGAATGCACCTTTTACCTACGCCTCACCCACGCTGACGGTTGAAGCGCTGAAGCACTCAATCGCCTATAAGCTGATGTTTACGATTGGCAAAGATCCTTCAATCGCGAATAAGCATGAGTGGCTGAACGCGTCGCTGCTCGCGGTGCGAGACCGTATGGTAGAGCGCTGGCTGCGTTCCAGCCGTGCGCAGCTGTCGCAGGACGTGCGTCAGGTTTACTACCTGTCGATGGAGTTCCTGATGGGCCGTACGCTGGGCAATGCGCTGCTGGCGATGGGCATTTATGACGATCTTAATCAGGCGCTGGATGAGATGGGACTCAACCTCAGCGAACTGATGGAAGAGGAAAACGATCCCGGACTCGGCAACGGCGGCCTCGGTCGTCTGGCTGCCTGCTTTCTTGATTCGCTGGCAACGTTAGGCCTGCCGGGACGCGGTTACGGTATCCGCTATGACT
The DNA here is from genome assembly GCF_001691555.1 of Pantoea eucrina. Lineage (GTDB taxonomy): Bacteria > Pseudomonadota > Gammaproteobacteria > Enterobacterales > Enterobacteriaceae > Pantoea > Pantoea borealis. The sequence continues at coordinate 2,606,324 of NZ_MAYN01000008.1, read as the reverse complement.
ACGGCATGTTCCGGCAGAATATTGTCGATGGTCAGCAGCGTGAGTCGCCAGACTACTGGCTGGAGTATGGCAACCCGTGGGAGTTTCAGCGCCACAATACCCGCTATAAAGTGCGTTTTGGCGGCCGCCTGCAGCATGAGGGCGCGCGCGTTCGCTGGGTGGAAACCGAAGAGATTGTCGCGATGGCGTACGATCAAATCATCCCTGGTTTTGACACCGATGCCACCAATACGCTGCGGCTGTGGGGCGCGCAGGCAAGTAATGAGATCAACCTTGGCAAGTTCAACCAGGGCGACTACTTTGCGGCCGTCGAGGATAAAAACCATTCAGAGAACGTTTCGCGCGTTCTTTATCCGGATGATTCAACTTACTCCGGACGCGAGCTGCGGCTGCGTCAGGAGTATTTTCTGGTTTCATCTACGGTACAGGATATTCTGCATCGCCACTGGAAAATGCATGAAACCTGGGACAACCTTGCTGACAAAGTCGCTATCCACCTGAACGACACGCATCCGGTACTGGCGATCCCGGAACTGATGCGGCTGCTGATCGATGAGTATAAGTTCAGCTGGGATGACGCATTTGAAGTTACCTGTCAGATCTTCTCCTACACCAACCATACGCTGATGAGCGAGGCGCTGGAGACCTGGCCGGTAGACATGATCGGCAAAATTCTGCCGCGTCACCTGAGTATTATTTTTGAGATCAATGATTACTTCCTGAAAACCATTCAGGAGCACTATCCCGACGACTGGGATCTGCTGTCGCGCATCTCGATTATTGATGAGAATGATGGCCGCCGCATCCGCATGGCGTGGCTGGCGGTCGTGGTCAGTCATAAAGTAAACGGCGTCTCTGAGCTGCACTCCAATCTCATGGTGCAGTCGCTGTTTGCCGACTTTGCCCGACTCTTCCCGGGACGTTTCTGCAACAAAACGAACGGCGTTACGCCGCGCCGCTGGCTGGCGCTGGCAAATCCGGCGCTCTCTGACGTGCTGGATGAAACTATCGGCCGCACCTGGCGCACCGATCTGTCACAGCTCAGCGAGCTGCAGCCGCATATCGACTATCCGGCGTTTATTCGCCAGGTGGCCGATGCCAAATTTGCCAACAAGCAGCGGCTGGCGGCATGGGTCGCCAAAAACATGGATATCGTGCTTAACCCGCACGCGCTGTTTGATGTACAGATCAAGCGTATTCACGAGTACAAACGGCAGCTGCTGAATGTGCTGCATGTGATCACCCGCTATAACCGTATCAAAGCCGATCCCGATGCCAACTGGGTGCCGCGCGTAAACATTTTTGCCGGCAAAGCCGCCTCAGCGTATTACGTGGCGAAGCACATTATTCATTTGATCAATGATGTGGCTGACGTGATCAACAATGATCCGCAGGTGAAGAACAAGCTGAAGGTGGTGTTTATCCCTAACTACGGCGTCAGCCTGGCGCAGATCATCATTCCGGCAGCCGATCTTTCGGAACAGATCTCCACGGCCGGTACCGAGGCCTCCGGCACCAGTAACATGAAGTTTGCGCTTAATGGCGCGCTGACGATTGGCACGCTGGATGGGGCGAATGTGGAGATGCGTGAGCACGTGGGTGCAGAGAATCTCTTTATCTTCGGCAACACCACTCCGCAGGTTGAGCAGCTGCGCAAAGAGGGCTATAACCCGCGCAAATACTTTGAGGAAGATGCTGAGCTGCATCAGGTGCTGACGCAGATTGCTACCGGCGTGTTCAGTCCGCAGGATCCGGGACGGTATCGCAACCTGTTTGATGCGCTGGTCAACTTCGGTGACCACTATCAGCTGCTGGCAGATTACCGCAGCTATGTGGATACGCAGGACAAGGTAGATAAGCTTTACCGGCAGCCGGATGAGTGGCAGCGGCGGGCGGCGCTGAATATCGCCGGTATGGGCTACTTCTCCTCAGACCGCACTATTCAGGAGTATGCAGATGAGATCTGGCATATTTCGCCGGTGAGGTTATAAAAAAGGGTCGCCACATAGGGCGACCCTGCAAAGCGGTACGATCAGCGTCAGGTGCGTCTTCATGCGCACCTGGCGTAATTATTTCAGGGTAATGCTTTTCACAATGCTGTCTGCATCGCTCTGCGCCTGCTGCTGATTCTCAGCCGGCAGCGTGATCTGCAGCGTCAGCAGTTTGCCATCCACTTTTGCCAGAACTATCGTTGACCATGACGTCTGGTTGTTGGCAGAAATCACCGTATCCAGCTGCTGAGCCGGCTGATCTTTTAGCGTTACTGCTTTATTCGACACTACCTGCAGCTGCGCATCGCGGTTGCGCTGCTGCTGCTCCAGACGTTTTGACAGCGTCTCAAGCGTATCACTGGTCGGGTCGCCGGCGATCACGATAATCGCGCGCTGGCCGGTTTCATCAGCGTACACATGCATGTTAGTGGATTCAGAACCGAGCTTACCGCTCTTATCAGACATACCCGCAGGCAGCGTAAAACTCAGTTTCCCTTCCATCAGATTCACAGTCTGAGCTGACTGGCTGACGCTGGTGCCGCTGTTATCGGCGGTGGCATCCTCTTTTTTCTGATCGCACGCCGCCAGGCCCAGCACCAGCAGACCGATACCTGCATATTTCACTACGTTGCGCATTCTGTTCCCTTTTACAATTCCAGTCTGGCTTATACAAACGGAATCGGCGGTTAAAAGCAACCGCCGATGTGTCAGGAAATCTTAGCGTACTGCGCCATTTCGTCTATGGCACATCAGCCGAAATTGATCTGGCGGGCATGATACCGTTCTGCCATGCGCTTCAGGGCGGCATTCAGCAACAGACCATAAGCGGGAAGGAAGAAGATAAGGCAGATCAGTACCTTGAAACTGTAATCCACCAGGGCAATCTCGACCCAGTGCGCTGCCATGAAGGGATCCTGGCTCTTGTAAAATGCGATAAAGAAAAAGGCCAGCGTATCACTCACGTTACCCAGAAACATCGCGCAGGCAGGCGCTATCCACCACTGCGGCAGCTGGCGCAGACGGTTAAAGACGTGAACATCAAGGATCTGGCCCAGTGCATACGCCATAAAGCTGGCGCAGGCGATACGTGCGACAAAGAGATTGACCTGCTGCAGCGACGCCCAGCCCTGCCATGCTCCCTGATAAAAGAGACAGGAGATAGCGTAGGAGATAAACAGCGCCGGGATCATCACCGCGAGGATAATACGCCGCGCCAGCGGGGCGCCGAAAATACGCACGGTCAGGTCGGTTGCGAGAAAAATAAAGGGAAAGCTGAACGCACCCCAGGTGGTATGAAAACCAAAAATAGCGACCGGCAGCTGAACCAGATAATTGCTGGAGGTGATCACCAGCAGATGAAACAGCGACAGCCAGAAAAGGGCGTGCATGCGCTGACGCGCAGAAAAAGCGATCATAATAAGCCTTTTTAACAGTGGGGTGAGGGAACCCATCTCCTTCATCATTCGCATTTTTGCTGCACTGGCTGCGCTTGCGTATCCCGATCGCTTACTTCAGTAAGCTCCCGGGAATATACGCGCTTGCCGCCTTGCCAAAAAGCAAACGATTTTGGGGACTAAGCAACGGTTTTAAAAAAAACGGACGGCATCTTAACCCGTTGCGCAATTTATGCAACGGTTAATTTTAGCGCAATCGTTGTCGCCTTGCGCTGCAGAAATGGCGAGCTAGAATGAGCATCTTTGTTTACTTACCGATAAGAGAATCATGAGCGATCCTTTCTCCGCACCCGACCATACGCTGGATGCGCTGGGCCTGCGCTGCCCTGAACCCGTGATGATGGTACGCAAGACGGTACGCACGATGCAGGCGGGCGAAACGCTGCTGATTATCGCTGACGATCCGGCGACCACACGCGATATTCCCGGTTTCTGCCGCTTTATGGATCATGATTTACTGGCACAGCAGACGGATGCGCTGCCATATCAGTATCTGATCAGAAAAGGCGCGGAGGCCTGAGGATGCAGTCATCGCGGGTGCGATGGCGTTAATGCAGGGCGCGTCTGATATCAGTAACGGGCAGTGGCCCGTTACTGATGGCCTGATTGATTATGAGAGCCAGAGCGAACGCACAATCATAAAGTGACCGGCAAAATAGCAGGCGGCGACAATGGCGCTGTCAGCGCTGAAACGCCGGCGATAGTGTGAAATAAACCAGATGATATTGGCCAGCAGCAGCAGGCCCGCACCAATCAGCAGCGAAAAGCTGTAGTCGGTTGGCCGGAAAAAGTAGTTTTCAGCCGCCAGCCAGTTCATCACCAGCGTCATGCCAATCAGGGTACAGATAGGCCAGCGCAACTCCTCCAGCCGCGTCCAGAGCAGCGCAATGACCGCAACGCCGATGATCAGGAACGTCAGCGGGATCGGCCAGTAGAAGCTCATGGTCATATGGGCGGTAAAGCTGATGGTGTAGAGCAGATGCGAAAGGAAAAAGGCACCCAGCGCATAGAGCATCTGCTGCCGCGGCAGCAGCATCAGCGCGTCGCCTGCCAGCGTGGCAATCAGTCCGGCGAGGATCAGATAATCCGTGGTATTCACAGCGGGCGCCTGCCAGGCCCAGGCAACCAGCAGCAGCAGGGTCACGGGTTTAAACAGCCAGCGTTGCCACTGCGGACCACGATAGGAGGCATCCACATAAAGCCAGCCGGAAAAAAGTACTGCAAGGAAAGACCAAAGCATTTTTTCTCCCTTTTGTAGACCAGATGTCCACATTGTTGAAATATCCCAGACTCTCTTTGAGTTTAAGTTACCGCTGGCAAATGTGACAATCGGGCAACTCTGGTTGTATGCTTTAGCCTCTTTTTTAATTATCAAATGAAGTGAAGTGCGAGCAAAAACATGAGCAAACCACCGCTAATCTTTTTTATCGTCCTGGCGATTATTGCCATTCTGGCGACCCGGCAGTTTATCAAGCAGCGGCGCGAAGCCGCGGTTAACGATGCCTCTCCGGTGCGATCGCTTACCGTGCAGGTAAAAACAAAACGTGAGTTTCCGGCGCCAAATCGCCGTTCGCGGCAGCGCGAAGAGATTGCCGGTGAAGAGATGAAATATGAAGCCTGGTTTCATCCGCTGAACGGCGCGAGCGACATTAAAACTGCGGTCAGCGCCAGCGATTATCATCAGATGGATAAGGGTGTTAAAGGCGAGCTGAAGATGCAGGGCAGCCGGTTTGTCAGCTTTACCCCCGCGCGCTAAAACCGGAGCGCCAGCGAAGGTGCTCCGGTTAAAACCGGATGTGCAGAGTTACATCTTTGGATAGTGCTTTTTCTGCCAGGCCAGCAGCTCAAACACCCCGAAAAAGAAAATTTTAGCCTGCGTGGCGCCGCTCAGTTTCGGCGCCTCTTTAGGCTGGGTGGCGCGCAGCAGTACCAGCTGCAGTCCATGCATAATCACCATGAAAAACAGGGCGACATGCACAAAGTAGCGCAGCGGGGTGGGGAAAGGGTGCACCAGATTCAGCAGCAGAAAAGCCCAGACGCAAATCATCAGTAACCGTCCCAGATTAAGCCACATCATGCGCCTCCTGTTGGCGTTGATAGAGTCGGTAGGCGACCTGACCGGCGATCTTCTCCCGGTAAAGCTGCCAGCTGGCGGGCACATCAGGCGTGCCCTGTTCCACTTCACTTTCTACGTAAATCAGCGCATCTGCGCTCAGCCACTGATTACGCTCCAGCAGCGCCAGCGTTTCCGCCAGCAGCCCTTTGCGAAACGGCGGGTCGACAAACACAATATCAAACGCTTCCCCCGGCTGGCTGAGCCACTGCAGCGTGTTGGCCTGTATCACTGTAGCCTGCGTTGCGCGCAGGGTGTCGACATTGCGCGACAGCTGCTGCGCCACGCTGCGTTCCAGCTCCAGCAGCGTCACTGAGCCCGCATAGCGCGACAGCGCTTCCAGACCCAGCGCACCGCTGCCGGCAAAGCAATCGAGGCAGCGCGCCTGCTGAAGATCGGGCGCCAGCCAGTTAAACAGGGTTTCGCGTACGCGATCGGTCGTGGGGCGCAGGCCTGCGCTATCCGGCACCGGAAGTTTACGGCCGCGCCACTGGCCACCAATAATGCGGATTTGGCCAGCGCCGCCGCTGCTGCGGGGTGATTTACTCATTTTGCTCACAACTCGTCATAATTTGTTGCGTAGTTTAACGGGCGCGACAGGCAGAAGAAACGTAAAAAAGGGTGCTGTGGTGCGCTGGCCGGAAAGTGTTAGACTATTGAACGATACAAGTGTGCGTAATGCGCTGATTTTACGCTGCAGAAAGCTTAAAAACTGAATTTATATCCCCTGGGGACAGCGTGCTACCGGGAATAAGCCATCGAGGAGTGTGGTCACACAATGGCAAAAGAGAAAAAACGCGGCTTTTTTTCCTGGCTGGGCTTTGGCAAAGAAGAGCAGGCGCCCGCCCCGGCTGAAGAGCAGGTAAAAGAGCAGCCCGCAGAGGAGGCTCAGCCTGCTGCCGCTGAAGAGAGTACGAGTGCGTCCGGGCGCGCCGAAGCGCAGGCAGCGGAAACCGTTGCGCTGACGGAGCAAAAAGCGAAAGAGCAGGCAGCAGATCAGACGGCCCGGCACGTGCCAGCGTCTGAGGATGGAAGCATCACCGCGCAGCCTGAAGAGATCCTGCCGGAAGAGGAGCCTGAGCTGGCCCCGCTGCCGGTTAACGAAGAGATCCTGCCGGAAGAGGAGCCTGAGCTGGCTCCGCTGCCGGTTAATGAGGAGATCCTGCCGGAAGAGGAGCCTGAGCTGGCTCCGCTGCCGGTCAGTGAAAAGCGCCTGACGGAAGAAACACCTGCTGTCGCGGCGGATGAGCAACCGCTGACTGCCGCCGTGGCGCCGGAACCTATCCTGCCTGGCGATGAAAGTCAGCTGGCCGAAGCGGAAGCTGAGACAGATGAAGACGCACCGCTCAGCGATGAAGAGCTGGAGGCGCTGGCGCTGGCGGAAACCTACGCTGAAGATGCTGCTGAAGCCGAAGACACCGTAAGCGATCTTCCGCTGGCGGCAGCGCCTATTGTGACGCAGGAGCAGGAGCGCCCGACTAAAGAAGGCTTTTTCGCCCGCCTCAAACGCAGCCTGGTAAAAACGCGGACCAACCTTGGTTCAGGCTTTATCAGCCTGTTTCGCGGTAAAAAAATCGATGACGATCTGTTTGATGAGCTGGAAGAACAGCTGCTGATTGCAGATGTGGGCGTGGAAACCACCCGCCGCATTATTACCAGTCTGACCCAGCAGGCAAGTCGCAAACAGCTGCGTGACGCTGAAGCGCTGTATGGTCTGCTGAAAGCGGAAATGGCCGGCATCCTTGATAAAGTGGATGCGCCGCTGGATGTGAGTGGCAAAACGCCATTTGTGATCCTGATGGTCGGCGTAAACGGTGTCGGCAAAACTACCACCATCGGTAAACTGGCGCGTCAGTATCAGGCGGAAGGCAAATCGGTGATGCTGGCTGCCGGCGATACCTTCCGTGCCGCTGCGGTTGAGCAGCTGCAGGTGTGGGGACAGCGCAACAATATTCCGGTTGTGGCGCAGCATACGGGTGCAGATTCTGCCTCGGTGATTTTTGATGCAATTCAGGCGGCGAAGTCGCGCAACGTGGATGTGCTGATTGCGGACACCGCCGGTCGCCTGCAGAACAAAGCGCATCTGATGGAAGAGCTGAAAAAAATCACCCGCGTGATGAAGAAGTTGGATGAGGATGCGCCGCATGAGGTGATGCTGACGTTAGATGCCAGCACCGGACAGAATGCGGTCAGTCAGGCAAAACTGTTTAATGAAGCGGTAGGGCTGACAGGCATCGCCCTGACCAAGCTGGACGGCACGGCGAAAGGGGGCGTTATCTTCTCGATTGCTGACCAGTTCGGCATTCCTATCCGCTATATCGGTGTCGGAGAAGGCATCGAAGATTTACGGCCATTTAAGGCCGCAGACTTTATTGAGGCACTGTTTGCCCGAGAGGAATGATTGGCATGATTCGCTTTGAAGAAGTCAGTAAGGCTTATCTGGGAGGGCGCCAGGCGCTGCAGGGGGTCGATTTTCATCTGCGTCCCGGCGAGATGTCCTTCCTGACCGGACACTCCGGTGCGGGTAAAAGTACCCTGCTGAAGCTGATTTGCGGCATCGAGCGTCCGAGCGCCGGACAGATCTGGTTCAGCGGGCATGATATCTCCCGTCTGCGTCACAGCGAAGTGCCATTTCTGCGTCGCCAGATCGGAATGATTTTTCAGGATCACCACCTGCTGATGGATCGCTCAGTCTATGACAATGTGGCTATTCCGCTGATTATTTCCGGCGCCAGCGGCGAAGATATCCGCCGTCGTGTTTCCGCGGCTCTGGATAAAGTCGGCCTGCTCGACAAAGCGAAAAGTTACCCGATTCAGCTCTCCGGCGGTGAACAGCAGCGCGTGGGCATTGCGCGCGCGGTGGTTAATAAACCCGCGGTGCTGCTGGCAGATGAACCCACCGGTAACCTCGATAACGCGCTGTCAGAAGATATTCTGCGCCTGTTTGAAGAGTTTAACCGCGTTGGAGTAACGGTACTGATGGCAACCCACGATCTGGGGCTGATCGCGCGGCGCAACTACCGCGTGATGACGCTGAATCAGGGACGTCTGCACGGAGGCCACGATGGTCAATAAACGCAACAAGCGTCCGGCGGCAGCCAGGCCGGCAAAGCAGCCTAAGGCGCCGTCAAAGCGTAAAGCGCTGAAAGGCGGCTGGCAGGAGCAGTGGCGCTACGCCCTGCGCGGTACGCTGTCCGATATGTGGCGTCAGCCGCTGGCAACGCTGCTCACCGTCATGGTTATCGCCATTTCTCTGACGCTGCCCAGCGTCTGTTACATGGTGTGGAAAAACGTCAGTCAGGCGGCCACCCAATGGTATCCGGCGCCGCAGCTGACGGTCTATCTTGATAAGACGCTGGACGATAGCGCGGCAGAAAACGTGACCGCACAGCTTAAGCAGCTGGAAGGGGTCGACAGCGTGAACTACCTGACGCGCGACGAGGCGCAGAGTGAGTTCCGCAACTGGTCCGGCTTTGGCGGCGCAATGGATCTGCTGGAGCAGAATCCGCTGCCGGCAGTCGCAATCATCACGCCGAAGCTTAATTTCCAGAACTCTGACACCATGGCAAGCCTGCGCGATCGGGTGGCGAAAGTGCAGGGTGTAGATGAAGTACGTATGGATGACAGCTGGTTTGCCCGTCTGGCGGCGCTGACGGGCCTGGTCGGACAGGTAGCCTCTATGATCGGTCTGCTGATGATTGTGGCGGTGTTCCTGGTGATTGGTAACAGTGTCCGGCTCAGCATCTTTGCCCGGCGCGATACCATCAACGTTCAGAAGCTGATTGGCGCAACGGATGGCTTTATTCTGCGGCCGTTCCTCTATGGCGGTGCGCTGCTGGGTTTTGCCGGTGCGCTGCTGTCACTGGTGCTTTCTGAAGTGCTGGTGCTGCGACTGCAGTCGGTGGTGGCGCAGGTAGCATCGGTGTTTGGCACCGCCTTTACGCTGGAAGGGTTTGCCTGGGATGAAGGCCTGCTGCTGCTGCTGATTGCCGCGATTATTGGCTGGATTGCGGCCTGGCTTGCCACTGTGCAACATTTACGCCGATTTACGCCGCAGTAACCCATGGCAACGATTTTTTGATATACTCTTCCTCTGCTGCCAGCAGTACAGGCGCAGAGGAATGCTCCGATTTTCCCCGCTGTCACCTGTGTGTAAAATATTCACTGCTATAATTGAACTTGTGGATAACCCCGGCGTCTAATTAGCACAGATTGCTGTTGGTTTTCGTCTGACGTTGACATACTGTAACGTCTGCGCAAGGACACGCGCAGCAATTCCATTGAATTTGTGAGGGTTTGAATGACCAAAGAAATGCAAACTTTAGCGATTGCTCCTCTGGGCAACCTGGAATCTTACGTTCGGGCTGCCAATAACTGGCCGGTATTGACGGCAGAAGAGGAAAAAGCACTGGCTGAGCGGCTGCATTACCAGGGCGATCTGGATGCAGCGAAAACGCTGATCCTGTCACACCTGCGCTTTGTTGTTCACATCGCACGTAACTATGCAGGTTATGGTCTGCCACAGGCGGATCTGATTCAGGAAGGCAATATCGGCCTGATGAAAGCGGTGCGCCGCTTTAATCCGGAAGTCGGCGTGCGTCTGGTCTCATTTGCGGTGCACTGGATCAAAGCTGAGATCCACGAATATGTGCTGCGCAACTGGCGCATTGTCAAAGTCGCAACCACCAAAGCGCAGCGTAAGCTGTTCTTTAACCTGCGTAAAACCAAGCAGCGTCTGGGCTGGTTTAATCAGGATGAAGTTGACATGGTGGCGCGTGAGCTCGGCGTCAGCACCAAAGATGTGCTGGAGATGGAGTCGCGCATGGCGGCGCAGGACATGACCTTTGATATGTCCTCTGACGATGAGGCAGGCGACGGCAAGCCAATGGCTCCCGTGCTCTACCTGCAGGATAAAACGTCAGACTTCGCTGACGGTATCGAAGAGGACAACTGGGACGCCCACGCTGCTGATAAGCTGAGTGATGCGATGCTCAGCCTGGACGAGCGCAGTCAGCATATCATCCGTGCCCGCTGGCTGGATGATGACAATAAAACCACGCTGCAGGAGCTGGCCGACCGCTATGGCGTCTCAGCAGAGCGCGTGCGTCAGCTGGAAAAGAACGCGATGAAGAAGCTGCGTTTGGCGATTGAAGCCTGATATTCCGCAGACCGCAATAAGGGCGACCTCAGGGTTGCCCTTTTTTATGTCTGTCATCCGGCCGGTCGCGCGGCTCTACTCTGTCTCTTTTACCCACCCGTCCGCCTGCGCGCGGAAGCCACATGCCTGCATAAAGGCCGCCCGGATCCCCTGGTCAGCATAGCCATCATCAGCGATCCACCAGTGAGCCTGCGAACGATTCTGCGCCAGAGTCTCCTCCAGTAAGTAACGCCCGACGCCGCGCCGGCGCGTGGCCTCGCGTACTTCAAAGTGCGTGATTTTGCCGTGGGTGCCGCGGATTTCCAGCTGCAGCGCGCCCAGCAGCCGGTCGTTAAACCGTGCGGCATAGAGCCGCTGCGTATCACTCATTCTGCTCTCCAGCTGCGCGATATCCTGCTGCGGCCAGATTTTAGCGAGGTCGATGCGATCCTGCGGCGTAAGTGAAACGATACGCTGAATAGTGAGTTTCATAACCCGTACCTGTACTGGCTGAAAGGGCATAGTGTAGCGAATTTATACAGTCAGAGCGCTGTCACTTTTTTGCGATAAAAACAGGTCAAATGGCAGACACTTTGCCAGGATTGTGGAGTAAGCCCGCAACGATTGCTGAATAAGCCAGCATAACGCGCTGCCCTGGTGCGCAAATTACGGCCATAACCTCCAGAGTATTATGCTGTTCAGGCTACTCATTGCTGAATATGTCAGTTGATTTACAGCAGAAAATTCCTGTTTAATAACCTGAAAATAAAGCTGTTTTAACAAAAAAAGCCAGATAAGAGCGCTAACTCCTTCTATCTGAATCAGTTTCTTCTTTCACTGGCTGAAATAAAACCAATCACAACAGACACGACATAACAGATGGGGAAGTACGCATGAAGATGAGTAAAGGACGCGCGTTACTGGCGGGCTGCGTTGCGCTGGCAATGAGCCATGCCGCGCTGGCTGCTGATATCAAAATTGCTATCGTAGGTGCAGCAACCGGCCCGGTGGCGCAATATGGTGATATGCAGTTCACGGGCGCAGCGCAGGCGATTAAAGACATTAATGCCAAAGGTGGCGTAAACGGCGACAAGCTGGTTGGCGTGGAGTATGACGACGCGTGTGACCCGAAACAGGCGGTTGCGGTTGCGAACAAAGTCGTTAACGACGGCATTAAATATGTTATCGGCCATCTCTGCTCTTCTTCTACGCAGCCTGCGTCTGACATCTATAACGATGAAGGCATTCTGATGATCACGCCGGCCGCCACCGCCCCTGAACTGACGGCGCGTGGCTATGCTGACGTTATGCGCACCACCGGTCTCGACTCCGATCAGGGTCCGACGGCAGCGACCTATATTCTGGACCAGATCAAGCCGAAACGTATTGCCGTTGTGCATGACAAGCAGCAGTACGGCCAGGGTCTGGCAGAGTCCGTGCAGAAAACCCTGAAAGCCAAAGGCGGCAACGTGGTGCTGTTTGAGGGGATCACTGCCGGCGATAAAGATTTCTCCACGCTGATTGCCCGTCTGAAGAAAGAGAACGTCGACTTTGTTTACTACGGTGGCTACTACCCGGAGCTGGGGCAGATTCTGCGTCAGGCAAAAACGGCCGGCCTGAAAGCGGGCTTTATGGGGCCAGAGGGCGTGGGTAACGCATCACTCTCCAATATTGCGGGTGATGCGTCCGAAGGCCTGTACGTTACGCTGCCGAAGCGTTATGACCAGCTGCCAGAGAACAAGGCAATTGTTGATGCTATTAAAGGCAACAGCGCCTCAAACCGCAAAGATCCGACCGGTCCGTTTGTCTGGACTACCTATGCCGCGATCCAGTCGCTGGTGGCGGGTATTGAGCGCAGCAAGAGCGACGAGCCCGATGCCATTGCCAAAAACCTGAAAGAGGGCGCACCGGTGCCAACCGTGATGGGCAACCTGAGCTGGGATCAGAAAGGCGATCTGAAAGGGTTCGAGTTCGGCGTGTTCAAATGGCACAAAGATGGCTCATCAACCGCAGTGAAATAATCGCTGTTAACCGGTTATACCCTATAGCGTAACTATCTCCCCCTCCCGTACGCGGGCGGGGGCAGGGAGCAGGCAAACGCGCTGCGAGCGGTTTGCTTCCCTGACCCTTTCTTACCCCAGAGAGGGAATCTCTGATTCACTTGCAGGTCCTCACTATGTCCGAGCAGTTTCTCTATTTTATTCAGCAGATGTTCAACGGGGTGACCCTCGGGAGCACCTATGCGCTGATCGCCATTGGCTACACCATGGTGTATGGCATTATCGGCATGATCAACTTCGCCCACGGCGAGGTCTATATGATCGGCAGCTATGTCTCTTTTATTGTCATTGCCGCCCTGATGATGATGGGTATTGATACCGCGTGGCTGATGATTGCCGCCGGTTTTATCATGGCAGTGATCATCTCCAGCGCCTACGGCTGGAGTATTGAACGCGTCGCCTATAAACCGGTGCGCGCTTCCAAGCGGCTGATTGCGCTTATCTCCGCCATCGGGATGTCTATTTTCCTGCAAAACTACGTCAGCCTGACCCAGGGCTCGCGCGATCTGGCGCTGCCGAGTCTGATCACCGGCCAGTGGACATTGGGTGAAAGCAACGGCTTCGCCGCCACGCTCACCACCATGCAGCTGGTGATCTGGGTAGTGACGTTTCTGGCAATGCTGGCGCTGACGCTGTTTATCCGCTATTCGCGTATGGGCCGCGCCTGCCGCGCCTGCGCAGAAGATCTGAAAATGGCGAGCCTGCTGGGCATCAATACCGACCGCGTCATTTCGCTGACCTTTGTGATTGGTGCGGCTATGGCAGCGGTTGCTGGCGTGCTGCTGGGGCAGTTCTACGGCTCAATCAACCCGTTTATCGGCTTTATGGCCGGCATGAAAGCATTTACTGCAGCGGTGCTGGGCGGTATCGGCAGTATTCCGGGCGCCATGATTGGCGGACTGGTACTCGGCATTGCGGAAGCGCTGACGTCAGCTTACCTCTCGACGGAATATAAAGATGTGGTCTCCTTTGCGCTGCTGATCGTGGTATTGCTGGTGATGCCAACCGGTATCCTGGGCCGCCCGGAGGTAGAGAAAGTATGAAGCGTCTCGGGCTGCTTAACGCCGTGCTTTCCGCGGCAATGCTGCTGGTACTGGCCAGCTTCTTTATGGGCGTTCGTCTGGACCTGGATGGCACCCGGCTGATTGTTGTCAGCGCGGGCGACGTTCGCTGGAACTGGATCTTCGTGGGCTGCGCGGTGGTCTTTATCTTTCAGCTGCTGCGTCCGCTGTTTGCAGGCCGGCTTCGCCGCAGCGGTAAAGCCTTTGTGCTGCCGACGTTTGATGGCTCTACTGCGAAGCAGAAGCTGCTGATGGCGCTGCTGATCGTGGCTGCCGTTGCGTGGCCGCTGTTTGCGTCACGTGGCAGCATCGACATTGCGACGCTGACGCTGATCTACGTCATGCTGGGCCTGGGGCTTAACGTAGTGGTCGGACTCTCCGGGCTGCTGGTACTGGGCTACGGCGGCTTTTATGCCATTGGTGCCTATACTTTTGCGCTGCTGAACCACTACTACGGTTTTGGTTTCTGGGAAAGCCTGCCGCTGGCGGGCATCGTGGCTGGCGCCTTTGGGCTGATGCTGGGGTTTCCGGTGCTGCGCCTGCGCGGCGACTATCTGGCGATTGTTACGCTCGGCTTCGGTGAAATCGTGCGTATTTTGCTGCTCAACAGCACCTCCATAACCGGGGGGCCGAACGGTATCGCACAGATCCCTAAGCCCGGCCTGTTTGGCATTGAGTTTGGCCGGCGCGTCAGCGAAGGGGGATGGACCACGTTCCATGAACTGACGGGGCTTGCCTACAATCCCAACCACCGCGTGATTTTCCTCTACCTGGTGGCGCTGCTGCTGGTAGTGCTGACGCTGTTTGTGATCAACCGCCTGCTGCGTATGCCGCTGGGCCGCGCATGGGAAGCGCTGCGTGAAGATGAGATCGCCTGCCGCTCGCTGGGCCTGAGCCCGACGCGTATCAAGCTGACCGCTTTTACCATCAGCGCCGTGTTTGCAGGCTTTGCCGGCACGCTGTTTGCGGCACGCCAGGGCTTTGTCAGTCCGGAGTCGTTTACGTTTGTCGAGTCCGCTTTTGTACTGGCTATCGTGGTACTGGGCGGGATGGGGTCTCAGCTGGCGGTGATCCTCGCCGCTGTTTTGCTGGTGGTGTCGCGTGAACTGATGCGCGATCTTAATGAGTACAGCATGCTGGTGCTGGGCGGCCTGATGGTGCTGATGATGATCTGGCGTCCGCAGGGTTTACTGCCGATGAAGCGTCCGCATCTGAAACTGAAACAGAGCAAACAGGGAGAGCAGGCATGAGTCAGCCTTTATTAGCCGTTGAAGGCCTGATGATGCGTTTTGGCGGCCTGCTGGCCGTCAACAATGTGGCACTGGCGCTGCATCCGCAGGAGATTGTTTCGCTTATCGGACCAAACGGGGCCGGTAAAACCACCGTGTTCAACTGCCTGACCGGCTTTTATAAGCCTACCGGCGGAACGATCACACTGCGCGATCAGCCGCTGCAGGGCCTGCCGGGACAGAAAATCGCGCGCATGGGCATCGTGCGCACGTTCCAGCACGTGCGTCTGTTCCGTGAGATGACGGTGATTGAAAACCTGCTGGTGGCACAGCATCAGCATCTGAAAAGCGGTGTCTTTTCTGGTCTGTTAAAAACCCCGGCGTTTCGCCGTGGCGAGAGCGAGGCGCTCGATCGCGCTGCAACCTGGCTGGAGCGTATCGGCCTGCTGGAGCTGGCAAACCGCCAGGCGGGCAATCTCGCTTACGGCCAGCAGCGCCGGCTGGAAATTGCCCGCTGCATGGTCACGCGCCCGGAGATCCTGATGCTGGATGAGCCGGCAGCAGGCCTCAACCCGCGTGAAACGCATGAGCTGGATGCGCTGATCGCCGAGCTGCGTAGCGAGCATAAGGTGTCAGTACTGCTGATTGAACACGATATGAAGCTGGTTATGGGCATCTCCGATCGCATCTACGTGGTCAATCAGGGAACGCCGCTGGCGAACGGTACGCCGGAACAGATTCGCAACAACCCGGATGTGATCCGGGCTTATTTAGGTGAGGCGTAAGATGGCAAACCCGATGTTAACACTGCAGGGTGTAAGCGCCCACTACGGCCCGATTCAGGCGCTGCACAATATCAATCTGCATATCAGCCAGGGGGAGATCGTCACGCTGATTGGTGCCAACGGTGCCGGCAAAACCACGCTGCTGGGCACGCTGTGCGGTGAGCCGCGCGCCACCAGCGGCACCATTGTATTTGACGGTAAAACCATTACCGACTGGCAGACGGCGAAAATCATGCGGGAGGCGATCGCTATTGTGCCGGAAGGACGCCGGGTGTTTTCCCGCATGACGGTGGAAGAGAACCTGGCGATGGGCGGCTTTTTTGCCAGCCGGCAGGAGTATCAGACGCGCATCGAGCGGGTTTATCAGCTCTTTCCCCGGCTGGCAGAGCGCAAAGTGCAGCGTGCCGGCACGATGTCTGGCGGTGAACAGCAGATGCTGGCAATTGGTCGTGCGCTGATGAGTCAGCCGCGCCTGCTGCTGCTGGATGAACCTTCACTCGGACTGGCCCCTATCATCATCCAGCAGATTTTTGACACTATCGAGCAGCTGCGTAAAGAGGGGATGACCATCTTCCTCGTTGAGCAAAACGCCAATCAGGCGCTAAAGCTGGCCGATCGCGGTTACGTGCTGGAAAACGGCCACGTGGTGCTGGAGGACAGTGGCGAAGCACTGCTCTCCAATGAAGCGGTGCGCAGCGCCTATCTCGGCGCCTGATCTGCCTGCGGCCCGGGATCCTGCCGGGCCGCCTTTCTCCCTGCCTGCGTTTTTTTGCTAAAAAGTGTGCACAGCGTTCACGTTTTCCCCCCTGGCTGCCCCGTTTCTGTGTGTCACATCTCTGTCATATTTCGGTTATTTTTCTATCATCTTCCCGTGTCATGTTACTCCGCGAACAAAAAATGCGTGATATTGCGCGTACCTAACAGCACAGGAAAACTTTATGACCGCTTTAACGCTTCGTCCCCGTCTGATGAGTGTGTTGCTTGGTCTGGCGCTCAGCGGTAACGCGCTGGCTGCGACCGAAATCCCTTTCTGGCACTCAATGGAAGGGGAGTTAGGCAAAGAAGTTGACTCTCTGGCACAGCGTTTTAACCAGGCGCATCCCGATTACAAAATTGTGCCCACTTATAAAGGTAACTACGAGCAGAGCCTGGCGGCGGGGATCGCAGCAGTACGCACCGGCAAAGCGCCTGCGCTGCTGCAGGTCTATGAAGTCGGTACGGCAACCATGATGGCCTCAAAAGCGATTGTGCCGGTGCATGAAGTGTTCAGCCAGGCTGGCGTGCAGATGGATGCGAAGCAGTTTGTGCCGGCCGTGGCGGGTTACTACAGCGACAGCAGCGGTCAGCTGATCTCTCAGCCGTTTAACAGCTCAACGCCGGTGCTCTACTACAACAAAGATGCCTTTAAAAAAGCGGGGCTGGATCCGGAACAGCCGCCGAAAACCTGGCAGGAACTGGCAAAAGACGCTGCCGCGCTGCGTAAAGCCGGCATGAGCTGCGGCTATGCCAGCGGCTGGCAGGGCTGGATCCAGATTGAAAACTTCAGCGCGTGGCATGCGCTGCCGGTAGCCAGTAAAAACAACGGCTTCGACGGCACGGATGCGGTGCTGGAGTTTAATAAACCGGTACAGGTGCGGCATATTCAGATGCTCGAAGAGATGAACAAAAAAGGTGATTTCACCTACTTCGGGCGCAAAGATGAGCCAACCGCCAAGTTTTACAACGGCGACTGCGGTATTACTACCGCCTCCTCAGGTTCGCTGGCGGATATCAAGCACTACGCCAAATTCAACTTCGGCGTCGGCATGATGCCGTATGACGAGACCGTACCTGAGGCCCCGCAGAATGCCATTATTGGCGGTGCCAGCCTGTGGGTGATGAAAGGTAAAGATGCGGCCACGTATAAAGGGGCGGCAGAGTTTATGAAGTTCCTCGCCCAGCCGGAGATTGCCGCCGAATGGCATCAGAAAACCGGCTACCTGCCTATCACCACCGCTGCCTATGAGCTGACCAGAAAGCAGGGCTTCTATGAGAAGAATCCGGGCGCGGATATCGCCACCCGGCAGATGCTCAATAAAGATCCGCTGCCGTACACCAAAGGTATGCGCCTCGGCAACATGCCGCAAATCCGCACGGTGGTGGATGAAGAGCTGGAAGGCGTCTGGACCGGCAAGCAGACGCCACAGGCGGCGCTGGATAATGCGGTTAAACGCGGTAACGCACTGCTGCGCCGTTTTGAACAGCAGGTGAAATAAATCCGATCCACCGGGAGCGGCGCTGTGCCGCTCCCGCTTTCAGCGTGAGTTTTCTATGCCCTCATCGTCTCGTCCGGTCTTTCGTGCCCGGCTGCTGCCCTATTTGCTGATGGCACCGCAGCTGATTATCACCGCCATTTTCTTTCTCTGGCCCGCCGGAGAAGCGCTATGGTATTCGCTGCAGAGCATCGATCCGTTTGGCATCTCGAGTACCTTTGTCGGGCTGGAAAACTTCAGCCGTCTGTTCAGCGATCCGTATTATCTCGACTCGTTCCGCACCACCATCGTCTTCAGCCTGCTGGTCACGGTACTGGGCATGCTGTTTTCGCTTCTGCTGGCAGCGCTGGTTGACTATGTCGTAAGCCTGCAAAAACTCTACCAGACCCTGCTGCTGCTGCCGTACGCGGTGGCGCCGGTGGTCGCCGCGGTGCTGTGGATGTTTCTCTTTAATCCGGGGCTTGGGCTGTTCAGTCATCTGCTCAACCAGGCTGGCTATAACTGGAATTATGCGCAGAACAGCGGTCAGGCAATGTTTCTGGTGGTGCTCGCCTCTATCTGGCAGCAGATGAGCTACAACTTTCTGTTTTTCTTCGCCGCGCTGCAGTCGATTCCGAGGTCGCTGATTGAGGCGGCAGCCATCGACGGGGCCGGGCCGGTACGCCGCTTTTTTCATCTTTCACTGCCACTGATTACGCCGGTGAGCTTCTTTCTGCTGGTGATCAATCTGGTCTACGCCTTCTTTGATACCTTCCCGGTCATTGACGCCGCCACCGGTGGCGGGCCGGTACAGTCTACCACCACGCTTATCTACAAAATTTATCGGGAAGGATTTACCGGTCTCGATCTCTCCTCATCTGCCGCGCAGTCGGTTGTGCTGATGCTGCTGGTGATTGGCCTGACTATTCTGCAGTTCCGCTTTGTTGAGCGTAAGGTGCAATATCAATGATTGAGAACCGACGCGGGCTGGATATCTTCAGCCACACTCTGCTGATTCTGGGTGTGCTGACCATTCTGTTTCCGCTCTATGTGGCCTTTGTAGCCGCCACGCTGGATAACACCGCGGTTTATCAGGTCCCGATGACGCTGGTGCCCGGCACGCATCTCTGGGAGAACGTCTCGCGTATCTGGACGCAGGGCGTTAACGGCAGCGCGGCGTTTGGCATGATGCTGCTGAACAGCTGTATCATGGCGCTGGCAATTACGTTCGGCAAAATCAGCGTCTCTATGCTCTCAGCCTTTGCGCTGGTCTGGTTTCGTTTTCCGCTGCGCACGCTCTTTTTCTGGCTGATTTTCATTACCCTGATGCTGCCGGTTGAAGTGCGCATCTTTCCGACGGTAGAAGTGATCGCCACGCTCAACCTGCTCGACAGCTACAGCGGTCTGACGCTGCCGCTGATGGCGTCGGCAACGGCCACGTTTCTGTTTCGCCAGTTTTTCCTGTCGCTGCCGGATGAGCTGATTGAAGCCGCGCGCATTGATGGTGCCGGACCAATGCGCTTCTTTTGGGACATTGTCCTGCCGCTGTCAAAAACCAACCTCGCCGCGCTGTTTGTGATCACGTTTATCTATGGCTGGAATCAGTATCTCTGGCCGCTGCTGATTATTAATGATGCCAGCCTGAGCACCGCCGTAGCGGGGGTAAAAAGCATGATCAATACCAGCGGCGGCCCGACGCAGTGGAATGAAGTGATGGCAGCGATGTTATTAACCCTGATCCCACCGGTTGTGGTGGTTCTTGTAATGCAGCGCGCGTTTGTGCGTGGCCTGGTGGAGAATGAGAAATAGATGGCAGGCGTAACCTTACAGAGCGTGACAAAATCGTATGACGGCAAAAATGCGGTGATCCAGCCGCTGACCATTACCATCAACGAGGGAGAGTTTATGGTGATGGTGGGGCCCTCCGGCTGCGGTAAGTCGACGCTGCTGCGTATGGTGGCCGGACTGGAGCGCGTCAGCTCCGGCGACATTTTTATTGCTGAGCAGCGGGTCACGGAGATGGAGCCGAAAGATCGCGGCATCGCGATGGTGTTTCAGAACTATGCGCTCTACCCGCATATGACGGTAGGCGAAAACATGGGCTATGGCCTGAAGATCCGCGGCATGAGTAAAGCGCAGATCGCTCAGCGCGTGCTGGAAACCGCGCGCAGTCTGGAACTTGATCACCTGCTGACCCGGCGACCGCGTGAACTTTCAGGCGGCCAGCGGCAGCGCGTGGCGATGGGACGCGCTATCGTACGTGAGCCGGCTGTATTCCTGTTCGATGAACCCCTGTCTAACCTTGATGCGCGGCTGCGCGTGCAGATGCGCCTTGAACTGCAGCAGCTGCACCGTCGCCTGAAAACCACCAGCCTCTATGTTACGCACGATCAGGTTGAAGCGATGACGCTGGCAGAGCGGGTGATGGTGATGAATAAAGGGATTGTGGAGCAGGTTGGCACGCCGGTAGAGGTCTATGAGCGTCCGGCCAGCCAGTTTGTCGCCGCTTTTATCGGCTCACCGGCGATGAACCTGCTGCCAGGGCAGATCAGCCGCGACGGCACGCACTTTACGCTGGATGCCCTGAACAGCCTGCCACTGGGCGGGAGACGGCCGCAGTGGGCTAACCAGACGGTGACGCTCGGCATTCGTCCTGAGCATATCCATCTCTCTTCACGTGAAGCAGGCGGCGTGCCACTGGTGATCGATACGCTGGAGATCCTCGGCGCAGATAACCTTGCTCATGGCCATCTTGGCCAGGCGCGGCTGGTGGTCCGGCTGCCGCACAGCGAACGTCCGCAGGCGGGCAGCACGCTGTGGCTGCATCTGCCGCCGGATGCGTTACACTTCTTCGATTCTGTACATGGAAAACGTCTGGAATGAGTGACAACAACTGGCCCTACCCGAAAATTGTGGCCCATCGCGGCGGCGGTAAACTCGCCCCGGAAAATACGCTGGCGGCGATTGATACCGGCGCGCGCTATGGCCATACCATGATTGAGTTTGATGCCAAACTCTCGCAGGATAAACAGATCTTTCTGCTGCACGATGACACGCTCGATCGCACCAGTAACGGCTGGGGCGTGGCAGGCGAGCAGACGTGGTCGCAGCTGGCACAGCTCGATGCCGGCGACTGGTTCGGCCGGGCATTTACGGGCGAACCGCTGGCGCTGCTGACAGATGTGGCGGCGCGCTGTCGCCAGCACCGGATGATGGCAAATATTGAGATCAAACCGACCACCGGCACCGACGCTGAGACAGGTGCTGCCGTGGCGCTGGCTGCCCGTAAGCTCTGGCAGGGGCAGATACCCCCGCTGCTCTCTTCATTTTCACCTGACGCGCTGGCAGCGGCACAGCAGGCCGCTCCGGAGCTGCCGCGTGGTTTGCTGCTGGATGAGTGGGATGACGCATGGCAGGCACTGACCGCCAGGCTGGGATGCGTGTCGATTCACCTGAATTACCGGCTGCTCGACGCAGAGCGCACAGCGCGGCTGAAAGCAGCCGGGCTGCGTATCCTGGTGTATACGGTTAATCAGCCCGCGCGTGCACGCGAGCTGCTGAACTGGGGTGTGGATGCCATCTGCACCGACCGCATTGACATCATTGGTCCCGACTTCAGTTAGTTACTATTCGGCATTGTGCCGTTCTGCTGCGTATTCTGACCCGGCTGCGACTGCAGCACCTGCTGCCGGGTACTGTCGCGTTTTTCCTGCAGCTGCCGCTGCATATTTTGCGTCTGCCGCTGCTGATCCTGATGCAGCAGGCGCTGCTGCTGCTGCTGCTGGGTCTGCATCTGCGTCTGCATACGCTGCTGGCTTGGGTTATAGCCGGGCTGATTCACATTGTTATTATTCAGCGTGTTCGCCATACCGCTCAGCGGCAGCAGGGCTGCCAGCGCAATAAGCCATGGTTTCATTATTCCCTCCGGTCGTCTGACCTGCTGTGTAAACAGGCTGCCTGCAGGCAGTCTGCGTCTTGATCATAAGTTTATGCGATATCACAAAGCCTGAAATCGGGCGTGCGTGCAATTTGCGTTAAGTGGTATGTTTTTACTGCATTAGCAAACACTTGCATTACTAAATAACAAATGTAAACAACTGAAAAGGATGGTGGCAGGATGAAGACAGCAGGCAGGTTGCGCCAGTTGAGCTGGGCGATGTTAATGAGTTTTACCGTGGTGCAGGGGGCCGCCGCCGCGCCCGCCAGTGCACCGCCTGTCTCTTACGGCGTTGACAGCGACACCTTTCATCCGGTGAAAGCGCAGCACGGCATGGTTGCTTCGGTGGACGCTATGGCAACGCAGGTGGGCGTGGAGATCCTTAAGCAGGGTGGTAATGCAGTGGATGCGGCGATCGCCGTGGGCTTTGCGCTGGCGGTTACTCATCCGCAGGCGGGTAATCTCGGCGGCGGCGGCTTTATGCTGCTGCGCACCGCTTCCGGACGCACTGCTGCTATCGACTTTCGTGAAATGGCGCCGGCGCGCGCCTCGCGCGATATGTTCCTTGATAAGCAGGGCAACGCGGATAGTAAGTTATCGCTTACTTCGCACCTGGCGTCGGGTACGCCGGGCACGGTGGCAGGATTTGCGCTGGCGGCACAGAAGTATGGCACGCTGCCGCTGCGCACGCTGCTGGCCCCGGCTATCAGGCTGGCACGCGACGGTATTATCGTCAACGACGCGCTGGCGGACGATCTCGCCACCTATGGCAAAGAGAATCTGATCAATTACGCCACCAGCCGGGCAATTTTTTATAAAGCGGACGGTAAACCTTATCAGAAAGGCGATCGGCTGGTGCAGAAGAACCTGGCCCGCAGCCTGCAGCTGATTGCGCAGCAGGGGGCAGACGCATTTTATAAAGGCCGTATTGCTGATGAGATCGCGGGTGAGATGGCACAGCATGGCGGGCTGATTGGCAAAGCCGATCTTGCTGCTTATCGTGCCGTGGAGCGCAAACCGGTCAGCGGCACCTATCGCGGCTATGAAGTGTTCTCTATGCCGCCTCCCTCATCCGGCGGGATCCACATTGTGCAGATCCTGAATATTCTGGAGAATTTCGACCTGAC
The DNA here is from genome assembly GCF_001691555.1 of Pantoea eucrina. GTDB lineage: Bacteria > Pseudomonadota > Gammaproteobacteria > Enterobacterales > Enterobacteriaceae > Pantoea > Pantoea borealis. Next base: position 2,583,199 of record NZ_MAYN01000008.1, on the reverse strand, counting down.
GAAGTGGGGCTTCGGCAGCGCAGATGCCATGCAGGTTATGGCAGAAGCGGAGAAGCACGCCTATGCCGATCGCTCCGAGTATCTTGGCGATCCCGATTTCGTCAAAGTGCCGCAGCAGGCGCTGACCAGCAAAGCTTACGCCAGAACCCTGGTGCAGCAGATCGATGTCAGCAAAGCGCGGCCGTCATCAGAGATTAAACCGGGTAAACTGGCACCGTATGAGAGCAATCAGACCACCCATTTCTCTGTGGTGGATAAAGCGGGCAACGCCGTGGCAGTGACTTATACCCTGAACACCTACTTTGGCAGCGGGATCGTGGCGGGCAACAGCGGCATCCTGATGAACAATGAAATGGATGATTTCTCCGCGAAGCCCGGTACGCCAAACGTCTACGGTCTGGTCGGCGGTGAGGCGAATGCGATTCAGCCGGCGAAGCGTCCGCTCTCCTCAATGTCACCAACGATTGTGGCAAAAGAGGGGAAAACCTGGCTGGTCACCGGCAGTCCGGGCGGCAGCCGGATCATCACGACCGTGCTGCAGATGGTGGTTAACAGCATCGATTTTGGGATGAACGTGGCGGAAGCAACTAACGCCCCGCGTTTTCATCACCAGTGGCTGCCCGATCAGCTGCGCGTGGAGAAAGGCTTCAGTCCTGATACGCTGCGGCTGCTGGAAGCCAAAGGCCAGCACGTGAAGGTGATGCCTGCAATGGGCAGCACGCAGAGCATCATGATTGGGCCGGACGGCATGCGCTACGGCGCGTCCGATCCGCGTTCCGTCGACGATCTCAGCGCCGGTTATTAACCGCTGCGGCGGCGCACGCCGGTGCGCCGTCTGCGTCGCTGACTCAGCATAACGAACGGTATTCTGGCGCATGGCGTTTCCCTGCAGGCCGGGAAAATTCTATCCGATCTCAGCCAGTTCTGGCATCGGATGAATAAAAACCGGCAACGGGGTTTACAGACGCGAATGATAATGATTATTATTGTCATGCGAGCCCGGCCTGACAGCTGTGGTAAGCACGACATTGCTCACATTGCTTCCGGTATTGTTTAGCCAGCCTGCGTGCTGGCTTTTTTTTATCCGCAGGCGGTCCGCCCTGGGTGCAGACGGGCATCAGACGCGGAAGCGGTAAAAATAGTGATAAACTCAGCGTATCTCTGGCCTCAGGTGCATACGATGAAGAAGAAAAGACCGGTATTACAGGACGTCGCCGATCGCGTCGGCATCACCAAAATGACCGTCAGTCGCTACCTGCGCGACCCCGAGCGCGTCTCTGCGGCGCTGCGTGACAAGATTGCCGTTGCGCTGGATGAGCTGGGCTACATCCCTAATCGTGCACCCGATATGCTCTCAAACGCCACCAGCCGCGCCATTGGCGTGCTGCTGCCCTCCCTGACCAACCAGGTTTTTGCTGACGTGCTGCGTGGCATTGAAACCGTGACCGATGAGGCGGGATATCAGACGCTGGTGGCGCACTTTGGCTACAACCCGGAAAAAGAAGAGCGACAGCTGCGCTCGCTGCTGGGCTGGAATATTGACGGGGTGATCTTAACCGAACGCACCCATACCACCGGCACGCTGCGCATGCTGGAGGTGGCCGGGATCCCGGTTATTGAGATAATGGACAGCGTTACGCCGTGTCTTGATATGGCGGTGGGATTTGACAATGTCGAAGCGGCGCGGCAGATGACGCAGGCTATCCTGAAAAAAGGGCATCGCCACACGGTCTACCTGGGGGCACGGCTGGATGAGCGTACGCTGCAGAAGCAGCAGGGATATGAACAGGCGATGCGCGAGGCGGGCCTGATACCGCATAGCGTGATGATGGAAGACGCCTCTTCCTTCAGCGCCGGCGCGCAGCTGCTGTGCGAGGCGCAGAAGCGTTATCCGGCAACGGACAGCCTGTTCTGTACCAATGATGACCTGGCGGTAGGGGCCATGTTTGAGTGCCAGCGTCAGGGGCTGCGCGTGCCGGAGCAGATGGCGATTGCGGGCTTTCACGGGCATGACATTACGCAGGTGGTGACGCCACGCCTGGCAACCGTGCTGACGCCGCGCGAACGCATGGGGCGCGAAGCGGCCGCCATGCTGCTGGGGCGCATTGGTGGCGATTACGCCTTCAGCGGCCCGCTCGATATCGGCTTTGAAATCGCTGAAGGTGACAGCATCTGATTTTAGCGATTATATGCGTCACTTCACACTTTTACGCTTTTCCGGCTGCCGAGGGTTGTCAGCATCGGAACGCACTCCGACAATGAATGACAGATTTGTTATCGGTAACATTGGCAGAATAAGCTGCCGGAGCGCAAAACTATGATCACGCCATCTTCATCACATCACGTTTTTATCCTGATGGGTGTATCCGGCAGCGGAAAGTCTGTCGTCGCTAATCGGGTCTCACACGAACTGAATACCGCCTTTCTGGACGGGGATTTCCTCCATCCGCGCAGCAATATCATGAAAATGGCGGAAGGCCATCCGCTGGATGATAACGATCGCCAGCCGTGGCTGCAGGCGCTGAACGACGCGGCTTTTGCCATGCAGCGCACTCAGGCGGTGTCAATTATCGTCTGCTCAGCGCTGAAAAAGTCCTATCGCGACATTCTGCGTCAGGGCAATCACAACCTGAAGTTTATCTACCTGAAAGGCGATTTTGATACGATTGAAACCCGTCTCAAAGCCCGTAAAGGCCACTTCTTTAAGCCGCAGATGCTGGTGACGCAGTTTGCCACGCTGCAGGAACCTGGCACAGATGAGGCTGACGTCCTGATGGTGGATATCAATCACTCGCTGGATGACGTTGTTGCGGCTACGGTTGCGACCATCAGGGATGCAATCAACAAGGGCGAGTAATGAGTACCGCAACGCTGGTGTTAACCGCAGCAGGCTCTGTCCTGCTGCTGCTGTTTCTGGTAATGAAAGCGCGTATGCACGCCTTTGTCGCCCTGATGTTAGTTTCTATCGGCGCCGGGCTCTTCTCCGGAATGCCGCTCGATCAGATCGCCGACACCATGCAAAAAGGCATGGGCGGCACGCTGGGCTTTCTTGCCATTGTGGTGGCGCTTGGCGCCATGTTTGGCAAAATCCTGCATGAAACCGGTGCGGTAGATCAGATCGCTATCCGGATGCTGAAAACCTTTGGCGAAAGCCGGGCGCACTATGCGATGGGGATTGCCGGGTTGATCTGTGCGCTGCCGCTGTTTTTTGAAGTCGCAGTCGTGCTGCTGATCAGCATCGCCTTTGCGGTGGCGCGCCGCACTCATGACAATCTGGTGAAGCTGGTGATCCCGCTGTTTGCCGGCGTGGCGGCGGCGGCGGCGTTTCTGCTGCCGGGACCTGCGCCGATGCTGCTGGCAGCACAAATGCACGCTGATTTTGGCTGGATGATCCTGCTGGGACTCTGTGCAGCCATCCCGGGCATGCTGATCGCCGGGCCGCTGTTTGGCAGCCTGATCGCCCGGCACGTCAGCTTCAGCGCACCGCCGGAAGATCATCAGCCGGAGGTAGGCGAGGGGAAGCTGCCCTCATTTGGTTTCAGCCTCTCTCTGATTCTGTTCCCGCTGCTGCTGGTTGGCCTGAAAACCATCGGTGCCCGCTTTACCACGCCGGATACCCGGCTTTACGAATGGCTGGAGTTTATCGGCCATCCGTTTACCGCGATCCTGCTGGCGCTGCTGGTGGCGATCTATGGTCTGGCGTACCGGCAGGGCATGGATAAAGAGAAGGTGATGCAGGTATGCGGCAGCGCGCTGCAGCCCGCTGGCATTATTCTGCTGGTGATCGGTGCCGGCGGCGTCTTTAAGCAGGTGCTGGTCGACTCTGGCGTGGGGCCGGTGCTGGGGCACGCGCTGACCGGTGCCGGTATGCCGATTGCGCTGGCCTGCTTTATTCTGGCGGGGGCCATCCGGGTGATTCAGGGTTCTGCAACCGTGGCCTGTCTGACCACCGTGGGTCTGGTGATGCCGGTGATCGAACCGCTGCATTACAGCGGCGCGCAGCTGGCGGCGCTCTCTATCTGCATTGGCGGTGGTTCAATCATTATCAGCCACGTCAATGACGCCGGCTTCTGGCTGTTTGGCCGCTTTACCGGTGCCACTGAGGGCGAGACGCTGAAAACCTGGACGCTGATGGAGACCATTCTCGGCACCACCGGCGCTGTCGTCGGCATGATTGCGTTTAGTCTGTTATCGTAAACCCGGGGGCGCATGAATGCGCCCCTGCATTACCCCGTAGGGTCGCCATTCATGGCGAATAGTACCGTGCGCGCCATAAACCCGGGATGCATGAATGCGCCCCCTGCATTACCCTGTAGGGGCGTCATTAATGACGCCCTGGCCGATGCCTGCACCGGATTCGATGACGTCATTCATGACTCCCGCGTTAATTCCCGTACCGGATCCGATGATGCCATTCATGGCGAATAGTACCGTGCGCGCCATAAACCCGGGACGCATGAATGCGCCCCCTACATTACCCCGTAGGGGCGTCATTAATGACGCCCTGGCCGATGCCTGCACCGGATTCAATGACGTCATTCATGACGCCCGTGTTAATTCCTGCACCGGATTCAATGACGTCATTCATGACGCCCGTGTTAATTCCTGCACCGGATTCGATGACGTCATTCATGACGCCCGTGTTAATTCCCGCGCCGGATCCGATGATGCCATTCACGGCAAATAGTACCGTGCGCGCCATAAACCAGGGGCGCATGAATGCGCCCCCTACATTACTCCGTAGGGGCGTCATTCATGACGCCCGTGTTAATTCCCGCACCGGATCCGATGACGTCATTCATGACGCCCGTGTTAATTCCCGCACCGGATTCGATGACGTCATTCATGACGCCCGTGTTAATTCCCGCACCGGATCCGATGATGCCATTCACGGCGAGTAGTACCGTGCGCGCCATAAACCCGGGACGCATGAATGCGCCCCCTGCATTACCCTGTAGGGGCGTCATTAATGACGCCCTGGCCGATGCCTGCACCGGATTCGATGACGTCATTCATGACGCCCGTGTTAATTCCCGCATCGGATCCGATGATGCCATTCACGGCGAGTAGTACCGTGCGCGCCATAAACCCGGGACGCATGAATGCGCCCCCGGCATCCTTACCTTAATCCATCTCCCGCTCATCTTCCGGCTGATCCAGCACCGTATAGGCCACTGCGCAGAACAGCGAGTTCAGTCGCTTCATGTCGCCCAGCAGCCCCAGATGCAGCGAACTGGTTTCAATGCTCTGTACGTTATTCAGATGCAGCCGCTCCACATGTGAGTGAGAGAAGCGGCGGATCAGAATACGGAAGCGATGTTTGGCTCGTCGCAGCCGTTTCGCGCTGGTGACATCATGCGACAGAAACACGGAGAGGCTCAGTCGCAGATTATTCAGTACCTGCTCCTGGAGCGTATTCAGCTCTTCCAGCCCCTCTGCCGAAAAGGCGCGTCGCGCCTGCAGCGATTTATCCGCAACGTCACCGCTCATGCGCTCAATGATGTCACCCGCCTGCTCAAGATTCAGCGCCATCTCAATGATTTCAGCCCAGCGCCGCGAATCATCTTCCGCCAGATCTTCGCGCGGCATGCGCGCCAGATAGAGTTTTATGGCGGTATAAAGCACGTCAACATCATCATCCAGCTGCCGCACCCGGTGCGCTTCACGCAGTTCGCCCCGCACCACGCGGCTGAACGACTCCAGCATCTGCTCCAGCACGTCGCCCATACGCAGGGTCTCCCGTGCCGCATTGACCAGCGCCAGCGCAGGCGTATCCAGCGCGCTTTTATCCAGATGTCTGGGCTTGAGGTGCGCCTGATTCTCTGCGTCGTTGGCAATCATGCGCTGGCAGAGACGCGCCATCGGTGCTGCAAACGGCACCATGATCAGGCAGCGCGTCAGGTTGTAGAAAACGTGGAAAAAGATCACCAGCTCTTCATCATTCACCGGCAGCCGATCCAGCAAATCAGCGATGAAATCCACAAACGGCAGCACTGCAATGCTGCCGATAAGCTTGAACAGCAGGCTGCCGAGCGCCACCCGCTTACCTGCCGCATTAGAGCCGCTGGCGTTGATCATCGCCAGCAGGCCGCTGCCGAGGTTGGCACCAATGACCAGACAGAGCGCAACTTTGAAAGAGATCACGCCAGCAGCCGTCAGGGTCGCGGTGATCAGCACCGCCGCCAGGCTGGAGTAGCTGACGATGGCAAAAACGGCACCAATCAGCGCATCCAGCAGCGTATCGCCGGTTAGCGTAGAGAACAGCACCTGCACGCCCGCGGCCTGCGTGATCGGACGCGCAGCGGTGACAATCAGCTGCAGCGCCAGCAGGATCAGGCCAAGACCAATGGCGGCGCGGCCCATCTGTCCGACGCGCGTCTGTTTGCGGCTGAGGAAAAAGACCACGCCAAAAAAGATAAACAGCGGCGAGAGCCAGGAGAGATCAAAGGTCAGCACGCGCGCCATAATGGCTGTTCCGACGTCAGCCCCCAGCACCACCACCAGAGCAGGCGTAAGGCTGACCAGATTTTGCGCCACAAACGAGGTTACCAGCAGCGTAGTGGCGTTGCTGCTCTGCACCAGAGCGGTAACGCCAATGCCGGCCAGAAAAGCCATTGGCTTTTTTTCCACGCTGCGGCTCAGTACCCGCCGCAGATCGGCGCCGTAAACGCGCATGATGCCGGTGCGCACAATGTGCGTGCCCCAGACCAGCAGTGCGACAGCAGAAAGCAGATTAAGCAGAGTTAGCACGGTCGCAGGCTCCTGTACGCCAGGCAAAAAGCAGCCAGCTGCCTGCCTGGCGAGCACGGCAGCGGGGGAAGAACGGTATCGCACCGCATGAATTTTTCGTTAGATATAAATAACCTGAAGCGGTGTCGACCTGTTAACTGTAGCTGAATCCCACTCACCGCAATGAGATATCCACGGCGTTTACGGCGCGCCCGGCAGAGAACGGCGCTCTTAACGTCATATTGTGATTCAGATCACATTGCAGCATGATAGTGCCCTTCTCGTTTGCGCACTAAGGACGCAGCAATGACAGATAAATCAGCCGCCGGTCAGCTCATCGCGACGGTGCTGCAGTGGGTACTTAATATCGGCCTGTTGATCCTGGCCGTGATCCTGGTTGTTTTTCTCGGCAAGGAGACGATTCATCTGGCTAACGTGCTGTTCAGCACCGGTGAGCAGGCGTCATCCTATCTGCTGATTGAAGGCATTGTGATCTACTTTCTCTACTTTGAATTTATCGCGCTGATTGTGAAATATTTCCAGTCGGGCTATCACTTTCCGCTGCGCTACTTTGTTTATATCGGCATCACCGCCATTATCCGGCTGATTATTGTTGACCATAAAAATCCGTTCGACACGCTCTGCTATTCGGCCGCAATTCTGATTCTGGTGGTCACACTATGGCTGGCAAACAGCAACCGGCTGAAGCGCGAATAAACGGTCATTATTCTCCCTGGCGTTCGCGGCCGTGCCAGCGGCCGCGCTCTGCGGTAAACTGAGGCAACTTTTTTGCCGGAGATCGCCTGATGTCGCACGATGCGCTGCGCCAGTTATATGCCCTGCAGTGGCTATCCGCCTCCATCCCGCTGCCAGCACCCTTGCTCGACTGGCTGCTGGAAGAAGATTCCATGACGCGCCGTTTTGAGCAGCACTGCGGGCAGGTTACCGTTGAACCTCTCCGTGAAGGCTTTGTCAGCGCAGCGGAAGTGGCAGCGGAAGCTGCTTTTCTGCCGGATGATACGCGCTTCTGGCTGCGCGAAATCGTGCTGTGTGGCGACGGTGAGCCGTGGCTGCTGGGGCGCACCGTGGTGCCGGAAAGTACGCTGCAGGGACCGGAGCAGATGCTGCAGCAGCTTGGCACACGTCCACTGGGGCGCTATCTTTTTGCCTCTTCCGCGCTGAGCCGTGACTTTATTCATCCCGGCCAGGCCGGCGATCTCTGGGGACGGCGTTCGCGTCTGCGCCTGTCGGACAAGCCCCTTCTGTTAACTGAACTTTTTTTACCGGCATCGCCGCTTTACCGCGCGCTGCAGCAAGGATGAAACCGTGCAAAAATCATTAACTGCAAGCAAATGGCAGGCTTACAGCCGCCTGATGCGCATCGACAAACCTATCGGCACGCTGCTGCTGATGTGGCCTACGCTCTGGGCGCTGTGGCTGGCTGGCATGGCGGTGCCGCCGCTTCCGGTGCTGATCGTATTTGTGCTCGGCGTGATTGTGATGCGCGCTGCGGGCTGCGTCATCAACGATTACGCCGATCGCAACGTGGATGGCCACGTCAAACGCACCGCTGGCCGGCCGCTGGCGAGCGGGGCGGTTTCAGAGAAAGAGGCAAAGCTGCTGTTTGCTGCTCTGGGCCTGCTGGCATTTATGCTGGTGCTGACCATGAATCGCATGACCATCCTGCTCTCTTTTGGCGGGCTGGCGCTGGCGTGGGTCTATCCCTTTATGAAGCGCTATACCCATCTGCCGCAGGTGGTGCTCGGCGCAGCTTTTGGCTGGGCGATCCCGATGGGGTGGGCCGCCGTAAGTGAGTCCTTACCTTTAGTCTGCTGGCTGGTGTTCTTCGCCAACATCTGCTGGACGGTGGCCTACGATACGCAGTACGCCATGGTGGATCGCGATGACGATCTGAAAATAGGCGTCAAATCCACGGCGATTCTGTTTGGTCGTTTTGACAAGCTGATTATTGGCCTGCTGCAGCTGGCTGCGCTGGGGCTGATGGCGCTGGTGGGAAGCATACTGAATCTGAACGGGGCCTTCTACTGGTCACTGCTGGCTGCCGGCGCGCTGTTTGTCTATCAGCAGAGCCTGATCGCCCGGCGCGAACGTGACGCCTGCTTTCAGGCGTTTCTGAACAATAACTACGTGGGGCTGGTGCTGTTTGCGGGTGTGCTGCTGAATACGCAGCCGTTTCTGGCGCTGTTCTGAACCGGCAGGGACGCATAAGAGCGTCCCTGCCTGCCTTACTCGTGTGCGACCGCACTTTCAATTGTCAGACGCACATCGCTGGTGACCAGCTCCGCCAGCATCTGCCACATCACGTGCGTGCGCTCCGCATCGGCATCACCGGAGTCGCTGATATAACGCTCATCGCGCAGCGTCAGCACCAGCGTGGTAAACACCGCTTTATCAAAGAACTCCGGAGCATTGATACCGTGCAGCACTGACAGACGCTGCGCCAGCGTACGACTCTCTTTCTCCAGCGTGCCACGGTTAATCGTGGGTTTGGCGCTGAGAATGGCAAAGGTGATCGCAAAGCGCTGCAGCGTTTCACGAATACCGGCCGCCAGCAGCTGCAGCGTGCGGTAGCGCGCGGCGCTCAGCTTAATCTGCCCGTCCAGCTGCGTCACCAGACCCTGCCGCGCCATCTCCGCACACAGCGCATTAAGCAGCGCCGGCAGTTCAGCACTTTCCCAGCGCAGGAACAGCTCACTTTTCAGCATCGGATAGACCAGACTCACCTGACGCAGAAGCTCGGCTTCACTGATTTCGCGGTGCTGCTGCACAATCGCCGCAATCAGCGACGGCATCACCAGCATATGCTGAATGTTATTGCGGTAGTAGGTCATCAGCACGGCCTGCTCGCGCGGCAGAATAATGATATCGCCGATGCTGTCCTGCTCGGTTTCAAACTTGTTCATGCCCATCGCGTGATCCAGCAGCGCTTCGGCGCTCAGATCGGGCACCGTGGCTTCCGGTGAATAGGGCACGTTGCGCAGCAGCTGCGTGTAACACTCCAGCTGCTCCGTCAGCTGCTCACGCGTCAGTGAGCGCTGACGCGACGCCAGCAGCGCGGTCACACACAGGTTCATGGCGTTGGCCGCACCCGCTTCGTTAATACGTACCATCAGGCTGGCAGCGATATCGTTCACCGCTGGCGTCATCCACGCGGGGCGCTGCGGATCGATAGGGTCAATTGCCTCGCGCCACTCAGGAATATGCTTGTTCAGATAGTTAACCAGCGGCAGCGGTTCACCAAAGTTAACGTAGCCCTGACCAAGATTGCGCAACTTACGCAGGCCGCGCACCATCTGCACAAAGCCCTCTTTCTCTTTCGCCGCGCCGCGCAGCTCTTTGGCGTAAGTCCCCACTTCCATTACATGCTCATAGCCGATGTAAATCGGGACGAAGGTGATCGGGCGGCTGCCGCCGCGCAGCAGCGCCTGCAGCGTCATGGAGAGCGTGCCGGTTTTGGGATCGAGCAGGCGACCGGTGCGCGAGCGCCCGCCCTCAACAAAGTACTCAACCGAGTAGCCACGGCTGAACAGCTCGCCCAGATATTCGCGGAATACGGTGGAGTAGAGTTTATTGCCCTTGAAAGTACGGCGAATAAAGAAGGCCCCCAGCCGGCGGAAAATCGGTCCGGCTGGCCAGAAGTTGAGATTGATACCGGCAGCGATGTGCGGCGGCACCAGTCCCTGATGATAAAGCACGTAGGAGAGCAGCAGGTAATCCATATGGCTGCGGTGGCAGGGCACATAGACTATTTCATGGCCATCCTGCGCCAGCTGACGCACGCGCTCGCCGCCGTTTACGTTAATGCCCTGATAGAGCCGGCTCCAGAGCCAGCCCATGATACGGTCGGTGACGCGGATCGCCTCGTACGAGAAGTCCGCCGCGATCTCTTCCATCATCTCAACGGCGTTTTGCTGCGCTTTTTCATGCGAAATCTTTTTGCTGCGCGCTTCATCCTCAACGGCTTTTTCAATCGCTTTCGACTGCAGCAGTTTGTTGAACAGATCCTGACGGGCAGGCAGGCTGGGTCCTACCGCTGCCAGACGCTGACGGGCAAAATGAATACGCGCCACGCGTGCCAGTTTCTGCGCAATCGACTTATCCGTACCATGTTCAGTCGCCATCTGGCGCAGCGAGACGGTAGAAGAGAAGCGGACAAAGCTGTCGCGGCCGTGCCAGAGAATGGCAAAAAACTTCTGCACGCCATTCAGTACGCGCAGATGCGGCGTGGGCTCACCCTGAATTTCACGGCCCGGTGCCCGGCCAAACATCACCGCCACCGGCAGCATCTGGACATCCAGCTGCGGATTATTACGGTGCAGATCCAGATAGTCGTGAAACAGTTTCACTGACTCCGGATTCGCCACGTAATAAGGGAAGACGCGCGGGCCGTCATGGATAAACACATGGCGCGGCAGCAGCGTACCGTCAATCTCCAGCGGCGCCAGCGGATCGGGCAGATCAAGCCGCAGACACTGATTGCGCAATGTAAGCAGGTCCGCCTTTGAATCATAAGGCAAAACATACATCACGGGACGGGTGGGATCGATACCGTGCTCCGAAACCGGATCGGTCGGTATGACCTTACTTTTTACCAAAATAGAGAGTGGTAAATTCAATAATTTGTAATAGAGTTTACGCCAACCTGACATAGACAACTTGAAGCCTCTTGTTAGCAAAGCGCGGCAAGCATACCAGAAAGTGCAGCGAAGATCTGTGGCTGTGCCATCGTACGCTGCGCACTCATTGACGCCAAAATTACTCAAGGGTTCCCTATCCATGGCAAATAACGTTACCGGCCTGCTGCGCATTATCAAAGCCGCAGGCTACTCCTGGCAGGGTATACGCGCAGCGTGGCAACATGAGGCGGCTTTTCGTCAGGAGGCGATCGCGGCGGCGATCGCGGTGGTCATCGCCTGCTGGCTGGATGTGGACGCGGTGACGCGCGTGCTGCTGATTGGCTCGGTGATGCTGGTGGTGGTGGTAGAGATCCTGAACAGCGCGATTGAAGCGGTGGTCGACAGAATTGGTCAGGAGCGTCACCCGCTGGCGGGGCGCGCCAAAGATATGGGCTCTGCCGCCGTGCTGCTGACCATTCTGCTTGCGCTGTTTGTCTGGATTTCGCTGCTCTGGCCGCACGCGCATTAAGGCCTGAAGTACCGATATATCGCTGATTTTTGCCGCAGCTGCGGTTTTCATTTCGCCAATACCTGTATATACTCACAGCGACTGTATAAACAACCAGGGGGCGGGATGAAAGCGTTAACCAGCAGGCAGCAGCAGGTCTATGACCTGATTCGCGACCATATTAATTCAACCGGCATGCCACCAACGCGTGCTGAAATTGCTTCACAGCTGGGCTTCCGCTCACCCAATGCGGCTGAAGAGCACCTGAAAGCGCTGGCGCGTAAAGGGGTCATTGAGATTGTCTCTGGCGCCTCACGCGGCATTCGCTTGCTGATGGAAGAAGAGACAAGCGGCGGATTGCCGTTAATCGGACGTGTGGCTGCCGGCGAGCCGCTGCTGGCTCAGGAGCACATCGAGACCCATTATCAGGTCGATGCTAACCTGTTTAAGCCGAGCGCTGATTTTCTGCTGCGCGTCAGCGGAATGTCGATGAAAGATATCGGGATTATGGATGGCGATCTGCTTGCCGTACATAAAACCCAGGATGTGCGTAACGGCCAGGTCGTGGTAGCGCGCATCGATGATGAAGTCACCGTAAAACGCTGGAAAAAGCAGGGTGCTATCGTGCATCTGCTGCCAGAAAACAGCGATTTTCAGCCTATCGAAGTGGATACGCGCCAGCAGTCACTGACCGTTGAAGGTCTGGCGGTGGGTATTGTCCGCACCGGTGAATGGCTGTAATACCTGGTTAGTCCCCCTGCTGCGGTCTGTGCCTGCACAGACCGCAGTCTGCTATATTACCCCTCTGCTTCCAACCGTGACGCCGTGCAGCTGCATGAGGCGCGTTGCCCGCATTAACAGGACTGGCTGATGCCGCTGTTTACCTCTTCTGACCGCACGCTCTGGCGGCTGGCGCTGCCAATGATCCTCTCTAACATCAGCGTACCGCTGCTGGGCATTGTGGATACGGCTATTATTGGTCACCTCGACAGTCCGGTTTATCTCGGCGGCGTGGCCGTGGGCGCAACCGCCACCAGCTTTGTATTTATGCTGCTGCTGTTTCTGCGCATGAGCACCACCGGTCTGACGGCACAGGCATTTGGCGCCCGGGATACACCTGCGCTGGCGCGTGCGCTGATCCAGCCGATGCTGATTGCGCTGACAGCAGGCGTGCTGTTCATTGCATTACGTACCCCGGTCAGCGAGCTGGCGGCCGCGCTGATGGGTGGCAGCGAGGCGGTGCAGCAGCAGGCACAAACCTTTATCGCTATCCGCTGGCTCAGTGCGCCTGCCACACTGGCAAATCTGGTGATCCTGGGCTGGCTGCTCGGCGTACAGTATGCGCGCGCACCAATGGTGCTGCTCATCACTGGTAACGTTGTGAATATCCTGCTTGATTTGCTGTTTGTTCTGCAGTGGCACTGGGGCGTGGCGGGTGCCGCCGCGGCCACCGCCGTCGCGGATTATGTGACGCTGGCGGCAGGGCTGTGGATGGTGGCACGTGTGCTGGCGCTGCGCGGCATATCATTTTCACTGCTCAAAGCCAGCTGGCGCGGCGACACCGCGCGCCTGTTCCGTCTTAACCGCGACATCATGCTGCGTTCGCTGCTGCTGCAGCTCTGCTTTGCCTCGCTGACGCTGCTGGGCGCGCGGCTCGGCCCTGAGGTGGTCGCGGTCAATGCGGTATTGCTGATGTTTCTGACCTTTACCGCCTATGCGCTGGATGGCTTTGCCTACGCGGTGGAAGCCTGCTCCGGTGAGGCCACCGGCGCAGGCGATCGCAGCCGGCTGCGGCTGATCTGGTATGCCGCCTGCCGGCAGGCGGGCATCGTGGCGCTGCTGTTTGCGGTAATTTACGCCGTCTGCGGCCCGGCAATTATCGCGCTGCTGACCTCTATTGAATCGCTGCGCGAAGCGGCCGACCGCTACCTTATCTGGCAGGTGATCCTGCCGCTGGCTGGCGTCTGGTGCTATCTGCTGGACGGTATGTTTATCGGGGCCACACGCGGCCGCGATATGCGCAACAGCATGCTGCTGGCGGCGCTGGGCTATGCACTGACGCTGCTGACGCTGCCGTGGCTCGGGAACCATGGCTTATGGCTGGCTATTACCGTATTCCTCGCGTTAAGAGGCATTACTCTGGGACTGATATGGCGCTATCACTGGCGGCGCGACAGCTGGTTCAGCGTGTAATGTCATCGGGTTAACCGGCAGCGCATAAAACTGGCGAATTGTGCTGCGACGGTTAACCTTAATAGGACAGATCGCAGGTCAGGCGGCGGTTCAGCCACCGCTGTGGTGGCGTTCCGTCTGGCTCAGCAAACTGTGGAGACGCGTAATGAACAGAGATGAAGCGAGCGGCAGCTGGAAACAGTTCAAAGGAAAATGCAAAGAGCAGTGGGGCAAGCTGACTGATGATGACCTGAGCGTGATTGAAGGCAGGCGCGACCAGCTGATTGGCAAAATTCAGGAGCGCTATGGCTATGCGAGAGCAGAAGCGGAGCGCGAAGTGAACGAATGGGAAAGCCGGCACAACGATCGTCGCGACTAGCGCTACCCCGGTTCAGAACATACCCCCCGCTCGCAGGCCTTCAGGCGTGCACTCAGCCCTTTTTACCGCGTTTTTTACTCATGGCTTCATGATCGTGCGCGCAGCTGGCGTGCTGGGTACAGGCAGCAATTTCAGCGCAGTTTTCGCACAGGCCGTGCGCTTCAATCACCGTATGGCGCAGGCTGAAGTTCGCCTGGTCAGCCAGTCCCGCAATGATTTTTTCCACGCCGTGTGCCTGTTGTTCACTCACGGCGGCACAGCTGTCGCAGACCAGCATAACAGAACTGTGGGCCGGCTCATTAACGTGATGACAGACCACATAGCTGTTGTTGGACTCCACGCGGTGGATAAATCCCTGTTCCAGCAAAAAGTCGAGGGCACGGTAAATCGTGGGCGGCTTCGCCTGAGGTTCACTCATACGCAGCTGATCCAGCAGATCGTAGGCGCTGACAGAACCTTTCTGCTCAGCCATCAGGCGCAGTACTTCGGCACGCTGCGGCGTAAGACGCACGCCGCGATCGAGACAGAGCGCCTCAACCTGGGTCAGCAGCTGCGCTGGGGTAAGAGTTGACATAATGTTCTCCGGCTTACAGGTGATGTTATTTTATCACACTCCATCCGCCCATGCTGTTTTTGCCTGCTCTGGCCTAAGCGTGCTGTCGATCACACATATCCGGCAATTTTAAGAGTGTTTTACGCGCTATTTTTGCTTTGCAAGTGACCAGATTCCCGATATGGTTCAGGCAGGCTAAAGTTATCACTGGCCTTACAAGAGCAATAATTCGCCTGAGTGGCTAAAAAAAGCGCAGAGTGGCGCATTCGTGTCCAATTCTGCGAACAGCAGTGCTTATCCCTTTCAGTTCACAGCAATGAAGCGTTAGCCGCCATTCAGAATAGCGGTTAACACCATTATTTCGCCTACGCGACACTCAATAATTTTTTAAGGTGATAGCAGCCTCATGACGACAACACGCTTTACGCTGGCCCGGGTGGCTTATTTTGCTGGTTTAAACGCGCTGCTGGCTTCCTCTTCAGCGCTGGCCGCGGGAACCTGGTATGATGCGCGCAATGATGCGATGGGCGGAACCGGTGTCGCTTCGTCGCACTGGAGTTCTGCCGTGCTGGCTAACCCGGCGCTGATGACGCGTGCGCAGCCGGAAGAGAATGCCGGCATCATTTTTCCCTCTGCCGGATTACAGGTGACGGATAAAGACAAGCTGGTCGATCGTATTGATGACATCACCGATACGGTTGATCGCTATCGCGACGTAATTGATAACATCAACGAGAATCTCATCTCGGATCCGTTTGCTGCCATCAATGCCGTGCCGCAGCTGCGTGCCGCAGCCGGCGATATGGCCGATCAGCTGCGCAGGCTTAAAGGTAATAAAGCGGATGCGACCGCAGGCGTTGCAGTGGCCGTTACGGTTCCGAATGAGACGCTGCCGTTTGCCTTTATCACCAAAGCGTATGGTACCGCCCATATTCGTGCCAACGTGGTTCAGAGCGATATCGATTATCTGGACAGTCTGGCAAACGGCGCGTTTCCGCAGCCGGGCGATCAGGATAACCTGCGCTCCAGCGCGAACGGACTGGCAGCGCTGGTCACCGATTATGGTATTGCCATGGCGCATGAGTTTACGGTTGCCGGTCACCCGGTCTCGCTGGGTGTTACGCCTAAGCTGCAGAAGACCTGGCTCTATAACTACAGCGCCAGCGTCTATAACTACGATAAAAACGATCTTAAAAACGGGCGCTATCGCAGTTCAGACACCGGCTTTAACGTTGATGCCGGTCTCGCCACCCCGTTTGCTGAAAACTGGACGTTTGGTCTGACCGGCCAGAACCTGATCTCACGCGATCTGGATACCAAAGTTGTTAATGGCTATCGCGATACCTATCAAATTCGTCCGCTGGTAACGACCGGCCTCGCGTGGGAGCGCGGACCGGTTACCCTGACCGGCGATGTGGATCTCACGGAAACCAAACGCTTTAAGTCGCAGGAGAGCAGCCAGTATGCGGGCGCAGGCGCGGAATATCGCGTGCTCGACTGGCTGGCCCTGCGCGCAGGCTACCGGGCCGATCTGAAATCAAACGACGTTAACGTGGTTACTGCCGGTCTTGGTCTGTCGCCGTTTAACAATGCGGTGCATCTGGATCTGGCGGGCTCCGCCGGTAAAGATCGTACCTGGGGTGCGATGGTACAGCTCGGCTTTAACTTCTGACGGGTCTGTCACGGGCGGCTGTGTCGTCCGTGACGGCTGTGGTATCATTGCGCAGTTTCTCATCATTTAACTCCGGATCTACTGCGCTTCATGACTGATAACTTCTCTTCGCAACGCTTTTCCATCGCGCCGATGCTCGACTGGACCGATCGTCACTGCCGCTATTTTCATCGCAAGCTTACCGGCGATACGCTGCTCTATACCGAGATGGTGACGACCGGCGCGATTATTCATGGCAAAGGGGATTACCTTGCCTACAGCGAAGAGGAGCACCCGGTTGCTCTGCAGCTGGGCGGCAGCGATCCGGCGGCGCTGGCGCAGTGCGCCAGACTGGCTGAAGCGCGCGGTTACGATCAGATCAACCTGAACGTGGGCTGTCCTTCCGACCGCGTACAGAACGGTCGCTTTGGTGCCTGCCTGATGGCGGATGCGAACCTGGTGGCCGACTGTATTAAAGCGATGCGCGATGTGGTCTCTATTCCGGTCACGGTAAAAACCCGCATCGGTATCGACGAGCAGGAGAGCTACGCTTTTCTGTGCGACTTTACCGGCACCGTGGCAGAGCGGGGCGGCTGCGACACCTTTATCATTCACGCACGCAAAGCCTGGCTCTCAGGGCTGAGCCCGAAAGAGAACCGGGAGATCCCGCCGCTGGACTACCCGCGCGTTTATCAGTTAAAGCGCGATTTTCCGGCGCTGACCATCGCCATCAACGGCGGTGTGAAAACGCTGGAGGAGGCAAAGTCGCACCTGATGCATGTAGATGGCGTAATGATGGGCCGCGAAGCGTATCAAAATCCCTCTATACTGGCACAGGTCGATCGCACGCTGTTTGACCGCACAGCGCCGGCAGTGGATCTGGTGGCGGTGGTGCGTTCAATGTATCCCTATATTGAAGCGGAACTTGCGCAGGGTACCTATCTGGGACACGTTACCCGGCATATGCTGGGCCTGTTCCAGGGGATCCCCGGCGCGCGCCAGTGGCGACGTTATCTGAGCGAAAATGCGCATAAACCGGGCGCGGATGTGCGCGTGCTGGAAGCCGCGCTGGCGCTGGTGGCCGATCGCACCCCGCAGGAAGCGTAATCCGCGTTCTCTGAAAACCGCAGCAGAGATGGTGCGGTTTTATTTTGCCTGAAATCTGGTTTTTTTCACCACGTTTACTGAAGCACTCTGAATAAAGCCAATTTAATCAATTGGTTATAAAATGTCTATTCTGGCACGAAAATTGTATCTGTCAGGAGAGTTCTGACAGAGGAGGCTAAACGTGGAAATGGTATTTGTGCTCGGATTTTTTTTAATGCTGCTGCTGACCGGCGTTTCTCTGCTGGGGGTGATTGCGGCTTTAGCCGTTGCCACCGCGCTGATGTTTTTAACCGGCCTGTTTGCGTTTGTCATAAAACTGTTACCCTGGCTGCTGCTGGCCGTGGTCGCTGTCTGGCTTTGGCGCCACTTTACGACGCCAGGTGGCAACGCCCGACTGAACCGGCTTAAAAGAAAAATCAGCCGAATGGAGCGACGCGGCTGGTAATAAATGCGGCTCAGATCACAGCGCTGAATGCTGCTGGCATCAGATAAGCATTAAACATATTTTTTACTTATATTTTCTGCCACTATACGAATACAGATTCAGTACCGCTGTCCCTACACCAGCGCGAACGAAAAAAAAGAATCAGGGGCTTCCTTCAGGAAGCCCTCTTTTTTTGGCTGAATCAGGGTAATAGCAGGCTGGAGCCCTGCGTCGCACGACTCTCCAGACTCTGATGCGCGCGCACGGCATCACGCAGCGGGAATTTCTGCTGTTCCGGTACGTTCACCTGAATGGCGCGACTGGCTATCAGCGAAAAGAGTTCACTGCTTGCCTGCTCCAGCTCCTCACGGTTTGTGATATAGCCAAACAGCGACGGGCGGGTAACAAACAGAGAGCCTTTTTTGTTGAGAATACCCAAATCCACGCCGGTTACCGGGCCGGAAGCGTTGCCAAAGCTCACCAGCAGCCCGTGGCGCTGCAACGAATCCAGCGATGCTTCCCAGGTATCTTTACCGACAGAGTCATACACCACGGCCACCTTTCTTCCCTGCGTCAGTTCGCTGACACGCTGCGCAATATCCTCTTCGCGATAGTTAATGGTGGCCCATGCGCCGGCCGCTTTAGCCGTCTGCGCTTTCTCTGCGGAACCCACCGTGCCGATAAGATGTGCGCCCAGCGCTTTGGCCCACTGACAGGCAATCAGGCCCACGCCGCCTGCGGCAGCATGAAACAGAAACGTTTCATCTGCTTTCACTTTCCAGGTCTGACGCAGCAGATACTGGACCGTCAGCCCTTTGAGAAATGAGGCGGCCGCCGTTTCAAAAGAGATACTTTCCGGCAGCAGCGCCAGCCGCTCCTCCGCAACGTTGTGTATTTCGCTGTAAGCGCCCAGGACGGCCTGACAGTAAACCACCCGATCGCCAGGCTGAAAACGCGTAACCGCCGCGCCCACTTTGCTCACCACGCCAGCCGCTTCGGTGCCGAGTCCGGAAGGAAAATCTGAAACCGGATAGAGCCCGCTGCGCACATAGGTGTCGATATAGTTAATGCCTATCGCCCGGTTTTCCACCTGCACCTCATGCTCAGCCGGATCGGCAGGATCAAAATCAACCCACTGCAAAACCTCCGGGCCACCGTGCTGACTGAACTGAATACGCTTTGCCATGCTGACTCCTGTGAATGTTCATCCGGGGGCGGTATACTTGCGCGTCCCTTTCACGATCGGTAATGCATTCACTATGGCAGGAAATAAACCCACCAACAAATCGAACGAACCCCGCGATCGGCAGCTGGAAGGCGTAAAAATGCCGCCGCACTCCATAGAAGCGGAGCAGTCGGTGCTGGGTGGGTTGATGCTGGACAACGAGCGCTGGGACAACGTCTCTGAGCGCGTTGTTGCAGACGATTTTTTTAACCGCTCGCACCGCATGATTTTCGCTGAGATGCAGCGGCTGCTGGAGCTGGGCCAGCCTATTGACCTGATTACCCTGTCAGAGTCGCTGGAAACGCGCGGCGAGCTGGAGATGGCGGGCGGCTTTGCCTATCTGGCCGAATTAGCAAAAAATACGCCAAGCGCGGCGAACATTAGCGCTTATGCAGATATCGTGCGTGAACGTGCAGTGGTGCGTGAGATGATCGCGGTGGCCAATCAGATTGCCGATGCCGGTTACGATCCGCAGGGCCGGAGCAGTGAAGACCTGCTCGACTTTGCCGAATCCAACGTCTTTAAAATTGCCGAGCAGCGCGCGAATAAAGATGATGGCCCGCAGAACATTGAGCAGATCCTTGAAGCCACCGTTTCCCGGATAGAAGCGCTGGTCTCCACGCCGCATGACGGCGTAACCGGCGTAGATACCGGCTATCAGGATCTGAACAAAAAAACGGCCGGTCTGCAGGGGTCCGATCTGATTATCGTGGCCGCGCGTCCTTCCATGGGTAAAACCACGTTCGCCATGAACCTGTGCGAAAATGCGGCGATGCTGAATGAGAAGCCGGTGCTGATCTTCAGTCTGGAGATGCCCAGCGAGCAGCTGATGATGCGTATGCTGGCGTCACTGTCGCGCGTGGATCAGACGCGTATTCGTACCGGTCAGCTGGAAGATGAGGACTGGGCGCGCATCTCCGCCACAATGGGTATTCTGCTGGAGAAGAAAAACATCTTTATTGATGACTCTTCCGGCCTGACGCCAACCGAAGTTCGCTCGCGTGCCCGCCGCGTGTTCCGCGAGAATGGCGGTCTGAGCATGATCATGATCGATTACCTGCAGCTGATGCGCGTACCGTCGCACTCCGAGAACCGTACGCTGGAGATCGCAGAAATTTCGCGCTCCCTGAAAGCTCTGGCTAAAGAGTTGAATGTGCCGGTCGTGGCGCTGTCGCAGCTAAACCGTTCACTGGAGCAGCGCGCAGATAAACGTCCGGTTAACTCCGATCTGCGTGAGTCCGGCTCGATCGAGCAGGATGCTGACCTGATCATGTTTATTTACCGCGATGAGGTGTATCACGAGAACAGCGATCTGAAAGGCATTGCTGAGATCATCATCGGTAAACAGCGTAACGGGCCAATCGGCACCGTGCGTCTTACTTTCAACGGCCAGTGGTCGCGTTTTGACAACTACGCCGGCCCGCAATACGACGACGAATAAGCCTTTACCTGCCTGTGCATGCACGTTTTGTGCATGCATCTCACGTCATCAGAAAATAGTGTTGGACAAGCTTGCCTGCTATCAGGTTATCTGTGCCAAAGCGAACGGGATAACGCTGTGGGATCAGAATGACGCAGGTAGACGATTACGATCTTAAGATATTGACGCTATTACAATCTAATGGCCGCCTCACCAATCAGGAGCTGAGCGATCTGGTGGGTCTGTCCGCATCACAGTGCTCACGCCGCCGTATTAATCTTGAACAGGCGAATTTAATTCTCGGCTATCACGCCCGGCTGTCGCCCGATGCGGTAGGCCTCGGCATGGTGGGGCTGATTGAAGTGCGGCTGAAAAACCATACGCCCGATTATGAAGATAATTTTTTGCAGATGGTTGAAGCAGAACCTGCCATTGTTGACGCGTTTAAAACCACCGGAGACGCTGACTATCTGCTGAAAGTGGCAGTGGCCGATCTCGCCTCGCTGAGTGCGCTGATCAGCCAGCTGGTGGCGGGTCATCAGAGCGTGTCGCACGTTAAAACGGCGGTGGTGCTCAACCGGCTGAAAGAGAATGGCCTGATGATGAAGCCTGCGCACAAAGTGCGCCATAAAGGTGCATAATGCGCCATAAAAGTGCATCAGATTGCTTTTTTATGCTTACTTCTCGCGAAAAATACCGAATTTGTGCATGAATCAACGGTTTTATTTTGACTGATGCATAAAAACACGCAATAAAGCGCCTTAGATATCAATGGGATAATCGCTGGCACCCTCCGGCTGAGCAGCAGCAATGCCGGAGTGGTGCGTTTTTTGCAAATGTATCGCTTTTATTTGCACAGAGATCTCCCGATGGACAATATCGCTCAGCCAGTGGCGGCTCCTCATTCCCGTATTGAAGATGCGCTGGCTATCGTGCTGGGAACGCTGATGGTCTCATTCGGCGTTATGCTGCTGAAACAGGCGGGCGCGCTGACCGGCGGAACAGCCGGTATCGCCTTCTTAATCAGCTACCTTTCGTCATCCTCTTTCGGTGCCGCCTTTTTTGTCATCAATCTGCCGTTTTACTGGCTGGCTATACGCCGTATGGGGTGGGAATTTACCTGCAAAACCTTTGGCGCCGTCGCGCTGGTCTCCCTGTTTACCCAGCTGCATCCGCTGTTTGTCCACTTTTCGGCATTAAATCCTTTTTATGCGACACTGTTCGGTAACGTGGTCATGGGGATCGGGTTTATAGTGTTGTTTCGCCACAAAGCCAGCCTGGGCGGGATCAATATTCTGGCGCTCTGGTTACAGGATCGCACCGGGTTGCGTGCCGGGAAGCTACAGATGATGGTCGATACCTGCGTGGTCGGCGCCTCGCTGTTTGTTGTACCGCCACCAATGCTGCTGGCCTCTGTTGCGGGCGCGGCGATCCTTAACCTTATCATTGCAATGAACCATCGTCCCGGCCGCTATCAGGTATAAAAGCGCCGTCTTACGCTTACTAACGCATTTTTATGGAGATCTGCACCGTGTTTCAAAACGTTGATGCCTACGCCGGCGATCCGATTCTGTCGCTGATGGAAACCTATAAACAAGATCCGCGCGCGCATAAGGTGAATCTCAGTATCGGCCTGTTCTACAACGAAGCGGGAATTGTTCCGCAGCTGCAGGCCGTTGCGGCAGCAGAAGAGCGTCTGCAGGCGCAGCCGCATCAGGCATCACTTTATTTGCCGATGGAAGGTTTAGGTCCTTATCGCAACGCGATTGCGCCGCTGCTGTTTGGTCACGACCACCCGGTGCTGAAGGCGGGACGCATCGCCTCTATTCAGACGCTGGGGGGATCCGGTGCGCTGAAAGTAGGGGCTGATTTCCTCAAGCGCTATTTTCCGCACTCTGAGGTCTGGGTCAGCGACCCGACCTGGGAAAATCACGTAGCGATTTTTAACGGCGCGGGTTTCGCGGTAAATAGTTATCCCTGGTATGACGCTGAGACCAACGGCGTTAAGTTTGACGCGTTTATCAGCTGCCTGAAATCGCTGCCGAAGCACACCATTGTGCTGCTGCATCCCTGCTGTCACAACCCGACCGGTGCCGATCTCACTGATGCCCAGTGGGATGAGACCACCGCCGTGCTGAAAGCGCAGCAGCTGATCCCGTTCCTCGATATCGCCTATCAGGGCTTTGGCGCAGGAATGGAAGAGGATGCTTACGCCATTTGCGCTATTGCCGCAGCGGGTCTGCCGGCGCTGGTGAGCAACTCATTTTCTAAGATCTTCTCGCTCTATGGCGAGCGCGTGGGCGGGCTTTCTGTGGTCTGCGACAGCGCCGAAGAAGCGGGGCGGGTGCTGGGCCAGCTGAAAGCAACCGTACGCCGCAACTACTCCAGCCCGCCAAATTTTGGTGCCCAGGTGGTCTCCTGCGTGCTGAATGATGCCGCACTACTGAACATGTGGCTGGCCGAGGTTGACGCAATGCGCCTGCGTATTGCGGAGATGCGCCAGGCACTGGTCAGCGAACTGCAGGCGATTCTGCCGGGCAAAAATGTCGACTACCTGCTGAAACAGCGCGGTATGTTCAGCTATACCGGCCTCAGCGCACAGCAGGTTGATCGGCTGCGTGATGAGTTCGGGATCTATCTCATCGCCAGCGGGCGTATGTGCGTTGCTGGCCTGAATCACAGTAACGTTAAACGCGTTGCAGAGGCGTTTGCTGCCGTTATGTAACCGCCGGACGCAACACCACGAACCATCCGTTTAATGCGGATGGTTTTTTTTTGCGCGCGCCAGGCCACGCTCATGCTTTTTACAGTGGCAGGGTTTACCTTTCGCCAACATGCTGCACACTTAAGAGACCTGTTTTTTTAGGACGTTGATATGTGGCAGCAACAAACCCTTACCCTGAGCGCAAAAGCGCGCGGGTTTCACCTCATTACCGATGAGGTCTTAAGCCAGCTTAACGGCCTTGCCGGCATGCGCATTGGCCAGCTGCATCTGCTGTTACAGCATACTTCTGCGTCGCTGACGCTGAATGAAAACTGCGATCCCACCGTGCGCAGTGATATGGAACAGCACTTTTTACGGCAGGTGCCTGAAAACGCAGACTGGCAGCACGATTATGAAGGGGCCGATGATATGCCTGCCCATATTAAGTCATCGCTGCTGGGCGTTTCACTGCTGCTGCCGGTGAGTCACGGGCAGCTGATGCTGGGAACCTGGCAGGGGATCTGGCTGGGTGAACATCGCATACAGGGCGGTGCCAGACGCATCGTCGCGACTTTACAAGGGGAGTAACCGATGACGATTTCTGAGCTATTGACCTACTGCATGAGTAAACCCGCCGCAGAGCAGGACATTAAAGAGGCGTGGGATGCGACACAGATCAAGAGTCACGGCGTGCTGTTTGCCATGCTCTATGAAAAAGCGGGACGGCCGGCGGTGACGCTGAAAACCTCTCCCGCGCTGGCCGAGCTGTTGCGTGAAGAGCACAGCGACGTCTTTCCCAGCGAATATCTGAATAAATCCTGCTGGAGCACGCTGTGGCTGGATGGCTCGCTGAAGGATTCGCAGATTTACTATCTGGTTGACGCCTCCTATCAGCAGGCCGACGCCACGCACGCGGCGGGCGCCGGCCAGCACAACGTCTGAGCCGTTACGCCGCAGACGTGTCGCGCAGGGTGTTGATGTCGATGACAAAGCGATATTTCACATCGCTTTTCAGCATGCGCTCATACGCCTCATTGATCTGATCCATGGCAATCAGTTCAATGTCTGAGGTGATGCCGTGCTCGCCACAGAAATCGAGCATCTCCTGCGTTTCAGCGATGCCGCCGATCAGCGAGCCAGAGACACTGCGGCGCTTGAAAATCAGGTTAACCACCTGAGGTGCCGGATGATCGTGCTCGGGCACACCTACCAGCGTCATATTACCATCGCGCTTCAGCAGGGTAATAAACGGGTTAAGATCGTGCTGCGCGGCTACCGTGTTCAGAATAAAATCGAAGCTATTCGCATGGGCCGCCATCTGATCGGCATCTTTAGAAATCACCACTTCATCAGCGCCAAGACGTTTGCCATCTTCGACTTTTGATGGCGATGTCGTAAACAGCACAACCTGCGCGCCCATCGCATGGGCAATTTTCACGCCCATATGGCCCAGACCGCCAAGGCCAACGATGCCAACTTTTTTACCCGGGCCGACATTCCAGTGGCGCAGCGGCGAGTAGGTGGTGATCCCCGCACACAGCAGCGGCGCAACGCCTGCCAGGTCGAGATTTTCCGGCACGCGCAGCACAAAATCTTCGTTGACCACCATGCTGGTGGAGTAGCCACCGTAGGTGACCGCGCCGGTTTCGCGATCCTGGCCGTTGTAGGTGCCTGTCATGCCCTCTTCGCAATACTGCTCCAGTCCTTCCTGACAGCTCGGACAGCTGCGGCAGGAGTCAACCATACAGCCAACGCCGACGAGGTCGCCGGGCTGATATTTATGGCTGTGCGCGCCCACGGCGGTTACGCGGCCGACAATTTCATGGCCCGGTACGACCGGAAAAATCGTGTTGTTCCATTCGTTGCGCGCCTGGTGCAGATCGGAGTGGCAGACGCCGCAATAGAGCACTTCAATTTCCACATCATGGTCACGCAGTTCGCGCGGTTTGTAGTCGAACGGGGCGAGCTTTGATTTGGCGTCCTGTGCGGCCCAGGCATGGGTAATATTCATGGTGTCTCCAGTCGGATGTGTCGTGAGTAGGGTATGCAAACGCCTTACGGGGTTCGAAAGGCCGGAACGCTGAGGCAGCGTTAAAAGCAGACCGCTATAAGCGTAGTCAGCCAGCCTGGATGGGGCTATGCCTGAAGATGCCTGATTCTTGCCTGTTTCTGCATTTTGCTGCGCAATCAGGCAGCGCTGAACAGCTGAAAAATAAAAAGCCGCCCCGGAGGGCGGCCTGATAACGACAAAGCTTATGAACCGAAAAGCCTTACTTCTTCAGCATCGGTTTCAGGAAGCGTGCGGTATGTGACTTTTCACACTCTGCCACGGTCTCCGGCGTACCGGCGACCAGGATCTCACCGCCGCCGCTGCCGCCTTCGGGTCCCAGATCCACGATCCAGTCTGCGGTTTTAATCACATCCAGATTGTGCTCAATCACCACGATGGTATTGCCCTGATTACGCAGCTGATGCAGTACTTCCAACAGCTGTGCAATGTCGGCAAAGTGCAGGCCGGTGGTCGGCTCATCCAGAATATAGAGCGTCTGCCCGGTACCGCGCTTCGACAGCTCACGCGCCAGCTTGACGCGCTGCGCCTCACCACCGGAGAGCGTGGTAGCGGACTGGCCAAGACGGATATAGGAGAGGCCGACATCCATCAGCGTCTGCAGCTTGCGTGCCAGCGCCGGGACCGCTTCAAAGAAGTCGCGCGCTTCTTCAATCGTCATCTCCAGCACTTCGTGAATGCTTTTGCCTTTGTACTTGATCTCCAGCGTTTCACGGTTGTAGCGCTTGCCTTTACACTGATCGCACGGCACATAGATGTCGGGCAGGAAGTGCATTTCCACCTTGATCACGCCATCACCCTGACACGCTTCACAGCGTCCGCCGCGCACGTTGAAGCTGAAGCGGCCCGGATTATAGCCGCGCGAGCGCGACTCCGGCACACCGGCAAAGAGTTCACGCACCGGCGTAAAAATGCCGGTATAGGTGGCCGGGTTAGATCGTGGCGTACGCCCGATCGGGCTCTGATCGATGTCGATCACTTTATCGAAGTGCTCGAGCCCCGCGATCTCACGATACGGTGCCGCTTCACCGCTGGTTGCACCGTTAAGCTGCTGCTGCGCAATCGGGAACAGCGTATCGTTAATAAGCGTTGATTTCCCGGAGCCGGAGACGCCGGTAATACAGGTAAACAGGCCAACCGGCAGCGTCAGGGTCACATCCTTGAGGTTATTGCCGCGCGCGCCGGTGAGTTTCAGCACTTTAGCCGGATCGCCTTTCACCCGCTCGGCCGGCACCGCGATTTCGCGCTTGCCGCTCAGGAACTGCCCGGTCAGCGAATCTTCATTCGCCATAATGGCGTGTACATCACCTTCCGCCACTATCTGGCCGCCGTGTACGCCCGCGCCCGGACCGATATCAATGATATGGTCTGCCGCTCTGATAGCGTCTTCATCATGCTCAACCACAATCACGGTATTGCCGAGATCGCGCAGGTGGATCAGGGTCGAGAGCAGACGTTCGTTATCGCGCTGGTGTAACCCGATAGAGGGCTCATCGAGAACGTACATCACGCCAACCAGGCCGGCGCCAATCTGGCTGGCCAGACGAATACGCTGCGCTTCGCCGCCGGAGAGGGTTTCTGCCGAACGCGACATGGAGAGATAGTTCAGGCCGACGTTGACCAGGAAGCTCAGCCGATCGCCGATCTCTTTCAGGACTTTCTCAGCAATTTTTGCGCGCTGTCCGCTCAGTTTAAGGTTGGTGAAGAACTCCATCGCATGACCAATACTCATTTCAGAGATGGTGGGCAGGTTGGTATCTTCAACAAATACGTGGCGCGCTTCACGGCGCAGGCGCGTACCGTGACAGCTGGTGCAGGCGCGATTGCTGATAAACTTCGCCAGCTCTTCGCGTACCGCATTGGACTCCGTCTCTTTATAACGGCGCTCCATATTGTGCAGCACCCCTTCAAACGGGTGACGCCGCACGGAAGTATCGCCGCGATCGTTGATATATTTGAATTCAATATTCTCTTTGCCCGAGCCATACAGGATCACCTGACGCGCTTTATCGCTCAGGCTGCTGAACGGCGCCTCTACGTCAAAGTCGAGGTGCTCAGCGAGCGAGCGTAGCATCTGAAAATAGTAGAAGTTGCGGCGATCCCAGCCGCGAATCGCGCCACCCGCCAGCGACAGCTCAGGATTCTGCACCACGCGATCGGAGTCGAAGTACTGCTGCACGCCGAGGCCATCACAGGTCGGACAGGCGCCGGCCGGGTTGTTAAATGAAAACAGGCGTGGCTCCAGCTCTCGCATGCTGTAACCGCAGATCGGGCAGGCGAAATTAGCGGAGAAAAGCATCTCTTCGCTGTCTGGCTCGTCCATGTCTGCCACAATTGCGGTGCCGCCGCTGAGTTCAAGCGTGGTTTCAAACGACTCCGCCAGACGCGTGGCAAGATCGTCGCGCACGCGGAAGCGATCGATGACCACTTCAATAGTGTGCTTTTTCTGCAGCTCAAGCTTCGGCGGATCGGAGAGATCGCACACTTCGCCATCGATGCGCGCGCGGATGTAACCCTGCGCCGCCAGATTTTCCAGCGTTTTGGTGTGCTCACCTTTGCGATCTTTCACCACCGGCGCCAGCAGCATCAGGCGGCGACCCTCTTCCTGCGCCAGCACCTGATCCACCATCTGGCTTACGGTCTGCGCCGCAAGGGCGACGTCGTGATCGGGACAGCGCGGTTCTCCCACACGGGCAAACAGCAGGCGCAGGTAGTCGTGGATTTCAGTAATGGTACCCACTGTCGAACGCGGGTTATGCGAAGTCGATTTCTGCTCAATGGAAATGGCGGGCGACAGGCCTTCGATGTGATCGACATCCGGCTTCTCCATCAGCGAGAGAAACTGGCGCGCGTAAGCAGAGAGGGACTCTACATAGCGCCGCTGACCTTCAGCATACAGCGTATCAAACGCCAGCGATGACTTCCCGGAACCTGAGAGACCGGTGACAACGATCAGCTTATCGCGTGGAATGATCAGGTTAATATTTTTCAGATTGTGGGTGCGAGCACCGCGGACTTCGATCTTATCCATTCACCTTTCCCGGATTGAACTACACCCGCTATGCCAGCAAAGCATAACGGATAGAAACGCATCATTATGGCACAAAAAATAACCTGAATAAATATCCAGTAGTTTTATCCTTTGGTACACTAGAGACGCAAAACTGGAAGCACGCTCCAAAGTATCCATCATAGATCAGGACGTGTTAAACTTTGTCGTTTAGACTTATAGCATCAACTCATCGGGAGAGAGCAACATGGCCAGTCGTGGCGTAAACAAAGTGATTCTTGTCGGGAATCTGGGTCAGGATCCGGAAGTGCGTTTCATGCCAAACGGTGGCGCTGTAGCCAACTTCACGCTGGCCACGTCTGAAAGCTGGCGTGACAAGCAGACCGGTGAAAACAAAGAGAACACCGAATGGCACCGCGTTGTGCTGTTTGGCAAACTGGCTGAAGTGGCCGGTGAATATCTGCGTAAAGGCTCACAGGTCTATATTGAAGGTCAGCTGCGTACACGTAAGTGGCAGGATCAGAGCGGCCAGGAAAAATATACCACTGAGGTTGTTGTCAACGTAGGCGGCACCATGCAGATGCTGGGTGGACGCCAGCAGGGCGGTGCCAATGCAGGTGGCGCACCGATGGGCGGCCAGAGCAGCGGCGGAAATAACAACGGCTGGGGTCAGCCACAGCAGCCGCAGCAGCAGCAGTCTCAGGGCGGCAATCAGTTCAGCGGTGGCGCGCAGCAGCGTCCACAGCAGCAGAGCGCACCGGCGAACAACGAACCGCCAATGGATTTCGACGACGATATCCCGTTCTGATCCCCTGTTGCGTTAAAAAAGCCTCGCCTGCGAGGCTTTTTTTTTGATGGCCTGCTGCGATTCTGGCGCGCGATGAGGTTACCCGGCCTGAAAGTCTTTGTAGCTTAACAACGCTGACCGTTTATCCCGGCACCTTCGGGTCAGCCTGGTTTGTTATCTCTGCGGGATCACCTGTCAGCGGTTGTCTCTTTTATACACCTAACGCTGTGCCAGATGTGTCCCGTTTATCAGTATGCTGTTACCGGCTTTCGCTGACGCCGCTCGCCTGCCTGTTTGCGTATTCCGCTTTATCCTCATGCCACTGCCGGTGACGTAACGGCCCGCGTTAATGTGCAGCGTTATACCGGCGTTTTTAAGAATTTAGCCCACTCGCTTTTGCCTGACTTATCCGCCTTTTCGCCTGCGTATTCGCCGCTATATGCTCCTGAGCGGGCAGACAGGCTGTGTTTTAATCACCTTTTGACATAACGCTCTGCTGCTATGGCGTGCTCACCCTGGTGACAGATGCATCATGGCGTCTGTTTTTTATACGGAACGGGGGAGTAATTGCATATCAATGAGACGAAACGAGCATAAAAAATGACTAAAACTGCTCTTCTGCCCCTGGTTTTAATCAGAGAATGGTCCTGTTTATCCGGAAGTAAAACCATCCAGCTCTCAAGCAGGGGCACTTTGGTTAAGAATGATCCCGGTCACATTCCACAGAAAAATATTAAAACTGACGACAAATAACCGAATGTTATTTACCAGTGATAGCGCTTTTTACACCGTATAGTTTAAAGCTCATTACGTTTTTTCGCGGGAAAACTCCTGGAGATATTAAATCATAAATTGATTATTACCGGCGCTGCACTGATTTTTAAGCGCAGCCGTCAGGACCAGGATAAATGAGAGTGCAAAAGTGGTACGGCAGGGAAGGATCTTTAGCCAGGCTAATTAAACATCGGTGCGATTTAGCGTCATTAACAGCATTGTTAATGTAATAAACGAAGCGCCAATCTCACCGCAATGAGATTGGGCAACGTCTAACTGGCTTATACTACAAGACTTTTGCTGGTGTGAATCAATTTTACCGCAAAAAAAGAAGCATTTCCCTGATAGTAACCATCAGGAAAAAATGGTGCGAATTGTTATATTGTGAACGCCGAATTAAATGATCTTCATCTCTTCTGGTAAGAACAAATCTCAGCATTTAGTCAAATAACAGCGGCCTTGCATCTATTAGCGATTTTCCGATCCTGACGGGTAGTGGTAAACACTGCGGCTAATGTCGAGCAAACGACAGCTGCGGCGGGTTCCAATATCAAAGGTCGTCTGCAAAAAGTTGACTGCCTGACGCTTTTCATTGGTGGTAAAGAAGTTTTTAAGCACGCTCTGCAGCATCTCTTTGTCTGAACTCAACGTTTGCAGCTCACGGGTAAGATTCTGTAGTTTGTCCTCTAACTCTTTGATTTTTCTTCCTTCTTCAGAAGAAAGACCTGAAAATTTCTTTTTCCAGCTGTAGAAGGTAGCCTCTGAAATGCCGAGCTCTTCACAAATCTCCCTGACTTTTACTCCTGTTTCAGAAGCTTTAATGGCATTTGTGATTTGCTCTTCGCTATATCGTGACTTTCTCATAAATGCTCTTACCTTTCTTATCAATTAGTGGATGAGAATTACTGTATTAATATCTGGCACTGCAAAAACGGTATTAATGCAGTATTAAAGTGCGCGATTTGAATTGCGAGGGATAAATTAAGATATTTAGAATAAATATCATCATGGGATAAATCTTATTTTATTATGAATGCCAATGAACATCTTCCTGGCATTGGCTTTTTGATATAGATTCATTCCATCCCAAATGCAGAAAAATACGACAAACATTGGATATTCGGTACAGCTTTCTTGCAAAAAAGAGAGGGCGTGCCAGTAAACTTTTGTCTCGAATTCGGGTTGAAATCGTTTACATCCGCTGAAATTCGCACCAGATTTAATCAGAATTTTCCTGAATTTCTCTTCTAAATCCTGACGCGAGTCTCATTTTTCGGACCAGCCTGGTTTGAAGTTATTAATTTTTGTCAGGCCCACTGAGCGCTTGTTAATTCATTTCAAGGACGTTTTACCGCAAGGCAGTTGCTGTAAGTAATACTAAGGACCAGTCAATGAAATTGAGCGTAATGTCTAATGCCGTCTGGATGATGTCTGAAAAAGTCGTCTCGGTGTTCGGCGTCATCTTTGTCACCTCCTATGTGGCAAAATCGTTTGGCCCGACCATATTTGGCCAGATGGCATTTTCAGCTTCGCTATTCTCCATGGTGCAGACCGTGGCGATTTTCGGTACCGAAACCATCCTGTTCAAGCGCATCAGCAAAAGTGCGCCTAAAGGTCTGCGTCTGATGGCCGTGGCGCGTACCATGCGTCTCGCATTGCTGTTGCTGACCTCCATCCCGGTCTTGATTTGGGTCTGGTACAACATGCAGGAGAATTTTCTCGCTTTTGCGCTGGCCTCATTTATCTCCTCAGTGTTTGTAACGCAGGACACTTTTAGCGTCTACAACAACGCACGGCTCGCTTCGCGGCTCAATACGCTGGCTAACTCAGTGGGACTCCTGCTTGGCTTCGCCCTGAGCTTTACCATCGCATGGCTGCATCTCAATCCGCTGTGGCTGACCGTGTCCATCGTGGCGGTCACGCTGGTGCCTTATCTCATCAAGCGCATCAATTTTTACCGTGAGCATCAGGATATTGCGCCGCCGCAACAGAAACGCACCACCTATCTGCGCTACCTGATGTATGCCGGTTTGCCGCTGGCTATCTCCAGTATTTTTATCTCCGTGCAGGTGAAAGCGGCACAGATGTTCCTGGCCGGTATCGCCTCAGCCCGCGATCTGGGTCTGTTCGCTGCGGCCAATACTATTTCGGCTTCGTGGATTTTTATCCCGGTTGCCATCATCACTTCCTGCTTTTCGGAAATTTTCCGTGAGCGTGGAGCAGCCGCAATCAAACTCACCGCGCGGCTGAACGGCTATGTCATGGGAGTTTCATTGCTGTTATTGGCGGTGATCGCCATGTTTGGCGAGAAGATCATCATCGCGTTATATGGTCACGAGTACACACAATCGGGAAGTCTCGTTACGTTACTGTCGTTAGCAACCTGCTTTTCGGCAATGGGGACCGTAGCTTACCGCTACATGGTCAAAGAGGGCGGGTTTAACTATCTGCTGAAGAAGATCCTCTGCCTGATGGTCATCAGCCTGCCACTCTCATGGTGGCTGATTCAGGGCTACGGCATTATGGGTGCCGCCTGGAGCGTCTTCATCACTGAACTGCTCTCCCTTACCGTAATGAATTACTTCTTTAAAAACGGCGTCATTCAAAAAATTCAGGTTTCCTCACTCAACTACAAAACCTACAAATGAGGTCAGATATGCTCAGGTTGAAAGAAGAACTCAGAAGAAGCGTTCAGTATTTTATCAAGAAGATGCCCTGGGCTACGCAGGATCGCATCTACTACTTCCGTAAATTCCGTAAGCTGCCTAATCTGCGCGAGCCCAAGGTGTTTAACGAGAAGGTGCTGTATCGCAAATTTGTGTATGGCGACTATCAAATCTATGGTCGCCTGTCGGACAAGTATTCAGTACGTGAATACATTGCTGAGAAGGTAGGCAGTGAGTATCTGATCCCGCTGGTCTATGAAACCAGCGATCCGCATTCGCTCCATACGCTGTCGCAGTGGAAGAATACTGTGATCAAGCCTAACCATGGCTCTAACATGGTTGAAATCCTGCTGGAAGAGCCGGATGCGCTGAAGAAGCAGCAGATCATCAGCGACTGTCATCGCTGGCTGAAAACGGATTTCGCTAATGAAGCGCGTGAAATTCACTATCGCTACATTAAGCCGCGGATTCTGGTAGAGCAGTATATCGGTGATGGCAAAAGTGCGCCGATTGACTACAAATTTCACATGTTCAACAAGCGCGATGGCAATTTTGAATATGTGCTGCAGGTGATCTACAACCGCTGCAACCCGCTGTTGTCGATGAACTTTTACGTCAATAATCTGAATGAGGCGTATCACAAGATCCGCGATACCGGCCTGGATGTTGAGCCCATTTTACCGCAGCTGCAGAAGGCGCTGGCGCTGAGTAAGACGCTGGCCAGCGATTTCGACTATGTACGCGTTGACTGGTATATCCATGGGGAAGAGATCTACTTCGGTGAGCTGACCTTCACGCCGGGTGCCGGGCTGGTAACCGGTCTGGACCGCGGTCTGGACCAGATGATGGGTGATATGTGGATTCAGGATCGTCGCGGTACGAAGAGACCGGGCGTTTCGGTTGCGGAAGTCGGTATTCCCGCCGTGTTGAAGAAAATTTGATCGTACAGCAATATAAAGAACCCCGCGGCGCGGGGTTTTTTATGCGCTCTGTTCAGGGTATTGGCCACTCAGCCGGCGCCTGACTCATCACATCAATAAAAGCCTGTTTGCTAATCTGCATAAAGTTATGCACGTTCTCCATGCTCAGCGTAATCCCCAGCAGGCCGGTCACAAACCAGCAGGACATTCCCACGCCAAGGCCGCCGCACAGCAACGCCATAACCGGATGACTCTTTTGCCGCAGTTTTATTTTCATTGAGCTGGCGAGAAACATCAGAACGGCGCTCAGAATACCCCAGCGCATCACCAGTAAGCTGGTTGTTAACGTAGCCATTGAGAAAAAACCCCTTTGAATCAGCGATATCCCTGACATTAACCGGACATCACTGACGGCAAAGAGCGCGTCAGGAAACGCTCTCACGTCATAATAAGTGTGATTTGGATCACATTATATCAGCGAGTTTAAAATTTTGAACAAATTTTGTACCCGTAACTGCCGGGCTAAGGGGAGGGTGTGAAGCTGAAGAGGGGCGCCTGTGTATCAGGCGCACCGATCACCGGACAGGACAACATTCACCGGTGGTACGCTGAGCAAAACTGTTCATTGTGTCGCTGCAGCCAAAGCTTAGCAGGCGAGGTCGCTGTGCAATAGCCTGACGACGCATCGCGTGACGATACGCGGTAGGGGTCTGTGAAAACTGCCGACGAAACACGCGTGAAAAGGTTTGCTGCGAGTCGTAACCATACTGCATAGCGATATCAAAAACCGGCCGCTGCGTCTGCAGCAGCGCTTCTGCCGCCATTGTCAGACGTCGTTCACGAATATAGCCACCCAGCGTCTGTTTCGTCACGGTACGGAACATACGCTGCAGATGCCATTTTGAGTAACCCGATTTTGCCGCCACATCATCAATTGACAGTGCTTTATCCAGATTCTGATCGATCCAGTTAGTCAGTGAATGAATGATTTCCTGTTGCATCATAGCCTCATCCTTCTGAAAGGGTGTCACCCGGTGAGAAATTCGTACTTTTGATGGTGAGCGAGTATAGTTCCTCAAGTTAACTTGAGGTAAAGGCTGATGGTAAAAAAAGAGCGTAACTATCCAAAGCCGGTGCTGACGCCGGGGGAAGTGGCGAAACGTAGCGGCGTAGCGGTCTCGGCACTGCACTTTTATGAAACCAAAGGGTTGATTTCCAGCACCCGTAACAGCGGCAATCAGCGACGCTACAGCCGTGACGTACTGCGCCGCGTGGCGATCATTAAAATTGCGCAGCGTATCGGTATTCCACTGGCGACGGTAGGTGAGAGCCTGATGCATGTGCCGGCGAATAAACGTATGTCAACGCAGGAGTGGGATGCGCTGACACAGCACTGGCGTGAGGAGCTGGATAAGCGCATTGAGACGCTGACGCGGCTGCGGAACGATCTGGATGGGTGTATTGGCTGTGGCTGTTTGTCGATGCGTGACTGTCCGTTACGTAACCCCGGCGACCGGCTGGCACAGCAGGGCTCAGGCGCCGTGCTGCTTGACCCGGAGCAGGATGAGCAGGGGCGTTAATCCGCTATACTGGTGCGATACCTTTATCAGCAAGGAGCTGTGTATGATCACTGTTCATCATCTGGAAAACTCCCGTTCACATCGTGTGTTATGGCTGCTGGAAGAGCTGGCGGTACCGTATCAGATCAAACGTTATCAGCGGGAAAATACGATGCTGGCCCCTGACGAGCTGAAGAAGGTACATCCGCTGGGTAAATCACCGGTGATAACCGATGGCAACCGCGTCATTGCCGAGTCCGGTGCCATTCTGGAGTATCTGCAGCTGAAATATGACAGCGAGCAGCAGCTGACGCTAAGCAATGAAGATGAACAGATTCAGGGGCGCTACTGGCTGCATTACGCCGAGGGCTCGCTGATGCCGCTGCTGATCATCAAACTGGTCTTTGCGCAGCTAAGCAAAAAACCGGTGCCCTGGCTGCTGCGCCCAATTGGTCGCGCCATGAGTAAAGGTCTTGAGAAGGCCTGGCTGAATAAGCAGCTGGCATTGCATACCCGCGTGATTGAACAGCACTTAAGCCAGCACCCTTTTTTTGCCGGCCCGCGTTTCAGCATCGCTGATGTTCAGATGAGTTTTCCGCTGCTGGCGCTGCAGATGCGCGGCGGCCTGCACGATCTGCCTGCCACCACCCGCTGGCTGGAGGAGATGCAGCAGCGCGCCGGCTGGCAGCGGGCGCTGAAGCAGGGCGGCCCGATTAAGTTCAGCGACTGACGCCGGTCCGGAGTCCAATAACCACGCGGACCAGGGCGCCAGTGCCGCCGCAGGGGGCGCATTAATGCGCCCCGGATCAGATAACCGCATGGGCCAAGGGCGCCATTAATGGCGCCCCTACAAAAAACCGCATGGGCCAGGGCGCCGATGCCGCCGTAGGGGGCGCATTAATGCGCCCCGGGCCGAATAACCATGCGGACCAGGGCGCCATGAATGGCGCCCCTACAAAACCGCATGTGGCCCGAATCCAATAACCGCATGGGCCAAAGCGCCGGTGCCGTCGTAGGGGGCGCATTAATGCGCCCCGGAATCCGATAACCGTGGGCCAGGGCGCCATTAATGGCGCCCCTACAAAACCGCATGCGGCCGGATCCGATAACCGCGGGCCAGGGCGCCATTAATGGCGCCCCTACAAAAACCGTATGCGCCCCGGAATCCGATAACCGCGGGCCAGGGCGCCATTAATGGCGCCCCTACAAAAACCGTATGCGGCCCGAATCCGATAACCGCGTGGGCCAGGGTGCCGGTGCCGCCGCAGGGGGCGCATTCATGCGCCCCGGATCGCTCTGTGGTGTCGTTTAATCCTGTCCGGCGACGATTAACAGTTGAAAATGGCACCCCAAACGCCAGATAATCGCCTGCCTTTTTATCTCTCCCTCTTTGACGGGAAGTACATAGCTGCGTAATCGTTTGCGCCTCTTTTCTCTTTGAGAAATCCCCACCAGGGTGATGCGTAAGCAGCAGCTGTGCGGCGACTTACATCTAAAATATGCAGAGGAATAATTATGTCTGGCGACTCACGCCCGGCCAGTGGAAAACTGGACGCCTGGTTCCACATTTCAGCACGCGGCAGTAACGTGCGTCAGGAAGTGCTGGCGGGGCTCACCACCTTCCTGGCGATGGTCTACTCGGTTATTGTGGTGCCGGGCATGCTTGGTAAAGCGGGTTTTTCCCCGACGGCAGTGTTCGTTGCCACCTGCCTGGTCGCCGGTTTTGGCTCTCTTTTAATGGGATTGTGGGCTAATCTGCCGCTGGCTATCGGCTGTGCTATTTCACTTACCGCCTTCACTGCATTCAGCCTGGTGCTTGGGCAGCATATCAGCGTGCCGGTAGCGCTGGGTGCCGTATTCCTGATGGGATTACTGTTCACGTTTATCTCGGTGACCGGTATCCGCGCCTGGATCCTGCGAAACCTGCCAATGGGCGTGGCGCACGGTACCGGCGTAGGGATTGGCCTGTTCTTACTGCTGATTGCGGCAGACGGTATTGGCCTGGTGGTGAAAAATCCGGCCGCAGGCCTGCCGGTGGCGCTGGGCGACTTCACCGCGTTCCCGGTCATCATGTCGCTGGTGGGTCTGGCAGCAATCTTTGGTCTGGAAAAACGCCGCGTACCCGGCGGGATCCTGCTGACTATTCTGGCTATCTCTCTGATCGGGCTTGTGTTTGATCCAGCCGTGACCTGGCAGGGGCTGTTTGCGCTGCCGAGTCTGAAAGATGCCAGCGGCCAGTCAGCGATGTTCAGTCTCGATATCGCGGGCGCACTGCAGCCGACCGTACTGCCCAGCGTGCTGGCGCTGGTCATGACGGCGGTATTCGATGCGACCGGTACCATTCGTGCGGTCGCCGGGCAGGCTAATCTGCTGGATAAAGAAGGGCAGATCCTCAACGGCGGCCGGGCGCTGACCAGCGACTCGCTTAGCAGCCTGTTTGCGGGTCTGGTGGGTGCCTCGCCGGCGGCGGTCTATATTGAATCAGCAGCCGGTACGGCAGCCGGCGGCAAGACCGGTTTAACGGCTATCGTCGTGGGCGTACTGTTTCTGCTGATGCTGTTCATGTCGCCGCTTGCCGGTCTGGTGCCCGCCTATGCGACCGCGCCGGCGCTGATGTATGTCGGGCTATTAATGCTCAGCAACGTGGCAAAAATTGACTTCAGCGATTTCGTTGACGCCATGTCAGGCCTGCTGACCGCCGTATTTATCGTGCTGACCTGCAACATTGTGACCGGCATTATGCTGGGCTTTGCGTCACTGGTGATTGGCCGTCTGTTTGCCGGCGAATGGCGCAGGCTCAACGCGGGAACGGTAGCGATCGCTGTTGCCCTGGTCACATTCTACGCTGCAGGCTGGGCTATCTGACCAGCGGTTCCGGTCATTTCCGGATAATCCCCTGACTTTGCCAGCGCCGCACATCGGGTCCCCCTGTGTGCGGCGTTTTGTTTTACACTTTTTAGCGTAACAACCCTCGCTTTTAACCATTTCGATTCGCCTAAGGAAAGCATGGAAATCTTTTTTACTATTCTCATTATGACGCTGGTGGTATCACTCTCCGGCGTTGCGGCAAGAATCCTGCCGTTTCAAATTCCGCTGCCGCTGGTGCAGATTGCGGCGGGTGCCTTGCTGGCCTGGCCCACGTTTGGTCTGCATGTTGACTTCGATCCGGAACTCTTTCTGGTGCTGTTTATCCCGCCGCTGCTGTTTGCGGACGGCTGGAAGACGCCTATCAATGAGTTTCTGAGCCATGGCCGCGAAATCCTCGGGCTGGCGCTGGTGCTGGTGCTGATCACCGTGGTCGGTATCGGCTACCTGATCTACTGGCTGGTGCCGGGGATTCCGTTAATTCCGGCTTTTGCGCTGGCGGCCGTGCTGTCGCCGACCGATGCCGTTGCGCTGTCGGGTATCGTTGGCGAAGGGCGCATTCCAAAGAAAATCATGTCGATTGTGCAGGGTGAGGCGCTGATGAACGACGCCTCTGGCCTGGTATCGCTGAAGTTTGCGGTCGCCGTAGCCATGGGCACCATGGTCTTTACCTGGGGCGGTGCCAGCGTTGAGTTTCTCAAAGTCGCCATCGGCGGGCTGATTGCGGGTGTTGCTGTGTGCTGGCTCTACGGCCGCTCGCTGCGCCTGCTGAGCCGCTGGAGCGGGGACGATCCGGCCACGCAGACCGTGCTGCTGCTGCTGCTGCCGTTTGCCTCCTACCTGATTGCCGAACACCTTGGCGTCTCCGGTATTCTTGCCGCCGTGGCAGCCGGTATGACCATTACCCGCTCCGGTATTATTCGTCAGGCTCCGCTGGCCATGCGCCTGCGTGCAAACAGCGTCTGGCAGATGCTGGAGTTTGTCTTCAACGGCATGGTATTCCTGATGCTCGGCCTGCAGCTGCCCGATATCCTCTCAACATCCATTGAGCAGGCAAATGCCGATCCCAACGTCGAGCTGTGGATGCTGTTTACCGATGTGGCGCTGGTGTATGCGGCACTGATGATTGTGCGTTTTAGCTGGCTCTGGATCATGCAGCGCGCCAGTATGCGTCTGCTGAAGAAGAAACCGCTGGAGTTCTCTAACTACTCGCTGCGCGAGTTGCTGATTGCCTCTTTTGCGGGCGTACGCGGGGCGATTACGCTGGCGGGTGTGCTCTCGATTCCGCTGTTTCTCAGCAATGGCGATCCGTTCCCGGCGCGTTATGAACTGGTGTTTATCGCCACCGGCGTGATCCTTTTCTCGCTGTTTGTCGGCGTGATCCTGCTGCCTCTGCTGCTGCGCGGTATCGACAGCCATGATAAAGCGGGCCACCGTCATGAGCTGCAGCATGCGCGTGCCGCCATGGCGGGCGTGGCGATCGAAAGCCTGCATAAGATGGAACAGCGGCTGGAGAATGATACCGAAGAGAATATCGATCCGGAGCTGCTTAAAGAGGTCAGCCTGCGGGTAATTGGTAATCTGCGCCGCCGCGTGGATGGCAAGAATGACGTGGATCAGGCGCTGTTTGCTGAGAACCTGGAGCGTCGTTTCCGTCTGACCGCGCTGCGCGCCGAGCGTGCGGAAGTGTATCACCTGCGCGCGACGCAGCAGATTTCCAATGAAACGATGCAGCGCCTGCTGCGCGATCTCGATCTGCTGGAAGCGCTGCTGATTGAGAAAGAGGCGTAACCTCTTCAGAATGCCGCCGCGTCTCACATCTGCAGACGCGGCGCATCATCCGGCCAGTGTGTGCGACAGCAGCTGATCCAGGCTTCCGCACTGCGTGAGAGATAACTGCCTTCCCGCCAGATCAATCCGATACGCCACTCCAGCGCTGACGCCAGCGGCAGCCACGCCAGCGACTGCGGGTCCAGCCGCTGACAGATAGGTTCCGGCAGTACGGCGACGCCCATCCCTGCCTGCACCATCGCCGCCAGGAAATCCCACTGACCGCTGCGCAGCGCAATCTGCGGCGTCACGCCTTCACGCTGAAACGCCTGCATCAGCTGCCGGTTCAGGGCAAACTCTTCATTCAGGATCAGCAGCGGATGCCGGGCCAGCTCCGCCAGCGTCAGGTGCGAACGGGCGTGCCAGGCCGCACTGCGCGACACCAGCACGCAAAGCGGATGGCGCATCAGCTCCAGCGTGTTAAGCGGTAAATCCGGTTCAACCGGCAGCGCGGTAAGTGCAATATCCAGCGCGCCGCTCAGCACTGCCTGCTGTGCGGTCAGCCCGCCTGACTCTGCAATATGCAGCTGCACGCCCGGATAGCGGCGCTGAAAGGCTG
Organism: Pantoea eucrina; assembly: GCF_001691555.1. Lineage (GTDB taxonomy): Bacteria > Pseudomonadota > Gammaproteobacteria > Enterobacterales > Enterobacteriaceae > Pantoea > Pantoea borealis. The sequence continues at coordinate 2,542,652 of NZ_MAYN01000008.1, read as the reverse complement.
AAATAGAGCCGGCGATCTGCATGCCCACCATGGGCGGAATGCCCAGGCGCAGCTCACCGGTTTTCAGCTGATTGATATCACCAATCTGCGCTTCCAGCTGATGAAACTCCTGCAGGATCGCAAGTCCGCGCTGATAGACCGCCTGACCGCTGTCGGTCAGATGCAGCCGGCGTCCCTCCCGCCGCAGCAGCGCACATCCCAGCTCCTCTTCCAGCTGACGCACCATTTTGCTAATGGTGGGCTGCGTAACATAAAGCTGTTCAGCTGCACGGGTAAAACTCTGCTGCTGTATCACAGCCACAAAGTAACGCAGAGCGCGTATATCCATAATCATTCCTTAATGGCATAGTCCGGATGATTTTAATTCATTTCTTTCACGGTTAGCGGCAGATTTATACTGCGTTTCTCACCTTAATTACCGGAGATCGCTATGGCTGTCGCCACTCACCCGCGCCCCCGCCTGCTGCAGCGCCTGATGCTGCCGCTGCAACTACTGCTTTATATCGGGCTGTTCAGCGCCTGTGATGCCCTGGTGCGGTGGCTGCACCTGCCGCTGCCGGCAAACGTACTCGGCATGGTCGTGCTGCTGTTATTGATCGTTTTACGCGTGTTGCCGCTGGGCTGGGTCCGTGCCGGGGCAAACTGGCTGCTGGCTGAAATGCTGCTGTTTTTTATTCCGGCGGTAGTGGCCGTGGTGAATTACAGCGATCTGCTGCGCAGTGAGGGATGGCGTATTTTTGTTGTGATCGCGATAAGCACGCTGCTGGTGCTGGCGGTTACGTCGCTGGTGGTCGATCGTCTCTACCGGTTTGAAACGGCGCGGGCAGCACGCAGGCAGGACAGCTATGAGTAATGCCATCATCAGCCTGCTCTGTCTGGCGCTCACCCTGCTGGTGTATTACCTCAATAAGTATCTTTACCGGCGCTGGCGGCGGCTGATGCTGATGCCGCTGGTGCTGACGCCGCTGGTGCTGGTCGGCTTGCTGCTCATCACCCATGTCAGCTGGCAAAACTATATTGCGGAGAGCCACTGGCTGCTCTGGCTGCTGGGCCCGGCCACGCTGGCGTTTGCCGTGCCGGTGTATGAAAACATGGCGCTTATCCGGCGTCACTGGCTGTCGCTGAGTGCCGGCGTACTGACCGCAACCACGGTTGCCGTCTGCAGCTCAGTCTGGCTGGCGCGTCTGCTGGCGCTGCCGGAGAGTATTCAGCGCAGCCTGGCGGTGCGTTCGGTTACCACGCCGTTTGCGCTGGCCGCAGCCGGTCCGATGGGCGGACAACCCGATCTGGTCGCGCTGTTTGTGGTGATCACAGGCGTATTTGGCATGGCTACAGGGGATATTCTTTTTCTGCGCATCGCCATAAAACAGGGCGTGGCAAAAGGCGCCGGGCTGGGCGCGGCTTCTCACGGTGCCGGAACGGCCCGCGCTTACCAGATTGGTCAGCAGGAGGGCGTGGTTTCCAGCCTGGTGATGATGCTTTCCGGTGTGGTAACGGTTCTGCTGGCGCCGCTTATGAGCCATCTGCTGTGGCACGCCTGACACGTTTATTGATAAAACGTTCCCGCTGTAATTTAATTTTACGTAAAGGTTTCCAATAAAAGTTGTGTCTGACGACTATGCTAACTACTCTTTGCGCCGACTTATTTTTTCCTTCATGGAGTGGATTAGCATGATCAAGCAACTTGTTACCGGAAGCGTTTTGGGCCTTGCACTGCTGAGCGGTAGCGTACAGGCAATTGAGGGCAGTGTTGACGTGGGTGAGCATAGCACCAACCTGAACCTTGGCCTCGGTACCACCTCTCCGGGCCTGTTTCTGAAAGGTAACTGGCTGCGCAGCGACCATGACGGCAGCACTTACGGTGCAGGTCTGGGCTATAACATCGATGTGGGCGATCTGCGCGTCGCGCCAACGGCAAAAGCGCTGTTTACGCATCCGGAAGATGGCCGTGATGGTTTCACCATCGCCGTAGGTGCAGGCGCACAATACAGCTTCAACAGCATGTGGGGTCTGTATGGTGAATATTACTACGCACCGGAAGCGTTTTCCGATCGTCTGGACAGCTATCAGGAAGCGTCAGGCGGCCTGAGCTTTACGCCAGTTTCACTGCTGAACCTGCGCGTGGGCTACCAGTATATTGAGCTGAACAACAAAGGCAGCCGCAAAGATAACGTGCTGGTAGATGGCCCATACGTCGGTGCATCACTGCGCTTCTGATCTGCCGCTGCAAACCAGGGGCGCATAAATGCGCCCCCTACGTTACCCCCCACACGGGCGTCATTAATGACGCCCGTGTTGATTCCCGCACCGCATCCGATGACGTCATAAATGACGCCCTAGCCGATGCCCGCACGCAATTGAATGACGCCGTTCATGACGATGGATACCGTGCGCGTAATAAACCAGGGGCGCATAAATGCGCCCCCTGCATCGCCCCGCGTAGGGGCGTCATTAATGACGCCCGTGTCGATTCCCGCACCGCAATTGAATGACGCCGTTCATGACGATGGATACCGTGCGCGCAATAAATCAGGGGCGCATAAATGCGCCCTCTACATCGCCCCGCGTAGGGGCGTCATTAATGACGCCCGTGTCGATTCCCGCACCGCAATTGAATAACGCCATTCATGACGACCGGGTTAACTCCGGTGTGCCTGCGATCAGTGCGATTTCCCCTGTGAAATACCAATACCGGTTTGCGAACGGATAAACTGTCCGCGGAACCGCGCGCGTTCCTGTGCGCCCTGGGCTGAGTGATCGGTAATGGAAAACAGCCAGGTGCAGACAAAGGCGACCAGCATGGAGAACAGCGCCGGGTACTCATAAGGATAAACCGGCGTAGCGTGGCCCAGCACCTGAACCCAGACGGTAGGGCCCAGAATCATCAACACGACTGCCGTGAGCAGACCCAGCCAGCCACCTACCATTGCACCGCGCGTGGTGAGCTTCGACCAGTACATCGAGAGCAGAATAATCGGGAAGTTGCAGCTGGCAGCAATCGAGAAGGCCAGCCCGACCATAAAGGCGATGTTCTGCTTCTCAAACAGAATGCCCAGCGCAATAGCGACGACCCCCAGCACCAGCACGGTGATTTTAGAGACGCGCAGCTCTTCACGCTCCGTGGCCTGACCTTTGCGGATCACGCTGGCATAGAGATCGTGCGAAACCGCCGACGCGCCCGCCAGTGTCAGCCCGGCCACCACCGCCAGAATCGTAGCGAACGCCACCGCTGAGATAAAGCCGAGGAACAGGCTGCCACCTACCGCATTGGATAAATGCACCGCTGCCATATTGGTACCGCCAATCAGGGCACCGCTGGCGTCTTTGAATATCGGGTTTGCGCCTACCAGCAGAATGGCACCAAAACCGATGATGAAGGTCAGGAAATAGAAGTAACCCATAAAGCCGGTGGCCCAGAACACGCTCTTACGCGCCTCGCGCGCATCAGCCACGGTAAAGAAGCGCATCAGAATGTGTGGCAGTCCCGCGGTACCAAACATCAGCCCCAGTCCCAGCGACAGCGCCGAGATAGGATCTTTCACCAGCCCGCCAGGCTGCATAATCGCCGCGCCTTTGGGGTGCACCGCCATCGCCTCAGTAAACAGCGTGTTAAAGCTGAAACCGGTGGTTTTCATTACCATAATCGCCATAAAGCTGGCCCCAAACAGCAGCAGCACCGCTTTAATGATCTGCACCCAGGTAGTCGCGAGCATGCCGCCGAACAGCACATACAGCACCATCAGAATGCCGACCAGCACCACGGCAATATGATAATCAAGGCCGAACAGCAGCTGGATAAGCTTGCCGGCCCCCACCATCTGTGCAATCAGATAGAGTGCAACCACCACCAGCGAACCGCAGGCGGAGAGGGTACGGATCGGTTTCTGCTGCAGCCGGTAGGAGGCAACATCGGCAAAGGTATAGCGTCCGAGGTTGCGCAGCCGCTCAGCGATCAGAAACAGGATCATTGGCCAGCCAACCAGAAAGCCGAGCGAATAGATCAGCCCGTCATAGCCCGAGGTATAGACCAGCGCCGAGATGCCGAGAAACGAGGCGGCTGACATAAAATCACCCGCCATCGCCAGGCCATTCTGGAAACCGGTAATATTGCCGCCTGCGGTGTAGTAATCGCTGCGTGAGCGGGTGCGCTTTGACGCCCACCAGGTAATACCCAGCGTGAACGCAACAAACACCACAAACATGATAATCGCTTCATAGTTGGTTGCCTGCTTCTGGACGTCGCCGGTCAGCGCATCGGCTGCCAGGACGCCTGCTGGCGCCAGCGCCAGCAGAATCGGGAGCGCGCGCTTCATGATTTTACCTCGCTGACGATCTGTTTAGTCAGGCGATCAAACTCGCCGTTGGCGCGCCAGACATAGACGCCGGTAAGCAGAAAAGAGACCACAATCAGGCCCACGCCAATCGGAATACCGCGCGTCACATTGGTGCCGGCATGCAGCGGCGTGCCGAGCCAGCCGGGCGCAAATGCGATCAGCAGGATAAACCCGACATACAGGACCAGCATAATGATGCTCAGCAGCAGCGCAAAAGCCTGGCGCTTATGCACCAGTTCCTGAAAACGGGGGTTGTTTTCTATTTGTTGCCAGACGGCTTCCTGTTGATTCAGGGTGTCATTCATCACAGTTTCTCCAGAGGCAAAGCAGACGGAAATCTCACATTAATGTGCTTTAACGGATTGAATATTCTGGTTATCAGGGTTGTGCGATGGTGAACAGCATACGGCGTAAGGTGAACTAACGGAGAGAAGCCTGCCGGGGACAGGCTGATGCTCTCCGCTGATAAGGGCAATGATTACGGCATGGCGATCGACTGCTTCTCCTCCAGTAATTTCTCTACTACGCCTGGATCGGCCAGCGTAGAGGTATCGCCAAGGTTGCTGGTATCGCCCGCTGCAATTTTACGCAGAATACGCCGCATAATTTTACCGGAGCGGGTTTTTGGCAGTGAGTCGGTCCAGTGCAGCACGTCCGGCGTGGCGATAGGGCCGATCTCTTTACGTACCCAGTTACGCACTTCCGTATACAGCTCCGCTGATGGTTCTTCACCCTGATTCAGCGTGATATAGGCGTAAATAGCCTGGCCTTTGATGCTGTGCGGAATACCGACAACGGCCGCTTCAGCAATTTTCGGATGTGAAACCAGCGCGGACTCAATCTCTGCGGTGCCCAGCCGGTGTCCGGAAACGTTCAGGACATCATCCACGCGTCCGGTGATCCAGTAGTAGCCATCTTCATCGCGTCGCGCGCCGTCACCGCTGAAATAGCGATGCTTAAACGTGGAGAAATAGGTCTGTTCAAAGCGTTCATGATCGCCAAACAGCGTGCGCGCCTGACCAGGCCAGGAGTCGTTAATCACCAGGTTACCTTCGGTTGCGCCCTCAAGCTGATTGCCTTCGTTGTCCACCAGCGCCGGCTGCACGCCGAAGAAGGGTTTGGTAGCGGAGCCCGCTTTCAGCTCGGTGGCACCCGGCAGCGGTGTGATCATGAAGCCGCCGGTTTCGGTCTGCCACCAGGTATCAACAATCGGGCAGCGACTGTCGCCAATCTTTTTGTAATACCACTCCCAGGCTTCCGGATTGATCGGTTCACCTACGGAACCCATAATGCGCAGACTGCTGCGTCGGGTGCCTTCAATGGCCCGGTCGCCTTCCGCCATCAGCGCGCGAATAGCGGTGGGTGCAGTGTAGAGCAGGGTCACGTTGTGCTTGTCGACGACCTCCGCCATCCGGCTCGGTTTCGGCCAGTTGGGCACCCCTTCAAACATCAGCGTGGTGGCGCCACAGGCCAGCGGGCCATAGAGCAGATAGCTGTGACCGGTGATCCAGCCGACATCGGCGGTGCACCAGTAAACGTCGTCGTCATGGTAATCAAAAACATACTTAAAGGTGCTGGCGGCATAGACCAGATAGCCGCCGGTGGTATGCAGTACGCCTTTTGGCTTCCCGGTCGAACCGGAGGTATACAGAATAAACAGCGGGTGTTCCGCTTCAACCGCCACCGCTTCATGCTCTGCGCTGGCCTGGCTGACAAGATTGTGCCACCAGAGATCGCGTCCCTCGTGCCACGCCGTGGTTTTTCCGGTGCGCTGAAATACGATCACATTCTTCACGCTGGTCACCAGCGGATTAGCCAGCGCGTCATCAACATTCTTTTTCAGCGGAATGGCGCGTCCGGCGCGGATACCCTCATCCGCTGTGATCACCAGCTTCGCATTGCTGTCGACCACGCGACCCGCCACGGCTTCCGGCGAAAAACCGCCGAAAATCACCGAGTGCACGGCACCAATGCGCGCGCAGGCCAGCATCGCCACGGCTGCCTCCGGCACCATCGGCATATAAATGGCCACCACATCGCCTTTTTTAATCTCAAGCTGCGTTAATACATTTGCCATACGGCAGACGTCAGCGTGCAGCTCACGGAAGGTCAGCGTTTTACTTTCACTGGCGTCATCCCCTTCCCAGATAATGGCCGGGCGATCGCCCCGCGTCGCCAGATGGCGATCCAGGCAGTTAGCCGCAAGGTTCAGCGTGCCATCTTCATACCAGCGGATAGAGATATTACCCGGCGCAAACGAGGTATTTTTCACCGTGCTGTAAGGCGTGATCCAGTCGAGAATTTTCCCCTGCTCACCCCAGAAGGTGTCTGGATCGTCTACTGACTGCTGATAGCGCGCCGTATATTCGTCGGCATTAATCAGGGCGTTCGCTGCAATGGCAGCGGGTACAGGATGCTTGTGAATTTGGCTCATGGCTGACCTCCTTGAAGATGTTAATCATATGTCAATCAAAGGTTAATTGAAGAGGGGGCCGGGGCTTTGTTTCGGTTTTGCAGTCTGGATCACGACCTGTCGGCATGCAGTAAAGCGTACAAAAACGGCGGTTCTGCCGGCAAAAAAGTGCACTGCTGACAGCGACCGGCAGCAGGCAAGACGCGGTTTTGCGATTAAATGTTGAGCAAACGCGCCGGGTGAGAAAATCACCAAATCTGAATAGCTATGCGGAAAATTATCGAACTAACGCTTTTCATAACAGCGGGTTATAGCCACAGAACCACAACAGCATTTTATGCTACTGAGCTGCGCACGATTTAAGCTATCGCGCCGGGGGTTGCATTTACCGTAGTGAAAATGGTACTTATCTGGCCGCTGTTCAGCAGGTATCAACTCAGGCTGTATCCTTGCGCTGGCGCAAATTGCCGGCAGAACAAAGCGGAATACAGCCCATTATAACCCTCTATTTTATCGGGCTTTTGCTCACTTCCCTGTGTGTACCATCTCCTGCACCTTCGCAGCAGAGCAAAGGGGTTTTAACTGAGGAAATAACGCGTTATGAAAGGTTTTAAACTCACCCTCGCCTGGCAGATCCTGATTGCCCTGATCCTTGGCATTATCGTAGGAACCGTGCTGCATAATCAGCCAGACGATCGTGAATGGTTAATCACCAACATTCTTACTCCTGCCGGTGATATCTTCATTCATCTGATTAAGATGATTGTGGTGCCGATTGTTATTTCCTCGCTGATTGTTGGCATTGCCGGCGTCGGGGACGCGAAAAAACTCGGGCGTATCGGGGTGAAAACCATTATCTATTTTGAAGTGATCACCACCATTGCCATTGTGGTCGGCATAACGCTGGCCAACGTATTCCAACCCGGCAGCGGCATTGATATGTCAACGCTGGCAACGGTGGACATCTCTAAATATGAAGCCACCACCGAAGCGGTTCAGGGCGCCCCTCATGGCCTGGTCAGCACCATCCTGTCACTGATCCCGCAGAACATCTTCGCCTCGCTGGTAAAAGGCGATATGTTGCCGATTATTTTCTTCTCAGTGCTGTTTGGCCTGGGCCTGTCGGCGCTGCCGTCGGAACATCGCGATCCGCTGGTCGGCCTGTTCCGCTCGGTATCAGAAACCATGTTCAAAGTGACGCACATGATCATGCGTTATGCGCCGGTGGGCGTATTTGCACTGATTGCGGTGACCATTGCGAACTTCGGTTTTGCATCGCTCTATCCGCTGGCAAAACTGGTGCTGCTGGTTTATGCCGCCATCCTGTTTTTCGCCTTTGTCGTGCTCGGTGCGGTCGCGCGTTTCTGCAAGCTGCGTATTACTACCCTGATGCGTATTCTGAAGGATGAGCTGATTCTGGCTTACTCCACCTCCAGTTCAGAGACGGTGCTGCCACGCATTATGCAGAAGATGGAGGCGTATGGTGCGCCGAAAGCGATTACCAGCTTTGTGGTGCCGACCGGTTACTCCTTCAATCTGGATGGCTCTACGCTCTACCAGAGTATTGCCGCCATCTTTATTGCACAGCTTTATGGCATTGACCTGTCGCTGACTGATGAGATCATCCTGGTGCTGACGCTGATGGTGACCTCAAAAGGCATTGCCGGTGTCCCGGGTGTCTCGTTCGTGGTGCTGCTGGCAACGCTGGGCAGCGTGGGCATTCCGCTTGAAGGGCTGGCGTTTATCGCAGGCGTTGACCGCATTATGGATATGGCGCGTACAGCGCTGAACGTGGTGGGAAATGCGCTTGCTGTGCTGGTGATCGCCCGCTGGGAAAATCAGTTTGACGCTAAGCAGGCCGCCGCCTACGAGCTGCAGCTGCGCACGCAAAGCGCCACCTGATCCGCTATTAAGCATAAAAAAAACCCGCCGCTGGCGGGTTTTTTTATGCCTGCTGCCGTAAAAATAAAAAATTCTGCGCGGCTGCACATGAATTAACAATTCTTTGTGGTATAAGTTTTTCGGAATAAATAATTCATTCGCAGGAGCGTATTATGACCCTTGATCTCAATAAGATGATCACCGAAAGCCGCAATCCGGCCAGCCAGAATATTGACGAGCTTAGTACGGAAGCGATGCTGCGCGTCATTAATGATGAAGATAAAAAGGTGGCGCTGGCCGTAGAGGCGATTGTGCCGCAGATCGCGCAGGTCACAGAGGCGATTGCACACGCCTTTAGCCAGGGCGGACGACTGATTTACTGCGGTGCCGGTACCTCCGGCCGGCTCGGTATCTTGGACGCCAGCGAGTGTCCGCCTACTTTTGGTACCCCGCGCGATCAGGTAGTAGGGCTGATTGCCGGTGGCCATACGGCGATCCTGCAGGCGGTAGAGAATGCGGAGGATAACGCCGGACGCGGGGCAGAGGACCTGGCGGATATCGGTTTTGGTGCCCGCGATGTGCTGGTCGGAATTGCCGCCAGCGGCCGCACCCCCTATGTGCTGGGCGCGCTTGCTTATGCACGTGAACAGGGTGCATTTACCGCAGCGCTGACCTGCAACCCCGACAGTGCGATGGCGCAGGCGGCTGATGTCGCACTGACGCCGGTTGTGGGGCCGGAAGTGGTAACCGGCTCATCGCGTATGAAGGCGGGCACGGCACAGAAGCTGGTGCTGAATATGCTCAGCACCGGGGCGATGATCCGCAGCGGCAAGGTATATGGCAACCTGATGGTAGATGTGGAAGCCACCAACCAGAAACTGGTTCAGCGCCAGATAAACATCGTTAAGCAGGCCACCGAATGCGACGACGCGACGGCACAGCAGGCGCTGACGGCGTGCGGCGGTCACTGTAAAACCGCGATTGTCATGGTGCTCGCCGGCCTGACGGCAGAAGAGGCGCGTACGCTGCTGGAGCAGAATCGCGGGTTTATCCGCGCCGCATTACGTGATTCAGGAGTACGCTGATGGCTGCAATCACCGAAACGCTGCTGCGCGATATTCTGCGGGCCGTGGGCGGGCCCGGTAACGTAGCGATATGCGGCAACTGCATGACCCGCCTGCGCCTGACGCTGGTCAATGCCGCGCTGGCGGATAGCCCGCAGCTGAAACAGCTGCCCGGCGTACTGGGCGTCATTATCAGTGACGCCCAGCTGCAGATTGTACTGGGGCCTGGCAAAGCGCAAACCGCAGCGGAAAAGATGCAGGTGCTGCTCAGTGAAAACGGGCCGGCACAGGATCTGCAGACGATCGCACAGGCGCAAAAGCAGCAGATGAAAGCGAAACAGAGCAGTGCGCTGCACCGCTTTCTCGCCTGCTTTGCCACCATCTTTACGCCGCTTATCCCGGGATTTATCGGGGCCGGACTGCTGCTCGGTTTTGCCACTCTGACTGAGCAGCTGTTTCACCTTAATCAGCCGGGTGAGCACGCTTCGTGGCTGCTGGCGACCGTGGCCTACATGAAAGTGTTTGGCAAAGGGCTGTTTACCTTTCTCAGCATTCTGATCGGCTATAACGCCCAAAAAGCGTTTGGCGGCACCGGCGTCAACGGCGCGATTATCGCCTCGCTGTTTGTGCTCGGCTACAGCCCGGAGGCGACCGTTGGCTACTACAGTGGAATGGAAAACTTCTTCGGGCTGACCATCGATCCGCGCGGCAATATTATCGGCGTGCTGCTGGCCGCGATATTTGGCGCCTGGACAGAGAAGCAGCTGCGTAAAATCATTCCCGATAATCTGGATATGATCCTCACCTCGCTGCTGACGCTGCTGATCACCGGCGCGGTGACGTTTCTGTTCATTATGCCGGTGGGTGGCGAGCTGTTTAAAGGGATGTCGTGGCTGTTTATTCACCTCAACAACAATCCGTTTGGCTGTGCCATCCTGGCCGGGCTGTTTTTAATTGCGGTGATGTTCGGTATTCATCAGGGCTTTATTCCCGTCTATTTTGCGCTGATGGAGACGCAGGGCTTTAACTCGCTGTTTCCCATTCTGGCGATGGCAGGAGCAGGACAGGTCGGCGCCTCGCTGGCGCTGTGGTGCAAAGCCGGAAAGCAGTCGCTGCTGCGCAGCCAGATCAAAGGCGCGATTGTGCCGGGTCTGCTGGGCGTGGGTGAGCCGCTGATTTACGGGGTGACGCTGCCGCGCCTCAAACCTTTTGTAACCGCCTGCTTTGGTGGTGCGCTGGGCGGCTTTTTTATTGGTCTGGTGGCCTGGCTCGGCCTGCCGGTAGGGATGAACACGGTGTTTGGCCCGTCCGGCCTGGTTACGCTGCCGCTGATGACCTCAGCACAGGGCATTTTTGCCGGGATGGCGGTCTATCTTGCCGGTCTGCTGGTCGCCTGGACGGGCGGGTTTCTCTTCACCTGGTGGTGGGGCATGAAAAATATCGATTTGGGTTAATGCCCGCTGCGGGCGCAGCAAAAAGGCGTTACGCACGCTGCTGCGCCCGTCAGGTTTTACCGTTTCCTCCATCGCGGCTAAATAATAGTGTGAGCTGCAGCGCAGAATCCCGCTTTTGCTTTATCTCTTTTCCCACCGTATACAACGGGTTGCAGATTCAATGCTTTTTTAGCAGCAAGAAATAAATCATCAGCGCTTAAGTCATCCTGCTCATCAGCCGATAGATCCAGAGTAATTTTTATTAGCCTGAATTAACCAGGGATTTCTGTATGCGCAACAACCAGCCCGTCACACAGCGTGAATTCATTTTTAACGATGATGCGACGCTGATGTCGACCACCGATCTCAGCAGCCATATCACCTATGCCAACGACGCTTTCATTGAGGTCAGCGGCTTCACGCCGGAAGAGGTCAACGGCCAGCCTCATAACATGGTGCGTCATCCGGATATGCCGCCCGAAGCGTTTGCCGATATGTGGCACACGCTGCAACAGGGGCAGCCCTGGAGTGCGCTGGTGAAAAACCGGCGTAAAAATGGTGACCACTACTGGGTGCGGGCCAATGCGGTGCCGGTGGTGCGCGAAGGGTGCGTGCGCGGCTATATGTCAGTACGGACCAAACCGTCAGCGGCAGAAGTGCAGCAGGCTGAAACGCTGTACCGCGATTTTCGCGAAGGACGCAGTAAAGGACGCTGCTTCTATAAAGGATTGATTATCGGCAGCGGCTGGCGTCGCGCCACGTCGCTGCTGAAAACGCTGCCGCTGCGCTGGCGCATTCGTTCAACGCTGCTGCTGCTGCTGCCGCTGTTAGCCGGCAGCGCATGGGGGGCAGGTCTCACGGCGCTGGCGCTCGGCGGCTTCAGCGTCGCAACCGCGCTCTGCCTGCTGCTGGCGAGCCTCTGGCTGGAGCAGCAGATCTCGCGCCCCGTGGAGCGGATGTGCCAGCAGGCGCTCAGCGTGGCGACCGGTAACAGCCATAAAGTCGATCAGCCCGACCGCGTGGATGAAATCGGCATGACGCTGCGCGCCATTGGTCAGCTGGGGCTGATGTTCCGCTGGCTGGTGGATGATGTCAGTGGTCAGGCGATCAACGTACTCAGCGCCAGTGATGCGATGGCGCGCAGCAACAGTGAGCTTTCCCGCCGGACTGAACAGGCAGCTGCTAACGTGCAGCAGACGGCCGCCACCATGAATGAGATGACGGCTACCGTGAAGAGCAACACTGAAACCGCCAGCGAGGTGAATGCGCTGTCGGGCACCACCAGCCACGCTGCTATCAAAGGTGGCGAGGTGATGCAGGAGATGGCAGGCATGATGGGTGATATTGCCGACAGCGCGAAGCGCATCGCCAGCATCACCAGCGTGATTGACAGCATCGCGTTTCAGACCAATATCCTCGCGCTTAATGCGGCGGTAGAAGCGGCACGTGCCGGTGAGCAGGGCAAAGGTTTTGCCGTGGTCGCGGGTGAAGTCCGCAATCTCGCGCAGCGCAGCGCAAAAGCCGCCAGCGAAATCAAAACGCTGGTGGAGACCAGCGCCAGCCGCGTAGCGTCAGGCAACGACTATGCGGCTGCTGCGGGCCGCACCATGCAGGATATTGTCAGCCAGGTGCAAAATGTGACGACGCTGATTGCGCAGATCAGCGCCGCCACCGCCGAGCAGGCCACGGCACTGAGCGAGGTCAGCACGGCGGTAGAAGATCTGGATGATATCACCCACCAGAACGCCGCGCGCGTGGCTGAAGGCGCAGAAGCATCAACCCGCATGGCGCATCAGGCGAACCGTCTGGTTGAGGCGATTAGCGTATTCCGCTAACGCTCACGCCACTTCCCGCCCGGCGCGCAGTGCGCCGGGTGACGTGCCCGTTACCCGTTTGAAGGCGCGGCTGAACGCGGCCAGCGAGCCATAACCCAGCTCAAACGCCACGTTCTCCACCGCCTCGCCCTGAGCGACAATACGCTCTTTCGCCAGCCGCATACGCAGGTCGGTGAGATAGCGCAGCGGCGTCATGCCGGTGGCGTTCTGAAAGCGGGCAGCGAATACCGAGCGCGAGCTGCCGGAGGCGCGCGCCAGCCGCTCCACCGTCCAGTTTTCGCCCGGCGCACGGTGCATCGCCGCCATCGCCAGACTCAGGCGCGGGTCGCGCAGCGCCTGAACCAGACCGCTGCCGGCGCCGCAGCCGTTCTCCACCCAGCCGCGCACGATCTGCGCGGCCACCACATCCGCCAGCCGCGAAAGAATGCCGGCGAAACCCGCTTTGCGCTGGCGGGTTTCCCGCTCCATCGCATCCAGAATCGGCTGGATCTCCGGATACTGTCCCAGCAGGGTACTGACCAGCATGACATCCGGCATGGTGTGCACCAGCGGCTGCATCCCGCCCAGTTCAAATGCCATACAGGCACTGAACAGGATCACATCGCTGTCCGCCGGGCAGAGATCGGCGTCTGCCGCATCGTTGATCGCGCAGACGCTGGGGCAGATGGGCTTACTGTTAAACGTGGCGATCGGTTCACAGTGCGCCGTCTCATCTGAGATCAGCGCATGCGCTTTTCCGTGCGGGATCAGTAACGCGTCACCCGCCTGCAGCGGATAGAGCGTACCGGAGGCGGCACGCAGCAGCAGCGTACCGCGCCCGACAAAATGCAGCTGCGCCCGGCCTGGCGCCTCGTCATACTGCAGGCCAAAAGGCGCATGCAGCGCAATCCGCTGATATTTTACGCCATACAGGCGCATGCCCATCAGCAGTTCGCTGGTCAGATCTTCATAGCGGCTCATTGCAATCCAGACGAATTATCAAGTAATAAACTTTCTGTATCATAGATCGTCTTACTGCAGCGCTCTATCCTTAGCGGAAATTATTTTTTTGTGATGGGGATCGCACATGAGTCTGGAAAGTGAGCTGACAACGGCCCGCGTGGCGGCAGAAAAACCTGCGTGGGGCGCCGTGTTTGCTATGGCATTTGGCGTGTTTGGCCTGATTACCGCTGAATTTTTGCCGGTCAGTCTGCTGACGCCGATAGCGGCTTCGCTGCAGGTCAGCGAAGGTCAGGCGGGACAGACGGTGACGGTAACCGCGCTGGTCGCGCTGCTCACCAGCCTGGTGATTGGTACCCTGACGCGGCGGTTCGATCGTCGCCTGGTGATGCTGGCGTTTACCCTGCTGCTTATCGCCTCAGCGCTGCTGGTGGCCGTGGCTGACAGCCTGCCGATGATCCTGCTGGCACGGGTGCTGCTGGGCATGGCGATTGGCGGCTTCTGGACACTCTCAACCGCCATCACCATGCGGCTGGTGCCGCCGGAGCAGGTACCGCGCGCGCTGTCGATTGTCTTTAGCGGTATTTCGCTGGCGACAATTATTGCAGCACCGCTCGGCAGCTATCTCGGCGATGTGATTGGCTGGCGCAATATCTTTTTCATGACGGGTCTGCTGGGCGTGCTGGCGCTGCTGTGGCAGTGCTTCACGCTACCGGCCATGCCACCGGAAAACCGGACGCAGAGCGGCGGCGTGCTTGATCTGCTGCGGCAGGGCGTGATGCGCTGGGGAATGCTGGCGGTGATCCTGATGTTCACCGGACATTTTGCTTTCTTTACCTACCTGCGACCTTACCTGGAGGGCAGCGCGCAGCTTAACGTTAATCAGCTGTCGCTTGCGCTGCTGGCGTTTGGGGTGGCTAACTTCTTTGGCACCTCGCTGGCAGGCGTGCTGGTCACGCGCAGCCTCTCACTGACGCTGACCGGCATGGCGCTGCTGATGAGCGTGACGGCCGTTGTGCTCTCAGCCATGGCGCAGCTGCCGTGGCTGGTGGGCGCTGGCGTGGCGCTGTGGGGACTGGCATTTGGCTCCATGCCCACCGGCTGGTCGGCATGGATTTCGCGTGCCGTGCCTGATGATGCAGAGTCCGGCGGCGGGCTGCTGGTGGCGACTATTCAGCTGGCGATCACGGCGGGCGCGGCGGCGGGCGGCTGGATGTTTGACCTGCAGGGGGCCGGCGGCGTCTTTATGGCAAGCGGCGTCATGATGCTGCTGGCGGCGATAACCATCTATACGCGCGTCAGGCAGCACGGCTAAAGTGCTGCGGCAGGGCTTTTTCTGATTTAGGGGCGGCGTGTGCCGCCCTTTGCATTTCCGCGCGTTGCTTTGCCGGTTTTCTGCACAGATGCGCTACCTTTAGTGACAACTACACCAGGGGGAGAGAGGCAATGAGCCAGTTTTTTATGCATGAAAAGAACGATCTGGTTAACGAAGCCATTGAAGGTATTTTACTCAGCACGCCGTGGCGTAACCTGCGTCGTCTCGATTTAGGCGATGAGATGCGCGTAGTGGTGCGTTCAGACTGGGATAAAAGCAGAGTGGCGCTGATCTCAGGCGGCGGATCGGGTCATGAGCCGGCGCACGCCGGGTTTGTCGGTAAAGGCATGCTGACAGCGGCCGTTTGCGGCGATATTTTCGCTTCGCCCGGCGTGGAAGCGATCCTTAACGCCATTATCAACGTGACCGGTGACGCAGGCTGTCTGCTGATCGTTAAAAACTACACCGGCGATCGCCTTAATTTTGGTCTGGCCGCCGAAAAAGCCAAAAATCTGGGCTATCACGTTGAGCTGGTGATGGTGGAGGATGATATTGCGCTGCCGGATAATCCGCAGCCGCGCGGTCTTGCCGGCACCGCACTGGTGCATAAGATTGCGGGCTACGCGGCTGAACACGGGCATTCACTGCAGGAGGTAAAAGCGCTGGCGCAGCGGGCGATTGATGCCACTTCCACCATTGGCCTGGCGTTTGCCACCTGCCATCTTCCCGGAGAAAAGCGCGATGCGCGCGTGGCGCCGGGTCACAGCGAGCTGGGGATGGGGATCCACGGCGAGCCGGGTGTGATTACGCTGGATACGCAGGACAGCGGAAAAATCACCGCGCTGATGACGGATAAACTGGCGCAGGCGCTGCCGGACGGTAAGCTGGCGCTGTTACTCATCAACAATTTAGGCGGGTTTTCTCAGCTTGAGCTGGCGCTGCTGACGCGCGAAGTGCTGCGCACGCCGCTGGCGGCGCGTATTACGCACCTTATTGGTCCCGCTACGCTGGTCAGTGCGCTGGATATGAAGGGCTTTTCACTCTCTGTGCTGGCGCTGGAAGAGTCATTCCTGCTGGCGCTGCAGGCACCGGTTCAGGTGCAGGGGTGGGTAGCGCCTTATGAGTTTGCGCCCATCAGTCTGCAGACGGCAGAGAAAGTCAGCAGCGCGCTCGATTTCGATCCCTCAGAAAATGATGAGGTGGCGGGCTGGATCACGCGCGTCACGCAGACACTCATCGATCTGGAGAGCGAACTGAACGCGCTGGATGCAAAAGTCGGTGATGGTGATACCGGCTCCACGTTCGCGGCGGGTGCAAAACGTATTCAGCGCCCCCTGCAGGAGAAGCAGCTGCCGCTGAATGAGTTGCCAACGCTGATCGCGCTGATTGGCGAGCAGCTGGCAGGCGCGATGGGCGGTTCCAGCGGCGTACTGATGTCGATTCTGTTTACCTCTGCCGGCCAGCATCTGGAAGAGGGCAGCTCGCTGCCGGAGGCGTTAATGCAGGGGCTGGAGCGCATGAAGCACTATGGTGGCGCCGAGCCAGGCGATCGCACGCTGATTGACGCGCTGCAGCCGGCGCTTGAAAAACTGGTGGCGGGTGAATCACTGGCCGCTGCCGCGCAGGCGGCGGCAGAAGGTGCAGAGGCCACGGCACAGATGAACAGTGCAAAGGCGGGACGTTCAGCCTATCTCAATCAGCAGAGTCTGGATGGGGTAAAAGATCCCGGTGCGTATGCGGTAGAAAAAGTGTTTCAGGTAATGGCAGGCTGAGTAGCCCGCCGGACGGATACAGCCGGGAGCAGCGTCCGTCTTCTCAGCAGACAGAAGACGGGCGCTGTCGCCCGTTATTCGCCGGCCGGTTCTTTAGCCGCCTCGCGCAGCATCTCCTGATGCGGAATATCCTGCAGGATCTGCTCAAAACTGCGCAGACGCTTGTAAATCGACATCAGCTCTACCAGCGTTGACCAGGAGGTGATCAGATACTGGAAGGAGGAGCGCACCTGGTCAAATACGTTGAGGATCTGATTCATCAGGCCCAGCGTCAGCGCACCGGCCACAATAGCCGGAAACAGCAGAAACACGCCAAACACATTATCTACCTGCAGATAGAGAAAGCGCGTCACGTTAAAGTAGAGGTAGTGGAAGTAGAGCCGGAAGTAGTTGTAGCGCACCCGGCTGAACAGGGCCTGCACCGTCGGCGGTGATGCGCGCGACGGATCATCTTCGCCATACACCAGCTCTTTACGGTAGGCCGCTTCTACCCGCTGATTGCGGAACTCCAGCCCCGGCAGCTTGATGCCAACCAGCGCCAGCAGTGCGGTGCCAAACAGTGACCAGAGGATAGCGGCAATCACCAGACCATAGGGCGTTGAACCGAGGACTGGAATATCTTTGACATGCTTTGACAGCGCCAGCAGCACCGGCAGGAACGCCACCAGCGTCATGATCGCTTTGATAAAGCTGACTCCCCAGTCTTCCAGCGTGGTGGAGAAACGCATGGTATCTTCCTGCACACGCTGTGCCGCCCCCTCTACATGCCGCAGCCGCTGCCAGTTATGCATGTAGTAGCTGTTCATTGCGGTACGCCAGCGAAAAATCCAGTGGCTGATGAAAAAGACGTTGGCGACCAGAATGGTTACAGCGATAAGCGCAATGCCGAGAAAATCGCTGATCTCGCTGTAAAACTGGTTAATTTGTACGGCACCCGCTTTGGTCAGCGCTTTCTGGATCAGATCGTAAAACGGTTCATACCAGGCGTTAACCGCAACGTTGACCTGAACGTTAAACCAGGTGACAAAGATGATCAGTGCTGTACCCCAGACCGACCAGCGCTGCCACGGATGGCGATCGATTATCATCCACGCGATGGCGAACAGGGCGACGGCTGACCAGTAATAGCCGTAAAACCAGAGCTGGCTGGCGTGAATAAACCGGCTGGCATTGGTCGGCAGCGGCTGCTGCATCGCGGCCTGCAGCGCAGGCCAGTGCGCCGGCAGATCGCTGAAGAAGCCAAACCAGGCAAAGAGAACAATCACACTCCAAATCGCTGCCGAGCTGAAAAAGGCGCCGGGCCGCGGAAAAAAGGATTTAAACATAAGCACTCCGCTGTGGTGTAGACACGTTTATACCGCTATTTCTGTTTATCTGTCTGTAGTGGGTTGTTTCTGAGCATGACAATTCCGCCACCGGAATGTAAATCAGGGCGGGAAAATGTTAAGTATTTTGTGCGTAATTGTTTCGGAAAACTAAATTCGTTACCGTTTCGGTGTTACAATTGTCGTCTTGTTACCGGTAACAAACGTGCTGTATCCCTTAAGTCAAGAATAAAAACCATTACAACGCAACTACTTAACCTTCCATGCCGCATTATATGCGGTACTGAGGCAATGTCATGTCAGAACAAAAAAAGGGTCATTCACGTCGTGATTTCCTGCTGAGGACAATCACCCTGGCACCCGCTGTGGCGGTAGGTTCAACTGCTATGGGCGCGCTGGTGGCACCTGCTGCCGCCCGCGACACAGCAGCACCGGCGTCAGCGCAGCCGGCACGCGACTATCAGCCAGGCTGGTTTACCGCCGAAGAGTTTGCTTTCATTACAGCCGCCGTGGCGCGGCTGATCCCCAGCGATGAGCGCGGGCCGGGGGCGCTGGAGGCTGGCGTACCGGAATTTATCGATCGTCAGATGAATACGCCTTACGCTACCGGCAGCAACTGGTATATGCAGGGACCTTTTCACCCGGATATGCCGAAAGAGCTGGGTTATCAGCTGCCGCTGGTGCCGCAGCAGATCTATCGCTTAGGCATTGCCGATGCCAACGCCTGGAGTGAAAAACAGCATGGCAAGGTGTTCGCCAGCCTGAGCGGTGAACAGCAGGATGCGCTGCTGAGCGCCTTTGAAACCGGTAAGGCTGAGTTTGCCCAGCTGCCGGCAAAAACCTTCTTCTCTTATCTGCTGCAGAATACCCGCGAAGGCTTTTTCTGCGATCCGATCCATGGCGGCAACCAGGGCATGGTGGGCTGGAAGCTGATTGGCTTCCCGGGCGCCCGCGCCGACTTTATGGATTGGGTAGAGCGCGGTGAACGTTATCCGTTCCCGTCAGTCGATATTCGCGGAGCGAGGGCGTAAGCGTGGCAAACGAACTAAAAAAAGTTGATGCAGTGATTGTGGGGTTCGGCTGGGCAGGCGCCATCATGGCGAAAGAGCTGACCGAAGCGGGTCTTAACGTCGTTGCGCTGGAGCGCGGTCCGCATCGCGACACCTATCCGGATGGCTCTTATCCGCAGTCAATTGATGAACTGACCTACAACGTCCGCAAAAAGCTGTTTCAGGACCTCTCCAAAAGCACCGTCACCATCCGTCATGATGCGTCGCAGACCGCAGTGCCTTATCGCCAGCTGGCGGCTTTTCTGCCCGGCACCGGCACCGGCGGTGCGGGCCTGCACTGGTCTGGCGTGCATTTCCGCGTCGATCCGGTTGAGCTGAATCTGCGCAGCCACTATGAGCAGCGCTACGGTAAAAGCTTTATCCCGGAAGGCATGACCATTCAGGATTTTGGCGTGAGCTATGATGAACTGGAACCGTTCTTCGACAAAGCCGAAAAGGTGTTTGGCACCTCAGGCAGCGCCTGGTCAGTTAACGGTAAAGTGGTCAACAAAGCACACGGCGGCAACCCGTTTGCGCCGGATCGCTCCAGCGACTTTCCGCTGCCGGCACAGAAGCGTACTTACTCTGCGCAGCTGTTTGCGCAGGCGGCGGAGTCGGTTGGCTATCACCCTTATGATATGCCGTCAGCAAACACCTCCGGACCGTACACCAATACCTATGACGCGCAGATGGGGCCGTGCAACTTCTGCGGCTTCTGCAGCGGCTACGCCTGCTACATGTATTCCAAAGCGTCACCCAACGTCAATATCCTGCCGGCACTGCGTCAGGAGCCGAAGTTTGAGCTGCGCAACAATTCGTACGTTCTGCGCGTCAATCTGACCGATGATAAAAAGCGCGCCACCGGTGTGACCTACCTTGATGGTCAGGGACGTGAAGTGGTGCAGCCAGCCGATCTGGTGATCCTCTCCGCATTCCAGTTCCACAACGTTCACCTGATGCTGCTGTCCGGGATCGGCAAACCATATAATCCAATCACTAATGAGGGCGTGGTAGGGCGCAACTTCGCCTATCAGAATCTCTCAACGCTGAAAGCGCTGTTTGATAAAAACACCACCACTAACCCGTTTATCGGTGCAGGCGGTGCGGGTGTTGCGGTAGATGACTTTAACGCAGACAACTTTGATCACGGCCCGCACGGCTTCGTGGGCGGTTCACCATTCTGGGTAAACCAGGCTGGCACCAAGCCTATCTCCGGCGTGCCGACGCCTGCCGGCACGCCAGGCTGGGGCAGTCAGTGGAAAGCAGCGGTAGCGGATACCTATACGCACCACGTCTCAATGGATGCGCACGGCGCGCACCAGTCCTATCGCGCTAACTATCTCGATCTCGATCCTAACTACAAAGATGCTTACGGCCAGCCGCTGCTGCGTATGACCTTTGACTGGCAGGATAACGACATCAAAATGGCGCAGTTTATGATTGGCAAGATGCGTAAGATCACCGAGGCGATGAACCCGAAAACCATCATTGGCTCCGCCAAAGCGCCGGGTACCCATTTTGATACGACCTCTTATCAGACCACGCATATGAGCGGCGGTGCGATCATGGGTGAAGATCCGCAGACCAGCGCGGTAAACCGCTATCTGCAGAGCTGGGATGTGCCAAACGTCTTTGTACCGGGGGCGTCCGCCTTCCCGCAGGGGCTGGGCTATAACCCGACCGGTATGGTTGCTGCACTGAGCTACTGGTCAGCGAAGGCGATCCGCGAACAGTATCTGAAAAACCCGGGGCCGCTGGTACAGGCATAAGGAACATGACGATGATGAAATCAGTTTTGGCCCTGATGCTGGGCACTCTGACGTTCAGCGCGCTGGCTGACGATACGGCCAGCGAATCGCTGATCAAACGCGGTGAATATCTGGCGCGCGCCGGAGACTGCGTGGCCTGCCATAGCACCGCAGGCGGCAAGCCGTTTGCCGGCGGACTGGCAATGGCGACGCCGATTGGCACAATCTACTCCACCAATATTACTCCCGATAAAGCGACCGGCATCGGTGACTACAGCTACGACGACTTCCAGAAGGCGGTGCGTCATGGCGTCGCAAAAAATGGTGATACGCTCTATCCGGCCATGCCTTATCCCTCTTACGCGGTGGTCAGCGATGAGGATATGAAAGCGCTCTATGCATATTTCATGCAAGGCGTTGCGCCGGTCAGCCAGGCGAACAAAGAGAGCGACATTCCCTGGCCGCTCTCCATGCGCTGGCCGCTGGCGATCTGGCGCGGCATCTTTGCACCAGACGTTAAAGCGTTCCAGCCCGCCGCGCAGGAAGATCCGGCGCTGGCGCGCGGCCGCTATCTGGTTGAGGGGCTCGGACACTGCGGGGCGTGTCATACGCCGCGCAGCATTACAATGCAGGAGAAAGCGCTGAACAACGGTGACGGCAGCGACTACCTTGCCGGCAGTAACGCCCCGATTGATGGCTGGACCGCCAGCAATCTGCGAGGCGACAACCGTGACGGGCTCGGCCGCTGGAGTGAAGAGGAGCTGAAGCAGTTCCTGCGCTTTGGCCGTAACGATCACACCGCCGCGTTTGGCGGCATGACCGAGGTGGTTGAACACAGCCTGCAGTACCTCAGCGATGAGGATATCAGCGCGATTGCGAAGTATCTGAAGTCGCTGGGCGCAAGAGATCCGCAGCAGGCGGTATTTACCCCGGATGACACGGTAGCGAAAGCGCTGTGGCACGGTGATGACAGCCAGCCGGGGGCATCGGTCTACGTAGACAGCTGCGCTGCGTGCCATAAAACGGATGGTTCGGGCTATCAGCGCTTCTATCCGGCACTGCGCGGCAATCCGGTTGTCATGGCTGAGGATCCTGCCTCGCTGATCCACATTGTGCTGGTGGGCGGTACGCTGCCAGGTGTCAAAGGCGCACCGACAGCCATCACCATGCCGGCATTTGGCTGGCGTCTCAGCGACCAGCAGGTTGCGGACGTGGTGAATTTTATCCGCAGCAGCTGGGGCAATGGCGTCACCACCCGCGTAACGGCCGGGGACGTGGCGAAACAGCGTAAGGATAAAACGGTACAGCCTTATCAGGGCAGCGCAGATATTCATGCATTAGAGAAGTAAACGCGCCTGCAGTGCGTTAATTATCCGGGCCTGGTGCCCGGATTTTTTATGGGTAAAAAACAGGTGCAGATCGCCTGAAGGCAGAGCAGACGCGGGTTGCACGCGATCGTCTACACTTAGTGGTGAGTGCAAAAAGCTCACTAACTGATAAGCGGAGGGAACGATGCAAGTAAGTCCTTATTTGTTTCTGTATGGTCGCTGTGAAGAAGCCATTGAATTTTACCTGCAGGCCACCGGCGGCAAAGTGCTGCAAAAAATGACCTTCGGTGATAATCCGGAGCAGGGGGAGCAGGTGGGCGACAAGTCTGCACCGCCGCTGCCGCCGGAAAAAATTATGCATGCACATCTGCAAATTGGTCAGGGCGAGCTGATGCTGAGTGACGGTGATACCAGCAAGCCACCGGCGTCTGAGCATGCCGGTTATGCGGTAAGTCTGGCAACTACCGATGAGAAAGAGGGCAAAGAGTGGTTTGATAAACTCTCTGCCGGCGGCAAAATCACGACCGAATGGCAGAAAACGTTCTGGTCAGATGGCTTCGGCATGTTTATCGATAAGTTCAACATTCCGTGGCGCATTAACGTCGTGAAATCGCAGGATTAAGTTCTCTGTTTTCGCCTCTCTGGCGCGCTGTCCGGAGAGGCGAACCCGTCATAATCAGAAGTTGTAACCCACCACCAGGTAGTAGCCCCAGCCGGTTGATTTCACTTCAAACGGACCCTTGCCAAAATTCAGCTCCTGACCATCTGCCCACTGACCGCCGTTATGGAAATAACGCGCAACGCCAGAGACGTGCCAGTGGTCGTAGTTCAGCGATAAGATATGGCTTGAGGCCACCGAGTTGCTGGTGCGCGAGCGGTCAGATTTGTCACGCAGATCGGAGCCCCAGTCAAAGTTGGTAAAACCGATATAGCTCAGCTTACCGCCCCACAGGTCGGTAATCGGCACAAAGTATTTTACCTTGAAGCGGTAGCCATCCCAGCTGTTCTCGTTGGCTGCGCCGTAGTTTTCCCACTGATATTTGGCGTAGACGTTAAGCGAGAGACCAACGTCGCTGTGGGTATCAATATCGGTACCGAGGCCCATATACCAGGTGTTCTGACGGTTGTCGCTGTTGCGGCCCATGTCGTAAATATAGTTGTTGGCAAAGAACCACTCTTTAAACGGACCGAACGCCAGGCTGGTACCCGCCAGCTTGTCCAGTGACAGGCGCGGCTCAATTTCCATAAACAGCGGCGTGCCGTGATCGAAGATGCCATTTGCGTTGCTGTTGCCCGCGCCAAAGAAGTTCGGCAAATCAATGTAGCCGTAAAAATCGAACCACTCCTGCTTGGTAAAGGCTTCATATTCCAGATAGACATCATTATTAAACTGCGGTCCGAAACGGGTATGGGTACTGCCCACCACGTTTACGCTCTGATGCCACCAGTCAGAAAGATATTGCGGATCGCTCTCTGCCTGCGCTGCGCCCATTCCGCTACCAATCAGTAATGCACCTGCTATCAACGATTTAAATTTCATTATTGTTTGACCACTTGCTGAGGATCGCCGCAGAAATGCCACGATCGGATGAGTACGTTCCCGGGTATTGAGCAGTATGCGGCGGTAACGCGTGCGAACTGTCAGCCGTCAGGCCCGCGTAATGTGCCTGTAACAGAGCGTTAGAAAATAGATTTTCATCACATTTGTCAAAAAGTGTTGCAATAGGATTCAGTTATTTTGTGAGGCTTGTCACATATTCTATCTGCAGCGAACGGAACTCCGCAACCGTTTACGTGGTCGCGAAGAGATACGATTGGGAGTGGGGCGCGGACGCCGGTTCCGTTCGCCGTCAGCGGCGGCGGCAGCCTGTGCCCCGGGGCGGAGGTTCCGGGACAGGCACCGGTTCCGGGACAGGCACCGGTTCCGTTCGCCGTCAGCAGCGGCAGCTGCCTCTGCCCCGGCGCGGCGACCGGGCAGAGGACGCCAGGCCGCGCCCTCTGCACTCCCCGGCCCTGCGCCAGCCCCGTCCGCCGCTGCGCGGTTCCCTCGCTCATGCCCGCTTCCCGGGGACCGGCCGCCATTCGCTCCTGCTCACCGCGCCCTTTCGCCTACGTCCTGTCGGCTCATCCCGGAATCGCGCCCTCCCTCGGCGGACCCGGATGGCGCTTCCCCCGGCTGCTGCTTTTTTTCTCTTTCTCGAATTTTTTATGGCTGAAGGTTTCGTGAAAACGCTTCAGACCACACCACAACATTTTTAAAAAACAAAATGAAGGGTTTGCAGGCGGGGAGAGGGGGCGCTATCCGCAGCGCCGGGCGCAGCGTGACGGCCAGGGCGAGCCGGCAGGACGCCGGCGAGAGCGCGGAGTGAGCAGGAGCGAATCCGCGCGGTCCGTTAAGGCCGGAGGGATGCGTCCGGGAATTCGCGAGGACGGCGCGGGGCGGGGATTGCTAAGGGGCGCGCCCACCCGCCCCTTAGCCCGTCCGCGTGCGGTAATGCCGCTGAAACTGCCAGAAGCCCGGCGGGCGGAACCCCCTCAGAGTCCCGCGCTGCCAGGCGCACAGCCCCCGCGCGGCTAAACGCACCGCTCCGCGCGGCTAAGCGCACCGCTCCGCGCGGCTAAGCGCACCGCTCCGTGCGGCTAAGCGCACCGCGTGCTATGGCAGCGTCACCCGCACCCGCAGTCCGCAGCGTTCACCTTCCGGGGTCAGACAGTTAGACAGCGCCACCTGCATCTGATGCTTTTGCGCCACGCTGCGCACAATCGACAGGCCAAGACCGCTGCCCTGCGCCTGCACATCCGGCGAACGGGTAAAGCGATCAAACGCCCGATCCAGAAACGACTCCGGCATGCCGGAACCGTTATCGACGATATCCACCACAATGCGATCGTCTGCGCGGTGCAGCAGCACATCCACCAGGCTTCCTTCAGGCGTATGCAGCATGGCGTTACCGATAACGTTATCAAACAGGGTGCGCAGTTCAGAACGGCTGGCCTGCAGGCGGTAACGTGCGCTGCCGCTATAGCCAATATCGATGCCGCGCTTATCGGCAACCACCATCAGCTGTTCAATACTCTCCTTCAGCAGATCGTCGATCTCGATCGTTTCCGCTGCCGGAACCGCGGAGCGATCCTCCTGGCGTGACACATCCAGCAGCTGTGTCACCAGATGACGGGTGCGGGTTACGCCCGCTTCCAGCTGATCAAACTGACGGCGCGCCTCGCCAGGCTGAATATGCTGTCGCAGATTCTCCAGCTGCAGCGTAACGGCGGTAACCGGCGTGCGCAGCTCGTGTGCGGCGTCCTCCAGAAACTGCCGCTGGGCGGACCAGGCGGCGCGCAGTTTGTCCAGCAGCGCATTGTAGGCGGCGACCAGCGGCAGCACTTCGTCAGGCAGGCCATCCGGCGACACCGTATGCGGATGCAGGCTCTCCTGCGCCGCGATCTGCCTGGACGCCACCAGCAGATTGCGCGTAATGGCGCGTACGATCAGCCAGATCAGCAGCAGCGACAGTGGCATCATCAGGATCAGCGGGATCACCGCCGACAGCACGCGCTTCACCATCAGGCTTTTCATGTAGCCGATATTATGCAGCACCTGCACGGTGCCGATTTCACTGCCCGCTTCGCCGGGACGGGTATAGACGCGCCATTCACAGTCGTCACCGCAGTCGCCAAGACGCAAATCGGACCAGCCGTGAACCGGCTGCAGCGGTGCCTGCAGCGCCGGCCACGAGCTGGCGCGCAGCTGATGATGCGTATCCCACAGCTGGACGATATAAGCGCTTTTAAGCCTGTCCTGATCGAGGATCATCGGCATCAGCGCGGGCATTGTCTGGCTGGCTGACCAGACGTCGGCCACTTTTGCGAGCTGATCGTCTTTCATCGAGCCCATCATGTCGCCGTAGCAGTGAAAGAAGTACCAGGTCACGCCACCAATCATCGCCAGATGCAGCAGCACCAGGCTCATTAGCAGCTTATTGCGCAGAGAGCGCAGAAACGTAAAATTTTTCATTGTGCCGGTACCCGCCAGCCAAGGCCGCGAACGTTGCGGATCGCTTCGTTCCCCAGTTTGCGCCGCATACCGTGGATCAGCACATCAACGGCGTTGCTGGTGACTTCTTCGCCCCAGCCATAGATGCGATTCTCCAGCTGCTCGCGTGAGAGGATCGCACCGGGTCGCTCCAGCAACGCATAGAGCAGGGCATATTCGCGAGCGGTGAGCTGTTCACGCTGGCCCTTATAGAGCACTTCCCGCGTCATCATATCCAGCTGCACGTCGCCGCTGCCGAGCAGCGAGTCGGCGGCACCGTGGCGGCGCCGGGTGATGGCACGCATACGCGCAAACACTTCCTGCAGATCAAAAGGCTTGAGCAGGTAATCATCCGCGCCGCTATCCAGCCCCTGAATGCGCTGGGCGACGCTGTCCCTGGCGGTCAGCACCAGTACCGGCGTCATATCACCGCGCGCGCGGGCGCGCCGCAGTACGTCGAGACCATCCTCACGCGGCAGGCCAAGGTCGAGCAGCACACAGGTGTAATTGCTTTCCGACCAGGCGTGCGAGGCAAACCGGCCGTCGCGCACCCAGTCTACCGACCAGCCTGCAGCTTCCAGCGCCTGCTGCAGGTTGGCACCAATCATTTCATCATCTTCTACCAGCAGCACGCGCATGGAGTCTCCTTATCAGTGTCGGGCAGTGTAACGCCGCTTTATTAGCAAACAATTATCGCCGCTGAATTTTTGCCGCTGCCCGCTTTGCTAATTCTGCGCTAATTCTTCGCTAATTAAGGGATAAATCTCCTGCGCTACAGTGGCCACTCAGGAACAGGCTGTTAAGCCGGAGGGTGCGATGAATCAGCGAGAGTTTATCCGTAGTTTACTGGAGTGGATTGAAGATAACTTAGGCCACGATCTGCATCTGGATGAGGTGGCGCGTCGATCGGGCTATTCACGCTGGCACCTGCAGCGCCTGTTTCGTCAGCACACCGGTTTTTCACTGGCTGAGTATATCCGTCAGCGCCGCCTGACGGAATCGGCGTTAACGCTGCTCAACAGTGACGACGCCATTTTGCAGGTTGCCATGAACTACGGTTTTGATACGCAGCAGGCCTACACCCGGACCTTTAAAAATTACTTTCGCGTCACGCCAGGACAGCTGCGTCGTCAGCGTCGCGTTGAGCCGGAGCGGCTGCTGCTGCCGTTTGCCGTCGCCGTATAAGAGACGGTGCCCGTACCGGCCGGCCTGCGGCGGAGAGAAAATCGGATGCAGAACGGCACAATACCTTTTAAGCTGCGGGGCATGTTTCTCTGACAGCCGGACCCATGAACCCTGGTGATAATCTGACAGCCATGCTGCTGTTTGCGCACGTGGCAGAGCGGCAAAGTTTCAGCGAAGCCGCGCGCATTCTCGGCGTCTCTAAATCCTATGTCAGCCGCGAAATTGCCCGGCTGGAGGTGCGGCTGGGGATCAAACTGCTGCAGCGTACCACGCGTCATGTGGCGCTGACCGGGCACGGTCAGGCGTACTACCCATTCTGCCTGCGCATGCTGGACGAGCTGCATCAGGCGGATACGTTTGTGCAGCAGCTGCATCAGCTGCCGGCCGGCAATCTGCGCCTGCAGGCTCCGGTGACATTTGGCTGTCAGTGTGTGGCGCCGGTGGTGGACGCCTTTATTCGCCGCCATATTCATCTGCATGTTGATCTGGACCTCACCACCAGCGACGATCCTCACCCTGACGCAGATATCACTATCGCGATCCGCAGCCGTGCACCGCAGGGAGGCGCCTGGCGCGAACTCAGTACTATCGACTGGGGCCTTTACGCTACGCCCGGCTATCTGACCGCGCATCCGCTGATTGATCATCCGCGCACCCTGACACGCCACAACCTGCTGCTGTTTCACGGTCCGGCACATACCGCCGCTCTGCCGTTCCGGCGTGACAAGCAGCGGCTGGCGCTGGAGGTACGCAGCCGCTTCCGCGCCAATAACAGTATGGCGCTGCTCAATGCCGCGCTGGCTGGCGGCGGCATTGCCTATCTGCCTTCCTATATGACGCGTGAGGCGCTGGCGCGCGGCGATATCCAGCCGGTGCTGAGCGACTGGCAGATGGATCGCTTTCACAGCTATCTGCTGCTGAAAGAGCAGCCGCAGCCTTCATCGCCGGTCACACAGCTGTGCGATGCGCTTATCACCGCGCTGCATGCTCCCTGATTGTTGCTGTCTGGCAACGGTGGCGGGCTGACAGGTAACTGTTCTGCGCCGCCTGTTTTCTGCCGTTTTGCGCTGTTAGCCTGATAAAAAACAGCCGGCGGGAGAAGGTATGCCACACGCATCATTATCATTAACAGCTGAACAGCAACACTGGAAGTGCAACCTGCTGGTCTGCACGCTGGGGTCATTTACTACCATTGTGGCGATGACGCTGCTGCTGCCGTTTCTGCCGATCTATGTTCAGCAGCTTGGTATTAAGGAGCCGGCGGCGATCGCCCGCTGGTCAGGTGCCGCCTATGCGGCCACGTTTCTGAGCGCCGCGCTGACGGCCCCGCTATGGGGCCGGCTGGCGGATCGCTATGGACGCAAACTGATGCTGATCCGCGCCAGTCTGGGCATGGCGATAGCCATGTCGCTGATTGGTATGGCCACCGCCCCCTGGCAGCTGGTGGCGCTGCGCCTGCTGGCCGGGTTGCTGGGGGGTTATGCCTCCGGCTCTACGATCCTGGTCGCCGCACAGACGCCGAAAGCCCACACCGGCTGGGCGCTGGGCATTCTCTCAGCGGGCATTATGGCAGGCAACGTCGCGGGGCCGCTGCTGGGCGGAATACTGCCGCCGCTGATTGGCATCCGTCACACCTTCTGGCTGACGGGTGCAGCGATCTTCCTTGCGTTTCTCGGCACGGCGTGTCTGCTGAAAGAGGCGCCGCGGCAGCCAGAACGCGCGGCTGAGGCAGGGCAGATCGCACCAGAGCAGCCTGCTAACCTGCGGGTGGTACGGCTGATGTGGCTGACGGCGATGCTGATGATGTTTGCCACCATGTCTGTCGAACCTATTATCACGCTCTATATTGCGCAGTTTGTGCAGGGCGAGCACGCGGTAACCGTCAACGCCGGGATTGTGATGGCGGCGGCCGCGCTGGGCAGCATTATCGCTGCGCCGCTTGCCGGGCGACTGGCGGATCGTATCGGACACGGCCGTGTATTGTTTGCCGGGCTGACAGTCAGCGCGCTGCTGCTGATCCCGCAGGCCTTTATCAGTCACGTATGGCAGCTTACCGGCCTGCGTTTTCTGATGGGTATGGCACTGGGCGGGCTGCTGCCCTGTATTACTGCGCTGATACGCCACCATGTCCCGCAGCAGCAGACGGGAAAAATGCTGGGCTATGCAACCTCGGCACAATATGCCGGACAGGTGACCGGGCCGCTCTGCGGCGGGATCGTCAGCGGAGCAGTTGGGATGCAGCCGGTGTTTCTGATCACCGCGCTGATGATGGCGCTGTGTGCTTTGCTGGTACGCAGCGTGGTGCGGGAGAGACAGGAGGCATAAAAAAGGCGGGCCACCGGCCCGCCTGATTTATGCTGCTGTTACGAAAGGTTATTTCGTATCAGGCAGCGCATAGGCAACCACGTAGTCGCCCAGTTTGGTGCCAAACGAGCCGTGACCGCCAGCCGCGATGACAACGTACTGCTTGCCGTTCGCTTCATAGGTCATCGGCGTTGCCTGACCACCGGCTGGCAGACGCGCCTGCCACAGCATTTCACCGGTGTTGGTATCAAACGCACGCAGATAGTTATCTGCCGTTGCGCCGATAAAGGCAACGTGTCCCGCCGTGGTGATTGGGCCGCCCAGCATTGGCATACCCATTTTAAACGGCAGCGGCAGTGGCGCGCTGTCGCGCACGGTACCAATGCGTTTTTTCCACACGGTTTCGTTGGTTTTCAGATCCACCGCTGAAATGTAACCCCAGGCTGGCTGTTTGCACGGCAGGCCAAAAGGTGACAGGAACGGATTCAGCTCAACGCCAAACGGCACGCCATACTGCGGCTGCACGCCGGTTTCAGTACCGGAACCGCCTTCCGCACCTTTCGGTGGCTCAGCCGGGTTGCCCGGTCCGCGTGGGATCAGTTTTGAGACAAACGGCAGCGCCATCGGGTTGGCGATAGCAATCTGACGATGTGGGTCAACGGCTATACCACCCCATTCAAACATGCCGAGGTTGCCCGGGAAGACCAGCGTACCCTGTTCAGATGGCGGCGTGAATGGACCTTCATAGCGCAGGCGTTTAAAGATCACGCGGCACACCAGCTGGTCAAACATCGTCGCGCCCCACATATCCTTGTCAGTCAGATTCTGCTTAGGACGGTAGGTCAGCTCAGAGTAAGGCTGCGTCGGTGATACGTGGTCACCTTTCGCTGCGCCCTGCGGAACCGGGGTTTCCGGTGCCGGTACGACCAGCTTGCCGTTGCGGCGATCCAGCACAAAGATGTTACCGGTTTTCGCCGGTGCATAGATCACCGGAACGGTGTTGCCATCTTTGTCGGTGATATCAGCCAGCGTCGGCTGAGAAGGCAGGTCCATATCCCACAGGTCGTGATGCACGGTCTGATAAGACCAGACCAGCTTACCGGTGGTGGCATTCAGCGCCAGAACGCTGTTTGCATAATGCTCCTGCTCAGGCGTACGGTTGCCGCCCCAGATATCCGGAGTAGACACGCCCATTGGCAGATAAACGATATCCAGTTTCGGATCGTAAACCGCCGGTGCCCATGAGTTCGGTGAATTCAGGGTATAGGTGTGCTCATCTTCCGGAATCGCGTTAGGATCTTTCGCGCCCGGATCGAATGCCCACAGCAGTTTGCCGGTGTTGACGTCAAAGCCGCGGATCACACCCGATGGCTCACGGGTAGAGTAGTTATCGGTTACGGCACCGGCGATCACGATAGTGGTATCGGTGATAATCGGTGGCGAGGTCGGTTCATACTGACCTGGGGTAGTAACCGGCTGCTTGTGCTGCAGGTCCAGCTCGCCGTTGTTACCAAATGACGGGCAGCGTTCGCCGGTTTCCGCATCCAGTGCAAACAGACGACCATCGTTGACCGGCAGATAGATGCGACGCGCGCAGAGTGCCGGCTGAGTTGCCGCGCTATCCGCTGCTGCAGGGGTTTCATGATAGGAAACGCCGCGGCAGGTGATGTGCTGAAAGGTCGGATTCTGCTTCAGAGCCGGATCAAACTTCCACTTCTGCTTACCGGTTGTGGCATCCAGTGCAAACAGGATCTGGTGCGGTGAGCAGAGATAGAGCGTGTCGCGGATTTTAATCGGCGTTACTTCATCAGTGATTTCACCCGGATCGTTAGCATTTTTCAGATCGCCGGTCTGGAACTGCCAGGCAACCTGCAGCTCTTTAACGTTGCTGGTGTTGATCTGCTTCAGCGGAGAGAAACGGGTGCCCTGCTGATCGCGCGCATACGCCGGCCAGTCAGCATCAGCAATATTGCTGATAGGCTGAGTCTGTGAAGTGGCCGCTGCAGCAGGCAGTTCGCCATTCAGCTCCTGCGGATCGTGGAAAACGGCCCACGCCAGAACCAGTACGCTGGCAATCAGCGCCACCAGCATCGCGCCTCTGCCGGCAGGATTAAACGCGCGGCAGACGAAAGGCAGGATCAACCAGATACCGAAAATCACCAGCACATCGGTGCGCGGTGCCAGCGCCCAGAAGTCGAAGCCGACTTCCCATACGCCCCAGATCAGCGTGCCGAGCAGCAGCAGCGCATACAGCATCAGCGCGGCGCTACTGCGACGCCAGAGCAGAACAGCGGTGATCAGCATCATCACACCGCCAATAACGTAGTACCAGGAACCTCCAATGGTAGCTAACCAAACGCCACCAACCAGCATAAACGCGCCTGTCAGCAGTGCGAACAGCACCGTGAGTAAGCGGATTACGCCAAAAGATGAGGAAGCTTTCCCCATAATATTGACCTCTTTCTTTGCCATAGAAAAACAAAGGAAACAACGCTTCAGGCTGTTTCCCGACATAGAGTACGAAGTGAGCAGAAATGTTCACGCAGCGTTCTTCCGTGACGCCAGATGATCCCTTTGCGTTAAATTTTATCTTAAAAACGTTAACGAGTTTGCTTTTTTTAGCGGTTTTAACTCTGTCTGGCTAAATCCTGCGACATTTTATGGGGGAATAGCGGCGTTAATTCCGATCAAATCAGGTTGCCACGCCGCGGAGTAGCAGATTGTGTAAACGGTTACCCTAAAAAAGCGTGCCGGGTGTGCGCTGTTGCTGCCAGCCGCTTAACTGCAGACGCTGGTAATGTTCGCTATTCAGCGTCAGTTGTGCGGTACGTAATATAACATCTGCTTCTCTTTCCCTGAGAGACTCAATTAAAAACGGAAAGCTGAACTTGAGATAATTATCGTTAAAAAAATCTTCAGCTAAAACCACGCCGCTAAATGGAAACGCCACGATTTTTTTCCATTCTGTTCCCGGCGGCGCGAGATCGCACAACCAGAATGAGAAGTGGTGCGCAACGGCAAGCAGGGGAGCACCACCCTGTAGCAGCCCTGCATAATCAATTGCCAGACGGACGTGCGCAGCCTGCAGCATCGGATAATTTTCCGGGGCGCGCAAAAATTCCATCAGGCTATTTCCCGCCAGCGGAATAATTATTAATTCAGGTGTGTCAGGCAACTGATTATGCAAAGCAATTATGTTATGTCCATTAAGTAATGTATCAGCATCCTGCTCGCAATGCATAAAGGGTGCTGAATAACACACGCCGCACAGCGTGTTGTCAAAGCGATGAATGCGCTCAGTAACATAAGGATTATAAGTACTGTTTTTCATGTATCTCTGCAAAAAAATTATTAACCGGAACGATATGTTTTATTATAAATGCGTGTTATGTCTGTAATTTACCGGCGGCTAATATAGATCGAAAGAGAGTGCCAAATCACCTTTTTTTACCTGTCTCTGATACAGAGATATTCCTGGCGTTAAAAAGGATAATTAAGCTGTTAATTCAGTAATCAATAAATTAATACCTGTTTTCCATCGATAACAATAACCTTCCTGATATATAGAGGCCAATGTTTATTGCTCAGGCGGTTAACCTGCTGTTTCAAAAGCGCACAACCCGCCATTGCCTGCCAGAGTGTTATCGCGCACTCTCAGAGAGACAAAACGATAACAGAAGCTGCTGCCTGGCTTCTGACCAGATTAGTGCAATGACGCTAATCAGTTAATTATTTCAGGATGGGATCATATGACAGGTTTAAAAAGCACTGCTGCAGAAGCGTCACTGCTGCGGCATCGATCGTTTGTGGCTTTCTGGCTGGCGCGCACCTGCTCGTCATTCGGCTTCCAGATGTTTTCAGTGGCGGTCAGCTGGCAAATCTATGCGCTGACACACAGTGCGCTGGCGCTGGGCATGATCGGTTTAATGCAGTTTTTACCCTCGGTACTGCTGGCGTTGCCGGCCGGTCATCTGGCCGATCAGCACGATCGCCGTCGTATTGTTCTGGTGGGCCAGCTGATTGAGTGGGTAGCGCTGCTTGGCCTGGTGGCGCTGACGCTGCTGCACTGGGCCGGCAGGATAGAGATCTGGGGACTGGTGTTTCTGATCTCAGTGGCAAAAGCGCTGGAGTGGCCGGCCATTACATCAATGCTGCCGGCGCTGGTGCCGCCGCCGGTTCTGGCCCGCGCCATGGCGGCCAGTTCAGTGGGGGGTCAGGCAGCGGTGATCGTCGGCCCGACGCTGGGGGGCCTGCTGTATGTCGCCGGACCTGAAGTGGTATATGGCGTCTCAGCGCTGTTCTATCTCTTCTCACTTGTCCTGATTAGCCGCCTGCGCTACGCGCGGCCGCCTCAGTCGCGTATGCCGATGAACCTGACCAATATGTTCGCCGGCGTGCGCTTTATCCGTGAACGCAAAGATGTGCTGGGCGTGATCTCGCTTGACCTGTTTGCCGTCCTGCTGGGCGGCGCCACGGCGCTGTTGCCGATTTTTGCGCAGGATGTTCTGCATACCGGGCCGTGGGGGCTGGGTATGCTGCGCGGTGCACCTTCAGTCGGGGCGCTGGTAGTGGGTGTCTGGCTTAGCCGCAATAAACTGGAAAAGCATGTCGGTATGATTATGTTTGGCTCGGTTGCCGGTTTTGGTCTGGCGACGCTGCTGTTTGCGCTCTCAACTCAGCTCTGGCTTTCACTGCTGGCGCTGGCTGCGCTGGGAGGGTTCGATATGGTCAGCATGGTGATCCGCGGTGCGCTGGTACAGCTGGATACGCCGGATGATATGCGTGGCCGCGTCAACGCCGTCAACGCTATCTTTATCAATACCTCTAACCAGCTGGGGGAGTTTGAATCGGGCCTGCTGGCCGCGTGGCTGGGGGCGGTACCGGCGGCTGCGCTGGGCGGAATAGGGACGCTGGTAGTGGTAGCCGTCTGGATGACGCTTTTTCCGCATCTGCGCAAACGGCAAAAGCTGGAGAATGAAAGCGGCGTGTAGATGAGTGTGCCCGGAGCAGCATCACGCCGCCGGGCATATCAGCAGACCGGCAGCAGGGTGCCGGTCTGCCTGTCGGCATCGCGTTATGCGACGCCGTTAACCAGGATAACGCGGTAGTTAGCGCCTTTCACGCGGTGCGCTTTCGCTTCCTGATAAGCCGGGCTGTGATACCAGGCGCGCGCGGCGTCCATATCCGCAAACGCCAGAACGACAACGCCTTCGGCATCGCGCCCCTCCAGCACTTCCTGTTCGCCATAGAAAGCCAGCGGCGTGATCTGATGATCGCCCCGCGCGTCGCCCGCTTTCTGTGAATAGGTTGCCAGCTCATCTTTGTCCAGCGTCTCATCCTTAATCATTACCATATAAGCGGTCATTACTTCTCTCCCCGTGCCTGACGTTTATCTTCGGTGTTGTGCTCAAAATCACTGGCGTCATGCCGCTCCAGCAGCTGATCCTGCGGCTCAGCGCCAAAGGCGCGATTAACTTTGCGCCCGCGGACTACCGCCGGACGTTCCGCGATCTCCTTCGCCCAGCGCACCACGTTGGTGTAAGCCTGCACATCCAGAAACTCTGCTGCACCATACAGGCCGTTCAGCACCAGGTTGCCATACCAGGGCCAGGTTGCGATATCAGCGATGGTATAGGCGTCGCCTGCGAGGAAGCGGTGATCAGCCAGCTGACGATCCAGCACATCCAGCTGGCGCTTCGCCTCCAGCGTAAAGCGGTTAATGGCGTATTCAATTTTCTCAGGCGCATAGTGGTAGAAGTGGCCAAAGCCGCCGCCAAGATAGGGCGCAGAGCCCTGCAGCCAGAAGAGCCAGTTCAGGGTTTCAGTGCGGCCCGCCATATCTTCCGGAATAAAGTAGCCAAACTTTTCTGCCAGATAGAGCAGGATGTTACCCGATTCAAATACCCGCTGCGGTGGCGTCACGGAGTGGTCACTCAGCGCCGGAATTTTGGAGTTAGGGTTCACATCAACAAAACCGCTGGAGAACTGATCGCCTTCGCCGATGCGGATGAGCCAGGCGTCATACTCTGCCTCTTTCACACCCACCGCCAGCAGCTCCTCCAGCAGAATAGTGACCTTCTGACCATTTGGTGTACCAAGCGAGTAGAGCTGCAGCGGATGCTGACCGACCGGCAGCGCCTGTTCATGCGTGGCGCCAGCGGCGGGGCGGTTGGTTTTGGCACCGTTGCCTTTGGCTTCCGGTTCCCAGGTCCAGACTTTTGCGGGCTGATACTGATTATCTGACATCGTCATTTCACCTTATGGTCGTGAGCGTTGTGCTGCCACTGAGTGTAGCAGCGCAATCCCGCACCCATTTAACCGCGCTGGCGGTGAGCGTGCCGGTCAGATCAGGTACAGTTCTCCTGGGTATAGAGCATAAAGTCGACTTTGCCGGGCGCGTAAGTATCAGGCTGCTCACGCTCTTCCAGATGCCGCAGCAGCAGCGTCAGGGCGAGTTCGGCGTGGCGCTGCGTATTCTGATCGAGCGTCAGGGTCAGAATACGCTGCTGCAGCAGCTGGCGCGTGGTCGCATAGAGTTCATGCGTCACATAAACCGTGCTGCCGCACAGCCGGTGGCGCGCCAGCGCTTCATAAATCTGGGTATTGCCCATGCCGGTGTTATAGAGTCCGGCGATCTGGCGCGATCCCGCCAGCGTTTTCTCCAGCAGCCGGCTGATGCGTTCACGATCGTCCTGACCGGCGAGGATCTCACGCAGTCGCAGCTCCGGGAAGCGCTCAGCCAGTACCTGCTGAAAACCTTCTATACGCTGCTGATGCGCAAGGTAGTCAGCACGACCGCTGATCAGCACCACGTCCCCTGTACGGGCCGCCATACTGCCCAGCATCAGGCCCGCCGTGCGTCCCGCTTTGTATTGATCGATGCCGACGTGGCAGAGCCGCGCCGCGTCAGGCAGATCGCTGACCAGCGTGATGACCGGCACGCCCCGCGCCTGGCAGGCGGCCAGCGCGTGATAGATCAGCGGGCTGGCGTGGGCAAAAACAATGAGTCCGTCCCGCTTTTTACTGCCGGAATCGATGTGTGCTGCCAGTTTTTCCGGGGCATCTTCCGGGATCAGCGTGCGATGCAGCCGGACCCGCCGGTAGCCCAGCGCATCCGCCAGACGGGCAAACTCCTGCGCCAGCTGCTGAAAGAAGAAGGAGCCGTTGCCGCTCAGGATGACCTCGATCTGCCAGCTGTGACGATGCTCCTCCGGCAGAATACGTTTTAAGCCCGCCTCCCGGGCCGCCTGCAGCACTTTTCGCGTCATGGCGGGTGAGACACCGCCGCGATCGTTTAACACCCGATCCACGGTTGCGACGCCAACGCCTGCGCGCTTCGCCAGTCCGGCCAGCGTGGTTGTTTTCATTTGAGTGAATTCCATCAAAAACTGCGTTCTGACAGCCTGCCAGAACGGGATATTTTGACAAGACAGGGCATTCTGAAGTGTGAGCTAAAGGAGCGTTAACATGCGGATCCCGCAACGTTTTGCAGTAGTCGGGTGCGGTTTTATCGGACAGGTCCACGCCGCAAATATCGCCCGCCATCCGGGAACTGACCTGACGCTGGTTTGCGATACCGACACGGCGCGTGCAGAGAGCGTGGCGCGGCAGTATGGGGCCAGAAGCGTAACAAGCGAACAGGCGCTGGAGAGCGATCGGATTGATGCCGTACTGATTGCCAGCGCCACGCCAACGCATGCCGCACTGCTGGAACAGGCGGTACGCGCAGGAAAAGCGGTTTACTGCGAGAAACCCATCGATCTCTCCTTAGCCCACGCACGTGATGTGGTCGGACGCATTTCGCCCACGCGGGTGCCGGTCACCGTGGGCTTTAACCGCCGTTTCGATCGCAGTCATCAGCAGCTCAGGGCACAGTTGCGGGAGGGCACCATTGGTTATGCTGAGCTGATTCAGATGACCTGTCGTGCATCAGTGCTGCCATCCGCTGACTATCTGCGTGCGTCAGGCGGACAGATGCGCGATCAGGCGATTCACTTTTTTGATCTGCTGCGCTGGCTGACTGACGATGAGGTGACGCGCGTGGCGGCGATGGGGGCGGCGCTGGCAATGCCGGAGATCCGCAGCTTTGATGTCGATACTTCAGTGGTGATGCTGCAGCTGCAGAAGGGCGCGCTGGCACAGCTGGATAATAGCCGCCGCACCGCCTACGGCTACGATGAGCGCCTCAGCGTGATGGGCAGCGAAGGGATGCTGGCGTCAGAGAGTCAGGCTACGCGCGGGGCCACGCTTTATCAGGGCAGCACGATCCGGCAGCCGGGCCTGTATGCAGACTGGTTCAGTCGCGTGCAGGAGACCTACTATGCGCATCTGGACGCCTTTGTCCGTCATATCAACGGAGAAGAGGTAGCGGATTTGCCAGGGTTACTGGATGGCCTGCGCGCGCAGGCTATTGCGGAAGCCGCCCAGCTCTCACTGACGCGCGGGACCTTTACCGAAGTGGAACACGTAGCGATCTGAACCGTCTCTTTCCCCCTGCATCGCGCAGGGGGAAGTAATCCGCCATGCTGCAATCAGAGATTCAGCAGCTCGCGCTCAATCAGTTCGCGCGTTTCCACCGCCTGATAGCGCATCTTCTCCGGATAGCCAAAGAGGGCTGCTGAGATAATCGACTCACCGCCGACTTTGAAGCTGCGACGGGCAAAGTCCATTTCGCGCAGCGCTTCAAACAGCGCGTCGAAGTTTACCTCCCCTTCGCCGACCGCGACGTGCTGGTGAATGGTCGCGTCCACGCCGGGCGGATTCACAATATAGCGGCAGTGTTTGGTATGGTTCATGGTATCGGCAATCAGCATATGCGAGAGATCGTCACCGGCATACTGCAGCATGTTTTTCACATCCCCTTTGCCTTTGTCATAATAAAAGGTGTGAGGGGCGCTGTAGATATACTTCACGTTATCGCTGCGAAATGACTTTACGATATCCGCCGTTTCATTGCTCTCTTCGCAGAAATCCCACGGATGCGCCTGAATTTCAATGCGGATCCCTTCACGCTCGACGATCGGCAGCAGCTCTTCCATTGAGCGGTAGAACATCTCTTCACAGATTTCTGGCTCATTAGGATTGCCGGAGAGCTCGGTGTTGATAACCTGCACGCCCATTTCAACCGCAATCTCAATCATGCGCTTCCAGTTTTTTACCGCCGCCTGACGCCGCAGTTCGTCGGGTCCCGACCAGCGATAAACCGTAATGAATGAAGAGATTTCAGTGCCGGTGGCATTCAGCGCATTTTTATATTCGCGCAGGATCTCGCGGCTGGCTTTAGGGTGTTTATAAAAGGGATTGATCTGCGGATGAGGCGACTGCTCAATGTATTTATAGCCCCATTCTGCTACCTGATGCACCATCCGGGTAATGCCGAGATCCCGGATAACGTCCACGTCAAAAGCAATTTTCATGCTGTCTTTTCTCCTGCGCGATTCCGCTGCCAGCGTTGTTCCGGACAGGCGGAAGCTGATGCAGGACGCCAGGCAGACAGAGAGTGTATTTATCAGCCACTATAAGAAGAGACATCAGGGCGCTCTACGGTTTTACTGATGTAAAACCATCAGGACGGCACCGGGCACGGTGCGCAGGAAGTACAGGCAAAGCGGAATGAACAATGCAGAAAAGCAAAAACCCAGCCATAAGGCTGGGTTTTCTGAATTTTGGTGCCCGAACCCGGAATCGAACCAGGGACACGCGGATTTTCAATCCGCTGCTCTACCGACTGAGCTATTCGGGCAACGGGGCGCATTAAACCTTAATGGCCGCATATCGTCAACGGGTTTTAGCAAAAAAGCGCGCTATCCGTGACTGACTGCCTGCTTTTCAGGCATGTCAGCCGGTTTTCAGGCCAGCGCGCCGTTCTGACGACAGAGCGCAATGCTAAAGACATCTTCCGCCAGCCGCCGGGCGGTTGCCACATCCTGTACGTTGCGTTTCACCAGCAGTTTGCTCAGGCAGCCTTCAAGGATCAGTTCCATCTGGTCAGCCACCATTGCGGGATTATCCAGCGCCAGCTCAACCAGTATCTCATGGGTAAACTGCCACGAGTGGCGTTTCTGCTGCTCTGCCAGCTGGTGCACCGGCTGATCAGGCTGCGGATAGAAGCTGCAGGCAGCAATAAACAGGCAGCCGGGAAAACGGCCTTTGCTGACATACTCTGCCAGCACGTCATAGCGCGCCATCAGCTTTTGCGCGGGGCTGAGCCGCTCATCCAGCTGCACCTGACGTCGCCAGCTGTCGATCTGCTGACCGTGATAGCGCAGGGCATCATAGAGCAGCGCATCGCAGTCGGGCCAGTAGCGGGTCAGCTGTTCGGTGCTGAGTCCGGTTTCACCTGCCAGCTGTGGCAGCGACAGGGTGGCCGCCAGACCATGTTGTTCGAGCACATTCAGCGCATGCTCCAGAATTTGTTCGCGTTGCACATGACTCTC
This sequence comes from Pantoea eucrina, assembly GCF_001691555.1. GTDB lineage: Bacteria > Pseudomonadota > Gammaproteobacteria > Enterobacterales > Enterobacteriaceae > Pantoea > Pantoea borealis. Next base: position 2,502,258 of record NZ_MAYN01000008.1, on the reverse strand, counting down.
CTCTGGAATATCGGCCCGCTCGTCGATGAGCGGGCGGTGGCTGAACCAGTGTCGTTTAACGCGGCAGATTCTGCAAATGCGCGCGAAACGCTGCCGCACGCAGAAAGCCGCTGATGCGCGAGCCCGGGATCTCGCGGCCCTGCGCATCAAAAAACAGAAGGGTTGGTAATCCCGGCACCTGCAGCTGCTTCAGCAGGGCGTTATCCTGCGCGCTGTTCGCAGTGACATCCGCCTGCAGCAGCTGCACGTCAGCGAGTGCGCTACCGACCGCGGGATCGCTGAAGGTATACTTCTCAAACTCTTTACAGGCGACACACCAGTCGGCGTAGAGATCGAGCATGGTGATGCGCCCCTGCGCCTGCTGCAGCGCCTGCTCAAGCTCCGCGCTGCCGCTGATGCGCTTAAACGGCAGATGGGCTACGCTCTGACTTGCCGCGGCGCCAAATGCCCACTCCTGCAGCGGCCGCGCCATAATCAACGCTGCTCCTAACATCACCACCGGCACAACGCGCCACTTGCCGCGCGCATGCATGCTGTGAATAAATGCCCAGGCGAAAAACGCCACGCCAAGCAGGCTCCAGAGCCGCAGGCCCCAGGTATCACCGAGAATACGCTCCAGCAGAAATACCGGCAGCGCCAGAATGACAAACCCGAAGCCCTCTTTCACCGTCTGCATCCACGGGCCGCTTTTGGGCAGCAGACGATGCCCGTAAAGCGTCACGGCGATCAGCGGCAGCCCCATTCCCACGGCGTAGAGCCACAGCGTACCGGCACCGGCCCACAAATTTCCGCTCTGGGCGATATACAGCAGGATTGCGCTGAGCGGCGCAGTGGTGCAGGGGGAGCAGATGAGTCCGGCCAGCGCACCCATGATAAACACGCCGGGCAGCGAGCCGCCGCGCTGCTGATTGCTCCAGTGCGCGAGCCGCGTCTGCAGGCTGGCGGGCAGCTGCAGGGAAAACAGGCCAAACATTGACAGCGCCAGCAGAATAAACAGCAGCGACAGACCCGCCAGAACGTACGGATGCTGCAGCGCCGCCTGAAAGCGCAGCCCGGCAGCGGCGACCACGACGCCTAAAAGCGTGTAGGTCAGCGCCATGCCCTGCACATAGACCAGCGCCAGCGCCAGCAGGCGGCCGGTAGTGTAGCGGCGTGCGCCGCCAAGGATGATACCGGAGATCAGCGGGTACATCGGCAGGACGCAGGGGGTAAAGGCAACACCGATCCCGATCAGCAGCGCCCAGAGCGGAGAGAAGGGCAACGGCGCGGCGGCGGGCGGCTCAGTAACCGGCACGCTGCCGCCGCTGACGGCGCTCAGCGGAACGGTACGGCTCTCCGGCGGGTAGCAGAAGCCGGCTGCGGCACAGCCCTGATACGTTACCGTCAGCGTGGCACCCGCATCTGCCCGCTGCAGCGTGACCGGCAGCGTCACGGCCTGGCGATAAATCTCGCTTTTGCCGTAAAACTCATCTTCATGCGCTTCGCCGGGCGGCAGCGTCAGCGGAGCCAGCTGCGCGTGCTGAGCCGTAATCTTCATCTGCTGACGATAGAGATAGTAGCCGGGCCTGACCTGCCAGTTCAGCGTCAGCGTTGAGCCCCGCTGAGAAAAATCAAACTGAAAAGCCTGATCAACCGGTATAAAGCGGCTGGTGGATTTTGGCGCAAAGAGATCGGCCTGAGCCGACAGGCACAGCAGTAACGTCAGGCAGAGCGTCAGCAGGCGGGAAAGAGATGCAGCCATAACAGATTAATCAACTCCGGTAGTGCAGAAGCGGTGAGCATAACACGCCCGCTTCGGCACAGGATTTCACAATGTAACGGCGTCAGAGGATCAGACTGCCAAACAGAAAGCCAAACGCAACCGAGAAGGCGATGGCCAGTACGCCCGGAATGATAAAGGAGTGGTTAAAGACAAACTTACCGATTCGCGTCGAACCGGTGTCATCCATTTCTACCGCCGCCAGCAGCGTCGGATAAGTGGGCAGGACAAAGAGTGCTGATACCGCAGCAAACGAGGCCACTGCCGCCAGCGGCGAGACGCCGAGCATCAGCGCTGCCGGCATGAGCGCTTTGGTGGTTGCCGCCTGCGAATAGAGCAGGGTGGCGGCAAAAAACAGCACCAGCGCCAGCATCCAGGGATAGCGCTGCAGCATGTCGCCGGCCAGGCTCTGAATCTCACTCAGATGCGCTTTGACAAAGGTGTCACCCAGCCACGCCACGCCCATGACGCAGATACAGGCGCTCATGCCCGACTTAAACGTACTGGCGCTGAGGATCTCACTGCTGTCCACGCGGCAGGTGAGGCAGATCAGCGTCGCGACCGTGAGCATAAACACCACGATCGCTTCGTTACGCGGCAACACCGGGCTGGCGATCAGGCCCACGCTGTCGCTGATGGCGGTGGCATAGAGCACCACTGCTGCAATGCCGGTCAGAAACAGCAGCACGGCGCGCCGCGCGCCGTGACGGGTTGCAGAGACTTTTTTACCGCGCAGCGTGACATCGCCTCTGGCAAGCCGCGTCTGATAGACAGCATCATCCTTCAGCTCTGTACCGAGAAAGTTAGTGATCACCGCGGCGCAGAAGATTGCCGCCATGGTTGAGGGCAGCGCCACGCCCAGCAGCGCCAGATAGCTGACGCCGCGGGGTTCCAGTATGGAGGCAAAAAATACCACTGCCGCAGAGAGCGGAGAGGCGGTGATCGCAATCTGAGAGGCCACCACCGCGATAGAGAGCGGGCGCGATGGCCTGACGCCCTGTTCTTTGGCAACTTCAGCGATAACCGGCAGCGTGGAGAACGCGGTATGGCCGGTGCCGGCCAGCAGCGTCATCAGGTAAGTGACCAGCGGCGCAAGGAAAGTCACATAGCGCGGATGGCGGCGCAGCAGCTTTTCCGCGAGACCGACCAGGTAATCCATGCCGCCTGCAACCTGCATGGCAGCAATCGCCGCGATAACAGCCATGATGATTTCGATCACATCAAACGGGATCGCGCCTGGCTTCATACCGCAAACCAGCGTCAGCACCAGCACTCCCAGGCCGCCGGCAAAGCCGATACCGATACCGCCCAGACGGGCACCGAGCCAGATCGCCAGCAATACCACTGCCAATTCCACTGCTATCATCCGTTTCTCTCCTCAGGCTGCAGATCGCGCCCCCTGAATGTTGTCGTCGCCACATATAAAAAAAGCACGCCGTATTGTATACAGGCGTGCCCGGGACGACGTGATCGGAAACAGGTTACTGTTCGTTTTCGTCGGTATAACGTTTGGCTTTGTAGGTCGGATGCATCAGGTTCTGAACGGAGAAGATGTCATCCAGCTCCGCCTCGGTCAGCAGGCCGCGCTCCAGCACCACTTCACGCACGCTCTTACCGGTTTCGGCACAGACTTTACCCACGATATCGCCGTTGTGGTGGCCGATATAAGGATTGAGGTAGGTGACAATACCGATAGAGTTGAACACGTAGGCTTCGCAGACCGCTTTATTCGCCGTGATGCCGTTAACGCATTTTTCCAGCAGGTTGTAGCAGGCGTTGGTCAGGATGCTGACAGATTCAAACAGCGCCTGGCCAATCACCGGTTCCATCACGTTGAGCTGCAGCTGGCCCGCTTCAGACGCCATGGTCACCGTGGTATCGTTGCCGATAACCTTAAAACAGACCTGATTGACCACTTCCGGCACCACCGGATTTACTTTGGCTGGCATGATCGAGGAGCCCGCCTGCAGTTCCGGCAGGTTAATTTCGTTCAGACCCGCGCGCGGACCGGAGGAGAGCAGGCGCAGGTCGTTGCAGATTTTTGACAGTTTCACCGCCAGACGCTTCAGCGCTGAATGCACCATCACGTAGGCGCCGCAGTCGGACGTTGCTTCAATCAGATCTTCCGCTGGCACCACCGGCAGATTGCTGACTTCAGCCAGACGCTGCACGGCCAGCTGCTGATAGCCATCCGGCGTGTTGAGGCGGGTACCGATTGCGGTTGCGCCAAGGTTGACTTCCAGCAGCAGCTCGGCGGTGCGCAGAATACTGCGGGTCTCTTCGTTCAGCAGCACGTTAAACGCGTGGAATTCCTGTCCGAGTGACATCGGCACCGCATCCTGCAGCTGGGTGCGCCCCATTTTCAGGATGTTTTCAAACTCCACGGCCTTGCGCTGGAAGCCTTCGCTCAGTTGCGCAATCGCATCCAGCAGCTTGAGAATAGAGGCGTAAACCGCGATTCGGAAGCCGGTCGGGTAGGCATCATTGGTTGACTGGCATTTGTTAACGTGGTCGTTGGGATTGAGGTACTGATACTCACCTTTCTGGTGGCCCATCAGTTCCAGACCGATATTCGCCAGCACTTCGTTGGTGTTCATGTTCACCGAGGTGCCGGCGCCGCCCTGGTAAACATCCACCGGGAACTGATCCATGCATTTGCCGTTGTTCAGCACCTCATCGCAGGCCTGAATAATGGTATTCGCAATGTTGCGTGGGATCGTCTGCAGCTCTTTGTTGGCCAGCGCGGCTGCTTTTTTAACCATCACCATGCCACGGACAAACTCAGGAATGTCGCTGATTTTACTGCTACTGATATAGAAATTTTCAATCGCACGCAGAGTATGAACACCGTAGTAAGCATCCGCCGGCACTTCACGCATGCCTAACAGGTCTTCTTCGATACGAATGTTGTTCGCCATGATTACCTTCTTATTATTGCTGCTCTGATACCGCCACGCATCCGGCATGGATGGAGAGCGAATAACACGCAGGTGAAGCAATTATATTGTCGTGGAATACCAGTGCCGACATTTTATCCATCTTCGGGCTGGCGGGCACGATCATATTCTGTCACGACAGAAATGCTCGTACACAGATCACTTTACGGACATTTGCCCGGCGAGTGGTAATAACGATATGTGATGCATCTCTCACTTTTATGTCAAAAGGAAATATTTGGCCGGTACGGTTGAAATTCACCGCGCAGGTGCCCATCTCTGAACCTATGATCGTCACGATCGCTCTGTTTCTGCCGCCTGGCTTATCGCGAGGTGGCCCAACTCACAGGAGACACCGGTGCGCTGGTTACCGTTTTTACTCTTTTTTGCCCTGGCGTGGATTGAGATCACGCTGTTTATCCAGGTCGCTCATGCGCTGGGCGTGCTGATGACGATGCTGCTGGTGATTTTCACCTCCTGTATCGGTGTGTCGCTGGTGAAAAATCAGGGCATGAAAAACTTTATGCTGATGCAGGAGAAGCTGGCGCGTAATGAAAGCCCGGCGGCGGAGATGATCAAAAGCGTCTCGCTGATCATCGCTGGTGTGCTGCTGCTGCTGCCCGGCTTCTTCACCGATTTTCTCGGCCTGCTGCTGCTGCTGCCGCCGGTGCAAAAGCTCCTGACGCTGAGGCTGATGCCGCATCTGCGCGTCTGGCGCGGTCCGGGGCAGGGACCAGACAGCGGTGTAACGATGGATGGTGAATTTGAGCGTAAAGATCAGGATCGCATCGGTCACGATAAAGATCGCTGAAACAAGCGAGGCGGCGGAAGCCGCCTTATTTGTATTCTTTTTAAGCATTTGTAGCACAAACAAAAATTTTTTATTTTTTTGCCCTTGAAAGTCCCCTGTCTGCCCCCTATCTCTTCCTGCACGAGGCCGGAACCCTCAAGCCCGGCGTTCAACCCAAAAATGAATGATTGGACTTCTCAAAGGAGAGCTATCAAATGAAAATTCGTCCGTTGCACGATCGCGTTATCGTCAAGCGTAAAGAAGTTGAAGCTAAATCAGCAGGCGGTATCGTTCTGACCGGCTCTGCAGCAGGCAAATCAACCCGTGGTGAAGTTCTGGCTGTTGGCAATGGCCGCATCCTGGACAACGGCGAGATTAAGCCGCTGGACGTGAAAGTGGGTGATCTGGTGATTTTCAGCGAAGGCTACGGTGCAAAAACCGAGAAAATCGACAACGAAGAAGTTCTGATCATCTCTGAAAGCGACATCCTGGCGATTGTCGAAGCGTAATTTACGCGTAATTCACTGAACGAAACGAATTTAAGGGATATTTGAAATGGCAGCTAAAGACGTAAAATTCGGTAATGACGCACGCGTAAAAATGCTGCGTGGCGTGAACGTACTGGCAGATGCAGTAAAAGTTACCCTGGGCCCGAAAGGCCGTAACGTGGTTCTGGATAAATCTTTTGGTGCACCGACCATCACTAAAGATGGTGTGTCTGTTGCGCGTGAAATCGAGCTGGAAGACAAGTTCGAAAACATGGGCGCACAGATGGTGAAAGAAGTCGCCTCTAAAGCAAATGATGCAGCAGGCGACGGCACCACCACCGCAACCGTACTGGCACAGTCTATCGTTAACGAAGGCCTGAAAGCCGTTGCGGCCGGCATGAACCCGATGGATCTGAAGCGCGGTATCGACAAAGCCGTTATCGCTGCTGTTGAGCAGCTGAAAGCGCTGTCTGTACCTTGCCAGGACACCCGCGCAATCGCGCAGGTAGGTACCATTTCTGCTAACTCCGATGAGAGCGTCGGCACCCTGATCGCCCAGGCGATGGAAAAAGTGGGTAAAGAAGGCGTAATCACCGTTGAAGAAGGCACCGGCCTGCAGGACGAGCTGGACGTGGTTGAAGGTATGCAGTTCGATCGCGGCTACCTCTCTCCTTACTTCATCAACAAGCCAGAAACCGGCGCAGTTGAGCTGGAAAGCCCGTTCATTCTGCTGGCTGACAAAAAAATCTCCAACATCCGTGAAATGCTGCCAGTACTGGAAGCCGTTGCAAAAGCGGGCAAACCACTGCTGATCATCGCGGAAGATGTGGAAGGTGAAGCACTGGCAACGCTGGTGGTGAACACCATGCGCGGTATCGTGAAAGTGGCTGCGGTTAAAGCACCAGGCTTTGGCGACCGTCGTAAAGCGATGCTGCAGGATATCGCTATCCTGACCGGCGGTACCGTGATCTCTGAAGAGATCGGTATGGAGCTGGAGAAATCCACGCTGGAAGATCTGGGTCAGGCGAAGCGTGTCGTGATCAACAAAGATACCACCACCATCATCGATGGCGTGGGCGATCAGGGTGCTATCTCTGGCCGCGTATCGCAGATCCGTCAGCAGATCGAAGAAGCGACCTCTGATTACGATAAAGAGAAGCTGCAGGAGCGCGTAGCGAAACTGGCAGGCGGCGTAGCCGTACTGAAAGTAGGCGCCGCAACTGAAGTGGAAATGAAAGAGAAGAAAGCCCGCGTTGAAGATGCCCTGCACGCCACCCGTGCTGCGGTAGAAGAAGGCGTGGTAGCAGGCGGCGGCGTCGCGCTGGTACGCGTTGCTGCTCAGCTGACCGATCTGCGTGGTCAGAACGAAGATCAAAACGTGGGTATCAAAGTTGCGCTGCGCGCAATGGAATCTCCACTGCGTCAGATCGTGTCCAACGCCGGTGAAGAGCCTTCTGTTGTAGCAAACAACGTGAAAGCAGGCGACGGTAATTACGGTTACAACGCGCAGACCGAAGAGTACGGCAACATGATCGACTTCGGTATCCTGGACCCGACCAAAGTAACCCGTTCTGCGCTGCAGTACGCGGCCTCTGTGGCAGGTCTGATGATCACCACCGAGTGCATGGTTACCGATCTGCCTAAAGGCGACGCACCTGATTTAGGCGCGGGCGCAGGCGGTATGGGTGGCATGGGCGGTATGGGCGGCATGATGTAATTGCCCCCGACAGCGTAAGCTATCTGCGAAACCCCCGACCGGAAACGGTCGGGGGTTTTTCTTTTGCTGGCGAACAGGGTATAAGTAGGGACGCGATCTTTCGGCTTTGCGGGTTCAGGGCAATGAATGTTCAGAAAAAAAGTGCGCTTTTCTGCTACGCTGCCGCCCGACACTGATGATAATAAAATGGGGATTACAATGCGGATTAACCTCTTGCCCGGACTGGCAGCGGGCATCATGCTGCTGGCGGGTTGCAGCAGCTCAAATCAGCTGAGCGCCGCTGGCGAACGTGTCACGTTTGTCGATGAGCAGCCAGCAAGTCAATGTCAGCTTCTGGGCAACGTCACCGGCTCACAGAGCAACTGGCTGAGCGGTGCAGGCGGCGAAAACAGTGCATTACGCGGGGCTGCCAACGATCTGCGTAACCGGGCGGCTGAAATGGGCGGCAACGTTATTTATGGTGCCACCAGCCCGACGCAGAATCTGCTTTCTGCGTTCGCGCCGCTCGACAGCAAAATGACCGGCCAGGTTTACAAGTGTCCGTAAACGCGGCGCGATAAAAAAGCCGCTGATGCGGCTTTTTTTGTTTTTGATTTCGGTGGCTGCATGATTGCCATCCCCGGTAGCTGACCGGGCACGTTATTCCTGACGCAGCTGCAGGTCCAGCGGCGTTTTGCTCGGCTCACCGCCAATCTCACGCGCCAGTCTGGGGACCATATAGCCGGAGACCCGGCTGAGCAGCTGGCGCATCAGCGCGCGCGCTTCCGTATCTGAAACAAAGAAGTGGGCAGCGCCCTGAACTTTGTCGAGCACGTGCAGATAGTAGGGCAGAATGCCGGCATCAAACAGCGCGTTGCTCAGTTCAGCCAGCGTATCCGCATTATCATTGACGCCGCGCAGCAGCACGCTTTGATTCAGCAGCGTTACGCCCGAGCGCTTTAGCAGCTGCAGGCGCGCGCGCAGCGCATCATCAATCTCCTGTGCGTGATTGATATGGCTTACCAGCAGCACCTGCAGGCGGGTGTCAGCCAGCAGCTGACACAGCGTTTCCGTAATGCGTGCCGGGATCACTACCGGCAGGCGGCTGTGAATGCGCAGGCGCTTCAGGTGCGGGATCTGCTCCAGCGCCGCAATCAGCCAGGCCAGCTCATGATCTTTAGCCATCAGCGGATCGCCGCCGGAAAAAATAATTTCATCCAGCTCCGGGTGTGCAGCAATATAGTCAATCGCTGCCTGCCAGTTACGCTTGTTGCCCTGATTATCCTGATAAGGGAAGTGACGGCGGAAGCAGTAGCGGCAGTTAACCGCACATCCCCCTTTGACCAGCAGCAGCGCGCGGTTTTTATACTTATGCAGCAGGCCCGGCACCACGCTGCTCTGTTCATCCAGCGGATCGGTAGTGTAGCCCGGCGCATCGGTAAATTCCTGGCGGCTGGTCAGCACCTGCAGCAGCAGAGGATCGCCGGCATCGCCGTGGCGCATGCGCTGAATGAAGGCGCGCGGCACGCGCAGGGCAAAAAGCTGGCGTGCAGCGTGGCCGGCAGCCAGTTCCGGCTGCTGTTCGAGGCCTAAAAGTTGCAGTAATTCAGCAGGATCGGTGACAACATCAGCAAGTTGCTGCAACCAATCTTCTCTGACAGGGGAATTTAGGGTTACAATGTGTGCCATTTTTTTGGCTATTACCAGTTAATATCTACAGAGGGCCTTTATGGCGACTTATCTTAGCAACGATTTTCGTTCCGGTCTTAAAATCATGTTCGAAGGCGAACCGTATGCCATCGAATCCAGTGAATTCGTAAAACCGGGTAAAGGCCAGGCTTTCGCACGCGTTAAAATGCGTCGTCTGCTGACCGGTTCTCGCGTTGAGAAGACCTTCAAATCTACCGACTCTGCCGAAGGCGCAGACGTTCGTGATATGACGCTGCAGTACTCTTACAACGACGGTGACTTCTTCTACTTCATGCACCCTGAGTCGTTTGAACAGTACCAGGTTGAAGCCAAAGTACTGGATGACGTGACCAAGTGGCTGCAGGACAACGCAGAGTGTATCGTAACCCTGTGGAACGATAAACCGATTGCCGTTCAGCCGCCAAACTTCATCGAAGCAGAAATCACTGAAACCGATCCGGGCCTGAAAGGCGATACCGCAGGTACCGGCGGCAAGCCAGCGACCCTCTCTACCGGCGCAGTGATCAAAGTGCCACTCTTCGTTCAGATTGGCGAAGTGGTGAAAGTTGACACCCGCTCGGGTGAATACGTTTCCCGCGTAAAATAAGCACGACATCAGCACTCAATCAGGCGCATCAGTGATGCGCCTTTTTTTATGGCCGCGAAACGCGATGGCGGCGTGAATTTTTCCGGGGCGCAGCTACCAGGGCTGCAGAAGCAGGCTATGCTTTAAAAGCTGTACTTTTACTGCAACCAACAAGGATATGGCTATGTTTAAGAAAAGTATTGTCGCAATTTTCTCTGTGCTGGTGCTCTCTTCAGTACTGAGCGGCTGTAACACCACGCGCGGCGTTGGTGAGGATGTTGAAGCGGGTGGTCAGGCAATTCAGCGCAGCACCCAGTAAAATCTGCCGGTGCGAAAGCCTTCGCACCGCTCTTCTTCTCGCCTGACCTGCCGGATCCTCTTCCGCTACGCCTCGTTGTTTGCAGCTTCTGTTCCGGGTAGACTTCCACCCCTTATTCGTATGAGGAGTCATCACCATGAGCGAAACGGCAAGCTGGCAGCCGAGCGCACCCATTGCCAATTTGTTGAAACGCGCCGCGATTCTGGCGGAAATCAGGCGTTTCTTTGCCGATCGCGGCGTGCTGGAAGTGGATACCCCGGCAATGAGCCAGGCCACCATCACAGATATTCACCTGGTGCCGTTTCAGACGCGTTTTGTCGGACCTGGCGCCAGCGAAGGTCGCGATCTCTGGCTGATGACCAGCCCGGAATATCATATGAAACGGCTGCTGGCGGCCGGCAGCGGGCCGATTTATCAGATGGGGCGCTGCTTCCGCAATGAAGAAGCGGGGCGCCATCACAATCCTGAATTCACCATGCTGGAGTGGTACCGCCCGCACTACGATATGTATCGTCTGATGAACGAGGTGGACGATCTGCTGCAGCAGGTGCTGGAGTGTGACAGCGCAGAATCCCTCTCCTATCAGCAGGCGTTTATCCGTCATCTGGAGATTGATCCGCTCTCTGCGGATAAAACGCAGCTGCGCGAAGCCGCGACAAAGCTTGGCGAGGGAGAGCTGGCGCAGCGTGAAGATGACCGTGATACGCTGCTGCAGCTGCTGTTTATGCTGGGCGTGGAGCCAAAAATTGGCAATGACAAACCCTGCTTTGTCTACCACTTCCCGGCAAGCCAGGCTGCGCTGGCGGAGATCAGTACCGAAGATCATCGCGTTGCTGAACGCTTTGAGGTTTATTACAAAGGGGTTGAGCTGGCGAACGGGTTTCGCGAGCTGACCGACAGCCGCGAGCAGCGCCAGCGTTTTGAACAGGATAACCGCCGTCGCGCGGCACGCGGACTGCCGCAGCATCCGATTGACCACTATTTGCTGGATGCGCTGGCGCACGGTATGCCAGCCTGTTCCGGCGTGGCGCTGGGCGTAGATCGTCTGATTATGCTGGCGCTGAAAGCCAGTGCGCTGAGCGACGTGATCGCGTTTCCGGTCGACAGAAGCTGAGAACGTTAGGTTAAGCGCGGCGCCTGATGGCGCCGCGGCTTACTGGGCGGTGGTCACGGGCGCGGCAGCTTCCGGAAACTCCTGAATCGTGACCGGCAGCGTCATTTTCTGCTCATTACGCAGGATCTGCACATCAATCACTGAACCGGGGCGGATTTCTGCCACCTGATCCATCGTCTCCTGCGCGGAAAGGGCAGGCTTGCCATTGACCTGCAGCAGCACATCGTTGGCCTGGATCCCGGCGCTGTCTGCCGGACCGCCCGGCGCTACGCTGTTAACAATTATTCCCTGTACGCGATCGAGATTGCTGCCCTGACCGTGCAGCGGCGGCAGTTCACGTCCGGTGATGCCGATATAGCCGCGGATCACCCGGCCGTCGCGGATCAGCTTATCCATGATTTTTGCGGCCAGCGCGGTAGGGATCGCGAAGCCGATACCTTCCGGTGTTTCTCCGTCGTTGCTTTTATCAAACGTCAGCGTGTTGATACCCATCAGCTCGCCGAGCGAGTTGATCAGGGCGCCGCCCGAGTTGCCCTGATTAATTGAGGCATCGGTCTGCAGGAAATTTTGCCGGCCGGAGGAGCTTAGCCCGATGCGTCCGGTCGCGCTGATAATGCCCTGTGTGACCGTCTGCCCGAGATTATAGGGGTTGCCAATCGCCATCACGACGTCACCAATGTGTGCTATCCGCGCGGCATTAATGGGGATAACCGGCAGGCCTGATGCGCTGATTTTGAGCACGGCTAAATCGGTCATAGCATCGGAGCCTACCAGGGTCGCCTCAAAAAAGCGGCCATCCTGCAGCGCCACGATGATCTGATCGGCGTTGTTGATAACGTGCTTGTTGGTCAGGATGTACCCTTTCGCGTTCATGATCACACCCGAACCCAGAGTGGTGATGCCGCGATTATTGTTACCGTGGGCGCTGCGGTTGTAGACATTGACTACGGCGGGCACGGCGCGGCGCACCCCCGGGTTAAAACTGAAAGGGGTTTCGTCAGCGCTGCTTTCATGATCAAAAGTGACGTCACTGCCCATACGCAGCGCCGGAATCGCAACAAGCAGCAAGCCTGCTACGATCAGGCCCATCACCACTGCACGCAAAAGTTTAAGAAACATGATGTTATTTCAAGCCAGGTGAGATCGCAGGGCAGAATAACATGAGAAAGGCGGACACACACCTGCTTGTCCGCCTGTCGGTGGGATTATCTCAGCAGCAGATAGATACTCTCGTCGCCGCGCACAACATTCAGCGCCAGCACCGGCGGTTTGCCCTCCAGCACTTTACGCATCTCGGCGAGGCTCTGTACCCGGGTACGGTTCACACCAATAATCACATCATCTTTCTGCAGGCCGACCTGCTCAGCGGTCGTGCCTTTTTCGATGGTATCGACTTTAACGCCTTTATCGCCTGTTTTGGTGTTGCCGTCGCTCAGCTGCGCGCCCTGCAGGGCAGGAGACATCAGCTGCGCACTGGCGGTGCTCTGCGCGCTCTGCTCCAGCGTAACGGTCACGCTGACCGGCTTACCGTCGCGCAGCAGGCCGAGTTTCACCTGCTGGCCTGGCGGGGTGGTGCCTACTTTAACGCGCAGCTCGGCGAAGCTGGCGATCGGCTTGTCGTTGATAGAGGTGATGATATCGCCCGACTTTATCCCCGCTTTCTCTGCGGCAGATTTTGGCAATACCTCAGAGACAAATGCGCCGCGCTGTGCGTCAACGTTGAACGCTTTCGCAATATCCGCCGTCATCTCTGTGCCTTTGATCCCCAGCTGACCGCGCTTCACTTCGCCGAACTGAATCAGCTGCTGCGCCAGGTTGATGGCCATATCACTGGGGATGGCGAAGCCGATGCCAATATTCCCGCCGCTTGATGCCAGGATCGCGGTGTTGATACCGATCAGTTCGCCGTTCAGGTTAACCAGCGCGCCACCGGAGTTGCCGCGGTTGATTGCCGCATCAGTCTGGATAAAGTTTTCGAGACCTTCAAGATTAAGGCCGCTGCGGCCGAGTGCAGAGATGATCCCGGAGGTGGCCGTCTGACCCAGGCCAAACGGGTTACCGATGGCCACCGCAAAGTCGCCGACTTTCAGCGCATCAGAATCTGCGATTTTCACCTGCGTCAGGTTTTTAGCCCCTTCGACCTGAATCAGAGCGATATCTGTCTGCTCATCATGACCAATCAGTTTGGCATCATATTCATTGCCGTCGCTGAGCTGGACGCTGATTTTATCCGCGCCGTTCACGACGTGGTTATTCGTCAGAATGTAGCCTTTTGCCGCATCAATAATGACACCTGAACCCAGACCTTCAAACGGCTGAGGCTGCGACTGGCCGGGTGCCTGGCCGAAAAAGCGCTTCAGCGGTTCCGGGATCTCCTGCGCCTGCTGGCCACTGTCGCTGCCCTCTACATGCACGCTGACCACCGCCGGCAGTACTTTCTCCAGCATCGGGGCGAGGCTCGGCAGTGCCTGGCCCTGAATCTGCGCCGGAAGCGTGGCCATCGCCCCTGGCGTTGCGGCCAGGCTCATGCTGATACTCAGGGCCAGTGCGCTTAATAGTTTTGTTTGTTTTTTCATGGGTTATCAGGCTCTCGCTGCGAATAGGGGAGTACAGGAAGTGTGACAATCGTTTACTGCAAGTGTTCGAAACAAAAAGGGCACCGCATGAGGCGGTGCCCTGAAAAGATTAATTGCGGGTTGGCGTATTGCGCTCGCTGCCGCGCAGTAATCCGGAGGCACCTTCAGAGTAGTCGCGCGGGATCTGAACCGGCGCCTGATCGTTATCTGCTTCCGCTTCCGTCAGCTGATAGGCAAACGGATTTTTTTCGCCCGGCAGATTAGGCAGCAGATCGTTAGATCCTTTCGCCATATGCTGATACAGCTGGCGATAGTCGCGCGCCATATTATCCAGCAGCTCTGCGCTCTGGGCAAAGTGGTTGGTGAGCTCTTCACGATAATCCGCCAGCTCAGCCTTTGATTTTTCCAGCTCATACTGCATGCTGCGCTGTTCCCGCAGTTTTTTGTTGCCAAAACGCATAGCGACTGCGCCGACAATAATGCCAATCACTAAACCAATCAGCCCGTATTCCCAGGTCATAATAACTCCCGTGTAATTTCCGTTGCTTCGTAGGGCATTGCTTCAACTTCAACTTCAGTTTCACTATGAGTCACTATACCCGTTAATCTGCAGGAAGTGGAACTATCGGACTGTATCGCTTAGTGTAGAGCGGCCTAATTTTCAGCAACCGACACGTGAATCGGACTTTTCAGGGATTCAGAGAGAACCATGCAAACCTCATCTCCGCTTGCGCGCTATGAGCAGGCGCTGTCGCAGGGCGAGTTCCGCCCGGACGACGTACAACGTGAAGCTATTACCCGCCTGGACGCTATCCAGCAAGGGTTGATTGCCCGTCAGCAGCCGCGTGAAAACAGCAGTCGCGGATTGCTGGGACGCCTCTCCCGGCTGGTCAGCAAGGAGAAAGCAGCGCCAGAAGCACCGGTACGGGGCCTCTATATGTGGGGCGGCGTTGGCCGGGGAAAAACCTGGGTCATGGACCTGTTTTTTCAGTCAATTCCTGGCGATCGTAAACTGCGGCTGCACTTTCATCGCTTTATGCTGCGGGTGCATGAAGAGCTGACGCAGCTGCAGGGGCAAAGCGATCCGCTGCAGATTGTGGCCGACCGTTTTAAAGCGGAGACCGATATCCTCTGCTTTGATGAATTTTTTGTCTCTGACATTACCGATGCCATGCTGCTGGGTACGCTGATGGAGGCGCTGTTTGCACGCGGTATTGCCCTGGTCGCCACCTCCAATATTCCGCCGGATGATCTCTACCGCAACGGTCTGCAGCGCGCGCGCTTCCTGCCCGCTATTGAACAGATCAAACAGCACTGTGAGGTGATGAACGCGGATGCCGGCATCGACTACCGTCTGCGTACGCTGACGTCGGCGCATCTGTGGAATCATCCGCTTAACGACGCCACGCAGGCGGAGATGACGCGCATGTTTCGTGCGCTGGCGGGCGGAGCGCCCGAGGATGCACCGGTGCTGGAGATTAACCATCGGGAGATGCCTACCCGGGGAGTACATGAAGGCGTGCTCGCGATCGATTTTCTGACGCTGTGCGGGGCGGGGCGCAGCCAGCATGACTATATCGAGCTGTCGCGGCGCTTCCATAGCGTACTGCTGTTTGATGTGCCGGTAATGATTTATAAAACCGAAGATCAGGCGCGCCGCTTTCTGGCGCTGGTGGATGAATTTTACGAACGCCATGTCAAGCTGGTGGTAGCAGCAGAAACCTCGCTGTTTGAAATTTATCAGGGAACCCGGCTGAAGTTTGAGTATCAGCGCTGTCTGTCACGCCTGCAGGAGATGCAGAGCGAGGAGTATCTCCGGCTGCCGCATCTGCCGTAACGCCTGGCCAGAAATCGTGAATTTTGTCGCAAAAAGGTTCGATTTTTAAATCTGACTTCTCTATAATCTTGCGACCCCACGTTACAGCACAGCATTTCTTTTCCCGGAAAGCTGTGTGATCCGGTAACTCTACCTGAGGGGGTGGGCTTGCTGGGCGAAATGGTCGCGTGAGCCTCAATCGTTAACTTAGCGTTTGGGATTTCACCAACGTGTAACTTTTATTTGGGTAAGCTTTTCAATGAAAACTTTTACAGCTAAACCAGAAACCGTACAGCGTGACTGGTATGTTGTTGACGCAACTGGCAAAACCTTGGGTCGCCTGGCGACTGAACTGGCGCGCCGTCTGCGTGGTAAGCACAAAGCGGAATACACTCCGCACGTTGACACCGGTGATTACATCATCGTTCTGAACGCGGACAAAGTTGCTGTAACCGGCAACAAGCGTACCGACAAGATTTACTATCACCACACTGGTCACATCGGTGGTATCAAGCAGGCGACCTTCGAAGAGATGATTGCCCGCCGTCCTGAGCGTGTGATTGAAATCGCGGTTAAAGGCATGCTGCCAAAAGGCCCACTGGGTCGTGCTATGTACCGTAAACTGAAAGTTTACGCAGGCAACGAGCACAACCACGCGGCGCAGCAACCGCAAGTTCTTGACATTTAATCGGGATTATAGGCAATGGCTGAAACTCAAAACTACGGCACTGGTCGCCGCAAAAGCTCTGCCGCTCGCGTCTTTATCAAGCCGGGTAGCGGTAACATCGTAATTAACCAGCGCTCTCTGGAGCAGTACTTCGGTCGCGAGACTGCACGCATGGTCGTGCGTCAGCCGCTGGAGCTGGTTGATATGGTTGGTAAACTGGATCTGTACATCACCGTTAAAGGTGGTGGTATTTCTGGTCAGGCTGGTGCGATCCGTCACGGTATCACCCGCGCTCTGATGGAATACGACGAATCTCTGCGTGCAGAACTGCGCAAAGCGGGCTTTGTTACCCGTGATGCTCGTCAGGTTGAACGTAAGAAAGTCGGCCTGCGTAAAGCACGTCGTCGTCCTCAGTTCTCCAAGCGTTAATTGCTTACTGCTTCGGCAGTGTCAATTGGCTCAAAAAACCCGCTTCGGCGGGTTTTTTATTGGCCGTTACGCTGGTAAAGCAGTGTAAAAACGCGAGCTTTCCCGGCTATTTGCCCGCAAATACGTAACCCCGCCCCACAAGCTGCTTAAAATCTGGTAAACTCACTGACACTTTGCGCCCGCGAGCCGCGGCCTGAACTGACGCTCCGCTCCGGACATGAGCAGGCTATCAGTGCTGCCCTGCCGTGTGCGAGTCCGATGAGCAGGTGAGTCGCCGTGTGGTTGGCTATTCGCAGTATATTTTTGTGAACAAACTTGGAGGTTTTCATGGCTGTCGCTGCCAACAAACGTTCGGTAATGACGCTGTTTTCTGGTCCGACTGACATTTTCAGCCATCAGGTACGTATCGTACTGGCTGAAAAGGGCGTCAGCGTGGAGATCGAGCAGGTTGAACCAGATAATCTGCCGCAGGATCTGATTGACCTCAACCCGTATCGCACTGTACCTACGCTGGTCGACCGTGAACTGACGCTGTATGAATCACGCATCATCATGGAGTATCTGGATGAGCGTTTTCCGCATCCTCCGCTGATGCCGGTTTATCCGGTTGCACGTGGCGAAAGCCGTCTGATGATGCATCGCATCGAGCAGGACTGGTATAGCCTGCTGCGCACTATTGAAACCACCAGCGGTGCTGAGGCAGATGCTGCGCGCAAACAGCTGCGCGAAGAGCTGCTGGCGATTGCGCCGCTGTTTGCCCGCACGCCGTTCTTTATGAGCGAAGAGTTCAGCCTGGTGGATTGCTACCTGGCGCCGCTGCTGTGGCGTCTGCCGCAGATGGGCGTTGATCTGAGCGGTGCCGGCTCTAAAGAGCTGAAAGGTTATATGACACGCGTATTTGAACGTGACTCCTTCCTCGCCTCGCTGACGGAAGCTGAACGGGAAATGCGCCTGCAGGCTCGGGGCTAAGTATGGAAATGTCGCAACTCACCGCGCGTCGCCCCTACCTGCTGCGGGCATTTTACGACTGGCTGCTGGATAACCAGCTGACGCCGCATCTGGTAGTGGATATCAATCTGCCTGGTGTACAGGTGCCGCTGGAGTATGCGCGCGACGGACAGATCGTGCTGAATATTGCGCCGCGTGCGGTAGGCAATCTCGATCTTTCTAATGACGAAGTGCGCTTCAACGCGCGTTTTGGCGGCGTGCCGCGTCAGGTTTCCGTGCCGATGGCAGCGGTCATGGCTATCTATGCGCGTGAAAATGGCGCAGGTACCATGTTCGAACCGGAACCGGTCTACGACCAGGCGATGGACGATCAGGAAGCGGGTCACGAAGAGACGGTGATGTCGGTTATCGATGGCGATCGCCCGGATGATGCGCCGGATGAGGATCATTCTCCTGACGACGAACCACCGCCGCGCGGCGGCCGTCCTTCACTGCGCGTCGTTAAGTAATCTCTCTGCGTAAAAAAAACGGGCCTGATGGCCCGTTTTTTTATGCTGTGACTCAGTAGACGTCACGCAGATAGCGTTTATCTTTCTTCAGCTGATCGATATACGCTGCGGCACGCTCTCCGGACAGACCGCCGCATTGACGTACCACTTCATACAGCGCGGCGTCGACATCTTTCGCCATACGCGATGCATCACCGCAGACGTAAAAGTACGCGCCTTCCTGCAGCCAGGCGTAAAGCTCGGCGCCTTTCTCCAGCATCCGGTTCTGCACATAAATTTTCTCTTCCTGATCGCGCGAGAAGGCGAGATCGAGGTGCGTCAGCAGACCGCTCTGCTGCCAGCCATGCAGCTCATCATTGTAGATATAATCATGTTCCTGATGCTGATCGCCGAAAAACAGCCAGTTTTTACCTTTCGCTTCCGTTGCCTGACGTTCCTGCAGAAACGCGCGAAACGGTGCAATACCGGTGCCCGGCCCGACCATAATCAGCGGCGCATTGCCATCAGCTGGCACGCGGAACGCTTTGTTAGGCGAAATAAAGATTGCCGGTTTCTCGCCGCGACGTACGCGCTCAGCCAGATAGGTAGAACAGACGCCTTTACGCTCGCGTCCGCCGCTGTGATAGCGCACAGAAGCGATGGTCAGGTGCACCTGATCGGGATGCGCTTTGGCGCTGGATGAGATGGAGTAAGCGCGGTGCTGCAGCGGACGCAGCATGGCCACAAATTCCGGCACCGACAGGCTGCGCTTCAGCTCCAGCTGCAGCAGATCGAGGCTGTCTTTACCCCACAGCCAGTTGGCCAGCGTATCTTTATCATCGTGCTGCAGTACATGCAGCAGCTCCTGGTTGGCGGTGTGCTGGCCAATCCACTCGATCAGCTTGCGTGACGGCTCGGAGATCTCAAACTGATAGGTCAGCAGATCGCCCAGATTGCGATCAAAGCCCGGCACCGGCGTTTCATAATCTGCTTTCAGCTCAGTCAGCAGCAGCGAGACCAGGGCAGCGTCGTTGACCGGGATAATACCCAGCGCATCGCCCGCTTCATATTTCAGGCCACTGCCGCTGAGGTCAAACTCAAAGTGGCGGATATCTTTAGCCGACTGTTCGCCAGAAAGGCGTTTATTGGTGATCAGTGCAGCCGCAAACGGGTTCTGTTTATTGCTGCCGGGAATAACCGGTGCTTCCGGTGCGCTTTCCAGCACGGTACCGCTGCTGCCGGCGCTGGCCGCAAACTGTGGCATCGCGCTGCCAATCCAGGCATCGGACGGCTCTTCAAAATCGATATCGCAGTCGATGCGATCCACCACCCGGCGGGCACCCAGCTGTTCAAGACGCATATCGATAAATTTACCCGCCTGGCAGAAACCGTCGTAGCCGGTATCACCAATTGCCAGTACGGCAAAGTGCATCTGCTCCAGGCGCGGCGCGGTGCTGGCTGAAATTGCCTGCCAGAACAGCTGCGCGTTGTCAGGCATTTCCCCTTCACCATAGGTTGAGGTCACAATCAGCACATGACGCATGGTCGTGAAGACTTCAAGATCCACCTCGCCCAGCGCCTGCACCACCGGTACCAGACCTTTGGCACGCGCTGCTTTGGCTGCAGTCTGGGCCAGCGCTTCGGCATTGCCGGTCTGAGAGCCGAACAGAATATGCAGCTGCGTGGTCGCGCCGGCGCCGGCGGAAGGTGCTGTCTGCTTATCGTCCAGCACTAACAGGCGCGAGTGGAGACCGGCGAGAAAGCCCGCCAGCCAGTATTTCTGCTCACCGTTAAACGGTGCGTCTTCAGGAATGTAAGGAATCTTCATGATACGGGTACTCAATCCTGTTAGTAATGTTCACTCTTAAGGCTCAAATGCCGGGCTGACGCGATCAGGAGAGTTTTCCGACCGCCGCCGCAATTTCCGGGAGCGCCGCACGCGCAAACAGCTCTTCAAAGTCCGGCAGGTGACCCAGCACATCGCGATGGCGCGCATCCTGATAAATGATCCAGCCATAGGTCGCCAGACTATCCATGGAACGAATATTACGCTGCGTTAAAGCCGCTTTGTAATCCGCCATGCGTTTTGCCGCGATCAGGCTTGCCAGCTCATCATCGCTGTAGCTCTCAATCGCCGCACGGGCGTGCCGCTGCAGCTTGCTGACCAGCGAGAAGTCCTCAGTCATCAGCAGGTTGCGTACGGCTTTTTCAACTGCCGGATCTTCCACTGCGGTGCCTTTCGGCAGCTTGCCCAGCGCCAGCTGCTGCGCAAAACTCAGCACGGTGTAGTTGTTAAGCAGGACAAACATCTCCTGCGTATCGGTTGCACCGTAGGCGGGCACGGCCCCGTCAGCAATGGTTTTGCCGCTGCGCCACGCCGCTTTGAATTTGGCTACCTGATGCGCAGCCAGCGAGGTTGACAGCTCTTCCAGCAGGTCTTTGCGTGATTTTGCTTTCAGGATCTCGCCGCCATCCTGGTAGAGCAGCAGCGAACGCGGCATGACGTAAACAAAGTGCTGGCATTCGCTCTCCCAGTTCGCCAGCAGCCAGGCCGCACGCGGTGAACGCGTCGCTTCCAGATGCCAGTTCAGCATGGTCAGTACCGCCTGCTTATGCACGCGCGCCATCTCGTTGTCATCCGCAATGGAACCAAACAGTACGGAGTCTCCCGCCGCATGGCCGGCAAGGTTGCCATACGGATCATACTGGTAAGCGAAACCGCCACTCATGCCGTTGCCAAAGCCTTTGCCAAACGTGCCGAGGTTAAGGATGGCGCCGTTGGTCATATATTCGCAGCAGAAATCGCCCACGCCTTCCACTACGGCAGTGGCGCCGGAGTTGCGTACCGCGAAGCGATCGCCTGCCTGGCCCTGCACAAACAGCCGGCCACCGGTTGCGCCAAACAGCGCAAAGTTGCCGATCAGCACGTTGCCGTCGCTATCCTGCGCGCCGCCACCGGGTGACATGACCACCAGCTCACCGCCACACTGGCCTTTGCCTACGCCATCGTTGCAGGTGCCATAGTGCTGCATCAGCATACCGTCGTTGCAGAACGCTCCGAATGACTGTCCGGCTGCGCCCTGGGTATGGATGTGCACGGTGCGTGGCGCCAGGTAGTGACGCCCGCGGTCGTCTTTCAGTACTGCCGGCAGCACGGCACGCTGCTCAGCAGGCAGCGTATGGTTCAGCAGCCGCTCAATATCGATAGCCAGCTGTCCGCCGACGCTTTTGTTGCGGTTGTTCAGCGTCACGCCGTTGCCCAGGGTAACCTCACGGCCTGCCTGTTCAATCAGCTGCGACGTCACTTCTGTGACCCAGCCATCGTCGAGCGTGAAATCTTTTTCCAGATAGACCGGATGCGCGATTTTCTGTTCCGGTACTACCGTCAGCATGGCGCGCAGATCGAGTTTGCCCACTTCCAGCGGGTGATCCATCAGGTGCAGCAGATCGGCACGGCCACGCGCTTCACGCAGCGAGCGCAGGCCGAGGCGGGCAAGAAACTCACGCACTTCCTGAGCCACGTTAATGAAGTACTGTGCCAGCTGACGCGGATCGCCATCAAAAGCTTCAGCATTAGTGGTCAGGCCTGCCGGGCATTTCACATTGCAGTTCTTCGCCATGACACACTTCAGCATCATCAGGGCCGTGGTACCAAACTCAAAGCTGTCGCCGCCCAGCAGCGCAGACTTGATGACGTCGCTGCCGGTCTGCTGCGCGCCGGAGCAGCGCAGCTGTACTTTGTCGCGCAGGCCATTGGCGCACAGCGCCTGATGCACCTCAGCAATACCGATTTCCGCCACGCGGCCGGTATATTTCAGGCTGGTTACCGATGCCGCACCGGTTCCGCCGGTATTACCTGCCACGTTAATCACGTCGGCGCCGGCTTTGGCCACGCCAACGGCAATGGTGCCGATGCCCTCTGAGGAGACCAGTTTGACAATAACGCGCACGCGCGCAGCTTTGCAGTCGTGGATCAGCTGTGCCAGATCTTCAATAGAGTAGGTGTCATGATGAGGCGGAGGCGACACCAGCTCTACACCCGGCGTACCGCCGCGGGCGGCAGCAATCTCTACCGTGACCTTAGGCGCCGGCAGCTGACCGCCCTCACCAGGTTTTGCACCCTGACCAATTTTGATCTCCAGCTCTTCCAGCATTGGATCGGCCAGATAGGCCGCCCAGACGCCAAAACGTCCTGATGCCAGCTGTTTGATGCGTGAAGCGCGGATCGTACCGTGACGCGAATAGTGCTCACCGCCTTCACCACAGTTACTCATGCCGCCCACCATGTTGGTGCCGTGCGCGACGGCTTCATGCGCGGGCGCCACCAGCGCTCCATGGCTCATCGCACCGGAGGCGAAGGTGCGGGTGATTTCGTGTGCCGGCTGGATCTCCTCCAGCGGCAGCGAAGGCAGCGCCGTAAATATTTTTGCCAGATACTCTGCGGCCTTACCATAGGCGGTAATGTGCAGCACATTCTCTTCTACTCTGCTGCTCTCAATGTCATCCCGGAAACGGGTGCTGAGCGCGCGCGCCAGCGCTGCCAGACGCTCCTGCTCTGGTTTCAGACCGGCAATCGCATCGATCAGGCGCAGCTCAAACTGGTTCAGGCTGCCCGCGACGGCCTGACACTGCAGGCCACGGATGGCGAAGCCATTGTTAACCAGTGAATAGCGGCCCAGCTTGCGGCCAAACTCCGCTTCACTGTCCACGTGAGTCAGATCGCAGGGCAGGGCAAGAATGTCGCGCAGGGCGGCCGGACGGCGTTTACGCTCGGCATGCATCAGGCTGGAGAACTGGCGGTAATCCGGCGTGATGGCAAAAGTATCGATGACCGCGTTCGGGATGCGCTCAAAGCTGCTCTCTTTAAAGCTGTCCGCTTTAATGCCAAACGCGTTCTCCAGTCTGGCGAGCGTCATCAGACGGATAAAATTATCCTCTTCGCGCGCTTTATCGGTAAAGCGGATCGGCTGTTCCGTCATATCGATGAAGGTCCGCACGGCGATGGTGCCATAGGAGTGACCAGCACCTTCCGCCCGCTCTTTGAACAGGCCAAGCAGCGGCACTTCCGCTTCACCCTGAATTTTCAGCGCGCTTTGATGCCAGTCTACTGCCATCTGGGCGATGGCCGGGAAGCCTGCACCCCCCACTGGAGTTTTGATATTCGGGAAATATTTTTTCAGCACCGGATCTTCAGTATCGAGAAAATTAGGCTCAAAGAACTCACCGCAGCTGTAGCTCTCAACGGTGCAGAGGCCCACTTTGCCCATGGTTTTCATCAATGCTTTTTCAGCGGCTTTGGCATAGCGCCTGAACGCCTTGTTACCCTCTTCGCCTTCACCAAATTTCTCTTCTGCGCGCATCTGTACGCCCAGCGGGTAGACGGCGGAAGCACCAAAGCCCAGCGTGGCGGCGATATGATGCGATGAGATGCTCTGACCGCTCTCGACCACCAGAGAGACATCCAGACGCAGCCCTTCCTGCACCAGACGCTGGTTAATGGCAGAGATCACCAGCAGCATCGGCATGGCGGCATGCGTGGTTGAAACATGACGATCGGTGATAACGGCAATGCCGCCCTGCGCGCGGGCGAAATCCACCACCTGCTGAGCCAGATTGTCGATCGCTTTTTCCAGCGCGCTGGCGTTAGCGGCGCGGCTGACGATATCTTTGCCTGTCACCGGCTCATAGAGCATTTCAAAACGCGCATAGGGCGCCACGTTCTGCTCGCGCAGGCGCAGCATATCAAGGTGGGTCAGGATCGGACTGGGAACAATAATCTGCTGGCCTTTGCTGCGGCCAAGGTGCGGTTTAGCCCCCAGCGCCACGCGCAGCGTCATGCCATCCGCTTCACGGATAGAGTCGAGCGGCGGGTTAGTCACCTGCGCAAAACGCTGCGAGAAGTAGTGCGCCATGCCGCCTTCATGATCGGAAAGGCCGTTGATGGCGTTGCCGTAACCCATTGCTGAGATCTTTTCAGCACCGGTTTGCAGCATCGGATCCATCATGAACTTGAAGCTTTCCTGGTTGTAGTAGTAAGCAACAAAACGCTGATAGGTTTTGAGATCGCCGCGATAGCGCAGCGGAGAGCCAAGCTTCTCGGCCGGAATTTCCGGCAGCTCGTGCAGCTCAACGCGTGCCGCCTGCAGCAGGGCACGGTAATCTTTTGCAGCCGCCAGTTTTTCCAGCGCTTCAGTCGTGGTATAGGCGCGCTTTTCTTTGTGATCGTAATAGAGCATGCCGCCCGCTTCGATGCGGCCGCGACGCAGCACGCTTTCTGGCGAAAACGCAATCTGACCCGCTTCTGACATGGCGCCGATATAATCAGCGGTTTCCACTGAACGCAGCGGACGCAGGCCCAGGCGGTCCAGACGTGCACCAATCACCTCGCCGTTGCCAAAAATCAGCGCGGCCGGGCCATCATTTTTCTCTTCATACAGTGAAAAGTACTCCAGCATCGCACGCACGTCAGCGGAGAGTGAACTGTCATTCTCCCACGCCGGAGGCATCATAGAGACCACGGCGGTGATCAGGTCGAGATCATCTTCCATCAGGCGGCTGTGAATGCTCTGGTCAAGACGCGAGCTGTCAGACTGGCCTTTAGGACGGACAATTTTTTTACCCCGCGCCAGCATCAGTGCGGCTTCCGCAATGCGGTTTTTACGATCGGTATTCAGCTCTCCGTTATGCGCCATCAGGCGGAACGGCTGTGCCATAGTGGTGTGGGGATCGGTATTGGTAGAGAAGCGGGTATGGAAAAAGAGCCCGCGCACCTGGTGATCGCTGTCGGTAAGATCTTTGAAGTAGGGGATTACTTCGTTGGAGTTCAGACGCGCTTTAAACACCTGCGTGCGTGAAGAGAGTGAGAGCGGATAGAGGCCGCCAAACTCACTTTCGGTAAACGCGCGCGCTTCGATATCCAGCAGCGCCCGGTAGATCTGCCGTTCAAATTCAGTCTGATTCGTTAACGCAGGCGGTGCGGCAAAAACCCACTGCACAATCGGCAGCTGAAAAGCCACGGCGGCAGGGCGTGTCACGCTGTTATCCAGCGGCATGTCGCGCTTCAGCAGCACCGGGAAATTCCATGCGGCCAGGGTCTCTTCAACCAGGCGTTCCGCATTAGCCCGCAGCGTGGCATCTTTCGGCACAAAAAAGTTGCCGACGCCAAACTGGCCAGCTTCCAGCGCCTGACCGGTTAATTTACGGAAAAAGTTAAGCGAAAGATCGACGTTAATGCCGGCACCATCACCGACACCCTCTGCGGACATCCCGCCGCGATGCGGCACGGTACAGAGTGCGCTATGCGCCATCTGCAGAATGTCATGTGTCTGCTCGCCGTCCTTGCGGGTAATAAAACCTACACCACAACTATCGCTGCCTGCGGCCGGATCGTACAAACCATAGGAATGAGGTTTTTGCGTGGACATTGAGAGTCTCCTTAAACTGCTTTAGACATTGCCTGTTCTGTTTCAGGCACAGAGCGCTGACGCGTGCTGTATCACTGGTTTTTTCCGCATTAAGCGCGGGCGTCGCAACACCGAGCAATGACTCTCAGGATCCGGGTATAACGTCCTTGATGAGTTGCTCTTCAATCCGGTCTCTAACGGGAGATAACTTGCATCCAGAGGGAGTCTTCTTGCTGCATAGATATGTCGAGACACAGTCCCGACTGGAAAGCATCCAGCGGAATTTCAACTTATCGGGAAAGCGCACAGAGGTCAAATAGCCAGCGCTGAGCCATATATCTGCAGTAAAAATGGCATAACTGCATGAATTTTATTGATTTTAAGAGTAAATTTATGTCAATAATCGCTAAATTAAACCCCTGCTAAGTGTGAGCCGTCTCACTATCTGCAGGCGGCGATATTACCTCTCCCTGCTGGTACAATCGCTTATGACAGCATAAAATATCGTAACTGTGCAAGCTGGCATTTCATGTATCTGTTTTTCTTATGGCGTCTGTTTTGAATTAAATTCACATCTGTATAAGTAAAATTAATCAGAAATTGATTGAGTAAAAGTTCATTAAATATGAATTGATATGCAATGAAGGAGGGTGGCACTATGCTGAGGAATCAGCTGCCACAAGATAAAGAAAGCAATCAGGTCTGACGCTTAGCTGCGCACAGACGGCCTTTCAGATTATTCACCTGTGCAAATTAGTCAAGTGCTTTACTCAGTGTGCGCCAGATGCGGCAGAAACCGGACGCAGATGCACTATTATGGGGCGTGAAACAGGCGCAATATCCCGGTCAGCCCGGGCAGTTACAGGCTAATTACGTTATGATGGCGCCATTCGTTCAGGGGATCTGCCATGAAACAAATTCGTCTGTTAGCTCAATATTATGTCGACCTGATGGTCAAACTCGGCCTGGTACGCTTTTCACTGCTCCTGGCATCAGCGCTGGTGGTGCTGGCGATGATTGTCCAGATGGCGGTAACCATGGTACTGCGCGGGCATGTGGAAAGTATCGACGTGGTGCGCTCGGTCTTCTTCGGCCTGCTTATCACCCCCTGGGCGGTCTATTTCCTGTCGGTTGTGGTCGATCAGCTTGAGGATTCGCGTCAGCGGCTGTCAAAGCTGGTTGATAAGCTGGAAGAGATGCGCACGCGCGATCTCGAACTTAACCAGCAGATGAAACAGACCATCACGCAGCTGAATCAGGAGATCAGCGATCGCATCAGCGCTGAAGAGGCGCGTAAACAGGTGATGGATAAGCTGCGTGAAGAGATGGCGCGCCGCGAGCAGGCGCAGATTGAGCTGGAACAGCAATCCTCATTCCTGCGCTCATTTCTGGATGCGTCGCCCGATCTGGTCTTCTACCGCAATATCGACAAACAGTTTTCCGGCTGCAACCGCGCCATGGAGCTGCTGACCGGGTTAAGTGAAAAACAACTTATCGGACTGACGCCGCGCGATATTTATGACGATGAAGCAGCAACTAAAGTGCTGGAAACAGATGAAAAAGTGTTTCGCCATAATGTATCACTCACCTACGAGCAGTGGCTGCAATACCCGGATGGGCGCAAAGCCTGTTTTGAGATCCGCAAAGTGCCCTATTACGATCGGGTGGGCAAACGCAGCGGGCTGATGGGGTTCGGGCGCGATATCACTGAACGTAAGCGCTATCAGGACGCGCTGGAGAACGCCAGCCGGGAGAAAACCACCTTTATTTCGACCATCAGTCACGAGCTGCGCACGCCGCTGAACGGCATTGTGGGCCTGAGCCGTATCCTGCTGGATACGGAGCTTAGCCAGGAGCAGCTGAAGTACCTGAAAACCATCCACGTTTCTGCTATTACGCTGGGCAATATTTTTAACGATGTGATTGAGGTGGACAAAATTGAGCGGCGCAAAGTCCAGCTGGATAACCAGCCGCTTGATTTCACCGGTTTCCTTGCCGATCTCGAAAATTTATCCGGCCTGCTGGCCCAGCCGAAAGATCTGAAATTTGTTATGCAGCCTGCGCTGCCGCTGCCGCATAAAATTCTGGCTGACGGCACCCGTTTACGGCAGATCCTGTGGAACCTGATTGGCAACGCCGTGAAATTCACCCGCGAGGGAGAAATTGTCGTGCGGGTCGCGTATAGCGCGAATGAAACGCTGCGTTTTGAAGTTCAGGACTCAGGAATGGGCATCCCGCAGGAGGAGCAGGACAAAATCTTTGCCATGTATTATCAGGTTAAAGATCAGCACGGCGGTAAGCCCGCAACCGGCACCGGTATCGGGCTGGCGGTATCGCGTCGCCTGGCGCAGGCAATGGGCGGTGATATCACCGTCAGCAGCGCGCCGGGTAAGGGCTCCTGTTTTGTGGTTGAAGTTAACGCCCCGCGCGTGGCTGATGAAGTGGAAGATGCCGATCTGGATGACAGCCTGCCGCTGCCGGCGCTGCACGTCCTGCTGGTGGAGGATATTGAACTTAACGTGATTGTTGCCCGCTCAGTGCTGGAGAAGCTTGGCTGCAGCGTTGAGGTCGCAATGAATGGGCATGATGCACTGAGCCTGTTTGATCCGCAGGAGTTTGACCTGGTACTGCTGGATATCCAGCTGCCGGATATGACCGGGCTGGACGTTGCGCGCGCTATTCATCAGCAGCACAACGGCGTGCAGCTGCCGCCGCTGGTCGCGCTGACGGCTAACGTGCTCAAAGATAAAAAAGAGTATCTCGATGCCGGCATGGATGACGTATTAAGTAAACCACTGGCGGTACCGGCGCTGACGGCAGTGATCAAAAAGTTCTGGGATTATCAGGGCGAGGCACAAGAGACAGATATGCCTGTCGCTGATACGCAGTCGCGCATGCTGCTGGATGTAGCGATGCTGGAGCAGTATATCGAGCTGGTAGGGCCTGACTTAATTACGCAAAGCCTGACGATGTTTGAGCAGATGATGCCGGGTTATCTTGATGTTCTTGATTCCAACATGATGGCGCGCGATCAAAAAGGCATTGCTGAAGAAGGGCATAAAATCAAAGGTGCTGCAGGCTCGGTAGGCTTGTTGCATCTGCAGGCGCTGGCAAAACAGATTCAGTCGCCGGAATTGCCGGCATGGTGGGACAACGTGCAGGAGTGGATCGATGAACTCAGGCAGGAGTGGCGCCAGGATGTGGCTGTTCTGCGCGAATGGGTTGCTGAGCGGGAAAACCAGAAGCACTAAAAAAAATGACCCCGGTCGAAACCGGGGTGCGCGAATACTGCGCCAACACCAGGGAAAAAGCGACTGCTGCTGTTATGGTTAGTTGAAGTAAAAAGCAGCTGTCAGGTATTGGTTAACGTTACAAAATCACCTTAGCAAATTTGCCAGCCTGCGCGACAAGATTCATTAAATTGTGTGATGTTGAACAACGTTCCGCTACAGAAAACATTAATTTGATAACACTGTCAAGCAGGGAATCAATTTCCCTGCTGATTTGTTTGCTATTTAACCAATATGAAGCCGTTTTGACTGTTTTTTCGCCAGCTCAATCAGGTGAGTCTGTGAAAGCACTGATAGCGAGAAGATAGCCGATTGTTTTAGAGTAAATAATGTTTATGTCTCTGTTTTGTAATAAAAATAGCCTACAGATGTTCTGTTTATCCGAAACGTTTTGGAAAGCAGGTTAGTAAACTTCCAGATCGGCTATTTTGAAAAATACGCCAGCCAGACTGTAAAATTTGATTTACGGAGAATTAGCGGGGGATTGCGGCGTCGGGCAGCATAAAATGTGTCTGAAACCGATCTCATAACAGACGACAGTCAAAAAAGCCTAAGCTATTTCCCGCCAATGTTAAGATAAATGAAAGTCTGATTTACATGACTATTAGTACAGGTTAACTGCGTCCTGAAGATCAGGTTGAGTGTTTTTTATGCATGGAACCGATTCCTTATAAATGGAAGTCATTGATGTTTCAGGGTATCAGCAGAAGAACCTCGGCCCGCTCTGAACGCTTTTTTATCTTCCGAAACCGGCTGGCAGTATGAAAGCGGGTATAACGATGAGCACAGGGCGCAATCATGACCAGAGTGATTAATTAATACAGGGAAGGGATACAGGAAGAGACTATGAAAAAAAACAAACGAAAGCGGTTCAGCCGGTTTACATCACTGATCGCCAGATGCCTGCTGGTATGGGCAGCCCTCTGGATAGGGGGGATTGTTATTTTCGCTTTCTTACCCGTGCCCTTTTCCGCTGTTATGGCAGAACGGCAGACAGGCGCATGGCTGCAGGGAAAAACGGATTATGTAGCGCATTCAGACTGGACCAGCATGGATAAGATCTCTCCGTGGATGGCGCTGGCAGTAATTGCCGCCGAAGACCAGAAATTCCCGGAACACTGGGGATTTGACGTCGGTGCCATTCAGCAGGTGCTGGACAACAATAGCGGTGAGCGTATGCGCGGTGCGTCAACGCTTTCTCAGCAGACGGCAAAAAATCTCTTTTTGTGGGACGGGCGTAGCTGGCTGCGTAAAGGGCTGGAAGCGGGCATGACGGTTGGCATTGAGACCGTCTGGACCAAGCGTCGTATACTTACGGTCTACCTCAATATTGCTGAATTTGGCCCCGGTATTTTTGGCGCTGAAGCTGCCGCGCAGCGCTATTTCCATAAGCCCGCCAGCCGCCTGACGATTGCAGAGGCTGCCCTGCTGGCCGCGGTATTGCCTAACCCGATCCGCTTTCGTGCGGATGCGCCTTCAGGCTATGTCCGTCAGCGTCAGCAGTGGATTATGCGTCAGATGCGCCAGCTGGGAGGAGAGGGGTTCCTGAATCGCTACCAGCTGCACTAAGGCATTTATTCTTCGTCAAAACCGGCTTCAAACAGTTCAATGACGGCGGCCAGCGCCGCTGTTTCCTGCGGTCCGCTGGCTTCAATTTCGATATGACCGCCTTTCGCGGAATCCAGCATCAGCAGCGCAATGACGCTGCTGGCCTCAGCCTCGGTGCCCGCTTCATTGCGCAGCAGAACATCAGCGTCGAAACTCTGCACCAGCTCAAACAGCTTCATCGCCGGGCGGGCGTGCATGCCCAGCTTGTTACGGATTTCGACAGTTTGCTTTACGGTCATGATTTACGCTTTTCCAGTGTGCGATGACGCGACTGCACGTTTTTACCGCGCGAACGGAAATAGTCAGCCAGCTGCTCAGCAATATACACAGAGCGATGTTTACCGCCGGTACAGCCTATCGCGACGGTCAGATAGCTGCGGTTGTTGGTTTCCAGCATCGGCAGCCACAGCTCAAGATAGCTGCGCGTCTGGTAGATAAAATTGTGCACTTCCGTATGCCGATCCAGGAACGCCGCCACCGGTCGATCGAGGCCCGTCATCGGACGCAGCTTAGGATCCCAGTGCGGATTAGGCAGAAAGCGCACGTCAAACACGTAGTCGGCGTCAATCGGAATACCGTGTTTAAAGCCAAACGATTCAAACACCATCGTGAGTTCGCGTTCGCGCTTGCCCAACAGGCGCGTACGCAGCATCTCAGCCAGCTCATGCACAGACATCTCTGAGGTATCAATAATCAGATCGGCACGCGAGCGCAGCGGCTCCAGCAGATCGTTCTCTTCATCAATGGCGCTTTCCAGCGACAGGTTTTTGCTGGAAAGCGGATGCAGACGACGGGTATCGCTGTAGCGCCGGATCAGCGTATTGCGATCGGCATCCAGAAACAGCAGCTGAGGAGAGAAAGAGTCAGGCAGATTATTTAACGCCAGCTCAAAGACTTCCTGCGACTCCGGCATATTACGGACATCAATACTCACCGCCGCTGAAATATTACGCTCCGTCAGCGTATTAGCCAGTTCCGGCAGCAGGACTACTGGCAGATTATCGACACAGTAAAAGCCCATATCTTCCAGAGCACGCAGCGCAACTGATTTACCTGAGCCTGATCGACCACTGACGATCATCAGCACCATCACAATTCTCCCCTGTTTTATCCGGTTCGCAGACCGGTAACGCTATGTACTGATTACGAATGCGCTTCCTGAGCTTCTGTGATAATGGCGTAGAGCTCCTGATCGCTTTGCGCCGCGCGCAGGCGGCGGCAGACCGTCTTATCTGCCAGACGTTTTGCGACCAGCGACAGGGTATGGAGGTGCGTCTTACACTGATCGGCGGGCACCAGCAGAGCGAACAGCAGGTCGACCGGCTGATTGTCCACCGCATCAAAGGCAATGGGCTGATCGAGGCTGATAAACACACCAACCGCTCGCAGCGTATCCTCTTCCAGTTTGCCATGCGGAATAGCAATGCCATTGCCAATGCCGGTACTGCCCATACGCTCCCGGGTCAGAATCGCTTCGAAAAGCGTCTGGTGCGGCAGATTGAGCTGCTTAGCCGCCAGTTCGCTGATTATCTCCAGCGCGCGTTTTTTACTCTGGCAGTGTACGCCGCTGCGGGTGCAGTCAGGCGTCAGAACCGAGCTCAATTCCAGTGTCAGATCGTTGTTCATCGTGGTTTCACTTGCGAGTTCACATAGCCACAGAGCGAAAGGCCCTGCTGGCGTTTGCGCAGATGATAAAACGGGGCGCTCTTCCGCCCCATTTTTCCCTGAGCACTGAACGGGTCAGCGCTCTGCAAACGTGAAGGTTAGTGTTTTTTCAGTTTGTCTTTGTGTTTGGTCAGCTGACGTGCCAGCTTATCAACCAGCCCGTCAATGGCCGCGTACATATCTTCCGCTTCTGCTGTGGCGTGCAGCTCACCGCCGTTAACATGCAGAGTTGCCTCTGCAATCTGAGTCACTTTCTCCACTTTCAGAACAATATAAACCTGATTAATACGATCGTAATAGTGTTCAAGTTTGGCAAATTTGCTGTTCACAAATTCACGCAGCGGGTCAGTGATTTCGACATTGAGTCCGGTAAGGTTTAGCTGCATAGGTCTTCCTTCTTAGTTCAGTCAGACCAGCTGTTTACGCTGGTTTGATGGCGGTATAGATAAAGACTCGCGATACTTCGCAACCGTACGTCGCGCTACCATAATACCCTGTTCAGATAACATGGCGGTCAGTTTGCTGTCGCTCAAGGGTTTTGCGGGATTTTCTGCCGCGACCAGTTTTTTTACCAGCGCACGAATGGCCGTGGAAGAGGCTTCGCCGCCGCCTTCCGTGCTGACATGGCTGGAAAAAAAATATTTCAGCTCAAAAATGCCACGCGGACTGTGCAGATATTTTTGCGTGGTCACGCGTGAGATGGTGGACTCATGCATATCGACCTGTTGCGCGATATCTGCCAGCACCATCGGGCGCATATACTCTTCGCCCTGCTCGAAAAACGCCTGCTGCTGAGCAACGATGCAGCGGGTAACTTTGAGCAGCGTGTCATTACGACTCTCCAGGCTTTTGATGAGCCAGCGCGCTTCCTGCAGGTTATTCCGAATAAACTGGCTGTCGCTGTCGCTGCGCGCTGAACCGCCCATGGCGGCATAGTGCTGATTAATTCTCAGGCGCGGCAGGCTTTCAGCGTTCAGTTCCACCACCCAGCGTGCACCCGCTTTGCGTACCAGCACATCCGGGATAACGTATTCCGGTTCACCTGTATTAATTGATTGCCCGGGGCGCGGATCGAGCGACTGGATTAGCAGCATCGCCTCTTTCAGCACCTCTTCCTTCAGGCGGGTCACCCGCATCAGGCTGCGGAAGTCGTGATTAGCCAGCAGATCAAGATGTTCACTGACAATCAGGCGCGCCTCTTTTAGCATAGGAGCGTCCGCCGCATATTGCGATAGCTGAACCAGCAGACAGTCACGCAGATCGCGCGCGCCTACACCAACCGGGTCAAACCGCTGGACGCGTTTGAGCACCGCTTCCACTTCATCCAGCGTCAGCTCATCGTCGCCGATACTGTCGCAAATGTCCTGCAGCGTCACGGTGAGATAACCGGTGGTGTCGATCGCATCAACAATGGATGTCGCAATAGCGCGGTCGGTATCGGTAAACGGTGTCAGCTCCACCTGCCACATCAGGTAATCCTGCAGCGACTGCGTGGTTTCTCCCTGGTACACCGGCAGCTCATCATCCTGATAATCAGTTCCGGTGCCGGAAGGGGTACCGGCGGTGTAAATTTCATCCCATGACGCATCCAGCGGCAGCTCGTCAGGCATCTCTTTCTGTTCCAGCGCCTCACGGGTATCTAACGTATCGCTTTCCTGCGTTTCGCGTGCGTCCACTTCATCATGAATATCGGTCTGCTCAAGCAGCGGATTGCTCTCCAGCGCCAGCTGGAGCTCCTGCTGGAGTTCAAGCGTAGAGAGCTGCAGCAGGCGAATGGCCTGTTGCAGCTGGGGGGTCATCGCCAGCTGTTGGCTGAACCTGAGTTGCAAACCTTGCTTCATAATCCGGCTTGAATGTCCTAAGCGAATATCGGGTTGATCGACACCTTATCAGAGTCTGAACTCTTCGCCCAAATAAACCCGCTTAACCTGCTCATCTGCCAGAATTTCATCTGGCGTACCGTGTGCAATCAGATTGCCCTGGCTGACAATATAGGCGCGCTCGCAGACGGCCAGCGTTTCACGCACGTTGTGATCGGTGATCAGGACACCGAGGCCGCTGTCACGCAAATGCTCAATGATCTTTTTGATATCGATAACGGAGATGGGGTCAACCCCGGCGAACGGCTCATCCAGCAGAATAAATTTTGGATTGGCCGCCAGCGCGCGTGCAATTTCCACACGGCGACGTTCGCCACCGGAGAGCGCCTGGCCCAGGCTGTTGCGCAGATGTTCAATATGGAACTCTTCCATCAGCTCATTGGCGCGATCCTGGCGCTGCTCTTCAGTCAGATCGTCACGGATCTGCAGCACGCCCATCAGATTGTCGTAGACGCTCAGCCGACGGAAAATAGAGGCTTCCTGTGGCAGATACCCGATACCACGCCGCGCCCGCGCATGCAGGGGCAGAATACTGATATCTTCATCGTCGATAATAATGCGGCCCGCATCGCGCGGTACAATGCCAACCACCATATAAAACGTCGTGGTCTTACCGGCACCGTTGGGACCCAGCAGTCCGACAATCTCGCCCGATTTAACCTGCAGGCTGACATCTTCCACTACGCGGCGGCCTTTATACGCTTTGGCCAGATTTTCAGCGACTAAAGTTGCCATCGGTCAGTTACTCTTTTTAGGGTTTGCAGCGGAACCGTTTTTATCCTGCAGCTGTGAAGGGACCAGTACCGTAGTGACGCGTTTGCTCTGACCCTGACTATAGGCCTGCATTTTCTGCTCTTTCACCAGATACGTGATGCGATCGCCTTTGATATTGCTGTCCTGCTGCTCAATGAAAGCGTTGCCGGTCAGCTCGACAAAATCGTTGGCCAGCTCATAGTGCAGCTTAGCGGCATGGCCTTTAACCGGCTTGCCGTTGTCCTGCATCTGATAAAACGTGGCCGGGTTACCATAGGCATCGACAATCGTTTTGTTGCTGTCGCCGCCGGGACGGGTCACCACCACTTTATCGGCCGTGATTTTAATCGTACCCTGCGTAACGATAACGTTGCCGGTAAAGGTCGCCACGTTGCCCTGCAGATCCAGCGCCTGATTAACCGAGTCGATATTGACCGGTTTCTCTGAGTCGCCGGTGACAGCCAGGGCGGGCAGGCTGCCAATCAACAGCGATCCGAGCAGCAGCGCATTAACACTATTTTTGTTCATTTTGAATTTCATAAGAGGTTTTGACCTTTTCAAGCAGTTCGGCGTTTTTTGTCCGCAAATTGCCGCGCATCTTCATGCCCGTGGAGTTAAAACTGCGGCCAAATAACGTCACCTGGTCGTCAGACATCACATCCTGGGTCACCAGGTTGACCTGCGCGTTATCGGTGATAATGCGTTCCAGCTGAGAATCCTGCGTCAGCGTATGCACTTCAACATGGCCATACAGGTAAAGCATACGATCTTTCGTTAGCTTTGCTTTGTCCGCCCGTACTGACCAGGTTGGCACTTTGTTTTCATCAAAGGTCGTCATGACGGGACGATCAAACCAGCTGACTTCATCCGCTGAAAAGTAGGTGACTTTGTCGGAGACAAGCTTGTAGGCCAGTGCACCCGTTGGGTTGTATACCACGGTATTAGAGTTCGCGCTGGTATAGGTTGGCTCCTGATCGTTTGAAGCCAACGGCGTGGCGCTCTCATCCTGATTCGTCAGGTTCCAGCCGATCAATATCAGCGCGACCAGAGCCAGAATCAGCGTTATCCAACGCCTGCTTTTACTCATACTGATTGCCCTCTGGCATCCTCAAATTTATTCTGCGCCAGCAATATCAGGTCGCATATTTCGCGTACCGCGCCGCGTCCGCCGCTGATACGTGTGACATAGTCGGCACGCGGCAGCAACACCGGGTGCGCATCCGCTACGGCAACACTCAGACCCGCCTGCGCCATAACCGGCCAGTCGATCAGATCGTCACCAATGTAGGCCACCTGTGTGCTGTCCAGTGACAGTTTATCCAGAAGTTCACGCCACGCCAAAAGCTTATCTGATTGTCCCTGGTAAAGATGCGTAATGCCCAGCGTCTCACAGCGATCTTCCAGCAGCTTCGCGCGACGGCCGGTTATAATAGCGACTTCGATGCCGGAGGTCAGCAGGCAGCGTATACCGTAGCCGTCGCGTACGTTAAACGCCTTCAGCTCTTCGCCGCTGTTTCCCATATAGATCAGGCCGTCTGACATGACGCCATCGACATCACAAATCAGCAGGCGAATTTGCGCTGCTCGTGCCATAACCTCAGCAGAGACCGGGCCATAGCAGGTGGCGACCATCGCATTTTCAGCGTTCATTTACATTTCCTGTTCAGACTACGCCAGCGCGCAGCATGTCATGCATGTGGACGACGCCCAGCAGCCGGTCTTCATCGGCAACCAGTACGGCGGTAATGTTTTTATTTTGCATCAGATTTAAAGCGTCTACCGCCAGCATATTAGGCCGTACGCGGATCCCGCCGCGCGTCATAACATCCTGAATACGGGCTGACTGAAAATCGACGCCCATATCAAAGATACGGCGCAGATCGCCATCGGTAAAAATCCCTTCAATTTTCATTAAATCATCGACAATTACCGTGAGACCGAGGTTTTTACGCGTGATCTCCAGCAGGGCATCACGCAGGGACGCCTCGCGCGTAACGTGCGGAATTTCATCGCCGCTGTGCATGATGTCGCTGACGTGCAGCAGCAGTTTACGCCCCAGCGCGCCGCCAGGGTGCGACAGTGCAAAATCCTCTGGCGTAAAACCGCGCGCTTCAAGCAGTGCCACCGCCAGCGCATCGCCCATCACCAGCGTTGCCGTGGTGCTGGATGTCGGTGCCAGCCCAAGCGGACACGCTTCCTGGGGCACTTTCACACACAGATGAACATCTGCCGCGCGGCCCATGGCGCTGTCCGGCCGGCTGGTCATACAAATCAGCTGAACTTTCTGTCGCTTCAGCACCGGGATCAGCGCCAGGATTTCGGCAGATTCGCCACTGTTTGAGATGGCAATGACCACATCGCTGGCGCTCACCATACCCAGGTCGCCATGGCTCGCCTCGCCCGGATGTACAAAAAAGGAGGCGGTGCCGGTGCTGGCAAAGGTCGCGGCCATTTTCTTACCGATATGCCCTGACTTGCCCATGCCCATCACCACAACTTTGCCCGCGCAGGCATAAAGCAGCTGGCAGGCGCGGCTGAAATCGTCATTAATATACTGATCGAGCTGTTCGAGTCCTTCACGTTCGATGCGCAGAACCTTTTTACCCGCCTGCTGAAAATCAAACTCTGCCTGCTGCTGTGACATATCAGTGCATCCTTAATAGCCAGTAAGAAGGGTGGGGCTGAGCCACAGCCATAGCACCCAGAGAAGAAATCCGCTCAGTAACAGCGTGCCTGCTAACCGGCCTACGCGCCGTTTACGCAGCAGACAAAACAGGGCAAACAGCACGCTGACGCCCAGCATCACCCAGTAATCACGGCTGAACGCGAGCGGATTGACCTCACCCGGATGAAACAGCGCGGGCAGGCCAAGAACAATCGCCAGGTTGAAAATATTGGCGCCGATCAGATTGCCAATCGCTATATCATCTTCACCTTTCAGCGCGCCTGCGACCACCGTGGCCAGCTCCGGCAAACTGGTCCCTACAGCGATAAGCGTCAGGCCCATCACCAGCTCGCTCACGCCAAAATAGTCAGCAAAAACGGTGGCATTGTCGATGACCATGCGGGTCGACATCGGCAATATAATCAGCGCGACTGCCAGCCAGAGAAAAGCCACCGTGTTACCTGCTTCATCGCGCGGCAGCTCTGCCAGCTGCTCCCGGGTGAGCGTATCGCTGTTGTCATGCCCGGCGCGGCGGGCAATGCGTATAACCGTCAGCAGATAGAACAGCGCCATTAGCAGCAGCGCCACCCCATCCAGCCGGCTCAGGTAATTATCAAACAGCATAATGCCGCTCAGTAAAGACACCAGCAGCAGTAGCGGAAGTTCGCGCCGAATCAAATTGGAGTGTACGGTTAAAGGATGAAGTAACGCTGCGCCACCCAGAATTAACAGGATATTCGTAATATTTGAGCCCAGCGCGGTGCCCACGGCTAAATCCATCTGTCCATGTTGCGCAGCTGAAAATGAGATAATCAGCTCCGGGAGAGATGTGCCGATACTCACTACCGTCATGCCAATAATCAGCGGCGGAATACCAAACGATCGGCATAAAATGGCGGCGCTGAAGACCAGTCGATCGGCCCCGTAAACCAGTAACAGCAATCCGATAAACAGCAGGGCGGTAGCTACAAACATGAAAAATCCTTGGTGGATACGGTGCCGGCGGACCCTGGCCGGCAAAAAAACCTGAGACGCGGGGGAGTCAGCCGCTGATTTTGACTCTCTGAGCGACAAAAGTAAATTTAATGACCGTTTTCGCCACACTGAACCGGTAAGTTTCTGTAAAACTATCGTGAATTGCGGAGTACCAGGCTACCATCCACCCCATTTATTACGCCCGACCCGCTTAACGAGGTAATAATGACTCAGCAGCAAACGAATCTGGTCGAGGTGCGCGGAGTGAGTTTCACCCGCGGCGATCGCACGATATTCGATGATATTTCACTTACGGTTCCGGCGGGCAAAGTTACCGCGATTATGGGGCCTTCCGGTATCGGAAAAACAACGCTGTTACGCCTGATTGGCGGTCAGTTGCAGCCTGACAAAGGCGAAATCTGGTTTCAGGGACAGAATATCCCCAGCCTGTCACGGCGCAGGCTCTATGAAGCCCGTAAGAAAATGAGCATGCTGTTTCAGTCAGGCGCGCTGTTTACCGATCTTAACGTTTATGAAAACGTCGCCTGGCCACTGCGCGAGCACACGCAGTTGCCGCCGGAACTGCTGCA
Source organism: Pantoea eucrina (assembly GCF_001691555.1). Taxonomy (GTDB): domain Bacteria; phylum Pseudomonadota; class Gammaproteobacteria; order Enterobacterales; family Enterobacteriaceae; genus Pantoea; species Pantoea borealis. Next base: position 2,463,128 of record NZ_MAYN01000008.1, on the reverse strand, counting down.
CAGCACGGTAATGATGAAGCTTGAAGCCGTAGGGCTGCGCGGCGCGGCGAAGCTTATGCCGGCAGAACTCTCCGGCGGGATGGCACGCCGCGCTGCGCTGGCGCGAGCCATTGCGCTGGAACCCGAACTTATTATGTTCGATGAGCCGTTTGTCGGACAGGATCCGATAACCATGGGCGTGCTGGTTAAGCTGATTGATGAGCTGAACCACTCGCTGGGCGTGACCTGTATTGTGGTGTCACACGATGTGCCTGAAGTACTGAGCATCGCCGATCACGCCTATATTGTTGCCGGGCAAAAAATCATTGCCGAAGGCAGCACCCGGGAGCTGAAGGAGAATGCCGATCCGCGGGTACGCCAGTTCATTGATGGGCATGCTGATGGTCCGGTGCCGTTTCGTTTCGCCGCCGGCGACTATCTTAGTGATTTGACCCGGACAGGGAGAGAGTAAACTCATGGTGTTACAGGCACTGGCGTCGTTCGGGCGTCGGGGAATAAACAGCTGTGCGACCTTTGGCCGGGCCGGTCTGATGCTGTTTCATGCGCTGGTGGGAAAACCCGCTTTTCGTCGCCATGCGCCATTACTGATCAAGCAACTCTACAGCGTTGGCGTACTCTCGCTGCTGATTATTGTGGTGTCCGGGCTGTTTATTGGCATGGTGCTGGGACTGCAGGGGTATTTAGTGCTGACCACTTACAGCGCAGAGACCAGTCTTGGCATGCTGGTGGCGCTGTCGCTGCTGCGTGAACTGGGACCGGTTGTCACGGCGCTGCTGTTTGCGGGGCGCGCTGGCTCAGCGCTGACGGCAGAGATTGGGCTGATGAAAGCCACAGAGCAGCTTTCCAGCATGGAGATGATGGCGGTTGATCCGTTGCGGCGCGTGGTCTCGCCACGTTTCTGGGCGGGTTTTATCAGTATGCCGCTGCTGACGCTGATTTTCACCGCGGTCGGTATTGCCGGTGGCGCGCTGGTTGGCGTGGGCTGGAAAGGTATCGATCCCGGCTTTTTCTGGTCCGCGATGCAAAGCGCGGTAGATTTTCATAATGATGTCCTTAACTGCCTGATCAAGAGCGCAGTTTTTGCCATCACGGTAACCTGGATTGCGCTGTTTAACGGCTACGATGCGATTCCGACGTCGGAAGGCATCAGCCGGGCAACAACGCGTACCGTCGTACACGCTTCACTGGCGGTGCTTGGGCTTGATTTTGTGCTGACCGCACTGATGTTTGGGAACTGATGCAATGCAAAGCAAGAAAAATGAAATTTGGGTAGGGGTGTTTATGCTGGCGGCGCTGGTGGCGCTGCTGTTTCTCAGTCTGCGCGTGGCCGATCTCAAATCGCTGGGCACTGAACCGACATGGAAGCTCTACGCCACCTTCGACAATATTGGCGGGCTGAAAATCAGTTCACCGGTAAAAATTGGCGGCGTTGTCATTGGCCGCGTCACGGATATTTCGCTGGATGATAAAAGCCTGTCGCCGCGTGTGACCATGGATATCAGCGAACAGTACGCGGATAAAATCCCGGATACCAGTTCACTGGCCATTCGCACGCAGGGGCTGCTGGGCGAACAGTTTCTGGCGCTGAATCTGGGTTTTGACGACCCGGATCTCGGGTCAGCTATGCTCAAAGATGGCGGAACGTTGCGCGATACTAAATCTGCCCTGGTGCTTGAGGATCTGATTGGTCAGTTCCTGTATAAAAGCGGCGACGGCAGCAAAGAGAATCAGTCACAGGATGGTGAGCGTGCACCTGCGCCTGCCACAACGGAATAATCCAGAGAGGTAAAACACGATGTTGAAACGTTTTCTGATGGTTGCCCTGCTGGCAATCGCTCCCCTGGCAGCCACAGCAGCGGACACGGACCAAAGTAACCCGTACACGCTGATGAATGAAGCCGCAGCCAAAACCTTTACCCGGCTAAAGAATGAACAACCAAAGATCAAGCAGGATCCCAATTATCTGCGTGAGATTGTGCGTCAGGAGCTGCTGCCCTATGTACAGATTAAATATGCCGGTGCGCTGGTTTTAGGTCGTTATTATCGTGAAGCGACGCCGGCACAGCGCAACGCCTACTTTGCCGCATTCGGTGACTATCTGGCGCAGGCATATGGACAGGCGCTGGCGCTTTATCATGGGCAGACATATCAAATCCAGCCGGAGAAACCGCTGGGTGATGCCAACATCGTGGCTATTCGCGTTACCATTATTGACCCTAACGGTCGCCCGCCGGTGCGTCTCGATTTTCAGTGGCGTAAAAACAGCCAGAGCGGAAAATGGCAGGCCTACGATATGATTGCAGAAGGGATCAGTATGATCACCACCAAGCAGAATGAGTGGAGCGATCTGCTGCGCACTAAAGGCATTGATGGCCTCACTGCCCAGCTGAAAACCTCTGCGGCACAACCTATTACACTGGATAAACAGCAATAATGAGTGAATCGTTACGCTGGCAGCGCAGTACGGATACGCTGGTACTGAGCGGCAAGCTTGATCGGGATACGCTGCTGACGCTATGGCAGCAGCGCGAAACGGTCATGCAGAACATAAACGTCATTGATGTCGCGGCTCTGGAGCGAGTCGACTCTGCCGGGCTGGCGCTGCTGGTGCATCTGCGCGAGATGGTACGCGCGCAGGGAAGTACGCCGCTGTTCTCGGGGGTGACAGATAAACTCCATTCTCTTATCACGCTTTATAATCTTCAGCAGATTATTGTTTCTGCGGGAAAAAGCGTCTGATCTGACGGCTGAAAAACCAGGCCCCTGATGCGCTCAGGGGCTTTTGCATATTTAAGACTCAGCCGCTTTCCTCTAAGATATCCGCCTTATTATTATCAAGTGAAGTTATAAACCATGGAAAATAGTGAAGTTCAGGCAGTCCTGATGCAGGCGCTGTCATTAGATGAAGTCCACGTGATGAGCAACGACGGCAGCCATTTCAAGGTGATCGCCGTGGGCGAAATGTTTGGTGAACTAAGCCGGGTAAAAAAACAGCAGGCTGTCTATGCGCCGCTGATGGAATACATTGCGGATAATCGTATTCATGCCGTTTCCATCAAAACTTATACTCCCGCCGAGTGGGCTCGCGACCGTAAACTTAACGGATTCTGAGTACCCGTCTGGTTGTTTTGTTGATAGATAATTGAGAGCCGTGTTAATGGACAAATTTCGTGTGCAAGGCCCCACCCGCTTAAGTGGTGAAGTGACCATTTCCGGCGCAAAAAACGCAGCGCTGCCGATTCTGTTTGCCGCGCTGCTGGCAGAAGAGCCGGTAGAAATTCAGAACGTCCCGCAGCTGCGTGATATTGACACCACCATGAAGCTGCTGAGCCTGCTGGGTGCACGCACAGAGCGTAATGGTTCAGTACATGTTGATGCGCGCGATGTGAACGTCTTCAGCGCTCCTTACGATCTGGTGAAAACGATGCGTGCCTCTATCTGGGCGCTCGGACCGCTGGTGGCACGTTTTGGTCAGGGTCAGGTATCACTGCCGGGTGGTTGCGCAATCGGCGCCCGTCCGGTCGATCTGCATATCACCGGTCTGGAACAGCTCGGCGCGGAGATTAAGCTGGAAGAGGGCTATGTTAAAGCCTCTGTCAATGGTCGCCTGAAGGGCGCGCATATTGTCATGGACAAAGTCAGCGTCGGCGCTACCGTGACCATTATGAGTGCGGCCACGCTGGCAACCGGCACCACGGTAATTGAGAACGCGGCGCGCGAGCCGGAGATTGTCGATACAGCAAACTTCCTGAATACGCTGGGCGCAAAAATCTCGGGCGCAGGCACGGATAAAATCACGATTGAAGGTGTGGAACGTCTGGGCGGTGGTGTCTATCGCGTGCTGCCGGATCGTATTGAAACCGGCACTTTCCTTGTGGCTGCGGCTATCTCGCGCGGTAAAGTACTCTGCCGTAACGCACAGCCGGATACGCTGGATGCGGTGCTGGCTAAACTGCGCGACGCGGGTGCTGAGATTGAAACCGGTGCAGACTGGATCAGCCTGGATATGCACGGCAAGCGGCCAAAAGCAGTGAATATTCGCACCGCACCGCATCCGGGTTTTCCAACGGACATGCAGGCGCAGTTTACGCTGCTGAACCTGCTGGCAGAAGGTACAGGTGTGATCACGGAAACGATCTTCGAAAACCGCTTTATGCACATCCCGGAACTGATCCGTATGGGTGCACATGCGGAAATCGAGAGCAACACAGCGATTTGTCACGGTGTGGAGACGCTTTCGGGTGCACAGGTTATGGCGACAGATCTGCGTGCTTCTGCAAGCCTGGTGCTGGCCGGCTGTATTGCTGAAGGCACCACGGTTGTTGACCGGATTTACCATATCGATCGCGGTTATGAGCATATCGAAGATAAGCTGAAAGCGATGGGTGCAAACATCGAGCGTATCAGCGGCGAATAAGCCAGATACGACGATGTAATAGAACCAGTCACAACAGTGTGGCTGGTTTTTTTTTGTTATTTCTTAGGCGGGATCTTTTTCAGGCTATCGGGCGATCGGATCCGTTTTTTGCGATCCAGCAGAAGCAGGGTGTCAGGATCGTAATAGCGGCTAGGCCAGATCTCTGCCGGGTGTACCTCAAGCGCCGTTGCGATCAGCCATTCACCCTTAGGCCAGGGACGAGACAGCGCATTTGCGAGCGTTGAGGAGCAAAGCCCTGAGGCACGTGACAGTGCCGCCAGTGAAGTGCCACGTTTACGTAGCGCTGCGATAATATCTGCAGGATGCCAATCCTCTTTCCTTGTCTGCATAACTTGTTCTCCATATCCATGTAATGCGTAATCGCTGCCACGGCAGTGAAGGGTAAAACTGGAAATTAACGGCTCTATATAGCAAAAAGGTTCCATTAATTTCCAGTAATTGTTATACCCTGGTTGCAAAACCCGGCTGGTATTCTCAAAAAGTGTGCAAACTTGTGCAAACGGGGGCAGGAAAGTACGGAGAGAATAAAAAACGGAGCCGGGTGGCCCCGTCAGAGATTAAAAGTCGCGCTGCACTGACATATGCGCCAGCGCTTCAAGCGCAGTACGCCATGGACTCTCAGGTAGCAGCTGTAGCGCAGCAATCGCTTTATCTGCTTCTTCTTCAGCGCGTTTACGCGTCCATTCCAGGGACCCCGTCTGCTGCATAGCAGCCAGCACCGGCTCCAGCAAATGCCGCCCGTTACCTTCCTCAATAGCGCTGCGGATCATCGTGGCCTGCTCTGGGGTGCCATGATGCATGGCGTGCAGCAGAGGCAGCGTCGGTTTACCTTCGCTGAGGTCATCACCGGTATTTTTACCCAGCGTCTCGCCATCGGCGCTGTAGTCGAGCAGATCGTCAATTAACTGGAAAGCTGTGCCAAGGTAGCGACCATAATCCTGCAGCGCTTTCTCCTGCGCAGGCGAAGCCTCTGCCAGGATCGCTGAGGCCTGGGAAGCGGCCTCAAACAGACGCGCCGTTTTACTGTAGATCACGCGCATGTAGCTCTCTTCAGTGATATCGGGATCGTTACAGTTCATCAGCTGCAGCACTTCGCCTTCTGCGATCACATTCACCGCTTCTGACATCAGCGCCAGGATCTTCAGGGATCCCAGACTGGTCATCATCTGAAAAGCGCGCGTATAAATAAAATCACCCACCAGCACGCTGGCGGCATTACCAAACGCTGCATTGGCAGTGGCTTTCCCGCGACGCATGTCTGACTCATCTACCACGTCATCATGCAGCAGCGTTGCCGTGTGGATAAATTCAATCAGCGCTGCGTTGGTGATATGCAGCGAACCCTGATAGTTGAGCGCACGCGCTGAAAGCACGGCAATCATAGGACGAATGCGTTTTCCTCCGCCGCTGACAATGTAGTAGCCCAGCTGGTTGATCAGTGAGACATCTGAATTCAGCTGGTCGAGGATGGTCTGGTTGACGGCCGCCATATCCTGCGCGGTTAGTTCGTTAATTTGTTCTAGGTTCATTCGTCTGTTCAGCTTTGACTGGTTTTTTGCATGGTAGGCGCTTTTACCCAGCGTGAGTTCAGGTAATCTGTTACTGATTGTACTTGAAAATTCAGGATGAGAAACGGTTGCATTCACTCTGCGCTTTTTTTCTGCAGGAGAGTGCAAAGTGCGCTTGTTTTCTGCTGGATATTTGCGTAGAATTCGCGCCCTATTGTGAATATTATCGCGCCGCCTGATTACACAGAAAGGCAAGCGCAGAAGCGGAGTTTTATATGTACGCGGTTTTCCAAAGTGGTGGTAAACAACACCGAGTAAGCGAAGGTCAGACCGTTCGCCTGGAAAAGCTGGACATCGCAACCGGCGAAACCATTGAGTTCGACCAGGTTCTGATGATTGCAAATGGCGAAGACGTGAAAATCGGCGCGCCACTGGTTTCAGGCGGTATGATCAAAGCAGAAGTTGTTGCTCACGGTCGCGGCGAAAAAATCAAGATTGTTAAGTTTCGTCGTCGTAAACACTACCGTAAGCAAGCTGGTCACCGTCAGTGGTTCACTGATGTGAAAATCACGACGATCAGCGCGTAAGAGGAGATCTGACAAATGGCACATAAAAAGGCTGGTGGCTCGACCCGTAACGGTCGCGACTCCAACGCAAAACGTCTGGGTGTTAAGCGTTTCGGTGGTGAATCTGTTCTGGCAGGTAGCATCATCGTTCGTCAGCGTGGCACCAAGTTCCACGCCGGTAACAACGTAGGCTGTGGTCGTGACCACACCCTGTTTGCTACCGCAGACGGCAAAGTTAAATTCGAAGTGAAAGGCCCGAACAACCGTAAATATATCAGCATCGTTGCTGAGTAAGGTTGTCGTGCTGCAGACGTTCATCGTCTGAACACACGAAGGAAAGGCCCCGCAGCTTTGCGGGGCTTTTTACATTCTGCCGCCGGTTATCGATTCACCGCTAACTGAGCTGCGCAGTTTGTTGTACACTTTCTGTACAGGTCATATTACCAGATTTGCATTATCCGCCGCCGGTCAGCACAGAAGACCCTGGCGGACCCGTCTGCCGCTGGGTACAGCGACAGACGACAGTGTGACGGAGAAATAGAATGAAGTTTGTTGATGAAGCAACGATCCTTGTGGTCGCAGGTGATGGCGGCAACGGTTGCGTTAGCTTCCGCCGTGAAAAATATATCCCTAAAGGCGGCCCGGACGGCGGCGACGGCGGTGACGGCGGTGACGTCTATCTGCTGGCAGATGAAAACCTTAATACCCTGATTGACTATCGCTTTGAAAAAGCGTTTCGCGCTGAGCGCGGTCAGAATGGTCAGAGCCGCGACTGTACCGGCAAACGCGGTAAAGATGTCACCATCAAAGTGCCGGTCGGTACGCGCATTATCGATCAGGGCACCGGTGAAACGCTGGGCGATATGACGCGCCATGAGCAAAAACTCATGGTGGCGAAAGGCGGCTGGCACGGGCTTGGTAACACACGTTTCAAGTCCTCGGTTAACCGTACTCCGCGCCAGAAAACCATGGGTACGCCAGGCGAGAAACGCGATCTGCAGCTGGAACTGATGCTGCTGGCCGATGTTGGCATGCTGGGTCTGCCAAATGCCGGTAAATCGACCTTTATCCGCGCTGTGTCTGCGGCAAAACCAAAAGTGGCGGACTATCCGTTTACCACCCTGGTTCCCAGCCTCGGCGTTGTGCGCATGGACAGTGAAAAAAGCTTTGTCGTGGCAGATATTCCGGGGCTGATCGAAGGCGCAGCGGAAGGTGCTGGTCTGGGCATTCGCTTCCTGAAGCATCTTGAGCGCTGTCGTGTTCTGCTGCACCTGATCGACATTGCGCCTATCGACGAAACCGATCCGGTAGAAAACGCCCGTATCATTCTTGGCGAGCTGGAAAAATACAGCGATAAGCTCTATCAGAAGCCGCGCTGGCTGGTGTTCAACAAAACTGACCTGCTGAGTCAGGAAGAAGCGGAAAGCCGCGCTAAAGCGATTGCAGAAGCTCTCGGCTGGGATGAAAAATATTATCTGATCTCCGCAGCCAGCCGTACCGGTGTTAATGAGCTTTGCTGGGATGTGATGAGCTTTATCATCGCCAATCCGAAAGAAGCGGAAGAAGAAGAGAAGCAGCCTGAGAAGGTCGCGTTCATGTGGGATGACTATCACCGTGAAGCGCTGGAGACCGCTCAGGAAGTGGAAGAAGATGATGACTGGGATGAGGACTGGGATGATGAAGACGACGAAGGCGTCGAAATTATCTATCAGCGCTAATCGCAGCTAAAAAGCGGCCTCCGGGCCGCTTTTTTTATCGGATAACCGGGGTGTTTAGCCGTTGAGCTGATGTGGCAGCGTACAGCGGGCAATCAGTCCGCTGCGATCTTCACGATTTTCCAGCGTCAGGGTACCGCGATGCATTTGCACAATACGCAGTACGATATTCAGGCCCAGTCCGCTGCCGCCATAGCGCTGATCGCGACGGCGAAAGGCCTGGGTTAACTCCTCTGCGGCGCCGGCGTCAATACCTGGCCCTTCATCCCATATTTCGACTTTTACCTGCTGTGCATCCTGATATAGCTTAACCCGCACTTCGCTGTTTTCCGGGCTATAGCGCGAGGCGTTCTCCAGCAAATTGCGCAGCATCAGACGCAACAGCACGGCTTCTCCCTGCTGCGGGATATCATGGCCCTCTGGCCAGTACAGTTGCTGCTGACGTTGTAGCAACAGCTCGTCCATCTCGGGTTTCAGCGGCTGCATAATATCCTGCTGCCACCACAGCTGCTGATAGTGGCCGCCCGCCAGCGCCTGACCGGCACGTGACAGCATGAGTAGCTGCTCTACGGTGTGCATCAGCTGATCAATCCGGCTAATCAGCATCTCACTCTGCGGCACGTGCTGCTGCTGCAGCAGTTCCAGATGCAGCCGCAGTCCTGCCAGTGGCGTACGCAATTCATGCGCTGCGTCGGCGGTAAACAGCCGCTCCTGCTGCAGCGTATGGTCCAGACGGGAGAACAGCTGATTGATCGCGCCGGTGACGGCAACAATTTCATCCATGTCAGCATACACCGGCAGGGGAGTGAGATTATCGGCGGAGCGATGCGCCAGGCTGTCCTGCAGCAGTTTGAGCGGACGAATAATCCAGTTGATCGCCCAGAATGAGAGCAGCAGCGTCAGGCATACCATGACCAGTGAGGGCAGCAAAAGCGAAGCGATCGCTTCGCGGATCTCATTTTCTACCCGCTGATTGCGCGCCTGCGCTGAGAGTGTTTCATTGACAAGAAAGCTGATCTGCTCCCGGCTCTCGTGCCAGAGCCAGATCACGCTCATCACCTGACAGATCAGCAGGATCAGCGCCAGCATGATCAGTAAACGCTGCCGCATACTGTTCATTCGCGCAGTTCCAGCCGGTAACCCACCCCGCGCACCGTTTTAATACGATCTTTACCCAGCTTGCGGCGCAGGTTGTGAATATGCACTTCCAGCGTGTTGGATCCGGGATCGTCGTTCCAGCTGTAAAGATCCTGCTGCAGCGTTTCACGATGCACATTTTGTCCGATGCGCATCAGCAGACGCGTCAGCAGCGCAAACTCTTTGGGCGTAATATCCACTGACTGATTTTCAAGCAGTACCTGCTGAGAACTGAGATTGAGTGTCAGATCGCCCTGCTGCAGCTGGTTATCGCTGTGACCCTGATAGCGGCGGATCAGCGCCCGCACCCGCGCCTGCAGCTCTGCAAGCGCGAAAGGTTTGATCAGATAATCATCCGCGCCGGCATCAAGACCTTCAACGCGATCCTCCAGCGCATCACGCGCCGTCAGGATCAGCACCGGGATCGTAAGGCCTTCGCGCCGCCACTGGCGCAGCAGCGAGGCGCCGTCGCGATCCGGCAGACCAAGATCCAGTACGATCAGCGTATACTGACCGCTGCGCAACAGCGCGTTACTCTCTGCAGCGCTGCCGGCGCAGTCGACCGCATAGCCCTTAGCGCTCAGTGCCTGTGCCAGACCCGACTGCAGCAGTGCATCATCTTCAACAATCAACAATTTCATTAGTTGTTTTTGTTAATGTCCGTGTAGAGGCGGCTTTCAAAGCGTACCAGCGGAATGCGCCGCGTTTTCTGATTTTCCGGCGGTACAGCATAGCCTGACAGGAATTGCACAAAGGCAACCCGCGCACCGCTGGACGTGGTGATGAACCCAGCCAGATTATAGACGCCCTGCAGAGAACCGGTTTTTGCTGAGACTTTGCCATCAAGCCCCGCTTCATGCAGACCACCACGATACTGCAGCGTGCCATCGTAGCCGGCCAGCGGCAGCATGGAGATGTAGTTGAGCGTGGCATCGTTTTTAGCGATGTACTGCAGCACCTGCATCATTGTTTCCGGAGAGATCAAATCGTGACGCGAGAGGCCGGAACCATCAACCTGAATGCTGTTGCCCATATCGATACCCGCTTTTTCGCGCAGAATTCGCCGCACGGCATCAGAGGCGGCACGAAACGTACCCGGCACGTTAAAGTAGTGATGGCCGATGGTGCGGAACACGGTGTCCGCAATCATGTTGTCCGACTTTTTCAGCATCATGCGCAGTAGCGTATGCAGCGGCGCGGATTGGGTCGAGGCGAGCACCGTACCCGGTGACGTAACCTGCGTCTGGCGTACCAGATGACCGCTATAATCAATATCAGCCGCACGCAGCATCCCTTTCAGGATCTCACCTGACCAGGCGGCATCATCCTGAACCGCAAAGGCGAGCGGCAGCGGCTCTGCACGCTGGCGCATACAGCCTGTCAGCGTATAGCGGTTGAGTTCACCCGGCACCACATCCAGCTCGCAGTACTGGCCTTCGCCACTGTTAGGAGCAAGCGTCCGGACCTGGCTGAACATATGGGCCGGATAATAAGAAGCGATACGCACAAAGGCTGTTTCGCCGGCGGTTTTGCCACTGTAAAGCGACACCGAGAAACAGTTTTTGTCGACAATCGCCGCGCCGGGTGGTGCGCTGAAGCACTGGGTCAGATCGTTCCATGGCCAGCCGGGAGCCATATCATGGCTGGCAAAAACAGAGGTATCAATCACCAGATTGCCTTTAATATGGGTGATGCCCTGCTGCTTCAGCGCAGCGACCATATTGCGCAGATTCTGCCTGCTCAGCGTAGGATCGCCGCCAAAGCGCGCCACCAGATCGCCATTCAGCGTGCCGTCGGTAATGGCACCGCGTGTCTCAAGCGTAGTCTGAAAGCGGAAGTCGGGTCCCAGCTCCAGAAGTGCCGCCAGCGCCGTGATCACTTTCATGGTGCTGGCCGGTAAAGCCATCTGTTTTCCGTGATAGTCGATAATAGGGGTTGATGCGCCCACTTTCTGTACCATCAGCGCCAGGTTCGCGCCGTCAGGTAAATACTGCATGTATTCTTCAACGGGGGCCGCTTGTGCCTGCAGCATTACCGCGCAGGTTAGTCCGGTAACAAGTCGTGAAAATCGCATAATCTCGCGGTAACTGACGGATGGGGCGTCAATACTACGTCCCCGGACAGGGCAAAGTAAACGATGACCCACAGGGAACTCTGGGGTAAAATACGTATCAAAATGCAAAACCGATCCCTGACCCGGAAAGCTTTCCGGGTCAGGGTTCTTTTGCTTTTGAAAAGGGGCCGTGTGCCGCAGAAGCGATTTTTCTGCTGTCACCAGTCAGGATGACACCGTTAACCAGGATAGAGACGAGGAGCCAAAATGAATCAGATTCCGATGACGTTACAAGGCGCTGAGAAGCTGCGTGAAGAGCTGAACGAACTGAAAACCGTAAAGCGTCCGCGCATCATCGCCTCCATCGCTGAAGCTCGTGAGCATGGCGACCTGAAAGAAAACGCCGAGTACCATGCTGCGCGTGAAGAGCAGGGGTTTTGCGAAGGGCGTATTCAGGAGATTGAAGCTAAACTTTCTAATGCGCAGGTGATCGACATCACATCTATGCCAAAAACCGGTCGCGTCATTTTCGGTGCCACGGTAACTGTGCTGAATGTTGATACAGACGAAGAGTTTACTTACCGCATTGTGGGTGACGATGAAGCAGATTTTAAACAAAATCTGATCTCGGTTAACTCTCCAATGGCGCGGGGTCTGGTAGGTAAAGAGGCCGATGACGTAGCTATTGTGAAAACGCCAGGCGGTGATGTGGAGTATGAAGTGCTGAAGGTTGAATATCTGTAAGCACCCGCTGTGGTGACGCAGGGCAGATTGTAAAGAAAGGAAAAAGGCCGCATGGCGGCCTTTTATCGCATGCGTGAGCGTGGCACTTTCTCTGCCCGCAGCGCCGCGCGTAGTGTGTAGCTTAACGAGGCAGCGTGATTTTACGCTCTTTCGCCGGGCGGTACAGCACCAGCACATTGCCGATAACCTGCACATTGCTGGCGTTGGTTTCACGCACAATAGCTTCAACGATCAGCTGCTTGGTTTCGCGATCTTCTGAGGCAATTTTCACCTTAATCAGTTCGTGATGCTCAAGCGCCTGTTCGATTTCGGCGAGCACGCCTTCAGTAAGGCCGTTGCCGCCCAGCATGACTACTGGCTTCAGTGGGTGGGCCAGGCCTTTCAGGTGCTGTTTTTGTTTGGTACTCAGATTCATCGTATTTTTTGCTTACTCAGGGATTGAAAACGGGTCATTCTACCGCCATCTCGGGTATATCGCCAAATCATCGCTACCCATTGCGCGCTGATTTATCGCTACGATGACGATTTAACTGGAAAAATTATGACGGGTAAAAAGCGTTCGGCCAGTTCCAGTCGCTGGCTTCAGGAACACTTTAGCGATAAATATGTGCTTCAGGCACAGAAAAAAGGGCTGCGTTCGCGTGCCTGGTTTAAACTTGATGAAATTCAGCAGGGTGACAAGCTGTTTAAACCCGGTATGACCGTAGTGGATTTAGGCGCGGCGCCCGGTGGCTGGTCACAATATGTGGTACAACAGATTGGCAACAGCGGGCGGGTTATTGCCTGCGATCTGCTACCCATGGATCCGATTGTCGGCGTTGATTTTATGCAGGGTGACTTCCGCGACGAGGCTGTGCTGAAAGCGCTGCTTGAGCGGGTAGGGGACCAGAAAGTTCAGGTAGTGATGTCAGATATGGCACCTAACATGAGCGGCACGCCGGCTGTGGATATTCCACGTTCAATGTATTTAGTTGAACTGGCGCTGGAAATGTGTCGGGATGTATTGGCTCCCGGCGGCAGTTTTGTTGTGAAAGTGTTTCAGGGAGATGGCTTCGATGAATACCTCCGGGAAATTCGCTCCCTATTTACGAAAGTGAAAATTCGTAAGCCAGACGCTTCGCGGTTACGTTCACGTGAAGTGTATATTGTGGCGACAGGGCGCAAACTGTAGGCCCGATTACCGGCGTCAAAGCAAGCTGAATACTGTGTTTATCCCGGCCTGATTCTGAGTTTCAGGATAAACCAGTAAATTCATCCATGCTGCGATTCCAGGTATGAAGGATATATAGTACCCTACGCTGTCTGTTAACACCGTTGTAATATGAGGTTAATCCCTTGAGTGACATGGCGAAAAACCTGATTCTCTGGTTAGTCATCGCGGTCGTGCTGATGTCAGTATTCCAGAGCTTTGGGCCCAGCGAGTCGAATGGCCGTAGGGTTGATTATTCAACCTTCCTGTCGGAAGTGAACCAGGATCAGGTCCGCGAGGCACGTATTAACGGGCGTGAAATTAACGTAACCAAAAAAGACAGTAATAAATATACCACCTACATTCCTGTCAACGATCCCAAGTTACTCGATAACCTGCTGACCAAAAACGTCAAAGTAGTGGGTGAACCACCTGAAGAGCCAAGCCTGCTGGCTTCTATCTTCATTTCCTGGTTCCCGATGCTGCTGCTGATTGGCGTATGGATCTTCTTTATGCGTCAGATGCAGGGCGGCGGCGGAAAGGGCGCGATGTCCTTCGGCAAAAGCAAAGCCCGCATGCTGACGGAAGACCAGATCAAAACCACCTTTGCCGATGTCGCTGGTTGCGATGAAGCGAAAGAAGAGGTGGGTGAGCTGGTAGAGTATCTGCGTGAACCAAGCCGCTTCCAGAAGCTGGGCGGTAAAATCCCGAAAGGCGTCCTGATGGTGGGCCCGCCGGGTACAGGTAAAACGCTGCTGGCTAAAGCGATTGCCGGTGAAGCAAAAGTTCCTTTCTTTACCATTTCCGGTTCAGACTTCGTAGAAATGTTTGTTGGTGTCGGTGCATCTCGTGTGCGTGACATGTTCGAACAGGCGAAAAAAGCGGCGCCGTGCATCATCTTTATCGATGAGATCGATGCAGTAGGACGTCAGCGTGGTGCCGGTTTAGGCGGTGGTCACGATGAGCGCGAGCAGACGCTGAACCAGATGCTGGTTGAGATGGATGGTTTTGAAGGTAATGAAGGCATTATCGTTATTGCTGCCACAAACCGTCCGGACGTACTGGATCCGGCGCTGCTGCGTCCAGGCCGTTTCGACCGTCAGGTTGTGGTTGGCCTGCCGGATGTGCGCGGTCGTGAACAGATCCTGAAAGTGCATATGCGCCGTGTGCCGCTGGCAACGGATATTGATGCCGGTATTATCGCACGCGGAACGCCGGGCTTCTCAGGCGCCGATTTGGCAAACCTGGTCAACGAAGCTGCACTTTTTGCTGCCCGCGGTAACAAGCGTGTGGTGTCGATGGTTGAGTTTGAGAAAGCCAAAGACAAAATCATGATGGGTGCAGAGCGCCGCTCCATGGTGATGACGGAAGCGCAGAAAGAGTCAACGGCTTACCATGAAGCCGGGCATGCGATCATTGGTCGTCTGGTGCCAGAACACGATCCGGTCCATAAAGTAACGATCATTCCTCGCGGTCGCGCGCTGGGTGTGACGTTCTTCCTGCCGGAAGGTGATGCTATCAGCGCCAGTCGTCAGAAGCTGGAAAGTCAGATTTCCACGCTTTATGGCGGTCGTCTGGCAGAAGAGATCATCTACGGTGCTGAGCATGTCTCTACCGGTGCCTCTAACGACATCAAAGTGGCGACCAACCTGGCACGCAACATGGTGACGCAGTGGGGCTTCTCAGAGAAGCTGGGTCCGTTGCTTTATGCGGAAGAAGAAGGTGAAGTGTTCCTTGGCCGTTCCGTAGCGAAAGCCAAGCATATGTCAGATGAGACTGCGCGCATTATTGATCAGGAAGTTAAACACCTGATCGACAGTAACTACCAGCGTGCACGTCGTATTCTGGGTGAGAACATGGATATTCTTCATGCGATGAAAGATGCGCTGATGAAGTATGAAACCATTGATGCTCCGCAGATTGATGACCTGATGGCGCGCCGCGATGTGCGACCACCAGCGGGCTGGGAAGATCCCGGCAGCAGCAACTCTGACAGTAACGGTACGCCAAAGGCGCCACGTCCGGTTGATGAACCGCGTACGCCGAACCCGGGTAACACCATGTCTGAGCAGTTCAATAAATAAGAGGCCATCACCTCAGCAAAAACCCCGGCCAGTCCGGGGTTTTTTACATTTAACATTTGACCACTTCAGGACAAGACCTGCCATGAAACTCCACGCACGTGATGCCTTTCTCGATCTCTCCTTCCCCCACGTAATGGGTATTCTGAATGTGACCCCCGACTCCTTTTCTGATGGCGGTGCGCATAACTCTCTGGTAAACGCGCTGACGCACACCAATGAGATGGTGAACGCCGGCGCAACCATCATTGATGTCGGTGGTGAGTCGACCCGGCCCGGAGCGGAGGAGGTCAGCGTTGAAGAGGAACTGGAGCGGGTTATTCCGGTCGTGGAGGCCATTGCGCAGCGGTTTGAGGTCTGGATCTCCGTTGACACTTCCAAGCCTGAGGTAATCCGTGAAGCCGCGAAAGCGGGTGCTCACATCATCAATGATATTCGCTCGCTTTCGGCGCCAGGGGCGCTTGATGCGGCGGCAGAGACCGGTTTACCGGTTTGCCTGATGCATATGCAGGGTGAACCCCGTACCATGCAGCAGACCCCCACATATAAAAATGTCATCAGCGAAGTGGACGCTTACTTCGCTGCCCAAATTGCGCGTTGTGAAGCGGCAGGTATTAAAAAAGCGCAACTGTTACTCGACCCGGGCTTTGGTTTCGGTAAGAATCTCAGCCACAATTATGAGCTGCTGGCCCACCTGAGCCATTTTCACCATTACGGCTTACCGCTGCTGGTGGGAATGTCGCGTAAATCGATGATTGGCCAGCTGCTTAATGTCGGCCCGGCACAGCGACTTACCGGCAGCCTGAGCTGCGCAGTGATTGCTGCGATGCAGGGCGCGCAGATTATTCGCGTGCATGATGTGAAAGAGACGGTTGAAGCGATGCGCATCGTGGAAGCGACCCAGAGAGCAAAAGGATAACAGGCATGAGTGAGCGTAAATATTTTGGTACAGATGGCATCCGCGGCAAAGTAGGCGAAGCGCCGATTACGCCCGATTTTGTACTGAAGCTGGGTTTTGCAGCAGGCAAAGTGCTGGCGCGTTCAGGTTCCAGAAAGGTATTAATCGGTAAAGACACGCGTATTTCTGGCTATATGCTGGAGTCGGCGCTGGAAGCCGGGCTGGCAGCCGCCGGTCTCTCTGCAGCGTTTACCGGACCGATGCCAACCCCGGCAATCGCCTACCTGACCCGAACGTTCCGCGCAGAAGCAGGGATCGTTATTTCCGCCTCTCACAATCCGTTTGACGATAACGGCATCAAATTCTTCTCCGCTGAGGGCACCAAGCTGCCGGATGATGTGGAAGAAGCGATTGAGCGTGAGCTGGAAAAGCCCCTGACCTGCGTGGAGTCTGCCGAACTGGGGCGTGCCAGCCGCATTGTTGATGCCGCGGGTCGCTATATTGAGTTCTGCAAAGGCACGTTCCCCGGTGAACTGAGCCTCAACGGCCTGAAAATCGTGGTGGATTGCGCAAATGGTGCCACCTATCACATCGCTCCTAACGTGCTGCGTGAGCTGGGGGCACAGGTAATAGCAATTGGCGTGCAGCCCGATGGCATGAACATCAACAAGGCATGCGGAGCAACTGACCTGCGTCAGCTGCAGCAGCGGGTTGTGGAAGAGCAGGCCGATCTTGGCCTTGCCTATGACGGGGACGGCGATCGCATCATGATGGTGGATCATCTGGGTCAGAAAGTGGATGGTGACCAGATCCTCTACATCATTGCGCGCGAAGCACTGCGTCAGGGTCAGCTGCGCGGTGGCGTGGTCGGAACGCTGATGAGTAACATGGGTCTGGAGCTGGCGCTGAAGCAGCTGGGTATTCCGTTTACCCGCGCTAAAGTAGGCGATCGCTATGTACTGGAAAAGATGCAGGAAAAAGGCTGGCGCATGGGGGCTGAGAACTCCGGGCACGTCATTCTGCTGGATAAAATCAGTACCGGCGACGGCATTGTAGCAAGTTTGCAAGTGCTTACTGCGATAGTACGTAACCACATGAGCCTGCACGATCTGTGCAGCGGCATGAAAATGCTGCCGCAAATTCTGGTTAACGTGCGCTTTACCGGCAGCCACGATCCGCTGGAGAGTGAAAGCGTTAAAGCCGCAGCTGCCGAAGCGGAGCGCGCGCTGGCTGGACGCGGGCGGGTACTGCTGCGTAAATCAGGCACAGAGCCGCTAATCCGTGTGATGGTAGAAGGCGAAGATGAGGCGCAGGTCACCGCGCTGGCGCATAATATTGCCGCAGCGGTAAAAGCGGCTTAAAGCCGGCCAGGCGGCAGGTTTGTCGCCTTTTCGCCTGGTAAATCATCATGCTGGCGCTTTTTTCTGCAATTAAATTTTATGGCTAAAATTGCACTTGCAGAGCCAGGCGCCTTTGGTTAGTATTCACACCCGCTTCTGATGGGTAATGACGAGACTACCCGTCTGTATTGGTTGAAGCTTTAACTGTGCGGTTACGCGCAAGGAAACAGGTTGATTATGTACGAAGCTCTGTTAGTTGTTTTCCTTATTGTGGCGATTGGCCTGGTTGGTCTGATCATGCTGCAGCAAGGCAAAGGCGCTGATATGGGAGCCTCATTCGGTGCAGGCGCTTCCGGTACGCTGTTTGGTTCAAACGGGTCAGGTAACTTTATGACACGTATGACCGCGATACTGGCTTCGCTGTTCTTCATTATCAGTCTGATTCTGGGTAACCTGAACAGCAACAAGACTTCCAAAGGAAGCGAGTGGGAAAACCTCACTGCGCCAGCTCAGTCTGAACAGCAGACTCAGCCAGCTAAACCGGCAACCCCGGGCAATGATATCCCGCAGTAAGCAGTAAATCGTCAACGCTTAAGCGACCATACTATCGTCGCAGTCAGTGCAGTACCGAGGTGGTGAAATTGGTAGACACGCTACCTTGAGGTGGTAGTGCTCGAAAGGGCTTACGGGTTCAAGTCCCGTCCTCGGTACCAATTCTCAGTAAAACTTGCTATTTTCGCAAGATCGGCGTAATATTCGCCACGTTTTCGGACGCGGGGTGGAGCAGCCTGGTAGCTCGTCGGGCTCATAACCCGAAGGTCGTCGGTTCAAATCCGGCCCCCGCAACCACTTTCCCTTAGAGTTCTTTTTCAAATATACTGTATGCATCGACGGACGCACTATCAGTGAGTTTTTGAAAAAAATTCTTCTGGATTGTGCGCCGAAGCCGCACTGCGGCATACAGGGTCCAGTCATAAAAAGCCCCGATTTTTCGGGGTTTTTTGTTATCAGGAAATCGTAACACTGGGCTTTAGGCCCTTTTTTTATGTCTTGGGGGTGGGCTTGTCCACATTAGAGCAAAAATTGACAGAGTTGATCTCTGCTCCGGTAGAAGCGCTTGGCTACGAACTGGTCGGTATTGAATTCGTTCGTGGTCGCACATCAACCTTGCGCATCTATATTGATAGCGAAGAGGGTATCAATGTTGATGATTGCGCCGATGTTAGCCACCAGGTGAGCGCTGTAATGGATGTGGAAGATCCAATTACGGTGGCTTACAACCTTGAAGTTTCCTCGCCGGGTCTCGATCGTCCACTTTTCACCGCAGCACACTACGCGCGCTTTGCGGGTGAGGAAGTCAGCCTGGTCCTGCGGATGGCGGTACAGAATCGTCGCAAATGGCAGGGCATCATCAAGTCGGTGGAAGGCGAGATGATCACAGTGACCGTCGAGGGTAACGATGAAGTGTTCGCGCTGAGCAACATTCAGAAAGCGAACCTGGTCCCCCACTTTTAAAAGTCCGGATTGAGGCTAACCAGGATGAATAAAGAAATCTTAGCTGTAGTAGAAGCCGTTTCTAATGAAAAAGCTCTGCCGCGTGAGAAAATCTTCGAAGCGCTGGAAAGCGCTTTGGCCACTGCGACCAAAAAGAAGTATGAGCAGGAGATCGACGTGCGCGTCAGTATTGACCGTCGCAGCGGCGATTTCGATACGTTCCGTCGTTGGGTAATCGTTGACGAAGTTACTCAGCCTACGCGTGAAATTACGCTGGACGCGGCTCGCTTCGAAGATGAAGCGCTCAATCTGGGCGATTACGTTGAAGATCAGATTGAATCTGTCACCTTTGACCGTATCACCACACAGACTGCGAAGCAGGTTATCGTTCAGAAAGTACGTGAAGCTGAACGCGCGATGGTTGTGGATCAGTTCCGCGAGCAGGAAGGCGACATCATCACCGGTCAGGTGAAGAAAGTGAATCGCGACAACATCACGCTGGATCTGGGCAGCAATGCCGAAGCGGTAATCGTCCGCGAAGATATGCTGCCACGTGAGAACTTCCGTCCGGGCGACCGTATTCGCGGCGTGCTGTATGCTGTGCGTCCTGAAGCGCGCGGTGCTCAGCTGTTTGTTACCCGCTCCAAACCTGAGATGCTGATCGAACTGTTCCGCATTGAGGTACCGGAAATTGGCGAAGAAGTTATCGAGATTAAAGCAGCCGCCCGCGATCCGGGCTCACGCGCTAAAATCGCGGTAAAAACCAACGATAAGCGTATCGATCCGGTAGGTGCCTGCGTCGGTATGCGCGGCGCGCGCGTACAGGCTGTTTCCAGTGAGCTGGGCGGCGAGCGTATCGATATCGTGCTGTGGGATGATAACCCGGCACAGTTTGTAATTAACGCCATGGCGCCTGCCGATGTGGCGTCGATCGTGGTGGATGAAGATAATCACACCATGGATATCGCTGTTGAGGCCGGTAATCTGGCTCAGGCGATCGGCCGTAATGGCCAAAACGTGCGTCTGGCTTCCCAGCTGAGCGGCTGGGAGCTGAACGTGATGACCGTCGACGATCTGCAGGCGAAGCATCAGGCTGAAGCCCATGCAGCAATCGATATGTTCACGAAACATCTCGACATCGACGAAGAGTTCGCCACCATACTGGTGGAAGAGGGCTTCTCTTCGCTGGAAGAACTGGCCTATGTGCCAATGAACGAGCTGCTGGAAATTGACGGCCTCGACGAAGAGACCATTGAAGCCCTGCGTGAACGAGCCAAAAATGCGTTAACCACCCTGGCATTAGCGAAAGAAGAAAGCCTTGGTAATCAGGAGCCCGCTGAGGACTTGCTGAATCTTGAAGGCCTGGATCGTGCGCTGGCCTATCGCCTGGCGTCAAAAGGCGTTTGCACGCTGGAAGATCTCGCTGAGCAAGGTGTTGACGATCTGACAGATATTGAAGGGCTGGATGATGAGAAGGCCGGTGCGCTGATTATGGCTGCACGTAATATCTGCTGGTTCGGCGATGACGCGTAATAACAGGAAGGAACAGCATGACAGATGTAACCGTAAAATCGCTGGCCGCCGAAATTCAGACTCCGGTCGATCGCCTGGTACAGCAATTTGCTGATGCGGGGATCCCTAAGTCTGAAAACGACGCGGTGTCCCAGCAAGAGAAAGAGACATTACTGTCCCACCTGAACCGTGAGCACGGTCAAACCAGTTCAGGTAAACTGACGTTGCAGCGCAAAACGCGCAGCACCTTGAATATTCCGGGCACCGGGGGTAAAAGTAAATCGGTGCAAATTGAAGTTCGCAAAAAGCGCACATACGTGAAGGGTGATGCAGAAGCTGAGCAGCAGGCTCAGGCAGAAGCGGAAGCCGAGGCACAGCGCGTAGCGGAAGAGCAGGCGCGTCGCGAGGCGGAAGAACAAGCCCGTCGCGAGGCTGAATTAAAAGCGCAACGTGAAGCCGAAGATAAAGCCAGGCGCGAAGCCGCTGACAAGGCCAAGCGTGAAGCAGCGGAAAAAGATAAAGTGACAAACCAACCTACCGATGAAGTGACCAAGGCTACGCAGTCTGATAAAGCCCGTCGCGAAGCTGAAGCGGCTGAACTGAAGCGTAAAGCCGAAGAAGAAGCTCGCCGTAAGCTTGAAGAGAGTGCACGCCGCGTAGCAGAAGAAGCGCGCCGCCTGGCAGAAGAGAAAGGCGCTGAGTGGGACAAACCTGAGGAAGAAGATAAGGGTGACTACCACGTCACAACTTCAACTCATGCCCGTCAGGCAGAAGACGAAAACGATCGTCAGGTTGAAGCGGGCCGTGCACGTGCACGTACCACCGCTAAAGCCACGCGTCCTGCGAAAAAAGGCAACAAGCATTCAGAAGCCAAAACCGACCGTGAAGAAGCGCGTGCGCAGGTTCGCGGCGGTAAAGGCGGTAAGCATCGCAAACCTAGCGCGCTGCAGCAGGGCTTTAACAAGCCCGCTCAGGCCGTTAACCGCGACGTGATTATCGGCGAAACCATCACCGTAGCTGAACTGGCGAACAAGATGGCAGTGAAAGGTTCACTGGTCATCAAAGCGATGATGAAGATGGGCGCGATGGCGACTATCAACCAGGTTATCGACCAGGAAACTGCACAGCTGGTCGCGGAAGAGATGGGTCATAAAGTGATCCTGCGCCGCGAGAACGAGCTGGAAGAAGCGGTAATGGACGATCGTGATACCGATGCAGCACAGGAAAGCCGTGCGCCGGTTGTGACCATCATGGGTCACGTTGACCACGGTAAAACCTCCCTGCTGGATTACATCCGCTCAACGAAAGTCGCCTCTGGCGAAGCGGGTGGTATCACCCAGCACATTGGTGCCTATCACGTTGAAACTGAAAACGGCATGGTCACCTTCCTGGATACCCCGGGACACGCCGCGTTTACCGCTATGCGTGCTCGTGGTGCGCAGGCAACGGATATCGTTATCCTGGTCGTTGCAGCGGACGATGGCGTGATGCCACAGACCGTCGAAGCGATTCAACACGCAAAAGCGGCCGGCGTACCGGTTGTGGTTGCCGTGAACAAGTGTGATAAGCCAGAAGCCGATCCGGACCGTGTGAAGAATGAGCTGACTCAGTACGGAATCATTCCGGAAGAGTGGGGCGGCGAAAACATGTTCGTTAACGTTTCTGCGAAAGCAGGTACCGGTATCGACGATCTGCTGAACGCCATTCTGCTGCAGGCGGAAGTGCTGGAGCTGACCGCAATTCGTGAAGGTATGGCGAGCGGCGTAGTTATCGAATCCTTCCTCGACAAAGGTCGTGGTCCGGTTGCTACCGTGCTGGTACGCGAAGGTACGCTGAACAAGGGCGATATCGTTCTGTGCGGCTTCGAGTATGGCCGTGTACGTGCGATGCGTGATGAGCTGGGACGTGAAGTACAGGAAGCAGGCCCATCCATTCCGGTCGAAATCCTCGGTCTGTCTGGCGTGCCGGCAGCGGGTGATGAAGCGACCGTGGTGCGTGACGAGAAGAAAGCGCGTGAAGTCGCACTCTATCGTCAGGGCAAATTCCGCGAAGTGAAACTGGCGCGTCAGCAGAAGTCCAAGCTGGAAAATATGTTTGCGAACATGACTGAAGGCGAAGTTTCCGAGCTGAACATCGTACTGAAGTCTGACGTACAGGGTTCGGTAGAAGCGATCTCCGACTCGCTGCTGAAACTCTCCACCGACGAAGTGAAGGTGAAGATTATCGGTTCTGGCGTGGGCGGTATCACCGAAACCGACGCTACGCTGGCGGCTGCTTCCAACGCAATTATCCTCGGCTTTAACGTCCGTGCTGACGCATCTGCGCGTCGCGTGATTGATTCTGAAAACGTCGACCTGCGTTACTACTCTGTCATCTATAATCTGATTGACGAAGTGAAAGCTGCGATGAGCGGTATGCTGGCGCCGGAATTCAAACAGCAGATCATCGGTCTGGCCGAAGTACGTGATGTGTTTAAATCACCGAAATTTGGCGCGATCGCGGGCTGTATGGTTACCGAAGGCAACATCAAGCGTCACAACCCAATCCGTGTTCTGCGTGACAACGTGGTTATCTATGAAGGCGAGCTGGAATCCCTGCGTCGCTTCAAAGATGATGTCAACGAAGTGCGTAACGGCATGGAGTGTGGTATCGGTGTGAAGAACTACAACGACGTTCGCGTTGGCGATATGATCGAAGTGTTCGAAATCATTGAAATTAAACGCACCATCGCATAATTCTATTATCGATGTACTGCAATTTGGGAGGCCACTGGCCTCCCGAATTATTTGGGAGATATCATTATGGCGAAAGAATTTGGTCGCCCGCAGCGGGTTTCTCAGGAGCTGCAAAAAGAGATCGCGATTATTCTGCAGCGCGAAATCAAAGATCCGCGTCTGGGCATGATGGTGACGGTCTCTGGCGTTGAAGTGTCGCGCGATCTGGCCTATGCCAAAGTATTTGTGACCTTCCTGAACGATCAGGATGAGGAAGCGGTAAAAAATGGTCTGAAAGCGCTGAAAGAGGCGTCAGGCTATATCCGCATTCTGCTGGGCAAGGCGATGCGTCTGCGCATCGTGCCGGAGCTGACCTTCTTCTATGACAATTCACTGATTGAAGGGATGCGCATGTCGAATCTGGTCTCTAACGTGATCAGAAACGATGCAGAGCGGCGCGGTGAAACCCCGGCGGAAGATGACAAGGAGGACTGATGAGTCGTCCTCGTCGTCGCGGCCGCGACGTACACGGTGTATTCCTGCTCGATAAGCATCAGGGCGCGTCGTCTAACGATGTGCTGCAAAAAGTTAAGCGCCTGTTTAATGCCAACAAAGCGGGTCATACCGGTGCGCTGGACCCGCTTGCCACCGGCATGCTGCCGGTTTGCCTGGGCGAAGCCACTAAGTTTTCGCAATATCTGCTCGACTCTGATAAGCGCTATCGCGTTATCGCCCGGCTGGGCGAGCGTACGGATACCTCCGACGCAGATGGCAACATTGTGGAAACGCGTCCGGTGACCTTCAGCCAGCCTGAGCTGGATGCAGCGCTGGAGAGTTTTCGCGGTGATACGATGCAGGTGCCGACCATGTTTTCGGCCCTGAAATATCAGGGGCGTAAACTGTATGAGTATGCGCGCGAAGGCGTAACCGTACCGCGTGAAGCCCGGCCAATTACCGTATTTGAGCTGCAGTTTATTCGCTGGGAAGGTGATGAGCTGGAGCTGGAGATCCACGTCTCCAAAGGTACCTATATTCGTACCATTATCGACGATTTGGGCGAGAAGCTGGGCTGTGGTGCGCATGTCATTATGCTGCGTCGCCTGCAGGTCGCACGCTACCCGATTGCACGAATGATGACGCTGGAGCAGCTGCAGGCGGTGGCAGCAGACGCGACAGCGGCTGAAACGCCTGACTACAGTGCACTTGATGCGCTGCTGTTGCCTATGGACAGCCCGGCAGAAGACTTTCCGGTAGTCAATCTGCCTGTAGCCGTTGCTGCCTGCTTTAAGCAGGGTATGCCCGTTCAGGCTGCAAACGCGCCGGCAACAGGACTTGTGCGGGTAACGGAAGGCGAAACACAAAAATTTATCGGCATGGCTGAAATAGCCGCCGATGGACGGGTCGCGCCCCGCCGTCTGGTGGTGGAGTTTCCTGGCTGACCGCGCTGCTCAGCTTCGCTGCAACAGCGCATTTGCGTTGCCTGCGGGCGCAGAGTAGAATAGTTCGGCTTTAAAAGCGGGCTGCTGAATTAGAGATCGGCACCCATACATTCATTTTTTTACTGGAGTTTATTATGTCTCTAAGCGTAGAAGCTAAAGCAGAGATCGTTGCTAAATATGGTCGTGGCGCTAATGACAGCGGTTCAACTGAAGTTCAGGTTGCTCTGCTGACTGCTCAGATTAACCACCTGCAGGGTCACTTCTCTGAGCACAAGAAAGACCACCACAGCCGTCGCGGTCTGCTGCGCATGGTATCTCAGCGTCGTAAGCTGCTGGACTACCTGAAGCGTAAAGACGTTGCTCGCTACACCAGCCTGATCGAAAGCCTGGGTCTGCGTCGCTAAGTCTGAAGAATCTGATCAAGGATGTATTACATGCATTATGCAAAAAAACGCATCTGACGATCAGATTTGTGCGAGTTTCGCGAAAAGGGGGCCTTTAAGGCCCCTTTTTTCGAGCAATCCGCAGCAATCCAGACCAAAGTCATGTATTGTTGCTGAGTGTGATCTTTGTTTGCAGAGGTTCGCGCGGCTAATGAGAGGCTTTGCCGCAGGGGCGGTTGAGGGTTGTCATTAGTCGCGAGGATGCGACAAAGATCGGTTACTACTGGCGGGCCGCAATGGCTCTGCCCTGAATTTAAGGATGTTAATTTTGCTGAATCCGATCGTACGCAAATTCCAATATGGTCAGCATACTGTCACGCTGGAAACCGGCATGATGGCACGTCAGGCTACCGCAGCAGTGATGGTAAGCATGGACGACACCGCGGTATTTGTTACCGTGGTTGGCCAGAAGAAAGCGAAGCCAGGCCAGGACTTTTTCCCGCTGACCGTTAACTATCAGGAGCGTACCTACGCTGCTGGTCGTATCCCGGGCAGCTTCTTCCGCCGTGAAGGCCGTCCAAGCGAAGGCGAAACTCTGATTGCGCGTCTGATTGACCGCCCGGTGCGTCCGCTGTTCCCGGAAGGCTTCGTTAACGAAGTGCAGGTTATCGCGACTGTGGTTTCTGTTAACCCTCAGGTTAACCCGGACATCGTTGCAATGATTGGCGCTTCCGCTGCGCTGTCACTGTCAGGTATTCCGTTCAACGGCCCAATCGGTTCTGCTCGCGTTGGTTACATCAACGACCAGTATGTCCTGAACCCGACCGCAGATGAGATCAAACAGTCACGTCTGGACCTGGTGGTTGCCGGTACCCAGAATGCGGTACTGATGGTTGAATCTGAAGCCGATATTCTGACTGAAGAGCAGATGCTGGGCGCTGTGGTATTTGGCCACGACCAGCAGCAGGTTGTTATCGAAAACATCAACGCACTGGTTGCCGAAGCGGGCAAACCGCGCTGGGACTGGAAACCAGAAGCCACTAACGATGCGCTGATTGCACGCGTTGCGGCACTGGCTGAAGCGCGCATCGCTGATGCTTACCGCATCACCGACAAGCAGGAGCGTTACGCGCAGGTTGGCGTGATCAAAGATGAAACGGTTGCTGCGCTGCTGGCTGAAGATGCTGCGCTGGATGATGCAGAAATCGGCGATATCGTGCATAGCCTGGAAAAGAACGTGGTTCGTACCCGCATTCTGAGCGGTGAACCGCGTATCGATGGTCGCGAGAAAGATATGATCCGTGGTCTGGACGTCCGTACCGGCGTACTGCCGCGCACGCACGGCTCTGCACTGTTCACCCGTGGTGAAACGCAGGCGCTGGTTGCTGCCACACTGGGTACCGCACGTGATGCGCAGAACCTGGATGAGCTGATGGGCGAGCGTACCGACAGCTTCCTGTTCCACTACAACTTCCCTCCATACTCCGTGGGCGAAACCGGCATGGTTGGCTCACCGAAGCGTCGTGAAATTGGTCACGGTCGTCTGGCGAAGCGCGGCGTGCTGGCAGTGATGCCTAAGCAGGAAGAGTTCCCGTACACCGTACGTGTTGTATCAGAAATCACTGAGTCAAACGGTTCTTCTTCTATGGCTTCCGTGTGCGGTGCTTCCTTGGCCCTGATGGATGCAGGTGTCCCGATCAAAGCAGCCGTTGCCGGTATTGCTATGGGTCTGGTGAAAGAAGATGAGAAGTTTGTCGTGCTGTCTGACATCCTGGGCGATGAAGATCACCTCGGCGATATGGACTTCAAAGTAGCCGGTAGCCGTGATGGTATTACTGCGCTGCAGATGGACATCAAAATTGAAGGCATTACCCGCGAAATCATGCAGGTTGCGCTGAACCAGGCTAAAGGTGCGCGTCTGCATATCCTGAGCGTTATGGAACAGGCTATCAGCACGCCGCGTCAGGAAATCTCTGAATTCGCACCGCGTATTTACACCATCAAAATCAGCTCTGACAAGATCAAAGATGTGATTGGTAAAGGCGGCTCGGTGATCCGTGCGCTGACCGAAGAGACCGGCACTACCATCGAAATCGAAGATGACGGTACCGTAAAAATCGCTGCGACCGACGGTCAGAAAGCGAAAGAAGCGATTCGTCGTATCGAAGAGATCACCGCTGAAATCGAAGTAGGCCGCATCTACTCCGGTAAAGTGACCCGTATCGTTGATTTCGGTGCGTTTGTGG
The DNA here is from genome assembly GCF_001691555.1 of Pantoea eucrina. Lineage (GTDB taxonomy): Bacteria > Pseudomonadota > Gammaproteobacteria > Enterobacterales > Enterobacteriaceae > Pantoea > Pantoea borealis. The sequence goes on along the minus strand of NZ_MAYN01000008.1, from coordinate 2,435,671 downwards.
CTATCGGTGGCGGTAAAGAAGGTCTGGTTCATATTTCTCAGATCGCCGACAAGCGCGTAGAGAAAGTGACTGACTATCTGCAGATGGGTCAGGAAGTACCGGTTAAAGTGATGGAAGTTGATCGTCAGGGCCGTGTACGTCTGAGCATCAAAGAAGCCACTGAGCAGAAGCCGGCAGACGCCGCTGCTGCTGTGGACGCTTCTGACGCCGAATAAGCGTGTCCTGATTAGCCCCTTCCTGCCTGGCGGGAAGGGGTGTTTGTATACCCTGGTAGCGTCAGATTTCGGCGGCTGTGCCGATAAGTTGACACCGCCGGGGTATCATCGCGAGGGCGGGAACCCTTGTGCATAGCAGGCGGATGACAGGATGGTTATCCCAATGTTTGTATCGGGAGTGGGAAATGAAGCCTTTTTTGCGCTGGTGTATTGTTGCGACAGCTATTTCGCTGGCAGGATGCAGCAACTCCAATTGGCGTAAGAACGAAGTTCTGGCAGTACCTTTGCAGCCCACACTGCAGCAAGAGGTCATTCTGGCGCGAATGGAACAAATTCTTGCCAGTCGGGCCCTGACCGACGATGAACGCGCACAGCTGTTATATGAGCGCGGAGTGTTGTATGATAGTTTGGGTCTGAGGGCACTGGCGCGGAACGATTTCTCGCAAGCGCTGTCTATAAGACCAGATATGCCAGAAGTGTTTAACTATCTTGGTATATACTTAACGCAGGCTGGCAACTTTGATGCCGCCTACGAAGCGTTTGATTCTGTACTTGAGCTTGATCCAACTTACAATTATGCGCATTTGAACCGCGGTATCGCTCTCTACTACGGTGGTCGATACAGGTTAGCGCAAGATGATCTGCTGGCGTTTTATCAAGACGATCCTAACGATCCGTTCCGCAGCCTCTGGCTCTATCTCACTGAACGCGAGATGGATAAAGACCAGGCTAAAGTAGCGCTGAAACAGCGTTATGACAAAGCGGCTAAGGACCAATGGGGATGGAATATTGTCGAGTTCTACCTGGGCGACATCAGTGAAAAAACATTGATGGAACGTCTCAAGGCGGACGCAACGGATAACACCTCGCTCGCTGAACATCTCAGTGAAACCAACTTCTATTTAGGTAAGTACTACCTAAGTCTGGGGGAGAAGGACGACGCGAAAGCGTTGTTCAAACTGGCGGTGTCTAACAACGTTAACAACTTTGTTGAACACCGATACGCATTGTTGGAACTGGCGCAACTCGGCCAGACACAAGACGATTTATCAGAATCTGACCAGCAATAGCTGACGAACTTTTATTGCCTGTTGTACCTGTAAAGTCATCACCTTAAGAGGTGAGGGCTTTTCTGTTCGTCAAAACTTCTAATTTGAGCCGGTTCACACTTTTTGATGAAAATGACTGAAAATTTTCACGACGAGTTATGTAGACTGGCCGCCGCAATCTAAGAGGCACGTGTACTACATGACTGATATTCAAACCACTTTTGCTGATCTGGGCCTGAACGCCGACATCCTCGAATCTCTGAACGGTATGGGCTACGTTAAGCCTTCCCCAATCCAGGCTGAGTGTATTCCTCACCTGCTGGCGGGCCGCGATGTTCTGGGTATGGCGCAGACCGGTAGTGGTAAAACCGCGGCGTTCTCACTGCCGCTGTTAAACAACGTTGATCCTTCTGTCCGCGCACCACAGATCCTGGTGCTGGCACCGACCCGCGAACTGGCGGTGCAGGTGGCTGAAGCAATGACAGAATTCTCTAAACACATGCGTAACGTCAACGTCGTGGCCCTGTATGGCGGCCAGCGTTATGACGTACAGCTGCGCGCCCTGCGTCAGGGACCACAGATTGTTGTGGGTACCCCGGGTCGCCTGCTGGACCACCTGAAACGTGGCACTCTGGACCTCTCTAACCTGCGTGGTCTGGTACTGGACGAAGCTGATGAAATGCTGCGTATGGGCTTCATCGAAGACGTTGAAACCATCATGGCGCAGATCCCGGAAGGTCATCAGACCGCACTGTTCTCTGCAACTATGCCAGAAGCGATTCGTCGTATTACCAAACGCTTCATGAAAGATCCGCAGGAAGTGCGTATCCAGTCAAGCGTAACCACGCGCCCGGATATTTCACAGTCTTACTGGACCGCTTACGGCCGTAAAACTGAAGCGCTGGTGCGTTTCCTGGAAGCAGAAGATTTTGATGCAGCGATCATTTTCGTGCGGACTAAAAACGCAACGCTGGAAGTGGCTGAAGCCTTAGAGCGCAGTGGCTACAACAGCGCCGCGCTGAACGGCGACATGAACCAGGCACTGCGTGAGCAGACGCTGGAGCGCCTGAAAGATGGCCGTCTCGATATCCTGATTGCTACCGACGTTGCGGCCCGTGGCCTGGACGTAGAGCGTATCAGCCTGGTCGTAAACTACGATATCCCGATGGATGCGGAATCATATGTTCACCGTATTGGCCGTACCGGTCGTGCGGGTCGTGCTGGCCGTGCGCTGCTGTTCGTTGAGAACCGCGAGCGTCGTCTGCTGCGCAACATTGAACGCACCATGAAGCTGACTATTCCGGAAGTAGAACTGCCAAACGCAGAGCTGCTGGGTGAACGTCGTCTGGCTAAGTTCGCCGCTAAAGTTCAGCAGCAGCTGGAAAGCAGCGATCTGGATCAGTATCGTGCACTGCTGAGCAAAATGCAGCCGGAAGAAGAGCTGGATATCGAAACGCTGGCAGCAGCCCTGCTGAAAATGGCTCAGGGTGAACGTCCGCTGATCGTACCGGCTGACGCGCCGCGTCCGCAGCGTCGTGAGTTCCGCGATCGTGATGACCGCGCTGATCGTCCGCGTCGTGACCGTGACAGCCGTGGTGAGAGCCGTGATGGCGATCGTCCGCGTCGTGAGCGTCGTGACGTTGGCGAAATGCAGCTTTACCGCATTGAAGTGGGCCGCGATGACGGCGTTGAAGTTCGCCACATTGTGGGTGCTATCGCTAACGAAGGTGATATCAGCAGCCGCTACATTGGTAACATCAAGCTGTTTGGCACGCACTCTACCATCGAGCTGCCAAAAGGCATGCCGGGTGAGGTTCTGCAGCACTTTACCCGCACGCGTATTCTGAACAAGCCGATGAATATGCAGCTGCTGGGTGATGCGCAGCCGCACGAACGTACTGAGCGCCGCAGTGGCGGTCGTGACTTCGGTGGCGAGCGTCGCAGCAGCGCACCGCGTGGCGACAGTGCACCACGTGGTGAAGGCGCACCGCGTCGCTTCTCAGAGCGTCGTGAAGGTGGCCGCGAAGGCGGACGCTTTAGCCGTGAAGCGGGCCGTGGCCCACGTCGCGACGAAGGCACCTCACGTCGTCGTGATGCATAATCGCTAAACGTTAAGCAGTAAAAAGGGACGCCATATGGCGTCCCTTTTTTTATCTTTTTGGCTCAGCCGTTACAGCGTGCTGGCGGCTTCCATTGCCAGTGCAAAGGAGCGCAGCCGCGCGCTGGAATCAAAGATCTGACCGTTAACCATGATCTCATCCGCCTGCGTTTCACGCTGCAGCGCAGCCAGACCGTGACGCACCTTTTCGCTGTCGCCCACTATCGACATGCTCAGCGCCTGCTGCACCCCATACTGCTCTGACGGTGACCAGAGGTTGTCCATATTTTCCACCGGCGCAGGCAGCGGGCCCGGTTTACCGCGGCGCAGGTTGATAAACTGCTGCTGCATAGAGGTAAACAGGAAGCGCGCGTCGCGTTCGCTATCCGCCGCGACTATATTCACACACACCATAGCGTATGGCTTTGCCAGCCGCGCTGAAGGCTGGAATTTTTCCCGATACAGGTGCAGCGCCTGCAGCAGAAGATCCGGAGCAAAATGCGAGGCAAAGGCAAACGGCAGCCCGAGCTTCGCCGCCAGCTGGGCGCTATAGAGGCTTGAACCGAGCAGCCATACCGGAATTTTCAGGCCGAGTCCCGGCACAGGCTGTACCGGATGATGTTCGCCCTCTTCAGCGTCAAACCAGCGCAGCAGTTCAGCGACATCTTCCGGGAAGCTGTCAGCCTGAGCGCTGGAGAGATGACGGCGCAGCGCCATCATCGTGCGCTGATCGGAACCCGGTGCACGGCCCAGCCCGAGATCGATACGGCCAGGGTAGAGCGACTCCAGGGTACCAAACTGTTCGGCGATCACCAGCGGCGCATGATTGGGCAGCATAATCCCGCCGGAGCCAAGCCGCAGAGTTTCGGTGTTTGCTGCGAGATAACCAATCAGTACCGAAGTTGCTGCGCTGGCAATGCCGGTCATGTTGTGATGCTCAGCGAGCCAGTAGCGGTGGAAACCCAGCGCTTCCGCCTGGCGCGCCAGCGCCAGTGAGTTGTGAAAGGCGTCGCGCGCAGACGCGCCTTGCGGAATAGGAGCCAGATCCAGCACGGACAGGCGAACAGGTTTTTTCTCAGACATGAGTACTCCAGCAAATGATGGCGCAGGCGTTGAGCAGCCTGCTGCCATAAGTATTACGCAACATTACCCATATTAAAACTGCTATTACGGGCAGGGATATAGCCGGATTGTGCCTTTATTAACCATTTCCCGCGGGGTCTCCCGCTTTTCCTGACGCGCAGTGACCACCTTGTTGATCTCAGCACAGAACCCCGTGCGACTGACGTGGCATAATTGATCACATTTTACAGAATGCGCTGCGCTACACTGTTCGCGTCTGTACACTGCCTGTTGGCGGAAAAAGTCTTCTGATTACGCGTTTATTGCGGGCGTAACCGGAAACCGGACGGAAAAAAGTCTTTTGCAACAACTCTTAAACGCGCAATTTCGTCATGTTTTCGTCAAAGGTGAGTTAGACTTTCTGCAAGGGCGCGGCCTGGGCGATCGGATTGCTGCGAGTCAGTTTTGCCGCATCGCTACGCTGCAGGCGGCGTCTGACCGTTTCACGCGATGCCGAAGCAGATGCCGGGTTTCGCGGCGAAGCCAATGACTTGCTGCTGGTAGCTGCTCTGGCTAAAGCAGAAAGGAAACAGGAGGCGCAGGCTTATGCGTCACGCACGGGGATGCCATGTTAATTCGTACTGAGATTGGCGTTGATGCTGCCGGCATCGATAGCCTGCTAAAACGCAGTTTTGCGACGACAGCTGAGGCTGAACGGGTACAGCAGCTGCGCGAAGATGGATTGCTCACGCTGGGCGTGGTGGCGACCGACGATGAAGGTCAGGTGCTGGGCTACGCTGCTTTCAGTCCGGTGACGCTGCAGGGTGAAGATCGTAACTGGGTGGCGCTGGCCCCGCTGGCTGTTGACAGCTCGTTGCGCGGGCAGGGTCTTGCAAAGCAGCTGGTTTATGAGGGGCTCGATTCCCTGAACGAATTCAGCTACAGCGCGGTCGTGGTGCTGGGCGATCCCGCTTTTTACCAGCCGCTGGGTTTCGAGCCGGCGGCGCGCCATGGGCTGCACTGCCGCTGGCCCGACAGCGAAAGCGCATTTCAGGTTTATAAGCTGGCTGACGATGCGTTCAGCGGCGCGGAAGGGTTAGTCGTATTTGCTGCGCCGTTCAACCACGCTGAGTAAACCAGGTCGTCAGACACGCCGGCTGCTGCGCGATCAGCAGCAGTTTATGGGTACGGGCGAGTTGCTTGACCTGATACTCCAGGCGTGAGGCCGCAGCGCGGTCACCGGCGGGGCAGTGAAACATCAGCGTCAGTGGTCCCTTGCCGCGCAGCGAGCGGGCGCCGCGTCCCTGCTGATGCTGCTGCAGCCGGCGCGCCACATCGGTAGTAATCCCGGTATAGATCATCCCGGCAGCGGTTTGCAGCATATAAAGCTGCCAGTTCTGTTCCATTTCTCAGACCTCAAAACAAAGCACCGGCAGTGTAACGCGCCGCCGCGTTCACGGCTATGTGCAGGGAGCGACCTTTGTCCGATCTGTCTCATTTACTGCGTTATCTGAAGAAACAGCATGTGCTTTCGATCTGTGCCAGCGCACCGGAAGAGCTGTGGTGCGCTAATTGCTACTATCTGTTTGATGAAGCACAGATGGCATTCTGGCTGATGAGCGACACCGCCACGCGGCATGGTGCAATGATGCTGCATAACCCGCAGGTCGCAGGCACCATCAATGGCCAGCCAAAAAGTGTTCAGCTGCTTAAAGGTGTGCAATATCGTGGACGGGTGCAACTCAGCGAGGACGCGCAGGCATTAAGCGCCTATCAGCGCCGTTTTCCGGTAGCTAAAAAAAGGATTGCTCCGCTCTGGCAGCTCACGATAGATGAGCTGAAGATGACGGATAACACGCTGGGTTTTGGGAAGAAAATCAGCTGGCAGCGTACCGCATAATGACAGGGGCGCATGAATGCGCCCCCTACAGATCGTGCAATCGTAAGGGCGGCATTCATGCCGCCCTGGCTCAGGTATATCGCAGAAACCAGGGGCGCATGAATGCGCCCCCTACAGATCGTGCAATCGTAAGGGCGGCATTCATGCCGCCCTGGCTCAGGTATATCGCAGAAACCAGGGGCGCATGAATGCGCCCCCTACAGGTCGTGCAATCGTAAGGGCGGCATTCATGCCGCCCTGGCTCAGGTAAATCGCAGAAACCAGGGGCGCATGAATGCGCCCCCTACAGATCGTGCAATCGTAAGGGCAGCATTCATGCCGCCCTGGGTCAGGTATATCGCAGAAACCAGGGGCGCATGAATGCGCCCCCTAAGTATCGTGCAATTGTAAGGGCGGCATTCATGCCGCCCTGGCTCAGGTATATCGCAGAAACCAGGGGCGCATGAATGCGCCCCCTACAGATCGTGCAATTGTAAGGGCGGCATTCATGCCGCCCTGGCCACAACGATCGTCCGGGGTATTACGAGGCGTTCAGGATGCGCAGCGATTCACGGTTAAATGCCGGCAGATCTTCCGGGGTGCGGCTGGTGACCAGCTTGTCATCATCCACGACCACTTCTTTGTCGTAAAAATCGGCACCGGCGTTACGCAGATCGATCGCAATCGCTTTCACACAGGTCATCTTGCGGCCGCGCACGCCGTTGGCGCTGATCAGCAGCTGCGGCCCGTGGCAAATGGCGAAAATCGGTTTGCCGCTGGCAACAAACTCTTTGGTGAACTGCACAAAACGATCGTCACCGCGCAGTGCGTCAGGGGAATGACCGCCCGGCAGCAGCAGTGCATCAAACTCCGCTGCACTGACGTGATCGATATCTTTATCGATCTTCACTTCCGCTTTGCCCTGTTTACCTTTAACCGTTTTTCCTGCCTGCATCTCAATGGTGACCACGTCATGGCCCGCCTGGGTGTAAGCATCCGCTGGTGAGGTAAATTCAGAATCCTCAAAATCATCGGTGATTAGAACCGCTATTTTCTTGCCCATCTTCTCTTCTCCATGTGGTTCGCGAACGCAGGGTTCGTTGCATGAGTGACCTGACAAGTCTGGACGCTAATGACTGAAACGCAAGCCGGACGGCGTAATGTCTTCTGCAGGCGGCGTCAGCGGCAGCAGACGCAACCACCAGATTGTCTGGTTCCGGCTGCCCCGCCACTGCAGCTTTGCATCCTTTTCAGCCTCAACAAACCGGCCATCAACCAGTACATCAATAGCGTCGAGTATTACCCGCTGGGCGGCAGAAAGTTCAGCCAGCTCATAGCCGGTCCAGAGCCAGATATCTTTACCGGGACAGTCGCGGCGTACGCGGCGCACCAGCCGGCGAATATGCGGCACATTGTGCGGATGCAGCGGATCGCCCCCGCTGAGCGACAGGCCCTGACGCGGCACGCGCGTATCGTTGAGATCGGCAATCAGCTGTTCTTCCATCTGCAGCGTAAACGGTGTGCCCGTGTCGGTACGCCAGGTGCGCGGGTTATAACAGCCCCGGCACTGATGCTTGCAGCCCGCGACAAACAGCGTGCAGCGCGTACCCGGCCCGTTCACCACGTCGATGTCATAATAGCCATGAATACGCATCATTTTGGCAGCCCGCCGCTCATGTGCTTCACGCGTCGCTGCACCTCCTGCTGTTTACCGGCATTGAAGGGGCGGGCATCCGGGCTGCCAAGATAGCCGCAGACGCGGCGCGTGACGGAAACCCGGGCGGGATCGCGATTGCCGCAGGCGGGACAGGTAAAGCCTTTGCTGGTGCAGCTGAACTCACCGCTGAAGCCGCAGGCGTAGCATTCATCAATCGGCGTATTGGTGCCGTAGTAGGGCACCCGGTGGTAGCTGTAATCCCAGACATCTTCCAGCGCTTTCAGGTTATGCTGCAGGCTGGGATATTCGCCGTAACAGATAAAGCCGCCGCTGCTGATCGCCGGATAGGGCGCTTCAAAATCGATTTTGTCGTACGGATTTACCTTCTTCTCTACATCAAGGTGGAAACTGTTGGTGTAGTAGCCTTTATCGGTCACGCCCGGAACCACACCAAATTCCGCTGCATCGAGGCGACAGAAGCGATCGCACAGGTTCTCACTCGGCGTACTGTAGAGGCTAAAGCCGTAGCCGCTCTCCGCTTTCCACGCGCTGGCCGCCGCGTGCAGGCGGGAAACAATGGCCAGCCCTTTTGCCCGCAGTTCGGGTGAATCGTAAGGGTGTTGCCTGTTTCCGCTCAGCGCATTCAGCGTCTCATGCAGGCCAATAAAGCCAAGCGAAACCGACGCCCGCCCGTTGCGGAACAGGGCACCAATCTCTTCATCCGCCTGCAGCCGTATGCCGCAGGCACCTTCCATATAGAGAATGGGCGCTACGCGCGCTTTGGTCCGTTCAAGACGCGCGATACGCGTCATCAGCGCCTGCTTCGTCAGCGCCAGCCGCTGGTCAAGCAGCTGCCAGAAGCGATCGTCATCTCCCTGCGCCTCCAGCGCAATGCGTGGCAGGTTGATCGTCACCACGCCAAGGTTGCAGCGCCCGTCATGTACCGGCTCTCCCTGCTCCTCGTAGCAGTCAAGGAAGCTGCGGCAGCCCATTGGCGTTTTAAATGAGCCGGTCACCGCCACAACCTGGTCATAATTGAGGATGTCGGGGTACATACGTTTAGCAGCGCAGCGCAGCGCCAGCTGTTTGATATCGTAATTCATGTCGCCTGGTCGCCGGTTTATGCCGTCGCGGATGGCAAATACCAGCTTGGGAAATACCGCCGTTTTATGATTTTTACCCAGTCCGGCGATCCGGTTATGCAGAATCGCCCGCTGGATCATGCGCGCGGCTTCACAGGTGCCAAGCCCGAAGCCAAACGTCACAAAGGGGGTCTGTCCATTGGCGGTGTGCAGCGTATTGACTTCATATTCCAGCGACTGAAACGCGTCAAAGCACTCTTTTTCAGTGCGTTCACGGGCATACGCTTCAGCGCTTTCGATCTGCCACGCCGCGGCAATCCGGCGATGCTTCGCCATGCTTAATTCCACAAACGGCGCCAGCACTTCATCAATACGGTTTAGGGTTGTGCCGCCATAAATATGACTGGCGACCTGCGCGATGATCTGCGCGGTGACAGCGGTCGCGGTGGCAATCGATTTGGGCGGCTCAATCTCCGCATTGCCCATTTTAAAGCCCTGCGTCAGCATGCCGCGCAGGTCGACCAGCATACAATTGAACATCGGAAAGAAAGGGGCGTAATCGAGATCGTGATAGTGGATCTCGCCACGCTCATGCGCCTCTGTGACCGCACGCGGCAGCAGATGCTGCTGCGCATAATGTTTTGCCACGATGCCCGCCAGCAGGTCGCGCTGTGTCGGGATCACATTACTGTCTTTATTGGCGTTCTCATGCAGCAGCGCCGTGTCGGTCTGCTCCACTAACCCCCTGATCGCATGATGCAGCCTGCTGCGCTGCTCGCGCGCCCGATCGCGGTCGTGACGATACTCAATCCACGCGCGCGCCACCGCCGGCTTGCCGGCATGCATCAGCGCGTCTTCCGCCGCCTGCTGGATCTCATGAATATCAACTTCTGCATGGGTGGCCAGCCGCTGACCGATCTCTTCAGCCAGTGCCCGGCACCAGGCGGGATCGTACTGCGCCACGGCCTCTGCCGCCGCCGCGATGGCCTGTTCAATCCGCTGTGTGTCAAACGCTACTTTGCAGCCGTCGCGCTTTATTACTGTTACCGGCATACACGCTCCCTGGACTATATATAGATATTCCAGGTAGTGTAATGGCTATATGTTGTGTCTGAGCGGGGATTAATCGCGTATGGCTTGATATGCCGCAAGGAAGTGGCGAGTCCCTCTCCCGACAGGCAGAGGGACAGGGGATCAGCGACGTACGGCGATCGCTTCAATCTCAATTTTGACATCTTTAGGCAGGCGGGCGACTTCCACGCAGGAGCGCGCCGGGAAGCTGGCCTGATGTTCAGTAAAGAACGCCTCGTAAGTGGCGTTAACCGTGGCAAAATCGTTGAGATCTTTGACAAAGACCGTGGTTTTGACAATGTCGCCGACCTGCAGGCCTGCGGCTTCAACAATCGCTTTTACGTTCTCCAGCGACTGGCGCGCCTGTGCCGCCACGTCCTCCGCGACCGCACCGGTTGCCGGATCAACCGGGATCTGTCCGGAGGTGATAATCATGCTGCCGAGATCCACGCCCTGCACATAGGGACCGATAGCGGCGGGTGCCTGTTCCGTACTGATTTCGCGAGACATCGTTTCTCCTCAGAAGTGCGCGACCGGCGGGACGCCTGCCGCGTAAGCCAGGATTCCCATTATAGGGAGCAGTCAGATGATTACCAGTGACCCAGTACCACATGGCGGGCAAACGACTTCTCGCAATATTTGCACTGCAGGTGGATATCGTCATCACGCTGTTTTACGGCAAAGCTGGAGAAAACCGGCTCGCTGCGGCTGATGCAGTTGCTGTTCGGGCAGGTCAGCACCTGCTCAATGCGCGCCGGCAGCGCTGGCGTAATCTTGGCGACCACTTCATATTCATCGATGCGGTTCACCGTGGCGTGCGGCGCATAGAACGCCAGCTGGTTGATCTGATCTTCTGTGAGAAAGGTGTTCTCAATTTTGATCAGATCCTTACGTCCCATCTCGCCGGAAGGCAGGTTAAGGCCGATGGTAATGCGCTGATCGGTTTCTGTCAGGCGGAACAGCGACAGCAGCGTAAACCCCGTCTGTGCCGGAATATGGTCGATGACCGTGCCGCGTTTAATGGCCTCTACCTGCAGTTTATTATCCTGAGTCATGATCGATTGCTCCTTATTCTGCCAGTTCGCTATTCAGTACCAGCGCCAGAAGGGCCTGGCGGGCAAAAATGCCGTTACCCGCCTGCTGGAAATACCAGGCGTGGGGCGTGCTGTCGACATCGGTGGCGATCTCATCCACACGCGGCAGCGGGTGCAGCACTTTCAAATTGGCGCGCGCGCCATGCAGATCGGCGGCGCGCAGAATGAACTGCGCCTTTACGTTGGCATACTCTGACGGATCGAGACGCTCTTTCTGAACCCGCGTCATATAAAGAATATCCAGCTCAGGCAGCACCTCTTCAATGCTGTCGTGCCGCGTCCAGACAATGTTCTGTTCATCCAGCATATCGGTGATATAAGCGGGCATGGCGAGCGCAGACGGGGCGATGAAATAGAAACGGTTGCCGGTGAACTTCGCCAGTGCCTGCGTGAGCGAGTGCACGGTGCGACCATATTTCAGATCGCCGACCATCGCGACGCTGAGGTTATCAAGCCGCCCCTGCGTTTCACGGATGGTAAAGAGATCGAGCAGGGTTTGCGTCGGATGCTGATTCGCACCATCGCCGGCGTTGAGGATCGGTACGCCGCCGGAAAATTCCGTGGCCAGACGCGCCGCACCCTCCTGCGGATGGCGCATCACGATAGCGTCAACGTAGGTGCCGATGACGGAAATGGTGTCGGCCAGCGTTTCGCCTTTCTTGCCCAGCGAGGTGTTACCGCCGTCGGCGAACCCGACCACCGATGCCCCCAGGCGATGCATCGCCGTCTCAAACGAGAGGCGGGTCCGGGTAGAGGCTTCGAAAAAACAGCTGGCAATCACATTATGCTTCAGCAGCTCAGGCTGCGGCTGCGCCTTAAGCCGGGCAGCGGTGTGCAGCACCAGCTCCAGTTCATCGCGATTGAGGTCGTTGATGGAAATGATGTGTTTGCGATATAGCGGGTTAGCCATAGCTTTCTCCTCAGTGCTGCCGGATAGCGGACAAAAAAAAGCCCCTTTACAGGGGCTTTATAACGATCGGTGAATAGCGGAAAGAAACAGCGGTGCCGCCTGCGTTCAGGCGGACGGGAGCAGCAAAATGTGGCTGGCGCTGTGGCATGTTTCCTCCGGCAAATTGTGGCGCATTATACGCATTCACAGGCGGGCAGCAAGCGCTAAGTAAACGTTTGCCTGGCGTTAATCAGCGCTGGGTCAGCGTGGCCACCATCACCGCTTTAATGGTATGCATGCGGTTTTCCGCCTGGTCGAACACGACGCTGTGCGCCGACTCAAATACTTCGTCGCTGACTTCCATTCCTTCTTCCAGCCCGTACTGTGCGGCCAGCTGCTGGCCCAGGGTGGTTTTATCATCATGAAAAGCGGGCAGACAGTGCAGAAACTTCACCTGCGGATTACCGGTCAGCGCCAGCATCGCGCGGTTAACCTGATAGGGGCGCAGCAGAGCAATACGCTCTTCCCATACCGATTTCGCCTCGCCCATTGAGACCCAGACGTCAGTATAGATAAAGTCTGCACCCTGTACGCCTTCGGCAATATTCTCCGTCAGCGTAATTTTTCCGCCGGTCTGCGCCGCCGCTGCCCGGCAGGTCTCTACCAGCTCCGTCTCCGGCCAGCATGCTTCAGGGGCGACCAGACGCAAATCCAGCCCCGTCAGCGCGGCGGCCTCCAGCATGCTGTTGCCCATGTTGTTGCGTGCGTCGCCCACATACACCAGCGTCATGTCGCTCAGCGCTTTACCCGGCAGCTGCTCCTGCATCGTGAGCAGATCGGCCAGCAGCTGCGTAGGGTGAAACTCATCGGTCAGGCCGTTCCAGACTGGTACGCCGGCATGTTCAGCCAGTGTTTCCACCAGGGTCTGACCATAGCCGCGATACTGAATGCCATCGTAGAAGCGTCCCAGCACCCGGGCGGTATCTTTCATGGACTCTTTATGACCAATCTGACTGCCGCCTGGCCCGAGGTATGTCACATTCGCACCCTGATCGTAAGCGGCAACTTCGAAAGAGCATCGGGTACGGGTCGAGTCTTTTTCGAAGATGAGCGCGATATTTTTGCCGGTAAGGTAGCGGGGTTCACTGCCGCTTTTTTTAGCCTGTTTCAATTCAGCGGCCAGCGACAGCAGGCTGGCGATCTCTGCCGGGGTAAAATCCAGTAACCGAAGGAAATGTTTCAAATATAACTGGCTCATGCTTTGCTCCGTAAGCCGTTCGATAATGAATTAAAATTCAATCTAACCGTATGAATATTCATTTTCAACCCCGGCGCAAATAAACTTTCTGTTTTGTGTAGTGGCGCGCGAGGCAGTATGGGAAAATAATTGCATTCACTGCCACCATTTTGAGGACTTACCCATGGCATACGAAGCATTGCTGGAAGAACAGCGCGAAGAGACGCGTCTGATCATCGAAGAGTTGCTGGATGACGGAAGCGATCCGGATGCGCTCTACACCATTGAACACCATCTCTCCTGCAACAACTTCGACTCGCTGGAAAAAGCCGCCGTTGATGCGTTTAAGCTGGGCTATGAAGTCACCGAGCCGGAAGAGCTGGAGCTGGAAGATGGCACCACGGTGATGTGTGTGGATATCCTCAGCGAATCTGCGCTGAAACCTGAACTGATCGATGCACAGGTTGAGCAGCTGGTGAACCTGGTGGGCAAATACAACGTTGATTATGACGGCTGGGGCACCTACTTCGAAGATCCCAACGCGGAAGATGACGAAGACGAAGATGAAGAGATGGACGATGACGGCGAGGATAACGGCGTCCGTCACTGATCGTACCGGGCGGCGTCTGTCGCCCGTTTCACTTACCTGCCTGTAAAGACCACCAATGAATTACGCTCCGCTATTAGCCCCTATTCACCAGTTCCTGCACTGCCGCACGCCTGAGGCGTGGATCCTGGAGGCGCGCAAGCCGGAAAATCTTACGCTGCTGCTGACCGATCACATGGTGTGCGAGCTGAAAGCTGCGCAGACCGCCGTGTGGCTGATCCGGAAATATGTGGCGGATAAACCGAGCGGCGAGGCCATTCTGGCGTGGCTTGAACCCTATGAGGCGTTTGTTTTTGGCGAAGCGCACAGCAGCGACTTCATTAATGCGCATAAAAATCTGACCAAAAGCGTTATCGTGCGCAACGAGCTGCCGTGGGCAGATGAGATGGTAGAGAAGATGGTGCTGCTGATCAAAGAGGAGCTGCACCACTTTTACCAGGTATGGGAGATCATGCAGGCGCGAGGCCTGATTTACCGCAAAATCACCGCCAGCCGCTACGCCAAAGGATTGCTGCGTGAAGTCACCACCCATGAGCCCGATACGCTGGTGGATAAGCTGATTTGCGGCGCCTATATTGAAGCGCGCTCCTGCGAACGGTTTGCCAGTCTGGCACCGCATCTGGATGCGCAGCTGGAGAAGTTTTATATCTCGCTGCTGCGTTCAGAAGCGCGTCACTATCAGGATTATCTTGCGCTGGCGGCGCAGATCTCGCCGCGCGATATTACACCGCGCGTACAGGCGATCGGCGCGGCGGAAGCGCGCCTGATCGGCGAGCCGGATGCGGAACTGCGTTTTCACAGCGGCGTGCCTGCGTTCTGAATAGGGCTCTCTACGCCAGCGTTTTAAGCATCCGCACTTCGCAATCGACGTGACCGGTACAGCCCATGGCGCGGTCAATATGCGTAAATCCCAGCGCTTCATAAAGCGCAATCGCCCGCGTCAGGCTGGCTGTGGTTTCCAGGTAGCAGCGGCGGAATCCCTGTGCCTGAGCAAACTCCAGCGCGCGCAGCGCCAGCTCACGTGCCAGACCGCGCCCGCGCACCTGCGGCAGAAAATACATTTTCTGAAGCTCGCAGATATCGGGTGCGCTGCACGCCAGCGGCGCAATGCCGCCGCCGCCCACAACCTTGCCCTCCAGCTCCACAACCCAGTAGGCGCTTGCAGGCGTGCTGTAGAGTTCAAACAGGCGATCAAGCTGAGGATCGGCGACGGTATAGCCTTTATCCGCGGTCAGGCCAAACTCGGCTGACACCGTGCGGATCACCTGTGCAATCGGCAGGTTGTCCGCGGCGCAGATCGGACGGACCTGCAGATTCAGTGAGGTGAGGGTGCTCATGGCAGAATTCCGGTAATAAAAAAGCCGGGCAGAGCCCGGCTTCGGTTAGCGAACAGGTCTTAAGCGCTTACAATGCCGCAATCACGCCCTGCTGTTCAATCAGTTTTGCTTTTGACTGCTCCATCTCCGCCACGCGCTCGCGCTCTTTCGCGACCACCGCTTCCGGTGCACGCGACACAAAGCCTTCGTTCGCCAGCTTGGTCTGGATCTTCTCAATCTCAACATCCAGCTTCAGCAGCTCTTTCGCCAGACGCTCCAGCTCCGCCTCTTTGTTGACCAGATCGGCCATCGGGATCAGCAGTTCTGCTCCCTCAACGATTTTGGTCACAGAGACCGGGCCTTTCTCGCCCGCCGGCAGGATCGTCAGGCTCGCAAGACGCGCCAGACGGGAGAGGAAGTTACGGTTCTCTTCCACGCGACGCTGTGCGTCAGCGGAGCAGTCGCGCAGCAGGACATCCAGCGGCTTGCTCGGCGCGATGTTCATCTCAGCACGGATATTACGTACCGCGACAATCGCCTGTTTCATCCACTCAATGTCTGCCTGCGCTGCGGCATCCTCATTCGCCGCGTCATACTGCGGGAACGGCTGCAGCATAATGGTGTCATGATCGATGTTTTTCAGCACTTTTACGCGCTGCCAGATAGTTTCCGTAATAAACGGAATAATCGGGTGTGCCAGACGCAGCAGGGCTTCCAGCACCGTTACCAGCGTGTTACGCGTGCCGCGCAGCTCCGCTTCGCTGCCGCTGTTCATTACCGGCTTGGTCAGCTCCAGATACCAGTCGCAGAACTGGTTCCAGGTGAAGTCATAGAGAATATTGGCCGCGATATCGAAGCGATAGCTGTCCAGCGCCTCACGGTACGCTTTCACCGTGCGGTTGAACTCGCTCAGGATCCAGCGGTCCGCCAGCGACAGCTTCAGCTCGCCGCCCTGCTGCCCGCAGTCCTGATCTTCGGTATTCATCAGCACAAAGCGGCTGGCGTTCCACAGCTTATTACAGAAGTTGCGGTAGCCTTCAAGACGCTTCATATCCCAGTTGATATCGCGTCCGGTTGAGGCCAGCGCGGCCAGCGTAAAGCGCAGGGCGTCCGTGCCTGATGGCACGATGCCGTCCGGGAACTGCTTCTCGGTACGCTTGCGGATTTTTTCCGCCAGCTGCGGCTGCATCATGTTGCCGGTACGTTTCTCCAGCAGCGCTTCCAGCGAAATCCCATCAACCATATCGAGCGGATCGATGACGTTGCCTTTCGACTTCGACATCTTCTGTCCCTCTTCATCGCGGATCAGACCGGTCATATAGACGGTCTTAAACGGCACCTGCGGCTTGCCGTTCTCATCTTTGATGAAGTGCATGGTCAGCATGATCATGCGCGCGATCCAGAAGAAGATAATGTCGAAGCCGCTCACCAGCACGCTGGTCGGGTGGAAGGTACGCAGCGCTTCGGTGTTCTCCGGCCAGCCAAGGGTAGAGAAGGTCCACAGGCCGGAGGAGAACCAGGTATCCAGCACGTCATCATCCTGACGCAGCGCCACGTCTGCGGCCAGGTTATTCTCCTGACGCACCTCTTCTTCGGTGCGGCCGACATAGACGTTGCCGTCATTGTCATACCACGCCGGAATGCGGTGACCCCACCAGAGCTGGCGTGAAATGCACCAGTCCTGAATATCGCGCATCCAGGAGAAGTACATATTTTCATACTGCTTCGGCACAAACTGGATATCGCCGTTTTCAACCGCTTCCACCGCGACTTTCGCCAGCGGCGCGGTACGCACGTACCACTGATCGGTCAGCATCGGCTCAATGACCACGCCGCCGCGATCGCCGTACGGCACCGTGAGGTCGTGTGGCTTGATCTCATCCAGCAGGCCCGCCTCATCCACGGCAGCGACAATCGCTTTACGCGCGGCAAAGCGCTCCATGCCCTGGAACGCAGCCGGGATCTCATCGGAGCAGGCGGTGCTTGCTTCACCGTTGGTGTCGAACACTTCTGCCCGGGCGCGAATATCGCCGTCAAAGGTCAGAATGTTGATCATCGGCAGCTTGTGACGACGACCCACTTCATAGTCGTTGAAATCGTGCGCCGGGGTGATCTTCACGCAGCCGGTGCCTTTTTCCATATCGGCGTGCTCATCACCGACGATCGGAATGCGGCGATCTACCAGCGGCAGGATCAGCTCTTTACCGATCAGATCTTTATAGCGGGGATCTTCCGGGTTAACAGCAACGCCGGTATCGCCCAGCAGGGTTTCCGGACGGGTGGTGGCGACAACCAGATAATCTTTGCCGTCTGCGGTGGTCGCGCCATCCGCCAGCGGATAGCGGATATGCCACATCGAGCCTTTGCTTTCGCGGTTTTCTACTTCCAGATCGGAGATAGCGGTGCGCAGTTTAGGGTCCCAGTTTACCAGGCGTTTGCCGCGGTAGATCAGGTTCTCTTTGTAGAGGCGCACAAACACTTCTTTCACCGCATTGGAGAGGCCGTCATCCATAGTGAAGCGCTCGCGCTCCCAGTCCACGGAGTTGCCGAGGCGGCGCATCTGGCGGGTGATGGTGCCGCCGGACTCCGCTTTCCACTGCCAGATTTTATCGATAAAGGCGTCACGGCCATAATCCTGACGCGTTTTTCCCTCTTCAGCGGCGATTTTACGCTCCACAACCATCTGCGTCGCAATACCGGCATGGTCAGTGCCCGCCTGCCACAGGGTATTTTTACCCTGCATGCGCTGATAGCGGATCATGGTATCCATGATGGTCTGCTGGAAGGCGTGACCCATATGCAAGCTGCCGGTGACGTTCGGCGGCGGGATCATGATGCAAAAGCTTTCCTGGCTGGTATCGCCATTTGGTTTAAAGTAGCCCTGCTGTTCCCAGTGCTCGTAGAGCGGCTGCTCGATATCTTGCGGGTTATATGTCTTGTCCATTTCTGCTATGTCGTTTGCGGCGGGGGTGGTGGCGCCGTTTTCAGTTGGAAACCAACGCTGCGATAGGCTTTATAGCGATCGCGCGCCGGTTGTTTCAGGGATTCTTCATACGGTACGAAGTCTATCACTTCATGGAAAGCGGTGGCAAAATCTGCGAACGCCGGCAGCAGGCTGATCAGCAGATCGCGCGGCGCGCTGCTACGCCGCTGTGGCCAGGCAAGTTCTACCGGCGCACCATAACGCGGACCTTCACCGGCCAGATTATGCGGCACAAAGGCGTTTGCCGGACGCTGCCACAGCGCCTCATCAAGCCGGTTCGCCTGCGCTTCGCTTTCACAGGCGATCAGAATGCGTTTACCTTCACGCCAGCGGGCAGCAGCCAGATCGCACACCAGCGCTTCAATCGCGCTAAGGCCATCACTGGCGCTTTCTGACTCTAAAACATAGAAGGTGGCGTTTTTCATGGCGGGCTAAATTCCATCAGTAACAACAGAGAGCATTGTGCTTCAGCGCGCGGCGTGCGTCCAATATTAAGGCCGGTATCAATCGCAGAGGGGCCATTAATGACGTCATCACGTCCCGTGCGCGTATCAACCCCGGGCGCCATGAATGGCGCCCCTACGGGAATGCCGCCACAGGGGGCGCATTAATGCGCCCCTGGTCAAACACCGCACCGTTTGGACGTCATCACGTCCCGTATGCGTATCAACCCCGGGCGCCATGAATGGCGTCATCACGTTCCGCACGCGCATCAAACCGGGCGCCATGAATGGCGCCCCTACGGGGGAAATGCCGCCACAGGACGCGCAATACCGATTAATCGTCGCCGTTCAGGCCTGCACGGTTCAGCAGAAACTGCGACAGCATCGGCACCGGACGCCCGGTAGCGCCTTTGGCTTTACCGGAGCGCCATGCGGTACCGGCGATATCGAGGTGCGCCCAGTTATATTTGCGTGCAAAGCGGGCCAGGAAACAGGCCGCAGTGATTGCACCGCCCGGACGTCCGCCGATATTCGCCATATCGGCAAAGTTCGACTCCAGCTGCTCCTGATACTCATCGGCCATCGGCAGCCGCCACGCGCGGTCGCCTGACTGCTCAGAAGCACTGATCAGCTCATGCGCCAGCGGGTTGTGATTCGAAAGCAGGCCGCTGACGTGGTGACCCAGCGCAATCACGCAGGCACCGGTCAGGGTCGCCACGTCAATCACGACTTCAGGCTCAAAACGCTCAACGTAGGTGAGGGCGTCGCACAGTACCAGACGGCCTTCAGCGTCAGTGTTCAGCACTTCAACGGTCTGGCCTGACATCGTGGTCAGGACATCGCCTGGGCGCATCGCACGGCCATCCGGCATGTTTTCACAGCCCACCAGCACGCCTACCACGTTCAGCGGCAGATTGAGTTCTGCCACCATGCGCATTACGCCATAAACCGAGGCCGCGCCGCACATATCATATTTCATCTCATCCATGCCTTCAGCAGGCTTGATAGAGATACCGCCGGCGTCAAAGGTCAGCCCTTTGCCCACCAGCACAATCGGACGCGCGTCAGGATCGCTGTTGCCTTTGTACTCAATGACCGACATCAGCGACTCATTGTGCGAACCGGCGCCGACCGCAAGATAGGCATTCATGCCCAGCTCTTTCATCTGCTGTTCGCCGATAACGCGGGTGGTGACGTTTTTGCTGTAAGCATCCGCCAGCTGGCGAGCCTGCGAGGCGAGATAGGCCGCATTACAGATATTTGGCGGCATATTGCTGAGATCTTTTGCTGCTTTCACACCGGCTGCTACGGCGAGGCCATGCTGGATGGCGCGCTCACCGCTGGTGAGTTCGCGACGCGTTGGCACATTGAACACCAGCTTGCGCAGCGGGCGACGCGGCTCAACTTTATTGCTTTTCAGCTGATCAAAGTTGTAGAGCGCCTCTTTCGAGGTCTCAATCGCCTGGCGCACTTTCCAGTAGGTATTACGGCCTTTAACATGCAGCTCGGTCAGAAAGCAGACTGCTTCCATGGAGCCGGTGTCATTCAGCGTATTAATGGTCTTCTGGATCACCTGCTTATACTGACGCTCGTCCAGCTCGCGCTCTTTGCCGCAGCCAATCAGCAGAATACGTTCAGAGAGAATATTCGGCACATGGTGCAGCAGCAGCGTCTGACCGACTTTGCCCTCCAGTTCGCCACGGCGCAGCAGCGCACTGATATAGCCGTCGCTGATTTTATCCAGCTGTTCGGCAATGGGCGATAAACGGCGCGGCTCAAAAACGCCTACAACAATGCAGGCGCTCCGCTGTTTTTCCGGGCTGCCGCTTTTTACACTGAACTCCATGCACTCTCCTGAATCTTAAAGACAACGGCCGTAGCTGTCGTTAGAATGTAGCGCGTTCGTCACCCATTATTTGGCGCGACGCCATGACAATTTAACGCCGCTGGTCATAATGAGTGGGGTGACAATGTGATGTTTTTTCACCACCCTGACGCATTAACAGACCATTTTAGCGACCAATACGGCCATTGATGAAGAAAAATGGCTGATAAGCGTTGAAACTAGCGATTTTCCTGCAAAAAGACAAGTTTTCACAGGCGTACTAAGCGTGATCATTATTAGATATCTGGTTCGGGAAACGCTCAAAAGCCAGCTGGCTATCCTGTTTATCCTGCTGCTGATCTTCTTTTGTCAGAAGTTAGTCAGGATTTTAGGGGCAGCGGTGGATGGCGAAATCCCCACAAATCTGGTTCTGACCTTGTTAGGACTCGGTGTGCCTGAAATGGCGCAACTTATTTTACCCTTAAGCCTGTTTCTGGCGATTTTAATGACGCTGGGCCGGCTATACACCGAAAGTGAAATTACGGTGATGCACGCCTGCGGTCTGGGTAAAGGGTTACTGGTTAAAGCGGCGATGATCCTGATGCTGATGACCTCGCTGGTGGCGGCGGTCAACGTTATCTGGCTCGGCCCCTGGTCATCGCGTTATCAGGATGAGGTTACGCAGAATGCCAAGGCTAACCCGGGCGCTGCTGCGCTGGCTGCGGGACAGTTCCAGACCTCAAGCGACGGTAATACCGTGCTGTTTGTCGAGAATGTGAAAGGCAACACCTTCGGCAACGTTTTCCTGGCGCAGCTGCGGCCCAAAGGCAACGCGCGTCCGTCGGTGGTGCTGGCAGACAGCGGCCATATGGAGCAGCGTAAAGATGGCTCACAGGTGGTGACGCTGGATAAAGGTACCCGCTTTGAGGGCACCGCGCTGCTGCGTGATTTCCGCATCACTGACTTTGTGAACTATCAGGCGGTAGTGGGCTACAAAGAAGCGACGCTCGATCCTAACGATGCCGATCAGGCCGATCTGCTTACGCTGATCAACACCAAAACGCCGCAGTTCCAGGCCGAGCTGCACTGGCGTCTGACGCTGGTCTTCTCGGTGCTGATTATGGCGCTGATGGTGGTGCCGCTTAGCGTGGTCAATCCACGTCAGGGCCGCGTATTGTCGATGCTGCCTGCGATGCTGCTCTATCTGATCTTCTTCCTGCTACAGAGTTCGCTGCGCTCCAATGCGGCCAAAGGGCGCTTCGATCCGGCGATCTGGATGTGGACCGTCAACATCGCGTATCTGGCACTGGCAGTCGCGCTTAACGCCTGGGATACCGTGCCGATGCGTCGTCTGCGGGCGCGTTTCAGCCGCGGAGGGTCGGTGTGATGTTTAAGGTTCTTGACCGCTATATCGGTAAAACCATCTTCAACACCATCATGATGACGCTGTTCATGCTGGTGTCGCTGTCGGGCATTATCAAGTTTGTCGATCAGCTGCGCAAAACCGGGCAGGGCGCGTATTCCGCGCTGGACGCGGGCTACTACACCCTGCTGAGCGTGCCGAAAGATATCGAGATCTTCTTCCCGATGGCGGCGCTGCTTGGCGCGCTGCTGGGCCTGGGCACGCTGGCGCAGCGCAGCGAGCTGGTGGTGATGCAGGCGTCCGGCTTTACCCGCCTGCAGGTGGCGCTTTCCGTCATGAAAACCGCGATCCCGCTGGTGTTGCTGACCATGGCCGTCGGTGAGTTTGTAGCGCCGCAGGGCGAGCAGATGGCACGTAATTTCCGTGCGCAGCAGCTTTACGGCGGATCGCTGGTCTCCACGCAGAACGGCCTCTGGGCGAAGGATGGCAACGACTTCATCTATATTGAACGCATTAAAGGCGACAATGAGATTGATGGTGTCAGCATCTACCGCTTTAACGACGCCCGCCGTCTGCAGAGCGTGCGCTATGCGGCCACCGCGACCTGGGATCAGGCGCGTAAACGGTGGGAGCTGGCACAGGTCGATGAGTCAGACCTTACCGATCCAAAGCAGATCACCGGTTCGCAGAGCCTGAACGGCGAGTGGAAAACCAACCTGACGCCGGACAAGCTGGGCGTGGTGGCGCTGGACCCGGATGCGCTCTCAATCAGCGGGCTGTATAACTACAGCAAATATCTGAAGCAGAGCGGACAGGAGTCGGGCCGTTATCAGCTCAATATGTGGGGTAAAATCTTCCAGCCGCTCTCCGTGGCGGTCATGATGCTGATGGCGCTCTCCTTTATCTTCGGCCCGCTGCGCAGCGTATCGATGGGCGTGCGCGTGGTGACCGGGATCAGCTTCGGCTTCCTGTTCTACGTGCTGGATCAGATTTTTGGTCCGCTGAGCCTGGTCTACGGCCTGCCGCCAATATTGGGGGCAATCCTGCCCAGCGGCGCTTTCTTCGCTATCAGCCTCTATCTGCTGCTGAAACGACGCTAAGCGGGACAGATCCAGGGCGCCATTTATGGCGCCCTTATTTTTTGGTATTCGGCCTGAACCAGGGGCGCATTTATGCGCCAGGGCCTCATTAATGAGGCCCCTACAGATAAACGCAGGGGCGCCATTAATGGCGCCCTGGGTTATTTATGGCATCCTGCTTGTTTGGTTTCTGGCCTGAACCTGGGGCGCATTAATGCGCCCTCTGCGAGCAGCACTGTAGGGGCGCCATTAATGGCGCCCTGGGTTAATCATGGCACCCTGGGTTAATCATGGCGCCCTGGCTCAGCCTCTGCCGGTCAGCGCAGCGTCTGCAGAAGCGCGGGCAACTGCGACAGCAGATAAAGCAGCAGGCCAATGGTGCCGCCGACCAGCGTGCCGTTGATGCGGATAAACTGCAGATCGCGCCCGATGTTCAGCTCAATCTGTTGTGACATATCACGTGCATCCCAGCTTTTCACCGTATCGCTGATGTGACGCGTCAGAAAAGCAGCAAACTCCGGTGCCACGCTGCGCGCCGCATCCTCCAGATGCTGATTCATCGAACTGCGTAACGCCTCATCGGCCAGCAGGGTCTCTCCCAGCCACAGCGCCGCCAGCCGTACCCGCTCCTGCACGCGGGAATCATCGCTGCTGAGATCGCGCTTCAGCCAGGCGCGCAGATCCTGCCACAGCTCACCGATATAGCGATTCAGCGACTCATCCTCTTTCAGCCACTGCTTAACTGACTCTGCGCGCGCCGCCATCTCCGGATCGTTTTTCAGCTGGTCAATCAGCCGCTGCACCGCACGGTTAAAGCCGAGACGCAGCTCGTGCCCCTGATCGCGTGCCACTTCATCGAGAATCGAATCCACCGCGTTAGCCACCAGCGTGGCGCTGTGCTCGCCCAGCCACTCGGTCGGCAATACTTTGGCTTTAACCGGATGTTCACGCTTCAGCCAGCGCACAATCTGCAGGGCGATAAACTCACGCGTGCCGGGTTTGTGCAGCAGCTGCAGCAGCTGTTCAATCGCCGCATCCAGCAGCGCCTGATGACGGTTATTTTTAGTCAGGCTGTCGAGGATCATCGCACTGGACTGCGTCAGATCGACCTTATCCAGCGCGCGATGCACGGCACGGCGCATAAACTGCTGAATGCGTGCATCGTCAGTGAGATCGAGAAAGCCGCGCATGACCTGCAGCAGATGACGCCCTACACGATCGGCGTTGCCCGGCGCGTTCAGCCACTGCGCCAGCAGCTGTGCCGGATTATTGCGGCGGATCAGCGCCAGCAGCGAATCGGTATCGAGAAACTTCTCCTGTACAAAGCGACCAAGGTTCTCGCCGATGCGATCTTTGTTACGCGGAATAATGGCCGTATGGCGCGCAATCAGCGGCAGCGGCACGCGGCGAAACAGCGCCACCACTGCAAACCAGTCGGCCAGTGCGCCGACCATGGCCGCTTCCGCGATCGCTTTAACGCCCAGTACCCAGAAATTGGGTGGCAGAAACAGCGTAACGATAAAGGTTGCCGCTGCCGCCAGCAGCAGCGCCAGCGCCAGCTGTTTGCTGCGCTTCAGTTGTTGATATTTATCCATAACCCGATCTTAGCAGAGAGTCCTTAACGGCGGCGACCGCCGAGCAGGCTGCCCAGCACGCCACGCACGATCTGGCTGGTCACCTGGCGCGCTGCGCTGCGGGCCACGCTCTGCACCACGCCGTCGCGTTTACCGCCGCGCGGTCCGGTGGTACCAAACAGAATCTCTTTCAGGCCGCCGAGAATACCGCTCTCAACCTTCACGTCAGCGCCTTTAACGTCCGGTGCCGCCGACTGCTGCGGTGCAGTGGCGACGCCCTGCTGCAGCCGCTCAAAGGCTGACTCGCGATCGACTTCCTCATCATATTTGCCATAAAGCGGCGAGTGGTTGATCAGGGCGTTGCGCTCATCCTGCGTCAGCGGCCCCATGCGTGAGCCGGGAGCAATCACCATAGCGCGTTCCACGATGGATGGGCTGCCTTTCTCATCGAGGAAAGAGATCAGCGCCTCACCGGTACCGAGCGCCTGAAGCGCCGTTACGGCATCGAACGCCGGATTAGCGCGCAGGGTTTCAGCGGCACTTTTTACCGCTTTCTGGTCGCGCGGCGTAAAGGCGCGCAGGGCGTGCTGCACGCGATTACCGAGCTGGCCCAGTACTTTATCCGGAATATCTGACGGGTTCTGCGTCACGAACCAGACGCCAACGCCTTTGGAGCGGATCAGGCGGATCACCTGCTCAATCTTTTCCAGCAGCACCAGCGGCGCATCACTGAACAGCAGATGCGCCTCATCGAAGAAGAACACCATTTTCGGTTTATCCAGGTCGCCCGCTTCCGGCAGCTGCTCATACAGCTCCGCCAGCAGCCACAGCAGGCTGGTGGCGTAGAGTTTGGGCAGCTGATAGAGTTTTTCGGCTGCGAGAATATTGATATAGCCGCGTCCCTGCTCGTCGCAGCGCATCCAGTCGCGGATATCGAGCATCGGCTCACCGAAGAAATGCTCTGCTCCCTGCTGCTCCAGCGCCAGCAGGCCGCGCTGGATCGCACCCACGGATGCGCTGCTGATGTTGCCGTACTGCGTCTGAAAGGCTTTGGCGTTATCGCCGATATACTGCGTCATGGCGCGCAAATCTTTGAAATCGAGCAGCAGCAGTCCCTGATCGTCCGCAATGCGGAAAATAATCTGCAGCACGCCCGACTGCACCTCATTCAGCCCCAGCAGACGGGCGAGCAGCAGGGGACCCAGATCGGTAACGGTGGCACGTACCGGATGGCCCTGCTGGCCGAAGATATCCCATAGCATCACCGGGTTGCCGTGCGGCTGCCAGTCGCTGACGCCAATCTGCGCCAGCCGCGCCTGCAGTTTCTCAGAGGCGCTGCCGGGGGTGGCAATGCCGCTTAAATCACCTTTGACGTCAGCCATAAACACCGGCACGCCAGCCTGTGAAAAGGATTCTGCCAGTTTCTGCAGCGTAACGGTCTTACCGGTGCCGGTGGCGCCGGCGATCAGCCCGTGACGGTTTGCCATCGCCGGGAGCAGCGACAGCCGGATATCGGGGGTTTGAGCAATCAGCAGGGGAGTGGTCATAATCTCTCGCTCTTCAGCAATGCGTTATGACACCAAGGATAGCAAGCGCAGCCTGCGGTAGCGCAACTGATCGCCTGAAAAAGCAGAGGCCACCGGAAGGTTACAGGCAAAGATGCGGGCGCTGGGATCAACGTCATCCTCCCGGCAAATAAAGACAGACGGTACCACATCAATAAGCCGGTTTATGCTGAGCATTGCCAGAATATAAAATTAATACCCGAAATTAATTATTGTGCCTGATTTTTATACGCCAGCTGGATAAATAAAACGCAGATAGAGAGAAATCTGGCTCAAAGTTAACAAAGCTGAATATTTACGCTCACAATAACTGCCTTTTAAGCGTGATTTATTTTCAACAGTTGCGCCGGGCGATTATTTCTTCAATGCAGCGCTTTCAGCGTTATATCAAGATAAAGCGCTAAAAACCCCTGCTTTTAGCGGGTTTAAACCACAATTTCAGTTAATAAGTGGCACTGCTATGTACCGTGTACACCGCAAAAAAATAACCATTCTTCATTTAAAAAACATTTTTAATTTAATTTTTACATCCTGAAATATTTGTATCCATAAGATTGCCCGCTTGTTTGCCGATTTATAACGTCATTAACAAAAATATAAATTATCTTTCTTAGCTAGTGAGAATTGTCGCGCCATGCTGTTAGAAAAACCCACCACCAGACGTAAATTTTTACTCGGGGCGCTGCTGGCTTTGCCGGTCAGCGACCTGCTATTAAAAGGCGTTACCGCCGCGCAGGCGGCAGAAATGGCCGCGCCGGAACTCGCCGATTATAAACCGATCTTTTTCAGCGCCAGTGAATGGCAGTTTATCCTGGCAGCAACCGACCGTCTGATCCCGGCTGGCGGCAGCGGCAAGGCGCCCGGCGCGCTGGAAACCAACGTGCCGATTTTTATCGACCAGCAGCTGCACACGCCGGAGTTCGGTGCAGAAATCTATCTGCAGGGACCGTTTGATGTGCACGCCCCGGCGACCATGGGGTATCAGATCCCGTTTACGCCGCAGCAGATGTACCGCACCGCCATCAAGCTGGTGGATCAGTGGACGCAGACGACCTATCAGAAAGCCTTCCACGAGCTGAGCACGGAAGAGAAAGATGCCGTGCTGACCCGTATCAACAAGAATGATGGTCTCGATTTTGCGGCGCTGGGCGAGCCGGCGCTGAAAGCCTCACAGTTCTTCAGCCAGCTGCTGGCTGATACCAAACATGGTTATCTTGCCGACCCGATGTATGGCGGCAATAAAGGCATGAAAGCGTGGATCGCTATCGGCTTCCCGGGCGCCCGCGCCAGCTTTACCGAATGGGTGAAGCAGCACAACGTGCCGTATCCGCTCGGGCCGGTCAGCCTGCTGGGCCAGCGCGCCTGAATTTCCCTATTTGGTATGTGAGACAGAATTAACATGGCACAGATTACAAAAAAAGAAGTCGATGTCGTTGTATGCGGCCTCGGCTGGGCCGGCTCGCTGATGAGTATCGAGCTGGCGCTGGCCGGACTCGAGGTGCGCGCGCTGGAGCGCGGCGGCGAGCGCGACTATCCCGACTTCGCCTACCCGAAGCCGGCCGATGAATACGCCTATAACGTACGTAACAAAGTCTTCGCCACGCCGAAAGAGGTGGCGGTGACGGTGCGTTACAATATGGATCAGACTGCACTGCCTACCCGCAAATGGGGCGCCTTTGCACCCGGCACCGGCGTGGGCGGCGCAGGTATGCACTGGACGGCAGTACTGATCCGTCCGACCCCGACCGATATCAAACTGAAAACCTATGTTGATCAGGCGTATAAGCCGGGCATTCTGCAGGATGATATGCGCGTTATGGACTTCCCGTTCAGCTGGGAAGAGATTGAGCCTTACTTCTATAAGTTTGAGCTGATCTGCGGGCAGTCCGGCACTACCGGTAACCTGCGTGGTCAGATCCTCGAAGGCGGCGATCCGTTTGAAGGGCCGCGCTCAGAGCCTTACCCGCTGCCGGCGCTGGACGACACGCTCAACAACGTCATGTTTAAAGAGGCGGCGAAGAAGCTCGGCTATCACCCGTTCCCGAACCCTTCAGCCTGCGTATCGCGCGCGTGGAAAAACCCTTACGGCAACCAGATTGCACCGTGCAACTACTGCGGCTACTGCTCAAAATATCCGTGCCTGAACTACTCCAAAGCATCACCGCAGACGGCGGTGATGGATGCGCTGAAGCGTCTGCCGAACTTCTCCTACGAAGTGAACGCTGAAGTGGTTAAAGTCGTGCTGCACGAGGATGGCAAAACCGCAAAAGGCGTGATCTACTACGACGTGGATGGCAACGAAGTATTCCAGCCAGCCAAAATTGTGGTGCTCTCCAGCTTCCAGCTCTACAACGTGCGTCTGATGCTGCTATCCGGTATCGGCAAGCCGTATAACCCGATCACCGAAGAGGGTGTGGTAGGGCGCAACTATGCGTTTCTCTCCAACGGCGGCGCCACGCTGTTCTTTAAAGATAAGAACTTTAACTCTTACGCCACCGCCGGCGCGACCGGCCAGATGTTCAATGACATCTCGCCAGGCAACTTTGACGGCCCGGGCCTCGGCTTCCTCGGCGGCGCCAAGATCCACAGCTCGCAGGCGACCGGTACGCCGATGGCCGCTGCGCTGCCGAAAGGCACGCCTGCCTGGGGCATGGGATACAAAGAGGGGCTGGAGCAGTGGTACAACCATTCGATGAAGATCAGCATCACCACCACCTGCCAGTCTTATCGCGATATCTATCTCGATCTCGATCCGCACTACACCGATCATCGCGGCAACCCGCTGCTGCGTATGACCTTTAACTGGAAAGAGAACGAGCTGAAGCTGCAGCAGCATCTGAAAGGCATCGTGGGCGACATTGCCAAAGAGCTGAACCCGGACAGCATGAGCATGAGCTTCCTGCCGATGGGCGCTGATTTTGACCTCACCAAATATGTCTCGACCCACAACGTGGGCGGCGCGGTGATGGGCGATAACCCGAAAACCTCGGCGCTGAACAAATACCTGCAGAGCTGGGACGTGCATAACGTCTTTGTGCCGGGCGGCAACGCCTTCCCGCAAAACTTCCAGGCGAACCCGACCGATACCATCGGTGCGATCACCCTGATGGCGGCGCAGGCGATCAAAGAGCAGTATCTGAAGAACCCCGGCCCACTGGTACAGGCATAAGCAGATGAAAAAATTAGCATTACTGGCAGCGCTGGCGCTGAGCGGCGTGGCGCTGCAGGCGCAGGCGGAAGATGAAGCGGCCCTGATTAAGCAGGGCGAGTATCTGTCGCGGCTGGGTGACTGCATGGCGTGCCACAGCGTGGCAGGTAAAGCGGCCTACGCGGGCGGGCTGGCGATTGAGTCGAACCTGGGCACGATCTACTCCACCAACATCACGCCGGACAAAGCGCACGGCATCGGCAACTACAGCGAACAGCAGTTCTCTGACGCGGTACGTAAAGGCGTGTTGCCGGATGGCTCACGCCTCTATCCGGCCATGCCGTATCCGGACTACGCGAAGATCAGCGATGCCGATATGCACGCGCTCTGGGTCTACTTTATGAAGGGCGTAAAGCCGAGCAGCGAGCAGCCGCAGGAGACGAAGCTGAGCTTCCCGTTCAGCCAGCGCTGGGGTATGCGCTTCTGGAACTGGGCGTTTACCTCCGACAAGCCGTTTCAGCCGATTGGCGGCGCTTCTGCTGAAGTGAATCGCGGTGCCTATATCGTCGAGAGTCTTGGCCACTGCGGCAGCTGCCACACGCCGCGCGGTCTCGGCATGAATGAGAAATCGCTCGACAGCAGCGACAAAACTTTCCTCGCCGGCGGCAGCCTGAATAACTGGGATGTGCCGTCGCTGCGCGGCATGCCGCACTGGAGCGAGCAGGAGGTGATCGATTACCTGCAGACCGGGCGGAACGATAAAGCTGCGGTAGGCGGTGAGATGAAGTCGGTAATTGAGCACTCCAGCTCCCATATGACCGACGCCGATCTGAAAGCGATTGCCGCATACCTGAAGTTCCTCGGCGGTAATCCGCCGCTGCAGGCCTACAACGTGCAGGCGCAGCAGCAGACCGAAGCGAAACTGACGGCCGCGAAGAACCTGAGCGAAGGCGAGCGTCTCTATCTCGACAACTGCGGCGCCTGCCACTTCGTGACCGGCAAGGGTGCGCCGGGGATCTTTCCCGAGCTGGATCAGGCAACGATCGTGAACGCAGGCGATCCGACGGGGCTGATCCACACGATCCTCGTCGGCGCGCAGCAGCCTTCAACGGCTAAAGCGCCGTCAACGCTGGCGATGCCGGGCTTCGGCCAGCGCCTGAGCGACGAAGAGGTCGCACAGCTCGCCACCTTCGTTCGCCAGGGCTGGAGCAACCGCGCCGCGGCCGTGACCAAAGAGCAGGTCGCCGACGTCCGCAAAACCCTGCATTAACCGCTATACGGGAACGCCCGGATAATATCCTCAGCCAGGGGCGCATAAATGCGCCCCCTGCGGGGTTCGTACGACATTCAATAATATCCATCCCCCCGTAGGGGCGCCATTAATGGCGCCCTGGCCGATATCCGCACGTGATTTAATGACGCCATTAATGGCGCCCTGGCCGATTTCCGCACGTGATTTAATGACGCCATTAATGGCGCCCTGGCCGATTTCCGCACGTGATTTAATGACGCCATTAATGGCGCCCTGGCCGATATCCGCACGACATTCAACGACGCCTGGATTTGACCAGGGGCGCATAAATGCGCCCCCTACGGGGTTCGCACGACATTCAATAATATCCATCCCCCGTAGGGGCGCCATTAATGGCGCCCTGGCCTATACCGCACGTGATTCAACGACGCCTGGATTTGACCAGGGGCGCATAAATGCGCCCCTGCGGGGTTCGTACGACATTCAATAATATCCATCCCCCGTAGGGGCGCCATTAATGGCGCCCTGGCCGATATCCGCACGTGATTTAATGACGCCATTAATGGCGCCTTGGCCGATTTCCGCACGTGATTTAATGACGCCATTAATGGCGCCCCGGCCGATATCCGCACAAAACTCAATGAAACGTGCGCACCACTTCCAGCACGCCGTTAATCACAAACTGCACACCCATACAGACCAGCAGAAAACCCATCAGGCGCGAAATCGCTTCAATGCCGCCTTTACCCACCAGCTTCATAATCGCGCCGGAGCTGCGCAGGGAAATCCATAAAATCAGCGCCACGACCAGGAAAGTCAGCACCGGGGCGACCATCACCACCCAGGCGGGAAAATCGACGCCGGCTTTCACCGTTGAGGCTGAGCTGATGATCATCGCAATGGTGCCCGGACCGGCGGTGCTGGGCATCGCCAGCGGCACAAAGGCAATATTCACCGTCTCGCGCGGATCGTCGCTGGCATCCTGCTCATCTTTTTTATGGCGCGCTTCTACCGAATGGCCGACCGGCTTTGCCGGAAACAGCATGCGAAAGCCGATAAAGGCGACGATCAGCCCGCCCGCCATGCGCAGGCCGGGAATCGAGATGCCAAACGTGTGCAGCACCGCGTTACCGGCATACCAGGCGACCATCATGATCAGAAACACATAGACCGACGCCTGCAGGGCCTGACGGTTACGCTCCTGAAAATTCATCTCGCCCGCCAGCCCTAAAAACAGCGCCACGGTCGTCAGAGGGTTCGCCAGCGGCAGGATCACCACCAGCCCGAGGCCTATCGCTTTGAAGAGTTCCAGCATGATGCATCTCCGCAGGGCAGGGCCGCATGCGCAGCCCTGCGACAGGACGTATTACTCAGTGCTTGGGCGTGTCGAGCGCTTCGATCATCTCGGGGAAAAAATCTTCCAGCAGCTCGGGCGTCATCAGTTCAGGGTAGCTGATAAGGTGTTCGCGGATGCGCTCGTTAACGTCCGGCAGCAGGCGCTGCGCGGCATCTTCAGCGCTGATTTTTTTCTGTTTCATCAGGCGCAGCACGTTGTCTGGCAGGCCATCTTCATCCTCAACCTCATCCACGCCCTCCAGCGCATCGAGCTCATCCAGCAGATCCATCAGCGCTTCGATCTGCGGCGTGCGCGACTCATACTCCGCCGGGCGTTCGCTCTCGAGATAGCGCAGCAGGGCGCGCACCGGCGATCCATCCGGCGTAGCAGGCGGCTCGCTGGCGAACCAGCTCAGCAGGTCATGCTGGCTCACCTGATGAACGTGATAGCCGTTATCGGTCAGCTCATCGGCGAGGATATCGGCGGTGTCGTGCTCAATCAGACAGATATGGGTGCGCTTTGGCGTGTACTGTTCCAGCCACTGATAAATCTCTTCAATGACGCTGTCGTCATACTGAAAAGTCTGGTTGAGGTAGCTGTCATCCTGCTCATGTACGCAGAGTCGAATCAGATCGGGATCGAAGTAAATCGCTATGTTGATGCCTTTCATGCGCGCTGTCCTGTTTGCTGCAAAATCTCACTATAGCGTCAGGACGCCCGGAAAAACATGGGGAGGCCAGCAGCGTACGCATCCGGCCATAAAAAATCTCATTCATCAGCACGATAAGGCCGGGACAGCGCCCCGGCACACGGCGCTGATTACATGCCGATATATTTTTTACCCTGCTTCAGCACCACATCACACGCTTTGGTTTTAAGCTTCTCACCCATTGGCGAGTTGCTCAGGCTCTGCAGATTAAGCTGCTGGCCGTTACCGGTGTTGAGCAGGCCCGCGATACCCTGCTGATAATCGGTTTTCTGCTCCTGCGCCGCCGGACTGCTCAGGCCGAGTTTGCTCAGCATCTGCTCTTTCACCGACTTCACGTTGTTATCCACCACGTTATGCTGCACGCAGTACTCCATCACGCCCGCCGCGTTGGTCATATTGCTGGCGCTCACCGCTTTATCGCCGCCGTTCAGCAGGCCGGTCAGCGTGGAGAGCGACAGCCCGCCGCTCTGCGCGCCGTTGCTGCTGGTGATGGTATTGCTGTTTTGCTGCTGCGAGAGCTGAGAAGCAGCGCTGCTCAGCTGATCCTGCCAGCTCGCCGCCGATGCGCTGCCCGCGACCAGTGCTGCTGCCATACCCCATGCCCAAACGCCGCGTTGCATTGATTTACTCATGTGTAACCTCATGGTTCCGTCTTTCAGACGCCGATAATGCAGGATATGAGGCACAGGATCTCAGAAAGTTCCGGAGAAGCGGGCAGGGCCATGCAGATTGAGAGTGTTCTGGTTTCAGAGGCGATGATGACGCTGTTTTTTTCAACGCTCAGCGCACGCACTGCTCAATAGCGGTTGCACACCCCACGGGTAACGGTATAATCGCCAGCGTTTTCCGTATCCTTATCCATGCCGGAGTGGCGAAATCGGTAGACGCAGTTGATTCAAAATCAACCGTAGAAATACGTGCCGGTTCGAGTCCGGCCTTCGGCACCATTAGTATGTAAATAGACCTCAATTGAGGTCTTTTTTTATGCCTAAAATCCAGTCCCCGCAAGGCTTTACCCCGCTTATCAGTCAACTGACGTCAATCTGAGTTACCCCACATCAACATGCTTGTGAGTATAGAACCGAGTATATATGCTGGTTCGATAATGCTTATATACTCACGGCAGCATATGGAAGGAATACCATCATGGCCCTGACTGATACCAAGGTGCGTTCGGCAAAACCAGAAGCAAAGGAATACTCGCTCGTCGATGGCGATGGCATGTTTTTGTTGATACATCCTAACGGCTCCAAATACTGGCGCTTTCGTTTCCGCTTTGGCGGTAAACAACACCTGATGGCTTTTGGTGTTTATCCAGAGACATCTCTGGCTGATGCTCGTCAAAAGAGGGAAGAGGCCAGGAGACTTGTTGCTGCTGGCGTCGATCCTCGTGAACATAAGCGTGCAGTAAAAGAAGAACAGGCTAAAGAGGTCATCACATTTGAATCTGTTGCCAGAGACTGGCACGCAAGCAATCAAAAATGGTCTGAGTCACATAGTGGCCGGGTTCTTAAAAGTCTTGAAGATAATCTATTCGATGCGATTGGTAAGCGGAATATAACTGAATTAAAAACCAGAGAGTTACTTATACCCATCAAGGCCGTAGAGATGTCTGGACGTCTTGAGGTGGCGGCGCGTTTACAGCAACGAACTACAGCAATTATGCGATTTGCCGTGCAAAGTGGTTTAATCGATTACAACCCTGCCCAAGAGATCGCTGGAGCCGTCGCCACAGCTAAACGGCAACATCGTGCTGCGCTAGAACTTAATCGTATTCCTGAACTACTTCATCGTCTCGACTCATATACCGGCAGACCACTAACACGCTTAGCTGTGGAGCTAACGTTGTTGGTTTTCATTCGATCTAGTGAACTGCGTTTTGCACGCTGGTCAGAAGTCGATTTTGACACTGCAATGTGGACGATTCCGGGAGAACGTGAGCCATTGAAAGGTGTGAAGCATTCACATCGAGGATCAAAGATGCGTACTCCTCATCTTGTTCCTTTATCACGTCAGGCTCTGACCATTCTGGAAAAGATCAAAAGCATAAGTGGAAACCGAGAGCTGATTTTCGTTGGTGATCACGATCCGCGTAAACCGATGAGTGAGAACACGGTTAATAAAGCACTCCGGGTGATGGGCTACGATACGAAAGTAGAGGTTTGCGGGCATGGCTTTAGAACCATGGCATGTAGTTCATTGATTGAATCGGGGTTGTGGTCGAAAGATGCGGTAGAGCGGCAGATGAGTCATCAGGAGCGTAACTCTGTGCGTGCTGCTTATATTCATAAGGCTGAACACTTGGGGGAGCGTAGGCTGATGGTGCAGTGGTGGGCGGATTATCTGGATGCGAATCGGGATAAGGGGGTTAGTCCGTTTGATTTTGCTAAAGTAAATAAGTAATTGTTTCCGGGTAGCAACCGCTACCCGGAAACAATTAATTGAATTTGAACATTAATTTTTATGGGCTAAAAAGATGAAGCTTCTTAATACATACGAAGATAAAGATGAAGCAGAAAATGCATTAACTAAAATATCTGGAAAGAAGAGATTAGCAAGCGAGCGCGATAACACAATCGTTATTTATAATCTCTTTGGTACGCCATCATGGGGGAGTTTCTATAAACTAGGAATGTTTAACCTTCCTGAGCTGCAGCAAATGTTGGAACTACGTAAAGCAGGGCAACCTATTGATGTAGCGAAGCATAATGAATACATTAAAACGCTCGACTATGTTGCTCGTACATTTGAATTATCCATTCCAAAACATTGGTTGTAAAAAAGGACGGTTAACCGTCCCCATTATTGCAATCTAAAATGTCGCATGTTTTATGTGCCTATAGTATATTTTTTTTGGTTTTAATAACTAATGTGTATTAATTAAAAATTGTTATGCCTTACATTGAATTCTTATTAAGGTTTATATAAATGAATCATCTTTTTTCAGTCATGATTTATTGTGAATGATAAAGCGAAATCTAAGTTGTGTCAGAGGTGAATTGTTGTTTTAATTAAATGTTTATAGTGGTTTATTTATTGGGGGGCTCATTATTTCAAAAATGAGCGTTCTATTTTTATCTGGTTGCATATGCTGGGTTAGTTTCCTAAAGTTATACTAACCAAGCATGTGATAGAAGTGATGTTAAAATTTAACAAAATTATCATCATAGGAAAATAATGGCATCATTAGCCTGGTGATGAACATCTAGTCGTATATTAGACGATAATCTGTTTTCATTAAAGTTTATATCGAAGGGGAACCAAGCTGGGTCATTAATAATAGCAGACATACTTTTGCTAGAGTTTCCTTGAGCTCTGACTGATACCTCAGTCAGCCAAGCGATAACGTTATCGTGATTAATCGCAATTGATTTTCGCAACTGGTATGTGCCTGATTTAGGGTTAGATAACAATTCTAGATTTATTAGGGTTCGAACAACAAATTGCATACAACGCTTGATAGTTGAAGTATCCCCATAGCTTTCAGTAATGCGTTGCTCTAATTGATTGTAAATGAACAGACCTTCGTGCTTGGTCATTCTACCAATTTGTATTACGATATTATAAAAGAAGGGGTATTTAACAAGCATCATTCCCCAATGAATAGCTATATTTATTTCACTGTGTTCAATGAGCAATTTGCAGGCGTCGGAATGAAATGCTTTGGGCACCGATTTCGATTCTGAATCCCAAATGCCAAAAAGAAGATTTCTAGTTTTATCTTGTGCTACTTTGCTGTCAAAACTAGGGGCAAGTAAACTATCAATTTTATTTTTCAATGCCTGCCCGTGAATCCCATTCGCCGACCAGGATGCGGTTTGAACAAGCCAATCCATCTCTAAATGCCGATTGAATCCAATAATGGGTTTCATGAGTAAAGATTCCTTTTGAAAACGACTATTGAGTTTCCTTGCTGCAAGTATTCAAATGTTGATACATCAAGTGTATTCAAGTTGATATCAATTTGAAATGGGAAGAACACTTGATCAGCTAATACTTCATCAAGACTAATGCTAACTTTATTCAATGAAATCATAGCAGCGGTGGTTAACCAATTTGCGATATTGTTGCTAACTTTTTCTTGAATTGGAACGATCGAATATGATATTAGTTTATTACTTCTATCTATCACCCCTAATTCGATCATAGTCCTTAAAACAGCACTTAGTGCTCTACTGGTTGCTTGTGTCTCGCCATATAACATACTCATTCGGCTAAATACTTGAGAAAAGGTAAATACGTCATTTAGCCTAGCTTGTCGGCCGATAAAACGAGCAACCTCAGCAAAGAAAGGTTTTTTTGCGATTAACATTCCCCAGTGAATAGGTAATGAAAATGCATCTATCTCTTGATGTAATTGAATGCCTGTCTCAAAAAAAACATCTTTATTTTTTGGTCGCATCCAAATTGAGGTTAATAAATTTCGAGCTTTGCGCCGATTTTCTTTAGTCGCTATATACGTACCAAGGAATACTTCCAGGTTTTTATTTAATTGCACACTATCTGCTTCGCTAGCAACCCAGCGGAGCGTTTGTTCAAGCCATTCTTTCTCGATGTGGCGGCAGAAACCTGGAGTTTTAATCATAACTAACTACTTTTTGTTAACAATAATGAAAGGCACTATTGCCTCATGGAGGCTGATTCCGCCATGCCCTACAACGACATCCCCTTTACTTTTAAAGGCTTTATCAGAGCAGGCTAGCAAAGGATATGTCCCTTTTGGCAGGCCCATCTCAGGACCGGGCCATACTATCACAGAATCTTGATAGTTTGCAGCAGAGCTGTCTCGCAGACTGGGGTTATTATAAATTCGTACTCGTTCTCCCCGAGTCTCCGCTTTTACCCCTTCATTTATATATCCCATACCGATAGCCTCTTGGTTACCATGGTCTGAAGTAATTATAATTTCAAACCCATTCTCCAGCAGGTCTGAAATTTTATCTTTGAATTTCCATTCGGCCAGCCAGCTATCAACCAATACATTTAGTCCAGCCATTCCCATTTTCATTCCGTGCATCTGTTCATCGATAAAATTTATGACTAAACCGGCAATTTTAACTGGTAGTGACCCAACTAGTGATTGCCATTCATCGACTGAATAGTTCTCAATTTTCTTTGCATACTTAATTTCTCGTTTGCTTAAGCCTTTATCCATCCAATAATTAATCCATAGTTGTTCTTCTTTATTTGTAGTCAGTAAGGATTCACCAAACAAAAATGGACGTTTCCCTGAGAACAAGGTTTGCCGTGAAATTGATGTTATCGTTGGCACCCAAGCAAAACAAGAGTGCTCTTCTATTGAAATATTTTCGCATATTTGCAATTGCTTACGTAATAATGGCCATTGGCGAGCCCCCATACCATCTAAAACAAGCAAACAAATTTTATTGCCAGAATCTATCCTGCGTGATATCCAGTCAGGAACTTTATGCAACATAGATGGGTAACGAACAGTTGGTATGGTTTGTATTTTCGCATAGTTGATTAGTAACCAACGTTGAAATAATTCATCCACATCAGTGTTAATATTTTTAATGTCATCAAACAAAACTTCAACTGCAGGCAATTTTTTATTTTGATAAAAAATGGCATTCATGATACCAAGAGAACGTGACTGCTCAAGCCAGAAATCTGCATTTGCACTTTCATCTGAGTATTGGTTGAATGTTTTTTTTGCATTATTAAGTAGGTGTAGTATTCGTTCTTTTTCTGTTAGTTTTGGTTCTTTTAATACAGCAAATGATGCCCAGTGTTCAGGAGGTAAGTTTTTTATCGCTACTGGTTTTATAATGCCTTCAGCAAAAAGATTATCAATAAAAATGCGAACGTCACCATCAGCAAAGGGAACAATTAGCTGAGTATTTGGTCGAGGTGCAAAGGAGATAGAACTCTTTTCTTCATCTTGTAAGTATATTTCCCATTGTTTTTGAAGGAAATCAAAAAAATAAGATTTATTGGAAATAAGCTGATTGACATTCCATAAACCAAAACTCGGCACTAAACTCAGTAGATGAATTAGTCTCGTTTCAATTGGCATTGGCATTTCAATACCAATATAATGCTTTCTAATCAATAACCTAACGAGGTCCGTACTGGATTGGATTATCTCAGGTGCAATTCTATATATATGGCGCAATAAGAAATCTAGACTGGATTGTGGGCTAAGCCTACCTGGTGCAAATGACTTCAGTGCATCCATGACTGACTGATAAAACTCAGCTGGTAGTAATCTTAGTATATCTGAATCAATATCCTGGAAAAATTCTGATAGATGAAAATCAATCTCTTTTGACTCACGATGGATATCATGAGGTATAAAAATATCACTCTCTGCCGCCAGTCGAATAAGGAAAGATATTTTATTCTCATCACTACGCCATGTTTCATAGGCCAGACGTAATGCTAATGGGTCATCATCATCAAAAATGAACGCATTTTTTTCTTGAAGTGAGGTTGCTATAACAGGCTCATATAGTAGTCCATCTGGATCGTTTATGATGTATACAAAATCCCCATCCAAATTTACTTTATGAATAACGTCATCCTGCCAAGTCATATTCATCCTTTAATTTCAATAATGGTGTGTAAAACCATGTCAGGAATCACCCTGCGTTTTTTATCTATATCCTGGAGCCACAGAGCATATTCACTACTTAATTGACGCAAGCGAAATTGGCGAACCTCTGGTAATCCAACTCGTTCTATTGCTTTTTTTCTTGCATTAAATGAGTATTCACCTTTTTCAACCTGGTTATCTAAATCGGTCTGATTAGCTGTCAACATGCTTTCGAAGATAGCTTTTCCTTCCTCTTGTGCCGCCTTATGCATAAGAGCATAGATCGACTGATGTAAAAAAGAATCGACTGCTAAGTCTTGAGGTAAAATATCAAATTCTTTACTACAGACAGCATCCCAGACTCTTTGGGATGCTGTTGCGTAATATTGACCGTTGGGCTTGATATAGACTGGCATATATTGGCAGCGTCGCTCATGGCCAGCCACAAGGCGGATACTCCATAATGCCCAATAACCATTCGCTCCGGCTGGTAGTGACTTAACAGCAACACTGGGGATGGGTTGTGCTTGACTCCAAACAGGTAATTGACTACACAGCCCTTTTATCTTGGGGTTTTCGAGCGTTAGGTGCGTGAAACTTGGCTGTTGCTGGGCGATTTTCCCAATAAAGGTTATTCCACTCCATGTTGCACCATCTGGCCAAGTTAGAGTATGACTCCCATCAATTTCGTCAGTAAAATCAGCTGGATGCTGCATACTACGTTGCCAGCGCAAGTAACTAGCGACCATGCTCTGTACCCAATAGGGTAATGGATGGTTCAAGGCTTGGCGATAGTCCTCAGCAGATAAGGGATCTCCGCCACCAAACAGTGCATCCTGTTGCCGCTTGTCCACTGCACCGTCTCTTAAGGTGGCTAGGGCTTTAGCTAACTCCTGATCCATTAAAGCAGGATCAGTGATCGATGTGATAAACAACTCATCAAACAGATGATTAGCAGCAGAGGAATCCAATACATCGCTGGTCTTATCAACGCCAAACTCTTCGAGGATAATTTGTAACTTCGCTTCGAGAATTTCGCGAACTCTGTGCTCAACGGTATCTTCGAGCACAAAGTTCAGTGCGCGAACGATATGCTGTTGGCCGATACGATCGACGCGGCCAATACGTTGTTCCATGCGCATCGGATTCCAGGGCATATCGTAATTAACAATCACATGGCAGAACTGAAGGTTTAGACCTTCTCCACCGGCATCGGTTGAAATCAGAATGCGAGTATCACTGGCGAAGGCAGCTTGTACCTTTTTACGCTCTGACAGATCCATTGAGCCGTTGAGACTAACGACACTGATACCTCGTTCAACTAAGAACTGCGCCAACATTTCTTGGGTCGGCACAAACTCTGTGAACACCAGCATCTTCAGGTATGGATCTCCCTCTTCTTGCTGTAGGCGGTAGAGCCAATCGAGTAAGGCTTCGGCTTTGGCATCATTTTCGGCACTTACACATTGCTCCGCTAACGCTAGCAAACGGCGCACTTCGTTTTTTTCATTCTCCAACGATGTTTGGCACTGAGCTAATAATTCGTCCAGCTGGGTTTGACCATCCAGATCCACCCACTCATCGGCAAACGCCAAAGGTAATTCTTCTTCTACCCGCTTATTTTCTAGTACTTTTAGCCGACGGGCGAGGGTTCGTGAGATGGCCGCACTACTAGAACTCACCAAACGCTGCATTAATATCATCAAAAAGCCAATAGCATTTTGTTGTTTGGCTTGGGCTTGGTTGTAGCCTTCTTTAATGTACTCAGTCACCTCTTCATAGAGGTGACGCTGTAATTCATGCCGGGCTTGCCAGGCAACGGCAACCATTTCTGTTTGCCGAGGACAAAAAAGTGGCTTACCTTCGCCATCGATGGCGATCCGTTTTTCAGTACGCACCACAAATGGCTGGACCCGCTCCTGTGAGACCGAGCTTACATCTGGAAAGGCTTCGGCATCGAGCAGGGCCATCAAACGGTGGAAAGCATCACTTTTGCCTTGATGTGGTGTAGCGGATAATAACAATAAATAGGGAGCTGCTTCGGCCAAACCTTGGCCTAGCTTGTAACGGGCGACCTGGTCGGTGCTACCGCCGAGACGATGGGCTTCATCAATGATGATAAGGTCCCAACCCGCAGCCAACAGGTCATCAAAACGAAGCTTGTTGTACTCATTAAGTTGTTTGAGTGGCCATCCTTTGCGGCTTTCAATGGGCTTGATACTGTCGACAGGGCAGACAACTTGATCATAACGTGACCAGATATTGTCATGTTCATTCTGCGGTTTTTGTTCACCGGGCAGCATCAATTGGAATGACTCGTTGAAGTGGGTCTGCATTTCACTTACCCACTGACTAACCAACCCTTTAGGTGCGCAAACTAGTATTCGCTTTGCCAGTCCGCGCAACTTCAATTCACGCATGACCAGTCCAGCCTCGATGGTTTTGCCCAGACCTACTTCATCAGCAAACAGATAGCGCACCTGTTTTTGGCTCATTGCCTTGGTGAGCGCCTTCAGCTGGTGCGGCAAAGGAATGACATTCGATTCTATTGGTGCCAGTAAAGTATCTTCCTGCTGGACGTTGGCAATTTTGGCTGCAGTGGCCAAGTAGCATAACGTATCAGCCGTCACGATTGTCTGTACCGGTTGGTTGTAGAGATCGGTGTCTAATACCTTGAGTACTACATCTTGTTGCTGTAACCAGACACGGTAATGCTGCTGGCCCCAGAGGCCAGCAGATTCAATCACTTTGACATATTGTTGATGGGCCTGACTCCAGGCCCAGTCACCTACCTGCCACATTGTTTATCACCACTCGTCATCGGTATCGACTTGACTCAAGGTAACCGCTTGGTCGAAATACATCAATAACACTGGATCTTCTTCCAATATGCTGCTTGGTAATTTATCGGCTACGGCGATTAAAGCAGGATACTCCTGTCGTTCCCATAACATCTTAAAGCCAGCCCGCACTGCTTCGATGCGGAAGACTTTTAGTTTTTTCTTGGTGGCCCTGTACTCTTCAAACTCTTTTAGCAACGATTTTTCACGTAGCCTTTCTAAATCACTAGCTTTGTTTGGATCTGGTAGGTACCATCGATCTTTCGCTTTGGCAACTAATGCGGGATCGTTTTTCGGCAGGTTTCTAAGTTCTTTCCAGTTGCTGGATAGATAGCTATGAATTTGATCAGGCACTTCGTCTTGCCCGTCATAGCAGAGAAAGTTTTGTGTTAAAAGTTCACGCAGATCCAGAACAATCTCATTTTTACTCCATCCTCCTAGTTGCTGCATAAATAGTGGATTCACATCTGAAAAAACTGAAGGTTTTCTCTTAAGTAATTGAGTTAACCAACTAATAGCTGTTGCTTCATCTTTAACAAATAAAGATGCTTGAATGAGTTCTTTTGCCAAAATCTTCTTTCTGGCGTATTCTACAGATTGTTCAGGTAAAAATACCATTCCATCTTGTATAACAAGCCGTTGTTCTATAGACGTTTGGAACTCTATACTAGACATTGGCACAGGGTGGCCACTTCTAACGTAATATGCGACAAGTTGATCATAGAGAATTCTCGGATCCCTTTCTGAAATATAAACTAGCGCACCATTTTGCTGCTTTATTACAGGTAAGAAATTCAAGTGTGTGAAAATGAAATCCCAAACACCATCTGGAGTATTAAGCTCAGCTTTGAAACGTTGTTCAAAATCTGAATTTGGTTTATAAGCTGAGATAACAAGATCTTGTTTTACCGCTGTTGTTGTGTTGACAGCTTGGAATGTATTAGTTATTTTGTCTAGTATAGAAACACCAGCAACAATAAAGCCAGCATTAGATAATGCAGTTTGAATTCCATTCCAAACAGATGACTGTGTATTAGAAAATTCCACTGTTATCCATTTCCCCGGTTTCAATACTCTGAAGTATTCTTTAAAACTATCACACATTATATTTATATAGGTAATTAGGTCTTTTCCTTTAACTCGGTCAATAATGGCTTCTTTTTCCACATTCGTGAAAACACCTCTCCATGCCTCTATGAAGAAATTTAGATCAGAATAGTAAATGTTCTCACCGAATGGCGGATCTGTAAAAATATAATCTATTGTATTGTCGCGTATTTTTAGATTGCTAGCTGAACCACAGCTTATCACAAAATTATCTTTGCATTTTTCGATGGAATTGAATGCTGTTAGTATTCTCTCTAGCTTATTTTCATATGCAACAAAAGGATTTGCTTCCGAACTCATCATTGGCACATAAAAAACCCCCGCCATTGGATTATAAGGAAACGAAACTCCCGGCCTAAACCTATTCCTTAAAGATAAATTTACGAAATGAGAATCTAGCCAATAACATAGTGCTTCTCTTATCCCAAAATCATCAATGGAGTTAGCTTCTTGCCATAAATTGGATAAGATTATTCTTATTTTTTCATAATAGAAATGATTGATTTGACTAATTTTTGATGGTTTCATCCTCCCTACTCGCATCATTTGCATGTCGGGAATTTCATTACTAGGGAAGTAAATATTCTCACTTAACTTCATGACTTCATTGATAATATTTAGAT
Source organism: Pantoea eucrina (assembly GCF_001691555.1). Taxonomy (GTDB): domain Bacteria; phylum Pseudomonadota; class Gammaproteobacteria; order Enterobacterales; family Enterobacteriaceae; genus Pantoea; species Pantoea borealis. Next base: position 2,392,012 of record NZ_MAYN01000008.1, on the reverse strand, counting down.
CGTGCTCATCAGGTCTTTTAATGATATTTCTTCGTTTTCTTGAAAAACACACTAGAGTCATGACTCTTTTTGGTCTTTCAAGCATTTTTTTACTATATTGGTCAATGTATTTTTCGTAGACAGGTAATAAATCTTTCTTGTTGAGAGTCACTCCACAGTGTTTACATTGAAAGTTATCAGAAACTTTCGAATAATCCTCGGATAATGCATTGTCAGAAAAAACAACATCGTTAGAGCAGCTATTACACTGTAGCACCTCACTCCATACATAGTATTTGACATCGACAGTATTTCCCGTTTCAGGGTCGATAGTCTTGAACATCCATGAATACTTCTCCTTGACCGAAGATAAAATGCTATTTGCAATTTTGTGCAAACGAGTGACATCAATTGGACTGTTGCTTCCAAAAGCAATATTGTTGGCGGAAGGGGAAAGATCATTTAAAATACATTTTCTAGCGCCAACATGACTGAAAACAACTCCGTCAGAACTAACCGAACCATCTTGAGTATCGACGATGTAGCCTAGTTTTCTAATTTCTTCTTGACTGGCGCACATCTGTGCTGCCACCCCGGCCATGCCTGAGCCGCTAAACCCATCGAGGACAATATCACCAGGTTCAGTATAATGAAGAAAATATCTCATTATTGCTTTATGGGGGACTTTAGTATGATAAGTATGGGCATTGTAAATAGGCTCTTGCTTACCTTCGCTAACATCTGCGACAAATGGCTCCCTATGATATTTTTCTTCTCTAAATAGGCTTTTTGATTCCCATTCTGCAACAATATCCTCTATCCATGGGTTAGGGCAGGCCGTGTAAAAAGGTGGATCACTTAGGTTCAAAATGTTCTCATCACTACCGATGGGAAATCCTTCTATTTTGCGAAATTCTGGGTCTTTAAGTTTTTCCGCTAGCAAAGCCAAAAAATATTCTCGACGAGCTTGATCGTTATCGAAAGTCTTTCCCAAGCAGGTCACTTGACCTACTTTTTGTTCCTGTAATGAGTTCTCGTTGGAGAATAAGCTGTCTTGTTGCATAATGCTTCCTATGGCGGATATGAACTATGTTCTACCCGCAAGTCTATATTAATCGATAATGATACGAACTTTATTGATGTCCTTACCCTGACAAAGCTTGTCGAGCAGCCGATTAAAGCGCTCAGCTACTTCGTCACGGCTCAGGGGAAGGCCTTTTCCCAAGGCATTAATAAGTTCGACCGAGTTAATTCTTAACTCTTCTAACCCTGCTAGTACTTGGTTTACCGCTTGTATAAAGGTTGCATCAAGTGACTCAGGGAGCTGACCGTTCTGAATAAAATCGCGAATTAACTGTGTTTGATTGGGTTTGAGCAGCTCGAGGTTAATAAACGGATCATCGAGCAGGCTATTCAGATTACTAAGCCAATCGCTTTGTAAACTGTCTAATCGTTGTTCCAGATTTTTTAATTGCTCACTGGCCGGAGCCTTGCTGCTTTCTTGACGAGCATTGAATTCTACCGGATTGGCATTCATCGCCAGTTGTTTGGGATCAATGGGCTTAGCCGCTTGTAATTGTGCTGCCTCTTTACGCCAATCAACTAACTGTTGGGCAGGGAGCAAGGTGATGCCACTCAAAATATCCAATTCTGCAAGACGATCGTCGCTTAGAAGTTTGGATTTAGTTTTCTCTTCACTGCTGTCGAGACGAGCCCGAATATAGAGTTCAATATAGTACTTCGCATAATCTGTTTTTAGCCCAGACAGAATAGCGATCTGCGTTGCTTTGAAGTTCTCATCACATCGTAATGATGGATCCGCAAAACCTTGTCTTAGCCCATCACGAGCCAATTTCACTTGTTCTTGCCATATGTGCTGCTCTGGCAGTACCAACTGAGCCTCTTTGAGGTAAGTACATAATGGGGTCAGATCGTTAACTGCCGCCTTGAGTTGCACAAAATTTCGCCATGCGTGAAGTATTTGCTGGAAACAGGCAATTTCTGAAGCCGTCACCTTGAGGTTTTTCAGCTTACCTGGTTTGTCATAGCGTTGGATTGTTTCCAAAAAGTTTTTAAGCTCATCTAGTTGTGTTGACAGCGTTTGTTCTTCACTTTCTTCCAGAACTAATTGTCCCCATAACGGCAAACGTTCTTTGACGCTCTGCTGCCCCTTGACTAGTTCGTTAACCAGTAATTCTGTACGCTTTAACATTTCACGTACGATGCTCTCGTCACCTTGCTGGATCGTGGTAGCTAAACCGTCATTCATGTCCAACAAAGTGAGTAGGGCTTTTAATGCGGTAACATTAAAATCCTTGGGCGATTGGATATGTTTAAAGTCTTTCAGTACATCAAATGGAACGGATTTGAATTTGACGGCATCACTGGCAGTCAGGGTATGGCCGACCACTACTAATTCAAGCTCGCCGCTATAAACCAAACAGGCGATCAGGACTAACAGCCATTCCGGCTCTAGTCGGAAGCTTTCTGGCTTAAAATAGAGTCGGGAATTGATTGCCTCCAGCAGTTCTGCCTGATTGGCCACCTGGCCCTGTGGCTTGCTTTGCAAAACAGCTAAAACAGCTTGGGCATAGCGTGATTGTAGCGGGGAAATTTTATCGCTATCCAGTAATTCAAGTGCGTCAAGGACGGCATTGGCTCGCTTGGTCGCAGCTCCACCAGAGACAACACTTAACGCATCTTTGGCGGCACTTTCGATGTTTTCATAAGTGATCCACTGACTAAAAGTGGGATACTCGGGTGCCAACGAAACAAAGTGATTAGCCAAGATATGGCTGGCAACGGATTCAAAAATATCCTTGAGGCTGCCAATTTGGCTATCGCCGAGCCCAGAAATGTTGCGGACAGATGTACCTTTGAGCCAGTCCATCATCGGCTTGCTTTGCCCAATGTATTGGGCAATGTAGGCATCTTTGAAATGACTTTTTAGCCAACTCTGCATCTCTCTCAGATAACCATCCGCCTTAAGTTTGTAGACATTCTTGGCGTTACCTGTAGCAGAAGCATGTAAATCGATAGCGGCTGCATAGTAGTTTAGGCTGCGATCAAAATCGCCGTCAGCATTTTGCAGAATAAATAGCACTTCATCGCTGCGGATGTGCTCTTTTTTCTGTTTTGGCGGGTTATATGGCTGTATGAAGTACATGTAATAATCGAGCGGCGGCTTGGCTGTTTCTCGTTCATTAGGCGAGCCTAAGAACATCCATCCTGGACGGTTAACATTGCGATCCAACCATTTCAGTTCGTGCCGCCACATCTGAATATTGGGTTGCTGCATATCAGTTTCTTCCAGGATCTGCAGCATAGCTTCACGATAGGCACCGTTACGACTATCATCCGTAAGCAAGGGAATCTTGTTTTCGATGTAAGCATCAAAATCTTCATTCTTTTTCAAATCCAAAAAGAACTGATCGTTTGCCTTGTTCTTTGAAAAGAACTGGCCATTAACGGTTTTTCGAATCTTAGTCAGTACAGCAACGATCTGAGTTTCTAGATTTTTACTCTTTTCTCCGGGCAGTTGCTCAATACCAGGCAGATAGAGGCAGAGTGAGTCACGTAGCTCGGCAGCTGTTGCTCCCATCTCGTTATAAACATCACCAACAGTCAAACGATGGATTGCCAAACCGGCTACAAGGCGTTTGGCAAAGTCTATTTCAGTTGCGGTTGGATAGGCTTGATCAATACGAGTAAACAGGGTTTCACCGACATCAATGACCTGACCTACATCAGGATTGGTTTTGGCGCTGGGATCACTTCTGAGTTCATCCCAGTAGGTGTCATAAGAGAATACTCCCGGCTTATCCAGGGGGACTTGTTGCTCCATTAAAGCTTGCATCTGCCGCGAGAGGCTACGCAATACCTGTCGTTGTTCGATGCCTGCACCATGAACTCGCTCGAAAGTATTGATGTAGTCAGGATGAACAGGGAACATCCGAACAAATTCGTCGAGTCTTTCATTCATGCGATCAAAACAAGACGTGAATTGTTGCAGATACTCACGGATCCAGTGCAGTTGCTGGGCATCTTTTTTGAGCAAACGTTCAGCGACCACATATTTGATATCGTCACGTGTGATCAATACCTGCTCTGCACGGTCACGAATGCGTTTGACTTCCTGCGTAGCAAAAGCTAATTGAGTGCTGTCGAAAATGGCTTCCTGAACACCACAAATAAACCGGAAGCGTGTGCCATCAATTACTTCTCCCATGACGCGCATCATCGCCATATCCAATGGTAGTTGTTGCTGGTTCCGTGAGCGCAGGTAGTCGAGGATTTCATCACAAATCAAAAGCAAACCTTGATCTGGATAGCGTTGATGAAATAGCGCCATCATCTCTTCAAAGTAGGGTTTGTGATTGGATGAGATTTCATCCATAGAGGGGAATTGATAATCAATCCCCATTTCCGCCAAGCTGGATGTCAGGTTGTCTGTGACGATATCAGCAAAGGCTTTTTTGCTAGCCCCGACCTCAAAGCGAATGACTTTAAATTTTCCGGCAATTTTGCCTGCAGCGTGGCGAACCTTGTCGTTAGTAATACATTTTGCAAGTTCTGGAAACTCAGCAACTGCCGAGATCACTGACATTAGGTGTGATTTACCTGAGCCGTAGTTACCGACAACCCAGAGAGATTTGTTATCAACTGATTCTTCAAACTGCAACTGTGGAATGATGATGTCAGCCAGTTTTAGTGCCATCTTGTCCGAGATAACATAAGACGCCACCAACTGCTGAGCTTTGTGCTGTTCAGCAGACTCCTTGAGTTTGATGATAGTTGTGACGGGCTCAAATTGAATGAGCTCTCCGTACTTTTTCATTTATATTCCCTCTGCTCAACAAAGTGAATGATGGGCAGATTTGCCAGTTCATTCGCTGTGTAAGATTGATAATCGGCCCTTCCCGGAACTGAAAAGGTTAAAAATTGTTCTGTAATCTGCCCAGGCCAGATAGCGATGATAGGCTTGATACGCGCCAGCTCTTGTAGCTGGCGCAAAGGATCTAGCTCCAGAGATGGTTCAAATAGAGCTTGAATCCTGTCAATCCATACTACTTCAGACGCTATGCAATTTAACATTTGAGTGAGGATATCTGGTGCCTTACGGGATCGATCACCACGTGATAGCGGTAGCAAGTGTTCACATAGCTCTTCAGATAGCTCGAGCAACGTTATCTCTTCTGACAGATAACAAGGCAATATGCCTTGTTCAGTTGAGTTTACGATTAGCACCAGCGAGCTAGCCCGGTCACACAATCTCAAAAGGGCTGAGTCGGTTTCCTTAAGCAGATCGTAAGTCGAGGATACGATTGTAGTATGGATGTTTTGACCAATCATTTATCTGAAGTTTTAACGTGAACTGATGGGCATATTCTAGCGAGTTAGCAGGTGCTTGTCTCAATAGAAACAGAGCACACTGATGGTCATAGGTACTACTTCTTCCATTCGTTTTAAGGATTGGATAGTGGGCTGGCCGCCAGGAGGGCAACAAAAATCTACTCTTTTGGGGCCAGTCTAGGTACTAGGAGGCATTCTCTATGCTCCGAAATTTTTCCCACCAACTTATCAATGGCATCGTCATTCGCAATGTTCACCAGCGGCACTGAAAATCCGATACCTTGGATTGGGTTATCATCAGAAAACTGTAGCATTGAATTCGCATCAGGGTATCTCCCTGCTCAAAAGCAGTGACAATGCCGTTCACCGTGCGCTGTACCACCCCGGTTTCAGTCACCATAAGCATCGCCTGGGCGTCCATCACCGCCGTAAAATCCACCGCCGGGTTACTGCTCACCAACCGTACCTGCAGGGCAAACGGCGCGGAGAACGCTTCCATCAGTTCAAAACTCACTACCGCGAAGGTATCCGAGGGCAGATGGGATGTGAGGGTGAAATTTAATCCGGTTATTGATGAAAGCATGGGTTACCTGCCTGGTCAGAAATATACCCCTTTAAAACCGCTACAGAATAAGAGTCATTGCGCTATGATATCGCGGTACAGTACGTGTTTTTCGGCACTCAGTGCACAGGATATTTATGATCATAAGCCCGTTTCGTTGACAGACGGGCCGCGTGGGTATTATCCCGAAAAGAACAGGCAGAAAAGACGGGATATATTCAGAAGCATCTTCCTGCGGGGATAATAAGAACAGGATCACCTTCTGAGCTGGCAAAAATTATAATCATTCGTTCCGGTCGGATTGTTCGGACAGATAAAACAGTATTCTTGATATTGTATAAGTTCATTTTTCGCCGTAATTACAGTACACACCGAAACAGCACACAGTAGACTGGACAGAAATGACCGGGTGCTTCCCAGCGGTGTCGCTCTCTGCAAAACGGAAACAGTATGTGATGAGCCTGCACATGAATTCTGTCACCTTTCGAAAACTTTATAGTTTGTATAAGTTATTCATAATACCTACCCCCTTCCGTATTGAACTAAATGTTCTTTATTACACATGTCAAATCGGGTTCTGAAGACTATTTCTAATACGAAGTAGGTAGGTTTGAGGGGCATGACGTCTGCTATGAACTGACAAGCTATCTGAGCTAAAGGTCCGCTGTGAGCGAGGAGCGGAAGTTCGTAAGAGAAATATTTTACGAACTTCCAGATGGTAGAAAACCGAAATACAAAGTTTTGTGCTGGGCTGGGGCGCAGGTGGAGAGTTAAGCCATAAAAATATGTGGCCAGGGTCTGGGGGCTCGAACTGTATAACGTGTAAAAGCCATTATTTATCAGACCCAATGCGCTTTTTGCTCAAGTCATTATTACCTATAAAAATTTGATTTAATTAAAAATAATTCTTATTATGTGAAATCATTCCGTTGAGTGCCACGTCCTATTTAAGTCGGGACATTGCGTTTTTTAAGACCGAATCCGCAGTGGTATTTCCTGCCAGACTGCTTTCTAACGCGGTACTAGATTCTTGTAGAGTACGTCGGGCCTGAAGCGGGTTACGGATGCGGTCTAGGGCGCTTATGGTGTCGTGATAACCCTGTTCAATCCATGAATCAATATGCATCGCCGTAAAGCCCAGTAGATCTTTTGCACCACCCAGCGCCCCATCGTTGCGGCGTAATGAACGCTGTGGTCGGATCTCCAGCATCGTGGTATCAGGAAATGCCTGGCGATCCCATAGAGAGCCATCGCTTAAATGGGTGACGATCACCATGTTACAACCGGCTTCGACAAGCGGTGTAACTGGCGTATTCCCTTGCAAACTCGCCCAGCCACCCATTCCGCCATCGCTATAATTGGTGCTGTTGACTTCACGCGGTTTGAACAGCAACGGCAATGCCGCCGAGGCCAGTAGCGCCTCTTTTTGCTGTTGTGGGGGTAAGTTTTGCACATGATAAAATTCGGAATCGCGCGTTGAACCTAAGCCCAATTCGGCGGCAATACAGTTGACAATATCCTGCAATCCGCCCTCAGTGGGGTACAACGAGACGAAAAGGGGTAAGCCGGTGGCAAGGGCGTTCATGTCCAGATAACGGTCCATCAGGGCAATCAAGGGTTGATCCGAGAGCAAAGGCTGATTTTCAAATCCCTTTGTGCCGGTTAACAGCGCCGCTCGATTGAGGATCGTACTGAGCATACTTCCCGTCTTACTGAGCATCGGGGAGAGCCCCATCCCGATGCCAAACTGCAACAACAGCGAAAAATAGGCTGATTTGTTTACCGACAAAACGGTGCCATTACCCAGATGGTTCCAGATTTCCGCCATCCGTTCCGCCGCCTGCGACAGCCCTGAAGAAGAGGCGATAATCGCGCCGTTCAGCGCGCCAATGCTGGCGCCGGAGACCATATCGACGTCGGTTCCAGACTCCGCAAGCGCTTTGACGACGCCAGCTTCATAGGCACCTATCGCCCCACCGCCGGAAAGCGCCAGACCCACTTTCATCGTTTGGCTCATGCAGCCTCCTGACTGAATATTTCATCGACCATGCTTGTAGCAATGCGTTCTGCTGAACACAGACGCGGCATACGCAACGGTAAATTGTCGTATTTCTGGGTCGTAGACCAGATAACAGGATGAGCATCTTCAGTACACCAGTCAGCCATCCAGTTGAGAGTATCGGGCCAGTCATTTTGCTGTATCTGGCCTGCATTCCATGACAGCCAGCTGTGAGTGTCGTGGCGTACACTCGGCAGGCAGCTGTGATCGGAGGCAAGCTGGGCTAATGCTTTGTTTTTGAGGATATCGATCATCTGGTTTGCCTGATGCGTATCGCCATGACGTATCACATCGCCGAATGCTCCCCAGCGCAGCTCCTCAAGGGCGACATAACAGCGTCCGGCCAACGGCAGGGCAGAGTACCGCCCGGCGCTCCAGCTGGAAAATATCTGGTCAAGATGCAGTTGGCCGCGCTGGAGCATATCGACGCGATGAAGCTGCTGCTCGAGGTGGCTAAGCTTTTGGCTCACCTGCAGAGATAGCGCGGTCAGCTGCTCACGGGTGTCGGCAGAATAGTGGGCGAGCATCGCGGTATCGCTGACCAGAGATGTCACTCTGTCATTCACCTGCGTCAGGGCATAGTTGGTGGTGGCCAACGAGGAGGTGAGTTCAGTGAGCCACGTTAGTGAGGCCTCAACGCCATCTGCAAGCGCACTATTAATCGCGTTCTGCCGGGCGGAAGACTGACCGCTAAGCGCTTCTTTCACTCGCGTGAAGAAGCTGCGGTTTTTCTGCACCCGAAGATGATCTTGCGTGATGTCGATACCGTTGGCGAAATCAACAATAAACTTTTCCGGCAGGCACGTCAGGATCTGGCATGCCGCATTGTCGGGAAGTGCTTCCTGAATTGAGTTCATCACAGCATCGGCTCCAGTTCTTCTTTGAGCGCTTTGCCGTCGCGGATCATCTCCGGCGTGAGTTTATTCAGCTCACGTAGGCGCAGCGTCAGCTGTTCCTGCGCATTCTGGTTACTTTTATGATCCTCGGTGCTCTGGATAAGCGTATTACGCAGCTGCTCCACTTTACTTTTAAAGGTCCCGAAGAATGACTCAATTTCGGTCAGAATTGGCTTGTTAATACCCGCGTCGATGGTCTCGTTTAACTCAGCAAAATGTTCTTTAGTCTGCTTTTTCACAGCCGTTTTAATCTTGCGAATATCCACCACGCTACGAGTAACATCGATGCTGTAATCTTCCCAGCCCCAGTCATCGGTTTTGAACCACTTACATACCGTTCCCCATGCTCCACTCGAACGGCGACGCTTGGTTTCACTGAAGGTTTTTTCCTCCAGCAGACTGGTCATGCGGGTTCGGATAGACAGATTGGTTTGCAACTGACTCACTTTAGGGAAGTGAATATTGACAGTAAAGCCATCGTCTTCTAAACGAGTGTTGATTTGATGGGCAATTTTTTCAACGGCCTGGAGCGCATTGCCATGGAAGCTTTTTTCTATGCCGGCAACGATCTCGGTCAGCGTCGGTTTAATTTTTTCTTCGGTCTCCGCCAGCAAGCCGGTGACAGAGTCTTCGATTTGCTGGATGAATTTTTCGGCGTCAGAACGCGCGTTAAATTTCATTTCCGGGTTGTCCGGATCGAAATCACGTTCTCGTGGCTGAGCTGTACCTGTCAGCGTCTTTATGAGCGATCCAAAAAGATTGCGACCCTGTAATTCCTGCGGCTGATTGAGCGCTAGCGCTTCTTTCTCCTGACGCTTCCCATTTTTGAAGTATTCATTCAGGCCTTTGCTCAGCGTTTTCTCGGCCAGTTCAAGCAACGCATCCGTTTCACGAGTGATGCCTTTCATGGCCCGTTTCACCTCGCCGTCGACATCTTTCTGGCAGGTTGAGATATTATCGATATCGCTAAGCAAACCGTTGATCTGATTTTGTAAGGTCTGAATGCTGGTCAGCAGCCCCTGATGGCGCACCGAGAGATATTCGTTGGCATTTTCCGCGTTCTGAACAAGCTTTGCTGCAGCAGAATCGACGGCCAGCGCTGCCGCTTTAGCATGTGCAGCCTGGATAACCTCGGTAATGAGCTTATCAAACAATGAACGGCGCCAGATTTTATCGGCGTTTCTCCTGACATCATCCGGACTCGCGAGATCCTCTTCTTCCCAGGATAAGCCGAAGGCCAGTTGTGCAAAATCTTCCACCCACTCTTCCTGAACAGACAGCGTCCCAGCCTGACTTATCACGCTGCGGGCACGGTTGGCCAGATATGCGTGGCGAGAGGAGCCAGGATAAACACGATCGCTATTCAGAACGCCATGTTCAAGCATTGCGGGCACGCTCTGTTTGACCGTCTCAGCGTTATCACTATTACGATCTTGCTGGTCGAATTTATTGACCAGGACAAACAAACGGCCTGTAGCCACATTCGCAATATCATTCAGTTCTGCGCGAACCTGATGATCGGCTTCGGAATTTAATTGGGTGTAATCCAGCACCGCCAGAACCGCGGAAGCTTTTTGTAACTGATCGCGCATCATTGTCTGGAGCTGGGGTTGCCCGGCTTCATTTGGCCCTGGAGTGTCCAGCAGGGTGAGTGTGCCCTGGCTATCATCCATTCCCGTCAGGTGGCTAAACTCGACTTCAATAACCGGAAGTTCATGCACCTCTTCATAGGCTTCAAACGGAAATTCTACATTCAGCGCAGTGGCCAGACGTACCAGGTCATTTAATGAAGCGAGGCAGGTGAAAATTTCAGCTTCACCGGCATAGTTATTTTTTAACCAGCTATCATCCGTGGCAATCCGCAGTAATTTACTTTTCTCCTGATCCTTATCGAGTTCAAGTACGCGCTTTTTGCCTTCGTCGGTCGTTATCTTATTTTTGAGAGCGATCAGCAACTGGTGAATAGGTTCGATATTGTTTAGCTGAAGGTCCGGGATATGTTTGCCCGGTACGTGGCGAATGAGTGTTGGAATTGAGGTCATTGGGCGATTGCGGTTTGGTAGGATCTCTTTGCCCACAATGGCGTTGATGGTCGTTGATTTGCCGGCTTTCATGGTCCCAACGACGGCCAGTACCATCTCTTTACGGGTAATTTTGGTTCGTTCACCCTGTAATTCTTCAATTCTTTTTATGGCTTTGCTTTGATTAAAGAGTTGTTCCGTGTTGTTTTGTTTGTTTTCGAGAAGGACATTCGGCTCATCAACCATTTTTTTCAGCAAATTAATATTAAGCTGCAATAATCGCTCTGCTTCATTACACAGCAATGTGATATTGTTCTCGTGCATTATTATTCCTTATGAATGCATTTGCTGAGACCATTTGGATTGGTCCCTATATTGATTTTATCGCATTGAGACTTTAACCGGTAACATGCTGTTTTGGAAGATATGTTCACCGCTGGATTATCCGCCTTGTACCATTGCTGGATGAAGCGTTTCACCGACGTAAGCGTACCGTAAGTCGCCGGTAGCAAATGGCTTAAATGTCTATCAAAATCAAACGTATGCGTAAATTATTGTAACGAAAAATTGATCCCACAGGTCAGATCATTTATTTTAAGCTCACCGCAAGACCATTCTCCACCATGGAGAACAGGACAGCCTTACGGCTGCAAATTGAAAATCCTGTTCTCTGTCAGCCCGAGGTTACCGTACTTGCTCGCTATCACTAATTGAGTGTTGTATTTTAATTTTGGGCAAGTTATGCCCACTCCTAGCACAAAGCAGTCGATACCGCCACTTACGCATCAGTTGCATAAATCCATCCAGCACATTGAGGGCATATCTTCTCCCCATGCCAGCAGACATGGCACCAGCAGCATCGCCATTGCCGTTTCGTCGTGTTAGCCGGAGGAAGGCGCTTTTGTGGAGGCGGTATGGTTTTTGGTGTGGTTTGCGCTGGTGCTGTTCGGATCTTGTTAAATCGACATGTTTTAAGTCGAGCGACATTGTTGATATGCCCCGGCAGGTGCACAAACGTTTTTGTAGTTGTAATAGGATCAAACTGAACACCGATCTTCAGTTTGCAGTAAATGCAATGCAATGAATCAAAATCAACCTGTTGAACAGAGTCTGGTGTAACCCATTCACCATCTATGGTGACGGCGTGAGTGGCTAAAACGAAATAATTCATCATGAACTCCGGAACAAATGAAAAAAGCCAGCATGGTTAGCTGGCTTTGTGGATAGATGGGGGGAGAAAGCATTAGCGTCTGGTGCAGCGGGTTAGATTTACCGACCTCTTTTTGTTCTCTTCCTGTTTTTCAATGAACGTACTTCTCCGCGACCAAAGGTTCTGGCATTTCCAGGGAGAACCAGCTGGGCGCAGGCATCGATTTTGGTAAGATAACTTAGCGCCTGAAGCAACCCCTTATCCTTACTACTGTCACCGCGTTCCAGCTTGCCGAGGCAGCAGTCCTCATAACGCGCTTTGTTAGCGTTGCAGTTGTAGTAGATGCCTTTACCTTTAGTGATGGTGTGTTTCCAGTATTCCCCAAAAGCTTGAGCAATCACGCCATCCTGTTGTGCCTTATTGCCATTTAAAATAAATAGCATGTGGTAATGAAATTTACGTTGCGGCGCGTATTCCAGCTTCCACACTGTCCCGAGAACATGGCGAAACAATGGATTCTTTTGCATATTGCGAAACAGCTGCTGGCGGTGCTTACGGGCGTCATCAGCAGTGATATCAGCCTTATGCTCATTTGCCCATGACAAATCTATCCGCAACACCAGAAGTCGGGAATGACGCTCCTGCAGGTGCCTGATGTAATTCATCACTCCTTTCAGGTTTTTAACCGAAGCCCGCAGGTACTTTCTGTACGCCTGTTTAAAACCTGTCTGACTCACAGCGAATCGATAATCCTGTACCAGCTTGTTCAGAATTTCTGCAGTAGTTACGGTATCTGCTCCTACTATTTTCCCGTTATGGACACGTGCATATAAATCAGTGTTATTAAATAAACACTGGAATGTAGCAATACGTGGATTAGCTATTCGTACTTTCATCGCTTCTTGTGGCAGTATATTAAGATAACGGATTGCATCAAGGATGATGACTGACTCTGCACTCTCTTTATAACCAGACCGTTTGCACAGAATAGTGAAGGGTAATTTACGCCCTCTGCTGATAGTCTTAAGGAAGCTATCCAGCTGTTCTAATTTAAATCTGAACTCATTGTCATCAGAGATGATGATGCGGGGAGTGTTATTCTCAATATGATACTCAGCATGAGATAACAGGAATGATTCGGGTAAGTCCATAATGTGTTTCTCTGAAGCCAGTCAGTAATTGATGACTGGCAATGTATTAAGTGGTTATTGGGTGAGTGTCTTCATCTGATATTCAGCATGAATAGTGATATCAGAAATAGTGCCTGTGTGATAACAAAGTCTAAGTGTGTGCGCTATTAATGAGTGTGATATAGCGTGTTTATATGAAGTGATATTGATTGGTGATTTAATGTGTTAATTGATGCATTGGCAATACATTAAACACAATAATAAATAAACCGATCTTATAAACCTGAATAAAACCATGTGCTATAAGGCACGAAAGCATAAAAATAGGATGTAAAGTTAGTAACCTTTTTCATCACTATCTTTAGTTGTATTTCATACTCTTGAATTATTAATACGGGTTTCCAGCCACTCTTTTATCTCACGCTCAATCCAACGAGAGCTACGCCCGAATTTAACCGGCTTTGGGAACTTACCGTCCTGCGCCATTTTATAAAACCACTTATCGGACAAACCGGTTAGTTCAGTAATAAACTGCATGCTGACAAATTTATCTTCGTAAATATTAAACTCGCTCATGACTTCTCCAAAAGAATGTATCGGGAGGACGCCGGACGGCATCCTTTCAAATGGATAGGTCACATATGTATGGTTTTACATTTCGAGCTCCCATTGCCCTTTCAGTACCAGCTCTATCTGACGTTCCTACCCGCACCGGCATCAATGTCGTGACCATTTATGCATGACATAAGTACATTGTGCATGAGTTGATTTTTATGCATGGAAGGCCAGTCATAACGGAGCATATCAAGTTATTAAGCACTATGATTTTAACTATGAAATTTGCTATGAATGCGTTTTTGATTTAAAATGTAGGAAAATATTTAATCCAATAGCGAGGTTTTATTTTGGCTGAGTTGCCTTGGATAGACATAAAAAATAACAGAGATCTGGATTTCTTTCTTTGGAAGCATGGGAATGATATTGCCATAGTCAATTACATTACAGTTCAAAACCGTTCTTATAAATATGATGATATTTTTATAAGAAAACCTAAACTGGCAGTCCACGCTATAAACGAAGCATATAGAATATTTTATACAGATCTTGAGATATATAAGCTCCATGCAAAAGAATTAAAGAAAATGCAGAGTTTGCAGATTCCAATTAAAGAATTTGATTGGCTAAAGAGTAGTTATGATGCTTGTTACTTTTTCTGGATAAATATTCGTGCATTCGGAAATAAAAACTCTGAAATAAGTTCCTATATTTATCATGAGGATTGTTTTTTCTATCCACAGACGCAATATTATTACCTTGGGTGTGAGCGGTTTCCTGAGAATCATCGCAGCAGAGTTGAGTCTATCATTGCTTTTTTTGACCGGTGCACACTGAATTTTCAGAACAAAACAGAGCTAATAAAAAAGATTAAATTGGAATGGCATGAGCGCAGCAGAACGGTTAAAAAGCTACCATTAAAGAGCAGTGAGAAGAAAAAAATAAATTGGGCATGGGACTATATTAATAAGAATAAAGGCCAAGTTGTTTATGGGCATCGAAAAAGAGAGCTTAATGCACAACTAGAAAGAATAAATGAAATAGGGGATGGCCTATATAACAAAATTATATTAGCAGAGAAGTTAAAGAAAGAGAACGAAAGTGAATCCACATCGGCTGTATTGAACAAATTAGCAGAAGTACAGTCTGATATGCATCTCTTAAAACAACAATTAGCTGTTGAGTTAAAGAATAAAAAAAGTATTGAAATGATAAGAAAGACCAATTTGCACTCATCATCATTGTTGGGCTTTTTTATGCCGCCTAATCCTAGAGAAATGTACTTGAGTATTGTATGTATTTATTATTTTCTTTATTATAAAGATCCTAATTTCATTCCTAGATTATCAAAGGCATGGGAAGCACGTTCCTACCGAAAAACAAAGAAAAAAAACACCAAACGTCATGCTGAAAGTAAAAATAATGATAATGTAATAACCAATGAGACCACTAATATTAGAGTTAATGAAATGGTAGGCGATGTAATAAAGACGGAAAAAGAATTAAAGAGAGATAAAGCTCAAGAAATAATTAATGAAATTAATCGTAACCCACCACCACAATCTGAGAAGAAGGATGATGATAATCCATTATTAGACTCCGATGCCAACCCGTGGTTTGGTTAGAATTTAGAAAGATATCCTTTCGGTATGTCAGCGCGAAGTGATATGCCGAATACCATTCCCACAGAATACTATTTCTATTATTTTTAACACCTATATAACCCATATGTAGCTGCGCCAGAATTTGTTACTGATATGGCTGTTATGCATTGATCTGCAATACCGATCGATGCTTTACATGTGATAGTTGATACCTATCAAAATTAATTAATTGATCGTTTTTTGAATAGATTATAACGATCGATTTGTTGAAACTGATCTGTATTAACGATTATCCCATCCCCTCTCAAATGCATACGATCAGGTGGCCTTTTGTTCAGCAAAGGGCCATTTTTCGTTTGTAAAACAACAGCAAGGATTCTCTATGTTGAAGATAACCTCCGCACTCTTTTTTAGTACGGCACTGTTCAGCGCAACGGTGCACGCCATGGGCCAGGAGCAACAATGGGGCAACTGGTTTGGCACTGTTAATGCGATGGAATTTGAACTGAATACCGACAATAGCGCCGGAGAACGCGTGACGCTCACCTGCCGGGACAGTCATCTGATGTTGAGCTACAGCGGGTCTGATAGGAAACCATTGGATATACCAGATGAAGGACAAGATGCCATGGGGATTAACATCAACGCAATTCATTACCCACCAGGTAAGGCCGCTTTCATAGCGCTCAAAAACACAGACAGCCATGGGCAGATTGAAATCACCCGAATGAATAAACCCTTATCTCACCCATTCAGTACCGCAGGGCTCAAAGATGCTCTGGAGGACCTTAACTGGGAAGACTGCATCAGCCATTAATCACCCCATACGGTAGCTCATGCTCCCACATTGTTAATCATCAGTAAGGATATCTTTATATGGCGACATTCATTTCACGCCTGATTTTGATTTGTACTCTTTCAATCCCGGCCTTCAGTTTTGCCATCACCATTCCCGGTAATATTCACCCAGAGCGATACACGTTCTTTCTGACAGATAACGGCGGTGAAATGCTTCGCGAAATGAACGATGCAGCGGTCAGCGTAAAACTCAACAACAAAGTTGGTTTTAGTGCTGAGGTACAAAGCAAGGCTGCTGCTGCGAACATATCTCCTTTGCTTTATGCAGCATCCCCGCTTGAACAGAACTTTATCCGCTACGACGGTAAACCGGTTAAAGCTCTGACTTGCCTCATCACAACCCAAACCATGCCGGGTAAGAATAAAAATTACACCTGGGAGGAAACTTACTGCCTTGATGAAACTGGTGCTGCCTACATCGGCACAAAAGGCTGGCCGTCACGCGCTATCGTCGAAAAGAGCTGTGAGGTGGGTACCTCCGATTGTCCTGTATATCTTGGTCTGAACGATGATCCACCAACCATTCGGAACGATGCTGCGCAATATATTCCTTACAGCAGTAAACGCGTAAGTGGGCAGAAAGAAAGTAACTCTCAGCCAAAAGCAGCAACTGGAGAAATCGTCGCAGAGCAGGATGCTTATGTGGTGAATTACGTCAAAGCTAGCAGTTGTGCTGACAACAAACTGATTGTCAAAAACACAAGCTCCGGGAAAACTGCCGCAATTGCAGGATTAAATGGTTGCTCTTTCGACCCGAAGAAAAATGCAGTAATTATCTTTCCTCTAAATGAATACGTCGGTGTTTACAGTGGCCCTACAAACGCTTCTGAGGAAATAGCCTCCGTCGATCTCCCCTGATTACTCACCCGGTCCGGTATACGCTTCCTGCGGTACCGGACGTTTTATGGACAGACCTATGAAAAGCCAAAAATTCCCGGACGATACAGCGCCAGATACAGCTCCTCTGGATCTGACCTGGCCCGTTGTTTTCAGCGTCGCGGGACTTACTCTACTAAGAAGTAAGTCGGTCATATGCCAGACAATGGGAGCCAGCCTGATGACCTTTAGCCTGATAAGACTCATAAAAAAACTAGCCACTCTTGCCTGAAAGCTACTTCTCGACAAAAGCTGAAGTGTTGCTGTTGCGTTATCAAAGGGCTGGCTGCGATAGTGGAGGACAGGATTAATGATGATGCCTTTGTTTTATTGGTATGCAGCAAAGCGTATGAACACCTGCCTCCCGTCATAAGGCGAGTCGTGAAGTATGAATGGTACTTTCGATGCTTCCAGTACGGTAAACCTTTCATTCTGCGTCGATTACAACATCACCAGATCGACAAGCTAATCCCGCCGACATTACCTGACAGTGAACTGTCGCCACAGCAAGAGTAGCCACCAGCTTCTACCTGAACATTTTCTCTTCCATCCATCGCCACTCTACTGGAGTGGCTTTTTATGCCAATTTTTAAAGGAATTAACTATGACCCGTTTAGCCAGCCGCTTTGGTGCGGTCAATCTTGTTCGCCGCGACCGCCCGTTAACCCGTGACGAACTGGCGCACTATGTGCCGAGTGTCTTCAGCGAAGACAAACATGAATCCCGCAGTGACAGGTACACCTATATCCCGACTATTTCCCTGCTCGATAACCTGCAACGCGAAGGCTTCCAGCCATTCTTTGCCTGTCAGACCCGAGTTCGGGACCAGAGCAAGCGAGAGCACACCAAACACATGCTGCGTCTGCGTCGCGAAGGCCAGATCACTGGCAAACAGGTGCCAGAAATCATCCTGCTTAACAGCCATGACGGTTCAAGCTCATACCAAATGTTGCCGGGGTTATTCAGATCGGTTTGCCAGAATGGGCTGATTTGTGGTGAGAGCTTTGGTGTGGTGCGCGTGCCGCATAAAGGCAACGTAGTGGAGAAAGTCATTGAAGGGGCTTATGAAGTGCTGGGGATTTTTGATCGGGTGGAAGAGAAACGTGATGCCATGCAGTCGCTGATATTACCGCCACCTGCACAGCAGGCCATGGCGAAAGCGGCTTTAACCTATCGCTTTGGCGAAGATCATCAGCCGGTGACGGAATCACAGATACTTTCTCCTCGCCGCTGGCAGGACGAAAGCAATGATCTCTGGACCACTTACCAGCGTATTCAGGAAAACCTGATTAAAGGCGGTCTGTCGGGGCGAACGACCAAAGGTCAACGCTCCCATACACGTGCCGTTAAAGGCATCGACGGGGATGTGAAGCTGAACCGCGCACTTTGGGTGATGGCTGAGAATATGCTGCAGCTTGCTTCATGAACCTTTTTACCATCCATCTCTTCATGCCCTGCCACTAAGCAAGCGGGGCATTTTGTTTTAAGGAGCAATTATGTCGGCAATCAATTTATCCCCGGTATTCCTGCCAAATGAGCAGCGCGTTATTCGTCGGGCGTTACGACTGCTGGAAAAATATCAGCGTCAACCGAGTGAGTCTTTTACCTCCACCAGCTTCACCAAGACCTGGCTTCAGCTACAGATGGTTCATCAGGAGCGGGAAGTATTTATCGTGATGTATCTCGATAACCAGCACTGCCTTTTGGGGCGAGAAACGCTGTTTACCGGCACGCTCAGCCATACCGAAGTACATCCGCGCGAAGTGGTGAAGTCAGCCCTGAAACACAACGCCGCTGCAGTAATTCTGGCGCATAACCATCCGTCTGGTACTACAGAAATCAGTCAGCAGGATAAACACATCACCCAGCGAATAATGAAAGCGTTAGCACTGGTAGAAGTGCGAGTGCTGGATCATTTGGTTGTTGGGAACGAAGTGGTGTCTTTTGCTGAATGTGGCTGGTTGTGAGGTACAGAATGAAAATCATCAGTAAGCACCAGGCGATGCATATTTATCGTCAGCATCCCGAATCCCGGTTATCTGCCTTCTGTACAGGTCACTACCAGTGGCATGGCAGTGTCTGCCATTACTACGGACGTGAAGTTCAGGATATCAGCGGTATACTCGCTGTTTTTGTTGAGCGTCGTCAGGATCGGGCAGGCCCATATGCCATCCTTCGCAGCGTGACGATGAATTAATCACCTCTCTCAGTTATTAAGGAATATGTTAATGCAATCGACCACCTTATCCGGCTCATCAGCGGAGAACGCATCCTGCCTTCAGTGGGGATTAAAACGTAATATCACGCCGTGCTTCGGCGCTCGCCTGGTACAGGAAGGCAACCGTCTCTACTTTCTGACTGATCGGGCTGGGTTTGATGGCTCATTCAGTGACGATGAAGTATTGCGTCTGGACCAGGTGTTTCCACTGATGATGAAACAGCTAGAGCGGATGCTCACCACTGGAGAGCTTGATCCCCGCTGTCAACACTGCGTCACTCTGCATCACAATGGACTCACCTGTGAAGCTGACACTCTCGGCTCTCATGGCTATGTTTACATCGCTATTTATCCCCAGTCAGCCTTAACCAGGTAACACCTTCCTCTTCCTTTATCAGGGACTCAACTCATGCATATTTCAACTGTACCGGCCACGGTGCCGGTTTCGCCACGCCTGTCGCCCGTTCAGGTCTGGCAGCAACTGTTAACGTACCTACTGGAACATCATTACGGTCTTACGCTCAACGACACACCATTCCATGATGATTCCGCCATCCAGGAACATATCGAAGCAGGAATAGCACTGGCTGATGCTGTGAACTTTCTAGTGGAACGCTATGAACTGATACGCACTGACCGCAAAGGGTTTACATGGCAAGAGCAGACACCATTTCTGACCGCTATCGATATTCTCAGAGCCAGGCGAGCTACCGGATTAATGAATATATAAATTCTTCGAGCATCATTCCTGATTTTTACCTCTGAGCTTCCCACCTTATTTATTCATCGCATAATGCGCCTGCCATTTCCGGCAGGCGTGTTTGCTTTTATGGATGATTGACGATGCAAACAGAACCCGTTGTATTAACGGAACACAATGAACTCATCTGTTCGACCAGTATCGAACGAGTAGTTTCTGGCCGAAATGCTGCACTGCTGCAAATTGAACAGCTCATCCAGCAGCTTGATGACATTTCACGGTTAACCTCTGAAGTTGGCGGTGGTACAGCGCAAGACTGGGCGATGAAAGCCGGGCACCGCTACGATAGTTTGCTGACTGACACTGCGGATAAAGCGATCCCTGCTGTCACCCGCAATATTGACCGCAGTATCTGGCGTGATTTGATGTTGAAGTCTGGCATGATGGCATTGATGGATGCTCAGGCGCGCGACCAATGGCATAAGAACCTGGAGGAGGGCGATCTACCTGCCATCAGCGAGGCGAATATACTCAGTACTTTTGAGCAGTTACATCTGAATAAAATGGATGTATTTGAGCGTGGGATCATCAATGTGTTCAAAGGTCTGTCATGGGATTATAAGACCAATAGCCCTTGTAGCTTTGGTAAGAAGATCATCATTAACAATCTGGTGACGCATAACCGTTGGGGATTTAGTCTGAACTGGGGCTGGAGGCGGGATCAACTGGCGGATCTGGAGCGGATGCTGTTTTTACTCGATGGCAAATCGATTCCCGACAACCGTGGTGATATCTCTACCCGGTTGATGGAACATATTCGGGATAACCCTGCTAAGGATATGTACGAGGATGAGTTCTTCAGTATTCGTTACTTTCAAAAGGGAACAGCCCATCTGACGTTCAAGCGTTTGGAGTTGATAGAAAGGATGAATGACATTATTGCGAAACACTATCCGGGGATGTTAGCTAAGCCTCGTTGAAGCGGAGAGTTTCAGTTGCTTCCTGCTGGTAAAAATGGCTCAAAACTGAGACTATACAAAATGCTATAACTCATTGATTTATAATGATAGCAAACTAAAATTAATTGAGTATACAAGTGAGTATATAACGAAGATTTAACTGATTTAATATTTATGTAATTCAGATGGTTATATTGATTTGGCGAGTCCGGCCTTCGCACCATCAGTACTTGCAGGAACCCTCCAAACTTCAGTTATCCCTCTAAAATCAATGGTGGCAGCAATTTCCATCCGTTGAGCCATCCAACGTTGCCCGTTAAAATCCGGATACCATTGCAGCGTATACTTTTGAAATAATTGCCCGCGAATGGCATGCAAGTAACCAGCGCTGAAGTGACGACTATTGTTCACGGATCCTGCGCTACCCTGAACGGTATATTTTCCCTGATATCAATTCGTCTGAGATTTGCTGGCTCAAAACCCGTCAGGCTCACCTCTGGCACGACGTAAGCCAGAAGGTGAATGTTGAGCGAAAAATGATACTTATGGCAAATGCCGGGGGTTCTGGTGGAATAACAATTCCCGTAATCTATGCGAATGAGCGGTGACTGCGGACAGAGAGTCAGCTCCGATCTATCAGGAAAAAATTATCATCCACTGATTTAACTGACCCAATAAACCCGCACCTGGCCTGGCGAAACATGCTGAAAATTGTCGTTTGGATGCTCCTGACCCTGCTTTCCGGCAGTGGGTTAACTCTCTATTTCCTGCAGCAGCAATATGAAGAGAAGAGCGCTGAGTTTCGCATTTTATATCGCGATGTGACGGTAAAGCTGGCGCAGCATGACGCTATCATTCAGCTGTTGCCAGCCAGCCAGTACAGTCGTGAGGTGCAAACGCTGTTCCCGCAAATTGTTAAGTGGCGTGCCCGCCCGGACAATATACCGCGTCCGACAATCGTCATTGAGCCGGACGGCCGTTACTGGCTGAATATCGACAGGCGCTCGTTATTGATCGACCTGAATGTCATTTTCGACAATCTGTCGGAGAAAACGCGCTTCCGGCAGCTTGTTATGACGTGGCAGAGTCAGCCTGTGATTACGCGCGGAACACGCAGTCACGCACAACACTGGCAGTGGCAAAAAACCATCGTCAGCCCTTCACAATCGTTTTTGCTCAGCGCCGGTGACAACCCTGCCTGGGGAGCGCTGCCGTGGTGGCTTATCCTCTCGCCCGGACTGTTTTGGGGCGCAACGCTGTATCTGATCGATCAGTACCGCATCAACCGCCGCCGTCGTGATATTGCTGATTTACGTGCACATTATGCGGAACTGACCCGTCTGAATACGCTGGGTGAGCTGACGGCGGGTATTGTGCATGAACTTAACCAGCCGCTCACCGCGACGCTGAGTTACACCCAAACGGCGCTGCGCTGGCTGCAGCAGGGGAAAGCGGAGCCGGTGCCGCCGCTGCTGGAAGCGGCCGTGGTTCAGATCAAGCGGACCGATGCGCTGTTACAGCAGTTTCGGCAAAAGCTGACCAGCGAGCAGGCTGACTGGCAGCCGATTGTGCTTGATTCGCTCTGGCGGCAGGTGATCACGCTTTTAGAGAATGAAATCCGGCATGATAAAGTCACCGTTACCAGCTATATTCCGGCGGATCTGCCGGCTCTGGTTGCCCCGCCGCTCTGGATAGAACAGATCCTGCATAACATCGTTCATAACGCGTTGCAGGCCCAGCGGCACAATAAAGCCGGTACGGCCTGGATCAGACTGGAAGCCGCCGCGTTAAATGACGGTATCCGGCTCAGCATTAGCGACGGCGGGCCTGGCCTCTCTGTGCCAGCGTTGCAACAGGTGTTCATGCCGTTTTTCACCACGCGGCCCAATGGGATTGGGTTAGGTATGGCGTTAACGGATACTCTGATTCAGCGCCTTAACGGTACAATTGACGTCGCGAACATTGCCGGACAGGGCGCTTGCTTCACTCTGTGGTTACCCGCGACTCACCAGGAAAAAAGATGACGCAGGCAATTTATCTTATCGACGATGAACCGGCCATCTGCGCCTCTCTCAGCGCGCTGTTAAGTACGGTCGGCTGGCAGACGAAAACTTTTGATAGCGCGCAAACTTTTCAGCGGGAAGCAGGAGAGCTCTCCTTACTCAATGGCTGCATGCTGCTGGATATTCGTATGCCGGGTAAAACCGGGCTTACGCTGCTGGACGAATGGCAACAGCAGGGGCTGGTAATTCCGGTGATCATCATGACCGGGCATGGCAACATCGACCTGTGCCGCCGGGCATTTAAAAACGGGGCATTTGAGTTTCTGACCAAGCCGATAGATGCAGACTTGCTGTTTGAAGTAGTAGGCGGGGCGCTGGAGCAGCAGGCGCAACAGCAGAAGCAGCGTCAGAAGCTGCAGTTGATGCAGGAACGCCTCAGTACGCTGACCGCGCGCGAAAGCGAAATTTTTGCGCAGATTATGCAGGGGCAGTCGGGTAAAGAGATTGCCCGACGGTATGCGCTATCGCCACGTACCGTTGAAGCGCATCGCGCCAGCATTTTCGATAAGCTCGATGTGCACTCACTCTCCAGGCTGATAAGCGCGTATGGTGAACTGGCGCGGTGGAAAAAAATTGCAGGTGACTAAGTAATTTTACCTGGCACGCCTGGTAGTTATGCCAATAGTTTACCGCCGGTACTCCTTTTATCCTGTGGATCGTCAACATGGGATAAGCAAGGAGCTCCTTATCATGAAACGCCTGTTCTTCACCGCAGTTGTACTGAGCAGCCTGGCCTCGTTCGCCAGCTCAGCTACCGATACGCTGACCGTTAAAACACTCTCTCTGACCCTGGCCGATAAACTGGCGCAAAGCGCGATACAGGCCTGTCATGCCAGCCAATACGCTATCGCCGTCACCGTCGTCGATCGCGCTGGCGTGCCGCTGGTTAGCAAACGCATGGATAATGCCGGTCCTCATACGCTGGAGGCCAGCCGGATGAAAGCCTACACCGCCCTCAGTACGCGTAATGCCACAGAGCAGGTCATGAAAACCGCGCAGGCCAATGCCGGTGCCGCGCATTTAGCCAGTATTCCCGGATTTTTACTGCTGGCCGGCGGCGTACCGGTGATATCCGGTAAGGACGTGGTGGGTGCGATCGGCGTAGGCGGCGCGCCGGGTGGTCATCTGGACCAGCAGTGCGCGCTCGACGCACTGAAAAATAATCAGAACGCTCTCAGCGCCGGATGATTTTCCCCACCTGAATCAATTAAGAGAGACGTATGAAAATCACTTCTGTTTTATTCCTTATGCCGCTGGCTTTTACCGCGGGTCATGCTCTGGCCGATGCTCATCTTCCGGCAGGGTATTACGGTTCTGCAAAATACCTGCAAAGCACACAGCGGGCCAGCGAACTGAATACCAGCAGTCGCCCCGGAGTCGGGCAATTTGTCAGCGGCAACGAGAAAGAGCATCTGGACGGCGCAGCCCTGGCTGCCGGATATCAGTTTGGCAATGGCTGGCGTACCGAGGCGGAGTACCGTTTCCGGCAAAAAACGGAGTACACCAGTGGCTCCACTCTTTTCCCTTCCAGTTTTAATCATTTGCAGACAGAAACCGAAAGTCTGATGCTTAATGTCTACCGCGATTATGCTCTGGGTTACGGATTTTCGCTGTATGGCACGGCAGGCCTCGGCGTCAGCAAAATCAGGGCGGGTGGCTGGCAGGGCGTGACGACGCGCGAATATGCGTCAGCGACGCAGAACAACCTGACCTATACGCTGGGTGCAGGGATTAGCTATACGGTGCTTGAACCACTCACCCTCGATCTGGGGTACCGCTATGTGGATCTGGGAAAAATTGAAAGTGGTTACAATAACTTCACCAATGTCCGCGGCTTGAAAGATGAACAAATGAAAGCACGCCTGGTATCAAACGAGTTTACGCTGGGCGCGCGCTATCTTTTCTGAGGCACGTTAGCTTTCAGGCAGGACATTATTGAGCGTGTGGCAGTGTGGCTGTTAACTCAGCCTGCCACACACATGGATTAACCGCGTTCAAAAGATTGCCTTGCTGCTATTGATGCCAGCGTCAGCGGTTACCGGAAGTTAAAAGCGTACTGCCGTTGAAATACCGGAGACAGAGGCATCCCGGAAAGAACCGTTACGGTAGCCCCCATTCAGTGACAATCCTGATCTTAATCAAAATAAGCCCCTTTTTTCTCTTTGCAGCGCTGTGCCTTTAAGAACCTCTTAAGAACTCGCCGTATAATGAGCGCATTACCCGACTTTCAGGATGAAACCATGAAAAAAACAGCGATTGCACTTATTACGCTGGCAGCAGCGTTTTCTGCCACCGCCGCACAGGCTGCCGGTGGCTGTCAGCAGAAACAGCAGGCGATCCAGCAGGAGCTGGAGATGGCGCGCGAATATGGCAATAAAGCGCGCGTTAACGGGCTGGAGAAAGCGCTGCGCGAAAATCAGCAGCACTGCACTGATGCGGGTCTGCTGCAGTCACAGCAGGAGAAAGTGGCGGAGAAGCAGCAGAAAGTGTCTGAGCGCGAAGCGGATCTGCAGAAAGCGCAGGCCAGCGGCCGCCGCGATAAGATTGAAAAACAGCAGCGCAAACTCACTGAGGCGCGTGAAGAGCTGGCTGACGCGCAGGCGGAACTGGCCCGCTAAGCACTAAGCGGCAGAGGCGACATCTGTGCGTCTCTGCCGCTGCAAAAATTCACTTCTCCTGCCTGCAAAAAATCCTCACACTGACCGCTTTATTCTGATGGAAAACATGCCATGAAGATACGGTTGCTGCTGGCGCTTCCTCTGCTTAACGCCCTGATGGTACCGGCGATAGCTGAAGAAGGCGTCTCGTTTGCTCATAAAGAGTGGGAGCTGGCGTGCGATAACACGCTGACCTGTCGTGCGGCGGGCTACAGCGCGGAAGAGGGCGCGGGGGGATCGGTGTTACTGACGCGGGCGGGCGGGCCGGATACGGCGACGCATGGCCGGGTGGTGCTGGCGGATACCGGTGATGATGACTCAAAGCAGGTCGACGCGCTGACGCTCTGGATCGACGATCGCCCGCTGGGTGAACTGGCAAAAGCCGATAATGATGAGTGGACGCTGACCGATGCGCAGACCCGGTCGATTATTACTGCCATTAAAGGCAGCGGCAGCGTGGAGTTCCGTGGCGGTGCCGAGCCGTTTGATCTCTCTGCAAACGGTGCCTTTGCCGTGCTGCTGAAAATGGATGAGGCGCAGGGGCGCATCGGCACGCCGGGTGCACTGGTGCGTAAAGGCAGCAAGCCGGAAAGCAGCGTGCCGCCTGCGGTACCGCTGCCGGTGATTATCCAGGCCAGAACCGTTGAGGCAAAGCCGCGTCCGCTGACGCCGCAGGAGCTGGCGCGGATCAAGCCGGCGCTTATCGCTACGCTGACGGATGATGACAGCTGCGATAATCTTGCACCGGCAGACGATCAGCCGGAAGAGGGCGCAGAGCCGCCGACGCTGACCACCGTGGATACGGACCACGTGCTGATCGCCGCCCTCTGCTGGCGCGGTGCCTATAACGAAGGGTATGGCTACTGGCTGATGGATCGCGCGCTGCAGGGGCCGCCGCAGCTGATCACCGACTCCGGCTCCGATTATCACGCCGGGACGATCAGCGAAGCGCAGAAAGGCCGCGGCATTGGCGACTGCTGGAGTACCGCTGCATGGGTCTGGGATGGCCGCAATTTTGTACAGAGCAGCGACGCCACCACCGGCATGTGCCGCGCCATCCGCGCCGGCGGCGCCTGGCAGCTGCCGGTGCTGGTCAGCGATGTCAGACCCGCCCCCTGACTGCAGACCGTATGGGACCAGGGCGCCATAAATGGCGCCCCTGCGGCGGCGTTTGTAGGGGTCGTATTTATGCGGCCCGGGGTCAGGTGCGCGGTGTGGCCCGGGCGCCATAAATGGCGCCCTTACGGATATCAATGTAGGGGGCGCATTAATGCGACCCGGGGCCAGGTGCGCGGTGTGACCCGGGCGCCATAAATGGCGCCCCTACGGATACCAATGTAGGGGTCGCATTTATGCGACCCGGGGCCAGGTGCGCGGTGTGGCCAGAGCGCCATAAATGGTGCCCCTGCGGGGATTGTTGTAGGGGTCGCATTAATGCGGCCCGGGGCCAGGTGCGCGATGTGGCCCGGGCGCCATAAATGGCGCCCTTACGGATATCAATGTAGGGGTCGCATTAATGCGACCCGGGGCCAGGTGCGCGGTGTGGCCAAGGCGCCATGAATGGCGCCTCTGTGGCGGCGTTTGTAGGGGCCGCATTAATGCGGCCCGGGGTGGATTGGGCGCGATACCCCCAGGGGCCGCATTTATGCGGCCCGGGTTGGATTAGGCGCGATATCATGCGACCCCAACGCAGGTTATTTATTCAGGCAGCACTGCTTATATTTTTTGCCGCTGCCGCACGGGCAGGGATCGTTGCGGCCGGTTTTGTCACCGGCAAAGAACGGCAGCTGTGGCTCGGGATCGGGCTGCGCCATGCGCTCGGCCTGCCAGTATTCGTGCAGTTCCAGCGCCGCCGGGCGAATCGCCTCCATGCTTGCTTCAAACGCGTCCGGATCGAGCGCCTCGCGCGCTTCACGCTGCTCTTCGCTGCCGTGCAGGGCAATTGCCTGCAGCTGCGGCTGCAGCGCGTCGGGCAGCTGTGACCAGTCGGCGTCCAGCGCAACGCCGCGCATATAGCCGTAACACCAGTCTTCGACCACGGTAAACTCCTGGCCCTCCATCTCCTGCAGGCCAAACAGCGGGTCAAACTGCTCCGGAAACTCGGCCAGACGCTCAGCAATATCATTCAGGTGCTGAAAGGTCAGGGTCATAAAGCGATCCATTTCGCGCTCATTAGCCCATTTAGGGATATGCTTCTGGCCACCCCACATCGCCACCAGCCACTCGCTGGGTTCAATATCATTCGGGCCGGAGAGCAGGGCGGTCAGCATCCCATCCAGCTCGGCCGTATCCACCACGGAGTGCGCATTGCCATACTTCTCCAGCATGTCATCCAGCCAGTTCAGCTCTTTTTCCGTTAACGGCCCCTGATTCATCGGTTCTCTCCTGCACGTAATATTCTGTACGGGCCAGGCCCGCATCTCATGGCGCGATTATAGCGGCATTATCACGATTATTTGCAATTTTAGCGCGCCTGAATCGGGCCAGGCTGAGGTATGCTGTGGCATGACGCGACGAGCGCTGCTCGGCAGCGGGAACCATTGGCCCGGTGCGCTTGTCAGTAAATGGACATCAGACTATTCATCAGAGTGGGAATCACCAATGCGCAGGACACACCTAACCTTTTTATCAGCCAGCCTGTTTCTGGGGGCGCTCAGCCTGACGCCAGCCGCACTGGCAGCGGATGAGCAGACCGATAGTGTACCAATGCCGCCTCAGGTGCAGCAGCCGGACGCGCAGGCTCCTGACGCCGCACCGGTGCCAGACGCCGATGCGCCAGCCGCTCAGGCACCTGCTGCATCAGGCGACGACGCGCCGGTTCGCCCGTCTAACAACGGCACCGGCGAGCAGCCTTCCGCCGCCAACAACTACAATCTGCACACCATTATTATCGACTACAAAGAGCACAAGGTCGGCGATGTGGTACCGGAAGAGTATCGCAAAAAAGAGTACACCATCACTGACTGGCAGGCGCGTCATCTGCCCGCTCCGCAGGCCGGTGCTCACTGGGCTTACATCAACGCCAACTATATTCAGATCACCGATGACAGCGGCAAAATCGTGATGGGCAAATCGGGCGACATCTTCTTTAAGGGATAACGCCAGCAGGCGGGCCACCGGGTCCGCCTGTTTTATTTCAGAGGCAGGAAAGATGGCCCCGACCGTTAATGCATTTGGCCAGCCGACGGGTGTTGCATTACCTGACTGGCAGCCGCGCCCGCGTCCGCAGCGCATTACGCTTCAGGGGCGTTACTGTCGCCTTGAGCCGCTGGATGCGCCACGCCATGCGTCCGATCTCAGCGCCGCGCATGCGCAGGCCGCAGACGATCGCAGCTGGACCTGGCTGCCCGTGGAGCGTCCGGCATCGCAGCATGAGTGGCTGACGTTCGCCGCCGCCTGCCAGCATACTCCCGATTACCTGCATTTTGCCGTGATTGACCTGCAGCGCGGGCAGGCGGTAGGGACGCTCGCCCTGATGCGTATCGAGCCGCAGCACGGCGTAATGGAAGTAGGATATGTGGTGTTTTCACCGCTGCTTCAGCGTACCCGCATGGCAACCGAGGCGCACTTTCTGCTGATGGCATATGCGTTTGACCAGCTCGGCTATCGCCGCTACGAATGGAAATGCGACAGCTGCAATCAGCCGTCGCGCCAGGCGGCGCTGCGGCTCGGTTTTCAGCCCGAGGGCGTGTTCCGTCAGGCGATGGTGTATAAAGGCCGCAGCCGCGATACCTGCTGGTTCTCTGTTATCGATAGCGACTGGCCGGTGTTAAAGCACGCCTTTGAGCGCTGGCTGGCGCCGGATAATTTCAGCGCCGATGGCACGCAGCGGGAGCGGCTGGAGACGCTGCGCCAGCGCGACTGAGGCCGCGCTCAGGGCCGTGGCACAATGCGGATCTCCGCCATGCCAATGCCGAGCTTACGCGGCGCCTGACCCACAATATTATCCTGATTCGACAGCTGCGGCGCTGGTGGCACAATCACCAGATTATGGCTGCCGTCGCGATTGCTGAAGTGCAGTGTGGTGGTTGAGAAAGTATCGCCCAGCCGCAGAACGTGCTCCTCGCTGCCTACGCGTACCGGAATTGGCTGCTGCGCATTGGCACCAAACGCGCGCGCGGTGATCACCAGATCAAACCGCGGCGGCAGCGGGTCGGCATACTCAATATTCACCTCCGGAGCCAGGTTGGCGTTTGACCAGCGTCCCCAGCTCTCCGGACGCGAGATGCCGCTAAAGCGCCGGATGCTGTGCGGGGCGCCCGGCACGTTCAGCACAAAGCTGTCGGCATCGTAGCGAATGTCATTATCTTCAATGCGGATCTGCTGCTGGTTGAGCCGCCAGGTTTCCGGGCTGACGCGCAGCGGCGGGAAGTGCGTTTTGCCGTGCCAGAGCGGCTGATCGATACGCACCACGCTGGGCTGACCGCCCATCTGGCCCATCGCCAGGCAGAGATCGGTAGAGAGCGCCAGCTCCGGCTTCCAGAGTCGCGCCATTTTAAAGCAGCGGTCAGCCCAGACAAATTTGTCGTTCGCGGCAAAATCCGCCAGCTGATAGCGCAGCGGCGCGGCATACTCCCCCTCCGGCAGCGGTTCCACCTGCTTATTGCCCAGCCGGAACAGGATCGGCAGGCGGAACGTGGCGCCGGAGAAGGTAAAGGTATTCTTCTGCTGGTCGATGGTGAAATCTTTCATGCTGGCCGGAAAATTCCACAGCTGCACAATATCGGCTTTCCAGCTGCTGACCTTCTTCGCCATGTCGTCAAACTGCGTGGAGAGCGACGGCGTGGAGAGTGAGCTGCGGCCAAGACCCAGCGCTTTGTCGCCGCCGAGGATCTCCAGCACCGTGGCACCGTTATCCAGCGTGCTGCGGGGGGCATCGCGCACCGCCGCCTGCGGCTGGTCGCCGCGGATCACCATAAAGAGATCGTGGCGCGGCAGCTTCGTCAGATAGGGATGGGCGGTATTGTTCATCGCCAGATGATCGGAGCTGACGACGATGACGGTGTTTTTAAACCACGGCGAGGCTTTGATACGCTCAATCAGGCGCGCCACGTGCTCCTGCGAACAGGTGACGGCGCTGAATGACTGGTTCAGTTTGCCGTCATACTGATAGCTCTTGCGCCGGCAGCTGCGTGAGATAAAGCCATCAGGGTGATGGGTATCCACCGTCAGGGTAAACAGGGCAAAGCGTTTATTCTGCTGTGACAGCTCAGTATATTTTTCAAACACCTCGTCCAGCACGGTATCGTCGTAAAAGCCCCAGTTGTTACGGTAGTCGGGATCGGCCACGCGGCTTTTCAGCTCCTGCGCGCCATAGAGATTCGCGGCAGCGAAGCCGTGCGAGAGCAGAAAGGTGTCTTTGCCGGCAAAGCGCAGATCGGCGCCCTGAATAAACCAGTTCTCGTAGCCGCTGTTTTTGAGAATATCGCCGAGGCAGAGGCTCTGCGGATAGAAGCTGGAGAGCGCGGCTGAGGCGTTACCGTCAAAAGGGGCAAACAGCGGGATGCCGCACTGCGAAGCGACCATGCCGGCAATGGTGTAGTCGGTGCCGGGAAGCTGGGCCGTATGGCTGAAATCCAGACTCTGCGCCTGCTCGCGGCTCAGCTCTGGCGCCAGATCGGGAAAAGCCTGCTGATTTAAATAGGTGCGCTCCAGACTCTCGCCGTAGATATAGACCAGGTTAAGCGCGGGCTGTTCGATACGGTTCTGCGGCGTAATATACCAGGTAGCGAAATCGGAGTCGCCCGCGTGTGCGTGGGAGGCAATCAGATCTTTAACCTGGCGAAACGCCGGCGTGGTCTGTACCGATCCGGCGGCACAGGCGATCGCCAGCAGGCTCCAGCCGAGATGATGCGGGCGTTTATGGCGGCGCAAAATCCATGAGAGAAAGCAGAACAGCAGAAACAGCACGATAATCAGCCCGATAGCGGGCACCACATATTTACTGACGCCGGCGCCCGTCAGGCTGTTGGTCAGCGTGTAGATCACTGCATCGTTAATGCCGTCACCGGTAAAATAGTTGCTGGCGAACAGCGTGGCATTCAGCACAATAAACAGCGTGAGCAGCAGCAGCATCAGGATAAACCAGAAAGTATTGCGTCCGGCTTTACAGCTGTAAACGATAATGGCGGTCAGAAACAGCACAATTGAAAGCAATGCCAACGGCAAATCCTCACGATAGATGAATAGCACAGCGCCAGTGGCTGCGCGCCCTCTCAGGGGGTTTGCGTCAATCTATATTGGCTGTCACCGGGCTGCAACCTGTCCGGCGGGATTTGTGCGGTACATTCGGAATCGTGCCGCCAGGCGGGATAATAAGCGCGGCGGCATATCTGGCAGATGGTGGTTTATAACGCGCCGGTAAGATACTGCGCCTCACCCTGTGCAAAGCTCCAGTCGCCTTTGCTGTTGGTAATAAAGCTTATCATCAGATCGTGTCCCTGCACGCCGCAGTTTTCGCGCAGCTCGCGCGCCAGTTCTGCCATAAAACTGGCTTTTTGCGCCTCACTGCGCGGGCTGGTGTAGACCCGTACCATAACCAGATTATCCGTGCGCGAAAAGCCCAGCCCGGTATCCTGAAAAACCATCTGATACGCTTTGTTTTCGTGAACAATCTGATAACGGTCCCGCTCAGGGACACCGAAGGCGGTAAGCACGGCGCGATGGGCAGCATCCAGTAAAGTACGAACTTCACTCTCAGAGCGGCCCTGAATCAGATCAAAAGTGAGTAATGGCATCGGTAAACCCTCGCAGTAGTGGCAAAAAAGCAGAGACAGATGTGGCTATGCTGCCCGCTGTACGCGCAAAGAAAAAGCGTCTGCGATAAACTGATTGTTCACTATTTTGAACAATGGCGGGCAAAGGGATGAAAACGGAGGCGCTCTGGACACATCTTTACTGGCTGACGGTACTGGCGGAGCAGGGCAGTTTTACCCGCGCCGCTGAGCGGCTGGATGTGAGTAAAGCGGCAGTGAGTCAGAAAATTAAAGAGCTGGAGACGCTGACCGGGGTAGCGCTGGTTCAGCGCACCACGCGCAGCGTGCGGCTCACCTCAGCCGGCGAACAGCTGGCTGGCGAGCTGCGTGAGCCCTTTACCCGGATAGCGGAAAGCGTTTATCGCGTGCGCGATGAGGCGGGGCCGGTACGCGGGCAGGTACGCATCAGCGCGCCGGTAGCGTTTGCCCGGCAGCAGCTGGTGCCGATTATCGGCGACTTTCTGCGGGAATATCCGCAGGTTCGTCTGCAGCTGGATGTGACTGACCGCCTGGTGTCACTCGGCGGGGAGGGGTTTGATCTTGCTATCCGCCACAGCCAGTCGCTGCCGGAAACGCACGTCGCGCTGCCTCTGTGCGCCACGCGCGCGCTGCTGGTGGCTTCGCCCGCTTATCTGGCACAGCACGGCGTGCCGCAGACGCCGGACGCGCTGCTTCAGCATAACTGCCTGTGGTATCCGCGCGGTCCTGATGCGCCGCAGTGGCGCTTTCAGTCGCATCAGGGAGGTGAAACGCTGACGGTGAAAATTCAGGGAAATTTTGCCACGAACAACAGCGAGTCGATTCGGGATGCCGCGCTGCAGGGTGCAGGCATTGCCATGCTGCCCGACTTCAGCGCCCGCGCAGCGCTGGATAGCGGCGCGCTGCAGCCGGTGCTGTCATCGTGGCAGGCAATCGACGCCTTTGCCGACCGCCTCTGGGTGGTGCGTCCTTACGCGGCACAGGTGCCGCGTGCAGTGACGACCTTTATCCACTGGCTACGCGCTCGCTTTATTGACGGGTGAGGGCAGCGCCACGCTCAGCGGGGCGACAGGCTGCATCATGGCGCCCAGCAGGCTGCTGCGGTTGTAGTTACCCAGGCGCAGGTTAAAGTCGAGATGCAGCTGCGCGTGGCCGTCCAGTTTAATAACCGGCGGTGGCGTATGCGGACGCTGATGAAACAGAATGGCATGCGTAAAGGCGTCGCTTTTCCAGTTATTGAGGCGCTGATAGTAAAAGGCGCTGGCTTCACATTTACGCAAAAAGAGATTAACGCGGCGGTATTCCCGCATGGCCGCCTGCTGCGCCAGCGCACCCGGCTGCTGTGCCGGTTCAGCGATTCTCTGCGTCAGCAGCGAAAAGTCATCACGCTTGCGCATTTCGTTAAAGAAGCTCTGCTCACCCTGATGTTTAATCGGCGCATACTGCTTCTGCCATTCGCGAATAAAGGGATTATTTGGCGCAGCAGCGAGGAACCAGTTCTCAATAACAGGTGCGAGATAATTCAGCGTTGAGCGTTCGCAATAATAGCCGATCACATCCATCGGACGTTCCTGATGGGCGCTGTGTACCCAGCTCAGATCTTCAAACAGCAGCGCAGCGCAGTCGATAGCGATGCCGCCGTAGCGTAATAACAGCTCAAGCCTGATCACTTCGCTTTTCTGCTGTGCCGTTAATTGCGCTGAAGTAAATATAAAATCGGGCAGGACTTCTTTTACAGAATATTTATTTAACAGGTGAACGCTGTGGTCAGGATTATCGCGGCGTATTTTAGCAATATTCGCCTGCAGCGATTTTGGTAAATATTCTGTATCCCAGTACAGCCATACTTTTTTCGGGATATCTGGCAACGTCTTCTCACCAGAAAGTAACACGATATTGTCCTCTTCGCTGGGATCATACTCCGGCGCGCAGAGCGCATTATGCTGTTTTTTCTGCAGTAATGACTGACCGGTAAACGCTATTCTTTTCCAGTTGTGCCAGAGCGCGCGCGCCGGCTGAAGACGTTTTTTTGACATGATGCACCTGATTATTGTGATTATGGGCAAGGAGTCCCTGATGCTGGCGCCTTAGACGCTCTTATGTTTCCTTACGGGGGCTGTGTGTAAAAGTATTACATTGAGCTTAATAAAACATTCTTCGCGATTGCGCTAATACTTTTTTTCTCTTTCAGATAAAGCGGAAAATGAAGCAGCCGTTATCAATAAAAATTTAACAAAATAATAGCGTGATGAATTTCACAGTTTAATTTTTCCCACCAGGATTAATCCTAAGATTATTCCCCGCGGGCTGCGTAAGGTGCGGCAATCTGAAAATTGCAGCAAGAAATGAACGATTATCCTTGCTGGATTTTAGCCTGGCATCAGAGCGAAATTTAGCTTCGTCATGCAGCTTAGCTACGCTTTAGTCAGGCATTCTGTTTAAGGAGTGATTATGCAGTCATCTGCCCGCGGCCTGATAGCCGTTGATAAACAGGGTAACCGGGTGCTGTTTCTGCATCCGGAACGCTTTACCGTTGAGCAGGAGCTGAATGCGTTTCCGCCGTGCCCGCATGAGCTGCTGATGCTGCCCGCGCTGGAGAAAGCCTATGTCCCGCTCTATGGCAGCGGCATGCACGGCGCTAACCCACATCCCGGGCATAAAGTTGCTGTTATCGATCTGCGTCAGCGCCGGATCAGCGGCTTTATCGACCTTACGCCACTGCAGTCGCCACACAGCGGGCAGCTGGGTCGCGACGGCAAGGTCTATCTCTGCTGTGAAAACAGCGCGGCGGTCGCGGTCATCGATCCGCACACCGATCGCGTGGAGAAAACCATACCGCTGCCTTCGCATCACGCGCACCGGCTGACGCTCTCACCCAGCGGACGCAAACTGTTCACGGAAAATGAAGAGGATGCCAGCATCACGGTAATCGATTTATGTGAGGCAGAAGGACGCGTCATTGATAACATTCTGCTGCCTGGTCCGATAGCCGGTATTGCTGCCTCGCCCAGACATCCTTATCTGGTTGCCAGCGCCGCCGACGCACCGCTGCTTTACGTGATCGATCGGCAGAGCCACCGGGTCCGGCAGCGCATTACGCTGGCCGGGCACCAGCAGCCCTGCCATGTTGTGCGGTTCAGTGCCAGTGGTGAACGACTGGTTGCGATCGGGCGTGATGAATCACTGGTTACGCTGTTTGACGATCTGCTTACTCCCTCCGGCACCGTTCGTGTGGGGTGCCGGCCCGGCGATGGCTGTTTCAGTGAAGATAACCGCACGCTGCTTATTGCCAATGAGGGTGAGGGGTCGTTAAGCGTTATCGATCTGGCGCAGCGAAAGGTCATCGCCACGCCGCAGGCGGGCACAGGCTGTGAGGCGTTAAGTTATTTTACGCTGCGCTGAGGCAGCCGCTGTCATTTTAGTGTCATCTGCAGGTGGCATAAAGGCGGCGCGATAGCAGGCAGTGTGCTGCTATTGATAAATTACGGATATCAATTGCTGCGTTTTAATACGGCTTTTGCTTAATTAAAACGCATGCAATTGCCTGAATTATGGTGTTTTTTTGGTATCAGTCAGGGAGGATAGTCAAAATAATCTAACTAATTTTTGTTTTTGCCGCTTGATTTATCTACGCGCGTAGATAGACTGTCTCCCCAGTGATAACTCACGGTGCCAGACGCGGCTACAGACCCGAAATGACCAGGTTACATTTGCTGTGCTAATACGATCGGTGAATTAAACATCGGCGAAACGCAGCAGAGAGATGAATTCCAACACCAGGGAATTCCTTACTGATCTTTCAGGATTTGCCTGTCGAACGTCGTCACCGGGACGTTCCGCTTGTCTGCGCAAGCGAACAGACCCATGGAAGGGCGTTTACTGTTTTCACTTCACTAAGAGAAAGGGTTATGACGGAACATCATCCCACTGCACAGCACTCACCACACCTCACCGCGGCCGATGAACGACTGCAAACTGCCGCTGGCCGGAAAGATTTCTGGCGCGCAACCTTCTCCTGCTGGCTCGGTACGGCGATGGAGTATGCCGACTTTGCCCTGTATGGTCTGGCGGCGGGTATCATCTTTGGCGACATTTTTTTTCCGGAAGCGACACCGGCTATGGCACTGCTCTCCAGTTTTGCTACCTGGTCAGTCGGCTTTATTGCCCGCCCGATAGGCGCGCTGCTGTTTGGCTGGATTGGCGATCGCAAAGGGCGCAAAGTCGTGATGATCAGCACGATTATTCTGATGGGTGCCTCTACCACACTGATTGGCCTGATCCCGTCTTATGCAACGATTGGACTTTGGGCACCCGCCTGTCTGGTGCTGCTACGCTTTACGCAGGGATTAGGAGCAGGGGCGGAGCTTTCTGGCGGCACGGTGATGCTGGGAGAGTATGCACCGGTTGAACGGCGCGGCCTGGTCTCTTCCGTGATTGCGCTGGGATCCAACAGCGGCACGCTGATCGCCTCTCTGGTCTGGCTGGCGGTGATCCAGATGGATAAAGAGAGCCTGCTGGCCTGGGGCTGGCGTATTCCTTTTCTGAGCAGCGTGCTGATCGCCATCGTGGCGCTGTGGATCCGCCGCCATCTGCGCGAAACGCCGGTGTTTGAGCGTCAGCAGGCTGAACTGCAGGCGCAGCGCAGTGAAACGCTGGCTCAGGCACACACTGAAACAGACAGCCGCAGCGTCTGGCAGCGTACGCGGGCGTTCTGGACTATGGTGGGCCTGCGCATTGGTGAGAATGGCCCCTCTTATCTGGCTCAGGGCTTTATTGTCGGTTACGTAGCAAAAGTGCTGATGCTGGATAAATCTGTACCGACCACCGCGGTGTTTATCGCCTCGCTGCTGGGCTTTCTGATTATTCCTTTTGCGGGCTGGCTCTCCGATCGTTTTGGTCGCCGCATTACCTATCGGGGCTTTTGCCTGCTGCTGATGATCTATGCGTGGCCCGCCTTCAGCCTGATGGATAGCCGTGATCCGACGATTATCATTGCGGTTATTGTTGTCGGCATGGCGCTCGCGTCGCTGGGGATATTTGGCGTGCAGGCGGCCTGGGGCGTCGAGATGTTTGGCGTGAAACACCGCTATACCAAGATGGCGGTGGCAAAAGAGCTGGGATCGATTCTTTCTGGCGGCACTGCACCGCTGGTCGCGGCAGCGCTGCTCTCATGGACCGGCCACTGGTGGCCGATCGCCGTTTACTTTAGCGCAATGGCCGCTATCGGATTTCTGACGACGTTTGTCGCACCGGAAACGCGCGGTCGTGACCTTAATCTGCCGGAGGATGCTATCTGACGCGCAGGCGCAGGCAGGACCATTGACATAACGCTGGCCGGTGAATCCGGCCAGCGGCATTTATATTGAGGCTAATTTGGCAAAATCTCCCGGCGGAAACGTAACCCGTACCGATGTCGCCCGCGTCGCCGGTACCTCGGTAGCCGTGGTCAGCTATGTGATCAATAACGGGCCGCGCCCGGTCGCAGAAGCGACCCGTCAGCGGGTGCTGGCTGCCATTAAGCAGACGGGCTACCGGCCTAACGCCGTAGCGCGCGCGCTGGCCTCCGGCACCACCAAAACCTTTGGTCTGATTGTGCCGAACATTGCTAACCCGTTTGTTGCTTCCATGGCGCATGTGCTGCTGCAGGAGTCGCTTAACCACGGCCATATTATGCTGCTGGGCGACGCCGGTGACGATCGTCAGCGTGAGCTGGAGCTGATTCAGGGAATGCTTAACCGTCAGATCGACGGACTGTTTTACAACAGCGTCGATCGTCATCCTTATATTGATGTGATACAGGCCAGCGGTACGCCGCTGCTGATGCTGGATCGCATTGCTCCGCGGCCCGGCGTCAGCGTGCTGAGCATGAACGAGCGGCTGGCAGCCTGCGATGTAACCCGGCATCTGCTGAGTCACGGCTACCAGCAGGTGGGGATGATCAGCGGTCCGCTGGCAATGTTTAACGCCCAGGATCGTATTCAGGGCTGGCGGGATGCGATGCAGGAGCAGGGACTGCCCGTTGATGAAAACCTGATTTTCCCGGCTGACTACTCGCGGCAGGGGGGCTATGACGCGGCGCAGCGCATGATCGCCAGCGGGCGCCTGCCGCGTGCGCTGTTTGCCAGTAATGAAGGACAGGCCATTGGCTGTATTCGTGCGTTTGCCGAGCAGGGGATCCGCGTGCCGCAGGATGTGGCGCTGGTCTGCTTTAACGGTACCACACAGGCCGCGTTTCACGTGCCTTCGCTGACCACGGTGCGGCAGCCGCTGTCTGAGCTGGCGCAGCGCGCTATTGCTATGCTGAAAAACCAGTCGGATGAGGGAGTGATGGCAGAGCTGCCGCACTACATCGAAACCGGTGAATCCTGTGGCTGCCTGCAGCCTTAAATACAATAACGATAAAACATTATGAAACGAGTAATTATTGATTGCGATCCGGGGAATGGCATCGCAGGGGCAAATACCGATGACGGACTGGCTATCGCGCTGGCGCTGGCATCACCTGCATTGTCGCCGGAACTGATCACCACGGTCACCGGTAACACGCCCAGCGCGACGGGTGCCCGTGTGGCAAAAGATTTGCTGAAACGTCTCGGGATGAATATTCCGGTAGTGCAGGGGGCGCTGCAAGCGCTGCGCGAAGATCCGCTGCCGTGGCGGGCGCGTCTGGATAATCTGGCCGACCCGGCGCTGGCTGCGCTGTGGCAGGGCGTACGTCAGCCCGCCGTCATGGCGGCGGACGGCAATGACGCTGCCGGCGTGATGGGGCAGTTAATCTGCGATAATCCGGGAGAGTTTACTCTGGTTGCTATCGGGCCGCTGACTAACGTGGCGCAGGCGCTGCAGCGTTATCCGGAGATGGCTGAAGCGGTAGCAGAGATTGTGATCATGGGCGGCGTATTTGCGCTTGATGACTACATCAAAGATACCAATTTTGGCCTCGATCCGGAGGCGGCTCATCAGGTACTGCACAGCGGCGCCACCATCACGCTGGTGCCGATGGATGCGACTACGCAGACGCTGCTGACCCGCGACGATCTCGCGCGCATTACGGCACCGCCGCATCCGCTGACGCAGTTTGTCCGGGAGACGCTGGGACCCTGGATCGACTACTCAATGCGGACCCGGCAGCTGCCTGGCTGCTGGATCCATGATGCGCTGGTAGTGGCCTGGCTGCTGAATCAGCGCGTGGCGGAAGGGGCGGATTATTTCGTGGATATTGAGCTGCGTCCCGGTGCAACGCGCGGCAAGAGCTGGCGTTACCGTCCGCCGCTGCGCCTCGACGTGGGTATTCCGCCAGAGACCGGCGCGCTGGTTCATGTTATCCAGCGAGTTGATAATGCGCTGCTGCTGGATATGCTTGAACAGGCCTTTATCCGTCTGCCACACCGGCTCTGAAATGAGACAGTG
Source organism: Pantoea eucrina (assembly GCF_001691555.1). Taxonomy (GTDB): domain Bacteria; phylum Pseudomonadota; class Gammaproteobacteria; order Enterobacterales; family Enterobacteriaceae; genus Pantoea; species Pantoea borealis. The sequence goes on along the minus strand of NZ_MAYN01000008.1, from coordinate 2,352,229 downwards.
AGGGCGCGATAATTTTTGCGCTCTCACAGCACTTCGCAGACGTCGACCCAGGTTGCGTGGGTCAGCTCCGCCATTCTCAGCGGAGAGATCCGGACCGCGCTGCGCACCGAACCTGCGGCGGGCAGCACCTCATCAAAGCTGCGCAGAGAGGTATCGCAGTATACGGTCAGCGGGTTTTCCAGGCCAAAAGGGCAGACCCCACCTGCCGGATGGCCGGTCCAGTTCACCACTTCATCCACGCTCAGCATGCGCGCTTTAGCGCCCAGTGCGGCTTTCAGTTTGCGGTTGTCCAGACGCGCATCGCCGCGGGTGACAATCAGCACGACCTGCTCTTTTACTTTCAGCGACAGCGTTTTGGCGATTTGTCCTGGTAAGACGCCGTGAACGCGTGCTGCCAGCGCCACGGTGGCCGTGCTTTCAGGCGTTTCAATAATTTCGATATCCGGCGCATGCTCAGCAAAGAACTGCTGTACCGACTCCAGGCTCATGGTGTTCTCCGGTAAAAACTGAACCTGAACGCTGCCATAAGGCGAAAAAAGTGTAAACGAGAGAAAAGGAGAATTTACGGCGCACGCGTGCTTATTGCGCTTTCAGTGTACAGTTACCGCAGCGATCGACGTCAGGGATCCGGTAACGCTGGCAGCAGCTGCGCCGCTCCATCGTGCCGTGGCGTACGATCATGGTGCGATAAAGCGGGTTATCGCTGCCGTCCGGCAGCGACGGCGTGAAAAACAGCATCTCTTCCAGCTGGTCGATCAGCGCGGCAGGCAGCTGCGCCCGGAGTTCACCCAGAAACCAGTAGATCAGATACCCCATGTTATTCCAGATAAGGCGCGCGTTAATGTCGCCGTGCTGCGTCATGCCTTCCACGGCGGGCTGCAGGCAGGTCTGGATCAGGCGCGCCATGCGCTGCGGAGCAGAGAGAAAGCGCGCGGGCTCATCCTCCTGCACATCCAGCCAGAAGGCGGCGGGATGCCCGTTTTCGTGAAACTCAGCGCGAATATGTTCAGGCGAGCAGCTCAGCGCACGCGGTTCATGCAGCAGCGCTATCATCAGCGTGGGCACCAGCAGGCCGAAATACCACTGCGCCCAGAGTGACTGCAGCGGCTTCGCCTCCCGTGGCGTATCAGGATGACTGTGATAGAGATAGTCACCGTAGCGCTGCATCAGCCGCTGATAGTGCCCGGGTGTCGACCATTCAGCCAGCGTCAAAGCGCCTTCGGGCGCAGGTTCTCCCAGTCTGACATACGCCTGACGGTCGCTGCACTGCTCACGTATCAGCTCCTGCAGCGCACGTACCAGCGTGCGATCGCGCTGCATGAAGATCGGGGACTGCTCACTGAAGCGGTGCGCCTGACGCGTAATCGTAGCCATGCCAATCCTGAATGATAACGGGAAACGAAAAACAAATGATAATCGTTCCTGATTGAGTGAGCAAGATAGCAGCAGCATAAGATTGCTATAGCGTTATATTCATCACCTTAGTACGGTTCGCTGATTGCCTGCCGGCGTGCCGGCAGCGTCTCCCAGGCCAGGATGGTATTACGCCCCTGGTTTTTAGCCACATACAGCGCGCGGTCGGCATTGGCGACGGCGCGGTCGAAATCGTGCGCTGCCATCGGAGCAATACCGGTGCTGACGGTAACGTGAGTAGCTACCGCGGTATTGGAGCGATGGGGGATTTCCAGTTCCAGCACCGATTGCCGGATACGCTCGGCGAGTTTCAGGGCTATCGACGCATTGACATTTGTCAGCAGTACCAGAAACTCCTCGCCGCCATAGCGGGTGACCACATCGCGCGAGCGTACGGCGTCCCGGATCGCGGCCGAAACCCGTTTCAGCGCCTGGTCGCCCATCGCATGTCCGTAATTGTCGTTATAGGCTTTGAAATGGTCGATATCCAGCAGCAGGATAAAGTGGCTGCCGGCATGGTTCTCCAGAATTGTTTCCAGCCGGTTTTGCAGCCCCCGCCGGTTATAGAGACCGGTCAGCGGGTCGAGCATGCTGAGCGCGCTGAAGCTCTGTTTCTCTTCATACAGCTGGCCGATCAGCTGGCGGGTGAAATGATCAAAACGCCGGCGCATCAGGTGAAGCAGGGAAAAGCCAATTAGCGGCAGCGTGATAGTAAACAGAATGGTCATCAGATGCTGTCCGTTATCCAGCAGCAGGACGGTCAGCACCGGCGGTGTAATATGCAGGCAAAAGGCAGTTAAATAATCGCTCAGAGCAATAGCGCTGATAAAAAAGACGCTAAGTAAACTGATAATTAAATAGCTGCTCTCAAACGCAGAGATCAGATGATATTTCTGATCAATATGCCATGCCCATAGCAGCCCCAGCAGCAGCGCAACCGGCGTTAATACGGAAAAGCGCAGGCCGGGCACGATCAGGCAAAGCAGCAGCAGCGTTGTACTGAAACCGGCGACCAGCACCGCGGGCAGGGTAAATACCGGTATCTGAACGTTCAGGCAGGGCAGCAGACAAAAGAGTGAAACGGCGATATTAAGAAATAAAAACAGCATCAGTGAAAGCCGATATTTGCTGTGTTTCAGGTCATCGTAAGCGTTTAATTTCATTGTTATTACCCGTGACAGCCCTGAAATATCAAAGCGCTACCCTGCAGAGTAAATTCTGCTATACGGATAGTCAGCACGTTTCATGTTGTTATCAGGTGTGTTATCGGCGGCAATTTAGCATTTTCCAGTATTTCTGTCATGCAGTGAAAAATTCGCTGCAGAATGAGAATGATTGTCATATGATAATGGTAATTCTTATCATTAAGGAGTGTGATGATGATTGCAGCAATGCTGGCAGCCTGTGGCTTATGGGGCGTGAGCTGGGTAATGGGTAAGCGCCTGGATAGCGGCTGGGGGATATTGCTGCCCTGTACCGCGATGCCGCTGTTTGCGCTATGGGAACCCGGGTATGCGCAGTGGCGGGCAATTATGATCGTTATGCTTCTGCTGACGCTGGTCATGCTGTTTCATCAGCGACTGCGGCACTACATATTGCTGCCATCCTGCATAGCACTGGCTGGCGGCATTACGGCTGCGTCAGTGAATTTTTATCCGGGTTAACCGCGTGCAGAAACAGCAACATCACGCAGCGCGTGATAAGCAAAAGAATGTGATTCAGGGAATTAACTGCCGGGGGAGAGGTGACAACAGTGGTGCGAAGAGAGGGACTTGAACCCTCACGTCCGTAAGAACACTAACACCTGAAGCTAGCGCGTCTACCAATTCCGCCACCTTCGCATCGTGTTGTCTGTTTATATCACCGCATGGTGCGAAGAGAGGGACTTGAACCCTCACGTCCGTAAGAACACTAACACCTGAAGCTAGCGCGTCTACCAATTCCGCCACCTTCGCGCAGTGCACGCGATATAAACTCTGTGATTATTGGTGCGAAGAGAGGGACTTGAACCCTCACGTCCGTTAGGACACTAACACCTGAAGCTAGCGCGTCTACCAATTCCGCCACCTTCGCATACCTGGCAACACTTTACAGTATTGCTAACCACGGAGGCGCATTCTAGAGGTTTTACGCAATGCGTCAACAGATATTTTACGGCGATAAACCGACTGCTGGAAAAAGCAACGCTTTATCGCCGTATCAGGCGCTTAGCGTCCGCGCGCGCCACGGCCATATACCGCACGATAAACCTTAAAGCGGCCGGTTTGCGCCAGCACTTCATGGCTGCCGAAGGTCTCATCAAGTATCTGCGGATAAGGCAGGAAAGCATTCGCCACAATACGCAGTTCGCCGCCGCTGTTGAGATGCTTCACCGCGCCGCGAATAAGGCTGTGTGCCGCATCAAGGCTGGTCTGCATGCCGTCATGGAACGGCGGGTTGGAGATAATCAGATCGAAGCGTCCGGTCACGTCGCTAAAAACGTTGCTGGCAAACACCTCGCCTTCCAGCCCGTTTGCCGCCAGCGTGGCTTTACTCGCCTCAATGGCAGCAGCGTGCACATCACACAGCCACAAACGCACCTTCGGCGAGTGCTGCGCCAGCGCGGTCGCTAAGACACCGCTGCCGCATCCGAGATCCAGCACTTTTCCTTTGGTATGCGGCGTCAGCGTCGACAGCAGCAGATCGCTGCCAATATCCAGACCATCGCGGCTGAATACGCCTGGCAGCGTATGGATCGTCATCCCATCCAGCAGGTAGGTGTTGCCAAACTGGCTGGCATCAAACTCAGGCTGCTGCGTCAGCTGACCATGATAGAGGCCGCAGCGACGCGCGCTGTCAATTTTCTCCAGCGTCACCCACTGCTCCAGCATGCCTTCGGCGCTGCGCACACCGCTGCGGTTTTCGCCCACCACAAAGATATCGCTGCCCACAGGCAGCAACGCGAGCAGATTTTGCAGCTGGAACTGCGCTTCCGGCTTATTTTTTGGCCAGAAGTAAATCAGGGTGGTGCAGTCTGTCACATCAGCCGCACTGGCCACGAGGCTGTATACGGCGCGATCGCCCAGCCGGTGGCTCAGGTTCTGCCAGTGATGATACTGCTGGGTATGAACGCGGCTGAGCGCGGTTTCCAGCTGGGCGGGCAGGTCATCCTGCAGGTCACCCGCAAACAGCACGTGGCGGGTGGTAAATTCATCACTGTGGCGCAGAATAACTTCACTGGCCGGGGTAAAAGCAGACATGGAACGCTCCTGTTAAATCAGAGCGGGGATTATAGTGCTTTGTTGGCGCATGTTCGACGGGTTTGCTAGCATAGCGCGCATTACTTACGGCATAGCGGAAAACAGCATGAGTACAAGACGCGACTGGCTTCTGCAGCAGATGGGGATCACGCAGTATCAGCTGCGGCGTCCGCGCGTGCTGCAAGGGGAAATCGCCGTCAGGCTGGCACCCGATACGCGCCTGCTGCTGGTAGCGGAACATCCGCCGGCACTGGATGAGCCTTTGATACGGGACGTGCTGCGGGCGCTGGATATTCCGCCTGCGCAGGTGATGACGCTGACGCCGGAGCAGCTGCCGATGCTGCCAGAGCAGGTAGCCTGTCCCGGCTGGCTGCTGGGCGTGGAGAGCGGGCACAGCTTTAACGGTGTGGTGTTCACCAGCGCCGTCCTTAATGAACTGATTAGCAGCGGCGCAGCCAGGCGCGCGCTGTGGCAACAGATGTGTAACCATGACCACTATCTCGCTCATCACGCCTGACGATCGGCCGCAGCTGCTCGCCATTGAACGCCGGGCGCACGCTTTTCCCTGGAGCGAACAGACCTTCGCCAGCAATCAGGGTGAACGTTTTCTCAATTTCGGGCTGCGCAGTGACGGACGCCTTGCCGGCTTTGCTATTACGCAGGTTGTGCTGGATGAGGCGTCGCTGTTTAACATCGCCGTTGATCCTGACTTTCAGCGTCGCGGGTATGCGCGTCAGCTATTACAGAGGCTGATCGGCGAACTGGAGCAGCGTGATGTCCTGACCCTCTGGCTGGAAGTTCGCGCGTCAAACCGCGCGGCGATTGCTCTGTATGAGCAGCTGGATTTTCATCAGGTCAGCGTACGCCCCAATTACTATCCCACCGCAGGCGGACGGGAAGACGCCGTCATTATGGCGCTGACACTTTGACCGCTGATTAAGGAGTACCATGTTAAACGACTGGGACTGCATCCTGTTTGATGCTGATGATACGCTATTTCATTTTGACGCCTTTGCCGGGCTGCAGCGCATGTTTACCCGCTACGATGTGCAGTTCAGCGATCGCGATTACGCCGATTATCAGGCGATCAATAAGCCTTTGTGGGTGGATTACCAGAACGGCACCATCACTGCCGCACAGCTGCAGACGCAGCGCTTTACGCTCTGGGGAGAGAAACTCAGCGTAGAGCCGGACATCTTAAACAGCGATTTCCTTAATGCTATGGCAGAAATCTGCCTGCCGCTGGAAGGCGCGCCTGAACTGCTGAAGAGCCTTAAAGGCCACGTCAAAATGGCGATTGTCACCAACGGCTTTACGGCCCTGCAGCAGGCGCGACTGGAACGCACGGGCTTTCACGATATGTTCGATGCGCTGGTGATTTCAGAGCAGGTTGGCGTGCCCAAGCCGGACGCGAAGATCTTTGCCCACACGCTGGCCTTGCTCGGCAATCCGGCGCCGCAGCGCGTACTGATGGTCGGTGATACGCCCGAGTCTGATATTCTCGGGGGGATGAATGCGGGTCTGAAGACCTGCTGGATCGATCACGGCACGCGCCCGTTGCCTGCGGATATTACCCCTGATTTCCAGGTCAACAATCTCGCCCAGCTTCAGGCCATTCTTACCGCTTAGCAGAGCGAAAGCGTGTAAAAAACAGCAAGCCAGGCAGAAACAGCGGCCTGGCGTTGTCAGGCCTGTAAAATAAAAGCGGTATCGGGCCAGGCCGGCGCTTATTTTTTCTTTTCTTCTGTGTCGATCGTTTCTGCTGACCCTTCCTCTTTATCCTCTTTCACCTCGCGGCTGGCAGTGAGCAGGAAGGGCGACTGCTGCCAGCGGGTGCGGCGGTCGCGCAGCAGGGTGCGGGTCAGGATAATGCCAATCGCCAGCGCCAGCAGCATCATCAGGCGCAGAATATTGGTGGTGTTGTCTACCTGACGGGATTCGGTGACCAGCACGTGCGTATCCAGCGTCACGCGCAGGAAACCCTGCGGCCCCTCTTTGCCTTCCAGCGGCTGCACAATCTGATGATTGAAGTAGCTGCCGGCACGTTTGCCATCCAGCGCCAGACGGTCGCGTACGTTAATGGTTTCGCCGCTGTGTGCCACCAGACTGCCATCATCGGCATAGACAGAGGCATCAAGGATGCGGCTGTTATCCGTCATCTGATCGAGTATGGCGGCAATCTGCGTACGGTTGTCATCGCTGTTATCCATCAGGGGCTTCAGGCTGAACGCCACCTGCCGGGTGAGGGTATGAGCCAGCTCTTCAACCTGCTCAGAGCGCGCCATCTGATGACCCAGGCTGAACCATGAGGCGCCCTGCATCAGCACCACCAGCAACGCCAGAGAGATAAGAACAATCACCGTGCGATGCAGGCGAAATTTCAGTGCAGTTTTAACCATCAGAAACCCATGTGACATAGCAGCAGAAAGGCTGGCAATTATGTTGCCAGAACCCGCGCAGACAAGGTAGCCTCTTGCGTGGTTTTGTTGTCCCTACAGGAGCTGTAATGCCAAATCGTCTTACCTGGTGCGATCTGCCCGCCGATGTCTCACTCTGGCCGGGTTTACCCCTCTCCCTGAGCGGTGATGAAGTTATGCCGCTGGACTACCGTGCCGGCCGCACAGGCTGGCTGCTGTATGGGCGCGGACTCGATAAACAGCAGCTGACCGATTACCAGCATCAGCTGGGCGCTGCCATGGTGATTGTCAGCGCGTGGAACGTTGACGAGTACCAGGTGATCCGGCTGGCTGGCTCGCTGACGCCGCGTGCCACCCGGCTGGCGCATGATGCCGGATTCGACGTGGCACCGCTGGGTAAAATCCCGCACCTTAAAACGCCGGGGCTGCTGGTGATGGATATGGACTCAACGGCGATCCAGATCGAATGCATTGATGAGATCGCCAGACTGGCGGGCTGTGGTGAGCAGGTGGCTGAGGTCACCGAACGGGCGATGCGTGGCGAACTCGACTTCAAAGCCAGCCTGCGTGAGCGCGTGGCGCAGCTGGCTGGCGCCGATGCGGCTATCCTTAAACAGGTGCGCGACGCACTGCCGCTGATGCCAGGGCTGACCACGCTGGTACATAAGCTGCAGGCGCTGGGCTGGCAGGTCGCGATTGCATCCGGCGGTTTTACCTTTTATGCGGATCACCTGCGTCAGACCTTGCATCTGGCCGCTGCCGTCGCCAATGAGCTGGAGATGCGCGACGGCAAGCTTACCGGCGAAGTCATTGGACAGATTGTCGATGCACAATATAAAGCGGATACCCTGCATCAGCTGGCACAACGTTTTGACATCGCGCCGCAGCAGACGGTAGCGATTGGCGACGGCGCCAACGATCTGCCGATGATTAAACGCGCGGCGCTGGGTATCGCCTATCATGCTAAACCAAAAGTGAATGAGCAGACGGAAGTCACTATCCGTCACGCTGACCTGATGGGGGTGTTCTGCATCCTGACCGGCAGCCTGATTCATGAAGAGCGTTAACTGAGGAACTGATTTGGCCAAAGCGGCAAAACGCGCCTTCGTGTGCAACGAATGTGGCGCAGACTATCCGCGCTGGCAGGGGCAATGCAGCGCCTGCCACGCCTGGAATACCATTACCGAGGTGCGTATTGCTGCCTCGCCTGCCGCTGCGCGCAATGAGCGCCTGAGCGGCTATGCAGGTAACGCCGGCAGCAGCCGGGTGCAGAAGCTCTCGGAGATCAGCCTTGAGGCGCTGCCGCGCTTCACCACCACGTTTAAAGAGTTTGACCGCGTTCTGGGCGGCGGAGTGGTACCGGGCAGCGCTATCCTGATTGGCGGCAGCCCCGGTGCCGGTAAATCGACGCTGCTGCTGCAGGTGATGTGCAAGCTGGCAGAGAGCATGAAGACGCTCTACGTCACCGGCGAGGAGTCGCTGCAGCAGGTGGCGATGCGCGCGCACCGGCTGGGACTGCCCACGGACAACCTGAATATGCTGTCCGAAACCAGTATTGAGCAGATCTGCCTGATTGCCGAGCAGGAAGAGCCGAAGCTGATGGTTATCGACTCTATCCAGGTGATGCACATGGCGGATATTCAGTCTTCACCCGGCAGCGTGGCGCAGGTGCGGGAAACCGCCGCCTATCTGACGCGCTTTGCCAAAACGCGCGGCGTGGCGATTATCATGGTTGGCCACGTGACCAAAGATGGTTCGCTGGCGGGTCCGAAAGTGCTGGAGCACTGTATCGACTGCTCGGTACTGCTGGATGGCGACGCCGACTCGCGCTTTCGCACGCTGCGCAGCCATAAAAACCGCTTTGGTGCGGTGAATGAGCTGGGCGTCTTTGCCATGACGGAGCAGGGGATGCGTGAGGTCAGCAATCCCTCGGCTATCTTCCTGTCACGCGGCGATGAGATCACGTCAGGCAGTTCGGTGATGGTGGTCTGGGAAGGCACCCGGCCGCTGCTGGTTGAGATCCAGGCGCTGGTGGATCACTCGATGATGGGCAATCCGCGCCGTGTTGCTGTGGGGCTGGAGCAGAACCGTCTGGCGATTTTACTGGCGGTACTGCATCGTCACGGCGGCCTGCAGATGGCAGATCAGGATGTGTTTGTTAACGTGGTAGGTGGCGTCAAAGTCACGGAAACCAGCGCCGATCTGGCGCTGCTGCTGGCGATGGTCTCCAGTCTGCGCGATCGCCCTCTGCCGCAGGATGTGGTGATCTTTGGTGAAGTCGGGCTGGCGGGCGAGATCCGGCCGGTACCGAGTGGTCAGGAGCGCATCTCTGAAGCCGCGAAGCACGGCTTTAAGCGCGCCATTGTGCCGGCCGGCAACGCGCCGAAGAAAACGATTGATGGCATGAAGGTTTACAGCGCGAAGAAGCTGGCGGATGCGCTGGCCATTCTGGATGAGCTGTAATTTCGCCAGAGCGGCATAAATGCCGCCCCTGTGTTTGAGGATGCGCATAACTTTCCAGGGCGGCATAAATGCCGCCCCTACGTTTGAGGATGCGCATAACTTTCCAGGGCGGCATAAATGCCGCCTCTGCGTTTGAGGATGCGCATAATTTTGCAGAGGCGGCATAAATGCCGCCCCCTACGTTTGAGGATGCGCATAATTTTGCAGGGGCGGCATAAATGCCACCCTGGCGATATGTAGGGGGCGCATTAATGCGCCCCTGGTTCAGACGATGCACGCAGCCAGGGCCGCATCATCCTTTATTGCACGCAGGAGACACTGAGTGTCAGCATTTGACTATCTGAAGACCGCGATTCGCCAGCAGGGCCATACGCTGCAGCAGGTGGCTGACGCCAGCGGAATGACCAAAGGCTACCTGAGCCAGCTGCTTAACGCGAAAATAAAAAGCCCCGGCGCGCAGAAACTGGCGGCGCTGCATCACTTTCTCGGGCTGGAGTTTCCGCGTCGTGAAAAAACCGTAGGCGTGGTATTTGGCAAGTTCTATCCGCTGCACACCGGTCATATCTATCTGATTCAGCGCGCCTGCAGTCAGGTGGATGAGCTGCATATTATTATGGGCCACGACGAGCCGCGCGATCGCGCGCTGTTTGAGAGCAGCGCCATGTCGCAGCAGCCCACCGTCAGCGATCGGCTGCGCTGGCTCCTGCAGACATTCAAATACCAGAAAAACATTCGTATTCACTCGTTCAACGAAGAGGGGATCGAACCCTATCCGCACGGCTGGGATGTCTGGAGCGCAGGCGTCAGTGCGTTTCTGGCAGAGCAGGGGATTGTGCCCGACTGCGTCTATACCAGCGAAGAGCCGGATGCGCCGATGTATCAGCAGTATCTGGGGATCCCGGCGCGGGTCATCGATCCACACCGATCGTTTATGAGCATCAGCGGCAGCCAGATCCGTCAGGATCCGTTTCGCTACTGGGAATATATTCCGACGGAAGTGAAGCCTTTCTTTGTGCGCACCGTGGCGGTCCTGGGCGGCGAGTCGAGCGGCAAATCCACGCTGGTCAACAAGCTGGCGAACATCTTCAACACCACCAGCGCCTGGGAGTATGGCCGCGACTACGTCTTTTCGCACCTGGGCGGTGATGAAATGGCGCTGCAGTACTCGGACTACGATAAAATTGCGCTGGGTCAGGCGCAGTACATCGATTTTGCCGTGAAATATGCGAATAAAGTCGCCTTTATCGATACCGACTTTATTACCACTCAGGCGTTCTGTCTGAAGTATGAAGGGCGCGAACACCCCTTTGTACAGGCGCTGATCGATGAGTACCGGTTTGACCTGGTGATCCTGCTGGAGAACAACGTGCCGTGGGTGGCGGACGGCCTGCGCAGCCTCGGCAGCTCAGTGGACCGGCGTGAGTTTCAGTCCATTCTGGTGACCATGCTGCGGGAAAATAACGTTGAGTTTGTGCACGTGCAGGAGGACAACTACGATGCGCGCTTCCTGCGCTGTGTGGAGCTGGTAAAAGAGCGGCTGGGCAATTAGCGCCTGAGCACAAATAAAAAAAGGCGCCCGGAGGCGCCTTTTTTATCAGCAGATTACTTCGCCATACGCTTGTATTTGATACGCTTCGGCTCCAGCGCATCCGCGCCGAGGGTGCGTTTCTTATACTCTTCGTATTCGGTAAAGTTACCTTCAAAGAACTCAACCTTGCCCTCATCCTGGTAATCGATGATGTGGGTGGCAATACGGTCCAGGAACCAGCGGTCATGCGAGATCACCATCGCGCAGCCCGGGAACTCCAGCAGGGCATTCTCCAGCGCGCGCAGGGTTTCGATGTCGAGGTCGTTGGTCGGTTCATCCAGCAGCAGCAGGTTACCGCCTACCTGAAGCAGTTTCGCCAGGTGCAGACGTCCGCGCTCACCGCCGGAGAGTTCGCCCACGCGTTTGCCCTGATCGGTGCCTTTGAAGTTAAAGCGTCCGACATAGGCACGGCTTGGCATCTCGGTGGTACCGATACGCATAATGTCCTGACCGCCAGAGACTTCTTCCCATACCGTTTTGGTGTTATCCATCGCGTCACGGAACTGATCGACCGACGCCAGCTTCACGGTTTCGCCCAGCTCGATGCTGCCGGAATCAGGTTGTTCCTGACCCGACATCATACGGAACAGTGTCGATTTACCCGCGCCGTTCGGCCCGATAATCCCGACAATCGCGCCTTTTGGCAGCGAGAATGACAGATCGTCAATCAGGACGCGGTCGCCATACGATTTGCTGAGGTTTTTCACTTCCAGCACTTTATCGCCGAGGCGTGCGCCAGGCGGAATAAAGAGTTCGTTGGTTTCATTACGCTTCTGATAATCGCTGTTGTTCAGCTCTTCAAAGCGAGCCAGACGCGCCTTGCCTTTAGACTGACGGCCTTTCGCACCCTGGCGAACCCACTCCAGCTCTTTTTCAATGGATTTGCGGCGTGCAGCTTCCTGTGACGCTTCCTGCGCCAGACGCTGATCTTTCTGCTCCAGCCAGGAGGAGTAGTTGCCTTCCCACGGAATACCTTCACCGCGGTCCAGCTCCAGGATCCAGCCCGCTACGTTATCGAGGAAGTAACGGTCGTGGGTGATCGCCACCACGGTGCCTTCAAAGTCGTGCAGGAAGCGTTCCAGCCAGGCGACAGATTCCGCATCCAGGTGGTTGGTCGGTTCATCAAGCAGCAGCATGTCCGGCTTTTCCAGCAGCAGACGGCACAGCGCCACGCGACGGCGCTCACCACCCGACAGGTTGCCGATTTTGGCATCCCACTCCGGCAGACGCATGGCGTCGGCGGCACGGTTGAGCTGGGTTTCCAGATTGTGGCCATCGTGCGCCTGGATCACTTCTTCCAGACGACCCTGTTCGGCAGCCAGCTTGTCAAAGTCCGCATCGGGATCGGCGTAAAGCGCATAGACTTCATCCAGACGCTTCAGGGCGCCAGCAACTTCTGCCACCGCTTCTTCAACCGATTCACGCACGGTGTGTTCCGGGTTGAGCTGTGGCTCCTGTGGCAGATAGCCCACTTTAATGCCCGGCTGCGGGCGTGCTTCCCCTTCGATATCTTTATCGATACCGGCCATGATACGCAGCAGGGTTGATTTACCCGCGCCGTTCAGGCCGAGAACGCCGATTTTGGCGCCCGGGAAAAAGCTGAGAGAGATATTCTTCAGAATGTGACGCTTCGGCGGTACCACTTTGCCGACGCGATGCATGCTATAGACGAATTGAGCCACGTTGTGATGAGCCTCTTGGTCTGTAAATAGTGGAACGTCAGATGCTGAAGTTTAGCTTTTTTCACGGCCTAATCACAGCCGCGCCACGGTGAAACTTGCGTGACAGGCGTGATGTCAGGCGCACTGCTGCGTAATTGTACGCGCTGACGGCGATCAGGGCAGATGCAGCGTAATCGCCTGCTCTGTCAGCCACGCACTGAGCGCGTCGTCAGGAGCGCTGTCGCTGACCAGCCGCTCAAACCGGTGCAGTGCGCTGATACGCGCGGGCAGCACCTTGCCATATTTGCTGCTGTCTGCCACCAGTACCCGTTCGCGCGCGCGCAGCATGGCGTGATGCTTCATCGCCAGCTCATTCAGGTTGTAGCAGGTTGCCCCCTGCTGCAGATCCACGCCGGCTGCTGAGATAAACGCCAGCGCCGGGCAGAGGTCATCAAGAATGGAGTGGTTGCCGACTGGCGTGAACACCGCATTGTCAGCGTGAAACTCGCCGCCGCTGAGGATCACGCTGCAGGCGGGCTTCTCTTTCAGCGCCAGAAAGGTGTTCATCGCGCAGCAGATAGCCGTAAAGGGAAGGGTGTCCGGAATAGCATCGATGACGTAGGGCAGCGTGGTTCCGCAGTCAAAAAACACCGTATCATTTTCACGAATCAGCGCGGCGGCGGCCTGCGCCAGCCGACGTTTACGTGCGGCGTTATGCCCGTGCTGATCGGAGACAAAATAGTGCCCGACATGACTTTTTGGATCGCTGACCACATAGCCACCGAGCAGTACCACCTGCGAGGCGGGTTCGCTGAGATCGCGGCGGATGGTCATTTCAGAGACGCCCAGCAGCTGCGCCGCCTCTTTCAGATGCAGCTTATCGGTGCGTTTCAGGGCCTGGGCCAGCTTATTGAGTCGTTCGTCGCGCCGGGTTTCCATAAGCATCTCGGTAAAAGTGGTGTTCTGCCGCAGAGCAGCGGATGCGGTTTGCCATTTAGCCTCTGAGCGAGACAATCCTGACAGGTTTCAGGCGGTTGCGGCGCCGTCAGCAGCGGGTGGCTAATAGTAGCCTTAAAGGCGCGGTGGCGTAAACTGCGTTGCAGGTGCACAAGCGGCTTAGGGTGGCATGAACATACTCACCAGGTAAATTTTGTTAAGAACGTGGCGAGAGATGAAAGCCCTGGTTAGCATGAAGGGAGTCCGGCATACGCTGGACCGAAGCAGAGAGGAGAGCGGAGTGGAGAAGTGGCGTAACTGGATGATAGGGATGTGTCTGGTCAGCACGGCAGGCAGCGTATGGGCCGACTCGCTGGATCAGCAACGACAGCGCTATGCGCAGATCAAGCAGGCCTGGGATAACAAACAGATGGACCAGGTTGAGCAGCTGATGCCGACGCTGCAGGATTATCCGCTCTATCCCTATCTGCAATATCGCCTGCTGGCGCAGGATCTCGATCAGGAAGCGGGGCTGGCGATCAAAAACTTTATTCAGCAGTATCCGACGCTGCCGCCGGCAAAATCGCTGCAGACGCGGTTTGTGAATGTACTGGCGCACCGGCAGGACTGGCAGGGGATCCTGAGTTTTAGTCCGGATGAGCCAAAGCCGGTGCAGGCGCGCTGCAACTGGTATTACGCTAAATGGGCCACCGGCCAGCAGCAAACGGCGTTTGCCGGTGCGAAAAGCATCTGGCTGCGCGGATCGGCACTGCCCGCCGACTGTGACCGGCTCTTCTCGGTCTGGCAGGCGTCAGGCCAGCTCTCGCCGATTACCATTCTGGAGCGCATCCGGCTGGCAATGAAGGCGGGCAACGACAGCCTGGTGAACTACCTGGCGAAAATGCTGCCGGCAGATTATCAGACCACCGCCAGCGCACTGCTGGCCCTGCAGCAGAACCCGCAGACCGTAACGACCTTTGCCGCCACGCTGGGGCCGACCGACTTTACCCGCATGGCCACCAGCTACGCCTTTGCGCGCGTGGCGCGCGAAGATATGGATAACGCGCGCATGATGATCCCGCAGCTGGTCAACGCGCAGAAGATGAGTCAGGCAGAAGAACAGGATCTGAAAGAGGCTGTGGTATGGCGCATGATGGGAGCCGACCTGACCTCAGAGCAGGCGCGCTGGCGTGATGCCGTCGTGATGAACAGTGAATCCACCGCGCTTATGGAGCGTCGCGTGCGCCTTGCGCTGAGCGAAAACGACCGCCGCGGCCTGAACACCTGGATTGCGCGACTGCCGCCGGAAGCGAAAGAAAAAGATGAGTGGCAGTACTGGCAGGCCGATTTGCTGATAGCGCAGGGACGTAAAGAGGAGGCGGACGAGATCCTGCGTAAGCTGATGCAGCAGCGCGGCTTCTACCCGATGGTCGCGGCGCAGCGTCTTGGCACCGACTATCCGCTGAAAATTGATGACGCGCCGGCTGCGGACAACAGCATCGTGCAGGGGCCGGAGATGGCGCGCGTACGTGAGCTGATGTACTGGGGCATGGATAACCTCGCGCGCAGCGAGTGGGCAAACCTGATTGTCAGTAAAACCCGCACGCAGCAGCAGATGCTGGCGCACTACGCAAACCAGCAGGACTGGTGGGATCTGAGCGTGCAGGCCACGATCAGTGCAAAAATGTGGGATAGCCTGAAAGAGCGTTTCCCGCTGGCGTGGCGCAATCTGTATCAGCAATATACCGGCGATAAGGCGATCGATCCGAGCTACGCCATGGCGATCTCGCGTCAGGAGAGCGCATGGAACCCGAAAGCGCGCTCCCCGGTCGGGGCCAGCGGATTAATGCAGGTGATGCCAGCCACGGCCGCGCATACCGTGAAGATGTACAATATTCCCGGCTACGTGAACAGCAGCCAGCTGCTTGATCCTCAAACCAATATCCAGATTGGCACGCAGTATCTGGAGTATGTTTATCAGCAGTTCGGGCAGAACCGCATCTTCTCCTCTGCCGCTTATAATGCCGGCCCGGGACGGGTGCGCAGCTGGCGCAACAATAGCGGAGGCAAACTGGATGCCGTGGCCTTTATTGAAACGATTCCGTTCTCTGAAACGCGGGGTTACGTGAAGAACGTGCTGGCGTATGACGCCTATTATCGTTACTTCCTGGGTAAACCTGACAAGATTCTCAGCGACAGCGAGTGGAATCAGCGTTACTGAGTGTGTTATGCTTCCGTACTCGTTAATGAGTACGGAAGCCGCTATGCCTTCATCCCTTTCTGAACAGTCCGCTGACGATCACTGGCTGAGTTTTATCGACCTGATGCAGCACGCATTTGCTGATGACCTGGCACTGCCGATGCTGCAGCTGATGATGACGCCCGACGAACGTGAATCGTTCGGTACGCGGCTGCGCATCATTGAAGCGTTAATCAACGGCGATATCAGCCAGCGTGAGCTGAAAAACGAGCTGGGCGTGGGCATCGCAACGATAACGCGAGGCTCCAACAGCCTGAAAGAAGCGCCGCCTGAACTCAGACGCTGGCTGGAAGCCCGGCTAATTACTGCTGATAAAGCGGATGAGTAAACGGGCAGAGTGCGAGGATCAGCGCGTGATGATAGACGCTGGAGCGGGTCAGCAGGCCCTGCGTAAAGGCGCCGATCGCGCCGCCCTTGTGTTTGATATTCTCTACGCCAGTCAGGCGTGCCATCTCCTCGCCCAGCTCGCGCCCGGCTGCTAACCCTGCCAGTACAACCGACGGCAGCGTAAAACTGGCAGAGCGTGATTCACCGCGCTGCTGTGTATTTTCCACCACCATCCATGCAAACGCGCAGTCGCCCTCAATGCCCGCCTCAATAGCCACCCAAAAATCCGCCTCTGGCGCGGCCGCACGGGCATTAACTACGCGCTGACGTGCGCCGCAACGCGTTTCCGCATCGCTGAGCGGCTGAGCCGCCACGCCGCTCTCGACCGCTACCCCGCGAATATGGCAGGATCCCTCACCGAAAACGTCGCTGAACGCCTGCGCAACCGCGCGAATTTTTGCCGGATTGGTGGTGGCTGCGACAACATGGTACATAATGGGTTGAACCCTCAAGGCAAATTTGTCGCAGTATAACGGAAATCACGCATGTTACAGGTCTATCTTGTTCGTCACGGTGAAACGGTTTGGAATGCGGCCCGACGCATTCAGGGGCAGTCCGACAGTGCTCTGACGGATAAAGGTGAACAGCAGGCACGTCAGGTCGGTGAGCGGGTGAAAACGCTGGGCATTACGCACGTCATCGCCAGCGATTTAGGTCGCACCCGGCGTACGGCAGAAATTATTGCTGACGCCTGCGGCTGCCCGGTTACGCTGGATGCACGTCTGCGCGAGCTCAATATGGGCTGTCTGGAGCAGCGTCCGCTTGATGGCCTGACGGCCGAAGAAGAGCGCTGGCGCAAGGCGCTGGTGGATGGCACAGAAGCGGGGCGCATTCCTGGCGGTGAGTCAATGAGCGAGCTGGCGGCACGCATGCACGATGCGCTGAATGCCTGCCTCGATCTGCCAGCTGGCAGCCGGCCGCTGCTGGTCAGCCACGGTATGGCGCTGGGTGCGCTGGTCAGTACCATTCTGGGGTTACCGGCGCACGCGGAACGCCGGCTGCGCCTGCGCAACTGCTCAATTTCACGCGTGGATCATCAGCAGAGCGCCTGGCTGGCCTCTGGCTGGATCGTAGAGACCGCCGGTGATGTCTCGCATCTTGACGCTCCGGCACTGGATGAGCTGCCAGGGGCGCATTAATGCGCCCCCTACGGAAAATGTAGGGGCGCCATTAATGGCGCCCGGGTTAATGCGCGTGCGGAACGTGATGACGCCATCAATGGCGCCCGGGTTGATGCGCGTGCGGAACGTGATGACGCCATCAATGGCGCCCGGGTTAATGCGCATGCGGAACGTGATGATGTTTTTACCGCGGCCAGGGGCGCATTAATGCGCCCCCCACATTCCCCGTAGGGGCGCCATTAATGGCGCCCGGGTTGATGCGCGTACGGAATATGATGACGCCATTAATGCGCCCCTGCAGGCTTCTTGGGCGATTAATTAACGGGCTGCGGGCGGATCGGGATCAGGTATTCGCAGCGGATATCGGCCGGCGGTTCGCTGCGTTTTTTGCCGCCGTGGGTATAGAAGCGCTCAATATCCTGGCCCTGACGGCGGATTAATCCCAGCATCGGCATGCAGGTGCCGTAGAGCATCAGGATAAACTCCTGCAGTGCGACGCGCGGCCCTTCATAGCTGAACTGCACGTAGTCTCCTGCTTCCAGCGTCACGCGCTGGTTAGACTGCATGTCCAGCGCCTGCTGATCGACCGGAACCGCAGTGGTATAAAGGATCTCCTGCTCATCATCTTTCTCATGGCTGGCGCGTACCTGATGCAGGCCGTAAAGCACCGGCGGCACGGTATCGGTTTCCAGCAGGAACTGCTTCCAGAAGTGCACGCGCATCTCATCGCGATAGCGGGAGATCTGCTCCAGCGCGCAGGTGTAACTCTGCGTCTGCCCCACCAGAATCGTCTCCGGCAGCGTGACAAACTGTGCTTCTGGCACGGGCTGGTTATCCAGACGAATAGGCGGACGGATACCGTAAGAGTTCCACTCAGATGAGCGACGATACCAGGCAGGCGTCTGATTAAACTGTTTCTTAAACGCGCGCGTAAAGGTCTGCTGTGAATCGAAGCGATACTGCAGAGCGATATCAAGGATAGGGCGGCTGGTCAGGCGCAGCGCCACCGCGGCTTTGGAGAGACGGCGCGCACGGATGTATGCCCCGATGGCATGTCCGGTAACCTCTTTAAACATCCGTTGCAGGTGCCATTTGGAGTAACCCGCTTTCAGCGCAACGTTATCAAGTGAA
This sequence comes from Pantoea eucrina, assembly GCF_001691555.1. Classification (GTDB taxonomy): domain Bacteria; phylum Pseudomonadota; class Gammaproteobacteria; order Enterobacterales; family Enterobacteriaceae; genus Pantoea; species Pantoea borealis. The sequence continues at coordinate 2,333,613 of NZ_MAYN01000008.1, read as the reverse complement.
AGCGGCTGATCCAGATGGCTCTCCAGCCAGACAAGCAAATCGCGAATGATACCGGCTTGGTCCATAAAACATCCTCATAACTCTCTGGTGGCGCAACGATGAAGTCGTCGAATAATAGCACTAAATGCACAAACGCGCGGCGCTTGTGTGTTGATCAAGTGTGCTATATCAATGCGGGTGATAACCCGTTCAGGTTTGGTTCTTTTATCTGGTGACGGTACATTATCGCCACATCTCTTTCCTTTGCAATGGTAACCCAATGACAATAAATCGCGCTCTTATAGTCACGCTGGCAACTTTTATGTTCACCCCCGTCGCGCTGGCGGAGGAGATCGGCTCTGTTGACACCGTATTCAAAATTTTCGGCCCCGACCATAAAATCGTGGTCGAAGCGTTCGACGATCCGGACGTGAAAAATGTCACCTGCTATATCAGCCGGGCAAAAACCGGCGGCATCAAAGGGGGACTGGGGCTGGCTGAAGATACGTCGGATGCGGCTATCTCCTGCCAGCAGGTAGGGCCTGTAGAGCTTAGCGAGAAAATCGCACAAGGCAAGGCGCAGGGAGAAGTGGTGTTTCGCAAGCGGACATCGCTGGTGTTCAAAAAGCTGCAGGTGGTGCGCTTTTTTGATCAGAAACGCAACGCGCTGGTCTATCTGAGCTATTCCGATAAGGTCGTGGATGGATCACCGAAAAACGCGCTGAGCGCGGTGCCCATTATGCCGTGGCATTAAAGCCGTTAAAAAAAACGCCCGGACGGGCGTTTTTTTACTGTTTAACTTAATCCTGCAGTTCACCGCAGAAGCGATAGCCTTCGCCATGGATGGTGGCGATGATTTCCGGCGTATCGGGTGTTGACTCGAAATGTTTACGAATACGGCGAATCGTGACATCCACGGTACGGTCATGCGGCTTAAGCTCGCGACCGGTCATCTTCTTAAGCAGGTCGGCACGCGTCTGGATTTTGCCCGGATTTTCGCAGAAATGCAGCATCGCGCGGAATTCACTGCGCGGCAGCTTGTATTGCTCACCGTTTGGGCTGATCAGCGAGCGGCTGTTAATATCCAGCTCCCAGCCGTTGAAGCGATAGCTCTCAACCTGACGACGCTCTTCACCCGGCATGGCCAGGTTCATGGTGCGCGACAGCAGATTGCGCGCGCGAATGGTCAGCTCACGCGGATTAAAAGGTTTAGTGATGTAGTCATCAGCGCCAATTTCCAGGCCGAGGATCTTATCCACTTCATTATCGCGACCGGTCAGAAACATCAGCGCGACGTTTGCCTGTTCACGCAGCTCGCGCGCCAGCAGCAATCCATTTTTCCCTGGGAGGTTGATATCCATAATCACCAGGTTTACGTCATTGTCTGTTAAAACCTGATGCATTTCAGCACCATCAGTGGCTTCATAGACCACGTAACCTTCCGCCTCAAAAATACTTTTTAGCGTGTTACGCGTGACCAGTTCGTCTTCAACGATAAGAATGTGCGGGGTCTGCATGTTTTGCTACCTAAAATTTGCCAACAAATCGAAAACAGGGCGTACAACCGTTGCCGCGACAAAATAAAAATGTGTCATAGGCGTGTGCGCAACCGGAGTACGAAATAATCTTCGGAATATACCATCCATCAGGTCAACGTCAGTGTCAGCTCAGCCGGTCAGAATGAATATCTGTGCGCCCCGTTGGGATCGGAATAGCGTTTATCCTAACCGCATTAACAGCAACCTAACAGCACCAGCAACAACCGATAAGCATAAAAACAACGCTTCGTTGACTTATATCAAAAGCAAGTGTAGCACGTTAACACTTTTATGAAAAACTTCTCCTGTATTGCCAGCTTAGCTCACAAAAAGCAGCATTTTCGCTACATTTAACCCGCGGTTTTAAACGCGTGCAAATTGCATAAATAGCTGGCGTAGTGCAATGAATTAACAGGGTTTATGTTTTATAACGCCATAATATTTGCCTGAGAGTGACAAATGTCTTCAGCACAATTTATTCCGACAGTTTAACATTATTAACATTCCGCTTTATCACTGCATAACAATTGGTATTTTTATCACTGCATGCCACCATAGCGCACAGTGTTAATTTGCTACCGGAAAAATTATGTCTTTTCCCCTGATTTTGGTTTCACCCGCCCGCCCGGAAAATATTGGTGCCGCTGCCCGCGCAATGAAAACCATGGGCTTTACTGAGCTGCGCATTGTCGCCAGCGACGCATGGCAGGATCCGGCGGCGCGACGTGTTGCGCACGGCGCCGGTGAAATCCTCGACAGTGTCCGGACTTACGCCACGCTGAGTGAAGCGCTGGCCGATGTCGATTTTTCTGTTGCCACCACTGCACGCAGCCGGGCGAAGTTTCGCTACTACGCTACGCCTGCACAGGTTGAGACTATATTGCAGGAAAAGCGGCAGTGGCTGCCGCGCATTGCGCTGGTATTTGGACGTGAAGATAGCGGACTGACAAACGAGGAGCTGGATCGGGTCGACCTGCTGACCGGTATCCCGATGGCGGCGGATTATCCCTCCCTGAATCTGGGGCAGGCGGTCATGGTCTACTGCTATCAGCTCGCTTCACTTAATCAGGTCACCGTCACCCCGGCAGAAACGGCGAATGCGCTGCAGCTGCAGGCGCTGCGTCAGCGGTTTCAGCAGCTGCTTACCACGCTGGAGGTGAGCGATGACACTAAAATGGTGGACTGGATCGAGCAGCGCATCGGTCTGCTGGAGCAGCGCGACAGCGCAATGCTGCACCGGCTGCTGCACGATGTGGAAAAAAAGCTGGCAGAGAATTACTCGGAAAAACCCTGAGTTGGTAGCTGCTGATCGGGCATCTCGCGTTTGTCGTAAACGATCTTAACAGCATTTGCCCGATTCAGCGCAGCACTGCCCGGCTGCAGGTTCACCCGCAAAAGACAAATTCGTTGACTTAACGTGTGCTTTGCTTTACTTCTGGAAGGCAGACGGACAAGACAAAGACAGACAGAAAAATCTTAATGCGTAACGACAGCCTGAACACCACAACAATTATTACCACCACCATTACCACAGGTAACGGTGCGGGCTGACGCATACAGGAAAAAATAAAAAAGAAGCCCGCACCTCAACAGTGCGGGCTTTTTTTTCGGCAAAAATTCAGGAGAGCTTTAACCATGCGAGTGCTGAAATTCGGCGGAACCTCAGTAGCCAACGCAGAGCGTTTTCTGCGCGTGGCGGACATTCTGGAAAGCAATGCGCAGCAGGGACAGGTTGCCACCGTGCTCTCTGCACCCGCAAAAATTACTAATCACCTGGTAGCGATGATTGAAAAAACCATCAGCGGCCAGGATCCCCTGCCGAATATCAGTGACGCTGAGCGCATTTTTGCCGATCTCCTGCAGGGACTCGCGGCGGCCCAGCCGGGGTTTGACGTTGATCGCATGAGCACTTTTGTTGCGCTGGAGTTTGCTCAGCTGAAGCAGGTGCTGCACGGTATCAGCCTGCTGGGGCAGTGCCCGGATGCGGTCAATGCGGCTATTATCTGTCGCGGCGAAAAGCTGTCGATTGCCATTATGGAAGCGCTGCTGCAGGCGCGTGGTTATCCGGTAACCGTTATCGATCCGGTTGAGAAGCTGCTGGCCGTGGGGCACTACCTGGAATCCACCGTGGATATTCCTGAATCCACCCGCCGTATCACCGCCAGCCAGATCCCGGCCGATCATATGATCCTGATGGCGGGCTTCACCGCCGGTAATGAAAAGGGTGAGCTGGTGGTGCTGGGGCGTAACGGTTCCGACTATTCGGCTGCCGTGCTGGCCGCCTGTCTGCGCGCTGACTGCTGCGAAATCTGGACCGATGTTGACGGGGTCTACACCTGCGATCCGCGCCAGGTACCCGATGCGCGCCTGCTGAAGTCGATGTCTTATCAGGAAGCGATGGAGCTCTCCTACTTTGGTGCCAAAGTACTGCATCCGCGCACCATTGCACCGATCGCACAGTTTCAGATCCCCTGCTTAATTAAAAATACCGCCAATCCGCAGGCGCCCGGCACGCTGATTGGCGGCGAGGGCGGTGATGATGAAAATCCGGTTAAAGGCATTACTCATCTTAACAATATGGCGATGTTTAACGTCTCCGGTCCCGGAATGAAAGGCATGGTGGGCATGGCCGCGCGCGTATTTGCCGCGATGTCACGTACCGGCATCTCCGTGGTGCTGATCACACAATCCTCCTCTGAATACAGCATCAGCTTCTGCGTGCCGCAGAGTGAACAGGCGCGCGCACGCCGCGTACTGGAAGAAGAATTCCATCTTGAGCTGAAAGAGGGCCTGCTCGATCCGCTGGATGTGCTGGAGCAGCTGGCGGTGATTTCAGTAGTAGGCGACGGCATGCGTACGCTGCGCGGCATTTCCGCCAAATTCTTTTCAGCGCTGGCGCGCGCCAATATTAATATCGTGGCGATCGCCCAGGGCTCTTCCGAACGCTCAATTTCCGTTGTGGTAAGCAATGACGATGTGACTACCGGCGTACGCGTTGTGCATCAGATGCTGTTTGCCACCGATCAGGTGATTGAAGTGTTTGTAGTCGGCGTGGGCGGCGTGGGCGGTGCGCTGCTCGATCAGCTGCATCGCCAGCAGGCGTGGCTGAAAGGCAAACATATCGATCTGCGTGTCTGCGGGATCGCGAATTCACGCGCGCTGCTGACCAATGTCCACGGTATCGATCTGAGTGACTGGAAAGGCGCGCTGAGTGAAGCGCGTGAGCCGTTTAACCTCGGACGTCTGATCCGGCTGGTAAAAGAGTATCACCTGCTCAATCCGGTGATCGTCGACTGTACCTCCAGCCAGGCGGTGGCCGACCAGTATGCAGACTTCCTTGCAGAAGGTTTCCATGTGGTGACGCCTAACAAAAAGGCGAACACCTCCTCGTGGAATTACTACCAGCAGATGCGGGCTGCCGCCGCCAAATCGCGCCGCAAGTTTCTTTATGACACTAACGTCGGCGCCGGTCTGCCGGTGATTGAAAACCTGCAGAACCTGCTGAACGCGGGTGATGAGCTGATTAAATTTTCCGGCATTCTCTCCGGCTCGCTCTCTTTTATCTTCGGCAAGCTGGATGAGGGAATGTCGCTGTCGCAGGCGACTACGCTGGCGCGCGAGATGGGCTTTACCGAACCCGATCCGCGTGACGATCTGTCGGGAATGGATGTGGCGCGCAAACTGCTGATCCTGGCGCGTGAGGCGGGCCATCAGCTGGAGCTGAGCGATATCAATATCGAACCGCTTCTGCCTGCGAGCCTGACTGAACTGGCAGATGCGGATCAGTTTATAGCGCGTCTGCCGGAGCTGGATAACGCCTTTGCAGCACGCGTCGCTCAGGCGCGCGACGAAGGCAAAGTGCTGCGTTTTGTCGGAGCGATTGCAGAAGATGGACGCTGCAGCGTTAAGATTGAGGCGGTAGACGGTAACGATCCGCTGTGCAAAGTGAAAAACGGTGAAAATGCGCTGGCGTTCTATAGCCGCTACTATCAGCCAATTCCGCTGGTGCTGCGCGGGTATGGTGCAGGGAATGATGTTACCGCAGCGGGCGTATTTGCCGATCTGCTGCGTACGCTGTCGTGGAAGTTAGGAGTTTAATAATGGTAAAAATTTATGCACCGGCCTCCATTGGCAACGTCAGCGTTGGCTTTGACGTGCTGGGGGCTGCGGTGTCGCCGGTGGATGGATCGCTGCTGGGCGACTGTGTGGCCGTCGAAGCGGCCGATCGTTTCAGCCTTGTGAATCGTGGTCGTTTTGTCAGCAAACTGCCTGACGATCCTAAAGAAAATATTGTTTATCAGTGCTGGGAGCGTTTCTGTCAGGCAATTGGCAAAGAAGTGCCGGTGGCGATGACGCTGGAAAAAAATATGCCGATCGGCTCCGGTCTCGGCTCCAGCGCCTGCTCGGTGGTAGCGGGCTTGATGGCGATGAACGAATTCTGCGGCAAGCCGCTCAGCGATACCGCGCTGCTGGCGCTGATGGGCGAGCTGGAAGGGCGTATTTCCGGCAGCGTTCACTATGACAATGTGGCTCCCTGCTTCCTGGGCGGCGTACAATTGATGATTGAAGAGCAGGGGATTATCAGCCAGCAGGTGCCCTGTTTTGATGAGTGGCTGTGGGTTATGGCGTATCCCGGCATCAAGGTTTCGACCGCGGAAGCGCGGGCGATTCTGCCGGCGCAATATCGTAAGCAGGATGTGATTAAGCATGGCCGCCTGCTGGCGGGCTTTATCCATGCCTGTCATACCCGGCAGCCGCAGCTGGCGGCTAAGCTGATGCAGGATGTGGTGGCTGAACCGTACCGCACTAAACTGCTGCCAGGCTTCGCCGCAGCACGGCAGGCGGCAGCCGACATCGGCGCGCTGGCCTGCGGTATCTCGGGCTCCGGCCCGACGCTTTTCGCTGTTTGCAATGAGAGGGCAACGGCGCAGCGGATGGCAGACTGGCTGAGCCAGCACTATCTGCAGAATGAAGAAGGCTTCGTCCATATCTGCCGTCTTGATACGGCTGGCGCACGTAAACTGGGATAACGTATGAAACTCTATAATCTTAAGGATCACAACGAGCAGGTCAGCTTCTCACAGGCAGTGAAACAGGGGCTGGGCTCGCAGCAGGGGCTGTTCTTTCCACTGGAGCTGCCGGAATTTGAACTGACTGACATCGATGCGATGCTGGAGATGGACTTTGTCAGCCGCAGCAGCAAAATCCTGTCTGCTTATATCGGAGATGAAGTCACCCCGCATCAGCTGGCTGAGCGGGTCAAAACGGCCTTTACGTTTCCGGCTCCGGTGGCGAAGGTCAGCGAAGATATCGCCTGTCTGGAGCTGTTCCACGGCCCGACGCTGGCGTTTAAAGATTTCGGCGGCCGCTTTATGGCGCAGATGCTCTCCTATGTTTCTGGCGCAGATGAGCAGATCACTATCCTGACCGCCACCTCGGGTGATACCGGGGCCGCCGTGGCACACGCCTTTTACGGTATGGAAAACGTGCGCGTGGTGATCCTCTATCCGCAGGGCAAAATCAGCGCCCTGCAGGAAAAACTGTTCTGCACGCTGGGTGGCAATATTGAAACTATCGCGATTGATGGCGATTTCGATACCTGTCAGTCACTGGTTAAGCAGGCGTTTGATGACGAAGAGCTGAAAAAAGCGATTGGCCTTAACTCCGCTAACTCCATCAACATCAGTCGTCTGCTGGCGCAGATCTGCTACTACTTTGAGGCGGTCGCACAGCTGCCGCAGGAGCAGCGCAATCAGCTGGTGGTCTCGGTACCCAGCGGTAACTTTGGCGATCTTACCGCCGGCCTGCTGGCAAAATCGCTCGGTCTGCCAATCAAACGGTTTATCGCCGCAACCAACGCCAATGACACCGTACCGCGCTTTCTTGGCAACGGGGCCTGGCAGCCGAATGCCACCGTGGCTACCCTGTCAAACGCCATGGATGTCAGCCAGCCCAATAACTGGCCGCGCGTGGAAGAGCTGTTCCGCCGTAAAACCTGGCGTCTGACCGATCTCGCTTACGGTGCGGTTTCTGATGAGACGACGCAGGCCACGATGCGCGAGCTGGCCGATCTGGGTTATCTCTCCGAACCGCACGCGGCCATCGCTTATCGTCTGCTGCGCGATCAGCTGCAGGAAGGTGAGTATGGATTGTTCCTCGGCACGGCGCATCCGGCGAAATTCCGCGAGAGCGTAGAGGAGATTCTGGGGCAGACGCTTACGCTGCCGCAGGCGCTGGCCGATCGTGCCGATTTGCCGCTGCTGTCTCACCAGATGCCGGCAGAGTTTGCCGCACTGCGCAAATTCCTGCTGCGGTAACAGATCGGAGCGTATTCATGGCAGCCAGGGGCGCATAAACACGCCAGGGGCGCATAAATGCGCCCCCTACGGATATCCCATCCCCCTGTAGGGGCGCCATTCATGGCGCCCGGGTTGATACGCGTATAAAACGTGATGACGCCATTCATGACGCCCGGGTTGATGCGCGTGCGAAACGTGATGACGTCATTAATGACGCCCGGATTGATGCGCGTACGAAACGTGATGACGTCATTAATGGCGCCCGGATTGATGCGCGTACGAAACGTGATGACGCCATTCATGACGCCCGAACTGATGTGCACACGAAACGTGATGACGTCCCGGCATAAAACGATTTATGCCTGCTGCTGGCGCTTAAACACCAGCTCATTCCCCTGGCTGGCTGCCGCATCAAAACGGTATCCCTCCACGTCAAACTGCTTCAGCTGTTCTGCCTCTGTCAGACGATGCTCAATCACAAAACGGCTCATCAGCCCGCGCGCTTTTTTGGCGTAAAAACTGATGACTTTATAGTGGCCATCTTTTTCATCCAGAAACACCGGCTTCACCACATCGGCATCAAGTTTCGCCGGCTTTACTGCCCGGAAATATTCGTCTGAAGCAAGATTGATCAACACCCGATCGCCCTGCGCCTGTAGCGCACGGTTCAGCGTTTCCGTAAGCGTATCGCCCCAGAAGCTGTAGAGATCGCGGCCAGCCGGATTGGCCAGGCGGGTACCCATCTCCAGCCGGTAGGGTTGCATCAGATCCAGCGGCCGCAGCAGGCCATACAGGCCGGAGAGCATACGCAGATGCTGCTGGGCAAAATCAAAATCCGCTTCACTAAAACGTTCCGCCTGCAGGCCGGTGTACACATCACCTTTAAATGCCAGAATAGCCGGACGCGCATTTTCCGGCGTAAAGTGCGGCTGCCACTGGTTAAAGCGCTCGGCGTTCAGGTGCGCCAGCTTGTCGCTGATACGCATCAGCGAAGCGATATCAGCCGGAGAGAGGGCGCGCGCAACGTCAATCAGCTGCTGCGATTTTTCCAGCAGCTCAGGCCGGGTAAAGCGGGGGGTGGCAAGCGGGCTCTCATAATCCAGCGTTTTCGCGGGCGAAATCACCATCAGCATACCGGGTCTCCTTGTGCGCCTGCTTAAATATCAGGACATTAACGGAAAATTTATTGCGCGGAGTGTATCAAAAAAGCGGCATCAATCGGCAAATCGCTCCTATTTGTTAGCGCTATCGTAAAGGGCACGCCACGATGTTGCGCCGCTGATTGCGCGTGATATTATCGATTCAGCCTTTTATACCCTGACAGTCAACTAAAGAGAAAAGAGAACCATGACGGATAAACTTACTTCCCTGCGTCAGCTGACTACCGTGGTCGCCGACACCGGTGATATTGCAGCGATGAAGCTCTATCAGCCGCAGGATGCCACCACGAACCCTTCCCTGATCCTCAACGCTGCCCAGATCCCTGAATACCGCAAGCTGATTGATGAAGCGATCGGCTGGGCGCGTGAGCAGAGCAGCAACAAGGAAGAGCAGCTGGCGCTGGTCTCTGACAAACTGGCTGTCAATATCGGGCTGGAGATCCTCAAACTGATCCCGGGCCGTATTTCAACAGAAGTGGATGCACGTCTCTCCTACGATACAGAAGCGAGCATCGCGAAGGCGCGCAGCCTGATTAAACTCTACAACGACGCGGGCATCAGCAACGATCGCATTCTGATCAAGCTCGCTTCAACCTGGCAGGGCATCCGCGCGGCGGAGCAGCTGGAAAAAGAAGGGATCAACTGTAACCTTACGCTGCTGTTCTCCTTCGCGCAGGCACGCGCCTGTGCGGAAGCAGGCGTCTTCCTGATCTCTCCTTTCGTGGGCCGTATTCTCGACTGGTACAAGCAGAACACCGATAAAAAAGAGTATGCGCCGCATGAAGATCCAGGCGTGGTCTCCGTGTCTGAAATCTACAGCTATTACAAACAGCATGGCTATGAAACCGTGGTGATGGGAGCCAGCTTCCGTAACGTGGGCGAAATCATCGAACTGGCGGGCTGCGACCGTCTGACTATCTCTCCGGGCCTGCTGAAAGAGCTGGCTGAGAGCGAAGGCAGCGTTGAGCGCAAGCTGAGCTACAGCGGTGAGATCAGCGAACGTCCGGCGAAAATGACCGAAGCGGAGTTCCTGTGGCAGCATAATCAGGATCCTATGGCGGTCACTAAGCTGGCGGAAGGTATCCGCAACTTTGCCGTTGATCAGGGCAAACTTGAAAAGATGCTTACTGAACTGCTGTAAGCCTGACGCCGTGGCGGTACCTTGCCGCCACGGCATTACGCATTTCTCTGCTCTGCGCTTTGTATTATCCTTTCTGCATCTCTCTTTTTTTGCCGCCACGCGGCTAACCACAGCGATACTCTTATGGACACTTTACGCATTGGATTAATTTCCGTTTCCGATCGCGCAGCAAACGGCATTTATCAGGATCAGGGCATTCCGGCCCTGGAGAGCTGGCTCAGCGGTGCACTGGCAACGCCCTTCGAGCTGGAGACACGTCTGGTACCGGATGAACAACCGATGATTGAACAGGCGATCTGCGAGCTGGTGGATGAACGCTTCTGCCATCTGGTGCTGACCACCGGCGGTACCGGGCCGGCACGACGTGACGTAACGCCGGATGCGACGCTGGCGGTAGCGGATCGCGAAATGCCTGGCTTTGGTGAGCAGATGCGTCAAATCAGCCTGCAGTTTGTTCCCACTGCCATTTTGTCACGGCAGGTGGGAGTGATCCGCAAACAGTCGCTGATCCTGAATCTGCCCGGTCAGCCGAAATCGATCAAAGAGACGCTGGAAGGCGTAAAAGCGGAGGATGGCAGCGTCAGGGTGCCCGGAATTTTTGCTGCGGTGCCTTACTGCTTACAGCTGCTGGAAGGACCGTATATCGAGACGCATGCGGCAGTGGTAGCAGCATTTCGCCCGAAAAGCGCACGGCGTGAGACAAACCTCTGAAAATAAGGCTTTTCAGGCATAAAATTCAGCCTTGCTGGCGTGGTGCGGGTTTGCCAGTATAGTAACGTCTGCCCTACCTTTTCCGGCTCTGGATACCGCACCGTTATGGACTCGCTCACCTCGCATCGACTTAACCGGCAGGATTATAAAACCCTGTCGCTGGCTGCCCTTGGCGGGGCGCTGGAATTCTACGACTTCATTATTTTTATCTTCTTTGCTGCCGTTATTGGCGAACTCTTTTTTCCGCCGGATATGCCTGACTGGCTGCGTCAGGTGCAGACGTTCGGCATTTTTGCTGCCGGCTATCTGGCGCGCCCTTTGGGCGGTATTGTCATGGCGCACTTTGGTGACAAAGTTGGCCGGAAAAAGATGTTCAGCCTGAGCATTCTGCTGATGGCGCTGCCGACGCTGGCGATGGGCGCACTGCCCACCTATGCGAGCATCGGTATTGCTGCGCCGCTGCTGATGCTGCTATTGCGGATGCTGCAGGGCGCGGCTATCGGCGGTGAAGTCCCGGGCGCCTGGGTATTTGTTGCCGAGCACGTGCCGGAAAAGCGTACCGGCTTTGCCTGCGGCACGCTGACCGCAGGGCTCACCGCCGGTATTCTGCTGGGTTCGCTGGTGGCAACGCTGCTTAACACGGCCTTTTCTCCGGCGGAAATGCGTGATTATGGCTGGCGACTGCCGTTCTTTCTCGGCGGTATGTTTGGCCTGCTGGCGATGTACCTGCGTCGCTGGCTGCATGAAACGCCGGTGTTTCAGCAGATGCAGCAGCGTAAAACCTTGTCTGAACGGCTGCCGCTGCAGGCTATTTTGCTGCACCACAAGCGCAGTATCGCGATCTCAATGCTGCTGACCTGGCTGCTCTCCGCCTGCATTGTTGTGGTGATTTTAATGGCGCCTGCACTGATGCAGAAGCAGGGCGTACCGGCTGCGCTGAGCCTGCAGGCTAACAGCCTCGCTACGGTGATGCTGCTGATCGGGTGCGTGCTGGCAGGCTGGATTGTGGATCGCACGGGTGCGGCGCGTACGCTGATAGCGGGATCGCTGCTGCTGGCTTTCTGCAGCTGGCACTTTTTCCAAAACACCGGCAGCGCGCCGCAGATGCTGTTCTTCTGGTATGGCGTAGCGGGGCTGAGCGTCGGCGTAGTAGGCGTGGTGCCGTTTGTGATGGTGCGGGCTTTCCCGGCAGCGGTGCGTTTTACCGGGATCTCGTTCTCATACAACGTTGCTTACGCGATTTTTGGCGGCCTGACGCCCATCAGCGTGACGCTGATGATGCAGCTGACCCCCATGGCACCGGCCTGGTACGTGCTGGCGCTGGCCGCTATCGGTACAGGCGTTGGCTGCTGGCTCTGGCGTGATACGCGTCAGACCACGGTGCACTCCTCCCGCTCATTATCCTGATCGTGCCACGGCGGGGCAGCGCTGCTCCGCCGCTGGTGTTGTACATTTTCCCGCCATTTGCCCCGCTGGGGTAAAAGAATCGAAATATTTTTTGCTTTTAACCCTTGATGCGCATCGAAGCGGCCCCATTTACTTGTCATCGGGCGTTGTGAAGCAGCAAAAAGCCTGCAGACGCAGTTGAAAGTGGCGGTAACGACCACATCTCTGCATCACAACCCAATTTGACAAAGAATTTACGTGGGAGACGTTTAGATGGGTAAGATTATTGGTATTGACCTGGGTACAACCAACTCTTGTGTGGCGATCATGGACGGCGGCAAAGCACGCGTCCTGGAAAACGCTGAAGGCGATCGCACCACGCCGTCAATTATTGCGTATACCGCAGATGGCGAAACGCTGGTAGGTCAGCCGGCTAAACGTCAGGCAGTGACCAACCCGCAGAATACCCTGTTTGCTATTAAGCGCTTAATTGGCCGCCGCTTCCAGGACGAAGAAGTACAGCGTGATATCAAAATCATGCCGTACAAGATCACAGGTTCTGACAACGGTGATGCCTGGCTGGACGTGAAAGGCCAGAAAATGGCACCGCCACAGATCTCTGCTGAAGTGCTGAAAAAAATGAAGAAAACCGCGGAAGATTTCCTCGGTGAAGCGGTGACTGAAGCGGTCATTACCGTACCGGCTTACTTCAACGATGCACAGCGTCAGGCGACCAAAGATGCAGGCCGTATTGCAGGTCTGGATGTTAAGCGCATCATCAACGAACCAACCGCAGCAGCGCTGGCGTACGGTCTGGACAAAGGCCAGGGCAACCGCACTATCGCGGTTTATGACCTGGGCGGCGGTACCTTCGATATCTCTATCATCGAGATCGACGACGTTGATGGCGAAAAAACCTTTGAAGTTCTGGCAACCAACGGTGATACCCACCTAGGTGGTGAAGACTTTGACAGCCGCCTGATTAACTATCTGGTAGCCGAATTCAAAAAAGACCAGGGTATCGATCTGCACAACGATCCGCTGGCTATGCAGCGTCTGAAAGAAGCGGCTGAGAAAGCAAAAATCGAGCTCTCTTCTGCGCAGCAGACCGATGTTAACCTGCCATACATCACGGCAGATGCAACCGGTCCTAAGCACCTGAACATCAAAGTGACGCGTGCGAAACTGGAATCTCTGGTAGAAGACCTGGTCACCCGCTCCATTGAGCCGCTGAAAGTGGCACTGCAGGATGCTGGCCTGTCAGTTTCTGACATCAACGATGTCATCCTGGTGGGTGGTCAGACGCGTATGCCAATGGTGCAGGCGAAAGTAACCGAGTTCTTCGGCAAAGAGCCACGTAAAGACGTGAACCCGGATGAAGCCGTAGCGGTCGGTGCTGCCGTGCAGGGTGGCGTACTGGCAGGTGATGTAAAAGACGTTCTGCTGCTGGACGTAACGCCGCTGTCGCTGGGTATTGAAACCATGGGCGGCGTCATGACCGCGCTGATCAGCAAGAACACCACTATTCCGACCAAGCACAGCCAGGTGTTCTCTACTGCTGAAGACAACCAGTCTGCCGTGACCATTCACGTGCTGCAGGGTGAGCGTAAACGTTCCGGTGATAACAAATCGCTGGGTCAGTTTAATCTCGACGGGATCCAGCCTGCGCCACGCGGTATGCCGCAGATCGAAGTTACCTTTGACATCGATGCCGACGGTATTCTGCATGTGTCAGCGAAAGATAAAAACAGCGGTAAAGAGCAGAAGATCACCATTAAAGCCTCTTCTGGTCTGAACGAAGACGAAATCGAAAAAATGGTGCGTGACGCGGAAGCGAACGCTGAATCTGACCGCAAGTTTGAAGAGCTGGTACAGACGCGCAACCAGGGCGACCAGATTGCGCACAGCACCCGTAAGCAGCTGGATGAAGCAGGCGACAAACTCTCTGCAGAAGACAAAGCACCTATTGAAGCTGCACTGACTGAGCTGAATACCGCGCTGAAAGGCGAAGACAAAGCGGCTATTGAAGCGAAAATGCAGGCGCTGATGGAAGTCTCCGGCAAGCTGATGGAGATGGCACAGCAGCAGGGCCAGGCAGACGCAGCGGACGCTGGTGACGCGTCAGCACAGAAACAAGATGACGTGGTCGATGCTGAGTTCGAAGAAGTTAAAGATAAAAAATAATTGCCCCTGACCGGGCGCGACGGCTGGCCTGACAGCCGTTGAAACCAGCACGGGCGTAGGAGTTTCTCCACGCCCGTGCAACTATGTTAAGGGCAGAACAAAATGGCTAAGAGTGATTTTTACGAGATCTTAGGCGTCTCAAAATCGGCTGATGAGCGTGAAATCAAAAAGGCTTATAAGCGCCTGGCGATGAAATATCACCCGGACCGCAATCCGGGCGACAAAGAAGCCGAAGCAAAATTTAAAGAAGTGAAGGAAGCGTACGAAATTCTGACGGATGCACAGAAGCGTGCGGCCTATGACCAGTATGGTCACGCAGCCTTTGAACAGGGCGGCGGTGGCGGCGGCTTTGGTGGTGGCGGCTTCGGCGGCGGTGGCGCAGACTTCAGCGATATCTTTGGCGACGTATTTGGCGATATCTTTGGCGGCGGTCGCCGTCAGCGTGCATCACGCGGTGCCGATTTACGCTACAACATGGAGCTGACGCTGGAAGAAGCGGTACGCGGCGTGACCAAAGAGATCCGCATCCCGGTACTGGAAGAGTGCGATGTCTGTCATGGCAGCGGTGCCAAAGCAGGCACGCAGCCGCAAACCTGTCCGACCTGCCACGGCGCGGGTCAGGTGCAGATGCGTCAGGGCTTCTTTACTGTGCAGCAGGCGTGTCCGACCTGTCACGGCCGCGGCTCGGTCATCAAAGATCCGTGCAACGCCTGTCATGGTCACGGACGCGTTGAGCGTCAGAAAACGCTGTCGGTGAAAATCCCGGCGGGCGTGGACACCGGCGACCGCATTCGTCTGAGTGGCGAAGGGGAAGCGGGCGAGCATGGCGCACCAGCGGGCGATCTCTACGTTCAGGTCTCGGTGAAGAAGCACCCAATCTTTGAGCGTGAAGAGAATAACCTTTATTGCGAAGTGCCGATCAACTTTGCGATGGCGGCACTGGGCGGGGAGATTGAAGTGCCCACGCTGGATGGCCGTGTGAAGCTGAAGGTGCCTGCTGAGACCCAGACCGGCAAGCTGTTCCGCATGCGCGGCAAAGGCGTAAAATCAGTGCGCGGCGGCGCCGTTGGTGACCTGCTGTGCCGGGTGGTGGTGGAAACGCCGGTCAGCCTGAATGATAAACAGAAAGCGCTGCTGCGCGAGCTGGAAGAGAGCTTTGGTGGCCCGAGCGGTGAAAAGAACAGCCCGCGTTCAAAAAGCTTCTTTGACGGCGTGAAGAAGTTCTTTGATGACCTGACGCGCTGATTCAGCGTCAGGGCAACACACGAAAAGCGGAGAGGTGACTCTCCGCTTTTTTATTAATTTTAAACTGGCGTAAAGACGCGGCAAGCGGCTTTTATCACAGGGTTAACGCGGTTACACTCCTTAACAAATTGTTTTTGCTCAGGAGGAGTTGTGAATAAGCCCCGTTCGATTAAAACGTTGCTGAAAAGCTTTATAGAAAGTGATGCCAGCAACGGCATGGTATTAATTCTCGCTGCGGTCGCGGCTATGATTCTGGCAAACAGTGCAGAGACAGCCGCTGGCTATCAGAGCTTTCTCGCTGAGCCGGTGCAGATCCGCTTTGGCGCACTCGATATCAGCAAGAACCTGCTGCTGTGGATCAACGATGCGCTGATGGCGCTGTTCTTTCTGCTGATCGGTCTGGAAGTGAAACGCGAATTAATCAGCGGCGAGCTGGCCAGTCGCGATCGCGCGATTTTTCCGGTCATTGCTGCCCTCGGCGGTATGGTTGCGCCGGCGCTGATTTTCCTGTTTTTCAATCATGACAATGAGATTGCGCGCAACGGCTGGGCGATTCCTACCGCGACCGATATCGCATTTGCTCTGGGCGTGCTGGCACTGCTTGGCAGTCGTGTTCCTCTGGCGCTGAAGGTGTTCCTGATGGCGCTGGCCATTATCGACGATCTCGGCGCGATTGTGATTATCGCACTCTTCTACACCAGCGATCTCTCTGTGCTGTCACTGAGCGTGGCGGCAGCGGCGATTGTGGTGCTGGCCATACTTAACCGCTGTGGCGTGCGGAATATCGCCGTCTATATGCTGGTCGGGATGGTGCTGTGGACGGCTGTACTGAAATCAGGCGTGCACGCCACGCTGGCAGGCGTGGTAGTCGGCTTCTTTGTACCGCTGGAAGAGAAAGAGGGGCATTCACCGGCAGAGCATCTGGCGCACGGTCTGATGCCGTGGGTGAACTGGCTGATTCTGCCGCTGTTCGCGTTTGCTAACGCCGGGATTTCACTGAGTGGTATCACCTTTGGTGATGTGTTCTCACCAGAGCCGCTGGGGATTATCCTCGGGTTACTGATTGGTAAACCGCTGGGTATTACGCTGTTCTGCTGGCTGGCCGTAAAACTGCGTCTGGCGGCGCTGCCGGGCGGGACAACGATACGCGATATCATGGCCATAGGCGTGCTGTGCGGTATCGGCTTTACCATGTCTATCTTTATCAGTTCGCTGGCCTTTGACGCCGCGCATGAAGAGCTGGTGACCTTCTCGAAACTGGGTATTCTTAGCGGCTCGCTGCTGTCAGCGGTGATTGGCTATACGCTATTGCGCGTTAAGCTGCGTTAACCGGAGAGGAGGCGTCAGCCTCCTTTTTACGCTGCCGGCAAACGACAGGCATAAAAAAACCGGCTATAAGCCGGTTCTTTCTACAAAGCGATAAACAGACAGGCGATTAAGCCAGTTTGTTGATCTGAGCCACCAGGTTTGCTTTATGGCGTGCAGCTTTGTTTTTGTGGATCAGACCTTTAGCAGCCTGACGGTCCACGATTGGTTGCATTTCGTTGAATGCGTTCTGCGCAGCAGCTTTGTCGCCGGTTGCGATAGCCGCGTATACTTTCTTGATGAAAGTACGCATCATAGAACGGTTGCTCGCGTTATGCTTGCGACGTTTCTCAGATGTTACGGCGCGTTTCTTAGCTGATTTGATATTAGCCAAGGTCCAACTCCCAAATGTGTTCTATATGGACAAATCAAAGGCCGAGGACTATGCCTTTTGCGCCTTCTTTTGTCAATGGATTTGTGCAAATAAGCGTCGTTTTAACCACGACACCCGCTTACGTAATTGATGGCGCAAGATTCTACCAGCAACCCCGCGCTGAATACAGTATTTCGCAACAAATTTCTTCAGTACGTGCGGTGATTTGTCGCTAAACAGCGGGCCAGAGGGCGCTTCAGCGCAGGAAAGGCGTGTATACGGGTTAACCTTAGCGCTATTCAAGGGTATAATCCGCCGATTTCCACCGGTTTGAGTCAGCCATGAAGTTAATCCGCGGTATTTATAATCTGAAACAGCAGCATCGCGGCTGCGTTCTGACCATTGGTAATTTCGATGGCGTGCATCGCGGTCATCAGGCACTGATGGCGCAGCTGATTGCCGAAGGACGTAAGCGCAATCTGCCGGTGGTGGTGATGCTGTTTGAACCGCAGCCGCTGGAGCTGTTTGCCGGCAAAAAAGCCCCTGCTCGTCTGACGCGGCTGCGTGAAAAACTGAGCTGGCTGCAGCAGGCCGGCGTTGATGCCGTGCTCTGTATCCGGTTTGATCGTCAGTTTGCAGCCTATCCGGCCCAGCGCTTTATCAGCGAGCTGCTGGTGGAAAAACTCGACGTGCGTTTTCTGGCGGTGGGCGATGATTTCCGCTTCGGCGCTGGTCGCGAAGGGGATTTCCTGTTATTACAGAAAGCGGGTGCGGAGTATGGCTTTGAGGTCATCAGCACTCAGACCTTCTGCGACAGCGGCAAGCGCATCAGCAGTACCGCTGTCCGTCAGGCGCTGGCGCAGGATGACTTTGCGCAGGCGAAGCAGCTGCTTGGCCATCCCTTCAGCATTTCTGGTCGCGTGGTGCACGGTGATGCACTGGGCCGTACCATAGGTTTCCCGACCGCTAATTTGCCGTTGCGCCGCGCGGTGACGCCGGTTAAAGGCGTGTTTGCCGTGGAAGTGCTGGGGCTGGGCGCACAGCCGGTGCCGGGCGTCGCCAACATCGGTACCCGCCCGACGGTAAAAGGTTTACGTCAGCAGCTTGAAGTTCATCTGCTTGACACACATATGGATCTCTATGGCCGCCATATTGAGGTGGTGCTGAAACAGAAGATCCGCGACGAACAGCGCTTTGCCTCGCTGGATGCGCTGAAAGAACAAATTGCAAAAGATGTGGTGACAGCCCGCCAATTCTTTGGGCTACAAACACCGGTTTAATGACCGACAGACGGAATCGAGAATCTGATGAGTGACTATAAATCTACCCTGAATTTGCCGGAAACGGGGTTCCCGATGCGTGGCGATCTGGCCAAACGCGAACCGGGCATGCTGCAGCGCTGGTATGATGACAATCTCTACGGCATCATCCGCGCCGCCAAAAAAGGGAAAAAAACCTTTATCCTGCATGATGGCCCTCCGTATGCAAACGGCAATATTCATATTGGTCACTCTGTTAACAAGATTCTGAAAGACATTATTGTTAAGTCGAAAGGCATGGCGGGATACGATTCGCCCTATGTCCCGGGCTGGGACTGCCACGGCTTACCCATTGAGCATAAAGTTGAGCAGATGATTGGCAAGCCGGGCGAGAAAGTCAGCGCGGCAGAGTTTCGGGCCGCCTGCCGCAGCTATGCTGCCGAGCAGGTAGAAGGGCAGAAAAAAGATTTTATTCGCCTTGGCGTGCTGGGTGACTGGGATCGTCCCTATCTGACCATGAACTTCCAGACCGAAGCCAATATCATCCGTGCGCTGGGTAAAATCATCGGTAACGGCCATCTGCATAAAGGCGCGAAGCCGGTGCACTGGTGCATGGATTGCCGTTCAGCGCTGGCGGAGGCGGAAGTTGAGTATTACGACAAAACCTCTCCCTCTATCGACGTGATGTTTAACGCGCTGGATGCCGATGCGGTACGATCCGCCTTTGGCGTCAGCACCTCTGAGGGGCCAGTTTCACTGGTGATCTGGACCACCACGCCGTGGACCATGCCTGCTAACCGCGCAATTTCACTGCACCCGGAATTTGAATACCAGCTGGTGCAGATTGACGGTCGCAGCCTGATCCTCGCTAAAGACCTGGTGGAGAGCGTGATGAAGCGCGCCGGCATCAGCGAGTGGCAGGTGCTGGGCGAATGCCAGGGCGCAGCGCTGGAGCTGCAGCTGTTTCAGCATCCGTTCCTGACCCAGGTTCAGTCAAAAGTGGTGCTGGGCGAGCACGTTACGCTGGAAGCGGGTACCGGTGCGGTGCATACCGCGCCAGGGCACGGTCCGGACGACTACGTCATTGGTCAGAAATATGGTATTGAGACCGCTAACCCGGTAGCACCCGATGGCACCTATCTGCCGGGCACATACCCGTCGCTGGATGGCGTCAATGTCTTTAAAGCTAACGACATGATCGTTGAACTGCTGAAAGAGAAGGGTGCGCTGCTGCACGTGGAGAAACTGCTGCACAGCTATCCGCACTGCTGGCGCCACAAAACGCCGATTATCTTCCGGGCAACACCGCAGTGGTTTATCAGCATGGATCAGCAGGGGCTGCGCGCGCAGTCGCTGAAAGAGATCAAAGGCGTGCAGTGGATCCCGGACTGGGGCCAGGCGCGTATCGAAGCCATGGTCGCTAACCGTCCTGACTGGTGCATCTCGCGCCAGCGCACCTGGGGCGTTCCTATGGCGCTGTTCGTGCACAAAGAGAGCGAGCAGCTGCACCCGGACACGCTGGAGCTGATGGAAAAAGTGGCACAGCGCGTGGAGCAGGATGGCATTCAGGCGTGGTGGGATCTCGATCCGCGCGAGCTGATGGGCGATGATGCCGATCTTTACGTGAAAGTGCCGGATACGCTGGATGTGTGGTTTGACTCCGGATCAACCAGCTTCTCGGTGGTCGATGCACGCCCGGAGTTTGAGGGACACGCGCCGGATATGTATCTGGAAGGCTCCGATCAGCATCGCGGCTGGTTTATGTCCTCCCTGATGATCTCCACAGCGATGAAAGGCAAAGCGCCTTATCGCCAGGTGCTGACTCACGGGTTTACCGTGGATGGTCAGGGCCGCAAGATGTCAAAATCGATCGGCAACACCGTGGCGCCGCAGGACGTAATGGATAAGCTCGGCGCAGACATTCTGCGTCTGTGGGTCGCCTCTACCGACTACTCCGGCGAAATGGCGGTATCGGATGAGATTCTGAAACGTGCGGCCGACAGCTATCGCCGTATCCGCAACACCGCACGCTTCCTGCTGGCCAATCTGGCAGGCTTCAATCCGGCCACTGATTGCGTCACGCCGGAAGAGATGGTCGTGGTCGATCGCTGGGCGGTAGGACGCGCGCTGGCGGCGCAGCAGGATATCGTTGCTTCCTATGAGAACTACGATTTTCATGAAGTGGTGCAGCGCCTGATGCACTTCTGCTCTATTGAGATGGGCTCGTTCTATCTTGATGTGATTAAAGATCGTCAGTATACGGCGAAAGGCGACAGTCTGGCGCGTCGCAGCTGTCAGACCGCGCTGTGGCACATCGTGGAAGCGCTGGTGCGCTGGATGGCGCCTGTCATGTCCTTCACCGCCGATGAGATCTGGGGTCACCTGCCGGGCGAACGCGCGCAGTATGTCTTCACCGAAGAGTGGTATGACAATCTGTTCGGCCTTGCGGCAGATGAGCCGATGAACGATGCATTCTGGGCCGATCTGCTGAAAGTACGTGGTGAAGTCAATAAAGCGATTGAGCAGGCGCGCAGCGACAAGCGCATCGGTGGTGCGCTGGAGGCGACGGTCACGCTCTATGCGGAACCTGAGCTGGGTGCGAAGCTGCAGGCTCTGGGCGACGAGCTGCGTTTTGTGCTGCTGACGTCGGGTGCCACGGTAGCTGGCTATGCAGCGGCGAGTGACGACGCGCAGCAGAGCGATCTGCTGAAAGGGCTGAAAATTGCCCTGCATAAAGCAGCAGGCGAGAAGTGCCCGCGCTGCTGGCACTATACTACCGACATAGGCCAGAATCCGGAGCACGCCGACGTGTGCGGCCGCTGTTATTCCAACGTAGCCGGCGACGGTGAAGTACGGAAATTTGCCTGATGACTAAACTCAGTTCAACCGGACTGCGCTGGATCTGGCTGGTGCTGGTGGTGATCGGCATCGATATGGCCAGCAAGCTGTGGGTCATGAACAACATGATGCTGCATGAAACGCAGCCGCTGATGCCGTTTCTGAATCTGTTCTACGCGCATAACTATGGCGCCGCGTTCAGCTTCCTGGCGGATAAAGGTGGCTGGCAGCGCTGGTTCTTTGCCGGCATTGCCGTGGCGATTGTTGTGGCGCTGCTGGTGATGATGTACCGCAACCGCGCCAGCAACAGGCTCAGCAATATCGCGTATGCGCTGATTGTTGGCGGTGCGCTCGGTAATCTGTTCGATCGCGCCTGGCACGGTTTTGTCGTCGACTTTATCGACTTTTATGTCGGTAACTGGCACTTCGCCACCTTCAATATCGCTGACTGCGGCATCTGCATCGGCGCGGCGCTGGTCGTGCTGGAAGGGTTTTTCAGCCCCAATGGCAAAAAAGCAACATCCTGACGTCTGCTGCCTGCACGCCGGTAACGGGTGCAGGCGCGGGCATGATGAAAGAGAGAGTAAGGGTAACCGATGACAGAGACAGTTCAGCCCGATAGCGCGCTGCTGGTGCATTTCACGCTAAAGCTGGAGGATGGCTCCACCGCCGAATCCACCCGTGCTAACGGCAAGCCTGCGCTGTTCCGTCTGGGTGACGGCAGCCTGTCGGCGGCGCTGGAGCGCGAGCTGCTGGGGTGCAAAGCGGGCGATCAGCTCGCCTTCACGCTGGCACCGGAAGATGCGTTTGGCGCCAGCAGCCCGGATCTGATCCAGTATTTTTCGCGCCGCGATTTTATCGACGCGGGCGAGCCGGAAATCGGCGCAATCATGCTGTTCAGCGGCATGGGCGGCAGCGAGATGCCTGGCGTGATCCGCGAAATTTCCGGTGACTCAATTACCGTAGATTTCAATCATCCGCTGGCGGGGCAGCCTGTCCGGTTTGATATTGAAGTCCTTGAGATCGACCCGGCGCTGGAGGATAACAATGCAAATCCTGTTAGCTAACCCGCGCGGCTTCTGCGCCGGTGTGGATCGCGCTATCAGCATCGTTGAGCGGGCGCTGGAGATGTATGGCGCGCCAATCTATGTGCGTCATGAAGTTGTGCATAACCGGTATGTGGTGAGCAGCCTGCGCGAGCGTGGCGCGATCTTTATCGAAGAGATTGGTGAAGTGCCGGATGGTGCCATTCTGATCTTCTCAGCACACGGGGTTTCGCAGGCGGTGCGCGCCGAAGCAAAAGCGCGCGATCTGACGATGCTGTTTGATGCCACCTGTCCGCTGGTGACGAAAGTCCATATGGAAGTGGCGCGTGCCAGCCGCAAAGGGGTTGAAGCGATCCTGATCGGTCACGCCGGTCATCCGGAAGTCGAAGGCACCATGGGGCAATACAGCAATCCCAATGGCGGCATGTATCTGGTGGAGTCTCCGGAAGATGTGTTTAAGCTGACCGTCAAAGATGAGAGCAACCTCTGCTTCATGACGCAGACGACGCTGTCAGTTGATGACACGTCAGATGTCATTGACGCCTTACGTCAGCGCTTCCCGGCCATTATCGGACCGCGTAAAGATGACATCTGCTATGCCACCACCAACCGGCAGGAAGCGGTACGCGTGCTGGCACAGGACGCTGAAGTGGTGCTGGTGGTCGGTTCAAAAAACTCCTCTAACTCTAACCGGCTGGCTGAACTGGCACAGCGTGCGGGTAAGCTGGCAAAGCTTATCGACTCAGCGGACGATATTCAGGAGGAGTGGGTAACCGGCGTAGAGTGTATTGGCGTCACGGCAGGTGCTTCTGCGCCCGATATTCTGGTACAGCAGGTGATCCAGCGCCTGCGCGAACTCGGTGGTGAAGCAGCCATTGAGCTGATCGGCCGCGAAGAAAATATCGTATTCGAAGTGCCGAAAGAGCTGCGCGTTGACGTGCGCAACGTACCGTAAGCGCTTCGCATTTTATACCGTATCAGGCCGACATTGTTCGGCCTTTTCTTTATGTACGGCTGCGTGCCTCGCCACAACCAGCCGCCAGGATTGCTTTTACTGATAATGTTTTATCGCTGTCCTGAAATTCTTATATCCCTTTTTTATTGTGGCGTGACGGTTAGCTGATGGTTAACCTGTTTACGCTTTGCATGCATAGTTTTGTATCAGGAATGAATAAATATGAGTGATATCCGCTTAGCTATTGTTGGTGCGCCGGGCCGCATGGGACGTAATCTGATTCAGGCTGCACACCAGGCGGAGGGTGTGGCAGTGGGGGCCGCGCTGGCGCGTAGCGGCTCTTCACTACTGGGGACAGATGCGGGTGAACTGGCGGGCATAGGTAAAACCGGCGTCATCATTACCGATGATTTACTGAGCGTGGTAAACGAGTTCGATGTGCTGATCGACTTTACCCGTCCGGAAGGCACGCTGGAGTATCTGGCCTTTTGCCGCGAGCATCATAAAGCGATGGTGATTGGCACAACCGGTTTCGACGATGCCGGAAAAGCCGCAATCCGTGCAGCGGCAGAGGAGATCGGTATTGTGTTCGCTGCAAACTTCAGCGTTGGCGTCAACCTGATGCTCAATCTGCTGCAGCAGGCGGCCAGAGTGATGGGGGAATATGCGGATATTGAAATTGTTGAAGCCCATCACCGCCACAAGGTTGATGCGCCTTCAGGAACGGCACTGGCAATGGGAGAAGCCATTGCGGACGCGATGGACTGGACGCTGGCGGAGCATGCGGTCTACGCGCGTGAGGGTCACACCGGCGAACGTAAAGCGCAGACTATTGGCTTTGCCACGGTGCGCGCCGGCGACATCATAGGTGAGCATACTGCTCTGTTTGCTGATGCTGGCGAACGCATAGAGATTAGCCATAAAGCATCCAGCCGGATGACCTTTGCAAAAGGCGCGATAAAAGCTGCTTTATGGGTCAGAAGCGGTAAAAATGGGCTTTATGACATGCGTGATGTGCTGAATTTAGTGTGAATTAAGTGTTGTGAGCCATCGTGATGTGGTTTTTCAGTCGCTAGTGCATTGATTGACAGGGCAATATAATTATTGCCCTTTATTTTATGTAAAAAAAACAGGTCTTCATTGGTTTTTTTGTGCAATGCTTATTTTTTTAGATGTTATCCGGGGTTTTTCTGCGCTGCTAAAGTTAAATTTGACCATTTGGTCAAAAATATTATGTGCATCAGGCCGGTTGGCTTTTATTTATGTCAGGCAACCGATTAATCAGCCTGTTAAGGTGCTGTTTTTACCATCTTTACGCTTTGTTTCTGTTATAGCCTCCGAAAAACATAAAAAAACCGCCTTTCCGGCTAGACATCAGCAGGGGGGATCATTAGAATGCGCGCAATTTGCCAAAAATCGAGCAGTCAGGCGGTTTTTACATTGATTCAGGCCAGTATTATGAATTAATATGCATATATTGTGACTGTTTATTCCCTGGAGGATGTTTTGATTAAGTCAGCGCTCTTGGTTCTGGAAGACGGAACCCAATTCCACGGTCGGGCCATCGGGGCTACGGGTTCGGCAGTGGGTGAGGTCGTTTTCAACACGTCAATGACCGGTTATCAAGAAATCCTTACTGATCCCTCCTATTCCCGCCAGATTGTTACTCTTACTTATCCCCATATCGGCAACGTTGGCGTCAATATCGCAGATGATGAATCGAATCAGATCCATGCTCAGGGCCTGGTCATTCGCGACCTGCCACTGATTACCAGCAACTTCCGCAGTGAAGAGAGCCTCTCTGCCTGGCTGCAGCGCAATAACATTGTCGGCATTGCCGATATCGATACGCGCAAGCTGACGCGTCTGCTGCGTGAAAAAGGTGCGCTGAACGGCTGCATCATTGCGGGTGACGCGCCGGATGCAGCGCTGGCGCTGCAAAAAGCGCAGGCGTTCCCGGGGCTGAAGGGCATGGATCTGGCGAAAGAAGTGGCCACCACTGAAACATACACCTGGCAGCAGGGGAGCTGGACGCTGAAGGACGGCCTGCCTGAGCAGCAGTCCGCTGACGCACTGCCATATCACGTGGTCGCCTATGACTACGGCGCCAAGCGCAATATCCTGCGCATGCTGGTAGATCGCGGCTGCCGCCTGACGGTGGTACCGGCGCAGACGCCAGCAGAAGAGGTGCTGGCACTCAATCCGGACGGCATCTTCCTCTCCAATGGCCCGGGCGATCCGGAGCCGTGTGACTACGCTATCCGCGCGATTCAGGCATTTCTGGAGACAGAGATCCCGGTATTTGGTATCTGCCTGGGTCACCAGCTGCTGGCGCTGGCCAGCGGCGCAAAAACCGTCAAAATGAAGCTGGGCCATCACGGCGGCAACCATCCGGTGAAAGATCTCGATAACAATACCGTGATGATTACCGCGCAGAACCACGGCTTTGCCGTCGATGAGAGCCAGATACCGGCGAATCTGCGCGTGACGCATGTGTCGCTGTTTGACCGGACCGTGCAGGGGATCCATCGTACCGATAAACCCGCTTTCAGCTTCCAGGGACATCCGGAAGCGAGTCCTGGCCCGCACGATGCGGCGCCGCTGTTCGATCACTTTATCGAACTGATTGAAGCCTACCGTTCAAACGCGAAGTAATCAGGAGCCTCCGATGCCAAAACGTACTGACATAAAATCTATCCTGATCCTTGGCGCTGGCCCGATCGTTATCGGTCAGGCGTGTGAATTTGACTACTCGGGCGCGCAGGCGTGTAAAGCACTGCGTGAAGAGGGTTATCGCGTCATTCTGGTTAACTCCAATCCGGCGACCATCATGACCGATCCGGAAATGGCCGACGCGACCTATATTGAGCCAATCCACTGGGAAGTGGTGCGCAAAATCATTGAAAAAGAGCGTCCGGATGCAGTACTGCCAACCATGGGCGGGCAGACCGCACTGAACTGTGCGCTGGAGCTGGAGCGCCAGGGCGTGCTGGAAGAGTTTGGCGTGACCATGATCGGTGCCACGGCTGACGCTATCGATAAAGCAGAAGATCGCCGTCGCTTTGATGTGGCAATGAAAAGCATCGGTCTTGATACCGCCCGTTCGGGTATTGCTCACACCATGGAAGAGGCGCTGAAGGTTGCGGAAGAGGTTGGCTTTCCGTGCATTATTCGTCCCTCCTTTACCATGGGCGGCACCGGCGGCGGTATTGCTTACAATCGCGAAGAGTTTGAAGAGATCTGTGAGCGCGGCCTCGACCTCTCTCCGACCAACGAGCTGCTGATTGATGAATCGCTGATTGGCTGGAAAGAGTATGAAATGGAGGTGGTGCGCGATAAAAACGATAACTGCATCATCGTCTGCTCAATTGAAAACTTCGATGCCATGGGCATTCACACCGGCGACTCTATCACCGTGGCGCCGGCGCAGACGCTGACGGACAAAGAGTATCAAATCATGCGTAACGCCTCGCTGGCGGTACTGCGTGAGATTGGCGTTGAAACCGGGGGGTCTAACGTACAGTTCTCGGTGAACCCGAAAGATGGCCGCCTGATCGTTATCGAAATGAACCCGCGCGTATCGCGCTCCTCCGCGCTGGCCTCCAAAGCCACCGGCTTCCCGATTGCTAAAGTCGCGGCTAAGCTGGCGGTTGGCTTTACGCTTGATGAGCTGATGAACGACATCACCGGCGGTCGCACGCCGGCGTCGTTTGAACCCTCTATCGACTATGTCGTGACCAAGATCCCGCGCTTTAACTTTGAGAAGTTTGCCGGCGCTAACGATCGCCTTACCACGCAGATGAAATCAGTGGGTGAAGTGATGGCGATTGGCCGCACTTTCCAGGAGTCGATGCAGAAAGCGCTGCGCGGCCTTGAAGTTGGCGCTAACGGCTTCGATCCGAAAGTGGATCTGGATGACGCCGACGCGCTGACCCGGATCCGCCGCGAGCTGAAAGATGCCGGCTCAGATCGCATCTGGTATGTCGCTGACGCGTTTCGTGCCGGTATGTCGGTGGATGGCGTCTTTAATCTTACCAATATCGATCGCTGGTTCCTGGTGCAGATTGAAGAGCTGGTGCGGCTGGAAGAGCAGGTTGCACGTGAAGGGGTTAACGCACTCGATGCCGGTTTCCTGCGTGCTCTGAAGCGTAAAGGCTTTGCCGATGCGCGCCTGGCAGCGCTGGCAGGCGTGGCGGAAAGCGAAATCCGCAAGCTGCGTCAGCAGTACAATCTGCACCCGGTTTATAAGCGCGTAGATACCTGTGCCGCTGAGTTCTCGACCGATACCGCCTACATGTACTCCACCTATGAGGAGGAGTGTGAAGCGAACCCGAATCAGGATCGTGACAAAATCATGGTGCTGGGCGGCGGGCCAAACCGTATTGGTCAGGGTATTGAGTTTGACTACTGCTGCGTCCATGCGTCGCTGGCGCTGCGTGAAGATGGTTATGAAACCATCATGGTTAACTGCAACCCGGAAACGGTCTCAACCGATTATGACACTTCCGACCGACTCTACTTTGAGCCGGTCACGCTGGAAGATGTGCTGGAAATTGTACGTATCGAGCAGCCAAAAGGCGTTATCGTGCAGTACGGTGGCCAGACGCCACTGAAACTGGCTCGTGCGCTGGAAGCGGCGGGAGTACCGGTTATTGGTACCAGCCCGGACGCTATTGACCGTGCTGAAGACCGTGAACGTTTCCAGCAGGCGGTCGATCGTCTGAAACTGAAACAGCCGGCTAACGCCACGGTTGCCACGCTGGAGCAGGCGGTAGAGAAAGCCGCCGGTATCGGTTATCCGCTGGTGGTGCGTCCTTCCTATGTACTGGGCGGCCGCGCAATGGAAATTGTCTATGACGAAGTGGATCTTAAGCGCTATTTCCAGACTGCAGTCTCCGTCTCTAACGATGCGCCGGTGCTGCTGGATCGCTTCCTGGATGATGCGGTGGAAGTGGATGTGGATGCTATCTGCGACGGCGAGCGGGTGCTGATTGGCGGCATCATGGAACATATTGAGCAGGCGGGCGTGCACTCCGGTGACTCTGCCTGTTCTCTGCCCGCCTATACGCTGAGCAGTGAAATCCAGAACGTGATGCGTCAGCAGGTTGAGAAGCTGGCGTTTGAGCTCAACGTACGCGGCCTGATGAACGTGCAGTTTGCGGTCAAAGATAATGAGGTTTACCTGATTGAGGTTAACCCGCGCGCGGCACGTACCGTTCCTTTTGTCTCCAAGGCTACCGGCGTACCGCTGGCCAAAGTGGCTGCACGCGTCATGGCGGGCAAAACGCTGCTGGAGCAGGGCGTGACGGAAGAGGTCATTCCGCCTTACTACTCGGTGAAAGAAGTGGTGCTGCCGTTCAACAAGTTTCCGGGCGTCGATCCGATTCTGGGGCCGGAAATGCGCTCTACCGGTGAGGTGATGGGCGTCGGCCGCACCTTTGCTGAGGCCTTCGGTAAAGCGATGCTGGGCGCGCAGAGCAACATGAAGAAAAGCGGCCGCGCGCTGCTCTCGGTACGTGAAGGTGATAAAAAGCGCATCGTCGATCTGGCGGCTAAGCTGCAGAAGTTTGGCTTTGAGCTGGACGCAACCCACGGTACGGCAGTGGTGCTGGGCGAGGCGGGTATTAATCCGCGCCTGGTCAACAAAGTGCATGAGGGACGCCCGCACATTCAGGATCGCCTGAAGAACGGCGAATACACCTACATTGTTAACACCACGGCGGGACGTCAGGCGATTGAGGACTCCAAGCTGATTCGCCGCAGCGCGCTGCAGTATAAAGTGCACTATGACACCACGCTGAACGGTGGCTTTGCGACCGCGATGGCTCTGAATGCCGATCCCACAGAGAAAGTCATTTCAGTGCAGGAGATGCATGCGCAACTGAAGGGCAAATAAGCGCAGCATCCGTAAGAAACAGCGGCCCCGGACGGGGCCGTTTTTTTTTGCCTGAAACAGAGCGGTCGTAGCAAACCTGCTGATTTGGCTTAACTTTTAGCTATTGGTGCTGCTGACTGCCTTTTTAAGATTTTTCGCACAAATTTATAACCCGCCATCCGGTAAGGGCACCGTACTATCTGGCGCGCTCAACCATAGAGCCTTTACCTTCACCGGAAAATATAAAATGAACATGCGTGCTTTAACTCTTAGCGCAGTGGCTGCGTTGCTGATGGCTGCGCCTCTCGCCAGCCAGGCAGAAATTACTCTGCTGAAGCAGGATCCTCAGGCAGACAGCGCACTCGGACGCCTTGGCTTTAAAGTGGGCGGCAGCATTCGCCCGCAGTTTATGCATCAGAATGGCGTAAATGACACATCCTACAAGCGTAACGGTTACGACGGCGGCTCGCGTTTCCGCTTTGGCGCAGACTACGCGATCGCAGAGGATCTGAGCTGGGTAGGCTACTATGAGCTGGGCGTTAATTTCCCGGCCTGGTGGGGCTGGGATCACCACTATGCCAGCGGCGCACGAGATACCTCACGCCGTCAGCTCTATACCGGTTTTAAAAGTGCCAGCCTCGGCGAACTCTATTTTGGTCAGCAGAACAGCGTCTATTACGATGTGGTTGGCGCAAAAACCGATATCTGGGATTACGATATGCTGGCCCAGGGCTCCGGCGTCGGTATCAACGGCGATTACGACGGCAGCTATCGCTCACGCAAAATGCTGAAGTACAAAACCCGTGCCGGCGCCGCCGATCTGTACGCCTCTTATCTGTTTGAGGATACCGAATATCTGCCGGGCAACGGCCTGCGCTACAAGCGCAACGGCGGTGGGTCGCTGGGCGTGAACTATCACATCAGCGATGAGCTGGCGTGGGGCACCGCGTGGAATTATACCCGTGCCACCGTGCGTAATCCGGGCACCGGCGACAGCGAGCGCTACGATCAGCATATCTGGGGCACCTCGGTCAGCTGGACGCCAGACAGCTGGACGCTGGCGGCAGGCGCCGGCTGGTATCAGAACTTTGCACCAACCCGCCTGAAAAGCGCAACACGCTACTTTGCGGATGACGCCTGGGGCATCGAGTATTTTGCCGGTTATAAATTTGCTGTAGGCGAGTATGCGGTGAAAACCCTTCAGCCTTATGTGATGGGCGATCGTCTGGAGTTCGTCAACGGACGCCACTATAAGCGTATCGATAATGGCGTGGGCGTCAGTGCGCAGCTCGACTACGGCTTCCGCGTTGACTATGAGTATGTCATTACCTCCGATACCAGCAAGTCGCTGGGCAATGTGAACCTGGTACGTCTGCGTTACGACTTCTGATGACTGCAGCGGCTCCCTGCGGAGCCGCTCAGTGCTTTTTTCTTTACACTCTCTCTGAAAACCTGCCGGTAACACCCCTGAGTTGTGCCAGTGGCGCAGGCGATCGTGGCGGCTCTCTCCGTTAATCGCAGTAAAGTCGGTGTAAAGCTCTGCCTGACAGCCTGAATCTGGCGGCAAAAGAGCTTTACGCAAATAGCACGGCTGGCCTATCGACGAAACTTTCGCCTTTACGTATCATTGCGCCAATTTTTTCCAGCAGGTTTTTAATCATGATTAGTCTGATCGCAGCACTGGCTGCGGATCGCATTATTGGTATGGAAAACGCCATGCCGTGGCATTTACCCGCCGATCTCGCCTGGTTCAAACGCAACACGCTGAACAAACCCGTGATTATGGGACGTCTGACCTTTGAGTCGATTGGCCGTCCGCTGCCGGGCCGGCTCAATATTGTGGTCAGCAGCAAGCCCGGTACCCACGAAGGCGTGACCTGGGTGACTTCACCGGAAGCGGCGATTCAGGCAGCCGGTGACGCAGAAGAGATCATGGTAATTGGCGGCGGCCGTATTTATGAGCAGATGCTGCCCCGCGCCGATCGTCTTTATCTGACGCATATTGATGCCGAAGTGGAAGGGGATACACAGTTCCCTGATTATGAGCCGGATGAGTGGCAGTCGGCTTTCAGCGAGTTTCATGATGCAGATGCGCAGAATTCGCACAGTTACTGCTTTGAGATTCTGGACCGCCGCCGCTGATCGTTGCCAGGTGCGCATCAATGTGCACCCGCCCTGATTTATCCTTTATGAAGATCAGAAAAAGCCCCGCTGACATCGCGGGGCTTTTTTATGGCGTGTTGCTCAGCGGAGGAGTCGCGGCGGCGCCTTCAGCGGCCAGTGCGGCTTCACGCCGGGAGCGCTGCACATAGTATTGCTGTGTTTCCCAGTGCAGCAGCGTCAGCGTGCCTCCCCAGCAGCAGCCGGTATCCAGCCCAATAACGTGTTCAGGTGTGCCTTTGCCCTCAAGCGAGGCCCAGTGGCCGAAAATCTGCGTGTAGTCGCTGCCCATTTTACCCGCCACGTTGAACCAGGGCCGCAGCGGCGGTGGAGCAGAGTCGGGGGCCTCTTTGCAGATCATATCCAGCTGGCCATTAGGAAAGCAGAAACGCATGCGCGTCAGTGCATTCGTACTGAATCGCAGACGCGCCAGGCCGCTCAGTTCCGGTGTCCAGTTGTTGGGCATATCGCCATACATCGCATCCAGAAACAGCGGATAGCTGTCGCTGGAGAGCACCGCTTCTACTTCGCGCGCACACGCTTTTGCCGTCTCAAGATCCCACTGCGGGGTGATGCCGGCATGCGCCATGACGAGCTTTTTCTCTTCATCAACCTGGAGCAGCGGCTGGCGCCGCAGCCAGTTGATCAGCGCATCAGCATCGTCCGCCTCCAGCAGCGGCGTCAGGCGGTCTTTCGGTTTATTACGGCTGATGCCGGCAAAAACCGCCAGCAGGTGCAGGTCATGATTGCCCAGCACTATGCGTACGCTGTCACCCAGT
Organism: Pantoea eucrina; assembly: GCF_001691555.1. Taxonomy (GTDB): domain Bacteria; phylum Pseudomonadota; class Gammaproteobacteria; order Enterobacterales; family Enterobacteriaceae; genus Pantoea; species Pantoea borealis. The sequence goes on along the minus strand of NZ_MAYN01000008.1, from coordinate 2,301,380 downwards.
GATTTTACGTAGCGCAGCACCTCCAGTGAACCGGGGCCGCGCGCCACGAGATCGCCGGTCAGCCAGAGTTCATCCTGCTGTGGATCAAAGTTTACCTGCGTCAGCAGCGCGCGCAGCTCATCATAACAGCCGTGGATATCGCCAATCAGATATGTACTCATGATATCAGTCCGGTAAAACACGCCGCCCGGACGAGCCGGGCGGGGGGATCAGTGAATGTGGGTTTGTACGGCGAGGCGAAACACCGGAATATCGACATTAAAGGCGGTGCCCTCTTCATCGATCATGACATAGTGACCCTGCATGGTGCCCATCGGCGTTTCCAGAATCGCGCCGCTGGTATACTGGTATTCGCCACCCGGCTCGATAAAAGGCTGCTCACCTACCACACCGTCGCCCTGAACTTCCGTTTCACGGCCGTTGCCGTTGGTGATCAGCCAGTAGCGGCTGCGCAGCTGAACGCGCGTGCGCCCGGGATTGCGAATAGTGATGGTATAGGCAAACACGTAGCGATCCTCTTCCGGTGAGGATTGCGATTCCACATACTGACTCAGTACCTGAACACAGACGCGCGCCATATCACTCATGCACTTAGTTCTCCGCTGTTTTTGCCTGATGGTTGCCCAGCCAGTTTGCCAGCTGACAATACTGCGCAACGCTGACGTTTTCTGCACGCAGCGAGGTATCAATATTTAACTCTTCCAGCGCACCTGCAGCAACCAGATGACCCAGACTGTTACGCAACGTTTTGCGACGCTGACCAAAAGCCTCAGTGGTAATGCGGCTCAGGATCTTTACATCGCTGACCGGGTAAGGCGGCTGTGCATAAGGCACCAGCCGTACCACGGCAGAGTCTACTTTAGGTGGCGGCGTAAACGACTGCGGCGGCACTTCAAGAACCGGGATCACCTGACAGTAGTACTGCGCCATCACGCTGAGACGACCATATGCTTTACTGCCCGGGCCGGCAACCAGACGGTTAACCACCTCTTTCTGCAGCATGAAGTGCATATCTTTGATCGAACCAGTATAGCTGAAAAGATGAAACATCAGCGGCGTGGAGATGTTGTAGGGCAGGTTGCCAAACACGCGCAGCGGCTGCCCCTTTTCCTGCGCCAGCGCAGCAAAATCAAAGGTCATCGCATCCTGCTGATAAATGGTCAGCTTGGGACCGAGGAACGGATGGGTCTGCAGCCGTGCCGCCAGATCGCGATCCAGCTCAACCACGGTCAGCGCGTCCAGGCGTTCGCCTACCGGCTCGGTCAGGGCACCGAGACCGGGACCGATCTCGACCAGCGCCTCCTGCTTTTGCGGATGAATAGCAGAGACGATGCTATCGATAATGTACTGATCGTTCAGGAAGTTCTGCCCGAAACGTTTACGGGCGTAATGCCCCTGATGGACGCGATTATTCATTACTGCTCTTGATCATAGTGATGGCGAGATTAAGCGCCGTGATAAAGCTGCCCGGCTCTGCCTGCCCAAGCCCGGCCAGTTCCAGCGCGGTGCCGTGATCGACAGAGGTTCGGATAAAAGGCAGGCCCAGGGTGATATTCACCGCGCGGCCAAAGCCCTGATATTTGAGGACCGGCAGTCCCTGGTCATGATACATCGCCAGTACCGCATCGGCATGTTGCAGATATTTAGGCTGAAACAGCGTATCGGCCGGCAGGGGCCCCGTCAGACGGATGCCCTGCTGGCGCAGCGAGTCCAGCGCTGGCGTAATAGTATCAATCTCTTCACGCCCCATATGTCCGCTTTCGCCAGCGTGCGGATTGAGTCCGCAGACAAATATATGAGGCTGCTGCAGGCCAAATTTCTGCTGTAAATCCTGATGCAGAATGGTGATGACTTCATGCAGGCTCTCACGCGTGATGGCGGCAGAGACATCTTTCAGCGGCAGGTGGGTGGTTGCCAGCGCCACCCGCAGCGACTCGGTTGCCAGCATCATAACCACGCGGTCGCCACCGGCACGATCGGCAAAAAATTCGGTATGGCCGGTAAACGGAATGCCGGCATCGTTGATCACGCCCTTATGTACGGGGCCGGTGATCAGCGCTGCAAACTCGCCCTGCAGCGCACCGTCACAGGCGCGTGCCAGCGTCTCAAGGACGTAGGCACCATTAGCCACGCAGAGCTGGCCCGGCACCACAGGCTGTGCGGTGTCGATCTGCAGCAGCGTCAGGGTTCCTGCCTGCTGCGGCTGCGGTGCGCGGTCAGGGTGCCACGGCAGCAGGGTAAGCGGCAGACCGAGCTGCGCAGCGCGCTGCCGCAGCACCTCGCCGTCAGCACAGACGACCAGTTCGACCGGCCAGTTACGCTGCGCCAGCAGCACCGTGAGATCGGGACCAATCCCGGCGGGTTCGCCGGGCGTGATCGCAACGCGATAGCTATCAGTTGCCATCAAGGATCTTCACGTAGGCGCTGGCGCGCTGCTCCTGCATCCAGGTCTGCGCTTCTTCCGCAAATTTGCGGTTGAACAGCAGACGATAGGCGCGCTCTTTCTGCGCCGCATCGGTTTTATCCACCTGGCGTGTATCCAGCAGCTGGATCAGATGCCAGCCGAATGAAGAGTGAACCGGCGCGCTGACCTGACCTTTCTGCAGCTTCAGCAGTGCGTCGCGGAAAGCGGGATCGTAAATGTCGGGGGAAGCCCAGCCAAGATCGCCGCCCTGGTTAGCCGAGCCCGGATCGTCAGAGAACTGTTTAGCGGCAGCGGCAAAGGTGGTTTTTCCGCTTTTAATGTCAGCGGCAAGCTGCATAATTTTTTCACGCGCCTGATCGTCGCTCAGGATGGGCGAAGGCTTCAGCAGAATATGACGGGCATGTACCTCAGTGACCGAGATATTCTTGCTCTCGCCGCGCAGATCGTTAACTTTAAGGATATGGAAACCCACACCTGAACGAATCGGACCGACCACATCGCCTTTTTTCGCGCTGCTCAGCGCCTGCGAGAACAGCGTAGGCAGCTCTTCGATTTTGCCCCAGCCCATGTTGCCGCCTTTCAGCGCCTGCGGATCGGCTGAGTAGGTCACCGCCAGCTTACCGAAATCGGTACCGCCTTTGATTTCTCCCACCAGCTGGCGTGCCAGCGCTTCCTGATCGTCAACCTGCTGCTGCGTAGGGTTTTCCGGCAGCGGCAGCAGGATCTGACTGATGTTCAGCTCGGTGCCCTGTGAGTTCTGTGAACCCATCTGCGTTGCCAGCGTATCGACTTCCTGCGGCAGAATGGTGACGCGACGGCGCACTTCATTGTTGCGCACTTCAGAGATCAGCATCTCTTTACGGATCTGCGCACGGTAGTCGCTGTAGTTCATGCCATCGTAGGCGAGGCGACTGCGCAGCTGATCAACGCTCATACGGTTCTGCGCAGCGATGTTCTGGATCGCCTGATCCAGCTGCTGATCGCTGATCTGCAGGCCCGCTTTTTCACCCATCTGCAGGATAATGTTATCCATGACCTGACGCTCAAGGATCTGATGACGCAACGTACGGTCCTCAGGCAACTGCTGACCCGCCTGCTGCGCCTGGGATTTTACCGTGCGCATCATATTATCGACGTCACTTTCCAGCACCACGCCGTTGTTCACGACGGCGGCGACTTTATCGACTACCTGTGGGGCTGCGAAAGCGGTGCCGGCCGACATCGCCGCACCCAGAATCAGCATTCTCCAGTTCTTCATACTTTATCCATTATTGTTTCCGCACTGCGGGATCGCCTGTCAAACATCACAACATCAGAATGCGCGCTGATAGGGAATAATACCCTGACGCAGCATTTCATTAGTGCCTAAGCCGTAGTTGGAACTCAGGCCACGCAGCTCAATGTTGAATGAGATTTGGTTGTCATATTTACTGTCGTTGTTTTCCCAGCCGTTAATCTTGCGCTCGTAACCCAGACGAATAGCGTAGCAGCAGGAGCTGTACTGCACGCCTACCAGCTGCTCTGCCGGACGACTGTTGCGGGTATCATAGTAGTATCCCCCTACCAGCGACCAGGCATCGGCAATCGGTACGCTGCCGGTTGCACCGACCTGCGAAATGCCATTTTTATAAATCGGATTGTTAATCAGGCTGGCGTTGTTACGCGCCTGCGCGACATATTCCGGGCTGCTGTAACGGTAGCTCAGCTGCAGCATGCGGTCGGCGTCACGGCGATACTCCAGTACCGTGTTACCCTGCGAAACGTTATCGAGACGGGTGTCATACTGCAGTCCGCCACGCACGTTCCAGCGATCGCTGATTTTCCAGTATGTGTCGCCAGCCCATACCAGGCTGCCGGTATCATCTTCTTTACTCGTCTGGTTTACGCCGGTACGCGACGGAGTAAACGAGTAGATTTGACCTACAGAAACGTTAAAACGTTCAACCAGATCGTTGTCATAAATGCGTGTTGTTACGCCGCTTGCCACTTCATTCGAGGAGGCGATGCGATCGAGACCGCTATAGGTGCGATCGCGGAACAGGCCGGTATAGTCGGTCTGCAGCAGCGTAGAGTCGTAAGGATAAATGTTGCTCTGATCGCGATACGGAATATAGAGATATTGAACGCGCGGCTCCAGCGTCTGGGTATAGCCCTGCGACCAGTCCATATCCCGGTCAAATACCAGACGGCCATCCACTTTAAACTGCGGCAGCGTGCGGTTAACGGAATCTTTCAGCCGGCCACTGTTATTGTTGGTGGCATCGGGATTGAAGCGCGTGTTATAGCTTTCGATATTGTCCTGCTGATAGTGCGTTGCCAGCAGTTTTGTTTCGGTATCAAGGCTGGCCCAGCCGTTGGAAAGCGGCAGATTCAGCGTAGGCTCAATATGCAGACGCGTCGCTTCCGGCATCCGGTTGCTGACGTTGGTGAACTTCACCGCCTGTGCATAGACGCGGCCATCGAATGGACCGATATCATTCTGGTAAGCGTTAACGTCAAGCTGCGGTGCCGCCCGGTAGACGTTGGCAGAACTGGTGTTGCCGAACACCTGGAAATCTTTGGTCGACAGCGTCGCATCCCAGTTGGTATCCGCGTAGCCGATGCTGAATTTCTGCGTCGCATAGTTATTGGTCGAGCTGTAATATTTCGAGTCGATATCGTTGAAATAGTAGGGATCGCTGACCTTGGTATAGTCCGCCGCAAAGCGCCAGTGCTGATCGTAAACGCCTGAGTGGCGCCAGAAGAAGAGCCAGCGCTTAGAGTCCTGATCGTCTTCAATAGAAGAGCGCGCCGCGCGATCTTTCTCATACTGCTTATCGGACGGCAGGTAATCCAGCTCCATCAGACCGGCACCGAACACCGTGAGGTAGCGGAATTCCGTTTGCAGCTGCGTACCGCGCTTGCTCATATAGTGCGGCGTCAGTGTGGCATCCGCCTGCGGTGCAATATTCCAGTAGTACGGCAGCATAAACTCGAAGCCGTTATTACTGCCATATTTCGCATTGGGGATCAGGAAACCGGAGCGACGACGATCGCCAATCGGCAGCTGCAGATAAGGGCTGTAAAACACCGGCACATTGCCGAGTTTAAAGCGCGCATTCCAGATCTCTGCCACTTCTTCCTGACGATCCTGAATCACTTCTGAACCCGCCACGCTCCAGCTGTTAGAGCCTGGCAGACAGGAAGTGAAGGTGCCATTTTCGAGAATGGTATACCGGTTATTGCCACGCAGCTTCATCTGATCGGCATCGCCGCGTCCCTGGCGACCCACCATCTGATAGTTACCGTTCCAGACATTGGTGTCTTTGGTATTCAGATTGGACCAGGCTTTCGGACCTTTCAGGATGACCTGGTTATCGTCATAGTGCACATTACCCAGCGCATCCACGGTACGTACCGGCGCGGTCTGGCCTTCCTGCTGACGCTGATGCAGCTGCATTTCGTCAGCGCGCAGACGGCTGTTACCCTGCTGCACATCGACATTGCCGGTAAACACCGCATCGTCCGGATAATTGCCTTTTGCCGAGTCGGAATTAATGGTTACCGGCAGGGAGTTAGCGTCACCATTGATAACCGGGCGGTTGTAGCTTGGCACGCCCAGCATACACTGCGACATCAAATCGTCGGCCAGCGCGTGCTGACTATAAAGTGCGGCACCAATCATGGTCGCCAGCAGGGTAGGTATACGTTTTTTCATACGCGGTTTCGATAATTCCATGGACACTGGCATCATGCCGACAATCCGGACAGAGACTAACTTACCGCCCGGCGTAGTGCCAGCGTTAATCCTTTTCTGTCTGCGTTGCCGTTAGGCGCGGAGATAAATGACAGGTATGATAATGCAATTTTCAGCCGCAAGCATGGCGAATTGAGGAGTTTATGCGCTACTGGGGAAAAGTTATTGGTCTTGCGCTTGGCGTGATGTCGGGCGCGGGGTTCTGGGGCATTGTCCTGGGTCTGATCATTGGTCATCTGATTGATAAAGTGCGCAGCGTAAGAGGGCAGGGATACTTTGCCAATAATCAGTCGCGGCAGACGCTGTTTTTCAGCACGACGTTTCAGGTCATGGGTCATCTGACCAAATCAAAAGGGCGCGTCACAGAAGCGGATATTCAGATTGCGTCACTGTTTATGGATCGCATGCAGCTGCACGGAGATGCCCGCACCGCCGCTCAGCGCGCGTTTCGCGAAGGCAAGCAGAGCGACTATCCGCTGCGCAACAAGCTGCGTGAACTGCGCAGCGCCTGTTTTGGCCGCTTTGATCTGATTCGGATGTTTCTGGAAATTCAGATTCAGGCGGCGTTTGCGGATGGTTCGCTGCACCCGAACGAGCGGCAGGTTCTGTATGTGATCGCCGAAGAGCTGGGGATCTCACGCCAGCAGTTCGATCAGTTCCTGCGCATGATGGAAGGCGGGCAGCAGTTTGGCGGCGCGGGCACCTCAGGCGGCGGCTGGCAGCAGGCGCAGCGGGGACCCACGCTGGAAGACGCCTGCAGCGTACTGGGCGTGAAAAGCAGTGATGATAACGCCACGATTAAACGCGCCTATCGCAAGCTGATGAGTGAACATCATCCCGATAAGCTGGTGGCAAAAGGCCTGCCGCCGGAAATGATGGAGATGGCGAAACAGAAAGCGCAGGAGATTCAGGCCGCATATGACCTGATCCGCAAAGAGAAAGGATTTAAATAGCCCGGCCATCCCGCCCTTTTTACCTGAAAGAGGGCGGGGGTGACGCGAGTCAGAACTCCGCTGGCTGACGAAATGTCATGCTGTTGCCAAATGCCGGATGGGTAATGGTCAGCGACTCCGCATGCAGCTGCAGACGGGCAGCCATCGCCAGCGCCGCTTCATGCGCATAGAAACGATCGCCAAGAATTGGATGTCCCAGTGCCAGCAGATGCACGCGCAGCTGGTGTGAGCGTCCGGTAATGGGCCTCAGCAGCACGCGAGCACTGTTATCGGCTGCATATTCCAGCACCTCATACTCCGTCTGGGCTGGTTTCCCCAGCTCATGACTCACCATCTGCTTTGGCCGGTTGGGCCAGTCGCAAATCAGCGGCAGATCGATCAGGCCCTTTTCCGCTGCCGGATGTCCCCAGACGCGTGCCACATAGTGCTTTGACGGCTCGCGCTCGCGAAACTGGCGTTTCAGCTCGCGCTCAGCCGCCTTGTTCAGCGCCACCACAATCACGCCGCTGGTCGCCATATCAAGACGATGGACTGACTCCGCGGCAGGATAATCACGCTGGATGCGCGTCATCACGCTATCCTTGTGCTCCTCCAGCCGGCCCGGCACCGACAGCAATCCGCTCGGTTTGTTGACCACCATAATGTGCGCGTCCTGATACAGAATATGCAGCCAGGGTTCGAGCGGCGGATTGTAGGGTTCCATCAGCATGTCAGCCTCGCCCGCTTACTGGTGCGTTACGACGATCAGACGCAGCGCATCCAGTCGCCAGCCCGCATCGCTCAGGCTTGCCAGCACCTGCGCACGATTGTTCTCCAGCGCCTCAACCTCATCGTCACGGATGTTAGGATTGACGGCGCGCAGTGCTTCAAGACGCGACAGCTCAGCGCTCAGCTTTTCATCCGCTTCCGCTTTCGCCGCGGCAATCAGCGCCTGCGCTTCCGGCACCACAGCCTGCTCCGCCTGCGTCAGAATGGCGTGCACATCCTGCTGGACGGCGTTGACCAGTTTACTGCCGGTGTGGCGATTAACGGCGTTAAGCTGGCGGTTGAAGCTTTCAAACTCCACTTTACCTGCCAGATTATTACCCGCGCGGTCCATCAGCATGCGCACCGGCGTCGGCGGCAGGAAGCGGGTAAGCTGCAGCTGTTTTGGTGCCTGCGCCTCGACCACATAGATCATCTCAACCAGCAGCGTTCCGACCGGAAGCGCCTTGTTTTTCAGCAGCGACAGGGCGCAGCTGCCGGTATCGCCGAAGAGGATCAGATCCAGTCCGTTGCGGATCAGCGGATGTTCCCAGGTAATGAACTGCGTATCTTCGCGTGACAGGGCCTGATTACGGTTAAACGTAATCGTACAGCCATCTTCCGGCAGGCCAGGAAAATCAGGTACCAGCATGTGATCGGAAGGGGTCAGAACGATCAGGTTGTCGCTGCGATCTTCCTGGTTGATACCGACGATATCAAACAGGTTGAGCGCAAAGTTTACCAGCTCAGTATCATTATCCTGAGCGGCAATGGTATCCGCCAGCGCCAGCGCCGCTTCGCCGCCGTTGGAGTTCAGCTCCAGCAGACGGTCGCGGCCCTGCTCCAGCTGCGCTTTCAGGGTGTCGTGCTGCTTACGGCTTTTCAGGATGAACTCATCCAGACCCTGCGGGTTTTCCGGTGCCGCCAGAAACTCAATCAGCGGGTTATATTCAGCGTCATAAATAGCGCGTCCGGTAGGGCAGGTGTGCTCAAAGGCATCCAGTCCTTCGTGATACCAGCGCAGCAGGACCGCCTGTGCAGTTTTCTCCAGCCACGGCACCATGATCTGGATATCGTGCAGCTGACCAATTCGATCGAGACGCCCGATACGCTGCTCCAGCAGATCGGGGTTAAACGGCAGATCGAACATCACCAGCCGGCTGGCAAACTGGAAGTTACGGCCTTCAGAGCCGATTTCCGAACAGATCAGGACCTGCGCTCCCTCTTCCTGTGAGGCGAAGAACGCGGCCGCGCGATCGCGTTCGATAATCGAGAGCCCTTCATGGAATACCGCCGCGCGAATACCTTCACGCTCGCGCAGCACCTGTTCCAGCTGCAGCGCAGTGGCCGCTTTGGCACAAATCACCAGCACTTTCTCTTTGCGGTTGCTGGTGAGATAGCCCATCAGCCACTCAACGCGTGGATCAAAGTTCCACCACGTGCCGCTGTCGCCTTCAAATTCCTGATAGATCTGCTCCGGGTACAGCATGTCCCGGGCGCGCTCTTCCGGCGACTTGCGGGCCGCCATAATGCCGGAGACTTTGATTGCTGTCTGATACTGTGCCGGCAGCGGCAGCCGGATCTGCTGCAGCTCGCGCTTGGGAAAGCCCTTCACGCCGTTACGGGTGTTACGGAACAGGACGCGGCTGGTACCGTGGCGATCCATCAGCATCGACACCAGCTCTTTACGCGCATCCTCTTTGCCATCGCGATCGCTGTTAGCAACCTGCAGCAGCGGTTCAATATCCTGTTCGCCAATCAGCTCATTGATCAGGTTCATCTCTTCTTTGCTGATCGGCTGATCGGCCAGCAGGGAGCTGACGGCGTCGGCCACCGGGCGATAGTGCTGCTGCTCGGCGACAAACTGGCTGAAATCATGAAAGCGGTCAGGATCGAGCAGGCGCAGACGGGCAAAGTGACTCTCCAGCCCCAGCTGTTCCGGCGTGGCGGTAAGCAGCAGTACGCCCGGCGTGTTTTCCGCCAGCTGTTCAATCACCTGATACTCGCGGCTCGGGGCCGCTTCACTCCACGCCAGGTGGTGCGCTTCATCCACGACCAGCAGATCCCACTCCGCCTCTGCCAGCAGTTCCAGACGCTGTTTATTGCGGCGCACAAAGTCGAGCGAGCAGATAATCAGCTGTTCCGTTTCAAACGGATTGTCGCTGTCGTGCTGCGCTTCGGTATAACGATCGTCATCAAACAGCGCAAAGCGCAGGTTAAAGCGACGCAGCATCTCCACCAGCCACTGATGCTGCAGCGTTTCCGGCACCACGATCAGCACGCGATCGGCGCGCCCTGCCAGCAGCTGCTGCTGGATGATCATGCCCGCTTCAATGGTTTTACCCAGGCCGACTTCGTCTGCCAGCAGCACGCGCGGCGCGTGACGGCGACCCACGTCGTGCGCGATATGCAGCTGGTGCGGAATAAGGTTGGTGCGCATGCCGCGCAGGCCACTGACGGCAAGACGATACTGCTCGCTCTGATATTTGCGCGCGCGGAAGCGCAGGGCAAAGCGATCCATGCGATCGAGCTGACCGGCAAACAGGCGATCCTGCGGCTTGCTGAAGACCAGCTTGCTGTCCAGCATCACTTCACGCAGCACCACATTGCTCTCTTCGGTGTCAGAGCGCGTACCGATATACGTCACCAGCTCATTTTCGTGCCGCACTTCATCAACCAGCATCTGCCAGCCTTCATGGCTGGTGACGGTATCACCCGGATTGAAAATCACGCGGGTGACCGGAGAATCATGACGGGCATAGAGGCGGTTTTCGCCGGTTGCGGGAAACATCAGCGTGACCATGCGCGTATCCAGCGCCACGACCGTGCCCAGTCCCAGTTCACTTTCCGTATCACTTATCCAGCGTTGACCCAGTGTAAATACCATATATTTTTTGCTCGATTCTCTGAATGACTTGAAGACGTTCGCCCGCTCTCAGGCAATAACAAAGCGCCAGACAGATGTCTGGTCAGATTGTTCATACTGAAATACAGGAAGGGCGCTATGGTACTGGATGGCAGGGCATTCGTCACCTGTCAAAAAAGCCCCAGCTGCCCGGTGATCAGTGTAGCAAAGTCGTCGCCGACGAAGGGCAGAATGCCATCCGCTATCGGCTGCAGCTGTTTGCTGACGTAGTGATCGTAGTCGAGTGGCGTGGTACGCACCTCCAGCGGCTCCGGCCCGGCGGTCGCCATCACATAGCGAATGGAACCGCCTTTCTGGTACTGCAGCGGACGCTGCAGCCTGCGGTTATATTCATCTGCGAGACGCGCCGCGCGCACGTGCGGCGGCACATTGCGCTCATACTCATGCAGCGGCCGCCGCAGGCGTTTTTTATACACCAGCTGATCGTCAAGCTGGCCGGCCATCAGCTGCGCGACCGTTTCACGGATATAGGCCTGCCAGGGCTCTCCGCGAAAAATGCGGCCATAGAGCTGCTGCTGAAACTGCTGCGCCAGCGGCGTCCAGTCAGTACGCACGGACTCCAGCCCTTTAAACACCAGACGCTGCTGCGCGCCGCTGCCGGTCAGCCCGGCATAGCGCTTTTTGCTGCCCTGTTCGGCGTTGCGAATGGTGGGCATCAGAAAACGGCTGAAGTGCGTCTCATACTCCAGTTCCAGCGCGCTCTTCAGGCCGAGCGTCTGCTGCAGATGCTGCTGCCACCAGCGGTTGATCAGCGTGACCAGCCGCTCGCCGGTGGCCGCCGCCTGCTCCTCGCTATATTTGCCCTGCAGCCAGACAAACGTGGAGTCGGTGTCACCGTAGATCACCGTAAACCCTTCGGCCTCAATCAGCGCCCGCGTCTGCTGCATGATGGCGTGACCGCGCAGCGTGATTGAGGAGGCGAGGCGTGAATCAAAAAAGCGACAGGCGCTGGTGCCCAGTACGCCATAAAAGGCGTTCATGATGATTTTCAGCGCCTGTGAGAGCGGCGCATTGCCGTCTCGCTTTGCAGCTTCACGCCCCTGCCAGATCTGCGCCACAATCTCAGGCAGACAGTGAATATGACGCGAGAAACGTGCTTCGCGAAAGCCGGGAACAGAATCAGCGTCAGACGGGTGCGCCAGGCCCTCAACCAGCCCGACGGGGTCGATCAGGAAAGTCCGGATGATCGACGGATAGAGACTCTTGTAATCCAGTACCAGCACCGAGTCGTAGAGGCCGGGGCGGGAGTCCATTACGTAGCCGCCCGGACTCGCTTCTGGTGCTACATCGCCCTGGTTGGGCGCCACGTATCCCGCGCGATGCATGCGCGGAATATAGAGATGACTGAACGCCGCAACCGAACCGCCGTGGCGATCCAGTGCCAGACCGTTAACGCTGGCACGCTCCAGTAAAAAGGGCATGATGGCGGTATGGTGAAAAATACGCGTAACCAGCTCGCAATCTTTCAGGTTATAGGTGGCGAGCGCGGGTTTATCATGAGCAAAGCGCCAGTTGATCTCCTCCATGCGCTGCCAGGGATTATTGATCGCTTTACCTTCCCCCAGCAGTTCACGCGCAACAGATTCCAGGCTGAAAGAGGGAAAATCCCAGTAGGCAGATTTCAGCGCTTCAATGCCGTCGATCACGACGCGACCGGCGAGCTGGGCGGTAAATATGCCAGGTTTAAAGCCGTGCTCACGCCACTCCAGCGGCTGCTGCTGACGGCCGAGACGCAGCGGAATGCCGTAGCGATCGGCATGCTTTTGCAGTACGCGCAGGTCGAACTGCACCACGTTCCAGCCAATAACCACATCGGGGTCGTGCCGCACGAACCAGGCGTTAAGCTGCTCCAGCAGCTGCTGGCGGCTCTCAACGTAGATCAGTTCAAAGCTGAGCGCGCTGGCGTCGCCGTTGGGCGGACCCAGCATATACACCTGACGCTGACCGCATCCCTCCAGCCCGATACAGTAAAGCTCGCCACGTTCGGTGGTTTCAATATCCAGCGACACCCAGCGAAGGGGCGGACGGTAGTCAGGATGCGGCTTCAGGCGGGCGTTGATCAGGGTATCACCGCGCGGCTCGCCGCTGAACCAGACCGGAGCGGTAATAAAGCGCTCCATCAGATAGCGCTCGGGCGGCCGGATATCGGCTTCATAAACGCTGATGCCGTTTTCCCGCAGGCGTTTCTCCAGCTGCTGCAGCTGACGATGGCTGCGGCAATAGAGGCCAAACACCGGACGGCGCTGAAAATCTTTCAGCGTCAGCGACTGCAGACGGGCATGAGTTTCATCGCGGATCAGCGCTTCGGTCTGACGACGAAACGCTTCGGGAATAAACGCCACTGACTCCTGCGCGGGCAGCACCAGCCGCTGCGGCCCGGCATCGGTTGCCAGCCACAGCGTGATCTCGCTGCCTGAAGGGGTATCCCGCCAGTGGCGGGTCAGCAGATAGCCTGCGCGCGGTTCTGTCACGGTGACTCCGGAGAAGAAATTATGTGCAGTATATCATGGATGTTTATACAGTGTCGGCAACTCTCTGCAGCGCAGCGGGAAAAGCTTGACGCCCTGACCCGGGCTCAGGACAATCCAGCCTTCATATTCCGCAGAGGATAGCTATGGAAGCCTGGATTCAACATCTGTTTACGCAATCGCTGGAGTACGCGCTGTTCGCCGTCGCTCTGGTGACCTTCCTTGAATCACTGGCGTTTGTAGGTCTGCTGCTGCCAGGTACAGTGCTGATGGCCAGCCTGGGGGCGCTGGTGGGCAGCGGTCAGATTGGCCTCTATCCGGCGTGGGCAGCGGGGCTGGTTGGCTGCCTGCTGGGCGACTGGATCTCCTACGGCATTGGCTGGAAGTTTCAGGGGCCGCTGCACCGCTGGAAGTATCTGAAAAAGTATCAAAACCTGCTGGATAAGACCGAGCATGCGCTGCATCAGCACAGCATGTTTACCGTGCTGGTGGGCCGTTTTGTCGGTCCGACACGCCCGCTGATCCCGCTGGCGGCAGGGATGCTTGAGCTGCCGGTGCGGAAGTTTCTGCCGCCCAATATCATTGGCTGTATTTTATGGCCGCCCGCCTATCTGCTGCCGGGGATCCTGGCCGGTGTGGCGATTGATGTGCCGCAGGCGCAGGGTGACAGCTTTAAATGGCTGCTGCTGCTGGTCACCATTCTGCTCTGGCTGGGCGGCTGGCTGCTCTGGCGCTGGTGGCGCAGCGATAAAACGCGCGACTGGGCCACACGTTACCTGCCGAAAGCGCGCCTGCGCTGGCTGGCGCCGCTGATGGCCGTAGCGGGCAGCGCCGCGTTTATCGCGCTGCTGTTTCATCCCATGATGCCTGTTTTCCTGCAGCTGCTCTGGAAAGTCTTCTTCGCTTAAGCTGGCGTAATGCCCAGGCGCGCGGCGGCGCTGCTCTCACCCCGAAGCAGCGCTGCCGTCTCACCATCCCACTCGATCCGGCCATCCACAATCACCAGACTGCGTGCGGCAATCTGCTGCGCATCCTCCAGACTGTGCGACACCATCAGCAGCGTGATATTGCGTGCGTCACACACCGTGCGCACCAGCTGCAGCATTTCGCGGCGCAGCGCCGGGTCGAGCGCGGAAAAAGGCTCATCCAGCAGCAGTACCGGCTGGTTGCGCAGCAGGCAGCGAGCCAGCGCTACCCGCTGCCGCTGGCCGCCGGAAAGCTCGCCCGGCAGACGCGACAGCAAATCGTGCAGTCCGGTCTGATGGGCAATCTCCTGTAACTGCTGCTGCTGGTCACGCGTCAGCTTCAGGCCCGGATGCAGCCCCAGGGCCATATTCTGCTGCACCGACAGGTGCGGAAACAGGTTGTTCTCCTGAAACAGCATCGATACCGGACGCGACGCCGGTACGCTGCGGGTGTGATCGCAGCCGTTGATCAGCAGCGTGCCGTGGCTGACCGGCAGAAAGCCGCCGATCAGGCTCAGCAGCGTGCTTTTACCGGCGCCGCTCGGGCCAAGTATCGCCAGCCGTTCACCCGCCCGGGCGCTGAAGCTGAAACGCATCGGCAGATGCTGATAAAGGTAAGTAAGATCAGTGAGTGTCAGCATGGCGTCCCGGCAGTTTTTCCATCAGAGTAAAAAGTAACAGGCAGAGCAGCAGCAGCAGCAGGGCGGTCGTTGCACCGTCGGCACCGCGATAGGCGCCGATCTGCTGATAAAGATACCAGGGCAGGGTGCGGAAATCGGCGTTGCCAAACAGCGCCACTACGCCAAAGTCGCCAATCGAGAGCACGCAGGCAAAGGCGAGCGCCTGCGCCAGCGGGCGCTTCAGCAGCCGCAGCTCAATCAGCTTCAGGCGATTGAGGCCGGAGAGACCGAGCGAGGCGCAGAGCGGCGCGTAGCGTGCGGCGATATCGCGCATCGGGTTTTCCAGCACTTTCATGGCGTAGGGAATGGCGATCAGCGCATTGGTAAAGATCACCAGCCCGTCGGCCCGCGCCGGCAGCCCGGAGGTGGCGGTAAACAGCAGGAAGAAGCCGCTGGCCAGCACGATGCCCGGCATCGCCAGGATCAGCATGCCGCTCAGCTCCAGCGCCTGTGCGCTCACCCGATGCTGGCGCTGGCGCAGCTCGCGGCTGCTCCACAGCAGCATCATCGTCATGATCACACAGAGTGCGCCCGCGCCCAGCGCGATACGCAGCGAGGTCAGGGTGGCCTGCCAGAGCGCCGGCTGCTGCAGCGCACCGGCTACACCGCCGCGCACGCCATCAGCGACCACCGCCGCCAGCGGGGGCAGCAGCAGCAGCAGCGCAAGCGTAATCAGCAGCGTGTCGCTGATACGCGCGCGCCAGCTATCCTGCGGATCGCGCCAGCCCTGCAGCTTCTGGCTGCCGGCCGGGATCGCTTTACTGAAGCGCTGACTGAGCAGCACCAGCAGCAGACAGCAGTTAAGCTGCAGCAGCGCCAGCAGCGCGGCACGGCCGGGATCGTAATCAAAACTCAGCGCCTGGTAGATCGCCAGCTCCAGCGTGGTCGCCTGCGGCCCGCCACCCAGCGCCAGCACCGTGGCGAAGCTGGCAAAGCAGAGCATAAAGATCAGCGCCGCCGTCGGCAGGATCTGCCGGCGCAGCCAGGGCCACTCCAGCAGCCGGAACAGGTTCCAGCCGCGCAGCCCAAGCTGCGCCGCCAGCTGACGCTGTTCCGCCGGAATGCTCTCCAGCGCCTGCAGCAGCATGCGCGTCGCCAGCGGCAGGTTAAAAAAGACGTGCGCCAGCAGGATGCCCTGCAGGCCATAGGGAGAGAAGTGATAGGGTACGCCCAGCAGCATGCAGAGCTGCGCCAGCCAGCCGGTACGGCCGTAGACGCTCAGCAGGCCAAATACCGCCACCAGCACCGGCAGCACCAGCGTCATCGCGCATAACCGCAGCAGCAGCGTACGACCCGGGAAGCGGCGGCGATAGAGCGCGCGCGCCAGCAGCACAGCCGGCAGCACCGAGCAGAGTGCCGAGAGCAGCGCCTGCTCAAAAGAGAACGCCAGCACGTGGTGCAGATAGCTGTCGCTGAGCAGGGCGCGCATGTCCGGCAGCGGGGCCGCCGTCAGCAGCGCCCCCAGGGCAAGCAGCGCCACGGCACACAGCAGCAGCGCGCTCAGCGCGCCGGGGATCAGCCAGCCTGGCATTAGCGGCTGACAGCCCGCTGCCAGGCGCTGATCCACGCGGCGCGCTGGTCAGCCACTTCTGCCGGTGAAAACTGCAGCGCTTTTTGTGGCACCTTCAGCGCCTGATAGCCCGCCGGTAAATCACTTTTGATCACCGGGTACATCCAGTTGCCGGTGGGGATCGTCTGCTGGAACGCGGGGCTGACGATAAACTGCATAAAACGCTGCGCCAGCGCCGGCTGTTTGCTGCCCGCCAGCTGCGCAGCGACTTCCACCTGCAGATAATGCCCCTCGCTGAAGGTGGCAGCGGCGTAATTCTCTTTCTTCTCTTCAATAATGTGGTAGGCGGGTGAAGTGGTATAGCTCAGTACCAGATCGCCTTCGCCCTTGAGAAACAGGCCGTACGCTTCGCTCCATCCTTTGGTGACGGTAACGGTTTTGGCCGCCAGTTTCTGCCACGCCGCGTCGCTGCGATCGCCAAACACTTTTTGCATCCAGAGCAGCAGGCCCAGGCCCGGCGTGCTGGTGCGGGGATCCTCATAAATAACCCGCCACTTCTGCGGGCTTTCAACCAGCTCCTGCAGACTCGCGGGCGGATTCTTCAGGCGGTTTTTGTCATACACGAAGGCGAAGTAGCCGTAATCGAAGGGGATAAAGGTGTCGTTCTGCCAGCGCTCAGGCAGCTGCAGCGCCGCGGTATCGACCTGGCTTTTGGCAAACAGGCCGGTTTTTTCCGCCGCCTGCAGCAGATTGTTATCGAGTCCCAGCACAACGTCGGCTTTGCTGTTTTTTCCTTCCATGCGCAGACGGTTGAGCAGCGAGACGCCATCCTCCAGCGCCACGTAGCGCAGCTCGCAGCCGCACTCCGCTTCAAACGCTTTCTTTACCGCCGGGCCTGGCCCCCATTCAGCAGCGAATGAATCATAGGTATAGACAGTGAGCAGGGGTCTGGCAGCAAATACCGGCGCAGACAGCAGTAGCAGGACAGGCAGAACGTTCTTTAACACTTTGCGCTCCTTGAGGAGAGGATAGGGGTGAGTCGCAAAGGATCTGAGGCTGGCACATCTCAAATCCCTACGCCGGTATTAACCGGATCAGGTTCGACGGGTTTCTCTCAGCCTGACGACGCAGGCACCCCGTTGAGAACGGCTTAGTGTAGACATTTCCGCGGCGGCGTGAAAGCGTCATAATGCCGGCGGCGCAAACCAGGCAGATTTGAAATCGAACCAGCCCAGCGTGTTCAGCCGTACGCCGCGCATGCTGCGCTGACCTTCCAGCAGCAGCCAGTGGTGAAACAGCGGATGCAGCCAGTCCTGATCCACCAGCTGGCGCGCCCATTCAGCCAGCGGCAGACGTTTCTCACGCCAGCGCGCTGCATCCTCATGCCACGCCAGCGGAATACAGTGCTGCATCAGCGGCAGCTCATAGAGCTGCGCAAACAGCGCATACTCCAGCGGCAGAGTAAAGTTAACGCTGCCGAGCCAGATATCGCTTTCACCGGCGCCGGCAAACCACGCTTCATAGCTCACCACCCGGGTGACCAGCTCCACCCCCTGCTGCGCGAGCAGAGGACGCAACGCGCTGGCGATGCCTTCATGCTCAACGTGGTCGCTGTACCAGCTTAACGTCAGCCGGGTCAGACCGTCCGGTTTATCCGCTGCCCGCCGATCGCGGCGATGGTGCCAGCGCGGCAGCAGACCCCAGGCGGGAAACCAGTAGCGCTGATAGCCGGGATCGGCATGATGCAGCAGGGTAACGGGATTAAGCAGATCGCTGACCCAGCGGCGGAACGGCGCATGGCGTCCCCAGGCGGATCGCTGGTCAAACAGCAGAAAGTAACAGCCTTCCTCCAGACGGCTCTCTTCCGCGATCTCATCCGCCTCGCTGCCCTGCAGCTTTACGCCAGCGTAGACCAGCTCGTCACTGACTTCCGGCAGTACCCAGATTGAGACCTCATCAATCAGCGCCCGGTAACCAAAGTAGTCATCAAATGCGGCAATTTTTAGCTGCGTCTGCTGATTGCGCAGCACGCTGTAAGGGCCGCAGCCGGCAGGCTGACGGGCAAAGTCGGGCATTGCCGGCCATTCGCGCGGCAGGATCATGGCGCTGACGCTGCCCAGCAGCCATGGCAGCCAGCTGTCAGGCTGGGTCAGAGAGATATCCAGCGTCCAGGGTGCCGGGGAGTGCAGCTGCGCAATATGTGCAAACAGCGGCAGGGCAGCGCTGCGCTGCAGCGAATCAAGGATATCCGCCATCTCCAGCTCGCGCCCGTGATGAAAGCGGATGGCCGGGCGCAGATAAAAGCGCCACTGCCGTGCGGAAAGCTGCTGCCAGTGGTGAGCAATATCCGGTTCAATTTCCCCGTTTTCCTCATTTATGCGCGTCAGGCCGCTGAAGATCTGCCGGGCCAGGTGCGTTTCCGAGCGGCGCAGCGGTGAGGCGGGCAGCAGGTTTTGCAGCGGACGGTAGTAGAGCACGCGCAGGATATGTTTGCCCTGACGCACGCTGCGCCCAAGGTGGGCAGCAATCATCTGCCGCACCTGCGCTTTGTCACCCACCAGCTGAACCAGCTGGTCAATACTGTCCTGATCCAGCAGCGCCTCAGCCCGCTGCTGCTGCAGCGCCAGCCCGGTACAGCAGAAGCGCAGCTGCGAGCGCTTTCCGCGTCCCGCCTCAGCCTGCCAGGTCAGCCAGCCCTCATGCTGCATCGCCTGAAGCAAATTGCGCATATGGCGCCGTGAGCAGTGCAGGCTGCTGGCCAGGGCGTCAAGCGTCGTCGCCTGATCCTGACCTTCACACTGCTGCCAGAGCCGAATAAAGTGCTGCTGCAGACGAGCTGAGGACATAAAAGGGGAACTCCATGGCGATTTCGCTCAGTGTTTGTTTCTCTATAATAGGGGCATACTGACAGCCAATGGAAGAGCGGGAGGCGCCCGGTCCGGGTGGCGCTCAACCAGCGGTGTCGCCTGTGCGGCACATTTTTCTGAGTAGGGTGCAATTACACCGCCAGCAGATTTTCTCTGCTGGCTTTTTTCATGGCGGTGTGAAATCGTCTACGCTCTTTCGCTACTCTTTTCTGTTTTTTCAAAGGGATTACTGCATGAAGTCGCTGTTAACGCGGCAGCGCCGCCCCGATCCGGTCTATCTCGCTTTTATGGCTGTCACCTTTATGGCAGGCGTAGCGGGTGCGCTGCAGGCACCAACCCTCAGCCTGTTTCTGACCCGCGAGGTGCAGGTGCGGCCCTTCTGGGTCGGGCTCTTTTTCACCATCAATGCCCTGGGCGGCATTGTGATCAGTATGCTGGTAGCAAAGCGCTCTGACACGCGCGGCGACCGGCGGCATCTGATCCTCTTTTGCTGCCTGATGGCCATTCTGAACGCGCTGCTGTTTGCGTTTAACCGCCACTACGCCACGCTGATAAGCCTTGGCGTGCTGCTCTCTGCGCTGGCCAGCGTCGCGATGCCGCAGATATTTGCACTGGCGCGGGAGTACGCGGACGCATCCGCGCGCGAAGTGGTGATGTTCAGTTCGGTGATGCGGGCACAGCTGTCGCTGGCGTGGGTCATTGGTCCGCCGCTCTCTTTTGCGCTGGCGCTTAATTTCGGCTTTGTGACGCTGTTCGCCGTGGTGGCAGGGATGTTTTTATTGAGTATGCTGCTGATCTGGCGCGGCCTGCCGTCGGTGCCGCGCGTGGTGGCGACGCCGGAGCAGCTGCTGCTGCAGGTCAGCCCGTGGAAAGATACGCAGGTGATGCTGCTGTTTATCGCCTCAGTAATCATGTGGGCGTGCAACACCATGTACTTTATTGATATGCCGCTCTATATGAGCAACACGCTGGGGCTGCCGGAAAAGCTGGCGGGCCTGCTGATGGGAACGGCCGCCGGGCTGGAGATCCCGATTATGCTGCTGGCAGGCTTTTACGCGAAGCGCGTCGGCAAGCGCGCGCTGATGCTGCTGGCGGGTGTGGCAGCGGTTCTCTTTTATCTTGGGCTGGTGCTGTTTACGTCAAAAGCCGCGCTGATGCTGCTGCAGCTCTTCAATGCCGCGTTTATCGGTATTATCGCCGGCATTGGCATGCTCTGGTTTCAGGATCTGATGCCCGGGCGGGCGGGCGCGGCAACGACGCTGTTCACCACCTCCATCTCCACCGGACTGATCGTGGCCGGGCTGCTGCAGGGGATCCTGAGCGAGCGTTTCGGGCATGAATCGGTTTATCAGGTGGCGCTGGGTATGTCCGTGCTGGCGCTGCTGCTGGTTGCGCGGGTGCGCGATGTGAAGCCGGCGACGGAGGCCGGCGCGTAAAGCGTGCCGCAACCTGACGTTGGTTGCGGCGTTGAATAACTAGCGCAGGAAGGCGGGCTGCTGCTGCTCGTAGCGCGCTATCGATTCTTCATGCTGCAGCGTCAGGCCGATGCTGTCCAGGCCGTTAATCATGCAGTGGCGGCGGAAGCTGTCGATCTCAAACGTATAGACTTTGTCGCCCGCGGTGACCGTCTGCGCTTCCAGATCCACCGTGAAGCGCATGCCCGGACTGGCGTTAACCAGCTGGAACAGCGCCTCCACTTCCTCTTCGCTCAGCCGTACCGGCAGCAGCTGATTGTTAAAGCTGTTGCCATAAAAGATATCGGCAAAGCTCGGCGCAATCACGACATGGAAACCGAAGTCGGTCAGCGCCCAGGGGGCGTGCTCACGGGAGGAGCCGCAGCCAAAGTTCTCGCGCGCCAGCAGAATGCTGGCACCGGCAAACTCAGGCTTGTTAAGCACAAAGCTGGCGGTAGGCTGCGTGCCGGCGTCATCGTCAAAACGCCAGTCGTGAAACAGGTGGGCACCAAAACCGGTGCGGGTGACCTTCTGCAGAAACTGCTTCGGGATAATGGCATCGGTATCCACGTTGGCCGCATCCAGTGGTGCGACAATACCGGTGTGCTGCGTAAATTTAGTCGCCATCGCTTAAGCTCCCTGAGTCAGTTCACGAATATCGGCAAAACGGCCGGAGACCGCCGCGGCGGCAGCCATCGCCGGGCTGACCAGGTGCGTACGACCGCCGCGCCCCTGACGCCCTTCAAAGTTGCGGTTGCTGGTCGAGGCGCAACGCTCACCCGGATTCAGGCGATCGTTGTTCATGGCGAGACACATAGAGCAGCCCGGCAGACGCCACTCAAAACCCGCCTCAAGAAAGATTTTATCCAGACCTTCCGCTTCCGCCTGCGCTTTAACCGGGCCGGAACCTGGCACCACCATCGCGACCACGCCGGGTGCCACTTTGCGCCCTTTAGCAATCGCCGCGGCGGCGCGCAGATCTTCAATGCGTGAGTTAGTGCAGGAGCCGATAAAGACTTTATCGATAGCCACATCGGTCAGCTTCACGCCCGGCTGCAGATTCATGTAAGCCAGCGCTTTTTCAGCAGAGGCGCGCTCAACCGGATCGGCAAACGAGGCCGGATCGGGTATCGCCTGATCCACCGCCATCACCTGACCCGGGTTGGTGCCCCAGGTCACCTGCGGAGCAATGTCGGCAGCGTTCAGCGTCACCACGCTGTCGAATACGGCGTCCGGATCGGACTTCAGCGTGCGCCAGTAGGCTACCGCCTGCTCCCAGTCGTTGCCTTTTGGCGCAAACTGCTTATCTTTCAGGTAGGCAAACGTGGTGTCATCCGGTGCCACCAGACCCGCTTTTGCGCCCATCTCAATCGCCATGTTGCACAGTGTCATGCGGCCTTCCATGCTCAGCGCTTCAATCGCCGGGCCGCAGAACTCCACCACGTAGCCGGTGCCGCCGGCGCTGCCGGTTTTACCGATGATCGCCAGCACGATATCTTTCGCGGTAATGCCCGGCGCAGCGGCGCCCGACACATTGATTTTCATGGTTTTGGCACGACCCTGCTTCAGCGTCTGGGTGGCAAACACATGCTCGACTTCAGAGGTGCCGATACCAAACGCCAGTGAACCAAAGGCGCCATGCGTGGCAGTATGTGAATCACCGCAGACAATGGTCATGCCCGGCAGGGTCATGCCCTGTTCCGGCCCGATGACGTGCACAATGCCCTGGAAGGGATGGTTCAGATCGTAGAGCTGGATGCCGAACTCGTCGCAGTTCTTCATCAGCTCCTGCATCTGAATACGCGCCATTTCACCCGATGCGTTGATATCTTTGGTCTGGGTTGAAACG
Organism: Pantoea eucrina; assembly: GCF_001691555.1. GTDB lineage: Bacteria > Pseudomonadota > Gammaproteobacteria > Enterobacterales > Enterobacteriaceae > Pantoea > Pantoea borealis. The sequence continues at coordinate 2,278,803 of NZ_MAYN01000008.1, read as the reverse complement.
TTGTGATCCATCGTGGCAAACGTTTTTTCCGGCTGACGCACTTTACGTCCGTGCGCGCGCAGGCCATCGAACGCCTGCGGTGAAGTCACTTCGTGGATCAGGTGACGGTCGATATAGAGCAGCGGCGTTTCATCGGGTGCTTCGTGAACGACATGTGCGTCAAATAACTTCTGGTATAAGCTTTTCATTTTTATTTTTCTCCGGCAATAAAGCCCGCGATGAGGCTACCCATTTCATCCGTACTGACTGCAGGACCGTCGCCCGCCAGATCGCGGGTGCGGTGGCCCGCCTCCAGCGCCTGGCTTACCGCCTGTTCAACAGCATCAGCGGCGTCGGCGGCGTTCAGGCTAAAGCGCAGCAGCATCGACAGCGACAGGATTTGGGCAATCGGGTTAGCGATATTTTGTCCGGCGATATCCGGCGCAGAGCCGCCAGCAGGTTCAAACAGACCAAAACCTTCTTCGTTCAGGCTGGCTGACGGCAGCATGCCCATTGATCCGGTAATCATGGCGCACTCATCAGAAAGAATGTCGCCAAACAGGTTTGAGCAGAGCAGGACATCAAACTGCGACGGATCTTTGATCAGCTGCATGGTGGCGTTATCGATATACATATGCGCCAGCTGTACGTCAGGGTACGCTTTTGCCACTTCATTCACGATCTCACGCCACATCACTGAACTTTGCAGCACGTTAGCTTTGTCGATTGAGGTGACATGACAACGACGCTTACGCGCGGCTTCAAACGCATTACGTGCAATGCGCTCAATCTCAAAGCGATGGTAAACCTCGGTATCAAACGCCCGCTCGTGCGCGCCACTGCCTTCGCGTCCTTTTGGCTGGCCAAAATAGATGCCGCCGGTGAGCTCACGTACGCAGAGAATATCAAACCCGCGCGCCGCGATATCACTGCGCAGCGGGCAGAATGCTTCAAGACCTTTGTAGAGCGCGGCCGGGCGCAGGTTGCTGAACAGTCTGAAATGCTTGCGCAGCGGCAACAGCGCGCCACGTTCAGGCTGGCCAGCCGGCGGCAGATGCTCCCACTTCGGGCCGCCAACAGAGCCAAACAGAATGGCGTCTGCCTGCTCAGCTCCGGCTACGGTCGCGGGCGGCAGAGGTTCACCGTGACGATCGATGGCGATACCGCCAACATCATATTCGCTGGTGGTGATACGCATGCCGAAGCGGGTACGCACCGCGTCGAGCACTTTCATCGCCTGCGCCATCACTTCCGGGCCGATTCCGTCGCCTGGCATGACCGCAATATGATATGAATGAGTCATAGTTACACCGTTTCCTTCTGTTCTTTAAATTTACGCTGCAGTTCTTTTTCGACCTGTTTTGCCCGCCAGATATTGTTGAGTGCGTTAATCATCGCTTTGGCAGAGGATTCAACAATATCGGTTGCCAGGCCTACGCCGTGGAACTTGCGTCCGTTGTAATTCACCACGATATCCACCTGGCCCAGGGCATTTTCACCGTGACCTTTCGCCGTCAGCTTGTAGTTGACCAGCTCAGCGTCAAAGCCGGTAATGCGGTTGATTGCCTGATAGACTGCGTCAACCGGGCCGTTACCGGTGGCCGCATCCGCTTTGGTCTCCTCACCGCAGCCGAGCTGGACTGAAGCGGTGGCCGTGACACTGGAGCCGGTCTGGACGTTGAATTCGTTGAGCTGGAAAAACTCCGGTTCTTCATGCTGTTTATTGATAAAGGCCAGCGCTTCCAGATCGTAATCAAATACCTGACCTTTCTTGTCGGCCAGCTTCAGGAATGCGTCATACAGCGCGTCGAGGTTGTAGTCCGCTTCTTTGTAACCCATCTCTTCCATACGATGTTTTACCGCCGCGCGTCCGGAACGGGAGGTAAGGTTCAGCTGAATTTTGTGCAGACCGATCGATTCAGGCGTCAGAATCTCGTAGTTTTCACGGTTTTTCAGCACGCCATCCTGATGAATGCCGGAAGAGTGCGCGAACGCATTTGAGCCGACCACCGCTTTATTCGCCGGAATCGGCATGTTGCAGATCTGGCTGACAATCTGGCTGGTGCGGTAAATTTCCTGATGGTTGATAGCGGTGTGAACATTCATGATCTGCTGGCGGGTTTTGATCGCCATGATCACCTCTTCCAGCGCGCAGTTACCGGCGCGCTCGCCCAGACCATTCAGCGTACCCTCAACCTGACGCGCGCCCGCCAGTACCGCAGCAATAGCGTTGCCGGTGGCCATGCCTAAATCATCATGGGTGTGCACCGACAGAATCGCTTTGTCGATGTTAGGCACGCGGTTAACCAGCTGTCCGATAATATTGGCGTACTCACCGGGCAGGGTATAGCCAACGGTATCGGGAATATTGATGGTGGTAGCACCGGCGCTGATGGCGGCTTCAACCATGCGGCAGAGATCGTCAATCGGCGTGCGCCCGCCATCTTCACAGGAGAACTCCACGTCATCGGTATAATTGCGTGCGCGTTTTACCATGTGCACCGCACGCTCAATCACTTCCGGCAGAGTACTGCGCAGCTTGGTCGCGATATGCATCGGTGAGGTGGCAATAAAAGTATGAATACGGAACGCGTCGGCAACGCGCAGTGATTCGTAAGCGGCATCGATATCTTTTTCGACACAGCGCGCCAGCCCGCAGACGCGGCTGTTTTTGATCGTACGCGCAATAGTCTGTACCGATTCAAAATCACCGGGAGAAGAGACCGGGAAACCCACTTCCATTACGTCCACGCCCATTCTTTCCAGCGCCAGGGCGATCTGCAATTTTTCTTTAACACTCAGGCTGGCCTGTAATGCCTGCTCACCGTCGCGCAGAGTGGTATCGAAAATAATAACTTGCTGGCTCATGGTTATCTTCCTTTTGCATTAACTTCGCCGGAGCAACGAGCATAAAAAAACCCGCGCAGTGGCGCGGGTTTTTAACTTTCAGCGGGTTGGAATCAGTTGTTGATTTCGCCCACGAGTCTACCGCGCAAACTGGATGCGTTTAGTAGTAGACCGAGTAGGCGGAAAGAACGAAACATGAATCAGACCCCATAAAATGTGTGCTGTACATATTGGTACTGGATTAGCGATGTGATGTCAACCCTGCATCAGGGGCTATTTTACTTACGCTAAAAGCGCGATCTGCTGTAAATATTGGCATGGATGGAGGATCGCGAAGAAATATCGTCTTGCATCTTATAGCGCTACATAATGCGCGCTATCATAAAGCGATTATCTCGATTAACTACCTGATTTTGATATTTTATTTTAATTTTATCTATAGTTAAAAATATAAGCCTTAGCCTGCAAGGCAGAATAATATAATGCTGGCAGTGATTTTTAACGTTAATCACGCGGGAAAGATCCGTGTTAAAAACATTGTGGGCTGACGCAGCGGACGATAACAAAAATATATTTCTTACAACTCGCTGAAAATAATCTTCAGACCAGCATATTCCTCTGAATTTATGCCTGCCGATCAGTTTATTCATCGTACCCTGACCCGGCACATCAGAGGCTTACTTGTCCGGGAACGCGCGTCGCAGGGCCTGGCGGTTTGCAGCCCGCAGGCTCTGCGGTTATGGTAATCGTCCTACTCTTAAAAGAATTCATTCAGGTAGATTCCCGATATCTGGAAGGCGGAAATGAATTCCTTCTTCTGAGCATAAACATAAGATTTTGATCTTAATTGGCGATAAGGGAACAGATGCGACACCGTGCGCTGGACAGCGCTGCCCGTCGCGGCTGTTTCTGACGCCTGGAGGCAGAAAATGGAGATGTTGTCAGGAGCCGAAATGGTCGTCCGTTCGTTGATCGATCAGGGCGTAAAGCAGGTATTCGGTTATCCGGGCGGAGCAGTGCTTGATATCTATGATGCGCTGCAGACGGTCGGTGGAATTGACCATGTACTGGTGCGTCACGAACAGGGCGCAGTGCACATGGCAGATGGTCTGGCACGGGCAACCGGCGAAGTTGGCGTCGTGCTGGTCACGTCTGGCCCGGGGGCGACGAACGCCATCACCGGTATCGCGACCGCCTATATGGATTCGATTCCATTGGTGATCCTGTCAGGTCAGGTGCCCTCATCGCTGATTGGCTATGATGCGTTTCAGGAGTGCGATATGGTCGGTATCTCCCGGCCGGTGGTCAAACACAGCTTCCTGGTAAAAAGCACAGAAGAGATCCCTACGGTGCTTAAGAAGGCCTTCTGGCTGGCGGCCAGCGGGCGTCCCGGCCCGGTAGTCATCGATCTGCCTAAAGATATCCTGAATCCGGCGAATAAACTGCCGTATGCCTGGCCGGAAAGCGTCAGCATGCGCTCGTATAATCCGACGCTGCAGGGCCATAAAGGTCAGATCAAGCGCGCACTGCAGACGCTGCTGGGTGCGCATAAGCCGGTCATTTATGCCGGCGGCGGTGCTATTACGTCGGGATGCGAAGCGGAACTGCGCCAGCTGGCTGAGCAGCTTAATATTCCGGTAACCACTTCACTGATGGGACTGGGCGCGTTTCCCGGCACGCACCGTCAGTGTGTCGGCATGCTTGGCATGCACGGCACGTATGAAGCCAACATGACCATGCACAACGCCGATTTGATCTTTGGCATCGGCGTCCGCTTTGACGATCGCACCACCAACAATCTGGCAAAATATTGCCCGAATGCGACCATCATGCACATTGATGTGGATCCGACGTCGATCTCCAAAACGGTCAGCGCAGATATCCCGATCGTTGGCGATGCGAAACAGACGCTGGTACAGATGCTGGAGCTGCTGGCGCAGAGTGAAACACAGCAGCAGCACGACAGTCTGCGCGACTGGTGGCAGAACATTGAAACCTGGCGCAGCCGCAAGTGTCTGGAATTCGATCGCAGCAGCGATAAGATCAAACCGCAGGCGGTAATAGAGACGGTTGCCCGCCTGACAGGCGGCGAGGCTTATGTGACTTCTGATGTCGGACAGCATCAGATGTTTGCTGCCCTCTATTACCCGTTTGACAAACCGCGTCGCTGGATCAACTCCGGTGGCCTTGGCACCATGGGCTTTGGACTGCCGGCTGCGCTGGGCGTGAAGATGGCACTGCCGGAAGAGACGGTGATTTGTGTTACCGGGGATGGCAGTATTCAGATGAACATCCAGGAGCTGTCGACCGCGCTGCAATACGATCTGCCCGTGCTGGTACTTAACCTGAATAACCGTGTCCTCGGTATGGTGAAACAGTGGCAGGATATGATCTATTCCGGCCGCCATTCTCAATCCTATATGGAGTCGCTGCCTGATTTTGTCCGTCTGGCTGAGGCGTATGGTCACGTCGGTATTGCCATTCAGCATCCTGCCGAGCTGGAAGAGAAGCTGCAGCTGGCGCTGGATACGCTGGCAAAAGGGCGGCTGGTATTTGTGGATGTCACGGTTGATGGCAGCGAGCATGTCTATCCGATGCAGATTCGGGGCGGCTCAATGGATGAAATGTGGTTGAGCAAGACGGAGAGGACTTAATTATGCGTCGTATTCTATCGGTGCTGCTGGAGAATGAATCGGGCGCCTTATCCCGCGTGGTCGGACTCTTCTCCCAGCGCGGTTATAACATTGAGAGCCTGACCGTTGCGCCTACCGACGATCCGACTCTGTCGCGCATGACTATTCAGACCGTAGGCGATGAAAAAGTGATTGAGCAGATTGAGAAGCAGCTGCATAAGCTGGTGGATGTGCTGCGCGTCACTGAACTGGGGCAGGGCGCTTACGTTGAGCGTGAGATCATGCTGGTAAAAATTCAGGCCAGCGGATATGGCCGTGAAGAAGTGAAGCGCAGCGCAGAGATTTTTCGCGGACAAATTGTTGATGTCACACCAACGCTTTACACGGTTCAGCTGGCAGGCACCAGCGATAAGCTCGATGCGTTTCTCAGCAGCGTGCGGGAAGTGGCAGAGATTGTTGAGGTGGCGCGTTCAGGGATCGTTGGCGTGTCACGCGGCGAGCGCATCATGCGTTAATCCCGCTCCGTTATCACCGTAGTTTACTCTAACCCGGCGTAATGCCGGGTTTTTTTATTTTATGCGCCGGCTTCGTTTGCTGATGAAAAGCGGTTGCTCAGGCCGGTTTTCTGCGGTTAGATGTAACAAAGATTTTATCCACAGCTACGTTGCGGATATCTCCGCCAGCTCTGGCTTATCGACATGAAGGTGTTATCGTGAAACTGGATGAAATTGCGCGTCTGGCCGGCGTCTCGCGTACTACTGCCAGCTATGTGATCAATGGCAAAGCGCGGCAGTATCGTGTCAGCGACAAAACGGTTGAGAAAGTAATGGCGGTGGTGCGTGAGTATAACTATCACCCCAATGCGGTCGCCGCAGGCCTGCGCGCAGGGCGCACGCGCTCTATCGGACTGGTGATCCCCGATCTCGAAAATACCAGCTACACGCGTATTGCCAACTATCTGGAGCGTCAGGCACGCCAGCGCGGCTATCAGCTGCTTATCGCCTGTTCAGAAGATCAGCCTGATAACGAAATGCGCTGTATCGAGCATCTGCTGCAGCGTCAGGTCGATGCAATCATCGTTTCTACCTCGCTGCCGCCGGAGCATCCGTTTTACCAGCGCTGGATAAACGACCCGCTGCCCATTGTGGCGCTGGACCGGGCGCTGGATCGTGAACACTTTACCAGCGTTGTGGGGGCCGATCAGGATGATGCACGTGCGCTGGCTGCTGAATTGCGTCAGCTCCCGGTGAAAAACGTACTGTTTATGGGCGCGCTGCCGGAGCTTTCCGTGAGTTTTCTGCGCGAAATGGGCTTTCGCGAAGCCTGGCAGGATGATGAGCGTTCGGTCAGTTATCTCTATTGCAACAGTTTTGATCGCGCGGCGGCTGCCGCACTGTTTGAACACTATCTGGATGAAAATCCGATGCCCGATGCGCTGTTTACCACCTCGTTTGGTCTGCTGCAGGGCGTAATGGATGTCACGCTGAAACGAGAAGGGCGACTGCCGAAAGATCTGGCGATCGCCACGTTTGGCGATCATGAATTACTCGATTTTCTTGATTGTCCGGTACTGGCGGTGGGACAGCGGCACCGCGATGTGGCAGAGCGGGTTCTGGAGCTGGTGCTGGCTTCACTTGATGAACCACGTAAACCTAAACCCGGGTTAACACGCATTCGCCGTAACTTATTTCATCGCGGGCAATTAAGCCGTCTGACAAAATGAGTCAGCGGGCATGATAATGCCCGCCATTTTATTCAGTATCTGGCGGGCAATTAATTATCCGACGTAAAAAAGCGTAAATAACAGCCATTAATTATCACAAAACAGATATCAATTTAATCTTGCTGGGTAAAAGTTAGTCATTTTTGATCCCCATCAACAGGCGCTTGCGCTGGGCTTCCTTTCAGAAATCCCCTAAAATGCTGCCGCTGTCGCATAACCCTGCTCTGGCGTACTTAAGCCAAATCTGAATCAAATTTAATCATATTTGAAGTGAGCAGATATTTTTATACTGTTATTCATCGGTTTAATTTTGCTTTGCCATTCCGCGCGCTTTTTTATTTCGCTTTCCGCTTATTTTTCCGGGATGTAAAGAGTGATATTCACCTGCCGTTGCGGCTTGACAATGTTTTCATCGGCTCCGTAAACTCGTTTCGTGGTAAAAAGTGGGATAAAGTGGTGAAAACGGTAGCTGAGGAGTCAGGCTGGCATGTTCCGCGGGGCAACGTTAGTCAATCTCGACAGTAAAGGGCGGTTAGCGGTTCCGGTGCGCTATCGCGAATTACTGATCGCAGAGTCTCAGGGTCAGATGGTCTCTACTATCGACCTGCACCAGCCCTGCCTGCTGCTTTATACCCTGCCCGAATGGGAAATCATTGAGAAAAAACTGGCTCGCTTATCGAGCATGAATCCGGCAGAACGACGCGTACAGCGTCTGCTACTTGGACATGCCAGCGAATGCCAGATGGATAGTGCAGGCCGGTTGCTGCTGGCAAATACCTTGAGGCAGCACGCAGGACTGAAAAAAGAAGTGATGCTGGTTGGGCAGTTCAACAAGTTTGAATTGTGGGATGAACAGACCTGGTATCAACAAGTCAGGGATGATATTGACGCAGAACATTCAGCTCAGGAACCTTTATCTGAGCGGTTGCAGGACTTATCGCTATAGCTATGCAGGAAAATTTTAAACATACCACGGTGCTGCTGGATGAGGCGGTAAACGGCCTTAATATCAGGGAAGACGGCATTTACATTGACGGCACCTTTGGTCGCGGTGGCCACTCACGCCTGATCCTTTCGCAGCTTGGCGAGAATGGACAGCTGCTGGCCATCGATCGCGATCCGCAGGCAATTGCGGCGGCCGCTGAGATCAACGATCCGCGCTTTTCCATTGTGCACGGCCCTTTTTCAGCGCTGGCAGATTATGTCGACGCGCGCGGGCTAACCGGGAAAATCAGTGGCGTCCTGCTTGATCTGGGCGTCTCTTCGCCGCAGCTGGACGACGCCGAACGCGGCTTCTCGTTTATGCGCGACGGTCCGCTGGATATGCGCATGGATCCCACGCGAGGTCACTCTGCTGCTGAGTGGCTGCTGCACGCAGAAGAAGCTGATATCGCCTTTGTGCTGAAAACATACGGTGAAGAGCGTTTCGCAAAGCGTATTGCACGTGCCATCACAGAGCGTAATCGGGAACAACCGATGACGCGCACCAAAGAGCTGGCTGACGTCATTGCCGCAGCGACCCCGGTCAAAGACAAATTTAAGCACCCGGCTACGCGCAGCTTTCAGGCTATTCGTATCTGGATTAACAGCGAGCTGGAAGAGATTGATACCGCTCTTAAAGGCGCGCTTTCTGTTCTGGCCCCGGGCGGCCGTTTATCCATCATCAGCTTCCATTCTCTTGAAGATCGCCTGGTGAAACGTTTTATGCGCGATCAAAGCCGCGGTCCGCAGGTTCCGGCGGGTATTCCGATGACGGAAAGCCAGCTGAAAGCGCTGGGCGGACGCGAGCTGAAAACGCTGGGCAAACTGATCCCGGGTGAAGCAGAAGTGCGGGAAAACCCGCGTGCGCGCAGCTCGGTGCTGCGTATTGCTGAAAGGACCGCGCCATGATTGGCAATGAGCGGCACAGTCTGCCCGGCGTGATCGGCGGAGACCTGCTGCGCTTTGGCAAGATCCCGGTGTTGTTACTGATTGCCGTACTGGTCTCTTCTGTACTGGTCGTGACCACAACACATAAAACGCGCCTGTTAACGGCGCAGCGCGAACAGCTGGTGCTGGAGCGTGATGCGCTGGATATCGAATGGCGTAACCTGATTCTGGAAGAGAACGCGCTTGGCGATCACAGCCGGGTAGAGCGGATCGCAACCGATAAGCTGCAGCTGCGGCACGTTGATCCTTCTCAGGAAAATATTGTGGTGCAGAAATAAGGAATCGCAGACCTCAATGAGCGGCGCAGGCAAAACGCTGAAGTTAAAAAAACAGGAAGATAAGGCCAGCTTTGTAAGCTGGCGTTTTGCTTTGCTGTGCGGCTGTATTTTACTGGCGCTGGGTGGGCTGCTGTCGCGCGTCGCCTGGCTGCAGGTAATCAAGCCCGATCGGCTGGTTAAAGAGGGCGATCTGCGCTCGCTGCGCGTGCAGGAAGTACCGACAGCGCGTGGCATGATCAGCGACCGCGCCGGACGTCCGCTGGCCGTCAGCGTGCCGGTCAATGCTATCTGGGCCGATCCCAAAGAGCTGATTGGTCACGGCGGCGTTACTCTGGACAGCCGCTGGAAAGCGCTCTCAGATGCGCTGTCGATCCCGCTGGATCAGCTGGCCGCACGCATCAACGCTAATCCCAAAGGGCGCTTCATCTATCTGGCGCGTCAGGTTAACCCGGCCATTGGCGACTATGTGAAAAAACTGAAGCTGCCGGGTATTTATCTGCGTCAGGAGTCGCGCCGCTACTATCCGGCCGGTCAGGTCACTGCGCATCTGATTGGTTTCACCAACATTGACGGACAGGGCATCGAAGGGATTGAGAAAAGCTTCGATAAATGGCTGACGGGCGCGCCAGGCGAGCGGACGGTGCGTAAAGATCGCTTCGGGCGCGTGATTGAAGATATCTCGTCGGTCGACAGCCGTGCTGCACACAATCTGACGCTGAGTATTGATGAGCGGCTGCAGGCGCTGGTGTATCGCGAACTCAACAATGCGGTCGCCTTTAACAAAGCGGAGTCGGGCACGGCGGTGCTGGTTGATGTCAGCACCGGTGAAGTGCTGGCAATGGCAAACAGCCCTGCTTACAACCCGAATAACCTCAGTAATACGCCAAAAGATGTCATGCGTAACCGCGCCATCACCGATATTTTTGAGCCCGGTTCAACGGTGAAACCCATGGTGGTGATGACCGCGCTGCAGCGTGGGGTGGTGAAAGAGAACAGCGTACTGAATACCGTGCCGTACCGCGTAAACGGTCATGAGATCAAAGACGTGGCACGCTATAACGAACTGACCCTGACCGGGGTCTTGCAGAAGTCGAGTAACGTCGGAGTTTCACGTCTGGCGTTAGCGATGCCCTCCTCAGCGCTGGTAGAGACTTACGCGCGCTTTGGACTGGGAAAACCGACCAATTTGGGGCTGGTCGGGGAAAGCAGTGGCTTATACCCTCAAAAACAACGGTGGTCTGACATAGAGAGGGCCACCTTCTCTTTCGGCTACGGGCTAATGGTAACGCCGTTACAGTTAGCGCGAGTCTACGCAACGATTGGCAGCTATGGCATCAATCGTCCCCTCTCCATTACCAAAGTGGATCCGCCGGTTGCGGGTGAGCGCGTCTTTCCGGAGAACCTGGTCAGAACGGTGATGCATATGATGGAGAGCGTGGCGCTGCCTGGCGGTGGTGGTGTAAAAGCCGCTATCAAAGGATATCGCATTGCGATTAAAACCGGCACCGCGAAAAAAGTGGGTCCCGATGGCCGCTACGTCAATAAATATATCGCCTACACCGCCGGTGTGGCGCCCGCCAGTCAGCCGCGTTTTGCGCTGGTCGTGGTGATTAACGATCCGCAGGCCGGTAAATATTATGGCGGTGCAGTCTCTGCGCCGGTGTTTGGCGCCATTATGGGCGGCGTATTACGCACCATGAATATTGAGCCGGATGCACTGCCTGTCGTGGACAAAAACGAATTAGTGAAGAACAGAAATGAGGCATCAAGTGACAGATCGTAACCTGCGCGACTTACTGGCCCCCTGGGTGGCTGGCGCGCCGGCGCGTCCCCTTCGTGACATGACGCTGGACAGCCGCGCGGCGGCGGCCGGCGATCTGTTTATCGCCGTAGCGGGCCATCATGCAGATGGCCGGCGCTTTATCCCGCAGGCCATTGCGCAGGGCGTTGCTGCTGTGATTGCCGAAGCGGAAGGCGAAGCCAGCGACGGCGATATCCGTGAAATACACGGCGTGCCGGTGATCTATCTGGCGCAGCTGCCGCAGCGCCTCTCGGCGCTGGCGGGGCGTTTTTATCAGCAGCCGGGCAACAAGCTGAAGCTGGCAGGCGTGACCGGAACAAACGGCAAGACCACGACCACCCAGCTGATCGCGCAGTGGGCTAATCTGCTGGGCGAGACGGGCGCAGTTATGGGCACCGTGGGTAATGGTCTGTATGGCCAGCTGCTGCCAGCAGAGAACACCACCGGATCGGCGGTTGAGGTTCAGCATATTCTGCACGACTTAGTCGGGCAGGGTGCTACCCTGACGGCGATGGAAGTCTCGTCGCACGGTCTGGTACAGCACCGCGTAGCGGCATTACCGTTTGCTGCTGCGGTGTTTACTAACCTGAGCCGCGATCATCTCGACTACCATGGCGACATGCAAAGCTATGAGTCAGCCAAGTGGCTGCTCTTTTCTGAACATCAGATTGGTGACGCAATCATCAATGCTGATGATGAGACCGGCTACCGCTGGCTGCAGCAATTGCCCGATGCGGTCGCCGTAACCATGGAAAATAACCTGCCAGCCAGCTGGCACGGGCGCTGGCTCAACGCCACTGAGGTTACGTACCACGACAATGGTGCACGCGTACGCTTCAGCTCCAGCTGGGGTGAAGGCACGTTCAACAGCCGCCTGATGGGCGCTTTTAACGTCAGCAATCTGCTGCTGGCGCTGGCTACGCTGCTGACCATGGACTATCCGCTGGAAACCTTAGTGGCAACCGCTGCAGAACTGCAGCCGGTATGCGGCCGCATGGAAGTATTCAGCGCACCGGGCAAAGCCACCGTTGTGGTGGATTATGCGCATACTCCGGATGCGCTGGAGAAAGCGCTGGAAGCGGCGCGTCTGCACTGTAAGGGCCAGCTCTGGTGCGTCTTCGGCTGCGGCGGCGATCGCGACAAAGGCAAGCGTCCGCTGATGGGGGCGATTGCTGAACAGTTTGCTGACGTTGTGGTGATCACCGATGACAACCCGCGCAGCGAAGAACCCGCCGCGATTGTGGACGATATTCTGACCGGGCTGCTTGATCCTGGCCGCGCGCGCGTGGTGCCAGGCCGGGCACAGGCGGTGACCAGTGCCGTGATGCAGGCGAAAGCTGACGATATCGTGCTCGTCGCCGGTAAGGGACATGAGGATTATCAGATTATTGGCAATCGTCGTCTCGACTACTCGGACCGCGATACGGTCGCCCGACTGCTGGGAGTAATGGCATGATCCCGATTACGCTGCAAACGCTGGCTGACATCAGCGGCGGCACGCTGCACGGCAGCGATGCAACCCTGCATGAAGTCACCACTGACACCCGTAAAATCACGCCAGGCTGCCTGTTTGTGGCGCTGGTGGGTGAGCGTTTTGATGCGCACGATTTTGCTGAACAGGCGATGAACAGCGGTGCGCAGGCGCTGCTGGTCAGCCGGCCGTTACCGGTTGCGCTGCCACAGGTGGTGGTGGCTGACACGCGCATTGCGTTCGGCCAGCTTGGTGCCTGGGTACGCCAGCAGTCAGCTGCGCGCGTTGTTGCGCTGACCGGCTCCTCGGGTAAAACCTCAGTGAAAGAGATGACGGCGGCGATTTTACGCCAGTGCGGTGAAACGCTCTACACTGCCGGTAACCTGAACAACGACTACGGCGTGCCGATGACGCTGCTGCGCCTGACGCCGGCACATCAGTACGCAGTCATTGAACTGGGCGCTAACCACCAGGGTGAAATAGCCTATACCACCGCGCTGGTGCAGCCGGAGACCGCGCTGGTCAACAACCTGGCGGCGGCTCACCTCGAAGGCTTTGGTTCACTGGCAGGCGTGGCGAAAGCGAAAGGCGAAATTTTTGCCGGTTTGCCGCTGCACGGCACGGCCATTGTGAACGCGGACAGTCACGATCTCCCTAACTGGCAGCCCTATTTTGCCGGCAGAACGCTGTGGCACTTTTCGCCACAACCGCTGACGGACGCGGAGTTTCGCGCCAGCGATATCGTACTGCGACCTGACGTGACCTGCTTTACGCTGCACACGCCGCGCGGAGAGATCGCTATCGAACTGCCGCTGCCGGGCCGCCACAATATCGCTAACGCGCTGGCCGCTGCGGCGCTGGCCCTGTCGGTAGATGCGCCACTGACGGCTATTCAGGCTGGCCTGAAAACGCTGCAGCCGGTGCCGGGACGTCTGTTCCCGGTTCGTCTCTCGGCAACACAGCTGCTGCTGGATGACAGCTATAACGCGAACGTGGGATCGATGACGGCCGCTGCGCAGGTGCTGGGTGAGATGCCAGGCTTCCGCGTTATGGTGGTGGGGGACATGGGCGAGCTGGGTGACGAAGCGGAAGCGTGCCACCGTCAGGTGGGTGCCGCAGCACTCGCTGCTGGCGTGGACGCCGTGCTCAGCACGGGGCAGCTCAGCCATTTTATCAGCGACAGCAGCGGCAAAGGACAGCATTTTGCCAGCAAAGCCGCACTGATCGCGCATCTGCAGGCGCTGCTCGCGCAGCATCCTGAGATCACTATTTTAGTTAAAGGTTCACGTAGTGCCGCCATGGAGCAGGTAGTACAGGGACTGAAGGAGAAAGGAACATGCTAGTCTGGCTGGCCGAACATCTGGTCGCATTTTATTCCGGTTTTAACGTCTTTTCCTATCTGACGTTTCGCGCCATTGTCAGCCTGCTGACCGCTCTGTTTATCTCATTATGGATGGGACCGCGCCTGATCGCCTGGCTGCAGAAGCTGCAGATTGGCCAGGTGGTACGTAATGATGGCCCGGAGTCGCATTTCAGCAAACGCGGCACGCCGACCATGGGCGGCATTATGATCCTGACGTCAATCACGATCTCCGTACTGATGTGGGCCTATCCCTCTAATCCCTACGTCTGGTGTGTACTGGTGGTCCTGCTGGGCTTTGGCGCCATTGGCTTTGTTGACGACTACCGTAAAGTGGTGCGCAAAGATACCAAAGGACTCATCGCGCGCTGGAAATATTTCTGGATGTCGGTGATCTCACTGGGTGTGGCATTTGCGCTGTTTGTGGCCGGCAAAGATACGCCTGCTACCCAGCTGGTCGTGCCCTTCTTTAAAGATGTGATGCCGCAGCTGGGACTGTTTTATGTGGTGCTGGCCTACTTCGTTATTGTGGGCACCGGTAACGCCGTGAACCTTACCGATGGTCTCGATGGCCTGGCGATTATGCCAACGGTGTTTGTCGCCGCTGGCTTTGCGCTGGTCGCCTGGGCAACCGGCAACGTGAAGTTTGCTGAGTATCTGCACATTCCCTATCTGCGCCATGCCGGTGAACTGGTGATTGTCTGTACTGCGATCGTCGGGGCCGGGCTCGGTTTCCTGTGGTTTAACACCTATCCGGCGCAGGTTTTCATGGGTGACGTAGGGTCACTGGCGCTGGGCGGCGCGCTCGGCACGCTGGCGGTGCTGCTGCGTCAGGAGTTTCTGCTGGTGATCATGGGTGGCGTGTTTGTGGTTGAAACGCTGTCGGTGATCCTGCAGGTCGGCTCCTTTAAACTGCGCGGCCAGCGTATTTTCCGCATGGCACCTATTCATCACCACTATGAACTCAAGGGCTGGCCGGAGCCGCGCGTTATCGTGCGCTTCTGGATTATTTCGCTGATGCTGGTGCTGATTGGCCTGGCTACGCTGAAGGTGCGTTAATCATGGCTGACTATCGGGGCAGAAACGTTGTCATTATCGGGCTGGGTATTACCGGCCTCTCCTGTGTCGATTTCTTCCTGGGGCAGGGCGTGACGCCGCGCGTTATGGATACCCGCGTCTCACCACCCGGCCAGGATAAGCTGCCGGCGCAGGTGGCGTGTCATACCGGCAGTATCAACAGCGACTGGCTGATGGCCGCCGATCTGATCGTGGCCAGCCCCGGCATTGCGCTGGCGCATCCGGCCCTGAGCGAAGCAGCGGACGCCGGAATTGAGATTGTGGGAGATATTGAGCTTTTCTGCCGTGAAGCGCAGGCGCCGGTGGTAGCCATCACCGGCTCCAACGGTAAAAGTACGGTCACGACGCTGGTGGGCGAAATGGCCCGTGCAGCGGGCTGGGCTGTGGGCGTCGGGGGCAACATTGGCCTGCCGGCGCTGACGCTGCTGAAATCGCCCGCGCAGCTCTATGTTCTTGAGCTCTCCAGCTTTCAGCTGGAAACAACACACAGTCTGAAAGCGGCGGCGGCTACGATCCTCAACGTGACCGAAGATCATATGGATCGCTATCCGCTGGGTATGCAGCAGTATCGCGCCGCCAAGTTACGTATTTATGAAAACGCAGCGATTTGTGTCGTCAATGCCGATGATGGCCTGACCATGCCGGTCCGCGGTGCCGATCGGCGCTGTATCAGCTTTGGCGTCGACCTGGGCGATTATCATCTGACCCGGCAGCAGGGCAGCACCTGGCTGCGCGCTCGCGGCGAAAAGATCCTGAACACCGCTGAGATGAAGCTGGTGGGGCAGCACAATTACACCAATGCGCTGGCTGCGCTGGCGCTGGCGGATGCAGTGGCTATCCCGCGCGCGTCGAGCCTGAAAGCGCTGACGACCTATAGCGGTCTGCCGCACCGCTTCCAGTTAGTGCATGAAGCGCGCGGAGTGCGCTGGATCAACGACTCCAAAGCCACCAACGTTGGCAGTACCGAAGCGGCGCTGCAGGGGCTGCAGGTAGCGGGTACGCTCTGGCTGCTGCTCGGCGGCGATGGTAAAGGCGCGGATTTCTCTCCGCTTGCGCGTTATCTGCAGGGCGACAATGTCCGTTTGTTCTGCTTTGGCCGCGATGGCGATGCGCTGGCCGCACTGCGACCAGACGTGGCGACACGAACCGAAACGCTGCAGCAGGCGGTCGCACAGATTGCCGCGGCGGCTCAGGCTGGTGACATGGTGCTGCTTTCGCCCGCCTGTGCCAGCCTCGATCAGTTTCGTAATTTTGAGCAGCGCGGCGATCTCTTCGCGCAGCTGGCGAAGGAGTCAGGCTGATGCGTATACCCGGAACTGCCCTTGCCAGTTTCCTGTCCGTGCGTCTGCGCGACTGGGTCATGGGCGCGCGCGACGGCGACGATGCGCCGGTGGTGCTTTACGATCGCACGCTTTTATGGCTGACGTTTGGTCTGGCCATTATCGGGTTTGTCATGGTGACGTCTGCCTCCATGCCGGTAGGACAGCGTCTGAACGACGATCCCTTTTATTTTGCCAAGCGCGATGCGTTTTATATCCTGCTGGCACTCGGTATGGCGCTGGTTACCCTGCGTATTCCGATGGATTTCTGGCAGCGCTACAGCAACGCCATGCTGGTAGCGTCGGTGCTGATGCTGCTGATTGTACTGGTCGTGGGCAGCTCGGTTAACGGTGCATCGCGCTGGATTGCGCTGGGGCCGCTGCGTATTCAGCCTGCGGAACTCTCAAAGCTCTCCCTGTTCTGCTATCTCGCCAGTTATCTGGTGCGTAAAGTGGAAGAGGTGCGTAATAACTTCTGGGGTTTCTGTAAGCCGATGGGCGTGATGGTGATCCTCGCCGTACTGCTGCTGGCGCAGCCGGACCTCGGAACGGTGGTGGTGCTGTTTGTGACCACGCTGGCGATGCTGTTCCTCGCGGGCGCCAAACTGTGGCAATTCCTTGCGATTATCGGCTCCGGGATCTTTGCCGTGGTGCTGCTGATTATCGCCGAACCCTATCGTATGCGCCGCGTCACCTCGTTCTGGAATCCCTGGGAAGATCCGTTTGGCAGCGGCTATCAGCTGACGCAGTCGCTGATGGCGTTTGGCCGCGGTGAATTCTGGGGGCAGGGGCTGGGGAATTCCGTGCAGAAGCTGGAGTATCTGCCGGAGGCGCACACCGATTTTATCTTCTCGATAATCGGCGAAGAGCTCGGTTATGTCGGTGTGGTTTTAGCCCTGTTAATGGTATTCTTCGTCGCTTTTCGCGCGATGTCGATCGGCCGTCGCGCCCTTGAACTTGACCAGCGCTTTTCCGGCTTTCTCGCCTGTTCAATTGGCGTCTGGTTTAGCTTCCAGGCGCTGGTTAATGTCGGTGCGGCAGCCGGTATGCTGCCGACAAAAGGCCTGACGCTGCCGCTGATCAGTTACGGGGGCTCGAGTCTGATTATTA
The DNA here is from genome assembly GCF_001691555.1 of Pantoea eucrina. GTDB lineage: Bacteria > Pseudomonadota > Gammaproteobacteria > Enterobacterales > Enterobacteriaceae > Pantoea > Pantoea borealis. Next base: position 2,261,276 of record NZ_MAYN01000008.1, on the reverse strand, counting down.
TGTCGACCGCCATCGTATTTTTACTGCGTATCGATTATGAAACGCGCCTCGCGAAAGCGCAGGCGTTTACCCGAGGTGCCCGATGAGTAGCAAACGGCTGATGGTCATGGCTGGCGGAACCGGCGGACACGTGTTTCCCGGCCTGGCCGTGGCACATCATCTGATGGAGCAGGGCTGGCAGGTACGCTGGCTGGGAACGGCTGACCGGATGGAAGCGGATCTGGTGCCAAAACACGGCATTGAGATCGACTTCATTCGCATCAGCGGACTGCGTGGCAAAGGCATCAAAGCGCTGCTGCTGGCCCCGGTGCGTATTATCAACGCCTGGCGTCAGGCCCGCCGCATCATGAAACAGTGGCAGCCCGACGTGGTGCTGGGCATGGGTGGCTATGTCTCCGGGCCGGGTGGTCTGGCGGCATGGAGTTGCGGTATCCCGGTGGTGCTTCACGAGCAGAACGGTATCGCGGGACTCACCAACAAATGGCTGGCAAAAATTGCCACTAAAGTGATGCAGGCGTTTCCCGGTGCGTTTCCGGCGGCGGATATCGTCGGTAACCCGGTGCGTACCGATGTGCTGGCGCTGCCGTCGCCGGCTGAACGCCTGCGCGATCGCAGCGGCCCGCTGCGGGTGCTGGTTGTTGGCGGCAGTCAGGGCGCACGGATCCTGAATCAGACGCTGCCCCAGGTTGCTGCCGAACTGGGCGATGCCATTACCCTCTGGCATCAGACTGGCCGAGGCGGCCAGGCGATAGTGCAGCAGGCGTATCAGGCTGCGGGTCAGCCACAGCATAAGGTTACCGAGTTTATCGACGATATGGCCGCTGCCTACGCCTGGGCGGACGTGGTGGTATGTCGTTCAGGTGCGCTGACGGTCAGCGAAATTGCGGCGGCAGGTCTGCCGGCTATTTTCGTGCCGTTTCAGCATAAAGATCGCCAGCAATACTGGAATGCGCTGCCGCTGGAAAACGCGGGCGCGGCCAAAATTTTTGAGCAGCCGCAGTTCACTGCGGAAGGGGTAGCGGAGACGCTGCGCCAGTGGGACCGCGCGACGCTGCTGACCATGGCTGAACAGGCCCGTCAGGTTGCGATCCCGGATGCCACCGAACGCGTTGCCCGTGAAGTGGCGCGCGCTGCAAAGTAAATTTTCGGGCCTGATGAATAGGCCTGCATCCGTATGCGGGTGCGAACAGGAAAACAGGTAACAGAGAGCGATGAATACACAACAACTGGCAAAACTGCGTTCAATTGTGCCCGAGATGCGACGCGTCCGGCACATCCACTTTGTTGGCATCGGCGGTGCCGGCATGGGCGGTATTGCCGAAGTGTTGGCGAATGAAGGGTATCACATCAGCGGATCCGATCTGGCGCCCAATCCGGTGACCCAGCATCTCGCTTCGCTGGGGGCGACTATCTATTTTAACCATCGTCCGGAGAACGTCACCGATGCGAGCGTGGTCGTGGTTTCAACCGCGGTGGCGCAGGATAATCCGGAGCTGGTGGCTGCCCGCGAGCAGCGTATTCCGGTGATCCGTCGCGCAGAGATGCTGGCAGAGCTGATGCGTTTCCGCCACGGCATCGCCATTGCCGGTACGCACGGTAAAACCACGACTACCGCGATGGTCACCAGTATCTATGCGGAAGGCGGGCTGGATCCGACCTTTGTTAACGGCGGCCTGGTGAAAGCGGCAGGCACGCATGCGCGGCTGGGGACCAGCCGTTACCTGATTGCTGAGGCGGACGAGAGCGACGCCTCTTTCCTGCATCTGCAGCCGATGGTGGCGATTGTGACCAACATCGAAGCGGATCATATGGATACTTATCAGGGCGATTTTGAGAACCTGAAACAGACCTTTATCAATTTCCTGCACAACCTGCCGTTTTATGGCCGCGCGGTGCTTTGCGTGGATGATGTCGTGATCCGCGACCTGATCCCGCGCGTGGGTCGCCAGATTACTACGTACGGCTTCAGCGATGATGCGGATGTGCGGGTAGAGAACTATGAGCAGCGCGGTGCGCAGGGACATTTTACTCTGCGCCGTCACGATAAGCCGCTGCTGCAGGTCACCCTGAATGCGCCTGGCCGCCATAATGCTCTTAACGCCGCGGCGGCCGTAGCGGTCGCCAGCGAAGAGGGTATTGAGGATGAGGCCATTCTTGCGGCGCTGGAGAGCTTCCAGGGCACCGGACGCCGGTTTGACGTGCTGGGTGAGTTTGATACGGCTGCCGTAAACGGCAAGCCGGGCAGCGCAATGCTGGTTGACGATTACGGTCATCACCCTACCGAAGTGGATGTCACCATTAAGGCCGCGCGCGCTGGCTGGCCGGATAAAAAGCTGATGATGGTTTTCCAGCCGCACCGCTATACCCGCACCCGCGATCTGTTTGACGATTTTGCCAATGTGCTCTCCCAGGTGGATGTGCTGCTAATGCTGGAGGTTTATCCGGCCGGAGAGGCACCGATTCCGGGCGCCGACAGCCGCTCTCTGTGCCGTGCGATCCGCAGTCGCGGCAAAGTCGACCCGATTCTGGTGGCTGAGCATGACGCACTGCCGGATGCGCTGGCCCCCCTGCTATCAGGTGATGATTTAGTGATTGTGCAGGGCGCGGGGAATATCGGCAAAATTGCACGCCGGCTGGCTGATAATCAGCTGCAGACTGTACCGGGTCAGGAGGCGCGTCATGGCTGATAAAGTCGCCGTATTGATGGGCGGCACCTCGGCAGAGCGCGAGGTGTCACTAAAGTCAGGCAGCGCGGTGCTGGCTGGCCTGCAGGAAATGGGTATTGATGCGCACGGTGTGGATACCCGTGATGTATCGGTACTGACGCTGAAACAGCAGGGGTTTACCAAAGCCTTTATCGCGCTGCACGGGCGCGGTGGTGAAGATGGCACGCTGCAGGGCGTGCTGGACTTTATGCAGCTGCCCTATACGGGCAGTGGCGTGATGGCTTCTGCTGTCACCATGGATAAACTGCGAACCAAGCTGCTCTGGCAGGGCAGGGGACTGCCGTCAGGCAAATTTGTCTGGCTGACCCGTGAACAGTATCAGCAGGGGATCGATGCGCAGACCGTGAACGCTATCGGGGCGCTGGGTTTACCGCTGTTTGTTAAGCCGAGCTGTGAAGGATCCAGCGTAGGTATCAGCCGGGTTGACGACGCTGACAGCCTGCCAGCGGCGCTGGATGAAGCATTTCGCCATGACAATGATGTGCTGATTGAAGCTTTTTTAAGCGGTGATGAATATACCGTGGCAATTGTCGGGGAAGAAATCCTGCCATCCATTAAAATTAAAACAGCCAGCGCTTTCTATGACTATGAAGCAAAATACATTTCTGACGATACTCAGTACTTCTGTCCCAGTGGTCTGAGTGCGGAAAAAGAAGCGGAACTGCAAAAGCTGGTGCTGGCTGCCTGGCAGTCGCTGGGCTGCAGCGGCTGGGGGCGTGTGGATGTCATGACCGACAGCAAAGGCGATTTTCAGCTGCTGGAGGTAAATACGTCGCCGGGCATGACCAGCCATAGTCTGGTCCCGATGGCAGCGCGGCAGGCGGGTTACAGTTTCCCGCAGCTGGTGACGCGCATTCTGGCGCTGGCTGACTGATATGTCTCAGGCAGCGCTACGCGTACGCAATCGCGAACCTCAGGAGCGAGCCCGCACCGGGCGCAGCAACGGCGCACGGCTGTTTGGCATTGTGTTTCTGCTGCTGGTGCTGGGCACCATGATAGCCGGTGGTCTGGTGGTGCTGAAGTGGATGAATGACGCTTCACGTCTGCCGCTATCGAGGCTGGTGGTAACGGGGCAAACCCATTACACCACGCATGACGATATTCGCCAGGCGATTCTGTCACTGGGTGCCCCCGGGACCTTTATGTCGCAGAATGTGGACATCATTCAGCAGCAGATTGAACGATTACCCTGGATTAAACAGGTCAGCGTGCGTAAGCAGTGGCCTGATGAGCTGAAGATAAATCTGGTGGAGTATGTTCCGGTTGCACGCTGGAACGACTCACACATGGTAGATGCCGATGGCGTCTCCTTCAGCGTTCCGGCCAGCCATGTCGGCAAAGAAAATCTGCCGATGCTCTATGGACCGGAAGGCAGTGAAAAAGAGGTGCTGGCGGGCTATCACTCCCTGCGGGATGTGCTCCAGGCCAGCAAGTTTACCCTGAAGGTCGCGTCGATGACGGCGCGTCGCTCATGGCAGCTGGTCACCGGGGACGATATCCGAATCGAACTGGGGCGGAGCGATACCATGAAGCGTCTGAACCGTTTTATTGAGCTCTATCCGGAGCTTCAGCTGCAGGGCCAGAATGAAAGCAAGCGTGTTGATTATGTTGATCTACGCTATGACTCTGGCGCCGCAGTAGGCTGGGTTCCGGCACCGATTGAGCCACAGGACAGTAATCAGCAACAGAACCAGGCACAGGCTAAACCATAATGATCAAGGCAACGGACAGAAAACTGGTAGTAGGACTTGAAATTGGCACCGCGAAGGTTGCCGCCCTGGTTGGAGAAATTCTGCCCGATGGTATGGTCAATATTATCGGGGTGGGCAGCTGCCCGTCGCGCGGTATGGACAAAGGCGGCGTAAACGATCTGGAGTCAGTGGTGAAGTGCGTACAGCGCGCTATCGATCAGGCGGAACTGATGGCAGATTGCCAGATTTCGTCAGTCTACCTGGCTTTATCGGGCAAACACATCAGCTGTCAGAACGAAATCGGGATGGTTCCGATTTCCGAAGAGGAAGTGACTCAGGATGATGTGGAAAACGTTGTCCATACGGCTAAATCGGTGCGTGTACGCGATGAGCATCGCATTCTGCATGTTATTCCGCAGGAATACGCCATTGATTACCAGGAGGGCATCAAGAACCCGGTGGGCTTATCCGGTGTCCGTATGCAGGCCAAAGTACATTTAATCACCTGTCACAACGATATGGCGAAAAATATCGTGAAAGCAGTTGAACGATGCGGGCTTAAAGTTGACCAATTGATTTTTGCCGGACTGGCTTCCAGCTTTTCTGTCCTGACCGAAGATGAACGTGAGCTGGGCGTCTGTGTTGTCGACATCGGTGGCGGTACAATGGATATCGCGGTATACACCGGCGGCGCACTGCGTCACACCAAAGTTATCCCCTATGCCGGGAACGTTGTGACCAGCGACATCGCCTACGCGTTTGGTACACCGCCTACTGACGCCGAGGCGATCAAAGTCCGCCACGGCTGCGCGCTGGGATCGATTGTCGGCAAAGATGAGAATGTAGAAGTGCCAAGCGTAGGTGGACGCCCGCCGCGCAGCCTGCAGCGTCAGACGCTGGCTGAAGTCATTGAGCCGCGCTACACCGAACTGCTGAATCTGGTGAACGACGAGATTCTGCAACTGCAGGAACAGCTGCGCCAGCAGGGTGTGAAGCATCATCTTGCTGCCGGTATTGTATTAACCGGCGGCGCGGCGCAAATTGAAGGTCTGGCAGCCTGCGCACAGCGTGTATTTCATACGCAGGTGCGTATTGGCCAGCCGCTGAACATTACCGGCCTGACCGATTACGCTCAGGAGTCATATTACTCTACGGCGGTCGGCCTGCTGCACTATGGTAAAGAGTCACACCTGAACGGTGATGCAGAAACAGAAAAACGTGCTTCGGTTGGCAACTGGTTTAAACGAATCAACAGCTGGCTGAAGAAAGAGTTTTAATTTTGATAAAAGGAGATCATGCTGGCAATGTTTATGATCTCCAGGCGAACAGGCACATAACGGAGAGAAATCATGTTTGAACCTATGGAATTAACCAATGACGCGGTGATTAAAGTCATCGGCGTCGGCGGTGGCGGTGGCAACGCCGTAGAGCACATGGTGCGCGAGCGTATCGAAGGTGTGGAATTCTTTGCTGTAAACACGGACGCTCAGGCGTTACGTAAGACAGCGGTCGGCCAGACGATCCAGATCGGGACCAATATCACCAAAGGTCTTGGCGCAGGGGCTAACCCGGAAGTCGGTCGTACCTCAGCGGAAGAAGATCGCGAAGCACTGCGTTCTGCGCTGGATGGGGCAGACATGGTGTTTATCGCAGCCGGTATGGGAGGCGGTACCGGTACCGGTGCGGCACCTGTTGTCGCTGAAGTGGCGAAAGATCTCGGTATTCTGACCGTTGCCGTCGTGACCAAGCCGTTCAATTTTGAAGGCAAAAAACGTATGGCGTTTGCTGAGCAGGGTATTGCTGAGCTGTCCAAACACGTTGACTCCCTGATCACCATCCCGAATGACAAATTGCTTAAAGTACTGGGCCGCGGTATCTCACTGCTGGACGCTTTTGGCGCGGCAAACGATGTACTGAAAGGTGCGGTACAGGGTATTGCAGAACTGATTACCCGTCCGGGCCTGATGAACGTCGACTTTGCAGACGTGCGTACCGTGATGTCAGAAATGGGTTACGCCATGATGGGTTCTGGCGTGGCGTGCGGTGAAGATCGTGCTGAAGAAGCCGCTGAAATGGCGATTTCCAGTCCGCTGCTGGAAGATATCGATCTCTCTGGCGCGCGTGGTGTGCTGGTTAACATCACCGCCGGCTTCGATCTGCGTCTGGATGAGTTTGAAACCGTGGGTAACACCATCCGCGCCTTCGCTTCTGACAATGCGACCGTGGTTATCGGTACGTCACTGGATCCAGAGATGAACGACGAGCTGCGTGTCACCGTGGTGGCCACCGGCATCGGTATGGATAAGCGTCCGGAAATCACCCTGGTGACCAATAAACCTGCTTCACAGCCGGTTATGGACCACCGCTATCAGCAGCACGGCATGGCGCCGCTGCCGCAGGAGCAGAAGCCAGCAGCTAAAGTTGTGAATGAGCAGCCGGCCGCTTCCGGTAAAGAGCCTGACTATCTTGATATTCCAGCATTCCTGCGTAAACAGGCAGATTAAGAATAAGCTGATAATTGGGATTTCCCGCTCTTTGTGCTAAAGTCTTCGCCCGCTGGTAATTTATACTGGCGGTCGGATGGTAATATTGCGAGATAATGCGATGATCAAACAAAGGACATTAAAACGTATTGTTCAGGCGACTGGTGTCGGTTTACATACCGGCAAGAAAGTCATGCTGACTTTACGCCCTGCGTCGGCTAACACCGGGGTCATCTATCGTCGCACTGACTTGAATCCACCGGTTGATTTTCCGGCTGATGCAAAATACGTGCGCGACACCATGCTGAGTACCTGCCTGGTGAACGATGAAGGCGTACGTATTTCAACAGTTGAACACCTGAACGCCGCGCTGGCGGGTCTGGGTATCGATAACATTATTGTGGAAGTCGATGCGCCGGAAATTCCAATTATGGATGGCAGCGCCGCACCTTTTGTCTATCTGCTGATGGACGCGGGCGTGGAAGAACTTAACAGCGCGAAAAAATTTGTGCGCGTTAAGCAGGCGGTACGGGTAGAAGATGGCGATAAGTGGGCTGAGATCAAACCTTATAACGGTTTCTCGCTCGATTTCACTATCGATTTCAAACATCCGGCCATCGATTCAAGCTCGCAGCGTTACCAGCTCAACTTCTCGGCTGAGGCGTTTGTCCGCCAGATCAGCCGTGCGCGCACCTTTGGCTTTATGCGTGAAATCGAATATCTGCAGTCTAAAGGCCTGTGCCTGGGCGGTAGTTTAGATTGTGCGATAGGTCTTGATGATTTCCGCGTGCTGAACGAAGATGGCCTGCGCTTTGAAGATGAGTTTGTCCGGCACAAAATGCTGGATGCTATCGGTGATCTGTTTATGTGTGGTCACAACGTGATTGGCGCCTTTTCGGCGTTTAAATCAGGTCACGCATTGAACAACAAGCTGCTGCAGGCTGTTCTGGCGAAACAGGAAGCCTGGGAATGGGCCACCTTCGAAGATGAAGCTGAGCTGCCGCTGGCATTTAAAGCACCTAATTTAGTACTGGCTTAACAGCCTGTAATAAAAACGGCGGATACCCTGACACTCTCTCCGGTCAGCGGTATCCGCCGTTTTTTTTCGCCTGTCTGATGGCGTGGAAGCCCGCCCGCAAAATGCTGTCCTGTCTGATGAAATGCTGAACGAAAAGCGTGAAATCCGCTGTAAGCCGCCTGATCTCTGCTGTGGAAGCCGTACATAAGTGCTATTATCTGGCGCTCATATAAGCGGGCTGACAGCATGTCAGCCGCACGGATGTGTTATTAACGTTGCGGACGGATTGTGATCGGAATTTTTTCACGCTGGCGACAATTAGGCAGGCGCTATTTCTGGCCACATCTCCTGCTGGGGATGGTGGCGGCCAGTCTTGGCCTGCCTGCCTGCGCGCAAAATGCCGAGCCTTCCGCTAACGATTCTCCTGTCAGCAGTCTGTTTACCGGCAATGTGGTTCATTTTGATCACCTGATCCGGCTGCAGGAGAGCGCCCGCCGGCCTGGCGCTAATGTCGATTACTGGCATCAGCACGCTATCCGCACGGTGATCCGCCATCTCTCATTCAGCCTGTCTCCGGTTACTGAAGCCGAAGCTGAGATTGCGCTGCCGCTGGCTGTACAGAAGCTGGCACTGATTGATTCGCTGCAGGCGCTGCTGACATCGCCTGTACAGCCTCAGCCCGCGCATCTGACTCTGCTGGACGCCTGTTATCATCCTCCGATGGCGCATGCCGCTGCCGACTGGCAGGCTACCAGCAATGGTATCCGCGCCGGACCTTTCGTTGCCTGATTACACTCCTTTTCCCCCTTTTTAAGAGTTAACCGGCCGCGATATACCGGCTGATAAGAGAATAATTAAACATGTTAATCAAACTGTTAACGAAAGTATTTGGCAGCAGTAACGATCGTACACTGCGCCGCATGCGCAAAGCGGTAGATGTCATCAATAAGATGGAACCTGAGTTCGTCAAACTGTCAGACGATGAGCTGAAGGCCAAAACCAATGAATTCCGCGCCCGTCTGGAGAAGGGTGAAGCGCTGGAGAGCCTGATCCCGGAAGCGTTCGCCACCGTACGCGAAGCGAGTAAGCGCGTCTTTGGTATGCGCCACTTTGACGTGCAGCTGATTGGCGGCATGGTGCTGAATGAGCGTTGCATCGCGGAGATGCGTACCGGTGAAGGTAAAACGCTGACCGCTACGCTGCCCGCCTACCTGAACGCGCTGAGCGGTAAAGGCGTGCATGTTGTGACCGTCAATGACTACCTGGCACAACGTGATGCGGAGAACAACCGCGCGCTGTTTGAATTCCTGGGCCTGAGCATCGGTATCAACCTGCCTGGCATGCCTGCAGTTGCCAAACGTGAAGCTTATGCGGCTGATATCACGTACGGCACCAATAACGAATATGGCTTTGACTACCTGCGCGACAACATGGCATTCAGTCCGGAAGAGCGCGTACAGCGTAAACTGCACTATGCGCTGGTGGATGAAGTTGACTCCATTCTGATTGATGAAGCGCGTACGCCGCTGATCATCTCTGGTCCGGCAGAAGACAGCTCCGATCTTTACATCAAAGTAAATAAAATCATCCCGCACCTGGTCCGTCAGGAAAAAGAAGATTCTGATAACTTCCAGGGCGAAGGCGACTTCTGGGTTGATGAAAAAGCGCGTCAGGCGCACATGACCGAACGCGGTCTGGTCAAGGTTGAAGAGTTGCTGGTCAGCCAGGGCATTATGGAGGAGGGTGAGTCACTCTACTCGCCAACCAACATTATGCTGATGCATCACGTTACCGCCGCGCTGCGGGCGCACGCGCTGTTCACCCGGGACGTTGACTATATCGTTAAAGAGGGTGAGGTCATCATTGTTGATGAGCACACCGGACGTACCATGCAGGGGCGCCGCTGGTCTGATGGTTTGCATCAGGCTATTGAAGCTAAAGAAGGCGCAGATATCCAGAATGAGAACCAGACGCTGGCGTCCATCACCTTCCAGAACTACTTCCGCCTCTATGAGAAGCTGGCCGGTATGACCGGGACGGCGGACACGGAAGCATTTGAATTCAGCTCCATCTACAAACTCGACACTATCGTGGTGCCAACCAACCGTCCGATGGTGCGTAAAGACATGGCCGATCTGGTCTACATGACCGAGAAAGAGAAGATCGATGCCATTATCGAAGATATTCGCACCTGTACGGCAAAAGGCCAGCCGGTGCTGGTGGGGACCATTTCGATTGAAAAATCAGAAGTGGTCTCTAACGAACTGACGCGTGCCGGGATTAAGCACAGCGTGCTGAACGCCAAGTTCCACGCCAGCGAAGCCGATATCGTGTCACAGGCAGGCCAGCCGGGAGCGGTGACTATCGCGACCAACATGGCGGGTCGTGGTACCGACATCGTGCTGGGCGGCAGCTGGCAGGCTGAAGTGGCTGCGCTGGAAGCGCCGTCTGAAGAGCAGGTGCAGGCGATTAAAGAGGCGTGGAAACTGCGTCACGATGCCGTACTGGCCTCAGGCGGTCTGCATATTATCGGTACTGAGCGTCATGAATCGCGTCGTATCGATAACCAGCTGCGCGGCCGTGCCGGTCGTCAGGGCGATGCCGGCTCCTCTCGCTTCTACCTCTCTATGGAAGATGCGCTGATGCGTATCTTCGCCTCCGATCGCGTTTCAAACATGATGCGCAAACTCGGCATGAAGCCGGGCGAAGCGATTGAACATCCGTGGGTGACCAAAGCGATTGCTAACGCGCAGCGCAAGGTTGAGAGCCGCAACTTCGATATCCGCAAGCAGCTGCTGGAGTATGATGACGTTGCAAACGACCAGCGTCGTGCTATCTACAGTCAGCGTAATGAACTGCTGGATGTCTCTGACGTCTCTGACACCATCAACAGCATTCGTGAGGATGTGTTCAAGGCGACAATCGACACCTATATTCCGCCGCAGTCGCTGGAAGAAATGTGGGATGTACCGGGGCTGGAAGAGCGCCTGCGTAACGATTTCGATCTCGATCTGCCGGTTGCTGAGTGGCTGGACAAAGAACCGGATCTGCATGAAGAGACGCTGCGTGAACGTATCATGACCCGCGCACGTGAAAGCTATGCGGCGAAAGAAGAGGTTGTGGGCACCGAAATGATGCGCAACTTTGAAAAAGGCGTGATGCTGCAAACGCTGGATTCGCTGTGGAAAGAGCATCTGGCGGCGATGGACTATCTGCGCCAGGGTATCCACCTGCGCGGCTATGCCCAGAAAGATCCCAAGCAGGAATACAAGCGTGAATCCTTTGCCATGTTTGCGGCGATGCTGGAGTCACTGAAATATGAAGTGATCAGCACGCTGAGCAAAGTTCAGGTACGGATGCCGGAAGAGGTTGAAGCGATGGAGCAGCAGCGTCGCGAAGAAGCTGAACGCCTGGCACAGCAGCAGCAGCTGAGCCATGTGGATGATGAAACCGCCGCCGCCGAGGCGCTGGCAGCGCAGGGCGGTGAGCGTAAAACAGGGCGTAACGATCCCTGCCCGTGTGGTTCGGGCAAAAAGTATAAGCAGTGTCACGGCCGTCTGGCCTGACCCTGAAAAGGAGCCTGCGGGCTCCTTTTTTTTGGCGCTGTGACGCTGTTCAGGCCGGGTTATTAACATCCGCGCTGCGCTGTTTTACACTCTGCGCTCTTTACTAATAAAGCGGGATCAACTCTATGAAGCACCTGCAGGTTGCAGTCGGCATTATCCGTAATGCCAGCCGCCAGATCTTCCTTGCGCAGCGCGCAGCCAGCTCTTATATGGCAAACAAATGGGAATTCCCCGGCGGAAAGATTGAACAGAATGAAAGCGCGGAACAGGCGCTGAAGCGTGAGCTGATGGAGGAAACCGGTATTGAGGTGACCCATGCAACCGCAATCGGTCAGGCTGACCACGCGTATGATGATCTGCGCGTCACGCTGCATTTTTTTCTGGTGGAAGCGTGGCAGGGTGAGCCGTGGGGACGCGAGGGACAGCCACAGCGCTGGGTGGCGCAGCGCGATCTTATTGCAGAGGAGTTTCCGGCTGCAAACCATGCGCTGATTGCCCGTCTGGTGGCCGACGAACTCTGAAACAGGGGCATCATGCCCCTGCTGCTTTACTGCTGCTCTTCACTCCACTCATCGCTGTCGGTCTGGTCGCCACTGCTGGGAATGCGTTTTTCCTCTGCGGCCCATTCACCAAGATCAATCAGCTGACAGCGTTTGCTGCAGAACGGACGCCACGGGCTCAGCTCATCCCACATCACATCTCTGCCGCAGTTCGGGCAGGGTACGGTAATCATCTCTTCCGGCATAATATCCTCTAACAGCAGGCCAGTTCAAAATTCAGGCGGGCAGGCACCACGCCCTGTTCGCTATCCAGCGGCAAAAAACGAATAGCGTAGCGGCTTTTATGACCTGAAATCTGCGGATAGAGCGCATCTTCCAGCGTCAGCCGCAGCCGCAGCAGGTCTGCGCCTTCAGCATTGTCCTGATAAAAGCCATTCAGGCTGGTCTGATAACGAAATACGCCAGACTGACGGATAAGATCGAGGATCATCGTCAGGCTGTTGCGCAGCGGCTCAAGCGAGGCCAGCCAGCCAGCTACCTGCGTATCACGCAGCGCCTGCTCCTGGTGCAGCCAGATGTGCAATCCGGGCAAATCGAAACTGCAGCAGCCGCCGGGGATACTGAGACGCTGACGCACCAGCGATATCAGCCGATCGTCACGCAGATGCTGGCCCATGCGCGGTGCGTTCAGCAGTTCAGCAGAGAGCTGTTTAAGACGGTTGCTGAGCTGGCTTACCGTCTGCTCATCCACGCCGGGAACATCCAGCCAGGCGCGCAGTTTTTGCTGCTGACGCTCCAGCTCCTTGAGCAACTCAGTCCGCATATCGCCGCGCTCAAAAATATCCAGCAGGTCAGCAAGAATGCGAAATACGCCCAGTGCGGCAACGGAATGGTTTACCGGTACCGTTTCATGCAGCTGATTGAGTAAAAACTCGACGCGCAGCCAGGTGCGCATCTTCTCATTCAGCGGATGCTCGAACAGAACAACTGTACTCATTATCTCAATCCCGTCCGGTTGCAGCCAGGCGCAAATAACGCTGGTGAAGTTCAGCAACCCGCGGCAGCACCTGTTCAGGTGTGCCGCTATTATCAATAATATCATCGGCGCAGGCGAGGCGCTGTTCGCGGCTCACCTGCGCGGCAAGAATACGTTGTGCCTGGCTCAGCGACACGCCGTCGCGCTGACGCGTACGCTGCAGCTGAACAGCCTCATCAACATCGACCACCAGCACGCGATCGGCCTGTCGTTGCAGATTGTTTTCAATCAGCAGGGGGACCACCCACAGCACATAAGAGGATGACGCCTGTGCCCTGAGCTGCTGGGTGCGGGCATTAATCAGCGGGTGCAGCAGCTGATTAAGCCAGTTTTTTTCCTGCGGCTGCTGAAAAATAATCTCCCGCAGCCGCGCGCGATAAAGCGTGCCTTCTGCCGTCAGAATGGATTCGCCATGGCGTTTTACAATCGCCTGTAATGCTGGTGTACCCGGCTCTACTACCTCGCGGGCGATCACATCAGCATCAATGATCTCTACGCCCAGAGCGGCAAAAGCGTTAGCAACAGTGCTTTTACCACTACCAATGCCTCCGGTTAGCGCAACGGTAAACAGCATATTTTTCTCCCGGTATTCAGCGCATCAGAGGGCGGCAGTCTCTCAAAAATGAGAAAAGGATCACATTCTTAGCGATCGGTCAGATTTACAGGATTGTAGCGTAAGTAAAGTGAAATTCGCACCCTTGCCACCGCCGTTATGGCGCGTATGATAACGACACTGGAGCCGTGAGCGCTACCCGAACTGCGGTTCGTTTTCACTAACCAGGACCCTCTGCTATGCGTATTGAAGAAGATATCAAACTGGGCTTTAAAGATGTGTTAATCCGCCCGAAACGCTCGACGCTCAAAAGCCGTTCTGATGTTGAACTGGCACGCACCTTCACCTTTAAACACTCTGCTCTGGAGTGGCATGGAGTACCGGTTATCGCAGCAAACATGGATACCGTTGGCACGTTCACCATGGCAGAAGCGCTGGCCGGCTTTGAAGTACTTACTGCGGTTCATAAACACTATAGTATTGATGCATGGCAGGCGTTTATCCAGCGCGTGCCCGCGTCCGTGCTGAATTACGTCATGGTTTCAACCGGAACCTCAGAAGCGGATTTCACTAAACTGAATGCGATTCTCGCCCTGTCGCCGCAGCTGAAGTTTATCTGCATCGACGTGGCGAACGGTTATTCAGAGCACTTTGTGGCATTTCTGCAGCGCGCGCGTGAACGCTTTCCGGATAAAACCATCTGTGCCGGTAACGTCGTGACGGGAGAGATGGTAGAAGAGCTGATTCTGTCAGGTGCGGATATTGTTAAAGTGGGTATCGGCCCGGGATCGGTCTGCACGACCCGCGTGAAAACCGGCGTAGGTTATCCGCAGCTGTCAGCGGTGATTGAGTGCGCCGATGCCGCGCACGGTCTGGGCGGACAGATTGTCAGTGACGGCGGCTGTTCCGTACCGGGTGATATTGCCAAAGCGTTTGGCGGCGGGGCTGACTTTGTCATGCTGGGCGGTATGCTGGCGGCGCATGATGAGTGTGAAGGCACGATTGTGGAGGAGCAGGGCGAGCAGTTTATGCTGTTTTACGGCATGAGTTCTGAATCGGCGATGAAGCGCCACGTGGGTGGCGTAGCGCAATACCGGGCAGCAGAAGGCAAAACCGTACGCCTGCCGCTGCGCGGACCGGTGGCAGAGACCATCAAAGACATTCTGGGAGGCCTGCGTTCAGCCTGTACCTACGTTGGCGCTGAACGTCTGAAAGAGCTGACCAAGCGTACAACGTTTATCCGTGTGGCAGAGCAGGAGAACCGCGTGTACACACGATAAACCCTCCGTGCGGGCGCAGCAGGCGCCCGCTAGCGTATGACCTCTCCCAGACCAAACACCGGCAGATACATGGCGATCACCAGCGTGCCAACGATCGCCCCGATCACCAGCATCATCGCCGGTTCAAGCGCAGCAGCCAGCGCCTCTGCCCGGTTTGAGGTTTCCGTTTCATGCCACTCTGCCAGCCGGGCCAGCATGATATCAAGCGCGCCAGCCTCTTCACCGGCGCCTGTCAGCTGGGCACAGAGCGGTGTAAACAGCGTATGCTGCTGCAGCGCCTGGTGCAGCGGCGCACCGGCAGCGATATGCGCCTGTAGCGCTACAATCGCTTCGCGCCACACCCGCGCCGTCAGCGTCATTTCTACTGTCTGCAGACTGTGCAGCAGCGTAAGTCCTGCCTGCTGCGTCAGCTGTAAAATGGCATAAATCTGGCTGAGCTGCGCACCACGCCAGAGCGGGGCGATCAGCGGCAGGCGCAGGATAAAATGCTGTAAGCGTCGCTGCCAGCGATCGGAGCGCCGTGCAATCTGCCGTGCTGCAATCGCACAGCCGGCAGCAACCAGTAACAACGGCAGTGCGGTCTGCTGCATGCCCTCTGACAGCGCCACAACGCCTGCGGTAAAGGCGGGCAGTGGTGCATCAAAGCTGGCATAGACGGCAATAAACTCCGGCAGTACAAATAACAGCATGCCGGCACTGACCGCCAGCGCCACCAGCAGAATAAAGATCGGATAGCGCAGGGCTTTGCCGACTTTCTGGCGCAGCTGACGCTGCTTTGCCTGCTGCTGCGCCAGCCGCAGACAGCAGCTGTCGAGCTGTCCGGTGGCCTCGCCTACCTGCATCAGTGCGGAAAACAGGGGCGGGAAAAGGTCAGGCCACGTACGCAGAGCCTGCGAAAACGCCTCTCCGGCCAGCACCTGCTGCTGCAGGCCTGTAAGCACCACGCGCCATCCGGCATGCGGGTGCCCCTGCGCCAGCAGCATCAGACTTTCAGCCAGGGGTAATCCCGCTTTTAGCAGCGTAGCCAGCTGATGCATCAGCTCAATTTTTTGCTGCCATTTCCAGTCGCGTCTGCGCCAGCAGCGGCCGCGTTGCCAGCTAACAATCAGCATGCCGCGATCGGCGAGCTGATGCAGCAGGGCAGCCCGATCGCGCAGCAGCGACTCCCCTGTCTGCAGCTCGCCCATGGTGTCCAGCGCCTGCCAGCTGAAGTGATAACGTTTAGCCATTGTCCAGACCTACCACGCGCTGCATCTCTTCAAATGATGTGTCTCCCCGGCTTACCGCTTCCAGACCCGCGCTCAGCAGCGTTTTCATTCCCTGTTCGCCGGCGAGCATCAGGACATGCTCCAGCGGCATCTCTGAAGAGATGGCATTCTGCAGCCTGCTGTTAACCGGCAAAATTTCAAACAGCGCGAGGCGACCATAGTAGCCGGAGAAACAGTGGTCGCAGCCTGGGGCGCGCCAGGTCTGCAGAGTGCCGGGCCAGAGTGCGGGCGGGAGATGAGCGACAGCCTGCGCTGGCTGGCGGCAGTGCAGGCATAGCCGGCGGACCAGGCGCTGTGCTATCACCAGCTGCAGCGCCGGCCCCAGCAGATAACCGGGAATATCCATCTGTCTGAGGCGCGTCAGCGTTTCAGCGGTAGAGTTAGTATGCAGCGTGGAGAGAACCAGATGCCCGGTCTGGGCGGCTTTAACCGCAATGCTGGCCGTTTCACTGTCGCGGATTTCACCGACCATGATCACATCCGGATCCTGGCGCAGCAGGGCACGCAGTACGCGATTAAAGTCGAGGCCGCTGCGGGGACGCACCTGAGTCTGGTTGATGCCGGTCAGCGGGATCTCTATCGGGTCTTCCACGCTGCAGATATTTTTTTCCGGCACGTTCAGTGCGCTGAGGCTGCTGTAGAGCGTGAAGGTTTTGCCGCTGCCGGTCGGGCCGGTCACCAGGATCAACCCCTGCGGCTTAGCCAGCGCCTGTTTCAGCAGGCGCAGCTGAGCCAGCGGCATACCAAGCTTATCCAGCGCAATCGCACTGCCTTCACTCTGCAGTAAACGCACAACGGCTTTTTCACCGTGACTGACCGGCAGCGTGGCGAGGCGAAAGGCCGCGCCGCTGCCGTTTATCTCGTGGGTAAACTGCCCATCCTGTGGCAGACGGCGCTCCGCAATATCCAGCCCGGCGAGCACTTTCAGCCGCGCCAGCACGGCAGCAGGCTGCACCTCTGGTAAGCGCGGCAGGTTATGTAACACACCGTCAATGCGCAGCCGGATACGTAATCCCTGCGGCTGAGGCTCAATATGCACATCGGAGGCGCGTCGCTGTATGGCCTGATGCAGAATCTGGTTTACCGCTTCGGTTGCTGAAGCGGCGCTGCGCTGCTCAGGCAGCCGGGCATCTGATACCGGCTGGTGCAACGTCTGTTCCATGCGGGCAGCAGGCCAGCACTCGATCTCTACCTGACACTGGCAGGCGAACTGCAGCGCCTCCAGCAGCTGCGGGTGGGGAGAGTCGGTAACGGCCACACGCAGTCGGGTGTCATCGTGCTGCAGCAGCCGCGCCTGGTAGCGGGCGCACAGCGCCAGCAGTGCCGGATCATGCTCAGCCATTAGTCCCGTCCTTGTCCGCAAAGCGGAACTGATTCAGGCAGTTATCACGCAGGGCGCTCCTGGTGCTGGTACAGCTGCGCTGCCAGTGCAGCATGCCTTCAGCCACATCCCAGACCGGCTGCATCTCCACGCTCAGCCCGTTCAGGCTCTCCTGCCCGGTAAGCGCAATGACACCATTGGTAACGGCGAGCGAGGCGACATAGCGCGAGCCTTTCGCAGCCGGAATGCCGTGTTCACCCGCCTGACACTGCGCCGGGCTACCGCGCTCAATAGCGCAAAGTTCAACCGCCGTTTTATACGGCAACATGGTTTGCAGCATGTCAGTCAGTGCTGCACGCTGCAGGTAATTCTGGTAAGCAGGCAGGCCAATCGCGCTGAGGATAGCGACGATGCCGATGACGATCATCAGTTCAATCAGGGTAAAACCGCGTTGTTTTTCCATAGCAGGGCTCCGTTTTCGCTGAGGCGCTACGATAAGCAGCACAAACGGATGACGAAAGCGTATTGCCTGATAACCGGGGAGTGGTGCGCAGCCATTTTTATCTGTTGCAGCAAGCGGCAGCTCTGTTGCCGGGCGGGCTCACACACCCGGGCAGCAGAGGGCCATCTGATGCGCTATCACGCTGGCTTATTTTGCAGGAGCAACGGCAAAGGGCGGGGGGAGGATAAGGCGCGCTATCGCACGAAGACGCTAACCCCTGCTCTGAATCGTGATATTCTCGGCCTGATTTTGCTAAGGATTACAGAGATGAAACTGGAACAGGGCTGGATCAGCAGCGCCCGTAAGGTGCCCTCGCCACATTTTAATGCACGTCCCGACCATGAGGTACCGTCGCTGCTGGTGATCCATAATATCAGTTTGCCGCCGGGGGAGTTTGGCGGACCGTGGATCGATCGTCTGTTTACCGGCTCGCTGCCTGCCGATGCACATCCCTATTTTGCTGATATCGCGCAGCTGCGCGTGGCAGCACACTGTCTGATCCGGCGCGACGGTGAGCTGGTACAGTATGTCTCACTGAATGAGCGTGCCTGGCATGCGGGCGTGTCTGTGTTCAGCGGGCGGGAGAACTGCAACGACTTTTCTATTGGCATCGAGCTGGAAGGCACCGACACGCTGCCCTACACCGACGCCCAGTACGCCATGCTGCAGCAGGTCACCGCGCTGCTGCAGCAGCACTATCCACTGAGCGCCGATCGCATTACCGGACATAGCGATATCGCACCCGGGCGTAAAACCGATCCGGGCCCGGCGTTTGACTGGTCGCGCTATAAACAGGGTATTACTCAGGAGAATGCCTGACACCGCAGGAGCCATTATGACGTTGTTTAGTTTGTTACTTGTTCTGGGATGGGAACGCCTGTTTAAAATGGGCGAGCACTGGCAGCTGGATCACCGGCTGACGCCGCTGTTTCGTGGCCGGCAGCACTTTTCGCTGCTGCGCACGCTTCTTATGACCGCAGTGGCGATGCTGCTGGTGTGGCTGGTGGTCTGGAGCCTGCACGGCCTGCTGTTCGGGCTGCTGCAGCTGCTGTTCTGGATTGTGACCGGGCTGCTCTGTATCGGCGCCGGTTCTGCGCGACAGCACTACCATAACTACCTGCAGGCTGCCAGCCGTGATGATGAGGCCGCGCATCAGGCGATGGCCGCAGAGCTGACGCTGATCCATGGCGTGCCGGCAAACTGCAGCGAGCGCGAGTTCCTGCGCGAGCTGCAGAACGCACTTATCTGGATCAACTTCCGTTTCTATCTTGCTCCGCTGTTCTGGTTTGTGGTCGGGGGACCGGTGCTGCTGGTGGGGTACGCTTTTCTGCGCGCCTGGCAGAGCTGGCTGGCACGACACGCATCAGACCAGGCGCGCGCTGCCTCAGGCGTTGATGCGCTGCTGCACGTGCTGGACTGGATCCCGGTGCGGCTGGCGGGCGTGGCTTATGCGCTGCTGGGGCACGGCGAGCGCGCGCTGCCCGCGTGGTTTGCCTCTCTGAGCGATCTCCGTCGTTCTCAGTATCAGGTGCTGACCAGCCTGGCGCAATTCTCGCTGGCGCGCGATCCGCACACGGATAAGGTCGCCACCCCTCGCGTGGCGGTGGCGCTGGCAAAACGCACCTCGCTGGTGCTGGTGGTGGTGGTCGCGCTCCTGACTATCTACGGCACGCTGGTGTGATCCGCCGGCGGCACGCCGAAATCGGGCGTGCCATCCTCGCGCCAGCTGAAATATTTCAGGCGCGTATGGCGATTGGGATCCCACAGCGGATCGCCCTCGATTTCCGTGTAGTTGCGGGCGTGATAAACCAGCACGTCGCGTCCCGCTTCATCCGTCGTAAAACTGTTGTGTCCCGGACCATACTGCTGATTCTCCCAGCTGGTGGTAAACACCGGCCGTGCTGACTTCTGCCAGGCGATGCGATCGCGCGGATCGGCCTGCACATCGATACTCAGCATACCCAGACAGTAGTTTTCATCGGTCGCGCTGGCGGAGTAGGTCACAAACAGCCGGTTACCGTGACGGATCGCCGCCGGTCCTTCATTAACGCTGAATCCGGCACACTCCCACTCATATTCAGGCCGGCTCAGCATCACCGGCGTACCTTTCAGCGTCCAGGGATTCAGCAGCTCAGCCAGATAAAGATTGGAATTACCGGGAATCGCGGGATCTTTTTGTGCCCAGAGGTACCAGTTTTTACCCTGATGGACAAAGTGCGTGGCATCCAGCGCAAAGCTATCGAATTGCGTTTCAATCCGGCGACAGGGCTGCCAGTAGCCGGTCAGCGGATCGGCGTCATCGCAGACCAGCGCATACATACGATGCTGAAACAGCCCCTCTTTAATCTCACGGCTCGGCGCCGCCGCAAAGTAGATGACCCACTGACCATTAATGTGGTGCAGCTCAGGTGCCCAGATCAGCTCACTGTATTCACCCTGGTCCGGCTTGCGCCAGACGGTAACGGCGGGCGCCTCACGCAGTCCTGCGAGCGTGGTGGCGTGACGCAGCTCCAGCCGATCATATTCCGGTACTGAGGCGATAAAGTAGTAGCCAGCGCCGTGCCGCAGAATAAAGGGGTCGGCGCGCTGTGTAATAAAAGGGTTAGGCCAGGTCATTTGACTTCTCCGGGTTGAGTGGTTGCGGCCGGGGATGGGGCAGACAAATCGCGAAAGTTAGCGCGGCGCAGCGCCAGGTCATCCTGAATAGTACGCATCAGCTTGCGATCCACTTTCATCAGGCGCACCACGCCGGCAGTGATCAGATAGCCGATACCGGGTATCACGGTGAAGAGCAGCATAATGCCGTTGACGGCGGTGGCGGACTGCTGTTTTGCGCCGGCGTCATAGCCGTAAACCGACAGCAGAAAGCCGACCATGGCACCGGCAACCGCCAGCCCGACCTTGAGAAAAAAGAGGTTGCCGGAAAAGCTCATGCCGGTAATACGCTTGCCGGTTTTCCACTCGCCATAGTCATCCACATCGGCCATGAGCGACCAGTGCAGCGGCGAGGGGATCTGATGCAGAATATTCAGCAGGAAATAGGCCACCACTACCGTGATGGTGGCGTGTGGATCGATCCAGTAAAATCCACAGGAAAAGAGCGCCAGCGCGATATTGGTCCAGAAAAAGACTTTCAGCTTACACCAGCGATCGGTGAGATATTTAGCCAGCGTGCTGCCAGCCATCATGCCAATTACGCCCAGGCTGATAAATAGCGTGGCAAAATGCGTCGACTGGCCCATTACCCAGGTCACGTAATACATGGTGGCCGCCATGCGGATAAAGCCGGGACAGACGTTGCAGAAGGTCAGCAGCAGAATGCGTACCCACTGATCGTTTTTCCATATATCGCGCAGGTCTTTCTTCAGATCGTCATGTGTCGGCACCGCAGGCCGGATACGTTCACGGACATTAGCAAAACAGAACAGAAACATCGCCAGGCCAATCAGCGCCAGCACGCTCATCGCCAGCTGATAACCGCGCGCTTTGTTGTCACCGCCAAACCACTCTGCCATAGGCAGCAGTGAGAGTGAGAGGATCAGCGTGGCAACCCCCACCATCACGAAGCGATAAGACTGACAGGACACGCGTTCGCCCGGATCGCTGGTGATGACACCGCCCAGCGAACAGTAGGGAATATTGATAGCCGTATAGGTCAGCGACATCAGGAAATAGGTCACAAAGGCCCAGATAACTTTGTTTTCATAGCTCCAGTCTGGCGTAGTAAACATCAGTACGCTGAACAGCACATACGGCACCGAGACCCAGAGCAGCCAGGGGCGGAAGCGGCCCCAGCGGCTCTGAGTCCGGTCCGCTAACGCGCCCATAATGGGGTCTGTCACCGCATCCAGTACGCGTACTGAAAGCAGCAGCACGCCGACCAGCGCCGGTGCCAGGCCAAAAACATCGGTGTAGAAGTAGTTAAGAAACAGCATGATTGCGCCACCAATCATGTTACAGCCGGCATCGCCCATGCCATATCCCAGTTTTTCTCTGAATGAGAGTGCAGCACTTTTCATCGTCGTCTCCTGCGACAAGTGGAGCGAAAAGTATCAGCGGAAATGGCAGGCAGGGATGATCAACAATGAGTCGCGTAGATGGACAAAACGGGTGCAGGGGAAAAAGTGTGAAGGCGATCGGCAGAGGTGCCCGGTCAGATAAACCGGGCACGCGGGACTATCAGGCTTTCTGCGTTCTGTTTTTAACGGCGTAACCCACCGCCAGAATAACCAGCCAGACCGGAATCAGCCAGACTGAAATCGCCATTCCGGGTGTCATCGCCATGATCACCAGCACGGCGGCCATAAACAGCAGACAGAGCCAGTTACCGGCCGGATAGAGCACCGCCCGGAAGCGCGTGGTGACACCCTGCTGATCTTTCTTACGGCGGAATTTCATATGCGCCAGGCTAATCATTGCCCAGTTGATGACCAGAGCCGACACCACCAGTGACATCAGAATACCAAAGGCTTCTCCCGGCATCAGATAGTTGATCAACACACACAGTGCGGTAGCAACCGCCGAAACCATAATAGTGGCAACCGGTACGCCGCGGCGATCAACCTTCAGCAGCGCTTTTGGCGCATTACCCTGCTGGGCCAGGCCAAACAGCATACGGCTGTTACAGTAAACACAGCTGTTGTAGACCGAGAGCGCCGCAGTCAGGATCACGACGTTCAGGGCGTTAGCGACCAGCGCATCACCCAGCTCATGGAAAATCAGGACAAACGGACTGGTATCTGCCGTGACGCGGGTCCAGGGCAGCAGCGACAGCAGTACCGCCAGTGAGCCAATATAGAAAATCAGAATGCGCCACAGCACCTGATTAGTGGCTTTAGGAATGCTCTCTTCCGGGTTATCCGCTTCTGCAGCGGTAATACCCACCAGTTCAAGGCCACCAAAGGAGAACATGATAATCGCCATCATCATCACCAGACCGGTCATGCCGTGCGGCAGAAAGCCACCCTGATCCCACAGGTTACTGACAGATGCCTGCGGACCGGCGTTGCCGCTGAACAGCAGCCAGCCGCCAAACAGGATCATGCCGATAACGGCCACGACTTTAATGATCGCGAACCAGAACTCCATCTCACCAAACACTTTGACGTTGGTCAGGTTAATGGCATTGATGACAACAAAGAAAATAGCGGCGCTGGCCCAGGCCGGAAACTCCGGATACCAGAACTGAATATATTTACCGACGGCGCTGAGTTCTGCCATCGCAACCAGCACATAGAGCACCCAGTAGTTCCAGCCTGAGGCGAAGCCGGCAAAATTGCCCCAGTATTTATAGGCAAAATGGCTAAAGCTGCCGGCAACCGGCTCTTCAACCACCATTTCACCCAGCTGGCGCATAATTAAAAAGGCGATAAATCCGGCAATGGCATACCCCAGGATCACTGCCGGGCCGGCAGATTTAATAACCGATGCGCTTCCCAGAAACAGGCCGGTGCCGACGGCACCGCCCAGCGCGATCAGCTGGATATGGCGATTCTTCAGGCCGCGGTGCAGCGCTTCGCCATGCTGTTGTTCCATACAAACCTCTTTGTATTGTTATTGTGCGCCTGCAGTGCCCGCACTTAAGGCTGTGATACTGCGTGTAATCTTTTCTTTACGACTTCAGACTGGCTCTCTGTAGCGAGACGCTATTCAGGCGACCAGAATAGTGATAAGCGCGCGACTTTGCACCTGCTTTTGCTTTTTGTGCTAAGGAGTGATGGAAAAAGCAGCGATTTACTCTGTGGTTTCCCTTGCGATATTTCTGTCATGAATAATGCTTAAACACGAATAGCTTTCGCTTATGGCGTATAAGAGCAGCAACCGCTTTTGCAGTGTAAGGTTTGGTAAAAGTGAAATCTGTTAACAACTTCGCGCAGTTGTTTCTTTTTCCTGTTACTACGGCGGCTTAAGGCGTGCTGCCTGGGTTCAGGCCTGCAACGGACTGGAAGTAAGAGAGTGGCCATATAGACACAAGGTGAATACTTTGTTACTTTACGGGCACCATTTTTCAATTGGTATTACCAATTTACTCCAGACGTTTGGCTTATAAGAAGGGAAGATGGCTTATAGTAAAATTCGCCAGCCCAAGCTCTCCGATGCGATAGAGCAGCAGCTGGAATCCCTGATTATGGAAGGGACCCTTCAGCCGGGTGAGAAACTGCTCCCCGAGCGCGAACTGGCCAAACAGTTTGATGTCTCACGTCCATCGCTGCGCGAAGCGATTCAGAGTCTGGAAGCCAAAGGTTTACTGCTGCGTCGCCAGGGTGGCGGCACATTTGTGCAGCAGAATCTCTGGCAGAGCTTAAGCGACCCCCTGGTCGGGCTACTGGCCCAGCATCCGGAATCTCAGTTTGATCTGCTGGAAACCCGTCATGCGCTGGAAGGTGTGGCGGCCTACTACGCAGCACTGCGCGGCACCGATGAAGATCTGCAGCGTATTCGCGACTGCCATCTTCAGATTCAGCAGGCGCAGGAGAGCGGCGATCTCGACGCTGAGGCGGATGCCGTCATGAAGTATCAGATTGCGGTCACGGAAGCGGCGCATAATGTGGTGCTGCTGCACCTGCTGCGCTCCATGAGCCCGATGCTGGAACAAAACGTACGTCAGAATTTCGAATTGCTTTACGCTCGCCGCGAAATGCTGGCGAAAGTGAGCGAGCATCGCGCCAGTATTTTTGCGGCGATTGTGGCACGCGAGCCGGAACAGGCCCGTGAAGCCTCGCATCGTCATCTGGCGTTCATAGAGGAAATCTTGCTGGACAGAAGTCGGGAGCAGAGCCGTCGTGAACGCTCCCTGCGTCGTTTACAGCAACGCAAGGAATAACGTACGGCAACGAACGTGCGACATAAACGACGGGCCTGTCTTCTTGTGCTGTGAACCTGAAACACAACACAAGCAGACAGGCTCCTGATAATTCAACGTATTAGACACAGATAAGGAATACCCCCCATGTCAGAACGTTTACAGAATGACGTGGATCCGATCGAAACTCGTGACTGGCTACAGGCGATCGAATCGGTCATCCGTGAAGAAGGTGTTGAGCGTGCGCAGTATCTGATTGATCAGGTTCTGAGCGCAGCCCGCAAAGGTGGTGTGAAAGTAGCTGGCGGCGGCGGTGCTGCTGCAGCGATCAGTAACTATATCAACACCATTGCGACAGAAGATGAGCCGGACTATCCGGGTAACACCTCTCTCGAACGTCGTATCCGTTCCGCAATTCGCTGGAACGCCATTGTTTCAGTTCTGCGTGCGTCGAAAAAAGATCTGGAGCTGGGGGGACACCTCTCTTCTTTCCAGAGTTCTGCCACAATCTATGAAGTGTGCTTTAACCACTTCTTCCGTGCACGCAGCGAAAAAGATGGCGGCGATCTGGTCTACTTCCAGGGTCATATTTCTCCAGGCATCTACTCGCGTGCGTTCCTTGAAGGGCGCCTGACTGAAGAGCAGATGAACAACTTCCGTCAGGAAGTGCACGGCAACGGCCTGTCATCTTATCCGCATCCGAAGCTGATGCCGGACTTCTGGCAGTTCCCGACCGTTTCAATGGGCCTGGGCCCGCTGAACGCTATCTATCAGGCGAAGTTCCTGAAATACCTTGAGCATCGCGGCCTGAAAGATACGTCTGGTCAGACGGTATACGCCTTCCTCGGTGATGGTGAGATGGATGAGCCGGAATCTAAAGGTGCCATTACTATCGCGACCCGCGAGAAGCTGGATAACCTGGTGTTCATCATCAACTGCAACCTGCAGCGTCTGGATGGCCCGGTCACCGGTAACGGTAAGATCATCAACGAGCTGGAAGGCATCTTTGCCGGTGCTGGCTGGAACGTGATCAAAGTGATCTGGGGCGGACGCTGGGATGAGCTGCTGAAGAAAGATACCAGCGGCAAACTGATTCAGCTGATGAATGAAACCGTTGACGGTGACTACCAGACCTTTAAATCACGCGACGGTGCCTATGTGCGTGAGCACTTCTTCGGCAAATATCCGGAGACTGCTGAGCTGGTAAAAGAGTGGTCTGACGACGAAATTTTCGCGCTGAACCGTGGCGGCCACGATCCGAAGAAAATCTACGCTGCTCTGAAAAAAGCGCAGGAGACCAAAGGCCAGCCAACGCTGATTCTGGCTCATACCATTAAAGGTTACGGTATGGGTGATACGGCGGAAGGCAAGAACATTGCCCATCAGGTCAAGAAGATGAACATGGATGGCGTACGCTACATCCGCGATCGCTTCAATGTGCCAGTGGCTGATGAAAAAATCGAAGAGCTGCCTTACGTCACCTTCGAGAAAGGCTCAGAAGAGTACAACTACCTGCACGGCCAGCGTGAGAAGCTGGGTGGCTATCTGCCGACCCGTCAGGCAGAGTTCACTGAGAAGCTGGAAATGCCGACGCTGGAAGAGTTCAAACCTCTGCTGGAAGAGCAGAGCAAAGAGATCTCTACCACGATCGCTTTCGTGCGCGCGCTGAACGTGATGCTGAAGAACAAGTCGATCAAAGATCGTCTGGTGCCGATCCTCGCGGATGAAGCCCGTACTTTTGGTATGGAAGGCCTGTTCCGTCAGATCGGTATCTACAGCCCGAACGGCCAGCAGTATACGCCGCAGGACCGTGAGCAGGTTGCTTACTATAAAGAAGATGAGAAAGGCCAGATTCTGCAGGAAGGGATCAACGAGCTGGGCGCAGGTTCATCCTGGCTGGCGGCGGCGACCTCTTACAGCACCAACAACCTGCCGATGATCCCGTTCTACATCTACTACTCGATGTTTGGCTTCCAGCGCATTGGCGATCTGATGTGGCTGGCGGGCGATCAGCAGGCGCGTGGCTTCCTGGTCGGGGGGACTTCAGGCCGTACGACGCTGAACGGCGAAGGCCTGCAGCATGAAGATGGCCACAGCCATATTCAGTCGCTGACCATCCCTAACTGCATCTCCTACGATCCGTCATACGCGTATGAAGTGGCCGTGATCATGCAGGATGGTCTGGTGCGTATGTATGGTGAAGCGCAGGAAAACATCTACTACTACATCACCACGCTGAACGAAAACTACCACATGCCGGCGATGCCGCAGGGTGCGGAAGAGGGTATCCGCAAGGGTATCTACAAGCTGGAAGAAGTAGAAGGCAAGAAAGGTAAAGTGCAGCTGCTGGGCTCAGGTTCTATCCTGCGTCACGTGCGCGAAGCGGCACAGATTCTGGCGAAAGAGTACGGTATCGGCTCTGATGTCTATAGCGTAACCTCGTTCACCGAGCTGGCGCGAGACGGTCAGGATTGCGAGCGCTGGAACATGCTGCATCCGACAGAAACGCCACGCGTGCCTTACATCGCTCAGGTGATGAATGATGCGCCGGCCGTTGCGTCAACTGACTACATGAAGCTGTTCGCAGAACAGGTTCGCAGCTATGTGCCGGCCAGCGACTACCGCGTGCTGGGTACCGATGGCTTTGGTCGTTCTGACAGCCGTGAAAATCTGCGTCATCACTTCGAAGTGGATGCATCATATGTGGTTGTGGCTGCGCTGGGTGAGCTGGCTAAACGCGGCGAAATCGAGAAGCAGGTGGTAGCGGACGCTATCGCTAAATTCGATATCGACGCTGATAAAGTTAACCCGCGTCTGGCTTAAGAGGTAAAGAGTAATGGCTATCGAAATTAACGTACCGGATATCGGGTCGGACGAAGTTGAAGTCACCGAAATTCTGGTGAAGGTGGGCGACAGCGTTGACGCTGAGCAGTCGCTGATCTCTGTGGAAGGCGATAAAGCTTCAATGGAAGTGCCTTCACCGCAGGCGGGCGTGGTTAAAGAGATCAAAATCGCCGTCGGTGACAAAGTGAATACCGGCTCGCTGATTATGGTGTTTGACGCTGAAGGTGCGGCAGAAGCTGCACCGGCTGCCGAAGAGAAAAAAGCAGAAGCCGCGCCGGCTCCTGCTGCTGCAACGGCAACCGCCAGCAAAGAGGTTAACGTACCGGATATCGGTGGTGATGAAGTCGAAGTCACAGAAATCCTGGTTAAAGTGGGCGACAAGGTTGAAGCAGAGCAGTCGCTGATCACCGTTGAAGGTGACAAAGCCTCAATGGAAGTGCCTGCGCCGTTTGCGGGTGTAGTGAAAGAGATCAAAATCGCTACCGGCGATAAAGTGAACACCGGTTCACTGATTATGATCTTTGACGCAGAAGGCGATGCGCCGGCGGCCGACGCGAAACCACAGATGAAAGAAGAGGCGACCTCCGCCCCGGCTGCAGCGGCAGGCGCGAAAGAGGTAAACGTACCGGATATCGGCGGTGACGAAGTTGAAGTGACCGAGGTACTGGTGAAAGCGGGTGACAAAGTCACCGCTGAACAGTCGCTGATTGTGGTTGAAGGCGATAAAGCCTCTATGGAAGTACCGGCACCGTTTGCCGGTACGGTGAAAGAGCTGAAAGTAGCCACGGGCGACAAAGTCAGTACCGGCTCACTGATCATGATCTTTGAAGTGGAAGGCGGCGCGCCATCGCCGGCACCGGCAGCCAAATCGGAAGCGGCCTCCGCGCCGGCGAAAGCAGAGGCTAAACCGGCTGCAGCACCTGCGCCAGCCAAAGCAGAAGCGAAAAATGACTTCGCTGAGAATGACGCTTACGTGCACGCTACGCCGGTGATCCGTCGTCTGGCGCGCGAGTTTGGCGTGAATCTGGCGAAGGTAAAAGGCACCGGCCGTAAGGGTCGCATCCTGAAAGAGGATGTGCAGACTTACGTGAAAGAGGCGGTGAAACGCGCTGAGGCTGCGCCAGCAGCTGCTGCAGGCGGCGGTCTGCCAGGCATGCTGCCGTGGCCGAAAGTGGACTTCAGCAAGTTTGGTGAAGTGGAAGAAGTGGAGCTGGGCCGTATCCAGAAAATCTCTGGTGCTAACCTGAGCCGTAACTGGGTCATGATCCCGCACGTTACGCACTTTGATAAAACCGATATCACCGATCTGGAAGCGTTCCGCAAGCAGCAGAACGCCGAAGCCGAGAAGCGTAAGCTGGATGTGAAGTTCACCCCGGTGGTGTTCATCATGAAAGCGGTCGCGGCGGCGCTGGAGCAGATGCCACGTTTCAACAGCTCGCTGTCTGAAGATGGTCAGAAACTGACGCTGAAGAAATACATCAACATCGGCGTGGCGGTAGATACGCCAAATGGTCTGGTGGTTCCGGTGTTCAAGGATGTGAATAAGAAAGGCATCACTGAACTCTCGCGTGAGCTGATGGCAACCTCGAAGAAAGCGCGTGATGGCAAGCTGACCGCCAGCGATATGCAGGGCGGCTGTTTCACCATCTCCAGCCTTGGCGGCCTGGGCACGACGCACTTCGCGCCTATCGTCAATGCGCCGGAAGTGGCGATCCTTGGCGTCTCCAAGTCGGCCATGGAGCCGGTATGGAACGGTAAAGAGTTCGCACCGCGTCTGATGATGCCGATCTCGCTCTCGTTTGACCACCGCGTGATCGACGGTGCTGATGGTGCGCGTTTCATCACCATCATCAACAATATGCTGTCTGATATTCGCCGTCTGGTGATGTGAAGTTAATCAAGGCCGGCAAATGCCGGCCTTGTTG
Organism: Pantoea eucrina; assembly: GCF_001691555.1. GTDB lineage: Bacteria > Pseudomonadota > Gammaproteobacteria > Enterobacterales > Enterobacteriaceae > Pantoea > Pantoea borealis. The sequence goes on along the minus strand of NZ_MAYN01000008.1, from coordinate 2,231,761 downwards.
TAAGCATTCAGTTGTTACCGCGGTTGGCAGTTTATTAACAATTCTGTAAACTCTCGCGGTGAAATGTCCCGGTGGCGACAGGGTAGCATGAGCCTGGGAAAGGGTCGCTCTGACCGCCGGCAATCTAACAAGAGGTCATGATGAGTACAGAGATTAAAACTCAAGTCGTGGTACTTGGGGCAGGTCCTGCAGGTTACTCTGCAGCCTTCCGTTGCGCTGACTTAGGTCTGGAGACCGTTCTGGTTGAGCGCTACAACACCCTCGGCGGTGTTTGTCTGAACGTAGGCTGTATCCCGTCAAAAGCGCTGCTGCACGTCGCGAAAGTGATTGAAGAAGCGAAAGCGCTGGAAGAGCACGGCATCGTGTTTGGTCAGCCACAGACAGACATTAACAAGATCCGCACCTGGAAAGAGAAGGTGATCAACCAGCTGACCGGTGGCCTGGCTGGTATGGCCAAAGGCCGTAAGGTCAAAGTTGTTAACGGTCTGGGTAAATTCACCGGCGCTAACACCCTGGTGGTTGAAGGTGAGGGTGGCGCAACCACCATTAACTTCGATAACGCGATCATCGCCGCAGGCTCACGTCCTATCGAGCTGCCGTTTATCCCGCATCACGATCCGCGCGTCTGGGACTCTACGTCAGCGCTGGAGCTGCGCGAAGTGCCGAAGCGTCTGCTGGTCATGGGCGGCGGCATCATCGGTCTGGAGATGGCGACCGTTTACCACGCGCTGGGTTCAGAGATTGACGTGGTTGAGATGTTTGACCAGGTGATCCCGGCAGCGGATAAAGATGTGGTTAAAGTCTTTACCAAGCGTATCAGCAAGAAATTCAATCTGATGCTGGAAACCAAAGTCACCGCGGTTGACGCGAAAGATGACGGTATCTACGTATCGATGGAAGGCAAAAAAGCGCCTGCCGAGGCGCAGCGCTATGACGCGGTACTGGTTGCCATTGGCCGTGTACCAAACGGTAAAGGCCTCGACGCCGGTAAAGCGGGCGTGGAAGTGGATGAGCGCGGCTTTATCCGTGTGGATAAGCAGATGCGCACCAACGTGCCGCACATCTACGCTATCGGTGATATCGTGGGTCAGCCTATGCTGGCGCACAAAGGCGTGCATGAAGGCCACGTTGCCGCTGAGGTCATCTCTGGTCTGAAGCACTACTTCGATCCGAAAGTGATCCCATCAATCGCCTATACCGAGCCGGAAGTTGCGTGGGTAGGTCTGACCGAGAAAGAAGCCAAAGAGAAGGGCATCAGCTACGAAGTCTCTACCTTCCCGTGGGCGGCCTCTGGCCGTGCTATCGCTTCCGACTGCGCTGACGGTATGACCAAGCTGATTTTTGACAAAGAGACGCATCGCGTTATCGGTGGTGCTGTAGTCGGCACCAACGGCGGCGAGCTGCTGGGTGAAATCGGTCTGGCGATCGAGATGGGTTGTGATGCCGAAGATATCGCGCTGACCATCCATGCGCACCCGACGCTGCATGAGTCAGTCGGCCTTGCGGCTGAAATCTTTGAAGGCAGCATCACCGATCTGCCAAACGCGAAAGCGAAGAAGAAGTAAGTTTCGCTTCTGCTAATAACGGCTCCTGCGGGAGCCGTTTTTTTTTTGCTGTTGCCGCCGTAAGCATAACCAGACGTTAGCGAGGTCATTCTCTGCCACGCTAAAAGTTATGATCCGAAAACAACTCACTGCGCGCCTGCCGGTTTTGTTTCCGTCCGACCGGGTTTATCCGGAGCATTATGCCGGAAACCGGCTGGATGTTGCTTTTTTGTAAACAGATTAACAATCAGGCGAAATCCTGCTATGCTGGCCGACGCAGAACCGGGCACCTCACCCTACTGTTTAACAGCATCAAGGTGTACCGGAAAGCTATACAATGAGAGCGAGGAGAACGTCGTGCTAGAAGAATACCGTAAGCACGTTGCCGAGCGTGCTGCCCAGGGAATCGTACCTAAGCCGTTAGATGCTTCCCAGATGGCCGCGCTGGTTGAACTGCTGAAAAGCCCGCCTGCGGGTGAAGAAGAATTTCTGGTTGACCTGCTGGTTAACCGCGTCCCGCCAGGCGTTGATGAAGCCGCCTATGTTAAAGCCGGTTTCCTGGCTGCTGTCGCAACGGGCGAAGCCCACTCTCCTCTGGTTACGCGCGAGAAAGCTGTTGAACTGCTGGGCACCATGCAGGGTGGCTATAACATCCACGCGCTGATTGAAGCGCTCGACGATGAGGCGCTGGCACCGATTGCCGCTGAAGCGCTGTCCCATACGCTGCTGATGTTCGACAACTTCTACGATGTGGAAGAGAAAGCCAAAGCGGGTAATGCCCACGCAAAAAAAATTCTGCAATCCTGGGCTGATGCCGAGTGGTTCCTGAAGCGTCCTAAACTGGCTGAAAAAATCACCACCACCGTGTTTAAAGTGACCGGCGAAACCAACACCGACGACCTCTCTCCGGCGCCGGATGCGTGGTCACGCCCGGATATTCCACTGCATGCGCTGGCAATGCTGAAAAACCCGCGTGATGGCATTGAGCCAGATGAAGCGGGCAATATCGGCCCGATCAAACAGATTCAGGCGCTGCAGCAAAAAGGTTTCCCGCTGACTTATGTCGGCGACGTTGTCGGAACCGGCTCCTCGCGTAAATCCGCCACCAACTCGGTGCTGTGGTTTATGGGTGAAGATATTCCGTACGTGCCGAATAAAAAGGGCGGCGGTCTCTGCCTCGGCGGTAAAATCGCCCCGATTTTCTTCAACACCATGGAAGATGCCGGCGCGCTGCCGATCGAACTGGATGTTGAACGCCTCAACATGGGCGATGTGATTGACGTTTACCCGTATAAAGGCGAAGTACGCAATCACGAAACCGGTGAACTGCTGGCGACCTTTGAACTGAAGACTGACGTGCTGCTGGATGAAGTCCGCGCCGGCGGCCGTATTCCGCTGATTATCGGTCGTGGTCTGACGACAAAAGCACGCGAGTCACTTGGCCTGCCGGCAAGCGACGTCTTTGTGCAGGCGAAAGATATCGCCTCCAGCACGCGCGGCTATTCGCTGGCGCAGAAGATGGTGGGCCGTGCCTGTGGCGTCGAGGGTATTCGTCCGGGCGCTTACTGCGAGCCGAAGATGACCTCTGTGGGCTCACAGGATACCACCGGTCCGATGACGCGCGACGAGCTGAAAGATCTGGCGTGCCTCGGCTTCTCCGCCGATCTGGTGATGCAATCTTTCTGCCACACGGCGGCTTATCCAAAGCCGGTCGATGTGACCACGCACCATACGCTGCCGGACTTCATCATGAACCGCGGTGGCGTCTCACTGCGTCCGGGAGATGGTATCATCCACAGCTGGCTGAACCGTATGCTGCTGCCGGATACCGTCGGCACCGGCGGTGATTCACACACCCGCTTCCCGATTGGCATCTCCTTCCCGGCAGGGTCCGGTCTGGTGGCGTTTGCTGCTGCGACCGGCGTCATGCCGCTGGATATGCCGGAATCCGTACTGGTGCGCTTTAAGGGCGCCATGCAGCCGGGCATCACGCTGCGCGATCTGGTGCACGCTATCCCGCTGTACGCAATTAAGCAGGGTCTGCTGACGGTAGAGAAGAAGGGCAAGAAAAACATCTTCTCCGGCCGTATTCTGGAAATTGAAGGTCTGCCGGATCTGAAAGTTGAGCAGGCGTTTGAGCTGTCTGATGCCTCTGCTGAACGTTCTGCTGCCGGTTGTACGATCAAGCTGGATAAAGCGCCGATTATCGAGTACCTGAACTCCAACATCGTTCTGCTGAAGTGGATGATCTCGGAAGGTTACGGCGATCGCCGTACGCTGGAGCGTCGCGTTGAGGGCATGCAGAAATGGCTGGCCGATCCGCAACTGCTGGAAGGCGATGCAGACGCGGAATACGCTGCGGTGATCGAGATCGATCTGGCGGATATCAAAGAGCCGATTCTGTGCGCACCAAACGATCCGGATGATGCGCGCTGGCTCTCTGACGTGCAGGGCGAGAAGATTGACGAAGTGTTTATCGGCTCCTGCATGACCAATATCGGTCACTTCCGTGCGGCCGGTAAGCTGCTGGACGCGCATAAGGGCCAGCTGCCGACGCGTCTGTGGGTGGCTCCGCCAACCAAGATGGATGCGGCTCAGCTGACGGAAGAGGGCTACTACAGCGTCTTTGGCAAAAGCGGTGCGCGTATTGAGATCCCGGGCTGTTCGCTCTGCATGGGTAACCAGGCACGCGTGCAGGACGGCGCGACGGTGGTTTCCACGTCGACCCGTAACTTCCCGAACCGTCTGGGTAACGGCGCCAACGTTTTCCTGGCATCAGCCGAGCTGGCTGCCGTCGCTTCGCTGCTTGGCAAACTGCCAACGCCGGACGAGTATCAGCAGTTTATGGTACAGGTGGATAAAACGGCCGATGACACCTATCGCTACCTCAACTTTGACCAGTTGGGTCAATATACTGAGAAAGCGGACAGCGTGATTTTCCAGACCGCCGTATAACGCGACGGACAGACCAGGGGATGATGCAAATCATCCCCTTTTTTTATGCCTTTTTTCCCTGCTGCACTCCCGGCATAATGCGAGCGCGATCCCACTTTATTACGTGCGCTGCGTTCAGAATGCAATCAATGTGCTGCCCGGCGCGCGACTGGTATGAGGTAACACGATGGAGTATGAATTTTTACGCGATCTCACCGGCCAGGTCAGAGTACGCATGTCGATGGATCACGAAGCGGTAGGCCACTGGTTTAATGAGGAAGTCAGGGATAACCCCGGCCTGCTGGATGAGGTGGAAGCTGCCGCGCGCGCGGTAAAAGGCACCCATCAGCAGTGGCAGCGCATCGGACATGAGTACACGCTGTGGCTGGACGAGGAAGAGGTGATGATCCGCGCTAATCAGCTGGCGCTGGAGGATGAGGGACTGGAAGAGGGCATGGCCTACTACGATGAAGAGAGTCTCTCGTTCTGCGGCGTGGAGGACTTTCTGGCGGTCATCGCCGCTTACCGGCAGTTTATAGCGGGCAGATAACCCGCACAGCCCGCATGACGCCCCGTTACTTGACGTAGGCCAGCAGGCTCAGTGAATCACGCGCCAGCGATTTGCACTTTTTATCATTGTTGATTGCAATGCCACTCAGATCTTTGTAGCTCTCTTCACCCAGCGCTTTCATGTTATAGCTGCTGTAGTTGCTTAAATCCCAGCGGTTCTGCTGGGCAAAAAATACCAGCGCTTTGCGGATTTGTGCATCAGGCAGTGCCTGATAGCCGCAGTCGTTCTTCAGATAGACAAAGACCGCCGTCAGATCAGCCAGATCTTCCGCTTCAGACTCGCTCAGTGCAAAACTGCTGGTGGAGAAGCCAAAGAGTCCCGCCAGCAGCAGGATCTTAATGCTTTTTGTCATAATGGTTCTCAGCAAAGGACAATCCATTGACGTTAGCACAGTTACCGTCCGGATTCCGCTTCTTTTACCCCCGCAGATGGCGGGTTAACATTTTGCTGCCCGGCGCTTGACCCTCCTGCAGGGGCAGGGTTTAGGCTGGGGGTCTCATTATCACAAGGATATGCGTATGCAACGTCGCACTTTTCTCAAACTGACCGCGGCGCTCAGCGCGTCAGGCGCACTGCCGTTATGGAGTCGTTCACTGATGGCGGCTACCCGGCCGCTGCTGCCGATCCCTGCGCTGCTGGAGCCTGATGCGCGTGGTCACTACAGCCTTACCGCCATGACGGGCAGCACGCAGTGGCAGGGTAAAGCGGTGCCGACCTGGGGCTATAACGGCAGCCTGCTCGGACCGGTTCTGCGCCTGCAGCGGGAGAAGCGCGTCACGGTCAATATTCATAACCGGCTGCCGGAGGCGACCACCGTGCACTGGCACGGCCTGGCGATCCCGGGCGACGTGGATGGTGGCCCGCAGGCGATTATCGCGCCCGGTGCCACGCGTCAGGTGAGCTTTACCCCCGATCAGCCAGCGGCGACCTGCTGGTTTCATCCGCATCTGCACGGCAAGACCGGTCATCAGGTGGCGCAGGGATTAGCCGGACTGGTGCTGCTGGAGGATGACGCGTCCGGCAAGCTGCGTCTGCCGATGCAGTGGGGAGCGGATGACGTACCGCTGATTTTCCAGGATAAACAGCTTAACAGCGCCGGCACGCATATCGATTATCAGCTGGATGTGATGCGCGCGGCGGTGGGCTGGTTTGGCGATATGATGCTGACCAACGGCGTACAGTATCCGCAGCACGCCGTGCCGCGCGGCTGGCTGCGCCTGCGGCTGCTTAACGGCTGTAACGCCCGCTCGCTGGAGATCGCCGCCAGCGATAAACGGCCAGTCTATGTGGTGGGCAGCGATGGCGGACTGCTTGCTGAACCGGTACAGGTGACATCGCTGTCCCTGCTGCCGGGCGAGCGCTTTGAGGTGCTGATCGATACCTCCGACGGCCAGCCTTTTGATATCGTCACGCTGCCGGTGACGCAGATGGGGATGACGCTACCGCCGTTTGATCGGCCACTGCCGCTGGTGCAGATCCTGCCGCTGCGCATTATGGCGAGCGGGACGCTGCCGGACACGCTGGTGGATCTGCCGCCGCTGCCTGCCAGTGACGGCGTACAGAACCGCTGGCTGCAGCTGATGATGGATCCGCAGCTGGATAAGCAGGGTATGCAGGCGCTGATGGATCGTTATGGCCATCAGGCGATGGGGGGCGCGGCAGACCACGGCGCGGCAGAAACGCATAACGGACACGATGCCATGCCGATGGAGCATAGTGAACATAGCGCGATGCCGATGGATCACGGTGCGCACGGCGCTGCCGCGTATGATTTCCATAACGGCAATAAGATCAACGGCGAGGCATTTAACATGCAGAAGCCGATGTTTGCCGTGCCGCTGGGCAAAACCGAGAAGTGGACGATTTCAGGCGAGGGCGATGCGATGCTGCATCCGTTCCATATTCACGGCGCCCAGTTCCGCATCCTGTCAGAAAATGGCAAGCCGCCTGCCGCGCATCGCGCCGGCTGGAAAGATATGGTTAACGTTAACGGCTGGCGGAGCGAAGTCGTGGTGCGTTTCGACTATGCTGCCAGTGCAGAGCATGCCTACATGGCGCACTGCCATCTGCTGGAGCACGAAGATACCGGCATGATGCTGGGATTCACGGTGGCATAACGGCTTCAGATGAACGCAGGCGCAGGATATATGCCGATTGCCGTCAGCTGTCCGCCGCCGCCAGCGCCTGGCGGATATCCGCAATCAGGTCATCCGGATGCTCAATCCCGATCGACAGACGCACCGTGGCATCGCTGATGCCAATGCGCTGGCGTACGGCCTGCGGGACGCCGGAATGGGTGGTGCTGGCCGGATGGCTGGCCAGCGACTCGGTGCCCCCCAGGCTCACTGCCAGCTTAAACAGCGTCAGCGCATTGAGAAAGCGGAAAGCCGCAGGCTCGCCGCCCTGAATATCAAAAGAGAAGGTCGAACCGGCACCGCTGCACTGGCGCCGGTACGTTTCACCTGCCGCACTCTGCGTATCGAGATAGGGCAGCCAGAACAGCGCCGCCACCTGGGGCCTGTCGCGCAGGAAGGCGGCGACCCGTTCCGCGTTTGCAGCGGCTTTCTCCATACGCAGCGCCAGCGTCTCCAGCGAACGGCCAATCATCCAGCTGGAGTGCGGGTCGAGCTGCGTGCCGATCGCGCTGCGCAGTGCGCGCACGCGGCTCATCAGTGCCCGGCTGCCCAGCGCGGCACCGGCGATAAGGTCGGAATGGCCGCCCACATATTTTGTCAGCGAATAGAGCGAGATATCAGCGCCGTGCTGCAGCGGATGCTGAAACAGTGGCCCCAGCAGCGTGTTATCGCAGGCGATCACCGGACGTGAACCCTGCTGCTGCGCAATCACATCAGCCACCTGCGCAATAAGCCGGATATCCACCAGGCTGTTGGTAGGGTTGGCTGGCGTTTCGATCAGTATCAGGGCAACCCGGCCGCGCTGGCACGCCAGCTTCGCCGCTTCATAAACCCTCTCTTCATCCGTACCCTCGCTGAACCCCACGGCTTTAATTTCCATATCGTGCAGCGTCTTGCTCAGCAGCGTTTCTGTGCCACCATACAGCGGCTGCGAATGCAGGATCACCTCGCCCGGCCGCGCAAACGCAAGCAGCGTAGTGGCAATGGCTGACATACCGGAAGAGAAGAGCACCGCACTCTCAGCGCCTTCATAAATCGCCAGGCGATCTTCAACGATTTCGCTATTGGGATGATTAAAGCGTGAATAGACCAGCCCGCCGCTCTGGCCATCAGGCGGCTGACGGCGGCCCGCTGCATAATCAAAAAAATCTTTGCCCTCTTCGGCGCTGTTAAAGACAAAGGTTGAGGTAAGAAACACCGGCGGTTTTACCGCGCCCTCTGACAGCCGCGGATCGTAGCCATAATTAAGCATCTGCGTTTCCGGATGCAGCGCGCGCCGATCGGAAGGTGTTTTGTTGCTGGGAGAGTTCGTCATAGCAGCTCCGGCTGGATCAGGATAAAGCGCGTTAACCCTGCTATAGAGTTAATGCCATCGCGGGAAATTTTGCTACGTAATCGTTTGCGTTTTGTGTGCGCCGTTAGCCATCAGGCGCATTGTGATAGACTGCGGAGCTTTCTGAAAACCTTAACCAGGCGAACGCAATGAAACACACCGTTGATGTGATGATCTCCCGGGAGGAGATTGCAACCCGTATTGCCGAGCTGGGCAAACAGATCAGTGAAGCCTACCGCGACAGCGGCAGCGAGATGGTGCTGGTTGGTCTGCTGCGCGGCTCCTTTATGTTTATGGCCGATCTGTGCCGGGAAATTGACGTCCCGCATGAGGTCGACTTTATGACCGCCTCCAGCTACGGCAGCGGCATGTCGTCGTCACGTGATGTCAAAATTCTGAAAGACCTCGATGAAGATATTCGCGGTAAAGATGTGCTGATCGTGGAAGATATCATCGACTCCGGCAACACGCTGAGTAAAGTGCGTGAGATCCTGCGCCTGCGTGAGCCAAAATCACTGGCCATCTGCACGCTGCTGGACAAACCCGAGCGTCGTGAAGTTGAGGTGCCGGTTGAATATGTCGGCTTTACCATTCCCGATGAGTTTGTCGTGGGCTTTGGCATTGACTACGCGCAGCGCTATCGTCATCTGCCTTACATCGGCAAAGTCACCATGCTGGACGCATAACCGCACAATCTACCTGGGGCATTTCGGCCGTTCCGGGATAGAATCAGCCGCCCGTAAGTGACTGACTTGCGGGCCTGATGCACTTTTCTGCACGATATAGCGCGTCATGCGCTCCCCGCAGGCGCACCGCGTCTGATTTCAACACAAATTCTGCTGAATTCACCGCACGTCTGGCGCGGGCGCACTATCATTTTCATCAGGCTTTGATGTCACAACAACAGGATATGGACTCGCAATGACTTATGCACTGGAACTTTCCGGGCTGACCAAGACCTATCCCGGCGGCGTACAGGCGCTGAAAGGTCTCGATCTGAACGTAGAGGCAGGCGACTTTTACGCTCTGCTGGGGCCAAACGGGGCCGGTAAATCAACCACCATTGGGATTATCAGCTCGCTGGTTAATAAATCCGGCGGCAGCGTTCGGGTATTTGGTTACGACCTGCAAAAAGATGTGGTCAATGCCAAGCGTCAGCTCGGGCTGGTGCCACAGGAGTTCAACTTTAACCCGTTTGAAACCGTGATGCAGATCGTCGTAAATCAGGCGGGCTATTACGGCGTGGAGCGGGCAGACGCGAACAAGCGTGCAGAAAAGTATCTCAACCAGCTCGATCTGTGGGGCAAACGCAATGAGCGTGCCCGCATGCTTTCAGGCGGCATGAAGCGCCGCCTGATGATCGCGCGTGCGCTGATGCATGAGCCCAAGCTGCTGATTCTGGATGAACCAACGGCCGGCGTGGATATTGAACTGCGCCGCTCAATGTGGGTGTTTCTGAAAGAGCTGAATGCGAAAGGCACCACGATTATCCTCACCACGCACTATCTGGAAGAGGCGGAGATGCTGTGTCGTAATATCGGCATCATTCAGAGCGGCGAGCTGGTGGAGAATACCTCCATGAAAGGCCTGCTCTCCAAACTCAAATCGGAAACCTTTATTCTCGATCTCGCTCCGCGCAGCGCGCTGCCGCATCTGGAGGGCTTCCAGTATCGTCTGGTTGATACCTCGACGCTGGAGGTGGAAGTGATGCGTGAGCAGGGGCTTAACAGCGTATTCAGTCAGCTGAGCGCGCAGGGCGTGCAGGTACTGAGCATGCGCAACAAGGCGAACCGGCTGGAAGAGCTGTTTGTGGGACTGACACAGGGTAAAGCAGGAGGCAGAGCATGACGCATCTTTATTGGGTGGCGTTAAAGAGTATCTGGAGCAAAGAGATTAACCGGTTTGCCCGCATCTGGATCCAGACGCTGGTGCCGCCGGTGATCACCATGACGCTCTACTTTATTATTTTCGGTAACCTGATTGGTTCACGCATTGGTGACATGCACGGCTTCAGCTATATGCAGTTTATCGTGCCGGGCCTGATTATGATGTCGGTGATCACCAACGCCTATGCTAACGTCGCCTCCTCCTTTTTCAGCGCCAAATTTCAGCGCAATATTGAGGAGTTGCTGGTAGCACCGGTGCCGACCCATATCATCATTGCCGGCTATGTCGGCGGCGGCGTGGCGCGTGGCGTCTGCGTAGGGATCCTGGTAACGGCGGTGTCGCTGTTTTTTGTGCCGTTCCACGTTTTCTCCTGGCCGATGGTCGCCATCACCCTGCTGCTGACCGCGGTGCTGTTTTCGCTGGCGGGTCTGCTGAATGCGGTGTTTGCCCGTACTTTTGATGATATCAGCCTGATCCCGACCTTTGTGCTGACGCCGCTGACTTACCTGGGTGGCGTCTTCTATTCACTGGCGCTGCTGCCGCCATTCTGGCAGGCAGTATCGAAGCTGAATCCGGTGGTGTATATGATCAGCGGCTTCCGGTACGGCTTCCTCGGCATCAACGATGTGCCGCTGGTGTTTACGCTGTCGGTACTGATGGCGTTTATCGTCGTGTTCTATGTGCTGGTGTATACGCTGATCCAGCGCGGTCGCGGCTTACGCACCTGAATGTCATTCAGCAAGCGGATAATAAACAGGGGCGCCGGAAGGGCGCCCCTGGTGTTTCTGGCCGCTCAGCGCAATCGGGCTGAACGCTACGCGACCTGAACCGGCAGCGCCCGGGCAAGACGTTTCATCTCATTATCGCCCTCAAAATAGGCCACCTTTGGCTGCCAGCTGCGCGCCACCTCATCCTCTACCTGCACGTAAGAACAGATAATCATGATGTCTCCGGCACAGGCGCAGCGCGCGGCGGCACCGTTTACGGAGATAATTTTTGATCCCCGCTCGGCGGCGATGGCGTAGGTGGAGAAACGCTGGCCGTTGGTCACGTTGTAAATATCGATCGCTTCATATTGCAGAATGCCGGCGGCATCGAGAAAATCCTGATCGATCGCGCAGGAGCCTTCATAGTGCAGATCGGCCTGCGTCACTTTAACGCGGTGCAGTTTGCCCTGCAGAACAGTACGAATCATCACGGTATACCCTTAAGCTGCTATTTAAACGACGGCTTACGCCATCAGATCCACTTGCTGGTTATCAATCAGACGCGCATTGCCGAGCCAGGCGGCCATCAGGATCACCGCGCGCTGGCTCTCCACCGTCAGCGGCTGCAGCGTGTCGGCATCGCAGATTGCCACTCCGTCAGGACGAAACCCCTTTTCCTGCAGCGCCGTATTTGCCTGCTCAATAATCTCATCAATGTGGCGTTCGCCGTTGCTGAGCCGCTCCGCCATACTGCGCATCACCTGGCTCAGACCCGGTGCCAGCCTGCGTTCATCGGCAGTAAGGTAGCCATTGCGCGAACTCAGTGCCAGCCCATCTTTAGCCCGCACCGTGGGCACACCGACAATGTCGATATCAAAGCCCATATCTGCGACCAGTCTGCGTATGATCGCCAGCTGCTGAAAATCCTTTTCGCCAAAACAGGCGACATCAGGCTGCACGAGGTTAAAGAGTTTGCTGACAACCGTGGCGACCCCGCGGAAGTGGCCCGGCCGGCTGGCGCCCTCCAGCAGCGTGGAGAGCACCGGCACCTCAACAAACGTCTGGTTCTCTGTACCCTGCGGATAGATCGCCTGCGGGGCCGGCGCAAACACCACATCCACACCGTGACGGTTAAGCTTTTCGCAATCGTCCTGCAGCGTGCGCGGATAGCGTGCAAGGTCATCCGCGCGGTCAAACTGCATCGGGTTAACAAACACCGAGACCACAACTACGTCAGCCCGCTGGCGGGCTTCATCGACCAGCGTCAGATGGCCATCATGCAGATTGCCCATCGTGGGCACCAGGGCGATACGTTTGCCCGCCTGCCGCCAGCGACGGATCTCCCGGCGCAGCATCGGCAGCGTTTCAATGATCAACACGATAAATCTCCGGATTCAGAAGAAGCTGTGTTCGGCGGCAGGATAGGTGCCTGCCTCAACGTCGGCAATATACTGGCGAATTGCCGCGCGAATGTCGCCGGTTTCGGCGAGGAAATTTTTAGCAAATTTTGGAATGTGGCCGCCGGTGATACCGAAGGCGTCATGCATCACCAGAATCTGACCATCGGTGACGTTGCCTGCACCGATGCCGATCACCGGGATGGTCAGCGCCTGGGTGATGCGCGCCGCCAGCGCAACCGGAACGCACTCCAGCACCATCAGCTGCGCGCCAGCCGCTTCCAGCGCCAGAGCGTCTGACAGCAGACGTTCAGCGCCCGCCTCATCCCGGCCCTGCACTTTATAACCGCCAAAGATATTGACCGACTGCGGCGTCAGGCCAAGATGGCCGCAGACCGGCACGGCGCGCTCGGTTAACAGGCGTACGCTCTCTGCCAGCCAGGCTCCGCCTTCCAGCTTGACCATATTGGCACCGGCGCGCATCAGCTGTGCGGCACTGGTAAAAGTCTGCTCCGGGGTGGCATAGCTCATAAACGGCAGGTCAGCCATGACCAGCGCCTGCGGTGCACCCCGACGTACGGCGGCGGTATGATAGGCGATATCGGCGACCGTCACCGGCAGCGTGGAATCATGCCCCTGTACCGTCATACCCAGCGAATCGCCAATCAGCATCACCTGAATGCCTTCATCGGCAAACAGGCGGGCAAAGCTGAAATCATAAGCAGTCAGGGTGGCAAAGCGGCGCCCGCTGGCTTTCAGCTGGCGCAGATGAGAGATAGTGGTTGGTTTCATCGCAATCTCCGGCGTTTCTGATGCGCGCAGTGTACTGGATTGATTGCAGGGCGGATATGACCGGCAGGAAATTATCGCGGTTCAGACGGACCAGAGCGTGATTTCACTGCAGTCCAGCGTGGCGAGCACGCCGCTCAGTGGCCGGCCATCGGGCAGGCGCAGACCAGGCGCAACCTCCAGCAGCGGCAGCAGCATAAATGCACGGTTGTGCATATCATAGTGCGGTACGGTTAAACGCGGGGTATGAATAACCTGATTGCCAAACAGCATGATATCGATATCCAGCGTACGCGGCCCCCAGCGCTCGGCTTTGCGTACGCGGCCATGTTCCAGCTCAATATGCTGAGTGTGATCCAGCAGCGTTTCGGGCAGCAGCTGGGTGTCAAGCGCGACCACCGCGTTCAGGTAGTCGGGCTGGTCGGCCGGGCCATAGGGTGGCGTGCGATAGAACGATGAGGTCGCCACGCGGGAGGTCTCCGGCAGCGTATCCAGCGCGGCGAGCGCTGCATCAATCTGATGCAGCGGATCGGCAAGGTTACTGCCCAGGGCAAGGTAGACGCGAGTCATGATGCGCTGCTGCTGTTATCCTGCTCACGACGCGGACCGGCAGAGCGACGGCGCGGACGGCGCGGTTTACGACGCGGCTGCGGATCGTCGCCCAGCGTGTTCAGCATGGTTTTCTGCTGGACCGGAACGGCCGCCTGGAATTCACCCCACCACTGAGTAAGACGCTGCAGCTCCGGGTTCTTTTCCACATCGGCACGCAGCGCCAGCAGATCGTAAGCGGCGCGGAACTTCGGATGCTCCATCAGTTTCCACGCGCGTTTACCGTGGCGACGCGACATACGCAGCTGCAGCTGCCAGATATCGCGGACCAGGGTGGTAATGCGTTTCGGGATCGCCAGCGCGCGACACGCTTCATCCAGCGTATCGTTCATGGATAGCGCAAAAGCGTCGTAGTAGGTCAGGCCGCTCTCCTGAGCGATACGCTCAGCGGATTCCAGCTGCGGGTACCAGAACATAGCGGCAAACAGAAACGCCGGATTGACACGCAAATCGTTGTGCAGGCGGGTATCGGTGTTTTTCAGCACCTGCGCCACCATGCGCTCCATCATGCTGTCGCCCTGTTCGGTAAAATGACGCGCCAGCGTCGGGAACAGCGGCTGGAAGAGCTGATATTCACACAGCATCTGCCAGGTGCGATAGCCGTAGCCAGCCTGCAGCAGCTTCAGCGCTTCTTCAAACAGGCGGGCAGGGGGCACGTCATTCAGCAGCGTTGCCAGACGCGGGATCGGCTCGGCGGTTGCCGGTGCAATCTGCATATTAAGTTTGGCGGCAAAGCGCACCACGCGCAGCATGCGTACCGGATCTTCGCGGTAGCGCGTTTCCGGATCGCCAATCAGGCGTACCACGCCCTCCTGCAGATCCTGCAGGCCACCCACATAATCACGGACCGTGAAATCCGCCACGCTGTAGTAGAGGCTGTTGATGGTGAGATCGCGGCGCTGCGCATCGTCTTCGATGCTGCCGAAAATATTGTCGCGCAGCAGCATGCCGTTCTGGCCGCGCTGCGAGCTGTTGCGATCGTCGTCGCTCTCTTCCTGATGATGGCCGCGGAAGGTCGCTACCTCGATCACTTCCGGCCCAAACATCACGTGCGCCAGACGGAAGCGGCGGCCAACCAGACGGCAGTTACGGAACAGTTTGCGCATCTGCTCTGGCGTGGCGTTGGTCGTCACGTCGAAATCTTTCGGCTTTTTACCCAGCAGCAGGTCGCGTACGCCGCCGCCGACCAGGTAAGCTTCAAAGCCCGCTTTATTCAGGCGATAGAGCACCTTAAGGGCGTTTTCGCTGATATCTTTGCGTGAGATGTTATGGTTTTCCCGGGGAATGATGGTCATCTGGTTTTCAGCTTCCACCTCTTCAGGCACCTCCTCGTCACGCTTGAGGACTCTCCGGCAAAAATTAGCGACTCGGGTAAAAATGGGACACCTCGACAGTGACAAAAAATGGGTGGTAATAAAATCAGCGGCTAATCATAGCCTGTTGCGAACCATTTAGGAATGGCGTTGTCATTTCATCCGGCTTCAGCGCGTCATGTAACGGGATCTGCGCCGGTGACCAGCGCGTAACGGCCTGGCTCAGCAGCGACGCCAGCGGGCTATCCTGCCAGCCTTCCGCTACCGGCTGCCCGAGAAAACGCAGCGCCTGCACCAGCAGCGGACGCGGATCGCCTGCGGGCAGGGCAGGGGCGTGATTCTGCTTGGAGAGTTTATTGCCGTCCGCGGTGATTGCCAGCGGCAGATGCAGGTATGCCGGCGGCGACCAGCCTAACTGCTGGTAGAGTGCAATCTGGCGCACCGTGGGGGCGATTAAATCAGCGCCGCGCACAATTTCAGTAACGCCCTGATCATGATCGTCGACCACCACCGCCAGGTTATAGGCGAACAGCCCGTCCCGGCGATGGATAATAAAATCCTCTTCTGCCAGCTGACGATCCGCCAGCAGTTCCCCGCGCAGCCGGTCGGTAAAATGCCAGACCGGCGCATGCTGGCGCAGGCGCAGTGCCGCGTTATCCGGCGGCAGCTGGCGGTCGCGACAGTGACCATCATAATACCCCCCCAGCTGCTGAATACGCCGACGGCTGCAGGTGCAGAAATAACTCTGGCGGTGTGTCCTTAGCCAGGCCAGCGCCGCCCGATACGCCTCATGCCGCTGTGACTGCCACATGACATCGCCATCCCACTCCAGCCCGTAATGTTCCAGCTGCTGCAGAATGCGCGTGGCTGCACCCGGGACTTCACGCGGCGGATCGATATCTTCAATACGGACCAGCCAGCGGCCCTGCTGCGCGCGCGCGCTGAGGTAACTGCCCAGAGCAGCAATCAGGGAACCAAAATGAAGATCGCCGGAGGGCGAAGGGGCGAAGCGACCGGTACAGGAGGACATAGCAGAGGGGGTCATCAGAAGATACACCGCACGGCGGGGAAGCGTTGCTTTTCCCTGCTGTGCGGTGAGAACAGGCGGATGGACATCAGCCAGCCATCTGCTTCTCGCGGATCTCAGCCAGCGTTTTGCAGTCAATGCAAAGATCGGCAGTCGGACGCGCTTCCAGACGGCGAATGCCGATTTCAACACCGCAGGATTCGCAGTAGCCGAAGTCGTCATCTTCCACTTTTTTCAGCGTCTTTTCGATCTTTTTAATCAGCTTACGCTCGCGATCGCGGTTACGCAGTTCCAGGCTGAACTCCTCTTCCTGCGCGGCACGGTCAACCGGATCGGGGAAATTAGCAGCTTCGTCCTGCATGTGTGACACAGTACGGTCTACTTCATCCCTGAGTTGGTTGCGCCAGGCTTCCAGGATCTTGCGGAAGTGACCTAGCTGGGCGTCGTTCATGTACTCTTCGCCCGGTTTCTCCTGATACGGCTCCACACCTGCGATGGCGAGGATACTCAGGGACGATGTTTTACGGTTTTGCCCTTCTTGCATGTTGTTTCTCCTGGATAACACGCACTACCCGTTGCGATTCAGACTGCCCGGCAGGATTGCCGTACGGCTGGCCTGTCTGCTCTGGGTTTATCGATTCCCATCAGGGAAAAAAACAGGCCGCTATAAATAGCAGAAGCAATCAAGGTTGGCAATTATTCCTGAACACACCTTGACAAGCCTGTGAGTAAAAGCGTATTTAGCGCGCCTCCGGCTCCATCCTGACACAGTTTATCGCCACTATTATGACAGCTCAGCGCAGGCTGCCAGCGGCAGCGGTCGTGAGAGCCGCATCTGTTCAGGAGAAAGCGTGGCCTGATACGCGAACACTTCTACGCCACGGCGCTGTGCCTGTACCAGTAGTTCTGCGTAGTGCGCGTCGATATGGCGCGCCGGGGAAACGTCCTCAATCCCCGTGTGCAGAACAGCAAACAACAAAACGGCCCGATGACCTTCTGCTGCGATTGCACTGAGTTCGCGCAGATGCTTCTGTCCACGGGCCGTCACCGCATCCGGAAAATAGCCTTTACCATTCTGTAAAAGGGTGACGGATTTGACTTCAATATAGCAGTTTGATCTGCCCTCTGCCTGAAGAAGGAAGTCAATTCGGCTTTTTTCCGTGCCATATTTCACTTCGCTGCGGCAGTGGGTGTAACCGGATAATTCCGGAATACGTTGCTGCTGCAGCGCCTCCTGCACCAGCTGATTAGCACGTAGCGTATTGACGCAGATCCAGTGGCCCATCTGCGTCTCTGTCAGCTCCCAGCTATGCGGGTATTTGCGCGTCGTGCTGGCTGATGTGGAGTACCACACCGTGTCGCCCGGCGTGGCGCAGCCGGTCATGGCACCGGTGTTAGCGCAGTGGATGGTCAGCAGGGTGCCGTCAGGCGTCACGATGTCAGCCAGAAAGCGCTTGTAGCGTGCTACCAGGCGAGCCGGCCTGAGCGGCGGGGTAAACTGCATTGCGGATCCTCAGACTGAAGTCAGCGGCCAGCGCGCCAGGGTTTTATAGCGCGTACGGCCGCGGGAAAAGAGCGATGAACAGAGGGCGAATCGGGTCGCCTCTGTCTGCCAGTGAAAGCCGCGCGGCGGCAGCGCAATACGCTGCGTGGCGTGACGCAGCAGGGTGACATGCGGATGAAAAGGCTGTGCGCTCTGCACGCAGCCGTGTCGTGCGGCCTGAGCGCGCAGCAGTGCCGCCAGCTGCAGCAGGCCACGCGGCGCGCGCTGACAGCCAAGCCATACCACGCCAGGGCGCGGCCAGTGTCCGGCATCATCCAGGTCAAGCGTAAAAGCGGGCTGGCTGATACGTGCGGCGAGCTGTTGCAGCCGGTTCTGCGTCTCGCCACTCACTTCACCTAAAAACGCCAGCGTCAGGTGCAGGTTGGCTGCTTCAACCGGCGTACCGGCATCAGCGGCAAAATTATCCGCCCGCCACTGCACCAGCTGCTGCTGAAGCGGAGCAGGCAGTTCAAGAGCAAAAAAGAGGCGTTGCGTGGTCATAAGCGTGCTCCGGTAATCTGCGCCGGGTGGTGTACAATGCGCGCCATATTAGCACAGGCAGAGCAGGAGAAGAGCGTGAGTGAATTACCGGTCAGCGAGGTATTGCCTGCACTGCTGACAGCCCTGGAGAGTTCGCCGCAGGTGCTGCTGGCAGCCCCCACCGGCGCAGGGAAATCGACCTGGCTGCCGCTGCAGCTGCTGCAACAGGCATCGCTTTCGGGGCGCATTATTATGCTGGAGCCGCG
Source organism: Pantoea eucrina (assembly GCF_001691555.1). Classification (GTDB taxonomy): domain Bacteria; phylum Pseudomonadota; class Gammaproteobacteria; order Enterobacterales; family Enterobacteriaceae; genus Pantoea; species Pantoea borealis. The sequence continues at coordinate 2,213,226 of NZ_MAYN01000008.1, read as the reverse complement.
TCGTCTGGCAGCGCGTAATGTGGCACAGCGGCTGGCGGAGCAGCTCGGCGAGCAGCCGGGTGAAACCGTGGGCTTCCGGCTGCGCGGTGAGAGCTGCATCGGCGCGCATACCCGGCTTGAGGTGGTCACTGAGGGGATCCTGACGCGTATGCTGCAGCGCGATCCCATGCTGGAGGGCGTAGCGCTGGTGATCCTCGATGAGTTTCACGAGCGCAGTCTGCAGGCCGATCTGGCGCTGGCGCTGTTGCTGGATGTGCAGCAGGGACTGCGCGATGACCTGAAGCTGCTGCTGATGTCTGCCACGCTGGATAATCAGCGTCTGCAGGCACTGCTGCCCGCTGCGCCTGCCATTGTTTCGGCCGGGCGCAGTTATCCGGTAGCGCGCCGCTATGCCAGCCTTAATCCGCAGACGCGTTTTGACGAAGCCGTGGCGCGCGAGGTTGCACAGCTGCTGCGCGAGGAGCATGGCTCGCTGCTGCTGTTTCTGCCGGGCGTGGCAGAAATTGAGCGTGTCAGGCGGGAGCTGAGCGCTCGGGTAGGGGACGACATCGATCTGGCGCCGCTCTACGGCGCGCTGCCGCTGGAGGCGCAGCGGCGCGCCATTCTGCCTGCCGCGACAGGCCGCCGTAAGGTGGTGCTCGCCACGAATATCGCGGAGACCAGCCTGACCATTGAGGGTATCCGTCTGGTGGTCGATAGCGCGCTGGAGCGCGTCGCGCAGTTTGATGCCCGCAGCGGCGTCACCCGGCTGCAAACGCAGCGTATCAGTCAGGCGTCGATGACACAGCGCGCCGGCCGCGCCGGACGGCTTGAGCCGGGTATCTGCCTGCATCTGCTGCCGCAGGAGCAGGCGCTGCGCGCGCCGGCGCAGAGCGATGCAGAAATGCTCTGCAGCGATCTGGCCGGCCTGCGGCTGGAGCTGCTGCAGTGGGGCTGTAGCGCGGTCACGCAGCTGCAGTGGCTTGACCTGCCGCCGGCACGCAACCTGCAGGCAGCCGATGCGCTGCTGTACCAGCTGGGTGCGCTTGACGGCGCCGGACGGCTTAACGCCACCGGCCGGAAAATGGCCCGGCTCGGCAGCGATCCGCGTCTTGCAGCCATCCTCTGTGCCGCAGGTGAAGAGAGCGATGCCATTGCCAGCGCGGCGCTGCTGGTGGCTATTCTCGAAGATCCGCCGCGCGGCGGCAGTGCCGATTTGCGCGACGCGCTGAACCACCCCCAGCCGCAGTGGCAGCGACGGGCGCGGCAGTGGCAGCAGCGTTTGCATGCCACTGACGGACGGGTTGATGCCGACCGCATACCGGCGCTGCTGGCGGCAGGTTTTGCCGATCGCATTGCGCAGCGGCGCGGCGAGAGCGCCCGCTATCAGCTGGCAAACGGTCTGGGCGCCATGCTGGATGAGGATCATGGCCTCAGTCGTTATCCTGCGCTGATTGCGCCCGCACTGCTGCAGGGAGCCGGTGCGGCGGAGGCACGGATGCTGCTGGCGCTGCCGGTGGATCTGGCGGCGTTGCGTGTCGCGCTGCCGCAGCTCGTTACCCGCCGGGTTGACGTGGAGTGGGATGAGGAGAGGGGCACGCTGCGCGCCTGGAAGCGCGAACTGCTGGGCGCGCTGGTGCTCAGCGCGCAGCCGCAGGCGCGACCAGAGCCGGACATTCTGCATCTCGCCATGCTGCGCTGGATACGCGAAAAGGGCCTGTCTGTACTGGGCTGGACACCGGAAGCGGAGCAGCTGCGCCTGCGCCTGCAGTGCGCGAAACAGTGGCTGCCGGAAGAGCAGTGGCCACCGCTGGACGATATGGCATTGCTTGATACACTGGAAAGCTGGTTACTGCCTGAGATGACGGGCGTGCGCGATTTGAAAGGGCTGCAGGGCATCAGCCTCAGCCGGGCATTATTACATTTGCTGACATGGTCGCAACGTCAGCGGCTGGATAGTGCGTTGCCAACTCACTACACTGTGCCGACCGGAAGCCGCCTGCCGATCCGCTATCATGCAGAGAACCCGCCCGCGCTGGCCGTTCGCCTGCAGGAGATGTTTGGCGAGGCGCAGAATCCGGCTATCGCCGACGGCCGCGTACCGCTGGTGCTGGAGCTACTGTCACCGGCGCATCGTCCGCTGCAGATCACCCGCGATCTGGCGGCGTTCTGGCGCGGGGCGTATCCCGAGGTGCAGAAAGAGATGAAAGGGCGCTATCCCAAACACCCATGGCCGGACGATCCGGCCAGCGCCCTGCCAACAAGGCGCACCAAAAAGTTTTCCCCGTAATCCTGTGGATCGAATTCAGAGGGTTCTGCCATGCGCCGCGGGAGAAAGCAGTTAGAGTAACGGCCGCAGCCACCGCTATGCCTGGAGAGAAAAGAGTATGTCTGGGAACGATCGCGAACCTATTGGGCGCAAAGGAAAAGCGCCAAAGCCGCCGCGCACGACCGCGCGGCGCGGGACCCGCAAAGAGCCTGATGGTCACATCGGGCAAACTGATATTGATGATGATTATGAGGAGAGCGCTCCGGTGCCACCGAAAAGTAAAGGAAGAGGGAAAGGTCCGCAGCGCGGCAAACGCCGCTGGTTAGGCTGGCTGATCAAGCTCTTCCTGATCGTTGTTGTCGTGATGGCGGCCTGGGGTGTCTATCTCGACTCCGAGATCCGCAGCCGTATTGATGGCAAAGTCTGGCAGCTGCCTGCCGCCGTCTACGGACGCATGGTCAGCCTTGAGCCTGGCATGGCCTATGACAAGAAAGAGATGATTGCGCTGCTGGAAGGCACGCAGTATCGCGAAGTGTCGCGCATTACGCGTCCGGGCGAGTTCAGCGTCAAAGGTAACACCATCGATCTGCTGCGCCGGCCGTTTGATTTTCCGGACAGTAAAGAGGGACAGATTAACGCGCGTCTGACCTTCAGTAATGATGAGCTGTCCGGCATTAAAAATCTCGATACCGGACGCGACTTCGGCTTCTTCCGTCTCGATCCGCGCCTGATCACCATGCTGCAGTCGCCTAACGGCGAACAGCGTCTGTTTGTGCCGCGTGCCGGCTTCCCGGATCTGCTGGTTGATACGCTGATCGCGACTGAAGATCGTCACTTCTATGAGCATGACGGGATCAGCCCTTACTCAATTGGCCGTGCGTTTCTCGCCAACATCACCGCCGGAAAAGCGGTGCAGGGCGGCAGTACGCTGACGCAGCAGCTGGTAAAAAACCTGTTCCTGACCAATGAGCGTTCACTATGGCGTAAAGCGCGCGAAGCCTATATGGCGGTGATCATGGATGCGCGTTACAGCAAAGATCGCATCCTTGAGCTTTATCTCAATGAGGTCTATCTCGGCCAGGCCGGTAACGATCAGATCCGCGGCTTCCCGCTGGCCAGCCTCTACTATTTCGGGCGTCCGGTTGATGAGCTCAGCCTCGATCAGCAGGCGATGCTGGTAGGGATGGTAAAAGGTGCCTCGCTCTACAACCCGTGGCGTAATCCAAAGCTGGCACTGGAGCGACGTAATCTGGTGCTGCGTCTGTTACAGCAGCAGCAGGTGATCGATCAGGAGCTGTATGACATGCTCTCGGCGCGTCCGCTGGGCGTCCAGCCGAAAGGTGGCGTGATCACCCCGCAACCCGCCTTTATGCAGATGGTGCGTAATGAACTGCAGGCGAAGCTGGGCGATAAGGTAAAAGATCTCTCGGGCGTGAAAATTTTCACTACGCTCGATCCGGTTTCACAGGACGCGGCGGAAAAGGCGGTAGAAGAGGGCATTCCGACGCTGAAAAAACAGCGCGGGCTGAAAGATCTGGAAACCGCCATGGTAGTGGTAGACCGTTTCAGCGGTGAAGTACGTGCCATGGTGGGCGGTTCCGATCCGCAGTTTGCCGGCTATAACCGTGCGCTGCAGGCGCGCCGCTCTATTGGCTCGCTGGCCAAACCGGCTACCTATCTTACCGCACTGAGTCAGCCTAACAGCTACCGGCTGAATAGCTGGATCGCGGATGAACCGATTGCGCTGAAGCAGCCTAACGGCAGCGTCTGGAAGCCGATGAACGACGATCGTCGTTTCAGCGGCAAAGTGATGCTGGTGGATGCGCTGACTAACTCCATGAACGTACCAACCGTTAATCTCGGTATGACGCTGGGACTGGATGCGGTAGTGGATACCTGGAATAAACTGGGGGTATCGAAAGATCAGCTGCACCCGGTGCCGGCGATGCTGCTGGGGGCGCTGAACCTGACGCCGGTGGAAGTGGCGCAGGCGTTCCAGTCAATCGCCAGCGGCGGCAACCGCGCTGATCTGTCAGCGGTGCGTTCGGTGATTGCCGAAGATGGCTCGGTGCTGTTCCAGAGCTTCCCGCAGGCACAGCGCGTGGAGCCTGCTCAGGCGGCCTATCTGACGCTTTATACCATGCAGCAGGTGGCGGAACGCGGTACCGCGCATGCGCTGGGCGCGCGCTATCCTAAAGCACATCTGGCGGGCAAAACCGGCACCACCAACGATCTGATCGACAGCTGGTTTGCCGGTGTTGATGGCAAAGAAGTGGCGATTACCTGGGTCGGACGTGATAACAACCAGACGTCGAAACTTTATGGCTCCAGCGGCGCAATGCAGATCTACCGTCGCTATCTCGATAATCAGGCACCGATGCCGCTGGTGCTGACGCCGCCGGAAGATATCACGCAGATGAACGTTGATTCGGCAGGTAATTTTGTATGCGGATCCGGCAGCAGCACCTGGCGTTCACTGCCTGTCTGGACGCTGGATCCGGCCGCGCTCTGCCAGCAGCAGATGGAGCAGCAGCAGGTGTTCCAGCAGCAGCAACAGCAGCTTGAGCAGCAACAGCAACAGCAACAGCAGCCTCAGCAGCAGAATGAACAGAAGGATTCTGACGGCGTGGCGGGCTGGATCAAAGATATGTTCGGCAGTAAATAAGTCATCCCTTCATACAGGGCGCTCCGGCGCCCTTTTTTTGTCTCTGATTTTTATCCGCGATCAAAAATTGCTGCAATCGGGCAGCGATCGGGCCGTTAGCGCAGATTACATCTTGCAGATCGCGCGCAGCTTCGCCTAGAATCTTTGCGTCTGATAATCATTATCGTTTTCATTCGCCCGCATTGTTCATCTGTTGAGAGACTCCTTCATGAGTGCGCGAACTACTTTTTTCCGGCCGGTGCTGACGCCTCGTCGCCCGCTGGCTTTATTCATTGCGTTAACACTGGGTACGCTGAGCGCGCAGGCGCTGGCAGAAGAGACTGTTGTTGTCACCGCTGGCGATACCGGCGCGGTGGCGCAGGAGAGCGCCTGGGGCCCGGCCCCGACCATTGCGGCGAAGCAGAGCGCCACCGGCACCAAAACCGATACGCCGATTGAGAAAAACCCGCAGTCGGTTTCGGTTGTGACGCAGGAAGAGATGGCGATGCATGCCGTCACCAGCGTTAAAGGGGCATTCAACTATACCCCTGGCGTACTGACCGGTAACCGCGGCAGTTCTGACGTGATTGACGCACTCTCGATTCGCGGCTTCAGCGAAACCAATACCAATCAGTATCTGGATGGCCTGAAACTGCAGGGCGACAACTACTCAGAATTCGCCCTCGATCCCTACTTCCTGGAGCGTGCGGAGCTGCTGCGCGGCCCGGTATCGGTGCTCTATGGAAAAAGTAATCCGGGCGGCGTGGTGGCGCTGGTCAGCAAGCGTCCTACGCAGGAGACGCTGCGTGAAGTGCAGTTTCAGATGGGCAATGACAATCTGTTCTCAACCGGCTTCGATTTTGGCGGTGCGCTCGATGACGCAGGCGTCTACAGCTATCGTCTGACCGGTCTCGCACGCAGCGCGGATGCGCAGCAGGCACGTAATAAAGAGAAGCGCTACACCATTGCGCCTTCGTTCAGCTGGCGTCCGGACGAAAATACGCGTTTTGACCTGCTGACTTACTTCCAGAATGAACCGGAAACCGGCTATTACGGCTGGCTGCCGCGCGAAGGCACGGTGGTGGGCATCACCCGCCCGGACGGCAGCAGTTACAAGCTGCCGACCGATTTTGATGAAGGCGAAGACAGCAACAAGATTTCGCGCAACACCAAAATGGTCGGGTACAGCGTTGAGCATAGCTTCAGCGATACCTGGACGGTACGGCAGAACCTGCGCTATGCCGAACTGCGTACGGATTACCGCAGCATTTATGGCTTTGGTTATAACCCTGATAATCAACGCATTACCCGTAATGCGGCATTCTCGAAAGAGAAACTCAACCAGTTCGCGGTTGATACGCAGGCTCAGGCTAACTTTGCTACCGGTGATTTAGCTCATACCTTACTGCTGGGCGTTGATTTCCAGCGCACCCGTAACGATATTGATGGTCAGTTTGGTGTCGCCAGTGGCCTTAGCCCATTCAATCCGCAATATGGTGATGACAGCTATACGCCTTATACCAATCCTTATCAGCATTTAAATCAGCAGCGCCAGACCGGCCTGTATGCGCAGGATCAAATGGAATGGAACCGCTGGGTGTTAACGCTCGGTGGCCGCTACGATTACGCGATGAACTCCGTTACCGACCGGGTGGAAAATTCCGTAGACCGTCAGAATGATCAGGCATTTACCTGGCGTGGTGGGCTTAACTACGTTTTCGATAACGGTATCGCACCTTACTTCAGCTACAGCGAAGCGTTTATTCCGAATGCCGGTGCGACAGGGGACGGTCAGGCATTCGATCCTTCACGCGCTAAGCAGTATGAGGCAGGCGTAAAATACGTGCCGAAAGATCGTCCGATTGTTATGACGGCCGCTGTGTATCAGCTTACCAAAACCAAAAACCTGACGGCCGATCCCAACAATCCGCAATTTAGCGTGCAGAGCGGCGAAATTCGCTCACGCGGCGTGGAGCTGGAAGCGAAAGCCGCGGTGAACGCCAGCATCAACCTGACGGCGGCTTACTCTTACACCGATGCGGAATACACCGAAGATAACTTGCTGAAAGGCCGCACGCCGGTGCAAGTGCCGAAGCACATGGCATCGCTGTGGGGCGACTACACCTTCCATGACACGGCGCTATCGGGCGTAACTATCGGTGCCGGTGTGCGTTACGTCGGTGAAAGCAAAGGGTTGTATGCCAGCGGTAGCAACGCGAACCAGAACTTCGATGTCGCCGCTTACACCACGGTAGACGCCGCGCTGAAGTATGATCTGGGTCGCTTCGGCCTGCCGGGTTCGACTGTGGGCGTCAACGTCAACAACCTGTTCAATCGTGACTACGTGGCCAGCTGCTACCGCGACTACGCCTGCTACTGGGGCGCTGAGCGCCGTATCGTCGGCACCGCCACCTTCCGTTTCTGAAACTGATATCCGGGCGCGCTGCGCCCGTTAGCCAGGGAGTACCATGCTGCATCCGGACTACGCCGAAACCACTTTTGCGCTGGAGAATGCCAGCTTTCACGTGCCGGGGCGTACGCTGCTGCATCCGTTGTCGCTGACGTTTACGCCGGGGAAAGTCACCGCACTGATTGGCCACAACGGCTCGGGAAAATCGACGCTGCTGAAAATGCTGGGGCGCCATCATGCCGCGACGGCAGGGCAGGTGCTGCTGAACGATGAACCGGTGGCGCACTGGAACAGCAAAGCGTTTGCGCGTCAGGTTGCTTATCTGCCCCAGCAGCTGCCCGCAGCCGAAGGCATGACGGTGCGTGAACTCACCGCAATGGGGCGCTATCCGTGGCACGGTGCGCTGGGACGTTACGGTGCAGAAGATCGCAACCGGGTGGAAGAAGCGATTGCGCTGGTGGGGCTGAAACCCTTTGCCGGCCGCCTGGTGGATAGCCTTTCCGGCGGCGAGCGTCAGCGCGCCTGGCTGGCGATGCTGGTGGCGCAGAACAGCCGCTGTCTGCTGCTGGATGAGCCGACGTCGGCGCTGGACATTGCGCATCAGGTTGAGGTGCTGGCACTGATCCAGCGGCTGAGCCGCGAACGCGGACTCACCGTGATTGCCGTCCTGCACGATATCAACATGGCGGCGCGCTACTGCGACCGGCTGGTAGCGCTGCGTCAGGGCGAGGTTATCGCCGAAGGCGAGCCGGAGGCAATCATGCAGGCTGACGTGCTGGGCACTATCTATGGCATTCCGATGGGCATACTGCCGCACCCGCAGGGCGGCGCACCCGTCAGTTTTGTTTGCTGAGGAGCAGGGATGATCTCACTGACCCGTCGTCGTCTGCTGACGGCGCTGGCGCTCTCACCGTTAATGCAGTGCGCGCCGCTGCGTGCTGCCGTGCCGGATCGTTCACGCATTCTGGCGCTGGAGTGGCTCTCTGCTGAACTGCTGATGGCGCTGGGTGTGGCGCCGCTCGGCGTGGCTGACGTGCATAACTACAACATCTGGGTTGGCGAGCCGCCGCTGCCCGCCAGCACGATTGATATCGGGCTGCGTGGTGAACCTAATCTGGAGCTGATGACGCAGCTGGAGCCCTCGCTGATTCTGTACTATAGCGGCTTTGGTCCGACAGCAGAAACGCTGCAGCACATCGCCCCGACGCTGGGTTTTTCGCTTCACAGCGGTGACGGTAAACCGTTCAGCGCCGCACAACGCTCGCTGCGGCAGCTGGGTGCGCGCATTGGCCGCGAAGCGCAGGCGGAGCAGCATCTGCAGGAGACAGAACAGCAGCTGGCGGCAGCAAGGACGCGCCTGCAGCGATGGGCCGGACGCCCGATCCTGCTGATGTCGCTGCTCGACAGCCGGCACGCCATTGTCTTCGGACAAAACAGCCTGTTTCTTGATGTGATGCAGCGGCTCGGCCTTACCAGCGCCTGGCAGGGAGAAACCAGCTACTGGGGCAGCGCGGTGATTGGCCTGGAGCGGCTGGCAGAGGTGGGCAACGTTGAAGTGCTCTGCTTTGACCACGATAATCAACGCGATATGCAGCAGGTGACCCGCACCGCGCTGTGGCAGGCGCTGCCGTTTGTACGCGCGGGCCGCTTCCGGCGCGTACCGGCCGTATGGTATTACGGCGCCACGCTGGCCGCCCTGCGTTTTGTACGCGTGCTGGAAAGCGCGCTGGAGTCCCGCTAATGCGTATCTCTCTGTTTCCCGCGGCGCTGCTGAGCACGCTGTTTGCTGTCGCACTGCTGCTGACGGGTATCAACCTGCAGCACACGCTGCCGCTGTCGCAGTGGCCGCAGGCGCTTTTCACGCCCGATACCGATGCAATTCACCAGATGGTATTTCACTACAGTCTGCTGCCGCGTCTGGCACTGGCGCTGCTGCTCGGTGCCGGACTGGGGCTGGCGGGCCTGCTGTTTCAGCAGGTGCTGCGTAATCCGCTGGCAGAGCCTGCCACGCTCGGCATCTCCTCCGGCGCCCAGCTGGGCATTACCGTTGCCACGCTGTGGCAGCTGCCGGGTGGTGAGCTTACGCAGCAGTTTGCCGCGACAGGCGGGGCGCTGCTGGTCGGCGTGCTGGTGTTTGGCGTGGCGTGGGGCAGACGGCTTTCACCGGTGACGCTGATCCTTGCCGGGCTGGTTCTGAGCCTGTACGCCGGCGCGGTTAATCAGGTCTTTGCCATTTTTAATCACGATCAGCTGCAGAATATGTTCCTCTGGAGTACCGGGGCGCTTAATCAGCTGGACGGGCACAACGTGGCGCTGCTCTGGCCCCGGCTGCTGCTGGCGTTTGTGCTGACGCTGGCGCTGCTGCGTCCGCTGACGCTGATGGGACTGGATGACAGCGTGGCAAAAAATCTTGGCCTGTCGCTTTCCGTCGCGCGCGTTGCCGCGCTTGCGCTGGCAATTCTGCTCAGCGCGCAGCTGGTGAACATTGCCGGCATTATCGGTTTTATCGGCCTGTTTGCGCCGCTGCTGGCAAAAATGCTGGGCGCGCGGCGGCTGCTCAGCCGCATTCTGCTGGCTCCGCTGATTGGCGCCCTGCTGCTGTGGCTGGCCGATCAGTCGGTGCAGTGGCTCACGGTGTACTGGCGTGAGATTTCGACCGGGACGGCGACGGCGCTGACCGGCGTGCTGCTGCTGCTGTGGCTGCTGCCGCGACTGCGTGCCGGGTCTCAGCCGCCGGAAATGAACAGCGGCGATCGGGTGCCGGCCGAGCGTCAGCGTGTCCTGCACTGGGTGCTGACGGGGCTGGCCGTGCTGCTGCTGCTGACGATTGCGGGGATCAGTTTTGGTCGTAACGCCACAGGCTGGGCATGGGTCAGCGGTGACATGCTGCAGCAGCTGCTGCCGTGGCGCGCGCCGCGCGTGCTGGCGGCGCTGGCGGTGGGGTTAATGCTGGGCGTGGCGGGCACGCTGATCCAGCGTCTGACCGGCAACCCGATGGCCAGCCCGGAAGTGCTGGGTATCAGCTCCGGGGCGGCATGCGGCGTCGTGCTGATGCTGTTTTTTGTGCCAGGCGATGCGCTGGCGTGGCTGCTGCCGGCAGGGATAGCCGGAGGCGCATTAACGCTCGGCGTGATTATGCTGGTTGCCAGCCGGGGGGGCTTTTCACCGCAGCGTATGCTGCTCGCAGGGATGGCGCTGAACAGCGCGTTTGCGACGCTGCTGATGCTGCTGATGGCGAGTGGCGATCCGCGCATGGCGGGGCTGCTGAGCTGGGTCTCGGGCTCCACCTATAACATTACGCTGCCGCAGGCGCTGCAGAGTGCGGCTATCGCTCTGGTGCTGGTTGCGCTGGCGCCCCTGGCAAGCCGCTGGCTGACGCTGCTGCCGCTCGGCAGCGCAACCGCCCGTTCAGCGGGGATGTCGCTGACTGCCTCAAGGCTGCTGCTGCTGCTGCTGGCGGCCGCACTGACCGCTGCCGCAACGCTGACGGTGGGACCGCTGAGCTTTATCGGGCTGATGGCGCCGCATATTGTGCGGATGCTCGGCTTCCGGCGCGCGCTGCCGCAGATGATGATGGCTGGCGTGATCGGCGCCGGGCTGATGCTGGTCGCTGACTGGTGCGGCAGAATGCTGGCGTTTCCGGATCAGATCCCGGCAGGGCTGATGGCGACCTTCTTTGGCGCCCCCTATTTTATCTGGCTGCTGCGCCGGGCGTGATATAAAAAAGGTGCGCCGCGGCGCACCTTTTTGTTATGGCCTGTCAGGGCAGAGCAGGGCGCTCTTCAGAGCAACCATTACAGCTGCGCAAAGCAGCGCCGTGCCGCAGCAACGGTGCGCTCAATATCTTCCGGCGTATGCGCCAGCGACATAAAGCCCGCCTCATAAGCGGATGGGGCCAGGTAGATCCCCTCATCCAGCATCAGATGGAAGAAGCGCTTAAAACGCTCTGTGTCACAGCGGGTCACATCTGCGTAGCACGTTACGCTGGCAGCATCGGTAAAGAACAGACCAAACATGCCGCCCACGTGGTTAACCACCAGCGGAATATTTTCTGCCTGTGCGGCAGCCAGCAGGCCTTCAGCCAGCTGGGTGGTGCGTTCGGTCAGCGTGGCGTGCGTGCCTGGCTGGGCGATCTGTGTCAGGCAGGCGAAGCCGGCTGCCATCGCAATCGGGTTACCTGACAGCGTGCCCGCCTGGTAGACCGGGCCGGTGGGTGCCAGCGCGTCCATCACGTCACGGCGGCCACCAAATGCGCCGACCGGCATGCCGCCGCCGATGATTTTACCGAGGCAGGTCAGGTCAGGCGTCACGTTGTAGTAGGCCTGGGCGCCGCCCAGCGCCACGCGGAAACCGGTCATTACCTCATCGATAATCAGCAGGGCGCCAAATTCATCGCACAGCGCGCGCAGGCCCGGCAGGAAATCAGGCTGTGGCGGAATACAGTTCATGTTGCCGGCGACCGGTTCCACAATAATACAGGCGATATCGTCCGGATACTGTTCAAACGCCGCGCGCACGGAGGCGAGATCGTTATAGGTGCAGGTCAGAGTATGGCGGGCAAAATCAGCCGGCACGCCAGGGGAGTTCGGCTGACCCAGCGTCAGCGCACCGGAACCCGCTTTAACCAGCAGGCAGTCGGCATGGCCGTGGTAGCAGCCTTCAAATTTAATAATTTTGTCGCGATGGGTGAAGCCGCGTGCCAGACGGATGGCGCTCATGGTCGCTTCCGTACCGGAGTTCACCATACGCACCATATCCATGCTCGGTACCAGCTCGCACACCAGCTCCGCCATTTTTACTTCCATTTCCGTCGGCGCACCAAAGCTCAGGCCACGCGCAGCAGCCTCAATGACCGCATTGCGAATGGTCGCGTTGTTGTGACCCAGTACCATCGGGCCCCACGAACCGACATAGTCGATATAGGCTTTACCATCTGCGTCATATAAAAAGGCACCGTCGGCGCGTTCAATAAACAGCGGTACGCCGCCAACACCGGTAAACGCGCGCACCGGGGAGTTCACGCCGCCGGGAATAAGACGTTGCGCTTCGGTGTACAGATTTTCTGACTTACTCATGGTTCGGCTCCAGCTGTTTGGAAAAAATCTTCCCGCCATTCTACGGGAAGATGCCGCGACGGTGAACCGTCACGCGGCGCGCAGCCGGGGCCTCGCGCACTCAGGGTTTAAACTGTAGTTCATTTCAGGGGCACACAGTGTCAAGGGCGCTACTTGATTGCACCGGGCGGCTGGCAGATAATAGCGTGATTAAGGTTGTTTTCTGACCTGGACGTTTACCCGGAGTAAAACATGAGTGATGACGTAGCAGCGCTGCCCTTGCAGTTTACCGATGCAGCAGCCAACAAAGTAAAAAATCTGATTGCGGATGAAGAGAATCCGGCGCTGAAACTGCGCGTCTATATCACCGGCGGCGGTTGCAGTGGCTTCCAGTACGGTTTTACCTTTGATGACCAGATGAACGATGGCGATATGACCATCGAAAAGCAGGGCGTATCGCTGGTAGTGGATCCGATGAGCCTGCAGTACCTGGTGGGCGGATCGGTGGACTACACTGAAGGTCTGGAAGGTTCGCGCTTTATTGTTACCAACCCCAATGCTAAAACCACCTGCGGCTGTGGCTCCTCTTTCAGCATCTGATGCCGATCTGGCTGCCGTTCCGGCAGCCAGTCCTACCACTCAATAGTGACTAATTGTGTTGTGTCGTGCCGGCGCGCATCGCCGGTGAGCGTCTGCCGGGAAATACGCGGCTGAGCGCCGCTGCCGCCGCCGCAGTCAGCGGCAGGCAGCCCGGGTGCACCGGCGGATGAGACAGTGCAGCGTGACACGATAGTCAGCGACACCGCAATCGAGCCGGTGGTGCCTGCCGCCGTGGCGGACGCAGCGCCCGCCAGCATAATGGCCAGCAGCACAGCTCGGGTCATGATTAATTCCTGGTGTAGTCAAAAGCGCGTTGCGCTAAAAGGGCACAGAGCTTACGTGGCTGCCGTGCCTGCTTTCTTAATTGTCGACAAATACCGGCTGAACTTTATGCGTTTACGCTTATTTTTTTACCGGATGCAGAACAGAGCAGAGCTGCTGCGCCGCCAGCAGCAGGCGCGGACCGGGACGGCTCAGCCAGTCAGGGTTGATGGCAATCACCGGGACGCTGAGCTGCGGCTGCCAGAACCGGAGGACGCTGGCGGCCTGAGCGGTATCACCGCCGATAACAATCGCCTGCGGCTGCCGTGTCAGCACCTGTTCCCGGCTGACCTGCGGCCAGCTTACCCTGCTGTCGGCAAAAATATTCTGCCCGCCGCACAGCGTAACGATCTCATTTTGCAGCGTATTTCGTGAAGCGGTAAACAAAGGCTGTTGCCCGAACTGCAGAAACAGCGCCACCGGGTCAGCGTGCCGGTAGCGCTGGCGCAATGCCGCCGCCTGTGCCCGCAGCGCCTGCGCCGCTGAAACAGCCTGTTCCGGCTGCGGGCTCCAGCGCGCCAGCGACTGCACGGCATCAATCATCTCATCCAGGCTTTGTGGATCAATCCATATCACATTGACGCCAGCATGCTGCAGCTGCTCAATCTGACGGGCCGGATTACCGCCACGCCACGCCAGTACCACGTCCGGTTTCAGTTGCAGCACCTTCTCAATCCCGATGCCCTGCCAGTTCGCCACCTGTGGCAGCGTCCGGGCAGCGGATGGATAGTCGGACCAGGCGCTGACCGCCACCGGCGTGATACCGGCGGCAAAGGCCATTTCTGTAAGATGCGGAGCGAGGGTAATAACGCGCGGAGCAGCAAAAACCAGGCCGCTGCAGAGCAGCAGCAGCCCGGTGAACAGCCACTTAGCCATGCGTCAGCCGGGCCAGCAGGCGTTCTGTCATCAGGGAGGATTGTCGGGCTGCCACGCTGAGAAACTCATCAAAACTCAGGTGGGATGTTTTATCGGCCACGTCAGAGATCGCGCGTACCACCACAAACGGTACGTTAAACTGATGACAGACATGGCCAATGGCGGTGGCTTCCATCTCCACGGCGATCGCCTGCGGGAACAGCGAGCGGATGCGGGCTAAAGGTTCTGCACCGTTGATAAACGCGTCACCGCTGACCACCAGCCCGCGCACGGCGTTCAGCTGAAGCTCGCTGATCGTCTGCTCTGCGGCCGTAACCAGCTGGCTGTCCGCTACAAACGCTTCCGGGCAGCCTGCCATCTGGCCCGGCACATAGCCAAAAGCCGTGACGTCGGCATCGTGGTAGCGAACTTCATCGGATACCACGATATCCCCGACCTGCAGCGTCGGCGCAAGGCCGCCCGCGGAGCCGGTATTGATCACCAGATCGGGTTTGCAGAGCTGCAGCAGCAGGGTTGTGCCCAGCGCGGCAGCCGTTTTCCCGATTCCTGATTTCAGCAGGGCAACCTCAACGCCATTCAGGGTACCGGTATAGATCTCACAGCCGGCCAGCTTCAGCGTCTGACGGTTTTCAATTTTGTCACGCAGCAGGGTAACTTCCTGCTCCATCGCGCCAATAATGCCTGCTTTCATAAAGAATCTCGCTGTGTTTATAGATGTTTAAGAGGAAACTGAGGCATAGTCTATCATGGCTTCAAAGCGATGAATTCACCAAAAAGAGGGCCCGCTATGGTGGCGATTAATTTCAGGAAGAAGATCGGTTTCACGCGCCCTTATACCAGCCGTAAAGCGCCGGAAGGCGAATACGCGATTACCCGCCATTTTGAGAGCGATCGCGGCCGGATTATTAACTCCGCCGCTATCCGCCGGCTGCAGCAGAAAACCCAGGTATTTCCGCTGGAGCGTAACGCAGCGGTGCGCTCGCGGCTGACCCATTCGCTGGAAGTCCAGCAGACCGGGCGTTACATCACCAAAGAGATCCTGCATACCCTGAAAACGCAGGGCGGCGGGCTGGAGCTGTATGGCCTGGACGGTTTTGAAGGCGCTGCGGAGACGCTGGTCGAGATGGCCTGTCTGCTGCATGACGTCGGCAACCCGCCGTTTGGTCATTTTGGCGAAGCGGCGATTAATGACTGGTTTGAAGATAATCTGCCGGCAGAACTGGTCGATCCGCTGGTCGCCGGCGTGGCCAGCGACGAGCAGCAGGCTGACTTTAGCGAACTGAATGCAATGATTCGTCAGGATCTGTGCAATTTTGAGGGGAATGCGCAGGCGATTCGGCTGGTCCATACGCTGCTGCAGCTTAACCTCAGCTATGCACAGGTCGCCTGCATTCTGAAATATACCGCGCCTGCCTGGTGGCAGGGGGAGAAGCCGGCTGAATTCAGCGTATTGATGAAAAAAACCGGCTTTTATCTCTCTGAACGGGAATATATTGCAGAGCTGCGCGCCGCCACCGATCTGGCAGAACATCATCGCTACCCGCTGACCTGGATAATGGAGGCGGCTGATGATATTTCATACTGTATTGCCGATCTGGATGACGCCGTTGAAAAAGCGATATTTACCGTGGATACGCTCTATCACGCGCTGGTCAAAGCCTGGGGGCCGCTTATTCCCGGTGATGCATTTAGCCGCACCATTGGTGAAGCCTGGAAAGAGGCGAATCAGAAAAAACGGCGCAGCATCAGCGACCAGTTTTTTATGTCACTGCGCGTCAATGTACAGAATCTGCTGGTGGGTCACGCCGTGCGGCGCTTTGTTGATAACCTGCCGGCAATTTTTGCCGGCAATTTCAATCACGCCCTGCTGGAAGATGACGGTGATGAAGGGCGCCTGCTGAAGCTGTTTAAAACCGTGGCGCGCCAGCAGGTATTCAATCATCCTGAGGTAGAGCAGCTGGAGCTGCAGGGCTACCGGGTAATTAAAGGTCTGCTGGAAATCTATCAGTCGCTGATGCAGCTCGATTATGAGCAATTTACTACGTTAATGAATGACGATTATCTGGCGGGTCATCCTATTGAAACGCGCCTGTTTCATAAACTTTCCGGCAAACACCGAAAAGCATATCAGCAGCAGATGCGTGCGCGCATTGTAGAACATAAATATCAGCGGCTGTTGTGGGAGCGCTATTATCGCTTTCGTCTTATTCAGGATTATATCAGCGGCATGACAGATAATTACGCATGGGATGAATATCGCCGGATGATGGCAGTAGAATAGGGCCAGTTTTGTAAAGATGACGCATAAATATTTACCTTTAGGCAAAACTTTATCGTCTTTTTTGCGTATAAAATTTATCTCCGTTATGACGGCCACAGCAATGGTCAGGCTGCAACTTTCAGAGAGAAAAAACGAATGAAAAAAAACAGATTGATGCTGAGTGCGCTGGCACTGAGTCTGAGTATGGCGTGCGCGCCTGCTGCAGTGTTTGCCGCTGAGACGGCTTCCTCCTCCAGTCAGCAGCTGCCAAGCCTGGCACCCATGCTGGAAAAAGTGATGCCTTCCGTGGTGAGCATCAACGTTGAGGGCAGTACGGCGGTAAACACCCCGCGTATGCCGCAGCAGTTCCAGCAGTTCTTTGGCGATAATTCACCGTTCTGTCAGGATGGATCCCCGTTTCAGGGATCGCCGCTCTGCCAGGGCGGCGGTGCAGATGAGGGCGCACCCGGCAATGCACCAAAACAGCCATTCCGCGCGCTGGGTTCCGGCGTCATTATTAACGCTGAAAAAGGCTACGTGGTTACCAATAACCACGTAGTGGATAACGCCACAAAAATTCAGGTTCAGCTCAGCGATGGTCGCCGCTATGAAGCTAAAATCATCGGTAAAGATCCGCAGTCTGATATTGCCCTGATCCAGCTGCAGGATGCTAAAAACCTGACCGCCATTAAAATGGCCGATTCCGATACGCTGCGGGTAGGCGACTACACCGTTGCCATTGGCAATCCCTATGGGCTGGGTGAAACCGTGACCTCCGGCATTGTCTCTGCGCTGGGACGCAGCGGCCTGAATGTGGAAAATTATGAAAACTTCATTCAGACCGACGCCGCCATTAACCGCGGTAACTCGGGCGGCGCGCTGGTTAATCTGAACGGCGAGCTGATTGGTATTAACACGGCTATTCTGGCACCGGATGGCGGTAACATCGGTATCGGCTTTGCTATTCCCAGCTCGATGGTCAAAAACCTGACGGCGCAGATGGTGGAGTTTGGTCAGGTAAAACGCGGTGAGCTGGGGATCCTTGGTACCGAGCTGAACTCAGAACTGGCGAAAGCGATGAAGGTTGATGCCCAGCGCGGCGCCTTTGTCAGCCAGGTACTGCCAGGTTCTGCGGCGGCAAAAGCAGGCGTAAAAGCCGGCGACGTAGTGGTTTCACTGAATGGCAAGCCGCTGAGCAGCTTTGCTGCCCTGCGTGCCGAAGTGGGCTCGCTGCCGACGGGCACCAAACTGCAGCTGGGTCTGCTGCGCGAGGGTAAATCTCAGAGCGTGACGGTTGAGCTGCAGCAGAGTACCAAAGACAAAGTACAGTCGGCGACCATTTACACCGGTATTGAAGGCGCCGATCTCAGTAATGTGGAGAGCAATGGCCACAAAGGCGTGCGCGTTGACAGCGTGAAGGCAGGCAGCGCGGCCGCACGTATCGGCCTGAAGAAAGGTGATATCATCCTCGGGGTTAACCAGCAGGCGATCAGCAACCTGGGCGAACTGCGTAAAATCCTCGACACGAAACCGCCTGTACTGGCGCTCAACATTCTGCGCGGCGACGCGTCGCTTTATCTGCTGATGCAGTAATTCCCGGTGCATAAACAGGGCGGGCTGCGGCTCGCCTTTTTTCTTTTGTGCGCCCGGTAACATTTCCCGCAATCTCTCCGCCACTATGTGCAATTGCACAATGTCAGCAGCCATCAGGATGCGTATTCTGTCGGTTTGCCTCTTGCTCAGGAAGTGATCCATGGCAACTTCTCATCTTGATGCGCGTCTGGCGCAGGATATCGTTGCGCGCACCATGAAAATTATCGACAGCAATGTCAATGTGATGGACGCGCGCGGGCGCATCATCGGCAGCGGCGACCGTGAACGTATCGGCGAGCTGCATGAGGGCGCGCTGCTGGTACTGTCGCAGGGCAGGGTAGTGGATATCGATGAAGCGGTAGCCAAGCATCTGCACGGTGTGCGGCCTGGCATCAACCTGCCGTTGCGTATTGAAGGCAGTATTGTGGGCGTTATCGGGCTGACCGGAGAACCTGCTGCCCTGCGGCACTATGGTGAACTGGTCTGCATGACGGCAGAGATGATGCTGGAGCAGGCGCGGCTGCTGCATTTGCTGGCGCAGGATAGCCGCCTGCGTGAAGAGCTGGTGCTCAACCTGATCCGCAGTGACACGCTCTCGCCAACCCTGAACGAATGGGCGCAGCGGCTGGGCATCGATCTTAACCAGCCACGCGTGGTGGCGGTGGTGGAAGTGGATAGCGGCCAGCTCGGTGTGGACAGCGCAATGTCAGAGCTGCAGCAGCTGCAAACGCTGCTTACCACACCGGATCGCGATAACCTGATCGCCATTGTATCACTGACGGAGATGGTGGTACTGAAACCTGCGCTGAACGCTCACGGCCGTTACGATCACGACGATCACCGCCGGCGCGTTGACCAGCTGCTGCAGCGCATGCGAGAAAGCGGCCAGGTGCGCATGCGGATTGCGCTGGGCAATTATTTTCCGGGTCCGGGCGGCATTGCGCGCTCGTGGCGTACAGCCCGCACCACTATGTCAGTGGGTAAGCAGCGTATGCCGGAGCAGCGCAGTTTTTTTTATCAGGATCTGGTGCTGCCGGTACTGCTCGACAGCCTGCGTGGCGGCTGGCAGGCCGGTGAACTGGCACGCCCGCTGGAAAAACTCAGAAGCATCGATACCAACGGTTTATTGCGGCGAACGCTGCTTGCCTGGTTCAGCCATAACGTACAGCCTGGCGCCACGGCACGCGCGCTGTTTATTCATCGCAATACGCTGGAGTATCGCCTGAACCGGATTTCAGAGCTGACCGGGCTGGATCTCGGTAATTTTGACGATCGGCTGCTGCTGTATGTGGCGCTGCAGCTGGATGAACAGGCATAAAAAAGGCCAGCTGCGCTGGCCTGAAAGCGGTCAGTAAACCGATCAGCGACTGTTGCGGGTCAGCTGATCGAGATCGGATTCAATTTCAGCGATCTTATTTGAGACCACGCTCTCCAGATGGCGCAGATCGTCGAGGATCTTGCGCTTCAGATCCACTTCAACCCGATCGCGCTGGCAAATCTGATCCAGCTCATCGATAACATACCGCAGGTTAGGGCTGATCTCCTGAATTTCACGGAAACCCTGACCGTTATGCTCGGCCACCACGGTTTTGCGCTGGCGCGGATATTTGAATTTCACGCTCTTGGCGAAAAACTCACCTTTATCTTTGCGGAAATAGATTTTCAGGATGTCATTGTTCGCTTCCTGACGCAGACTGTAACGATCGATGTCTTCAGGATTGCTGATACCTAAGCTTTTCAGGTTGTCATACATGGCGTTTAAATTCCCTCTGAGAGTGAGTGAGCGCGCAGACATGTCATCAATCGTTCCAGGCTGGATCCGGAACGCTTACGGCATACTTATAAACTTTAGACGAAAAACCGGGTCAGACAGTGCGCGTCCGGCATTAACTGGCGCGGATTATGAACTGTTTGAAAAGTAAACGCACCAGTTAATTTGCGGCGCAAAACAGGTTATATCAGGCAGGCTGTAAAGAAAAAATGACGGCACTGTTTCCGGTACCGTCATCAGAAGAAGAATAACGCCGGGAGGTTAATCGATGGTACGCAGCAGTTCGTTGATACCCGTTTTGCTCAGCGTTTTAGCATCCACTTTTTTCACGATTACCGCGCAGTAGAGGCTGTAGCTGCCATCTTTCGACGGCAGGTTGCCAGAGACCACCACTGAACCGGCCGGAACGCGACCATAGTGCACTTCACCGGTTTCACGGTCGTAAATTTTAGTGCTCTGCCCGATGTAAACGCCCATCGAGATCACCGAGCCCTCTTCGACAATCACACCCTCAACGATTTCAGAGCGCGCGCCGATAAAGCAGTTATCTTCAATGATGGTCGGGTTAGCCTGCAGTGGCTCCAGCACACCGCCGATACCCACGCCGCCGGAAAGATGCACGTTTTTGCCAATCTGAGCACACGAGCCCACGGTGGCCCAGGTATCAACCATGGTGCCTTCATCAACAAAAGCCCCAATGTTGACGTAAGAGGGCATCAGCACGGTGTTACGCGCAATATAAGCGCCCTGGCGCACGGCCGCAGGCGGCACTACACGGAAACCTGCCGCTTTGAAACGCGCGTCATCCCAGCCGGCAAATTTCATCGGGACTTTGTCATAGAAGCGGGTTTCAGCCCCTTCCATAACCTGATTGTCATTAATGCGAAACGACAGCAGCACCGCTTTTTTCAGCCACTGATGCGTTACCCATTCGCCATCGATTTTTTCAGAGACGCGCAGCTCGCCGCTATCCAGCAGGTCAATCACCTGATTGATCGCATCACGGGTGGCACTGTCGACGCTGGCGGGCGTGATGTCAGCACGGCGCTCAAAGGCGGATTCAATAACGCTCTGTAACTGTTGCATAGCTATTTCCTGAGTCTGTCATACGGATGCCCGGACGTGTCCGGACAGGATTCAATTTATCTGTGCAGTGTGATTCAGGACACTTTATCGTTTGGATTAAGGGCCTCTGTCAACCGTTGTTGTAACACATCACGCATTTCTGCATTCAGCGCACGCCGTTCGCTGTTGGCAAGGATAAAGAGATCCTCGACCCGTTCGCCAATGGTGCTGATGCGCGCGCCGTGCAGCGATACGCCAAGATCGGCAAACACTTCGCCCACCCGGGCCAGCAGACCCGGCTGATCGAGCGCGATCAGCTCCAGATAACTGCGCCGGTCAGTGTGGGTCGGCAAAAATTTCACCTCGGTATCCACGCTGAAATGTTTCAGGCGGGCAGACTGGCGTCGGGTGCGCGGCGGCACCCACTCCTGCTGCGTAATCGCCTGCTGCAATGCCTGAATAATCAGCGGGTGGCGATCGGGTGACAGCGGGCTGCCATCCGGCTCAAGAACGATAAAGGTGTCCATTGCCATGCCGTCGCGGCTGGTGAAAATCTGCGCATCGTGCACGCTCAGATTACGGCGATCGAGTTCACCCGCTACGGCAGCAAACAGATAGGGGCGATCCGGGCTCCAGATAAAAATTTCCGTGCCGCCGCGCGTCGCCTGCGGGCTGACCAGCACCAGCGGCTGGCTGAGGTCATGGTCAATCAGATGACGGGCATGCCACGCCAGCTGATTAGGCGTATGGCGCAGAAAATAGTCGGCGCGGCAGCGGCTCCAGATATGGTGCAGCCGCTCTTCATTAAGGTTCTCCATGCGCAGCAGCGCCAGCGCCTGCAGACGATGGTGGCGCACCCGCTCGCGCAGATCCGGGCTATTTTCCATGCCGCGTCGCAGCTGCTTCTCGGTAGCAAAAAACAGCTCGCGCAGCAGGCTCTGCTTCCAGCTGTTCCACAAACTCTCATTAGTGGCGCAGATATCAGAGACGGTGAGGCAGACGAGATAGCGCAGGCGGCTCTCATTCTGCATTACCTCGGCGAACTGCTGGATCACCGTCGGGTCCTGAATATCGCGGCGCTGAGCCGTGACTGACATCAGCAGATGATGACGTACCAGCCAGGCCACTAACTGGGTTTCACGGGAGTTGAGGTTGTGCAGCTCAGCAAACTCCAGCGCATCCTGCGCGCCCAGGATTGAGTGATCGCCGTTGCGGCCTTTGGCAATATCATGGAGCAGCGCTGCCATCAGCAGCAGCTCCGGCTGCGGCAGGCGGGGCCAGAGTTCCACACACAGCGGATGCTTTGGCCGGGTGCTCTCATCGGCAAAACTTTCCAGCTTCTGCAGCACGCGAATCGTGTGCTCATCCACCGTATAGGCGTGAAACAGGTCAAACTGCATCTGCCCCACCACGTTGCCCCATAGCGGCGTATAGGCGGAGAGTACGCTATGACGATGCATTGGCAGCAGCGCGCGTTTAACCGCGCCGGGATGGCGCAGAATCGCCATAAAGGTGCGTCGCGCCTCAGCAATCTGGCACAGCGGCTGCTGCAGATGGCGGCGCGCATGGCGCAGCTGGCGCAGGGTGGTTGAGTAGATCCCGCTAATCGAGGCGTTGCGTACCATGACATAAAACATGCGCATAATGGCCTGCGGCTCGCGCTGAAACAGATCCGGATCGCGCAGGTCGATCAGATCGCCGCGTAGCTGAAAATCATCATCCAGCGCGCGTGGCTTTTCGGTCGCTGGCAGCGCAAGAATCGCTTCATCAAACAGCTGCAGCAGCATCTGGTTCAGCTCGCTGATGCGGCGCGTTACGCGGTAGAAATCTTTCATCATGCGCTCAACCGGCTCATTGCCTTCGCCGGAGTAGCTGAGGCGATGCGCTACGGTCAGCTGCCGATCAAAAAGCAGGCGGTTGTCATAGCGCGGCAGCGTCAGATGCAGCGCGAAACGGATACGCCAGAGAAATTCCTGACACTCGTTGATTTCATTGCGTTCCGCTTCGGTCAGAAAGCCAAAGCCCATCATCTCATCCATCGTGGTGGCACCAAAATGGCGACGCGCCACCCACTGCAGCGTATGAATATCGCGCAGGCCGCCCGGACTGCTTTTGATATCGGGTTCGAGATTGTAACTGGTGCCGTGGTAGCGCTGATGACGCTCCTGCTGCTCTTCAATTTTGGCAGCGAAAAAACGTGACGAGGGCCAGAAGCCTTCGCTGAAAATATTTTTCTGCAGTTCAAGAAACAGCGCGACGTCGCCGGTCAGCATACGCGACTCAATCAGGTTGGTCGCCACGGTGAGATCGGATAACCCCTCAAGCAGGCACTCCTCAAGCGTGCGCACGCTGTGTCCCACTTCAAGCCGCAGGTCCCACATCAGCGTGATCAGTTCAGAGGTGCGCTGCGCGGCTGCTTCATTGAGCGGCTGACGACTGAGGATCAGAATGTCGATGTCTGACAGCGGATGCAGCTCGCCACGACCATAGCCGCCTACCGCCACCAGCGCCATATCGCTTAGCGTATCAAAACCAAAAAAACGCCACAGTCGTCGCAGCAGGCGATCGATAAATAGCGTGCGCGTATCGATCAGCGACTCCACATCGCTGCCGGCATCAAAAGCGAGGCTCAGCGCGTGCTGAAACTGTTCCAGCGCGGCTTTCAGCTGCTCACGCGTCAGGGCGTCGTCGGCCCAGCCGGCAGGTGAATCGGTGAGAATTTTGTGTACTGCCTCGGTCACGTTACCGCTCATCAACATGCCCCTTCGCGCATTAAAAAGCCGGCATTAAGCCGGCTCGGTGTGTAGCAGAGAGAGGATTATACGTTTTCCAGCCGCGCCGGAATGGTGTCATCCTCACGCAGCGTCAGAATCTCACAGCCAGTTTCCGTCACCACAATAGTATGCTCATACTGCGCGGACAAGCTGCGATCTTTGGTTTTCACCGTCCAGCCATCCTTCATAGTGCGGATGCGGTAATCGCCTGCGTTGACCATCGGCTCCACGGTAAACGTCATGCCGGCCTGCAGCACCACGCCGCTGTCGTCGGCGTCATAGTGCAGCACCTGCGGCTCTTCATGAAAGCCTTTGCCGATCCCGTGACCGCAATATTCACGCACCACAGAGAAATCCTGCGCCTCAACGTATTGCTGAATCGCACGTCCCAGCTCACGCAGGCGGATGCCCGGCTTCACGAGACGCAGAGCGATATAGAGGCTCTCCTGCGTCACGCGGCAGAGGCGCTCGCCGAGGATAGTGGGCTTGCCGACGATAAACATCTTTGAGGTGTCGCCGTGATACTCATCTTTGATGACGGTGACATCGACGTTCACGATATCGCCATCTTTCAGAACGCGGTCGTCGCTGGGAATACCGTGGCACACCACTTCGTTTACCGAGATGCAGACCGATTTAGGGAAGCCGTGATAGCCCAGACAGGCAGAAACCGCCTGCTGCTTCTGCGTAATGTGCTCGTGGCAGAGGCGATCAAGCTCACCGGTGGTCACACCCGGCACAACGTGAGGGGCGATCATTTCCAGCACTTCAGCAGCCAGACGGCCCGCCACGCGCATTTTTTCGATTTCGTCAGGAGTTTTAATTGAGATAGCCATGAATTTTTCCGCAATCGCCGAAATTTTCGACAATAATGAGTTCTGTGGCAGTCATGTTAGCAGGCAGCAAATGGGCTGCCAAATCGGGATTGCCGCACACGTTTTGCGCTAACAACCGCTGGCGTATTTATACCTGTTATGGTATAAAGCGCGCCGACGATTCTCTGCTGCCTTGCGAATGCGAGACGGCAGGAAGCGCATAAATCTCATTATGTGTACTAAAACACACATGTATCGACACATACGCCGGGGTGCCTTGAAAGAGGTCGGTCGTATGGGATACATGGAGGCCCAACCCCAAACATACTTTAGAGGTAATCATGGCAACTGTTTCCATGCGCGACATGCTCAAGGCTGGTGTTCACTTCGGTCACCAGACCCGTTACTGGAACCCAAAAATGAAGCCATTCATTTTTGGTGCACGTAACAAGGTTCACATCATCAACCTTGAGAAAACTGTACCAATGTTCAACGACGCTCTGGCTGAGCTGCAGAAGATCTCTTCTCGCAAAGGTAAAATCCTGATCGTTGGTACCAAGCGCGCTGCTGCTGAAGCGGTAAAAGAGTCAGCTCTGAGCTGCGACCAGTTCTTCGTTAACCACCGCTGGTTAGGTGGTATGCTTACTAACTGGAAAACCGTTCGTCAGTCAATCAAACGTCTGAAAGATCTGGAAACTCAGTCTCAGGACGGCACGTTCGACAAACTGACCAAGAAAGAAGCACTGATGCGTGCTCGTGAGCTGGCCAAGCTGGAAAACAGCCTGGGTGGTATCAAAGACATGGGCGGTCTGCCAGATGCGCTGTTTGTTGTTGATGCTGACCACGAACACATCGCAATCAAAGAAGCAAACAACCTGGGTATCCCGGTATTTGCTATCGTTGATACCAACTCTGATCCAGATGGCGTTGATTTCGTTATCCCTGGTAACGACGATGCGATCCGTGCTGTAAGCCTGTACCTGACTGCTGTTGCCACTACCGTGCGCGAAGGCCGTTCACAGGATCTGGCTGAGCAGGCTGAAGACGCGTCTTTAGAAAACGCTTAATAAGGATTGCTCTTTCTGAGAGCCCTTAGACATCAGATGTTATCTGTATAAGGGGCCGCACAGGCCCCTTTTATTTATCTCCGTCTGTCGCGCTCCCTGTTACGGGCTGGCGGGGCAGAGTAAATTTTCCGCAACAGGTTTCTGCGCGTGCCCACGCACCCGGAAACGAACCGAGGATTCTGGAATGGCTGAAATTACCGCTGCATTGGTAAAAGAACTGCGTGAGCGTACTGGCGCAGGCATGATGGACTGCAAAAAAGCGCTGACTGAAGCGAACGGCGACATCGAGCTGGCAATTGAAAACATGCGTAAGTCTGGCGCAATCAAAGCTGCGAAAAAAGCGGGTAACGTTGCAGCTGACGGCGTGATCAAAACCAAAATCGTTGAAGGCTACGGCGTGATTCTGGAAGTTAACTGCCAGACTGACTTCGTTGCTAAAGATGGCGGTTTCCAGGCGTTTGCTGACAAAGTTCTGGATGCGGCAACTGCCGGCAAAATCACCGACGTTGAAGCGCTGAAAGCACAGTTCGAAGAAGAGCGTGTTGCACTGGTTGCTAAAATTGGTGAGAACATCAATATCCGTCGTGTAGCAGTACTGGAAGGTGCTCAGCTGAACAGCTATCAGCACGGCGCGCGTATCGGCGTTCTGGTTTCTACCACTGCTGCTGATGAAGAGCTGAGCAAGCAGATCGCAATGCACGTTGCGGCGAGCAAGCCAGAATTCGTTAAGCCAGAAGATGTTTCTGCTGATGTGGTTGAGAAAGAGTACCAGGTACAGCTGGATATCGCGATGCAGTCTGGTAAGCCAAAAGAGATCGCAGAGAAGATGGTTGAAGGCCGCATGAAGAAATTCACCGGCGAAGTCTCTCTGACTGGTCAGGCTTTCGTTATTGACCCAAGCAAAACTGTTGGTCAGGCGCTGAAAGAGAAAGGCGCAGACGTCATCAACTTCATCCGCTTTGAAGTGGGCGAAGGCATTGAGAAAGTTGAAACCGACTTTGCAGCTGAAGTGGCTGCAATGTCCAAACAGTCTTAATGAATGACCGGAACCGCCGCGAGGCGGTTCTTTTTTGTCTGCGTTTTGACGCAGTGATTTTCAGTCTCATCCCAATAGCTTTTTTGACGCGCTAAGCGGATGATTCACCAGATTTAACTTCTCATTCATCTTATCCTCCAGGAAGAATTGACCATGGCGACCAACGCAAAACCTGTATACCAACGTATCTTACTGAAACTGAGCGGCGAGGCCCTGCAGGGTGCCGAAGGTTTTGGTATCGACGCGAGCGTGCTTGACCGCATGGCGCAAGAGGTGAAGGAGCTGGTTGAGCTGGGCATCCAGGTAGGTGTGGTGATTGGTGGTGGCAACCTGTTCCGCGGCGCAGGTCTGGCTCAGGCAGGCATGAACCGCGTAGTCGGCGACCACATGGGCATGCTGGCGACCGTCATGAACGGCCTGGCGATGCGTGATGCGCTGCACCGCGCCTATGTGAACGCACGCCTGATGTCTGCCATCCCGCTTAACGGCGTCTGTGATAACTACAGCTGGGCCGAAGCGATCAGCCTGCTGCGTAATAACCGCGTGGTGATCTTCTCTGCGGGTACCGGCAACCCGTTCTTTACTACCGATTCTGCGGCCTGCCTGCGCGGCATTGAAATTGAAGCGGACGTCGTATTGAAGGCGACGAAAGTAGACGGCGTCTACTCAGCCGATCCGGTTAAAAACCCGGACGCGACGCTGTACGATCAGCTCAGCTACGCTGAAGTGCTGGAAAAAGAGCTTAAAGTTATGGATCTGGCCGCCTTTACGCTGGCGCGCGACCACGCGCTGCCGATTCGCGTCTTCAATATGAACAAGCCTGGTGCACTGCGTCGCGTGGTGATGGGTGAAAAAGAAGGCACCCTGATTACGCATTAATATCCGATGCAAGGTAAAATAAGGTATATTCTGATAGCGCAGTGCCTGACGCTGCGCCACTACCTGACATAATCGCTGTTGCAGGCGGCTTATGCGTCAGCAGCAGGTAGCAGGATGATCGATGTTTATCGATACCAGTTCCGACGCGTGCGGAAATGGCCAGGTCAAACCGAATCCAAGGGTTTTAACGTGATTAACGATATTAAAAAAGATGCCGACACACGCATGGATAAGTGCGTGGAAGCATTCAAAAGCACCATCAGCAAAGTGCGTACCGGCCGTGCTTCACCTTCACTGCTCGACGGCATTGTGGTGGAATATTATGGTACACCTACGCCACTGCGTCAGCTCGCCAGCGTGACGGTAGAAGATTCCCGTACGCTGAAAATCAACGTGTTTGACCGCTCTCTGGGCCCGGCCGTTGAAAAAGCGATCATGACGTCTGATCTCGGCCTGAATCCAAGTTCAGCCGGTACCGATATCCGTGTTCCGCTGCCAGCGCTGACAGAAGAGCGTCGTAAAGATCTGATCAAAATCGTACGTGGCGAAGCAGAGCAGGGACGTGTTTCCGTGCGTAACGTTCGCCGTGACGCCAACGATAAGATTAAAGCGCTGCTGAAAGATAAAGAGATCAGCGAAGATGACGAACGTCGTTCACAGGATGAAATCCAGAAAATGACCGACCTTCACATCAAGCACGTTGATGCTGCGCTGGCTGAAAAAGAGAAGGAGCTGATGGACTTCTGAGTCTGTCAGCCCGGTCTGTATCTGCTGGAGGCAGGTGATTGCCTGCCTGTAACAGATATAAAACGCCGTTCAGAGCCGTATTCGTACCGAATGCACTCTGGCGGCGTTTTACATTGTGCCTGGCGCCGTTGCGGGCACCCATGATGACTTCACAGGGATAGCATGATGAAGCGATTAACCCTTCTGGGATCCACCGGCTCAATTGGCACCAGTACACTGGCGGTTGTGGCCGCGAATCCTGAACTTTATCAGGTCACTGCGCTGGTAGCAGGGCAGAATGCCGCGCTGATGGCTGAGCAGTGTCACCAGTTCCGGCCGCGCTATGCAGCGATGTCTGATGAGACTGCCGCTGCCGACCTGCGTGAGCGACTGAAAGCACTCAACGTTGATACCGAAGTGCTCTCCGGCGTTCAGGCAGCCTGCGAGCTGGCGGCGCTGGATGATGTTGATCAGGTGATGGCGGCGATTGTCGGCGCATCGGGCCTGCAGCCGACGCTGGCAGCAATTCATGCCGGGAAAACCGTACTGCTGGCCAACAAAGAGTCACTTGTCACATGCGGCCGCTTGTTTATGGAGGCGGTGCGTCAGCATCAGGCGCAGCTGCTGCCGGTTGATAGCGAGCATAATGCCATTTTTCAGAGTTTGCCCGCTTCCATACAGCATCAGTTGGGGTACGCTGATCTGCGGGAGAACGGGATCGACTCGATTCTCCTTACGGGATCGGGTGGTCCTTTTCGTGACACGCCACTGGCAGATCTGGCTACAATGTCGCCGGATCAGGCCTGTGCGCATCCGAACTGGTCGATGGGGCGCAAAATTTCCGTTGATTCGGCCACTATGATGAATAAAGGTCTTGAATACATTGAAGCCCGCTGGTTGTTCAACGCCACTGACGCGCAAATGGAGGTCATCCTGCACCCGCAGTCGGTGATCCACTCTATGGTGCGTTATTGTGACGGCAGCGTGCTGGCGCAGCTGGGCTCGCCTGATATGCGCACACCGATTGCTCACAGCATGGCATGGCCTGCACGCATCGCCGCTGGCGTTACGCCGCTTGATTTCACCCGAATGAAAGCACTGACGTTTGCTGAACCCGATTACGTGCGCTATCCCTGCCTGAAGCTGGCAATTGATGCGTGTACTGCAGGGCAGGCGGCCACGACGACGCTGAATGCAGCAAATGAAATCGCGGTAGCAGCGTTTCTGCAGCATCAGATTCGCTTTACCGATATTGCCGCCCTCAACAGCGAAGTACTGGGGACGCTCAGTTGTCCGGAGCCCGCCAGTATTGATGATGTGCTGGAAATCGATCGGCTGGCGCGGCAGCGTGCAACGGCATTGCTGTCACGCGTCTCTCTGGCTGGCTGATAGCCCCGCTATTTGTTCGCTCTGGCTGAAAATGGTATAGTCGCTCGCGTTTTACGGCACGACATTGTTTCGATGTCATCCGGCTTACGAGCCGGCCTTTGCCGCAGGCGCAATGTATTCAGAAAACACAGCATTTCTGATGAAAGGAATTATTACGCGTTATGTCGTCCAACAATCACAATACAATCGATGACGGGTCGTACTGCACACCACGTCACGTGGCCATCATTATGGATGGTAATGGTCGCTGGGCAAAAAATCAGGGCAAACTGCGTATTTCAGGCCACAAAGCCGGGGTAAAATCGGTTCGCCGTGCCGTCAGCTTTGCGGTCAGTCACAAGCTGGAAGCGTTAACGCTCTATGCGTTCAGCAGTGAAAACTGGAGCCGACCGCCGCAGGAAGTGACGGCGTTGATGGAATTATTTATCTGGGCTCTCGACAGTGAAGTAAAGAGCCTGCATAAACATAATGTGCGTCTGCGCATTATTGGTGATATCAGTCGTTTTTCTGGTCGTATTCAGGAACGCATTCGCCGCGCCGAGGAACTGACTCAACAAAATAATGGACTGACCCTCAACATTGCTGCCAACTATGGTGGCCGTTGGGATATTATCCAGGGTGCCAGGAAACTGGCCGAACAGGTTCAGGAAGGGCTACTGCGTCCTGACCAGATAACCGAAGAAAGCCTTGCTCCCTACCTCTGTATGCAGGAGCTGGCGCCGGTGGATTTAGTGATAAGGACCGGGGGAGAGCATCGAATCAGCAACTTCCTGCTGTGGCAGATAGCCTATGCTGAGTTCTGGTTTACCGATGTTCTTTGGCCTGATTTTGATGAACATGTTTTTGAAGGTGCACTGAATGCATTCTCTCTGCGGGAGCGACGCTATGGCGGCGCTGCACCAGGCGGCGCCTGAGCTACCTGGGGGTAACCTTTGCTGAAGTCTCGTCTGATCACCGCGTTTATTTTGATTCCGCTGGTGATCGCTGCGCTATTCTGGTTACCGCTGTCTGGTTTCGCGATTACCACGATTGCTATCTGCATGCTTGCCGCCTGGGAGTGGGGGCAGCTGTCTGGCATGGCTACCCGTCAGCAGCGCGTCTGGCTGGCACTGCTCTGTGGTCTGCTGCTGTCAGCGATGCTGTTTACCTTACCGTCCTATTCACACGATGCGCACCAGCCTCAGCTGGAAAGCTCGCTCTGGGCGGCACTTGGCTGGTGGATCGTTGCGCTATTCCTGGTGCTGTTCTATCCCGCCTCTGCCGCGCTATGGCGCGGCTCGCGCCCGCTACGTCTGCTATTTGGTGTGCTGACCATTGTGCCGTTTTTCTGGGGCATGATCGCCCTGCGCCAGTATCACTACGACACCGATCACTTTGCCGGCGCCTGGTGGCTCCTGTTCGTTATGCTGCTGGTCTGGGGCGCGGACTCGGGTGCCTATATGTTTGGTCGTCTGTTCGGCAAAAACAAGCTGGCACCTAAAGTCTCACCGGGTAAAACCTGGGAAGGTTTCTTTGGCGGACTGCTCTCCTCGGCTATCATCGCCTGGCTGTTTGCGCTGCTGGCTCCGCTGACGGTGGCGCCGGGTACGCTGATTGCCTGTGCCGTTGTTGCCACGCTTGCCTCCGTACTGGGCGATCTCACAGAAAGCATGTTCAAGCGTGAAGCGGGCATCAAAGACAGTGGAAATCTTATCCCCGGCCACGGCGGTATCCTCGATCGTATCGATAGCCTGACAGCAGCCGTGCCGGTGTTTGCCTGCCTGCTGCTGCTGGTGTTTCATACCCTCTAGGAGCAGCAACTATGTTAAGCATTCTCTGGAGTTTTGCTGCTTTTATCGTCGCACTGGGCGTGCTGATCACCGTGCATGAGTTTGGCCACTTCTGGGTGGCGCGGCGCTGTGGCATCTATGTCGAGCGCTTTTCTATCGGTTTCGGTAAAGCCCTCTGGCGACGTACTGACCGGCAGGGGACAGAGTATGTGATTGCGCTGATCCCGCTTGGCGGCTACGTCAAAATGCTGGATGAGCGTGTAGAGAGCGTTCCCGCTGAGCGCCGTCACGAAGCGTTTAACAACAAAACTGTGCTGCAGCGTGCAGCTGTCATCGCCGCAGGTCCGGTTGCCAATTTCCTCTTCGCTATTTTCGCTTACTGGCTGGTCTTTATGCACGGCGTGCCCGGCGTACGGCCGGTGGTTGGCGAAATTGTGAGCGGCTCCGTTGCGGCGGAAGCGCAAATTCAGTCTGGCATGGAACTTAACGCAGTTGACGGTATCGAAACGCCTGACTGGGATGCTGTGCGCATGGCCCTGATTGGGAAAATCGGCGATGAGAGTACCACGCTGACAGTGTCTCAGTTTGGCGAAAGCGTCACGCAGCAGAAGCGGGTTGATCTGCGCGACTGGCAGTTTGAGCCAGATAAGCAGGATCCGGTGGTGGCGCTCGGCATTCGCCCACGCGGGCCGCAGATTGAAACCACGCTGGCAGAAATACAGGCTAATTCACCCGCCAGCGCTGCCGGTTTGCAAGCGGGCGACAGGATCGTTAAAGTCGATGGTCAGCCGTTAACGCAGTGGCAGGCTTTTGCCAGCCTGGTGCGGGATAATCCGGATAAACCGCTGCAGCTTGAGGTTGAGCGAAAGGGTGAACAGCAGCGTCTGACGCTGACGCCAGCCGCGAAGCCGGGCAAGCCTGATGAGGGGTTCGCAGGCGTTATTCCGCGCGTGCAGCCGCTGCCTGACGCGTATAAAACGGTGAAACAGTATGGACCGGTGGCCGCTATCGGTGAGGCAGGGGTCAAAACCTGGCAGCTGATGAAGCTTACGGTGTCAATGCTGGGTAAGTTGATTACAGGTGATGTAAAGCTGAATAACCTGAGCGGCCCGATTTCGATTGCGCAGGGTGCGGGTTTATCAGCGGAGTACGGGGTGATTTACTATCTGATGTTCCTGGCGCTGATTAGCGTCAATCTGGGCATCATCAACCTGTTTCCATTACCGGTTTTAGATGGTGGGCATCTGCTTTTTCTGGCGATCGAAAAGATCAAAGGGGGACCGGTGTCTGAGCGAGTTCAGGACTTCAGTTATCGCATCGGCTCAATTTTGCTGGTGCTGTTAATGGGACTTGCACTTTTCAATGATTTCTCTCGCCTGTAACGTCCGGGACGGAAACAGGTGCGGGATGTGTTAGGAAAACGCATAACAACGATGGCGATGAAAAAGTTGCTCATAGCGTCGCTGCTGTTTAGCAGCGCCACCGTTTACGGTGCAGACGATTTCGTGGTGAACGACATTCATTTCGAAGGTCTCCAGCGAGTCGCCGTCGGCGCGGCTCTGCTTAGCATGCCGGTACGCGTCGGTGATACGGTGAATGATGATGATATCAGAAACACTATTCGCTCACTGTTTGCCACCGGCAATTTTGAAGATGTGCAGGTTTTACGTGACGGAACGACCCTGATTGTTCAGGTGAAAGAGCGTCCGACTATTGCCAGCATCACCTTCTCCGGTAACAAGGCGGTGAAAGAGGATCAGCTGAAGCAGAACCTCGAAGCGTCAGGCATTCGCGTAGGTGAAGCGCTGGATCGTACCACGCTCTCTTCAATCGAGAAGGGACTGGAAGATTTTTACTACAGCGTGGGTAAATATACCGCCAGCGTAAAAGCGATTGCGACACCGCTGCCGCGTAACCGTGTCGATCTGAAATTTGTTTTCCAGGAAGGGGTCTCTGCCAAAATTCAGCAGATCAACATCGTGGGCAACAAAGCGTTCAGCTCTGATGAACTGATCTCCCGCTTCCAGCTGCGTGATGAAGTGCCGTGGTGGAACGTGGTCGGCGATCGCAAATATCAGAAGCAGAAACTGGCCGGCGACCTTGAGACGCTGCGCAGCTTCTATCTGGATCGCGGTTATGCGCGCTTTAACATCGACTCTACACAGGTCAGCCTGACGCCGGATAAAAAAGGCATCTACATCACCGTCAACATCAACGAAGGCGACCAGTATAAAATTGCTGGCGTGATCGTGAACGGCAGCATGGCGGGCCACTCAGCAGAAATTGAACATCTGACCAAAATCCCGAACGGTGAGCTTTACAACGGCACCAAAGTGACGCAGATGGAAGATGATATCAAAAAGCTGCTGGGTCGCTATGGCTATGCCTATCCGCGCGTCATGACGCAGCCGGAAATCAACGACGCTGACAAAACCGTTAAGCTGCATATCAACGTTGATGCCGGTAATCGTTATTACGTGCGTAAAGTCCGTTTTGAAGGCAATGACACTTCAAAAGATGCCGTACTGCGCCGTGAAATGCGTCAGATGGAAGGCGCATGGCTGGGCAGCGATCTGGTTGACCAGGGTAAAGAGCGTCTGAACCGCACCGGTTATTTTGAAACCGTCGATGTGGATACGCAGCGTGTATCGGGCGTACCGGATCAGGTTGATGTGGTCTACAAAGTTAAAGAGCGCAACACCGGTACCTTTAACTTTGGTGTGGGCTACGGTACTGAAAGCGGCGTCAGCTTCCAGGTAGGTGTTACCCAGGACAACTGGCTCGGCACCGGTAACACCGTTGGCATCAGCGGTACCAAAAACGATTATCAGACCTATGCTGAGTTCTCACTGACCGATCCGTACTTCACGGTTGACGGCGTGAGTCTGGGCGGTCGCCTGTTCTACAACGACTTTAAAGCGGACGATGCCGATCTGTCAGACTACACCAACAAGAGTTACGGTGTTGATGGCACGCTGGGCTTCCCGGTTAATGAGAACAACACGCTGCGCGTCGGCTTAGGCTACGTGCATAACGATCTGTCGAATATGCGCCCACAGGTAGCAATGTGGCGTTACCTCGATTCGGTCGGGCGTCCTCAGGGACTCAATAATAAAGGCGATTTCTCTGCGGATGATTTTACCTTTAACTATGGCTGGACCTACAATACGCTGGATCGCGGCTTCTTCCCGACGCGCGGTAACCGCACCAACCTGAACGGTAAGGTGACGATTCCAGGTTCAGACAACGCGTTCTATAAAGCCACGCTGGATACCCAGCAGTATGTGCCGCTGAACCGTGATGGCACCTGGGTAGTACTGGGTCGCGGCCGCGTGGGCTATGGTGACGGCATCGGGGATAAAGAGATGCCGTTCTATGAGAACTTCTATGCCGGCGGCTCCAGCACGGTACGTGGTTTCCGTTCCAATACCATTGGTCCGAAAGCTGCTTATCTTAACGATCGCTCCTCCTCATGTAATCTGACCGATCCAAACGGGATCTGTAAGTCAGATGATGCGGTGGGGGGTAACGCGATGGCGATTGCCAGCCTGGAGCTGATCACGCCGACGCCGTTCCTGAGTGAGAAGTACGCTAACTCTGTGCGCACCTCACTGTTTGTGGACGCCGGTACCGTCTGGGATACCAACTGGCAGAACACGGCGGCAACACGTGCTGCAGATATTCCGGACTACAGCGATCCTAACAACATTCGCGTCTCTGCAGGCCTGGCGCTGCAGTGGATGTCACCACTGGGCCCGCTGGTCTTCTCCTATGCCCAGCCGGTGAAGAAAGTCGAGGGAGACAAAGCAGAGCAGTTCCAGTTTAACATCGGTAAAACCTGGTAATGCTCTGAGCAGGGAAGCGGAAGCGAAGTACGGCATGGCTTAGCGCAGTAAGCGCTAAGCAAGCCAAACACTGTGTCGCAGACACAAACGTTGATGGTAAGGAGTTTATAGTGAAAAAGTTGTTGTGTGCCGCAGGTCTGGGTCTTGCTTTAGCGGTTTCCGCTGGCGTTCAGGCTGCTGACAAAATTGCAGTGGTAAACGTGTCCAGCATTTTCCAGCAGTTACCGCAACGTGCGACCGTTGCTAAACAGCTTGAGAATGAGTTCAAAGGCCGCGCAACTGAGCTGCAGGGCCAGGAGCGCGATCTGCAGACCAAAATGCAGAGACTGCAGCGTGATGCTTCTACCATGAAGGCGAGCGAGCGTAGCCGCATGGAAAAAGACATCATGTCACAGCGCGAAGCGTTCTCCAGCAAAGCCCAGTCTTTCGAGCAGGATAACCGTCGTCGCCAGATGGAAGAGCGTAACAAATTGCTGAGCCGCATTCAGGATGCCGTGAAGAAAGTGGCGGACAGCGATGGTTACGATGTCGTGATTGATGCTAACGCCGTAGCGTATGCCGCTAATGCGAAAGACATTACTGCTGACGTGCTGAAACAGGTTAAATAATTGATGTCATCAATTCGACTGGCTGATTTAGCCCAGCAGTTGGATGCAGAATTGCACGGAGATGGCGATATCGTCATCTCCGGCATTGCTTCTATGCAATCCGCCACCCCTGGTCAAATCACTTTTCTTGCCAACAGCCGCTACCGCGAGCAGCTCGCCAGCGTTCAGGCGTCAGCCGTGGTGCTGACGGAAGCGGATCTGGAATGGTGCAATACTGCCGCCCTGGTAGTGAAAAACCCTTATCTTACCTATGCCCGCATGGCACAACTGCTGGACACCACGCCGCAGCCCGCGCAGAATATCGCGCCCAGCGCGGTGATCGATCCTTCCGCCTCGCTGGGACAGAATGTTTCGGTAGGCGCGAACGCGGTTATTGAGTCTGGCGTAGAGCTGGGTGATAACGTCGTGATTGGCGCTGGCTGCTTTGTCGGGAAAAAGAGCCGGATTGGCAGCGGCACGCGTCTCTGGGCCAACGTGACGATTTATCATGAGATTCAGATCGGTCAGGATTGTCTGATTCAGTCAGGCACTGTCATTGGCGCGGATGGTTTCGGGTATGCTAACGATCGTGGTAACTGGGTAAAAATCCCTCAGCTTGGTACGGTTATCATCGGTGACCGGACAGAGATTGGTGCCTGCACTACCATCGATCGCGGTGCGCTGGATAACACTCTGATCGGCAATGGTGTTATCATAGACAACCAGTGTCAGATTGCCCACAACGTTGTAATTGGCGACAATACAGCCGTTGCGGGTGGTGTGATCATGGCCGGTAGCCTGAAGATTGGACGTTACTGTATGATTGGCGGCGCCAGCGTCATTAACGGCCATATGGAGATCTGCGACAAAGTAACCGTAACCGGTATGGGCATGGTAATGCGTCCCATCACAGAACCGGGCGTTTACTCCTCAGGGATCCCACTGCAACCGAACAAAGCCTGGCGTAAAACGGCAGCGCTGGTGATGAATATCGATGACATAAGCAAACGCCTGAAAGCCATCGAACGCAAAGTTGATAAAAACAGCTAAGCACATCCGCGCGACCCGCTTTCATAACAATGCAGCCTGCCTGCTTTTGCCCTTCAGTTTTGCAGAGGGCGGCAGGTAGCGCAGGGAAGCGTACGCCACCGAACTGATTTGCGGCCTGCGAAAGATCATTTTGATCGGTGCAGGCCGTGTTATTGTTGCCATCAGATTTTTTAGGACAGGAAGAGTATTTTGACTACTGAAACGCATACTCTGAAAATCGAAGAGATTTTAGAACTGCTGCCGCACCGCTATCCGTTTTTGCTGGTGGATCGCGTGCTGGATTTTGAAGAGCACAAATATCTGCGTGCGGTAAAGAACGTTTCTGTTAATGAACCGTTTTTCCAGGGGCATTTCCCTGGTAAACCGATTTTCCCAGGCGTTCTGATTTTAGAAGCGATGGCGCAGGCAACCGGTATTCTGGCGTTTAAAAGCGTCGGCAAGCTGGAACCTGGCGAGCTCTACTATTTCGCCGGTATCGATGAAGCCCGCTTCAAGCGTCCGGTAGTACCAGGCGACCAGATGATCATGGAAGTCACCTTCGAAAAAACCCGTCGTGGTCTGACACGTTTTAAAGGCGTTGCTACAGTGGATGGTAAAATTGTCTGTGAAGCGACCATGATGTGTGCCCGTAGCCGGGAGGCATAATTAGTGATTGATTCAACCGCCACCATCCATCCGACCGCCATCGTTGAAGAGGGTGCTGTACTGGGTGCAAATGTTCATATCGGCCCATTCTGTATCGTGGGTGCTGATGTGGAAATTGGCGCTGGTACGGTGCTGAAATCACATGTTGTGGTTAATGGCCATACGCGTATCGGCGAAGAGAACCAGATCTATCAGTTTGTCTCTATTGGAGAGGTAAACCAGGATCTGAAATATGCGGGTGAGCCTACCCGCACCGAAATTGGCGATCGCAACCGGATCCGCGAGAGCGTGACCATTCATCGCGGCACCACGCAGGGTGGCGGACTGACTAAAGTTGGCAGCGACAACCTGCTGATGGTGAATGCGCACATTGCACACGACTGCGTAATTGGCAGCCGCTGTATTCTGGCGAACAACGTGACGCTGGGCGGCCATGTTACCGTTGATGATTTTGCGATCATCGGCGGCGTGACGGCTGTGCATCAGTGGTGCACTATCGGCGCTCACGTTATGGTTGGCGGTTGTTCCGGCGTGGCGCAGGATATACCGCCATACATTATTGCGCAGGGCAACCACGCCACGCCGTTTGGCGTCAATATTGAAGGTCTCAAGCGTCGGGGCTTCAGCAAAGAGGCGCTGCATGCCATTCGCAACGCTTACAAGCTGCTCTATCGCAGCGGTAAAACGCTGGATGAGGTAAAGCCTGAAATTGAGGCGCTGGCGCAGCAGCACAGCGAAGTCCAGCCGTTCTTTGATTTCTTCGCCCGTTCAACCCGTGGATTGATTCGTTAATTCATGTCAGTGCGTCCCTTAACGATTGCCCTGGTCGCCGGAGAAACCTCCGGCGATATTCTTGGTGCCGGTCTGATCCGCGCGCTCAAAGCGCGTCATCCTGATGCACGCTTTGTTGGCGTGGCGGGCCCGCTGATGCAGGCAGAAGGCTGCGAAGTCTGGTATGAGATGGAAGAGCTGGCGGTCATGGGCATTGTCGAAGTGCTGGGCCGTCTGCGGCGCCTGCTGACCATCCGCAAAGACCTGACGCAGCGCTTCACCGCGCTTCGTCCTGACGTGTTTGTAGGCATTGATGCGCCGGACTTTAACATCACGCTGGAAGGCAACCTGAAGCGTGCCGGTATTCGTACCGTGCACTACGTCAGCCCTTCCGTCTGGGCATGGCGTCAGAAACGTGTCTTTAAGATTGGCCGCAACACCGATATGGTGCTGGCGTTTCTGCCATTCGAGAAAGCATTCTACGATCGCTTTAACGTGCCGTGCCGTTTTATCGGCCATACCATGGCCGATGCGATGCCGCTTCAGCCTGACAAGCAGGCGGCACGTCGCGAGCTGGGTATTGCAGACGACGCGATCTGCCTGGGTTTACTGCCCGGCAGCCGTGGAGCAGAAGTTGAGATGCTGAGCGCTGATTTTCTGCGTGCGGCGCAGCTGCTGCGTCAGCGCTACCCGGCGCTGGAAATTGTGGTTCCGCTGGTTAACGCAAAGCGGCGGGCACAGTTTGAACAGATTAAAGCAGAGGTTGCGCCTGAGCTGCCCATGCACCTGCTGGATGGCAAAGGGCGTCAGGCGATGATCGCCAGCGATGCGGCTATTCTGGCGTCCGGCACGGCGGCGCTGGAGTGTATGCTGGCAAAGTGCCCGATGGTCGTGGGGTATCGTATGAAACCCTTCACGTTCTGGCTGGCAAAGCGCCTGGTTAAAACACCTTATGTCTCGCTGCCTAATCTGCTGGCGGGTCGTGAGCTGGTTAAAGAGCTGCTGCAGGATGAGTGCCAGCCGCAGACGCTGGCCGCCGCGCTGGAGCCGCTGCTGCATGCCGGTGCCGAGCGCAATGCGCTGCTGGAAACCTTTACTCAGCTGCATCAGCAGATCCGCTGGAACGCCGATGAGCAGGCGGCGGATGCGGTACTGGAGATCGCCCATGGCTGAATTTATCTATCCTGATGCGCAGCGTATTGCGGGCGTGGACGAAGTAGGACGCGGTCCGCTGGTCGGTGCCGTGGTAACGGCGGCGGTGATCCTCGATCCTGCGAACCCGATTGCCGGCCTGGCCGATTCAAAAAAGCTGTCGGAAAAACGCCGTCTGGCGCTGTATGATGAAATTACCGAAAAGGCGCTGGCGTGGAGCCTTGGCCGCGCTGAGCCAGAAGAGATCGACCAGCTTAATATTCTGCATGCCACCCTGCTGGCGATGCAGCGCGCAGTAGCAGGACTGCACCTGACGCCCGATTTTGTGCTGATTG
Source organism: Pantoea eucrina (assembly GCF_001691555.1). Classification (GTDB taxonomy): domain Bacteria; phylum Pseudomonadota; class Gammaproteobacteria; order Enterobacterales; family Enterobacteriaceae; genus Pantoea; species Pantoea borealis. The sequence goes on along the minus strand of NZ_MAYN01000008.1, from coordinate 2,173,544 downwards.
ATGGCAACCGCTGTCCGGCACTGGCGATGCCCGCGCAGGCGGTGATCAAAGGTGACAGTCTGGTGCAGGAAATCAGCGCCGCATCGATCATTGCCAAAGTGACGCGCGATCGCGAAATGGCTGAGCTCGATCACCTCTTTCCGCAATATGGCTTTGCGCAGCACAAAGGTTATCCTACCGCGCTGCATATGGCGAAACTCAAACAGTTTGGTGCCACGCCGCATCATCGTCGCAGTTTTGCGCCGGTGCGCAACGCGTTGCTGGATGCTGAACTGCAGGCCTCAGTACAACCTGCGCCGCTTTATTAAGCCTGACGCTGTTTTAACCGGAAACCGATATGGCTGAACCTCGTTTTATACATCTGCGCGTGCACAGCGACTACTCCATGGTCGATGGCCTGGCGAAAACCGGCCCGCTGGTGAAAAAAGCCGCGGCGCTGGGTATGCCGGCCATTGCGATCACGGACTACACCAACCTTTGCGGGCTGGTACGCTTTTATGGCAGCGCCCACGGTGCCGGCGTTAAACCGATTATCGGCGCTGATTTTCAGGTCGCCAGCGAGCTGATGGGCGATGAGCTTACGCAGCTTACGCTGCTGGCGGCGAATAACACCGGCTATCAGAATCTGACGCTGCTGATTTCGCGCGCCTATCAGCGCGGCTACGGCATTGCCGGTCCTATCCTCGATCGCGACTGGCTGATTGAGCTGGGCGAAGGGCTGATTGTACTGTCAGGCGGACGACGCGGCGATGTCGGGCGCAGCCTGCTGCGCGGCAACAACGCGCTGGTGGCGCAGTGTCTGAGCTTTTACCAGCAGCACTTTCCCGACCGTTACTATCTTGAACTGCTCCGCACCGGACGTGCCGATGAGGAGAGCTATCTGCATGCGGCCGTTGAGCTGGCGATAGCGGAAGGGATACCGGTGGTCGCAACCAATGAAGTCTGCTTCATCAATGAAGAGGACTTCGATGCGCATGAAATCCGCGTAGCGATCCACGACGGCTATACGCTGGACGATCCGAAACGCCCGCGCCACTACAGTCCTCAGCAATATATGCGCAGTGAAGAGGAGATGTGCGAGCTGTTTTCGGACATCCCGGAGGCGCTGGAAAACAGCGTAGAGATTGCTAAGCGCTGTAACGTTACCGTCCGCCTCGGCGAATATTTTCTGCCGCAGTTCCCGACCGGTGAGATGACCACCGAAGAGTTTCTGGTGGTGAAATCACGCGAAGGACTTGAAGAGCGCCTCGCGTTTCTTTTTCCGGATGCGGCGCTGCGTGCGCAGAAGCGTCCGGCGTATGATGAGCGTCTGGAGATTGAGCTTAACGTTATCAACCAGATGGGCTTCCCGGGCTACTTCCTGATCGTGATGGAGTTTATCCAGTGGTCAAAGGATAACGGGATCCCGGTCGGGCCGGGGCGCGGTTCCGGTGCCGGCTCGCTGGTGGCCTACGCGCTGAAGATCACCGATCTCGATCCGCTGGAATTTGACCTGCTGTTTGAACGCTTCCTGAATCCGGAACGTGTCTCTATGCCTGACTTTGACGTCGACTTCTGCATGGAGAAGCGCGATCAGGTGATCGATCACGTCGCCGAGATGTATGGCCGGGAAGCGGTTTCGCAGATCATCACCTTCGGGACCATGGCGGCGAAAGCGGTGATCCGGGATGTGGGGCGCGTGCTGGGCCATCCCTATGGCTTTGTCGATCGCATCTCCAAGCTGGTGCCGCCCGATCCGGGCATGACGCTGGAAAAAGCGTTTCAGGCTGAGCCGCAGCTGCCTGAGATCTATGATGCTGATGAAGAGGTCAGGGCGCTGATCGACATGGCGCGCAAGCTGGAAGGTGTCACACGAAACGCCGGTAAGCACGCCGGCGGCGTGGTTATTGCGCCGACTAAAATCACCGATTTTGCCCCGCTTTACTGCGACGAAAACGGCCAGTTCCCTGTCACCCAGTTTGATAAAAATGATGTGGAGTATGCCGGGCTGGTGAAGTTTGACTTCCTCGGCCTGCGTACGCTGACCATCATCGACTGGGCGCTGAAGATGATCAACCCGCGCCGTGAAAAGCAGGGGCTGCCGCCGATCGACATTGCGGCGATTCCGCTGGATGACAAAAAAAGCTTCGATATGCTGCAGCGCTCAGAGACGACGGCGGTATTCCAGCTTGAATCGCGCGGCATGAAAGATCTGATCAAGCGCCTGAAGCCTGACTGCTTTGAAGATATGATCGCCCTGGTGGCGCTGTTTCGTCCCGGCCCGCTGCAGTCCGGCATGGTGGATAACTTCATTGACCGTAAGCATGGCCGTGAAGAGCTCTCCTATCCCGACATCCAGTGGCAGCATGAGAGTCTGAAGCCGGTACTGGAGCCTACTTACGGCATCATTCTCTACCAGGAACAGGTGATGCAGATCGCCCAGGTGCTGGCGGGGTATACGCTCGGCGGCGCCGACATGCTGCGTCGTGCGATGGGTAAAAAGAAACCGGAAGAGATGGCGAAGCAGCGCTCAGTGTTTAAAGATGGCGCTGAGAGCATGGGCATCAACGGCGAACTGTCGATGAAAATCTTCGACCTGGTAGAGAAGTTCGCCGGCTATGGCTTCAACAAATCACACTCCGCAGCCTATGCGCTGGTCTCCTACCAGACGCTGTGGCTGAAAGCGCACTATCCGGCTGAGTTTATGGCTGCGGTGATGACCGCCGATATGGATAACACCGAGAAAGTGGTCGGGCTGGTGGATGAGTGCTGGCGCATGGGGCTGAAAGTATTGCCGCCTGATATCAATGCCGGCCTCTATCCGTTCCACGTCAACGACGAAGGTGAAATTGTCTACGGCATTGGCGCGATTAAAGGCGTCGGTGAAGGCCCGATCGAAGCGATTCTGGAAGCGCGTAATCAGGGCGGCTATTTTAAAGAGCTGTTCGATCTCTGCGCCCGTACCGATACGCGCAAAATCAATCGCCGGGTGATGGAAAAGCTCATCATGTCTGGCGCGTTTGACCGGCTCGGGCCCCATCGCGCGGCGCTGATGAGCGCCCTGGGCGATGCCCTGAAAGCCGCTGACCAGCATGCGAAAGCAGAAGCGATTGGGCAGGCGGATATGTTTGGCGTGCTGGCGGAAGAGCCGGAGCAGGTTGAGAAATCGTATGCGTCAATTACACCGTGGCCAGAGCAGGTGCAGCTGGATGGCGAGCGTGAAACGCTGGGGCTCTATCTCACCGGGCACCCGATTAATCAGTATCTGAAAGAGATCGAGCGCTACGTCGGCGGGATGCGGCTGAAAGATATGCATCCGACTGAACGTGGCAAGGTGACCATCGCTGCGGGGCTGGTGATTGCCGCCCGTGTCATGGTGACCAAGCGCGGCAACCGAATTGGTATCTGTACTCTGGACGATCGTTCCGGTCGTCTGGAGGTCATGCTATTTACCGATGCGTTAGATAAGTACCAGCAGCTGCTGGAGAAAGACCGTATCCTGATCGTCAGCGGACAGGTCAGCTTTGATGACTTCAGCGGCGGGCTTAAAATGACCGCCAGGGAAGTGATGGATATTGATGAAGCGCGGGAAAAATATGCGCGCGGACTTGCTATCTCGCTGACGGACAGGCAAATTGATGACCAGCTTTTAAACCGTCTCCGCCAGTCTCTGGAACCTCATCGTTCCGGGACCATTCCGGTACATCTCTATTATCAGAGAGCAGATGCGCGGGCGAAGCTGCGCTTTGGTGCAGCGTGGCGTATTTCGCCCAGCGATCGTTTACTCAACGATTTGCGGTCGTTAGTAGGATCGGAGCAGGTGGAACTGGAGTTTGACTAAAACAGGAACATTATGAGTCTTAATTACCTGGATTTTGAACAGCCGATCGCTGAACTCGAAGCGAAGATCGATTCGCTGAAATCGATTGGCCGTTCAGATGAGAAACACGATATTAATCTGGATGAAGAGATTCAGCGCCTTCGCGAGAAAAGCGTTGAACTGACCCGTAAAATCTTCTCCGATTTGGGTGCATGGCAGGTCGCGCAGCTGGCGCGTCATCCGCTGCGTCCTTATACGCTGGACTACGTGCGCAACGCGTTTGACGACTTTGACGAGCTGGCAGGCGATCGTGCCTATGCAGACGACAAAGCGATTGTCGGCGGTATCGCGCGTCTGGATGGTCGTCCGGTGATGATCATTGGTCATCAGAAAGGGCGTGAAACCAAAGAGAAAATTCGCCGTAATTTCGGTATGCCTGCACCAGAAGGCTATCGTAAAGCGCTGCGTCTGATGGAGATGGCAGAGCGTTTTAAGATGCCACTTATCACCTTTATCGACACGCCGGGTGCTTATCCGGGCGTGGGCGCTGAAGAGCGCGGTCAGTCTGAAGCGATTGCCCGTAACCTGCGTGAGATGTCTGGTCTGAAAATTCCGGTGATCTGCACCGTGATTGGTGAGGGCGGCTCCGGTGGCGCACTCGCGATTGGCGTGGGTGACAAAGTGAACATGCTGCAGTACAGCACCTACTCGGTGATCTCACCGGAAGGCTGTGCGTCAATTCTGTGGAAAAGCGCAGACAAAGCGCCGCTGGCGGCAGAGGCGATGGGCATCACTGCTGAGCGTCTGCAGGAGCTGAAGCTGATTGATTCCATCGTTCCTGAACCGCTGGGTGGCGCACATCGTCGTCCGGTCGATATGGCCGCTTCTCTGAAGCAGCAGCTGCTGGCCGATCTGGCCGATCTCGACGGGCTGAGCACGGAAGAGCTGCTCGATCGCCGCTACCAGCGCCTGATGAACTACGGTTACGCGTAAGGTAAGCACTGCAGCAAAAAAGCGGACTCCGGTCCGCTTTTTTTATGCCTGAATTTTCCTGCTGGCGGCGTACCGCTTGCGGTCACGCTGTCTGCCCATCGATTCCGGAACATTCTCCGGTCACTTTTCGCTATCCTTACTCTGTGCCACAAGACCACAGGAGGTGAGCATTGAACATTATTGCGATCATGGGACCGCACGGCGCGTTCTATAAAGATGAACCGATCCGCGAACTGGATGCCGCGCTGAAACTGCAGGGCTTCCACACCGTCTATCCCAGCAATGCCAGCGACCTGCTGAAGCTGATTGAGCACAACCCGCGCGTGTGCGGCGTCGTATTTGACTGGGACGAATACAGCATGGCGCTCTGCAGCGACATCAACCAGCTCAATGAATCACTGCCGCTCTACGCCTTTATCAACACCCATTCGCAGATGGATGTCAGCGTTAATGAAATGCGGATGGCGCTGCAGTTTTTTGAATATGCGCTGAGCACCGCGGATGACATCGCACTGCATATCCGTCAGTACACCGATGAGTACATCGATAAAATTTTACCCCCGCTGACCAAAGCGCTGTTTACGTATGTCAAAGAGGGCAAGTACACCTTCTGCACGCCAGGCCATATGGGCGGCACCGCTTTCCAGAAAAGCCCGGTCGGCAGTCTGTTTTATGACTTTTTCGGTGCCAACACGCTCAAAGCCGACGTCTCTATCTCTGTTACTGAACTGGGTTCGCTGCTCGACCATACCGGGCCGCACCTCGACGCCGAAGAGTATATCGCCCGCACCTTTGGGGCAGAGCAGAGCTATATGGTGACTAACGGCACCTCAACCTCAAATAAAATCGTCGGTATGTATGCCGCCCCGGCAGGCAGTACGGTGATCATAGACCGCAACTGTCACAAATCGCTGACCCATCTGCTGATGATGAGCGATATCGTGCCTGTCTGGCTCAAGCCGACCCGCAATGCGCTGGGTATTCTGGGCGGCATTCCGCAGCGTGAATTTACCCGGGACAGTATTCAGAATAAAGTGGATAACACGCCGCGTGCCAGCTGGCCGGTCCATGCGGTGATCACCAATTCAACGTATGACGGACTGCTCTATAACACCGAATATATCAAGCAGACGCTGGACGTGCCTTCGATCCACTTTGATTCTGCCTGGGTGCCCTATACCAACTTCCACCCCATCTACAGCGGAAAAAGCGGGATGAGCGGTGAACGTATCCCGGGCAAAGTGATCTATGAAACCCAATCCACCCATAAGCTGCTGGCCGCGTTTTCACAGGCCTCGCTGATTCATATCAAAGGCGACTACGACCACGATACGTTCAACGAAGCTTATATGATGCACACCACGACCTCGCCGAGCTACGGCATTGTGTCATCCATCGAAACCGCTGCGGCGATGCTGCGCGGCAATCCGGGCAAGCGGTTAATCAACCGTTCGGTTGAGCGCGCGCTGCACTTCCGGCGCGAGATCCAGCGGCTGCGTGAAGAGTCAGACGGCTGGTTCTTTGATATCTGGCAGCCAGAGCAGGTGGATGAGGCAGAATGCTGGCCGATTCAGCCGGGGGAAGAGGCGTGGCACGGCTTTCAGCAGGCCGATCGCGATCATATGTATCTCGATCCCATTAAAGTCACGATCCTGACACCGGGTATGAGCGAACTGGGCGCGATGGCGGAAGAGGGGATCCCGGCGGCGCTGGTGGCGAAATTTCTCGATCAGCGCGGTGTGGTGGTAGAGAAAACCGGGCCTTACAATCTTCTGTTTCTGTTCAGTATCGGGATCGACAAAACCCGCGCCATGAGCCTGCTGCGCGGCCTGACCGAATTTAAGCGCGCCTACGATCTCAATCTGCGCGTGAAAAATATGCTGCCCGATCTCTATGCGGAAGATCCCGATTTCTATCGCAATATGCGGATCCAGACGCTGGCGCAGGGGATCCACCAGCTGATCCTGCAGCACGATCTGCCGCGGCTGATGCTGAAGGCCTTTGATGTGCTGCCTGAAATGAAGATGACGCCGCATCAGGCATTCCAGCATCAGGTGAAAGGCGAGGTTGAAACCGTGGATATCCGCGAGCTGGTGGGGCGCATCTCCGCCAACATGATCCTGCCCTATCCGCCGGGCGTGCCGCTGGTGATGCCGGGAGAGATGATTACCGGGCAGAGCCGGGCCGTGCTCGACTTTCTGCTGATGCTCTGCACCATCGGGCGGCACTACCCTGGTTTTGAAACGGATATTCACGGTGCCACGCTGACAGAGGATGGGCGTTATCTGGTGCGGGTGCTGCGTGACGTATCACAGCCATAACTTCGGATAAATGCCTCTGTTCACACTGGCGTCCGGCACGTAGGCTTGGCGGCTCAGAAATTTTTCCGGAGCCGCTATGCTGCAGATCAAACAGATTCATCACATTGCGATTATTGCCACTGACTACCCGCGCAGCAAAGCGTTCTACTGCGATGTGCTGGGCTTTTCCCTGCTGGGTGAATACTACCGCGCTGAACGCGACTCGTGGAAAGGCGATCTCGGCCTGCACGGTGTTTATACCATCGAGCTATTCTCATTCCCCTCACCGCCGCCGCGCGTGACCGCACCTGAAGCCTGCGGCCTGCGCCACCTGGCATTTTGCGTAGAGGATGTCGCGCAGTCCGTTGCGGCACTGGCAGAGAAAGGCGTGACCTGCGAACCCGTGCGTATCGATGCGCTGACCGGTAAAGCCTGCACCTTTTTTACTGACCCGGATGGTTTGCCGCTGGAGCTCTACCAGGCGTAAAATAGCCGCCGCAGGATGCCGCAATCAGGCGGCATCATCAGATGGAACGGCACTATGTCTTTTTCCCACCTTGCTGCGCTGCTGAATCCGGCTGGCCGCTATGTGGTGGCATTCAGCGGCGGGCTGGATTCCACCGTACTGCTGCATCAGCTGGTCTGCTGGCAGCAGCAGCATCCGCAGCTGAGCGTGCGGGCGCTGCACGTGCATCACGGACTGAGTCCGCACGCCGACCGGTGGGCCGCACACTGCCAGCAGCAGTGTCAGCGCTGGGATATAAGCTGTGATGTGTTACCGGTGACGGTCGATGCCCGGGCGGGCGGCGTGGAAGCGTCAGCGCGCAGAGAGCGCTATCGGGCGCTGTTCGCCCGGCTGCTGCCGGGTGAACAGCTGCTTACCGCGCAGCATCTGGACGATCAGTGCGAAACGCTGCTGCTGGCGCTCAAGCGCGGCAGCGGCCCGGCCGGGCTGGCGGCGATGCCACCGCGGCGTACCGCGGGAGAGCATGAACATCTGCGTCCGCTGCTCAGCCTCAGCCGTGAGCAGCTGGAGCAGTGGGCGACTGCGCACCAGCTCAGCTGGATCGAGGATGAGAGTAATCACGACAGCCGCTACGACCGTAACTTTTTGCGTCAGCAGATTCTGCCACTGCTGCATCAGCGCTGGCCGCACTTCAGCGCTGCCAGCGCCCGCAGCGCCGCGCTCTGTGCAGAGCAGGAGCAGCTGCTGGATGAGCTGCTGCAGCAGGAGCTGAGCCAGCTGATCACCCCACAGGGTGCACTGCATTTTCCGCCGCTGCAGACCATGAGCGACGCGCGGCGTAATGCGCTGCTGCGGCGCTGGATCGCCGGGCAGGGCGGGGCGATGCCATCGCGTGCGGCGCTGCAGCGTATGTATACCGAGGTTATTGCGAGCCGGGCTGATGCACAGCCGGCGCTGCAGCTGGGACAATTTACGCTGCGCCGTTATCGCGACGCGCTTTACTGGTTACCGCCACAGCCGTCGCTGCGCGATCAGACGTGCTGCTGGCCGCAGCTGACCCGACCGCTGTTGCTGCCTGCCGGACTGGGTCAGCTGCGGGCTGACTTCTCACGCGCGGAGCTGCGCCTGCCCGCGGCGGATGAAACGGTCTACGTTCGCTTTCAGGCGCGTGGCTACTATCATCTGCTGGGACGGGCGGGCGGGCGCGAAATGAAAAAATTGTGGCAGGAGCTGGCGATCCCGCCCTGGCAGCGGGAACGTATTCCATTGATCTACTATGACCATACGCTGATTAGTGCGCCGGGTCTGTTTGTTACCCATGAAGGCGCTGCCTGCAGCGATCGGGGCTGGCAGGCGATCTGGCATCAGCCTGACGGGGAGAAGGTATCATGAGGCACTGGCTGACGGCTGTGCTATGTTTTGTCGCGCTGCCGCTCTGGGCTAAAGGGGATGCGGCCGCGGGTGCGGAGAAAGTGGCCCGCTGTATGGCGTGTCACGGCGCAGAGGGTAAAAGCGCGGTGCCGCTCTATCCTCATCTGGCCGGGCAGCAGGCGCCCTATCTGGCGCATGCGCTGCGCGCTTATCAAAAAGGTGAGCGCAGCGGCGGTCAGGCAGAAGTGATGAAAGCGTTTGTGGCGGGACTGAGCGATAACAATATTGAGGATATAGCGGCTTACTACAGCGGCCTTAAGCCGTAAGAAGCGCGGGCGGAGAGGGTCCGCCCGCCACGAGACTACTCGTCTTCGCTGACTACCACGGTACCGAGTTCAGGATGGCTGAAGCTGGCAATGTGATCGAGGCGCAGCTCGCGGGTTTCACCAGAGAGGTCAACCGCAAGATACTCAACGTTTTTGCGCGAGACCATATCCCGCGCTTTCGCCTTCAGCTGGTCGCCATTTTTCAGCTGCAGTGACAGCATCCAGTGTCGGGTACAGGCGAGTTCCAGGTTGTCGTAGTCATCGCAGTTGATGGGTTTATAAGCTTCATTTGTCAACATAGTCGCTCACCAATAAGTTTGCAGCAGCATAGGCTGCCTGATCCCTGACAGAAGAGTTTAGCGCGGAATTAGCGGCAATATCATTGAGTGCCTTCAGCGCGCACATCAGCGCATCGGGCACATATCCCAGCTCACCGCTGCCGATTTCAGCATATTTCTGGCGAACTAACTCACAATACGTTTGCACATGCACCTCCTCAGCAGAGCATAAATACCCTGGTTGCCTGGCGACTATAACACAGGGGTTTCCAGGAAATCAGCCGGGGTAAGCGGGGAAACACATAAAGAAAAGCGGCAGAACAGCGGCCGGCACGGCCTGCCGGACTCTGGCTGGCGCACAAAAGGTTAAGTTGATGAACAGGAAAATTCAGTACAGAACGTCACCTGCACCGGCAGGTGGCAGATGATTATGCTGTCACGAACGGTTGAGATCCCGGAGAGTGAAATAGAGCTGACGGCTATCCGCGCCCAGGGGGCGGGGGGACAACACGTAAATAAAACCTCGACGGCCATTCACCTGCGGTTTGATGTCCGTGCCTCATCGCTGCCGGAGTTTTATAAAACCCGGCTGCTTGCTGCCAGTCATCATCTGATCACGGCAGAAGGCGTGGTCATTATTAAAGCGCAGGAGTATCGCAGTCAGGAGATGAATCGTGAGGCCGCGCTGCAGCGTCTGATCAATCTGATCCGCGAGTTAACCACAGTGGAAAAAGCGCGCCGCGCGACGCGGCCCACGCGCGCGTCAAAAGAGCGGCGGCTGGAGGGGAAATCACGGCGCAGCAGCGTAAAAGCGATGCGCGGCAAAGTGCGATAAAAAACGCCTCCCGCAGGAGGCGTTTGCCCTTACTTATTCAGTGCGCTTGCCAGGAAGCTGACGATCTCATGCTGTTTGATCATCTGCTTCTCGCTTGCGGAGCGGGACTTGTACTCAACCTCTTCGTTATCCAGATTGCGATCGCCAATCACGATGGTGTGCGGCACGCCAATCAGCTCCATATCAGCAAACATAACGCCCGGACGCTCTTTACGATCGTCGAGGATAACGTCAATGCCCCGGGCGCGCAGTTCGCTGTAAAGCGATTCTGCCAGCTGCTGGACCCGGAAAGATTTATGCATATTCATTGGCAGAATAGCGACTTCAAACGGCGCCAGGGCAGCAGGCCAGATAATGCCGCGCTCATCGTGGTTCTGCTCAATCGCCGCAGCCACCACGCGGGTAATACCGATACCGTAGCAACCCATGGTCATGATCTGGTTACGACCATCTTCACCCTGAACGGTTGCTTTCATTGCATCAGAATATTTGGTGCCAAGCTGGAAAATGTGACCCACCTCGATACCCCGTTTGATCTGCAGCACACCTTTACCATCCGGACTCGGATCGCCCTCAACCACATTGCGAATATCCTCAACCCGCGCTTCGGGCAGATCGCGGCCCCAGTTGATGCCGGCAAAGTGCTGGCCATCAATGTTAGCACCGGCTGAGAAGTCGCTCATTTTGGCCACGGTACGGTCTGCAATTACCGGAATAGTCAGGCCGACCGGTCCGATAGAGCCAAAGCCTGCGCCTGTTACGGCACGGATCGCGTCTTCATTGCCCATTTCCAGCGGCGAAGCAACGATATCAAGGTGTTCAGCTTTGATCTCATTCAGCTCGTGATCGCCACGCACCAGCAGGGCGACCAGCTGATGACCGCTCTCTTCACTCGCTTTCACAATCAGCGTCTTAACGGTTTTCTCAACCGGGATCTGATGCTGCTCAACCAGTTCAGCGATGGTTTTAGCATGCGGCGTGGCAAACTGCGTCATCGGCTGTGTCGCCGCCGGACGCTCGCCAGCTGGCGCCAGCGCTTCAGCTTTTTCAATATTCGCAGCGTAGTCTGACTCGCTGGAGAAGATGACATCATCTTCGCCGCTCTGCGCCAGTACCTGGAATTCATGTGAGCCGCTGCCGCCGATAGATCCGGTATCCGCCTGCACTGCGCGGAAGTCGAGACCCATGCGGGTAAAGCTCTGACTGTAGGCGCGGTACATCGCATCGTAGGTTTCCTGCAGTGACGCCTGCGAGGTATGGAAGGAGTATGCGTCTTTCATGATGAATTCCCGCGAACGCATCACGCCAAACCGCGGGCGCACTTCATCACGGAACTTGGTCTGAATCTGATACAGATTCAGCGGCAGCTGCTTATAAGAACTTAGCTCGTTGCGGATCAGATCGGTAATCACCTCTTCGTGCGTCGGACCCAGCACAAACGGACGTTCGTGACGATCTTTAATGCGCAGCAGCTCCGGGCCATACTGCTCCCAGCGACCGCTCTCTTCCCACAGGTCGGCCGGCTGAACGACCGGCATAGAGATTTCTACTGCGCCGGCGTTGTTCATCTCTTCACGCACGATGTTTTCAACTTTTCGCAGCACGCGAACCCCGGTCGGCAGCCAGGTATAGAGTCCGGAAGCCAGTTTACGGATCATCCCGGCACGCAGCATCAGCTGATGGCTGATCACTTCTGCATCGGAAGGCGTCTCCTTAAGGGTGGAGAGCAGATATTGAGTAGTACGCATTAATTATGATTCCAGTTATATGGAAGAAGAAGAGCAGATCGTTGCTGGCCGTTAGTGTACCAGCGAGAAACAGCGCTCAAAAGCCTGTTTTAGCGTGGATCCACGGCAATGACCTCAGTACCCGCTTCATCAATGCGCCAGCGCACGTTGAAATCGAGTAGCCAGGCGGCATATTCACGATCCAGCGATTCACCTTTGCGATAGGCGGGACGCGGATCCTGAGCCAGAACCTCTGTGATAAAACGCTGCAGCTGAGGCATATGCGCCTGCTGCTGAATCTGCTGCTGTGCCACTGCTGAAAAACGCACCGGCATGGTTGCTTCAGGTGCAGCCTGGGCATAACCGGCGCGCGCGTCGGGCAGCGCCTCGGCAAACGGCAGGTAGGGCTTGATATCAATGACCGGTGTGCCATCTACCAGATCAAGGCTGCCGAGCTGCAGAATAACCTGCGACTTCTCACAGCGAATTCCTTTCAGCTCAACCAGTGACATACCCACCGGGTTAGGGCGAAATGTTGATCGCGTTGCAAATACGCCCATACGCGCGTTACCGCCGAGGCGTGGCGGACGGACAGTGGGGCGCCAGCCACCCGCCATCGTCTGATGAAACATAAACAGGATCCAGATATGGCTGAACGCTTCCAGACCGCGTACGGCTTCCGGCTGGTTATACGGAGCCTGCAGATGCAGTTCGCCGCTGCCATCCTGAACCAGACCTGGCTGGCGCGGCACGGCAAACTTCTCTTTCCACGGAGAGCGGATCACGCCAATCTGCGTAACGGCAAACTCACTCATTGACCGGAAACTTTCAGCGCTGAGCCCTGGCAGATCGCCTGGCGGTAGCAGCCTGGTGTACTGGTCACAATTTCACACTTGTGCAGCAGCACGGCGTTGGCTTTCATGCCTGCCGCTTTAATCTGCAGACGTTTGCGTGCGGTATTGATGTTGGGGGGCGAATCCTGCGTGCTGCTCTGGCAATCTTCGCCAGACACTTCACCCAGATCGCGGAAAGGATTGCTGACCAGATCGGTTGCGTCGGTATAGATTTTCACCGGGGCCGGGCGTGGGGCCGGCTTGCGCTGCGGCTGAGCGGATGACTGCTGCGGACGGACCGGAGCACTGCTTATCGGGTGATATTCACGAACGCACCCGGTCAGCATCAACGCCAACAGGCAGAGCGGTAAAAAACGCATGGCAACATCCTCCTGTAATAAAAGTGGCGTTATTGAAACAAGGACGCCCGCAAATAACAAGTCAGCAGCCACATGCAGAAATAGAAAGGGCGGCCAGCGCCGCCCTCAGGGGAAGAAATACGCTGGCTTACCAGCCTTTAACCGCACCGCCGTTAAAGATTTTGTTTGCGGACTCAGCGACTTCGTCTGACTGGTACGCTTCAACAAACTTTTTCACGTTCTCCGCGTCTTTGTTATCTTCACGGCTTACCAGCAGGTTAACGTATGGAGAATCTTTATCTTCAACAAAGATGCCATCTTTCGCCGGGGTCAGACCAATCTGGCTGGCATACGTTGTGTTGATAACCGCCAGCGCAATCTGCTGATCGTCAAGTGAGCGCGGCAGCTGTGGCGCTTCCAGCTCAACAATTTTCAGGTTCTTCGGGTTTTCAACAATATCCAGTGAGGTTGGCAGCAGACCCACACCCTCTTTCAGCTTAATCAGGCCCGCTTTCTGCAGCAGCAGCAGAGAACGGCCCAGGTTGGTCGGATCGTTAGGGATGGCGATCTGCGCACCATCCTGCAGTTCGGTCAGCGATTTGATCTTTTTAGAGTAGCCGGCAATCGGGTAAACAAAGGTGTTGCCAACCGGTACCAGTTTATAGCCACGATCTTTAATCTGCTGATCCAGATAGGGCTTATGCTGGAAAGCGTTAACGTCAATGTCCCCTTTGCTCAGGGCTTCATTGGGTAAAACGTAATCATTGAACGTTACCAGCTCGACATCGAGATTATATTTATCTTTAGCCACTTTAACGGCAGTCTCAGCAACCTGCTGTTCAGCACCGACAATCACGCCCACCTTGATATGGTTGGGATCCTTCGCCTGCTGATCGCATCCGGCCAGAGCAATAGCACCAATCAGAGCACCTGCTGCGGCAATCTTTTTAAATGTGAAAGACATATCCTTTCCTTAATAGAGAAGTATTGATGTTATTGGCTTATTTATGCGACACCGCGCGAACAATGCGATCGCCGCAGAACTGAATGAGATATACCAGCACGACCAGCAGCACCAGTACAGTATTCATTACGGTAGCGTTATACCCGATATAACCATACTGATAGCCAATCTGACCCAGACCACCCGCACCCACGGCACCACCCATAGCAGAATAGCCAACCAGCGTAATGAGCGTGATGGTGGCTGCGTTAACCAGGCCCGGCATCGCTTCCGGCAGCAATACCTTACGGACAATCTGCAGCGGCGTGGCGCCCATTGCGCGGGACGCTTCGATCAGGCCAGTCGGCAGCTCCAGCAGGGTGTTTTCAACCATACGGGCAATAAACGGCGCGGCGCCAACGGTCAGCGGGACAATGGCTGCCTGCAGTCCGATAGAGGTGCCGACAATCGCGCGGGTAAACGGTATCATCCATACCAGTAATATAATGAACGGGATTGACCGGAAGATATTGACGATAGCAGAGAGTACGCGGTAAAGCGCACTGTTGGCCAGAATCTGGCCAGGACGCGTAACATACAGCAGTACACCGACCGGCAAGCCAATAACAAAACCGAAGAAGCCAGAGACAAAGGTCATCATCAGCGTTTCCCAGACGCCGCGCGTCAGTAACCACAGCATCGCTTCAGACATAACCTAATACCTCTACTTTCACATGATGTTCTTTCAGCCAGCTTATTGCGGCCCGCGTATCTGTTTCACTGCCATCCATTTCTGCCAGCATGATGCCGAACTTGACTCCGCCTGCGTAATCCATCTGCGCGCTGATAATGTTGTTATTTACATTAAAGCGACGCGCGGCTTCCGACAGCAGCGGTGCATCAACAGATTTACCGGTGAATTCCAGGCGCAGCAGCGGCACAGTTTGCGTGGCAGGCTGCGCACGCATGCGCGCCTGATAATCTTCCGGAATATCCAGATGCAGCGTCGACTGAATAAATTGTTGTGCCAGCGGCGTTTTCGGATGAGAAAAGACTTCGCTGACGCTGTCTTTTTCAATCAGTTCACCATTACTGATCACGGCAACCTGATCGCAGATGCGCTTAACCACATCCATCTCATGGGTGATAAGCAGAATAGTAATGCCGAGACGGCGGTTAATGTCTTTCAGCAGCTCCAGTATCGAACGGGTGGTAGCCGGATCGAGCGCGCTGGTGGCTTCGTCGCACAGCAGCACTTTGGGGTTACTGGCCAGTGCACGCGCAATAGCCACACGCTGCTTTTGCCCGCCAGAGAGGTTAGCCGGCCAGCTGTCATGCTTATCATTCAGACCAACCAGTTCCAGCAGCTCGCTGACGCGTGCTTTAATCTGCTCGCGTGACAGGTTACCCAGTTCCAGCGGCAGCGCCACATTGCCTGCCACCGTACGTGAGTTCATCAGATTGAAGTGCTGAAAAATCATGCCGATCTGACGGCGTGCCAGCGTCAGCTGACCGGAGGAGAGTGCAGTGAGGTCCTGACCATCAACCAGCACGCGACCGGAAGTAGGGCGCTCAAGCAGATTAACGCAGCGAATCAGCGTACTCTTGCCTGCGCCTGATGAACCAATGACGCCATAAATCTGTCCCGCCGGCACATGCAGGCTGACGCCGGAAAGCGCCTGTATTGTGCGTGAACCCTGCTGGAACACTTTGGTGATATTTTCGAGTTTAATCATTAGTTAATTATTATCGTCTGACGTTGTCCGTGGTGTATCAATATTCGATCAGCAAAGCTGGACGAAAGCTGAATGGATGGTAAGGCATCCAGACGTCTAAATCAATCGACGTAATGCAATCTGCCATTCTCTCGCTATGCCCAATCATGCAATACTTAGCACTATTAATTGCAGCAGGAGTATTTACGTGGCGAACCCAGTTCCGGCTATTTTTCTCGATCGTGATGGCACCTTGAATGTTGATCACGGTTATGTTCATGAGATCGACAATTTTCAGTTTATAGAAGGCACCATTGAAGCGCTGCAGACGCTGAAAAAGATGGGCTATGCGCTGGTGCTGGTGACCAACCAGTCGGGTATTGCCCGCGGGATGTATACGGAAGATACCTTTATGCAGCTGACCGAATGGATGGACTGGTCGCTGGCCGATCGCGATATTGATCTGGATGGTATCTACTATTGTCCTCATCTGCCGGATGCCGCCGTGCCTGCTTATCGTCAGAACTGTGACTGTCGCAAACCTCAGCCCGGCATGCTGCTCTCTGCACAGCAGGAACTGAACATCGATATGGCCGCTTCTTATATGGTAGGTGACAAGCTGGAAGATATGCTGGCAGGGCAGGCCGCTGGCGTGGGCACCCGCGTGCTGGTGCGCAGCGGCCAGGCGGTGACAGCTGAAGGTGAGGCAGCAGCAGATTGGGTATTAAATAGCCTGGCAGAGCTGCCGGCGCGCATTAAACAGGCATAAATAACCGGTTTTGCACAAACATTAGCCGGGTGATAAAAAAGTTGAAATTAGTGCTTGTCACCCGG
>NZ_MAYN01000008.1:1232681-2156755 GCF_001691555.1 Pantoea eucrina | reverse complement strand
CTGAGGGCAGTAAAGAATCGGTGGAGCGGTAGTTCAGTTGGTTAGAATACCTGCCTGTCACGCAGGGGGTCGCGGGTTCGAGCCCCGTCCGTTCCGCCACTATATTGAGAAGCCCTGACTGTTAAAGTCAGGGCTTTTTCATTTTCCCTTTTTATCCTCCGGCATTCTGACGCATTGCTGTGAGGCGAATTCCGACATTCGATACCACGAATTGAAACCCCGCGCTAAAATCCCTATAACAGTCAGTGTGAACTCTTTGTTGTTATCAGCCAGGCGGTAAAGTGCGAAAGAAAACCTATGCAATGCGCTATATAGCAGGCCAGCCAGCGGAGAGAATTTTTCCGCCGGGCGCTATGCTGCATCTTGGTCAGGGCCTGCCGCCGGGGGAGCCGCTGCCGGCCGATCCCACCTTGCGGGTGCTGGTATGGAATATCTTCAAACAGCAGCGTGCTGACTGGATGTCGGTCTTGCAGGGTTTTGGTCGCGACGCCCATCTGGTGCTCCTGCAGGAAGCACAAACCACGCCTGAACTGATCCGGTTTGCCACCAGTAACTATCTGGCAGCCGATCAGGTACCCGCTTTTGTTCTGCCTCAGCACCCCTCAGGGGTGATGACGCTGGCCTCTGCGCATCCGGTCTATTGCTGCCCGCTGCGCGAGCGCGAGCCGCTGCTGCGGCTGGCAAAATCTGCGCTGGTCACCGCATACCCTCTGCCAACCGGCGATATGCTGATGGTAGTGAACATCCATGCGGTCAATTTCAGTCTGGGTGTGGACGTCTACAGTAAGCAGCTGGGGCCCATAGGGGAGCAGATCCAGCATCACCGTGGCCCGGTGATAATGGCAGGGGATTTCAATGCATGGAGTCGTCAACGCATGAACGCGCTTTATCGCTTTGCGCGCGCTATGTCTCTGCGTGAAGTGACGTTTACAGACGATCACCGGCGTAAAGCGTTTGGCCGGCCGCTCGACTTTGTCTTTTACCGGGATATGAAGGTCAGTGAAGCAGCGGTGCTGGTTACCCGGGCCTCCGATCACAACCCGTTACTGGTAGAATTCAGTCCCGTTACTGTTGCACGTTAAACGCACCTTTCTGTGATGATAAGACGCGCTGATCTGGCGGGCACTGCTATAAATAGTGCGGTGCTGATAAAGAAAAAAGGCTGACAAATGTCAGCCTTTTCAATGCATCAGGTATCTGGCGTTGCGCTATTCTTAACAAACAGAGTGAGCTTATCACCCGGCTGTATATCCTTCGCGTCGCTGTTCCAGCGCATTACGTCCTGCGTATTTACACCGTGACGTTTTGCAATACTGGCAAAAGAATCACCCTTACGAACGCGGTAGGTGATGCTGTTGCCGTTATCTGCCAGCTGCGAGGCCGCTGTCGTACCGCTAACCGTGAGGGTCTGACCGATACGGACTGCTGCACTGCGCAGATTGTTCTGCTGTTTCAGCGAGCTCATGCTGACGCCCAGCTTACTGGCGATACCGGATAGCGTGTCGCCTTTACGTACGGTATAGCTGTTACCGGCTGCGCTGGCTTTAGCCAGTTCAACGGGCTGCACGGAGGCGATATCTCCGGAGGCCAGAGAGTTACGCAACTTTGCCACGTTGGACTTAGGCACCATGATGTAGTGCGGTCCATTTGGCGCAGTCGTGCCATTTTTGTACCCGGCGTTAAATGTCTTCAGTTTACTGAGTGACATGCCCGCCATCTCTGCAGCCTGGGTTAACTGCATCTGCTGTCCTACTTCCACACGCGCCAGCGCGCGGCTTTCGTTAGGAGTGGGCAGTTTAATACCGTAACGCTTGTTATTCTTAAGCAGTTCGCTTAAAGCCAGCATTTTCGGGACATAAATGGTTGTTTCGCGCGGCAGTGATAAATGCCAGAAGTCAGTCGGCTTACCGCGTGCCTTATTCTGCTTCATCGCTTTCAACACGCGCCCTTCACCGCTGTTATAGGCTGCTACGGTCAGTAGCCAGTCGCCATCAAACATTTGGTTCAAACGCTGCATCATATCCAGTGCTACTTTGGTTGAGGCCACCACATCACGGCGTCCGTCATACCAGCGGTTCTGTTTCAGACCATAATTTTTGCCCGTTTGCGCAACAATCTGCCAGATGCCTGCGGCGTTGGCGGAGGAGGTTGCGTGAGGGTCAAAAGCGCTCTCCACTATGGGTAGCAGTACCAGTTCCATCGGCATTTTACGTTTCTGTATCTGCTCGACAATCCAGTACATGTACGGCTCTGCCCGTAATGTTACATCGTGGAGATAGCTCTTATTTTTTAAAAACTTTGTTTTCTGTTCGCGGATCCGGGCATTTTCCGGGATCCCCATCTTCAACTCGTCACTAATGAGATTCCAGAGATCGGTGTCTTCTGCGAGGCTGGTTCCATCATCTTGCCAGCGCGGCGACAACAAGCGATTTCCGTACTTTCCATTTTCACCTTGACCAGCTGAAGACAGGCTCTGTGCATGCTGAGCGGGGATATTGGCATCATTCCGTGAGGCCTGACATCCGACCAGCAAGACTGAGGCGAGTAATAATATCGCTTTAGCCTTCATGTGTGTGTCAGTAGTTCGCTTAAAAGACGAGCAACTATACGTGACGTACCGGCACAACACAACCCAAAAAATTAAAATTGGTCTTTCTTATTACGCAATTCAGCAAAAGTCTGCCATAACGGGGCAGATTCCACATTAATTGCTAAAGCTTTTTGTAAATCAGCATCTTGTGTACGTAAAAATAAATTTATCTCACGTTCCAGCGCCAGTTTTGTCGGTAAAGTAGTGCGATTTTCCGCCCGTAAATCCTTAATTTCCTGATATCTGGCCAGAATTTTCGGATCATGGGGTAAAATTGCAGCAGCAAACTTCATGTTAGATAAAGTATATTCATGTGCGCAGCAGATAAGCGTATCGGCAGGTAATTCATTAAGCTTTTGAAAAGAATCAAACATCTGTTCAGCTGTGCCTTCGAAAAGGCGTCCGCAGCCACCTGAAAACATTGTGTCGCCACAGAAAAGATAAGGTTCGCTGTAATATGAGATATGTCCTAAAGTGTGACCTGGCGTGGCGATGACCTGAAAAGGCATGCCCAGAAGCGTCACTGACTCACCTTCCTGCACAATATGCTGTGCACCTTTGGCTGCCGTTTCCTGTGGTCCGTAAACCTCAAGCTGCGGATAGCGTTGCAGCAGTTCAGCAACTCCGCCGGTGTGGTCCTGATGATGATGCGTCAGCAGGACAGCAACCGGCGTCCAGCGGTTGGCTTCGATTTTTTCAATCAGCGGCCGGGCTTCACCAGGGTCAACAATCAGGCAGTTGCCGGCGTCATCGGTCAGCGTCCAGATGTAGTTATCCGTTAATGCGGGAATACTGGTAAGATTCATAAACACCTCTCTGGTTGTCTTAAAGGAAGATGGTAGAGCATGAAGCCAGCGAAAACACGCCAGATCCTGACCGCGCCGCGCACCTGGAACGATATGCCCTGGGGAGAGTACTTTCGCGATGCGTTAACCCAGCAGCTGCAGCCCTGGCTGACGAGGCTTTATGGCTTCCATATGCTAAAAATTGGCAGCCTGAGCGCAGAAATCGATACCCGTCAGTGTGCCATATCTCATCAGGTCAATGTTGGCAGTGAGGGCGACGCACTGCAGGTGATCGCCAGCGTCTCTCAGCTGCCGTTTGAGTCTAAATCAATTGATGCCTGCCTGCTGGCGCACACGCTGGCATGGGAACAGGATCCGCACCGCGTTTTACGCGAAGTAGACAGAGTGCTGATTGATGATGGCTGGCTGATTATCAGCGGCTTCAATCCATTCAGCCTGCTGGGGATCGGAAAAGCGGTTCCGGGTCTGAGCCGGCGAGCGCCCTGGAACAGCAGGATGTTCAGTCAGGTGCGTCTGCTGGACTGGCTGAGTCTGCTGAATTATGAAGTGGTGTACCGCACGCGTTTTCAGGTCGTGCCGTGGCACCGGCAGGGCGGCAGAATGATCAGTGCGCATCTCCCGGCTCTGGGGTGTCTGAACATTGTGGTTGCCCGCAAGCGCACGTTCCCGCTTACGCCTGCTAAAATGAAAACGGCGCGCAGCAGTGCGCAGCTGCGTCCGGTGGTGAATGCTACGCGCCAGTTTCGGGAAACACAGGATCAGGATGCAACCTGATAGCCAATGTCCTCCAGCGCCGGATGACCGGCAGCGCTGCGCGCCAGTTCGTCACAGCGTTCGTTCTCAGGATGGCCGGCATGTCCTTTCACCCACTCCCACTTAATGGTATGGGTGCTGAGTGCCGTATCCAGACGCTGCCACAGATCGACATTCTTAACCGGCTTTTTATCAGCGGTTTTCCAGCCGCGCTTTTTCCAGTTATGGATCCAGCTGGTAATGCCCTGGCGGACATACTGGCTGTCTGTGCTGATGACCACGTCGCACGGCTGCGTCAGCGCCTCTAATGCGACGATGGCCGCCATCAGCTCCATGCGGTTATTGGTGGTGAGTCGGTAACCCGCGCTGAATAACTTTTCATGCTCGCGATAACGTACAATAGCCCCATAGCCGCCCGGTCCCGGATTGCCGAGGCAGGAACCGTCGGTGAAAATTTCTACCTGTTTGCGCATCTCTGGTAGACTTCCCTCTGAAAAAACGCCAAGTCTGACACAAAACGAGCCCTATGATCACTGCAAATAACCGCCAGATTGTCCTTGATACTGAAACCACCGGCATGAACATGATCGGGGTACATTATGAGGGGCATCGCATCATTGAAATCGGTGCGGTTGAAGTTATCAACCGTCGCCTGACCGGCAACAACTTCCATATGTATCTCAGGCCCGACCGGCTGGTGGACCCGGAAGCGTTTGGTGTTCACGGCATCGCCGATGAGTTTCTGGCCGACAAGCCCACCTTTGCGCAGATAGCCGATGAGTTTCTCGACTATATTCGCGGAGCGGAGCTGGTGATCCATAACGCCTCGTTTGATATCGGCTTTATGGACTATGAGTTTGGCATGCTGCAGCGTGATATCGGCAAAACTGAAAGCTTTTGCAAAATCACCGACAGCCTGGCGATGGCGCGTAAAATGTTTCCGGGCAAGCGTAATAGCCTGGATGCGTTGTGCAACCGTTATGAAATCGACAACAGCAAACGTACGCTACATGGCGCACTGCTGGATGCCGAAATTCTGGCGGAAGTCTTCCTGACTATGACCGGCGGCCAGACGTCGCTGGCATTTTCCATGGAGGGCGACCAGCGTAATCAGGCTGAAGGGGAGCATATTCAGCGTATCAGCCGTCCCGGTTCAGGCCTGCGCGTGATTAATGCCAGTGATGAAGAAGTCATGGCGCACGAAAGCCGCCTCGATCTGGTTACAAAAAAAGGTGGCAGCTGTCTGTGGCGCGTCTGATGCACTGATTTTGCTGCTAAAAACAGCGGCGAGCTGAAAAAAGCGGCAAACGTGTCATTTTGATATAAAAAGCGTTGACGGGGGAGGGGGCTGCCATTAATATGCGCCTCGTTCCCGACGGGGAACAAAGCGCGGAGCGGTAGTTCAGTTGGTTAGAATACCTGCCTGTCACGCAGGGGGTCGCGGGTTCGAGCCCCGTCCGTTCCGCCAATCTATTTAAAAAGCCGATTCAGAAATGAATCGGCTTTTTGCTGTCTGCTATTCAGCCAGCACTATACACCCTCTTTTTGCAGCGTCGCTTCCGGACGATACGAGACCGATACGACCCGTTCTGCCCGCGCCAGCCAGCGATAGCAGCCTGCCCCCAGCGCCACGCCAATAAACCAGCTGAAGTTAGCTACCGCATGCAGCGCCGGAATAAAACTTATCGTCAGGCAGATCCCGACCGCCGGCAGCAGCGCCGCAATCGCTTTGGGATTAAAGCCGTTGCGGTACCAGTAACGTCCCTGCGGCGTGGCGTTAAACAGGTCATCAACGCTCACGCTACCGCCTTTAATCAGATAAAAATCCGCAATCAGGATACCGAACAGCGGGCCCACAAACGAGCCCAGCACATCCAGCGTATAGTGGATAAGCTCAGGTGACTGAAACAGATTCCACGGCGTCAGCAGCACAGAGCCCACTGCGGCGATCATGCCGCCGGTGCGGAAACTGATCTTCTGTGGTGAGCAGTTAGAGAAATCAAAGGCGGGTGATACAAAATTCGCCACGATATTAATACCAATGGTGGCGGTGATCATCGTCAGCAGGCCGATAGCCACGGCCAGGTCATTGCCCACCATACTCACCGTCTCAATCGGGTCGGTGATCATTCTGCCAAACAGCGACTGGGTGCCGGAGACAATCACTACCGTAACCACGGAGAACAGCAGGAAATTAAACGGTAATCCCCAGCGGTTGCCGCGACGGACTTCGCCCATGTTTTTACCGTAACGGGAAAAGTCGCCAAAATTGAGCAGCGGCCCGGAAAAGTAGGAGACGACCAGAGCGGTGGCGGTGATCATCTGCCAGGTCTGTTCGCCGGCACTCAGTGATTTACTGGCCAGCGTAAACGAAATACCCGACAGGCCGGTTTTGTATACAATCCAGCCCGCCAGCGCCACCATGACGACGTAAACCGCCGGACCCGCCACGTCGATAAAGCGCTTAATAGCATTCATACCGTGCCAGAACACCATCGCCTGCAGCAGCCACATGATGCCAAAGCAGCACCAGCCGAGCAGCGACAGCCCCAGCCAGCTGCTTTGCGTCATGCTATTGAGCGCCGGAAAAAACTTCAGCAGCACCAGCATCAGCGCATTCGCTGCCAGATAGGTCTGAATGCCATACCAGGCAAAGGCGATAAGCCCGCGGATCACGGCCGGGATATTGGCGCCGAATACGCCGAACGCCTGACGACAGATCACCGCATAGGGCACGCCCGCCATCTGGCTGGGTTTCGCTACCAGATTCGCACAGAGCTGCACGATCCCGATCCCGGCCAGCAGACACAGCAGCACCTGCCAGCTTGCCAGTCCCAGCGTAAAAAAGCTGGCGGCGACCACATAGCCGCCCATGCTGTGCACATCCGACATCCAGAAAGAAAAGATGTTGTACCACGTCCAGTTCTGCTGGCGCGTTGGTGCCAGATCTTCATTACACAGACGCGGGCTATAGGCCGCGCGGGCATCAGCCTGCGCCGGCGTCACTTCAGTATGAATTGGCATGAAACCTGCTCCTCTCACCATGATGGGGAAAATATTCACCGTTTAGAGAGGTACTGCAGGATCCAGGCCAGAAGTGATTTTTTGTATACAAAAAATGATAGCAATGTATACGATATCTGGCAGTCAGCTATTTTCCGGAGCAGGTAATGAAGCATGAATCCGGGGTGAAGCCCCGCGCTGTGCCCTTTGAAAAAGATGAAGCGATCTTCCAGGCATTACTGAATGCCATCGTTGAGCACCAGCTTCCGCCCGGCAGCAAGCTGCCTGAAGAGGCGCTGGCAGAGGTGTTTGGCGTCAGCCGTACCGGCATTCGCAAAGTGCTGCAGCGCCTCGCGGCGGTGCAGATGATCACGCTGTCGCCCGGACGTGGTGCACAGGTCAGTACGCCGGATGTGGCGGAGTCACGCGATATCTTTGCCACGCGCAGTATGCTGGAGTGTGCCAATCTGCCCGGGGTACTGGCGCATCTGCAATCGCCACACCTCGCGGCGCTGGAGGCAATTATTACGCAGGAGCAGCAGGCGCATGAGCAGAATGATGGCGCGGCCGCTATTCGCCTTTCCGCTGCATTTCACATCCAGCTGCAGGCGATATCCGGCAATCAGGTTCTGACCGATATCCTTACGCGCCTGACTCAGCGCTCATCGCTGGTCATCGCCGCCTGGGGGGCTCCGTGGCAGCACGGCTGTCGCTGCGATCATCACGACAGGCTGGTCAGTCTGCTGCGCCAGCGGGCGCTGCCGGCGCTGACTGAGGCGCTGTCACACCACTTCGACCATCTTGTTTCCAGCCTGCACTTTGAGCGCAGCGGTGAAACGCTGCCCGATTTCAGCCGGTTATTTGCCGGTCATAAAGGAGCCGTATCATGAGCCTGATTCAGGTAATCAACCCCAATACCAGTCTGGCAATGACCGAAACCATGGGGGCCGCCGCCCGCGCTGTGGCGGCACCGGGCACGGACATTCTGGCGGTCTGTCCGCAGCAGGGCGTGCCCTCAATAGAGGGGCATTTTGATGAGGCGATAGCCGCGATCGGCGTGCTGGAGCAGATTAAGCGCGGCGAAGCGCAGGGGGCCAGCGGTCATGTCATTGCCTGCTTTGGCGATCCTGGCTTGCTGGCAGCGCGCGAGCTGGCCAGCGGTCCGGTGATCGGCATTGCCGAAGCCGCAATGCATACCGCCACGCTGGTGGCAACGCGCTTTACGATTGTCACCACGCTGCCGCGCACGCTGGTGATCGCCCGCCATTTACTGCAGCAGTATGGCTTTACGCACCACTGTGCGGCGCTGCACGCGATTGATCTGCCGGTGCTGGCGCTGGAGGATGGCAGCGGCGTGGCCCAGGAGAAAGTCCGGGCGCGCTGCATTCAGGCAAAACGTGAGGATAACAGCGGTGCGATTGTGCTCGGTTGCGGCGGTATGGCGTCGCTGGCGCAGGATCTGACCCGCGAGCTGGGTATGCCGGTGATCGATGGCGTCAGCGCGGCGGTGAAAATGATAGAGGCGCTGGTGGCGCTTGGCTTAGGCACCAGCAAGCATGGCGATCTCGCTTATCCGCTGCAAAAACCCCTCAGCGGTGCTTTTCAGCACCTAAACTAAGGTCTGGCTGAGGTGTGACAACAGGAACTGACTGAATGAATGACGCATCTGAAAAGAAAGAGTACAGCTTTAACAAAAATTATCCGCGCGATCTGATCGGCTATGGCGGCCAGCCGCCGCATGCGCAGTGGCCCGATAACGCCCGGGTCGCGGTACAGTTTGTACTCAATTATGAAGAGGGCGCAGAGAACAACGTGCTGCACGGCGATGCCGGTTCGGAGCAGTTCCTGTCCGATATCATTGGCGCAGCCAGCTACGCCGATCGCCACATGTCGATGGATTCTCTGTATGAGTATGGATCGCGTGCCGGTTTCTGGCGCATTCATCATGAGTTTCAGAAGCGCGGTCTGCCGCTGACGGTATTTGGCGTGGCGATGGCGCTGGCGCGGCATCCGGAAATAGTCGCCGCGATCAAAGCAGCAGATTATGACGTGGTCAGCCACGGCTGGCGCTGGATCCACTATCAGGGAATGGATGCAAAAACTGAACGTCAGCATATGCAGCAGGCGGTTGACGTGCTGACAGAGCTGTTTGGCAAAACGCCGACGGGCTGGTACACCGGGCGGGATAGTCCGAACACCCGCCGGCTGGTGGTGGAGCAGGGCAGCTTCAGCTATGACAGCGACTATTACGGCGACGATCTGCCGTTCTGGACCCAGGTCACACGGCAGGATGGCACGGTCAAACCGCATCTGATCATCCCCTACACGCTGGAGTGCAACGACATGCGTTTTGCCACGGCGCAGGGGTTCAACACCGCGGAACACTTCTTCAGCTACCTGCGTGATACCTTTGATGTGCTGTATGAAGAGGGAGAGAGCGCCCCGAAAATGATGTCGGTCGGCATGCACTGCCGTCTGCTGGGGCGTCCGGGAAAATTCCGCGCGCTGCAGCGTTTTCTTGACCACATTCAGCAGCATGAGAGGGTGTGGATCTGTACCCGCCAGCAGATTGCCGATCACTGGATGGCGGTACATCCCGCGCCGTGATGACGCCCTCACCGCAGGGGTAAGGGCGGAGGTGCTTACTCACTCATCAGGCTGACCTGCGCGGCCACAATGCGCCACCCCTGCGGCAGCCGTACCCACGTCTGCTGCTGCCGCCCGATACGCGCTGTACCTTCGCGGGTAAATTCGGTGCTGCACACTGCGTAATCATCGCCAAAGGTGGTGATCACCGTATTGCGCAGCGTACGATCCAGTCCGGCCGCCGGACGGGCTGCGCGAAAAGCGCGTATGGCCTCAATACCATACAGATTTTCATCCGCACCCAGCCGGACGGTACGTGCGTCGTGCCAGAACAGCGCATCCAGCGTTGCGGTATCATTGCCCGTCAGCGCCAGCTCATAGCGATAAAACGCAGCGGTCACGGCGGCAACGGTATCCGGGTCATTAATCCTGTCTATTGTCATTATTAACTATCCATCAGAGTCGGTTGATCGTACGTCAGGCCCTGCTGCTGCAGCGCCCAGGCGGCGCGCAGCGCCAGGTGTTCATTGCCCGGCGCGGCAATCAGCTGCACGCCAATTGGCAGGCCCCCGGCCGTCTCCATCGGCACGCTGCAGACCGGCAGACCGGCAAACGAGAGGGGCTGGGTCAGCATACCCATAGTGGCGCGGGCAGAGAGCGACTCACCGTTGAGCGTGATGTTTTGCTGGCCAATCAGCGTGGCGCTGCAGGGCGTGGCGGGTGCCAGCAGCACATCATAATGCGTAAACAGCGACAGCACCTGCTGCTGAAAGCCGCGGCGAAAGCGCTGTGCCTGCGCGTACCAGGCAGCAGGCAGCATTGCGCCGGCCAGCAGGCGCTCACGCGAGTGAGGTTCAAACTGCTCCGGCTGGCTGCGCAGGGCGGGCAGATAATGACTGCCGCCTTCCACTGCCGTGATGATAAATGCGGCGGCGCGCGCCAGCTCAGCCTGCGGCATGACAACCTCTTCTTCTGCCTGCAGCGCCCGCGCCACGCGTGCCACCGCGCTGCGCGCCTCATCGTCACACCAGGTGGTAAAAAAACCGCCCAGCGCAGCGCAGCGCAGCCCGTCGCTGCCGGCCTGCAGGCGATCGCTGACCGGCTCCGGCGGTCGCGTCAGCTGAAACGCATCCCCGGCGTCGCGGCCCTGCAGCGCATCATACACCAGGCTGAGATCCTCAACCGAGCGGGCAAACGGGCCGATATGATCGAGACTGGCGACAAACGGCTGCGTACCGCTGCGCGACAGGCGACCAAAGGTGGGCTTGAGGCCGAAGATCCCGCACAGCGATGCCGGTACGCGGATAGAGCCGTTGGTATCGCTGCCGAGCGAAAAGTGCACCAGTCCTGCGGCCACCGCAGCGGCGGATCCACCGGATGAACCACCGGCGATACGCGTAACATCGCGCGGGTTGCAGGTGGCGCCGTAGTGGCTGTTTTCAGTGGTAAAGCCATAGGCGTAGGCATCCATATTCAGCATACCGGAGAGCAGCGCGCCCGATTCGCGCATCCGGTTGACCGCCCAGGCGTCTGTACGCGCCGCCGCACGCGTGCTGAACAGGCTGGCGCCGGCCAGCGTGGTATGGCCGGCTACATCAAACAGATTTTTTACGGCATAAGGAATACCCGCCAGCGGCGGCAGCGTTTCGCCGCGCAGGCGCTGGCGGTCAAGCTCTTCAGCTTCGCGCAGCATGCGCTGCCCGGTGATCGCCGTCCAGGCGTTAAGCGCCGGATTATGCTGCTTAATCGCCGCCAGCGTATGGCGGGCAATCTCAGCGGCGGCGATCTCGCCCTGCTGCAGCGCACGCTGCAGCGCTGCGATCGATAAGGACGTCAGGCGCATGGCTGAAATACCCCGGCGACTTCCAGACGATCGTCCAGCGACAGCGCCATCAGCGGTGCGGCCATAGCAGCGATCCGGCTAAGCTGCAGCTGCAGCTCGCCACGGCGTGCGTCATTCAGATCCAGTGCCAGGATCTGCTCCATCTGAGCAACATAATTCGCCCACTCTGCGGGTTCAGTCATCAGTATCTCCTGTTAAAAACCGGCTGCGCTGCCGTTGCTGCGCGGATCGAAAGCGCCTTCCAGCATGCCGCTGGTGTGGCGCACCACGGCGCCCGCATGGCCCACTACTTCACTGAAGTCAGAGAGCAGCTCCACCTGATGGCCCAGCAGACGCAGCCGGGCCACCGTTTCCGGCGCCACGCGCGCTTCCAGTTTGAGTGAATCAGAGGCTTCGCCCCAGGTGCGGCCCAGCAGCCAGCGCGGCGCGCTGACCGCCTGCTGCAGCGGCATTCCCTGAATGACGTGACGGGTAAAAATGGCCGCCTGCGTCTGCGGCTGACCATCTCCCCCCATTGATCCATACACCATGACCCGGCCATCCTTCAGGCGGGCGGCGGCAGGATTAAGCGTGTGAAACGGCTGCTTGCCCGGCAGCAGGGCCAGCAGGTAATCGGGCTGCAGGCTGAACGCCGCGCCGCGATTCTGCCAGGTGATCCCGCTGCCAGGCAGCACCACGCCACTGCCAAATTCATGATAGATACTCTGAATAAACGAGACTGCCAGCCCGCTGCTGTCGATGGCGCCCATCCAGACGGTATCGCCCGGGCCACGGCCGGTGCCCCACGGCGCGGCGCGGTGGTCATCAATATTGGCCGCAAGGCTGGCAAGATGTCTGGTATCAAGCAGCGCCTGCACGTCGGTATCACTGTGGCGCGGATCGGTGATGTGCTGGTCACGCAGGCTGAACGCCTGTTTGGTGGCCTCCACAATCCGGTGCAGCGTCTGGGCTTCATCAGCCTGCGCCATGTTCAGGCGATCGGTAATCCCGAGGATCGCCAGCGACACCAGCCCCTGCGTCGGCGGCGTCATATTCCAGATATCGCCTTCGCTGTGCGCCAGGTGAAGCGGAGTACAGCGCCGGGCACGATGCTGCTGCAGATCGGTAAGCGTGACCGGCATACCCAGCGTGTGCATATCATCAGCCAGCGTCTGCGCCAGCCGGCCGCGATAAAAGCTCTCCAGCCCCTCTTCACTCAGCTGGCTGAGCGTGGCCGCCAGTGCGGGCTGGGTAAAGCGGCTGCCCGGCTGTGGTGGCCGGCCCTCCGGCATAAACGTGGCGGCAAAGCCGGGCTGATGCTGCAGCTCAGGCGCTTTTGCAGCGGTGGCAGCGGCCTGCGAGGCGGTAACCGGTATGCCGTCGGCGGCATACCGGATGGCATCGCGCAGCAGGCGGTGCAGCGGCAGCGGCGCATTGCCCAGCTCCTGTGACACCGTCAGCGCCTCCTGCCAGCCGCTGACGGTGCCGGCCACGGTCAGCGCCGCTTCCGGTCCGCGATGCGGGATCGTCTGCCGGCCCTGATAAAAACTCACTGACGCCAGCGAGCCAGCTGCGCCGCTGGCATCAATCGCTATGGGTTCTCCCTCCGGCGGCACCACCAGCCAGAAGCCGTCGCCGCCCAGCCCGTTCATATGCGGATAGACCACCGCAATGGTTGCGGCAGCGGCCACCATCGCTTCGAGTGCGCTTCCGCCGTCGCGCAGCACGGCGAGAGCGCTTTCACTCGCCAGATGATGAGGGGTGACGACCATGCCCTGCGGGGCCATGTTGCTCTGAATCATAAGTGCTCTCAGCTGATATTCTGCTCACCTGAATCCGTCGCAGCAGCAAAACCCGCTGCGCGACAACATTCCCTGCTGAAACCTAAGCAAGAGCTGTTCCACTTTTTCTGTCGGCAGGCGCTGGATCGATTTATGCTAGAGCAGGGTGAAACGAAAGTTACAGGACAACGCATGAAACAACTCGATGAACGCTTGCGCAGCCAGTACGCTCAGCTGTCGCCTCAGGAGCAGCGCATTGCTGACTTTGTATTTGATCATTTTGATGATCTGATCAGCTACAACAGTGCCGAGCTGGCGCGGCTCAGCGGCGTCTCCAAGGCAACGGTAAGCCGGCTGTTCCGGCGTCTTGGCTATGAAAAATATAAAGATATGCGCGATGAGCTGCGTACCCTGCGGCAGAGCGGAATGCCACTCACTGATAACCGCGACGCGGTGCAGGGGAATACGCTGCTGGCGCGCCACTATAAGCAGGAGATGGCAAACCTGACGCAGTGGATCAACCGTATCGACAGTCAGCAGCTAAGTGACGTCATCGCCGCGCTGGGCAGCGCAAAACGCGTCTTTATCGTCGGTATGCGTAACGCGTATCCGGTGGCGCTGCACCTGCGCCAGCAGCTGCTGCAGGCGCGTGCTCATGTGGTACTGCTGCCGCAGCCGGGGCAGACGCTGGGCGAAGAGCTGGTAGATATTACCCCGGACGATATGGTGGTGGTTATGGCGTTCCGGCGACGTCCGCGCCTGCTGCGTCCGCTGATGCAGCAGCTGCAGCAGCGCGATATTCCGCTGCTGGCGCTCTCGGAGCCGCAGGCGCAGGGTATTCAGGGCGTGGCACGCTGGCAACTCTGCGCGCCGCTGGACAGCGTTTCTGCCTTTGACAGCTATGCTTCAGCCATGAGCCTGGTGAATCTGCTGGCGAATGCGCTGCTGCATGAGACCCTGGCGCAGGGACGGCAGCGTATTCATCAGATCGCCGATCTCTATCAGCATCTGGATGAGCTGGAACACCGATAACGGGCACTGAAACAGTGCGTCGCACCGTTTTGGTTCTCTGAAACGAATCGCGTTTTACCCGTTTTATCTCTGCTGTTAAGGGTTCAGCACCGGTTGTATAGCGGTTCCTTCGCGCCGCTGTGGTTGGCACATTAGTTGCACACACTGTTGATAAGAATCTTTTGTTTCATATTCAACACACCGGGGTGCACAATGAAAAATATTTTACTGGCGGTAGCGGGTGCGGCGCTTTTACTGGTTCAGGCGGGTAGTGCGCAGGCCGATCAGCTGCAGGATATTCAAAAGCGCGGAGTGCTCCGCGTCGCGGTGCCGCAGGATTTTCCGCCGTTTGGGTCAGTGGGCACCGATCTGCAGCCGCAGGGATATGATATCGATATGGCGCGCTACCTTGCTAAGCAGATGAAACTGAAGTTGCAGCTGGTGCCGGTCTCCAGTGCCAACCGCGTGCCTTATCTGCAGACGGATAAAGTCGATCTGGTGATCTCCAGCATGGGTAAAAATGCGGAACGGGAAAAAGTCATCGCTTTCAGTCGCGCCTATGCGCCCTTTTTCCTCGGGGTGTTCGGGCCGAAAGGTGAGGCGCTGAAGGATGCCGCCGCCCTGAGCGGCAAATCGATCGGCGTTACGCGCGGCGCCGTAGAAGATATGGTGCTGAGCGCAGCCGCGCCGAAAGATGCGCAGGTGAAGCGTTATGAAGATAACAACACCACGCTTTCTGCTTATCTCTCCGGCCAGGTGCAGTATGTGGCAACCGGCAATCTGGTGGTGGCGGCCATCACCCGACAGAACGCGGCAAAAGCGCCGGTGGCGCAGTTTATGCTCAAAGACTCTCCCTGCTTTATTGGCCTGAAGAAGAATGAGCCGGCGCTGAAAGCAGAAGTGGATACGCTGATTGAACAGGGGATTAAGGACGGTACGCTGAATAAGCTTTCGGAAGCGTGGCTGAAAGCGCCGCTGCCTGCCTCGCTCGGTGCCTGAATGATGGCGCAGCTTAATTTTGCTGAACTCTGGCCGTACTGGCCGGAACTGCTGGCCGGGCTGTGGGTTACCGTGCAGCTTACGGTGGTGGCTACGCTGGGTGGCGTCAGCCTCGGGATCGTCGGCGCAGCGCTGCGCAGCGGCAGGCCGGGCTGGGCCAGCCGCCTCTGGGGTGTCTATGTGGAACTGATCCGCAATACGCCGTTTGTGGTGCAGCTGTTTTTTATCGTGTTTGGCCTGCCGAACCTGGGGGTAAAACTCACCGCCGGAGAAGCGGCGCTGCTGGCGATGCTGATTAATCTCGGCGCCTACAGCACAGAGATCATCCGCGCCGGGATCCAGGTTACGCCGAAAGGACAGTGGGAGGCGGGGCGCGTGCTGGGTTTAAGCCGGATGCAGACTTTTGTGCGCGTGGTGCTGCCGCCCTCGCTGCAGCGCATCTATCCGGCCCTGGTCAGCCAGTGCATCATCGTTATGCTCGGCTCATCGGTGGTGTCGCAGGTCTCTTATGAGGAGCTGACCTTTGCGGCCAACCTGATTCAGTCACGCACGTTTCTGAGTTTTGAAGTCTACCTGGTGACCACGCTGCTCTATCTGGCGTTGTCAGTTGCGATGCGTCAGCTGCTGCTGGCGCTGGGGCGTAAGTGGTTTGGAGTAGAGCCGGCATGACGACATTTACCGACTGGGACATTCTGCGCAATTTGCTGCTGGCAGCCCGCTGGACGCTGCTGCTGTCGCTGGTGGCCTTCGCCGGCGGCACGCTGGTGACACTGCCGCTGCTGCTGCTGCGCCTGCTGAAAAAGCCATGGCTGACGCGGCTGATTCAGGGCTATACCGCGCTGTTTCAGGGTACACCGCTGCTGATGCAGCTGTTTCTCGCTTTTTTTGGCGTCGGGCTGTTTGGCGTGGATGTGGCGCCGTGGACCGCCGCCTCACTGGCGCTGACTTTTTATACCAGCGCCTTTCTGCTGGATATCTGGTACGGCAGCATACGCGCGCTGCCAAAAGGTCAGTGGGAGGCATCACGCTGTCTCGGCCTGAACTTCGGTCAGACGCTCTGCCGCGTCGTGGCGCCGCAGGCGATCCGCATCGGCATTGCGCCCACGGTGGGCTTTGCGGTGCAGGTGATCAAAGGCACCGCGCTGGCCTCCATTATCGGTTTTATCGAGCTGACGAAAGCCGGCACCATTTTAAACAACGTCACCTATCAGCCATTTAAAGTGTTTGGCCTGGTGGCGCTTGGCTACTTCCTGATGTGTTACCCGCTGTCGCGCTACAGCCAGTACCTGGAGAAAAAATTCCATGCCGCTCATCACCATTAATCAGGTTCAGAAATACTACGGCGAAAATCATGTCCTGAAAGGGGTTGATCTGGATATCGATAATGGCGAAGTGATCTCCATTATCGGCCGCAGCGGCTCCGGTAAAAGCACGCTGCTGCGCTGCATGAACGGGCTGGAGGGCTACCAGGAGGGCAGCATTAAACTGGGCGGCATGACCATTACGCATCGTGAGTCTCAGGCGCGTGAAATCAGCCGCTCGGTCGGCATGGTGTTTCAGAACTTCAATCTTTTTCCTCATATGACCGCGCTGGAGAATGTCATGCTGGCACCACGGCGGGTGCTGAAAAAAAGCGCCGCAGAGTGCCGGGTGCTGGCAACAAAGATGCTGGAAAAAGTGGGGCTGGGTGAGCGACTGGACTACTACCCGGCCAGTCTCTCCGGGGGGCAGCAGCAGCGTGTGGCGATCGCCCGGGCGCTGGCGATGCAGCCAAAAGTGCTGCTCTGCGATGAGATCACCTCCGCACTCGATCCGGAGCTGGTGGGAGAGGTGCTGAAGGTACTGGAACAGCTGGCAGCAGAGGGGATGACGCTGATCCTCGTGACGCATGAAATGAATTTTGCCCGCGACGTGGGCGACCGGGTGGTATTTATGCATCAGGGGCGGGTATGGGAGCAGGGCAGCAGTAAAACGCTGTTTGCGCAGCCGCAGACCGCCGAACTGAAACAGTTTATCTCGACCGTACGCCTCTGAGCGTGGCCATTAAGGAATTCACTATGGATATTCATCAGTTTTCTCAGATCAATCCGCCGCAGCGTCTGCTGATGGGGCCGGGACCTATTAACGCTGACCCGCGCGTGCTGCGCGCCATGTCGAGCCAGCTGCTCGGGCAGTACGATCCGGCGATGACGCACTACATGAATGAAGTCATGGCGCTTTATCGCGGCATTTTTTGCACCGAAAACCGCTGGACGCTGCTGATTGACGGCACCTCCCGCGCCGGCATTGAAGCGATTCTGCTCTCCGCTATCCGTCCCGGCGATCGGGTGCTGGTGCCGGTGTTTGGTCGGTTTGGTCATCTGCTGTGCGAGATCGCGCGGCGCTGCCGGGCGGAAGTGCACACCCTTGAAGTGCCCTGGGGCGAAGTGTTCTCGCCGGATCAGATCGAGGATGCGATCAAACGGGTGAAGCCGCGCCTGCTGCTGACGGTGCAGGGAGACACGTCAACCACCATGCTACAGCCGCTGGCGGAACTGGGCGCTATCTGTCGCCGGTATGGCGTACTGTTCTACACCGATGCCACCGCCTCGCTGGCGGGCAATGCGCTGGAAACGGATGCCTGGGGGCTGGATGCGGTCTCGGCCGGCATGCAGAAATGCCTGGGCGGCCCGTCCGGTACCTCTCCCGTCACCCTGAGTCCGCAGATGGAGGAGATCATCCGCAAGCGCAAATGCGTGGAGGAGGGGATCCGCACCGCGGCGCATCAGGATGGCGACGACGAGATGATCTACTCCAACTATTTCGATCTCGGCATGATCATGGATTACTGGGGGCCGGAGCGGCTTAATCACCATACAGAAGCCACCAGCGCGCTGTTTGGCGCCCGCGAATGCGCGCGCATCATTCTGCAGGAGGGGCTGGATAACAGCATCGCCCGGCACAAACTGCACGGTGATGCGCTGCTGAAAGGTATTCAGGGCATGGGGCTGGAGACCTTTGGCGATCTGCAGCACAAGATGAACAACGTGCTGGGCGTCATCATTCCGCAGGGCGTGAACGGCGACCAGGTACGTAAACTGATGCTGGACGATTTTGGCATTGAGATTGGCACCTCATTTGGTCCGCTGCATGGCAAAGTGTGGCGCATCGGCACCATGGGCTATAACGCGCGCAAAGATTGCGTGATGCAGACCCTGAGCGCGCTCGAAGCGGTGCTGCAGCACTGCGGTTTCCGTACGCCGCAGGGCGCGGCGCTGCAGGCGGCCTGGGATCACTACGGGAGCCAGGCATGAGTGCACGCCAGATGAGCGCTGAAGAGGCGCAGTCGGCCGCCGCACGCATCATGGCGCGCTGTGATGCGCTGGCAACGATCAGTGAAGATGATGAGGCTCTGACGCGCGTTTATCTGTCGCCGGAACACCTGCGCGCTAACGCCTGCGTGGCGGAGTGGATGCAGGCGGCAGGTATGCGGACCTGGCAGGATGCGGTGGGTAACATCTGCGGCCGCTATGAGGCGGCCGAACCGGGCGCGGCGGCGCTGCTGCTCGGCTCTCACCTTGATACCGTGCGCAACGCCGGACGCTATGACGGTATGCTGGGCGTGCTGAGCGCGATTGAAACCGTGCAGTGGCTGCACGATCGCCGGCAGCGCCTGCCGCTGGCGGTAGAGGTAGCAGGCTTTGCGGATGAAGAGGGCACCCGCTTCGGCATTACGCTGCTGGGCAGCCGCGGGCTGACCGGCAGCTGGCCGGAGAGCTGGATCACGCATCCTGACGGCAACGGCATTACGGTTGCGGCGGCGATGCAGGATGCCGGACTGGATGCCGCACAGGTAAGCCTCGCGGCACGTCATGTCAGCGAGATCGCCGCCTATCTGGAGCTGCATATTGAGCAGGGCCCCTGTCTGGAGGAGGCGGATTTAGCTCTGGGCGTGGTCACCGCCATCAACGGCGCGCGTCGTCTTAACTGCCGTTTCAGCGGTGAGGCGGGACACGCCGGCACGGTGCCGATGCTGTTGCGCAAAGATGCGCTGGCGGCTGCCGCCGAGTGGATATTGTTCATTGAGCAGGCCACGCAGGCGCCGCTGGTGGCGACGACCGGTACGCTCAGCTGTCAGCCCGGCGCGGTCAATGTCATTCCGGGAGAGGTGCAGCTGTCGCTCGATATCCGCGGGCCCCAGGATGAGCCGCTGGAACGGCATCTGTCGCGACTGTTAACGCAGGCGCAGGCGATTGCGCTGCGGCGCGGCGTGAGTTTCAGCGCCAGCGAGTATTACCGTATTGCCGCCACGCCCTGCGATCAACGGCTGCAGCAGGCGCTGGGTGCAGCGGTAGAAACCGTACAGGGCCGCACGCTGGCCCTGCCAAGCGGGGCCGGTCATGATGCAATCGCCATGGCGGAGCGCTGGCCCGTTGGTATGCTGTTTGTACGTAACTACCGGGGTATCAGCCACCATCCGGCGGAGTCGGTGCAGGCGGATGATGTGGCGCTGGGCGTGCAGGCGTATCTGCAGGCCGTGACGCAGCTGGCGCAGGCATAAAGGAGCGGGCATGCAGCTGAATGAGTTTAACCAGGCGGATGAGGCTGATGCCCGTCAGGCGATCGCGCACTGCGTTGCCATTCCCGCCTGGCAGCAGGCGCTGGTGGCCGCGCGGCCCTATGCGACCCTGAGCGCGCTCGTCGGGCACGCGCAGCAGCTGGCGCAGCGGTGGCAACAGGCAGAGCTGGATCAGGCGCTTAGCGCGCATCCGCGTATTGGTGAAG
The DNA here is from genome assembly GCF_001691555.1 of Pantoea eucrina. Classification (GTDB taxonomy): domain Bacteria; phylum Pseudomonadota; class Gammaproteobacteria; order Enterobacterales; family Enterobacteriaceae; genus Pantoea; species Pantoea borealis. Next base: position 2,136,640 of record NZ_MAYN01000008.1, on the reverse strand, counting down.
CAGCACAGGGTACGGAACATGAAGCCACGCTGTCGCGCCGGGAGCAGGCTGCGATGCAGCAGGCAGATCGCGATCTGCAGCTGGCCATGCACGCGGGTAATCATGCCTATGAAGCCCGCTTTGGCCGGGTGTTTTTGATCCGGGCCAGCGGGCGCAGCGCCGCGCAGATGCTGGCAGAATTGCAGCGCAGGCTTAACAATAATAGAGAGTGCGAACAGCAGGAGACGCTGGCGCAGCTGCGGGAAATCACCCTGTTACGGCTTAAGGAGAGCATCATATGAGCACCATTACCACGCATATTCTTGATACCGCGCTGGGCACACCGGCCGCGGGTGTAGCCGTGTCACTGGAACAGAACAGTCCGGAAGGGTGGTTTCCGGTCAGCGAAGGAGAAACCGATCGTGACGGACGTATCTGCGATCTGACCCCGGACCCTCTGGCGCCCGGGCACTACCGGCTGACGGCAGAGATTGGCGACTATTTTGCCGCTGACGGGCGCGATGCACTCTATGTTAGTGCGCAGATTGACTTTGTTATCGGACGTGCGGGCAGCCACTATCATCTGCCGTTTCTGATCTCTCCCTGGTCCTGGTCCACCTATCGCGGCAGCTGATCGGTCGCGCTTCATTTTGTGCAGCCTGTCACAAAACCTCTTTTTGAAAGACAAAAGCTATCAAATCTTTCGGTCCATCCAAATATATTCTGCTCCTGAGTGCCGCTATCTTAACCGCAAAACGTGAAGCCAATGGAGCCGAATAATGAGCACGCCAGACCATAACGATAATGCTGCAGCGTCCGGAAAATGTCCTTTTCATCATGGAGCGTCAGAAGAGAAGAGCGTGCTTGCACGCGGCGCCGGCAGCGGCACCTCTAACCGCGACTGGTGGCCTAATATGCTGCGGGTCGACCTGCTGAACCAGCACTCCAGCCGTTCTAATCCACTGGATGAAAATTTCAGCTACCGTGAGGCGTTCAGCCAGCTTGACTACGCCGCGCTGAAAGCGGATATCCGTGCGCTGCTGACCGATTCACAATCCTGGTGGCCCGCCGACTGGGGCAGCTACATTGGCCTGTTTATTCGCATGGCGTGGCACAGCGCCGGCACCTATCGCACGATTGATGGCCGCGGCGGTTCCGGGCGCGGACAGCAGCGCTTTGCGCCGCTTAATGCCTGGCCCGATAACGTCAGCCTTGATAAAGCACGACGCCTGCTCTGGCCGGTAAAACAGAAGTATGGCCAGAAAATCTCCTGGGCCGATCTCTATATTCTGGCGGGTAACGTCTCCCTGGAGAACGCCGGTTTCCGTACCTTTGGTTTTGGTGCCGGTCGTGAGGATGTCTGGGAGCCGGATATGGATGTGGACTGGGGCCATGAAAAAGAGTGGCTGGCGCATCGTCATCCGGAAAGTCTGGCAAATGCTCCCCTGGGCGCAACCGAAATGGGCCTGATCTACGTCAACCCGGAAGGTCCGGAAGCGAGCGGCGATCCGCGCTCTGCAGCGCCGGCGATCCGCGCCACTTTCGGCAACATGGGCATGAACGATGAAGAGATCGTTGCGCTCATTGCCGGCGGCCATACGCTGGGCAAAACGCACGGGGCGGCGGCTGCCAGCCATCTGGATGTTGATCCTGAAGCCTCGCCAATTGAAGCGCAGGGCTTTGGCTGGCATAACAGCTACGGCAGCGGTGCCGGAGCGGATGCTATCACCTCCGGCCTGGAAGTGGTCTGGACGCAGACGCCAACCCAGTGGAGCAACTATTTCTTTGAGAACCTGTTCAAATATGAGTGGGTGCAGACGCACAGCCCGGCGGGTGCGATTCAGTTTGAAGCGGTGGACGCAGAAGCGATCATCCCCGATCCGTTTGATCCGGAGAAAAAGCGCAAGCCCACCATGCTGGTAACCGATCTGACGCTGCGCTTCGATCCGGAGTTTGAGAAGATCTCGCGTCGCTTCCTGAACGATCCGCAGGCGTTTAATGAAGCATTCGCCCGCGCCTGGTTCAAGCTGACTCACCGCGATATGGGACCCAAAGCGCGCTACCTCGGCCCGGAAGTGCCGAAAGAAGACCTGCTGTGGCAGGATCCGTTACCGCAGCCGGTGCATCAGCCCGGCGCTGATGATATTGCGCAGGCTAAAGCACAGATCGCCGCGTCGGGCCTGAGCGTCAGCCAGCTGGTTTCCGTGGCCTGGGCATCCGCTTCAACGTTCCGTGGCGGCGACAAGCGCGGGGGTGCTAACGGCGCGCGTCTGGCGCTGGCACCGCAGAACGGCTGGGCGGTCAATGCCGGCGTGGTAAGCGATGTGCTGCCGGTATTGCAGCAAATCCAGCAGGCATCCGGCAAACTCTCGCTGGCGGATACCCTTGTGCTGGCAGGCAGCGTCGGTATTGAACAGGCTGCTGCTGCTGCAGGCGTGGCGGTGCAGGTGCCGTTTATGCCGGGTCGCGTGGATGCGCGTCAGGATCAGACTGATAGTGAGTCGTTTAATGTGCTGCAGCCGCTGGCAGATGGCTTCCGTAACTATCGTCGCGTGCAGAGTGGCTCCTCAACAGAGACCCTGCTGCTGGATAAAGCGCAGCAGCTGACGCTGAGCGCACCGGAGCTGACGGCGCTGCTGGGCGGCCTGCGCGTGCTGGGCACCAATTATGACGGCAGCCAGCACGGTGTGTTTACCGATCGCCCGGGCGTGCTGAGCAACGACTTTTTTGTCAATCTGCTCGACATGCGCACCGCGTGGCGCGCCACCGATGAACGCGCTGAGCTGTTCGAAGGACGCGATCGCGAAAGCGGCGAAGTGAAGTATCACGCCACGCGCGCCGATCTGGTGTTCGGCTCTAACGCTATCCTGCGTGCGCTGGCTGAAGTGTATGCCAGCAGCGATGCGAAGCAGAAGTTTGTCCATGATTTCGTGGCGGCCTGGACAAAGGTGATGAACCTGGACCGTTTCGATCTCGCGTAATTACTCTGCGCTAAACCGCACCTGATAGATCTAAAAAAACAGAACCGGAAGCCTGGCGCTTCCGGTTTTTTTTGCGCGTCAGCCAGACAGTCCGTAGCAGCGATCAGGTGTTATTGCTTTTATCTGATGACCGGCTGGCCAGGCGAGCCGGAAAACGGAATGCTGCTGTGACGTTACCACGCAGGTCGCATCGCCGCCGTGTGCCTGCATAATAGCCCGGACCACAGAGAGTCCCAGACCGCATCCTTTTGGATTAGCTTCTCTGGCCCGTACCCCGCGCTGAAAAGGCTGAAACAGCAGTGGCTGAAATTCAGGCGGAATACCGGGTCCTTCATCCTGAATAAGAATGTAATTCTCTTTCTCTGTTTTCCCGTTTTTTATTATCAGAGTACGGGACGTAGAGTAGTGCAGTGCATTGTCAAACAGCACCGTCAGGCACTGCGTCATTCGCAAAGCATCGCAGATGCAGGGCTGGGGAGTGAGCTTAGTGACGAGCTTAAAGCCTTTGCTTTGAAACTCTGGCGTAAATACGTCTATTGCATGCGTAATAAGCTGCTGCAAATCAGTTTCATGCGGGTCCAGCAGGTAGCCGGCACCGCCGGCAGAGCTGACCACGCGCAAATCTTCAATCAGTCTGTTTAAGCCCTCGGTTTGCCTGAGCAATTTTTCAAACAGAAGCGGGTCAGGGGCAAAAACGCCCTCAACCAGCCCCTGTAAACGGCCGCGTAATATAGTAACCGGCGTTCTGAGTTCGTGTGCGATGGCCGCATTCCACAGGTTTCTCTGCTCATCGAGCGTCTGCAGCTTCTCTGCCATTTCATTAAAATCTTTCACCAGGCTGTTGATCTCGCCCAGCATTGACGTTGTGCAGAGCGCCCGCGCGCCTAAATCACCTGCAGATATCTTTTTCAGGCTGGAAGCAATAGTGTTCAGCGGAGTCAGTATGCGCGAGGAGAGCTTCACCGTAAAAAACAGCGAGATAACCAGACCGGAGAGCGTCATAACCAGAACCCAGATCCAGTCCCACAGATTCATGGACTCTTCTGCGCCCGCTGTATTTTCGCCAGGAATATAATCAGTAATGAAGGTATAAAACAGCCATGATCCTGCAACTGATATGGTAACGATAATGAACGTCAGCGACAGCATATAAGTGAGTATCTGACGACTAAGCACAGGCTCCCGGCTCATTGACTTTCTCCCAGACGATATCCCATTCCCCTGATGCTTTCCGGTACACCCATCAGACCGGCATGCTCAAGCTTTTTACGCAGTTTACTCATATGACTATCGACCGTTCTGTCGAGAGTATCTCCCTCAGGCAGGCAGGCGTTGAGCAACTCGTCACGGGAACAGACTTTGCGGGGGTTTCTTGCCAGGTAGGTCAGAAGCTTAAACTCAGTAGTGGTGAGCACCGGCGTTATGACCCCGTCTCCGGCTTTGATTTCCACATAAAAATCATCAGGATAAATAGTGATATGCGCGGTCCGGATCGGCCTCGCAGCCTCAGCGGGCACATTACGCGCGGCTCTTCTGAGTACAGCTTCGACCCGGGCGATGACTTCGGAAGGATTAAACGGTTTGATGACGTAATCATCCGCCCCCAGTCTCAGCCCCATCAGTTTATCAATATCCTGATCGAGAGCCGTGACCATAATAACCGGCACATTGCTCTCTTTACGCAGCGTGGCCATTACGCTCCAGCCATCAAGCAGGGGAAGATTGATATCCAGCAAAATCAGATCGGGCTTTTTCAGCCGGCTCAGGCTGATTGCCTGCTCGCCATTCGCTGCCCTCAGGCTGTTCATGCCCGCTCGCTGCAAATAGCTCATTAATATATCTGCTATTTCATCATCATCTTCAGCAACAAGAATTAAAAAACCGCTATTCATTTATTCTCCGGAGGAGGCAGGTCACGCTGACCGGCCCGAAGGCAGAAGCAGACAGTGCAAGGTTGTGCTTAAAAGCGTAACTGATATCTCATCAGGACAGGCATGTTTAAAAAAAGTTTCATACAGCTGACGCTATTTCTACGCTGCTGCCTTTTCTGCCCGCGCGGGGGATCTTAATACCCTCTCCACAAACCACAGATAAACACTCCATAGTGTACTGAGATAATGACAAAAAGAGGCATGCTTCTGCGGTGTTTCATTAATTGAGAATAAAGGTAACAGGGTAACCGATGGCAGGCGTTAAAAGAGATACAAACACGATGAGCGGCGCCCGGGGTACATTTATCAAAAATCTGCGCGTTTTAGCACTCTTTATTTCTGTTTCATGGGGATTACTTTATCTCTGGCTTGTACTGGCTCACGCCGCTGCCGATCGGGTATCGCATACGCTTATCGCGTCGCCATTGATCTACCTTTCTATTGTGCTGACCGTATTGCTGCTGGTGATACAGAAGAAACCCGGCGCATTAAAAGAGATACTTATTATTGCATTCTGGCTGCTGATGATAATGCTTTGGCTGGTATCATTTTTCTCCAGCATGCTGAATCTGCATCCGGGATTAAATGAAGTAATATTTTATTATGAATGTTTTTTGATTTTATTTTTCTGCGGTTCTCCACTCTATCTGATGATGCGAATAATTAATGCCATCTATTAGCCGTTCTTTGATCTGTTTTTTTTGCTCCATAATCTGTCCATAAACCTCACATACAGCCTAAACAATGGCAGGGTAAACTGCATCAATATCCGGCTGTCACTGCTGACAGGTTTGTTGCGGGCAGAAGTATGCTGTAGTCAGCTGCTGAGTATGAGATGAATGTAATGCCGCTATTTTTTATTCACCGTCCGGTTTTCGCCTGGGTTATTGCTCTGTTTATTGTTCTCAGTGGTCTGTTAGCTATTCCGCATCTGCCCGTTGCTCAATATCCTGCTGTTGCACCGCCCAGCCTGATCATTTCAGTGAGCTATCCGGGCGCCAACGCAGAGGTCATGAACACCTCCGTGGTTTCACTGATAGAGCGCGAAATTTCAGGCGTGGATAACCTGCTCTACTTTGAGTCATCCAGTGACACAACCGGCATGGCTTCCATTACGGTTACCTTTAAACCGGGTACCGATATCAAGCTGGCACAGATGGATCTGCAAAATCAGCTTAAAACGATTGAGCCGCGGCTCCCGCAATCCGTCCGTCAGAATGGGATCAATGTCGAAGCGGCAAATGCCGGTTTTCTGATGATGGTGGGCCTGCAATCCCGGAACGGTGCGTTTCAGGAAGCGGATTTAAGTGATTACTTTGCCCGCAATATTGCGGACGAACTGCGGCGGGTGCCGGGGGTAGGTAAAATTCAGCTGTTTGGCAGTGAAAAAGCGCTGCGCATCTGGCTGGATCCGGTACGACTGCACGATTACAAACTTTCTGTCACGGAAGTGCTTACGGCAATCAGTCAGCAAAACGTCATTGTTTCGCCGGGAAGAACCGGCGACGAGCCTGCCATCGACGGGCAGGCGTTAACCTGGCCTATCACGGTCAGGGGCCAGCTTACGTCTGCGGAGGCGTTTGGTAATATTACCATCCGGTCCGATGCAACCGGCGCACGCCTCAGGCTTGCGGATGTGGCGCGCGTTGAATCCGGATTACAGAGCTATGCATTCGGCATACGCGATAATGGCCTGCCGGCCACGGCTGCCGCGATTCAGCTGGCACCCGGCGCTAACGCCATCAGCACTGCATCGGGCATTCATAACCGGCTTAAAGCGCTCACCGGCTCGCTGCCTGAGGGAATAAGCTTTACTGTGCCTTTTGACACCGCACCCTTTGTAAAACTCTCCATTATCAAAGTGGTTGAGACCTTTGCAGAAGCGATGGTGCTGGTATTTCTGGTAATGCTGCTCTTCCTGCATAAAATTCGCTGTACGCTTATTCCGGCTATTGTGGCACCGGTCGCACTGCTGGGCACGTTAACCGTGATGTTGTTGTGCGGATATTCCATCAATATTCTGACGATGTTTGGCATGGTGCTGGCTATCGGCATTATTGTTGATGACGCCATTGTGGTCGTGGAAAACGTCGAACGTCTGATGGCAGAAAAAAATCTGTCACCCCGCGATGCGACGCAGGAAGCGATGCGGGAGATCACGCCAGCGATCATTGGCATTACGCTGGTACTCACTGCCGTCTTCATTCCCATGGGCTTTGCCAGCGGATCGACCGGAATTATTTATCGTCAGTTCTGCATATCTATGTCGGTGTCGATTTTGCTTTCAGCCTTTCTTGCGCTGACACTGACACCTGCATTGTGCGCAACTCTGCTCAGGCCGCACGATAGTCGCTTAAGCAGCGGCCGGACATTTTCAGCCCGCTTCAACCGGCGTTTCAATGCGCTTACGGTTCACTATGAATCAGGCGTCAGCGCACTTCTCAAACGAACCGGCAGGATGATGTTGATCTATCTGGCGCTATGTATGGCGCTGCTGGCTGGTTTAGCTACGTTGCCATCCTCGTTTTTGCCCGAAGAAGATCAGGGCTATTTTATGTCATCTCTTCAGCTGCCTTCCGACGCCACGATGCAGAGGACACTTAACGTGGTTAAGAAATTTGAGCATGAAATAGCGCAGCGGTCAGCCATTAAAAACAACATCATGATCCTTGGTTTTGGTTTTTCAGGTTCTGGTCCTAACACGGCGATGGCTTTTACTACGCTAAAAGCGTGGAAGGATCGTGACGGCAGCAGCGCGCAGGCTGAAGCGAGTCATATTCAGCAGCAGATGGAAAGCGTTGCGGATGGCGTTACGATGAGTTTGCTGCCACCTGCCATTGCCGATCTGGGTACCTCTTCAGGTTTTACCTACTATGTCCAGGATCGGGGAGGACGGGGCTATAAAGCACTGAAACAGGCTACCGACGAACTGATACGGCGTGCAGGTCATCATCCTGCCCTGGCAGAAACGTATATCGACGGTTTGCCGGACGGCACCAGCCTGTCGCTGAAGATCGACCGGGAAAAGGCAGAGGCGCTGGGCGTTTCATTCGACGAGATAAACCAGACTCTCTCCGTTATCGCCGGGTCCAGTTACGTCAATGATTATGTTAACCAGGGACGGGTACAGCAGGTTATCGTCCAGGCGGATGCAGCATACCGTATGCAGCCTGAGCAGCTGCTGCAGAGCTGGGTCAAAAACCGCAGCGGCCAGATGGTGGCACTATCCACCTTTGCGTCGATCGGCTGGGGCGTTGCGCCGCAACAGCTGAATCGCTATCAGGGCTATCCCGCTATTCGTATTACCGGTAGCGCTGCGCCCGGCGTCTCCAGCGGCACCGCCATGCAGGCCATTGACCAGCTGGCGCAACATTTACCGGAGGGATTTGCCGGCGAGTGGGCCGGCAGTTCGCTGCAGGAAAGGGCGTCTGCCGAACAGCTTCCGTTACTGATTGTGCTTTCCGTGTTGGTGGTATTTATGGTGCTGGCAGCGCTCTATGAAAGCTGGTCTGTCCCGGTTGCCGTTATGCTGGTTGTACCGCTCGGGCTGATAGGGGCTGTGATTGCGGTTGCTATTGCACAGATGACGAATGACGTATTCTTTAAAGTCGGACTGATTACCCTGATTGGGCTTTCGGCCAAAAATGCCATCCTGATTATAGAATTTGCCCGCCATTTACGGCAGCAGGGTGAGACCCTGACGGCGGCAATTCTGACTGCGTCAAAACAGCGCCTGCGTCCGATTATAATGACTTCTCTGGCCTTTACGCTTGGCGTTGTTCCGCTCATGCTTGCCAGTGGGGCAAGCGATAGTACACAGCATGCCATCGGCACAGGCGTATTTGGCGGTATGATCAGCGGTACGCTACTGACAATATTTTTTGTACCCGTATTTTTTACCGTAGTGATGCGGTTTATTAAAAAAAGTGCGAAGTAGCACAATGATGTCTGCAGACAAGCTTCAGTAATCAATTGTTTTATCATCTGGCAGTGCGAGGCTTAATGAATATTATTACCACTTCAAGACTCATTATTCGTCGTTTTTGTCGGGACGATGGCGCAGCATTATTCAGCTACCTTCATGAGCCGGCCACTCCCTGTTTTTATGACGAAAGAGTTGAGTCACTGGCTGCCGCTTACCAGGACGCGCAAAAACGATCGACAGATAAAAGTCAGTTTGCCGTGTGCCTGAAGGAGAACAATCAGTTAATTGGCCATCTTTTTGCAGAAAATGAAAAAAGTGAACCTGACAGGCACACCTGGGCAGCAGGCTGGCATTTCTCTCCGGCATTTCATGGTCAGGGATATGCCCGTGAATCGATCGCCGCACTGTTTGATTATCTTTTTAAGCAACAGCACGCCCGGCGGATTTATGCCTGGGTGGAAGAGTATAATATTCCTTCGCGTAGTCTCTGCGTTCGATTACATATGCGGCAGGAAGCGTGCTTTAAAGAGTTTGTCAGTTTCATAACTGAAGATGGTGAAGCGCGTTATGACGATACGCTGGTATATGCCATTCTGAAAAAAGAGTGGGATGCTGAGCGAAATAAAAATAATGGCGATAATGCTTAGTGAAAGGGTGAACTTTTTTAACAGCGTAAAGACTAATATTTGTCATCAGAAGTGATGCAATATAGTTAAATAAACCATCCCATTCAGAGGGTGAATGCGCTATTTAGCGGTATTCGCCAGGGCAGCTTATGTCTGCTGTGTCATAATTAAAGAGAAAAGAGATGAAAAAAATACTGGTTACAGGGGCTACCGGATTTTTAGGTGGTGCTATTGCTGCTGAGTTAATGACGAATGAAAACTCAGAGAGCTTACTTCTTCTCGCGCGTGGCAATGCAGAGAATAGCGCTCTGGATCGGGTGAAGGAGAATTTAGCTAAGTTTGGTATTAGCCCGACTCAGCTAAACAATATTTCAGCGCAACAAATTATAGAAGGCGATTTATCAAAGCCGGAAAGTTTTATTGCAGACCTCAGGCTGAACGATGTGGAAAAGGTGATTAACTGTGCTGCTATCGCTTCCTTTGGTAATAACCCGTTAATCTGGAAAGTAAACGTTGAGGGCACATTTCAGCTTGCCAGCCGGATGAGTAAAGTAAGAGGATTAAAGCGCTTTATTCATGTGGGTACAGCGATGTCATGTACGCCCGAACCTGACAGTCATGTGACAGAAGCGATCGCGCCCACACAAAGAAAAGATCATATTGTAGAATATACCTGGAGCAAATCAACGGTAGAGCAGATGATAAAAGAGCACCTGCCGGGATTCCCGTTAATTATTGCACGCCCCTCTATTGTTGTAGGGCATACTGAGCATGGCTGCGTTCCCTCCGCCAGCATTTTTTGGGTGTTTCGTATGGCGCTCAGGCTGGGTAAATTTATGTGCAACCTTGATGACAGAATCGATGTCATACCGGTTGATTACTGCGCCAAAACCATTGTCAGGCTGCTTCAGGCAGCCGAGCTTGATCACCCGGTTTATCATATCTCTTCCGGTAAAGAGAGCAGCGTAACGTTTGCAGAGATCGATCGTGCTATGGCGCAGGCTTCGGGAACCCGGCCAGTCTCAGCCAGTTATAAAAAAGTGGGCTATAAAGAGTTATCCCGTGAAAAGCATAATTTCAAAACGCTTTTTGGCGACTGCAATGAGAAGATCGTACTGAAATCTATGAGTCTGTATGGCGAGTTTTCAAAGTTAAACGTGACTTTTGATAATGAAAAAATCCTGAAGCTGGGCATGCCAGCCTCACCCAGATTTACCGATTATATTGCGGTCTGCCATAACTCAGTAAAAGAAAAAACACTTTCTGAATTAATGGCTGTCGATTTCAAATAACATGAATGCTTAATAGGGTAGTGCTATGTTTAAGCACTACCCTGAATGCCGCTCAGAGATATTTACGCCTGGAGTTAACCACTTTTCAGGGTATCTTTTTAACGGCAGTGCTGAGCTTATTAACCGCGGTTATAGTAGGTATAAGCTGCCTGACAACCCGGTTCCAGCGCGTCAGTGGCGTTGCGGTAACATAGACAATATCATAGGGCTGTAATTTAAAATCGCTGGCCAGTGCCATCGCTGCCGCATTTTTCAGGTTAATTTGATAAATATCAGCCAGTCTTTTTTCTGCGGGCGCTTTTAATTGCCTGATGACAAAAACGCCTGTGGCGTCAGCCGTCGTCTGATCTATTCCCTGTGCACTGCTGATAGCCTCTGTCAGCGTCATGCCGCTCCTGTCCATCAGTAATGTTTTTTGCGCACCGGTTTCACCCATGACAAAAATTTTGCGGGAATCATTACGCGGAATGTAAAGAATATCGCCCTGATGCAACAGCGCGTTTTGTGTCAGGTCGCCTTTCTCTAACAGCAACTTAAGCGATACCGGATACTGCACGGCATCATGCGTCAGGGTGACATTTTCCCAGTCCGCCTCTTTCGTCAGGCCGCCTGCGGCATTGATGGCGTCAAGCACGGTCAGCGGAATATGAGTAATGGGCTGCTGGCCGGAGCGAACGACTTCACCACTCACATACGCTTTGCGGGAGCGAAAAGCGGCTATTTTCACATCAACCTGCGGAGATTCAATATAGTGGCGAAGGCGTGCAGTAATCTCAGTCCTGACCTGTTCTGTGGTTTTATTAAGAACGTAGATGCTGCCCGTATAGGGGAAATAGAGGGTGCCGTTAGGCCGGACAGTGCTGCCGGTTTCCGTTGAGTCACGATACTGACCCGCCGGAGACGTAATTTCCGGATGATCCCAGACGGTAATACTCAGTACATCACCTACGCCGATGCGATAAGAATAATCGTCTTCAGGCAGCCGGAAAATATGTTTTGAACGGGTTTGCTGACCGGCTTCATTAAGCTGTTGCAGCATTAACGGACTTAAGAGAGTGACCCTGAGCAGCGTGTTAATGTCAGAGCGCTCGCGGTTATCGTTAACCAGCGTTTTATTGGTTAGCGGCAGGTTCTGACCTGGCTGCACTGTACAGCCACAAAGTATTAACGCAGCACTGAGCGCTGAATGGCGAAATAGTCGCAATTTACTCTTCATTAATCCGGTCCATAAAAAAGTGTACAACAGCAAGGGTTTTCAGAAATTATCAGTAGCGACCAGCTATCACGTTGCAAAGTGATCTGCAGCGGACTGGCAATACAGATGGTGATAATCAACTGGTATACCAAAGTAGTGCGGATAGCTGATGCAGCATTTATGGAGGGACAATGTAGGCCTGAAAAAGCAGCCTCGTTAACGCTGCTTTTCAGCAAAATAAACTAACCCGGATAAATAAAAATCAGCGGCTGACTCTCTGTTGTCAGCCGCAGTGATTCAGCTTAGCGTCCACGTATCTGCGTCGCGCCATGCCGGAAAGCGCTCGCGATACGTCTGCAGCGCGTCCAGCGACAGATCTGCATCCAGGCGTGCCGGGGTAAAGGGTTCAGCGGCTGCGAGGATCTCCCCCTGCGGTGAGATAATCTGGCTGTCGCCGCGGTAGCGGTGATGATTGCCGTCGCTGCCCACCCGGTTACAGCCGGCGACATACGCCTGATTTTCGATGGCACGTGCCATCAGCAGCGCCTGCCAGTGATGGGCACGCGGTGCCGGCCAGTTGGCGACATAAAGCGCCAGATCGTAATCATTGCGGTTGCGGGAAAACACCGGAAAGCGCAGGTCGTAGCAAATCTGCGGCAGAATGCGCCAGCCGCGCCAGTGAAAAAGTTCACGGCGTTCTCCCGGCAGATAGTGCTGATGCTCTTCCGCCATGCGAAACAGATGGCGCTTGTCATACTGATGCAGCGTACCGTCTGGCTCCACCAGCAGAAAGCGGTTTACCGCACCCGCTTCTGTCTGAATGGCCGCGCTGCCGCCGACCAGCGCATGGGTGGCCCGCGCGTGATGCTGCAGCCAGGTCACTACCTCCTGCTGCGGCAGTGAAGCCTGCGCCGCTTCCATGGCAAAACCAGTGGTAAACATCTCCGGCAGCACAATCACATCGCGTCCGCTCAGGTTTTCCAGCAGCCGATCAAAATGACGCAGGTTAGCGGCGCCGTTCATCCAGCTCAGCGGCTGCTGCAGCAGGGTAATCTTTAAAGTTTGCACAGGCGCTCCGCGGCGGCGTCGAGCGTCGCCTCTTGTTTGGCAAAGCACAGGCGGATCAGCCGGTGCGGGAAAGGGTCAGCGCAGAACACCGACAGCGGGATAGCAGCGACGCCTGCTTCTTTGGTCAGCCACTCACAGAAGCTGACGTCATCCAGATCGGCGATCGCACTGTAGTCCAGCAGTAAAAAATAGGTGCCTTCACAGGGTAATACCTGAAAACGACTGGCCGCCAGCGCCTGTGTCAGACGATCGCGCCGGGCGCGGTAAAACGCAGAAAGCGTTCGGTAGTGTTCAGGCTGCTGACGCAGCATATCCGCCAGCGCCAGCTGGGCCGGGGTGTTGACGGAAAAAGTCAGGTACTGATGTACCTTGCGCAGCTCGGCGCTGATAGCGGGCGGCGCTACGGCGTAGCCCACTTTCCAGCCGGTCATATGATACGTCTTGCCAAATGAGAAGACGGTGACCGCGCGCTGGCGCAGCCCGGCATGTGCCAGCACGCTGGCGTGACCTGCCGCGCTGAAACAGATGTGCTCATACACCTCATCGCTCAGCACGTATATTTCCCGATCCGCAATCGCCTGCCACAGCGCCTCCAGATCGCTCTGCTGCCAGACGGTGGCAGAGGGATTGTGCGGCGTATTCAGGATCACCAGCCGGGTACGTGCGCTGAGCCGATCGCGAAACGCGGGCCACGCCACGCGAAACTCAGGCGGCTGCAGGGCGATACGCTGCATTACGCCGCCCGCCAGCGTCACCGCGGGCGCGTAGCTGTCGTAGCTGGGATCAAAGCAGATCACTTCGTCGCCCGGTCGCACCAGTGCGGTAATAGCCGCGTAGAGCGCTTCCGTCGCCCCGCTGGTCACGGTAATGTCGCTGCCGGCATCAGGCCGGTAGCCATATAGCTCTGCAGTTTTATCCGCTATCGCTTCGCGCAGTTCCGGCGTGCCGATCATCGGCGCATACTGATTGGCCCCCTGACTGACGTGATGCGCCAGCCGCGTCTGCAGCAGGGAGGGGCCGCTGAAATCAGGAAAGCCCTGGGAAAGATTGATGGCGCCGTGCCGGGCGGCAAGCGCGCTCATCTGCGTAAAGATCGTGGTGCCGGTCGCGGGAAGCTTGCTGTCAGGAATAAGATCAAGTGGCGTCATAGTAAGCTGGCCTTGCGCGTAAGCGGCGTGATAAGAAACCCTGTATTGCTGACACTATAATCAGGATGCTACTCTTTGGCAATCGAGACGCTTAGATGGCTAAACGCAGCTTTTACAGGAGCAGGTAATGGCACAACCTCATGACAACAGCGCCGCCGGCGAGGCGCTGGCGCAGACTTTGCTGGCGGCATCAACCGGGATAAATGACGGAGCGGCACGCTGCCTGGCGGAACGGCTGTTCAACTGGCAGCCCGCGTCGGTGCCGGTTACGCTGCAGGCGCTGGCGGCGGAACTGCAGCAGGATGAGGCGCTGCAGCAAATCCTCGGCGTACTGCGCTGGCGTTTTCTTACCCGCCCTGAAACACAGCTGCCTGAGCACGGCTGCGCTGCACCTGTCGGTTTCGCCATCAGCGGGGCGTTAAGCGATCTGCTGATCCACTACTGCGCTGCCCCCGGCCAGCTGCCGCTGCGTGAAGCGGCCGATGCGCGTGAGCAGCACCTGCAGGCGGTGCAGCAGCTGTGGCGCGGTTTTACCACCGGCTTTCGTCGTCTGGCGGAGAGCGATGCGCTGTTCCGCTGGCCCGGATGCGACCAGCTGCTGCTGCAGTCAATCTGGCATGACGCCCTCGGCTACAGCGGTGCTGCGCTGATCCGGCGCAGCCTCAGCGCCACAACGCTCAGTGATTTCTCCGGTATCGATGATGAAGAGATGCGTAACGCCTGTCTGCACAGCGCGCTGGCGCTGGGGCGCACCCTGATGCTGGCCGCTGACCATATTGCGGATGAAGAGGCGCTGGTTGCCCGCATTCGCCAGGCCGCATAGGCGTCTGACAGAGGCAAAAAAAACGCCTCCGCAAGGAGGCGTCGGGCACCTGGTGTCGGGATTATGCCGCTTCGCTGGATCGCGCCTGCGGCCGGGGTTGTGGCTTCGGTGCGGCCAGCGCTTCCGGCACGAACTCATCCACATTAATGGCTTTCAGCCGGCTGGCTTCTGCGCGGATCAGCACCTGCGCTTCGCTCTCATCGATCAGACCCTCCTTCAGCGCCCGCTGCGCCAGCGCATCAAGACGGGTAAAGGAGAGGTGCTTTTTCTGCTGCTGACAGAGGCGATCGTGGATCACTTCCGCCGCCATGACATCCTGCAGCGCCTGCTCCAGCTGACCCGCCGGGTTATGCTCAGCTGGCGTCAGATACTGACCGCGGCCAAGGCGGGAGCGGGTAGCAGAAGGCAGCTGCAGCAGCTTCGCCAGTTTATGGTCAAGTTTGTCTGACGGCGGCAGGCAGCGTTTGCCACCGGCGAAGATGGCCAGGCGCAGCGCTCCGGCAGCCAGCCGGTTCGGGAAGTTACGCAGCAGATCGTCCATCGCCACTTCGGCCTGATGCAGCGCATCCTGCACGCCCCAGTGCACCAGCGGCAGATCGGCCTCGTGGCGTCCCTCTTCGTCATAGCGTTTCAGCGTGGCGGACGCAAGGTACATCTGGCTCAGCACATCACCGAGGCGGGCAGAGATGCGTTCGCGTCGTTTCAGGCTGCCGCCGAGCACGGCCATGGAGATATCAGAGAGCAGCGCCAGGTTCGCGCTCAGACGATTAAGCTGCTGATAGTAGTGGCGCGTCGCGTCACGCGTCGGTGCGGCGCTGGTGCGGCCATTGGTCAGGCCGAGCCAGAGGCTGCGTACTGCACTGCTGCCGACATGACCGATATGGCTGAACAGTGCATGGTCAAAACGGGAAAGATCGTTTTTCGCCGCCGCGTCCATCTCTTTCAGCACCCACGGATGGCAGCGGATAGCACCCTGACCAAAGATAATCATGCTGCGCGTCAGGATATTGGCGCCCTCAACCGTAATAGCGATAGGCGCTCCCTGATAGGCGCGGGCGAGGAAATTGTTATCCCCCAGCATGATGCCTTTGCCGCCCGCAATATCCATGGCGTCGATAATGGCGCGCTGACCGCGGTGGGTACAGTGATACTTCACAATCGCAGAGAGCACGGCCGGCTTTTCACCCTGCATAATGCCGGTAGTGATCAGCGTGGCGGCCGCGTCCATGACGTAAGCATTACCGGCAATGCGCGCCAGCGGCTCTTCAATACCTTCCATTTTGCCAATCGCCACTTTGAACTGACGGCGGATGTGCGCATAAGCGCCGGTGGCCAGCGCCACACTTTTCAGGCTGCCGGTGGAGTTAGAAGGCAGCGTGATGCCGCGCCCGACCGAGAGGCACTCTACCAGCATGCGCCAGCCCTGGCCGGCCATCGCCGGACCGCCGATGATATAGTCAATCGGTACAAATATGTTGTTGCCGCGCGTCGGGCCATTCTGGAACGGCACGTTCAGCGGGAAGTGGCGATTACCAATCTCCACGCCCGGCGTATGGGTCGGGATCAGCGCACAGGTAATTCCCGGCTCCGGGTTATCGCCCAGCAGACCATCGGGATCGGAGAGTTTAAACGCCAGGCCCAGCACGGTAGCGACCGGGGCCAGCGTAATATAACGCTTGTTCCAGGTCAGACGCATACCCAGCACCTGCTGACCCTGCCACTCGCCCATACAGACCACACCGGTATCAGGAATGGCACCGGCATCGGAGCCCGCTTCCGGGCTGGTCAGGGCAAAGCAGGGGATCTCATCGCCGCGCGCCAGACGCGGCAGATAGTGATCTTTCTGCTCCTCAGTACCGTAGTGCTGCAGCAGCTCGCCCGGCCCCAGGGAGTTCGGGACGCCGACGGTAATCGCCAGAATACCGGAGACGCCAGCCAGCTTCTGCAATACGCGCGCCTGCGCATAAGCGGAAAACTCCAGTCCGCCATACTCTTTTTTAATGATCATGGCGAAAAAGCGGTGCTGCTTCAGATAGGCCCACAGCTCCGGCGGTAAATCGGCCAGCTCATGGGTAATCGCGAAGTCGTTTGCCATACGGCACGCTTCCTCAACCGGACCATCCAGAAACGCCTGCTCCTCTGCGGTGAGCTGCGGACGCGGGTAGTTGTGCAGCTTTTGCCAGTCCGGCTTGCCCTGAAACAGATCGCCTTCCCACCAGGTTGTGCCGGCATCGATCGCTTCCTGTTCGGTGCGCGACATCGGCGGCATAACCTTGCGAAAGCCCTGCAGAGCCGGTTTTGAAAACAGGCGCTGGCGCAGCGACGGCAGGTTAAATGGCAGCAGGATCAGCGCCAGCGGCAGCAGCAGCCAGCCGGTCCAGAGGCCGGTTAAGGCCATGGCAGCGGTCCAGAGCAGCAGGATGGCGCTGCTCAGACGCAGAGATATCTGATGATAAAAGAGGGCGCTAACCAGCAGTAGCGTCGCCACAATGGAAACCAGCAGCATAGTGAATCGCTCCGTAAGTAGTAAGAGGTCTGACCTGTTAGTGACAGGTTTAGAGCAGCCGGTCTTAATAAGCAATTCCTTTACATCACAATTACAACCAGGCTCACAAAATCATCGCAGCTGGCGCATTTATCGTCTGGTCGCGCGGTGAGAGAGGCGTTTTCCCTGCTGCCAGCGCTTTGCGCCCCTGTGGCATTCCGTTAAACTTGCCGGGTTAACCTCTCCTCTAAAGGACATCTCCTATGTATCAGGACATCATTCGCTCGGAACTCAATGAAGCTGCCGACACCCTGACCCGGTTTTTGAGTGACGACGCCAATATCCACGCCATTCAGCGTGCAGCGGTGCTGCTGGCGGACAGTTTCAAAGCGGGCGGAAAAGTGCTCTCTTGTGGTAACGGGGGATCACACTGTGACGCAATGCATTTTGCAGAAGAGCTGACCGGCCGCTATCGTGAAAACCGTCCCGGCTATCCGGCCATTGCAATTTCTGATGTCAGCCATCTCTCCTGCGTCAGCAACGACTTCGGCTATGACCATGTGTTTTCGCGCTATGTGGAAGCAGTAGGGCGCGAAGGCGATGTGCTGCTGGGGCTCTCCACTTCCGGCAACTCCGCCAATATCATCAAAGCGATTGAGGCAGCGCGCGCGCAGGGAATGAAAGTCATTACCCTGACCGGCAAAGATGGCGGCAAAATGGCAGGCAGTGCGGATATTGAGATCCGGGTACCGCATTTCGGCTATGCCGATCGCATTCAGGAGATCCATATCAAAGTGATCCACATCCTGATGCTGCTGATTGAAAAAGAGATGGTTAAGTAATTCACGCTGCCTTCCCGCATGCCGGGAGGGGTGAGAAGGGGGTAGCTATGTGCGAACTGCTCGGGATGAGCGCCAATGTCCCTACCGATATCTGCTTCAGTTTTACCGGGCTGGTACAGCGCGGCGGCGGTACCGGACCGCATAAAGATGGCTGGGGTATCGCCTTTTATGAAGGCAAAGGATGCCGCACATTCAAAGATCCGCTGCCGAGCGTAAACTCGCCGGTCGCCCGCCTGGTGCAGGAGTATCCGATCAAATCGCACTCGGTGGTTGCGCATATCCGCCAGGCAAACCGGGGCGAGGTCTCCCTGGAGAACACCCATCCTTTTACCCGTGAGCTGTGGGGCCGCAACTGGACTTACGCGCACAATGGACAGCTTAAAGGCTATCGCCAGCTCGACAGCGGCCACTTTCGCCCGGTGGGAGAGACCGACAGTGAAAAGGCGTTTTGCTGGATCCTCTCGCAGCTGCAGGCGCGCTATCCGCGGACGCCAGGAAACTGGCCCGCAGTGTTTCGCTACATTGCTGAACTTGCCGGTGAGCTGCGTGAAAAAGGCGTATTTAACATGCTGTTGTCAGATGGGCGCTATCTGATGGCGTTCTGCTCCACCAATCTTTACTGGATCACGCGGCGCGCGCCGTTTGGGAAAGCGCGTTTGCTGGATCAGGATGTGGAGATCGATTTCCAGCAGCAGACCACGCCACATGATGTGGTGACGGTTATCGCCACGCAGCCGCTGACCGGAAATGAAACCTGGCACCGGATAGCGCCAGGCGAGTGGGTGCTATTTTGCCTGGGTGAGCGCCAGGAATGATTTGGAGGCCGCGTCCGGTGTGGACAGTACCGGGGTGTTGTTCACCGCATACTGACCCGTAGCCGTGACGTTAACGCCGGGCGGCACGTGATATTTCGCAAAATAGGCGTAGCCCGGCTGCAGTTCGCGCCAGAAATCGATATAGCTTGAGTAGCGATGACGCTGCATATTGCTTTCCGTCATACGGAACGGATAGATATTCAGCTGCATCTCCTGCTGGCCGTTACGCAGGGCCGCATTAACATAGTTGAAAATCTCATCCATTGAACCGTTGGTCATGGCGTAGCAGCCCACGGAAACGCAGTCACCGTGAATCATCAGATAATTGCCGTTATAGCCCTTGCTGCGATCGTACTGGTTAGGAAAACCGGTATTAATGGCGCGGTAAAAGCGGCTGTCGGGTTTCAGCTGATTAAGCTTAACGTTGTAAAAGCCTTCCGGACTTTTGAAGTCGCCCTGGCGGCGTTTGGGACCAAGTCCGCCGGAAAAATTACAGATGCGATAGCTGTCCAGCAGGCGATATTCATTGCCGATTTTGCCATAGAGTTCCAGCGTGCGCTCTTCTTTGAAAATCTGGATAAATACTGGCGTACCCAGCAGTTGTTTCTTTAACTCTTTGCTTACCGGAGCCAGCGGTTGTGCGGGTTCAGGTGTGATTGCCCAGCTAAGGACTGGCATAAGAATCATCGCGAACAGCAATGCGATTCTGCCCATTCTGTGTATACCTTGAAGTGAAGAAAAACTCAGACGCGCGGCGTCACTCAGTTGCATTATCGGAAATATCCGCTATCGCTGCGCAACATTAACATTGTCTGGCTTTTAATCAAGATAGCGGGCAAGAAAATGGCGCAAAGTTGTGATGTGCCGGGGAGTGAAACGCCTTTAAACGCGGCCGCGGTGCTGACGGAGATTGCTCAACGCCTTCGCTACTGTATACTTAGCCAGTGTCCGGAGGGGGTATGCGCAAAATCATTCATGTCGATATGGACTGCTTTTACGCAGCGGTTGAGATGCGTGACGATCCGTCGTTGCGGGATATCCCTATCGCCATTGGCGGCAACCGCGTTCAGCGCGGGGTCATCAGCACCGCTAACTATCCGGCGCGTAAATATGGCGTGCGCAGCGCCATGCCGACCTCAACTGCGCTGCGTCTCTGTCCGCACCTGCGTCTGCTGCCAGGGCGCTTTGACGCCTACAAAGAGGCCTCGCGGCAGATCCGCGAAATCTTCCTCCGCTACACGCCGCTGATTGAACCGCTTTCGCTGGATGAAGCCTATCTGGATGTCACCAGCAGTCCGCACTGTCAGGGATCGGCCACGCTGATGGCGCAGGCGATTCGCGCAGATATTCTGCGTGAAACCGGGCTGACCGCATCGGCAGGTATCGCGCCGATCAAATTTCTGGCAAAAATCGCCTCTGACCTCAATAAGCCTGACGGCCAGTATGTGATCACCCCGCAGGCGGTGCCGGCGTTTCTGCATGAGCTGCCGCTCAGTAAGATCCCGGGCGTGGGCAAAGTGGCGACCAAAAAGCTGGAAGAGATGGGGCTGCGTACCTGTGCTGACGTGCAGCAGGCCGACCTGTCGCTGCTGCTGAAACGCTTTGGTAAATTTGGTCGCTCGCTCTGGGAACGCAGCAACGGTGTTGATGATCGCGAAGTGATCGTCGAACGCGAACGGAAATCGCTGGGGGTTGAGCGCACGCTGCCGGAGGATATTCACCACTGGGAGCAGTGTTTGCCCATTATCGACTATCTCTATGCGGAGCTGGATCGCCGTCTGGGTGCCATCCGGCCAGATAAACAGATCGCCCGGCAGGGGGTAAAATTCAAGTTCAGCGACTTCCAGCAAACCACGCAGGAGCACGTCTGGGCGGTGCTGAATAAAGAGGATATGGTAGCGGTGGCGCGTCAGGTCTGGGAGGCGCGTCGGGCTGAACGCGGGGTAAGGCTGGTGGGACTGCACGTTACGCTGGTGGACCCGCAGCTTGAGCGTCAGCTGCTGCTGGGGCTGTGAAATCTCCCCCGCCCGGTAGCGGGCAGGGGAGCGGCATAAATTACGCTTTTGCCGGGATCGCGTTCAGCAGCGCAGTGAGTAGCTTCCAGTAAAGGCCAACGCTCTCAATATGCACCTGCTCATCCGGCGAGTGCGGGCCGGTAATGGTGGGTCCGATAGAGACCATATCCATATGCGGATACGGTTTCTTGAACAGGCCACACTCCAGACCGGCATGGATCACCTGAATGTTTGGCGTTTTGCCAAACAGCGCTTCGTAGGTGGTGCGCGTCAGCGCCATTACCGGCGAATCAGCGTCGGGCTGCCAGCCCGGATAGCCGCCTTTCGGTGCGGTCTGCGCGCCCGCCAGCGCCCCCAGCGAGGTCAGCGTCTCTACTACCCACTCCCTGCCCGTATCGATCAGCGAGCGAATCAGGCAGATGATTTCAGCGTTAGCCTGATCCATGCTGACCACGCCAACGTTCAGCGAGGTTTCCACCACGCCTTTCGCCACGTCTGAATTACGGATCACGCCGTTAGGGGTACTGTTCAGCAGGTTGATAAAGCGATCGCGGCACTCAGCGCTCAGCGCCTCCGCCTGCTGCGCCACCGGCTCAGTCTGCAGCACGATATGCTTTTCCTTGCTGCCGAGTTCATTGAGCAGCACGGCCTGGAAGTGCAGCGCCGCAGATTTCAGCGCATCCACTTTGTGGCTTTCCACGGCCAGCGTGGCAAAGGCTTCACGCGGGATGGCGTTACGCAGCGTGCCGCCGGTAAAGTCGATCAGACGCAGATCCAGCTCGCGGGCATGGGCGGCGAGAAAACGCGCCAGCAGCTTGTTCGCGTTGCCGAGACCCAGATGGATATCCGCGCCGGAATGGCCGCCTTTCAATCCTTTGAGCGTCAGCTTCAGCGTTTCAAAGCCGGCCGGAACCGCCTCACGGCTCAGCGGCAGCGTGGTAATGAAGTCGATGCCACCCGCGCAGCCCATGTAGATCTCACCCTCTTCTTCAGAGTCGGTGTTGATCAGGATTTCCGCCTGCAGCCAGTCCGGCTGCAGGCCAAACGCGCCATCCATGCCCGACTCTTCGGTCATGGTCAGCAGCACTTCCAGCGGGCCGTGCGTCAGGCTGTTGTCAGCCAGTACCGCCAGCGCTGACGCCATGCCGATGCCGTTATCTGCACCCAGCGTGGTGCCGCGCGCTTTCACCCACTCACCGTCAACCCATGGCTGAATCGGATCTTTAGTGAAATCGTGAGCGGTATCGTTATTTTTTTGCGGCACCATATCCAGGTGCGCCTGCAGCGCAACCGGCGTGCGGTTTTCCATGCCTGGCGTGGCAGGTTTACGGATCAAAATATTGCCGACCCGATCGCGCTCGACCCAGAAATTCTGCTCTTTGGCCCAGCTGACCACATATTCAGCCAGCGCCTCTTCATGATAAGAAGGGTGTGGAATAGAGCAGATTTTGGCGAAGATATCCCACAGCGGCTGCGGGGAGAGTTGAGACAATTCAGACACAACGCGTCTCCTGTATCAGCGTGGCGGACAGGCCGCTCGCACGCAGTTTTCGGTTAAAGATCGCCGTCAGCTCATCTGACGTGATGAGTCAGAGAATATCACCCTTTATTCGCAGGCGCGTCATCAGGCGCGCTAAAAACCTGCAACCAGTCTCTCCGATGCTGGTTTTTAACGCGCCAGATCCTTATAATCTCGCGCAACCTTTTCCCCCTTGCATATTTTTAAGCCACTTTTGGTGGTTGGGATTCCTTTTATGAGCGAAAAATACGTCGTAACCTGGGACATGCTGCAGATTCATGCCCGTAAACTGGCCCAGCGCCTGCTTCCTGTGGAACAGTGGAAAGGTATCATCGCGGTAAGCCGCGGTGGTCTGGTTCCGGCATCACTGCTGGCGCGTGAGCTGGGTATTCGCTACGTCGATACCGTCTGCATCTCCAGTTACGATCACGATCACCAGCGCGAAATGAAAGTGCTGAAGCGCGCCGAAGGCGACGGTGAAGGCTTTATCGTTATTGACGACCTGGTCGACACCGGCGGCACCGCGCAGGCGATCCGTGATATGTATCCAAAAGCGCGTTTCTGCACTATCTTCGCCAAGCCTGCCGGCCGCGCGCTGGTGGATGACTATATTGTGGATATTCCGCAGAACACCTGGATTGAACAGCCGTGGGATATGGGCGTGGTCTATATTCCGCCCATCGTCAAAAGCTGATTGATGCAACGCAAACAACGCCCGGTTAAGCCGGGCGTTGTGCTATTCGCGCCTCGCGCAGCCGGGGCGGGTGAAGTAAACTCATAGCCATCTATGCGACTGCCGCAGGAGAAACCATCAGATGGCCGAAAAAAATCTTAGCGAAGAGCTGTTCAAGCCGCGTTTTAAACATCCCGAAACCTCCTCACTGGTACGCCGTCAGCATCACGCTACTGCCCAGGTGCATAACGCGCTGGAGGGGGATACTCAGCGCGGCTGGTATCGTATGCTGAACAAACTGCTCTGGACATGGCGCGGCCTCTCCCCGCAGGAGATCAGCGAAGTCCTGGCGCGCATCGCTGTCAGCCGCTTTGAACACACCGATGACGCGCTGCTGGACACGGTGATTGGCTATCGCGGCGGCAACTGGAATTTTGAGTGGTCAAAACAGGCGGCGCTCTGGCAGCAGCAGGCGATGCAGAGCGAGCAGCATGATGAGGCGGGCCAGCAGTGGCTGCACGCTGCGAACCTCTATAGCCTGGCGGCCTATCCCTATATTAAAGGCGACGAGCTGGCCGATCAGGCGCAGGTGCTGGCGAACCGTGCTTATGAAGAGGCGACCCGGCGGCTGCCGGGCGAGCTGAAATCACTGACGTTTCCCGTCAGTGGTGGCAGTCCGGTTACCGGGTTTCTGCATATGCCGGCGCAGGCCAGTGCACCCTATCCCACGGTGATGCTGTGCGGGGGGCTCGATTCGCTGCAAAGCGATCACTATCGTCTGTTTCATGACTATCTGGCCCCGCGCGGTATCGCTATGCTGACGCTGGACATGCCCTCTGTTGGCTACAGCAGTAAATGGACACTGAATCAGGACACCAGCCATCTGCATCAGCAGGTTCTGCGCGAGCTCAGCAACGTGCCGTGGATCGATCACACCCGCGTGGCGCTGTTCGGCTATCGCTTTGGTGCCAATATCGCGACCCGACTCGCCTGGCTTGAGGTACCGCGTATTCGTGCCGTGGCAACGCTGGGCGCGATGGTACACGGCGTGTTTGTTGACGCGGCGCGTCAGCAGCAGCTGCCGGACATGTATATGGATATGCTGGCGAGCCGCCTGGGGATGGCCTCCACGTCCGACAGCAACCTGCGCATTGAGCTGAATCGCTATTCGCTGAAGGTGCAGGGGCTGCTGGGACGCCGTACGCCGGTGCCAATGCTGGCCGCTTACTGGCCGGACGATCTTTTCAGTCCGGAGGAGGATTCCCGCCTGATTGCCGGCTCATCCGCGCAGGGTAAAACGCTGGCTATTCCGGCATCACCGGTATTCCGCAGTTTTGAAAAAGCGCTGAATCAGATCTGTGACTGGCTCAGCAAACAGTTGCAGCGGTAACTGGCAAAATGCAAAACCTCTGCTAAAACTTAATGTCGGCATACTACGCGCTGCGCCTTTTGTGCAGCGCGCTGCTTTTTTTTACGGTTTATTTGAGGGAGAGAATTAGCATGACGTTACCGAGTGGTCACCCCCGCAGTCGCCTGCTTAAGCGCTTCACCGAATTGGGGCCGTACATCCGTGAAGGAAAATGCGAAGATACGCGTTTCTTTTTTGACTGCCTGGCCGCCTGCGTTAACGTAAAGCCCGCACCGGAGAGCCGCGAGTTCTGGGGCTGGTGGATGACACTGGATGCGCACAGCGATCACTTTACCTACGAATATCACTTCGGCCTGTTTGATAAAGAGGGCGACTGGAGTGTGACAACCATTAAAGGTAAAGAAAACAATGAGCGCGTAGAGAGTACGCTGCGTAATTTTCATGAGCGGCTGAAAGCGATGCTGCATGAGCAGAAGCTCGATCTGCGTCCTGCAGCTGGTTTTAAAGAAGAGCCGGTGAAGCTGAGCGCATAATATAAAAAAAGAGCCGGTCATGTGCCGGCTCTTGCGTAATGAGGATAGCGGTGCTGATACCGTAGCGGATAATCAGAACTGATAGGTCAGCGCCACGGCAACCACATCGTCATTGTTCAGCCCCAGCTTATTGTTGTCGTCCAGCTGATTAATTTTGTAATCCACCATGGCCGACATGTTCTTATTGAAATAGTACGTCAGGCCCAGATCAACATATTTCACCAGGTCTTCATCACCCACGCCTTCAATATCCTTGCCTTTAGTCTGTACATAGCCCAGTGACGGACGCAGGCCGGAATCGAACTGATACTGTGCCACCATTTCAATGTTCTGCGCTTTATTAGCAAAGCCGCGCGTGCCGATGGGCGTCATGTTGCGCGTCTCAGTGTAGATAGACGCCAGATAGACGCTGTTAGCATCATATTTAATACCGGCTCCCCAGGATTCTGCTTTGTCTCCGCGTCCGAGCAGCCCGGCCTGCTGCTGCTGGCTGGTGCGATCGGATGAGGTAATGGCCGACATCAGGCTGACGCCGCTGTCGCCGATGGTGTAGCCCAGGGATGCGCCGTAGCCGTCGCCGTTCTGGGTGCTGGTATCCGTTGCGCTGCCGCGGCTGTTCGCGCTGCCGGCGTCATTTTTGCCCTGATACTGCAGGGCGAAACGCAGGCCATCCACCAGACCAAAGAAATTACTGTTGCGGTAGGTCGCCACGCCAGACGTGCGCGCCGCCATAAAGTTATCGGTGCGCGCGGTGCCGTCACCGCCGAACTCAGGGAAGACGTCGGTCCAGGCTTCCACGTCATACAGCACGCCGTAGTTACGGCCATAGTCGATTGAGCCGTAGTCGCCAAATTTCAGGCCGGCAAAGCCGAGACGGGTTTTGTTGCCGTTATTTGCGTCACTGCCTTCAGAGCGGTTGCCCTGAAACTGATATTCCCACTGACCGTAACCCGTCATCAGGTCGTT
Organism: Pantoea eucrina; assembly: GCF_001691555.1. Lineage (GTDB taxonomy): Bacteria > Pseudomonadota > Gammaproteobacteria > Enterobacterales > Enterobacteriaceae > Pantoea > Pantoea borealis. The sequence goes on along the minus strand of NZ_MAYN01000008.1, from coordinate 2,110,455 downwards.
AATCTGCGTCTGACCCTTAAAACCGAGACGCACATACGTTTTGTCACCGTCTGCGCCCGCATTGTCACTGAAATAGTGCATCCCTTTTACGCGACCATAGAGATCCAGTTTGTTACCGTCTTTATTATAAATTTCTGCGGCTTGTGCAGTGGTGGCCAGAGCCAGGGCGGAAACAACCAGTGCCAGTGTGCTTTTCTTCATGTGCTATCAATCCCGATGAGTAAAAAAAGTATGTACCCGCGAAAAGGGGTGTAAAACACGGGACGTTTTACCGATAGCTGATGAAAGTTTTATGACAGATTTGCGCAATCGGGGTGAATGGAGTGGTGCAGTCAGGCTGACAGGGCTGCGGAAATTCGCGCTTTTCCCGGCGTGGCTGTTGGCTTCCTTGCTGACTCCTGATAAAACGTCCGTTCGCGGATTTTTTCTCAGATGGCAGGAAAATATGAGTGGCAGTCAGACCCTGGTGGTCAAATTGGGTACCAGCGTGCTCACCGGCGGATCGCGCCGGCTGAATCGGGCGCACATGGTGGAGCTGGTTCGTCAGTGTGCGCACATGCACGCGGCGGGACATCGCATTGTCATTGTCACCTCAGGCGCCATTGCGGCCGGACGTGAACATCTTGGTTATCCCGAACTGCCACCGACCATCGCCTCAAAGCAGCTGCTGGCTGCGGTGGGGCAGAGCCGTCTGATTCAGCTGTGGGAACAGCTGTTCTCTATTTATGGCATCCATATTGGTCAGATGCTGCTGACGCGCGCGGATATGGAAGATCGCGAACGCTTCCTCTATGCGCGCGATATGCTGCGCGCGCTGCTGGATAACCACATCGTTCCGGTAATTAACGAAAACGACGCGGTCGCTACGGCGGAAATTAAAGTCGGCGATAACGACAACCTGTCGGCGCTGGCGGCGATGCTGGGCGGAGCGGACAAACTGCTGCTGCTGACCGATCAGCAGGGGCTGTTCACCGCCGATCCGCGCACCAATCCGGAGGCGCAGCTGATTGGTGACGTGCACCAGATTGATGATGCGCTGCGGACGCTGGCGGGCGGCAGCGTGTCAGGCTTAGGTACCGGCGGTATGGCAACCAAACTGCAGGCAGCAGATGTTGCCTGTCGTGCCGGTATTGATGTGATTATCGCCGCCGGCAGCCGTCCGGATGTGATCAGCGATGTACTGAACGGCAAACCGGTCGGGACGCGCTTTCACGCACAGCAGTCGCCGCTTGAGAACCGCAAGCGCTGGATCTTCGGCGCGCCCCCGGCTGGCGAAATCACCATTGATGATGGTGCGCTGTCGGCGGTGCTGGAGCGTGGCAGTTCGCTGCTGCCCAAAGGCATCCGTGAGGTGCAGGGGAATTTCTCACGCGGTGAGGTGATCCGCATCCGGAATCTGCAGGGACGCGATATCGCCCACGGCGTGACGCGTTACAACAGCGATGCGATGCGCATGATCGCCGGGCATCACAGTCAGGAGATCGGTGATATTCTCGGTTATGAATATGGTCCGGTTGCCGTGCATCGCGACGACATGGTTGTCAGCTAAGGAGCAGAAAATGTTAGAGGAAATGGGTAAGGCGGCGCGTGCGGCATCGTACGCGCTGGCAACGCTCTCCACCGCAGAAAAAAATCAGGTGTTGCTGACCCTGGCTGAAGGGCTGGAGGCGGATCACGCAGAGATTCTGGCGGCTAATGAACAGGATCTGGCCGACGCACGGCAGAGCGGCATGAGCGCGGCGCTGCTCGATCGCCTGACGCTGACGCCGCAGCGGCTGAAGAGCATCGCCGATGACGTGAGGCAGGTCTGCCAGCTGGCCGATCCGGTGGGACAGCTGATTGACGGGGGCCAGCTCGACAGCGGTCTGCGCATTGAACGGCGGCGTGTGCCGCTGGGCGTGGTCGGCGTCATTTACGAAGCGCGTCCCAACGTCACCGTTGATGTGGCGGCTCTCTGCCTGAAAACCGGCAACGCAGCCATTTTGCGCGGCGGTAAAGAGACGTGGCGTACCAACGCGGCTACGGTCCGGGTTATTCAGCGGGCGCTGATAAAACACAACCTGCCTGCCGGGGCCATACAGGCGATTGAAAATCCGGATCGCGAGCTGGTTAATCAGCTGCTCAGGCTTGATCGCTATGTCGATATGCTGATCCCGCGCGGCGGCGCCGGACTGCACAAGCTGTGCCGTGAACATTCGACTATACCGGTGATCACCGGCGGCATCGGCGTCTGCCATCTCTATCTTGATGAAAGCATGGAGTGTGAGGCGGCGCTGGAGATCATCGTTAACGCCAAGAAGCAGCGGCCGAGCGCCTGCAACTCACTGGAAACGCTGCTGATCCATCAGGATCAACGTGATCGTTTCCTGCCGGCTTTCCTGCAGCGTATGGCGCAGGAAAACATCACGCTGCACGGTGATGCCAATATTCTGGCGCAGCTGCAGGCGGGACCGGCCAGCGTGGTCGCAGTCAGCGACGCGCACTATCGCGATGAGTGGCTGTCGAACGATCTCAACGTTAAGCAGGTGGCAGACATGGATGAGGCGATTGCGCACATTCGTGAATATGGCACCCAGCACTCCGACGGCATTCTGACGCGCAGCATCCGGCATGCCAACGCGTTTGTGCAGCAGGTGGATTCTTCTGCGGTCTACGTCAACGCCAGTACCCGTTTTACCGACGGTGGCCAGTTTGGTCTGGGCGCTGAAGTTGCGGTCAGTACCCAAAAGTTGCACGCGCGCGGACCGATGGGGCTGGAAGCGCTGACCACCTACAAATGGATTGGCTGGGGCGACGATACGCTGCGTCGCTAGCCGTCTTGCCCGCCTCAGATGGGTACCTGTACAGGTACCCATTTTTTTTTGCTTTAGATCCACTCAATATCACAGCTTTCTGAAATTTATCTGTCATCTGTGGCGTGCCAGCCGCTTTTCACCCATTTTTTTGTGTAAGCGCTGGTCCGGGGTTAACAGAAGATTCCTGAAAACCCCTGTCAGAACAAGCTGTCACACATTCATTGCTGGTTTAGCTCAGGCGGGCGAGGATAATGATCCTCCAGCTTCATTGATAATATCGCGTGGGTAGTAAACTAACGGTAATATAAAATGAACTGGTAGCAAAAACCAAAATAACATTCAGTCTTTTACTGATGGCAGACAATTAACTGATGGTTAAAAAAGAGAGTACAAAACACGCTTTTACTGCCAGGCTGATTGCCGCATGCGAAAGTGCGGGAATTGTCGGACATGGACGAAATAAACAGGTTGCACAGGCGTTGCAGCAAAGAGGATGCAAAATTTCAACGCCGGGAGTATGGAAATGGTTCAACGGTCAGTCGATTCCGGATGACGGGAATTTATTAGCGCTCAGCGATCTGCTGGGCGTGCGCGTGGAGTGGCTGCAGTTCGGAATGGAGAAACCGGATGCCGCGCTCTCACAGCAGCGTCTGCTTTCAGCCGGACATATGTTCCGCGTGGAGAGTCTTGATATCGGCCAGCGCAGCGCGCAGGGTATCGCCGCACGTGATGAGCTGGTTGAGACTATTCAGGCGATAGAATATGGTCTGGACGAAGCGCGCGTGCTCTTTAATGGCCGCCCGGCAGAGAGTATCCGGCTTATTGCCCTGAACAGCGATTCGATGGCCGGTACCTTCGCACCGCGCGATCAATTGTTTGTCGATATCAGCGTGCATCGCTTTGATGGTGATGGCATCTATCTGTTCACGCTTGACGATCAGCTCTATCTCAAACGCCTGCAGCTGCAGCACAAAAAAGTGGCTGTGATCTCAGACAACAAGCGGTATGAGACCTGGTATCTGACGCTGGATGAAGCTGATTCCCTGCAGGTAATTGCCCGCGTCATTATGAGCCAGGCGCGTGATTATCAGATCCTGGGGTAAGGGGTTGCCCGCGCCGGCAGAAAAAATAACCCGGCTGAAATCATAAATTTAACTGTTGGTAAATAAAAAATTAACTGTTAGTGTTTGCGAAAGTATTAGAACATGTTAATAATTTGACCATAGATGGACGACATCGTTGCCCCGGACGGGCCCCGCTCTTAAACAATTGAGGCGCTGCACAAGCGCGAAACTGCCCACTCAAAATCAGTGTATTTTGGGATGGGGTGGATACGCACTCAGCAGCGTTGTCAGTTGTCTCCTGCCTTCACTTCTCTCTGCTTTTTCCTGGCCGTTTTTTAACGACCGGGAAAGCGGATTGTGGGTGATTCCGGTGGCACACCGGACGCACCGGCCTCTGCCGGAAGGCCGCGTTTGCCACCCCATCGCCAAAAACTCATTCACAGGAGGAGTTATGGCGATTATTCAATATGGCAAGTCAGCGTTTACCGGTAATGCACGAACCCGGCGTCATCGACGACGCCAGCCACTCGCACGTCTGAACCGCACCATCGATAACGCACTCGGATTCGAATGCGACGACGTCACGCTGCGCACCGCTGAACGTATCTGTCAGCGGGAAATTCGATCCAGAGTTGAGCGTGCCGTACTGGCGCCGGGACGCTCGCACAGTGAAAGCGCCAGTTTCGATAACTGCTGTTTACCCCACGTTCACCTCTACGCTACCCGCTAAGTTTCCACTGCTTTTCCAGTTCTGAACGGAACGTTTTTACATTGCTCACTGTTTAAACATGCTTGAGCGTTTCGCTTAATTCTGGCGTGCGTGACCGGCTGACCGATCAGTGATGTTTAAGTGTGCTGACCCTGTGCGCAGCGTGCTCCGCGTTGCGCCTCAAAGAAGGAACGGATATGAGCCAGATTATTGCCATTTTGAATTTTGAAGAGGGTTATCGCGAAGCACCCTATCTGGATACGCAGGGCTTTCCCACCGTAGCGGGCGGCATCCGCATCGGTCCTAAAGGCGCCTCGCTGAGCAACTATATCTTTCAGGTGCCGCGTCGCGTCGGTGACGTCTGGAAGCAGTGCATCGTGGAGAAGAAAGTGCAGGAGATGCAGCAGCGCGAACTGATCCGTCAGGCGCTGCTGAAGTGTAATGACGCCCGCAGTGATGTGCTGATTAGCATGGCGTATCAGATGGGCGTGGAGGGGCTCGCGCTGTTCCGCGGCATGCTCACCTCAGTCACGCAGAGCGACTTTGACGCCGCGGCCAACGCCATGCTGGATAGCCTGTGGGCGCGGCAGACCGCAGGACGCGCCCGGCGACATGCGGAAGCGATGCGCAGCGGCACCTATGACATCTACCGGGGGCTGCTATGAACATGAAATGGCTGATTTTTATCATCGCGGTGCTGGCAGCGATCGTTCTGCTGCTGCTGCTGCAGCGCTTTACCACTCTGGAGTTTGTTAAGCACGCGCGCCTGCTGTTTAGAACCTGGTCAGTATGGCTCGCCTCACTCGGTTCCATGCTCAGTGCATGGGTGCAATCCTTTCCCGCCTCCGCGCTGGATGCCTGGAACGCACTGCCGCCAGACGTCAAAGAGATACTGCCGCATAACTACCTGGGCATGATCGGCGCCTTTATGGTGGCAATGGGCGTGCTGGCGCAGTTTGTACGGCAAAAAAATCTTGCGGAAAAACGCAACGCGCTGGAGGAAAAATCATGAGTTTTCTTCTTTCCCTGCTGGCAGGCAGCTGGCACTGGCTGGCGGCGCTGGCAGGCATTATCGCCGCGCTGGTCGCCAGCTACGCCGGCGGTAAAAAGATAGGCAAAGTGCAGCAGCAGGCCAAAGCAGACACCGAACGCGCCGATAAAGCAGCGGCGCAGGCGGTAGCGGTTAACCAGCAGCAGCAGCAGCTGCGTGAGGAGGCCCGAGGTGTGGAAATCAGCAACAGTAATCTTGATGATGCTGCCGCTCGTGACAAGCTGCAGCAGTCGAAATACCACCAGCCCTGAGGCGCCGGTCGTTATCGACTCCGCCTGTTCCCTTTTTTCACCCATTTATACCCACGGCAGTGACGCCGACCGCATGGACATTCGTACCGTGCGCGCCATTAACAATCACAACGACCTCTGGGATCGGCACTGCCGCACGCCGGCACGCTAACGCCGCTCCTTCTGACGCAATTCCAATACCCTGTATAAGCCGAGGAGGCTGACATGATCGAAGTTAATTCATTTGCTGAACTGCGCACCACTGCACCTGCCAAAAACGGCGATTCTGCGTTTCTGCGTCGCTACAATGCGGACTCGAACTTTCGTGGCGGCGGTGACTTTACCGGTTTTATTGGCACCACTACGGCAGCCGATGATGGCGGCACGCTGGCGGTCGGCAACGGCTTCTACTGGAAGCGTGTGATCAACGACCCGGCAGACCTGAACGTCTACCACTTTGGTGCGAAAGGGGATGGCTACGCCAATGACACTGAACCCTTTAAACGCATGCTGGCGTGGACGCAGGGCTACAGCGGCAATATCCGCGATCTGCCGGTGCGCTTCCCGGGCGGGAAATTCCTGATCAGTCCAATGGATATCAGCGACACTGAAATCGCCTTCTTTGGCCTGCAGGGGGATGATGTGGAGCTGGGTTCGCTGCCGCGTACCACTATCATCTCCGACAAAAGCGCCAATACGGTGTTCAAAGTGAAGGCACGCCGCACCGCGATCAAGGGGATCACCTGGCACGGTCAGGCGTCCGCCGACACCACCGCCAACACAGGTACCATTACAGCCGATCTGTGTACCAACGTGCAGCCCTTCTTCGAAAACACCTGCATCGAAGGCTCTACGGTAAACATCTACTGTTTCCGCGCGCAGAATAGCGGCGGGACCGTGATCAAAGTGCTGGATACCCTCGACAGTAAATTTGACCAGATCTACACCCTGTGGACTTACGGGCGCGTATTTGACATCGGCTGGTCAAACTCGCCGAAGGGTAAGTGGGACCACTCTACCGCGATTGAGATCTGCAACTGTAACTTCCAGACCGGTTACGGCGACGCCACGCTCTATATGCCACGCGTGACGCAGGGCATTATGCGTAACGTCTGGATTGAGCATACGCGTAACCCCGGCGACCTCTCCGACGGCGGCTGGACCATTGATACGCTGAATATTGAGGATTGCGGCTCGCCGTTTAACCTTAATAACGCCCGCGTGATCATGCGCCAGATTGGCCTGCAGTCGGGTGCCACTATCTCCAACGATCTGTCGGGCACGCGCTGGCTTTCAACGTTTGAGTATGGCTACCGGCGCGAAGAGAACCACGGCACTATCATCACCGGTTCCCTGCGCACCGGCTACTACAGCGGCCATAAAGTTACCAACAACACCGACACCGATAACTGGTATCGCCTCGGGCAGCTCTTTTTCCCGGTGGCGAACCAGCAGTGGGTGATGGAGCTGATTGGTAAAGCGGATGCCACCCAGCCCACCGGCACGGCGGGGTCGCCGGTCAATATGGCCGGCACCGGGAAAACCTGGATCAACCTGCAGCGGCTGGATACCGTCTGGGCTGATGCCTGCCATATGGGGCAGCCTGCGGTGCTGGATATCCGCTATAACCGCGTCGGTACTACCTATGCGGTGGTATGGGTGAAGCTGCGCGCCAACAGCGGCGATACGCTGATTAACCTGAAAACCACCGGACCGACGCGCTTTGAGTCAGGCTCCTGCTCGCTGTTCCAGACTGACTTTTCGGTGGTGACCGATACCACCAAAATGGGCACGCTGAAGCCAGCGGCACGCTTTGGTTTTCATAACGGCGTAGCAGGCATTGGTGCCAATGAGAAAGGGGTGCTCACTGTCGCGACGGCAGCGGGTAATCCCACAAATAAAACAGCCCCTTCGGGCTTTGTGCTGGTCAATATCAACGGTGTTGATCGTAAGTTACCTTATTACGATTAAAACCAGCACGTTTTGGCGAGGCTCCGGCCTCGCCTTTTTTTATTTGTGGCGGAAAATACGCCGGTTCTGCCTGAAAAACAGACGGTTGAACCACCGCACCTTGACGCCTTGCGTCACATTTTTTATTTTATTCCCCCTAGTTCCCGCCTTATGCCGGTGTAGCTCAGTTGGTAGAGCAGCGCATTCGTAATGCGAAGGTCGCAGGTTCGACTCCTGTTTCCGGCACCAATCAAATCAATGCATTATCCACCACCCGGTCCTTCTTCCTTCAGCATGTGGGACAGATTTGGGACACAAATATCCGATACTGCGCCAGTATGCCTGGTGCGTCACGCTGCCTCCGGCAGACGCCGGCTGGACGTATTCCCATCCGTTGACCAGACTTAGCGTTCCACCCGAAAAGGAGAATGCGCAATGAGTACCCGATACAAAGTGACGTATGAACATCAGGATGGCGACGCCAAAAAACGCGAAGAGGTCATACTGGAGAGCGAAAATGAGCCTTCAGATGAAGAAGCGCATGAAGCGGTGCTGCAGGGTCTTGCGATGATGAAAACCCCCGGCACCGGAGTGGATGGCGTGGCGAAGTTTGACATTATCAGTATCGCTCCGGCTGACGAGTAAAAGGGGGCGGTTGCCCCTTATCCCTGCAGCAGCTTAAGCACCTGCTGCGGTTCCTGCTGCGCTTTTGCCAGCACTGAATTTCCGGCCTGCTGCAGAATCTGCTGACGTGCCATCACTGATACTTCCTGCGCATAATCAGCGTCTTCGATGCGCGAGCGCGCCGCCGCATAATCCGTTGTACTCTGGCTCTGCAGCCGCTGCGCCGACTCGAGCCGGTTGGCAAGCGCACCCAGCTGGCTGCGACGGCTGTCAATCAGTGCCAGGGCGCGATCCAGCGTTGCCAGCGGATCATCCGGATGCTTCAGGCGGATCTCATCTCCCATCTCAGAGACGCGCATGGTTGTCAGGTTGGTTGAGGCATCGGTGGTCGAAGAGATGCCCGCCTGGAAATAGATCTGAATATCGCCAGTACCCTGCAGCGTTTTCAGCATGATGCTGCCGTTACTGTCGTGAGTAACAAAGGTGGCGGTTTTATCGATCCCGATATCCGGCGCATCCATATAGTAGTTGCCGTCAGCATCCAGTCGCAGTACGTCGCTGGCGCTCTGGCCTGAGACATCGGTATAGCGCAACTCAACGTTTGCCGGATCCAGCGTCACGTAAGCGGTACCGGTTACGCGGTTTACGCTGCTAAAGCTATTGATAGCGCTGCTGCTGATGGCGCTGATAGCCAGCGAGCTGCTGCCGGTGTCGTCAGTATGCGCAGCCAGCGCGGCGTTGAAGTACTGATAATTACCGCTGCCGTTATCCACCTCCATCACATATTGCGATCCGCTTTGCAGCAGCCGCGCACTACTCACGCTATTTCCGCTGGCATCCGTAAAGCTGAGCGTGGCGCTGCCGGTATTGATCGCCGGCGTCTGCGTCACAGCGGCTGGCAGGGTAGCAAAATCGGCACTGGTTTTTGTCGGGGCGCTGGTTGCCTGCGCGATCACATTCCCGCTGCTGCCGAAGTCCAGCGTCGCCGCATGATAGAGACCACCCTGCTCAATATAATAGCTGCCGTTATCAACGGTCAGGTGCGCCGGAGGCGTAGCGGTAAGCGCATTGCCATCCGATTGCTGAAAATTAACGGCCGGAATAGCGCGTGGCGCTATGTTGCTTACGCTGTTGTAGAGCGGAGCAGAGGTGGCGCGGCTGATGGCTACCGTTCCGGCAGCGTTAGCCGTGTCCCAGCGCGCGCTTACCGCTGCCAGATAGTATACCGGCTTGCCGTCAGCGCCCGTGCTCTGCACATACTGGCGATTATCCGCACTGCTGCGCATCAGCTGCGGCGCGCCTGACGGGGGCATATACGTCACCGTGATGGCCGGATTAGTAAAGTCCATATTGGTGGCAAGGCCGGTGATGCGGTTAACGGGCGTCACTTTGCCGCTGATACCGCCAATCACCAGATCTTTCAGCCCCAGCGCGCCAACGCTAAAGCCGGGCGCAGAAAGATCCAGCATAATTTTTTCCCGATCGTTCGCGCCGACCTGAAAACCGATTTTTCCGGCGCTGCCGTCGAGCGTTTTAATGCCATTAAACGCAGCCGTGCTGTTGAGGCGATCGATCTCTTTCAGGTTCAGGTTAATCTCTCCCTGAATGGCATCGGCGTCACCCTGCGAAAGGGTTCCGTTAAGGCCCTGTACCGCCAACTGCCGGATACGCTGAACGCGATTGTTAATCTCATCCAGGGCGCCTGCAGTGGTATTGACCAGCGATAACCCATCGCCTGCGTTACGCTGCGCCTGCTGCAAACCGCGCTGCTGACTCTGCATCCGGTTAGCAATCGCCTGTCCTGCGGCATCATCACTCGCGCTATTGATACGCATCCCGGAAGAGAGATTGCGTATCGCTGTTCCCAGCGCTGACTGGTTTTTGTTTGTGTTCTGCACCGCATTCAGGGCAGAAAGGTTGGTTTGCAGGGAGATCATTTACAGGCTCACCGATTGTTCTGTTGATAGCGTTATCGGCAGAAAGTGATTTTCTTTTAACCGTTATTTGGCCTAAGTCACGGTGGCGCTCTGGTGCTGTGATTTACAGCGGAACCGCGATCGTTTTTCACTGATATTAATCCTGGTGACCTTTACGCATTTATCTTATCAGTCAGCCTGATATTCCTTTCCCGGGGCTAATCAATCTGCGTTTTTATTAATTGCGGACTTACTGCGTAAATTCTGTTTTCCTGACCGCCCCATTGACCCTGACGGGTTCAGCAGAGAGAATGCCGTTTAAAGTTTTGAAACAGATCGCATTTTTAGGGCCTGAAGCCCATTGCAGTATGGCTGCGATAGCCGTACTGGATTAACGCCTCCTGCTTTTCACGTGGCGCAACAGACGCAGCGGAATAATAAAAGAGCAGGGCGCACAGCACATATCATTAATGTTGCCGCTCGTTACGTTAAGGCCGCTGAAAACTCGGCAAAACGAATTACGTGCTGCCGGGCCGCACAGCGCGGCAGGTTTGTTACTTATAACATATTGATAAAAAACCATATATTTCTGGTGTCGATGTGAAATCAGCCGTTTTTTTCCTGCCATTCAGATGGAATGAGAGGCAAATCGCAGGCAAATATACATCGTCATCGATGTGCATTTATAAATGAATAATAAATAGTCTGGCCATAGATTTATGGCGAAATTCTTATTATTACTTTGGCGGTTCATTTATTTAATTAGCGGAATTCCTTACTGAGGAAACTCCGAAAAAAATCCGGAATACAGTTAAGCCGGGCGCAGGAATAAGCCATAAAGTGCGTGGTTTATCTGAACAGCAATGTTTAACGCCGCTGCGTTCGCCTTATTAATACTGACAAACCGCGTTCTGAGGTCTCATGCAAAATCCCGTAAACGACGTGTTACTGAGCGTCATTGTGCCGGTGTATAACGCGGCTGCCTATCTGGAAAGAAGCATTAATAGTCTGCTGCAGCAGACGGAAGTGCGCTTTGAAGCAATTTTTATCAATGATGGATCCACGGATATGTCGCAGGCCATTCTTCAGCGATTTGCGCACCACCCGCAATTCCACATCATTGAACAGCCCAATATGGGGGTCTCTGCGGCACGTAATCAGGGGCTGCGCAGCGCGCGCGGTAAATTTATCTGTTTTTTAGACGCTGATGATTTTCTGCCGCACGACGCCTTTGCCACCTGGGTGGCCTTGATGCAGGAGAATATCGGCATGTGTATCGGCGAGTCGCAGCATTTTACGCCTGCCGGTGAGCCGCTGGACCAGCCTGCTAACCGTGACGCATCGCGGCAGATGAGCGCGGCGGCAGCGGTCAACGACGTACTCTATTTTCATCCCCGTCACGGCATCTGCGACAAGGTCTTTCGCGCAGACGTTATCCGGCAGCATCAGCTGCGCTTTAACGAAGAGATCTTCAACTTCGAAGATCTGCTGTTTGTGATGAACTACCTCTATTTGCTGCAGAACCAGCAGGTGATTGTCACCGAGCGCGTGGTCTACCACTACGTGAAGTCAGACAACTCAGCCACCCGGTCGGCGCTGCGGGAAAAGCACTTCTCCTTTGCGCGTTCGTTTGGCCGGATGAAGGCGTTTATGACCCGGCAGCACCACCGCTATTACTACCATCTCGTGCTTAAGGTCACCTCTTCCTATATCAGCAAAGGGCTGAACAGCCGTGAATTCAGCGGCGCCTTTATTGAAGATTACATCGCGCTTTATCGCCGCAGTTTCCGCGCGTACCTCTCTTCAGGCCCGATGCTGAATCCCTGGAGCCTCTATTTCACCCTCTTTTTTGTCAGCCCGCGCGGCGTTTCACAACTGCGCCGCCTGGCGCGTAAAGCGTAGGGGAGCAGGAATGAAAGAAAAACTCAGAAACTCAATGTGGATGATCGCGGAAAAGCTGATCGCCGTTTTTGGCCTGATTTTTGTGACCTCTTACGTCGCCAAATATGTCGGCCCGACCACCTTTGGCATTATCTCGCTCTCCATGCTGATTTTTCAGTTTTTGCAGAGCATCGCGGTCATGGGTAGCGATGTCATATTGCTGAAGCGCATTGCGCAGAATCATCGTTCGGGGATCCGTCTGATGATGGCGGCGGGCCTGCTGGTACTGGGCGTCTACAGCGTCCTGGCGATTAGCGGCATGCTGATCATGAAAGCGGAATGGAGCCCGGACGCGGTGGTGTTTATCTGTGCCGCTGCGCTGGCCTGCCTTTTCTCAGCGCTCGATCTGGTTAACATCTACAACGAGGCGATGCTGAATGCCCGTCTCAACGTGATCGCTAACGTTATCGGGCTGGCGATCAGTCTCTCGGTGCGATTCCTCATCTCCTGGCTGGAGCTGGACCCGCACTACCTGGCGATCCCGATTGTGCTCGCCACTTTTATTCCCTTTGTCATCAAGCTCGCGCTGTTTACGCGCCAGCAACGCCATCAACCGCTGCCGGCGCTGCGTCAGCTTAAACAATATTCGCGCTACATGGTGGCATCGGGCATGTCGCTGGTGATCTCGGCCATTGCGGTCGGCATCTATACGCGCGTCAATCAGGTAAGCGTCTCTTACTTCCTCGGGGTAAAAGAGGCGGGCATTTTCTCTGTAGCGCTGACGCTCTCCACAGCATGGGTGTTTTTACCGGCTGCGCTGCTGGCGTCGTTTTATCCCGCTTTCTTTGCCGAGCGCAACCGCGAACGGGCAATTGTCAAAGCGCAGCAGCTGCATCTGCTGGTGATTGGCGTTTCCGCGCTGGTGATTCTGGGGATCTGGCTGCTGTCAGGCTGGTTTATTGGCCACTTCTATGGCAACGCCTATCTGGATGCGGTCGCTCCTACGCTGCTGCTGAGCGTGGGTGCGATGTGCGGCGTGCTGAGCAGCGTAATGGACCGTTTCATTGTGAAATATAACGGTTACCGCTTCCTGATCAAAAAGACCTTCGCGGTTCTGGTTATTTGTCTGATCTCGTCGCTGCTGCTGGTGCCGCATTACGGCCTGACCGGTGCCGCGCTGAGCGTGGTCATTACCGAATTCGTCTCTTTCTCCCTGCTTAATTATTTCTTCACCGCGCAGCCCGTGGCGCGGATCCATCAGGTTTTTTTCAACCCCAGAAAGCTATGGCAGTTGTTTAGCAATTACAAAACCTCAGACAGCAAAGAGAGTTTATCATGAATGACAATCCGCTCTTCAGTATCATCATTCCCGTTTATAACTCACAAAATACTATCCGGCGCACGCTGCTGAGCGTTTTGAACCAGACGTTCAGCAGTTATGAAGTGGTCGTGGTTAACGATGGCAGCCGCGATGACAGCGCGCAGATTCTGGCTGAGTTTGCCAGCTATCCGCAGATAACCGTACTGGAGCAGATCAATGCCGGCGTCAGCGCGGCGCGCAATACCGGGCTTTTGAAGGCGCGCGGCGACTACGTGCTGTTCCTGGACGCCGACGACTGGGTCGATGACAATTTTCTGATGAGCTTCAAACTGAATCTCAACGCCTGGCCAGCTGAAACCGTAGACCTGATGGTCGGCCACCTGAATGACGATCGCATTGGTAAGGTGTCGCAGGCGGGCTTTTTCAGTCAGCATGACATTCCTTATGTACTGGGCGAGCTGGAGATCAGCGACAACATCGGCTATCTGCATAACAAATGCTATCGCCGGGAGATTATTGACTCGCTGAATCTGCGCTTCCTTGAGGGGATCTCCATGAGTGAAGATCTGCTGTTTAACCTCAAATATTTCAGCTGCATCAGTAACTTCCTGATCACGCCTAACGCGGCTTATCACTACGAAGATACCAGTGGCTCGCTCTCTAAACAGAAGGTGCAGTACAGTGAATTAAAGGTGCGCAAGCAGTCGCTGACCGCGCTGTATGACACTATCGTGGATAAATATCAGGCCAGCGAACTGGACCATTTTCTGAAAGGGATCTCAAAACGCGTGCTGGCGCTGGATATGCAGATTGTCACCGCGATGTATCACGCGTCCTTTTCGCCAGCAGATATCGCAACAGAAATAGAACAGATAAAGCGCGGGAAATACTCAAAAGGTATTTTCACACTGCTGAATAAGAATGAAAAACTGAAGTACATGATTATGAATCTGAACTCACTCACAGCGTACTATTTCCTCTATGCGTTATACAGAATGCGTGCATTCTGATTTACCCCTCCCGGCGTTGCCTTCTGATCTCTGCCACTGGCAGAAGAGGGCAGCAGCCGGGAGAGTCCGCTGCGTTACCCGCGCTCTTTCTTACTTCCCCTTGCACTATTTCTGTGACTCAGGTCAAATAATGTCAGGCAATCGATTGCGTGCTGATTTTGTGCGTTTTTGCAGCAGAAAATTATCAGCCTGCGCATTTTTGCTGCTTTTGTGACACGTATCTTGCGTTGTGCCCCCCGCGCGGCGAAAAAAACGTATAGCATGAGCGCGTTTGAACGGCTGCCGGCAGCGGCTGGCCGTGAACAGAGAGCCGGAAACCGGCTGCAATGATGATGATTCTGGAGAGAGTGATGAATAACTCACAAACCAGCACGCTGGCAACCGCCAGAGCGGCCAGGGGCTGGAGCAAGAGTGATACGGTGTGGATGCTGGGTCTGTATGGTACGGCGATTGGTGCCGGGGTACTGTTTCTGCCCATCAATGCGGGCGCAGGCGGACTGCTGCCGCTGCTGATCATGGCCGTGCTGGCATTCCCGATGACCTTCTATGCGCACCGCGCGCTGACGCGTTTCGTCCTCTCGGGTAAAAATCCGGGTGAAGATATCACTGACGTGGTGGAAGAGCACTTCGGCAGCGGGGCAGGTAAGATCATTACGCTGCTCTACTTTTTTGCGATCTATCCCATCCTGCTGATGTACAGCGTGGCTATAACCAATACCGTTGACAGTTTTATCGTGCATCAGCTCGGCATGGTGTCGCCGCCGCGCGCGCTGCTGTCACTGCTGCTGATCAGCGGAATGATGGTTATCGTGCGCTTTGGCGAACAGATGATCGTTAAGGCAATGAGTATTCTGGTCTTTCCCTTTGTTGCTGTACTGATGCTGCTGGCAGCCTGGCTGGTTCCGCACTGGCACGGCGCGGCGCTGCAAACGCTGTCGTTCAGCGAGGCAACGGGCAGCGGCAATCTGTGGATGACGCTATGGCTGGCGATTCCGGTTATGGTGTTTTCATTTAACCATTCGCCGATTATCTCCTCGTTTGCCGTGGCAAAACGCGACGAATATGGTGCCGGTGCGGAAAAACGCTGCTCGCGCATTCTGGCCAGCGCGCACCTGATGATGGTGGTCACGGTGATGTTTTTTGTGTTCAGCTGTGTGCTGAGCCTGTCGCCCGCCGATTTGCAGGCAGCCAAAGCGCAGAACATCACGATTCTTTCTTATCTGGCTAACCATTTTCAGGTGCCGATGATCGCCTGGCTGGGACCCATTGTCGCGATGGTGGCGATCACGAAATCGTTTCTGGGTCACTATCTGGGCGCGCGTGAAGGGTTTAACGGTATCGTCACTAAATCGCTGCGCAGCCGGGGCAAAGCGCTCGCGCCGCAGAAGCTGAACCGTCTGACCACGCTGTTTATGCTGCTGACCACCTGGCTGGTGGCGACGCTGAACCCCAGTATTCTTGGCATGATTGAAACGCTGGGTGGCCCGGTTATCGCGGCGATCCTGTTCCTGATGCCGATGTATGCGATTCAGAAAGTCCCGGCAATGCGCCAGTACAGCGGAAAAATCAGCAACCTCTTTGTTGTGATTATCGGGCTGCTGGCTATCTCTTCTGTGGCCTGGTCGCTGTTCAACTGACCCCAGCCGGGTCGCCGTAACAGGCGGCCCGGCCGTATGGCATTAAGCCAGCGCGGTTTTAAACACGCTCATCGACTGTGCCAGCCGATCGGCCTGCTCCTGCAGCGCCTGTGAGGCAGCGGATGCCTCCTGCACCAGCGAAGCATTCTGCTGCGTCACCGCTTCCATCTGTGTAATCGCCTGATTGATCTCACCAATGCCACTGCTCTGTTCGCTGCTGGCAATCGTAATTTCACTCATGATCTCAGCCACGCTCTGCACGCTGCTGACAACTTCACCGATAGTGGAGCCGGCGTGCGTAACCAGGCGGCTGCCTTCATCAACTTTGGTCACGGAATCTTCGATCAGCACTTTGATCTCTTTGGCGGCGGAGGCAGAGCGCTGGGCCAGGTTACGGACTTCCGAAGCGACCACGGCAAAGCCGCGACCCTGTTCACCGGCACGTGCGGCCTCAACGGCGGCATTGAGCGACAGAATATTGGTCTGGAAAGCGATAGAGTCGATGACGCTGATAATATCGACAATCTTTTTAGAGGAGTAAGCAATCGCCTCCATTTTGTCGATCACCTGCTCCATGACCACGCCGCCCTCTTTGGCCACCTCAGAGGTTTTCGATACCAGCGAGTTTGCCTCGCGCGCGTTGTCGGCATTGTGCTTCACGGTAGCGGTCATCTGTTCCATTGCGGAGGCGGTCTCTTCCAGTGAGCTGGCCTGCTGCTCGGTGCGTGAAGAGAGATCGATATTACCGCTGGAGATCTGATTAGAGGCGACGGCGATAGTATCGGAGCCGGCGCGTACGTTAGAGACGATGGTCATCAGATTGTCGTTCATGGTCTGCAGCGCCTGCATCAGCACACCGGTTTCATCTTTACTGCGGACCGTTATGCGCGAGCTGAGATCGCCGGCGGCAACTTTGCTGGCGACGGCGACAGCTTCATTAAGCGGACGCACGATGGAACGGGTCAGCAGCAGGCCCAGCAGCACGGCAGCCGCGATGGCGATAGCCGTAAAAATAACGGAAACCTGAATCGCCGTGGTGCCATCTTTGATGATGCCTACTCCCTCCTGATGGAGCTGGCTCGCCTGAGAGTCGGCAAAGGCGGCCGCACTGAGTAAAAAGGTGTTTTGCGTCTGAGTAATTTTCTTCAGCACATAGTTGCTGGCTTCATCTGCCTTGCCATCACGCACCAGCGCCAGCACGTCATTTTTTTGCTGTTCAAACAGTTTGCTGGCGGCAAGTAACCCGGCAATTTTCTTTTTACCCACCGGCGTGACCTGAATCGCCTCAATCTTTTTCATCGCGCTGTTGGTCTGCGCCGTGGCATCCGCGAGCTGAGCAAAGCGTTTAACGTTGTTTTCCGGCCGTGTGGTATCAATTACGATACCGCGCAGATATTTAATCTGGTCATTCACGCCATCGCGCACGTCGAAGCCGAGGCGAACTTTAACAAAACGATCCTCTACAATGGAGGTGATGCCGGTTTTGATATTGCTGATTTTCAGCCATGACGTCACGCCCACGACCACTAACAGAGCCACCACCAGGCCAAAGGCGATGCCCAGGCGTACCCCGACTTTCATATTCTTGATGCTCAACATTGGTTCTCCCCGTTTGCCAGAAATCAGACAGTAATAGGATGCATCAGCAGATTGGCAATCTGCCGTGACAGGCTGTTTTTAAAAGGAAAATAAGAACCTTCCTGCGCGAGTGCTCTCCATAATCGCCAGCGAAGGCGCAACAGTTATCGGTAACTAATGTATTTACTTTAATTTTTGCGCGTGGCAGCGCAGATCCGTTAGAGGGGCTACTTATTGATGAATAAGCGGTACTGTTTCGCGGCGGAAGGAATAGCAGCAATAAAAAAGGCGCGATAATCGCGCCTTAAAGGAAAGAGGTAAAAACAGGGCTTAGCGCTGTTTTTCCAGCACGCTATGAATGGCGCTGGAGAGCTCGTTGATCTCAAACTTTGCCACATACCCATCTGCACCGACCTTACGCACATGATCTTCATTGGCGCTGCCGGACAGCGAAGAGTGGATGACAACCGGAATATGGCGCAGCGTCTCATCACGCTTGATATTACGCGTCAGCGTGAAGCCATCCATCTCCGGCATCTCCAGATCGGTGAGAACCAGGGCAATTTTATCGTGAATTGATTCGCCGCTGGCCTGCGCCTCTTTCTTCATTTCGTTGATTTTTATCCACGCTTCCAGGCCGGTGTTGTGCATCAGGGCCGGAATACCCATGCTTTTCAGCCCCTGTTCAAGCAGCTGACGGGCAACTTTGGAATCTTCTGCCACGATAGCGACCGCACCCGGCTTGAGATTGAAGTTTTTCACTGTCTCTGCGCCAGGCTCAACGCCACGTACCGAAGGAATGATGTCATAGAGGATCTGCTCTACGTCGAGCACCAGTGCAAGGTTGTTGCTTTCGCCATTGCTGTCCAGGCAGGCGATACTGGTGATATTGCGGCTGCTGATCCCCGCTTCTGCTGTATGCACCTGATTCCAGTCAAGACGCACAATGTTTTCTACCGACTCCACTGCAAACGCCTGGGTACTGCGCGCATATTCGGTCACCAGCAGCAGATTCAGGCCGGTTTCCGGTTTACAGCCGGTCACGGCTGGCAGGTCGATTACCGGAATAAACTGCCCCCGGATGCTGGCCATGCCGAGCAGCGGCGAGTTCATCCCGGCCGCGCGCGTGATCGCGGGCATGGGCACAATTTCGCGCAGCTTGAACACGTTGATGCCATACAGCTCAGATTTGCCTTTCAGCCGATCGGAACCCAGCCGAAACAGCAGCAGTTCAAATTTGTTGGACAGCGCCAGGTTTGCGCGTTCGTCGATCTCTTTCTGAAAATTATCCATCATGGCCTCGGGGCAGAATCTGGGCGGAGCAGGGAGAGGGCGGAAGTGCCATGATTAACTTATCGGCAGAGCGCGATAAAAATGAAGGGAGAAGAAGAAAATTTAGCGCAAGGGCGCGATCGCCCTCACGCTACAGCCGCTCTATTTCAGGAGAATAGCGCGTACGCTTTTGCCTTTGATCTTACCCTCTTTGAGCTTGATCAGCGCTTTTTTTGCCTGTGAGGCCGTAATGGCAACGTAGGCGTGTGAAGGCGTCAGATCAATTTTACCGATCTGATCGCCGCTGAAGCCCGCTTCACCGGTCAGTGCGCCGAGGATGTCACCCGGACGGATTTTTGCTTTGCGCCCGCCATCAATACAGAGCGTCATCATGGCTGCAGGCAGCGCCTGTGCCGCTCTGCCTTTTAAGGTGCCCGCGGCCACCCAGTTAAGCTTCTGCTGCAGGTAATCCTCCAGCGCATGAGCACGTGCCATTCCGTCAGGTGCCACAAAGCTTACGGCAAGTCCTTTTTCGCCTGCGCGCCCGGTACGGCCAATGCGGTGCAGATGTACTTCCGGGTCCCACGCCAGCTCAAGGTTCACGACCAGCGCCAGCGATTTGATATCCAGACCGCGTGCGGCGACGTCGGTGGCGATCAGCACGCGGCTGCTGCCGTTAGCAAAGCGGATCAGCACGCGTTCACGATCGCGCTGCTCCAGATCGCCGTGCAGCGCCAGCGCGCTGATATCGCGATCGTTCAGTGCGGCGGCAATATCATCGCATTCACGTTTGGTATTGCAGAACACCACGCAGGAAGCGGGCTGCTGCTGGCTGAGCAGGGCGCATAGCAGGTTAACGCGCTCGCCGGCACTCGCCTCAATAAACTGCTGCTCAATCGCGGGCAGTTCCGCTTCGGTTTCAGTAGCAACCGCCAGCGCGTCGCGCTGAAAGCGCTGGCTCAGGCTGGCAATGGTGTCAGGCCAGGTCGCGGAGAAAAGCAGCGTCTGCCGTGCGGCGGGCGTGAAGCCGATAATTGCTTCCATATCATCCCGGAAACCCATTTCCAGCATGCGGTCAGCTTCGTCAAGCACCAGCGTCTGCAGCTGGCTGAGATCGAGATTATCACGCTTAAGGTGATCCAGCAGGCGGCCTGGCGTGCCGACGACGATGTGCGGGGCATGCACCAGCGAATCGCGCTGTGCGCTCATCGGCTGACCGCCGCACAGCGTCAGGATTTTAATATTACGCGTAAAGCGTGCCAGCTGACGCAGTACATTGCTGACCTGCTCAGCCAGTTCACGCGTCGGGCAAAGCACCAGCGCCTGAGTATGAAACTGGCTGTTGTCGATACGGTTAAGCAGGCCGATACCAAATGCAGCAGTTTTGCCGCTGCCGGTTTTCGCCTGCGCACGCACATCGTGGCCGGCAAGGATGGCGGGAAGCGACGCCGCCTGAATAGGCGTCATCGCATCAAAGCCCATGTCGCGCAGATTGTCGAGCTGGCTGGCGGGCAGTTGCGTCAGGGTTGAAAAAGCAGTCACAAAGATGTCTCAGATAGGAGGGAAGATAACGCGGTCAGTCTGGCAGAAAGCCACGCGGGCAGCAACGGTAATTCGCCTGGCGCATACGGCTGGTCAGAGAGCAGAGTGCCGTCACGCCGCAGGGAGACTATTGTTGCAAAGTTTTAATAAATTGTTATCCGGAACGATCTTCTGGCGCATAAAAATCATCCGGCAAATAAGGAGATTAACGCTTTTACGTCGTTTTTCAGCGACAACTCAGGGTAATTTTTACCGGGGTCAGGCTTATATATTACGCAGCATAAGGAAATTCTGATTAAAGATCCTTGTTGTTTTGATCTATATTGAGCGCGCCATTTGGCGAGCGAATTTACTTCAGAGGTCAATTTCATTGAGTCACAGTCTCCAGGGACATAGCGAAGACATTCTGAAAATCGTCGGCCGCGCCGTATTAACGCTGCATCTTCATGGAGAAGCTTTATCCTCTGATAAAGTCAGCTCAATGATTGCCTGTTATGCGGAAGAAGAGCCAGTCAGTGACGATGAGCACCAGCGCCTTTATGCGCTGGCCATTCAGATGTTGTCATAAAACGCTATGCAGCGGCGGGTGTCGCCGGCAAGTAAGACAAAAGCCTCCATACGGAGGCTTTTTTGTTTTCAGCCGGGGGAGGGCAGCGCGGGGGCTGTGCGCTCAGCAGCGCTCAGCAGCGCGGGGACTGTGCGCTCAGCAGCGCGGAGCTGTGCGCTTAGCAGCGCGGGACTCTGAGGGGGTTCCGCCCGCCAGGCTTCTGGCAGTTTCAGCGGCGCTTGCGCATGCGGACGGGCTAAGGGGCGGGTGGGCGCGCCCCTTAGCAATCCGCGCCCCGCGCCGTCCTCGCGAATTCCCGGACGCATCCCTCCGGCCTTAACGGACCGCGCGGATTCGCTCCTGCTCACCCCGCGCTCTCGCCGGCGTCCTGCCGGCTCGCCCTGGCCGTCACGCTGCGCCCGGCGCTGCGGATGGCGCCCCTTTTCCCCGCCTGCAAATTCTTCATTTCTTTTTTTAAATTTGGTTTGGTGTGCGCTGAAGCTTCTCTACAGAACCTTCAGCCATAAGACACTTATTGAAGAGAAAAAAAGCAGCAGCGGCGGGAAGCGCCATCCGGGGCCGCCGAGGGAGGGCACGGTTCCGGGATGAGCCGACAGGACGTCGGCGAAAGGGCGCGGTGAGCAGGAGCGAATGGCGGCCGGTCCCCGGGAAGCGGGCGTGAGCGAGGGAACCGCGCAGCGGCGGGCGGGGCTGACGGCGAACGGAACCGGCGCTTAACCCGGAACTGTTGCTTAACCGGCAAAAAACACCGCTTTGCCGCGCTGAAAGGTGGCCTGCACCGGTGCAATCCGCGCCACGGCTTCAGCAGAACAGCTGGCTTTAACCAGCATCATACTGGCTTCATCCTGCAGCGCAGGCCACTGCCGCACGCCCTGATTAGAGAGCGGCAGGATCCCCCCGGTTGCGATATGCAGTGCGCGGCTTAGCCCATACTCATCAGAGCCGCGATAAAGCTGTGCATAGAGATTGGCTTTCTCCAGCATGCTGCCGGTACCAAAGGGGGACCAGTGATCGATCACGCTGTCAGTGCCGGTCATCACGTTAACGCCTGCCGCCTGCAGCTGCGGCAGCGGCATGGTCAGCCTGCCGATCGGAATGGTGGAGGCCAGGCTAATCTGCTGCTCCGCCAGGCCGGCAATCATTCGATCCAGCGCGCGTCCCTCCAGCGTGGCCAGCGCAAAGCCGTGGCTCAGCGTGACCCGACCTTTAAGCTGCGGATGACGGGCAACGGTATCAATCATGTACTGAATAGCCGCCACGCCTGCCGGGCTGGTCTCATGGAGATGAATATCCACGCCGCGCTGATAGTCGAGCGCTATCTGAAACATCGCATCAAGCGACGCTTCCATTGCGCCATCAACGCTGGTCGGATCGAGGCCGCCCACATGCGTGACGCCGGACTGCATCGCCTCGCGCATGAGCCCGTCAACCTGTGAGTGCAGCAGGCCGTGTTGCGGAAAGGCGACAATGCCGCAGCGAAAATCGGGATGCTTTGCCAGCGCCTGCTGCAGGTGCGCCAGGCTCTGCAGGCCGCTGACCGGATCGATGTTGCAGTGGCTGCGTGCTTCAGTGGTGCCTTTACTCTGCAGCAGGCCAATCAGCGCTTCGGCGCGCGCCTGTGAAGCAGGCAGCAGCTGCGGGATCAGCACTTCTTCCCGGGCGATCATATCCATAATGGTTTTGCCCTGACGAGGGCGCGGAGCCTGCCACGGGCCGCCGTAAAACGTCTTATCAAGGTGGATATGCATATCGCGGGTGCGGGGCAGCAGCAGCGCATCCTGTGCATCCCACTGCGGCAGCGCGGCGTTGCGCGACGTGCCGGCGGGCTCAATCGCGACAAAAAGCCCCTCTTTGATCGTGAGGTCATAGCGTGCGGTATGGGTGGCGATCACTTCGCCGCCCTCACGTTCAAACGCCTCTTCAAGGCGCACGTTGCAGAGCTGATAGTGGGCGGCGTCAGGCGGTGGCACCGCGGTCTCACAGGCTGAAATAGCGGACAATGGCGCGGCACGGCTGATACCGGCCGCCAGCAGGCTGCCGGCGGCGGTCAGACGTACGCCCTGGCTGAGAAAAGAACGACGGCTGGCAGAGGTAACGGGCATAGCGGGCTCCGGATAGCAGGGAAAACCTTAATCTGACAAATCTGTCGCCCCGCCGCTGCGATATTTGCCACTGCCCGGCAGTGGAAAAATCACTGCCACTGCAGATGGCAGAAATCAGCCAGCGCCTGCGCCAGCGTCTGCTGCAGCGTATCCTGCGGCAGACGACAGAACAGCGCCAGCTCAAAGTGTGTAACCGGCGGCAGGCCGTCGGCGATGCCCAGTACGCGGTGGCCGGGGAGACGGCAGCTGGCGGGCAGCAGCGTCAGGCCCAGTCCGGCGGCGCTGGCGCTGGCGAGCGCTGCCAGGCTGGCGCTGCTGTAGCTGATGCGCCAGCTGCGTGCCAGCTGGTCCAGCGCCTGGCACATCTCCTCCCGGTAGAGTCCCTGCTGCGGAAATACCACCAGCGGCACCGGCGAGCGGGTAAAGCAGGGGTGAGCCTGGCTGTCGAGCCAGAGCAGCGGCTCAGGACGCGAGGCGAGGGGGCGCTCGCCGCCGGGTTGCTTAATGAGCATGATATCCAGCTCTTCGCGCTGCCATGCACGGTGCAGATCAACATACATGCCGCTCATGACATCGAGGCGCAGCTGCGGATGCGTCCGGCTGAAATCCGCCAGCAGATCGGCGGTAGGCGCCGCAAAATCTTCCGGTACGCCAAGCCGCAGAATGCCGTCACGCCAGGTATCGCCCATGACATCCCACGCTTCGCTGTTAAGTGCAATGATGCGACGCGCATAGGCCAGCATCTTTTCACCCTCTTCGGTCAGCATGACCTGATGTGAGGTACGCACCAGCAGCGCTCTGCCGATCATCTCCTCCAGCCGGCGCACCTGCTGGCTGACGGTGGACTGCGAGAGGTGCACCCGCCCGGCGGCGCGGGTAAAGCTGGCGGTTTCGCAGACGGCAACAAAGCTCAGCAGCTGCTGAGGCGTGAACATAGGCTGACGATTCATTTTTCCACTGCTGGCTATGACATTATTTTATTTCCCAATAGTAAACGCTGCTGCGATGCTGGCAACCTTTTCACTGTGAGAGTGTTTATGAACAGACATTCCGTTTCGCTGACGCTGGCCGCTCTGATCCTGGCCGGACTGAATATGCGTCCGCTGCTGACGTCAGTCAGTCCGCTGCTCGGTCAGCTGCGTCAGGAGATAAGCCTGTCCCCGCTGGTGGCATCGCTGTTGCCGGCGGTGCCAATGATCATGATGGGCGTGGTGGCGCTGCTGAGTGTGTCTTTTTTGCAACGTATCGCGCTGCAGCGTCTGCTGCAGGCGGGGTTGCTGCTGCTGCTGCTGGCGCTGCTGGCGCGGACGGTTACCGGCAGCGGCAGCGTGCTGGTTGCCAGCGCACTGGTTGCGGGTCTTGGTGCCGGCGTGGTGCAGATGGCGATGCCGGGCATCATTCGCCAGCGTTTTGCACAGCGCAGCGCAGCCGTAACCGGGCTGTGGGCGGGCGCGCTGATGGGCGGTGGCGGGGTGGCAGCAGCGCTGACGCCCTGGATCAGCGCCAGAACTGGCTGGTCGCTGGCGCTGGGCAGCTGGGCATTACCTGCGCTGCTGGCACTGCTGCTCTGGCTGCGGGTCAGGCTGCCGGCGACGGCGGCGCAGCCGGCACCGGCGCTGCCCCCGCTGTGGCGCACGCCGCGCGCCTGGTCGCTGGCGCTGAGCTTTGGACTGGTTAACGGCGGCTACGCCACCTGCGTGGCGTGGCTTCCGGACGCGTACCGGCAGTCCGGCTGGAGTGAGCAGGCGGGCGGTTCACTGCTTGGCGTAATGATTCTGTGTCAGGTTATCGGGGCGCTGCTGATGCCGCTGCTGGCACGCCGTGCTGACCGGCGCCCGCAGCTGATTTTCAGCCTGCTCTGTCAGCTGGCCGGTATGGCAGGCCTGCTGATTGCGCCGCTGTTCGCCCCGTGGTGCTGGGCTGCGGTGGCCGGGTTTGGTCTTGGCGCTGCGTTTCCGCTGGCGATGGTGCTGGCACTCGATCATCTGCCGCACCCGCAGGCGGGCGCACGGCTGGTGGCATTTATGCAGGGGGCCGGTTTTATCATTGCCGGCTGCATGCCGTTTATCGCTGGCCAGCTGCAGGCGTTCAGCGGCAGCTTCTCCGGCATCTGGCTGATGCAGGGCGCGATCACGCTGGGCCTGATTGTGCTGAACCTGCGCTTTCATCCACACAGCTATGCGAGGGCATTTACTCACCCGTCGCGCTGATTGGTCCTACCAAAGCCGGTAAAACCTTTTTGTCTGGTCACACTGCTGCAAAATTCTCCCGCAATGCGTTGCTTTCAGTTAACAACGCATTAACTATCTGACGCCATAAGCCCGGTTTTCTGAAAGCGGTCCGACCACTTTCAGCGCGTTACGGGCACTGTTGCACGGTGTATGTTCTGCTGCACCGTGCCGGTCTGACTCCTCCGGAGATAATGGCATGCAGGTATGGCAGCAAAATTATGATCCGCTTAATAATCTGTGGCTTTCCAGCTTAGTCGCAGTGATCCCGATTGTTTTTTTCTTTTTCGCGCTGATTAAACTCAAGCTTAAAGGCTATCAGGCGGGCACGGCTACCGTTGTGCTGGCGCTGCTGGTGGCGCTGCTGCTGTATGGCATGCCAGTGGGGCAGGCGCTGGCATCGGCGGTGTACGGGTTTTTCTATGGTCTGTGGCCGATCGCCTGGATCATCATTGCCGCCGTGTTTGTGTATAAAATCTCAGTTAAAACCGGGCAGTTTGACATTATCCGTGCGTCGATCCTGTCGATCACGCCGGATCAGCGCCTGCAGATGCTGATCGTCGGGTTTGCGTTCGGTGCCTTTCTGGAGGGCGCTGCAGGCTTTGGTGCGCCGGTGGCCATTACCGCTGCGCTGCTGGTCGGGCTGGGCTTTAAACCGCTTTATGCGGCGGGCCTCTGTTTAATTGTCAATACGGCCCCGGTAGCGTTCGGCGCGATGGGTATTCCGATTATTGTGGCCGGGCAGGTCACCGGGCTGGACAGCTTTCAGATTGGCCAGATGGCCGGGCGGCAGCTGCCGTTTCTGACGCTGATTGTGCTGTTCTGGATCATGGCGATTATGGATGGCTGGCGCGGGGTGAAAGAGACCTGGCCGGCGGTGATCGTGGCGGGAGGATCGTTTGCCATTGCCCAGTTCCTGAGTTCCAACTTTCTCGGGCCGGAGCTGCCGGATATTATCTCCTCGCTCGCCTCATTGATCTGTCTGACGCTGTTTTTACGTCGCTGGCAGCCGGTACGCATTTTCCGTTTTGAAGAGCGCGATACCGCTGACGCCGCGCCGGACGCGCAGCGCTACACGCTGGCGCAAATTGTGCGCGCATGGATGCCGTTTCTGTTTCTGACGGCAACGGTGACGCTGTGGAGCATCCCCCCGTTCAAGGCGCTGTTCGCCAAAGGCGGCGTGCTCTATGACTGGGTCTTTACCGTGCCGGTACCGCTGCTGCATGAACTGGTGGCGCGGATGCCGCCGGTAGTGAGTCAGGCCACGCCGTACGCTGCACTGTTTAAATTCGATGTGGTTTCCGCCACCGGCACGGCGATTCTGGTTGCGGCGCTGCTGTCGATCCTCTGGCTGCGGATGAAACCGCGCGCGGCGCTGCAGACGTTCGCAGAGACGCTGAAAGAGCTGGCGCTGCCGATCTACTCTATCGGCATGGTGCTGGCGTTTGCCTTTATCTCTAACTACTCCGGGCTTTCCGCCACGCTGGCGCTGGCGCTGGCGCACACCGGGCAGGCGTTTACCTTTTTCTCGCCGTTTCTCGGCTGGCTGGGCGTGTTCCTGACCGGATCGGACACCTCCTCCAACGCGCTGTTTGCTGCGCTGCAGGCCACCACGGCTCAGCAAATCGGCGTGTCCGATATTCTGCTGGTGGCCGCCAATACCACCGGCGGCGTGACCGGCAAGATGATATCGCCGCAGTCGATTGCCATCGCCTGTGCGGCGGTCGGGCTGGTGGGGAAAGAGTCCGATCTGTTCCGCTTCACTGTAAAACACAGCCTGATTTTTACCTGCATGGTCGGGGTGATCACCACGCTGCAGGCCTACGTGCTGACGTGGATGATCCCGTGAGCACGCCGCTGCGCGAGCGTCTCAGCGCCTGGATCAGCGCGCAGCAGCTGACGCCCGGTATGCGGCTGCCGGGCGAACGCCAGCTGGCGGCGCTGCTGGGCGTCTCGCGCTCTTCCCTGCGCGAGGCGATTCAGCAGCTGATCAACAGCGGCGTCCTGATCAGCAAACGCGGCGGCGGCACATGGCTGTGCCAGCCGCCGGAGCCCTGGTCAGAACAGCGTATCGTTGAACCGATGCGTCAGCTGCTGGCGGCCGATCCCGACTACCGCTGGGATATTCTGGAGGCGCGCCACGCCATTGAGGCCAGCACCGCGTGGCACGCCGCGCTGCGCGCAACGGAAGCGGATAAAGAAAAACTGCGCTACGCCTTTGATGCGCTGCTGCGACTGAACGACTGCGGCGATCCCGATCTCGCGGCGCAGGCCGATCTGCGTTTTCATCTCGCTATCGCAGAGGCGTCGCACAACCTGGTCTTACTGCAGACCATGCGCGGCTTTTTCGATTTGCTGCAGTCCTCGGTCCTGCACAGCCGTCAGCGCATGTATACCCAGCCGGTAATATTTAACCGCCTTAATGAGCAGCATCAGGCGATGTTTGATGCGGTGATGGCGGGGGACGCCGCCGCCGCGCGTCAGGCGGCGATGGATCACCTCGGCTTTGTCCATACCACGATGAAAACGCTGCATGAAGATGAAGCGCGGCAGGCGCGCATTACCCGCCTGCCGGGTGAAACGGCAGCGACCCGTAAGGAGAACACCTGATGATTATTTCTGCTGCCAGTGACTATCGCGCCGCAGCGCAACGCATATTGCCCCCGTTCCTGTTTCACTATCTTGACGGCGGTGCCTATGCCGAACATACCCTGCGGCGAAACGTGGCTGACCTCTCTGACGTCGCGCTCCGTCAGCGGGTGCTGAAAAATATGTCTGCGCTGAGTCTGGAAACCCGGTTGTTTAACGAGACGCTGGCGATGCCGGTAGCGCTGGCGCCGGTGGGGTTATGCGGAATGTATGCGCGCCGGGGAGAGGTGCAGGCGGCGCGGGCAGCCGCGCAGAAGGGGATCCCCTTTACGCTCTCTACCGTCTCGCTCTGTCCAATTGAAGAGGTGGCGCCGGCCATTAACCGGCCGATGTGGTTTCAGCTCTATGTGCTGCGCGATCGCGGATTTATGCGTAACGCGCTGGAGCGCGCCAAAGCCGCCGGCTGTTCAACGCTGGTGTTTACGGTCGATATGCCCACGCCGGGCGCACGCTACCGTGATGCGCACTCCGGCATGAGCGGGCCGCACGCCGCGCTGCGTCGTTACTGGCAGGCGGCAACGCATCCGCAGTGGGCATGGGACGTCGGGCTACACGGAAGGCCTCACGATCT
Organism: Pantoea eucrina; assembly: GCF_001691555.1. GTDB lineage: Bacteria > Pseudomonadota > Gammaproteobacteria > Enterobacterales > Enterobacteriaceae > Pantoea > Pantoea borealis. Next base: position 2,081,757 of record NZ_MAYN01000008.1, on the reverse strand, counting down.
GGGCAATATTTCGGCCTATCTCGGCAAGCCCACCGGGCTGGAGGACTATATTGGCTGGCTGGCAAACAACTTCGATCCCTCGATCTCCTGGCAGGATCTGGAGTGGATCCGCGACTTCTGGGAGGGGCCGATGGTGATTAAAGGGATCCTGGATGCGGAAGATGCGCGCGACGCGGTGCGTTTCGGCGCTGACGGCATCGTGGTCTCTAACCACGGCGGACGGCAGCTGGATGGCGTACTCTCCTCCGCGCGGGCGCTGCCGGCCATCGCCGATGCGGTTAAAGGCGATATCACCATTCTGGCAGACAGCGGCATTCGCAGCGGTCTGGATGTGGTGCGCATGCTGGCGCTGGGTGCCGACAGCGTACTGCTGGGGCGCGCCTTTATCTATGCGCTCGCCACACACGGCCAGCGCGGCGTGGAGAATCTGCTGACGCTGATTGAAAAAGAGATGCGGGTAGCGATGACGCTGACCGGTGCAAAATCGATCGCCGATATTACGCAGGAGTCGCTGGTGCAGGCTAATGCACTGCTGAGCGAAGCGGGTTTACAGCCCGCACGTCCGCGCGCGGTACGCTGAGCCAGGCAAAACAGAGTGGATTGTCTATACTGAGTGCTGTCCACTAACAGGAGGAATGACATGACCATTCACAAGAAAGGATCGGCCCACTGGGAAGGTGATATCAAAGGTAAAGGTACCGTCAGCACAGAGAGTGGCGTACTGAATCAGCAGCCGTATGGTTTTAATACGCGCTTTGAAGGCCAGAAAGGCACGAACCCGGAAGAGCTGATTGGTGCTGCACACGCTGCCTGTTTCTCTATGGCGCTGTCGCTGATGCTGGGCAATGCCGGCCACAAAGCGGAAAGTATCGACACCACCGCTGATGTCTCGCTGGATAAAAAAGGCGAAGGCTTTGCTATTACCAAAGTGGCACTCACCAGCACGATTTCGCTGCCAGGTGTGGATAAAGACGCGTTTGACGAGATTATTCAGAAAGCGAAAGCAGGCTGCCCGGTATCGCAGCTGCTGAATGCGGAAATTACGCTGGATTACACGCTGAATAACTGATTGCGCAACGCGTAACGGTCAATGCTTTAACGATGCGCCTGCGGGCGCATCGTTGTTTCTGCCCTCAGGCATACTCTGCATCATGCAGTGCTTCGCGCACGTTGCGCAGGCTGCTGCGCGCAATACGATACGCCTTGCGCGGATCGCCCGCCACAAACTCAAACGTGGGTGAATAGTAGAAGGGTAGCCAGCCATCAAAGCCATTTTCCCACTCCCAGCGTACCGGGCAGGGCCAGAGGATACCGTCATACAAAATGTAATAAACCCAGCGTCCGGCAGGACGGCGGGGGCGCGATTTCTTCATGGGATTCACAACGATGATAGTGTAAAACAGCTTATATTTTGAACCTTATTGCCAGTGCTTGCAATGGCAGCTGGCTAAAATGTGCGCAATGCAGCAAATCCTGGTCTCAATTCAGCGATGTACTTCGCCACACAGTAAGACCACATTAGGGCGCACTTTATAGATACGATTGGCCATGGTTTCACAGGCCGTTTTCGTCGGATAAATACGCTCTGACACCGGTAACGCGTCACAGGCATCATGCCCGCAGGCACTCACTAATAAAACAAAACCAATCAGCATAACCGGCTCCTTTAACACCTTCGCGCTGGTACGGAATGTGTGGCTGTGTGTTCCCTTTTTTGATCCAGTATAGACAATTGCCTCACAGGTCAATGAACACCCTGAGCGGCTTTTTTATCCGAACGGTCTGATAGCAGCGCGCTGCGCATCCAAACCCGGCATAATCCAGGCTAAACTGTGCAGCTGACCCCTTTAAATGAGTGAGAAAAGCATGTCTGATATTGCCCATCCTGCCAGCAGTCCAAAACAGGCTGCCCTGCAGCTGGTTATTGAGCTGGTCCGTGCCGGAAAACTGAGCCCCCTGCATGGCGATGCGTCAAATATGATTTCCATTTACGAGCAGTTCAAGAGTCACTTCGAAGCAGATAAACACAAAGAGTCTGCTATCTCCTGATAGCGTCAGCCGTCCGGTAAGCGCCGCAGCCGTTAACTGAACTGCGGCGTCTGCCAGACGGCTTTCTCATGCGATTACGCACCTGCCATTATATAATCACCATCCTGCATTATTTCTTTGCCACTTAATTTATCCGGATTGAGTTTTGATATTTCTCACACTTTCTGTATCCAGATCTGAAACCGGTTGCAGAAAATCTGCTGGCTGTGTATTCGTTAATTAAACGCCATTCAGAGGAAACGATCATGCCAAAAATTTTACTGTGCTGTGCCGCCGGAATGTCCACCAGCATGGTGGTGCAGAAAATGGAAAAAGCGGCAAAAGAGCAGGGTGTTGATGTCGAGATAAAAGCGGTGGGAATAGAAGAGTTTAACGATGAAATTCAGGATGTTGATTGCTGTCTGCTTGGGCCGCAAATCAAATATAAACTGGCTGATTTTGCTCCGATAGCTCAGCAGCTTAATAAGCCTATTGCCGTGATAAATAGCATGGATTACGGCATGATGAATGGCGAGAAAATATTAGCGGATTCCTTAAAGCTGATTCACGCCTGAAAATAACGCCTGCACTCAAATAATTCTTCCGCCTGCACAGCCGCTGTGCAGGTTAATTCTCTTGTTGCCTGTTGCAAGGAGCTTGCCCATGAGCAGCATCAGCGAATCTTTATTTGGCGTCATTGAAAACCGGATCAGTCCATTTGCCGGACGCCTCTCCAGCCAGCGTCACGTGATCGCAATTCGCGATGGTTTCATCGCCTCTATGCCGTTTCTGATTGTCGGCTCCTTTATGCTGTTGTTTGCCCATCCGCCGTTTTCTGCCGACAGTTCATGGGCCTTCGCACAGTGGTGGCTGGGTATGGTGCGGGCGCACGAAGCCCAGATCATGATGCCCTACAACATGACGATGGGCATTATGGCGCTCTATATCGCCAGTGCTATCGCCTATAACCTTGCCAGCAGCTACAAAATGAATGGTTTTATGGCGGCCAGCCTGTCGCTGATGGCTTTCCTGGTGGTGGCCGCTCCCCAGAGCGATAAGACGCTGCCGGTGGGCTCGCTGGGTGGTGAAGGGATCTTCACGGCGATTCTGGTCGCGCTGTTCGCCACGGAAATGATGCATTTCCTGCAGAAACACCATATCGGCTTTAAGCTGCCCGAGCAGGTTCCGCCGAAAATTCGTCAGTCGTTTGATCTGCTGATCCCGATTGTCGCCATTTTCCTGACGCTGTTTCCGCTCAGCCTGTGGGTGCAGGCGCAGTTTGGCATGCTGCTGCCTCAGGCGATTATGGCCATCTTCGCGCCGGTCATCTCCGCGTCGGACTCACTGCCTGCGGTACTGATTGCAGTGCTTTTGTGCCATATGCTGTGGTTTGCCGGCATTCATGGTGCGGTGATCGTAGGAGGGATCCTGCAGGCGTTCTGGCTGACCAATCTCGGGCTAAATCAGCAGGCGCTGAACGCCGGAGAGCCGGTCATGCACGTGTTTATTGAACCCTTCTGGCAGTTTTTTATCGTGATAGGCGGCTCCGGTTCCACCATGGGACTGGTGCTGCTTTATCTGCGCAGCCGGTCAGCGCATCTGCGTTCAATTGGCAAGCTGAGTATTGTGCCCAGCATGTTTAACATCAACGAGCCGGTAATTTTTGGCTCACCGGTGGTGATGAACCCCATTCTGTTTATTCCGTTTCTGCTTGCGCCGCTGGTTAACGCCGTGATCGCCTGGACCGCCACCAAAACTAACCTGATCAATCACGTGGTGTCGCTGGCGCCGTGGACCACGCCCGCCCCGATTGGCGCAGCCTGGTCAACCGGCTGGGACTGGCGCGTGATTGTGCTGATCGCCGTGCTGGTGGCGATTGCCACGCTTATCTACTACCCGTTTTTCAAAATGTATGAGCGACAGCTGCTGCAACAGGAGCAGGAGCAGGCCGCAGCGGCACAACTGGCTAAGGAGTCATGATGGAAATTGATGAAAGCACGGTAATGGAACTGATTATTCAGGCGGGCGAGGCGCGCTCCTGCGCCATGCAGGCGCTGCGCGCGGCGCGTAATCAGGCGTGGAGTGACGCAGACGCACAGCTCACGGCCGCCACGCAGGCAGCGAAAGCGGCGCATCGTATCCAGACGGAACTGATTGGGGCTGATGAAGGCTGCGGGAAAATTCCGGTTAACCTGATTATGGTGCATGCCCAGGATCACCTGATGAACGCCATGCTCTGCCGCGAACTGGCAGAAGAGATCATTCAGCTACGTCGTGAACTGGCGGCACAACAGTAAGGAGCAGCTATGCAGCATCACAATCCCGGTGCGTTTCCGGAGGGGTTTCTCTGGGGCGCATCAACCTCAGCGTATCAGGTTGAGGGCGCATGGAATGCGGATGGCAAAGGACCGTCAGTCATTGACCATGCGCGTTTCAGTGATAACGTCACTGACTTTACCGTTTGCAGCGATCACTATCACCGCTTTAAAGAGGATATTGCGCTGCTGGCCGAAATGGGGCTGAAAACCTACCGGTTCTCCATCGCATGGAGCCGCCTCTACCCCGACGGCGACGGCGAGCTGAATCCGGCGGGCGTGGCGTTTTATCAGCAGCTGATTGATGAAATCTGCCGGCACGGCATTGAACCGCTGGTCACGCTCTATCATTTTGACCTGCCGTGGGCGCTGCAGCAGACAGGCGGCTGGTCCAACCGGCGCACCGTAGCGGCCTTCGAGCGCTTTGCCGTGACCTGCTTTGAACACTATGGCAAACAGGTAAAATACTGGCTGACCATCAATGAACAGAACATGATGATCCTCAAGGGGGAGGTCATCGGCACGCTGGCAGAAGGCACAGAAGATGTGCAGCGCAGCCTTTATCAGCAGAATCACCATATGATGCTGGCACAGGCGCGGGCGATGATCGCCTGCCATCAGCGTTTGCCGGACGCAAAAATTGGTCCGGCGCCCAATATCTCCTGCGTCTACGCCGCCAGCTCACGGCCGGAAGATGTGCTGGCCGCCGACAACTTTTCAGCGATCCGCAACTGGCTCTATCTCGATCTGGCGGTACACGGACGCTACAACGCGGTGGTCTGGGCGTTCTTGCAGCAGCGTGGCTGGCTGCCGGAGATTGAAGCGGGCGATATGGAGACCATCGCAGCGGGCAAACCTGATTTTATCGCCTTCAACTATTATGCCTCCGCTACCGTCAGCGCTGACCTGCCGGATGCCGCCCGTGGTGAACTGAACAGTAAGCAAAAAGCGGATCAGCAGATGGCGGGGATCGACAGCACGGTGTATGTCGGCTGCAATAATCCGCATCTGCCGCAGAATCAGTTTGGCTGGTATATCGATCCGGTTGGCTTTCGCATTACCGCCCGTGAGATCTACGCGCGCTATGCGCTGCCGCTGATTGTAACGGAGAATGGTCTGGGTGCTTTTGATACGCTGGAGGCGGGCAACAAAGTACACGATGATTACCGTATCGCCTACCTGCGCGATCATCTGCGGCAGCTGCGGCTGGCAATTGCGGACGGCGTGGCGCTGTTTGGCTACTGTCCGTGGTCAGCGATCGATCTGGTCAGTACGCATCAGGGGATCAGTAAACGCTACGGGTTTATCTATGTGAACCGCGATGAGCATGACCTGAAAGATCTGGCGCGCTATCGTAAAAAGAGCTTTTTCTGGTATCAGCAGCTGATTGCCAGCAACGGCGCCACGCTCGACGACGCGGTCAGCTACTGATCGCGTTACGCCGCGCCGGTCCGTCAGCGACCGACGCGCGCTCAATCAGCCGCCCGCTAAAGGGCGGCAACACCGTCACCGGCTTCCCCTCCAGCATTGCGACCAGCTGCGCCAGCGTGTGCTGGATCATTTCGGCGACCGGGACATGTACCGTGGTCAGCGGCGGCAGAAAAAAAGCGGCCATATTAATGTCATCAAAACCCATCAGTGAGACATCCTGCGGCAGTCGTCTGCCGGCCGCATGCAGCGCCAGCGCCGCGCCCATTACCATATCGTCATTGCTCGCCATCAGTGCGCTGAACGTGACCTTTGATGCCAGCAGCTGCTGCGTGGCCAGCTGGCCGCTGAGCGAGGTCCAGGCGCCCTGGACGACCCGGGCAGGCTCAAAGGGCAGCTGATGAGCAGCCAGCGCCTGCTGATAGCCAGCCAGCCGCGCGGCAGCGGTGGGCGAGCCCGGCAGGCCAGTAATGAACGCGATATCCTGATGTCCGCGCTGGATCAGATAACACACGGCATCAAAGGTGTTTTGCTGATGGGTCGCCCAGACGCAGTGTTCTGCATGCTGCGTCAGCTGCCGGTTGACCACCATAATCGGAATGGCGTGCTGCTCAATCAGCGCTTCCAGCGCGGCCGTATCCAGAAAGCGCGGATAGATAATGATGGCGTCACAGCGCAGATCGAGCAGAAATTCAATCGCCGCCCGTTCATCGTCGGCACTGGTTTTGCCGTCAGCCAGGATCAGCTGGCGCCCGTAGTTATTGGTCAGGGTGGCAGTCTGATAAAGCAGTTCGCTGAAATAGGGGCCGTTGAACAGGGAGTGGGTGACAATCAGACCAATATTCTGTGACTTTTGGGTTGCCAGACTGCGTGCCAGCAGGTTAGGACGATAACCGGTCTCTTCAATCGCCTGAAACACTTTCTGCTGCGTCGCTTTACTGACGTAGCGCGTACCCGCCAGCACGCGCGATACGGTGGCTTTGGAGACGCCAGCCTTCCGGGCCACATCCAGCATTGTAATCATTTTTCCGTCCCGTCATCCCTTCATGTGTAAGCGTGATAGTAACTGAAAATGCGCGGCGACAGAGGAGAGCACAGGTAAACAGTGAAGCCGATCAGGCAAAGAACCAGGCGGGCAGTATTGCAATCAGATTATTCAGCGTATGCAGAAAGATAGGCAGGGCCAGGTTATTACTGCGCAGGCGCGCATAGCAGAGCAGCAGTGAAAAGAGCGTCAGCGCCACCAGCGTTTCCCAGTGCACATATTGCGTGTGCAGCGCCGCAAACAGCAGGGAAGTCAGCAGCATGCAGGCGAAGCGGCTGCGGGGTGCCCAGAGCAGAAACGCCTGCAGCAGAAAACCGCGAAACAGCACTTCCTCAAATACCGGCGCCAGCAGTACCGCCGTCAGCAGCAGGATCAGCATCGAGTTGCGCCCCTGCTGGCTCTGCTCAATCAGCCAGCCTTCCGGCTGCAAAAACCGGGTCTGAGCCATCATCAGCAGAAACAGCGCACCGATAAACAGCAGCGTCTGCAGAGGGCGCAGTGCACCCAGCGGGATATCGCTGCGACGCTGACAATAAAAGCGGTAGAGCGGATAGATCACGGCGAACTCAAACAGGCAGAGAACCGGTACCAGCAACCCATCATTACGTAACGCGCTGTAGTTAGGAAAGAGCGTAATCAGCATCGTTATGAGGTAATAGACAACAAAGCAGCCCGCGTAAAACAGGGTTAAGGTAACTTTGTCGGATTGAGTATCCATAGGCGACTCAGCGGGCAGGGGGAAGGGCATAGTAGCAATGGCGCAGAGTGCTGTCGAGGTGCGCGATCTCAGATTTCAGTACCACTTCAGCGTTACAGTAAAAAGCCAGGCACGGCGGGCAGGTGCCCGGCAGATGTGCCTGGCAGTCACCGGCCGGCGCGTTAGCGAACGCGTACGGCCACGAACGTCATCAGTATGACGCAGCCGATAAAAATCATGAGTTCCATAGTAAGCCTCCTCGGATGATTCTTAGAAAGAATAGTTTTTTTCTGGCGAGTCAGTGAGTCACTTAGTGCGATTAATCTTAAATTTTCCGCGTAACCGCGCAGTTTCCGGAGCGGAAACCGGCATTTTTCGGCCAGCGAAGTTCGTTTACGCGCCGGGCTTTGCTACTCTCAGAGGCGACGTAGTTATCTGTTCAGAAGGAGAGAGTTGTGACGCATTGTGGAAAAGTCCTGTTGCTAACCGCTGCCATGGCCTTAAGCGCCTGTCAGTCTGCCGGCAAAACCAGTACCCAGGCTACGGCCAGCGTGGATCCGGAAACCGACCAGTGTCGCGCATCGCAGTATCAGAACGTTATTGGCCAGCCACTGACAGCGATCGGCAGTCAGAAATTTGCCGGTCCGGTACGCGCGATCCCCTGGAACGGTGCCGTCACCATGGACTTTAATCTGCACCGGCTGAATTTCATGGGCGATAAAGAGGGCAACATCACCCGCGTCTACTGCGGCTGACACCAGACGGACACACGACTGTCATCGGGTTGTCATGCCCGGCGGTGAGGATACTCTGACAAACAGAGATCGCCTCGTCATCTCAGACATGCACTGTTCGTCTTGTTTCTTCCCGCTGCGGCGGGAATTTTTTTAACCGGCGAACGCGCTACTGCAACAAGAGGTAATGATGAAAAGATTTTCAGGCTTTCTGCTGTTAACGCTGCTGGCCCCGCTGGCGCATGCATCCGGCGAAGCTGCCTGGCAGGAAAATGAGCAGCAGAGCCGTCAGGCGTGCCTGCTGGCCAGTACGCTGGCGCAGGCGAAAATTGTGGGTAAGCCGGTGCAGTTTGACGACCGCACCGGTTATGATGCGCTGCTGCTGCAGGGACGCTATCCGCAAAAGCACATGAAAAACCGCACCGGACGTGAACTCTGCCTCTACCATCGTCAGAGCGGCAAAGCCGTCGTCAGCGAAGCCGATCAGCTGCGGGTCGCAAAATAAATCATCCCTCAGGCTCCCGGCTCGCTGCCCAGTAATTGTGCCAGCAGCGTCCGGTAGCTCTGCAGACGCTGCTCATCGCCCTCAAACTCCAGCTTTTCAATGACCCGCGCAATAACCGCTTTACTGGTCGCAGGCTGCCCCTCGGCCATCAGTTCCCGCATAATAGCCGCCAGCAGATCGCTCTCATGCGGCACGTGCCAGGCAGGCGTGTTGAAGTAGTCGGTAATCGCCCGACTGGCGCTGTCAGGATAGGTTCTCATGGCTGACCTCCGCAGAGACAACACGGCGTGCCGCCAGCAGGCGGCAGCAACAGAACCCGAACGGCGTGCCCGCAAAAGGGCTGCGCGTCTGGTTATTTTTTAAACATAGTTGCGCGCCGTAAGCTTGTCAGCAACGTTTCGTCATATTTTTTCACATTTGCCGATCGTCCTGATGCAGCGTCAGCGTCATCTGCCAGCGCTGCTGCGTCAGCAGAAATTCCGGGCTGACGCTCGGGCTCCAGGAGTCATCGCCGCCAACTCCCATATGAAAACCATCGAGATGCAGCCAGCAGCCTGTTTCCGGTTGCAGCAGATGACGATGTGACGTATCGCGCAGCTGCTCAAGACTGTAGCGACTGAGTGAAAAGGCGAAATCACCGCTGATTTGCCAGCTGCCGCTGTCGAGCTGCCGGGTACCGCAGCGCAAGCCGTTTTCACCGGGGAAAACATAGTCGGTGGAGAGATCGGCAAGCGGCAGCTGCCAGCGGGAGAACTGCGCTGCCAGCTGGCGATCCGGATAATTTTCGTGAGGGCCCAGACCCAGCCAGCTCACCTGCTCCGGTGAGTGTGCCAGCTGGCAGCGCCAGCCGATACGTGCCGGCGGCGGTAACCCGGCAGCCTGCTCAACCGTCAGGGACAGCGTAACCTCACCCCGGGCGTTGATAAAGTAGCGCTGGTGCGTGGTAAAACAGACCTGCTCCTGCGTGCGCCACTGATGCCAGGTTTCAATCTGTACCCCGTGCGCCAGGCTGTCAGCCTGCATCGCCAGCAGCACCGGTTCGAGCTGCCCGTAGCCGGCGCGCCGCCAGCGCTCAATCCAGGCATTGGGATCTACGCTGGCCGCTTCACTGGTGCCAATGTCGTTGTCGATGGGGGCGCGGATAAAGCAGGGCTGCAGCGGCGTCAGCAGGGTCTGCCGCTCATCCACCTGCCACTGTACCAGCTCACCGCTCAGGCGTGAGAAGCGCCAGCGCTGCTGCGCGATCGCCACGTCAATCTCCTCCGGCTGCATGAGCAGCTGCGGCGCACTGTTGCCGGATACCGGCAGACGCAGCGGCAGCGCGGCAGGCAGCTGCCACTGATCCCACGCGACGCGCGCATCAGCTTCGGACCAGGCGGTGGCTTCCGGCTGATGCACTGCGACATTCAGCCATGCGGCACCCTGCAGGCCTGATGGCAGCGCAATCTCAATCTGCTGGCTGCCCTGTGGCGCAATATCGAGCGGTACCGTGCCGGTCGCCACCGGCACTCCGTCCTGCTCAATACCCCAGCGCAGCTGCTCGTTATCGCTGTGCCGGAACAGATATTCGCTGGTGACCGTGATGCGCCCTGGCTGCGTGGCGTCATGCTCAAAGCGGAAAAACTGCTGCGCGCGCTGCGCTTCATACAGGGCCGGATGCGGCGAGCGGTCAGCATAGACCAGGCCATTCATGCAGAACTGGCGGTCGTTAGGGGTATCGCCAAAATCGCCGCCGTACGCCTGCCAGGCGTTTCCGTTGCTGTCATAGCGCGTCAGGCTCTGATCGGCCCAGTCCCAGACAAAGCCGCCCTGCAGACGCGGAAACGCACGAAACGCCTGCCAGTACTTCGCAAAACCGCCAAAGCTGTTCCCCATGGCGTGCGCGTATTCACACAGGATCAGCGGACGCTGTTCGCCCGGCAAACCAATCCACTTTTTCAGCGACCACTTGGGTACGGCAGGGAAGGGCTGATCCTGATCGACCCGCGCGTACATCGGGCAGATAATATCGGTTGCGGCGCTGTCTGCGCCGCCTCCCTCATACTGCACCGGGCGCGTTGTGTCGCTGCTTTTGACCCAGCGGTAAAGCGCATCATGCGTGCTGCCGTGCCCGGACTCATTGCCCAGCGACCAGATAATGATACAGGCGTGATTGCGGTCGCGCTGTACCATGCGCGTAACCCGCTCGCTGAAGGCGGCAAACCAGCGCGGATCGTCAGAGAGCCGGTTCATCGGCTGCATACCGTGCGTTTCAATATTCGCCTCATCCACTACATACAGACCGTAACGATCGCAAAGCCGATACCAGAGCGGATGATTAGGGTAGTGGGCGCAACGCACCGCGTTGAAGTTATGGCGCTTCATCAGCTCAATATCACGGCGCATGCTGGCCTCATCCACCACCTGACCGCGTTCCGGATGGTGTTCATGGCGGTTAACGCCGCGGATCAGCAGCGGCTTGCCGTTCAGGCAGAGCTGTCCCTGCTCAATGCTGACGCGCCGGAACCCGACGTCATACGCTTCCGCTTCCAGCACCTGATGCTGCGCATCCAGCAGTGTGACCACTGCGCGGTAAAGGTGAGGCGTCTCCGCACTCCAGAGCCGTGGCTGGTTTACCGGCAGCCGCAGCGTGGCCCGTTCCGGATAGCGTCCGCGCTCATCAATAATGGCGCTGCCGGACATCTGCTCCTGCGTGCCGACGCAGGTCTCACCCAGCCACAGGCTGACGCGAATGTGGCAGCCTGCCAGGGCGGTTTCACTGGCATCAAGCTTGACGCTGACGCGTAAATCGCCCTGCGAATACTCCGGGCTGAGCGCGGTTTCAAGCTGGATATCTGCAAAGCGGGTGTCAGGTTTATGCAGCAGCGTCACATCGCGGAAAATGCCGCTCATGCGCCACATATCCTGATCCTCCAGATAGCTGCCGTCGCACCAGCGCAGCACCATTACGGCCAGGCGATTTTCGCCCGGCTGCAGGGTGGCGCTGAGATCAAACTCTGCCGGCAGACGGCTGTCCTGGGAGTAGCCCAGCCACAGTCCGTTGCACCATACAAAGCAGGCTGAATTTACACCGTCAAAAATAACGCGCGTCTGGCCCTGCTGCAGCCACTGCTCATCAACGCTGAATGTGAGCGAATAGCATCCTGTTGGGTTAGCCTGCGGCACAAACGGCGGATTAACCGGAATAGGGTACTGTACGTTGGTATAAACTGGCGCATCGTAGCCGTGCAGCTGCCAGTTAGATGGCACCGGCAGAGTCGCAGCATCCGGCAGATCCTGCCACAGCCAGCTCTCCGGCACCGCTTCGGGGTGAGTAAAGTAGCTAAACTGCCACTCGCCATTCAGTGACTGCACTGAAGGTGACGGGCGATCGTCGCGGGCAGCCTGTTCGTCGCGCCAGCTGGCAAACGGCGGATGGCTGTTCAGACGTTGCAGGCTGGTAATCACCGGGTTTTCCCAGTCGCGACGGGCCAGAATAGCCGCTAAGGAGAGTGCAGAAGTCATGATGATATCTCTGTAATTGTAATGCGCTCACATTGATGCAAATAGCATCAGCTGTAAAGCATTCGTTGCTGAAATCGTGACAAAAAAGCCGGATGTGCAGCAGGCTGTCTGCGTCAGCAAAACGTTTCGCCATTAGGCGTTGAATTGTTACGCTTTTTTAAGGGCTATTTATTCACAAAAGTGAGGAAAAGCGCTTGTTGTTTTCTTCGGCTCAGTGCTACCGTCAGCACTCCTTTCCTTATCGAGTTCATTGCATGAAAAATCTGATTGCAGAACTCCTGCTCAGGCTGGCGGAGAAAGAAGAGGCATCCAAAGATCTGGTGGTGCAGATCGAGGCGCTGGAGATAGTGCTGACTGCCATGCTGCGCCAGCTGAATGCAGAACAGCATCATCAAATCGCCAGCGCGATTGAAAATGCGATGCCGCCCGCCGCACCGATTGCAGAGAGCGCGGATGCTGCGCTATTACGCAACTATATCGAAAAATTGCTCAAGCACCCGCGTTACTGAGCGTGCCTGAGTGATTTACCGCTGTTTTACCGATTTTCGTGCCAGGCTGATAAAGCCCCCCTACACGGAGATCCTGGCAATGAAACGTTCTTTACTGGCTCTGACTGGCGCTGCCCTGCTGTTTACCGTCGGCAGTGCAGGCGCCGCTGAAAAAACGCCGCAGCAGGAAAAGATGACGCGCTGTAATCAGCTGGCCGCCACGCAAAATCTGAAAGGCGATGAGCGTAAAACCTTTATGAGCGATTGCCTGAAAAAAGAGAGCAAGCTCGGCAATATGACGCCGCAGCAGCTGAAAATGAAAAGCTGTAACAGTGCAGCCGGAGAAAAAGATCTCTCGGGTGACGCGCGCAAAACCTTCATGAGTACCTGCCTGAAAAAAAGCGCCTGATGATAAAAGCGGTGGCTGATTAACGCCTTAGCTGCCGCTTGCTTTATTTTTCCTGCCAGTTTCCCAGGCTTTGCCACACTTACTCTTTGCAGGGGTTTGTCATCCCGCATCCGACAATAATAAAGGAGCAAAGTGTGAGCTATCAATTTGTCACAGAGCTTGACGCGCTGGCGCAGCAGAAGCCGGTCCCGTTTAGCGTGGGCGAGACCGAAATAATTTTGATCCGTGATGGCGCGCAGGTGCAGGCATTTCAGGCCAAATGCCCGCACGCTGGCGCGCCGCTGGCTGAAGGGGCCGTCTGTGATGGCAGGCTGATTTGCCCGTGGCACAAAGCGGTATTTCAGCTGCAGGATGGCAAAATGTGTGAACCGCTGGCGCTTGCCAACCTGACGCGTTATCCGGTGCGGATTGAGCAGGGCAACGTGTTTGTCAGTGAGCAGCCACTCTCTGAAGCATCCGCACCCGCTACGACAGATAACGCGCCGGTCTATGTCATTCTTGGCAGCGGAGCGGCGGGTGCCGCGGCGATCTGGACGCTGCGCGATGAGGGATTTAAGGGACACATCATTCGTATTGATCGGGAGGCTGCGGCCCCATACGACCGTACCGCGCTGAGCAAGTTTGTGCCGGCGGGCAAAATGGCTATTGATGACGTGCCCACGCTGCTGCAGGAGGATGTGCTGGAACCGGTCACGCTGCTGCAGGATGAGGTGGTACAGCTGCAGGCGCGTGCACAAACGTTAACGCTGAAAAGCGGGCAGCAGGTGAGGTTTGACCGGCTGCTGGTAGCCACCGGTGGCGTACCACAGGCGCCGGATATGCCTGGCAGAGATTTGGCCGGCGTTCACCTGCTGCGTTCGCGCGATCAGGCTGCGGCGCTGCTGAAAGAGGTCGATGAAACGCAGGAGCTGGTGATCGTCGGTAACAGCTTTATCGGCATGGAAGTGGCCGGAGCGCTGCGCAGTCGCGGCGTAAAGGTCACCGTGGTTGCCCGCCAGCGTCTGCCGTTTGTCAAACAGTTTGGCGAAGAGATAGCTGAACACTTTTATGCGCTGCACCGCAGCAACGGTGTCACGTTTGAGCAGGGTGAGCCGGAGGCGCTGGAGGGGGAGAGTGAGATCGCCGCAGTTCGTCTCAAAGGGGGAAAAAGGCTGCCCGCACGACGGGTGCTGTTCGGCACCGGCGTCACGCCTGCGACCGGGTTTGTGCATGACTTAACGCTGCAGGAGGATGGCAGCCTGCTGACCGATCGCCAGCTGCGGGTGACGGATACCGTCTGGGTTGCCGGTGATATCGCCACCTATCCCACCGCTGACGGCACGCAGCGTATTGAGCACTATCGCGTGGCTCACCAGCAGGGGCGGATTGCCGCGCTGAATATGCTGGATAAGCAGATTGAGTACGATCGCGTGCCTTTTTTCTGGACGGCGCACTACGGCACCCGTTACGAATATCTCGGGCATGCGGAGGAGTGGGATGACTATCGTCTGCTTGGTTCGCTGGATGAACAGACGTTTATCGCGTTCTACTGCCAGCAGGGCCATATTGCGGCGGTCTGTTCAGCAGGATTGTACACGCTCACTGCCGCGCTGATCGACGCGATGCAGCAGCCGCTGACGCTGGCGCAGGGCATGGCGCTGTATGAGCAGTATACAGCGTAATACCCTGCCTGATGCCGGTCCTCTGTGCAGAAAAGAGGACCGGATTGCCGGCAGGCGCGGGCAGGGGTTAGCCTTTACTCAGCGCTTCTGACTTAGCCATGCAGCGCTGCATGGCGTTCATTACCGCCGCGCGAAAGCCATTCTCTTCCAGTGCTTTTACGGCCTCAATCGTCGTACCGCCGGGCGAGCAGACCTGATCTTTCAGCTCAGCGGGATGTTTGCCCGTCTCAATGACCATTTGTGCGGCGCCTTTTACCGCCTGCGCAGCAAACTCATACGCCTGCGCGCGCGGCATGCCGCCCAGCACGGCGGCGTCGGCCATGGCTTCAATAAACATAAACACATATGCCGGAGCAGAGCCGCTGACGCCCACGACCGCATGGATCAGATACTCATTGACCACCGCGGCTTTCCCGAAGCTTTCAAAGATAGCCACGATCTCGTCCACTTCCTGCGGCTCCACCAGCACGTTGGGGGTCACCGAGGTCATGCCCTGATTGACCAGTGCCGGCGTATTGGGCATCACCCGCACAATTTTACGATCGTGGCCCAGTACGCCGGCCAGTGAATCCAGCGTTACGCCCGCGGCAATCGAGACCACCAGCGCATCCTTTTTCATCACCCCCGCCAGATCGCTGAGCACTTTCAGGATCACATTAGGTTTGACCGCGCCAAACAGGATATCCGCCTCGCGCGCCAGGGCTTCTGCGCTCTCTGCTGCGCTGATCCCGTGCTGCTGTGCCATCTGCTGGTTGGTCTCCGCTTTACGGTCCCATACCAGAATATTGGCCGGGGCGATAAGCCCGCTGCCGGTCAGGCCGCTGATGATCGCCTGCGCCATGTTACCGCAGCCGATGAAGCCGATTTTTTTCTCCAGCATCGCTCTCTCCTTAATCGTGTTGATTTCGCTGCGGGTTAGCTTACGTCAGCGGCGGTGAATAACAAGTACCGGCAAAATATCGTTTGCCTTTCCTGGCGAGCACGGCAAGATCGCGCCTGTTATTCGTTATCAGGAAACCATTATGTCAATCTGGGTCGATGCTGACGCCTGTCCGGTCGTCATTAAAGAGGTGCTTTATCGCGCGGCTGAACGCACAAACGTGACGGTGACCTTTGTCGCTAACCAGCCGCTGCGCGTGCCGCCTTCGCCCTGGCTGAAGACGCTGCAGGTCGCGGCCGGCTTTGATGTGGCAGACAATGAAATTGTGAAGCGCGTACAGCCAGGAGAGCTGGTGATCACCGGCGACATTCCGCTGGCGGCGGAAGTACTGGAAAAAGGGGCCGCCGCGCTGAATCCGCGCGGTGAGCGCTACTCGCCTGATACCATCCGGCAGCGCCTCACCATGCGCGATTTTATGGAGACAATGCGTGCCAGTGGCATTCAGAGCGGCGGTCCGGCGGCGCTGAGTCCGCGCGACCGCCAGCTGTTTGCCAACGAGCTGGACAAGTGGCTGCGTCAGCGCTGATCAGACAAAACTGTCATCATCATCAAAGCCGCCGCTATCAAAATCATTCAGATCGCTGTTGTCGGCAAAACTATTGTCATTCCAGCTGCTGTTGTCATTGAGAAATGCATTGCTGCTGTCGTTGCCGTTAAACGTATCCAGGTTATCGTCCACCTGCGGCAGCGCCGGTTCGTTGATGATATTGACGATCTCTTCCGGCTGCGAATGATGAAACAGGCTGGTGAGCATATCTGCCATCACCACGCCGCCCGCCACGCCCACTGCCGTCTGCAGCGCGCCGCCGAGAAAGCCGGTGCCGCGGGCCGGCACGGCTGGCTGCTGCGGGGCCGCATTGTTCCAGCCTGACTGCTGCTGCTGCTGCTGTGGCTGCGGACGCGACCCGCTGCCAAACAAACCGGACAGAAAGCCGCCGCTCTGCTGCGGAGCCTGCTGCTGTGCCTGCATGTTTTTTTCCAGTTCGGTAATCCGGGCATTCAGCTTTTTCAGCGCAGCTTCCTGAATCAGAATCGCCTGGGCCATATAGTAAGGCGCGTCAGGCTGGCTCTGCAGATGCTGACGGATAAGCTGTTCAGCACCCGCATCGCGCGGACCACTCTGCTCACCGGCCTGCTTTAACCGGCTGAAGAGATTTTCAATGAGCTGCTGTTCCTGATTTTGCATGGGTGAACCTCCGTTGGCGTTAAGGTTATCTATATGCGGGCAGGGGCGGCGAAAGTAAATCGCTGACGTGGTAAGCAAATGTTGCCCGCGTTCATAAGTCAGAGCATGCACGAAACGCGCATGCTTTTTCTCAATCAATTCAGTGTGCTAATTATAGTACGCGCTAAAATGCGCGTAATTTGTGCTCTGAAACTGGCTGCTAAAATAAAATCCGGATATTATGCGACGCATTATTGACCTGATGGCCTGCCGGCGTGGCAGAGCACGGCGGAGAATGAGCCCGGATGTCATTACCCATCTATCTGATTGGCGCACGCGGATGCGGCAAAACGACTATCGGCCAGGTGCTGGCGCGCACGCTGGGATATACCTTCTGTGATACCGACCACTATCTGCAGCAGACAGCAGAGTGCAGCGTAGCTGAGATTGTTGCCCGTGAAGGCTGGGAGAGCTTTCGCACGCGTGAAACTGAGGCGCTGCGCGCCGTCACCGCACCGGCAACGGTGATTGCCACCGGCGGCGGAATGGTTCTGGCAGAGGTAAATCGCCACTTTATGCGTGAGCGGGGACATGTCATCTGGCTCAGCGCGCCGGCGGAAGCGCTGGCGAACCGGCTGCAGCAGCAGCCTGAAACCGCGCAGCGGCCCACCCTGACCGGCCAGCCGATTGCAGAAGAGATGGATGAAGTTCTGCGCCTGCGCGCGCCGCTTTATCAGCAGGCAGCGCACTATCGGGTCGATGCCATGCAGCCGCCTGAGCAGGTTGCAGAAGAGATTATACGTTCACTCGCTCTGGCCCGCGCCAGCTGATCGTCATCAGAAAACTCCCGCTTTACTGGCATCAATGTATGCTGGTCTATACTCAGTAACAGGCAGCGGATTGCCCCTGCCGTGTGGAACACTGATAAGAGAGGGAAAACGATGCCATCCAGACCACCCTATCCGCGTGAAGCCCGTGTCGTCGCCGTCGAAAAAGGGCCTGAAGGTAACAAAGTTACCTGGTATGAATTGCGTGCCGATCATCCCAAAGAGAACTCCCTGATCAGCGAGCATGAATCAGAGCAGGAAGCGCAGGATGCGAAAGATCGCTACGAAGACGTGGAAAAAGAATAAACCTCTCTGGCAGGGACGCCAGTGAATTCTCCGGACTCTCCTGAATTGCGCTGCTGCTGCGTCAGCAGCAATTTATTTACGTGACACTCTGACGGTTTCCCTTGTAATCTGCTGATAACCTTCATGTGCTGCGAGGAAAAAGCATGCTCAATGTCAGTGATTATTTCGACGGAAAAGTGAAATCGATCGGGTTCGACAGCGTGACCATTGGCCGCGCCAGCGTAGGCGTTATGGCTGAAGGCGAGTACACTTTTGGCACCGGCCAGCCGGAAGAGATGACGGTGGTGAGCGGCGCACTGAAAGTGCTGCTGCCAGGCGAGGCGGAGTGGAAATGGTATGAGGCGGGCAGCACATTTAATGTCCCGGGCCACAGTGAGTTTCACCTGCAGGTAGCTGAGCCTACCTCCTATCTCTGCCGCTACCTGTAAACGGTAAAAGAGAGACAGAGCTGCAACCTTCAGGCTGCAGCTTTTTTTATGCCTTATTAACGCGGGGCTTCGCCGCCGAGCGCATCGGTCAGGCTGGCAATCAGCGCGGCGAGTTCGCCGGTCATCAGCGTAAAGTCAGCGTCAAAGCGCTGAGCGAAATCATCGCGATCGATATCATCATTCTGTTCACGCAGCGTATCGCTGAATTTCAGGCGTTTTACTGAACCATCATCAGCGATCACAAACTGAATTCGTTCCTGCCAGTCGAGCGCCAGTCTGGTCACCACTTTGCCCGCTTCAATGTGGTTGGCAATCTCATCGGAGATCAGATCCTGCTTCTTGCAGCGGATCACGCCACCATCTTCCAGCAGCGCTTTCAGCTCCGCTTCATCCATCAGATCGTAGCCTGCAGGCAGTTCGCCGCCGCGCACCCACTCCGTCAGCGTCAGCTCAATTGGCTTCTCCATGGTCAGCGGCACGACCGGCAGCGAGCCGAGGCTCTTGCGCAGCAGCGCCAGCGTATCTTCCGCTTTTTTAGCGCTGGCGCAGTCGACAGCGATCAGATTATTAACCGTATCGATCCACATAAAGGTCTGACTGAAACGACTGAAAGCGCGCGGCAGCAGGCTATGCAGTACTTCATCTTTGAGCGAATCTTTTTCGGTTTTTTTCAGCTTGCGGCTCTGCTCTGCCTCCAGCTTCTCAATTTTGGCATCCAGCGCCTGCTTCACGACCGGTGACGGCAGAATTTTCTGCTCGGTGCGGGCGCAGATCACTATCTGTCCGTTAACCTCGTGGGCCAGCGCTTCCCCGCGGTTACCCATCGGCGATACCCAGCCAGTCTGGGCCATATCCTGACTTCCGCACGGTGAGAACGTAAATGCATCAAGCTGTTTTTCCAGATCGTCTGCGGACAGCGGAAGGTCACGATTCAGACGATAAACCATCATATTTTTAAACCACAACATCGGGATTCCTTACCGTGGGTGCGATCGGGCGCACAAGTCTCAAACAGGGAGCGCGCATGATAGCGAAACCTGCGCCGGGTTTCATTGCCTTTCCCGAATGGCCCCTCTACTGTATCTCCACCCCATGTGAATAATGAGGAATAACCCGTGCGTATCGGTATCGATTTAGGCGGCACCAAGACAGAGGTTATTGCTTTATCTGATGACGGCCTGCAGCTGTTCCGCCATCGCGTGAATACCCCGCGCAACGACTACGCTGCCACGGTCGGGGCGATGGCGGATTTGGTCCGTCTGGCCGAGGCGCAGACCGGAGAACGGGGCAGCGTCGGGGTCGGTATTCCCGGCTCGATTTCGCCTTATGCGCAGCGGGTTAAAAATGCCAACTCCACCTGGCTGAACGGTCAGCCGCTGGACAAAGATCTGGCGCAGGCGCTGAGCCGGGAGGTGCGTATTGCCAATGATGCAAACTGTCTGGCGGTCTCTGAAGCCACGGACGGCGCCGGCGCCGGTCAGCCGCTGGTGTTTGCGGTGATCATCGGCACCGGATCCGGCGCGGGGATCGCCATGAACGGCGTGTCGCGCATCGGGCTAAATGGCAACGCCGGCGAGTGGGGGCACAATCCGCTGCCGTGGATGGATGCCGACGAGCAGCGCTTTCAGCAGGAAGTACCGTGCTACTGCGGCTTACGGGGATGTATTGAAACCTTTGTCTCCGGCACCGGTTTTGCCACTGACTACCAGCGGCTGAGCGGACAGGCGCTGAAAGGCGCGGAGATTATGCAGCTGATCGCGCAGCAGGATCCGCTGGCGGAGCAGGCGATGCGCCGCTACGAACAGCGGCTGGCGAAAGCGCTGGCGCAGGTAGTGAATCTGCTCGATCCCGACGTGATTGTGCTGGGCGGCGGTATGAGTAATGTGGATCGCCTGTATCAGACGCTGCCCGTCCTGATGAAACCCTGGGTGTTTGGCCGCGAGTGTGAAACGCCGGTACGTAAAGCGCTGCACGGCGATTCCAGCGGCGTGCGCGGTGCAGCCTGGCTCTGGCCGCTGGAAGGGCAGGCAACGTTATGACGTATGCGGCGCAAAACCAAACCACGCCGGCTGCGTGCGATCGGGCGGCGGGGGCAGCGCGCCGGACCGGGCAACCAGCTGCCAGGCGCGCAGGCACAGCGCCTCGTCACCCTGCGTCTGGGTGACGGCAAAGCGCCCGCTGGCCTGCCACTCCAGTCGCAGCCAGCACTGCTGTCCGGCATAGCGTGCCGCATCGCGGAACTGCTGGTTAAGCTGATGCTGAACGCTGCGCGTCCAGTGGCAGGAAGAGCTTTCCAGCGCCGCATCCGGCTCACACAGGTTGGCTGATGCGACGGGCTGAACGGCAGGCGAACGGGCGCAGCCATTCAGCATCAGCGTTGTCAGCAGCAGGCCCGCTGCGGCGGCAATAAACGGTATTTTCATAACAGAGCCTGATAAACGGAAGTCAGCCGCTGAGTCTACCGCGCGCCGGGCGGAAAGCTATGGCATTCCTCTGACTCTCTGCAGAACCAGAATCAGTCGCAGGTTACTCACCCGGCAGCAGCAGCTTGCTGTATCCCAGACCATTCATTTTTCGTACCCGGATCTGAACCGGAATACGCTCTTTCATCGCCTCAACGTGGCTGATCACGCCAATGGTTTTCCCGCTGGCGTTAAGCGCATCCAGCGCGTCGAGCGCGGTATCCAGCGTTTCCGCATCAAGCGTGCCAAACCCTTCATCGAGAAACAGGGATTCAATGCGGGTTTTATGGCTGACCAGGTCGGAAAGCGCCAGCGCCAGCGCCAGACTCACCAGAAAACTTTCACCACCCGAAAGCGTCCGGGTATCGCGGGTGGCGTCCGCCTGCCAGGTATCCACCACCTCCAGCTCCAGCTCATCGCTGAGGCGTCGCTGCAGCAGATAGCGGCCATGCAGGCGATCGAGCTGACGATTTGCCAGCCATACCAGATGATCCAGCGTTAACCCCTGAGCAAAACGCCGGAACTTATCCCCTTTGGCTGAACCAATCAGATCGTTGAGGCGGCTTAGCTGCACCAGCTCAGCTTCATCGGCAGCGATCTCTGCCAGCAGCGTCTGCTGCTGCTGACGCAGGGCCGCATCACTCTGCAGCTGCTGCTGCGCTTCTCCCTGCTGGCGCGCGTTATCACGCAGCGTCAGACGTAACGTCTCAAGCTGCTGGCTGAGCGTGGCAGCCTGCTCATCGCTGAGGCCAGCCGGACGCTGCTGCTGATGCTGCGTCAGTCGCTGCTCCAGCTGCTCATCGCGGGCGATCTGTTGCAAACGCTGCTGCTCCAGCTGCTGCAGCTGTGTGCGCAACTGCTGCAGCGTCTCCTCCGGCAGCAGCGCCGCGCGTAGCGCCGCTTCATCCGCAAACGCGCTCTGCTGCAGCGCCTGGCAGAACTGCTGCTCAGCCTGCTGCAGACGCTCTGTCAGAGCTTTCTGCTGGCTGTGCGTTTGCGCCAGCTGCCCCTGCAGGCTGTGCAGCCCGCTGTGCGCCTGCTGCCGCTGCTGCAGCGCCTGTGCCAGCGCCTGTTCCTGCTGCTGCAGTCGCGCGTGCTGCTGCTGGCGCGCCTCCGTCACGCTGCGCGACCCAAACAGCTGGTTGCGCTGCTGCTGTTGCTCCTGCTGCTGCTGCTGCATCAGCGTCAGAGCGCGCTGCAGGCTCTCCTGCTGCTGCTGTTCACGCTGCAGCGTCTGCTGCAGGCTGTGCTGCTCGCTTCCGGCTCTGGCGAGCTGCGGCTGCAGAGAAGTCAGTAACTGCTCACTTTCCTGCCAGCGCTGCCAGCGCTGCTGCTGTGCAGCGAGCCAACTGGCGCGTCCGGCGGCGTCCGGCAGAATAAGCTGATGGGCACTGAGCTGCTCTGTCAGCCGCGTCGTATACTGCTGCAGCGCCTGCTGCTCATCCCGGAGGCGCTGTTCCAGATCGGCCAGCTGCTGCTGTGCGCTCTCCAGCTGCTGCTGCGCAAGCTGCTGCTGCTGCTGGTGCTGCTGCCACTGCTGCTGCTGCTGCAGATGCGCATCTTTGGCCTGCTGCAGCGCTGCCGCCGCCTGCTCGCGCGCCTGCAGCTGCTGTTGCTCCGTCAGCGCCTGCGCCTCCAGCAGCTGCTGCCAGGCGGTGAATTCCGCATGCTGTGCAGGCGTATAGTGCAGCCCCAGAGTAGCGCACAGCGCCTGCCACTCGCTATCCAGTGCCGCCAGCTGGCGATCCAGTTCAGCCAGCTCCTCTTCAAGCGCCTGCTGCTGCTGCAGGGAGAGTTTTTGCTGTTCGCCCTGTGCCGTACCTGACTCTTTTAGCTGTGCGACGGCCGTCTCCAGCGCGGCAAGTCGCTGCTGATTGTCATCCGGTCTGACCTGCTGATATTCCGCTATCGCCGGATGCTGACAGGAACCACACAGCGGGCAGGGGGTGTCAGGCTGTAACCTGGCGCGCTCATCAGCCAGCCGGGCGATGGTCCGTTCCAGTTCACACAGGCGACGCAGATCGAGCAGCGCCTGCTGCTCGCGCTTCCAGCTGTCGCGCAGCGTCTGCAGCGTCGCTTCATCCTCCCGGTAACTCTGCTGCAGCTGCTTCAGCCGGGTAGCGCGCTGTATGCGCTGCGGCTGCAGCGATTGCCACTGCGCGGCCAGCAGCGTCAGCTGCTGACGCGGGGCACGCTGCTGCTGATAGCGGGCGAGGGCGTCACGCAGATCGGCGCTGCGCTGCTGATTTTCCAGAGAGGTTAGCGCCTGCTCAGCCTGTTCGCGCTGCTGGCGGCTCTCCGCTTCCGCCTGCGCTAATGGCTGAGCCGCCTGTTCGCGCGCCGCCAGCGCCTGCTGCTGCTGCGCCAGCTGCTGTCGCTGCCGCTGCCGCTGTCCGGCAAGCTGCGTCGCCGCCTGTTCACGCCCCTCAAGATGATCGATATCCGCCTGCCAGCGCGCCAGCTCTGGCCCCCAGCCCGCGGTAGCCGCTTCGCGCGTGCGCCACGCCTGCTGTTCCGCCAGCTGTTGCTGTAAGCGTTCACTCGCCTGCTGCTGCTGCTGCAGCGCCTGTTCGCTCTGCACGACCGCCTGCTGTTGCTGTGTCAGCAGCTGCTGCTGTTCACTCAGCTGTTGTGCGGTGCGCGCTATCTGCTGATCGAGCGGCAGCACCTGCTCCGTCAGCAGCGTTTCAAGCTGCTGTCCCGCCCCGGCCGCATCATCGCGCATCTGCAGCGCCTGCTGATAGCCGTGTTCTGCCTGCTGCAGCGTCGCTTCAGCCTGCTGTTGCTGCTGCTGCAGCTGGCGGATCAGCTGCTGCTGTGCATCGCTGTCCTGCTGCAGCTGCCCGCGCAGCTGCAGCCCGGCACGCAGCTTCTCTGCCGGTTCGGCGCGCGCCAGTCGCTGGCGATCTGTATGCGCCTGCTGCCACGCCTGTTCGGCAGCCTGACGCGCTGCGGCAGCGATCTGCTGCTCCTGCGTCAGCTGCTGCGCCTGCGTCAGCCACTGCTGCTGTTCCTGCGCCTGCGTGAGCTGGGTATTCAGCGCGACTTCTTCAGCGCTTAATGTGTTCAGCTGCTGTGTGAGCGCCGCACGCTGCGCCTCATCCAGTAGCGTCATGCCGCCGGCACGGGCGCGCAGCGTTTCAAGCGCCGCGCGCGCCGCGCGCCAGCGTTCAAAGATATGGATGGAGATATCGCCATAAATTTCGGTCCCGGTCAGCTCCTCCAGCAGTTCGGCGCGCTCGCCGGGCCGGGCGTTCAGAAATGCCGCAAACTGACCCTGCGACAGCATCATTGAACGGGTGAAGCGGGCAAAATCAAGCCCGGAGAGCGACTCTATGGCTTTCAGCTTATCGCCGACTTTATCCGCCACGATCTGGTTATCGGCGACCCGCGCCAGCTCAACGCGTGGCGCCTGCAGCTTGCCGTCAGCCTGACCGCGTGCGCGGTTCTGGCTCCAGAAAGCGCGCCAGGCCTCACCTTTAACTTCAAACTCCACTTCGGCCAGACACTCGGCGGTGTCGCGCGTCATCAGCTGATTTTCACTCTGCGACAGTCCGCCAAGGCGCGGCGTCTGGTGATAGAGCGCCAGACAGATGGCATCGAGCAGCGTGGTTTTCCCGGCGCCGGTGGCACCCGTGATGGCAAACAGGCCGTTGCTGGCAAACGGCTCCTGACGGAAGTCGATCAGCCATTCGCCGCGCAGCGCGTTGAGATTTTTAAAACGTAACGTCAGAATTTTCATGCGGATGGATCCTCCAGCGCAGCCAGCGCGGTGCGAAACAGGCGGGTCAGCCCGTCACTCTGCTGCGCGTCCAGCTCTGACTCCTGCGCCAGACGACGGGCAAACACCTCTTCTACCTTTAACTCGCTCAGTGTTTCATTAGTGAGCTGCTCCAGGCTGCGCTGACGCAGCGTACGACTGCGGCGCACCAGCAGCACCTCTACCGGCAGGGTGGCTGTGAGCTGTTCAATACGCCGCTGCAGATCGGTGAGATACTCCTGCGTGGTGATCTCAATATCCAGCCATACCGGCAGCGGCTCGTCATAGCGCGCAAACTGTGCCAGCTGTGCCTCAATGTCTGCCATCGATCCTTTTAGCATCTGCATAGGCTGAAAGGCGGGTACAGGCAGCGCAGTGACGCGCTCCAGCGTGCTGCTAAAATCGAGCAGAAAGACGCTTTTATCTCGTCCGGTTTCATCAAAGCTGAGCGGGATAGGGGAGCCGCTGTAGCGAATATGATCCGTGCCGCCAATCCGCTGCGCGCGGTGAATATGGCCGAGCGCAATATAGTCTGCGGGCGGAAACGCCTGCGCCGGAAACGCATCCAGCGTGCCGATATAGATATCGCGTACCGCGTCGCTTTTGGTCACGCCCACGGTAGTGAGGTGGCCGGTGGCGATGATCGGCAGCGGCTGATCCAGCCGGTCTCGTTCTGCCACGGCAGCGTTGTAGCAGTGCTGATAGTGCTGTTCAATCGCCTGCAGCAGCGACAGCTGTTTGTCGCGACCGGACTGACCGGCCCGGCTGCGCAGAATATCGCGCGGGCGCAGATAGGGTATGGCGCACAGCAGTGCGCCCGGCGATCCGTCACGGCGCATCAGCGCCAGCACCTGCTGTTCGCCGCCGGGCGTGGCGCTGGTGATCACCCGGGTATTGAGGCAGGCCAGCAGTTCACGCGACTCATTCAGCGTGGCAACCGAATCGTGATTGCCCGCCAGCACAATCAGCTGACAGCCGCTGGGCTGTAGCGCGACGACGAACCGGTTAAACATTTCACGGGCATAACTGGGGGGCGAGCCGGTATCAAACAGATCGCCTGCCACGATCAGTGCATCAACCTGATGCTCAGCAATTTGCCGGAGCAGCCAGTCGAGAAAAGCCTGATGTTCTGCGGCGCGACTCTTGCTGTAAAAAAACTGACCGAGATGCCAGTCTGCGGTGTGAATAATGCGCATGGGGTGTCCTGCCTGAAAGCTGGCGGCCAGTATAACGGCTTCGGCCGTAAAGGAAAAAACACGTTTTTGCCGGTGATGCTGCCGTTTTTATCTCTTGCTTACGGGCAGGGTTTTTCATAAAAGTGTCATAAAACTGACGCATAATGACGCCGCATATCCCAGTGACATCCCGTCACACTCGCAGGAGCAATAATGGCCAAGCGCATTTTGGTTGTGGAAGATGAAGCACCCATCCGGGAGATGTTATGTTTTGTGCTGGAACAGAATGACTACCAGCCAATCGAAGCGGACGATTATGACAGCGCGATTAGCCGGCTGATTGAGCCCTGGCCCGATCTGATCCTGCTGGACTGGATGTTACCCGGCGGCAGCGGCATTCAGTTTATTAAGCATCTGAAGCGTGAAGCCATGACGCGCGATATCCCGGTCATGATGCTGACCGCGCGCGGTGAAGAAGAAGATCGCGTGCGCGGGCTGGAAGTGGGTGCCGACGATTACATCACCAAGCCGTTCTCACCAAAAGAGCTGATGGCGCGCATCAAAGCCGTGATGCGGCGTATCTCCCCGATGGCGGTCGAAGAGGTGATTGAGATGCAGGGACTGAGTCTCGATCCCTCCTCACATCGCGTGATGTCGGAAACCACGCCGCTGGAGATGGGGCCGACTGAATATAAACTGCTGCATTTTTTTATGACGCATCCTGAGCGGGTCTACAGTCGTGAACAGCTGCTGAACCACGTCTGGGGCACCAATGTGTATGTCGAAGATCGCACCGTGGATGTCCATATCCGTCGCCTGCGTAAAGCACTGGAAACCTCCGGCCATGACCGCATGGTACAAACCGTACGCGGAACAGGGTACCGTTTCTCTGCCCGCTACTAAACGGAGCCTGCTACCGTGCTGGAACGCCTCTCCTGGAAGCGATTACTGACCGAGCTGGCGCTGGCCTGTCTGCCTGCGCTGCTGCTCGGCCTGCTGTCTGGCTATCTGCCGTGGTGGCTGCTGGCTGCTGTTTCAGGCGTTCTGCTCTGGCATTTCGCTAACCTGATGCGTCTCTCCCACTGGCTGTGGGTCGACCGCTCAATGACACCACCCACCGGGCGCGGCAGCTGGGAGCCGCTGTTTTATGGCCTTTATCAGATGCAGCTGCGTAACCGCCGCCGCCGTCGCGAACTGGGAAACCTGATCAAACGCTTTCGCAGCGGCGCGGAGTCGCTGCCGGATGCCGTGGTGCTGACCACCGAAGAGGGAACCATTTTCTGGTGTAACGGCCTCGCTCAGCAGCATCTGGGGCTGCGCTGGCCGGAGGATAACGGCCAGAATATTCTCAACCTGCTGCGCTATCCGGAATTCTCCCGCTATATCCGCCAGCGCGATTTTGACCGGCCGCTGACGGTGGTGCTGAACAATCAGCGGCACATGGAGTTCCGCGTGATGCCTTACAGTGAAGGGCAGTGGCTGATGGTGGCGCGCGACGTGACCCAGATGCATCAGCTGGAGGGCGCCCGCCGCAACTTTTTTGCCAACGTCAGTCATGAACTGCGCACGCCGCTCACGGTGCTGCAGGGCTATCTGGAGATGATGGACGATGAGGCGATGAATGCGCGCACGCGCAGCAAAGCGCTGGGTACGATGCAGGAGCAGACCCGGCGCATGGACAGTCTGGTCAGGCAGCTGCTGACGCTGTCACGCATTGAGGCGGCGCCGGCGCTCGATCTCAAAGAGCGGGTCGACGTGCCGGCCATGCTGCATCTGCTGCAGCGCGAAGCGGAAACGCTGAGCCAGGGGCGTCACGTTATTCACTTTCAAACCGATCCTCATCTGCGCGTACTGGGTAACGACGAGCAGCTGCGCAGCGCTATCTCTAACCTGGTCTATAACGCGGTTAATCACACGCCGGAAGGCACCCATATCACTGTCAGCTGGCTGCGCACGCGACAGGGGGCAGAGTTTAAAGTTTGCGATAACGGCCCCGGCATCAGCGAAGAGCATCTGCCGCGCCTGACGGAGCGCTTTTACCGCGTTGATAAAGCGCGTTCCCGGGCAACAGGGGGCAGCGGACTGGGGCTGGCGATCGTCAAGCATGCGCTGAGCCATCACAACGCCCGGCTGGAGATCACCAGCCAGCCGCATCAGGAGACCTGCTTTCGCTTTCTGCTGCCGTCGCGTCTGATTGTGGAAGAGGCCGCGCAGGAACGGGCAGGGTAATCAGCATTGCGCCGCTTTCGCCGGCGCGCCACAATAGCATTTCTCTTTTCTCTGACGGCGGCACCATGCTGAAATCTCTGCTCTTCACGTTGTTGCTGCTCTCCCCGGTTCTGGCGCAGGCGCAAAAAGCGATGCTGACCGGCAATCTCAGTAGCGTGGGGTCCGACACGCTGGGCTACCTGATGACGCTGTGGGGAGAAGATTTCAGCCTGCAGGCGCCCGGCGTTAACGTTCAGGTTCAGGCTGCGGGCTCTTCGACCGCGC
This sequence comes from Pantoea eucrina, assembly GCF_001691555.1. Classification (GTDB taxonomy): domain Bacteria; phylum Pseudomonadota; class Gammaproteobacteria; order Enterobacterales; family Enterobacteriaceae; genus Pantoea; species Pantoea borealis. The sequence continues at coordinate 2,053,387 of NZ_MAYN01000008.1, read as the reverse complement.
CAACGGCGCTGGCGGCAGGTGCCGCACAGCTGGGCGCAATGAGCCGGCCGATGCAAAATGATGAACGTCAGCTCTTCATTGCCCGTTACGGCTACGCACCGCTCGCTGTCCCGGTCGCGATGGATGCGCTGGTGGTGGTGGTGAATCAGGCTAATCCGTTACGGAGTATCAGTCAGCCGCAGCTTGATGCGATCTATTCCGTCACCCGCCTCTGCGGCGGCACGCAGGTGCCGCAGCGCTGGGGCGATACAGGCGTTGCAGACGGTAAATGGGCGCAGCGGCGTATCCAGCGCTTTGGCCGCAACTCCGCCTCCGGCACCTGGGGCTTCTTCAAACAGCAGGCGCTCTGTCGCGGCGATTTTCGCGCTGACGTGGCGGAGTTCCCCGGCTCGGCTGCCGTGGTGCAGGCGGTAGCGGCCACGCCAGAGAGTATCGGCTACGCCAGCTTTGGCTTTCATCTCAGCGGCGTCAGGATGCTGCCGATAGTGACCCGAACCGGTGAAAGCATCATGCCTGATGCCGGGTCGATCCGCAGTGGCCGCTATCCCTGGTCGCGGCCACTCTATATTTATGTGAACAAACCGCCCGGCAAGCCGCTGCCACCGCTGGTGGCTGCATTTCTGCATCAGGTGCTGTCGTCGCAGGGGCAGCGCCGGGTGGCGGAAGCGGGCTATTTACCTCTCTCAGACACGCAAATCTCCGCTGCGCGGGCGGCCATTGAATAAATATGAAGAACGGACACAGGAAAGTGAATTTTCCTCATGTCTGCTGAAAATTCTTCCGTTGCCCTGCGCGCTGAAGCGTGGCACTCTTTGGACATATAGCCATCCAGACGGCTAAAATAACCATGAGAAATTATACCTGACCGCAACTACCGGTCTGCAAGGAGAATCTATGTCCGCTCTGCATGCCCCGTTCCGCGCCGATACCGTCGGCAGTTTTCTGCGTCCTGCTGCGATCAAACAGGCACGCGAGCAGCACGCCCGTGGTGAAATTAGCGCTGAGCAGCTGCGCGAAGTGGAAGATCAGTCTATCCGTCATGTGGTAGAGCAGCAGCGTGCCAATGGCCTGCAGGTTGTCACCGACGGCGAGTTCCGTCGCGCGTGGTGGCATTTTGATTTCTTTGGCGATCTGAACGGCGTGGAGCTGTTCGAAGCGGAGCAGGGTATCCAGTTCAACGGCGTGCAGACCAAAGCGCACGGTGTAAAAGTCACCGGTAAAGTCTCGTTTAATCCGGCGCATCCGATGCTGGATCACTTCCGCTTTCTGAAGAGTATCGCCGGCGACGCGGTCGCTAAAATGACGATTCCCAGCCCGAGCGTGCTGCATTTCCGCGGCGGCCGCAAGGTTATCGACGCCACGGTTTATCCCGATCTGGACGCCTACTTTGCCGATCTGGCGCAGACCTATAAAGACGCTATTGCCGCGTTTTATGCTGCCGGCTGCCGCTATCTGCAGCTGGACGACACCGTCTGGGCCTATCTCTGCTCCGGGGAGCAGCAGGAACAGATCCGCGCACGCGGCGACGATCCGCAGGCGCTGGCCCGCACTTATGCCCAGGTGCTGAATGCGGCGCTGGCAGATAAACCGGCCGATCTCACCGTCGGGCTGCACGTGTGCCGCGGCAACTTCCGTTCTACCTGGATATCGGAAGGCGGCTATGAGCCGGTAGCGGAAATCCTGTTCGGCAGCGTGAATATCGACGCCTTTTTCCTGGAGTATGACAATGAGCGCTCCGGCGGATTTGAGCCGCTGCGCTTCATTAAGCCAGGCCATCAGAAAGCGGTACTCGGTCTTATCACGACGAAAACCGGCGCGCTGGAAGATCCTGAACAGGTCAAAGCGCGGCTGCAGGAAGCGGCGCAGTATATCAGCCTCGATCAGATCTGCCTCAGTCCGCAGTGCGGTTTTGCCTCTACCGAAGAGGGCAACAGCCTGAGCGAAGCGGAACAGTGGCAGAAGATCCGCCTGGTCGTGGATATTGCTAAACAGGTGTGGTGAGAGTGTAAAGTTGTGCAGACAGGCGCGTAAATCGCGCCTTTTGTGCATCCGGAACCGCACTTATGCAAGAACAACTTTTGGTTTGTCTGAATTTTAAACAAATCATCTGGGGCGTTTAGCGGCTATTTCGCCCATAATCACTGCCTGCATGCGCTTATGCGCGATATCCTTCTGGTTTTTCGATCCTGTATTGTCTTTCTCCGCTATAAACGTTTTAATTTGCGCCGTTGTCGATTCATCCCTCTGTGAACAGAAGAAAAGCAGATTAAATCACCTGCGCTGTCTCGATTCGGCCCGCATTTCGCACTGGTTAATCCAGCTAAGCCATTGTTACTGCGCAATCAGGGGACAACACAAACTCAACTTCCACCGCAACATCAGCTACAGGCACGACAGACGTTATGACATACCGTTTAACCCCGAAGGACATCCTTGCGCTGGGCTTTATGACCTTTGCCCTGTTTGTTGGCGCAGGCAACATTATCTTTCCACCTATGGTGGGCATTCAGTCTGGTGAACACGTCTGGGTTGCTGCATTCGGTTTCCTCGCTACCGCGGTTGGCCTGCCGGTTATGACCGTGATTGCGCTGGCGCGCGTTGGCGGCGGCATCGATGCGCTCAGCTCGCCAATCGGTAAAGCGGCGGGTCTGCTGCTGGCGACGGTCTGCTATCTGGCCGTGGGCCCGCTGTTCGCAACACCCCGTACCGCAACAGTGTCGTTTGAAGTCGGTATCGCTCCGCTGACCGGTGACGGCGCGCTGCCGCTGTTTATCTACAGCCTGATCTACTTTGCGCTGGTGATCGGCATCTCTCTCTATCCGGGCAAACTGCTGGATACCGTAGGGCACGTGCTGGCACCGCTGAAAATTGTGGCGCTGACCATACTCGGCGTAGCGGCGCTGGTCTGGCCGGCAGGCGGTATTGCACCTGCGACGGCAGACTATCAGCGCGCTGCGTTCTCTACCGGTTTTGTGAATGGCTATCTCACCATGGATACGCTGGGCGCACTGGTGTTTGGTATTGTGATTGTGAATGCGGCGCGTTCACGCGGCGTTGAAGATGCGAAACTGCTGACGCGCTACACCATGCTGGCTGGCCTTATCGCCGGTGTCGGACTGACGCTGGTTTACCTGAGCCTGTTTAAGCTCGGCTCCGGCAGCGCCGGTCTGGTTGACCAGAATGCTAACGGCGCCGCGATCCTGCATGCGTACGTACAGCAGACGTTTGGCAGCATGGGCAGCTTCTTCCTGGCTGCGCTGATCTTTATCGCCTGCATGGTAACGGCCGTTGGCCTGACCTGCGCCTGCGCTGAATTTTTTGCACAATATCTGCCGCTGTCGTATAAAGCGCTGGTGTTTATTCTGGGCCTGTTCTCAATGGTGGTGTCGAATCTGGGCCTGAGCCATCTGATTCAGATCTCTATCCCGGTGCTGACAGCAATTTATCCGCCCTGTATCGTGCTGATAGTGCTAAGCTTCACCCTCAACTGGTGGAACCGCAGCGCGCGTATTATTGCGCCAACCATGCTGGTCAGCCTGCTGTTTGGCATTGTGGATGCAATCAAAACCACCAGCTTTAAAGAGATACTGCCGCTGTTCAGTCAGCATCTGCCGCTGGCCGATCAGGGACTCGCCTGGCTGCCGCCTTCGCTGGCAATGATGGTGATTGCTGCCGTTGTAGATCGCGTTAAAGGATCGCAGCAGGTAGCGGTCCGGCAGTAAACGACACGGCTGTTCACTCCGACCACGGGCTTGCCCGTGGTTTTTTCATTTTCACAGGACCTGTTTGTTATGCAAGAAACCAACACGCTCAAACGCGGACTGAGCACGCGCCATATTCGCTTTATGGCGCTGGGATCGGCAATCGGCACCGGGCTGTTTTACGGCTCGGCGGATGCTATCAGGATGGCGGGCCCCAGCGTTTTGCTGGCCTATATTATCGGCGGCGCAGTGGCCTATATCATTATGCGTGCGCTGGGAGAGATGTCGGTTAACAACCCGCAATCCAGCTCCTTTTCCCGCTATGCGCAGGATTATCTCGGTCCGCTGGCGGGCTACATCACCGGCTGGACCTACTGCTTTGAGATCCTGATTGTGGCGATTGCGGACGTCACTGCCTTTGGCATTTATATGGGTGTCTGGTTTCCGGAGGTGCCGCACTGGATCTGGGTGCTGTCAGTGGTGCTGATTATTGGTGCCATCAACCTGATGAGCGTGAAGGTATTTGGCGAGGTAGAGTTCTGGTTCTCCTTCTTCAAGGTCGCCACCATTATCATCATGATTGTGGCGGGTTTTGGCATGATTTTCTGGGGCATCGGCAACGGCGGCCAGCCAACCGGGATCCATAATCTCTGGAGCAACGGCGGTTTCTTCGCCCACGGTATTGTGGGTATGCTGCTCTCTCTGCAGATGGTGATGTTTGCCTATGGGGGCATAGAGATCATCGGTATTACTGCCGGTGAAGCGGATGAGCCCGCCAAATCCATTCCGCGCGCGATCAATTCAGTGCCGCTGCGTATCCTGGTGTTTTATGTCGGCACGCTGTTTGTCATCATGTCCATCTACCCCTGGAATCAGGTGGGTACCGAGGGCAGCCCGTTTGTGCTGACGTTCCAGCATCTGGGGATTGCTGCGGCGGCGTCAATTCTTAACTTTGTCGTGCTGACCGCTTCGCTGTCTGCCATCAACAGCGATGTGTTTGGTGTGGGACGTATGCTGCACGGTATGGCGCAGCAGGGTCACGCGCCTAAAGTGTTTCAGAAAGTCTCTTCGCGCGGTATCCCGTGGGTCACGGTGGTGGTGATGATGTTCGCGATGCTCATCGCCGTTTATCTTAACTATCTGATGCCGGAAAAAGTCTTTTTGGTGATCGCCTCGCTGGCGACCTTTGCCACGGTGTGGGTGTGGATCATGATCCTGCTGTCGCAGATTGCATTCCGGCGCAAAATTGGTAAGGCGCAGGCGGCACAGCTGCAGTTTGCCGTGCCAGGCGGCAGTGCCACGACCTGGGCAGGCGTGCTGTTTCTTGCCTTTATCATTGCGCTGATTGGCTACTTCCCGGATACGCGAATTTCACTCTATGTGGGCTTTGCATGGATTGTGCTGCTGCTGCTGGCGTGGCCGCTGGTAAAAAGACAGAAACGCTGAGCGTTACGCTGAGCTGAAAAGAAAAGAGTCGCCCTGTGTGGCGACTTTTTTTATGGAAAAAAAGTATTCGGCGCATCCTGTCGCCGAAAAATAGAACAAAAACGGAAAAATAGGTCAAAACTAAGGGATGATTGACGCCCTCAGAATACCCTAATTTTCATAGTGTTACGTCAATGCAGGCAAATATAGAATTATCGCAATTCAGCGACAAAAACGCTTCAGCAGAATTAAAAGGCAGGTAAAAAATTAATAAGCCCCCATGGCGGGCTGAACAAAGGTGCAACTGGCTCAGGGTGCCCACGTGACGGGGGCGAGGGCGCTGCTGTCAACTCCCTGTCTGAGCTGAGCCAGCGTTGATTGATAAGGACAGAGCGTGCCGACGGCGCTGTTGTGACAATCTGGCTGATGCCACTCTGCCTGCAGTAAAGGATGCAGCCGATCTACCGGCGTGAGCTGGCGCAGCGCATCCAGACTCTGAGCCTGAAAGTAAATACGCAGCTGGCGGCTGTTATCGCGCGTATCGCGCCAGCGCTCAAACACCAGGCTGCTGCCTGGCGGAATATTCCCGCGTGCGTAGCCCGGCAGCTGCCAGCTGAAATGCATCAGGGTGCGTACCATGGCGATATTAGTGTCATGGGCCACCAGCAGCAGCCAGCGGGTATCGGGCGAACCGGGCCGATCTTCCAGCGCCGCGATCGCCGCATCCAGCAATAGAGAACCGCGTTTTTGTGCCAGATAGGGGACATCGTTACTCAGATCGTAATTGGCAGTGAGCAGCGGCAGCAGTGCCGTAATATGCTGTGCTGAAGTCAGGCGACCCTGCGCCAGTGCCTCTGGCGGCAGGTTTTCACTCCAGCCCAGCCGCAGCGTTTCCACCATGCTTGCCATCACGCTTAATCCCTGAACATAGCTGTGGCCGTTTCGGGTCTGCTTTAGCTGCCATGGACGCGAAAAAAAGCGGCATTCGCCATCGCAGACCGCCGCATTCAGCTGCCGGATCACCGGCTGCAGCCGCTGCTGCAGTGCAGCAAGATCGCCGGCTCGTTCGGCGATAGCCGCCTGCTCGCGGGCAGCATCGGTCCGGGCAAATGGAAACGTTTCGCTCTGAAACAGAGGATCCGGCGCATCGGCGACAGCGTGCACCGGCACACCACAGCCGGGAAACGCACCGTCGGTCAGCGCCTGGGCCGTAGCCCGCGTGCGCTGCAGCGGACTGGCGCGCACGTAGATTTGCCGGCTGTCAGGGCAGCCTGCACGAAGCAGACCCGCCTGACGGTAATAGTCACCCTGCCAGCGCCCTTTATTCACTACCGCGCTGTAGCCGTGACCGGTAAGTTCGCCATCTGGCGTGCTCCAGCGCGGCCAGGGACGCTGCGTGGCCGCTTCAATTTCTGCCCGGTTAGCTGCGGTCGGAGGACGCACGCCGTGCCGGCTGATCTCCACGACCTTTTCCAGCTGCCAGGGATCGGCTGCGGTGGCCAGCAGCGGCAGCAGCAGCAATAGCAGCAGCGATTTCACGTCAGCGGCTCCGCCAGCAGCGCATTGATCTGCGGCCAGAGCGTGGCGTTAGCCAGCAGTACCGGATTGCCCTGCGTCAGGCCGTTATTGTGTTCATAGCAGTTAGTCTCTCCGCCCGCTTCCCGCATCAGCACAATGCCGGGCAGGCCATCCCACGGCTGCATGCGCGCTTCATAGTAGCCGGTCAGCCGGCCAGCGGCCGCCCACGCGCTCATCAGTACGCCGGAACCGTTGCGGATAAACATGCCGCCCTGCTGCAGCAGCGCGCTGATAAAGTCGAGCAGCGGAGCCGCAGGCTGACTGGTTGAACAGCCCAGGCCAAACACGCCCTGGCTCAGCTGCCCGGCGCTGTGTGCCTGGATCCGCTGCTCGTTCATCCAGGCGCCTTTGCCCCGGCAGGCGTGAAAAGTCTCCTGATGATTAGGATCGCATACCACACTAATGACGGGTTCGCCCTCACACACAATCGCCAGCGCTACACACCAGTTGTGCAGCCCGCTGAGAAAGTTGCTGGTGCCATCAATCGGATCGACTACCCAGATAAAGCGTGCCTCTCCGGCGTCTCCGCCGCTCTCCTCGCCGATAACCGCATCTTCAGGAAAGCGTTCAAGAATAAGGTGCCTGATCAGCTCTTCAACGTTGCGGTCGGCTTCACTGACCAGATCCTGTAAATCCTTCTTATATTCTGCAACCAGCTGGTTACGCTGCTGATACCACGACATGGCGCGACTGCCGGCGGCTCTGGCGACCTCGCAGGCAAAATGATAGCGCGCCTCTAATTCAGTTAACGTAGCTGATGACATGTTTCCCTCTTATCATTTTCTGGCTGGTGTAGTAACCAGACGTGCCTGAACAGGCGGAATGGTGGTGTAGCCGGGTCTGGTAAAGTTAAGAAAGGCTTCATTAAGCCGCAGATATATGCGGCTGGCAAGAGGGGAAAAGCGGTATTGGCGCGGATAGTGGATTCAGAGGCGCTGCGCGCGTGCATCCGCCATCAGACGCGGATAGAAAGCAAAAAACAGCGCTTCCAGCGCATCATAGTGGTCAACAAAATCCTGATAGGAGTCGCGCAGTGCCGCAAGACGGGGACGCCGATGCGCCATTCCGCTCAGCACCCGCTCCAGCCGTGCCGGGTCAGCGTAGTGCTCAAACCAGCGTTCGCGCCACATCACCGCGTTCAGCTCAATAAAGCTTTCCGGCGTTCCCGCCAGCTGGGGCACGATATGCTGCTGCGCGGCCGCACTAAATGCGGCCAGGGAGATGTCGGGCTGAAACTGCTCCCAGTGGCGCGCAAGAAAATGATCCCAGATAACATCAAGCGTGATCGGGGCAACACGCCGCGTTTCCGGACGAAACCACTGCCGGGCGGTGCGCACTTCAGGCAGATTATCCGTCAGCACGTCGATACGGCGGTGCAGGGCGATCCCCGCAGCGACCGGTGCCGGCCACTGCGCCTGAACGTTGCCGCGCACAAAGTCAGCCAGCAGGTTGCCCAGCAGTGAGCTGTCTGCCAGCGTGGCAAGATGAAGGTGAGCAAGAAAATTCATGCGCTATTATAGGCAGAATCGCGTCTCTGCAGCCAGTTGTTCAGAATTTCCCACTTTTCCGCTAAACTATGCCGCCTGTTTTTGAGTCCGGAAAAGTTATACATGCGTGTCGCCGATTTTAGCTTTGAGTTGCCCGAATCCCTGATTGCCCACTATCCCCAGGCGCAGCGCAGCGGATGCCGTCTGCTGTCGCTGGATGGCCCGAGCGGTGCCCTGACGCACGGTGTCTTTACCGATGTGCTGGAAAAGCTCAATCCCGGCGATCTGCTGGTGTTCAATAATACGCGCGTGATCCCGGCGCGCGTTTATGGACGTAAAGCCAGCGGCGGCCGGATTGAAATGCTGGTAGAGCGTATGCTGGATGACAAGCGGGTGCTGGCGCACGTGCGCGCTTCAAAGGCGCCAAAGCCGGGCGCTGAGCTGCTGCTGGGCGATGATGAGAGCGTAAAAGCGACCATGGTAGCGCGGCATGATACGCTGTTTGAGATCGCGTTTAGCGATGAACGCGCGGTGCTTGATATCCTCAACAGCGTAGGCCATATGCCGCTGCCGCCCTATATCGATCGCCCGGATGAAGAGGCCGATCGTGAGCTTTACCAGACGGTATACAGCGCACGTCCCGGTGCGGTGGCTGCGCCGACCGCAGGCCTGCACTTCGATGAACCGCTGCTGGAGGCGCTGAAAGCCAAAGGGGTGGAGATGGCCTTTGTGACGCTGCACGTCGGGGCAGGGACCTTCCAGCCGGTGCGCGTTGAGAATATCAATGACCACATCATGCACTCGGAATATGCAGAGGTGCCGCAGGATGTGGTTGACGCGGTGCTGGCCTGCAAAGCACGCGGTAATAAAGTTGTGGCGGTGGGAACCACCTCGGTGCGTTCGCTGGAGAGTGCCGCACAGGCGAGTCAGGATGCGCCGCTGGCGCCTTTCTTTGATGACACGCAGATCTTTATCTATCCCGGCTATCGCTATCAGATTATCGATGCGCTCATTACCAACTTCCATCTGCCGGAATCGACGCTGATTATGCTGGTTTCTGCGTTTGCCGGGTATAAAAACACCATGGCGGCGTACCAGAGCGCGGTTGCCGAACAGTACCGTTTCTTTAGCTACGGGGATGCGATGTACATCACCCGTAATCCGCACGCTCCTGACGAACCTGTCGGAAGCACACACCCTTAATGTCCCGGTGCCGCCTGCGGGTGGCGCGGGTTCAGTCGGGTAAATCAGACTGTTTCTCTGATGAGGTTAATGTGAAATTTGAATTAGATACAACAGACGGACGCGCGCGTCGTGGTCGTCTGGTTTTCGATCGTGGCGTTGTCGAAACCCCGGCATTTATGCCTGTGGGCACGTACGGCACCGTTAAAGGCATGACGCCGGAAGAGGTGAAAGAGACCGGCGCGCAGATCCTGCTGGGCAACACCTTCCACCTCTGGCTGCGTCCGGGTCAGGAGATCATGAAGCTGCATGGCGATCTGCATGACTTTATGAACTGGCAGGGGCCGATTCTTACCGACTCGGGCGGTTTCCAGGTATTCAGCCTGGGTGATATCCGTAAGATCACGGAAGCGGGCGTGCATTTCCGCAACCCGATCAACGGCGATCCGATCTTCCTCGATCCGGAGAAATCAATGGAGATCCAGTACGATCTCGGCTCCGATATCGTGATGATTTTCGATGAGTGCACGCCATATCCGGCTGACTGGGATTACGCGAAACGCTCAATGGAAATGTCGCTGCGCTGGGCGCAGCGCAGCCGCGATCGCTTTGATTCGCTCGGCAATAAAAATGCGCTGTTCGGGATTATCCAGGGCGGTGTTTACGAAGATTTACGAGATGTCTCCGTCAAAGGTCTGGTAGAGATTGGCTTTGATGGGTACGCTGTGGGCGGCCTCGCGGTGGGCGAGCCGAAAGAGGATATGCACCGTATTCTGGAACATGTCTGCCCGCAAATTCCGCAGGATAAACCGCGCTACCTGATGGGCGTCGGGAAACCGGAAGATCTGGTGGAAGGCGTACGTCGCGGTATCGATATGTTTGACTGCGTTATGCCTACCCGCAACGCGCGCAACGGTCATCTGTTTGTTACCGACGGCGTGGTGAAAATCCGCAACGCGAAGTATAAAGATGACACCGCACCGCTGGATGCAGAGTGTGATTGTTACACCTGTCGCAATTACAGCCGCGCCTACTTGCATCATCTTGATCGCTGTAACGAAATACTGGGCGCACGCCTGAATACGATTCACAATCTGCGCTACTACCAGCGTCTGATGGCGGGTTTACGCCAGGCCATCGAAGAGGGTAAATTAGAGCACTTTGTTAGCGAGTTCTACCTACGGACGGGCAAAGCGGTTCCACCGTTAAACGTCTGATTATTCTATCAATGAGGGAAATTAAATGAGCTTTTTCATTTCTGACGCCGTCGCAGCAGCGGGCGCTCCGTCACAGGGAAGTCCGTATTCTCTGGTGATCATGCTGGTGGTTTTTGGTCTGATTTTCTACTTCATGATCCTGCGTCCGCAGCAGAAGCGCGCTAAAGATCATAAGAAGCTGATGGACTCTATCTCGAAAGGAGATGAAGTGCTGACCAACGGCGGCCTGGTGGGTCGTGTCACTAAAGTTGCTGATACCGGTTATATCGCTATCGCCCTGAACGACACCACTGAAGTAGTAATCAAACGTGATTTCGTGGCCGCCGTCCTGCCGAAAGGGTCGATGAAGGCGCTGTAATTTTATCTCCCGAAGGGAACTGCCGTGTTAAACCGTTATCCTTTGTGGAAGTACATCATGCTGGTCGCCGTTATTCTCATCGGCCTGCTGTATGCGCTTCCTAACCTTTATGGTGAGGATCCGGCCGTTCAGATCACTGGTGCGCGCGGAAGCGCCGCCAGTGAGCAGACGTTGGATCAGATCCAGAACGTACTCAAACAAGACAACATTCAGAGCAAATCCCTCGCACTGGAAAATGGCGCTATTCTGGCGCGTTTCGATAACACCGATGTGCAGCTGCGCGCGCGCGAAGCGCTCACGACTGCGCTGGGTGACGATTTTGTGGTAGCCCTCAACCTTGCGCCGGCCACGCCGCGCTGGCTCACTCTGCTGGCGGCGGAACCGATGAAGCTCGGTCTCGACCTGCGGGGCGGGGTGCACTTCCTGATGGAAGTGGATATGGATACCGCGCTGGGCAAGCTGCAGGAGCAGAATGCAGACGGCCTGCGCAGCGATCTGCGTGAAAAAAATATCCCTTACACTAACGTTAACAAACTCGCTAACTACGGTGTGGAAGTCCGTTTCCGCGACGGCAAAAGCCGCGATGACGCGATCAGCTACTTAACGCCACGCCACCGCGATATGGTATTCACCAGCGCGGGCAGCGATGCAATGCGCGCGATGATGACCGATGCGCGCCTGAGTGAAGCGCGGGAATACGCAGTGCAGCAGAATATTACTATCCTGCGTAACCGCGTTAACCAGCTGGGCGTTGCCGAACCGCTGGTGCAGCGTCAGGGTGCCGATCGCATTGTGGTTGAGCTGCCAGGTATCCAGGATACCGCGCGTGCGAAAGAGATTCTGGGTGCCACCGCGACGCTGGAGTTCCGTCTGGTTAACACCAGCGTGGATCCGGGTGCTGCGGCGAATGGACGCGTGCCGGGTGACTCAGAAGTGAAGAAAACGCGTGAAGGGCAGCCGGTTGTGCTCTATAAGCGTGTCATTCTCACTGGCGACCACATCACTGATTCCACGTCCAGCATGGATGAGTACAACCAGCCGCAGGTGAATATTTCACTGGATGGCGCGGGCGGTAACATCATGTCGAACTTCACCAAGGACAATATCGGCAAGCCGATGGCGACCCTGTTTGTGGAGTACAAGGACAGCGGCAAGAAAGATGCCAACGGCAGAGCGATTCTGGCGAAACAGGAAGAAGTGATCAACGTGGCGAATATTCAGTCGCGTCTGGGTAACAGCTTCCGCATCACCGGTATCAGCAACCCGAATGAAGCGCGCCAGCTCTCGCTGCTGCTGCGTGCCGGTGCGCTGATTGCACCGATTCAGATTGTCGAAGAGCGTACTATTGGCCCGACCATGGGTCAGCAGAACATCACGCAGGGTCTGGAAGCCTGCCTGTGGGGTCTGATCGCCTCGATTATCTTTATGGTGGTGTTCTACAAAAAATTTGGTCTGATCGCGACCAGCGCGCTGCTGTGTAACCTGGTGCTGATTGTCGGCATCATGTCGCTGCTGCCGGGTGCCACGCTCACCATGCCGGGCATTGCCGGTATCGTGCTGACGCTGGCGGTTGCCGTAGATGCCAATGTGTTGATTAACGAACGTATTAAAGAAGAGCTGCGTAACGGACGTTCGGTCCAGCAGGCGATCCATGAAGGCTACAAAGGTGCCTTCTCCAGTATCGTCGACGCCAACGTTACTACGCTGATTAAAGTCATCATTCTTTATGCGGTCGGTACCGGCTCTATCAAAGGCTTTGCAATCACGACGGCTATCGGTATTGCAACCTCGATGTTTACCGCTATCGTCGGCACCCGTGCCATCGTTAACCTGGTGTACGGCGGCAAACGCATCAACAAGCTGTCTATCTGAGGAGTGCGTTGTGGCACAGGAATATAGTATTGAACAGCTGAACCACGGGCGTAAGGTCGTTGACTTTATGCGCTGGGATACGCTGGCGTTTATCATCTCGGGTCTGCTGATCGTGGCGTCCATCGCCATTATCGGCGTGCGCGGGTTCAACTGGGGACTCGATTTCACCGGCGGTACGGTGATTGAGATTAACCTGGAGAAACCTGCGGACCTGGATGCGTTGCGCGAAGGGCTGGTAAAAGCGGGCTTTGACGAGCCGCTGGTGCAGAACTTCGGCAGCAGCCGCGACGTGATGGTGCGGATGCCACCTGCGACCGGCAATGCGGGTCAGGAGCTGGGCAACAAGGTGTTGTCCTCTATCAATCAGACCACGCAGCAGAACGCGACGGTAAAACGCATTGAGTTTGTCGGGCCAAGCGTGGGCAGCGATCTGGCGCAGGCGGGGGCGATGGCGCTGCTCTCTGCGTTAATCGCTATTCTGATCTACATCGGGTTTCGCTTTGAGTGGCGTCTGGCACTGGGTACCGTGCTGGCGCTGGCGCATGACGTTATCATTACCTGCGGCCTGCTGGCGCTGTTCAGCATTGAAATCGATCTGACCATCGTTGCCTCGCTGATGTCGGTGATTGGTTACTCGCTTAACGATAAGATTGTGGTTTCTGACCGTATTCGTGAGAACTTCCGTAAGATCCGTCGCGGTTCCTCTTACGATATCACCAACGTGTCGCTGACCCAGACGCTGAGCCGTACCCTGATCACCTCTATCACCACGCTGGCGATGATCCTGATCCTGTTCATCTTTGGCGGCGCGCTGCTGAAAGGCTTCTCGCTCACGATGCTGATTGGTGTGACTATCGGTACGATCTCATCCATCTATGTCTCTTCAGCGCTGGCGCTGAAGCTGGGGATGAAGCGTGAGCACATGCTGGTGCAGAAAGTGGAAAAAGAGGGCGCCGATCAGCCTTCTATTCTGCCGTAAGCCCGGCGCTGACCGATGTAAAAAGGCCCTTCTCCGGAAGGGCCTTTTTTTATGGCGCGGCGTCTGCCGTCACCTCATGTACGCGCACATAGCCCAGCTGGCCCGGTGTCAGGCCACTCAGGCGTAGCGGCACCGTCAAAGAACTGCGCGGCATCAGGCTGGCGGGCACGCTGATACGCTGACTCAGGCTGCCAGCGGTCAGCGGCTGACCGCTGACCGGATCGCTTTCACCCCAGACTACGGTCGCACTCAGCGCCGGTACCGGCTTGTTATCAGCAGACCGGATGACCAGGCTGGCCCGGCTTCCGTTAGCCTCTGCACTTAAGTTCAGCAGTGACAGGCGCAACGTACCCAGCTGCGTCTCCAGATCTACCGGCGTCGCGGAATGCGGCACCAGCCATGCGCCCTGAGTGGACTGGCGGTTAAGCTGCCCCTGTAGTTCCAGCGCGCTGGCACGGCGGGTAAGGTGACGCATCTGCTGATTGAGCTGGCTCACCTCCTGATGCAGTTCTCTGACCTGCGGGGCAGGGGGCGGGGTACTGCAACCGCTAAGCAGCAACAGCAGCGCCAACGGAACCGGTAAGCTCCTGAGTCTCATGCTCTCTCCGGTCTCTTATTCAGGAATACGCAGTACCTGACCCGGATAGATTTTGTCCGGATGGCTCAGCATCGGTTTGTTAGCTTCAAAAATCTTGTTGTACTGATTAGGATCGCCGTAAACCTGTTTAGAGATAGCGCTCAGGGTATCGCCTTTCTTCACTGTATAGAGGTTGGCTTCACGTGCGGTGTCGCTGACGGTGACTTTATCATCGACTTTAGTGATGCCCGCAACGTTACCGGCCGCCACCAGAATCTTCTCTTTCAGCTCCTGTGAAATGCCATCGCCGCTGACGGTCACGGTATCGCCCTGTACATTGACATTGACTTTATCGCTGTCTGGCAGGCCGAGCTTGTTGATGTGATCCTGCAGCTTTTTGCTGGAGTCATCACTGCCCGTCACGGTATCCCACAGTTTCTCTCCTGCCTCTTTGACAAAGTTAAACAGACCCATAGTTCCTCCTGTGATTGTGCCGGATTGGCCTTTTAAGCGTAGTGCGTTTTTAGGGTTTGCTGGCAGAAGAGGTGATGACTGCTGAAAAAAGCGCCGGACAGGCAGCCTCTGTTTTGTTAAATGTGAGTTCGCGTTACACTGTGTGGCCCAAAATCTCGCGACAGGAAACGTCATGCATTGCCCATTCTGTTCCGCTGTGGATACCAAAGTGATCGACTCACGCCTGGTCAGTGAAGGTTCCTCGGTGCGCCGCCGCCGTCAGTGTCTGGTGTGCCATGAGCGCTTTACCACGTTTGAGATGGCGGAGCTGGTGATGCCGCGCGTGGTGAAAAGCAACGACGTGCGTGAGCCTTTTAACGAAGATAAGCTGACCAGCGGCATGATGAAAGCGCTGGAGAAGCGTCCCGTCAGTGCTGATGCGGTTGATAGCGCAGTAAATCACATCAAAACGCAGCTGCGTGCGACCGGCGAACGTGAGATTGCCAGCAAGCTGATTGGCAATCTGGTGATGGAAGAGCTAAAAAAACTGGATAAGGTCGCCTATATCCGCTTCGCCTCGGTCTACCGCAGCTTTGAAGATATCCGCGACTTCGGCGAAGAGATCGCCCGCTTACAGGACTGAATCATGACCGATGCTCGCTATATGGCGCGCGCGCTGGAACTGGCGCGACGCGGTCGCTTTACTACGATGCCGAACCCCAATGTCGGCTGCGTGATCGTGCGTGACGGCACACTGGTCGGCGAAGGCTGGCATCAGCGTGCAGGTGAACCCCATGCTGAAGTGCATGCGCTGCGCATGGCAGGGGAGCAGGCGCGCGGCGCAACGGCCTACGTCACGCTGGAGCCGTGCAGCCATCATGGCCGGACGCCACCCTGCTGCGATGCGCTGATTGCCGCTGGCGTCAGTCGCGTGGTGGTGGCCATGCAGGATCCTAATCCGCAGGTCGCCGGGCGCGGCCTCTGGCGCCTGCAGCAGGCGGGAATCGAGGTCAGTCACGGGCTGATGATGGCGGAAGCGGAAGCGCTCAATCGCGGGTTCCTCAAGCGTATGCGCACCGGTTTTCCCTGGATACAGCTCAAGCTTGGCGCGTCGCTGGATGGTCGCACAGCAATGGCGAGCGGTGAGAGCAAGTGGATCACCTCGGCGGCCGCCCGCCGGGATGTGCAGCAGTTCCGCGCACAGAGTTCCGCGATTCTCACCAGCAGCGCCACCGTGCTGGCCGACGATCCGTCACTCACGGTGCGCCCCGAGGAACTCAGCGATAGCCTCCGCCAGCAGCTGGATGCGCAGACGCTGCGGCAGCCGGTGCGGGTGGTGGTTGACAGCCAGCAGCGCGTGACGCCGCAGCACCGGTTGATTCATCAGCCGGGTGAGAGCTGGCTGATGCGCACCGCGCCCGATAACGCAGCGTGGCCGGAGAGCGTGACGCAGATTGCGGTGCCGCCGCGCGGCGAACAGCTTGATCTGGTGGCGATGATGATGCTGCTCGGACAGCGCCAGATCAACAGCGTCTGGGTCGAGGCGGGGGCGGGTCTGGCGGGCGCGCTGATTCAGGCCGGGCTGGTGGATGAGCTGATTGTTTATATGGCACCGGTGCTGCTTGGCGACGCCGGGCGCGGGCTCTGTACGCTGCCCGGGCTGGAGGCGTTGAGCGCCGCGCCGCGCCTCGATTTTCGCGATGTGCGCAAAGTGGGTGACGATCTGCGTCTTACCCTGACCCTGCGTTAAGCATGCACGGAAAAGCCTGAGCGCACGGCTAAAGAGTATGATAGAATCCGCCCCCTTCTGCGGGGGCTATAAAACACACACCCAAAGGATATGTATGAACGTTATCGAAGCTGCTGTTGCCACGCCTGATGCCAAAATTGCCATTGTAATTGCGCGTTTTAACAACTTTATCAATGACAGTCTGCTGGATGGCGCGGTCGATGCGCTGAAGCGTATCGGTCAGGTTAAAGCTGAAAACATTACCGTGGTCTGGGTACCGGGCGCCTATGAGCTGCCGCTGGCCGCGCGTGCGCTGGCGAATACCGGTAAGCACGACGCGATTGTTGCGCTGGGCACGGTGATCCGCGGTGGCACTGCCCACTTCGAATATGTGGCGGGCGAAGCGAGCTCCGGTATTGCCAACGTGGCAATGAGCTGCGAAATCCCGGTCACCTTCGGCGTTCTGACCACCGAAAATATCGAGCAGGCGATTGAACGCGCCGGCACGAAAGCGGGTAACAAAGGCGCGGAAGCCGCGCTGACCGCACTTGAAATGATCAACGTATTGAAAGCCATTAAAGCCTGATTTTTGTAAGGGGAATTTTGTGAAACCTGCTGCTCGTCGTCGCGCCCGTGAGTGCGCTGTCCAGGCGCTCTACTCCTGGCAGTTGTCTAACAACGACATTGCCGATGTGGAATACCAGTTTCTGGCGGAACAAGACGTCAAAGACGTCGATATTAGCTATTTCCGCGAACTGCTGGCCGGTGTGGCGACCAACAGCGCGTACCTGGATGGCCTGATGAAACCGTACCTGTCGCGCCAGCTTGAAGAGCTGGGTCAGGTAGAAAAAGCGATCCTGCGCCTCTCGCTCTATGAGCTGAGCAAGCGTGCGGATGTGCCGTATAAAGTCGCCATCAACGAAGGTATTGAGCTGGCAAAAGTGTTCGGCGCTGAAGACAGCCATAAGTTTGTCAACGGCGTGCTGGATAAAGCTGCTCCGCAAATACGACCAAACAGAAAGTAGTGCAGAAGGCCGGGTGACCGGCCTTTTTTCATTGAGACCTGATTTATGTCCTGTGGTGAATTTGAACTGATCGCACGCTATTTCAACCGTGTAACCAGCTCCCGTCGCGACGTGGAGAAGGGCATTGGTGATGACTGTGCGTTACTGAACGTTCCTGACAAACAGACCCTCGCTATCAGCACCGACACGCTGGTGGCGGGCGTCCATTTCTTACGCGATATCCATCCGGCCGATCTCGGCTATAAGGCGCTGGCGGTCAACCTCAGTGACTTAGCTGCGATGGGCGCCGATCCGGCATGGCTGACGCTGGCGCTGACGCTGCCTGAGGTCGATGAGACCTGGCTGGCAGGCTTCAGCGACAGCCTGTTTGAGCTGCTCGACTACTACGATATGCAGCTGATTGGTGGCGACACCACGCGCGGTCCGCTCAGCCTGACGCTGGGTATTCATGGGCTGGTGCCTGCCGGGCGCGCGCTGAAGCGCTCCGGCGCAAAGCCGGGTGACTGGATCTACGTTACCGGCACGCTGGGTGACAGCGCGGCGGGACTATCGCTGCTGCAGCATCACCATCGTCTCGACGATCCGGCGGTGCATGAGGTGCTGATCAAGCGTCATCTGCGTCCGATGCCGCGCGTGCTGCAGGGCCAGGCGCTGCGCAGTCTCGCTACGTCGGCGATCGATATCTCTGATGGTCTGATTTCCGATCTTGGTCATATTCTCACGGCCAGCCGGGTTGGCGCACGCCTGAATCTCGACGCGCTGCCGCTCTCCGCTACGCTGCGCGATCATTTTGCGCCGGAGCAGGTGCTGCGCTGGGCGCTGAGCGGCGGCGAGGATTATGAACTCTGCTTCACGGTACCTGAAGTAAACCGCGGCGCGCTGGATGTGGCGCTGGGCCGGCTTGGCGCACCTTATACCTGCATCGGACAGATTGCCCCGGAAGCCGAAGGGTTGACGCTGCTGGAGCACGGCAAGCCGCGCCGCTACAATCACAAAGGATTTGACCATTTTGACGCGCGATAAAGATGTAGCAAAAAGTCGCCTGCGGATGCGTAATCCCTGGCATCTGCTGGCAACCGGTTTTGGCAGCGGGTTAAGCCCATTTATGCCCGGCACAGTAGGCTCGGTGGCTGCCATTCCGTTCTGGTGGCTGATGACGTTTCTGCCGCTGCAGCTTTATTCGCTGGTGGTGCTGGTGGGTATCAGCGTGGGCGTTTATCTCTGTCATCGCACCGCGCGTGATATGGGCGTACACGATCACGGTAGCATTGTCTGGGACGAGTTCATCGGCATGTGGATCACGCTGATGGCCATCCCGGTGCTTAACGGCTGGTGGGTGCTGGCAGGCTTTGTTATCTTCCGGATCTTTGATATCTGGAAACCGTGGCCTATTCGCTGGTTCGATAAAAACGTACATGGCGGAATGGGCATTATGGTCGACGATATCATCGCCGGCGTGGTCTCCGCCGCCGTGCTGTACGGCGCCGGCCTGCTGCTGTAGAGGCGGCCAGGGGCGCATGAATGTGTATAACCACGGTATAGGGCTCGGCCAGGGGCGCATTAATGCGTATAACCGCGGTATATGGCTCGGCCAGAGGCGCATGAATGCGCCCCCTACAGGTGTCCCGCCGCGTAATTATTACCGCAGGGGCGGCATTTATGCCGCCCTGGTTCAGGTGCATGATTTGGCCAGGGGCGCATGAATGCGCCCCCTACAGGTATTCCGCCGCGTAATTATTACCGTAGGGGCGGCATTTATGCCGCCCTGGTTTCAGGTGCATGATTTGGCCAGGGGCGCATAAATGCGCCCCCTACGCCGGAATTACCGTAGGGGCGGCATTTATGCCGCCCTGGTTTATGCGGATATCAATTGCTTATTCATACCCCACAGCCGGATGCGGCTGATAAACCATTTCCAGCTCGGCAATATCTTCTGCGCTTAACTCAACGTCAACCGCTTTGACCAGCTCGGCAAACTGCTGTTCACGTGACGCGCCAATAATAGGTGCCGTCACGGCCGGTTTATGCAGCAGCCATGCCAGCGCGACCTGCGCGCGCGTGACCTTTTTCTCAGCGGCAATGGTAGCCAGCCGCTCCGCAATCGCGGCGTCGTTCTCTTCTGTACCGGTATAAAGCTTCTCCATTACATTATCAGAGACCGAGCGCGCGGTGGTTTCACCCCAGGGACGCGTCAGCTTGCCGCGCGCCAGTGGACTCCACGGCAGCACGGCGATACCCTCACGCTGACAAAGCGGGTGCATCTCCTTTTCCTCTTCACGCTGGATCAGATTGTACTGATCCTGCATGCTGACAAAGCGTGCCCAGCCATGCGTTTGCTGCAGCTGCAGCGCCTCAGCAAACTGAGACGCATGCATGGAAGAGGCACCGATATAGCGCGCCTTGCCCGCTTTCACCACCTCATCCAGCGCCTGCAGCGTCTCTTCAATCGGCGTTGCATAATCCCAGCGGTGGATCTGCAGCAGATCCACATGCTCCATGCCGAGTCGCATCAGGCTGTCATCGATCGACTGCAGAATATTCTGCCGCGACAGGCCCTGTGGCAGGTTGCTGAGCGGAAAATAAACTTTGGTCGCCACCACCACGTCCTCGCGCCGCGCGAAATCTTTCAGCGCGCGTCCGAGGATCTCTTCGCTGCTGCCGTCAGAATAGCTGTTGGCGGTATCGAAAAAGTTAATGCCCGCGTCCAGCGCCTGTTTGATCAGCGGACGGCTGCTCTCTTCCGGCAGCGTCCAGGCGTGGTTGCCGCGCATCGGATCGCCATAGGTCATACAGCCTAAGCAGAGTCGGGATACCTGGAGATCGGTCTGGCCTAAACGAACGGTTTTCATTGAGAGCTCCTGCTCTTATGCGTGGGAAAAGGATTCCGTAAGCATAGCAGCAGGAGCGAAGAGGAGAGTTACTGCGCGAGCCAGGCCGCGATTTGCTGCTGAATGCCAGCGGCATCCAGCTGGTAGTCGTGACGTACCTCTTCCTGAGTACCCTGCGGAATAAACTCATCCGGCAGGCCAAGGTTGAGCACCGGTACTGCCAGGCGTTTCGCCATCACAAACTCATTTACGCCGCTGCCGGCACCCCCCATGATGGCACCTTCTTCCAGCGTCACCAGCGCCTCATGGCTCTGTGCCAGCTCGCGGATCAGGGTTTCATCCAGCGGCTTCACAAAGCGCATATCCACCAGCGTAGCGTTCAGTGCCTCCGCTGCGGCCTGCGCATCCGGCAGCAGTGTGCCGAAGTTGAGGATCGCCAGTTTTTCACCCTGACGCTTTACAACCCCTTTACCCAGCGGCAGACTGGTGAGTGGCTCAAGCGTGGCACCGGTACCGGTACCGCGCGGATAGCGCACCGCGCTCGGGCCCGCCTGATAGTGATAACCGGTGTAGAGCATCAGGCGACATTCGTTCTCGTCGCTTGGTGTCATGATCACCATGCCAGGCACGCAGCGCAGATAGGCGATATCAAACGCCCCCTGATGCGTCTGACCATCCGCCCCGACAATACCGCCGCGGTCGATAGCAAACAGCACCGGCAGCTGCTGAATGGCCACATCATGGATCACCTGGTCATAAGCGCGCTGCAGGAAGGTGGAGTAAATTGCCACCACCGGCTTGTAACCGCCAATCGCCATGCCGGCAGCAAAGGTGACGGCGTGCTGTTCGGCAATCGCCACATCAAAATATTGCTGCGGATAGGCGCGTGAGTAGCTCACCATGCCCGATCCTTCACGCATCGCCGGCGTAACCGCCATCATGCGCGGATCGTCAGCGGCAATCTCGCTCAGCCAGTCGCCAAAAATTTTCGAGTAGCTCGGCAGACCGGGTACGCTTTTCGGCAGTGCGCCGCTGGCCGGGTCAAACTTCGGCACGGCATGCCAGGCGATAGGATCCTGCTCTGCAGGCGCATAGCCTTTGCCTTTTTTGGTCATGATATGCAGGAACTGCGGACCTTTAAGATCGCGCATGTTCTTCAGCGTGCTGACCAGCGTCAGGACATCGTGCCCGTCAACCGGACCGATATAGTTAAAGCCCAGCTCCTCGAACAGCGTGCCGGGTACCACCATGCCTTTCAGATGCTCTTCGGTGCGCTTCACCAGCTCTTTAATTGGCGGCAGGCCGTCCAGTACGCGCTTGCTGCCTTCGCGCAGGCGCGAATAGGTTTTACCGGAGAGGATCTGCGCCAGACGGTTATTCAGCGCGCCAACGTTTTCCGAAATCGACATCTCGTTGTCGTTGAGGATCACCAGCATGTCGGGCTTGATATCGCCCGCATGGTTCATCGCCTCAAACGCCATCCCGGCGGTAATCGCGCCGTCGCCAATGATACAGGCGGTACGACGACCTTTGCCTTCCCGCTCGGCGGCCACCGCCATGCCGAGACCGGCGCTGATGGAAGTGGAGGAGTGTCCGACGCTCAGCACGTCATATTCGCTCTCACCGCGCCACGGAAACGGATGCAGGCCGTTTTTCTGCCGGATCGTACCGATGCGATCGCGGCGTCCGGTCAGGATCTTATGCGGATAAGCCTGATGGCCTACGTCCCAGACCAGGTGGTCAAACGGGGTGTTGTAGACGTAATGCAATGCGACGGTCAGTTCGACGACGCCCAGACCCGACGCAAAGTGGCCGGATGAGCGGCTGACGCTATCCAGCAGATACTGACGCAGCTCGTCGCACAGGGCCGGAAGTTTCTCTTTCGGCAGTAAACGTAATTCCTGCACCGTGCCTGCTAACGCCAGTGTCGGGTATTTTGCAATATCAAAACTCATCAGAGACTCATTATGAAAGTTATTTATCGCGTTCAATTATGAAGCTTGCCAGCGCTTGTAATACGCTTGTGTCATAGCCCTGGCCGGCGAGGATCTCCAGCGCCCCCAGAGCTTCCTGATAGAGCGCCTGCGCTTTTGCGCGCGCGCCCTCAAGTCCTAACAGGGCCGGATAGGTACTTTTGCCCAGCGCCTGATCGGCGCCCTGCGTTTTACCCAGCACGGCGGTATCGCCGGTGACATCCAGAATGTCATCCTGCACCTGAAACGCCAGGCCAATAGCATCAGCATAGGTGTCCAGCAGCGGCAGCGCCAGGCGAGCCGGTTCCCCTGCGGCCAGGGCACCAAGACGCACGGCAAGGCGGATTAGCGCGCCGGTTTTGTGGCGATGGATCTGCTCAAGCTGCGCCAGATCGATCTGCCGGCCTTCGGCAGCTAAATCCAGCGCCTGGCCGCCGCACATGCCGGCAACGCCGCTGGCCTGTGCCAGTTCAGAGATCATTTTTACGCGCGTCGCCGCGCTGACGCCCGGCATCGGCTCATCGGCCAGAATAGAGAAAGCCAGCGTTTGCAGCGCATCGCCCGCCAGAATGGCCGTATCTTCACCGTAACGAATATGACAGGTAGGCTGTCCGCGGCGCAGCGCGTCATCGTCCATCGCCGGCAGATCGTCATGTATCAGCGAATAGGCGTGAATGCACTCTGTGGCGGCGGCAGGCGCATCAAGGCTGGCTGCGTCGGCATTAAGCATTTCACCGGTGGCATAGACCAGAAAAGGACGCAGGCGCTTGCCACCTAATAGTGCCCCATAATGCATGGCATTCACCAGCGGGGAACTCTGAAAAGGCAGTGGATCGATTAAACGTGTCAGCGCCTGATTTACGCGCTCATGATAGGTTTGCTGTAGCTGGACAAAATCCATTAGTCGTTATCCGGCGTAAAAGGGGTAAGGTCGGCCGTTTTATCATCGCTCAACAGGATCTGTACGCGCTGTTCAGCCTGCTGCAGCGTCTGCTGACCGCTACGCGCCAGCTGCACACCGCGCTCAAACTCATTCAGCGCCTCTTCAAGCGGCAGCTCGCCGCTTTCCAGCCGGCTGACAATCTGTTCCAGCTGCTGCAGGGCGGTTTCAAAACTCACAGGCGCTTCGGCTTTTTTCGGCATAATCAGTGTCGACTCACAGTTGGGGACATCTTCGTGCAATCGGTCATGGTAGCCGACGGGGAATAATAAGCAAAATGTTGAATGTGATTGCGGTAGCAGAAGCAGTCACGCAGTAAAGGTGGTATACTTTTGCGCCTCGGATGCGGACGCTCTCGCGATCCCCGCAATATTATGATCTTACCAGCTAAGTGCTGATGATTTTAGCACTTATTTGCCCAACGAAGCTGTGTCGCCATGAAGTTTATCATCAAGCTCTTCCCTGAAATCACCATCAAAAGTCAGTCGGTGCGGCTGCGCTTTATCAAAATTCTTACCGGCAATATCCGCAATACCCTGCGTTCTCTGAATGAGGATATCAAGGTGGTGCGCCACTGGGATCACATTGAAGTGCGCGCCAAAAACGAAGCGCTGCGTGAAACCATTGTGGATGAGCTGACGCGCATTCCTGGTATCCACCACGTGCTTGCCGTTGAAGATCGTGCTTACACGGATATGCACGATATTTTTGAGCAGACGCTGGCACTGAACCGTGAACGCCTGGAAAATAAAAGCTTCAGCGTGCGCGTAAAACGTCGCGGCACCCACAGCTTCAGTTCACAGGATGTGGAACGCTATGTAGGCGGCGGGCTGAATCAGCATATCGCCAGCGCGCGCGTACAGCTGAAGCAGCCGGATGAGACGGTTAATCTGGAGATTGAAGACGATCGTCTGCTGCTAATTACCGGCCGCTTTGAAGGGCTGGGCGGTTTTCCAATCGGCACGCAGGAAGATGTAATGTCGCTGATGTCCGGTGGTTTTGACTCCGGTGTGTCGAGCTATATGCTGATGCGACGCGGCTGCCGCGTGCACTACTGCTTCTTTAATCTTGGCGGCGCGGCACATGAGATTGGCGTGCGTCAGGTAGCACACTATCTGTGGAACCGTTTTGGTCGCTCACACCGCGTGCGCTTTGTCGCGATCAATTTTGAGCCGGTCGTGGGTGAAATTCTGGAAAACGTCGATGACGGGCAGATGGGCGTGGTGCTGAAGCGCATGATGGTGCGCGCCGCGTCAATGATTGCCGAGCGCTACGGCGTACAGGCGCTGGTGACCGGCGAAGCGCTGGGACAGGTATCGAGCCAGACGCTGACCAATCTGCGCCTGATCGATAACGCATCTGACACGCTGATCCTGCGTCCGCTGATCTCACACGATAAAGAGCACATTATTAATGTGGCGCGGCAGATCGGTACGGAAGATTTTGCGCGTACCATGCCGGAATACTGCGGCGTGATCTCAAAAAGCCCGACGGTTAAAGCGGTGAAAGCCAAAATCGAAGCGGAAGAGCAGAATTTCAATTTTGATATTCTCAACCGCGTGGTACAGGAAGCGACCAACCTCGATATCCGCGAAATTGCTGAACAGACGGAAGAAGAAGTGGTTGAAGTAGAGACCGTGGACTCATTTGGGACTAACGATGTCGTGCTGGATATTCGTGCCGCAGACGAGCAGGACGCCTCTCCGCTGGATGTCAGCGGTGTAGAGGTGAAGTCACTGCCGTTCTATAAGCTCAGCACGCAGTTTGGCGATCTGGATCAGAACCGGACCTGGCTGCTCTATTGCGATCGTGGCGTGATGAGCAAACTGCAGGCGCTCTATCTGCATGAGCAGGGTTTTACGAACGTGAAAGTTTACCGCCCATAGCACGTCAGGGACGCCACCGGGATCCCATGGGGCGTCACCGGAATTGGTTGGGGCGCCATTTATGGCGCCCGGTTTATGCGCGGTACCTTATTCAACCCAGGGGCGCATTAATGCGCCCCCTACATCTGTATCGGCAGGGGCGCCATTTATGGCGCCCGTTTTATGCGCGGTACCCGATTCGACCCAGGGGCGCATTAATGCGCCCCTTACGGTGACACCGGGATCAATTGCGCGCGCAACGCAATTCGCAGGGGCGTCCTTTATTCGCGTTCGTCAAATTCCTGATAATTATAAATGCCCGCTGCCAGCACCAGCTGTGAGGCAACTTCGCGTGCGGTCTCTTTATCCTGCAGCAGATCCACCAGCTTCAACGCAAAATCAAACGCCGTGCCCGGCCCCTGGCTGGTGAGCAGGTTTACGCGCGGATCCCATACTACGCGGCGCTCCATCCATTTCGCATCCGGAATGGTCTCTTTGAGCCCTGGAAAGCCGGTCATATTGCCAACCGGAAAGAGATCGTGCGGCACCAGAACCGTGCCGGGCGCCGCGCAGATTGCTGCCACAATTTTGCCTGTCAGATGAAACTGACGCACCGTTTCCACCAGCAACGGGCTGTCGCGGAACGTCTCCGCGCCTTTCAGCCCGCCGGGCAGAACAACGGCGTCAAAGTCGTTATCTGCCACTTCTGCCAGTGGCGCATCAGCCAGCAGGCGCACGCCGCGTGAGCATATAATTTCCCGCGAGCCGTCACTCTCTGCGCTGGCAGTGGTGACAGTAATGCCGCCGCGCACCAGCACGTCGATAGTGGTGACCGCTTCGGTCTCTTCACTGCCATGAGCGAGGCATACCAGTACGGATGGGCTGGCGTTCATATTGTGACTCCTTGCGTTTTACCAGATCATAAAGGCGGCTATTCTCCGGCAACGTGATGCCCTGACTGCGCGCGCGGCGCAGCAGGTAGCCGGTAATGTAATCAATTTCAGTTTGTCGCTGCGTACGAATATCCTGCAGCATAGAAGAGACGTTGCCGGCAGTACTGTCGATGACGTCATAAATAATGGCGCGTAGCGTCTCCACGTCCATATGCTGGCCTTCACGCGTCAGCAGCAGCGCCAGCTCGTCGCACAGCGTATTGATCTGCTCCGGCCAGGCGCGCAATGCACCGTTCTGGCACTCATGCTCCACCGTCAGCGGATTAATAACGCAGTTCACTGCCAGCTTGCGCCAGCAGGCGGAGGCGATATCATCATGCCAGGCTACATCGGGCAGCGCCTGATGCAGCAGATCCGCAAGATGGCTTAACGATGCGGCGTCACGGCTGACCGGCCCGATATGCGTAATGCCTGCCGCCACGTGGCGGATCACTGTCCCGTCATGCATCGCCGCATGCGTGGTGATCCCGCGCAGCAGCGGCTGCGTCAAATCGCGCAGTTCCTCCAGCGTACCCATGCCGTTATGCAGCAGCAGGACCGGCATGTCCGCACGCAGCACGCTCTGAAGATTTTTGATCGCCGGCGATACCTGCGGCGCTTTCAGGGTAACCAGCAGCAGATCGCTGCGCGCCAGAAACAGCGGATCGTTGGCGATAAAGGTGTGATTGCTCACCTCGCCCTGCAGATCGGTGACGTTAACGGAACAGTAGGGCTGCGGCACGCGCAGCCAGCCCTGTACGTCGTGACCCTGACGAGCCAGCGCGGTCAGCCAGACCTGCCCCAGCGCGCCACAACCCAGCACGGTAATTTTCATTCTGCCTCCTGCTGGCGGGGTGTTTTCACATCACATACTCAGTATAGCTTTGAGCTGCCGCGTGTTTTATTAGCGCATCAAGACGCGTATTATGCATGTCACTTTAGTATCAGGAGAAGAAAAGATGCCATCTTTCGATATCGTTTCCGAAGTCGAGCTGCAGGAAGTCCGCAACGCGGTAGAAAATACCAACCGTGAGCTCTCAACCCGCTTCGATTTTCGCAATGTGACCGCCAGCGTTGAGCTGAATGAAAAGAACGAGACGATCAAAATCACCACTGAGTCCGATTTTCAGGTGAAGCAGATCGTTGATATTCTGCGTGAAAAGCTGCTGAAGCGCGGCATTGAAAACGCCGCGATTGAGGTGCCGGAAGAGATTGAACACAGCGGTAAAAGCTGGAGCGTTGAGGCCAAACTGAAAAAAGGCATTGAAAGCGACGTTGCTAAAAAGCTGGTGAAACTGATTAAAGACAGCAAACTCAAAGTACAGACGCAGATTCAGGGTGACGAGCTGCGCGTGACCGGCAAATCGCGCGACGATCTGCAGGGCGCCATGGCGCTGGTGCGCGGTGGCAACCTTGGTCAGCCGTTCCAGTTCAAAAACTTCCGCGACTAACGTACTCTGGCGCGTGCTGCACGGCGGTAGAGCGTACTGCGCGCCACCCCCAGCGCTGCGGCCGCTTTGGTGATATTGCCATCAAAGCGCTGCAGCGTTTCGTTCAGCAGCTGGTCATCATGACGCTGACGTTCACCGCCCGATAAATCAGCAGGATGCTGATAGTCAGCTGGCAGCTGCGCCTGCGTAACGGGTTCGCCATCCTCAGCCAGTGCCAGCAATACCCGCAGCAGGCTGCGCAACTGGCGAACGTTACCCGGCCAGGCGTGCTGTGCCAGTATCGTCACCACGTCATTCGACAGGGTAACCTTACGCTCCGCGGCTCCCAGCTCGTGCCATAGCTGGCAAATGAACCCCGGCAGATTGGGCCATGCACGCAGCGGCGGCAGTGTCAGAGAGAACTCCTGTAACCGGTAAAGCAGATCCTCACGAAAGCGGCCCGCAGCAACCTGCTGTTTCAAATCACGATGGGTGGCGCAGATAACCGCAAAGTTCACCGGGTAGCTGCGGCTGGACCCCAGCGGTGCCACCTCTTTCTCCTGCAGTACCCGCAGCAGACGGCTCTGCAGCGCCAGCGGCATATCACCAATTTCATCCAGAAACAGGATGCCGCCGTCAGCCTCACGAATTTTGCCCGCATAGCCCTGTTTGCTGGCGCCGGTAAAGGCGCCAGGCTGATAGCCAAACAGCTCCGATTCAATCAATGATTCCGGGATCGCCGCACAGTTTATTGCAACAAAATTGCCGCTATGCCAGCGGCTCTGCTGATGCAGGGCCCGGCTGACAAACTCTTTACCGCTGCCGGTTTCTCCCTGCAGGCAGAGTGACACACCGGCATTCAGCAGGCGCACCAGCTTATCCCTGTCGTGCGGTGCGGATGTAGCGTGCGGCGCAGCGGAGGCGGCCACGCTTACCAGCCGGCGCTGCGGCGCACGTAAACGAAAGTAGTAGCGCTGGCCGTGGTACATCAGCGGCGCTGTCAGGCAGCTGTTTTGCTGTCGCAGCGCCGGAAATAGCGCTGCAAACGTCAGGCTGCTGAGCTGTTCAGGGCGTACCGCCAGCGTCTCCAGCGCCAGCCGGTTTGCGGCTGTCAGTACGTCGTCAGAAAATATCAGCAGCATTTCATCACCGCTGTCGATGCCCTGAGGATCAGCGTGCAGGCTCATCAGCCACTGCTGAGGATGCAGACTCTGCTTGACCCACAGATACTCTATCTGCCGCGCCGCATCGCGTACCTGCTGCAGCGAATGCGCATGAGAATAGTGCGCCGGGCCGGAAATATCGATAACGCCTGCCAGCTGGCCATTAGGCATCTGCAGCGGCATCGCGGCACAGTACAGCCCCTGGTTGCGCGTCAGAAAGTGCTGCTCACCGGCGATTTCGCAGCCGTTGTTGATCGCCAGCGCCGTGCCAATAGCGTTGGTGCCACGTCCGCACTCGCTCCAGAGATTGCCTGGCGCCAGAGCAAAACGCTGTGCACGCGCCAGCGCCTGCATATCTCCGCAGGTATTCAGAACCAGACCGCTGGCATCAGAAAGGATCACCACCGCCTGTTTTTCTGCCATCTGCTGCGCCAGCTGGTCGATAGCCGGCCTGGCAAACGGCTGCCAGCTGGCGTTGCTGGCGATGACATCGGCCAGTTCTCCCTGGCGCAGCCGCGGAAAATCGTCTGCGGTCGGATCAAGGCCATAGAGCTGGCTGCGCATCCAGGAGTCGCTGAGAAGCGGCGTGGCGTCAGCGGTCGAAGCGGCGGAAAATCCCTGCATGGGTAACCTCATGCCTGTGCAAAGTGTTGCGCCAGTGTAGCGTGCAGGTTTTCCAGGTGTTGCGATATGCAACACAGATAGGGAGATTACTGCGTATCTTGCCGGAAAGCCGATTGTATCATCTTGTTTTTACGTATTTTAATGATGCTGTTAAACCTGGCATGCCGGCTGCAAAGCACATCCTGTCGCGGCGTCGTACAGGCGTAGCGCCCGGTAATACTATCTGACCCCTACATCAAGGAGTTTGCGATGCGTTATGCACATCCCGGCACGCCAGGCGCGCTGGTCTCGTTCCAGGCAACCTACGGCAACTATATAGCAGGCAACTTCACGGAGCCGCTTAGCGGCCAATACTTCATGAATACCTCGCCGGTTGACGGCAGTGAGATTGCGCAGTTTCCCCGCTCAGACGCGCGGGATATCGAGCTGGCGCTGGATGCTGCACATCAGGCGGCCGACGCCTGGGGGAAAACCAGCGTTCAGCAGCGCGCCGCATTGCTGCTGCAGGTGGCCGATCGTATTGAGGCGAATCTGGAGAAACTGGCGGTAGCGGAGAGCTGGGATAACGGTAAGCCGATTCGCGAAACGCTCAATGCTGACCTGCCGCTGGCAGCCGATCATTTTCGCTATTTCGCCGGCTGCCTGCGCGCGCAGGAAGGGAGTACCGCGGAGATCGATGAAACCACGGTGGCCTACCATTTTCATGAGCCGCTGGGCGTGGTGGGGCAGATTATCCCGTGGAACTTCCCGCTGCTGATGGCGGCATGGAAACTGGCACCGGCGCTGGCCGCAGGCAACTGCGTGGTACTGAAACCTGCCGAGCAGACGCCACTGGGCATCACGCTGCTGATGGAGATCGTGGGCGATCTTTTCCCGGCCGGCGTGATCAACGTGGTACAGGGGTTTGGCCGCGAAGCGGGCGAGGCGCTGGCCACCAGCAAGCGTATTGCCAAAATCGCGTTTACCGGCTCAACGCCGGTGGGGCGTCATATCATGGCCTGCGCCGCAGAAAATATTATTCCCTGCACGGTCGAGCTGGGCGGTAAGTCGCCAAACATCTACTTTGCAGATGTGATGGAGGGTGAAGCGGACTTCATCGATAAAGCGGTTGAAGGGCTGGTGCTCGGCTTCTTTAATCAGGGGGAAGTCTGTACCTGTCCGTCACGCGCGCTGGTGCATGAATCAATCTATGAGCCGTTTATGGCACGGGTACTGGAGAAGGTCGCCGCTATCCGGCACGGCGATCCGCTGGATACCGATACGATGATTGGTGCTCAGGCTTCACGACAGCAATTCGACAAAATTCTCTCCTATATCACTATTGCGCGTGATGAAGGCGGCGACATTCTTACCGGTGGCGATAAGGCGGCAATGAGCGCTGAACTCAGCAACGGTTTCTATATTCAGCCAACGCTGATTAAAGGCAGTAACCAGATGCGCTGTTTCCAGGAGGAGATATTTGGCCCGGTGATCGGCGTAACCACCTTTAAAGATGAGGCTGAAGCGCTGGCCATCGCCAACGAAACGCAGTTTGGTCTGGGCGCTGGCGTCTGGACGCGTGATACCAATCTCGCGTATCGCATGGGGCGGGGTATCAAAGCGGGCCGGGTCTGGACGAACTGCTACCACATCTATCCGGCGCATGCGGCGTTTGGCGGTTACAAGCAGTCCGGTGTCGGGCGCGAGACGCACAAAATGGCGCTGAGTGCCTATCAGCAAACCAAAAATCTGCTGGTCAGCTACAGCACGGCGCCGCTGGGTCTGTTCTGATCGCGCCTTTACGCAACAGGAGAAGCAGAATGACAATGCACATTAAAAGCACGATGAAAGCGGCAGTGGTTAAGGCGTTTGGTGAACCGCTGGTGATTGAAGAGGTGCCGGTGCCGGCCGTCGGGCCAGGTCAGGTGCTGGTAAAAATTGCCGCCACCGGGGTCTGTCATACCGATCTGCACGCGGCGGAAGGCGACTGGCCGGTGAAGCCGGTGCCACCTTTCATTCCCGGTCACGAAGGGGTAGGGCAGGTTGTGGCGCTGGGGGAAGGGGTAAAACACCTGAAGATGGGCGATCGCGTAGGTGTGCCGTGGCTTTACTCCGCCTGCGGTCATTGCGAACACTGTCTCGATAGCTGGGAGACGCTGTGTCACGAGCAGAAAAATGCGGGTTATTCGGTGAACGGCAGTTTTGCCGAGTATTGCCTGGCTGACGCGAACTATGTCGGTATCATTCCGGACAATCTCCCCTTTAATGAAGTGGCACCGGTGCTGTGTGCCGGCGTAACGGTCTATAAAGGCCTGAAAATGACCGATACCAAACCGGGTGACTGGGTGGTGATTTCCGGCATTGGCGGGCTGGGGCATATGGCGATCCAGTATGCGGTTGCCATGGGACTCAACGTAGCGGCAGTGGATATTGATGACGCCAAGCTCGATTTTGCCCGTCGTCTGGGTGCCAGCGTGGTGGCAAACGCGAAGGAGGTCGATCCGGCACGCGTGTTTCACGAGCATTTCGGTGGCGCACAGGGCGTTCTGGTTACCGCTGTGTCGCCGAAAGCCTTTGAGCAGGCGATCGGGACGCTGCGGCGTGGCGGTACAATGGTGCTGAACGGCCTGCCGCCGGGCAAATTTGACCTGTCGATTTTTGATATGGTGCTGGACGGCATTACGGTACGCGGCTCGATTGTCGGCACGCGCAAAGATCTGCAGGAAGCGCTCGATTTTGCCGGACGTAATAAGGTAAAAGCCAGCGTAGCAGTGGAACCGCTGAGCAACATCAACGATATATTTGCGCGCATGCACGCCGGTAAAATTGAAGGGCGCATTGTGGTGGATATGTCGCTGTAAAAAAAAGCCCGACGCAGCGGTCGGGCTTATGATTCAGCAGCTGGCAAGCAGCGCTTCTATCTCAACGCGGCTCGTTACTTTACTGTCGATTTTGATATAGGCGCTTTTCTCTTCCGGCACGATAAACACGGATGCCACACCGGGCTGGGCTTTCAGCCGTTTTTCCAGATTCGGTACGGCCAGCACGGCGTCGCTCAGCACCAGTCGCAGGCTGCTGACGTAAGGTGGCTCCTGCATCGACATGGCAACAAACAGCCAGCCAGCGGCGATAATCGCCCCGATGAGAAACACCGTTTGCGCATCGATATGACCAAAGATCCAGCCGCCGAGGCTGCCGCCAATGGCTACCCCAAGAAACTGGCTGGTGGAGTAAATACCCATTGCAGTGCCTTTATAACCGGCCGGCGACTCTTTGCTGATCAGGGAAGGCAGAATGGCTTCCATCACATTAAAGGCGAGGAAAAAGAGCTGTACGCCCGCCACCAGCGTCCAGAAGTGACCTTCAGCGCCCCAGAGCACAATTTCCGCAATGATGATCAGCGCCACGCAGCTGACAAAAACCCGCTTCATGCGGCGTTTTACTTCGGCATAGATAATGACCGGCACCACGGCGACAAAAGCCACCAGCATGGTTACCAGATAGATTTTCCAGTGCTCCGCTGCCGGCAGGCCCGCCAGTTCGAACTGGCCGGGCAGGGCGACAAAGCTCGACATCAGCAGCACGTGCAGACAGAGAATGCCGATATTAAGCTTCAGCAGTCTGGGATTCGCCAGAACGGCGCGAATGCTGCCTTTTACCATTCCGGACTCGCGGTTCAGCACATGACCGCGTGCGTTTGGCACCACCAGCAGCGTAATAATGATACCCAACGTTGCCAGCAGCGCGATCATCCAGAACAGCGCATGCAGCCCAAGCGCATGCGTGACAATTGGCCCGGCCACCATAGCAATCGCAAAGGTCACGCCAAAACTGATGCCGATAAACGCCATCGCTTTGGTGCGGTTCTGCTCACGGGTGAGATCGGACAGCAGCGCCATTACGGCAGCGGCAATCGCGCCAGAGCCCTGCAGCGCGCGACCAAGAATAATGCCCCAGATTGAGGTTGTGGTGGCAGCAATCACGCTGCCAAGGACAAACAGCAGCAAGCCGCCGACAATCAGCGGCTTACGTCCGATGCGGTCAGAGAGCAGCCCGAACGGGATCTGAAAAATTGCCTGTGCCAGACCATAAATACCAATTGCCAGACCAATCAGGGTTTCGCTGGCACCCTGTAACGCCATGCCGTACGTCGTCAGCACCGGCAGAACCATAAACATTCCGAGCATACGCAGGGAAAAAACGGTACCTAAACCCCATGTAGCGCGCAGCTCTACCGGCGTCATTTTATTGTCGTTCATTCCAACCTCTGTAAGTGTCTGCCTGTCATGCACCATGCTGCAGCAGCCAGTGACACCGTGTTGCTGCAAATCGATTTATTTCGGGCATTTAGCACCCATTTTAGGGAGCAGGGGAGGGCGGGTAAAACATTTGTTTTTAAGCAGTGGTAACAAAAAGAAAGGGCGCGAAAATCGCGCCCTTTCTCAGAGTGACGGTGCCCGCTTACCAGACGTAAGTGAGCAGGTCTTTAGAGGCCGGGGCCATAAAGTCAACCGACATCATGACGCTCAGCGCGGTGATGGCGATGATAGAGAACACAAACAGTTTACGCGCCCAGACTTTATCGTTTGAGGTTTTGTAACCTGAGAGTGCCATACCCAGCCACCAGACGCTGACAGCCGCAGCCACGATCAGATATTTGTAGCCCGCATAACCGCCCAGTGAGAGCATCAGCGTGGCAATCATGAACGCCAGAATGTAGAGCGTAATATGATTTTTAGCCACGGAGATGCCTTTCACAACCGGCAGAACCGGAATGTTAGCGGCCTGGTAATCTTTAAAGCGGAAGATGGCAATCGCGTAGGAGTGCGGCATCTGCCACAGGCTAAAGATAGCCAGTAAAATCAATGCGCCTGCATCAAACTCGTTAGTGACTGCGCAGTAGCCAATCACCGGTGGCGCAGCACCGGAGAGGCTGCCGATCAGCGTTCCATAGACCGAATGACGCTTCATATAGAGGCTGTAAACGCCAACATAGACCACGAAGCCCATGACCGCCAGCCACATGGCCAGCGGGTTGGCGCCGAAATACAGCAACGCAAAGCCAGCAATACCCAACGCAGTGGCATAAACCAGGCTTACTTTCGCCGAGATCAGGCCTTTGACCAGAACCCGGTTCCGCGTTCTCTCCATTTTGATGTCGATATCGCGGTCAATCACATTGTTGAATACACAACCCGATGCGACCACCAGCGACACGCCAGCCAGCGCGGTGAGAAACAGGGGATAATCGATGCTGCCTTTCGAGGCCAGCAGAAATCCACCGATGACAGAAATTAAATTTCCGAAAATAATTCCTGGTTTTGTTACTTGCAGGTATTGCTTAATCATTACGCGTGACTCTTTAGTGGGCCATCATGTTGTAGTTGAGGTTCCACATAATCCACAGTGAACCGATCACAACAATCAGAATTATGATTGCTGAGAAGACAATGGCCACCATGTTCCAGCCACCCTCTGATTTGCTGTCCAGGTGCAGGAAGTAGACCAGGTGCACCAGCACCTGAACCACTGCACACACCAGAACCACACCCAGGATGGTGCCGTGTGAGGCACTGCCATCCATTACCATCCAGAACGGGATCGCCGTCAGGATGATAGAGAGGATGAAGCCGATCATGTAAGACTTCACGCTACCGTGTGATGCACCATGTTCGTTTACAGAATGACTCATTACATGGCCCCCATCAGATAGACAACGGTGAATACGCAGATCCACACCACATCCAGGAAGTGCCAGAACAGGCTCAGGCACATGATACGGGTGCGGTTGCTCTCAGTCAGACCCCGTTTAGCGATCTGGAACATCAGAACCGCCATCCAGATCAGACCAGAGGTCACGTGCAGACCGTGCGTACCAACCAGCGTAAAGAAGCCAGAAAGGAAGCCGCTACGGTTTGGACCGAAGCCTTCTGCGATCAGGTGATGGAATTCATAGATTTCCATCCCGATAAATCCGGCACCGAACAGGAAGGTCAGGGCCAGCCAGCCGATGACCGAACCTTTGTTCTGGTTGTTCATCGCAATCACTGCCATTCCATAAGTAATGGAGCTCAGCAGCAGCAGCGCGGTTTCAACCAGCACAAACGGCAGTTCGAAAATATCTTGACCTGCCGGGCCACCGGCAGTGTTGTTGACCATTACTGCATAGGTCGCAAACAGCGTTGCGAAGATAATGCAGTCACTCATCAGGTAGATCCAGAAGCCAAAGACTTTATTGGCTCCTGCATCGTGATGCCCATGCTCCGCATGGGCGTCGTGGTGGTGTTTTACGGTTTGAGTCGACATTATTTCAGACCTGCTTTGCTGATGTCATCAAAGTGCTTCTTCTCGATCTGCTCGATTTCAGCAACCGGAACGTAGTAATCCACGTCCTCATCGAAGCTCTTCACGATCCAGGTCACGATAGTGCCCAGGAAAGTGAGACCCGCCAGCCACCAGATATGCCAGATCATGGCGAAACCGAAGACTGTTACGAATGCAGCGATAACAATGGCCGCGCCGCTGTTTTTCGGCATATGAATTTCTTCATATTTTTCTGGCTGCTTGTATGCTTCGCCTTTCTCTTTCATTTCCCAGAACGCATCACGCTCGTGGATATGAGGGATAACAGCAAAGTTGTAGAACGGTGGTGGTGAAGAGGTTGCCCACTCCAGCGTACGACCGCCCCACGGGTCACCAGTCAGATCGCGGTTCTGATCGCGGTCACGTACCGATACCCAGAACTGAACCAGCTGGCACAGAATACCGCAGGCAATCAGCGCCGCACCGCCAGCTGCAACAACCAGCAGCGAGTGGAACTGTGGATCGATATCCTGGCTCAGACGACGGGTCATACCCATGAAGCCCAGTGCGTACAGCGGCATAAAGGCAACAAAGAAGCCGATGATCCAGAACCAGAAGGCGCGTTTACCCCAGGTTTCGTTCAGCGTGAAGCCAAATGCTTTCGGGAACCAGTAGGTCACACCGGCCATGCAACCGAACACAACACCACCGATAATAACGTTGTGGAAGTGTGCAATCAGGAACAGGCTATTGTGCAGGACAAAGTCTGCACCCGGTACGGCCAGCAGTACGCCAGTCATACCACCCACTGAGAAGGTCACCAGGAAGCCGATGGTCCACAGCATCGCTGAGTTAAACTCGATGCGACCCTGATACATGGTGAACAGCCAGTTAAAGATTTTCACCCCGGTCGGAATCGCGATGATCATCGTCATGATACCGAAGAAGGCGTTAACGTTGGCGCCCGCACCCATGGTGAAGAAGTGGTGCAGCCAGACGATGAACGACAGTACGGTAATGGCGATGGTCGCCCACACCAGTGAGGTGTAACCAAACAGACGTTTTTTCGAGAAGGTCGCGGTAACTTCAGAGAAGACACCAAAGACCGGCAGAACAAGGATGTACACTTCCGGGTGACCCCAGACCCAGATCAGGTTGACGTACATCATCATGTTACCGCCCATATCATTAGTAAAGAAATGGAAGTCGAGGTAACGATCAAGCGTCAACAGTGCCAGCGTCACGGTCAGAACCGGGAACGCAGCGATGATCAGGACGTTGGTGCAGAGTGATGCCCAGGTAAAGACCGGCATTTTGAACAGGTCCATGCCCGG
This sequence comes from Pantoea eucrina, assembly GCF_001691555.1. Lineage (GTDB taxonomy): Bacteria > Pseudomonadota > Gammaproteobacteria > Enterobacterales > Enterobacteriaceae > Pantoea > Pantoea borealis. Next base: position 2,016,433 of record NZ_MAYN01000008.1, on the reverse strand, counting down.
CGCACGCATCTTCAGAATGGTCACGAAGAAGTTGATACCGGTCAGCGTGGTCCCGATCCCTGAGAGCTGGAGACTCCAGATCCAGTAGTCGACCCCGACGCCAGGACTATACTCCGCGCCAGAAAGCGGCGGATAAGCCAGCCAGCCGGTCTGTGCAAACTCGCCCACACCCAGAGAGATGTTCACCAGGATCACACCGACCGCGGTAAACCAGAAGCTCAGGTTGTTCAGGAACGGGAACGCAACGTCACGGGCACCGATTTGCAGCGGAACCGCGATGTTCATCAGACCTACAACAAATGGCATTGCCACGAAGAAGATCATAATCACGCCGTGGGCGGTGAAGATCTGATCGTAGTGGTGCGGAGGTAAAATACCCGCCTCACCGGCAGAAGCCATAACCTGTTGGGTACGCATCATTACGGCATCGGCAAAGCCGCGCAGCAGCATGACGAATGCCATGATGATATACATGATACCCAGTTTTTTGTGGTCAACGGAGGTAAGCCATTCTGACCACAGATACTTCCACTTACCAAAATAGGTGAGCGCGGCAACCAGCGCCAGACCACCGATGATGATAGCGGCGACCGTAACCATGATAATAGGCTCATGGTACGGCACTGCATCCAGTGTTAATTTTCCGAACATCGTATTATTCCCCGGTTCCCGCAGCAGCGGCGTGATTCATGTCCATGCCTTCGTGTGACATGTCCATTTTCCCGTGGCTCATCTTGAACTTATCAATAATTTGCTTGAAGAGTTCAGGATTCGCAGTTGAGAAATATTCCACCGGATGATTCTCACTTGGCGAAGCCAGTTTCTCAAACTCATCCATGGTGGTTAGCGTGTTAGGTGCCGCTTTAACTTTGGCAACCCACTGCTGGAATTCCGCATCATCTTTAGTTGCAATGGCCTTGAACTTCATGCCAGAGAAACCGCGACCACTGAAGTTTGATGAGATACCGTCAAACGTTCCTGTCTCATTGGCGATCAGGTGCAGTTTAGTCTGCATGCCCGCCATGGCGTAGATCTGGCTGCCGAGCGTAGGAATGAAGAACGAGTTCATCACGGAGTTAGAGGTGATTTTGAAGTTAACTGGTGTATTTGCCGGGAAGGCAATCTGGTTAACGGTGGCAATACCCTGCTCCGGGTAAATGAACAGCCATTTCCAGTCCAGCGCAACCACATCGATCTCAACAGGCTTGACGTCAGAGACCAGCGGTTTAGCCGGCTCCAGCGCATGCGTTGATTTCCAGGTCAGCACGCCGAGGAAGATGATGATCAGGATCGGAATGGTCCAGACCACGGCTTCCACTTTGTTGGAGTGTGACCAGTTAGGGCTGTACTTCGCTTCGGTATTGGTCGCCCGATATTTCCAGGCAAACACAACAGCCATTAAGACTGCCGGAATAACGACAATCATCATCAAGCCAAAGGCTGTCAGAATCAGTGAACGTTGCTCCATTGCAATCTGTCCCTTGGGATTTAACAACGCACTATCGCAGCCGCTGAGTAATACAGCGCCTGCGATTAATGACAAAATCCCCAAACATTTATTGTATTTCATGAGTCTCATTTAACGACCTCAATGACAAGGGCTCTATTGTCGTTTAAGTGTGCGCGCATTTTACGGTAAGGTTTATGCAGTGTAAACCAGCTTAAGGATGTGTCAGAAGGGTGTTGACACCTTTTGCTAAGGGAGTCACAGATGTTACGCAGAGTGACAAATTATTAACCGCGACAAGCAGTTGGCGGCAATATAACAAAAAGCAATGACAGAAACCGCAGAAAAAACAGGGAAAGCATAAACCGTACTTTTAATGCTCACTAATTTAACAATTATGCATCATTTGAGCGATAATTTTCCCACAAACTGATTGCTCACCGGATTTAAATATCGCCTGATGTTGTTAAATTAATGTTTTTATTTCGCGATGAAAAAAATGCTATTTGCGCTAATTCGCAGGCGCTATTTTTAAACAAATTAAATACCGCCTGCAAATAGCGTCTGTCTATCGTTCAGCGAGCCGGCTGGTTTTTCTTAGCGCCAGGCAGTCGAGTATCACACCCAGCATGACGGCCAGAATGGCAACGCCGAGCCCTGTCTCAAAGAGCGGCGTCAGCAGTCCGGCCATCTGGGCTGCCCCGGCAGCATGTAACGCCAGCATCAGCAGCCAGCAACCCAGCAAAGCGCAGCCTGCGGTAAACAGGCGGACAATCCAGCGATAGCCTGCAGGCCAGCAGGTACGCGTAATAAACGTGCCGCTTTGCTGCATCTGAAGAAGCGTTGTACGGCTAAGCCACAGCAGCAGCAGTCCCGGCAGCGCAGCCACCACGGTAAACGCATAAAAAGCGGACCAGCCCCACAGCTCAACCAGCCAGCCAGCGGCGGGACCCACGTAAACGCGGCCAACAGCCGCCAGCGCCGAGAGCAGAGCGAACTGGGTGGCAGAGAACGCTTTATTGCACATGGTCATCAGCAGCGCCACAAACGCTGCCGTCCCCATGCCGCCGCACAGGTTTTCGATAAATACCGCGCTGGCCATGCTCCAGAGATGGGGCGGGGTGACTGCCAGCAGCCAGTAAGCGGCGTTCGATACGGCCTGCAGAATGCCAAACAGCATCAGCGCACGAAACAGGCTCAGACGCTGCATCAGTACGCCGCCATAGAGCGCGCCGATAATGGTGGCCATCAGCCCCAGCGTTTTATTGACCAGGCCAACATCACCTGCGCTGAATCCTACGCCGCGGATAAGGAAAGTCGTCGTCAGCGACGCCGCGAAAGCATCCCCCAGCTTATAAAGGATAATCAGGGTGATCAGCAGCCAGGCATTATTACGCTGAAAAAAGTCCGCCAGGGGAAAGGTAACGGCCTGGCGCAGCGTGTGCGGTTCACGTTTGGCAGCGGCAGGCTCACGGGCCAGCAGAGTGGCAATCAATCCCGGGATCATCAGCAGCGCCATCAGCCAGTAAGTCGCGCGCCAGCCCAGATAGCGATCGGCGAGCCAGAGTGCCAGTCCGCCGGAGATAAGCATGGCCAGACGATAGCCCAGCACCGTAATGGCTGCGCCGCTGCCGCGTTCTTCCGGCGGCAGGATGTCGGTTTTCCACGCGTCGAAGACGATATCCTGAGAGGCTGAACAGAATGCGACCAGTACCGCAATAGCGGCCAGTAGCGTTAAATCCTGAGCCGGATGCATAAAGCCGAGGGCGACAATGCCGGCAATCAGCGCCAGCTGAGTCAGCAGCAACCAGCCGCGGCGACGTCCCAGAAACGGCGGCGTGTAGCGGTCCATCACCGGCGACCAGAGAAACTTGAAAACGTAAGCCTGTCCTACCAGAGAAAAGAAACCAATGGTTTTAAGGTCGACATTCTCTACGGTCATCCATGCCTGCAGCGTGCCCGCGGTCAGCGCCAGCGGTAAGCCGGAGGCAAAGCCAAGCAGCAGCAGTACCGCAGCGTTACGTTGGGTAAATATTCGCAGATAGTGAGAGGTCATAGCCAGCCTGAGGTAGTGCCCGGCACCAGACGGCCGGGCAGATGACAGCGGAGCGGTTAGCGTGCGTTCTGTTTGATGAAGTTGTTTACGCTGGTATCCTGCGCCATATCGGCGATCACATCGCTCAGGGTCGCATTAACAGCGTTGGTGATTTTGTCGTTGGTGGCATTGAAAGCGCCTTCAATGCTGTAGGTCTGACGGTAGTTTTTCACCTGCTTATTGCCGTTTTTCGCCGTGGCAATGATAGAGATGTCCGCTTTTGTTGTGATGCTGTAGCGCACGTTGCCCTGCGTGACGTCAGCGTACAGGCCATTCACCACAATTTGCAGATCGACTGCGCCGTTCGGGCCAATCATATAACCACGGGAAGTCATCTGCTTCTCCAGCACTTCCTGCAGCAGAAAACGCAGGTCGCGTGACGGCGTCAGCGTAACCAGCTGTCCATCGCGGTTAACTTTTGCCAGCGCCTGATCGCTGCGCTGATCGGCACCGTTTACGCTAACGGTCACGCCCATCAGGCTCGGATCCTGCTGTGGCAGCTGGATTTTTGGCTGAATGTTCAGGGTTGTACTGTTGCTGGCACAGCCGGCTAAAACAAAAGCAGCCAGCAGAGGGAATAACAGTTTTTTCAACATACTCATTCTCATTAGCGTTAGGTTGGGAGATAAATCCGGCGTCATCATAGCATTGCAGCGAGGTGAAAAAAGCCCCACCCGCCGGGAAATTGATTGTAAAGGCTTTTTTCAGACCAGAGAAAAACCAGCAGGTTGACCTGCCCGGATTGCCGGTTATGATGCGCTGCAGAGCGGGAATATTTTCTGATTTTTACCGGGCAGTAATGCAAAACCTACTAATATTTAAACAGATGGGGCACAGCGCTCGCCGGAGAGGGTGTAAACAATGATTCGCGAACAAATAGAAGAAAAGCTGCGCAACGCTTTCACACCTGCACACCTCGAAGTGCATGATGAAAGCTATCGTCATAACGTGCCTGCCGGTTCTGAAAGTCACTTTAAAGTGGTGATTGTCAGCGATCATTTCACCGGCCAGCGTTTTTTACAGCGGCATCGCGCTATCTATGGTGAGCTGTCTGCTGAGCTGGCTGGCAGCGTACATGCGCTGGCACTGCATACCTACACGCAAAAAGAGTGGCACGGGCTACAGGATACCGTTCTGGCTTCGCCTAACTGCCGGGGAGCCGGTACGCTTGCCTGATACCTGTATCTTTACTGTTTCCTGAAACGGCCTGCGGGCCGTTTTTTCGTTTCTCAGGCGCTAAACGCGATCTGCGGCGCAAAAAAGCAGCAAAGTCGTTAAAAAGTGGTGAGTTTGCAGCCTCGACTCATTCCGGTGATGCCGCTATAATGCGGCGTCTATTTTTCCGGAATGTCTTCGGGACGCTTCTGGTGACAGGGATGTGGTTCTGCCCGCAGAGGCCGTCCCGGTTATTGGATACGGCGCATTAATTGTGTGGTGTCTGAAGTTGACCGAGCACGTGATTTTTTGAGGTAACAAAATGACAGTTTCAGTAGAAACCACCCAGGGTCTGGGCCGCCGCATTTCGATTACTATTCCAGCTGACAGCATTGACGCTGCAGTTAAGAAAGAACTGATTGAAGTGGCTAAGAAAGTCCGTATCGATGGTTTCCGTAAAGGTAAAGTACCATCGCACATTATCAATCAGCGCTACGGCGCCTCTGTTCGCCAGGATGTGCTGGGTGAGCTGATGACGCGTAACTTCGTTGACGCCATCATCAAAGAGAAAATTAACCCAGCAGGCGCGCCTGACTACGTGCCGGGTGAGTACAAAGAAGGCGAAGACTTTACCTATGCGGTTGAGTTTGAAGTCTATCCGGAAGTGGAATTACAGGGTCTGGACGCAATCGAAGTTGAAAAACCGGTTGTTGAAGTGACCGATGCAGACGTTGATGCGATGCTGGATACCCTGCAGAAGCAGCAGGCTACCTGGAAAGAGACTGACGCAGCGGCTACCGCTGAAGATCGCGCTACCATCGATTTCAACGGTTCTGTAGATGGCGAAGAGTTCGAGGGCGGTAAAGCGTCTGACTTCGTCCTGGCGATGGGCCAGGGTCGTATGATCCCTGGTTTTGAAGAGGGCATCACCGGTAAGAAAGCGGGTGACACCTTTACTATCGACGTTAAATTCCCGGACGATTACCACGCAGAAAACCTGAAAGGGAAAGATGCGAAGTTTGATATCGTTCTGAAGAAAGTTGAAACCCGTGAGCTGCCAGAACTGACTGCTGACTTCATCAAACGTTTCGGCGTGGAAGATGGTTCAGTTGATGGCCTGCGTGCAGAAGTGCGTAAAAACATGGAGCGTGAGCTCAAAGGCGCTATTCGTAACCGCGTGAAGTCTCAGGTTCTGGATGGTCTGGTTGATGCTAACAACATTGACGTTCCGGCTGCTCTGATTGACAGCGAAATCGACGTGCTGCGTCGTCAGGCTGCTCAGCGCTTTGGTGGTAACGAGAAGCAGGCGCTGGAACTGCCACGTGAGCTGTTCGAAGAGCAGGCCAAACGTCGCGTTGTTGTAGGTCTGCTGCTGGGCGAAGTGATCCGCATCAACGAGCTGAAAGCAGACGAAGATCGCGTTAAAACGCTGATCGAAGAGATGGCTTCTGCGTACGAAGATCCACAGGAAGTTATCGAGTTCTACAGCAAAAACAATGAGCTGATGAACAATATGCGCAACGTTGCGCTGGAAGAGCAGGCGGTTGAAGCGCTGCTGGCGAAAGCCAAAGTGGCCGACAAAGCGACCTCTTTCCAGGAGCTGATGAACCAGACCTCTGCGGCCTGATTAATCACTTAACGGAATGTGCTCAGCCCGCGACCTCTGTCGTGGGCTTTTTTTTTATTTATGATAAAAAACCGCTTCCTGCACGTCTATTTGACTAATTAAGCGGCAAATTATTCGCTATGCTCTTTTTCCAGGTTAGCGAATAGAGAAAAGGTTGTTATGCTTGAAACAACCGGGCAGCATCCCCAGATAGAGGAAGAATGCGAGAGAACCGTGAGGCTGGCTGATTAACCGTCCTGAAATGTCGGAACGAGGCGGCTGTGCATAGTTTTCACAGCGCGTCTCACGTAGAATCGGTACAGAATGTTGCCAATGAAATTTATCAGGAGACGGTAATGTCATACAGTGGCGATCGTGAATTTACTGCACCAACTAATGCGCTGGTGCCAATGGTGGTCGAACAAACCTCGCGCGGCGAGCGTTCTTACGACATCTATTCCCGCCTGCTTAAAGAGCGCGTTATCTTTCTGACTGGTCAGGTTGAAGATCACATGGCGAACCTGATTGTGGCGCAGATGCTGTTTCTGGAAGCAGAGAATCCGGAAAAAGATATCTATCTCTACATCAATTCACCAGGTGGCGTGATCACGGCGGGTATGTCGATCTACGACACCATGAAATTTATTAAGCCGGACGTCAGCACCATCTGTATGGGTCAGGCGTGCTCAATGGGCGCATTTCTGCTGACGGCAGGAACCAAAGGTAAACGCTTCTGCCTGCCTAACTCCCGCGTGATGATTCACCAGCCGCTGGGCGGCTATCAGGGACAGGCAACGGATATCGAGATCCATGCGCGTGAAATCCTGAAAGTAAAACAGCGCATGAATGAACTGATGGCTGAGCATACCGGCAAAACGCTGGAGCAGATTGAGCGCGACACCGAACGCGATCGTTTCCTCTCTGCCAGCGAAGCGGTAGAGTATGGCCTGGTTGACTCTATACTGACACACCGTCAATAAGACGCATCTGCTGGCCCTTACGCTATAGTTAACGGGGGCAGGCAGATGAGTTGCATGCATACCGGCCGTTGTTGTACGGCCAGTGCCGTACACCAGAGTAGGTCTGAGAACGAAAAGAGGTTAGCTGATGACAGATAAGCGCAAAGACGGTTCAGGTAAGTTGCTGTACTGCTCTTTCTGCGGCAAAAGCCAGCATGAAGTCCGTAAGCTGATTGCCGGGCCGTCAGTCTATATTTGCGACGAATGTGTTGATTTATGTAATGACATCATTCGTGAAGAGATTAAAGAGGTTGCGCCGCATCGCGAGCGTAGCGCCCTGCCAACACCGCATGAAATTCGTCACCACCTTGATGACTATGTCATTGGTCAGGAAAAGGCGAAAAAAGTGCTGGCGGTTGCCGTTTATAACCACTACAAACGTCTGCGCAATGGCGATACCAGTAACGGTATCGAACTGGGCAAGAGTAACATTCTGCTGATCGGTCCGACCGGTAGCGGTAAGACGCTGCTGGCAGAAACGCTGGCGCGCCTGCTGGATGTGCCTTTTACCATGGCAGATGCCACCACCCTGACCGAAGCGGGTTATGTGGGTGAAGATGTAGAAAACATCATCCAGAAGCTGCTGCAGAAGTGCGACTATGATGTGCAAAAGGCACAGCGCGGTATCGTCTATATCGATGAGATTGATAAAATCTCCCGTAAGTCAGATAACCCTTCTATTACCCGTGATGTATCGGGCGAGGGTGTACAGCAGGCGCTGCTGAAGCTGATTGAAGGCACCGTTGCAGCTGTACCGCCACAGGGCGGTCGCAAACATCCGCAGCAGGAATTCCTGCAGGTTGATACGTCGAAAATCCTGTTTATCTGCGGCGGCGCATTTGCTGGTCTCGATAAAGTCATTTCACAGCGTGTGGAAACCGGCTCGGGTATTGGCTTTGGCGCGACGGTGAAAGGCAAATCGCAAAAAGCCAGCGAAGGCGAACTGCTCTCGCAGGTTGAGCCGGAAGATTTGATCAAGTTTGGTCTGATCCCGGAGTTTATCGGTCGTCTGCCGGTTGTCGCCACGCTCAATGAGCTGAGCGAAGAAGCGCTGATCCAGATCCTGCGTGAGCCGAAAAATGCGCTCACCAAACAGTATCAGGCGCTGTTTAACCTTGAAGGCGTTGAGCTGGAGTTTCGCGACGAAGCGCTGACAGCTATCGCTAAAAAGGCGATGTCACGCAAAACCGGTGCGCGTGGTCTGCGTTCTATCGTTGAGGCGGCACTGCTGGAAACCATGTATGACCTGCCTTCAATGGAAGATGTCGAGAAAGTGGTTATCGATGATTCGGTGATTGATGGCGAGTCCGATCCAATGCTGATTTATGGTAAACATGAAGCGCAAGCTTCTGGCGAATAAATAAGCAGCCAAATCACGTTGTTATCTTAAAAAAGGGGAATTTTATTCCCCTTTTACTTTTCTCACCGCTGTGACATTGAATGTCGGACAAGCATCCCCATATACTCATAATCCTGTGGGTTTAACTGCATACAGCCTGTATTACGCGGTACCCATCACCTGGCGGACATTAAACTAAGAGAGAGCTCTATGAATCCTGAGCGTTCTGAACGCATTGAAATCCCCGTGTTGCCGCTGCGCGACGTGGTGGTTTATCCGCACATGGTAATTCCGTTGTTTGTTGGTCGGGAAAAATCGATTCGTTGCCTGGAAGCGGCAATGGATCATGACAAGAAGATCATGCTGGTTGCCCAGAAAGAGGCTTCAACGGATGAACCTGGAATTAACGATCTCTTTGCCGTAGGGACAGTGGCGTCCGTACTGCAGATGTTAAAGCTGCCTGATGGCACGGTTAAGGTGCTGGTGGAAGGCCTGCAGCGTGCCCGCATTACCACACTGTCTGACAATGGCGATCACTTTGTCGCACAGGCTGAATATCTGACCTCGCCAGAAATTGAAGAGCGCGAGCAGGAAGTGCTGGTACGCACCGCGATTAATCAGTTTGAAGGCTACATCAAGCTGAACAAAAAGATCCCGCCTGAAGTGCTGACCTCACTGAACAGCATTGATGATGCGGCACGTCTGGCTGATACCGTAGCGGCACATATGCCGCTTAAGCTGGCGGATAAGCAGTCTGTGCTTGAGATGTCCGACGTGAACGAGCGTCTGGAATATCTGATGGCGATGATGGAATCGGAAATCGACCTGTTGCAGGTTGAGAAACGCATTCGCAATCGCGTCAAAAAGCAGATGGAAAAAAGCCAGCGCGAATATTATCTGAACGAACAAATGAAGGCGATTCAGAAAGAGCTGGGCGAGATGGATGACGCGCCAGACGAGTATGAAGCGCTGAAGCGTAAAATCGACGCGGCTAAAATGCCGGCTGAAGCGCGTGAAAAAGCGGAAGCTGAGCTGCAGAAGCTGAAAATGATGTCGCCTATGTCTGCAGAAGCGACGGTGGTACGCGGCTATATTGACTGGATGGTTCAGGTTCCGTGGAACGCGCGCAGCAAGGTGAAGAAAGATCTGCGCAAAGCGCAGGAGACGCTCGATACCGATCACTTTGGTCTTGAACGCGTCAAAGATCGCATCCTTGAGTATCTTGCAGTGCAGAGTCGCGTCAGCAAAATCAAAGGCCCGATCCTCTGTCTGGTTGGCCCGCCGGGCGTGGGTAAAACCTCTCTGGGACAGTCGATTGCGAAGGCAACCGGACGCAAATATGTGCGTATGGCGCTGGGTGGCGTGCGTGATGAAGCAGAAATTCGCGGACACCGTCGCACCTATATTGGTTCGATGCCAGGCAAGCTGATCCAGAAAATGGCAAAAGTGGGCGTGAAAAACCCGCTGTTCCTGCTGGATGAAATTGACAAAATGTCGTCTGACATGCGGGGCGATCCTGCTTCGGCGCTGCTGGAAGTGCTGGATCCGGAACAGAATATCGCGTTTAACGATCACTATCTGGAAGTTGACTACGACCTCTCTGATGTGATGTTTGTCGCGACATCTAACTCCATGAACATTCCGGCACCGCTGCTGGATCGTATGGAAGTGATCCGCCTGTCGGGCTACACCGAAGATGAAAAACTCAATATTGCGAAGCAGCACCTGCTGCCTAAACAGATTGAGCGTAATGCGCTGAAAGAGAAAGAGATCAGCGTTGATGATAGCGCAATCATTGGCATCATCCGTTATTACACGCGTGAGGCCGGCGTGCGTAGCCTTGAACGTGAACTCTCTAAGTTATGTCGTAAAGCGGTCAAAGCGCTGCTGATGGATAAAACGCAAAAGAGCATCACCATTGATGGCGACAACCTGAAAGATTTCCTCGGCGTACAGCGTTTTGATTACGGTCGCGCTGATAGTGAAAACCGCGTAGGGCAGGTCACTGGCCTGGCGTGGACAGAAGTGGGCGGCGATCTGCTGACCATTGAAACCGCTTGTGTGCCGGGTAAAGGCAAACTGACCTATACCGGCTCTCTTGGCGAGGTGATGCAGGAGTCAATTCAGGCTGCATTAACCGTGGTTCGCGCCCGGGCGGAAAAACTGGGTATTAACGGTGACTTCTATGAGAAGCGTGATATCCACGTGCACGTGCCGGAAGGGGCTACGCCGAAGGATGGTCCGAGTGCCGGTATTGCCATGTGTACGGCGCTGGTCTCCTGTCTGACGGGTAACCCGGTCCGTTCTGATGTGGCCATGACCGGCGAGATCACGCTGCGCGGTCAGGTACTGCCTATCGGCGGTCTGAAAGAGAAGCTGCTGGCAGCACACCGTGGCGGGATTAAAACCGTACTGATCCCGGATGAAAACAAGCGCGATCTGGAAGATATTCCGGCAAATGTGATTGCTGACCTCAGCATTCATCCGGTTAAACGCATTGAAGAGGTGCTGAATCTGGCCCTGGAAAATGCGCCATCCGGTATGCAGGTCGTGACGGCGAAATAGCGCCAGGCAGTCAATGCGGCTAAAAAGCGAAGCTGGCAGGCTACATCAGGCTTGCCAGCTTTTTTTTGCCTGCTAAGTTAGAGGGCGGCTGGATCTGCGATTAAGATGAATACCGTTGTTTCAGCATCATGAGCTTGTTATAACTGGCTGCGCGTTTGCCCTGGCGAAAAGAGACGGGGCAAAGTGAATAATAAAAGAGGGGATGAAGAGAGTGAATAAGTCACAGTTGATCGACAAAATTGCTGCAGAAGCAGACATTTCTAAAGCAGCAGCCGGACGTGTACTGGAGGCGTTTACCGAATCTGTTTCGGACGCGCTGAAAAGCGGCGATGAAGTAGCCCTGGTGGGTTTCGGTACGTTCTCTGTGCGCGAGCGCGCTGAGCGTGCTGGCCGTAATCCGCAAACCGGTAAAGAGATCACGATCCCGGCTGGCAAGGTACCGGGATTCCGTGCCGGTAAAGCGCTGAAAGACGCCGTTAATTAAGTCGGTCTGGATTAACCAGTGAAGCATTTTCTTCTCTGGATTGAGGACGAAAAAGCCGTTCTCATGTAACATACGGGCACATCATTACTGATGTGCCTTTTTTATTTGATGCGTAGCTTGAGCCAGTGGCTTCAGTCTCCGCATGGTTGCCAGCTGCCAGCCTGAACTGCAGCTGCACGATGATGGCATCGTGTCTGAGCTTTACATTCACACTACAGCGGAGTGTTGTCATACCATGATGGACAATTTACGCGCGGCGTCGAATCATGTCGTGCTCAAGGTTATTCTGGGATTGATTATCCTGTCCTTTGTGCTTACCGGGGTGGGCAACTACCTGATCGGTGGCAATGGCGATTACGCGGCGAAAGTTAACGGCCACGAAATCAGCCGTGCTGAGCTGGAGCAGGCGTTTAACAGCGAGCGCAATCGTCAGCAGCAGATGCTGGGCGATCAGTTCTCACAGCTGGCGAGCAATGATGGCTATATCCAGCAGATGCGCCAGCAGGCGCTGTCACAGCTGGTAGATCAGGCGCTGCTGGATCAGTACATCAGCGATCTGCATCTTGGTATCAGTGATGAGCAGGTAAAGCAGGCAATTTTCAATCAGAAAGCGTTTCAGACCAACGGTAAATTTGATAATGCCAAATATAATGGTTTGATCACCAGTATGGGCTTCTCAGCCGATCAATATGCGGAAGCGCTGCGCAAGCAGTTGCTTAACCAGCAGCTGATCAACGCCATCGCTAACACTGATTTTATGCTGAAAGATGAAACCACGAAGCTGACAGATTTAGTCTCGCAGCAGCGGGAAATCCGTCAGGCGGTGATTGACGTTAACGCGCTGGCAGCAAAGCAGACGGTGACTGACGACGAGATCGCGCAGTATTATCAGCAGCATCAGAACAGCTTCATGGCACCAGAGCAGTTCCGCGTCAGCTATATCAAAATGGATGCAGCAGCGATGCAGCAGCCGGTCAGCGAAGCGGATATTCAAAGCTGGTACGATCAACACAAAGCGGACTACTCACAGCCGCAGCGCAGCCGTTACAGCATCATTCAGACCAAAACTGAGGCAGAAGCCCGGTCAGTACTGGATGCACTGAAGCAGGGCGGCGATTTTGCCAGCCTGGCGAAAAGCAAATCTGCCGATCCTATCTCCGCACGTAAAGGCGGCGACATGGGCTGGCTGGAACCTGCCACCACGCCAGATGAGCTGAAAAATGCCAGCCTGACGGAGAAAGGCCAGCTTTCAGACGTGATTAAATCCTCAGTGGGTTTCCTGGTAGTGCGTCTGGACGATATCCAGCCGGAGCAGGTAAAGCCGCTGGCGCAGGTGCATGACGTCATTGCGGACAAAGTTAAGCAGGAGAAAGCGCTCGACGCATTCTATAAGCTGCAGCAGAAGGTCAGCGAAGCCGCCAGCAATGATAATGAATCGCTGGCTGGCGCGGCACAGGCATCGGGTCTTAACGTCAGTGAAACCGGCTGGTTCACCCGTGATGATGTGCCTGCTGACCTCGACTTTGACGCGGTTAAACAGGCGGTCTTCAGCGGTGGCCTGACCGGGCAGAACGGTGCGCCGGGCAACAACTCCGATATTATCAGCGTGGATGGCGATCGCGCGTTTGTGCTGCGCATCAGCGAACACAAACCGGAAGCGGTTAAACCGCTTGACCAGGTAAAAGCGCAGGTTACCGATCGCATCAAACACGATAAGGCGACACAGCAGGCTAAAGCGCAGGCAGATAAACTGCTGGCTGAGCTGAAAGCAGGCAAAAGTGAAGCGCTGAGCGCGGCAGGCCTGACGCTGAGCAGCAGCAAAGTGGTTGATCGCAACGCACAGGATCCAATTGCACAGACCGCATTTTCGCTGCCGCAGCCGGCAGACAATAAACCGTCCTGGGGCACAGGCGAAGATATGCAGGGCAATGTTGTGCTGGTTGCGCTGGATAAAGTCTCTGCCGGCAGCCTGCCGCAGAATCAGGTTGATGAGATGATTAAAGGCGTTACGCAGAATAATGCACAGATCGCGTTTGAAGCGCTGCTGGAGAATCTGCGTAAAGAGGCGAAGATCAAATACGGTGCAGCGGCGCAAGCCCAGTAAGCCTCACAAAAACAGGTAATGTTCTGCAACAATCAAAGGCCGCTTCTGCGGCCTTTTCCATCTTTCCGTTTCGCCTTTTGCGGCTTTTTCTCTGCTGTGACACGCTGCTGATGCTGTCAAACACAAGGAGAAAAACAGCATGAACAAATCCACTTTTCACGCATTTTGTCTGACACTGGCGCTGGGCGGCGCACTCTATAGCGGCAGCCTCGCGGCGGCAGAACCGCCGGCAGTACAGGCAAAGCCGCTGGCGGCACTGACGGCCGGACCGGTCAGCATCAACGATGCCACAGCCGAGCAGCTGGCGAGCGCCATGAATGGTATCGGGCTGAAAAAAGCGCAGGCGATTGTTAGCTATCGCGAAGAGTATGGTCGCTTCACTGCGCTGGAGCAGCTCAAAGAGGTACCCGGTATCGGCAGTGCGCTGGTAGAACGCAACAGCGATCGACTCAAACTGTGAAGCACTTCGCGATGCTGAAGTATCAGTAAGTCCCGGCAACAGGCTGTGCTATGCTCAACAGGTCCAACCAGTTAGCGGTTTCAGCCTGTTCAGGAGTGTTGATGCAAACCACCATAAAAGTGCGCGGCTATCATCTTGATGTTTACCAGCATGTTAACAATGCGCGTTACCTGGAGTTTCTGGAGGAGGCGCGCTGGCAGTGGCTGGAAGAAGCAAACGCCTTTAACTGGCTGATAGCGCAAAAACTGGCGTTTGTGGTAGTGAACATCAATATCAACTATCGCCGGCCTGCGGTTCTGGGAGATCGCCTGATAATTGAAAGCGAGGTGTCACAGCTCAGCGGCCGCAGCGGCATCATTGCACAGCGTGTACTGCTTGCAGAGGATGGCACTCTGGTGGCTGACGCCATGCTGACGTTTGTCTGTATCGATTTGCGAACGCAAAAGGCGGTTCCGCTGGAGGGAGAACTGCGCGAACGCCTGGCGGCTCTGATGAACGGGCGTTAAACCGTGGCGTCACTGCTGACGCCACGCCGGCTGCGGGCTGATTCAGCGCAGGCCGCTTTTTTGCTTCATTGCCGTCATTACCGCTGCGGCATTATCCTGATACTCTGCCAGTCCGCGAGCACGTAAATGACAGGCGGCGCAGGTTCCGCAGCCATCACCTTTGATGCCGTTATAGCAGGTCAGCGTCTCTGACCGTACCAGCGGCAGCTGTTGCCAGTAATCAGCCAGCGCCCAGGTCTCTGCTTTATTCAGCCACATCAGCGGTGTCTCAAAACGTATTTCGCGGGCCATACCAAGGCTGACCGCGTGGTTTAACGCTTTAACAAACTCATCGCGGCAGTCGGGATAGCCGGAAAAATCGGTCTCACACACGCCGGTGATAACGGCTTCAGCTTCTACCTGATACGCGTAGACAGAGGCGAGCGTCAGAAACAGAATATTACGGCCGGGTACAAACGTGCTGGGTAATCCGCTGGCATCAGCCTCATAGGCCGGTACCGGGATATTGTCACGCGTCAGGCTGCTTACCGCCAGCTCGTTCAGCAGGGTAACATCCAGTACTTTATGCGCGCGCGCACCCAGCTTATGTGCCAGCTCTGCTGCCACCTCAATCTCTTGGCGGTGGCGCTGTCCATAATCGAAAGTAACGCAGTGAACTTCATCATAGTGCTGCAGGGCCTGAATCAGGCAGGTGGTGGAATCTTGTCCACCACTAAAAACGACAACGGCGCGTTTCATTAACTCTTATCTCCTGGTGTGGTGTCTTTATGGTACTGCGTCAGGGGCGGACTGAACAGGGCAGGGGACAGGCGGCGGGATCCAGGCTCGCGTAAAGTCAAACCAGCCCAGCGCGGTCAGGTGTACACCCTCCACGCCCGGTGGCGCCAGTACCTGATAACGGTAGTTAAACAGCGGCAGCAGATAACCTTCGCTCATCAGCGTATGAAAAAGTTGCTGAACGGCAGACGAACGCACGCCATCATCTGGCTCACAGGCGATTTGCTGAAGCGACTGGCGGAAGCTGTCACGCAGCGGCTGCCACAGCCGGTCCTGCTCCAGCCAGTTCAGCAGGGTGAACTGCGGCGCGTCACCAATCAGACGATCGCCCATGACAATATCCGCTGCCGTAAGATCCTGCTCGCTGTTCCAGCTTTTTACCTCATGAAATACGCAGGTCAGCTCACAGCCGTGTGAGGCCAGCAGCCTAACCAGCGCCTCCGCCATTACGTGCAGCTCAACCGGCAGGTGGTAATGCAGGGTCAGGCGTGCAGGCAGGGCAACGGGTTCCGTCCCGGTCTGCGGAACCGGCCAGCCGGGCAGCAGCCACTGACTTGGCGTAATTAATCCTTCTGCCAGCGGCAGCTGGCGGATCACATCGCTGCGCTGGATCAGCGCAATCAGCGTCCGGGCCTGAGCCGCGCTGAAACGCAGTGAAGGGCGGGTGGCCAGATAGCAGAAGCCGCGGCTGATACTGCGATCTACCGGCCGCAGCTGCTGCAGCTCGTCAGCATTACCAATCGCAATCTGTACCGGATGACGGCAGCTGTTGCCCTGTTCCGGCATAAACAGGGTGGGTGTGATCCAGTATTCAATACGCTGGATCAGCGCACGCTGCAGATGCCAGCGCGCATAGCTCTCCAGCCGCAGCAGCGTCGGGGTAAATTGCATCAGCTGCCAGGGGCCGCTGCCAGTTTGCGGGCTGTCGGGATGCGGCAGCAGACAGAACTGGTGAGCCAGCCGCTGCGGCAGCCAGTAGTCGGGCTGATGCAGCCGGATACGCAGAGTGAGCGGATGCGGGGCGTCAATCTGCGCAACGCTGGCAAGCAGCACGCGTCCGCTGGCGCTCCGGATAATCTGCTGCAGTACCGCTGCCAGCTGTGCGGCATACATCGGGTCGCCGTTATGCCAGCTAAGCTGCGGACGCAGCCAGAAGCTCCAGTTCAGTCCGCTGCTGTCGTGCTGCCAGTGATGCGCCAGGTCGCCCCTGACGCGGTTGTTTTCAACGCGCGTCAGGCCGGAGAAAATCTGCCGGGCCAGATGCTGCTCCGCGCGACCGAGAGGCTGCAGAGGTGCCGGGAAGGCGAGCGTGCGGTAATAAGGAATGCGCAGTACCGGCGTACGATCCTGCCAGTGCCCGCCCATCAGTGGCTGCAGCAGCTGCAGCAGACGTTCCGGCGGCAGGTCAAGCGTCTGCAGCATCTGAACCGGTTCGCCCGCCAGCAGCTGGCGGTTAAGCAGCTGCTGGCGCAGTGCCTCAGGTGTGATCAAAAACTGCAGCTCTCCCTGTTTACCGCGCCCCGGCTGGCTTTCCCAGCGGATCCAGCCCGCCTGCTGCCATTTTTTCAGCAGGGTACGCGCATGACGTTCGCTGCAGAAACAGCGCTTAGCCAGCATGGCAACGCTTAAGCGCTGCGTCTCCCCCTGGCTGGCGTGCCACAGCCGCTGAAACTGGCTGACACGATGAAGTTCGCGCATAGTTAAACCCGGAACAGTTTTCAAAAAGTATTCACTATTCGTTCCGTAATTACCAGGCGATAGTAAAAGGCATCCCCCGACAGGAGTACAGGCATGGCTCGTCTTGCAGCATTTGATATGGACGGCACGCTGTTGCTGCCCACGCATCAGTTAGGTAAAGAGACGCTGGAAACCCTGCACGCGCTGCAGCAGCGCAATGTGATTCTGGCCTTTGCCACCGGTCGTCACCTGCTGGATATGCAGGTGATCCGTACACAGATCACGCTGCCTGCCTGGCTGATAACCGGTAACGGCACGCGTATTCATGACCCGCAAGGTAATCAGCTTTATGGCTGCGATCTGCCAGCGGAGGTCGCAGAACAGGTCATGAGAACCCGCTGGAAAACACCCGCCTCCATTCATCTGTTTACCGATGAGGGCTGGTTCACTGATAAGCCGCTGCCCGGCGCGCTGGAGGCGCACTCGCTGAGCGGGTTTAGCTATCAGCTGTGCGATCTGCAGCAGATGTCCGGAGACAACATCACCAAAATCTGCTTTATCGCACCCCATGAGATGTTACTGGCGCTGCAGGAAGAACTGCAGCAGGCGCTGGGCGCACGTGCCAGTATCTGTTTTTCTGCCTGGGACTGTCTTGAGGTTCTGCCGACAGGCTGCCATAAAGGCGCGGCGCTGACGCGGTTGTGCGAACACCTCGATCTGCCGCTGGCGGAGTGTATGGCCTTCGGGGATGCGATGAACGATCGCGAGATGCTGGAGCGGGCAGGTAAAGGTTTTGTTATGGGCAACGCCATGCATCAGCTTAAAGCCGCGCTGCCGCATTTGCCGGTTATCGGCCATTGCGAGACACAGGCGGTGTCTCATTATTTAAATCACTGGCTGACAACGCCCCACCTTGATTACTCCCCCCAGGGCTGAGTCTTGCCGTGAACCGGACCGGAAGTCCGGTTTTTTTATTGCAGCGCCTGCAGCCAGGGCTGAATATCGCCAATCTGCGCCGCGACCCACGCCGGATTGTAATAGGTGTCGGGATAGCGCTCACCGCTGTCGCAGAGCAGCGTCACCAGCGCACCCCGTTCACCGCTGGCACGCATGCGCTTCGCGACCTGCATCATACCCCAGAAGTTGGTCCCCGTTGAGGCGCCGGGCCGCCGCCCGAGGATCTGTTCCAGCCGCAGCATGGCTGCCAGCGTTGCGCCATCGGGGACTTTGAGCATTTCATCGATCACGTCGGGCAGAAAAGAGGGTTCAACGCGCGGGCGACCAATGCCCTCAATCAGGCTGCCGCGCGCATTACGCAGGCTGCTGTCACGGCTGTGCCAGTAGTCAAAAAACACGGAGTGCTGCGGATCAGTGACCAGCAGACGGGTGGGGTAGCCCTGATAACGAATATAGCGTCCCAGCGTGGCAGAGGTACCGCCGGTGCCGGCGCTCATGATCAGCGTATGGGGCACCGGAAACGGCTCATGTGCCATCTGACGAAAAATACTTTCTGCAATATTATTATTGCCGCGCCAGTCCGTCGCACGTTCAGCATAGGTAAATTGATCCATAAAGTGACCGTTCAGTTCACGCGCCAGGCGCTCCGATTCTGCGTAGAGCTGGCACGGATCGGCAACAAAATGGCATTCGCCTCCATAGAAGCGAATCATCTCAATTTTACGCTTTGCGGTGCTGGCCGGCATAACCGCGATAAACGGCAGGCCGAGCAGCCGGGCAAAGTAGGCTTCCGATACCGCGGTGCTGCCGGATGACGCTTCGATAATCGGGGTTTTTTCACCGATCCAGCCATTCGCCAGTCCATACAGGAACAGCGAACGCGCCAGGCGATGTTTCAGGCTGCCGCTGGGGTGCGTGCTCTCATCCTTAAGGTAGAAAAAGATGCCCGGGAAATCGTCCAGCGTAAAGCGGATCAGGTGTGTGTCAGCCGAGCGCTGGATATCAGCGTTAATCTCATTAATGGCGTGGCGGATCCAGGGCGTTTGCATGGCAATTCTCTCCGGTTTTTATTGCCGCCAGTGTACGGCACGGGCAGGAAAAAGAGGTTGCTAAAACCAGGGTATAATCAGCGGTTCAGAGAAAATTTTTCTCCGGTGAGGCGTGATGATAGATAAAATTGACCGTAAGCTGCTGGCCCTTCTGCAGAAGGATTGCACGCTCTCGCTGCAGGCGCTGGCGGAGGCCGTGAATCTGACCACCACGCCCTGCTGGAAGCGCCTGAAAAAACTTGAAGATGATGGCATCATCCGGGCGCGCGTGGCGCTGCTGGATGGTGAAAAACTTGGTCTGTCACTGACCGCGTTTATGCTGATCAAAACCCAGCAGCACAGCAGCGACTGGTTCAGGCAGTTTGTCGCCGTGGTGGAGCCAATGCCGGAAGTCATGGCCTTCTACCGTATGGCCGGCGAGTATGACTATCTGCTGCGAATACAGGTTGCGGATATGAAGAGCTACGACGCGTTTTATAAGCGGCTGGTGAATGGCGTGCCGGGCCTGATCGATGTCACCTCCAGCTTTGCGATGGAAGAGATTAAATATTCAACCGCGCTGCCCGTTGTGCCCTGAAGCGTAAATAAAGAGAGAGATTGTGCGATTATTCAGCC
Source organism: Pantoea eucrina (assembly GCF_001691555.1). Lineage (GTDB taxonomy): Bacteria > Pseudomonadota > Gammaproteobacteria > Enterobacterales > Enterobacteriaceae > Pantoea > Pantoea borealis. The sequence goes on along the minus strand of NZ_MAYN01000008.1, from coordinate 1,996,578 downwards.
AGCTTAGTTGGTATTTCCTGCGTGAGTGGCGCCGCTATGCCGGTGCTGTTTGCCTGCTTATTATTATCGCGTTACTGCAGCTGATCCCGCCGCACCTGGTGGGCGTTATTGTGGATGGCGTCACGCAGCAGCAGCTCTCTGCCAGGCAGATTATGCTATGGATCGGCGTCATGCTGCTCACCGCGGTTATTGTTTATCTGCTGCGCTATGTCTGGCGCGTGCTGCTGTTTGGCGCCTCGTATCAGCTGGCGGTTGAACTGCGCGAGGATTTTTATCGTCAGCTGAGCCGGCAGCATCCTGCGTTCTATCTGCGTCATCGCACAGGCGATCTCATCGCACGCGCCACCAATGATGTGGACCGCGTGGTGTTTGCGGCGGGGGAAGGGGTGCTGACGCTGGTGGACTCACTGGTTATGGGGCTGGTGGTACTGGCGGTAATGAGTACGCAGATAAGCTGGCAGCTTACGCTGCTGGCGCTGATCCCGATGCCCTTTATGGCGCTGGCGATCCAGAAAGATGGTTCGCGACTGCATCAGCGCTTTAAAGTCGCGCAGGCGGCGTTCTCAAGCCTGAACGATCAGACGCAGGAGAGCCTGACCAGTATCCGTATGATCAAAGCGTTTGGCCTGGAAGATCATCAGTCGCAGCAGTTTGCTGACATCGCCAGCGATACCGGACGTAAAAATCTGCATGTGGCGCGGGTGGACGCGCGATTCGATCCCATTATCTATGTGGCCGTTGGTTTCTCTAATCTGCTGGCGATCGCCGGCGGCGGCTGGATGGTATGGCACGGCACTCTGACGCTGGGCCAGCTCACCAGCTTTGTGATGTATCTCGGACTGATGATCTGGCCGATGCTGGCGCTGGCGTGGATGATCAATATCGTGGAGCGCGGCAGTGCGGCCTGGAGCCGTATTCGTGCGCTGCTGGCTGAAGCGCCGGCCGTGGTTGATGGCACTCTGGCGTTACCGCCTGAGCCGGCTGCGCTGCAGCTCGCCATTGACGCCTTTCACTACCCGGGTACAGAAAATGCCGTACTGCAGAATATTCATGCGCAGCTGCAGCCGGGGCAGATGCTGGGATTATGCGGCCCCACCGGCTGCGGCAAAAGTACGCTGCTCAGTCTCATTCAGCGCCACTTCGATGTCGATCGGGGCGGGATCCGCTACGGCGAGCTGCCGCTGGTTCAGCTGCAGCTTGACAGCTGGCGCAGCCGCCTGGCAGTCGTCAGCCAGACGCCGTTTCTGTTTTCTGACAGCGTGGCAAACAATCTGGCGCTGGGACGCCCCGACGCCACGCAGCAGCAGATTGAGCAGGCAGCAAAAATGGCCTGCGTGCATGAGGATATTCTGCGTCTGCCGCAAGGCTATGAGACAGAAGTCGGAGAGCGCGGCGTTATGCTTTCGGGCGGACAGAAGCAGCGTATTGCGATTGCCCGGGCGCTGCTGCTGGAGGCGGAGATCCTGATTCTGGATGATGCGCTTTCTGCGGTAGATGGGCGTACTGAACATGACATTCTGCATAACCTGCGTATCTGGGGGCAGAACCGCACGGTGATTATCAGCGCACACCGCCTCTCAGCGCTAACCGAAGCGAGTGAAATTCTGGTACTGCAGCAGGGGCGCATTGCGCAGCGTGGCGATCATGACCAGCTGGCGGCGCAGCCGGGCTGGTATCGCGATATGTACCGCTATCAGCAGCTGGAAGCGGCGCTGGATGATGATGAGAGTGAAAGCAAAGATGAAACCGCAACAGGAGCGCAGCATGGCTAAGTCGCAGCGGCTGTGGCCGACGCTGAAACGGCTGCTGGCCTACGGAAAACCCTGGCGCCGTTCACTGTGGCTGGCAACCGGCATGCTCTGGCTGGCCGCCGCCGCCGAGGTGACCGGCCCGGTGCTGGTCAGCTATTTTATCGATCACCTGATTGCCAGACATCAGATGCCGTGGGGCATTGTGGCGGGATTACTGGTGAGCTTTATTCTGCTGCAGCTGATGGCAGCGGCGCTGCACTATTTTCAGGCGCTGCTGTTTAACCGGGCGGCAATCGGGGTGGTGCAGCAGCTGCGCGTTGATGTCATGAACGCGGCGCTGCGCCAGCCGCTGAGCGCGTTCGATACCCAGCCGGTGGGGCAGATTATTTCGCGCGTCACTAATGACACCGAGGTGATCAAAGATCTCTATGTCACTGTGGTTGCCACCGTGCTGCGCAGTGCCGCGCTGATTGGCGCGATGCTGGTCGCCATGTTTTCGCTCGACTGGCGTATGGCGCTGGTGGCGCTGGTTATTTTCCCACTGGTGCTGACCGTGATGCTGATCTATCAGCGTTACAGTACGCCGATTGCCCGCCGGGTTCGCAGCTATCTGGCGGATATCAACAACGGCTTTAATGAAGTGATCAACGGCATGAGCGTGATCCAGCAGTTTCGGCAGCAGGCGCGCTTTGGTGCACGGATGAGCGAGGCGAGTCGTGCCCATTATATGGCGCGCATGCAGACGCTGCGACTGGATGGGTTTTTGCTGCGTCCGCTGCTTAGCCTCTTTTCTGCACTGATTTTGTGCGGTCTGCTACTGCTGTTCAGCTTTGCTTCCCCCGGCGCCTTTGAGGTCGGCGTGCTTTACGCCTTCATCACCTATCTGGGCCGGCTGAATGAGCCGCTGATCGAACTGACCACGCAGCAGTCGATGCTGCAGCAGGCGGTGGTATCGGGTGAGCGCATATTTGAACTGGTTGATGCGCATCAGCAGGGGTATGGCAGTGAGAGTGCCCCGCTGCGCTCCGGAGACATTGCGCTGCGCGACGTCAGTTTCGCCTACCGCGATGACCGCGACGTGCTGAGCAACATCACCTTCAGCGTACCGTCGCGCGGCTTTGTGGCGCTGGTCGGACATACCGGCAGCGGCAAAAGCACGCTGGCAAACCTGCTGATGGGTTACTACCCGTTAAAACACGGAATAATTGAGCTGGACGGTCGTCCGGTTTCTTCGCTCTCGCACGACGCACTGCGCACCGGCATTGCTATGGTACAGCAGGATCCGGTTGTGCTGGCCGATACGCTGCTGGCTAATGTGCAGCTGGGGCGTGCGATCCCTGAAGCCCGGGTATGGCAGGTGCTTGAGAGCGTGCAGCTTGCTGCGCTGGCCCGTGCGCTGCCGGACGGTATTCATACCCGGCTGGGGGAGCAGGGCAATACGCTGTCAGTGGGACAGAAACAGCTGCTGGCGCTGGCCCGAGTGCTGGTCGCGCCGCCGCAGATCCTGATCCTCGATGAAGCCACCGCGAACATCGATTCCGGCACTGAGCAGGCTATTCAGCAGGCGCTGCGCACCCTGCGCCAGCACAGCACGCTGGTGGTCATTGCGCACCGGCTCTCGACGATTATGGAGGCGGAGCAGATTCTGGTGTTGCATCGTGGCCATATCGCGGAGCGCGGGACGCATGCAGAGCTGCTGGCGCAGCAGGGCCGCTACTGGCAGATGTATCAGCTGCAGCAGGCAGGTGAACAGCTGGCAGCGGGCGCACCTGCCTGAATTGCACCTTTTTTGTTCATGCTGACCCGCTCTTCCTTCACTTCTGCACCGCTTTAATGCCCTGAGCACCAAAGAGGTGCAGGCTCCGCACCCTTCATTCAGCCCGGCAGTATTGCGCCGGGCTGAACCTGCACCGCCACCGCAATAACAGGCGTTTTGCATTTCTGGCACACCCTTTGCTTCAACCACTGCGTATACATCGTGCAGTTGTGTTTAATCCGGAGGGGACGTATGAAGCTGGTTACCGTGGTAATCAAACCATTCAAGCTGGAGGATGTCCGCGAGGCGCTATCCTCCATCGGCATTCAGGGACTGACGGTATCTGAAGTTAAAGGTTTTGGCCGCCAGAAAGGGCATGCCGAACTCTATCGCGGGGCTGAGTACAGCGTTAACTTCCTGCCAAAAGTAAAAATTGATATTGCGATTGCAGATGACCAGCTGGATGAAGTGGTTGATGTCATCAGTAAAGCGGCCTACACCGGCAAAATTGGCGACGGCAAAATTTTCGTCGCTGAGCTGCAGCGGGTGATACGTATCCGTACCGGTGAAACTGACGAAGCGGCGCTCTGATCCGGGTTCTGACTTGAGATGGGATGAAAAGAATGAAAAAAATGATGATGAAACTGGGCCTTGCCAGCCTGGCGCTGTTACCCACTCTGACGCTGGCTGCTGCCCCTGCGGTCGCGGATAAAGCGGACAACGCCTTTATGATGATTTGTACCGCGCTGGTACTTTTTATGACGATCCCCGGCATCGCGCTGTTTTATGGCGGCCTGATCCGCGGCAAAAACGTCTTATCCATGCTCACACAGGTTGCCGTTACCTTTGCCCTGGTCTGCGTATTATGGGTTGTGTATGGCTACTCGCTGGCGTTCAGTGAGGGCAACGCCTTTTTCGGTAACTTCCAGTGGGTGATGCTGAAAAACATTGAGCTGAAAGCCGTGATGGGCAGCTTTTATCAATATATTCACGTCGCGTTTCAGGCTTCATTTGCCTGTATTACCGTCGGGTTGATCGTAGGCGCACTGGCAGAGCGTATTCGCTTCTCAGCGGTGCTGATTTTCGTCGGCGTCTGGCTGACGCTCTCTTATCTGCCGATTGCGCATATGGTCTGGGGCGGCGGTTATCTGGCGCAGGATGGCGCGCTGGATTTTGCCGGCGGTACCGTGGTGCATATCAACGCCGCTGTTGCGGGTCTGGTGGGCGCTTATCTGGTGGGTAAACGTGCAGGTTTTGGCAAAGAAGCGTTCAAACCGCATAACCTGCCCATGGTGTTTCTCGGCACGGCCATTCTCTACGTCGGCTGGTTTGGTTTTAACGCCGGTTCTGCTTCATCAGCCAATGAAATTGCTGCGCTGGCGTTTGTGAACACCGTCGTTGCCACCGCAGGTGCCGTACTCTCCTGGGTCTTTGGTGAATGGGCGCTGCGCGGTAAGCCCTCGCTGCTGGGTGCCTGCTCGGGCTTTATCGCCGGCCTGGTTGCCATTACGCCAGCCTGTGGCTACGTGGGCGTCGGTGGCGCACTGATCATTGGTCTGGCGGGCGGGCTCGCGGGCATCTGGGGCGTTACGACGCTGAAAAGATGGCTGCGCGTTGATGACCCCTGCGATGTCTTTGGCGTGCACGGCGTGTGCGGCATCCTCGGCTGCATTCTGACCGGCGTCTTCGCCTCCGGCTCACTGGGTGGCGTTGGCTATGCGGAAGGCGTCACCATGGGGCATCAGGTCTGGGTCCAGATCTTCAGCTGTATCGTGACCGTGGTCTGGTCCGGTGTGGTGGCCTTTATCGGCTTCAAGCTGGCGGATGTGATTGTCGGCCTGCGGGTACCGGAAGAGCAGGAGCGTGAGGGCCTGGATGTAAACAGCCACGGCGAAAACGCGTATAACCAGTAAGCTGAAACCGAAGAAAAGGGGCGATCGGATCGCCCCTTTTTTTATGCGTCGCGCTGACGCATGACGCCTTCCTGCACCGTGGTTGCCACCAGCGTGCCATCCTGCGTATAGAACTCGCCGCGTACAAAGCCGCGTGCGCCAGAGGCAGACGGGCTCACCACGCTGTAAAGCAGCCATTCTGAGAGAGCAAACGGGCGGTGAAACCACATAGAGTGATCGATCGTGGCCACCTGCATATCGGCTTCCAGAAACCCTTTGCCATGCGGCTGCAGCGCCACCGGCAAAAAATTGAGATCGGAGGCGTAGCCCAGTACATATTGATGTATGCGAAGATCGTCGGGCATCTGACCATTGGCGCGCAGCCAGACCTGGCGCACCGGCTCAGCTACGTGGCCCTTTAACGGGTTGTGGATCTGCACCGGACGAATATCCAGTGGCCGCTCAGCAAGAAATTTCTCTTTCAGCTTCAGCGGCAAATGCGCGGCAAGTTTTTGTGCCAGATCGCGTTCGGAAGGCAGTTCGTCCGGTCCGGGTACTGCAGGCATGCTGTTCTGATGCTCAAACCCGGTTTCAGGGGCCTGAAATGAGGCAGTCATATAGAAAATAGGCTGGCCATTCTGTACTGCACTGACGCGGCGCGCGCTGAAACTTTTGCCGTCGCGCAGCGTTTCAACATCATAAATAATCGCTTTATGGCTGTCGCCGGGACGCAAAAAATAGCTATGAAATGAATGGATAATGCGATCTTCCGGCACCGTCTGTTTGGCGGCATAGAGCGCCTGGCCCACAACCTGACCGCCAAACACCTGACGCAGACCGAGATCTTCACTCTGTCCGCGGAACAGGCCCTCTTCCAGTTTTTCCAGATTTAACAGCGTAAGCAGGTTAGTCAGCGCCTGACTCATAGTCATGTCCTCATCAGCAGATATGGCGCAAGTGTGAAAGATCCGACCAGTTTGCGCAACGGGTTTGCGCTGATTTCTGGTGACGGGCGACGGGTCAGGCGCAATGCGGATTTCTGTGCCAGAATTAAGAGCAATCGGCGGTTGAAATACCCGTTAAACAATTAACCGCCGACAATCATAGTGTTCATAAGGAGACGACATCGATGAAACTCTGGCAGGTTATTAGCGGTATGACACTGGCTGCGGCTATTACAGGGTGTGCTGACCACAGCAAACCGGTTCCGACACCTACGCTCGGCTCGGCGGTTGCCGGCCAGCAGTCGGCTATCAAGCAGCCTAACGTAAGTGGTTCTGTTTATATCCGTCAGCGCATTGCGCTGCCGCCGGATGCGGTACTGACTGTGACGCTGGCGGACGCGTCGCTGGCAGATGCGCCTTCTAAAGTGCTGGCACAGCGTGCCGTACGTACCGAAGGCAAACAGTCACCTTTCCAGTTTATTCTGCCCTTTAATCCGGCAGACATTCAGCCAGATGCACGCATTTTGCTGAGCGCAGCTATCACCATGGATGGCAAACTGGCGTTTGTAACCGATACGGTGAAGCCGGTTATCACCCAGGGCGGTACCAAAGCTGAACTGCTGCTGGTGCCGGTAGCCAATCGCGCGATGCCAACCCAGCCGGGTGCCGCTACCACGGTTCCGTCGACATCACCCACTCAGGTAACGCCATCCGCTTCAGTGCCGGCTCCGACCAGCCTGTAACCTGCAGTATCAGCGGGCCTGTCATGGGCCTGCTGATCAAATTTTCCAGCGATAACGTGCCATATCGATCTCACCCTCCTCACTGACGTTTACCCCTTCTGCCTCCAGCGCATCACGCTGACGCCGCAGGTCGTCGCCCTGCAGAGAAATATGTCCGTGTCGGTTAACAACGCGATGCCAGGGCAGCGTGCTCCCGGGCGGCAGACGGCGCAGTACGCCCCCAACCTGACGAGCCGCCCGCGGCGAACCCGCCAGTAAGGCAATGTCACCATAGGTGGTCACCTGACCACGCGGTATCGCTGCCACAATGTGCCAGACGCGCGCGGGAAAATTTAGCGAATCATTCATCATTCAGTGTAATAAAAAAGAAAGCGGAAGCAGGGGAGTGAACAGCGGCTGCCTGTTCAAGAAAACAACGGTTGTCTGGCTTACCCTTGCAATTGCACAGGCGTTCGCTGATAATGCCCCCGCTCCCGATAAGGGGGCACTCAATGGAGGCCCTGTTGGTTCTCCCGCAACGCTAACTTGTGAACTCGGTCAGGTCCGGAAGGAAGCAGCCGCAGCAGGCGACGCGTGTGCCGGGATGTAGCTGGCAGGGCCTCCACCCATTTCAGGCCATCAAATAGCCACGCCTGCCCAGGGCATTCCGGCACTCCTTTGCCTTATTCCGGTTTTACTGCCCGGCAACAGAAGCAGCGTCACCTAACGAACATATTTCCACACAGAACCTGGTACTTTATCGTAGAGTTTGTTCATGGTCAGTTCAGCAAGACGATGATCGGCCGCTGAATAGAATACTGCCAGTTCACTGTCCGGTAATTCATACTTATTTTTTTCAATGACCCGCTCAAGGGTGTCAATTGAACGACAACGACGCAGGCGCATCAAATAGTCGGTCTTGGTCAGGATTTGATTGCTCATGAAAAAAATATTCTCACTCTGATGCTAAAAGGAATGGCTCGGTTGCTGAAGATAAGCACACTCTTCGGCAAAAATATTAAATAAGCGCTTAGCGGAGCGCTGCCAGCGCTGAAGATCCTTTGCATTGATACTGTAACTGCTAAAAAGCATAAAGGTATCATCAAGATATTCGTCAATTTGTGAAATCAGCGACTCATCTTCCGTATGCTTAATTTTGTAATTCATGGTGAAAGAAGCAATATGCTCAATAAAATCGTTGAGCTGTAAATTAGCTGAAGAAGCAGGATCGTTCACCCAGTCGCGATGATTTTCGCTCAGGGTAGCCATGCTCTCGTCATACAGGTTTTCACACAAGAATTTAAGCTGGGCAATATCATGCCGTTTCGGTGAGTATTCGTCCATCTTTTTCCCTCCATAGCGAGCACAGGAGCCGCAGCGCGGCGAGTTTTAAAAGAGCTACCAGGGAGCGATCACGAATAAAAATAATTCAGCGACCTGTTAAATATAATCCACAATCATTAGTTTTGCTCACCTCAATTACTAAATATTACAATTCATCAGCAGGCGAGAGACGCGAATTGTCAATCACATCAAACACCAGTGCACCGGGCTTTACATGGAATCTGACTTCTTCATGTCGGGTAAAGGTTTCGTTCAAATCCAGACAGGGGTTAAATAGATCCCAGGAAAATTCATAAAGCATTTTAAAACTATCTGAATTAACAGCTTTAATAGAAATGACCTGAAAACTTTCGGGAACTAATTGGGCATTCTGCGAATACCAGCCTAACTCACCGGCCAGTGCTTCCGCTATTTTAAGAATATTCCCCTGAATGATGTTGCGAAGTTTGTCACAGTCATGTTCACCTGTCGCAACGTTCGCATTAATAATAGCCTGCATAGCGTATCCCGTAAAAAAGATCGTAACGCTATCATTGAGTCTTGCTGATGGTAATGCAAGCAGGTCGTTAATGTTAACGGCGATTATTGCAATGGGCCGTATCATCAGCTCATCTGCCCGATGAAGCCACTTTCAGCAGCGATCAATTTTTGAAACACTTCTTTGTACGTTCTTTGCCGGTAAACCCGTTACCATATTGTTATGTTATAACGTAATGGTAAAGGCTATGCGTAACAGCGGTATATTACTTTCCGTCGGCAGACGTCTGATGGTTGTCATGATGCTCATCACTGTGCTGGCGCTCTGTCTCCTCTGGGGAATCAGAGCATGATTCATTTTAATCAGCTGCATGTCGGATACCGCGGGCAGGCGATAACAGCAATTCCCGACGGAGAACTGACTGCGGGCAGCATGACAGCGCTGACCGGCGCAAACGGCAGCGGAAAATCAACGCTGCTGAAGACGCTGGCGGGTGTGATAGCACCTGTTTCCGGCTCCTGCCTGATCAGCGTGCCTGCCAGCGCCATTGGCTGGCTGCCACAGCGCAGTGAGCTGGAAATACGTTTTCCGCTTACGGTGTATGAACTGGTGGCTACCGGCTGCTGGCCACGCTGCGGCTGGTTTGGCGGCCTTAACCGGGCGCTGCGCAAAGAGATTGACGCTGCGCTGGACGCCGTACAGATGCGGGCATTTGCTGATGCGCAGCCGGCCATGCTATCTGGCGGCCAGCTACAGCGGATCCTGTTTGCCCGGCTTCTGATGCAGCAGAGCCGGGTCTGGCTGCTGGATGAACCTTTCAGCGCTATTGATGCATCTACCGTTACCCTGCTGATGGCCCTGCTCCGGCAGCAGCAGCAGCAGGGCACGACGCTGCTGGTGGTCCTGCACGACAGACCGCTGGTCAGCCGTTACTTCAGCGCAGAGTTATCGCTGGACCGCACGACGACGAGCGCGCAGGTGACATCATGACGCTGCTGCAGCCTTTCATTGAATTTGGCTTTATGCGTCGGGCGCTGGTGGCCTGTATTGCGCTGGCGCTGAGCGCTACTCCGCTGGGCGTGTTTCTGTCGCTGCGCCGTATGAGCCTGATAGGCGATGCGTTATCACATGCGATATTACCCGGTGCGGCGATAGGCTATCTGCTCTCAGGTCTGTCGCTGGTGGCGATGGGCGCAGGCGGACTGCTGGCGGGACTGATCGTGGCGCTGCTCTCCGGTGCCGTCAGTCGCTACACCCCGTTAAAAGAGGATGCCAGCTTTTCCGGATTCTATCTTGGCTCGCTGGCGCTGGGTGTCACGCTGGTTTCGCTGCGCGGCTCCAGCGTGGATCTGCTGCACGTGCTGTTTGGTTCGCTGCTGGCGGTGGACAGTCATGCACTTATTCTGGTAGCCGCTATCGCCGCGTTCACGCTTCTGACGCTGGCGCTGATTTTCCGGCCGCTGGTGATTGACGCCTTCGATCCCGATTTCCTGCGGGTGCAGAACCGCTGGAGCGCACCGCTGGTACAGGGACTGTTTCTGCTGCTGGTTGTACTCAACCTGGTCGCTGGCTTTCAAATTCTGGGCACGCTGATGTCAGTCGGGCTAATGATGCTGCCCGCTATCAGCGCCCGCTTCTGGAGCCGGCGGCTCACTCCGCTGCTGTTTATCGCTGTGCTGCTGGCCATCGCTGCTGCATTAAGCGGTCTGATGCTCTCCTGGTACTACTCGCTGCCTGCCGGGCCAGCCGTGGTGCTGAGTGCGGCCGGGCTGTTTCTGCTCTCTGTTCTGACAGGGCCATGCGGCGGCGTGCTGCGCCGTCGTTAATACAATGATAAGGGGATACACATGAAGTTTGTTGCACTGAGTCTGTTAACCAGCGCGATGCTGGTTAGTCCGTTCACGCAGGCCAATACTATCAATACCGTAGCCAGTTTTACCGTGCTGGCCGATATCGTAAAGCAGGTTGGCGGCGATCATGTGCGAGTTACTTCGCTGGTCGGGCCGGATGGCGATCCGCATACCTTTGAGCCTGCACCGCAGGATAGTCAGGCGCTGGCGCAGGCCAGCGTGGTGTTTGTCAGCGGCCTTGGGCTGGAGGGCTGGATGGATCGACTCATCACGGCTTCAGGCTACCGCGGCGATGTGGTCGTGGCATCCAGCGGCATCAGCACGCGTACGATGGAAGAGGAGGGCAGCACCGTCACCGATCCGCACGCCTGGAACAGCCTGCAGAACGGTGAAATTTATGCGCGTAACGTGATGCAGGCGCTAATGAAAGCCGATCCGCAGGACGCCGCAGACATTCAGCGCAGCGGCGAGCGCTATATCCAGCAGCTGCAGCAGCTCGACAGCTGGGCTACATCCGCGTTTGACGCCGTACCGCGCAGCGCGCGCAAAGTTCTGACCAGCCACGATGCGTTTGGCTACTTCGGACAGCGTTATGGCGTTACCTTTGTGGCACCGGTGGGCTTCTCCACGGAAGCAGAGGCCAGCGCCAGCGACGTCGCGCAGATTGTTCAGCAGCTCAGGCGTGAACATATCCGTCGCTACTTTATTGAAAACCAGACCGATCCGCGCCTGGTTAAACAGATTGCCCGCGAATCAGGCGCAGAGCCCGGCGGCGAACTCTATCCGGAGGCGCTCTCTGCTGCCGGTGGTCCGGCTGCGACCTATACGGCAGCGTTCAGGCATAACGCAGAAGCAATGCTGAAAAGCATGCAATAAAAAAGGCCGGGGAGCATCCCGGCCAAACTCTCACAACACATCAGCGCTTTTTCTTTCTTCCCTGAACCGCTTTGAAACGTGGGTTGGATTTGCAAATCACATAGATACGGCCTTTACGTCGTACTACTTTGCAATCCCGGTGGCGGGTTTTAGCCGACCGAAGTGAACTCACGACCTGCATCGTCTTACTCCTTTATTTCGTGCGCGTCAGGAAGCTGCCAAAACGCTTATTGAAGCGCGCCGCGCTGCCCTCTTTGGCAAACTCTTTTTGTTTACCGGTATAGTAAACGTGCGATTTTGAGGAGACATCCAGCGTCACGTAGGGCAGAACTTCGCCTTCAAACTCTATAGTGCGTTCAGTCTTGATGGTTGATCCCACTTTAAAATACTCATCAGCGGTGGTGTCATGGAACAGTACCGGACGGTAGTGCGGGTGAATATCAGGCTTCATGTGAAGGCTCCTATGTAATGTTATAATATAACAATATTATGCGCCCGTTATCGCACGATTGCAACCCGCATCAGGCACCATAAAAAAAGGCCGCATCTGCGGCCTTTTTCATTAAGGAGTCACTCAGTGTTTCGCTTGTTCCGCTGGATGATGCCCCTCTTCCAGATCCGCTTTGTGCTTGCTGAAGCGGCGACGCACCACCACGAAGAAGACCGGCACAAAGAAGATTGCCAGCGCGGTAGCGGTAACCATGCCGCCCATTACGCCGGTACCGACTGCGTTCTGCGCACCGGAGCCGGCACCGCTGCTGATTGCCAGCGGCAGTACGCCGAGGATAAACGCCAGTGAGGTCATCAGAATCGGGCGCAGACGCATACGTACCGCTTCCAGCGTCGCTTCCACCAGACCTTTGCCCTCTTTATCCATCAAATCTTTCGCAAATTCGACGATCAGAATGGCGTTCTTGGCGGAAAGACCTATCGTGGTCAGCAGTCCGACCACAAAGTAGACGTCGTTACTGAGTCCGCGCAGGGTGGTGAAGATCAGCGCACCAATGACACCGAGCGGCACGACCAGCATGACCGAGAACGGAATAGACCAGCTCTCATAGAGTGCCGCCAGACAGAGGAAGACCACAATCAGCGAGATAGCATAGAGCGCCGGGGCCTGATTACCTGACAGACGTTCCTGATAGGACATGCCGGTCCAGTCGTAGCCAATACCGGTTGGCAGCTTCGACGCCAGCTCCTCCATCATATCCATCGCATCACCCGAACTCTTGCCCGGTGCAGCCTGACCAAGGATCTCCATGGAAGGCAGACCGTTATAACGCTCCAGACGCGGCGAGCCATACTGCCATTTTGCAGAGGAGAAGGCGGAGAAGGGCACCATATTGCCGGCGCTGTTACGCACATACCATTTGCCAATGTCATCCGGCAGCATACGCGCATCCGCTTTACCCATAACGTACACTTTCTTCACGCGACCGCGATCGATGAAGTCATTGACGTAGGATCCCCCCCAGGCGGCACCCAGCGTAGTGTTGATATCAGAGAGCGATACCCCCAGCGCCTGCGCTTTTTCCTGATCGATAATCAGCTTGTACTGCGGCGTATCTTCCAGACCATTCGGACGTACGCCAACCAGCGTATCTGAATGCTGGGCAATCATACCAAACAGCTGGTTTCGCGCTTCGGTCAGCTTTTCATGGCCCAGGTTGCCCTGGTCAATCAGCTGGAAGTCAAAACCGGTAGCGTTACCCAGTTCGATAATAGCCGGCAGGTTGAACGGGAAGACCATGGCATCTTTAATCTGACCCAGCGCACCCATGGCACGCCCGGCAATGGCCGGTACTTTCAGATCGGCGCTGCCACGCTCATCCCACGGCTTCAGGCTGACAAACGCGATACCGGTGTTCTGGCCACGGCCGGCAAAGCCAAATCCGTTGACGGTGAACACGGAATTTACGCTATCTTTCTCTTTAGTGAGGAAGTAATCGGTCACCTGATCCAGCACTTTCTGGGTACGTTCCTGGGTCGCACCAGCTGGAAGCTGCGCCTGTGCCAGTAACAGTCCCTGATCTTCTTCCGGCAGGAAGGAGGTTGGCAGCTTCAGGAACAGCCACGCCATGCCAAGAACAATGACCAGATAGATCACCAGATAGCGGCCGGTACTGCGGATAATATGGCTGACGCTATCGACATAGTGATTGGTACTTTTGTCGAACATGCGGTTAAACCAGCCGAAGAAGCCGGTGGTTTTACCATGCTCACCTTTTTTAATCGGTTTCAGCATGGTGGCACAGAGGGCAGGGGTGAGGATCAGCGCGACCAGAACCGACAGCGCCATCGCCGAAACGATAGTAATCGAGAACTGACGGTAGATAACCCCGGTCGAGCCACCAAAGAACGCCATGGGAATAAACACGGCAGAGAGCACCAGCGCGATACCAACCAGCGCGCCCTGAATCTGCTCCATGGAGCGTTTGGTTGCCTCTTTCGGCGGCAGTCCCTCTTCCGCCATCACGCGCTCAACGTTCTCGACCACCACGATGGCGTCATCCACCAGCAGGCCGATAGCGAGCACCATACCAAACATCGTGAGCGTGTTAATGGAGTAGCCAAAGGCGCTGATGATAGCGAAGGTACCCAGCAGCACCACCGGGACGGCGATGGTCGGGATTAGCGTGGCGCGGAAGTTCTGCAGGAACAGATACATTACCAGGAACACCAGCACAATCGCTTCAAACAGCGTTTTAACCACTTCGAAGATCGAGATTTTTACAAACGGCGTGGTGTCATACGGATAGACAGTCTTCATGCCTGACGGGAAGAACGGCTCCAGCTTACCCAGCTCGGCTTTCACCGCTTCTGCCGTATCCAGAGCGTTAGCCCCGGTAGCCAGCTTGATACCGATACCGGATGCAGGCTTGCCGTTATAGCGGGCAATAACCTCGTAGTTTTCACCACCCAGTTCAATTTTTGCCACGTCGCGCAGGCGCACCTGCGAACCATCCTGGTTCACCTTGAGCATGATGTTGCCAAACTCATCGGTTGAGGTCAGACGGGTCTGGGCAATGATAGAGGCGTTGAGCTGCTGGCCGGGTACCGGCGGCGTACCACCGAGCTGACCGGCGGCAACCTGGGTGTTCTGCGTCTGCAGTGCGCTGATCACGTCAACCGGCGTCAGCTGGTAGTTGTTCAGCTTATGCGGATCGAGCCAGATGCGCATTGCATACTGCGCACCAAACACCTGGGTATCACCTACACCTGTGGTACGGCTGATAGGATCTTTGATGTTAGACGCAACATAGTCCGCAATATCGTTCTGCGTCATGCTGCCATCATCACTGACAAAACCCGCTACCATCAGGAAGCTGCTGGAGGATTTTTTAACCTGAATCCCCTGTTGCTGTACTTCCTGCGGCAGCAGCGGCATCGCCAGCTGCAGCTTGTTCTGCACCTGCACCTGCGCGATATCCGCGTCGGTGCCGGACTGGAAGGTCAGCGTCAGCGTCAGCGTACCGGATGAGTCACTGCTCGAGGACATATACATCAGCCCGTCGATGCCGTTCATATTCTGTTCAATAACCTGCGTAACAGAATCCTGCAGCGTTTTTGCATCCGCACCCGGATAAGAGGCCTGGATCTCAACCGCCGGTGGCGCAACATTGGGATATTGCTCAATCGGCAGGCTGATGATCGACAGCGCACCCGCCATCATAATAATGATGGCAAGCACCCAGGCAAAAATGGGGCGATCGATAAAGAACTTAGCCATGTATCAACGGCTCCTGTTATGACGATGATTTGGCAGACTGAGATTCCTGGGCTGCCTTAGCATCATCTGAGACCTCTTTTGGCGTAACCTGCGCACCCGCTTTAGCACGCTGAATACCGACGGTAATCACGCGGTCGCCCTCTTTCAGACCATCGGTAACCAGCCATTTGTCACCAAATGCCTGATTTGCAGTGATCTTACGTACTTCTACTTTGTTGTCTGCGCCGACGACCATCGCGCTGGCATCGCCGGTTGGCGTACGGGTCACGCCGGTTTGCGGCACCAGCAGTGCAGTAGGGTTCACACCTTCATCCAGACGGGCACGCACAAACATACCCGGCAGCAGACGGTTATCCGGATTCGGGAAGATGGCACGCAGCGTAATCGAACCGGTGGTTTCATCGACGGTGACATCGGAAAACTCCAGCGTCCCTGGCTGTTTGTAAGGGCTACCATCCTGCATCAGCAGAGTGACGTTAGCTTTACCGTCGGTCTGTTTCAGCTGACCCGCTTCCAGTTCGGCACGCAGGCGCAGAAAGTCGTCGCTGGACTGCGTCACATCTACGTACATAGGATCCAGCTGCTGCACGGTCGCGAGCGCGTTAGTCTGACCATTGGAGACCAGGGCACCTTCCGTGACGGACGATTTGCCGATACGACCGCTGATAGGTGACGTCACTTTGGTGTAGGCAAGATTAATACGGGCGGTTTCAACGTTAGCCTGAGCAGCCTGCACGGCAGCAGCCGTCTGCGCGGCAGTTGCCGCAGCATTATCATAATCCTGCTGACTGATATATTTGGTGCCGAGCAGCGGCTTGTAACGTTTAATGGTGAGCTGCGCTACGCGGGCATTTGCCTGCGCCTGAGCTAAATCGCCTTTGGCACTGTCGTAAGCCGCCTGATAGGTAGCAGGATCGATCTGATACAGCGACTGGCCCGCTTTAATATCACTGCCTTCAACAAAATTACGCTTCAGAATGATACCCGACACCTGAGGACGGACTTCTGCAACGCGAAACGCAGAAGTGCGTCCGGGCAGTTCAGTAGTGACCTTCAGGGGTTCAGCTTTTAAGGTAACTACCCCGACTTCCGGCGGCTGCTGCTGTTGCTGGCCGGCTTGCTGAGATTTATCACCATCACATCCTGTTAACAAAAAGCTGCCTGAAAGCATCACGGCGGCCGCCAGAGGCACTAACCCTCTGTTTTTATTCATAAATAAAACCTCTAGTGTCCGATATCAAATGATCAATGGATCACAAACCGATAAACCCATTGCTGCGTTAAAACACGGGTCATGCTATGGTACATACATTCACAAATGTATGTAAACTTGCCAGTTTGTAAAAACAGCTCCCTATGGCACGAAAAACCAAAGCGCAAGCACTTGAAACGCGTAATCAAATTCTTGATGCCGCATTAGCACACTTTTCTGAACAGGGTGTTGCCGCCACGTCGCTGGCTGATATCGCCGCAGCGGCTGGCGTCACGCGCGGTGCCATTTACTGGCACTTTAAAAATAAAGCCGATCTGTTACAGGAAATCTGGCTGCGCTGCGACGCCGGGCTGGACGATGTGGAACTTGAGTATCAGACAAAATATCCGGACGATCCACTTTCTGTGATGCGTTCGATGCTGATCTATATCCTTGACGCCACGGCAAAGGATGCACAAAGACGCGCACTTATGGAGATTATCTTCCATAAATGCGAGTTTGTGGGTGAAATGTCAACGCTGGTGGCGATGCAGCAGGGCTTGCTGCAGGCGTGTTATGACCGCATTGAAACCGTGCTGCGCAGCTGTATCGAGGCCGGACAGCTGCCCGGTGCGCTGAATACCCGCCAGGCAGCCCTGCTGATGCGCGGCTATATCAATGGCATGATGGAGAGCTGGCTGTTTAACCCGGAGAGCTTTGACCTGGCAGCGGAAGCGCCGCAGATTGTTGACGCGTTTCTCGATATGCTGCGGCTGAGCCCGACGCTGAGCACGCGTTAATCTGCGTGCGCGGCGGCCAGCTTCTGTTCATAGTCGCGCCGGACGATCGCCAGTGCGGCCAGCACGGTTGCAGGCGGCACCTGGTTCTCCTCCAGCAGCTGAATCAAATCTACTGCAAGCTTAATCTCGTCCGGTGCGCGCTCAAGCGACATACTCTCTCTCCTATATCCGTAGTTTTATGACGACCAGCAGCATCAGCACTGCGCCAGCCAGGGCGGCAGCCACGCTGGCGACATGCAGCGTGCCGATCCCGCCATTCATAAAGTAGGTGGCAATGTAACCGCCTATCAGCGCACCTATCGCTGCCAGAACCAGTCCGGGGATCATCCCGCCGGCCCTGCCAGGCAGCAGCAGGTACCTGAGCCAGCCCACGACCAGGCCCGTCACAATCCAGATCATCAGCGTCACCGGTTCCTCCTTCTGACTTATGCGTTAAGTATAGAAGCGCGACGCTACGCCTGCGCGGCGGGCAGATCGAGCTGGTAAAGCGCAGCGCGACAGCGGTTTAACCGCGCCTGCAGCTGCTCCACTTCCCGCATCAGCTGCTGCTGTACGCTCAGGGTTTCTGCCTGCGCAAGATGCGCCTCGCGCTGCCGCAGCATGGCCAGTAGCCGCGTTTCGTACCCCAGATACTCGGTGCGTTTCTGCTGGCGCGCATCATGACGCGGTCGCTCCCGCCACGGCCGCAGCTGCTGGCTTTCGCATTCGCGCTGAAGCGCTGCCAGCTGATCCAGCACACGCTGCGCCAGCCACTGCTGCTGCACTGCGCCGTGCTGTTTTTGCTGCAGATGCTGCAGATTCTGCTCCAGCTCCTGCAAATAATCCCTCAGACGGGTGCCTTTCGTATGAAACAGCGCGGTATCAAAGCGCGGCACTCTGCAGGCCCCGTCCGGCTGCTGTGCTATACGCTGGCGCAGCGTTTCAACAATTTTTTGCAGTCGCTCAGGCGCGGAAAGAAGAGGCATCACTTTGGTTCCATGGTAACGTAAAGGCATATTGAGTATTCAGGCATCTGGCATGCAGCGTTTTTTACTGTTGAGCCTCGGCTGGCTGGCGATAGTGCTGGGCACGCTGGGCATTGTATTACCTTTACTCCCGACAACGCCATTTGTGTTACTGGCGGCCTGGTGTTTTGCCCGTTCATCGCCGCGCTTTCACCACTGGCTGCTGTGGCGTTCACCTTTTGGCCGCTATCTGCGCCACTGGCAGCGTCACCGCGCCATGCCGCCGGGCGCTAAAGGACGGGCAATCCTGCTGATTGTCATCACCTTTGCATTTTCTCTCTGGCTGGTGAAGCTGTTGTGGCTGCGTCTGCTGCTGCTGGTGTTATTAGCGATACTGCTGCTCTTTATGTGGCGTATTCCGGTCGTGGCAGAAGAGACAACGCAACATTAACCGCGTCAGGGTTGCATTTAGGCCGCCGTTTGCATAGATTTGGGCATCTTCGTGCGTAGCTTCCCTCTGTGAAACGACTTCGCTTAACCCGGTCTCCGGATATTGGCGCTGTTAAAGCTGCGCGTTTTAGATATTTTTCCAGGCGTAACCTTTATGACCGCAACTGCGCAGCAGCTTGAACTGATCAAAAACAGCATCAAAAGTATTCACGACTATCCGAAGCCGGGCATTCTGTTCCGCGACGTTACCAGTCTTATGGAAGATCCGCAGGCCTATGCTGCGGCGATCTCAATTCTGGTGGAGCGTTATCGTGACAAAGGCATCACCAAAGTGGTGGGTACAGAAGCGCGCGGCTTCCTGTTTGGTGCGCCCGTAGCGCTGGGGCTGGGCGTCGGGTTTATACCGGTGCGTAAACCGGGCAAGCTGCCGCGTGAAACCTGGCAGGAGCGCTATGAGCTGGAGTATGGTACTGATGCGCTGGAACTGCACAAAGATGCCATCAAGCCCGGCGACGTTGTGCTGGTGATTGACGATCTGCTGGCCACCGGCGGCACGATCGAAGCAACGGTAAAACTGATCCGCCGTGCAGGTGGTGAAGTCAGCGACGCCGCGTTTGTGATTAACCTGTTCGATCTCAGCGGCGAAGCGCGCCTGACAGCGCTGGGCGTTAACTGCTACAGCCTCGTCAGCTTCCCCGGTCACTAAGGCCTGCTGCGCTCTGCTGTTTCGCGGAGCGCAGTGCTTATCCTCGCTCACTACTTTGCCGCCTGCGCCTGCCGACACGGCTATAGGCATATTTCGCTGTGGCTGGTAAACTACTGCCCAAATACACAGGGTTTGCGAAGCTGCATTTTTTCCCTTTTTCTGACGGTGGCTGCCGGCTGATGGCCGCGCTGCTGTGCCAACTCAATACAATCCAGTGACCACATCCACATGAGCTATCAGGTACTTGCGCGAAAATGGCGTCCCCAGGCCTTCGCAGACGTAGTGGGTCAGGAACATGTGCTGACTGCGCTCGCCAACGGGTTATCACTGGGACGTATTCATCATGCCTATCTCTTCTCCGGCACCCGCGGCGTAGGGAAAACCTCTATTGCCCGTCTGCTGGCAAAAGGATTGAACTGCGAAACCGGTATTACCGCCACGCCCTGCGGGAAGTGCGATAACTGCCGGGAAATTGAGCAGGGCCGCTTTGTTGATTTAATCGAAATCGACGCCGCTTCCCGTACCAAAGTAGAGGACACGCGCGATCTGCTGGACAACGTGCAGTACGCGCCGGCACGCGGTCGCTTCAAGGTCTATCTGATCGACGAAGTACATATGCTGTCGCGCCACAGCTTTAATGCGTTGCTGAAAACGCTGGAAGAGCCGCCGTCCCACGTTAAATTTTTACTGGCCACTACCGATCCGCAGAAGCTGCCAATCACTATTTTGTCGCGCTGCCTGCAGTTTCATCTGAAAGCGCTGGACGTTGAGCAGATTCAGCAGCAGCTGAGCTATGTGCTGGAGCAGGAGCAGATAGCAGCAGAGCCGCGTGCACTGCATCTGCTGGCGCGCGCTGCCGATGGCAGTATGCGTGACGCGCTGAGCCTGACCGATCAGGCGATTGCCAGCGGGCAGGGCAGCGTCACGCGCGAGACCGTTGCGCAGATGCTGGGCACGCTGGATGATGAACAGCCGCTGGCGCTGATTGAAGCGCTGGTGGAAGGCAGCGGCGAACGGGTGATGGCGCGTCTGAATCAGGCCGCTTCGCGCGGTGTGGAGTGGGAAGCGCTGCTGGTTGAAATGCTGCGTCTGCTGCACCGTATCGCGATGGTACAGCTGCTGCCCGGCTCCCTTAATGATGAAGAGTTCAGTGAAGCGCAACGTCTGCGTGAGCTGGCGCGCACGCTGCCGCCCGCTGATGTACAGCTCTACTATCAGACGTTACTGATGGGGCGTAAAGATCTGCCGCTGGCACCCGATCGGCGGCTGGGTGTGGAAATGACGCTGCTGCGCGCGCTGGCTTTCCATCCACAGGCTACACTTGCTGAACCGGTGGCGCGTCCCTCGCTGGCGCCTCAGGCGGCACCGCAGGTACCTGCCGCCGCCCCGGCTGAGCAGCCTGCTGCGGCTACGCAACCGCAGATGGCACCGCCTGTTGCACCGGCTACACAACCGCAGATGGCACCGCCCGCTGCACCGGCTCCCGCAGAACCGCAGGCACCGCCTGCCGGCAATCTGCCGGACACCACCAGCCAGCTGCTGCAGGCGCGTACGCAACTGCTGCGTCAGGGGGCAGGTAAAGTAAAAAAGAGTGAGCCGGCAGCGCGTCCCGCGCGGCCGGCAAATCAGGCGCTGGAGCGCCTGGCAACGGTTACAGAGCGCGTGCAGCAGCGCACGCCTGAGGCCGCAAGCGCGCCGGTAAAACCAGAAGCGTACCGCTGGAAAGCGCAGCAGCAGAGTGAGGTGAAAGCGGAGCCGGTCGCGACGCCAAAGGCCTTGCGTTCAGCGCTGGAGCATGAGAAAACGCCAGAGCTGGCCGCCCGGCTGACAGAGGAAGCGCAGCAGCGTGATGCCTGGGCCGCTGAAATTGCCCGGCTGACGCTGCCAAAGCTGGTGCAGCAGGTAGCGCTTAATGCGTGGAAAGAGCACCATGAACAGCGTGTGACGCTGCACCTGCGCAGCAGCCAGCGACACCTTAATTCTGCGGCAGCACGGCAGGCCATTCAGGCTGCGCTAAGCCAGGCGGCGGGTCAGGAGGTTGAACTGACCATCGTGGAAGATGATAATCCGGCGGTGCTGACGCCGCTGGAGTGGCGACAGGCCATCTATGAAGAGAAGCTGGCGCAGGCGCGCCAGTCGCTCGCAAGTGATACCCACATTCAGATGCTGCAGCAATTTTTTGATGCCGATCTGGATGAAGAGAGTATCCGACCCGTATGATCACGCTGTCGCGCAGACGTTGCGCGCAGCCCCAGCAGAGAGAGAAAACTATGTTTGGTAAAGGCGGATTGGGCAACCTGATGAAACAGGCCCAGCAGATGCAGGATAAAATGGCCAAGGTTCAGGAAGAGATCGCCGCGCTGGAAGTCACGGGCGAGTCGGGTGCGGGTCTGGTTAAAGTGACTATCAACGGCGCGCACAACTGCCGTCGCGTGGAAGTGGATCCCAGCCTGCTGGAAGATGACAAAGATATGCTGGAAGATCTGATCGCTGCAGCGTTCAACGATGCGGCGCGTCGCATCGATGAGACGCAGAAAGAGAAGATGGCCTCCGTATCTTCCGGTATGCAGCTGCCGCCTGGCTTCAAGATGCCGTTCTGATGCAGACCAGTCCACTGCTTGAAACCTTAATGGAGTCACTGCGCTGTCTGCCGGGTGTAGGCCCGAAGTCAGCGCAGCGCATGGCGTTTCACCTGTTGCAACGCGATCGCAGCGGTGGCATGCGTCTGGCTCAGGCGCTGACGCGCGCGATGTCGGAGATTGGCCACTGTGCCGATTGCCGCACCTTCACTGAACAGGAGATCTGCACCATCTGCGCTAACGCCCGTCGGCAGCAGAATGGACAGATTTGCGTAGTGGAAAGCCCGGCAGATATTCACGCCATTGAGCAGACCGGCCAGTTTGGCGGACGCTACTTTGTGCTGATGGGACATCTGTCGCCGCTGGATGGGATTGGCCCGCAGGATATCGGGCTCGATCGTCTTGAGCAGCGTCTGGAACATGAGACGCTGCAGGAGGTGATCCTGGCTACCAATCCCACGGTAGAAGGTGAAGCTACCGCCAACTATATCGCTGAGTTGTGCGGTCAGTATGGCGTTGACGCCAGCCGTATTGCACACGGTGTTCCGGTAGGCGGCGAGCTGGAGATGGTTGATGGCACCACGCTGTCACACTCTCTTGCCGGGCGTCACAAGATTAAATTCTAAGCACTTGCCGGTTTCATTCACTGAAACCGGCTTGAAAATTTTCCCGCCATCCCCATCTCTTTCTCAACGTTCGATCAACCCCGATTCTGTTGAGGTAGCAATGACCATGAAAGGACAAGAGACGCGTGGCTTCCAGTCAGAGGTAAAACAACTTCTGCACCTGATGATCCATTCCCTCTATTCAAACAAAGAGATTTTCCTGCGTGAACTGATCTCCAACGCCTCTGATGCCGCTGATAAGCTGCGCTTCCGCGCGCTTTCTGTGCCGGATCTCTATGAAGGCGACGGCGATCTGCGCGTACGTATCTCGGTCGACAAGGAGAAACGGACGCTGACGCTGAGCGATAACGGTATCGGTATGCGTCGTGATGAGGTGATTGAAAACCTCGGCACTATCGCTAAGTCAGGTACCAAAGCGTTTCTGGAGTCTATGGGTTCTGACCAGGCAAAAGACAGCCAGCTGATTGGCCAGTTTGGTGTGGGCTTCTATTCCGCCTTTATCGTTGCTGACAAAGTGACCGTACGCACGCGTGCTGCCGGTGCACAGGCCAGCGAAGGTGTGTTCTGGGAGTCAGAAGGCGAGGGCGAATATACCCTGGCAGAAATTGAAAAAGCCGATCGCGGTACGGAGATCACGCTGCATTTCCGCGAAGGCGAAGATGATTTCCTTGACGCCTGGCGCGTACGTAATGTCATCAGCAAATATTCCGATCACATCGCACTGCCGGTAGAGATCGAGACCAAAGATGAAGAGAACGACACCGTAACCTGGGAGAAGGTTAACAAAGCCCAGGCGCTGTGGACGCGTAATAAAGCGGAAATCAGCGACGACGAGTACAACGAGTTTTATAAGCACATCGCGCATGACTTCAGCGATCCGGCTATCTGGAGCCACAACCGCGTGGAAGGCAAGCAGGAGTACACCAGCCTGCTCTACATCCCGCAGCGTGCTCCCTTCGATATGTGGAACCGCGACAGCAAGCATGGCCTCAAGCTTTATGTACAGCGCGTGTTTATCATGGATGACGCTGAGCAGTTCATGCCGAACTACCTGCGCTTTGTGCGTGGCCTGATTGACTCTAACGATCTGCCGCTCAACGTCTCGCGTGAAATTCTGCAGGACAGCCGTGTAACCCAGAGCCTGCGCGCCGCGCTGACTAAGCGCAGCCTGCAGATGCTGGAAAAACTGGCAAAAGATGATGCAGAGAAGTATCAGCAGTTCTGGAAAGAGTTTGGCCTGGTGCTGAAAGAGGGACCGGCGGAAGATAGCGCCAATCAGCAGGCGATTGCTAAACTGCTGCGTTTTGCCACCACGCAGAGCGAAGGCAGCGAGCAGAACGTATCGCTGGATGACTACCTGAGCCGTATGGTAGAAGGGCAGGAGAAGATCTACTACATCACGGCAGACAGCTACGCCGCGGCGAAAAGCAGCCCGCATCTGGAGCTGTTCCGTAAGAAAGGCATTGAGGTGCTGCTGCTCTCTGACCGCATCGATGAGTGGATGATGAGTTATCTCACCGAGTTCGACGGCAAAACGTTCCAGTCGGTAAGCAAAGCCGATGAGTCGCTGAGCAAGCTGGCGGATGAAGAGACCGAAGAGCAGAAAGAGGCAGAAAAAGCGCTGGAGCCGTTTGTTGAGCGCGTGAAAACTCTGCTGGGTGAACGCGTAAAAGAAGTGCGTCTGACGCATCGTCTGACCGATACGCCTGCCATCGTGACCACTGACGCTAACGAAATGACCACGCAGATGGCGAAGCTGTTTGCCGCCGCCGGTCAGGATGTTCCGGAAGTGAAATATATCTTTGAGATCAATCCGGAGCACGGTCTGGTGAAACGCGTAGCGGACACCCAGGATGAGACGCGCTTTGCCGAGTGGGTTGAGCTGCTGCTGGATCAGGCGCTGCTGGCTGAGCGCGGCACGCTGGACGATCCTAACCAGTTTATCCGCCGCATGAACCAGCTGCTGACGGCATAACGCCGCGCAGCGAGAGCAAAACTACCGCTAAGGGCGTCTTTAATGGCGCCCTTTTTATTGCCTTAACACTGCGCCTGTTCGCTAAGCCATGCGCGAAACAGACGGATCTCTGCATTCTGCTCGCGTGAGCGTTTAGCCATCATCCAGGTGGCGCGATCGATGCGTACAAAGCCCAGCGGTGCGATCAGCGCACCCGCTTTCAGCTCCTGCTGTACCAGCAGCCGCGGCGCCATGATGATTCCCAGACCGCTTCTGGCGGCCTGAATGGCCAGCATCAGATTATCAAAGTGTTTGCCACGCCAGAAATCACCCCGCACGCCGCTGTTTTTTGCCCATTCTGCCCAGGCGTGCAGCCGGGTATCCGCATGCAGCAGCGGCAGCGTTTGCAGATCGCGCGCGCTCTGCAGGTGTTCGGCGTAGTGCGGCGCACAGAGCGGCCCGATTGCGTCATCGCTGATAAGCGTGGCCTCAATGTCGTCATCGGGCTGCTGCTCGTAGCTCAGGATCAGTACATCGGTATGCTCGCTACGCAGCTGGTCAATGTCGACCAGTGACTGAAACTGCACGTCAATATCCGGGTAGCGCTGATAGAAACTGCTGATGCGCGGGATCATCCACTGTGAGAGGAAGCTGGGCGCACAGGAAACAGAGAGATGATGCCGCATGCCGGTACGAATGCTTTCGCAGCTGGTGGCGAGTTCGCTGAACGCTTTCTGACAGCTGACCAGCAGGCGTTCACCGTGCGAGGTTAATTTAACGCGTCCGTTAGTGCGTACAAACAGCGGCTTGCCCATCCAGCTCTCCAGCTGGCGCACCTGGTGGCTGACGGCGCTGTGGGTGACATGCAGGGTTTCCGCTGCCGTACTGAAACTGCTGTGCAGCGCTGCCTGATGAAAATAGCGCAGCGCCCGTAGTGACGGAAGCGCGGTCATACTCGTCCCTTGTGTAAAAACCTAACAGGGATTGTCAGTTTATATCATTTTAATGTCCAGCCGCATTGCCCTAACCTTTGCTCCAGATTCTGGCAGGTTGACGGGGCGTGCTGGCTATGTATCAGCCACGCGGTTTACCTGCCGGAAGCACTACTTCGCAGTCAATACAGGGAAACGTTACGCGATGGCCCCACAATACGCTTCTGCCAGGGCGGCGATATGCGATCGGCTGCGCAGCCAGCTATCCCGCTACTATCGGCTGGAAAACTACGATCTCTTCTTTGCACCCTCGCTGCATATTGCGCGCGTCGTGCTGTCCCAGCTTTTTTTACGCCAGGAGCAGGCACGCAATCAGACGCGCTACGCCTCGCACCATCCGGTCAGCGAGCTGAGCGTACTGCCTGCTGTCCCCATGATGGCGGGCAATATCGCGCTGATAGAGCATGTGGATCTGGCGGAAGGGCGGGTACGATCGCTTGATACCTGCCAGAGTCAGGGCGTGACCGACGCTTCCGATTCCTTTGCCAGCGCGCTGCATAAAGCGCTGATCGCCGAATCCCATCTGTTTGTGGCGCACCTGAACCGCCACGCAGCGCTGAGCGACGATCTGGTGCTGATTGCACTGCGCACGACAAAATTCAGCACGCTGGTACGCAGCGAACTGCGGCTGATCGAACAGGGGCTGGCGCTGGGCAACGCGCCGCAGCAGGCGCTGACGAGGATGGAGCACGCTGAGTGGAAACCCTTTAATGTTGCTCTGGTTGACCGGTTTACGCTGGAGACGCCGCTCCCTCTCTCATCACTGCAGCAGCCCGGTTTGCCGTTTGCCCTGATTGAGCTGCCGCCGGTACTGCATCATGTTGACCTGCCGCCCGGGATCCGGCGGATGAGCGGACGTTTGCTGATGCCCGCCAGCCTGCGCGGCAGCGGCAGTAAACATACGAATGTCACCGCGACGCTGAAAAAGCAGCTGAAAGCGTTGCTGCTGCGTAGCCTGAATTCCTAAAAGCAATCCGCCATCTGGCGCTTAATCCCAAAGCAGGTCACAGTACAGGGGCCAGTGATAGCGTACCCGTTGCCTTGTGGCTGGCGGGTCATAATGGTATGTTCTTGGCCTTCATAGATTGATCAATGCGATTCGCAAGGGGAATTACGCAATGCGTATTATTCTGCTCGGGGCACCGGGCGCAGGTAAAGGCACTCAGGCTCAGTATATTATGGAGAACTACGGTATTCCGCAGATCTCTACGGGTGACATGCTGCGCGCCGCAGTAAAAGCAGGCACCGAACTGGGCCAGCAGGCGAAAGCCATCATGGATGCCGGTAAACTGGTGACTGATGAACTGGTGATTGCGCTGGTTAAAGAGCGTATCGCGCAGGAAGACTGCAAAAACGGCTTCCTGCTCGATGGCTTCCCACGCACCATCCCGCAGGCTGACGCCATGAAAGAAGCGGGCATCAAAGTCGATTACGTGCTGGAATTTGCCGTGCCGGACGAACTGATCGTCGATCGCATTGTGGGCCGTCGCGTACATGCGCCATCTGGCCGCGTATATCACATCAAAAACAAGCCACCAAAAGTGGACGGTAAAGATGATGTGACCGGTGAAGAGCTGACCACACGCAAAGACGATCAGGAAGAGACCGTACGTAAGCGCCTGGTTGAGTATCATGAGCTGACAGCACCCCTGATTGCTTACTACAGCAAAGAAGCGGAAGCGGGTAACACCGCCTATCACAAAATTGACGGTACCCGCCCGGTGGCTGACGTCAGTGAAGAACTGCACCGTATCCTCGGCTAAGTACAAAAAGGGCCGGATGCCTGGCCCTTTTACAGCAATTGCTTTTCCCGCCCGTGATTTCCGCTACAATTTCCCCCGATTCACCACTCTTCGTTGCGACATCAAGGAAATACAATGAGGCAAGATAAGCCCGGTGTTCTGCTGGTTAACTTAGGCACACCTGAAGCCCCTACCACCCCGGCGGTGAAACGCTATCTGAAGCAGTTCCTCGGCGATCCGCGCGTGGTTGATACGCCGCGCTGGCTATGGTGGCCCATTCTTAATTTTATTATTCTGCCGTTTCGCTCGCCGCGCGTGTCGAAACTCTACGCTTCCGTCTGGATGGAAGAGGGATCGCCGCTGATGGTATTCAGCAAGCGGCAGCGTGCGGCACTGGCGCAGCGCGTAGACATGCCGGTTGAGCTGGGCATGAGCTATGGTCAGCCGAGCCTGGACGGCGCAGTGCATCGTCTGCTGGAGCAGGGCGTCACGCACCTGATTGTGCTGCCGCTTTATCCGCAGTTCTCCTGTTCTACCGTTGCCGCCGTATGGGATGGTCTGGCCAGCAGCTTTAAACCGCTGCGCTCGCTGCCGCAGGTCTCCTTTATTCGCGATTATGCTGAGCATCCGGCCTATATCGCCGCGCTGAAAGCCTCTGTTGAGCGCTCATTTGCCCGCCATGGCGAGCCGGATCTGCTGGTACTCTCCTATCACGGCATTCCGCAGCGTTTTGCCAATGAAGGCGATGACTATCCGCTGCGCTGTAAAGATACCACCGCCGCGCTGGCAGCCGCGCTGAATATTGCCCCTGAAAAAATCATGATGACCTTCCAGTCGCGCTTTGGGCGTGAGCCGTGGCTGATGCCCTACACCGATGAGACCATGAAAAGTCTGCCGGCTAAAGGCGTTAAGCATGTGCAGGTGATGAGTCCCGGCTTTGCGGCTGACTGCCTTGAAACGCTGGAAGAGATAAGCGGTGAAAACTGCGAAATTTTCCTGCATGCAGGCGGCGAAAAATTTGAATATATACCCGCGCTTAACGCGGATGACGAACACATCGAGATGATGGTTCAGCTGGTCAACGCGCGCCGCTAAGCGCATCAGGCAGAGAGTATGATATGCTTCTCTGCCTGATTTTCCCTGATGACTGCTTTTCATGAAATTTCCCGGCAAACGTAAATCCAAACACTATTTCCCCGTCAACGCGCGCGATCCGCTGCTGCAGGCTATTCAGCAGGAGCAGGAGGAGGGCAGCTGGGTGGTGGGTATCGACCAGACGCTGGTGGATATCGAAGCCAAAGTTGATGATGCGTTCCTGCAGCGCTACGGCCTGAGTGCCGGTCATTCGCTGGTGATTGACGACGCCACGGCGGAAGCGCTTTATAACGAGCTGATGCGCGAACAGCTGATCAGCCATCAGTTTGCCGGTGGCACCATTGGCAACACGTTGCACAACTATTCAGTACTGGCTGACGATCGTTCCGTGCTGCTGGGTGTCATGTGCAATAATATCCAGATTGGCGGCTACGCCTATCGCTATCTCTGCAACACCTCCAGCCGTATGGATCTGAACTTCCTGCAGGGCGTGGACGGCGCAATTGGCCGCTGCTTTACCCTTATTGGCGAGCACGGTGAACGAACCTTTGCCATCAGTCCGGGACAGATGAACCGGCTGCAGGCAGAGAGTATCCCGGAAGAGGTGATTGCCGGGGCGTCAGCGCTGGTACTGACCTCCTATCTGGTACGCTGTCAGCCGGGTGAACCGATGCCGGACGCCACGCTGCGCGCCATTGCGTATGCGAAAAAGCATAATGTGCCGGTGGTATTAACGCTGGGTACAAAATATGTCATTCAGGATAACCCGCAGTTCTGGCGCGATTTCCTGCGCGATCACGTCTCTATTGTCGCGATGAATGAAGAAGAGGCGTTTGCGCTGACCGGTGAACAGGATCCGCTGCTGGCAGCCGATATGGCGCTGGAGTGGGTCGATCTGGTGCTCTGCACCGCCGGGCCGACCGGGCTCTACATGGCGGGCTTTACCGAAGATGAATTTAAACGTAAAACGAATCACCCGCTGCTGCCGGGCGCGATTGCGGAATTTAACCAGTATGAGTTCAGCCGGGCGATGCGCCAGCAGGATTGTCAGCAGCCGCTGCGCATCTTTTCGCATATCGCGCCTTATATGGGCGGCCCGGAAAAGATCATGAATACCAACGGCGCCGGTGACGGGGCGCTGGCGGCGCTGCTGCACGATATCACGGCGAATAACTTTCATCGCCTCAAGGTACCCAACTCCAGCAAGCACGCACGTGAATATCTGACCTACTCTTCGCTGGCGCAGGTGTGTAAATACGCTAACCGCGTCAGTTATCAGGTGCTGAATCAGCATTCACCGCGCCTGACGCGCGGCCTGCCGGAGCGGGAAGATAGCCTGGAAGAGTCTTACTGGGACAGATAACCATTCGGTAAAAAGGGGCGCATCACTGCGCTCCCTGCAGTAAGCGATTGCTGTTTCTGCCCGGTTACCTTGCGGGATAATCGGGCAGAAACTGTCACGATTAAATCGGGCATTCGCGGGAAATGGGTTCCACCTCGATCTCTTTTTTCAGCACATTCAGCATGCTGCTGGCAATTTCACGCTCGCCCATCACGACCTGATTCGCTCCGCGATCCATAATATAGGCGACCTCATCGTCATAATGTGCACGGGCGATAATCTCAATATCCTGGCGTTTCTCACGTGCGGCCACCACCACTTCACCCGCTTCATAGCCATTCGGGATGGTCAGCAGCAGCCAGCGGGCGCAGTCAAGCCGCGCCAGCTCCATAGTCTCTGCGCGTGCTGCATTGCCCAGCACCGCTCTGATACCCTGTTCACGCAGCGCTTCAACGCGCGGACGGGAATTTTCCACCACCACCAGCGGAATATCTGCTTCCAGCAGCTGCTGCCCCAGCAGGCTGCCGACGCGTCCATAACCCACAATCACCGCGTGATTACAGATATCCACCGGGATCTGTTTCTCTTCCGCCATCGCCTCTTCCAGCGTCTGCTCTTCAGCGGTTTCAGTTTTATCCAGGTAGCGCTCCAGCAGCGAGAAGAGGATAGGATTCAGCATAATCGACAGAATAGCCGCCGCCAGCACCAGGTTGCGCCCCTCTTCACTGAGCAAATCGAGTGAAATGCCGAGGCCGGCAAGAATAAAGGCAAATTCACCAATCTGCGCCAGGCTGACCGAAATGGTCAGCGCGGTGCGGCGTGAGTGCCCCAGCAGAGTGACCAGCGCCCAGGCGGCGATTGATTTACCCAGTACCACGATGGCGAGCGCGCCCAGTACCGCCAGCGGCTGTTCAATCAGGATCATCGGGTTAAACAGCATGCCGACTGAGACAAAGAACAGCACGGCAAAGGCGTCGCGCAGCGGCAGCGTGTCGCGTGCCGCGCGGTGGCTCAGCTCGGATTCGTTCAGCACCATGCCGGCGAAGAAGGCGCCAAGGGCGAAGGAGACATCAAAGAACTCTACTGCACCAAAGGCGATACCCAGCGCCAGCGCCAGCACCGACAGGGTAAAGAGTTCACGCGAGCCGGTAGCCGCGCTTTTTGCCAGGATCCACGGGATCACGCGACGGCCTACCACCATCATCAGCACCATAAAGGCGGCCACTTTACCGATGGTCAGCAGCAGATCCCATGCCAGCAGGGTCGGGCTGGCATTGCCCTGCTCCAGCATACCGGCGATGGCAGGCAGCAGCACCAGCGTCAGCACCATGACCAGGTCTTCCACAATCAGCCAGCCGATCGCGATCTGGCCGCGCTGGCTGTCAATCAGCTGTCTCTCCTCCAGCGCCCGCAGCAGCACTACGGTACTGGCCGTAGAGAGACACAGGCCAAACACCAGGCCGGTCATCCATGACCAGCCCATGGTCCAGGAGAGCCCCATTCCCAGCAGCGTCGCCACCGCAATTTGCGCCACGGCGCCGGGAATGGCGATCGACTTTACCGCCATCAGATCTTTCAGTGAGAAGTGCAGTCCGACGCCAAACATCAGCAGAATCACGCCCAGCTCTGCCAGTTCAGGTGCCAGATTGGTATCCGCAACAAAGCCTGGCGTAAAAGGGCCCGCGACCACGCCGGCAACCAGATAGCCTACCAGCGGAGAGATGCGCAGGCGGTTGGCCAGCATGCCAAGGAGAAACGCGAGGACCAGGCCCCCGACAATAGTGGTGATCAACGGTGTGGTGTGATGCATGCCTGTCTCCTTGTGTGCAAATGTGTCCGCTTGTAACAACCAAGTGTAATGCAAATCCTGCTGCAGCGTTTAGACAATTGCGGGATGAAAGCTGAATAAACTGAAAAAATGCAATGAAAAACGTGCCGAAGCGCTATTTTCGGCAGTTATCCTGGCCTGCAGATAGCGATAATGCATTACGGCAGCGCTAAAAAGCGCAGCATTGCCGGTGCGCCCTGTCGGGCAGAACAGATGAAAATAGCAGCGGATACTGCCTTTCGGCTTGAGTTAAGGCAAGAACTGTGCGACACAGAGGGCAGAAATCTGTCAGGTCCACGATGTGGTGGAAAAAACCGAACAAGGAGAGCGTTGTGTTGTTACTTACCCCTAAAAAGCCCTGGCTGGCGCTGCTGGTTTTGCTGGTGCCGATGCTGGCGCAGGCGTGGCAAACCGATCGCAGCTATCGTTTCAGCATCCTGCATACCAACGATCATCATGGCCATTTCTGGAGTAACGCACAGGGTGAGTATGGGCTGGCAGCACAAAAGACCCTGATGGACCAGCAGCGTTATGATGTACAGGCGCGCGGAGGAGGGGCACTCATCCTCTCTGCCGGGGATATTAACACCGGCGTGCCGGAGTCAGATTTACTGAATGCAGAGCCTGACATTCGCGGCATGAATCTGGTTGGCTATGACGCTATGGCGCTGGGAAACCACGAATTTGATAAGCCCCTGAGCGTGCTGGAACAGCAGCAAAAGTGGGCGCGTTTCCCTTTTCTCGCTGCCAATATCTATCAAAAAGGCAGCGATCGGCGACTGTTTTCGCCCTGGGCCATATTTAACCGTATGGGCCTGAAAATAGCGGTTATCGGGCTGACCACTACGGATACGCTGCGTATCACCAATCCGGAAAACGTTGCAGAGCTTGAGATACGCGATCCGGTTAAAGAGACGCTGAAAGCGGTAGCAGAGCTGCGCGCAACGGAGAAACCCGATGTGATTATCGCGCTGACGCATATGGGGCACTATGACGACGGCCAGCACGGCAGTAACGCCCCGGGCGACGTTGAGCTGGCGCGCAGTCTGCCGCCTGGCACCCTGAGTGTTATCGTGGGCGGCCACTCACACGATGCCGTCTGTATGGCGCAGGCTAACAGCAGCGTTCCGGATTACCAGCCGGGCCAGCCCTGCCAGCCCGATCGGCAAAATGGCGTCTGGATCATGCAGGCTAAGGAGTGGGGCAAATATGTCGGTCGCGGCGATTTTACCTTTCGCAATGGCGAGCTGACGCTGGAAAATTATCAGCTCATTCCGGTTAATTTGAAGCATAAAGTCACAAATCAGGATGGCAGTGAAACCTGGCTGCCTTATCAGGAGCCGATCGTCCCTAATACGGCGATGATGAAGCTGCTGACGCCTTTCCAGCTGCGCGCCGGTAAACAGCTGGATGTAGCCGTTGGCCGCAGTGACGGGCTGTTTGTCGGCGAGCGCAATAAAGTCCGCTTTGAGCAAACCAATCTGGCACAGCTGATCCTGCGTGCGCAGATGGCCGCGACCAAAGCAGATGTGGGAGTGATCAGCGGCGGCGGCATCCGCACGTCGCTGGCAGCAGGCGAACTGCGCCTGCGCGATCTGCTGCAGGTGCAGCCGTTTGGCAATCAGGTGGTGTCGGTCACGCTGAGCGGTGAGGCGCTGCAGGACTATCTTGCCCGCGTGGCGAATATTAAAACCAACTCCGGCGGCTTTGCTCAGTTAGCTGGCGTCAGCCTGGTGGCCGATGGTAAATCAGTCAGTGATGTCAAAATCAACGGGAAGCCGCTGGAGAAGAAGAAGACCTATCGCCTCGCCACTAACAGCTTTAACGCCAGCGGCGGCGATGGCTATCCGCAGCTGACGACGCTGGCAGGCTACCGTAATAGCGGTCTGCGCGATGCTGATGTGCTGCGCGACTACGTCACTCAGCATTCGCCGCTGAAAACCGCTGATTTTGTGCCACCAGCCATAGTACATCTGACCGATGAGCAGGTGCGGGAGCGCGACAGGGCGCTGGAAAAACAGCGTAAGCGCAGTTATCCGCGTATGTTCCTGGCGTGGATCTGGCCACGCGCGGCGCAGGATTAAGGGAGAATGACCACGCTGCTTCCGCCGGGAGGCAGCGTGGTCCCTGCATCACGCGCGGCACGACGCCTGCGCAAACCAGCGCAGGCGCAGCTTATCCCAGACCCAGTTGTAAACCATGGTGTAAGGCAGGAAAAACAGAAAAAAGCCCACCTCTACCAAAAACGCGTTAAGCAGCGAAATATGCAGCATGCCGGCGGCAATCGGCAGACCAATCAGAATGAATCCGCCTTCAAAACAGAGCGCATGCAGGGCGCGCAGCCCCAGCCCGCGTTTCTGATGCGGCGGCCAGATGCGATCGAACAGCGTGTTATAGATCATGTTCCACAGCATCGCGACGGTAGAGAGTGCGATTGCCAGCGTGCCCATCTGGAACAGCGGCTTATCCATAATCCATGCTGCCAGCGGCGCGATGGTCACAATAGCCAGGCCCTCAAAGCCCACGGCGTGAAGAATACGTTCTTTCAGCGAACGGGTACGCATAAATAACCTCCGGTTACGTAATCACGCGCATTTTCGCACTGCACGCATCTGAGATAAAATGAGCGTCTATCGAAAAAAGCGATGGTAAACCATGAAATACTCTCCGGAATCCCTTGAGGCTTTTGTCCAGACCGTTGCAAGCGGCTCTTTCTCTGCCGCCGCCCGCGCGCTGGCAAAAAGCCAGTCCACCATCAGCGCTGCCATTGCTAACCTGGAAATTGATTTAGGTTTTACGCTGTTTGACCGTCGCGGCCGTCAGCCGGTGCTGACGCCGCAGGGTGAGCGCGCGCTGGCTCAGGTGCAGCAGATTCTGGCCGCCAGTCAGCGGCTGGATGAGCTGGCGCTGCGCCTGTCGCAGGGCGTAGAGCCGCGCCTGAGTCTGGCTATTTCCGATTTCTGGCAGGCCGACCACCATGAACATCTGCTGACGCGGTTTGATGCCCGCTACCCCGACATCGACTTTGAATGCATGATCGCAGAGGATGAGGATGTGCTGGATCTGCTGCAGGCGGGGCGGGTGCATCTGGGCGTGGTTCGCACGCAGCCCGTGCTGCCGCCCGATCTGGCGGTGGCCCGGCTGCAGGTGGAGGCGCAGATGGCAATTTTCCTGCATCAGGACCACGCGCTGGCGCAGCAGGATCAGGTAAGTGAAGCGCAGCTCAGCGCGCTGCGGCAGCTGCGGCTGAACACCTGGGTACAGACGCGCGGACCGCTGCCGGCGGCGGGGCGAACCTGGTCAGCGCCGACGTATCTGCTGCTGCTGGAGATGGCGGAGCAGGGGTTTGGCTGGAGCGTGCTGCCGCGCTGGCTGGTGGAGCAGTTTGGCCATCAGGTTCTGAAAGAGCTTTGCGTTCCCGGCTGGCCGCAGCATATCGCAGTGGATGTGGTCTGGTCGCGGCGCAATCCGCCCGGCCCGGCCGGGCGCTGGATGATCGATCAGCTTTGCGCGCAGCAGCCCGATTAATCGCCGCGTGCCACGTCAGCCAGGGTGGCATTCAGCAGCCGCGCCAGATCCTGCGCGGCCAGTTCAATGTCGAGACCGCGTTTGCCGCCGGAGATAAAAATCGTGTCAAACGCTGATGCCTGCCGGTCGATCACCGTTGGCAGGCGTTTTTTCTGGCCCAGCGGACTGATGCCGCCCAGCAGGTAGCCGGTGACGCGCTGCGCCAGCTGCGGATCGGCCATCTCTGCTCGCTTTGCGCCCAGCGCTTTTGCCACTTTTTTTAGATCAAGCTGGGACGCAACCGGCGTAACCGCCACTGCCAGCGCTTTCGCATCACCGTTCAGCGCGACCAGCAGCGTTTTAAACACCTGCCGCGCATCAAGATTGAGCTTGCGCACCGCTTCATCGCCGAAGTTCGTTTCATGACTGTCATGCTCATAGGGGTGCAGCGTAAACGCCACGCCATTTTTTTCCAGAAGTTTGACTGCAGGGGTCATCGTTAATCCTTACGACAAAAATTCTTCTCAAAGATTGCAGTAATAACAGTGGCGAAAATCTGAACTTTGCGCGAGAATTATCCCGCGCCACTTACCCTGGCGATAACCAAAATCATAAACAAATTCCTCTTTGACAGGTCGATAGTGATATCGGCCTTCTTTTTTTATCTTATCCTTCTGCCAGGCCTGTGCGGCCAGGCGTCTGGCTACGTCTGCTTCTGTTTCAGCAAACCGGGCAGATTATCATCGCCATAAAGATGAAGTGCGCCAACGGCAACCAGATAGCGACCGGATGGCAGCGCCAGCAGCTGTTCACGCCATTGCTGATTACGGTTGCGCATCAGCGTATCGCTCAGCTCACCGCCAAACGTGGCGGGCAGCGACACCGGCTGCTGCGCGGGGGGCGCTTCAAGCCACCAGCTGATCATCGTCTGCAGCAGGCGTGCATTAGTATGCCAGTGCTCAAGCGTGTCCACCAGCAGCGCCCGGCCCTCCTGCGGCAGGGATTTCAGCAGCGCGATCTGCGTCTCCGGCCCCTCCAGCTCAATGACCGGCTTGTCTGCGGCCTTTGCTGCCTGCAGCAGCTGATAATCGATACCATACTCCGGACGCAGTCCGAGCCGCTGCGCCTGGTGCGCCTGCAGCATCAGCGCTATCTGCCAGCAGGGCAGGGTATCAAACAGCGTACTCTCCAGCCCCAAATCCCTGCACAGCGTCTGCAGCCGCGTCAGTGTGGCGCTATCCAGCCGGGTGTGCAGCGGCGGTAAATCTGCTGTATCGGCAAAGGGAGAGCCGCCACGCGTGATATCCGCTTCCACAATCAGCGCATCCGCTTTCTGCAGCTGGCGCAAGAGCCCGGCCGGCAGAGGCTGCATGTTGCGCGTCCCCATATGAATACTGCCGGTCAGATGCAGCTGCCGGTCGCCCAGGCGCATATCCATTGCCGGCCAGCGGTAGGCAGACGGAAAAAGCGCGGCGATCCGCTGCCAGAGACGTTGCCAGATAGAGCTGTTCATGTCCGCTCCTATTAGGGTAAAACGCCCATGCTAGCGATTTATGCCGGCTAAAAACAGCGCGCTGGCTGCTATTGCCGCCCGGGCGGAGTAAAACGCAGCAGGCGGTTTGCATTGCTGACCACGGTGATAGAAGAGAGGGCCATTGCTGCCCCTGCGACGATCGGACTCAGCAGCAGGCCGGTAAAGGGATAGAGTACGCCCGCTGCAATCGGAATGCCCAGGCTGTTATACACAAATGCGCCCAGCAGATTCTGACGCATATTACGCAGCGTGGCCTGTGAAATAGCCAGTGCATCCGCCACACCGTGCAGGTCGTTACGCATCAGCGTCAGCGCCGCGGTTTCTACCGCCACATCGCTGCCGTTGCCCATTGCAATACCGGTATCCGCCTGTGCTAACGCCGGCGCATCGTTAATGCCGTCACCTACCATCATGACCCGGCATCCCTGCTGCTGCAGGCGGCTTATGGCTTCTGCCTTGCCCTCTGGCAGCACGCCGGCAATCACTTCATCAATTCCCGCTTCAGCGGCGATTGCGCTGGCGGTGGCCTGATGATCGCCCGTCAGCATCACCAGCCGGTAGCCAGCCTGATGCAGACGCTGCAGCACAGCTTTGCTCTCTGGTCGCAGGTTATCGCGCAGCGCGAGCAGGCCCAGCAGCTGGTGCGCATCGGCCAGCAGCACCGGCGTGGCACCCGTTGCAGCGATGCGTGCGATATCTGCCCGCGCGGCGTCATAGTTAATCTGCTGCTCATCGAGCAGGGTCGTATTGCCCAGCAGCAGAGTCTGGCCTGCCACCTGCGCGCTCACGCCCCTGCCGCGCAGCGTCCGGAAGCGGGTGATCTCTGCGGCCGGCGGCTGCGGCGCGGCAGCGAGGATCGCACTGGCCAGCGGATGCGTGGATCCCTGCTCCAGCTCTGCTGCCGCCTGCAGGATCTGCTGTTGATCCCAGTCTGCATAGCGGCAGATCTCGCCGATCTGCGGCGATCCCAGCGTCAGCGTACCGGTTTTATCAAATACTATC
This sequence comes from Pantoea eucrina, assembly GCF_001691555.1. Taxonomy (GTDB): domain Bacteria; phylum Pseudomonadota; class Gammaproteobacteria; order Enterobacterales; family Enterobacteriaceae; genus Pantoea; species Pantoea borealis. Next base: position 1,958,942 of record NZ_MAYN01000008.1, on the reverse strand, counting down.
GTATTGGTTTCGCTGGCGTGCTGCAGCGCGTCAGCATCGCGCACCAGAATACCCAGTTCTGCCGCCCGGCCGGTACCGGCGATAACCGACATCGGCGTGGCCAGTCCCAGCGCACAGGGACAGGCGATAATCAGGACGGTGGTAATAATTACCAGCGCATAGGCGAGCTGCGGTTGCGGCCCGACCAGATACCAGGTAAGCCCGCTCAGCAGCGCAATTGCCACGACGACCGGTACAAAGACGGCAGAGATGCGATCGGCGAGGCGACCTATCTCCGGTTTGCTGCTTTGTGCCTGACGTACCAGATTGATAATACGCGCCAGCGTCGTGTGACTGCCGGTGGCGCTGGCCACAAAGCGCAGCGTGCCATCCTGCACCACCGTGCCGGCATAAACCTTACTGCCAGGCGCTTTCTCCTGCGGCACGGCTTCGCCGGTAAGCATCGCTTCATCGCACCAGGCTTCACCCTGCGTGACGTCGCCGTCCACCGGCACCCGATCGCCGGTGACCAGTTTCAGGGTCATACCGGCGGTGACGGCGCTCAGCGGCAGCTGCTGCTCACCCTGGTCGGTAACCACGCACGCCTGAGCCGGGGTCAGATCCAGCAGCCGCTCCAGCGCCCGCGAGGCGCGCTGACGGGCACGCTGCTCCAGCGCGTGCCCAAGGTTAATCAGACCGATGATCATCACGCTGGCTTCAAAATAGAGATGGCGTGCCTGCACCGGAAAAAATTCCGGCCACAGCGCCACGCTCATGGAGTAGAGCCAGGCGGCGCCGGTGCCGAGCGCCACCAGCGTATCCATAGTGGCCGTGGCAAATCGCAGGCTGCGCCAGGCGCTGCGGTAAAAGTGGCCACCGGCAATGATCATTACCAGCAGCGTAACGGCGCCCAGCGTACGCCACAGCGTCTGATTCGCTGGCGTCAGCATCATGTGATCGCCTGCCATCCCCCAGAACATCATCGGAATGCCAAAACCCAGCGCCAGCGCCGACTGCCAGCTGAAGCGACGCATCGCCTGACGCGCGCTCGCCTGCTGACGCTCGCGCCGGCGCTGCTCATCTTCGATCGCTTCAGCGCTGTAGCCTGCACCCTCCACGGCGGCAATCAGCGCCGGTGCGTTAACTTCGCCCAGCACCAGCGCGCTGCGTTCGCCGAGGTTAACGCGCGCTTCGGTGACACCGGGTACCGCGCGCAGCGCGTTCTCTACCCGGCTGACGCAGCTGGCACAGCTCATGCCTGCTATCAGCAGATGCTGTACCGGCAGCGCCGCTTCTGCCGGCTGAGAGGCCGTTGTCAGCGCCTCCGGCGGCGGCTCCTGAGCTGTCAACGGATCAGGCTTTGGGGAGGTAGCCTCAGGCTGCAGCGTGGCGTGGTAGCCAGCCTGCTCCACAGTGGCGATCAGATCGCTGGCGCTGGCAGCGCCGGTCACGCGCGCTTGCTGTTGCGTGACCTCCGCCTGCTCCACGTCGCTGCGCTGTTCCAGCGCCTCTTTAACCCGTTTGACGCAGTGGCCGCAGGAAAGTCCCTCCAGCGCGAGTGTTTGTATATCTGACATCATGGTCTCCTTAATGAACAGAGTTGACCGGCTGCACCGGTTGCAGTAGTTATAAGCGTAAACCTTCCATTCGGGGGAAGGTCAAGGAGCCAGCATGAATATCAGCGACGTCGCCAGAAAAACCGGGCTGACCAGTAAAGCGATCCGCTTTTATGAAGAGAAAGGGATCGTGACACCGCCGCTGCGTAGCGAAAATGGCTACCGGCATTATGACGAACGCCATCTGGAAGAGCTGCACCTGCTGCGCCAGGCGCGCCAGGTTGGCTTTACGCTGGATGAGTGCCGCGAGCTGGTGGCGCTGTTCAACGATCCTGCGCGGCACAGTGCGGATGTCAAAGCGCGCACGCTGCAGAAGGCTGATGAAATTGCGGCACATATTGAAGAGCTGCACGCCATGCGGGCGCGCCTGCTGTCGCTGGCAGAGGCGTGTCCCGGCGATGAGGGCGCCGAGTGCCCGATAATTGATCAGCTGGCGGGCTGCTGCGGTCACACCGGTGGCAAGCGCGGCTGAATCAGCAGCGTGATCCCTTCAACCGCCGTGACGGTCACCCGCGTGCCCGCTGGCAAATCGTCTGCTGCCTGCACGCGCCAGCTGCTGTCACCAATCTGTACATGGCCGATACCACTTTTAAGCGGTGCCTCCAGCGTTAGCTGCCGGCCAATCAGCTCTTTACCGCGCTGGTTCAGCGTGTTTGGCTGCTGCTGCCCAGCCTGATGTCGCATCCAGCCATACCAGCCCAGCGCGCTCAATAGGGTCAGCGCGGCAAACAGTAGCCCCTGGCCAGCCCAGGAGAAAGGCCACAGCCACTCGGCCAGCCCTACCAGCAGCGCCGCCATACCACACCAGAGCAGATAGCCGCTGGTGCCCAGCATTTCGGCTGCCAGCAGCAGCCCGCCAAGCGTCAGCCAGAACCAGTGTGGGTGGGCGATCAGCTCCATCAGCATCACGGTGCCTGCTCCTGACGACGCTCTTTCAGCAGTTCACTGATGCCCGCTACCGAGCCGATCAGGCTGCTGGCATCAAGCGGCATCATCACGACTTTGCTGTTGCCGGCTTCGCCGATTTTCTGCAGCGCATCAGTATATTTCTGCGCCACAAAGTAGTTAATCGCCTGGATATTACCGGCGGCGATCGCGTCAGACACCATGCGCGTGGCGTTCGCTTCCGCCTCTGCCTGCCGCTCACGCGCCTCGGCCTGTAAAAAGGCAGAAGTGCGCTCACCCTCTGCTTTCAGGATCTGTGACTGCTTGTCACCTTCAGCACGCAGTATGGCAGCCTGACGTACGCCTTCAGCGGCCAGAATATCGGCGCGCTTGGTACGTTCAGCTTTCATTTGTGCATTCATGGCGGCAATCAGCTCCTGCGGTGGCCGCACATCACGGATCTCAATGCGGGTGATTTTTACGCCCCAGGGGTTCGTGGCTTCATCAACGATATGCAGCAGGCGGGTATTGATATTGTCACGCTGCGACAGCATCTCATCGAGCTCCATGCCGCCAAGGACCGTGCGAATATTAGTCATCGTGAGATTAATGATCGCCAGCTCCAGATTACTGACCTCATAGGCGGCACGCGCCGGATCCACAACCTGAATAAAACAGACAGCATCAATGGTGACGTTGGCGTTGTCTTTGGAGATGATCTCCTGTGAGGGGATATCGAGCACCTGCTCCATCATATTGATGCGGCGGCCCACGCGATCCATAAACGGCACCACCAGATTAAGGCCCGGCGACAGCGTACGGGTGTAGCGTCCGAAGCGCTCTACCGTCCACTGATAGCCCTGCGGAACAATCTTGATACCGGCCCATACAATCACCAGCACCAGCACGATGAGAACAGGAATAGCGGTCAGCATATAACCTCCTGGCTGTCAGATAACCGGGCCGAGTCGCTTCGGCCCGTCTGCGTACCCGTCAGTAGAGCAGCGAATAGAGCTGGCGGCGATAGCGCGAGGCGAGGGCGTCGCCGGTGCCGAGCGCGGCCAGGATCTCCTGGAACATTTTACGCACTTCACCGTCACCGGCAGCGAGATCGCTTTTCAGAAAGCCCAGCAGCAGCTCCAGCGCCTCTTCATTACGGCCTACCTGATGCAGCTGTAATGCAAGTTTAGCAGCGAGGGCAGCGTTCTGCGGCTCGGCGTTCAGCTGCTCCTGCAGCAGCTGAATTTCAGGCGTATCCGCCGCCTGCTTCAACAGGTCGATCTGCGAAATCAGGCTCTGATAGCGCGTATCCTGATCCTGCAGCGGCACCACATCCAGCACCGCTTCAGCTTCATCACTGCGGTTCAGGGTGATCAGCACTTCTGCCAGCAGAAAGCCAATCTCACTGTTTTTATTACTCAGCTGCCAGGCATCTTTCAGCAGCGGCAGCGCTTCCAGCGGCTTGTTCTGCTGTATCAGCTCCATGGCCTGCTGCGCTTTCAGCTCCTCTTCGCGCGGCAAAACTTTTTCCAGCAGCGCGCGGATCGCCTCTTCCGGCTGCGGGCCCTGAAAACCATCTACCGGCTGTCCATTCTGGAACAGATAAACCGTGGGCAGCGAGCGCAGGCCGAACTGAGATGCCACCACTGGCTCATTGTCGCAGTCAAGCTTTGCCAGCAGGAACTGGCCGGCATACTCCTGTGCCAGACGCTCCAGCACCGGGGTCAGCTGCAGGCAGTGCTGACTGCGTTCAGACCAGAAATAGAACAGAACCGGCAGCTGCATGGATTGCTCCAGCGTCTGCTGCAGATTGGACTCATTGATATCGGTGATCAAAGCGTGTGACATGAAAAACGCTCCTGGCAGAAAGTGTTTAGAGAATATGGGGATAAAGTGGCCCGCTTCAAGCGCTGGCTGATGTTACCGCTCAGTTGCTGCGCAAAATGCGATCCAGCATCCAGCCTGGCAGCAGCCGTTTCAGAAAACTCATGCCCCAGGCCACCAGCGTCACCGGATAGCGCAGCCGCGGGTGACGGCTCTCCAGCGCATGGCGCAGTTTGGGTAAAATCGCCTCCGGCGGCAGGGTAAAGCGTGCGGCGATACCGGGATTCTGCACCGGCTTCTCCTGTTCACCCTGCTGCACGTTATCGGTGAAGCGCGTGGCGATAGGTCCCGGCTCTATCAGGCTGACGCGCACGCCGCTGGCGCGCACCTCCATACGCAGCGCATCGCTCCACGCTTCCAGCGCCCACTTACTGGCGGCATAGGCACCACGCCCCGGGGTGGAGATCAGTCCCAGCACCGAGCTGGTATTGATAATGCGGCCGTCGCCGCTGTTCTGCAGCGCCGGCAGCAGCCGCATCGTCAGCTGATGGGTGCCAAACAGATTGGTGGAGAACTGCTTCTCAAGCTGCTGGCGGCTGACGCTGCTCAGCGGCCCGTACTGGCCAAATCCGCCGTTATTAAATAGCCCGTGCAGGCAATGCCCGGTGAGTGCCAGCACCTGTTCTGCCGCGGCATCCACACTCGCGGCATCATCAAGGTCGAGCCGGATGCCGGTATACCCCAGTGCTGTCATCCGCGCGACATCTTCCGCACGGCGGCAGGCGGCAAGCACGTGATAGCCGCGCGCCTGCAAATCGCTGGCAGCTGCCAGCCCGATACCGCTGGAGCAGCCGGTGATCAAAACCGATTTTTGCATTTCTTTACCTGTAAAATCGCACGGCTCAGCGTGCGTCATGCTTAACTAGCGGAGCCAGCGCGTCAGCCATTATGCGGGCAATGAACGGCTGCGCATCCGGATTGGGATGAATACCATCCTGCTGCATCCACTCCGGCTTCAGATAGACCTGCTCCATAAAAAAGGGTACCAGCGGCAGGCTATACTCTTCCGCCAGGCGCGGATAGATGGCGCTGAACGCGTCAGTGTATCGTCGTCCATAATTAGCGGGCAGCCGGATCTGCATCAGCAGCGGCTGCGCGTCAGCGGCTTTTACCGCACTGATAATCGCACGCAGATCCTGCGCGATAGCCTGCGGCGGAAAACCGCGTAAACCATCATTACCGCCCAGTTCGATTAACACCCAGCGCGGCTGATGCTGTTTTAATAGTGCAGGCAGCCGGGCCAGACCCTGGCCGGCGGTATCACCGCTGATGCTGGCGTTCACGACTTTTGGCTGCTGCTGCCAGCGCGTACTGAGCAGGGCAGGCCAGGCGGCGCTGGCAGACATCCGGTAGCCGGCGCTCAGGCTGTCGCCTAATACCATCAGGGTATCGGCCGCAGCAATGCGCGATACCAGCAGCAGCACCATACACAGGAAGGGATAATGCCAGCGGAAAACATTGTTGCGGTTCATCATCTTACTAAGTCCGTCGGTCAGGGTGAGCATCAGCTCTCAATCCTTACCGGAGTTGAGCTGGTTGTCAAACCAGCCGAGACGCTCGCGCTGATTGGCGAATCGGGATCGGGGAAGTCGACGCTGCTGGGGATCCTTGCCGGGCTGGATGATGGCAGCAGCGGCGAGGTACACCTTCTGGGGCAGCCGCTGCACCGCATGAACGAAGAGCAGCGCGCGGCGCTGCGCGCCCGTGAAGTCGGTTTTGTGTTTCAGTCATTTATGCTGGTGCCCACGCTGAACGCGCTGGAGAACGTACAGCTGCCGGCGCTGCTGCGCGGTGAAAGCGACCGCGACAGCCGTGCACAGGCCAGCGAACTGCTGGCACAGCTCGGCCTGAAAGCACGCCTGCATCATCTGCCGGCGCAGCTCTCAGGGGGCGAACAGCAGCGGGTGGCGCTGGCACGCGCGTTTAGCGGGCGTCCCGGCCTGCTGTTTGCGGATGAACCCACCGGTAATCTGGATCGTCAGACCGGAGAGCGCATTGCCGATTTACTGTTCTCGCTCAACCGTGATTACGCCACGACGCTGATCCTGGTTACTCACGATGAGCAGCTGGCAGCGCGCTGCGATCGGCGGCTGCGGCTGCGTGACGGCAAGCTGTGGGAGGAAGCATGATCTGGCGCTGGTTCTGGCGCGAATGGCGCTCGCCTTCGCTGCTGATCGTCTGGCTGGCGCTGACGCTGGCGGTGGCCTGCATGCTGGCGCTGGGATCCATCAGCGATCGCATGGAGAAAGGACTCAGCCAGCAGAGCCGCGATTTTATGGCGGGCGATCGTACGCTGCGCAGCAGCCGGCCGGTGCCGGAAGCCTGGCTGACACAGGCGCGTGAGGAGGGGTTAGCGATCAGTCGTCAGCTCAGCTTCACCACCATGACCTTTGCGCAGGAGACGCCGCAGCTGGCAGATGTCAAAGCGGTGGATAACGCCTATCCGATGTTTGGTACGCTGCAGACTGAGCCCCCGGGCCTGCGTCCGGTTGCGGGCAGCGTGCTGGTCGCACCGCGTTTGCTGGCGCTGCTGGATCTGCGCGTCGGCGAGCCGATAGAGGTCGGCGACGCCACGCTGCGTATTGCCGGTACGGTAATTCAGGAGCCGGACAGCGGGTTTAATCCCTTCCAGACGGCGCCTCGTCTGTTAATGAACCTTGCCGATGTTGAGAAAACCGGTGCCATTCAGCCCGGCAGCCGCCTGAGCTGGCGCTATAAGTTTTCCGGCGATGCGACCCCGCTGGCGCGCTACGATCGCTGGATTGAACCGCGCCTTAAAGCGGGCGAACGCTGGATAAGTACGGAAAATTCAGAGGATGCGCTGGGCCGCTCCATGCAGCGTGCGCAGCAGTTTCTGCTGCTCTCAGCGTTGCTGACGCTGCTGCTGGCCATCGCAGCCGTGGCGGTAGCGATGAGCCACTACTGTCGCAGCCGTTACGATCTGGTGGCGGTGCTGAAAACGCTGGGGGCCACGCGGCGTGCGCTGCAGCGGCTGATTATCGGTCAGTGGCTGGCGGTGTTGCTGTTAGCGGGCATAACCGGCAGCGCGCTGGGGCAGGGGATCGAACTGCTGCTGCTTACTATGCTGAAGCCGGTGCTGCCTGCGTCACTGCCAGCCGCCAGCCTCTGGCCATGGTTCTGGGCGCTGGGCACCCTGTTTGTTATCTCCCTGCTGGTGGGGCTGCGTCCTTATCGTCTGCTGATGGCTACCCAGCCGCTGCGCGTACTGCGACGCGATGCGGTGGCGCGCGTCTGGCCGCTGCGCCTCTATCTGCCGGTAATGGCGCTGGTGGTGGTTGCATTGCTGGCACTGCTGCTGGGGGGGAGCAAAATGCTCTGGGCGCTGCTCACCGGCGTGCTGCTGCTGGCGCTGCTGCTCGCTGTGCTGGGCTGGGGTACGCTGCTGCTGCTGCGCCGGCTGGTGGTGCGTAACCTGGCACTGCGGCTGGCAATTAATCGTCTGCTGCGACAGCCGGCAATGACGCTGAGCCAGCTGGCCGCGTTCTCACTCTCTTTTATGCTGCTGGCGCTGCTGCTGGTTATGCGCGGCGATCTGCTCGATCGCTGGCAGCAGCAGCTGCCGCCGGATGCGCCAAACTATTTTCTGCTGAATATTACGCAGGCGCAGGTGCCGCAGGTGCGCGATTTTTTGCAGCAGCATCAGATCAAACCGGAAACCTTTTATCCCGTGGTGCGCGCGCGTCTGGTTGAACTGAACGGCAAAGCGGCCGATCCCCGTCAGGATAATGCGCTGAACCGCGAACTCAATCTGACCTGGCAGGCGCAGCGGCCGGATCATAACCCGCTGCTGGCCGGCAGCTGGCCCCCGCGGGCAGGGGAAGTTTCGATTGAAGCGGAGCTGGCGCAGCGACTGGGCGTTAAGCCAGGTGATACGCTGACTTTCAGCGGTGATACTCAGCAGTTCAGCGCACGCATCAGCAGTCTGCGTAAGGTGGACTGGGAGAGTCTGCGGCCCAACTTCTTCTTTATCTTTCCACCCGGTGCGCTGGATCAGCAGCCGCAGACCTGGCTGACCAGCTTTCGCATGGCGAACGACCCGGCGCTGCTGGCGCAGCTGAACCGGGCGTTTCCGACGCTGAGTCTGCTCGATATTGGCAGCATCATGAAACAGATTGGCCAGGTGCTGGCGCAGGTGAGCCAGGCGCTGGAAATCATGGTGGTGCTGGTGACGCTGTGTGGTGTCCTGCTGCTGCTGGCGCAGATCCAGATTGGCATGCGTCAGCGCCGTCAGGAGCTGGTGGTCTATCGCACGCTGGGGGCGAGCAGGCGGCTGCTGCGCGGCACGCTGTGGTGTGAGTTTGCTCTGCTCGGCGTGGTTTCCGGAATAGCGGCTGCGCTGGGTGCAGAGGCCGCACTATGGGCACTGCAGCGTAAAATCTTTGATTTTCCCTGGCAGCCCGACTGGACGCTGTGGTTTGCGCTACCGCTGTGCGGGGCGCTTCTGCTGTCGCTGTGCGGCGGCTGGCTGGGGGTGCAACTGCTGAAAGGAAAAGCGCTGTTCCGGCGCTTTGACGCGGCGTAACCGGGGGCCCTCAGGCTGAGGGGCCCCGCCAGCAAATCAGAGCTTTGCCTGCGCCCAGGCGAGGCCTGAGGCATATTCCGGCGGCAGCAGCGGCTGCAGCGCGTGCAGGGCAGCGGCAAGACGTGACGGCTCGCTGTCGGTGAGGTTCAGGTGTCCCACCTTGCGGCCGGGGCGTACCGCTTTGCCATACCAGTGCAGGTGCACCAGCGGCTGCGTCAGCCAGGCATGATTTACGTCGCTGCCGATCAGGTTCACCATCACTGACGGTGCAAATACCGCCGGCTGCGGCAGCGGCAGACCGAGGATGGCGCGCAGATGCAGCTCAAACTGGCTGATGGACGCGCCGTTCTGCGTCCAGTGACCGCTGTTGTGGACGCGCGGCGCCAGCTCATTAATCAGCAGCCCCTGCGGCGTGATAAAGCACTCCATCGCCATGACGCCCACGTAATCCAGCGCCTGCATAATGGCGCTGAGCATGGTTTCCGCCTGCTGCTGCTGCGTGGCGTCAGCCTGCGGAAACGCCACGCTGGTGCGCAGAATGCCCTCTTCGTGCAGGTTATGCGTCAGCGGGTAGAACACCATGCTGCCATCCTGACCGCGCGCGCCTACCAGCGATACTTCACCGCTGAAATTAATGCCCTGTTCGACAATGCATTCGCCGTAGCACTCAGCGGGTAAGGTCGCTGTTTCACCCGCCCGCAGCCGCCACTGGCCGCGGCCGTCATAACCGCCGGTGCGGCGTTTGACAATCGCCAGTTCGCCCAGCTTCTCAAACACCGCCGGCCACTCATCAGGCGCGGCCAGCAGCTGCCACGGTGCGGTAGCCAGACCAAGCTCATCCAGCAGCTGCTTCTGCGTCAGACGATCGGCAAGACGCGGGAAGATATCGCGATTCACAAACGCGGGGTGGCGGGCAAGCTCGCGCGTCAGGGCGGTTTCCGGCCAGCGTTCAATCTCGGCGGTGATCACGCTCTCTGCAATGGGCAGCGAGGCGGGCTCCGCATCCAGTCCCACCGGGTAGACCGCAATACCCAGCGGCTCAGCCGCCTGGCGCAGCATACGGCCCAGCTGACCGTTACCCAATACGCATACCGGCTTCATGACTGACCCCGCGGATCCGGATTCTCCAGCACCTCATCGGTCTGCGCCTGGCGCCACGCGCTAAGACGCGACGCCAGTGCCGCATCGTGGGTGGCCAGGATCTGTGCGGCCAGCAGCGCCGCGTTGGCTGCGCCCGCTTTACCAATGGCCAGCGTCCCCACCGGAATGCCGCGCGGCATCTGAACAATCGAGTAGAGGCTGTCAACACCGCTCAGCGCGGCGCTCTGCACCGGTACGCCCAGCACCGGCACCAGCGTTTTTGCTGCGATCATGCCGGGCAGATGCGCAGCACCGCCGGCGCCCGCAATGATCACCTGGTAGCCCTGTGCGGCGGCACCTTCAGCAAAACTGAACAGCTTGTCCGGGGTGCGGTGGGCAGAGACCACCTCCACGTGAAAGGGAACGTCCAGGCTGTTGAGAATTTCCTCGGCGAACTGCATGGTAGCCCAGTCACTTCTGGAACCCATGACGATGGCGATACGGGCCGGGGCGGCGGTGGATGACATGCGGTCAACTCCTGTGAATAGACAGACGAACCTGGCCGGTGAGGCAGGTAAGAAGGGCACAGAGAATAGCATGAGATAGCAGCAAGGAAAACGGTTGCGCGGCCAGAAAACGGGCAATTGTACCCGCGCAATCAGAAGGGGAAAGCGATCAGTTTTACGCCGCTGGCGTCAAGCTGGATCATGGAACCTGCATCGTGCCACGCCCCAAGGACGGCGCGCTGCGCGGGAAGGCCATTCAGAGAGAGCGTATGAATTTCCGGCCGGTGCGTATGGCCGTGGATCAGCAGCGGGGCCTGCTGGCGCTGCATGGCTGCCGCCACCGCCTGCGGGTTCACATCCATAATGGACTGCGATTTATGCTGGTTCGCCTGCTGGCTGCCGGCGCGCATTCTGGCCGCGATGCGCAACCGCAGACGCAGTGGCAGCGCCAGAAACAGCCGCTGCAGCCAGCGCTGGTGCACCTTTGCGCGAAAACGCTGATAGCCAGCATCGTCGGTGCAGAGCGTGTCACCGTGCATAATCAGCACGCGCTGACCATACAGCTCCAGCACCTGCTCCTCTGGCAATAGCGTCATGCCGCTGGCCTGGGCAAAGCGTTTGCCCAGCAGAAAATCGCGGTTGCCGTGAATAAAAAACACCGGCACCGGCAGCGCGCGCAGGGCAGCGGCGATCTGCTGATGCAGCGGATTGGGATCGTCATCGCCAATCCAGGCTTCAAACAGATCGCCCAGGATGTAAAGCGCCTCGCACTCACGCGCTTCACCCTGCAAAAAATGCAGAAAACCGGCAGTAATTGCCGGTTCTTCCTGACACAGATGCAGATCTGCGATAAACAGCGTACGCGACATTACTCGCTGACGGTCACTTTCTGGATGACAACGTCTTCGGTCGGCACGTCCTGATGCATACCGCTGCGGCCGGTTTTCACCGCTTTGATCTTCTCAACCACGTCCATGCCTTCAACCACTTCAGCAAACACGCAGTAGCCCCAGCCCTGCAGGCTTTCGTCACGGAAGTTCAGGAAGTCGTTGTCAGCAACGTTGATGAAGAACTGTGCGGTTGCCGAGTGCGGTGCCTGGGTACGCGCCATCGCCAGCGTGCCTTTGGTGTTTTTCAGGCCGTTGTTCGCTTCGTTGCGAATTTCAGCTTTAGTGGCTTTCTGCTTCATGCCCGGTTCGAAACCGCCGCCCTGAACCATAAAGCCATTGATGACACGGTGGAAAATAGTGTTGTCATAAAAACCTTCACGGCAGTAGTCCAGGAAGTTCTGTACGGTGGCCGGCGCTTTATCATCAAAGGTTTTGATTACGATATCGCCATGGTTCGTCTGGAAAGTGACCATTATATTCGTCCTGTGGAGGTTGTATTCAGTATCAGTTGCCGCGTTCGCATGCGGACGGGCATTTTGTCGACGCCTCTTATATCATAATTTCCCGGAACGCGTCAGCAAGGCAACGGCATCTGGTATCTCAGCGATGCACAAGTCAGAAAAATACGGCACAATATCAGGCTACCAAAGAAGGCGTCTCCCGCACACGATAAAAACGGAACCGTTCAATGCTAAAGATCTATAACACCCTGAGTCGACAGAAAGAGGAATTTAAACCTATTCATGCTGGTGAAATCGGCATGTACGTGTGTGGTATTACGGTTTACGACCTCTGTCATATCGGCCATGGGCGTACGTTTGTGGCATTTGACGTGGTGGCGCGCTACCTGCGCTATATTGGCTATCAGCTGAAGTATGTGCGTAATATCACTGATATTGATGACAAAATTATTCGCCGCGCTAACGAAAATGGCGAAACCATTGAGACGCTGACCAACCGCATGATTGCGGAGATGCACCAGGATTTTGCCGCACTGGGCATTCTGCCACCGGATCTGGAACCGCGTGCCACGCGCCATATCGCGGAAATTATCGAGCTGGTGCAGCGGCTGATTGAGCGCGGTCACGCCTATGTGGCGGACAACGGCGATGTGATGTTTGACGTGCTGAGCGATACCGATTATGGCGCGCTGTCGCGTCAGGATCTGGAGCAGCTGCAGGCGGGCGCCCGTGTGGAAGTGGCAGACGTAAAACGCAACCCGATGGATTTCGTGCTGTGGAAGATGTCCAAAGCCGATGAGCCATCGTGGGAATCGCCGTGGGGCAACGGCCGCCCTGGCTGGCACATTGAGTGCTCTGCCATGAACTGCAGGCAGCTTGGCAGCCACTTTGATATTCACGGCGGCGGCTCTGACCTGATGTTTCCGCATCACGAAAATGAAGTGGCGCAGTCCACCTGCGCGCACGACGGTCCCTATGTCAATTACTGGATGCACTCCGGGATGGTGATGGTTGACCGTGAGAAGATGTCAAAATCACTCGGCAACTTCTTCACCGTGCGCGATGTGCTGCAGCACTATGATGCTGAAACGGTACGTTACTTCCTGATGTCGGGGCACTATCGCAGCCAGCTTAACTACGGCGAAGATAACCTTAACCAGGCGCGCGCGGCGCTGGAGCGTCTTTACACCGCGCTGCGGCATACCGATACCGGCGCAGCGCCTGCCGGTGGCGAAGCGTTTGAAGCGCGTTTTCGGGCGGCGATGGATGATGACTTCAACACGCCGGAAGCCTATTCGGTACTGTTTGATATGGCGCGCGACGTGAACCGTCTGAAGAGCGAAGATAAAGCGGCGGCTGACGGCCTGGCGGCCAGACTGCGCGAGCTGGCGAATGTGCTGGGGATCCTGCAGCAGGATCCGGAGCTGTTCCTGCAGAGCGGAGCGCAGACGAATAATGACGAAGTCGCAGAGATTGAGCAGCTGATCAAAATGCGCAACGACGCGCGTCAGGCGAAAGACTGGGCGCAGGCGGATGTGGCACGTGACCGGCTCAACGCGCTCGGCATTGTGCTGGAAGATGGTCCGCAGGGCACCACCTGGCGACGTAAATAAGAAAAAAGGGCGAACCCGGGTTCGCCCTTTTTGTTATGCAACAACCGTGATGCGCTGGCCAGCAAACTCTACCGTCTGTCCGGCGACGATTTTACAGCGCTTGCGCGTTTCAATCGCCCCGTTCACGCGCACTTCACCTTCATCAATCACCGCTTTGGCCTGCGCGCCGCTCTCTACCCAGCCTTCCAGCTTCAGCAGATCGCACAGATCAACGTGCTGATGTTTACCCAGTGAGAAACTCGCCATTATGCTTCCTCCACGTCGTGATACGCTTCGCACGCCAGCAGCGTGTTTTCAATTAAAGTGGCTACCGTCATCGGCCCGACCCCGCCCGGGACTGGCGTAATGTAAGAGGCGCGCTCAGCGGCAGCGGCAAAATCAACGTCGCCCACCACTTTACCGCTCTCCAGCCGGTTGATGCCGACATCAATCACCACCGCGCCTGGTTTGATCCAGTCACCCGGAATAAAACCGGGCTTGCCCACGGCCACGACCAGCAGATCGGCGTGCTCCACGTGATGGCGCAGATCGCGGGTGAAGCGGTGAGTAACCGTCGTGGTACAGCCTGCCAGCAGCAGCTCCATGCTCATCGGGCGGCCAACGATGTTAGACGCGCCGACCACTACGGCGTTCAGGCCATAGGTATCGATGTTATAGCGCTCCAGCAGCGTGACGATACCGCGCGGCGTGCAGGGACGCAGCTTTGGCGCGCGCTGGCAGAGACGACCTACGTTATAGGGATGGAAACCATCCACATCTTTATCCGGCGTGATGCGCTCCAGCACCTTGACGTTGTCGATCCCGGCTGGCAGCGGCAGCTGCACCAGAATGCCGTCAATGGTCGGGTCACTGTTTAGCTCATCAATCAGCGCCAGCAGCTCGCTTTCACCGGTAGAGTCGGGCAGGTTGTAAGCACGGGAGACAAAGCCCACCTCTTCGCAGGCGCGACGTTTATGGGTGACGTAGATCTGCGAAGCAGGGTTTTCGCCTACCAGAATCACGGCCAGACCCGGCGCACGTTTACCCGCTGCCAGGCGCTGCTGCACTTTTTCCGCAACTTCGCTACGCACCTGCTGCGCAATCGTTTTACCGTCAATAATTTTTGCTGCCATCAGAGAGGAAATCCATCTGTAGAGAGTTAAATCGGGGATGGCGCCTATTCTGGCAGAAGCGCGGGCGGCTGTCAGTCACAGTTTCAGCAGCGCACGCGCTTTCCGGCTTTTTTCGTGGTGACGCGTGCCAGCCTGCATGCGTATGATATCTGCAGGACACTCTGGGAACGATGCAATGATCTGGATAATGCTTGCCACTCTGGCGGTGGTGTTTGTCGCTGGGTTTCAGCTGCTCACCGCCGGCTCACGTCACGCCGCCCAGCGGCTCAGTAAACGGCTGCAGCTGCCGCCGGTGCAGGTGGAATCCATGCTCTCTATGATGGGTAAAGAGGCGGCGAAAGAGTTCACCGACTACCTCAGCCGCGATAACGAAACGCATCTGCATAATGGCGCAGCGGTACTGCTGATCTGGCAGGTCCTGATTGTTGATGGCAGCGAGGAGAACAGTCAGCGCTGGCATACCATCCTCAGCCGCGCCGGTTTTCCGGCACTCATCAGCCGCCAGCAGCTGCTGCTCGCGCTGGGCTTTCTGCGCCAGCTGGAGCCGGACAGTCAGGAGCTGCATGCGCGGCGGGAACAATTTAATGCACGTTTTACGCCGCAAGGGGTTGAGCTGGAAGGGGAATCCACCGGCACCAGTAATCTCGTGTCGCTCAGCGAATGGCGCAGGCGTCATTGACGCAAATTGGTTATTCCCGCAGCACTCCGCTGCACAGAAACGGCAAAAACGTTGACGTACCCGCTTCCCGACGTATAATCCGACCCAACTCCTCAGCGCCCTTAGCTCAGCTGGATAGAGCACCGGCCTTCTAAGCCGTAGGTCACAGGTTCGAATCCTGTAGGGCGCGCCAAGTCAAATCAAGCCGTTACGTCAGCTACACACCAACCTGATTTTCTCCTTGTGTCATAGTTGTGTCATTATTTCCTGAAATTGAGTCAATTTTGCACACGTGCCCGGTAAGATAGTCAGGCACAGGGTGAGCATATCGCTGCACCCTTTTTGTACTTTCCATCCGTCCGGCCATGCTCATACCCGGTATCCACTGCCTTTTTGCAACAGGCAAACCGGGCCTGATAGCCGCTATCCTGCGCTTTCCGCCACTATCCTGAGTCAGCAGGCTGATGCGCTTTTGCCAGCGGCCTTTAATCGTCAGCCAGAGCAGCAGCCATAAAAAAACCGCCCGCAGGCGGTTTTTAGTCAGCTCAGCGCATAGCGCTACTCGCGCGTTTTGCCCTCTTCAATAAATTCTTCATCAATCTCTTCGGCGTTGTCGCGGTTATCGCGACCGGAGAGGAGATTCCAGCAGGCGATGAACAGAGCGGCAATCAGCGGGCCAATCACAAAGCCGTTGATGCCGTAGATTTCCATGCCGCCCAGCGTGGCGATCAGGATCATATAGTCCGGCATCTTGGTGTCTTTGCCCACCAGCAGCGGGCGGAGAATATTATCTACCAGGCCGACAATCACCACAAAGAAGCCGACCAGGAACAGACCTTTCCACAGCGCGCCGGTGGCAAAGAAAAAGATTGCTGCCGGCATCCAGACGATGGCAGATCCGACCGCCGGGATAAGGGACAGGAATGCCATCAGTGCGCCCCACAACAGGCTGCCGTCGATGTCAGTGATCCAGAAAGCAAAGCCGCCCAGTACACCCTGAACAATTGCCACCACCACGGTCCCTTTCACCGTCGCGCGCGACACCGCAGCAAACTTCATCAGCAGATGATGCTTCACATAGGTGGAGAGCGGCAGCGCTTCGAGGATCAGGCCCACCAGCCAGGCGCCATCTTTCAGCAGGAAGAACAGTAAATAGAGCATCACGCCAAAGCTCACGGTAAAGGTAAACGTGCCTTTACCAATCAGCAGCACGCTGCCCGCCATATACTGACCGCCTTTCAGCGCGAACTCAGAGAGCTTTTGCTGAATCTGGGTAGAGTTGTTGAGATCGTGGTCGGCCAGATAGCGCTGCGCCCAGCCCGGCAGGTGCTGCAGCAGCTCAGCAAACACCGTCGGGAACTGCGCTGAATTATTCTGCAGCTTGACGTAAACGGTATTGATCTCCACGACCAGCGATGAGGTGATGATCGCCAGCGGCGTAAACACAATCAGACAGATAATCAGCAGCGTGACAAAAGAGGCGAGCCCGTTACGATCGCCCATTTTGTGCCGCAGCAGCACTTTTAGCGGAGCAAAAATCACCGCCAGGATAGCCGCCCAGAGAATAGCGGAGAAATAAGGTGACAGCACATCAAAAAAGGCGATGGTGACAATCGCCAGGATAAGAATAAAGAAACCGATATTTAAGCCTTTAACACGCATTCCATAGCCTCGCAAATAAACGTAGCGAAAGAACTATAGAACGGCTGGCGCAGAATGTAATCTGTTTCACATGATTGAATGCAGTAACGGATAAAAATCTGTCCTGAGCCTGCGTTAAACCGGAGAACCCTATGCTGGAACTGCGACCTAACTGTGAGTGGTGCGATGCGGATTTACCGCCGGAAAGCACGGAGGCACGTATCTGCTCATTTGAATGCACATTCTGCGCAACCTGCGCTGAGCATGTTCTGCTGCAGCGCTGTCCGAACTGCAGCGGTGAACTGGTCCGCCGCCCGATACGGCCTGCCGCAGCGCTGGCGCGGCATCCGGCTTCTCAGCTGCGGCACACCCGGCAGCCGTAATTCTGGCGCGCGTTATCAGCCAGCAAACAGATAATTAATTATGCTGCTTATAATTTTACTGTGGGTGAAATCAGAGGGATGACAGGGCAGTTATTTTCCTGATCTCAGGCTAAAAAGGCCATTATTTTAATTTAATGTTTTCTCTGAGTTTTTAATTCTAATGCAGGCGTGAGGTCAGAGCACCGACCTTATTTAATAACACCGTTAACTGGCGAGCCGGCGTTAAGTAATATTCTTAAATTCGGTTAATTTTATTTATTATTTTAGTGATGAAGTGATATTCTGCGCGCGCAATGCTGGTGATGTGGCGTTGTGTGCTTCAGTTTTACCCTCTGATTTGCAGGGTTTCCCTGTTTCTGAATAGTGAAACATTTTTATTTACCCGATCCCTGTGGTCGGGTTTTTTTATGTTTTTTTCTTTTATTGCTACAGTGATGAAGAGCATTGTGAAAAAAAATAAAGTGCCGATCGCTATTTCTCTCATGAGATGCAGCATACAGTTTCCTTGCCAGGTCAGGCGAAAGCCCTGGCGGCTCCCCACGGGAATCTCCATAAAAACCAGCCCGCACCCGGCCGGGAAGGGGATCACCGCGGACCGGGTCGTAAGGACATTATTACAGTGATCGTTTGCCTGGCAGGTACGTGAGTTCCGGGCCTTCATCGACAATAATTATGTGCTGGCAGCAGCGGCAACCGGCATTATCACCGCCCTCTTACTCTGCGGCGCGTTCAGGTAATCTCCCTCCGGAATGCACCATAACTCCCGTTCCGTTTCAGTTTTCATCCTTTGCCAGGCTATTCTGTGAGCTATCGCTAATACGCATATGCTAAGGAGCAGTGATGGCCGCAGTTAAAATGGTAGCAGTGGATATGGACGGCACCTTTCTGGATGACCGCAAGCAGTATGACCGGCCGCGCTTTATGGCCTGTTACCAAATGATGAAACAGCGTGGTATCCGGTTTGTCGTCGCCAGCGGCAATCAGTACTACCAGCTGAAATCCTTTTTTCCGGACATTGCCCATGAGATCGCGTTCGTCGCAGAGAATGGTGCGTGGATCCTTGACGGTGAAGAGGAACTTTTCTGCGGTGCGTTTAGCCCTGATGCAGTGCACGCCGTGCTGGATACGCTGCAGCAGGGTAACTATCCCGGCCTGCGTTTTCTTATCTGTGGTCGCAACAGCGCCTACTACTTTGCCGGTGCGGACGCGCAGTGGCTGCAGAAGATGCGGCATTACTGTCACCGCCTGCGGCCCATTGAGACGCTGGATGAGATTGCCGGTGACCGGCTGTTCAAATTTGCCCTGAACCTCTCTGATGAGTATGTACCGGTTCTGATGGCAGACATTGAGCGACTGCATCAGGGATCGGCTGCGGCCACCTCCAGCGGCCACGGTTCAGTGGATTTGATTGTGCCGGGACTCCACAAAGCCAACGGACTGCGTCTGCTGCAGCAGCGCTGGGGGATTGAGAGCAGTGAGGTGCTGGCATTCGGCGACGGCGGCAACGACCTGGAAATGCTGGCGCAGTCAGGATTCAGCTTTGCCATGCAGAACGCGCCGGAGCGGGTCAAAGCCGCGGCGCGCTATGGCGCCGCGGATAATAATCATGCTGGCGTACTGCAGGTCATAGAGCAGATGCTGGCGGGCGACGGCCCGTTCGCCTGAGCAGAGCGCGCGGGCAGGATTAAAGAACGCGCCACGCCTGAACAAGCATGTCGGTCAGCTGCGTACTGTCATAGGTTACCCAGCTGTTTTTACTGTTAGCGCGTGCGACAATCCAGTCCACCTCTGTGGCAGAGAGCGCGGGTCCCTCCTGCCAGAACGGGACAATAGCGTGCTGCTGCAGCCAGGCCTTCAGTGCCAGCGGGGCAGGGGCGGACGCCCCGGGCATCAGCTGCGCGGCAAACGTGGCCATCAGATGCTGCTGCTCAGGGTGATCGCTCTCTGCCAGCAGCTCCAGAAACGGAAACAGCAGGCGGCCGCAGGCTTCACCATGGTGAATCGCTTTGATTGCCCCCAGCTCGCCAGCGATGCCATGGATCACTCCCAGCCCGGCGCTGCTCAGGCAGAGGCCGCCCAGCCATGACGCCATCATAATAGCCTCGCGCGCCTCATCTCCCTGCTGGTCAGCACGGTTCAGGTGCGGCCAGGCCTGGAAAAAGAGTCGCAGCCCGCTGAGCGCCATCTGCTGAGTAAAAAAGTTACCTTTTTTTGACAGGTAGGCTTCGAACAGATGGGTAAAGGCGTCAATAGCGCAGGTGGCAAGGATCTTATCAGGCGTGCCGCGCAGCAGATCAGGATCAAGAATCGCGACAGGAGGAACAAAGTTCGGATGGCGCAGCGACGCTTTGATTTTGATCTGCTGCTGATCGGTGACAACAGCGTTCTGCGTGACTTCGCTGCCGGTGCCGGCAGTAGTCGGGATAGCAATCAGTGGCAGCGTATCGCCCTGCACCGGTGTATCACCCACTTTCTCCAGATAGCGCGCCGTCGGCAAAGGATGTTGCACCATGGCGCAGAACGCTTTGGCCGCATCCAGTACGCTGCCACCGCCAATCGCCACCACCCGCGCAACCCGCCCGCGCCAGCGCGCGACCCAGACGTCAATCTCTTCCGGAGAGGCTTCGTGACTGACTATTTCATAGTCCTGAATAGCGTGTTGCAGCTCACCCTCCAGCTGACGCCACGTCTCGCTAGCGAGAAATGAGCGGCCGCAGAACAGCAGCGCAGGCTGCGGGTCCTCAGCCAGTAACGGCAGCAGACGGTGAATACTGCCGCGTCCGCACAGAGTTTGCTGGTTACTGTAAAGCGCAATCAGGTTCTCACTCACCTGTCTATCCTTTCAGGTTGATTTCAGGCAGCCAGTGTAGCGAAAGCGCTGCAGACGCCGATATAAAGGCCGTTAGCTGAATGAGCAAAAGTTGATCGCCTTCGCAAAAACGAAATTCTGCCCGCCACTCTGATGTTACCGGCCTGATGTTACCCTTAACATGATACCGGTAACAGTATGACGCATTTTGCAACATCCGGCCGCATCTGGCCGATCCGATAGAACAACGCAACCCGCTGGCAACTGACGCCGCGCGTAAAAAAGTGGAGAAAAACCATGCCATTACTCTATGTGGCGATTGGCGTAGCGCTGCTGCTGCTGCTGATGATTCGCTTCAAACTTAACGGCTTTATCGCGCTGATTCTGGTGGCGCTGGCGGTGGGCATGATGCAGGGCATGCCGGTTAATAAAGTGATCGGCTCGATTAAAACCGGCGTGGGCGGAACGCTTGGCAGCCTGGCGCTGATTATGGGCTTTGGTGCCATGCTGGGTAAACTGCTGGCTGACTGTGGCGGCGCACAGCGTATTGCTACTACGCTGATTAAAAAATTTGGTGAGAAACATATCCAGTGGGCGCTGGTACTGACCGGTTTTACCGTCGGCTTTGCGCTGTTTTATGAGGTGGGTTTCGTGCTGATGCTGCCGCTGGTATTCAGCATCGCCGCATCAGCGCGCGTGCCGCTGCTTTACGTCGGTGTTCCCATGGCAGCAGCGCTATCAGTAACGCACGGTTTTCTGCCGCCGCATCCGGGCCCGACCGCAATCGCTACGCTATTTAACGCTGATATGGGCAAAACGCTGCTTTACGGCACGCTGCTGGGGATCCCTACCGTGATTCTGGCTGGCCCGGTGTATGCGCGTTTTCTGAAAGGCATCGATAAGCCGATTCCGGAAGGGCTGTGGAATCCAAAAACCTTTACGGAAGCAGAGATGCCAGGATTTGGCGTCAGCGTCTGGACCGCGCTGGTGCCGGTGATCCTGATGGCATTACGTGCGGTGGCTGAGATGCTGCTGCCGAAAGGACACGTGCTGCTGCCGTACGCAGAGTTCTTTGGCGATCCGATTATGGCAACGCTGATTGCTGTACTGATCGCTATTTTTACCTTTGGTCTGAATCGCGGACGCAGCATGGATGAGGTGATGGGCACGATCACCGACTCCATCAAGATCATTGCAATGATGCTGCTGATTATTGGCGGTGGCGGGGCGTTTAAACAGGTGCTGGTGGACAGCGGCGTGGACAAATATATCGCGGGCATGATGCATGCGACCAACCTGTCGCCGATTTTTATGGCCTGGTCGATTGCGGCGATCCTGCGTATTGCGCTGGGGTCAGCCACGGTTGCCGCGATTACGGCAGGCGGGATTGTTGCACCGCTGATCGTGACCAGTGGGGCCAGCCCTGAACTGATGGTGATAGCGGTAGGCTCCGGCAGCGTGATTTTCTCGCACGTTAACGATCCGGGCTTCTGGCTGTTTAAAGAGTACTTTAATCTCACCATCGGTGAGACTATCCGATCGTGGTCAGCGCTGGAGACGATTATTTCCGTATGCGGTCTGGCAGGCTGTCTGCTGTTGTCTGCTGCGCTGTAATGCTTATAACGGGCCACAGAATTGTGGCCCGACAGCCTTAATGTGGCTGCTCAAAACCCGCTTTCACCATCTGCTCGCGCAGTGCGCGGGTAATTTCACGGTTGCCCCCCGTTACCGGGTAGATGACATTATTCACCACATCATCCAGATAGTGCTCATCAAACTCCTGCATGGTCAGCTGTGTACCGCCTTCATCGTTAATAGCGATACTCCCTTTAATATGGCTGCCGACATCTTTAGCCTTCAGGCTATAACGTCCCATGCTGGTATTAATCGTGCTCATAATTTCTCCTCGTTTCGCTAACAGAGATAACCATTGAGGCCCGTTGCAGGCGCTTTAAGTTTAGCCTGTCGTTATCCGTAAAGAACGCCAGCAGGGCCAGTTAATGACTGAGCTGCGACCCTGCTCGCAGAAATACCATGGGCTTATTTTCCTGACGGGTAAGCGAAACGCACGCCGGCAGCGCACGGTGAGTTCAGAATATTCAGCTATACTCAGCAGCGGATGCATAAATTTTCAAATTGAAGGAGCGAATAATGAAAATATTTCTGTGGATTATTGCGATTGTCTTTATTGTCGGGCTGTTGACTATTACGGGTGTATTCAAGCTGATTTTCTGACGTGTTCAGGCACCTGCGGGTGCCTGAAATTATTATCGCGCATAGCGTACAATGGGCTGTCGGCCTGTCATTTCAGGCGGTTTAATATCTGCACTACTCAGCGGCTTCCTGCATACTGCACAGCGCGCGCCGTGATGACCTGCTGGCTCTGAAGTCTCACTCTGCTGGCACGTATAGTAGAACTTTTTACTGCCGCACTGGCTGCAACAAATCGTCACCCTTCCTCTCCCTGTTCCCTCGCAGAAAACAAGAAATATCTCAATCAGAGCCCGGGTTCAAATGATTAATTCTGTTTATATGTATAACAATGCGGCAAATTTAATCTACTCCATGATAAATAATGCTTTTTTGCGTTTGGCTAATTGCTAAAAGTGCACTTTCTGTCACAGAAACCCTTTTTCTGTTTTGTTTAGCCAGGGTTTTAGCCATTGCGACGCTGAAAGGTACAATACGCCTCTTGCGTGTATGTCATTTCAGACTATATCTGAAAAGCGTTACCACTCTTTTTGGTAACTTCAGACGTAAAAACGCAGCAATCAGTTTTGCAGAGCAACTTTCAGATGTTCTGCTTGCCATTACATTACGCAATAACAGGGTTTTATTTGTGAATCGACACGTTTTAGCAGCCATATCGGGCTGCGTGTTGACCATACTGGTCTCATTTTCTGCTTCAGCCGCTACGGCAGGCGCCGCGCTTAAAGCGGGATGGAATAGTTTCAGTGACAATGTGGCGCAGACCTGGTCTGCGCCACAGCATTATGATCTTTATGTACCGGCTATTACCTGGCACAACCGCTGGACATATGATGATGAGCACATCAAAAAGTATAACGAACGGCCGTGGGGCGCAGGGGGCGGCGTCTCGCGCTGGGATGACAAGGGCAACTGGAACGGGCTCTATGTCATGGCGTTTAAAGACTCCTTCAACAAGTGGGAACCTATTGCCGGCTATGGCTGGGAAGCGACGTGGCGTCCGCTGCAGGATCAGCATTTTCATCTGGGAGCGGGCTATACCGCTGGCTTTACTGCACGTGACAACTGGAAATATATTCCGGTCCCGCTGGTACTGCCGCTGGCTTCCATAGGCTATGGGCCTGCTACCTTTCAAATGACTTACATTCCCGGTACTTATAATAATGGCAACGTCTATTTTGCCTGGCTCAGATTCCAGTTTTAAGCGAGCAGGTAAGTGCAAAAGTGTGATGCAGGAACAAAAATCCGATATTTATCACTTTTTCATCAATTCGGACTGGACAAATGCCACTGCAATTGCTGTACTAGATGACGACACAGTTTAGTGTCCATTTTTCATGTAAAGGTAATATAGATGTCCAAGATCAAAGGTAACGTTAAGTGGTTTAATGAGTCCAAAGGATTCGGTTTCATTACTCCAGAAGATGGCAGCAAAGATGTATTCGTACACTTCTCTGCTATCCAGAGCAACGGCTTCAAAACTCTGGCTGAAGGTCAGCGTGTAGAGTTTGAAATCACCGACGGCGCTAAAGGCCCATCTGCTGCTAACGTTACCGCTCTGTAAGTTAACAGTCAGAATTTTAAAAACCCGCCTGATGGCGGGTTTTTTTTATCCATTTTTCAGTTCTGCCACCAGGTGATCAGCCAGGCAGCAACCACTACTGCAGTAAAAGCCAGTGCCAGTATCTCTTCCGAAGAACGTGGGATCCAGTTTTTCATTTTACTCGCCTCAGATGTGATTTTCTTCAGCATGCCAAAGCAAGATTAAGTCAGCCTTAAGCCCGGATGACAGAAATAGGGCATCGCTGCTTTTTGCTGGCTGTTTCACAAACCGGGGATGCAACAGAGTTTTAACCACTACCGCTTGCAGCTTTTCCTGTTCACAGGCTATATAACAACAGCCCGATACAAGGAGGAGCACGATGCATATACGAAAAGCGCGGCCCGATGACTGTTTCGCTCTGAGCGCGCTGCTGGCTGAGCTTGGCTATAGCGGCACTGAGCACGTTATTGAAGCGCGTCTGGCGCAGCTTTGTACTCATCCGGATGAGATTCTGCTGGTGGCGGAGCACGGGGCGCAGGTGCTGGGGTTTTTGTCGCTGCATTTTATCCCGCAGCTGGCGCTGGCAGGGGATTTCGCCCGTATCAGCTATTTTTGCATTGCGGAAGGTGAACGCAGTAAAGGCAGCGGCCAGCAGCTGCTGTCCCACGCTGAGCAGCTGGCGCGGCAGCGAGGCTGCGATCGTATGGAGGTGCACTGTCACGCTTCGCGGCTTAAGGCCAATCAGTTTTACGCACGTGAAGGCTATGTGGAGTCACCGCGCTATCATATAAAAGATCTCTGTTAGCACAGCGGTACCGGAGGAGAAAAAATGAGAGCGGCAATGGGGCAGTTCGCCGTCAGTAGCGAGTGGCAGGAGAATATCGTTACCTGTCGCGATCTGATGCAGCGTGCGCGGGCAGGGGGGGCCGATTTGCTGGTCCTGCCGGAAGCGGTGCTGATGCAGGACAGAGATCACCCCGATCGTATTCTGCAGGCGGCACAGCCGCTTGATGGCCCGTTTGTCAGCGCGCTGCTGGCTGAAAGTGCAGAGAACAGCCTCACGACTATTATGAGCGTGCACGTGCCGGCTGCAGCAGGAAAAACGCAAAACATGCTGATTGCATTGCGTAGTGGCAGGATCATTGCCCGGTACGCCAAGCTGCATCTCTATGACGCCTTTGCGATGCAGGAGTCGCAGCGCGTGACGCCAGGCAGCAGTATCCCGCCGCTGATTGAAGTCGCGGGTATGAAGGTCGGGCTGATGACCTGCTACGATATTCGCTTTCCTGAGCTGGCACGACGTCTGGCGCTGGATGGGGCAGACGTGCTGGTACTGCCCGCGGCCTGGGTCAGAGGTCCGCAAAAAGAGCGTCACTGGGCGCTACTGAATGCTACCCGCGCACTGGAAAATACCTGTTATCTGGTTGCCACCGGAGAATGCGGGCCGCGTAATATTGGCAACAGTATGACGATCGATCCGCTGGGGGTGACGATCGCGCAGGCCGCTGAATCTGCGGCGCTGATCTTTGCCGATCTGGAAAGGGAGCGACTCGCTTACGCACGCCGCATTTTGCCGGTGCTGGAGAACCGCCGCTTTGCCACGCCGCAGCTGCGTCAGGAGTGATCGATCCGATCTTACTCTGTTACAGAATTCTGTTGAGTGCCGGCGCAGAGTGCGCGTTAATAAGGGCTGTCCGTTATACGTGAGAGCTGAAGGTAGAGTATGGAAGGTATCAGTATTGCCAAGCTGCTGATTATCGGTGCGCTTATTGTTCTGTTATTTGGTACTAATAAGCTGCGTTCACTGGGCGGTGATTTAGGATCGGCGATCAAGGGCTTTAAAAAAGCCATGAAAGACGACGACAGCACCGTTGCAAAGAGCAGTGCAGATGAGATCCCGGCAGAGCGCGTCAGCCATAAAGAGTAACGGCGTACCCGGGCCGCACAACTGTAACAAGTTGTGATGAAAAAAAACCAGACTCACAGAGGCTGGTTTTTTTGTATCAGAAAGATGTCAGCAGAGGATTATTTTACTTCCAGCCCTTTAGCCTGCATATCTGCATGGTAAGACGAGCGCACAAACGGGCCGCAGGCGGCGTGCGTAAAGCCCATCGCCATCGCTTCTTCTTTCATCTCATCAAATTCCGCCGGGCTGACATAGCGCTGTACCGGCAGATGGTGACGGCTGGGCTGCAGATATTGTCCCAGCGTCAGCATGGTTACACCGTGACGACGCAAATCGCGCATCACTTCCACAATCTCTGCATTGGTTTCGCCCAGGCCGACCATCAGGCCCGATTTAGTCGGGATATCAGGATGCGCCTCTTTAAAGCGCTCCAGCAGCTTAAGCGACCACTCATAGTTAGCGCCAGGACGTACCTGACGATAGACGCGCGGCACGTTTTCCAGATTATGGTTAAACACGTCAGGCGGCGTGGCGGTGAGGATCTCCAGTGCACGATCCATACGTCCGCGAAAGTCAGGGACCAGCGTTTCAATTTTTATGCTGGGACTCTTTTCACGAATAGCTGTAATGCAGTCAGCAAAGTGCTGTGCGCCGCCGTCACGCAGATCGTCGCGATCGACAGAGGTGATAACCACATAACGCAGTGCCATATCGGCAATGGTCTGCGCCAGCTTCAGCGGCTCGTTCGCATCAGGGGCGTTAGGACGACCGTGTGCCACGTCGCAGAACGGGCAGCGACGGGTACAGATGGCGCCCAGGATCATAAAGGTGGCGGTGCCGTGGTTGAAACACTCCGCCAGGTTCGGGCAGGAGGCTTCTTCGCAAACGGAGTGCAGGCCATTTTTACGCATCGCGGCTTTGATGCCCTGAATGCGGCTGGAGTCGGCCGGCAGTTTGATCTTCATCCACTCCGGCTTACGCAGAATTTCGTCGCGCTCGGTGACCACGGTTTTCACCGGAATCAGCGCCATTTTGTCGGCATCGCGATACTTGACGCCGCGTTCCATCTGAATTGGTTTACTCATAAATCTGCAGGTTCCGATCGGGATTGCGATTTGAAAGCTTCCTCACTCAAACTGAGAACCAGGCTTTCAACTTTTTTTGAAAAATTTGCAAAAATTATATCATCTCGCCGCTGCAGAAGCAGCCGCTATGCGGTGAGAAAGGTTACAATTTTGTAAATACGCACGCACAGACAAGGTCAGTCAGCGCTTTCATCCTGCCAGGCCATCTCGTCAAATCCTGTTAAACGCGCGAAGTGTGCCACCAGACGCGGACGTACGTCAGCCGGCAGAGCACCGGGCCGGAACTGGCTCAGCTGCGTCATCTGCATCCCGGCATAGCCGCACGGATTGATACGCAGAAACGGAGCCAGATCCATCGCGATATTCAGCGCCAGCCCGTGAAATGAACAGCCTTTACGGATCCGCAATCCGAGCGAACAGATTTTGTCATCACCCACGTAAACGCCGGGCGCATCTGCGCGCGCGCGCGCCGCCACGCCGTACTCTGCCAGGGTGGCAATCACGGTCTCTTCCAGCGCCGTAACCAGCTCGCGCACGCCCAGCCTGCGCCGCTTAATATCTACCAGCACGTACATGACCTGCTGGCCCGGGCCGTGATAAGTGACCTGCCCCCCGCGATCGCTCTGCACCACCGGAATATCGCCCGGCATCAGCAGATGTTCAGCTTTACCAGCCTGTCCCTGCGTAAAGACCGGCGCGTGCTCAACCAGCCAAAGCTCGTCGGGGGTTTCCGCGTTGCGGGTATCGGTAAAGTGATGCATGGCGTCAGAGACAGGCTGCCAGTCGCGCAGGCCAAGATTGCGTACAAGAAGTGTATTTGCAGACACAGCAGAGGTCCGGTAAAGAGGGAAAGCCTGAGTATAACGCTGGCAAAGCGGGCTTTGCCAGCGCCGGTATTACAGAACCATGCGCACGATATCGATGTTACCCAGCTCTTCATAGAGCGTTTCAACCTGCTCAATATGGGTCGCGGTAATGGTGATGGATACAGAGTGGTAGTTGCCTTTGCTGCTGGGCTTTACGTCAGGTGTATAGTCGCCAGGCGCATGCCGCTGCACCACTTCAACCACTTGATCAACCAGCTCTGGCTGCGCCAGTCCCATAACTTTATAGGTAAAGGGGGTAGGGAATTCGAGCAGTTCATTCAGTTTGGTTTTCATATTAACTCCGGTGCTTAAAAAAACAGGCTCCCGCCTGGGCGAGAGCCTTGATCATATCTTATTTATGGGCGGGCTGGTGATTTTTCAACCGCGACTCAGCCAAACCAGTGATGGAACATCAGCTTGATGTAGTCGATGATGCGGCCAAAGAAACCGCCTTCCTCAACTTCATTCAATACGACCAGCGGGCGCTGCTCAACCGTTTTACCATCAAGCTGGAAGTTAATGCTGCCAACCACCTGGTTTTTCTTCAGCGGCGCGTGCAGTTCAGTGTTGTTCAGCACATAGCTCGCCTTCAGATCTTTCATCCGGCCGCGCGGGATAGTCAGATAGGCGTCTTTCTCCACGCCCAGCTGAACGCGATCGGTATTGCCAAACCAGACGGGTTCAGAAGCAAACTCTTTACCCGCTTTCAGCGGTGCCACGGTTTCGAAGAAGCGGAAGCCCCAGGTCAGCAGCTTTTTGCTTTCGGTCTCGCGTCCTTTAAAGGTGTGGCCGCCCATTACGGCGGAGATCAGGCGCATCTGGCCTTCGGTAGCAGACGCCACCAGGTTATAGCCCGCCGCTTCAGTATGACCGGTTTTGATGCCGTCTACTGCCAGACTGCTGTCCCACAGCAGACCGTTACGGTTCATCTGACGAATATTGTTAAAGGTGAACTCTTTCTCACGGTAGATAGCGTACTCATCCGGCACGTCGCGGATCAGCGCCTGGCCAATCAGCGCCATATCCCGCGCGGAGCTGTACTGGCCGTCAGCATCCAGACCATGTACCGTCTGGAAATGGGTGTTTTTCAGGCCCAGTGCGCCAACATAGTTATTCATCAGGTTAACGAACGCATCCTGGCTGCCAGCCACGTAATCAGCCATCGCAACACAGGCGTCGTTACCGGACTGCAGCACGATGCCGCGTGTCAGCTGGGAGACCGGCACGCGATCGCCTGGCTTGAGGAACATCAGCGATGAGCCCCTGAATACCGGGTTGCCGGTAGCCCAGGCGTCTTTGCCCACGGTAACAATATCATCCTGATGGATCTTACCGGCTTTAACCGCCTGACCGATAACGTAGCTGGTCATCATTTTAGTCAGGCTGGCGGGATCGCGGCGCGCATCAGCGTTCTTTTCTGCCAGTACCTTGCCGGAGTTATAGTCGATTAGTACATAAGCCTCAGCATCAATGTCCGGCACACCCGGAATCATGGTTTTGAGATTGATATCATCAGCAAAGGCAACATGGCTGAGAGAGAAGGCGACCAGTGATCCCACTGTCAGGCGTTTCAGCAAACGAGAAGGTTTCAGCGTATTCATGTTAAGGACTACAACATCCGTGGGGTTAAGGGTGAAAAAAGTGCCTTACTATAGCAAATGCGGGATCGGGCAGCATCCCGCATTGCCGGTCAGTTTTAGCCGTAAATGTTACTGTCCGTCACTTTCAGGGACGGGCTGTGGTAATAAAGGCGTTAATCTGCGCTTCCGTACTGAGGCGCTGCTGCAGGGCCGCAGCATCCGCGCGGCGGGCAAAGCTGCCAAGCTGAACGCGGTAAACATTACCGCTGCTCTCAACCTTACCCGGCACGCCAAAGCGCTTACCCAGCGTGCTGGCCAGCTGCTGTGCGCGACCTGCATCATTCAGCGCGCCAGCCTGCACAACATAGCTGCCGCTGGCCGGTGCGCTCTGGCTGGTCGCGGCGGCGGGAGCGGCAGGGGCGGCTACTGCGGGTGCAGGGGCCGGCGGCGGCTCGCTGCCCTCCAGCACGCCGTTTGCTAACGGCTGCGGCGCGCCCAGAAAGCCGCTGCTCTGTACCGGGGCACCCAGGCTGTCGTCGCCCTGCAGCGCGCGGTTATCAACTTCGCGCACGTCTGTGTCTGCGGGCTGCGGCGCGCTGCCGCCGTTCATGACATTACCGCCGCTGAGATCGGGACGGGCGGGCAGCGCGTAGCTCTGCTTCGCCACCGTGGTGCCAATTGTACCGGGGCCGGAAACTGAGCCATCAGGCGCGACGTTGATAAAGTCGACCCGAACGCGCGTATTGTTTGAAATATTCAGACGATCGCCCGCGGCGCGTGACAGATCGATAATACGCCCCGGCATGTAGGGACCGCGATCGTTGACGCGTACCACAATCTGCCGGCCGTTGGCCATATTGGTGACACGCACGTAGCTTGGCAGGGGCAGGGTAGGATGCGCTGCGGTCAGTGCATCAGGATCGTAGGTTTCACCAATAGCGGTACGGTTGCCTTTAGCTTCATCGCCATACCAGGTTGCCAGGCCCACTTCACTGAAGTCTGACGGATTTTTGACCACGCGCCAGGTTTTGCCATTCACGCTGTAATCCTGGCTGGTGGCCGGATTGATCGGTTCATAGCGCGGCTCAACGCCCGGGATCTCCACTACCGGACCGTTATACGCCGGTTGTGGCGGTGGCGTATTTGTTTGCGGTTCCTGTGTGGTACAGGCACTTAATACCAGTGACGCCAGTGCAACCCCAAGCCAGTCCTTACGCATGTGCAGCCTCTTAAACGCTTTTAGACAACATTTTTCGATGAGTATGGATCGACATGACAATGCCGAACCCCGCCATTAATACGATTAGCGCCGACCCGCCGTAACTGACCAGCGGCAGCGGTACGCCAACCACCGGTAAGATACCACTTACCATGCCGATATTAACGAAAACATAAACAAACAGAATCAGCATTAATCCGCCTGACATCACGCGACCAAACGTGGTTTGCGCCCGTGCGGCGATGATCAGGCCGCGCATAATCAGCAGCAGATAGAGCAGCAGCAGCAGCAGCACGCCGACCAGGCCCAGCTCCTCTGCCAGCACGGCAAAGATAAAGTCGGTATGACGCTCCGGCAGAAACTCCAGCTGGGACTGCGTACCGTGCAGCCAGCCTTTACCGCGCAGGCCACCGGAACCGATGGCTATTTTGGACTGAATAATGTGATACCCCGCGCCGAGCGGGTCGCTTTCAGGATCGAGCAGCATCATCACGCGATCGCGCTGATAGTCATGCATCAGGAAAAACCACAGCACCGGAATAAAGGCGGCAACCAGCAGCACCGCCACGCCAATCAGCTTCCAGCTCATACCGGACAGGAACAGCACAAACAGGCCGGAAGCGGCGATCAGAATAGAGGTGCCGAGATCGGGCTGTGCTGCCACCAGCAGTGTAGGCATAAAGATCAGCACCAGGGCGATGCCGGTATTTTTCAGCGTGGGCGGACAGACGTCGCGGTTAATAAAGCGCGCGACCATCAGCGGCACGGCAATTTTGGCTATTTCTGACGGCTGAAAGCGCACAAATCCAAGATCGAGCCAGCGCTGTGCGCCTTTACTGATATGGCCAAAGGCGTCAACGGCTATCAGTAAAATCACGCAGACAATATAGAGATAGGGCGCCCAGCTCTCATAAACGCGCGGCGGTACCTGCGCCATCACCAGCATGATCACCGTGCCCATAGCAATCTGACCCAGCTTCCGCTCCATCATGCCCGGATCCTGCCCGCTGGCGCTCCAGATCACAATGGCGCTGTAAGTCAGCAGCGCAATAACAATTAACATAAACAGCGGGTCGATATGGATACGTGTCCAGATCGTCCTTTTCTGCGGACTATCGTTCATCGACATGATTATTCACCTTCGTAGCCGGGCGGCGTCGGGGCGGCTTCAGGCAGCACCGTATTATTGTCACCCAGCATTATGTGATCGAGGATCTGGCGCATTACGGTTCCCACTGCCGGGCCGGCGCCGCCGTTCTCCAGAATGATGGTAACGGCCACGCGCGGTTTGTCGTATGGCGCAAAAGCGGTCATGAGTTTGTGATCGCGCAGGCGTTCGGCAATTTTGTGCGCGTTATAGGTTTCATTCTCTTTCAGGCCAAATACCTGTGCGGTACCTGACTTGGCAGCAATTTTATAGGGCGCATCAGCAAAGCTTTTGTGTGCTGTACCGTTGGCGCGGTTGGCGACGCCATACATGCCATCTTTGGCAATCTCCCAATAGCCGGAGTGAATATCGCCAATCGGTGCATCCGGTGGCTGACGATAAGGCACCATGGCGCTGCCCTCACGCGTAGCGCGCAGCAGATGCGGCACTTTGATAACCCCATCATTAATCAGGATCAACATCGCTTTGTTCATCTGTACCGGCGTAGCAGTCCAGTAGCCCTGTCCGATACCGACCGGAATCGTGTCACCCTGATACCAGGGTTTTTTAAAGCGTTTCATTTTCCAGTCGCGCGTCGGCATATTACCGGCGCTCTCCTGCGGCAGATCGATACCGGTGCGATGACCATAGCCAAATTTGGTCATCCACTCCGAGAGGCGATCGATGCCCATATCATAGGCGACCTGATAGAAGAACGTATCCGCTGACTCTTCCAGCGATTTTGTAACGTTAAGACGGCCGTGGCCCCATTTTTTCCAGTCACGGTAACGCTTTTCAGAACCAGGGAGCTGCCACCAGCCAGGATCGAACAGGCTGGTATTACGGTTAATGACGCCCGCGCTCAGCGCTGATACCGCGACGTAAGGTTTTACCGTCGAGGCGGGCGGGTAGGCGGCCTGCAGTGCGCGATTATAGAGTGGCCGGTTTTCATCACTCAGCAGCGCCTTGTAATCTTTACTGGAGATGCCATCGACAAACAGGTTGGGGTCGTAGCTTGGCGTGGAGACCAGCGCCAGGATCTCACCGGTGCGCGGATCGCTGACAACAACCGCTGCCCGGCTGCCGGTCAGCAGAGTTTCAATGTATTGCTGCAGCCGGAGATCAACGGTCAGCCAGATATCGCGGCCCGCCTGCGGAGACTGCTCATGCAGCTGACGGATCACACGGCCACGGTTATTGACCTCGACCTCTTCATAGCCGGTTTTGCCGTGCAGCACATCTTCATAGTAGTTTTCGATACCGAGCTTGCCGATATCATGCGTGGCGGCATAGTTAGGCCACTTACCCTCTTCATCAAGGCGTTTGACATCGCGATCGTTGATTTTGGATACATATCCCACAACATGCGTCAGCGTCTGGCCATAAGGGTAATAGCGGCGCTGGTAGCCTTTAACTTCCACGCCGGGAAAGCGGTATTGATTCACGGCAAAACGTGCAACCTGGACTTCATTCAGGCCGGTTTTGACCGGAATAGAGGTAAAGCGACGCGAGCGCTTGCGCTCTTTTTCAAAGGCGTCGATATCGTCGTCAGTCAGATCCAGCACCGGTCGCAGCGCCTGCAGCGTCTGCTTCAGGTCGTCAACTTTTTCCGGAACCAGTTCCGCCTGATAAATCGTGCGGTTCAGCGCCAGCGGAACGCCGTTGCGATCGTAGATGATGCCGCGGCTCGGGGCGACCGGTACCAGCTTGATACGGTTCTCATTCGAGCGGGTGCTGTAATCATCAAACCGCAGGATCTGCAAATGATAGAGGTTGAAAATCAGCACGCAGGAGAGCAGCAGAATGCCGATGAACGCCACAAGGGCGCGGCGGACAAACAGTTTTTGTTCGGCAGTGTAATCGCGAAAAGCGTTGCTCTGTAGTTTCATCCGCTGCGTTTTTATCTGGAGGTTGTCGGGCGTTTATTCACGATGATAAGGGTGATTCGTGGTAATACTCCAGGCGCGGTAAAGGCTTTCAGCAACCAGTACGCGTACCAGCGGATGAGGCAGCGTCAGCGCCGACAGCGACCAGCTCTGTTCGGCAGCGGCTTTACACGCCGGAGCCAGGCCTTCAGGACCACCAATCAGCAGGCTGACGTCACGGCCATCCAGTTTCCAGCGTTCCAGCTGCTGTGCCAGCTGTGGGGTTTCCCACGGCTGTCCGGGAATATCGAGCGTGACAATACGATTACCTTTGCCCACTGCCGCCAGCATCGCTTCGCCTTCTTTTTCCAGAATGCGTTTAATATCAGCGTTTTTGCCGCGTTTTCCGGCCGTAACTTCAGTCAGCTCAAACGGCATATCTTTGGGAAAACGCCGCAGATACTCCATAAAACCGGTCTGAACCCAGTCGGGCATTTTAGTGCCAACGGCTACAAGTTGCAGTTTCACTGCTTAGCTCCAGAGCTTTTCCAGCTCATAAAGCTGACGGCTCTCTTCCTGCATTACGTGCACAATGACGTCACCGAGATCGACAACAACCCAGTCCGCTGCCGCTTTACCTTCCACGCCCAGCGGGGTCAGGCCAGCTGCGCGGGACTCCTGCATAACGTGATCGGCAATAGAGGCAACATGGCGGGTTGAGGTGCCGGTGCAGATGATCATGTAATCGGTGATGCTGGATTTGCCCTGAACATCAATCGCAATGATATCCTGGCCTTTAAGATCATCAATTTTATCAATAACGAACTCTTGGAGTGCTTTGCCTTGCAAAAGGTTCCCCTTAAAAACAGGTAATGCGGGCTGGCTGAATGCCCGGAAATGCAGCCAAAAATTAAGCGGCGCAGTATAGCATGCTACAACCGGGGGGGATATATATCCGGGTTATTTACCCGCGCCGGCTGGCGGAACATCCCGATAGAGGCCGGTGCGGTCGATATAGTCGATCACCGCTGCCGGCAGCAGCGTGCTGCAGGATTGCCCCTGATGACGCCGCTGGCGGATTTCAGTGGCAGAAATAGCATAAAGCGGCGTTTCCGCCAGCCAGATATGGCCCGCCGGCGCGTTGTGCAGCGCCGCACTATCCTGCGTCTGATGCTGTTCCAGCCACCGCTGCATCTCAGGCGACCCCATTTCTGTTGCATAGCCGGGTCGTTTGCAAACCAGCAGGTGACAGAGTGACAGCAGCTCCTGCCAGCGATGCCATTTATGCAGCGACAGCAGTGAATCCTGGCCGATGATAAAGCCGAGCGGCTGCCGGGGACCGCGCTCCTCACGCAGCGCTTCCAGCGTGGTGACAGTCCAGGAGGGGGTCTGGCGCTGCAGCTCGCGCGTGTCGATATCAAACAGCGGCCGGTCGGCAATCGCACACTGCAGCATCGCCACCCGCTGTGCGGCACTCGCTTCCGGCTGTGGCCGGTGGGGGGGCACATTGTTGGGCATCAGCGTGACTTTTTTCAGCCCAACCTGCTCCGCCAGCGCCTCTGCCGGATGCAGATGACCATAATGCACCGGATCAAACGTGCCGCCAAACAGGGCGCTGAGCTCAGACATCATGTAATCCTGACGGAAAGTGGCGCTGACTGAGCAGCAGCGAGAGCGTTTCCAGCTGCGGCCAGAGATTCTGACCATAATCCTGCTTCATGGTGAGCTCCAGCTCAGCCAGCAAGTGTATCGCCTGATGCAGCCGTTCGGCATCCAGCCGCTGCAGCGCCCCGGTGAAGAGCGCACGCCGGTTCTGCCAGATGCGCTGCTGGTCCATAAGCGCACGCAGAGGCTGCTTTGCCTGATTGCGCTGCAGATGCAGCAGCGTCAGCAGATCGCGCTGCAGGGTACGCAGCAGGATCACCGGTTCGCTGTCCTCTTTCTGCAGCTGATGCAGGATGTGCAGCGCCCGCTTGCCTTTTCCCGCCAGCAGCGTATCCACCCAGTGAAAGGGCGTAAAATGGGCAGCATCGTTTACTGCGGCTTCCACCCGCGGCAGCGTCAGCTTGCCGTCAGGCCAGAGCAGCGACAGCCGCTCCAGCGCCTGGGCCAGCGCCAGCAGATTGCCTTCATAGCAGTAGCAAAGCAGCTGAACAGCAGCGTCATCGACGCTGAGCTGCATCGCTTTGGCGCGAGCGGCGACCCAGCGCGGCAGCTGTGCCTGTTCAGGCGTCTGACACGGCACCAGTACTGCCTGCGCACTCAGCGCTTTATACCAGGCGCTGTTTTCCTGTGCTTTGGTCAGTTTTGTCATACGCAGCACCAGCAGAATATCGCTGTGCAGTAAGGCAGAAAGAGTAACCAGCTGCTCAGCCATCGCAGCATTCGGCCCGTTTTCCGGCAGCGTCAGCGTCAGTGTCTGACGCAGGGTGAACAGACTCAGCGCCTGACAGCTGGCGAAAAGCGCCTGCCAGTCGGTCTGGGCATCAAGCGTCACCGCAAAGTGCTCTTCAAACCCCTGGCTGCCAGCAGCGGCGCGAATAGCATCCGCACTCTCCTGAATCAGCAGGGGTTCATTACCGGCGAGAAAATAGCAGGCGCGCAGCCCCTCACGAAGCTGCGCGTGCAGTTGCTCAGGATAAATCCTGATCATTGCAGACTGGTGGCGGAAGAGGAGGGCACTTCCGGTGAATCAGAACCCGGCGTAATAACCTCCGGCTCCGGCAGCGTCTCTTTGTTATTGAGCTGCGCGGCATGCACCGTGAGCAGTTTACGCACCAGCTGCTCTGCTGCACGCTGACGCATCTCCTGCAGGATCATATCCTGTTCCGCATCCTTTGCCAGTGCGGCGTTAGGGTTGTCGAAGAACGAGCGGTAGACCGTGGTGCTGATAGGATAAATTCCTTTGCCTGGCAGCACGACCTGCGCGGTCAGCGTCATCACCAGCGAATATTCCGCCGTGGTACCGCTGATAAACACTGACGCGGTGTCACGCCCCTGTCGCACACTTCCCAGACGCAGCGTCGGGTAAGTTGCGCTGGCCTCTTTGCTGTCCTCAACGATGTTGACATCGTTGATGCGCAGCTGCTGACGCACGGTGCGCGCCAGCGGCCCGTAGGGATCGCCACTCTGTACAATCAGCGTTTTCATCTCCGATGGCACCTGAGTGGTGCCGCGCGGATGAAATCCACAGCCTGCGGTGGCCAGCACCGCAAGCAGGACAAACAGCCTGATAACTAGTTGTCGCACAGTTCCTCCTGAACTTAACCCACGACCAGGTTAAGCAGTTTGCCAGGGACATAAATCACTTTACGCAGCGTGACGCCGTCCAGATATTTTGCCACCAGTGGCTCCTGGGCGGCTCTCGCCTGCACCTGCTCCTGAGTAGCATCTGCTGCCACGGTGACTTTGCCGCGCACTTTACCGTTAACCTGTACCACGACCAGCATTGAATCATCGACCATTGCGGCTTCATCCGCTTCAGGCCACGGTGCATTATCAATGCTGCCTTCGCCACCCAGCGCCTGCCACAGCACATAGCTGGCATGCGGCGTGAACGGATAGAGCAGGCGCGTGACGGCGACCAGCGCTTCCTGCATCAGCGCGCGATCCTGTTCGCTCTCCTGCGGCGCGCGCAGCAGCTTGTTCATCAGCTCCATGATAGCAGCGATAGCGGTGTTGAAGGTCTGACGACGGCCAATGTCATCCGCAACTTTTGCAATGGTTTTATGCAGATCGCGACGCAGTGCTTTCTGCTCACTATTCAGTGCGCTGACATCCAGTGCGGCAGTGGCGCCTTTTGCTACATGATCGTAAGCCAGTTTCCAGACGCGTTTCAGGAAGCGGTTAGCCCCTTCTACGCCAGATTCCTGCCACTCCAGCGTCATATCAGCTGGCGATGCAAACATCATGAACAGGCGTACGGTATCGGCGCCATAACGCTCAACCATCAGCTGCGGGTCGATGCCGTTGTTTTTCGACTTCGACATTTTGCTCATGCCGGCATAGATAACATCCCGGCCCTGATTATCCACTGCTTTGGTGATGCGACCTTTATCATCGCGCTCAACGGTGACATCAACCGGGGAGACCCAGTTACGCTCACCGTTAACGCCAACGTAGTAGAACGCGTCTGCCAGCACCATGCCCTGACACAGCAGACGTTTAGCGGGCTCATCCGAATTTACCAGGCCCGCATCACGCAGCAGCTTGTGATAGAAACGGAAGTACATCAGGTGCATGATGGCGTGTTCGATGCCGCCCACATACTGGTCTACCGGCAGCCAGTAGTTGGCCGCAGCCGGATCCAGCATGCCTTCGTTGTAGTTAGCACAGGTATAGCGTGCATAGTACCAGGAAGACTCCATGAAGGTGTCAAAGGTATCGGTTTCGCGCAGTGCCGGCTGACCATTCACAGTGGTTTTGGCCCACTCCGGGTCCGCTTTGATTGGGCTGGTGATACCATCCATGACCACATCTTCCGGCAGAATAACCGGCAGCTGATCTTCTGGCGCTGGCATGACCGTGCCATCTTCCAGCGTCACCATCGGAATAGGTGCGCCCCAGTAGCGCTGACGTGAGACGCCCCAGTCGCGCAGACGGTAATTGACTTTGCGTACGCCAACGCCTTTTGCGGCCAGCGCGTCAGCAATCGCGTTGAAGCCTGCCTGATGATCCAGACCGTCGAACTCCCCTGAATTAAACAGCGTGCCTTTTTCGGTCATGGCGGCGCTGCTCAGATCGGGTTCTGAACCATCAAGGGTGAGGATAACCGGCTTGATGTTCAGGCCATATTTAGTGGCAAACTCCCAGTCGCGCTGGTCATGACCCGGGACCGCCATTACTGCACCGGTGCCATACTCCATCAGAACAAAGTTCGCGACCCACACCGGAATCGCTTCACCGGTCAGCGGATGGATAGCAGACAGGCCGGTCGCCATGCCTTTCTTCTCCATCGTCGCCATATCCGCTTCTGCTACTTTGGTCGTGCTGCATTCGGCGATGAAATCGGCCAGCACCGGATTGCCTGCGGCAGCCTGACGCGCCAGCGGATGACCCGCAGCCACGGCGATGTAGGTCGCGCCCATAAAGGTATCGGGACGGGTCGTATAAACCGTGACCTTTTCGTCGCTGTGCGCGACGTCAAACGTGATCTCAACGCCTTCTGAGCGACCGATCCAGTTACGCTGCATGGTTTTAACCTGCTCCGGCCACTCATCCAGCTTGTCGAGGTCGTTAAGCAGCTCTTCAGCGTAGTCGGTGATTTTGATAAACCACTGCGGGATCTCTTTGCGCTCAACTTTGGTGTCGCAGCGCCAGCAGCAGCCATCGATTACCTGCTCATTAGCCAGCACGGTCTGATCGTTCGGGCACCAGTTCACCGCCGAGGTCTTTTTGTACACCAGACCTTTTTCGTAGAGTTTGGTGAAGAACCACTGTTCCCAGCGGTAGTACTCTGGCTGACAGGTCGCCAGTTCGCGGCTCCAGTCGTAGCCAAAGCCCAGCAGCTTCAGCTGGTTCTTCATGTAGTCGATGTTGTCGTAGGTCCATGGCGCCGGTGCAGTATTATTTTTTACCGCAGCGCCTTCAGCGGGCAGACCAAAAGCGTCCCAGCCAATCGGCTGCAGAACGTTTTTGCCCAGCATGCGCTGATAGCGGGCAATAACATCGCCAATGGTGTAGTTACGCACGTGGCCCATGTGCAGGCGGCCAGAAGGATAGGGCAGCATCGACAGGCAGTAATATTTCTCTTTGCCTTCCTGCTCGGTGACTTTGAAGGTTTCATTTTCGTCCCAATGCTGCTGGACGCGGGATTCTATCTCTTCCGGGCGGTATTGCTCTTGCATGGCTGCCTGTGATCCTTAGTAAAAATCGTTTTCCCGGACCGTCTGGTGCAGCAGCAGAGCCGCTGACATCGTCGCCTGATGGCTTGACCGCCGCATCGGACAGGCCGGGTTTGTCTACTTATGATCCGCATAGCATACCCATAAGCCCCGCCCTCAACAACATTTCACCGTCCCTCTCCGCCGCTTTTCTGCGGAATGCGTTGCGGCTTCCGCGCTTTTGCAATTTCCGCGATGACCGTCAGAGCTTTTGCGATAAAGCGGCTAAACTTACAGCAGCCCTCACAGCAGAAAGGAGAATAAAATGAATAACGTGGCGCAGGCGTATCGAACCACGGTAGCAACGTTAACCCAGCGACTGGAGCACGGTGAACGCGATATCGACGCGCTGGTCGCGGAAGCGCGTCAGGATCTGCTGACCGACGAGAGTCTCTCATCTTCTGAAGTGGATGAAGTAATGCGTGCGGTGCGACGCGATCTTTACGAATTCTCCCGCAGCTATCCCGAAGCGGAGAGCGCGCTGGAAGATTCGGTCTTTTTACGTGTGATCCGTGAGAGCCTGTGGAAAGAGCTGGCGGATATCACCGATAAGAGCCAGCTGGAGTGGCGCGAAGTGTTTAAAGATTTGCATCACCACGGCGTTTATCAGAGCGGCGAGGTGGTTGGTCTGGGCAATCTGGTGTGCGAAAACTGCGGCTTTACGCGCGCTATTTATACGCCTGAAAGCCTGACGCGCTGTCCGGAATGCAATCACGACCAGTTTCAGCGCCAGCCGTTTGAGCCCTGACAGAGTGGTTAACACTGCGCGCCGCTGCGTTTGAGCAGGCGGCGCGCATGGTTCAGCGCTTAGTGCAGAATTTTTGCCAGAAACTCTTTCGCGCGCCCGGACTGCGGATTATTAAAGAAGTCATCTTTGCGGGTATCTTCGACAATTTTTCCTTCATCCATAAAGATAACGCGATTAGCCACCTTACGCGCAAAGCCCATTTCGTGCGTCACCACCATCATCGTCATGCCTTCGTTTGCCAGTTCAACCATGACATCCAGCACTTCATTGATCATCTCCGGATCGAGCGCGGAGGTGGGCTCATCAAACAGCATGGCGATCGGGTCCATGCAGAGCGCACGGGCGATGGCCACACGCTGTTGCTGGCCTCCTGAAAGCTGCCCCGGAAACTTCTCCGCGTGGGCAGAGAGCCCCACGCGCTTCAGCAGGGCTTGTCCTTTATCTCGCGCCGCCGTTTTATCGCGCTTCAGTACTTTTACCTGCGCCAGCACCAGGTTATCGATAATGCTCAGATGAGGAAACAGCTCAAAGTGCTGAAACACCATGCCGACCTGACTGCGCAGTTTGGCCAGATTAGTCTTTTTATTGTTCACTTCAGTGCCGTTGACCTGAATGCTGCCCTGCTGAACCGGCTCCAGCCCGTTGACGGTTTTAATCAGCGTGGATTTGCCCGAGCCCGAGGGCCCGCAGACCACCACCACTTCTCCTTTTTTTACCTCGGTTGAGCAGTCGGTCAGCACCTGAAAGTGCCCATACCACTTAGAAACATTTTTCAGGCTAATCATTTAAACTGTCCTTTTTCTTTTCAGATAGCTAACCAGCAACGACGCGCTCAGGCTGATCGCGAAATAGACCAGACCGGCAAACAGAACCATTTCCACCTGGGTACCATCGCGCTCACCAATAGTTGAGGCGGTGCGGAAGAAATCCGCCAGGCTCAGGACATAGACCAGTGAGGTATCCTGGAACAGCACAATGCCCTGAGTAAGCAGCAGCGGCACCATGGCGCGGAACGCCTGTGGCAGAATAATCAGCTTCATTGATTGCCACTGCGTCATGCCAAGCGCCAGTGCGGCATTTGACTGTCCGCGTGAGATACTCTGGATACCGGCGCGAATAATCTCGGAATAGTAAGCAGCTTCAAATAGCGCAAAGGCCACCATGGCAGAGATAAGACGAATATCCGTCTGGGGCGACAGGCCCAGCACCTGCTGCAGAAAGCTCGGAACCACCAGGTAGAACCACAGCAGTACCATGACCAGCGGGACTGAACGGAACAGGTTAACGTAGAGTTTTGCAAACCAGCGTACCGGGGCAAGCGTTGAAAGACGCATGACGGCCAGAATGGTGCCCCAGATAATGCCAAACACCACCGCGACGGCGGTAATCTTCAGCGTAATCACCATGCCGTTAAGCAGGTAGGGCAGGCTGGGCGGAATAGAGCTCCAGTCAAAATCGTACATTATTTCCCTCCCAGGTTGCCGGGCAGGCGAATTTTGCGTTCTACCAGACTCATAACCAGCATAATCACCAGATTAATGCCGACATAGGCAAGCGTAATCGCGGTAAAGGACTCATAGGCGTGCGCCGAGTAGTCGAGCAGCTTGCCAGCCTGTGCAGCCAGGTCTACCAGGCCAATCGTAGAGGCGATGGCGGAATTCTTTACCAGGTTCAGCATTTCAGAAGTCATCGGCGGCACAATGACACGGTAGGCGTTAGGCAGCAGCACATAACGATAGGTTTGTGACAGCGTCAGTCCCATTGCCAGTCCGGCATTTTTCTGTCCGCGCGGCAGCGACTGAATTGCCGCCCGTACCTGTTCGCAGACGCGTGCTGCGGTAAAGAGCCCGAGACAAATCATAGAAGAGAGAAAGAACTGAATATTTGGATCGAGTTCCGCCTTAAACCACATGCCGAGTTTTTCACCGACCAGTTCCGGTGCCACCAGATACCAGAAGAAGAACTGTACAATCAGCGGAATATTACGAAACAGCTCTACATAGCAGGTGCCAATCGCAGCCAGCAGGCGATTAGGGACGGTACGCAGAATGCCAAACAGCGATCCCACCAGAAAGGCGATAATCCAGGCGCAGCAGGAGACCGCGACGGTCACCTGAAATCCGGACCACAGCCAGCCAAGGTAAGTCGTATTGCCGAATGGAGCCTGCTGTAAAAAAATGCCCCAGTTCCAGTCGATACCCATAACGAGCTCCGGTAAAAAAAGGGTAGCCAGGCTACCCATAAGATTGTTGAGCAGTTTTTTTTCTGCCGCAGGGGAACGACCCGCAGCAGTCTGTCTGTC
Source organism: Pantoea eucrina (assembly GCF_001691555.1). Taxonomy (GTDB): domain Bacteria; phylum Pseudomonadota; class Gammaproteobacteria; order Enterobacterales; family Enterobacteriaceae; genus Pantoea; species Pantoea borealis. The sequence continues at coordinate 1,916,531 of NZ_MAYN01000008.1, read as the reverse complement.
CATACCGCATGTTCAGCAATCAGGAGGGCAGCCTGGCTGCCCGTGTTATCGTTGTTACGTTACAGCGCCTTGTCGTTAGGTGCTTTAAACAGGGCCTGCATATCGGAGGAGAGCTCAAAATTCAGGTTGAGGTTTTTGGGCGGAATAGGTTGTTTGAACCATTTATCGAACCATTTAGTCGCTTCACCGGAGGTCTGCGCTTTAGCAATGGTGTCATCCAGCAGCTGTTTAAACTGTGGATCGTCTTTACGCAGCATGCAGCCGTAAGCTTCTTTGGATTGCGGTGTGCCCGTAATCTCCCAGTTATCAGGTTTCTTCGCCTTGGCGCGTTCGCCAGCCAGCAGGGCATCATCCATCATAAAGGCGACGGCACGTCCGGTTTCCAGCGTCCGGAACGAGTCACCATGATCTTTGGCACTGATAATGCGCATATCGAGCTTTTTCTCATCATTCAGCTTCCGCAGCAGAATTTCAGAGGTCGTGCCGGAGGTCACCACAACCGTTTTGCCTTTCAGATCGGTGAAGTCTTTAATGTCACCGCCTTTTTTCACCAGTAAACGGGTGCCGATAATAAAGATGGTGTCAGAGAAAGCAGCCTGCTGCTGACGTTCAACGTTATTCGTGGTGGAACCACATTCAAAATCGTAGGTGCCGTTCTGCAGCAGTGGAATACGGTTCTGCGAGGTTATAGGCAGCATTTTGATTTGCAGATCGGGTTTGTTCAGTTTGGCTTTGATCGCGGCCACAATAGCGCTGGAGTAGTCCTGCGAATAGCCAACAACTTTTTGCTGGTTGTCATAATAAGAAAAGGGAACGGATGACTCACGATGGCCGACGACAATAACGCCGCTGTCGTTAATCTTTTTCAGCGTGCCGGTGAGATCTTCTGCCTGAGCCGCGCCCGCTGCTGCTCCCAACAGCAGAAGTGATAAGGCCACTTTGCGCATTTGCATGTTCCAACTCCTTCGTGTGGATGTCGCGCAGAATAAAACTGCGCAGAGCGTGATGTGATGTCTGTGTCCTGCTGCTTTTTTTAATAACCCTTTAGCGCAACTGCGCGCAGGATAGGGACTAACATAGCGAAATGTTAACGCAATGAAACAAAAAACTTTGTTTTTTGCGAGCCGCTCCGCACCATTACAAAGCAATATCACTGCCTTGCGCCGTTTCAGTGCGCAGCCGTGCCCGGTAACAGTGCGCAATGCTGACGGCAGGCAGCCTGCTGCCGGCATTAGCCATTGTTGCCATGGTTAACAGCAAGCTTCGTGCCATATCAGATGGCAGTGCAGGAAAATGTTGCAGCAAAACGGCAAAAAAAAAGCGAAGCCGTAGCTTCGCTTCAGGGAGAGTGCGTACGTCAGACGCGACGGCGTACAATGGCAGCAGTGATCGCTGCGAGCGTCAGTAACCAGACAGGCCAGATACCGCTGCGTGCATAGGGTGTTTCACCTGCAGTAGGTGTTACGCGCGCCTCCAGTACCCGGCGGGTAAACTGCGGTATCATCTTCTCAACATCGCCATCGGCGTTGACTACCGCCGTAACGCCGTTGTTTGTTGAGCGCAGCAGCGGACGGCCCAGCTCAAGTGCACGCATGCGCGCCATCTGAAAATGCTGCCACGGGCCAATTGAGTGGCCGAACCAGGCATCATTTGAAACCGTCAGCAGGAAGTTAGTATCTGGCCGGAAGTTGGCACGGACCTGTTCTCCCAGGACGATTTCATAGCAGATGGCGCTGGTGAGGTTATAACCCGCCACGTTAAGCTGTGGCTGAACGTAAGCCCCGCGGCTGAAAGAGGACATCGGCAGATCGAAGAACGGCGCCAGCGGACGCAGCAGGCTCTCCAGCGGCACAAACTCGCCAAACGGGACCAAATGGTTTTTCTGATAGCGGTTGCGGCTCTGATAGCTGTAGGGCTGCTTGCCGCCGAGCACGATGACGGAATTATAATCATGATAGCGATTATCCCCCTCAATGCGTGAGTCAACAATGCCGGTGATCAGGCTGCTGCCGCGCGCGCGCAGCTCCGCATCCAGCGCATGTAAGAAGGGCTGCTGATTACTCTCAAGATCGGTAATAGCAGATTCAGGCCAGATAATCAGCGGTGCGCTGCCTATAAAGGGCTGACTGTAGCTGGTATAGACGCGCAGCGTGTCGCGCAGCTGCTGCGGATCCCATTTCATCGACTGCGGAATATTACCCTGTACCATCGCCACATCCACGCTGCGTGCCGGCAGTGGCTGATACCAGTGCAGCATACGCAGCGGCCACGGCAGCAGCAGCAGGGCTGCAGCAACGATCAGACTTCTCAGACTGCGCTGGTGCAGGGCAAAGACCAGCAGCCCGGCAATCATCATCAGCAGGAAGGTGATGGTCTCAACGCCCGCAAGCGGCGCAATACCTTTCAGCGGCCCGTCAATCTGGCTGTAGCCAAACTGCAGCCAGGGGAAACCGGTCAGTACCCAGCCGCGCAAAAACTCACTGATTTGCCATAATGCCGGTGCCGCCAGCGCCAGCCGCCATACGGTAGCACGCGGCCAGAAGCGGTTAAGCACCACGGCAAACAACAGCGGATAGAGCGCCAGATACGCTGCCAGCAGCAGCACCAGAAAGACATTTACCGGGCCAGGCATACCGCCAAACGTAGCGATGCTGACATAGACCCAGTTAATGCCGCTGCCAAACAGGCCAAAGCCCCATGTAAAGCCGATCGCTGCAGCCTGTGCAGGACGGCGGCCTGGCAGTAAGACCTGCAAACCCGCCAGCGAGATAAGTGCTGCAGGCCAGAAGTCGTAAGGAGAAAAGGCGAGGGTGCCGGTGGCACCCGCAATCAGCGCCAGCAGCAGACGTATCCGCTGGCGGGAAAAAAGAGAGGCTGATGCCATAGAATTATTCGTCTTCGAGTTGCGGTTGTGGAGAATCTTCCGGAATTTTCACATGCACCTGAATAATACGACGGCTGTCTGCCATAGCGATTTTGAAGTGGTAGTCATCAATAGTGATACTCTCGCCGCGCGCCGGCAGATGGCCGAAGCCCTGCATAACCAGACCACCAATCGTATCCACTTCGTCGTCGCTGAAATCAGTGCCAAACGCCTCATTGAAGTCTTCAATCGGCGTCAGCGCCCGTACCGTGTAGGTGTGGCGGTTAAGCTGACGAATGTCGCGATCTTCTTCGTCGTCATACTCATCTTCAATTTCGCCGACAATCAGCTCCAGAATATCTTCAATCGTAACCAGACCGGATACGCCACCAAACTCATCAATAACAATCGCCATATGATAGCGCTGCGAGCGGAACTCTTTCAGCATGCGGTCAACACGCTTGCTTTCCGGCACTACCACCGCCGGACGCAGCACCTTTTCCATGCTGAATGGCTCAGCGCTGCTGCTCATAAACGGCAGCAGATCTTTTGCCATCAGAATGCCTTCAACGTGATCTTTATCTTCGCTGATGACCGGAAAGCGCGAGTGTGCAGATTCAATAATCACTGCCAGGCACTCTTCCAGACTCTGATTGCGCTTCAGGGTGATCATCTGCGAGCGCGGGATCATGATATCGCGCACGCGCTGTTCGGCAATGTCGAGCACCCCTTCCAGCATGTCGCGGGTATCCTGATCAATCAGCTCTTTTTGTTCAGAATCACGGATCAGACCCAGCAGTTCATCACGATTTTTAGGTTCACCGTGAAACAGCTGGCTAAGCAGCAGGGAAAAGAAGCCCTTTTTACTACTGGGGGCGTCGTTGTTTTGAGAATGGTCGTCGCTCATGGCGTTTTAATTACGATCTCGCTGTTAGATAAGGATAGCTGCCCGCGTCCCGCCGGCAGCACAGTAGCCTGAACCCGTGGCTCAGGCGTCTTCTTTCTCCGAAATGTACGGGTCGGGATAACCAAGAGCAAGCATTATCTCAGTCTCCAGCGCCTCCATCTCTTCGGCTTCACTGTCTTCAATATGGTCATAACCCAGCAGATGCAGCGTGCCGTGTACCACCATATGTGCCCAGTGGGCTTCCGTGCTTTTACCCTGTTCAGCCGCTTCCTGCTCAACCACCTGGCGGCAGATGATTAAATCTCCCAGCAGGGGCAGTTCAATACCCGGCGGTGCTTCAAAAGGAAAGGAGAGCACGTTGGTCGGCTTATCTTTGCCGCGGTAAGTCAGGTTTAGCTCGTGACTCTCCGCTTCATCAACCAGGCGAATAGTCACTTCGCTTTCAGGCTGAAAAGGGGTGACGGCCGCTTCCAGCCAGCGCTGAAAAGCGGTCTCTTCCGGCAGGCCGTGTGCTTCGGCGCAGGCCTGCTGTAAATCCAGTACTACCGTACTCATGACGGCTCCTGTGGTGGTGTGGTGATCGCAGCCTGTGCAGCCAGCGATTCCCGTTTACGCTCTTCCGCCAGTTTATCACGGCGTTTCTGATCCGCCTCTTCCCAGGCTTCATACGCGTTTACAATACGTGCCACGACCGGGTGGCGTACCACATCTTCGCTGTGGAAGAAGTTAAAGCTGATTTCGTCAACGTCAGCCAGCACTTCAATCGCATGGCGCAGACCCGACTTAGTGCTGCGCGGCAGGTCAATCTGCGTCACGTCACCGGTGATCACCGCTTTCGAGTTAAAGCCGATGCGCGTCAGGAACATCTTCATCTGTTCAATGGTGGTGTTCTGGCTCTCATCAAGGATCACAAACGCATCATTCAGCGTACGGCCGCGCATATAGGCGAGCGGCGCCACCTCAATCACGTTACGCTCCATCAGCTTTTCAACCCGCTCAAAGCCGAGCATCTCAAACAGTGCGTCATAAAGCGGACGCAGATAGGGATCAACCTTCTGGCTCAGATCGCCAGGCAGAAAGCCCAGTTTTTCACCCGCTTCTACTGCCGGACGGGTCAGCAGAATACGACGGATCTCCTGACGCTCCAGCGCATCAACCGCGGCGGCTACTGCGAGATAAGTTTTACCGGTACCCGCCGGGCCAATACCAAAGGTGATATCGTGGTCGAGAATGTTGGCGATATACTGCGCCTGATTCGGCGTGCGCGGCTTAATCACGCCGCGTTTGGTTTTAATGTTTACCGCTTTGCCATACTCCGGCACGCTTTCGGCGGTCTGCTCCAGCACCCGGCTCTCTTTAATGGCCAGATGGATCTGATCCGGTTCGATATCCGGAATGTGGCCGCGTACCGGCGCGGTATCCACGTACAGCGTACGCAGAATATGTGCAGCGGCGTCAACGCTGAGGGCCCGGCCCACCAGCTTAAACTGGTTATCACGGCGGTTGATTTCGATGCCCAGACGGCGTTCCAGCTGCTTCACATTGTCATCAAACGGACCGCACAGGCTCATCAGACGCTGGTTGTCGGCAGGTTCCAGGGCGATTTCACGAGTTTCGATATTCAATTGAATCCTTTGGGTCACACAGGGCCAGTTGAAAAAGTGTAGGGATGCCGCGCGTGCGCGTCATCAGCGTATGACAAAATTATTTATGGGACAGCATCAGGACGCAAGCGCAGGGAAAGATATTTGGGCGAGCGCTGCAGAATGCAAGGGCTGGCGGATGAAACAGGCGGCAGCACGCTGCGTGCTGCCGCACAGTCATTAATTGTCAGGGCTGATACAGGCCGACGCCGGTTTCATCCTCTTTGCGGGTGCGGGCAATCACGGCTGCCGGACTCTGCGCTACGCGCAGTCCCATGCGATCTTCGGTGCGTACGACCACGCCGCGCAGTGAGTTGGCGTAGACATCAACGATTTCAACGTCGACAAATCTGCCAATCATGCTGACTGAGCCTTCAAAGTTCACTACACGGTTATTTTCAGTACGTCCGGTCAGCTCCATCACATTTTTACGTGATGTGCCCTCAACCAGAATACGCTGAACGGTGCCAACCATGCGGCGGCTGATCGCCATTGCCTGCTGCTGGATACGATCCTGCAGTATGTAAAGGCGCTGCTTTTTCTCCTCTTCCGGCACGTCATCAGGCAGATCGGCCGCAGGCGTACCCGGACGGGCAGAGTAGATAAAGCTGTAGCTGGTATCAAAGTTAACGTCGTGGATCAGCTTCATGGTCTGTTCAAAATCGTGCTGGGTTTCACCCGGGAAGCCGATGATGAAATCAGAGCTGATTTCGATATCAGGGCGTGCTGCGCGCAGCTTGCGAATAATTGCTTTGTACTCCAGCGCGGTGTGCGCACGCTTCATCAGCGTCAGAATACGATCGGCACCGCTCTGAACCGGCAGATGCAGGAAGCTCACCAGCTCCGGCGTATCGCGATAGACATCAATGATGTCATCGGTGAACTCAATCGGATGGCTGGTGGTAAAGCGGATGCGATCGATACCGTCAATGGCGGCGACCAGACGCAGCAGCTCGGCAAACGTGCAGATCTGGTCATCAAAAGTTGGGCCGCGATAGGCGTTGACGTTCTGACCCAGCAGATTAACCTCGCGCACACCCTGAGCCGCCAGCTGGGCGATTTCCAGCAGAATATCGTCGCAGGGACGACTGACTTCTTCGCCGCGGGTATACGGCACCACGCAGAAAGTGCAATATTTATTGCACCCTTCCATGATAGAGACGAAAGCCGTCGGGCCTTCAGCGCGCGGCTCAGGCAGACGGTCAAATTTTTCAATTTCCGGGAAGCTGACGTCAACGACCGGGCTTTTATTGCCACGTACCTGATTAATCATCTCCGGCAGGCGATGCAGTGTCTGTGGCCCAAAGACGATATCAACACACTGCGCACGCTGACGCAGTTTATCGCCTTCCTGCGACGCCACGCAGCCGCCCACGCCGATGATAAGATCCGGATTGGCCGCTTTAAGCTTTTTCCAGCGCCCTAACAGGTGAAAAACTTTCTCCTGCGCTTTCTCACGGATAGAGCAGGTATTGAGCAGCAGAACATCTGCGTCTTCGGCTTCCTCCGTCAGAGTGTAGCCGTGCGTACTGTTCAGCAGGTCAGCCATCTTGGATGAATCATACTCATTCATCTGACAGCCCCAGGTTTTGATATGCAGTTTTTTGGTCATTGAACCAGCCATTGAATCTGAGCAGGGAAGTGCAGGGGGCATAGTGTAATGCTTTGGGGGGGATGTGACCAGCGTGCCTGTCATACTTCGCGCTGCTGAGTGTCAGCCGGACTGCTGCACAGCAGCGAGGGGGCAAAGAGAGGGGGAAGCGGCTCAGCCCCCTATTGCGGATGATTTCCGGTACACTTTGTTTATCAGCAAACGCCGTGGGGCGTTATGGCAACAGGAAAGGTGAGGATCGATGCAGGAGAGACAGTATGACGTGGTCATCGTCGGAGGTGGCATGGTGGGGGCCGCACTGGCCTGCGGGCTGGCGCAGCAGCAGTTCCGCGTCGCTGTCATTGAGCGTGCAGAACCTGATGCGTTTGATGCCGGCCGTGAGCCTGATATCCGTATATCCGCCATTGGTGCTTCTTCGGTTGCGCTGCTGCAGCAGCTGGGTGCCTGGGCACGCGTAGAGACGATGCGCAGCGCACCCTATCGCAAACTGGAAACCTGGGAGTGGCAGAGCGCGCACGTTACGTTTGATGCGGCATCGCTGGGCCTGCCGGTGCTCGGCTATATGGTGGAGAACCGCGTACTGCAGCGGGCGCTGTGGGAACAGATGCAGCAGGATGGCGTTGCGCTGTTATGCCCGGCAACCCTGCAGGATCTGCAGCCGCACAGCGGCGGCTGGCACGTGACGCTGGATCAGGGCGCACCGCTTGATGCCCGGCTGGTGGTTGGCGCGGATGGCGCTAACTCGCGGGTACGTCAGCTGGCAGGCATCGGTGTACACGGCTGGAACTATGCGCAATCCTGCATGCTTATCAGTGCTGAATGTGAACACGCAGCGGGCGATACCACCTGGCAGCAATTTACCCCGCAGGGGCCGCGCGCCTTTCTGCCGCTGTTTGACCAGCATGCATCGCTGGTGTGGTATGACGCACCTGCACGTATCCGGCAGCTGCAGGCGCTGCCGCTAAGCCAGCTGGAGAAAGAGGTCAGTCTGAACTTCCCGGCCCGTCTCGGACGTTTCCAGGTAAAAAGCGCGGCGTCGTTCCCGCTGGTCCGGCGTCACGCCACGCGCTACGTCATGCCGGGACTGGCGCTGGTGGGGGATGCTGCACATACAATTAATCCGCTGGCGGGGCAGGGGGTTAACCTGGGCTATCGCGATGTGGATGCGCTGATTACGGTGTTAACCGAGGCGCGCAGTCAGGCACAGACGTGGTCAGCGATGGCGGTGCTGCAGCGCTATCAGCGTGAACGCTATCGTGACAATCTGCTGATGCAGGGCGGTATGGATCTGTTCTATTTTGCCTTTAGCAATGCGCTGCCGCCGCTGCGGCTGGCACGTAATCTGGGATTGATGGCGGCGGAGCGCGCTGGCGGACTGAAGCGTCGCGCGCTGCGTTACGCGCTGGGGCTCTGATCGGATTCTCTGCTGGCGCAATGCGCTGGCAGAATGCGCGGCATTTTACTGAACGTCAGAAACAACAAAGCCCGCAAAAGCGGGCCTGTTGTGCAATTTGGCTGGGGTGCAGGGATTCGAACCCCGGAATGCTGGTATCAGAAACCAGTGCCTTACCGCTTGGCGACACCCCAATAGGTGTTAGATCAAATTGTCTTTGTATGGCTGGGGTGCAGGGATTCGAACCCCGGAATGCTGGTATCAGAAACCAGTGCCTTACCGCTTGGCGACACCCCAATTATCTGGTGGCTACGACGGGAATCGAACCTGTGACCCCATCATTATGAGTGATGTGCTCTAACCGACTGAGCTACGTAGCCATTCTACTGCTTTACTGCTTTTCCCGATGCTGGCTGGGATACCTGGATTCGAACCAGGGAATGCCGGTATCAAAAACCGGTGCCTTACCGCTTGGCGATATCCCATCTGTTAACGCGTATCCACGAAAACATATCGGATTGGCTGGGGTACCTGGATTCGAACCAGGGAATGCCGGTATCAAAAACCGGTGCCTTACCGCTTGGCGATACCCCATCCGGCTGCCGAAGACTGAAATGGTGCGGGAGGCGAGACTTGAACTCGCACACCTTGCGGCGCCAGAACCTAAATCTGGTGCGTCTACCAATTTCGCCACTCCCGCAAAAAAGATGGTGGCTACGACGGGAATCGAACCTGTGACCCCATCATTATGAGTGATGTGCTCTAACCGACTGAGCTACGTAGCCATCTTTTTTCGCGTTACCTTCAACGGCGTTGCGGGGCGCATTATGCGTATTGAGCTTTGTAGCGTCAACAGTTTTTTTGCCGTTTTTTACCTTGCGGTGCCCGTTTGTCTGGCTTGTAACCAGCCTGGTGCTTTATTCATCGATTTTCGATCACATCCGCGTCAGTTGCAACTAAAAAGGGACCGCTGCGGGTCCCTTATTTTTTCTGACACGACGCTTATTTGTAAGCGGACTGATGCACGCCAACGGCACGGCCGGACGGATCGTCCATGGATTTGAACGCCTCATCCCACTCAATCGCTTTGGCCGAAGAGCAGGCCACAGACGGTCCGCCAGGCACACACTCCGCCGCGCTCGGCAGCGGGAACAGCTCCTCAAAAATTTCGCGATAGAGATACGCTTCTTTAGAGCCAGGCATGTTGTGCGGGAAGCGGAAGTGCGCGGTCGCCAGCTGCTGATCGCTTACCTGCTGCGCCGCCACTTCTTTCAGCGTATCGATCCAGCTGTAACCGACGCCATCAGAAAACTGCTCTTTCTGACGCCACGCCACGCTCTCCGGCAGATAAGATGAGAAGCATTCACGCAGAATGTGCTTTTCCATCTTCCCGTTGCTGCCGCACAGTTTATCTTCCGGGTTGATGCGCATTGCTACATCAAGGAACTTTTTGTCCAGGAACGGCACGCGTGCTTCTACACCCCAGGCTGACATCGCTTTGTTGGCGCGTGCGCAGTCAAACATATGCAGCGCCAGCAGTTTACGTACGTTCTCTTCATGGAACTCGCGGGCGTTTGGCGCTTTATGGAAGTAGAGATAGCCGCCAAATACTTCGTCCGCGCCTTCACCTGAAAGCACCATTTTGATACCCATCGCCTTGATTTTGCGCGACATCAGATACATCGGCGTTGAGGCGCGAATGGTGGTGACATCGTAGGTTTCGATGTGGTAAATCACGTCACGGATCGCGTCCAGACCTTCCTGCACCGTGAAATGAATTTCGTGGTGCACGGTACCGAGATGATCGGCAACTGCCTGTGCAGCTTTCAGATCGGGCGAACCTTCCAGACCGACAGCAAACGAGTGCAGCTGTGGCCACCAGGCGTCGCTCTTATCAGCATCTTCCACCCGTTTAGCGGCAAAACGCTTGGTGACGGCTGAAATGATTGAAGAGTCCAGTCCGCCTGAGAGCAGCACGCCGTAAGGAACATCAGACATCAGATGGCTTTTTACTGACTCTTCCAGCGCATGTTTCAGGCCGGCAGCATCCGTGGTGTTCTGCGCAACCGCCGCAAAATCCATCCAGTCGCGCTGCCAGTAACGGCGGATCTCACCGTCAGTGCTGGAGAGGTAGCTTCCCGGCGGGAATTCTTTAATAGAGCGGCAGACCGGGACCAGCGCTTTCATTTCAGACGCCACGTAAAGGTTGCCATGCTCATCATTACCCATATAGAGCGGAATGATACCGATATGATCGCGACCAATCAGGTACTGCTGTTTTACGCTGTCCCACAGGATGAAAGCAAACATACCCTGCAGGTCGTCGAGGAAATCGACACCTTTTTCCTGATAGAGCGCCAGGATCACTTCGCAGTCGGAGCCGGTCTGAAACGCGTAACGATCGCTCAGCTCAGCGCGCAGCGCCTGATGGTTATAAATTTCGCCGTTCACGGCCAGTACGTGGGTGTGGTCAGCGTTATACAGCGGCTGTGCGCCGTTGTTAACGTCAACGATTGAAAGGCGCTCATGCACCAGGATAGCGTTATCGTCGGCAAACACACCTGACCAGTCCGGGCCGCGGTGACGCATCAGACGGGAACACTCCAGCGCTTTCTTACGCAGTTCAGCAGAATCGCTTTTCAGATCCAGCACACCAAAAATCGAACACATAACTGACTCCTGATCTCACCCTGTGGCGATGTTATTTTGCATTTGTCCGGCAGCCTGCGCTGCGTGATGTATAAGAAAATGCGCTAATTGGTGGTGGTTGCGCAAGTAAAATAACGTTTTTATGATAAATAGAGTGTTGCAGAGGTGAATAAATTGAATTTTATCTAAAATAAAAGCCGTATTTTTAGATGGCATCTAATAATTTGCCGGTTTAGATCTTTTTGTCACCAGTGGTCTGAAACAAAAACGCCCCGCACACCGGTAAGTGAGCAGGGCGTCAGCTGGTTCACCGCACCAGTCAGAACAGATCGATATCGGCGACGGAAGGAAAAATCCAGTCAGGCCGGAACGGCATCGCATCGATGTCGCTCAGGGTGGAGACACCTGACAGCACCAGAATGGTTTCGAGCCCGGCCTGGAAGCCCGCCAGAATGTCCGTGCGCAGGTTATCGCCCACGATTACCGTCTCTTCAGAGTGCGCATGCATTTTATTCAGCGCCGCCCGCATAATGTAGGGGCTGGGCTTGCCGACATAAAACGGCTTGCGTCCGGAAATGGTTTCGATACCGGCGCAGAGTGCGCCGCAGGCGGGAATAAAGCCGCGCGCATGGGTATCCGGATTGGTTGCAATAAAGCGCGCGCCATTAGCCACAAAAAAAGCGGCTTTATGCATCATATCCCAGTTAAACGAACGCGTTTCACCGACGATAACAAAGTCAGGATTGACGTCGGTAATGGTAAAGCCGGCGTTATAGAGTTCGTGAACCAGCGCACCTTCTCCGATCACATAGGCTTTTTTTCCTTCCTGACGACGCAGGAAATCAGCGGTGGCCATAGCAGAGGTATAAAAAACGGAGTCAGGAATGTCGACGCCAGCGTTGGAAAAACGGTTGGCCAGATCCTGCGCTGTCTGCGACGGATAGTTAGTCAGCACAACCAGCGGCATGCCTTTTTCCAGAATGCGCTGCAGAAATTCATTAGCCCCTTTCACGGCGGTGTTGTCATGCATCAACACGCCATCAATATCACAGATTACGCTTTTAATGGTCATACACGATCCCGGTCAGGCCTGCTCAGGCAGGTTACAGTTAATCTTCCAGCAGATGCTGCAGCAGAATGCCATTTAGCATAGCGCGTTTCGCCAGCGCAAACGCGCCAATTGCAGAGCGGTGATCCAGCTGTGAGCGCACAACCGGCAGGTTTTTCCGAAACTCGCGCAGCACCTGCGTATTGATACAGCTCTCGATGGCGGGAAACAGCACTTTGTCTGCTTCAGTGATTTCGCCCGCCAGCACCACCTTTTGCGGGTTAAAAAGGTTGATTGCGATCGCAATCGCTTTGCCGAGATAACGACCAACATACTCAATCACTTCACACGCCAGCGCGTCGCCCTGATTAGCGGCGTGACAGATTTGCGGCATCAGGCAGTTATCCAGTGACAGCACACTCGGATACCCCTGATTCAGCAGATGGCGTACGCGGTTTTCAATGGCACCATTCGCGGCGATGGTTTCCAGACAGCCAAAGTTGCCGCAGTGGCAGCGCTCGCCTAACGGATCCACCTGAATATGGCCGATTTCACCCACGTTACCGTTACTGCCCAGGAAAATCTGTCCGTTAGCAATGATGCCGGCACCGGTCCCGCGATGCAGCCGCACCAGAATCGAATCAGCACAGTCGCGGCTTGCACCAAAGTAGTGCTCGGCCAGCGCCAGGCTGCGGATATCGTGACCCACAAAGCTGGTCACGCTGAACCGCTGCTGCAGGCTGGCTACCAGCGGCCAGTGGCTGACGGCAATGTGCGGCATATAGCGGATAATGCCTTTAACCGGATCGACCAGCCCGGGCAGGATGACGGCAATAGCGATCAGCTCATGAATTTTGCGCTGATGCACGTTAATAAACGCGCTAATGGCATTAAATAGCGCGTTCTCCAGCGTCTCCTGCGTGCGTTCCGGTAGCGGATAATCTTCCTGCGCCAGCGATTTACCGCTTAAATCAAACAGGGTGAGCGTGGCATCATTGCGCCCGAGACGGACGCCGATGGTATGAAAGTGACGGGTTTCCGTAATAATGGAGATGGCGCGGCGACCTCCGGTAGAGGCCTGCTGCTCAACCTCTTTGATCAAGCCGCGTTCAATCAGCTGACGGGTAATCTTGGTGACACTGGCGGGCGCAAGCTGGCTGAGATCGGCAATCTGAATGCGCGAAATCGGCCCCTGTTGATCGATCAACCGATAAACGGCTGCGCTATTGAGTTGTTTGACAAGATCGACATTTCCTATTTGAGTCTGGCCGCCAGTGGTCATTCAATGCTTACTCGCTGAGGACGCTCTCTCCATTGACGAACGTCTTAATGATTTGATAATCGCGGGTAAAAACAGTGAGGTTAGCGGCTTTTCCTGCAGCTACCGTGCCCAGCTGTTTTTCCACGCCCATAGCTCTTGCCGGATAAAGCGTTGCCATACGTAGCGCCTCATCCAGGGCAATGCCGCAATACTCTACGCTGTTCTGCACCGCTTCAATCATTGTCAGTGCTGAACCGCTCAGGGTTCCATGCTCATCCACGCACAGGCCATTGCGATAGTATATTGTTTTACCTGCAAAAATGAATTTATCAATCGCGGCACCTGCCGGCGCAGTCGCGTCAGTCACCAGAATCAGCCGTTCGCCTTTAAGCCGTTTTGCCATGCGCACGTTAGCGTAATTGACATGTAAGCCATCTGCAATGATGCCGCAGTATACATCAGGCGAATCAAACAGCGCACCGACCAGTCCGGGTTCACGTCCGCTAAAAGGGCTCATCGCATTATAAAGGTGGGTCGCGAAAGTAATGCCAGCGCTGAATCCGGCTTTTGCTTCGGCATAGGTCGCATTAGAGTGTCCGGCCGAGACGATAATACCGGCTGCGCTGAGCTGACGAATAACGTCGCTGCCTGCCTGTTCAGGCGCCAGCGTGACTTTAGTAATGACATCGGCGTTGGCACAGAGATAGTCGACCAGTGCAGGATCGGGCTGGCGTATCAGGGCGGGATTGTGCGTCCCTTTTTTCTCCCGGTTAAGCCAGGGGCCTTCAAGGTGCAAACCCAGCGCCTGATTCTGATGCGTTGTCAGCCAGGCTCGCATAGTCTCTACCGCCCGCTGCATCAGTTCATCACTGCTGGTAATCAGCGTGGGCAGAAAGCTGGTACAGCCTGACTTTTCATTAGCGCGCTGCATTATCTCCAGCGTTTCCACGCTCAGCGCCTCAGGCGAATCGTTGAATTGCACACCGCCGCAGCCGTTAAGCTGCAGGTCGATAAAGCCGGGAGCGATAAATGCGCCTGCCATATCCTGTTGCGGTAGTGCTGCATCCAGCATGGCGCGCGGGCAAACCCGATCAATAATACCGTCCGCGATAACTACCGCGTGATCGTCCAGAATGTCATAGCCGGTAAAAATCCGGCCGTTTACTAATGCGTACATTATCTCTCTCCCGGCTGCGCCAGCTGCCAACGACAGCAGGCTTCTACATCGTGCTCTCAGACGCCCTGCATATTTTCCGCTTCAAGCTCGCGGAAATATTTTACCGTTTTAACTTTCAGTTCCATTGTCGCCGGCTCATCGCATACCACAACCGCTTTTGGATGCAGCTGCAGACAGCTGATGGTCCACATATGGTTTACGTTGCCCTCTACCGCCGCCTGAAGCGCCTGCGCTTTGACGTGACCTGTAACCAGAATCATCACCTCTTCTGCATCCAGCAGCGTACCCACGCCAACGGTCAGCGCATATTTAGGTACCTGGCTGACATCGCCATCAAAAAAGCGTGAATTAGCGACACGCGTATCATGCGTCAGCGTTTTTATACGGGTACGCGATGAGAGCGAGGAGGCGGGTTCATTAAACGCGATATGACCATCATTGCCTACACCACCCATAAACAGATGGATTTTACCGAGCGCACGAATCTTCTCTTCATACTGGCGACATTCTGCGTCAATATCTTCCGCATTGCCATTCAGAAGATTGATGTTTTCTGACGGAATATCAACGTGATCGAAAAAGTTGCGATACATAAAGCTGTGATAGCTTTCCGGATGCGCTTTGGGCAGGCCGACATATTCATCCATGTTAAATGTCACGACATGTTTAAAGCTGACCTGGCCTGCTTTGTGCATCTCAATAAGATGCTTGTAAGCTTCCAGCGGAGTGCCGCCCGTAGGTAACCCCAGAACAAAGGGACGCTCCGGACCTGGGTTAAAGGCGTTGATCCGGTTGACGATATGGCGGGCCGCCCATTTTCCTACCTGAGCAGGCGTAGCCAGCGGAATCAGTCTCATAGTGCACCTCGGTTAAACAGATAAAAGAATGTGCTGTAGCTGCCGTCATTAAGTGTGAACGCGGTCAGCGCGTTTATCAGCAGGCTATAGCGAAAAAGAGCGATTGATATTTTTTATCATAAAATAAGTTTGTAGCAGTGACCAGTATTAAGCGACTTATATTGGCTATTAAGGTGATAAAAGTCACAACTGGAGCGGTTTTAATTTGCGAGGCGAATTAATTTATCTTTACACTGCATCTCGCAGAGAATCGTCTTTTCAACACGCCAGGTGCCGGGATAATAAAATCAACCCGTACCAGGGGATACGCCAGTCTCATAGGGGGAGAACAAGGTGAGTATATTAGGCTATTTACAAAAAGTCGGCCGCGCGCTGATGGTGCCGGTGGCCACGCTGCCAGCCGCCGCTATCCTGATGGGGGTCGGCTACTGGATCGATCCCGACAGCTGGGGAGCAGGTAATGCGCTGGCGGCACTACTGATCAAGTCAGGCTCCGCCATTATTGACCACATGTCGGTACTGTTTGCGATTGGTGTTGCTTACGGTATGTCTAAAGATAAAGATGGCGCAGCGGCCCTGACCGGTTTTGTCGGCTTTCTTGTCGTGACCACGCTTTGTTCACCTGCTGCGGTCGCGATGATCCAGAAGATGCCGGTTGAACAGGTACCTGCGGCATTTGGCAAAATTGAAAACCAGTTTGTCGGCATCATGGTGGGGATTCTTTCTGCTGAGATGTATAACCGCTTCAGCCATGTCGAGCTGCCTAAAGCGCTCTCTTTTTTCAGCGGACGTCGCCTGGTACCGATCCTGGTCTCCTTCCTGATGATTGTTGTGGCGTTTATTCTGATGTACGTCTGGCCAATAATCTTCGGCGGTCTGGTAAGCTTTGGTGAACATATTCAAAAGCTGGGGTCTGTCGGGGCAGGGGTATACGCTTTCTTTAACCGGCTGCTGATCCCGGTTGGCCTGCATCACGCGCTGAATTCCGTGTTCTGGTTTGATGTCGCGGGTATTAATGACATTCCAAAATTCCTCGGCGGCGCGCAGTCTATCGCTAACGGCAGCGGCATTCCGGGGATTACGGGTCGCTATCAGGCGGGCTTCTTCCCCATTATGATGTTTGGCCTGCCGGGTGCAGCACTGGCTATCTACCACTGTTCTCGTCCGGAAAACAGGGCAAAAGTGGGCGGTATTATGCTGGCGGCCGCTTTTGCAGCCTTCTTTACCGGCATCACCGAGCCGCTGGAATTCTCCTTTATGTTCGTGGCTCCGGTCCTCTATGTGATCCACGCGGTCCTGACCGGAATTTCGGTGTTTATTGCGGCCAGCATGCAGTGGATTGCCGGCTTTGGCTTTAGCGCCGGCCTGGTAGATATGGTGCTCTCGTCGCGTAATCCACTGGCGGTGCACTGGTGGATGCTGATCCCGCAGGGCCTGGTCTTCTTCGTGATCTATTACGTAGTGTTCCGTTTTACTATCCGCAAATTCAATCTGCTGACGCCGGGCCGCGAACTGGCAGCGGATGATGAAACGGATGGTTATGATGTGAATGTTATGCAGGAAAATAGCGGGGAAACGGCGACTGAATCGCTGGCACGTCGCTATATCGCTGCCGTTGGAGGGTCTGAAAACCTGACCCATATTGACGCCTGTATCACGCGCCTGCGTCTGAACGTGAAAGATTCCGCGCAGGTCAGCGAAGGCGTGGCAAAACGTATCGGCGCGTCAGGCGTCATCCGTCTTAATAAGCAGAGCGTGCAGATTATTGTGGGTACGCAGGCGGAGAGTATCGCTACCGCGATGAAAACGGTATTGACCAAAGGCCCGGTAGCGGCCGCCAGCGCGGCGCCTGTGGCTAAACCGGTGGTGACTGCAGCTGCGCCAGCTCCTGCCGCTGCACATAAGGCGATTGCCACGCTGCTGGCACCGGTATCAGGTCACGTGGTTGCTCTGGATAATGTACCGGACGAAGCGTTCGCCAGCAAAGCGGTGGGCGATGGTCTGGCGATTCAGCCAACGGGGACGCGCGTGGTGGCACCGATTGCCGGTACCATAGTAAAAATCTTCAACACTAATCACGCCTTCTGCCTTGAAACAGAGAGCGGCGTTGAGATAGTGGTGCATATGGGATTGGACACCGTTGCGCTGGCAGGACGCGGTTTCACCCGGCTGGTGGAAGAGGGTAAAACCGTTAGCGCTGGCGAGGCGATCCTCGAGATGGATCTGGACTATCTGAATGCCCATGCGCGCTCGATGATCAGTCCGGTAGTGGTCAGCAACAGTGATGACTTCGCGGGTCTGACGCTGCTGGCAACAGGCACCGTTGTTGCCGGGGAAACGCCGCTGTATGAGGTGAAAAACTAACCCCTTAAGTCTGACTGATAAGGCAGGAAGCGATTCCTGCCTTTTTTGTTTTAAAAGCGCCAACAAACGGTTGTTTCCCTTCAGCGCTTTGTGGATCATACTCCGTTACTTCGAGGTAAAATCACCCGTTATTGTTTGAGGATTTTGAGATGAGTGAGGCTGAAGCCCGCCCAACGAACTTTATTCGTCAGATCATCGACGAAGATTTGGCGAGCGGTAAGCACAGTTCTGTGCATACCCGTTTCCCGCCAGAGCCCAATGGTTATCTGCATATTGGCCATGCAAAATCGATCTGCCTGAACTTTGGAATTGCACAGGATTATCAGGGCGAATGCAATCTGCGTTTCGATGATACCAATCCGGTTAAAGAGGATATGGAATTCGTCGAGTCGATCAAAAATGATGTGCAATGGCTGGGCTTTGAGTGGAGCGGCAACATTCGTTACTCATCCGACTATTTTGATCAGCTGTTTAGTTATGCTGTTGAGCTGATCAACAAAGGACTGGCGTACGTTGATGAACTGTCACCCGAGCAGATCCGCGAGTATCGCGGCACGCTGACGGCGCCGGGCAAAAATAGCCCGTATCGCGATCGCAGCGTTGAAGAGAACCTGGCGCTGTTCCGGAAAATGCGCGACGGTGGCTTTGAAGAGGGTAAGGCCTGTCTGCGTGCCAAAATCGATATGGCTTCCAGCTTTATCGTTATGCGCGATCCGGTGCTGTACCGCATTAAGTTTGCCGAGCACCATCAGACCGGCAACAAGTGGTGCATCTACCCGATGTACGATTTCACGCACTGCATCTCCGATGCGCTGGAAGGGATCACGCATTCGCTCTGTACGCTGGAGTTTCAGGATAACCGCCGCCTGTATGACTGGGTACTGGATAACATTACCATTCCGGTGCATCCGCGGCAGTATGAGTTTTCGCGCCTGAATCTTGAGTATGCTGTGATGTCGAAGCGCAAGCTGACGCAGCTGGTGAGCGAGAAGCGGGTAGAAGGCTGGGACGATCCGCGTATGCTGACCGTTTCAGGTCTGCGCCGTCGTGGTTACAGCGCGGCATCAATCCGTGAGTTCTGCCGCCGAATCGGCATCACTAAACAGGACAATATCGTTGAGATGGCTTCGCTGGAGTCGTGCATTCGTGATGATCTCAACGAAAATGCGCCGCGTGCTATGGCCGTACTCGATCCGCTCAAAGTCGTGATTGAAAACCTGCCAGCCGGACATGATGAGATCATCACCATGCCAAACCACCCGAACCGGCCGGAGATGGGAACGCGCGAGGTGCCTTTCAGCCGTGAAGTGTGGATCGACCGCGCGGATTTCCGTGAAGAAGCCAACAAACAGTACAAGCGTCTGGTCCTGGGTAAAGAAGTGCGCCTGCGCAACGCCTATGTGATCCGCGCTGAGCGCGTGGCAAAAGATGAGGCGGGCAACATCACCTGTATCTATGCGACCTGCGATGTGGATACGCTGAGCAAAGACCCGGCTGATGGCCGTAAAGTAAAAGGGGTGATCCACTGGGTTTCCGCGATTCATGCGCTGCCCGCTGAGTTCCGCCTCTACGATCGCCTGTTCAGCGTGCCTAACCCGGGCGCGGCAGAGGATTTTCTCGCGACGCTGAATCCGGATTCGCTGCAGATTAAGCAGGGCTTTGTGGAGCCAGGACTGCGTGAAGCGGCGGCAACCTCGCCGTATCAGTTCGAGCGCGAAGGCTATTTCTGTGCAGACAGCGTTTACTCGCAGCCATCAGCGCTGGTGTTCAACCGCACTGTAGGCCTGCGCGATACCTGGGCGAAGATCGGCAGCGAATAATAACCGCTTCCGGCATCATAAAATTATATAAGGGCGAGCTTTCGCCCTTTTTTATTATCCTCTTTTGCGTAGCGGCAACCATTTATTCTGCATTAAATAAAATCGCGCACATACCCGGGTTTACGACTTGTCTGACTTTAAAAAAATTAACGCATTTGACCGTGTTAAATCCTTTTTTTCAGGTAGGCTATGCGCACTCCGGACTTGGTCTGTGGCTAGTAAAAAGGGAAAAATAATGACAAGCCTCGCTCAGGAAGCCAAACACAGTGTTGTGGTTTTACATCAGCTCATTGAACGTATTTTTAATCATGCTGATGTCAGCACCGATACCATGGGGCTGCTGCTGTCGCACTTCCATCCTGATTTCCGGATGGTAACGCCACAGGGCAGACAACTGGATTTGAATGACGTTGAAGATCTGTTTCGCCGCCTGTGCGGACAGCGTGAAGGGATGCGCATCGCGACCAGCGAACATGCAATCATTTCTGAGCAGCAAAAAGAGGTCATCATTCAGTATCGCGAACTGCAGATAGTGAATGGCGAGAGCCACAGCCGTATTTCGCTGGCAGTGCTGGACTGCAGTACGGCAAATCCGCGCTGGCGCTACCTGCAGGAGACGCTGGTCGCCTGAATCGCAGCCACAAAAAAACCGGTGCCTGCACCGGTTTTTTTATCTTGCCGCATAGCTGACGTTATTTATCGTTATGCAGGGTTTCATCTTCACGGCAGTCACCCACTTCGCAGTGACCATACAGGTACAGACTGTGGTTGGTGAGCTTGATACCGTGACGGGTCGCGATTTCGCGCTGGCGCGTTTCAATCGACTCATCGCTGAACTCAATTACTTTACCGCAGTCCAGGCAGATAAGATGATCGTGATGCTGCTGCTGCGTTAATTCAAAAACAGACTTGCCGCCTTCGAAGTTATGGCGGGTTACAATGCCCGCGTCATCAAACTGGTTCAGAACGCGATATACCGTGGCCAGACCAATCTCTTCGCCCATGTCGATCAGGCGTTTGTACAAATCTTCCGCGCTGACGTGATGGCACTGGGGTTCCTGAAGCACTTCCAGAATCTTTAGTCTGGGCAGCGTGACTTTCAGGCCAGCCTTTTTCAATGCGGAATTGTTGTCAGTCATGCGGATATTGTCCTGTTACTTTGCTAGTCATTTGCGGCTTAACAGCCTTGAATGTGTGGTTAACGCGCATTCTCATTTGCGTCTCATTATAGAACCGGGGCAGGCGAATAGAAACCAGGCAAATGCTAAAGAAATCACCAGAGGCGGGAATAACGCTCTTGCTGTCGCCGGCGGGATTATACAGTGCTGGGTTTCTCAGTTCACTCAGCCTCAGCCTGCTGACAGAGGAATAAGCCGTTAACCGTTGCGGGTATTCTACAGAATTGCAGGGAAAAGTTAAAAAAGCGTAGCTATTATTTTTATAGGCAATTCCGTTACCCGATGTTAACAGTACCTGAATCGGGTAACGGCAACACATTATGCCTCAATAATTTCTTTGAGCTGCAGCTCATCAAAAATCTGCTTCACCCAGCCTTCAACGCGTTCATTCGTCAGCTCTGGCTGGCGATCTTCATCAATCGCAAGTCCGAGGAAATGTTTGTCATCGGCCAGACCTTTAGACGCTTCAAAATGGTAACCTTCGACAGGCCAGTGACCCACGATGATCGCACCATTTGGCTCGATAATGTCGCGAATGGTACCCAGTGCATCACAGAAATACTCAGCATAATCTTCCTGATCGCCACAGCCAAACAGCGCCACCAGTTTACCATTGAAGTCGATCTCTTCCAGCGTCGGGAAGAAGTCATCCCAGTCGCACTGCGCTTCACCATAATACCAGGTAGGAATGCCCAGCAGCAGGATATCAAACGCTTCCAGATCTTCTTTGGTGCTTTTAGCAATGTCATGCACTTCGGCGACATCTTTACCCAGTTGTTTCTGGATCATCTTTGCAATGTTTTCGGTGTTGCCGGTATCGCTGCCGAAGAAAATGCCTACGATTGCCATGGGTTAGGTAACCTCTTAAATCCTGAATGTGAGAGTAAGTCAACAGACTGTACAGATAAGCGAATGATAGCAGACCCTGAAAAAGCGCGGAACGCGCAAAGCGCAGAGTTTGTGTTCCTCTGTGCGGTCTGCATAAATTATATGAGTTTGAGCTGTGTCAGCAGCATCTGCTCAATCAGCTCGCTGCGGCTGATATTTTGCTGCTCAGCCAGCGTGTTGAGCGCGTCAACCGCTTCGCCGGACATTTTGAGCTCTACGCGCCGCAGCCCACGAACCTTATCGCGTTTAAGCTGATTGCGCTTATTAATGCGCAGCTGCTCATCGCGCGACAGCGGGCTGGTTTTCGGGCGACCCGGTCGTCGCTCGTCTGCAAAGAGATCAAGCGTGGTACGGTCTGTCTGTTCTTTTGCCATGATTTGCGAAACTGAGTGGGCGCGAACGGCGCCGCGCGATTAAACACATTATCGGCCCAGCCACCGTGTATAACCACCGTGGCAAAATTTTAGCGCGACATCATACTCCAGCGTCAGACGTGACGCCAATCTTAAACATAGTGCAGTAAGCTTTTGCTTTCAGAGCGTAAAAAAGCGTCGCACAGCACGTAATACGGCATCAGGCTTCTCTGCATGTACCCAATGTCCGGCACCGGCAATGACCTGCGCCCGCGCCTGAGGAAACTGGGCCAGCAGCCTGTCCCGATAGTGATTATCCAGATAAGGAGAGTCGCCGCCGCGAATAAACAGCGCC
The DNA here is from genome assembly GCF_001691555.1 of Pantoea eucrina. Taxonomy (GTDB): domain Bacteria; phylum Pseudomonadota; class Gammaproteobacteria; order Enterobacterales; family Enterobacteriaceae; genus Pantoea; species Pantoea borealis. Next base: position 1,894,163 of record NZ_MAYN01000008.1, on the reverse strand, counting down.
GGATGAGAAGAGACAGGGAGAGGTTCCCAGCCCGATATCGTTGTGTAGTTATCCCACAATACGGGCACATTGAACCGCCACTCCCCCTCAGCGAAGGACTTCAGGATAAACTGAATGATCCCCTCTTCAGGCACAAATTGCCGCATTATCGCCGCCGCTTCGCTGCGGCGCGTCACGCCTGCCGCAGTGACCGCGCGAATCGCCGCGAAAATCTCATCGTGCCGGCGCGTCTGATAGTCGACGGGAGCGATGTCAATCAGCACCAGCTTGCCAACGCGTTCAGGCGCCAGCGCACTCAATGCCATAGCGATTTTGCCCCCCATCGAGTGCCCAATCACATCAACCTGTGTTATCTGCTGTGCATCCAGCGTATCAACCATATCCTGCGCCATTGCAGCATAGCTCATGCTGTTGCTGCGCGCCGATAAACCGTGATTGCGGACATCCACCTGCAGCGTTGTACGCGTGTCGGCTACGCCACGTGCCAGCCCGCCAAGGTTATCCAGGCTGCCAAACAGACCGTGGATAAGCAAAATCGGTGCGCTGTGAGAATCAGATTGTGCAGTTTGCAGACGAGCATTCAAAATCATGGCTAAAGTTCTTACGGTTGAGAGCGTGGGTTAGGGTATCATGATTCTACCTGTCCGGGTGGCGGTCGCCAGGTATTAGGGCATATTCTGACTTTTGCCCGTAAACGTTGCCAGCGCTATCAGCTACTGCGGATTTAACTTTATAATCAATATGTCAGATCCCAGACTCTCTGCGTGCCCGCTACCGGTAAGGGCGTTGCAGAATGCGGGATTCTGCTAGTTGCCAGACTCGTACGGAATAAGATGAAAACGATTGAAGTTGACGAAGAACTCTACCGTTATATTGCCAGCCACACGCAGCACATCGGTGAAAGCGCCTCAGACATCCTGCGTCGCATGCTGAAATTTACCGCCAGCTCGCGCGCTGTCGCTGCGTCGGCAGCTACGACCCCGGTAAAAGAGGCAGCAGCAGCCGAGCCTGAAGCGCGTCCGCAGGATCGCGTGCGAGCCATGCGCGAGCTGATGCTGTCAGATGAGTATGCCGAGCAGAAAAAAGCGGTTAACCGCTTTATGCTGATTTTGTCAACGCTCTATCGTCTCGATCCTGATGCATTTGCCGATGCTACCGCATCGCTGCAGGGGCGTACGCGCGTCTATTTTGCCGGTAATGAACATACGCTGCTGCAAAATGGCACGCATACTAAGCCTAAGCATGTGCCAGGTACGCCATACTGGGTCATCACAAACACCAATACAGGCCGTAAATGCAGCATGGTGGAACACATCATGCTGGCTATGCAGTTCCCTTCGGAGCTGACAGAGAAAGTTTGCGGCACCATTTAAACTGAAGCGTCAGGGAGAAGCGCCAATGGCCAATCACCCCCGTGCCGGGCAGCCTGCCCAGCAGAGCGATTTGATTAACGTTGCACAATTAACCTCGCAGTATTATGTCCTGAAGCCGGATGCGGCTAACCCGGACCATGCGGTGAAATTTGGCACATCTGGCCACCGCGGCAGCGCGGGACGTCACAGCTTCAATGAAGAGCATATTCTGGCTATCGCACAGGCGATCGCCGAAGAGCGTAAAAAGAACGGTATCACCGGTCCATGCTACGTGGGCAAAGATACGCACGCGCTCTCTGAACCCGCTATCCTGTCGGTACTGGAAGTACTGGCAGCGAACGGCGTGGATGTCATTGTGCAGCAGGATAACGGCTACACGCCAACGCCCGCTATCTCCAATGCCATTCTGGAGCACAACAAACGCGGCGGTGCGCAGGCTGACGGCATTGTGATCACCCCTTCGCACAACCCACCGGAAGATGGCGGCATTAAATACAATCCGCCAAACGGGGGTCCGGCTGATACTAACGTTACCAAAGTGGTGGAAGATCGCGCTAATCAGCTGATCAAAGGCGGTCTGCAGGATGTGAAACGCCTGCCGCTGGATCAGGCGTGGCAGAGCGGCCACATTGTCGAGCAGGATCTCATTCAGCCCTACGTTGAAGGGCTGGCACAGGTTATCGACTTCCCGGCGATTCAGAAAGCGGGACTGAAAATTGGCGTAGATCCGCTTGGCGGCTCCGGTATGGCTTACTGGCAGCGCATCGCTGAGCATTACAATCTCGATCTGACCATCGTCAATGACGCTATCGATCAGACGTTCCGCTTCATGCATCTGGATAAAGATGGCGTGGTGCGCATGGACTGTTCGTCAGAGTGTGCGATGGCCGGTCTGCTGGCGTACAAAGATAAGTTTGATCTCGCCTTTGGCAACGATCCCGATTACGACCGTCACGGTATCGTCACGCCAGCTGGCCTGATGAATCCTAACCATTACCTGGCCGTTGCCATCAACTATCTGTTCCAGCATCGTCCGCAGTGGGGCAGTGATGTTGCCGTCGGCAAAACGCTGGTCTCCAGCGCAATGATTGACCGCGTGGTTAATGATATCGGCCGTAAGCTGGTAGAAGTCCCGGTGGGCTTCAAGTGGTTTGTTGATGGTCTGTTTGATGGCAGCTTTGGCTTTGGCGGCGAAGAGAGCGCGGGAGCGTCCTTCCTGCGTTTTGATGGCTCAGCCTGGTCAACGGATAAAGATGGCATCATTCTCTGCCTGCTGGCCGCTGAAATCACTGCGGTGACCGGCAAAAACCCGCAGCAGCACTATGATGAACTGGCAGATCGCTTTGGCGCACCAAGCTACAATCGTCTGCAGGCATCAGCAACCTCGGCACAGAAAGCTGCGCTCTCAAAACTGTCGCCGGAGATGGTCAGCGCTGACACGCTGGCAGGCGATCCGATCACTGCACGCCTGACGGCTGCTCCGGGTAACGGCGCATCCATTGGCGGGCTGAAAGTGATGACGGAGAACGGCTGGTTTGCCGCGCGTCCGTCCGGTACTGAAGATGCGTACAAGATTTACTGTGAAAGCTTCCTTGGCGCTGAACATCGCGAGCTGATCGAGAAAGAAGCGGTGGAAATTGTCAGTGAAGTTCTGAAGAACGCCTGAGAATGAAACCGTGAAAAGGGCCGCTGCTGCGGCCCTTTTTTTATGGCATAAAACGGTAGCCGATGCCGGTTTCCGTCAGCAGGTGAGCCGGCTGCGTCGGATTGGTTTCCAGCTTCTGGCGCAGATGGCCCATATAGATGCGCAGATAGTGGCTATGCTCAACCGCATTGGGTCCCCAGACCTGATTCAGCAGCTGGCGCTGCGTCAGCACCTTGCCGGCGTTGTTCAGCAGCAGGCTGAGCAGGCGAAACTCGGTTGGCGTCAGATGCACTTCCTGACCGCTGCGGGTAATCCGGCGGGCGGACAGATCGACACAGACCTCTCCAAACAGCACGCGCGCATCGGGCTGACTGCCCTGATGACGCCGCAGTGCGACCCGCACCCTGGCCAGCAGTTCACCAATGCCAAAGGGTTTTGTCAGATAGTCATCCGCACCCGCATCCAGCGCTGCGATCTTATCCTGCTCATCGCTGCGGGCTGACAATACAATAACCGGCATACTGCTCCACTGCCGTACTTCGCGAATGAATGCAATGCCGTCACCGTCAGGCAGGCCGAGATCGAGGATCACCAGGTCGGGCTTTCGCGTTGCCGCTTCAATCAGACCACGCTGCAGCTGTTCGGCTTCAACAATTTTGAGGCCTTCACTTTCAAGCGCCAGGCGTACAAAACGACGGATCTCTTTTTCATCTTCCACAATTAAAATGGTTGTCACGCGGGCTCCTGCGACACGGTTTTCTCTACTTTAGCAATAAACCGCAGCGGCGTCCGCGCAGGTATTTGCCACAGTAAGATAACCCGTCTTTCACACCGTTGTAACGTCATCCCGCACCCCACAATAAACGGTCAAAAAAAGTTCAGAACAGGTGGTCTGATGAGTAGCAAAAGTGTGCAGCCAGGAGTAATATTTGCGACAGATCACATTTTATAATTAACTGCTCAGGAGGAATGCGATGGATAAGTGCTATTCACTGCCAAAAATTATTATACGGCGTACGCTGGTGCTGATTGCCGGTATTACAGCGCTTCCTTTTATGCTGTTCCGCCGCGATCGTGCGCGCTTCTATAGCTATCTGCACCGTATCTGGTGTAAAACCAGCACTAAACCGGTATGGCTGGAACAGTCTGAACTGGCTGGCGGCATCTACTGGTAATGGTGACTTTCTGACTGAGGCGGACGTTTTTACCCAAAGCGCCCGCTTTTTTTGACGAAATTTTTTGCACACTGCCTGTCACCTCATGCCATTCGCTGCCATTTGCGCTACACTTAAACCTCTACAAGATTTTGGAGGTTGTACAAGTATGAGCGAGAAAATTCCTGTCGGCATCAGTGCCTGCCTGCTCGGGGATAACGTCCGATTTGATGGCGGCCACAAGCGTTTTGCCTTTGCAACGGACGAACTCGCGCAATTTGTGCGCTATGAGCCCGTCTGTCCTGAGATGGCTATTGGTCTGCCTACACCCCGGCCGGCGTTAAGGCTGGTAAAACAGGGCGACGACCAGATTCATATCTGCTTCAGCAAAGATGACAATGAAGAAGTGACCAGTGAAATGCGCAGCTGGTCAGCGGAGCGCGTCAAATCGCTGCACCATCTTTGCGGCTATATTCTTTGCGCCAAATCACCCAGCTGCGGTCTGGAGCGGGTGCGCGTTTACGATCCTGCCACAAATAACAACCGTAAATCAGGTATCGGCATCTTTACGTCTTTTCTGCAGCAGGAGATGCCCTGGCTGCCGCTGGAAGAGGATGGACGCCTGCACGATCCGGTTCTGCGGGAAAATTTTACCGGGCGCGTGTTTGCGCTGCATGAGTTCAATGAAATGTGGCGTAGCGGGTTAACACGGCACAAACTGATCGCCTTTCACAGTCGCTACAAACTGCTGCTGTTGTCGCATGCACAGGACGCCTATCGCGAACTGGGACGCTTCGTCGCCGCTATGGATAAGTGGGCGTCGCTGGAAGAGTATGCCTTTGAGTACCGTAATCGTTTGATGCAGCTGATGTCGCATCGGGCCTCGCGACGCAATCACACCAACGTGCTGATGCATGTGCAGGGCTATTTCCGGCCAAAACTCAGCTCTCCTCAGCGTCAGGAACTGGCACAGCTGATCGATCGCTATCGCTGTGGCGTTCAGCCGCTGCTGGCACCCATCACCATGCTGAAACATTACATGGCTGAGTATCCGCACCCCTGGCTGGCACAGCAGCGCTATTTTGATCCCTACCCTGAAGCGTTGCGTCTGCGTTACGGACAATAAGGACGAGGCACCATGACCACACACCTGCTCTGGCTGCGCAACGATCTGCGTATTAACGATAACAGCGCGCTGGCAGCAGCGTGTCATGACAGAGAGGCTGACGTGCTGGCGCTGTTTATCGCTACGCCGAAACAGTGGCAACAGCACAGCATGTCTGCAAAACAGGCCACATTTATTCACCAGAATCTGTGTGAGCTGCAGCAGGCGCTGGCGGAGCGCGGCATCCCGCTGCATTTTCATCAGTGCGATGATTTTGCGGCTTCGGTCGACTACCTGCGCGACTTCTGCAAAACGCACCGTGTGGATGCGCTGTTTTATAACTATCAGTATGAAATCAATGAGCGTGAACGCGATGCTGCGGCAGAAAAGCAGCTGGATGAGCAGGGCGTTACCTGTCAGGGATTTGATGACAGCCTGCTGCTGCCGCCCGGCAGTGTGCAGACCGGAAATAACACTACGTTTAAAGTTTTTACGCCGTTCAGCAAAGCGTTTCTCAAACGGCTGCAGCAGGGATTGCCGGAGTGCCACAAGGCCCCTGAAGCACGCAGGGGTGCGCCGCTGAAAAGCACGAAAAAAATCCCCGCCTTTGATTATCCGGCTGAAGAACCCGATGAAAAGCTGTTTCCGGCTGGCGAACCGGCGGCGTTAAAACGCCTGCGCGCGTTTGCCAGACAGCCGGTACTGGATTATCCGTCAGAGCGCGACGCGCCCGCCAGCGACGGCACCAGCCAGCTGTCAGCCTATCTTTCAACCGGCGTACTCTCACCCCGTCAGTGCCTGCATCGGATAGTGACAGAGCATGCCGATGCGCTGAAAGGGGGGAAGGCGTTTACCTGGATCAATGAACTGATCTGGCGGGAATTTTATCGCCATCTGATTGTAGCCTACCCGGCGCTCTGCAAGCATCAGCCGTTTATCGACTGGACCCATCACGTCAGCTGGCAGAAAGAGAGTGCTCACTTCGACGCCTGGAAAGCGGGTAAAACCGGCTTTCCGATTGTTGATGCAGGCATGCGCCAGATGAACAGCATTGGCTGGATGCATAACCGGCTGCGCATGATCACTGCCAGCTTCCTGGTGAAAGATCTGCTTATCGACTGGCGGCAGGGCGAGCGCTACTTCATGGAACAGCTGATTGACGGTGATTTTGCTGCCAACAACGGCGGCTGGCAGTGGGCGGCTTCCACCGGCACCGATGCCGTGCCCTATTTCCGCATCTTTAATCCGACTACGCAGGGTGAACGGTTCGATAAGCAGGGCACGTTTATCCGGCAGTGGCTGCCGGAGCTGAAAGAGGTGCCTGACAGTGATATTCATCAGCCGCACGTCTGGGCGAAGAAAAACAACAGGAAGCTCGATTATCCTCTGCCAATCGTGGAACATAAGGCGGCACGCAAAAAAACATTAGACGCTTTTGAACGCGCACGCGGCGCGGCCTGAGGCGCTTACGGAGCTTTTATGAATAACTTTGAGCTGGAACAGATCGTTAACCAGCAGCTAAACAGCAGCGCGTTTAGCGACTACGCGCCAAATGGACTGCAGGTAGAAGGGCGCAGTGAAATCAGGACCGTTATTACCGGCGTCACGGCTTGCCAGGCGCTGCTGGATGAAGCGGTAACGCGCAACGCAGATGCGGTTCTGGTGCACCACGGCTATTTCTGGAAAAGCGAAACGCCGGTGATAAAAGGCATGAAGCGACAGCGTCTGCGCACGCTGCTGGCGAACGATATTAATCTGTATGGCTGGCATCTGCCGCTGGATGCGCATCCGCAGCTGGGAAACAATGCGCAGCTGGCGCGTCTGTTTGATATTGATGTCAAAGGCGAAATCCAGCCGCTGGTGCCCTGGGGTGAACTGCGCACACCGCTCAGCGGCAGCGATCTGGCAGATAAAATCACGCAGCGCCTGGGCCGCACGCCGCTGCACTGTGGTGATAATGCACCCGCGCTGATTAAACGCGTGGCCTGGTGCAGCGGCGGGGGGCAGGGATTTATCGACAGCGCTGCCGCCGCCGGGGTGGACGCGTTTATTACGGGTGAGGTCTCTGAGCAGACCATTCACAGCGCGCGCGAACAGGGGCTGCATTTTTTTGCTGCCGGTCATCATGCTACCGAGCGCGGCGGCATTAAAGCGCTGGGCGAGTGGCTGGCGCAGCAGCACCACCTTGATGTTACCTTTATCGATATCAATAATCCTGCCTGAGTTTCTCTCTCTGCGCCCGCCCGTCGGGCGCAAACTGGTTGACACATCTCCGCCACTTTTGCATAACCTATTGAACCTGAGCAGCTATGTGAAAGGTTTATCGCGCCGCGGTATGTCTGGCGGCGCGCGTTATTCACGATCGGGAGGTGGGTTTTGCAACGAGCACGTTGTTATTTACTGGGAGAGCGGGCGGTTGTGCTGGAACTGGCGCCGCCGGTTTCGCTCGCCAGTCAGCAGCGCATCTGGGGATTGTGTCAGCAGCTGCAGCAGTATGAACAGGTGCAGGAGGTGATCCCCGGTATGAACAACCTCACGCTAATACTGCGCGAGACACAAACCGATGCGCAGGACGCCATTGAGCGTCTGCAGCGCTGGTGGGAAGAGAGCGAAGAGCGGCCGCAGGAGGATCCCCGGCTGATTGAGATCCCGGTAGTGTATGGGGGCAGCGCCGGACCCGATCTGCCAGAGGTTGCAGAGCGCGCCGGGCTGACACCGCCGCAGGTGGTAGAGCTTCACAGCAGCGCGGATTACATTGTCTATTTTATCGGCTTTCAGCCCGGTTTTCCCTATCTGGGAGGTCTGGATACGCGACTGCACACGCCGCGGCGCGCAGAGCCCCGCGTGGTTGTTCCTGCGGGGTCCGTCGGGATTGGCGGCAGTCAGACCGGCATCTATCCGCTGGCTGCACCCGGCGGCTGGCAGCTGATTGGCCATACGCCACTCAGCCTGTTCGATCCGCAGCAGCAGCCGCCCACACTAATGCGTCCCGGCGATCGCGTACGGTTTGTGCCGCAGAAGGAGGGCATATGCTGAACATTTTACGCGCCGGATTAATGACATCGGTACAGGATCGCGGACGTCATGGCTGGCGTCAGCTGGGCGTCAGCCTGAGCGGCGCACTGGATGAGCCTTCCATGCGTACGGCAAATATGCTGGTTGGTAACAGCGAAAACAGTGCGGTGCTGGAGATTGTGCTGGGCCAGTTCAAAGCGGAATTTCAGCGCGACGGCTGGTTTGCGCTCACGGGCGCGGCCTGCAACGCGGAGCTGGATGGCAAGCCGGTCTGGACCGGATGGCGCCTGCCGGTGCGGCGCGGTCAGGTCCTTACGCTATCCATGCCAACCCGCGGCATGCGCAGTTATCTGGCGGTAAACGGCGGGTTTGCGGTAGCAGAAATGCTGGGCTCGCACAGCACCGATCTGAAAGCTGCGTTTGGCGGGTGGCAGGGCCGCAAGTTACAGGATGGCGATCGCCTGCCGCTGGGCGAGCCGACCCGCCGCTTCAGCCAGCCGGCGGGCGTGCGGCAGCTGCTGTGGGGTAACCGCATTCGTGCGCTGCCGGGACCGGAATACAGCGAATTCACCCATGATGCGCAGGAAGCATTCTGGCGTAATCCGTGGAAACTCAGTCCGCAGAGTAATCGCATGGGATACCGCCTGCAGGGCGACAGCCTGCAGCGTACCGCCACGCGCGATCTGCTTTCGCATGGCCTGGTGCCTGGCGTGGTCCAGGTGCCGCCAAACGGTCAGCCCATTGTGCTGATGGCAGATGCACAGACCACCGGCGGTTATCCGCGTATTGCCTGCATCATTGAGGCAGATATTTATCAGCTGGCGCAAATCCGGCTCGGCGAACCGATTCACTTTATTCCGTGCACGCTGGAGGAGGCGCTGCTGGCAAAACAGCAGCAGCAGCGCGCGCTGGATCAGATAGCCTGGGGGCTTACGCATGAAAATTGATCTCAATGCCGATCTTGGCGAAGGCAGCAGCAGCGATCGGGAACTGCTGTCGCTGGTAAGCTCTGCCAATATCGCCTGCGGTTTTCACGCCGGTGATGCGCAAACCATGCTGCAGTCGGTACGCTGGGCCAATGCGTCAGGGGTCGCAATCGGCGCTCATCCGGGCTTTCCCGATCGCGAGAACTTTGGCCGCACGGCGATGCAGCTGCCACCGGAGACCGTTTATGCCCAGATGATTTATCAGACTGGCGCGCTGAAAAGTATTACGGAAAGTGAAGGCGCGCGGCTGATCCACGTTAAGCCGCACGGCATGCTTTACAATCAGGCCGCCACCGATCCGCAGCTCGCTGACGCGATTGCCCGGGCAGTGCGGGCGGTGGATGCCCGGCTTATTCTGGTTGGCCTGGCGGGCAGCGAACTGATTGCGGCAGGTGCGCGGTACGGCCTGCGTACCCGTGAAGAGGTGTTTGCCGATCGGGGCTATCTGGCGAGCGGGGCGCTGGTGCCGCGCAGCCAGCCAGGTGCACTGATTGACGATGCCGATCAGGCGCTGGCGCAGACGCTGACGATGGTAAAGCAGCAGCAGGTAAAAAGCGTGAGCGGTGAGTGGGTCGCCGTCAATGCGGAGACGGTCTGCCTGCATGGCGATGGCGCGCATGCGCTGCAGTTTGCCCGCACGCTGCGCGCCGCGTTTGCAGCTGAGCAGATTGCCGTCAGCAGTGTATAACTCTCCCTTTTTTGCCCGGCACGCTGTTGCCGGGCTTTTTGTTTTCAGTGAGGAAAATCATGGAGAACGTTGTTAACCTCTGGCCCCTGCTGGGGATCCTGGCCATCATTATCGGCTTTTTATTACGCTTTAACCCGGTGCTGGTGGTCATTGTCGCAGGCTTTGTCACTGGCCTGGCGGCGCAGATGCCGCTCGGCGACATTCTGGAAAAGCTCGGTTCCGGCTTTCTGAATACGCGCAACCTGCCGCTGATCCTGCTGCTGCCGCTGGCGGTTATCGGTCTGCTGGAACGCCACGGACTGAAAGAGCGTGCGCAGAGCTGGATTGCGCAGATCAAAACCGCGACCGCCGGCCGTCTGCTCATCGTCTACCTGTTTGTGCGTGAAGCAACCGCCGCGCTGGGGCTGACCAGTCTGGGCGGCCATCCACAGATGGTACGTCCGCTGCTGGCACCGATGGCAGAAGGTGCGACGGAAAACCGCTACGGTGAAGTTTCACCTGAAATTCGTCACCGGCTGCGCGCCATGTCCGCCGCAACAGATAACGTCGGCCTTTTCTTTGGTGAGGATATCTTTGTCGCGTTTGGCGCCATTATCTTTATGCATAACTTCATGCAGGAATCAGCCGGTATTACCACCGAGCCGCTGCATATTGCGCTGTGGGGGATCCCGACCGCGCTGTGCGCCTTTCTTATCCACTCGGCTCGTCTGATACGGCTGGATCGCCAGCTGTCGCGTGAGCTGGGTGCGCTGAATCAGCAGGCGCTGCACGCCAGGGAGGAGAAGTAATGTTTCAGCAACAATATCTGATGTGGCTGGCAGGGGCGATTCTGCTGGTGGTGGCGCTGCTCTCCTGGGGAGACCGCGCTAATCCGCGTCGTCTGACCACCGGTCTCTTCTGGGCGCTCTACGGCCTGATTTTTCTGATTGGTGATGGCGCATATCAGCTGGCAGGGCAGTGGGCCGGCGACGCTGAGCTGGGCCGCCGCTGGCTGCATATTGCCACCGGGGTGGTCGTGGTTGTGATGGCGCTGATCGCCGGCTGCGGTGGTGTTCGCCTCGGACGCTATCATCAGCGCACGGATGCAGAAAAACAGGCCAGCGCCAGGCGTCTGGGCAATAAACTGTTCTTACCCGCCCTGGCAATACCGCTGGTTACGGTGATTGGCGTACTGGCGTTTAATCATATTCCCGGCCTGCAGGAGCAGGTGTTTGGCGCGGGCAACCACGCCACGCTGGTGACGCTGTTTTCAATGATGGTGGGCTGTATTCTGGGCTGGCTGATTGCGCTGGCGTTTACGCGGGAAAAGCCGCTGCAGTCGATGCAGGAGACACGCCGTCTGCTGGATGCAGTAGGCTGGGCATTTATTCTGCCGCAGATCCTTGCCACGCTGGGATTGCTGTTTACCAGCGCCGGTGTCGGCAGTGCGATTTCACACCTCACTGAACACTACCTGGCGGTGGATAACCGGCTGATTGCGGTGACGGTCTATGCCGGAGGAATGGCGCTGCTGACGATGGTAATGGGCAACGCCTTTGCCGCCTTCCCGATTGTAACTGCCGGCGTCGGCATCCCGATTCTGGTGCTGCAGCATGGCGGTAACCCGGCCGTCATGGCGGCGATCGGCATGTTCTCCGGCTACTGCGGTACGCTGATGACCCCGATGGCGGCAAACTTCAATATCGTACCGGCGCGCCTGCTGGAGCTGCCGGATCGTAATGCGGTGATCAAGGCTCAGGTTCCAACCGGTGTACTACTCTTGTTAGTGAATATTTTCCTGCTCTACTTCCTGATGTTTCTGTGAGGCAGTAATGAAAACGGTGTTGTTAACGGCTTTTGAGCCGTTTGGCGGTGAGCGTCTCAATCCTTCCTGGGAGGCGGTACGCGACTTTGACGGCAAAACGCTGGCTGGCGTGAAAGTGGTGGTACGCCAGCTGCCGGTGGTGTTTGCAACCTGTGGTGCCGTGCTGACTGACGCGCTGACCACCCTGCAGCCCGACGGCATTCTTTGCGTGGGGCAGGCGGGCGGGCGCTGCGATATTACGCTGGAGCGGGTGGCGATCAATATTCACGATGCGCGTATTCCCGATAACCAGCAGCAGCAGCCGGTGGATGAGCCGGTTGTGGCAGACGGGCCGGCGGCCTACTTCGCCACGCTGCCCATTAAAGCGATAGTTGCCTCGCTGCGGGAGGCGGGCATTCCCGCCTCGGTTTCGCAAACGGCCGGGACCTTTACCTGTAACAGCGTGATGTACTCTCTGCTGCACTGGCTGCATACCCATGGCAGCCCGGCACGCGGCGGGTTTATGCATATTCCATGGATGCCGCAGCAGGCAGTGAACCATCCTGGCGCACCCAGCATGTCCGTGAGCAGCGTGACACAGGCACTGGAAATCGCCATTCAGGTCATGATGAGCACCCAGGACGACATCCGCGTTGCGGGTGGCGCAACACACTAATCAGGAGTTTGTATGCCAGAGGGACCGGAGATCCGTCGGGCGGCGGATCAGCTGGAAGCCGCCATCGTGGGCAAACCGCTTACCGATGTGTGGTTTGCTTTTCCATCGTTAAAAACCTATGAGCCCGCTCTGCTGGGCGAAACGGTTAACGCTATTGAAACGCGCGGCAAGGCGCTGCTGACCCATTTCTCCAATGGCCTGACGCTCTACAGTCACAATCAGCTCTATGGCGTCTGGCGGGTGGTTGCCACGGGTACGCAGCCCGCTACCACTCGTCAGCTGCGGGTACGGCTGGAGAGCGCTGATAAAGCGATTTTGCTGTACAGCGCGTCTGATATTGAACTGCTGAATGCGGACACGCTCGGTGCACATCCGTTTCTGCAGCGCGTCGGGCCGGATGTGCTGGATGCCACGCTGACCGTCGCGGAGGTGCGCGAGCGCCTGCTGTCGCCACGGTTCCGGCGCCGGCAGTTCAGTGGACTGCTGCTTGACCAGGCTTTTCTCGCCGGGCTGGGCAACTATCTGCGGGTGGAGATCCTGTGGCATGCCGGCCTGCGTGCGCAGCACCGGGCGCAGGATCTGGATGACGCGCAGCTCGACAGGCTCAGTGAAGCGCTGCTGGCAATCCCGCGTCTCTCCTACAAAATGCGCGGCAGTATGAAAAAGTACCATGAAGAGGCGGCATTTCGCTTTGAAGTCTTTCACCGGCAGGGCAAAAAGTGCCGGCGCTGCGGTACCCTGATTGAGAAAGGCGTGCTCTCGTCACGCCCTTTTTACTGGTGTCCGGGGTGCCAGCTATAACCTGCTATGGGCAGATTACAGGCAAAAGAAAAGGGCAGAGAATTCTGCCCTTTTTTGTTTAACGCCGGCGCTTATTTTTTCAGCGCTGACTCAAACGGACGTTCGGTATAACCGGTATAGAGCTGACGCGGACGGGCAATTTTCATGCCTTCATCGTGCATCTCTTTCCAGTGCGCAATCCAGCCAACGGTACGCGCCATCGCAAAGATCACGGTAAACATTGAAGAAGGGATACCCATCGCTTTCAGAATGATGCCGGAGTAGAAATCGACGTTTGGATAGAGTTTACGCTCAATAAAGTAGGGGTCGTTCAGCGCAATGTGTTCCAGCTCCATCGCCACTTCCAGCAGGTCATCTTTCATGCCCAGCTCATTGAGCACTTCATGACAGGTCTCACGCATCACGGTTGCACGCGGATCGTAGTTCTTGTAAACGCGGTGACCAAAGCCCATCAGACGGAACGAGTCATTCTTATCTTTGGCGCGACGTACAAACTCCGGAATGTGCTCTACGCTGCTGATCTCTTCCAGCATACGCAGCGTGGCTTCGTTGGCGCCACCGTGTGCAGGTCCCCAGAGTGAAGCGATACCTGCCGCAATACAGGCGAACGGGTTAGCCCCGGATGACCCTGCGGTACGGACGGTAGAGGTAGAGGCATTCTGCTCGTGATCGGCGTGCAGGATCAGAATACGATCCATTGCGCGCTCCAGCACCGGGTTCACTTTGTACTCTTCACACGGTGTGGCAAACATCATATGCAGGAAGTTGCCGGCATAAGAGAGATCATTACGCGGATAAACAAAAGGCTGACCAATAGAATATTTGTAACACATGGCTGCCATGGTAGGCATTTTTGACAGCAGGCGGAACGCAGCGATTTCGCGATGGCGCTCATTGTTTACATCCAGCGAGTCGTGATAGAACGCTGCCAGCGCACCGGTTACGCCGCACATCACGGCCATCGGATGTGAGTCACGACGGAAACCGTGGAACAGACGGGTGATCTGCTCATGGATCATAGTGTGGCGGGTAACGGTAGTGCAGAACTCTTTGAACTGCTCCTGAGTAGGCGCTTCGCCGTACAGCAGGATGTAGCAGACTTCCAGGTAATTTGAGTGGGTTGCCAGCTGATCAATCGGGAAACCGCGATGCAGCAGAATACCTTCATCACCATCAATAAACGTTATTTTGGATTCGCACGACGCGGTAGAGGTAAAACCGGGGTCAAATGTAAACAGGCCTTGTGAGCCAAGGGCGCGGACGTCAACAACATCTTGTCCCAGCGTGCCTTGCATCACATCCAGTTCAAGAGTGCTGTTGTCTTGTAGGGTCAGCGTCACTTTTTTATCTGTCATTTTTCGTCTCCATAGCGCCTGGGTAGGTAAGGATCTTTAGACACCAGAATAGTTCGCATGTTGCGTAACACCACTCGCTTCAGATTATCACCTGGCAATAACCTGCACGTAATGAGGTTACGCAGTACAAAGGCATCCGGGGCAAGGATATTCGGACATGACATGGCGCTTATTGCAGATGTTAAAGATCCTGTCACGACATAACTTCTTGGTAACCAATAACCTGACGATTTATGTTGCTCGTTAGGGCAATGTTACATAACTTGAGCTTAGGGGAAAGTGTATCCCCATAACTTTTGTGCATCATAGGGCTTTAGTGCGATTGTTTGTAACTGAAATGTTGATCTATTGTCAAATCAGATAATTAAAAATGTATATTTTGTGAAAATCGTGACAGTGATCACTGTTCAGCTTAAATGTGACCAAACAGATTGTAGGGGAATTGTAATCAGAATGTGATCGTCCTATACTGCCGCCAGGTCTCCGGAATACCCTGACACCAGGAGTCACCCAGCGTTTTACCCGCTTCACTTAACACTGGATGTTGCTATTTTGGTGGCGGTTGTAGTCTGAACACGCTCAGTGCTCTGCTGCAACTCAGGACCGGAGGAAGCAAAATAAAAAAGAGCTGTGTGGGCAAAACCGTGAAAAAACAAAGACCTGTTAACTTGGATCTCACGACGATCCGGTTTCCCGTTACTGCAATATCGTCCATTCTCCACCGCGTCTCCGGCGTGATTACGTTTGTCGCTCTCGGAATTCTGCTCTGGTTACTGGGTCTCTCTCTCTCCTCTCCCGAAGGTTTTCAGCAGGCGGCGTCCATCATGGATAGCTTCTTTGCCAAATTCATCATGTGGGGCATTCTGACTGCGCTGGCGTATCATGCGGCAAGCGGTATCCGTCATATGCTGGCTGATTTTGGCTTTACCGCAGAGACCCTGCAGGTGGGAACCCGTACCGCGCAGGCGGTTTTTGTTATCACTGTCGTGCTCTCAATTCTGGCTGGAGTCCTCGTATGGTAAGCAATGCTTCTGCTTTAGGACGCAACGGTATCCACGACTGGCTCCTGGTCCGTGCTTCCGCAATCCTGATTACGCTCTACATCATCTATCTGCTCGGTTTCGTCGTAATGACCGATACGCTGACCTATGATGTCTGGCGCAGCTTTTTCGCCTCCTCCTTCACCAAAGTGTTTACGCTGCTGACCCTGTTCTCCATTCTGGTTCATGGCTGGATCGGTATGTGGCAGGTACTGACTGACTACGTGAAAGCGCTGGCGCCGCGTTTGTTGCTGCAGCTGGTTATTGTGGTCGCGCTGTTGTCGTATGCCGTTTATGGCACTGTTGTTGTGTGGGGTGTGTAAATGAATTTGCCAGTCAGAGAATTTGATGCCGTGGTGATCGGCGCAGGCGGCGCGGGTATGCGCGCGGCACTGCAAATCTCCCAGTCGGGCCAGAGCTGTGCCCTGTTATCAAAAGTTTTTCCAACCCGTTCCCATACTGTATCTGCGCAGGGCGGCATTACCGTTGCGCTGGGTAACACCCATGAGGATAACTGGGAATGGCACATGTACGATACCGTTAAAGGCTCCGACTACATCGGGGACCAGGACGCGATCGAATATATGTGTAAAACCGGTCCGGAAGCGATCCTGGAACTGGAGCATATGGGCCTGCCGTTCTCCCGTTTAGACGATGGCCGCGTTTATCAGCGTCCGTTTGGTGGCCAGTCAAAAAACTTTGGCGGCGAGCAGGCAGCGCGTACCGCTGCTGCGGCTGACCGTACAGGTCACGCCCTGCTGCATACGCTGTATCAGCAGAACCTGAAAAACAAAACCACTATCTTCTCCGAATGGTATGCGCTGGATCTGGTGAAAAACGCAGATGGCGCGATTGTGGGTTGTACCGCTATCTGCATTGAAACCGGTGAAACCGTCTACTTCAAAGCCAAAGCGACTATTCTGGCAACCGGCGGCGCGGGACGTATCTACCAGTCCACCACCAACGCCCACATCAATACCGGCGACGGCGTCGGCATGGCAATTCGTGCGGGTGTTCCGATGCAGGATATGGAGATGTGGCAGTTCCACCCGACCGGCATTGCTGGCGCGGGCGTACTCGTCACCGAAGGCTGTCGCGGTGAGGGCGGTTACCTGCTGAATAAACATGGCGAACGCTTCATGGAGCGCTATGCGCCTAATGCCAAAGATCTGGCAGGCCGTGATGTTGTTGCGCGTTCAATGATGGTTGAGATCCGTGAAGGTCGCGGCTGCGATGGCCCGTGGGGTCCGCATATCAAACTGAAGCTCGATCATCTCGGGGCTGAGGTGCTTGAATCGCGCCTGCCTGGCATTCTTGAGTTGTCGCGCACCTTTGCGCATGTCGATCCGGTTAAAGAGCCGATTCCGGTCATTCCAACCTGTCACTACATGATGGGCGGTATTCCGACCCGCGTCACCGGACAGGCGCTGCGCGTGAATGAACAGGGCGAAGATGAAGTGATCCCGGGCCTGTTTGCGGTTGGCGAGATCGCCTGCGTATCGGTGCACGGTGCTAACCGTCTGGGCGGTAACTCACTGCTGGATCTGGTGGTATTTGGCCGTGCGGCAGGGGTACACCTGATGGAGTGTATCGCTGAGCAGGGCGAGCTGCGTGACGCCACGACGGAAGAGATTGATGCGGCTATGGCGCGCTTTAATCGCTGGGAAAACAACACTACGGGTGAAGATCCGGTTGAAATCCGCAAAGCGCTGCAGCGCTGCATGCAGAATAACTTCTCGGTGTTCCGCGAAGGCGATGCCATGCGCGAAGGCCTGGCGGAGCTGAAAGCGATTCGCGAGCGTCTGAAGAGTGCGCGTCTGGATGACCGCTCACCCGATTTCAATACGCAGCGTATCGAATGTCTGGAGCTGGATAACCTGATGGAAACCGCTTATGCAACAGCGGTTGCTGCAAATTTCCGCACCGAAAGCCGTGGCGCACATAGCCGCTTCGACTATCCGGAGCGTGATGATGCAAACTGGCTGTGTCACAGTCTCTATGTTCCGCAAACGGAAAGCATGACGCGCCGTGAGGTGAACATGCAGCCGAAACTGCGCGCGGCCTTCCCGCCGAAAGCGCGTACTTATTAATTGCGGAGGTCATGATGAAACTCGAATTTTCAATCTACCGTTATAACCCGGACGTCGATGACAAGCCGCGCATGCAGGATTACACCCTGGAGTCGGAAGACGGGCGCGACATGATGCTGCTGGATGCGCTGATTCGTCTGAAAGAGCAGGATCCAACGCTGGCGTTTCGTCGCTCGTGCCGCGAAGGGGTTTGCGGCTCAGATGGTCTGAACATGAACGGCAAAAATGGTCTGGCCTGCATTACCCCGGTCTCAGCACTGGGCAACGGCAGTAAAAAGATCGTGATTCGCCCGCTGCCAGGCCTGCCGGTCGTGCGCGATCTGGTGGTCGACATGAGCCAGTTCTATACGCAGTATGAGAAAATCAAACCGTTCCTGCTGAACAACGGTGAGAACCCGCCGGCGCGTGAGCATCTGCAGAGCCCGGCGGAGCGCGAGCACCTTGATGGCCTGTATGAGTGTATTCTCTGCGCCTGCTGCTCAACCTCCTGCCCGTCGTTCTGGTGGAACCCGGATAAATTTATCGGTCCGGCCGGCCTGCTGGCTGCTTATCGCTTCCTGATTGACAGCCGCGACACGGAAACGGATGCGCGTCTCGACAATCTGAGTGATGCTTTCAGCGTATTCCGCTGTCACAGCATTATGAACTGTGTGAGCGTGTGTCCGAAAGGGTTGAACCCAACGCGCGCCATCGGCCATATTAAGTCGATGCTGCTGCAGCGCGGGGCGTAAAGCTAAGAAGTCCTGCCGGGAACCCAGGTTCCCGGCAGCGTATGGAAGCCTCTATAAGCGCGGTGCTGACCACGCTTATAAAGGTTCCCTTACGGGCCCGGCGCCGGTAGCGCACAGGTTCGTATCGCTGAACTCACTACGGCAAGCCGTGAAAGCGGCAACAAATGAAACCTCATAAAAAGCAGCTTGATGCTTAAGGGATCACAATGCAGAACAGCGCGATGAAACCCTGGCTGGACTCCTCCTGGCTGGCCGGCGCGAACCAGTCTTACATAGAGCAACTCTATGAGGATTTCCTGACCGATCCTGACTCTGTTGATGAAGTGTGGCGCGACCTGTTCCAGCAGTTGCCAGGTACCGGCGTAAAACCAGAGCAGTTCCACTCCACGACGCGTGACTATTTCCGCCGCCTGGCGAAGGATGCCACCCGCTACACCTCTACCGTTACCGATCCGGCCGCTAACTCCAAACAGGTTAAAGTCCTGCAGCTGATTAACGCGTTCCGTTTCCGCGGCCATCAGCACGCCAATCTTGATCCGCTTGGCCTGTGGAAACAGGATATCGTGGCGGATCTCGATCCGGCCTTTCACGACCTGACCGACGCCGATTTTCAGGAAAGCTTCAACGTAGGCTCATTTGCTATTGGCAAAGAGACGATGAAGCTGGCCGATCTCTACGCCGCGCTGCAGCAGACCTACTGCGGATCGATTGGTGCAGAGTATATGCACATCAACAACACTGAAGAGAAACGCTGGATCCAGCAGCGTCTTGAGTCAGTGGCGGGACAGGCCTCATTCAGCGCGGAAGAGAAAAAAGGCTTCCTGAAAGAGCTGACCGCAGCCGAAGGGCTGGAAAAATATCTTGGGGCCAAATTCCCCGGTGCCAAACGCTTCTCACTGGAAGGTGGTGATGCGCTGGTGCCAATGCTGCGTGAGATGATTCGCCACGCCGGCAAAAGCGGCACGCGTGAAGTGGTGCTGGGTATGGCGCACCGCGGACGTCTGAACGTGCTGATCAACGTACTGGGCAAAAAGCCGCAGGATCTGTTTGATGAGTTCGCCGGCAAGCACAAAGAACATTTGGGTACCGGTGATGTGAAGTACCACATGGGTTTCTCCTCTGATGTGGAAACGGAAGGGGGCCTGGTGCATCTGGCACTGGCGTTTAACCCGTCGCATCTGGAGATTGTCAGCCCGGTTGTCATGGGTTCCGTACGTGCACGCCTCGATCGTCTGGCTGAGCCGGGCAGTAACAAAGTTCTGCCTATCACCATTCACGGTGACGCGGCGGTCATTGGCCAGGGCGTGGTACAGGAAACCCTGAACATGTCGCAGGCGCGTGGTTATGAAGTGGGCGGTACGGTGCGTATCGTCATCAATAACCAGGTCGGTTTTACAACGTCGAACCCGAAAGATGCGCGCTCCACGCCTTACTGTACTGATATCGGTAAGATGGTGCTGGCGCCGATTTTCCACGTTAACGCAGACGATCCGGAAGCCGTTGCTTTCGTTACCCGTCTGGCGCTCGACTACCGCAATACCTTTAAGCGCGATGTCTTTATCGATCTGGTCTGCTATCGCCGTCACGGCCATAACGAAGCGGATGAGCCAAGTGCGACCCAGCCGCTGATGTATCAGAAAATCAAAAAGCATCCGACGCCGCGTAAACTTTACGCCGATCAGCTGCAGAGCCAGGGCGTGGCTTCACAGGAAGATGCGACCGAACTGGTTAACCTCTATCGCGATGCGCTGGATGCCGGTGAATGCGTGGTGCCGGAATGGCGTCCGATGAGCCTGCACTCCTTTACCTGGTCACCTTATCTTAACCACGAGTGGGATGAGAGCTACCCGGAAACGGTTGAACTGAAACGTCTGCAGGAGCTGGCGCGCCGTATCAGCACGGTTCCGGAAGCGGTTGAAGTGCAGTCGCGCGTAGCCAAAATTTATAACGATCGCAAAGAGATGGCGGAAGGCAACAAGCCGTTTGACTGGGGTGGTGCAGAGAATCTGGCCTACGCCACGCTGGTGGATGAGGGCATTCCGGTGCGTCTCTCCGGCGAAGACTCCGGACGCGGTACCTTCTTCCACCGCCATGCGGTGATCCACAATCAGCTCAATGGTTCTACCTATACGCCACTGCACCATATCCATAATGGTCAGGGTCAGTTCAAGGTGTGGGACTCCGTGCTGTCAGAAGAGGCAGTCCTGGCGTTTGAATATGGCTACGCCACCGCGGAGCCGCGTGTGCTGACCATCTGGGAAGCGCAGTTTGGCGACTTCGCCAACGGTGCACAGGTCGTTATCGATCAGTTCATCAGCTCGGGCGAGCAGAAGTGGGGCCGTATGTGTGGCCTGGTCATGCTGCTGCCGCACGGCTATGAAGGCCAGGGCCCGGAACACTCCTCAGCACGCCTGGAGCGTTATCTGCAGCTCTGCGCTGAACAGAATATGCAGGTTTGCGTGCCATCCACACCGGCTCAGGTTTACCACATGCTGCGTCGTCAGGCGCTGCGCGGTATGCGCCGTCCGCTGATTGTGATGTCACCGAAGTCGCTGCTGCGTCATCCACTGGCGATCTCCAGCCTGGACGACCTGGCAAACGGCAGCTTCCAGCCAGCGATTGGCGAGATCGACGCGCTCGATCCGCAGCAGGTTAAACGCGTGGTGCTCTGCTCAGGCAAGGTCTATTACGATCTGCTGGAACAGCGCCGTAAAAACGAGCAGAGCGATGTGGCCATTGTGCGCATCGAGCAGCTCTATCCTTTCCCGCACAAAGCGGTACAGGAAGCGTTAAAAGATTACGCCCATGTTAAGGATTTCGTCTGGTGTCAGGAAGAGCCGCTGAATCAGGGCGCATGGTATTGCAGTCAGCATCATTTCCGCGAAGTGGTTCCCTTTGGTGCGTCGCTGCGTTACGCAGGCCGTCCGGCATCTGCTTCACCGGCCGTGGGCTATATGTCCGTACATCAACAACAGCAGCAAGACCTGGTCAACGACGCGCTGAACCTTGGTTAATAAAAAGGAAAGAAAATGAGTAGCGTAGAAATTCTCGTTCCCGATTTACCTGAATCCGTAGCGGACGCAACGGTTGCAACCTGGCACAAAAAACCTGGCGATGCAGTCAGCCGTGATGAAGTGCTGGTCGAAATTGAAACCGACAAAGTGGTGCTGGAAGTTCCTGCTGCTGCTGATGGTATTCTGGAAGCCGTGCTGGAAGAAGAGGGTGCCACCGTCACCTCGCGCCAGCTGCTCGGTCGCCTGAAAGAGGGCAACAGCGGCGGGAAAGAGACCTCATCGAAAGTTGAGAGCAATGAATCTGCACCGGCACAGCGTCAGTCTGCTTCGCTGGAAGAAGAGAGCAGCGACGCGCTGAGTCCTGCGGTACGCCGTCTGATTGCGGAAAATAATCTTGATGCCAGTCAGATCAAAGGCACCGGCGTGGGTGGCCGACTGACGCGCGAAGATATTGAAAAGCACCTGGCGAAGAAGCCGGAAGCGAAAGCTGCACCGGCTGCTGACACGGCGGCTACGGCCCCGGTTGCCAACCGCAGCGAGAAGCGCGTGCCGATGACCCGCCTGCGCAAACGCGTGGCTGAGCGTCTGCTGGAAGCGAAAAACAGCACAGCCATGCTGACCACGTTCAACGAAATCAACATGAAGCCGATCATGGATCTGCGCAAGCAGTATGGTGAGGCGTTTGAAAAACGTCACGGCGTACGCCTGGGCTTTATGTCCTTCTACATCAAAGCGGTCGTTGAAGCCCTGAAACGCTTCCCGGAAGTGAACGCGTCTATTGATGGCGAAGATGTGGTCTACCACAACTACTTCGATGTCAGCATCGCCGTTTCTACCCCGCGCGGTCTGGTGACACCAGTGCTGAAAGATGTGGATGCGCTGAGCATGGCGGACATCGAGAAGAAAATTAAAGAGCTGGCGGTGAAAGGACGTGACGGCAAGCTGACTGTTGAAGAGCTGACCGGCGGTAACTTTACCATTACCAACGGCGGTGTATTTGGTTCGCTGATGTCAACGCCAATCATCAACCCGCCGCAGAGTGCCATTCTGGGCATGCACGCCATTAAAGATCGTCCGATGGCCGTGAATGGTCAGGTGGTGATCCTGCCGATGATGTATCTGGCGCTCTCTTACGATCACCGTCTGATTGATGGCCGTGAATCGGTAGGCTATCTGGTTGCAGTGAAAGAGATGCTGGAAGATCCGGCGCGCCTGCTGCTGGATGTCTGATTTTCGCCGGGCGCGCACCGATGCGCGCCCACATTTAACTGTTTCAGATCTGAATGGATAGAACATCATGAACTTACACGAATACCAGGCGAAGCAGCTGTTTGCACGGTATGGTATGCCAGCACCGACTGGTTATGCCTGCACCACGCCACGTGAAGCCGAAGAAGCCGCCTCGAAAATTGGCGCAGGCCCGTGGGTAGTGAAATGTCAGGTTCATGCCGGTGGCCGTGGTAAAGCGGGCGGCGTGAAGGTAGTGAAAAGTAAAGAAGAGATCCGTGCCTTTGCTGAGCACTGGCTGGGCAAACGTCTGGTGACCTATCAGACAGATGCGCTGGGTCAGCCGGTTAACCAGATCCTGGTTGAAGCGGCAACAGATATCGATCAGGAACTCTATCTGGGTGCGGTTGTGGACCGTGCCACGCGCCGTGTGATCTTCATGGCATCAACCGAAGGCGGCGTGGAAATTGAAAAAGTGGCGGAAGAGACCCCGCACCTGATCCACAAAATGGCGCTTGACCCGTTAGCGGGTCCGCAGCCATACCAGGGCCGCGAACTGGCGTTCAAACTGGGTCTGACCGGCAAGCAGGTCAGCCAGTTCACCAAAATCTTTATGGGCCTGGCCACCATGTTCCTGGAGCGCGATCTGGCGATGGTTGAGATCAACCCGCTGGTGATCACCAAACAGGGCGACCTGATCTGCCTCGATGGCAAACTGGGTGCCGACGGCAATGCGCTGTTCCGCCAGCCTGAACTGCGCGAAATGCGCGATCCAAGCCAGGAAGATCCACGCGAAGCACATGCAACGCAGTGGGAGCTGAACTACGTCGCGCTGGAAGGCAACATTGGCTGTATGGTCAACGGCGCGGGTCTGGCGATGGGCACCATGGATATCGTGAAGCATCACGGTGGCCAGCCAGCGAACTTCCTTGATGTCGGCGGCGGCGCAACCAAAGAGCGCGTAACAGAAGCCTTCAAAATCATCCTTTCTGACGATGCTGTAAAAGCAGTATTCGTTAACATCTTCGGCGGGATTGTCCGTTGCGATCTGATCGCTGATGGCATCATCGGTGCCGTGGCAGAAGTGGGTGTCAACGTGCCGGTAGTGGTACGTCTGGAAGGTAACAACGCTGAGCTGGGCGCTAAGAAACTGGCGGACAGCGGTCTGAACATCATTGCAGCAACCAGCCTGACAGACGCCGCACAGCGTGTTGTTGCTGCAGCGGAGGGTAAATAATGTCCATTCTGATCGACAAGAACACCAAAGTCATCTGCCAGGGTTTCACTGGTGGCCAGGGGACTTTTCACTCAGAGCAGGCGCTGGCCTATGGCACGCAGCTGGTTGGCGGCGTAACGCCAGGTAAAGGCGGTACGACTCATCTGGGCCTGCCGGTGTTCAACACCGTGCGTGAAGCGGTAGAAGCAACCGGTGCAACGGCCACGGTTATCTACGTTCCGGCACCGTTCTGTAAAGACGGTATCCTGGAAGCGATCGACGCGGGCATCAAGCTGATCATCACCATCACTGAAGGTATCCCGACGCTGGATATGCTGACCGTGAAAATGAAGCTGGATGAAGCAGGCGTGCGCATGATCGGTCCTAACTGCCCTGGCGTTATCACGCCGGGCGAATGCAAAATTGGTATCATGCCAGGCCACATCCATCAGCCGGGCCGCGTGGGTATCGTGTCACGTTCCGGGACCCTGACCTACGAAGCGGTTAAGCAGACCACAGATATTGGCTATGGCCAGTCTACCTGTGTGGGTATCGGCGGCGACCCGATTCCAGGCTCTAACTTCATCGATATTCTGCAGATGTTCCAGGACGATCCGCAGACCGAAGCGATCGTAATGATCGGTGAAATCGGCGGCAGCGCGGAAGAAGAAGCGGCCGCCTTTATCAAAGAGCACGTTACCAAGCCGGTTGTCGGCTATATCGCTGGCGTAACTGCGCCAAAAGGCAAACGTATGGGCCATGCTGGTGCCATCATTGCCGGCGGTAAAGGTACGGCTGACGAGAAGTTTGCTGCGCTGGAAGCGGCCGGGGTGAAAACCGTACGCAGCCTGGCAGATATCGGCGACGCGGTAAAAGCGGTTCTGCCTGCTAACTGATTGCGCTGAATGAATAAGCTTAAGCCACCTGCGGGTGGCTTTTTTTATGCCTGCGGCGCGGCTGATTTCCTGATTATTCGATCTGCTGGCGGTCAACGTTAATTAATAACAAAAAAGGTAATCGCAATTTTAATAAATCCGGCATATTTTGACATCGCATTAACAACACCTTTCAGGCTACATATTCGTAAACTTTATATCTTAATCCAGATCAAATAATAGCGTGTTATAGCAAAGTTTTCTGCTGGCTAAAAACAACCCAGCCGGTATAAATTGCGCTGCATCAATTCATAATTTCGTCCCGAATAACAGCCATCTGAGTCGTATGCCCGCAGATCAATATTGTGGCATCTGACGCTGACGTCTGCATGGCGGAAATATGAGGCGATATTTTCAGGGAATTATCACCACCATTACTCGCTCATTTCGGGCCGCAGATTGCGCTATCTGCAGGTAATAAAAACCGGGATTAATAATCAGCCTTTCCTGCGTGCTATTGCGCCATTTACCGTCTGGCAATACAGCAGCATGCGAAGAGCAAGGAGTTATCATGTTAGATATTGTCGAGCTGTCGCGCTTACAGTTTGCCCTGACGGCGATGTACCATTTCCTGTTCGTGCCATTAACGCTGGGTATGGCATTTCTGCTGGCGATCATGGAAACCGTCTATGTACTGTCGGGCAAACAAATTTATAAAGATATGACCAAATTCTGGGGCAAGTTGTTTGGTATCAACTTTGCGCTGGGCGTGGCTACCGGACTCACCATGGAGTTTCAGTTCGGCACTAACTGGTCCTATTACTCTCACTACGTTGGCGATATTTTTGGGGCGCCGCTGGCCATTGAAGGGTTAATGGCGTTCTTTCTTGAATCCACTTTTGTCGGCCTGTTTTTCTTTGGCTGGGACCGGCTGGGCAAAGTTCAGCATCTGGCGGTCACCTGGCTGGTGGCGCTGGGCTCCAATCTCTCTGCGCTCTGGATCCTGGTGGCCAATGGCTGGATGCAAAACCCCATCGCCGCAGCATTTAACGCAGAAACCATGCGTATGGAAATGCTGAGCTTTTCAGAGCTGGTGCTTAATCCGGTTGCACAGGTGAAGTTCGTGCATACCGTGGCAGCGGGCTACACCGCCGGCGCTATGTTTGTTCTGGGGATCAGCGGCTGGTATCTGATTAAAGGACGCGATGTGGCGTTTGCCCGCCGTTCTTTTGCCATTGCCGCCAGTTTCGGTATGGCAGCGGTGCTCTCGGTGATTGTGCTCGGCGACGAGTCGGGCTATGAGATGGGCGATGTCCAGAAAACCAAACTGGCCGCCATTGAAGCGGAGTGGGAGACCCAGCCGGCGCCCGCTGCCTTTACGCTGTTTGGCATACCCAATCAGGAGACGCAGGAGAACCGCTATGCGATTCAGATTCCGTATCTGCTTGGCCTTATCGCCACGCGCTCAGTGGATAAACCCGTTACCGGCTTGAAAGAACTGCTGGCGCAGCACGAGGTGCGCATCCGTAACGGCATTAAAGCGTATGGCCTGCTCAATGCGTTGCGCAGCGGTAGCCAGGACCCGGCTGTACGCCGCGCGTTTGAAGCCAGTAAGCAGGATCTTGGCTACGGTCTGCTGCTTAAGCGCTACACCCCGGCGGTCACCGACGCGAGTGAGGCGCAGATACAACAGGCCGTTAAAGATTCCATTCCGCGCGTGGCACCGCTCTATTTTGCTTTCCGTATCATGGTGCTGTGCGGCGCGCTGTTGCTGGCGATTATCGCACTCTCATTCTGGAGTGTGATCCGTAACCGGATCGGTCAGCAGCGCTGGCTGCTGAAAGCCGCCCTGTATGGCATCCCGCTGCCGTGGATGGCTATCGAAGCGGGGTGGTTTGTTGCTGAGTACGGGCGCCAGCCGTGGGCAATTGGTGAAGTGTTACCCACCGCCGTAGCGAACTCTTCGCTGACCGTGGGAGATGTGCTGTTTTCTATGACGCTGATTTGCGGACTCTATACGCTGTTTCTGGTGGCAGAGATGTATCTGATGTTCCGGTTCGCCCGTCTGGGGCCGGCCAGCCTGAAAACCGGCCGCTATCACCATGAATCAGCGCAGATCGCCACACAGCCGGTGCGCGGCTAAAGGAGAGCAACCATGTTTGACTATGAAGTGTTACGTTTTGTCTGGTGGCTGCTGATTGGCATACTGCTGATCGGGTTTGCCGTGGCCGACGGCTTTGATATGGGGGTCGGTATGCTGACGCCTGTTATCGGGCGCAACGATACCGAGCGCCGGATTATGATCAACAGCATCGCACCACACTGGGACGGCAATCAGGTCTGGCTGATCACCGCCGGGGGAGCACTGTTTGCCGCCTGGCCGATGGTCTATGCCGCCGCCTTTTCAGGCTTCTATGTCGCCATGATTCTGGTGCTGGCTTCACTCTTTTTTCGTCCGGTAGGTTTTGATTATCGATCCAAAATTGAAGACCGACGCTGGCGTACTGCGTGGGACTGGGGCATTTTTGCGGGCAGTTTTGTGCCGCCGCTGGTGATAGGGGTGGCTTTTGGTAATCTGCTGCAGGGCGTGCCATTTCATGCGGATAGCTACCTGCGGCTGTTCTATACCGGCAATTTCTTCCAGCTACTCAATCCGTTTGGCCTGCTGGCAGGTGTGATTAGCGTGGCGATGATCCTCACTCAGGGCGCAACCTATCTGCAGATGCGTACCCGCGGCGATCTGCATTTGCGCGTGCGCAGCGCGGCACAGGTCGGTGCGCTGGTGATGCTGACAGGCTTTGTGCTGGCGGGTGTATGGGTGAAATATGGCATCGACGGCTATGTGGTGAAAAGCGCGATCGATCACCATGCCGCCTCTAATCCGCTGGGCAAAGAGGTGGTGCGCGAAGCGGGGGCCTGGCTGCGTAATTTTGAGCAGATGCCGCTGCTGTGGGCGTTTCCGCTGCTGGGCGCGGTACTGCCGCTGTTCACGCTACTCTGCTCGCGCAGTGAGCGGGGCGCCTGGGCATTTTTCTTCTCTTCCCTGACGCTGGCCTGCGTCATTATGACCGCCGGAATAGCGCTGTTCCCGTTTATTATGCCCTCCAGCACCGTGCCGGGTAGCAGCCTGACCCTCTGGGATGCGACCTCCAGTCTGCTGACGCTGAAGATTATGACCATCGCCGCACTTATTTTTGTACCGCTCATTCTGGCCTACACCAGCTGGTGCTATTACAAAATGTTCGGTCGTATTACTCAAGATGATATTGAGCGCAACACGCACTCTCTCTACTGATTAAGGAGCTTTCGCATGTGGTATTTTGCCTGGATCCTCGGCACGCTGCTGGCCTGTGCGCTGGGTGTGGTCACCGCACTGGCGCTGGAGCAGAGTGAAGCGCGCCGCGCGCAGGATGAGAACGCCTGATGGTTAAGGCGAGGCGTGTGGTAAAAAAAGGGGGCCCGGACGGGCCCTTTTTTTTATGCCTGCGTATGGCGTAAATATCTGACTACAGACAAGAAGTTTTGTCAGCAACAGGTCAGGAAACCCTGAGTAATTCCTTCTGGTTGTTACCGTCAGATAATTATTTTCTTCTGGCTCTGGCGGACCATTCCCAAGCGGATCGCTCTTGCGTATAGTAGCAACGTTTAAAAATGAGACCGGGATGTAGAGTGAGTACAACGCTGTTTCGATGGCCGGTGCGGGTCTACTATGAAGATACCGATGCCGGAGGGGTGGTTTACCACGCCAGCTATCTTGCTTTTTATGAACGAGCACGTACCGAAATGCTGCGTCAGCGCCATTTCAATCAACACGTCCTGTTAGAAGAGCAGGTCGCATTTGTGGTACGGCGCATGACGGTGGAGTTCATCGCCGCGGCTCGCCTTGATGACCTTCTGGAGATACAGACCGAAGTGACCTCAATGACCCGCGCGACCATGACCTTTACCCAGCGTATCGTCAATGCTGAAGGCAGAGTGCTCAACGAGGCGGATGTCCTGATCGCCTGCATTAACCCACACCTGATGAAGCCGATTGCGCTTCCCAAGTCTATTGTCGCGGAGTTCAAGCAGTGACTGACATGAATGTTCTTGATTTGTTCCTGAAGGCGAGCCTTCTGGTCAAACTTATCATGTTGATTTTGATCGGCTTTTCTATTGCCTCCTGGGCAATCATTATCCAGCGTACGCGCATTCTGAATGCGGCAGGGCGCGAAGCGGACGCGTTTGAAGATAAGTTCTGGTCCGGTATCGAACTCTCGCGTCTCTATCAGGAGAGCCAGGGACGCCGTGATGAACTGGGCGGATCTGAACAAATTTTCTACGCCGGCTTCAAAGAGTTTGCCCGCCTGCACCGCGTAAACAGCCATGCGCCGGAAGCGGTGGTTGAGGGGGCAAGCCGCGCTATGCGTATCTCCATGAACCGCGAGCTGGAAGCGCTGGAAACCCACATTCCTTTCCTCGGTACCGTGGGTTCAATCAGTCCCTATATCGGTCTGTTTGGTACCGTATGGGGGATCATGCACGCTTTCATCGCGCTGGGCGCAGTCAAGCAGGCCACGCTGCAGATGGTGGCCCCGGGCATCGCGGAAGCGCTGATCGCCACTGCGATCGGCCTGTTTGCCGCGATCCCGGCGGTCATGGCCTATAACCGTCTGAACCAGCGCGTTAACAAGCTGGAGCAGGGTTACGATAACTTTATGGAAGAGTTCACGGCTATCCTGCATCGTCAGGCTTTCTCTAGCGACAATACGAAGTAAGTCGAGGTTTACGATGGCCAGAACCCGTGGTCGCGGACGCCGCGATCTTAAGTCGGAAATCAACATTGTTCCGCTGCTCGATGTACTGCTGGTGCTGCTGCTTATCTTTATGGCAACCGCGCCAATCATTACGCAGAGCGTGGAAGTTGATCTGCCGGACGCCACTGACTCTAAAACGGTTGCCAGCGATGATAATCCACCGGTGATTGTTGAAGTGGCCGGTGTAGGACAGTACAGCCTGGTGGTGGATCACGATCGTATGACCCAGCTGCCGCCGGAGCAGGTGGTCAGTGAGGCGCAGCGTCGTATTGAAGCCAATCCTAAAACCGTGTTTCTGATTGGCGGGGCCAAAGATGTGCCTTACGACGAAATCATTAAAGCGCTGAACCTGCTTCATCAGGCTGGCGTCAAATCAGTCGGTCTGATGACGCAGCCGATTTAACGCGACTTGTTTTTGGGAACCGAGAGTGTCGAAGGCAACCGAACAGAACCAGAAGTTGAAACGCGCAATCATCGTTTCGGTGGCGCTGCACATCGTGCTCATTGCGCTGCTGATCTGGAGCTCGTTCAACGAACATATTGAAGCGAGCGGCGGTGGCGGCGGTAGCGATATTGATGCCGTCATGGTCGATCCCGGTGCTGTGGTTGAACAATATAATCGTCAGCAAAATCAGCAGAGCGACAGCCAGCGTGCAGAACAGCAGCGGAAAAAGCAGGCGCAGCAGCAGGCAGAAGAGCTACAGCAGAAACAGGCCGCTGAGCAGCAGCGTCTGAAAGCGCTGGAAAAAGAGCGTCTGCAGGCGCAGCAGGAAGCGAAAGAGCAGGCGAAACAGCAGGCTGAGCAGCAGAAAGCGGCCGAAGCGGCTGCAAAGCAGGCTCAGGAACAGCAGAAAGCGGCTGAAGCGGCTGCTGCACAGGCGAAAGCGGATGCGAAAGCAGAAGCAGACGCGCGCGCTAAAGCAGCGGCTGAGGCGAAAGCAACCGCAGCGGCTGAAGCGAAACAGGCTGCAGCCGAGGCGAAGAAACAGGCAGAAGAGCAGGCGAAAGCCGCTGCAGCGGATGCCGCAAAAGAGAAAGCAGCCGAGCAGGCGAAAGCGGCGGCTGAAGCAAAAGCCAAAGCGCAGGCGGAAGCGAAAGCGCAGGCCGCGGCCGATGCCAAAGCCAAAGCAGCAGCAGAGGCGAAAGCCAAAGCTGCGCAGGAAGCCAAAGAGAAAGCAGCAGAAGCGGCGAAAGAAAAAGCGGCAGAAGCGGCTAAAGAGAAAGCAGCTGAGGCGGCAAAAGAGAAGGCGGCCGCTGAGGCGAAAGCGAAAGCGGACGCCGCTGCCAAAGCGAAAGCGGATGCAGCCGCTAAAGCAAAAGCTGATGCCGCGGCGAAAGCCAAAGCAGCAGCGGACGCGAAGAAAAAGGCGGCGGCTGAAGCCGCGCAGGGCGAAAGCGATGTTGACGATCTGCTGGGCGGCCTCTCCTCCGGTAAAAATGCGCCGAAGAGTGGCGCTGCAGCCGGCGGCGGTGGTGCAGCAGGGCAGGGCAATCAGAAGAAGGCGGGGGCATCGGGTGCCGAGGTTAACGCCTATCTGGGCCAGATCACCAGCGCCATTCAGAGCCGCTTCTATGATGCCGATCTCTATCGCGGCAAGAGCTGCGATTTACGCATCAAGCTGGCACCCGATGGGCTGCTGATTGATGTGAAATCGGAAGGGGGCGATCCGGCACTCTGTCAGGCTGCTATTGCCGCCGCGAAGCAGGCGCGTATACCTAAGCCGCCTTCGCAGGCGGTGTATGAAGTGTTTAAAAACGCACCAATGCGTTTCAGGCCGCAATAATGCAGTAACGTACGGCAGGTTGAACTAAGGTTAGCTTGCCGTATTCTATAAAATACTCGTGTTTTTTCAGGAACTGTGCGAATTATCGTGAACTCAGGTTCAGGTAAGGGAGATAAGATGAAGCAGGCACTTCGTGTAACCTTAGGTTTTTTTGTACTGCTGTGGGCCGCCATGCTGCACGCAGAAGTACGCATTGAAATTACGCAGGGCGTTAATACTGCCCGTCCAATTGGTGTAGTACCGTTTAAATGGGCCGGACCTGGTGCGGCGCCGGAAGATGTCGGCGGCATTGTGGCAGCTGACGTGCGTAACAGCGGTAAATTCAATCCGCTGGATCGCTCACGTCTGCCACAGCAGCCCGGCAGCGCGCAGGAAGTTCAGCCCGCCGTCTGGAGCGCGCTGGGCATTGATGCCGTGGTCGTCGGCCAGGTCTCGCCTAACGCCGATGGCAGCTATCAGGTTGCCTATCAGCTGGTTGACACCGGTGGTGCGCCGGGCAGCGTGCTGGCACAAAACTCCTTCAAAGTGACGAAGCAGTGGCTGCGCTATGCGGCGCATACTGCCAGTGATGAAGTGTTTGAGAAGCTGACCGGCATTAAAGGTGCGTTCCGCACCCGTATTGCTTATGTTGTGCAGACTAACGGCGGTCAGTTCCCGTATGAGCTGCGCGTGTCTGATTACGACGGTTACAATCAGTTTGTGGTACACCGTTCACCGCAGCCGCTGATGTCACCGGCCTGGTCACCGGACGGCAGCAAGCTGGCATACGTTACCTTTGAGAGCGGCAAGTCAGCGCTGGTGATCCAGACGCTGGCGAATGGCGCTATTCGTCAGGTTGCCTCTTTCCCGCGTCACAACGGTGCGCCATCCTTTTCACCGGATGGATCTAAGCTGGCTTTCGCCCTCTCTAAAACGGGCAGCCTGAATCTTTATGTGATGGACCTGGGCTCAGGCCAGATCCGCCAGGTAACGGACGGCCGCTATAACAGCACTGAGCCAACCTGGTTCCCGGATAGCCAGACGCTGGCGTATACCTCGGATCAGGCGGGTGCACCGCAGATTTATAAAGTCGGTGTTAACGGCGGCGCGCCACAACGCATTACCTGGGAAGGCAAACAGAACCAGGATGCGGATGTGTCGACCGACGGTAAAACCATGGTGATGATCAGCAGCGCCGGTGGCGCGCAGCACGTCGCCAAACAGGATCTGGAAACGGGAGCCGTTCAAACGTTAACGGACACGTTCCTGGATGAAACGCCAAGTCTGGCACCAAACGGCACCATGGTTATCTACAGCTCTACTCAGGGGATGGGATCCGTGCTGCAGCTGGTTTCAACTGACGGGCGTTTCAAAGCGCGTCTTCCGGCAACTGATGGACAGGTAAAATCACCTGCCTGGTCGCCGTATCTGTGATGCATCACTCCCTTGCCTCTCAGGCGGGGGAGCCAATGTATGGCAAACAAAATAATAGGATAAAGAAATGCAACTGAACAAAATGCTGAAGGGTTTGATGCTGGCTCTGCCAGTAATTGCAGTCGCTGCCTGTAGCTCACACAAAAACAACAACAACGATCAGTCCGGTATGGGTACTGATGGTGCGTATGGTGCGGGCTCTGGCGCTGGCATGAACGGCGGCAACATGTCTTCTGACGAGCAGGCGCGTCTGCAGATGCAGCAGCTGCAGCAGAACAACATCGTTTACTTCGGTCTGGACAAGTATGACGTGCAGTCTGACTACGCTCAGATGCTGGATCAGCACGCAGCTTTCCTGCGCGGCAACCCGTCTTACAAAGTGACTATCGAAGGTCACGCGGATGAGCGCGGCACGCCAGAGTACAACATCGCCCTGGGCGAACGTCGTGCTAACGCAGTGAAAATGTATCTGCAGGGCAAAGGCGTCTCTGCCGATCAGATGTCTATCGTATCTTACGGTAAAGAGAAACCAGCCGTACTGGGCCATGACGAATCAGCATATGCTAAAAACCGTCGTGCCGTACTGGTTTACTAAGAGAATCACATGATTAGTAACTTCAGACTATCCCTTGCGGGTCTGTCGTTACTGGTTGGCGTAGCGGCCCCCTGGGCCGCTAATGCCCAGGCGTCAATCAGTAGCGTTGGCTCAGGCTCGGTCGAAGACCGTGTCACCACTCTTGAACGTATCTCCAATGCCCAGGCACAGCTGCTGCAGCAGCTGCAGCAGCAGATGAGCGATAACCAGAGCGATATCGACTCCCTGCGCGGGCAGATCCAGCAGAACAGCTATCAGCTTAACCAGGCGGTTGAGCGCCAGAAGCAGCTTTATCAGCAGCTCGATACGCTAAGCAGCAGCCAATCCGCTGCACAGAGCGGCGGTAACGCGGATGCTGCCAGCGCCGGTGCCGCCGCGGGAAACGCTGATGCGGGTGGCAGTAATACAGCTGCTGCACCCGCACAAACCGGCGATGCAAACACCGATTACAACGCTGCCGTCGCGCTGATTCTGGAGAAGAAGCAGTACGATCAGGCTATCTCTGCGCTGCAGGCATGGGTGAAGAAATATCCTGACTCTACCTATCAGCCCAATGCTAATTACTGGCTGGGGCAGCTGCATTACAATAAGGGCAAGAAGGATGATGCCGCTTATTATTTCGCCACGGTAGTAAAGAACTACCCTAAATCACCGAAAGCGGCGGAAGCGCTGTTTAAGGTTGGCGTGATCATGCAGGATAAAAAAGACACGGCAAAAGCCAAAGCGGTTTATCAGCAGGTGATCAAGCAGTTCCCAAATAGTGAATCAGCAAAACAGGCGCAAAAACGGCTGGCCGGATTGTAATGTGTACAAAAAAGACCAGATTTCGTCTGATTTCTGGTCTTGCCGCCTGAAAGGTAAGCAGTTGAGTCATTTGCGGGAAAATAAGGGTTGCGCCCTCCCGCTAAATCAGTAATATATGCCGCCGTTGCCGGGACATATGTAAAGACGTATCGGCAGCGCTGAAGATGGGTCGTTAGCTCAGTTGGTAGAGCAGTTGACTTTTAATCAATTGGTCGCAGGTTCGAATCCTGCACGACCCACCATCTCAACCACAGGTTCAGACGGGTTCTTCAGTTAGCTTCACAACCTTGATGGGTCGTTAGCTCAGTTGGTAGAGCAGTTGACTTTTAATCAATTGGTCGCAGGTTCGAATCCTGCACGACCCACCATCAAGTTTAAAGTTGTAAGCCGCTTCCACAGCGGGTCGTTAGCTCAGTTGGTAGAGCAGTTGACTTTTAATCAATTGGTCGCAGGTTCGAATCCTGCACGACCCACCAGATTCAGAAAAAAGCGCCCAACGGGCGCTTTTTTCGTTTTCCGCAGTACGGTAATGCCCCCCACAGACGCGCATTAATACACCAGGGTCGCATTAATGCGACCCCTACGGGTATGGGGAGCGGTAATGCATTGACGGAATATGCCCATCCATACGTAGGGGCGCCATTTATGGCGTCCTGGCCGCGTATAACCCCCCGATGGTTAATGAACGCGTCAGGGTCGCATTAACACGCCAGGGTCGCATTAATGCGACCCCTACGGGTATGAGGAGCGGTAATGCGTTTGCGTTGACGGAATATGCCCATCTATCCGCAGGGGCGCCATTTATGGCGCCCTGGCCGCTACCGTGCCGGCTTTTTCCGGGGGGCTTTTTCGGGCATCAGACTTTTCCAGATATGCTGCACGGCATAGCTGCGCCACGGACGCCATACCTGTGACAGCTGCTCTGCCTCCCTGGCCGTCACGCCGCCGAGATTGTTCCGGATAGCGATATCCTCTTTTGGAAAGGCGTCAGGCCAGCGCAGCGCCCGCATGGCGATATAGCTGGCGGTCCATGGTCCGACCCCCTTCAGCGCCAGCAGCTGCTGCTGTACGGTATCCGGTGGCAGGGAGCCGTTAAAGCGCAGCGCGCCGCTGGCGCAGGCATGAGCCAGCGCGATAATCGCATTTGAACGGGCGCTGACGATGCCCAGCACGGCAATATCATCGACCGTCGCCGCTGCCAGCGTGGCCGCATCCGGAGATAAGCGGGAGAGCGCCGGCCAGGGCGTCACCAGCGGCTCGCCAAACCGCTCTGTCAGACGACTGCTGAGCGTTACAGCCGCTTTAACCGTAACCTGCTGGCCAAGGATGGCGCGTACGCTCAGTTCAAACGCATCGAACGCACCGGGCACGCGCAGGCCCGGATGACGGGCCAGACTCTCTGCCAGCAGCGGATCGCGGCTCAGCAGATCGCTGACCGCCTGCGGCTGGGCATCCAGGTCAAACAGATCGCGCAGCCGGCGCAGCAGGGCAGGCAGTACCGGCGTCAGTGAGGTGGTGAACTCAACCTGCAGCGCATGCTTATCGGGCAGGGCGCTGACGCGCACCCAGCCGCGACACCCGCCCAGCGCCACGGTACGGTGATAAGCGCCATCGGCCACCCATTCAGCCTGCTTCATGACGTGCGCTTCAAGAAACTCCAGCATCGCCGCCCAGTCATAGGGGGGACGATAGCTCAGCTGCAGGGTCGCACTTTGCTGCGGCAGGGCAGCGCCCTCCGGCTGACTCTGCCTGCGCAGCGCAGAAGGCGTCATGCGATAGCGCGCCTGAAACACGTCATTAAAGCGACGCAGGCTGCGAAAGCCGCTGGCGTAAGCGATCTCCGTTACGGGCAGCGCGGTTTCGGTCAGCAGCTGTTTGGCGAGCAACATACGCCGCGTCTGACGCAGCTCCAGCGGCGAAACGCCCAGCTCCTGCTGAATAACGCGTCGCAGCTGTCGTTCACTCAGAAAGAACTCACCGGCAATCTCAGCCAGCGAGGTCTGCTCTTCCAGCATGCCCTCTTCAACGCGCCGGATCAGGCGGTCGGCAATGCGGTGATGGTTATCAAGCGGTGCACATCCCGGTGCCAGCTCCGGGCGGCAGCGCAGACACGGACGAAAGCGCGCCTTTTCCGCCGCCTCAGCGTTATTAAAAAAGCGGCAGTTTTTCAGCAGCGGTTTGCGCACCGGGCAGACGGGACGACAGTAAATACCGGTTGAGGTCACGCCCACATAGAGCAGCCCGTCAAAGCGACTGTCGCGTGACGTCAGCGCCTGGTAAGCAATTTCGGGATCCAGCATCGTTTTCTCCGGTAAATAAAGGGCATCATGGCGCAGTCCGGTGGCTGAAACACGCTGCTTTCGGACAGCTAATCAGTTTATGTGCCTGTCCGAAAACAGCCAGTTTGCGGCGTGATTAATGCAATAATAGTCGGGAGTGATCCACTGCGGAGGTCTGTTATGTACCATACAAAAACCATTGTGACACCGGTCGGCGAGCTGACGCTGATTGCCAGCGATAAAGGGCTGGCAGCCGTGCTGTGGGAAAATGAAGGATCGCAGCGCGTGCCGCTGACGCCGCTGTCGCGTAATGACCAGCATCCGGTGCTGTGCGAGGCTGAACGCCAGCTGCAGGAATATTTTGCCGGCACACGGCAGTGTTTTACCCTGAACTACGACACCCTGGGCACACCGTTTCAGAAAAAGGTATGGGCAGCTCTGCTGACTATCCCGTTTGGAGAAACGCGCAGCTACCGGCAGATAGCCGAGCAGATTGGCCATCCCAAAGCCGTACGCGCGGTGGGCGCTGCCAACGGCAAAAATCCGCTCTCTATTATGGCCCCCTGTCATCGTGTTATTGGCAGCAACGGCAAACTTACCGGCTTTGCCGGTGGTCTGCCGGTTAAAGCGTTTTTACTGGAGCTGGAGCTGGCCGGCAAAAAACCGGATGCGCCGCTTGTTTAGTATAAAAAACTCAATGGCCATTTATTGTTCTTTGTAGTATTTTTCTGGCATCTGTTGTTAATTAAATAAAACACAGGTGCAGCGATGTGATTTCGTGCAGCGCCGCAGTCAATCAACCCTGGTTTTTACTCTGCATCGCGCATTTCAGGCACAGGAGCCCGTAATGGACATTTTCAGCACGCAAAATATCCTGGTACATATCCCCTTTGGCGTGGGAGGGTACGATCTCTCATGGATAGAAGCGATCGGCACACTGGCCGGGCTGCTCTGCATCTGGCTGGCCAGCCTGGAAAAAATCAGCAACTACCTGTTTGGTCTGATCAACGTCACGCTGTTTGCGGTGATTTTCTTTCAAATCCAGCTCTACGCCAGCCTGCTGCTGCAGCTCTTTTTCTTTGCTGCCAATCTTTATGGCTGGTACGCCTGGAGCCGGCAAACCAGTGATCATGAGCGCGCGTTAAAAATTCGCTGGCTGTCGCTGCCGAAAGCGCTGGGATGGGGGGCCGCCTGCGTTATCGCAATTGCGCTGATGACGCGCTATATCGATGTGGTGTTTGGTTTCCTCACCCGCAGCGCGGTGCAGATCATGCAGGGAATGGGCCTGCAGGTCAGCATGCCGCAGCTGCAGCCTGACGCCTTTCCCTTCTGGGATGCCTGCATGATGGTGCTTTCCATCGTAGCGATGATTCTGATGACGCGTAAATATGTCGAAAACTGGCTGCTGTGGGTGGTCATCAACGTAATAAGCGTGATGATTTTTGCCCGTCAGGGGGTGTATGCGATGTCGCTGGAGTACGCCATTCTTACGCTGATTGCGCTGAACGGCTCGCGTATGTGGATACAGAGCGCACGCGAGCAGGGCTCACGTGCGCTGGCGGGTTAGTGATGATGATGCGCGTGCCCGTCCAGCACCGCATGATGATCGTCATCAGCCGCGTGTTCTGATCCGAGCGCGCAGTCGGGCCCGCTGCACGCCTGATACTCCATCTGTACCGTGGCATGTTCAATCTGATAGTGCTGATGCAGATAGTGATGGATTTTGTGCAGCAGGCCGTCGTGATCGTACGGCGGCACCACCTGAACATGCAGCGTGAGCACCGGCTTCTCACCTACCTGCCACAGATGGATATGGTGAACGTTACGCACCTCATCAATATTCAGCTTCAGCTCGCGCGCCAGCTTATCAATATTGATATTCACCGGCGCGCCCTCCAGCAGCTCATGCAGGCTCTCGCGCAGCAGCGCCCAGGCGCTGCGTACTACCAGTATGGAAACCAGCAGGGAAAGGATCGGATCGATAGGCGTCCAGCCGGTGAGCATAACGATAACCGCTGCGGCAATAGCGCCTACAGAGCCAAGCAGGTCTCCCAGAACGTGCAGCGCGGCGGCGCGCACGTTGAGATTTTTCTCGTCGCTGCCACGGTGCAGCAGCCAGAATGAAAGCAGGTTAGCAAACAGCCCGGCGATAGCGATGCCGAGCATCAGGCCACCCTCGATCGGCTGCGGATGAGTAAAGCGGCGGATCGCCTCCCAGACAATCAGCACGGTAATCACCAGCAGCGCAATCGCGTTCACAAACGCGGCCAGCGTGGTCAGACGCAGCAGGCCAAAGGTATGCCGCGCATTGGGTTTACGGCGCGCAAACTGCACCGCCAGCAGCGCCATCAGCAGGGCGGCGGCATCGGTCAGCATATGTCCGGCGTCGGCCAGCAGCGCCAGGGAACCTGAAAGAAGGCCGCCGATCACTTCGGCCAGCATAAACAGTGCCGTGACGCCAAACGCCGCCGCCAGGCGGGTGCGATTAGCATTGTGGTCACCGTGAGAGTGAGAATGTGCCATAGCGTTCCAGTTGGTTAAGTAGCTTGTTGGTTAATAATATCAGCAAATTGAGTGTATCAGGACGGGGCTGCTGCTGTTTCGCGGCGTCAATCAGCTGCTGACACTCTCCGGCAGCCTCTTCTATGCCGAGCATCAGCCAGCTGCCTTTCAGACGATGGGCGGCTTTTTCAACGGCAGGCCAGTCGTGCTGACCGCTGGCCTGCAGCAGCGCATCGCGATCCTGCGTGACGGCGCGCTGCAGTGTCTCACAGACGCGTGGCAACCAGCTGGCGTCGTGCTGAGCCAGCTGCTGCAGCGTTGCCGGCAGCTGCGCCAGCGGATCGGGCTGCGCCTGCGCCAGCAGCGCGGCCAGCGCCTGCAGCGTAACCGGTTTCACCAGCTGCGCCTCATGCGCCTGCAGCGGCAGGCGTAAACGCTGCACGTCGGCGGAACAGATAACGCGCAGGGCAGGGCGCGGCCGTTGTCGCTGGCGGCGGCGCAGAATGCGCAGCAGCGTCAGACCGTCGGGATGCGGCATCATCTGATCGATAAACAGCACATCAAACGGCTGCCGGGCATCGGCAAGCAGCAGGGCGCGTCCCGCATCAAAGGTGTCAGCCTGGACGCCAAACGCAGCCAGCTGCTGCTGCAGCACCAGCAGATTAGTCGGATGATCGTCAACAATCGCCACCCGCAGCTGCGGGTAACGCGGCCAGACCGGATCGTCGCCGGCATCCGGGATGTCGCAGGGCGTGAGCGGCAGCGTCACGCTGACGCGCGTGCCCTGGCCCGGCGCAGAGCGCAGCTGCAGCGTACCGCCCATACGCTGTATAATTTCCCGGCAGATAAAGAGTCCCAGCCCGCTGCCCTGTACCGCATGACGCCGGCCAGACGGCGCCTGATACCACGGTTCAAACAGGTGGGCCTGCTCGCTGAGCGGAATACCGCTGCCGCTGTCCGATACAACAAGCGTGATCTTTTCCTGTACCGCCAGCGTAAGGCTGATCTCGCCTTCACGGGTAAACTTCAGCGCATTGGCTACCAGGTTATTAATAACCTGCTGCAGGCGATCGCCGTCCAGCAGTACGCTCGCGGGCAGCGGCGTCAGGGCCGTTACGCGCAGCTGCGGGCCGTCAGCACGCATCAGCGGATGGTAGAACTGCTGCTGCTGCTGCAGCCAGCGGGACAGATTAAGCGGGCGCGGCGTCAGGCGAAAACTCTGATTCTCAATCCGCGCATGATCCTGCAAGTCGTTCAGCAACGTCATCAAAGAGCGGGCGCTGCTGTGCATCAGCGCCATTCGCGCGGGCACATGCTGCTGCTGTTCCAGCTCCAGCAGGCCAAGGATCGCCTGCATTGGCGTGCGCAACTCATGACTGACGGTCGCGAGAAACTGGCTTTTAGCCGCACTGGCGCGCTCCGCTTCCGCACGCTGCCGTCGTTCACGCCGCTGCTGCAGCACATGACGCAGCTGCAGCAGCAGCAGCGCCGTCATCATCAGCGCTGCCGCAAACAGCACCAGTTTCGGTATGCTGCGCATCATCATCGTGCTGCCGGGCTGCGGCGGCTGGGCCCAGCTTGCGCGCATCTGGTTCAGCGTTTCTGGTGGTATCTGCTGCAGCGCGCGATCGAGTAAGGCGCGCAGCTGCGGCTGCTGCGGCGCCACCCGGGGCGCCATCGGCCAGGCGATATCGCTGGCGGCAAAGGCCAGGCGCAGCGCGGTGTCATCGCGGCTGGCCAGATGCCAGCGTGCAGAGATGACATTATCCACCAGCGCATCAATCTGTCCGCTGCCCAGCGCCTGCCAGAGCCGGGTTCGATCGTCAAACCACTGGGGCGTAATGCCCGCAGGCAGCAGCTGACGGGCCAGATCGCCGCGCAGCACGCCAAGACGTTTACCCTGCAGTGAGGACCAGTCGGCAGGCGCAAGCGGCATCCGGCTGTAAACACCCCAGATAGCACGCCATACCGGAAGCGTGGTGGAGGCTGCATCAGGCGTATCCAGCGGCTCCAGCAGAGTAAGCATTACCGTCTGCTGTGCCAGCAGCGCCTGCGCCTGCTGCGGATTAGCAACCCAGCGCGGCGTGAAGCGGATGCCGGTGCTCTGGCTCAGCGCATTAAGCAGATCGATACCGAAACCGCGTGCGTTACCGCTGGCGTCACGGTAACTCCAGGGTGCATTATCCGGCGCAGCGGCGTAGGTGACAACGGGATGCTCCGCCAGCCACTGCTGCTCTGCCTGACTCAGCATCAGCGTCTGCGTATCCTGATAGCGCGGCAGCGGCGGGCTCCAGCGCTGTGCAACCTGGCGGCTGAACTCCGCCGGCAGCAGACGAAGCTGGGTATCGATCCACGTTGTCAGCGCCGGATCGCGGGCGATCGTGCGCAGCGTCAGTACCGCGTCCGGATCGGCGGTGATCTGGTAGATCTCTCCCTGCTGCAGCTGGCTGAGCAGGAAGTTAGCACTGGCTTCATCGGCGACCAGATAATCACTCTGTTGATTGAGCAGGGCGTAGAGCGCCTGCAAATTACCAGCCAGCGGATGCCAGCGGTGGCGTGCTGCCAGCGCGGGCGGCAGCTGCGTCAGCGTGCTGCCGGCAATCGTCAGCTGAGCATTGTCGCTGTTAAACATCACCGCGCGCTGATTCTCACGATTGCGGTAAATACGCAGCGGCGTGCTGAACCAGCTGGTGCTGAGCGAGGCGCCGGCAGGCAGCGGCGTGCTTTCGGTGGTCAGGGCCAGGTCAACCTCGCCGCGCTTCAGCGCCAGCAGCTGCGCTGTCCGGTCAGGGTAGCCCTGCAGCTGAAACCGCACGCCGCTTTGCTGGCTGAGGGCGCTGAGATAGTCAGCATCAATCCCCCACAGGCGATCGCCGATGCGCATTGACCAGGGCGCGCTATTCTGCACCGGCACCGCCACGCGCAGCTGCGCGGCCGGCGGTGGCGCAGCATGAGGTGCGGGCATCACTGCAGGCAGCATGACGCTGCTGGCGGGCAGCAGTTCAGCGCGCACGCTGGCTGCCAGCAGCAGACACAACAGCCAGAGCCACTTCACTGTTGCGCTTTCCACAGCTCAGCCAGCTCAACTACTGAGGTCACGCCTGTTTTGGCCATGATATTTTTTTTATGCGTGCTGACGGTTTTATTACTGATATGCAGCTGTTCACCAATCTGCAGGTTAGAGAGACCCCGCACCAGCAGCGCCACAATCTGCTGCTCTTTCTCCGTCAGCGGCAGGTCCAGCCGCTCCGGCAGCGGCGGAAAAGCCTGCTGCCCTCCCAGTACCGCGAGGATGGCACTGAGCAGCTGGGCCATGCTCTGGCTTTTCACCACATAGCCTGCCGCTCCCAGCGAGGCTGCGCTCAGCAAGGTATGGCGGCTCTGCTGGGCAGAGTAAATCAGCACCGGGCGCTGTGCATCACGCGCGCGCAGGCGGCGCAGCAGCTCCAGACCATCGCAATCCGGCAGGCCGATATCAAGAATGATCACGTCAATAGCGTGCTGCTGCAGGCAGGTGCGCGCCTGAAATTCATCCGCGGCTGCATAGAGCTGCAGAGGGATAGGGGCGTGCTGGCAGGCAGCCTGAAGCGCGACTTCGACCAGCGGGTGATCGTCAATAAGCAGTAGGGTAGCCATGACACCGTTCCTGTGAATTTCATGGCGGTTAGCATAGCGGAAAAGCGTGGCCGGAAAAAATAAAGGGCGAGCCTGCGCTCGCCCTGATTACCGCAGAGACATCCCTTACTGGGTAGTGCCGTCGGTTTTGGTATTTACATTGTCGCTACCCGACTGGGTTTCGACTTTTTTGTTCATGTCCGGGCAGCGGCCATCTTTACACATGGTGTTTTTATGCATCTCTTTTGCAGACATATCGCCTGACTCAGTGCCTGACATTGCTGCGCCGTTGGTATTGGTGTTGCCGGTGTTGATATCGTTGTTATCAACATTGTGCGGAGGCAGATTCTGTTTTGCGCCGCCTGCTGTTGCACCCGCTTCAGCTGATGCGTTGGCCTGTCCATTGTTGCTTGCAGCCATCGCTGCACCGCTACCCAGAGTCATTGCTGCCGTCAGAAAAACAATTGCAAACTTATTCATCATTATGCTCCTGTAATAAATGGATAGTTGCCGTTTGACACCCACGGGTGCTGTGTGACGAAAAAAGCGGGCCGTAACGAAATTAAATTTCGTCAGGAGTGTTCGGCGTAAAAAAATATAGTGTAAGCGACTCGTTCCTCAGTGCTTACGTTTAAAAAGCTTAGTCGATGGCTGTATAAATGCAAATAAGACAAAAGCATTTTCATGACGCTCTTAATTTACTCATGGCGGCTGAAGGGATAGATTGAACAGGTTACGTCCGGCGCACGCAGGACAAAAATCTGAATGGAATAAGTATGGATTACCAGAACGACGATTTACGTATCAAAGAGATCAAAGAGTTACTTCCCCCGGTTGCGCTGCTGGAAAAATATCCGGCAACGGAGAATGCGGCGGCGACCGTATCGCAGGCGCGTCAGGCCATTCACCGGATCCTGCATGGCCAGGATGATCGCCTGCTGGTGGTTATCGGGCCCTGTTCAATTCACGACACGGCAGCGGCGAAAGAGTACGCTGCCCGCCTGCTGACGCTGCGCGATGAGCTGAGCGGTGAGCTGGAAGTGGTGATGCGCGTCTATTTTGAAAAGCCGCGCACCACGGTAGGCTGGAAAGGGCTGATCAACGATCCTCACATGGACGGCAGCTTTCAGATTAATGAGGGGCTGCGCCTGGCACGTAAGCTGCTGGTAGATATCAATGATACCGGGCTGCCGGCTGCCGGTGAATTCCTGGATATGATCACGCCGCAATATATGGCCGATCTCATGAGCTGGGGCGCCATCGGTGCACGTACCACTGAATCACAGGTGCATCGCGAGCTCTCTTCCGGTCTCTCCTGTCCGGTAGGGTTTAAAAATGGCACCGACGGCACGATCAAAGTCGCTATTGACGCCATCGGCGCCGCCAGCGCGCCGCACTGCTTCCTGTCAGTGACCAAATATGGCCACTCGGCCATTGTTGAGACGCGCGGCAACGAAGACTGCCACATCATCCTGCGCGGCGGCAGAGAGCCAAACTACAGCGCTGAACACGTTGCGGCAGTGAAGAGCGGTCTGGAAAAAGCGGGTCTCCGTCCGCAGGTAATGATCGATTTCAGCCATGCCAACAGCAGCAAGCAGTTCCAGCGGCAGATGGTAGTGGCGGAAGACGTGGCACAGCAAATCGCCGGCGGCGAGCAGGCGATTACCGGTGTGATGATTGAGAGCCATCTGGTTGAGGGTAATCAGAGCCTGGAGAGCGGAAAACCGCTGGTGTATGGTCAGAGTGTGACCGATGCCTGTATTGGCTGGGAAGATACGGAAAAAGCGCTGCGTCAGCTGGCGCAGGCGATCCGGACCC
This sequence comes from Pantoea eucrina, assembly GCF_001691555.1. GTDB lineage: Bacteria > Pseudomonadota > Gammaproteobacteria > Enterobacterales > Enterobacteriaceae > Pantoea > Pantoea borealis. The sequence goes on along the minus strand of NZ_MAYN01000008.1, from coordinate 1,849,783 downwards.
GCCGCGGCTGAGAGTGACGCATAAAAAAGGCCAGACGGATGTCTGGCCTTTTGATGACTGCGATCGTTTACTTCGCTTTACCCTGGTTTGCCACGGCCGCGGCTTTCGCTGCGATCTCGTCGGCATCACCCAGATAGTAGTGTTTGATAGGCTTGAAGTTTTCATCGAACTCATACACCAGCGGCACGCCGGTCGGGATGTTCAGCTCGAGGATCTCATCTTCGCTCATGTTATCGAGATATTTTACCAGTGCGCGCAGCGAGTTACCGTGTGCGGCGATGATAACTTTCTCACCGCTTTTGATACGCGGCAGAATGGTCTCGTTCCAGTAAGGGATGACGCGATCAATGGTCAGCGCCAGGCTTTCGGTCGTTGGCAGCTGTGCATCGGTCAGTGATTTATAACGTGCATCATGGCCAGGGAAACGCTCATCGTTGCGATCCAGTTCTGGCGGAGTAATGGCAAAACCACGACGCCACTGTTTAACCTGATCATCGCCATATTTAGCCGCGGTTTCTGCTTTATCCAGCCCCTGCAGTGCGCCGTAATGACGCTCATTCAGACGCCAGGTTTTCTCTACCGGCAGCCAGGCCTGATCCAGTTCATCCAGCACGTTCCACAGGGTGTGGATGGCACGTTTCAGCACGGAGGTATAGGCGAAATCGAACACGAAGCCCTCTTTCTTCAGCAGCTGACCCGCCGCTTTTGCTTCGGTGCGACCTTTATCAGAGAGATCCACATCATACCATCCGGTGAAGCGGTTTTCCTGATTCCACTGGCTTTCGCCGTGACGGACCAGAACCAGCTTAGTTACGGCCATAGCTTTACTCCTTAATGCTTAAGTAGATTAGTAATGAACCCGGCTGCGGCCGCCTGAAGCGGCGGCACACTGATAGCGCCATACCATAACGGAAAACGGCGCACGGCGTAAGTCTGTCGCATACGCAGTGCGCGTTTTTCAGCCGTCGTCTCAGTGTGCCGTAAAGCGATACCGCGTCTCTGAGCGCCAGATGTCACCGGGTTGCAGCCAGCAATCGGGCTGCGGCCACTCGCTATGGTTAGGCGAATCGGGTAAAAATTCACTCTCCAGCGCAATGCCCTGGAAAGCAGTATAGCTCTCCTGCTCGCGGGCGCGCGTTCCCGCCAGGTAGTTGCCGGTATAGAACTGCAGCGCAGGTGCCGTGGTAAACACGCTGAGCTGCAGCGCGCCGTCAGCGGACCAGAGTCCGGCGGCACACTGCGTGATGTCACCTTTAGCGTTCAGCAAAAATGCGTGATCGTAGCCTTTGACTGCCTGCTGATCGGCATCGGCCAGAAACTCATCCGCCACGCGTTTAGGCTGGCGGAAGTCGAAGCTGGTTGCCGCAACGGCTTTCAGCGGCGCATCAGGAATGCCCTCGCTGTCTACCGGCAGGTAATGGTCTGCCTGCAGTTGTAACCGATGCTGGCGGGCGTCACCATGATGCGCATCAAGGTTAAAGTAGGCGTGGTTGGTCAGGTTGACCGGACAGGCGCAATCGGTTTCTGCCTGATAGCGGATCGCCAGCGTATTATCTTCCGTCAACTCATACGTTACCGAGGCGATAAGATTACCCGGATAGCCCTGATCGCCCTCTGGTGAGTCGAGCCGGTAGTGCACGCTGCTGTCGCTCTGACTGACAATCTGCCAGCGGCGTTTATCAAACCCCTCCGGTCCGCCGTGCAGCTGATGCGGCCCCTGATTTGCAGCCAGCTTCAGCGAAAGCGTCTTCAGCTCAGCCTGTGCGATACGGTTGGCATAGCGGCCAATCGTGGCGCCGAGATAGGCATCCTGATGCAGATAATCTGACGGGGTGGCGCAGCCCAGCAGCGCTTCCCGCACGCTGCCATCCTGCATCGGCACGCGCGCCGAAAGCCAGGTGGCACCCCAGTCCATAAAGGTGGCGACCATGCCGTTACGGTTGCGCAGCACCGTTATGCGCCACGGCTGTCCGTCTGGCGCATGAGAGTTGACGTCGCTTACCATTGACCCGCTCCTTCTGACGCTTTACAGACGTAGAAGGTCTCTTTGATACCGGTCTGCGCTTCATATTTTTCTGCCACCGCCGCTCTGACCTGATCCACCCGATCTGCCGGCATCAGCGCCACGATGCAGCCGCCAAAGCCGCCGCCGGTCATGCGCACGCCGCCGTGCGGGCCCACTTCCTGTTTGACAATCGCCACCAGCTGATCGATTGCCGGCACGGTGATTTCAAAATCGTCACGCATAGAGGCGTGTGAGGCCGCCATCAGCTCGCCCATACGCTCAAGATCGCCTTTGCTCAGCGCGTCGGCTGCTTCCAGCGTACGGGCGTTTTCGGTAATAACGTGGCGCACGCGCTTCGCCACCAGCTTATCCAGCTCATGTGCCCGTGCTTCAAACTCCTCCAGCGTGACGTCGCGCAGCGCCGGTTTGTTGAAGAAGCGCGCGCCGGTTTCACACTGCTCGCGACGGGTATTATATTCACTGCCCACCAGTGAGCGGCGGAAGTTGCTGTTGATAATAACCACGGCGACATTATCCGGCATTGGCACCGCCCGGGTCGCCAGGGTACGGCAGTCGAGCAGCATGGCGTGATCCCGTTTGCCCAGCGCCGAAATAAGCTGATCCATAATGCCGCAGTTACAGCCGACAAACTGGTTCTCCGCCTCCTGGCCGTTAACCGCAATCGCCGCGCCATCCAGATCCAGCTGCCACAGTTCGCGGAACACGGTGCCGACGGCGACTTCCAGTGAGGCTGAAGAGCTGAGACCGGCACCCTGCGGCACGTTGCCGCTGATAACCATATCCACGCCGCCGAGGCCGGCGTCACGCTGCTGCAGATGCTTCACCACGCCGCGCACATAGTTGGCCCACATAGGCTCCTTTACGGGTTCAATCGGCGCATCCAGCGAGAAGCTATCCTGCTGGTTGTCATAATCCATGGCGATCACCCGTACCTGGCGATCGTCGCGGCGTGCGCAGGCGATCACCGTCTGATAATCGATAGCGCACGGCAGCACGAAACCATCGTTGTAGTCAGTGTGTTCGCCAATCAGGTTTACGCGGCCCGGTGCCTGAATGGTGTGGGTGGCGGCATAGCCAAAGGTGTCAGCGAACAGCTGCCGGGTAGTCGATTTCAAAGACATTTATTGCGCCTCACGAAAATGGATATCGCTGACAGAGCGCAGACGTTCTGCTGCCTGCTCCGCCGTTAAATCACGTTGGGTTTCAGCCAGCATCTCGTAGCCGACCATAAATTTACGCACCGTTGCCGAGCGCAGCAGCGGTGGATAGAAATGCGCATGCAGCTGCCAGTGATCGCCGGTCTCTTCGGTAAACGGCGCGCCGTGCCAGCCCATTGAGTAGGGGAATGAGCACTGAAACAGGTTGTCATAACGGCTGGTCAGCAGCTTAAGCGCGCGCGCCAGGTCGCTGCTCTGCTCAGCGCTGAGTTCGGTCAGGCGTTTGACGTGCGTTTTGGGCAGCAGCAGGGTTTCAAACGGCCAGGCGGCCCACCACGGCACCACGGCGATCCAGTGCGCCGTCTCCACGACGGTACGGCTGCCGTCCTGCTGCTCGCGTGCCGCGTAATCCAGCAGCAGCGGCGTGCCTTTTTCGGCAAAGTAACGCCGCTGGTTATCATCCTCTTTCTGCGCTTCATTCGGCAGAAAGCTGTTGGCCCAGATCTGACCGTGCGGATGCGGATTAGAGCAGCCCATGGCCGCGCCTTTGTTCTCAAAAACCTGCACCCACGGATAGTGCTGACCCAGCTCCGCGCTCTGCTGCTGCCAGGTCGCTACAATCGCTTCAAGGTTGCTCAGCGACAGCTCCGGCAGCGTTTTGCTGTGATCGGGCGAAAAGCAAATCACCCGGCTGGTGCCGCGGGCACTTTCACAGCGCATCAGCAGATCGTCGCTCTGCGGCGCATCCGGGGTCTCCTCCATCAGCGCAGCAAAGTCGTTGGTAAAGACGTAAGTGTTGGTGTAATCAGGATTTTTATCGCCGGTGATACGGGTATTGCCCGCGCACAGGAAGCAGTCGGGATCGTGCGCCGGCAGCGTCTCACGTGCCGGCGTCTCCTGGGCACCCTGCCACGGGCGTTTCGCCCGGTGTGGTGACACCAGGATCCACTGATCGGTTAACGGGTTATAGCGGCGATGCGGATGATCCACCGGATTAAATTTTTGCATAACTTGTCCTGGTAACGGCAAACAGTAAACGTTTTCTGCGCTCAAACTAGCATAGGCCCGCCGGCAAAAGCGTGATCAAGTCTGGATAAATGGTATCGTTTACACAAGTCGCTTATTCTTAATTTTGCGGCCTGTAATACGCTTCAATTTAAATTTAGCACAGATTAGTGGTAGCGGTTACATTGACAGACGCTGCTGCCGATCGCTGGTCAGGCAGGATCGGCAGCCCGGCGTAAGCGGGGCAGAATGCGGTCAGGTCTGCGGCGTGCGCAGCGCCTCCTGCTGATAACGGTAACCCTCCGGGGTTTTGATAAAGCTGAGGCGATGGGTAATGCAGCGTGGGGCATCTTCAGCATGGTGCGAGACGAACAGCAGCTGGGTGCGGCCTTCACCAATCAGTACATCCGTAAAGCGGCGTACCAGCTGACGGTTAATCGGATCCAGCCCCTGCAGCGGCTCATCCAGTATCAGCAGGGCGGGGTGCTTAACCAGCGCACGCGCAATCAGCACCAGCCGCTGCTGCCCCCAGGAGAGGCTGTGAAAAGGGGCATCTGCCAGCGCGTTATCCATCCCCAGCAGCGCCAGCCACTGGCGCGCCAGCGCTTTCTGACGCTCTGAAACGGCCTGATAAAGACCAATGGAGTCAAAAAAGCCAGAGAGCACCACGGTGCGCACGCTACAGCTCACCCGGTAGTCAAGGTGCAGGCTGCTGCTGACGTAGCCAATATGCTGTTTGATATCCCAGATGGTTTCACCGCTGCCGCGCCGGATACCAAACAGCGTTAAGTCGTTGCTGTAGCCCTGGGGGTGATCGCCGGTCACCAGGCTAAGCAGCGTGGATTTGCCGGCGCCGTTCGGCCCGGTAATCTGCCAGTGTTCGCCAGCGCTGACCTGCCAGCTGAGGTTATCGATAATGGGGCAATCGTCATAGGCGACCCGGCCATGCCGCAGCAGCACGCGCGGGGTATCCATGGCCAGCGCCGGCAGCAAATCGGGACGATCTGCCTCCGGCAGCGCCATGCCCTGCAGCCGTTCGCTGTGCGCCAGCTGGGCCACCAGCGCTTCCGCCAGCAGCGTCTTGCGGTCACCGGCGTGGGTCAGGGTGCACTCTGCCAGCACACCCGCCTGCTGAATAAAATCGGGGATATCCTCAAACCGGTTCAGCACCAGCACCAGCGTATAGCCCTGCGTATGCAGCTGCAGCAGCAGCGCGGTGAGGCTGGCGCGCGACGCAACATCCAGTCCGTCAAACGGCTCATCAAGGATCAGCAGATCCGGTTCTGTCATCAGCGCCTGACAAAGCAGGGTTTTGCGGGTTTCACCGGTAGAGAGATATTTAAAGCGGCGATCCAGCAAATCCTGAATACCAAACTGCTGCGCCAGCGCGCGACAGCGCGCCTGATCGCTGATTTCCGTCTGGACGATCTCTGCGACGGTGCGGCCGGTATCCTCTTCCCCTTCGCTGAGCATATCCGTGTTATTTCGTTCCCACTCTTCACTCACCAGCTGCTGCAGCTGCTCAAATGAGAGGCGGATGGGTCGACGAAAATCGCTGCTGAAGTGGCCTTTCCCGGCGCTAAGTTCGCCTGCCAGCACCCGGGCCAGTGCAGATTTACCGCTGCCGTTAGCGCCCACAAAGGCCCAGCTCTCACCGCGCTGAACGGTTAGCGCGTCAATGCTGAGCGCACGATGGTGACTAAGATGAAATGTGCCTTGCGAAATCTGCAATAAAGACATGATCTGTTCCGGTTTGTGCATCGTTGTTACTGTTGTAACGGCCGCTGCAGCGGAAGTCAATCGGTGCAGAATAGTCAGATCAGCGTCGCTATGATCGCCTGTTCAGCGCTAAAGCAGGCGGTCACCCTGTCACCCGGCTGCAGCTTTTGTTGCGCCAGCTGTGCTGCGCTCAGCGTGGCACACAGCGTTTCACCCCCGCTCAGCGTCAGCAGCACCTCGCTCATCTCTTCGCCCTGTTCAATCGTGCTGACCTGGGCGGATAACGCATTATCGCCGGATTCGTCGTCGTCACTGAGCCGGATCCACGGTGCCTTGATCAGCACCAGCACTTCTTTGCCGGGCACAAGCTGCAGCCGCTGCGCGCTGCGCGCGGTCAGCGCCACGTTAACCGGCGTTACGCCATCGGCCAGTACCACCTCAATATGCTGCTGCACCGGCCGGTCGTCACGACGGCGCACGGTAGCAAACAGCTGATTACGCGCGCTGGTCTGCAGCGAGAAGCGCGCAATCGCAGCCAGCAGGCTGTCCAGCGGCAGGTTATCCTGCTGCAGGGCATCAAACGCTTTCTGCTGGATCTGGGCCAGCAGATCGTACAGCTGGATCAGCCGCGCACCATAGCGCGTCAGACGGGCGCCGCCGCCGCCTTTGCCGCCGGTGGCGCGCTCAACCAGCGTCTCATCCGCCAGCTGGTTCATCGCATTGATGGCGTCCCAGGCGCTTTTATAACTGATACCCGCCAGCCGGGCGCCCTGGCTGATTGATCCGGTTTCGGCAATCTGTCGCAGCAGTTCAATACGGCGCGGATCGGCAAACAGTTTCTGCTGAAGACGAATATGAAGTGAGAGATCGGCCTGCATGTCAGCTCCTTTAGTCGGAAGCGGGTAGTGTACGGCGTAAAGTAAAAGCACGAAAAGGGCAGTGCCTTTTTTTCCTCTGCCGCTACAATCACTTTTTTAAATTCTGCGTGAGGTTTCCATGCTGGAACTGATAAAAAGCCTGGCCGTCGCGGTCATCATGGTGCCGATTGTGATGGCGATTATGCTGGGTCTGATTTACGGCCTGGGAGAAGTGTTTAACATTATCTCCAAATTTGGCCGTCGCAATGACCGCCCGGCGAAAAGCTCACAGCACTGATTGACCCGCCCGCACCCTGCGGGCGTTTTTTTATCAATTTCCGCTCTCTCCTGCCGATACTCCTTCTGTTGAGATTGATCCGCATCCTGCGCATAGCGGCATCTGCCTAAGCGTTGTATGATTCGATATACAACGAAACAGGGAGTCTGACATGCTGAACAAATCCTCTTACTGGCTGGCCACAACGGCGCTGACAATTTCACTGGCGGGCCAGGCGGTGGCGGCTGACAAAATCACGGTGTTTGCTGCGGCATCACTCACCAATGCGCTGCAGGAGATCGCCACCCGGTATCAGCAGCAGAGTGGGACCGAGGTGGTCTCCTCTTTTGCCTCCTCTTCCACGCTGGCACGCCAGATTGAACAGGGCGCGCCGGCCGATCTCTTTATCTCGGCCGATCAGCAGTGGATGGATGACGCGGCGGCAAAGCAGAGCATTGAAGCAAACACGCGCGTGACGCTGCTGGGTAACGATCTGGTGCTGATCGCGCCTAAAAGCGCCGGCGCGGCGCCGGTAACGATCTCAGCCGGCACCGACTGGAAAAATCTGCTGCAGGGGCAGCGCCTGGCGGTGGGCGATCCGGCACATGTGCCCGCCGGGATTTACGCCAAAGCCGCGCTGCAAAAGCTGGGCGCCTGGCAGCAGCTTGCGTCACAGCTTGCGCCAGCCAGCAACGTGCGCGCCGCGCTGGCGCTGGTTGAGCGAAACGAAACACCGTATGGCATCGTGTATGGATCTGACGCCGTGGCAAGTAAAGGGGTGATGGTTGCCGGGCGTTTTCCCGCCGACTCGCATCCGCCGGTAGAGTATCCGATGGCCATTGTTAACGCGCATCAGAACGCGGCGGTCACCGCCTTCTGGCACTATCTGCAGGGGCCCGAGGCCGCGGCTATTTTTAAACAGTATGGATTTACGCCAAAAAGATGATACTGAGCGATCCCGAGTGGCAGGCTGTTGTGCTCAGCCTGAAAGTTTCCTGCGTGGCGGTGCTGTGCAGCCTGCCGTTTGGCATTCTCATGGCCTGGATCCTGGCACGCTGCCGCTTTCCGGGTAAAACCCTGCTCGACAGTCTGGTCCATCTGCCGCTGGTGCTGCCGCCGGTGGTGGTAGGCTATCTGCTGCTGCTGGCGCTGGGGCGTCGCGGGGCGATCGGCGGCTGGCTCTGGGACTGGTTTGGCTTTACTTTCGCCTTCAGCTGGCGCGGTGCGGCGCTGGCGGCAGCGGTGATGGCATTTCCGCTGATGGTACGCGCCATCCGGCTGGCGCTGGAGGCGGTGGATACCCGACTGGAACAGGCCGCGCGGACGCTGGGAGCAGGGCGCTGGCGGGTCTTTTTCACTATTACACTGCCGCTGACGCTGCCGGGCATTATTGCCGGTACCGTGCTGGCGTTTGCCCGCTCGCTGGGGGAGTTTGGCGCCACCATTACCTTTGTCTCTAATATTCCCGGTGAAACCCGTACCATTCCTTCCGCGATGTTTACCCTGATTGAAACGCCGGGCGCAGAAAGCACCGCCGCGCGCCTCTGTGCGGTGGCGATCGCGCTGGCGCTGCTGTCGCTGGTGGCGTCAGAATTACTGGCGCGCTGGGGCCGTAAACGCTGGGGGATCGCCTGATGCTGACGCTGCAGTTTTCACAGCGGCTGGGTGACCATCTGCTGGAGGTGGACACCACGCTGCCGGCGCACGGCATCACCGCCGTATTTGGCGTGTCGGGTGCGGGAAAAACGTCGCTGATCAACGCTATCAGCGGCCTGACGCAGCCGCAGCAGGGCCGCATTCAGATCAACGACCGGGTGCTGTTCGACAGCGCGCGCGGCATCAATCTGCCGCCGGAGCAGCGGCGTATCGGCTATGTGTTTCAGGATGCGCGACTGTTTCCGCACTATCGGGTGCGCGGCAACCTGCAGTACAGCATGGCAGCGTCAATGAAACCGCAGTTTGCGCAGCTGGTGGCGCTGCTGGGGCTGGATGCGCTGCTGGATCGCTTTCCAGCCACGCTCTCAGGCGGTGAAAAACAGCGCGTGGCAATTGGCCGGGCGCTGCTGAGTGCGCCCGATCTGCTGCTGATGGATGAGCCGCTGGCCTCACTGGATCTGCCGCGCAAGCGCGAGCTGCTACCGTGGCTGCAGCAGCTGACAAAGCAGGTTGCCGTACCGGTGCTCTATGTCTCGCACAGCCTGGATGAGATTGTGCAGCTCGCGGACAACGTACTGGTGCTGGATAACGGCAGCGTTAAAGCAGCAGGCCCGCTGGAGAAAGTGTGGAGCAGCAGCGCAATGCGTCCCTGGCTGCCGGCCAGCGAGCGCACCAGCGTGCTGCGCGTGCAGGTGCTGGAGCAGCATCCTTACTACCCCATGACCGCGCTGCTGCTGGGCGACCAGCATATCTGGGTGAGTCGCGTTAACCTGCCGGCAAAAAGCACGCTGCGTATTCGAATCGCGTCAGCCGATGTCTCGCTGGCGCTGCAGCCGGCGCAGCACACCTCTGTGCGTAATATTCTGCCCGCGCAGGTTACAGAGGTGCTGGATATTGACGATCAGGTTGAGGTCAGAGTACGCATTGGCAGCAGTGAGCTCTGGGCGCGCATCACGCCGTGGGCACGCGATGAGCTGGGCATTCGCGTCGATCAGTGGCTCTATGTCCAGCTCAAAAGCGTTTCAGTTATTGCCTGACGGAGACCGCTGTTGTCACAGCACTTCCCGGCGAATAATCTCCGCAATGCCAGGCTCAAGGTTGGTGCCGGTTACCTCCGCCGCGCGCGCTTTGATGGCGTCATCGGCGTTGCCCATCGCAACGCCCAGTCCCACCTGCTCCAGCATGCTGAGGTCATTATAGTTATCACCAAACGCCAGCACCTCCTGCATGCTGAAGCCTTGGCTCTCCACCCACTGCGCCAGGCGTTTGCCTTTGCTGTTACCCGCCTGAGCGATATCAACCTGATCGTGCCAGGACCACTCACACGCCAGACCCAGCTCCACTTCGGTACGCCGGGCAAACTGCTGCAGCGCACGCGTGTCTGGATGTGACAGGGCGAATTTCCAGATCGCCTGCGCATCGCGCGCCGCCTGCTGCAGATCGGGCACCTGCACAAACAGTGGACGCTGCGCCTCAGGGAGCGAAGCGGCCCAGTTCAGCGTGCGGGTAACGTGACCGGTCGCTGTCTGGTAGAACATCGCATCATCCGCATAGAGCAGGCCGTGAATATGTTCTTCTTCCAGCATTGTCAGAACCTGCTGCGCCTGATTTTCCTGCAGTGGATCGGCAGCCAGCACTTTTTTTGCCTGATAATCATACAAATAGGTGCCGTTACAGCAGATTGCGGGTGTATCCAGCTGCAGCGCCTGATAAAAAGGGTGGATAGCACAGTGATGGCGACCGGTGACGATCAGCACCTTCACGCCCGCCTGCTGCGCGCGGGCCAGCGCCTCCAGCGATTCAGGCAGAATGGTTTTAGTGGGTGTCAGCAGGGTGCCATCCAGGTCGAGGGCGATTACGCGATAGCTCATTACGGGTTCCGTCTTTGAATAAACAGGCATCAAGTCTACACCTGCCAGCCGCGCTGAGACAAAAAAGCGGGCAGAAATCCCGCCAGCGTAGCCGGCTGAAACAGGCTACAGTTATCCCTTTCATCAGGCAGCGAATAAGGAAAAACGCATGAAACAAGTCGTGTATACCGCCAGTCCCGAGAGCCAGCAGATCCACGCCTGGCAGCTTCAGGAAGATGGCGTGCTGACGCTACTGCAGGTGACCGATGTGGCCGGCCAGGTGCAGCCCATGGTGGTGAGCCCGAAAAAAGATTTTCTTTATGTGGGCGTACGTCCCGATTTTCGCGTGCTGGCCTACCGTATTGCCGCAGACGGAACGCTGACGCTGGCGGGGGAAGCGCCGCTGCCGGGCAGCCCGACGCACATCTCCACCGATCGCGAAGGCCGGTTTCTGTTCTGCGGCTCTTATAACGACGCCTGCGTCAGCATCAGCCCGCTGGACGAGAGCGGGCTGCCGCAGGCGCCGTCGCAGGTGATTAATGGCCTTGAGGGATGCCACTCGGCCAACATCGATCTGCGTAACGAGACGCTGCTGGTGCCGGCGCTGAAGCAGGATCGCATCTGCCGTTTTCAGCTGCATCAGGATGGCCGTCTGACGCCGTGCGCACAGGCAGACGTCACGACTGCCGCAGGCGCAGGCCCACGTCATATGGTGTTTCATCCCGGCGGCGCGTATGGCTATGTGGTCAACGAACTCAACAGCACGGTGGATGTCTGGTCACTGCAGGGCGAGATGAGGTGCGTACAGAGTCTGGATATGATGCCGGCGGATTTCAGCGGCACCCGCTGGGCGGCAGATATTCATATCACGCCGGATGGCCGCTCGCTCTACGCCTGCGATCGTACCAGCAGCACGATTACCGTGTTTAGCGTCAGTGACGCGGGCGACGCGCTGACAATTGAGGGCCACCAGCCCACCGAAACGCAGCCGCGCGGGTTTAATATCGATAGCCGTGGCGCTTACCTGGTGGCTGCGGGACAGAAATCGCATCATATTGAAGTGTACCGGATTGCGGAGCGTGGCCTGCTGCAGCCGCTGGCGCGTTATGCGGTCGGGCAGGGGCCGATGTGGGTAGCGATCCTCGCGCTGGCGTAATGATGTCATGCAAGGTCGCCGTTGAAGGCGACCTTTATCAGAGCGCGCAGCGAAGCGCACCCGGCGCGATCAGGCGTATTTCACCGTAACCGATGCGCTGGCAAGCGCATGGAAATGCACGTTAAAGCCGACCATTGCGCCGCTGGCGCCTTCATCCACATCCAGCGTCTCCACGTCCAGCGCGTGTACGCTGAAAATGTAGCGGTGTGATTCACCCTGCGGCGGTGCGGCGCCGCCGTAGCCGGTCTGGCCGAAGTCGGTACGGGTCTGGATGGCGCTTTCAGGCAGCTCTGCCACGCCGGAACCGGCGCCCTGCGGCAGCACCGTGACCTCAGCCGGAATATTCGCTACCACCCAGTGCCACCAGCCGGAACCGGTGGGCGCATCGGGATCGTAGCAGGTGACGACAAAGCTCTTTGTGCCTTCCGGCACCTCATCCCAGGCGAGATGGGGCGACAGGTTATCGCCCTGATAACCCATGCCGTTAAACACGTGGCGCTCTGGCATCTTATCGCCGTCGTTAAAATCCTGACTAAACAGGCGCATAACTCCTCCTTTTTTACTAATCGCGGAAGGTCATCATGGTGCAAAAGCGCAGCAGATACCAGCGGCGTCAGGGCTGAAAATGGCCAGCGTGATCCAGCGCGTCCCGAATGGCGCGGGTGAGCTGGCTCAGCGCCTGCGCAGAAATCAGATAAGGTGGCATCAGATAGATCAGCCGGCCAAACGGGCGGATCCAGACGCCGCGCTCAACAAAGAACTGCTGCAGTGCGGCCATATTCACCGGCTGATGCGTTTCGATAACGCCAATGGCACCCAGCACGCGCGCCTGCGCCACGGCGGGATGCAGCTGCAGCGGCAGCAGCTCCCGCTGCAGCTGCTGCTCAATCGCCGCAACCTGCGTCTGCCACTCTCCTTCCGCCACCATGGCCAGGCTTTCAGCGGCAACTGCGCACGCCAGCGGGTTGCCCATAAAAGTCGGGCCATGCATGAAGCAGCCAGCGGCGCTGCGGCTGATGGTGTCAGCCACCTCGCGCGTGGTCAGCGTGGCGGCGAGCGTCATCGTCCCGCCGGTCAGCGCTTTACCGAGGCATAAAATGTCGGGCGTCACGCCCGCGTGCTCACAGGCAAACAGTTTCCCGCTGCGGCCGAAGCCGGTGGCGATCTCATCGGCGATCAGCAGCAGCCCGTAGCGATCGCACAGCGCCCGTACCTGCTGCAGATAGCGCGGATGGTAAAAGCGCATCCCGCCCGCGCCCTGCACAATCGGTTCGAGGATCACCGCAGCAATGTCGCGGTGGTGCTGCTCCGCCAGCCGGGCAAAGTCGCTGAAATCGGCGTCATCCCATGCATCAGTGAAACCGCACTGCGGCGCAGCGGCAAACAGATGCTCCGGCAGATAGCCACGCCACAGGCTGTGCATTGAGTTTTCCGGATCGCATACCGCCATCGCCGCAAAGGTATCGCCGTGATAGCCGCGCTTCAGCGTCAGGAATGTCTGGCGCCTCTCGCCGCGACCGAGCCAGTACTGCAGCGCCATTTTCATGGCGACTTCCACCGCAATGGATCCGGAGTCAGCCAGAAACACGCACTCCAGCGCTTCAGGCGTCATCGCCACCAGCTGACGGCTCAGCGCGACTGCTGCCGGATGGGTAATACCGCCGAACATCACGTGTGACATCTGCGCCATCTGCTGCTGCAGTGCCTGGTTGAGACGTGGATGATTGTAGCCGTGGATCGCCGCCCACCATGATGACATACCGTCAACCAGCTCGCGTCCATCTGCCAGCTGCAGCTGGCAACCCTGGGCGGCCACCACCGGATAACAGGGCAGCGGGTCGCGCATTGAGGTGTAGGGATGCCAGATATGCTGGCGGTCAAAATCGAGGTCGTCAGGCGTGAACATCTGTCTTGTAAACCATTTTGAAAAGATTTAGTTTACAAGTATAACCACGATCATTGTCGGGATGAACCCCTTTTTGGAGTATGTAATGGCTAACCGCTGGACACTGGCTCAGGCCCAGGCCCTGTTTGATAAACCTTTTCTGGAACTGATGTTTGAAGCGCAGCAGGTGCATCGCCAGCATTTTGACCCGCGTCAGGTACAGGTCAGCACGCTGCTGTCGATTAAAACCGGCGCCTGCCCGGAAGATTGTAAATATTGCCCGCAGAGCGCGCGCTACAAAACCGGACTGGAGTCAGAACGGCTGATGGAGGTGGAGGCGGTGCTCGCCTCGGCGCGTAAAGCTAAAGCGGCCGGCTCCAGCCGTTTCTGCATGGGCGCCGCATGGAAAAACCCGCACGAACGCGATATGCCTTATCTGGAGCAGATGGTGCAGGGCGTGAAAGCGCTCGGCATGGAAACCTGCATGACGCTGGGGACGCTGGAACAGAACCAGGCACAGCGTCTGGCAGAGGCCGGACTCGATTTCTACAACCATAACCTGGATACCTCACCGGAATTTTACGGCAGCGTCATCACGACCCGTACCTACCAGGAGCGTCTCGATACGCTGGATAAAGTGCGCGGGGCCGGTATCAAAGTCTGCTCCGGCGGCATTGTCGGTCTGGGTGAAACGGTGACGGATCGCGCCGGACTGCTGGTGCAGCTGGCAAACCTGCCGGTGCCGCCCGAGAGCGTGCCGATCAACATGCTGGTGAAGGTCAAAGGCACGCCAATGGCGGATAACGAAGATGTGGAGCCGTTTGATTTTATTCGCACTATCGCGGTAGCGCGCATCATGATGCCTTCCTCACACGTGCGTCTGTCAGCAGGCCGTGAGCAGATGAGCGAGCAGACGCAGGCGATGTGTTTTATGGCGGGTGCTAACTCCATTTTCTATGGCTGCAAACTGCTGACCACGCCCAATCCGGAAGAAGATAAAGATCTGATCCTGTTCCGCAAGCTGGGCCTGAATCCGGAACATACCGCAACCGCAGCGGGAGATAACGAACAGCAGCATCAGCTGCAGGCGCAGCTGGTTCAGGCCGATACGCCGCAGTTTTACAACGCGGCGGTGTGAATGTGGTCTGAACGTATCACTCAGGCGCTGCAGGCGCGCCGGGACGCAGATGGCTGGCGCTACCGGCGCTGTATTGAGCAGAACAGCGTGCGGGAAATCACCCTGGACGGACAGCGCTATCGTCACTTTTCCGGCAACGATTATCTCGGGCTGAGCCGGCATCCGGCGGTGATTGCGGCCTGGCAGCAGGGCGCGGCGCAGGCGGGAGCAGGAGCGGGGGCGTCGGGTCATGTGACCGGCTACAGTCGCTATCATGCGGAGCTGGAGCAGCAGCTGGCAGGCTGGCTCGGCTATTCACGTGCGCTGCTGTTTATCTCCGGCTTTGCCGCCAACCAGGCGATTGTTCATCTGCTGGCGCAGAAGCAGGACCGCATCGTGGCGGACAAACTGGCGCACGCGTCGCTGCTGGATGCTGCCAGTCACAGCCCGGCCACGCTGCGTCGTTTTGCCCATAATCAGCCGGCAAGTCTGCAAAAGCTGCTGGCGCAGCCGGGAGCGGGCGCCACGCTGGTGGTCACCGAAGGTGTTTTCAGCATGGATGGCGACAGCGCACCGCTGGCAGAGATTGCTGCGGCGACCCGGGCTGCGGATGGCTGGCTGCTGGTGGATGATGCTCACGGCATTGGCATTAGCGGTGAGCAGGGGCGCGGCAGCTGCTGGCAGCAGCAGGTGAAACCCGAGCTGCTGGTGGTGACGTTTGGCAAAGGTTTTGGCGTCAGCGGCGCGGCGCTGCTGTGCGATGAGGCTACCGCCGACTACGTTGAGCAGTTTTCGCGGCACCTTATTTATTCCACCGCCATGCCGCCAGCGCAGTGCTGGGCGCTGCTGGCGGCGCTGCAGCAGGTGCAGCAGGGCGATGCGCTGCGGGCACGCCTGCAGGCAAACATCCGTCGCTTTCGCGCCGGGGCGGCGCAGCTGCCGTGGGTGCTGCCCGCCTCAGAGAGTGCCATTCAGCCGCTGATTGTCGGTGAAAACGCGGCTGCGCTGGCGCTTTCGCAGCGACTGGCGCAGGCGGGGTGCTGGGTCAGCGCCATTCGTCCGCCGACCGTGCCGCCCGGTACGGCACGGCTGCGCATCACCCTGACGGCGGCGCATGAGCCGGAAGATATCGACGCGCTGCTGGAGGCGCTGTATGACGCTGCAGGTTAACAAGCAGGCGGTGGCACAGGCGTTTGGCCGTGCTGCACCGCACTATGAGCAGCACGCTGCGCTGCAGCGCCTGAGCGGCGATGCGCTGCTCGCCTGCGCGCCTGCCGGATTCGGGCCACACCTGCTGGATGCCGGCTGCGGCACCGGCTGGTACAGCCGGTACTGGCGCGATCGCGGGCGTACGGTGACCGCGCTCGATCTCTCTTTACCCATGCTGGCCGCCGCGCGCGCGCAGCGATCGGCGCACGATTATCTGCAGGGTGATATCGACCAGCTGCCGCTGGCTGAAGGCAGCGTGGATGGCGTCTGGAGCAACCTGGCGGTGCAGTGGAGCAGCAATCTGAGCACGGCTCTGCAGCAATTTTGTCGCGTGCTGCGGCCCGGCGGCACCGCGCTTTTTTCAACGCTGCTGGCGGGATCGCTGCCGGAGGTGGATAGCGCATGGGCAGCGATAGATTCGCGCCGTCACGCCAATCGCTTTCTTCAGGCCGGTGATATTGTCGCAGCCGCGCGCGCGCAGCCGCTGCGCAGCACGCAGCAGATCATTACGCTGCACTTTCCTGATGCGCTGAGCGCGATGCGTTCGCTGAAGGGAATTGGTGCCACGCATCTGCACGACGGGCGCAGCAACAGTGTGCTGACGCGCCAGCAGCTGGCGCAGCTTGAGCGGCACTGGCCGCAGGATGAACAGGGCTATCGTCTTACTTATCACCTGATGTATGGAGTGTTGCAAAAATGAAACGCTGGTTTATCACCGGAACGGATACCGAAGTGGGAAAAACAGTTGCCAGCGGGGCGCTGCTGCAGGCGGCCAGCGCTGCCGGGCTGCGTACCGCAGGTTACAAACCGGTCGCCTCAGGCTGTGAAATGACGGCGGAAGGCGTGCGCAACAGCGATGCGCTGACGCTGCAGCGCTACAGCAGCGTGCCGCTGCGCTATGAGCAGGTTAACCCGCTGGCATTCATGGAGCCGACCTCACCGCATATCGTAAGCGCAGAAGAGGGCAGGCCGATCGACTTTGCACAGCTCTCAGCGGGCCTGCGCGCGCTGGAAACGCAGGCGGAATGGCTGCTGGTTGAGGGCGCGGGCGGCTGGTTCACACCGCTCTCTGAGACACAGACATATGCAGACTGGGTTATCGCAGAGCAGCTGCCGGTGATACTGGTGGTGGGCGTAAAGCTGGGCTGTATTAATCACGCCATGCTGACCGCTGCGGCGATAAAGGCGAGCGGCGTGCCGCTGGCAGGCTGGATCGCAAATGATATTCAGCCGCCGGGCAAACGCCATCACGAATATATCGCCTCGCTGCGCCAGCGCATCGGGGCGCCATTTCTGGGCGAAATCCCCTGGCTGGCGTCGGCGGCGGAGCAGGCCACGTGCGCACACTATCTGACGCTGCCGTGAGCGGCAATCCTTGTGTAAACGGCATCAGGCAGGCGCTAACCATTTGCTAACGGTGAGATCATCCAGCTGCGCGACGCGGCCCTGCGCCACATTGCGCCCGCGATGCAGCAGCAGAAAGTAGTCGGCTACGCGGCGTATAAAGGAGACGTGCTGTTCCAGCAGCAGGATAGTCAGCCCATATTCCCGGTTGAGTCGCCGGATCAGGTTGCCTGTCTCCTCTTCCAGCCAGGGCGACATCGTACCGGTGGGTTCATCGAGGATCAGCAGGCGCGGTTTCAGCACCAGTGCACGTGCCAGTGCCAGCTGCTGCTGCAGATTGACCGGCAGATCGCCGCTGCGCTGATGGCGCAGGGTATAGAGCGCAGGAAACAGGTCAAACACACTCTCCGGAATAGCGCGATTGCGCTCATCCTCAGCCGCCAGCAGGGCAATCAGCAGATTGTCCTCAACGCTCATCTGCGTAAAGATATGGCGCTTTTGCGGCACATACCCGATGCCCATTCGCGCCCGCTGCATAGCGGGCTGCAGCAGCAGATCCTCCGGTGGATAACCCGCTTCCTGCCAGCAGATAGAGCCGCTGTTAACCGGCAGATGGCCCATAATGCAGTTGACCAGCGTGGTTTTCCCCATTCCCGGACTGCCCAGCACGCCGGTGCAGGATCCCGGAGGCAGATCAAGATCGACATCCCACAGCATCTGGTTCTGGCCATAAAACTGATTCACCGAACGTAAACTCAGCATCTGATCTTCTCCTTACAGATAATTAGCCTGAATGCACCCGCTCTGTGTCGTCTGGCATGCAGTAACAGATTAAACGTGACGCGGTGGTATCAGACATCAGGGAGTCCCTGTTAAACCTGCATGTTCTGCCGCAACAGGAGAGATGCAAGCAGCGGGCCAGATCGATCATTCCGCATGTGTGGCGTTAACAAATACCTGCAACGGTGCCTTAAACATCAGAAAAACTTAACTGTGAAAGCAGGTGATTAAGCCACTGCACTTTGACGGTGCTGATTACTAAACTTTTCTGGTGCATCTGTTCATTAATAAAGCAGTGGCATAAGGCAGGAAAACAGCGCGGCCCAGGCGTAGCGGCACTGTGGAATCAAAAAAGAATAGTTAATCCCGCCGGCCTTGCTGGAAAAATAATCATAAAAAAAATTTTTTTGTTAGCGCAGAACGGGCCGGGATTTTTTATACACAGCCTGCGGGCGTGGGGCTGGCTTCACTTATCCACCATTCCTGTGGATAACCTTGTGTATTAGCGACTGAAAACCGGGCGCAAGCGAGGAAATACGCGGCCTGGATACATTATGCTGCGAAACTGGGCTTTTGAGGTATATCCAATAAATTCAGTATGTTGTTTAAAAGCAAGCCTGCAAAATGTCCGCTGAAGTTTATCGCTGCATTTTAATGACGTTCTCTTGACAATTGTTAAAACCCCGGCTCGCCTGGGGATAACCTTGCGCGACATATTTTAGCCAGCGGCCGCTTTAATGCCTCTGAAGCGATGCCACAGGCTAAAGGTCCATCGTGGCGTTTATCTGTAAATATATCCAGTGTTTTTTTCTGGCAAAATCGCCATAGCAGAGTAGAATTATCAGCCTGCCAGCCCTTTTCTTCAGCAGGAATTCTGAAATCATGAGCAAAGCCTTTAAACTTAACTCCGCCTTTAAGCCTTCAGGCGATCAGCCTGAAGCGATCCGCCGTCTGGAGGAGGGGCTGGAAGATGGCCTTGCGCATCAGACCCTGCTCGGCGTAACGGGTTCGGGCAAAACCTTTACCGTTGCCAACGTGATTGCCGACCTCAACCGGCCGACGATGGTTCTGGCGCCCAATAAAACGCTGGCGGCGCAGCTCTATGGGGAGATGAAAGAGTTTTTTCCGGATAATGCCGTGGAATTCTTTGTTTCTTACTATGACTACTATCAGCCTGAAGCCTATGTGCCGAGTTCTGACACCTTTATCGAAAAAGATGCGGCGGTGAACGAGCACATTGAGCAGATGCGTCTCTCTGCTACCAAAGCGATGCTGGAACGGCGTGATGTGATTGTGGTGGCGTCGGTCTCAGCGATTTATGGTCTTGGCGATCCCGATCTCTATCTGAAAATGATGCTGCACCTGACGCGCGGCATGATCATCGATCAGCGCAGTATTTTACGGCGTCTGGCTGAGCTGCAGTATGCGCGTAACGATCAGGCGTTTCAGCGCGGTACGTTCCGCGTGCGCGGAGAGGTGATCGATATCTTCCCGGCGGAATCTGATGATATCGCTCTGCGGGTGGAGCTGTTTGATGAAGAGGTCGAGCGGCTGTCACTGTTTGATCCGCTTACCGGGCAAATCGAATCAGTGATCCCGCGTTTTACTATCTATCCCAAAACGCACTACGTTACGCCGCGTGAACGTATCCTGCAGGCGATGGAAGAGATCAAAGATGAGCTGGCCCTGCGCCGCAAAGTGCTGCTGGAAAACAACAAGCTGCTGGAAGAGCAGCGTATTACGCAGCGCACCCAGTTTGACCTGGAGATGATGAATGAGCTGGGTTACTGCTCGGGGATCGAAAACTATTCCCGTTATCTCTCGGGGCGCGGGCCGGGTGAAGCGCCGCCGACCCTGTTTGACTATCTGCCTGCCGACGGTCTGCTGGTGGTGGATGAGTCGCACGTGACCATTCCGCAGATCGGCGGCATGTATCGTGGCGACCGCGCGCGTAAAGAGACGCTGGTGGAGTACGGTTTCCGTCTGCCTTCCGCGCTGGATAACCGTCCGCTTCGGTTTGAGGAGTTTGAGGCGCTGGCCCCGCAGACCATTTATGTGTCAGCCACGCCGGGTAAATATGAGCTGGAAAAATCGGGCACGGAAGTGATCGATCAGGTGGTGCGTCCGACAGGCCTGCTCGATCCGATCCTTGAGGTGCGCCCGGTGGGTACACAGGTGGATGATCTGCTGTCTGAGATCCGTAAGCGCGTAGAGATTAACGAGCGCGTGCTGGTAACGACGCTGACAAAGCGTATGGCCGAAGATCTCACCGAATACCTTGAAGAGCACGGTGAGAAGGTGCGCTATCTGCACTCTGATATCGACACCGTTGAGCGCATGGAGATTATTCGCGACCTGCGCCTGGGTGAATTTGACGTGCTGGTAGGGATCAACCTGCTGCGTGAAGGACTCGATATGCCGGAGGTTTCTCTGGTAGCGATTCTGGACGCCGATAAAGAGGGCTTCCTGCGCTCAGAGCGTTCACTGATTCAGACGATTGGCCGTGCTGCACGTAACGTGAACGGTAAAGCGATTCTTTATGCTGATAAGATCACGCCCTCTATGGCGCGCGCAATTGAAGAGACTGAGCGCCGCCGTGAGAAGCAGGAGCGCTACAACACTGAGCACGGCATTGTGCCGCAGGGGCTGAATAAAAAGATCACGGATATTCTTGAGCTGGGCAAAAACGTGGTGAAAACCCGCGGCAAGGGTAAAACGGCCACGCGCACGGCGGCAGAGAATGATGCCGATTACCTGGCGCTTACGCCACAGGCGATGCAGAAGAAAATTCACGAACTGGAAGCGCAGATGCAGCAGCATGCGCAAAACCTGGAATTTGAAGAAGCCGCCAGCCTGCGCGACCGTCTGCACGAACTGCGCGAACTGTTTATCGCCGCTTCCTGACCGGCACAACAGAGCCTCACCGGTGCCGCATTGCGCAGGGGCCGCATTCCGCAGGGACCGCATTCCGCAGGGACCGCATTCCGTAGGGGCCGCATTCCGTAGGGGCCGCATTCATGCGGCCCTGGCGAATCCAGGCACCACCGTATTTATACGCAGCCAGGGCGCCATTAATGGCGCCCCTACGTAAATTCCGCGGGTTTTATACGTAACCAGAGCGCCATTAATGGCGGCCCTGCGTAAATCTCCCGTAGGGGCCGCATTCATGCGGCCCTGGCGTATTCATACACCACCGGATTTTATACGTGACCAGGGCGCCATTAATGGCGCCCCTACGCAAATCTCCCGTAGGGGCCGCATTCATGCGGCCCTGGCGCATTCAGGTACCACCATATTTATATGTGACCAGGGCGCCATGAATGGCGCCCCTGCGTAAATTCCGCGGATTTTATACGTGACCAGGGCGCCATTAATGGCGCCCCTGCGCAAATCTCCCGTAGGGGCCGCATTCAGGTACCACCATATTTATATGTGACCAGGGCGCCATTAATGGCGCCCCTGCGTAAATTCCGCGGATTTTATACGTAACCAGGGCACCATGAATGGCACGCCTGCGCGAATCTCCCGTAGGGGCCGCATTCATGCGGCCCTGGCGTATTCATGCGGCCCTGGCGTATTCATGCGGCCCTGGCGCGCTTACAGCGCCTGAATGGCGTGCTCCAGCGCCAGACGCAGCAGCTGCCGATCGTGACGGTAACGGATATCCTCGGCCTCCAGCGGCTCCTGTACAATAACGCGCTGTGCCAGACCCTGCGTGTCGGCGGTCGGGCTGATGACCACGGCATCAATGACCCGTTTACCAATCGCCTGTTCCATAATGGCCAGCTTATCTGCCACGCTAAGGCGGGCTGCCGCCGGGCTGAGCTCGCGTCCAAGGTTGCCAATAAAGACCATGGTGGCAGGCGTACGACGTAGCGCGCGCGCCATCTCTTCCATCAGCAAAATCGGCATCAGGCTGGTGTAAAAACTGCCCGGACCAATCAGGATCAGATCGGCTTCTGCCACGGCGTCCAGCGCTTCGCGGGTGGGATTAACGGCCGGATGCAGCATCAGCGTCTGAGGGGCCTGCCGCATCTCATCAATCGCAGTTTCGCCATAAACCATATTGCCTTCTGCATCCTGTGCCACCAGATCCACCGGCTGCTCCGACATCGGGATAAGAAACGCATCAACCTTGAGCAGATTGCGGATAATGTTAATCGCTTCCAGCGGGCGCACGCTGAGATGGTCCAGCGCTTTCAGAATCAGGTTACCCAGATTATGCCCCGCCAGCTCGCCGTTACCGGCAAAGCGATATTCAAACATCGCGGAAGCCACGCTCGGTTCGGTAATCAGCTGATTAAGACAGTTGCGCATGTCTCCCCAGGCGATCCCGCCTTCTGAACGGCGGATACGTCCGGTAGAGCCGCCATTATCCGTGGTGGTCACAATACCAGTGAGACGCGAACCCAGCGGTGCCAGCGCTGACATCACGCGGCCCAGGCCGTGCCCGCCGCCCAGTGCCACCACGCGATCTAAATCTGCCAGCGTTCGATTCATGCTGCTCCTTACCTGATTTACTGCGCTCAAAAAGCTGATTTCTGCTGCCGGAAGGCAGCGTCATGTGGCGCAGTTTAGCCTATTCTGCTGCGATAATGCCGTTAAAAATCGCTATATATCATATTATACAACGCACGCAGTGACTGGCTGACTGACGCAAAGCACGCTACCATCCAGAGACCGCGTTGTCCTCAATGACAACAAACTCTTAAGCCTTGCGCGCCTAAGTCAAATGATAGGGCCGCCTGGCCGCAGCGTAATGCTGCCAGGGTGCAGAAAGAAATGCCTGCATCTCCCGACTTTGGAAAGGTGTTAAGGTGCCACAATTTACAGATGCCTGGGCGCGTAGCTTCTATTATTTGCGCCTGTCGATCACGGATGTATGTAATTTCCGTTGTACTTACTGTCTGCCGGATGGCTATAAACCTGGCAGTACCCGCAACAAGAGCTTTCTTTCGCTGGATGAGATCCGCCGGGTAACCCGCGCTTTTACCGCCGCGGGAACGGAGAAAATTCGCCTTACCGGTGGCGAACCCTCAATGCGCCGCGACTTTACCGACATCATTGCTGCCGTGCGTGAAAACGCCGCGCTGCGACAGATCGCGGTGACCACCAACGGCTACCGGATGGCGCGTGACGTTCAGTCATGGCGCGATGCAGGGCTGACCCACATCAACGTCAGCGTGGACAGCCTGGATGCGCGGCAGTTTCATGCCATTACCGGGCAGAATAAATTTGCTGAAGTCATGGCCGGCATCGACGCCGCGTTTGACGCCGGATTTGAAAAAGTCAAAGTCAACAGCGTGCTGATGCGCGATGTCAACAGCCAGAGTCTGGATACGTTTCTGGCCTGGATCCGCACGCGTCCGATCCAGCTGCGCTTTATTGAGCTGATGGAGACCGGCGAAGGAGGCGATCTGTTCCGGCGTCACCATATCTCCGGTGAGGTGATCCGCGATCGGCTAATCATGCAGGGCTGGCAGCGCCAGCCGCGCGGCCGCAGCGACGGACCGGCGCAGGTATTTCGTCATCCTGACTATCAGGGTGAGGTGGGTCTGATTATGCCGTATGAAAAAGATTTCTGTGCCAGCTGCAACCGGCTGCGCGTCTCAGCCACCGGAAAACTGCACCTCTGTCTGTTTGGCGACGGCGGGGTAGAGCTGCGCGATCTGCTCGCTTCCGATGCACAGCAGGGCGAGCTGCAGGCGCGTATCGCCCACAGTCTTGGCCAGAAAAAGCAGACGCATTTTCTGCATCAGGGCCAGACCGGTATTACGCAAAATCTCTCTTTCATTGGTGGCTAAACACAGGAGTTACAGCCATGGCTAAACCAACCGGCGAATTTACCGCCCTGTCTGCCGCGGTGCTGACCATATCCGACAGCCGCGATGCGGCCAGCGACACCTCAGGTGATTATCTGCGCGAGGCGCTTGCTGACGCGGGGCACCAGGTGGTGGACCACGCTATTCTGCCTGACAATCGCTACCGCATCCGCGCCACGGTGTCGCGCTGGATCGCCAGCGACGATATTCAGGTGGTGATTGTGAACGGCGGTACCGGTTTTAACAGTAAAAACAGTACCCCGGAAGCGCTGCTGCCGCTGTTTGATCGTGAAATTGACGGCTTTGGCGAACTGTTCCGCATGTTCTCTTATGAAGATATCGGTAGCGCAACGCTGCAGTCGCGTGCCGTTGCCGGCCTCGCTAATCAGACCCTGATATTTGCTCTGCCTGGGTCTACCAGCGCCTGCCGCTGCGGCTGGGAACGCATCATCGCCGATCAGCTGGATGCGCGCACCCGGCCCTGTAATTTTGTCTCTCACCTGAAGAAAGTCACTGTATGAATCAGTTAACACATATTAACGCCGCTGGCGAAGCGCACATGGTCGATGTCTCCGGTAAAAACGAAACCGTGCGCGAAGCGCAGGCGGAGGCGCTGGTGCTGATGTCACCCGCCACGCTGCAGATGATCATGGAAGGCAGCCATCATAAAGGCGACGTCTTTGCCACTGCCCGCATCGCCGGCATTCAGGCCGCAAAGCGCACCTGGGAGTTGATACCGCTCTGTCATCCGCTGATGCTGAGTAAAGTGGAAGTGACGCTGGAAGCGGAACCGGCACAGAGCCGGGTGCGCGTCACTTCGCGCTGCCGCCTGAGCGGTAAAACCGGTGTGGAAATGGAGGCGCTGACGGCAGCCTCTGTAGCGGCGCTGACCATCTATGACATGTGCAAAGCGGTACAGAAAGATATCGTGATCGATCAGCTGCGCCTGCTGAGCAAAAGCGGCGGTAAATCAGGTGATTTTAAGGCGGCCAGCCATGATTAACGTCCTGTTCTTTGCCCAGGTGCGCGAGCTGACCGGCACCAGTGAGCTGACGCTGACGGAAACCTATCCCGACGTGGCGGCACTGCGTGATGCGCTGGCGCAGCGCGGCGATCGCTGGGCGCTGGCGCTGGAGTCGGGCAGGCTGCTGGCCGCGGTTAATCAGACGCTGGTCCCTATGACCCATCCGCTGCAGGCAGGGGATGAAGTGGCCTTTTTCCCGCCGGTCACCGGAGGTTAATCATGACAACCCGTATTCGCGTCGGACGCGAGCCGTTTGATACAGGAGCCGAGTACCGGCTGCTGGCCGCAGACGATCGGGATGGCGCTATCGTGACCTTCACCGGTAAAGTGCGCAATCACAACCTGGGCGCTGACGTGGCGGCACTGACGCTGGAGCACTATCCGGGCATGACGGAAAAAGCGCTGGCGGAAATTGCTGAAGCCGCCCGGCAGCGCTGGCCATTACAGCAGATCACGGTGATCCATCGCGTGGGCGAGCTTTTTCCCGGCGATGAGATTGTGCTGGTAGGCGTCAGCAGCGCACACCGCGGCAGCGCGTTTGCGGCGGCAGAGTTTATTATGGATTATCTTAAAACCCGCGCGCCGTTCTGGAAGCGCGAAGCCACCCCGGAGGGGGATCGCTGGGTGGATGCACGCGACAGTGACCATCAGGCAGCGGCGCGCTGGGACTCATAACGGACAGGGCGGAGGCTGACAGCCTCACGCCCGCAACGTGCCTGAGGCACGCTTTTTCTTATCAGGGAGCAGGATGAAACCAACCTTCTTACGCCGCGGCGCGCTTCTGCTGACCGCGCTGATCGTGGCCGGCTGCAGCAGTAAAAAAGAGCCGCAGGCGCCGGCGCGCCAGCCCGCGGATGTCAAAGCGCAGATCCAGCAGCTGCTGCCCGGTTACGTGACGCAAAAATCAGCCTGGGCTGATGACATTTATACCGCTTTTCGTGTCCAGCAGCTCGATCCCAGCGCCAGCAATCTGTGCGCGGTGATTGCCGTGGCCGGGCAGGAGTCCAATTTCAGCGCGGATGCTAACGTGCCCGGATTACCCAAAATTGCCTGGGGCGAGATTGACCGGCGGGCCGCAAAGCTGCATGTTCCGGCCTTTCTGGTGCGGACTGCACTGCTGATTAAATCCTCAAACGGTGAGAGCTACGCCGCGCGGCTGGACAAGGTGCGCAGTGAAAAAGAGCTGAGCGCCATATTTGATGATTTTATCGATATGGTGCCGATGGGGCAGACGCTGTTTGGCAAGCTGAATCCGGTACACACCGGCGGACCAATGCAGGTGAGCGTTGCCTTTGCCGAGGCGCATGCACAGGGCTACCCGTATGCTATCGATGGCTCAATCCGGCGCGAGGTGTTTAGCCAGCGCGGAGGGATCTGGTTTGGCACGAAGCATCTGCTGGGCTACCCGGCGGACTATAGTCAGCCACTCTATCGTTTCGCCGACTTTAACGCAGGCTGGTACGCCAGCCGCAACGCGGCGTTTCAGGCCGCGATTGCGCGCGCCAGCGGTATTCGTCTGGCGCTGGATGGCGATCTGATCAATTACGGCAGCGAGCAGGCGGGCTCGACTGAGCTGGCGGTACGTACGCTGGGTAAACGCCTGGATATGAGCGACCGGGAAATTCGCCGCGATCTGGAAAAAGGGGACACGGCGGGCTTCAGCGACACAACGTTATGGAAACAGACCTTTATTCTGGCTGACAAAATGGCGGGCAAGCGGGTGCCGCGCGAAATGCTGCCGGGGATCAAACTGGAGAGCCCGAAAATCACCCGCAATCTGACCACCGCGTGGTTTGCCCAGCGGGTTAATAGCCGATATCAGCAGTGTATGACGCGCCGTTGAAGCGGCATGGTATACACTTCACACTGACCCTGTAATTTTTATTTGAGAGGTGCGTCATGGATCGATATCCACGTAATGATTCGTTTGTGCAGCCAGCGTCAGCCGGGCTGCAGGCTTATATGGCTCAGGTCTATGGCTGGATGACCTGCGGCCTGCTGCTTACCGCGTTTGTCTCCTGGTTTGCCGCGCGTACCCCCGCGGTGATGGAGCTGGTGTTTGCTAACCGCATCACCTTCTTTGGCCTGATCATCGCACAGCTGGCGCTGGTCTTTGTGCTGTCAGGCCTGGTACAGCGCATGAGCGGGGCCGTGGCGACCGCGCTGTTTATGCTCTATTCGGCGCTGACCGGTCTGACCATGGCGAGTATTTTTCTCGTTTACACCTACTCGTCTATCGCCAGCACCTTTTTTGTTACCGCCGGAATGTTTGGGGCGATGAGCTTTTACGGCTACACCACTAAACGCGATCTGAGCCGTATCGGCAGTCTGCTGTTTATGGCGCTGATTGGTATCGTGCTGGCGTCGCTGGTGAACTTCTGGCTGAAGAGCCCGGCGCTGATGTGGGCCATTACCTATATCGGCGTGGTGGTGTTTGTGGGGCTGACCGCTTATGACACGCAGAAGCTGAAAGCGGTGGGCGAAAACATTGATGCCCGCGATAGCGAAAATTTACGCCGCTACTCTATCATGGGCGCGCTGACGCTCTATCTCGACTTCATCAATCTGTTTCTGATGCTGCTGCGGATTTTCGGCAACCGTCGTTAACACGCCGCGTTTAATGTGACCGGGGGCGCAGCGATGCGCCCCCGTTTTTCATCCCGTCAGCTGCAGTTACTGCTCTGCCATTTTCTGCTGATTTTTATGTCGCAGATGCTTCGCCCGGCTCTCCAGCCAGAGATACAGCACCAGCGCCAGCAGCAGCGGCAGAATAAAGTAGAGGACGCGGTAGGCAAGCAGCGCGGCGATAATTTCACCATGTGAAGCGTGCTGTCCGCTCAGCAGGGCCAGAAACACCGCTTCCAGCACGCCGATACCCGCCGGAATATGAATAATCACCCCGGCAATACTGCTGATCAGCAGCACACCCAGCACGATGGGATAATCCACTTCGCGCATCAGCAGCAGCCAGATAATGGTGCCCATCACCATCCAGTTCGCGCAGGAGACGGCAAACTGAAACAGCGCCATACGCAGTGAAGGCAGCTGCAGCCGCTGGCCCTTCACCGTCCACTGCCGCTTTTTCGCAAAGGCGCAGGCCCAGAGGTAGACCGCTGTCAGCAGCAGCAGTGCACCACCGATGATACGCAGCGTGCCTTCACCAATAAACCAGCGCGGCGGAATCGGCACCATGCCGGAGACAAACACCACGCCGCCCAGCAAAATATAGCCAAGCCAGTTAGTGGCAATGCTCAGTGAAAAAATGCGGGTAATGGTGCTGCCTGAAAGGCCCAGGCGTGAATAAAGGCGGTAGCGCATGGCGACGCCGCCCACCCAGGTACTGAGCGTCAGGTTAAAGGCGTAGCAGATAAACGACACCAGCATCACCTGCCGCTTCGATAGCTTATGACCGCAGTAGACGCGGCCAATCAGATCGTACAGGCCATAGGTAATATAACTGACCACCACCAGCCCGGCCGCGCCCAGCACCACATAGCGGTTGTAGCCGGTAATGACCTTATAGACATCCTCCCAGTTGACTTTACGCGCATAAATCACCAGCAAAACGATCACGGCGATAAAAAAGAGCCACGTCAGGATCTTTTTCGCCAGCCGCCACTTCGGGTTCTTTTTGCTCATCAGGATTTTGCTCCTTCGTTATTGGCTTCCACCCGATCCTGCGTCTCCATCTCTGGCTGGACCGGAGGAGAGACCTGGGACAGCTGAGGCGTATGTGCAGGCAGCCAGCCCGCAATGGCCGGGAAGTGGCGCAGAAAGTGGAAGACAATGACGCCTTTGGTTAACTGCCACCAGTTACGCGGCGGCAGTTTGTCATCCTGAACGCGCACGCAGTCATGCTGGATCAGGCCTTCCAGATTATCGCGCAGCGTCTGGTTAAATGTGCGGTCGTAAATTATCAGGTTGGCTTCAAGATTCAGCGACAGGCTGAGCGGATCGAGGTTACTGGAGCCCACCGTGGTCCAGTGCTGATCCTGCACCGCGACCTTGCCATGCAGCGGACGGCGGCAATACTCATACACCTCCACACCGCCATCCACCAGATAGTTATAGAGCAGCTCGGCCCCTACTTTTACGATCGGCATATCGGGCTCACCCTGTACTATCAGCCGCACGCGCACCCCGCGCCGGGCAGCGTTACGCATCTCGCGCAGCAGACGATAACCAGGGAAAAAATAGGCGTTGGCGATGATCACATCGCGTTTGGCTTTACGCAGCATATCCAGATAGTGCTGCTCAATGTCGTCACGATGTTCATTATTATCACGATAAACAAACAGCACCTGCGCGCTGCCGGGCTGGGCATTAACGGCCACGTGCTTTGACGGTTTCCCCCACCAGCGGCGGGTGATCTGATCGCTGCCCATCGCCATCTGGACAAAGCGGGCGATATCGATCACCACCGGTCCTTTTACTTCAACGGCATAATCCTGCTTCGCTTCCGGACCGTAATCGGTGTTGTGCTCTGCCGAGAAATTAATGCCGCCAACAAAGGCAATTTGCTCATCGATCACCACGATCTTACGGTGCAGACGGCGAAAGAGATTGGTACGCATCCCCAGCACCAGCGGGCGCGGATCGTAGTAGATAAACCGAACGCCCGCCTCCGTCAGCGTATTAACAAAATCATCGGAGAGATCGGGAGAGCCGTAGCCATCTACCATGACTTCGACTTTTACGCCGCGCTGCGCCGCCGCCAGCAGGTCACGGTGCAGCGCCTTGCCGACGTTATCTTCAAAAAGAATGAAGGTTTCAAGCAGCAGCGTGCGCTCGGCGCGCTGGATGGCACCCGATACGCGCGGAAAAAACGCTTCGCCGTTCTCCAGCAGGCGCAGCTGGTTGCCGTCACGCCAGTTGAAATTCATAGGAATATCTCCACCGCCAGCGGCGCATGATCGGACAGATGAGACCAGGGTTTGACCGGCAGCGCCCAGGGCTGGCTGACGGATGCATTACGAATATAGATACGATCGAGGCGCAATAGCGGAAAGCGTGCAGGGAAGGTGCGTGCCGGACGGCCATTTTTCAGGCTGAACACCTCTTTCAGCCCGGCACCGCGCTGCAGGAAACGGTTAGCGCGCACCTGCCAGTCGTTGAAATCACCGGCTACCACCAGCGGGGCATCTGCCGGGAGCGCGTTGATCACGTCACACATCATTTTCATCTGCATCAGCCGGTGCTTCT
Organism: Pantoea eucrina; assembly: GCF_001691555.1. GTDB lineage: Bacteria > Pseudomonadota > Gammaproteobacteria > Enterobacterales > Enterobacteriaceae > Pantoea > Pantoea borealis. Next base: position 1,819,697 of record NZ_MAYN01000008.1, on the reverse strand, counting down.
CTTTCAGGCCGAGATGGACACAAATCACATGCAGCGGCTGCGCCCGGTCAGGCAGCGTAATCTGACAGTGCAACATGCCGCGCTTTTCGCTGCCAGCAACAGATATGTCGCGATTTTGATATTCAGCAATAGGAAAGCGTGACAATATCGCGTTGCCGTGATGGCCTTCAGGATAAACCGCGTTGCGGCCATAGGCGAAGTCGCGCCACATCGTGTCAGCCAGATACTCATAATGTGAGTTTTCAGGCCACGCTTCTATCTGTGCGGCATGAATAGCGTGGGTGCCCATCACCTCCTGTAAAAAGACGATATCCGCTGATGTGGCGCGTACGGCGTCGCGTAATTCGGGCAGGATAAAGCGACGATTAAACGTGGTAAAACCTTTATGGGTATTGATCGTCAGGACTTTAAATGAAAATCCTTGCGTGTTTTGTGGCATACTGCGACGCGCTCCTTTTCATCATGAATAGAACAAAGTGTAGTCTTTGTCACAAACGGGTGGTGCCAGGGCGAGAAAATTAAGGTGTTATCTGAAATTTGTTTTACATTGAGGAAATCCGTCTGGCTCCGGTCAGATACACTTGGGCGACCTGTTGGGTCTGCCAGGAGAAAAGTATGAAATGGTCTAATCGTGTTCAGATTGTTACCGGTCAAACCTGTCTGCACATCGCCACGCATCTGCTGGTGATTGCCGCACTGGTCTGGGGCTGGAAACACAAGGCACTGGTTGAAGTGAGCAGTACCCTGGTGGCAGCTTATGCAGTGGTGTTTATCTCCATGCTGGCCCTGCAGCGTAGTGCCCGTTTACGCCGTATGGGTGACACTCTGGAAGAGGTCACCACAACTTACTATTTTGGCGCAGCGATGCTGACGCTGTTCCTGATCTCACGCTTTTTCCATAACAACCTGCTGATTGGTTGCCTGGGCGTCGTGATGCTGGTGGGCCCGGCGCTGGTTTCTTTGCTGGCCAGAGAACCCGCCCCCCGCGTGGAGAAAAAGCGTAGCTGACCGCTGCGCATCCCGCCAGTCAGGGAGCCTTAAAGGCTCCCTTTTTATTGCCTGCTGTACCCCACGTCACGCAGCAGCAACCGGCGACGTGCCTGTTTTGCAGGTCGCAGTGCGCAGTGAAAGCTGGTACACTCGCCTCCTTACGCATGGTAGTTTGTGCCCTTTTCACACGCAGGCCCCCGGGGCTGCGTCATATCCCCCCTGAAAACTACATCGCGCAGCGCGATCAGGGCGGTTCGGAGTAATACACCTGCATGTCCTTTGACTCTCTCGGCTTAAATGCCGATATTTTGCGTGCGGTAGCAGAACAGGGCTATCGCGAACCGACGCCAATTCAGCGTCAGGCAATTCCCGTGGTGCTGGCTGGCCGTGACCTGCTGGCGAGCGCCCAGACCGGTACCGGTAAAACCGCCGGTTTTACGCTGCCTCTGCTGCAGCGTCTCTCTGAAAATCCTGCCGCGGCACGCGGCCGCCGCCCGGTGCGCGCGCTGATCCTGACGCCAACGCGTGAGCTGGCCGCACAGGTCGGTGAGAACGTGCGCGAATACAGCCAGTACCTGAACATGCGTTCACTGGTCGTGTTTGGTGGCGTCAGCATTAATCCGCAGATGATGAAACTGCGCGGCGGCGTTGACGTGCTGGTGGCAACGCCAGGTCGTCTGCTGGATCTGGCGCATCAGAATGCGGTTGATCTCTCGCAGGTCGAAATCCTGGTGCTGGATGAAGCCGATCGCATGCTCGATATGGGCTTTATTCATGACATCCGTCGCGTCCTGGCGAAGCTGCCGGCGAAGCGTCAGAACCTGCTGTTCTCAGCAACGTTCTCCGACGAAATCAAGACGCTGGCAGAAAAACTGCTGACGAACCCGGAGCAGGTAGAAGTGGCCCGCCGCAACACCGCGTCAGAGCAGGTGTCGCAGCAGGTGCACTTTGTTGATAAGAAGCGTAAGCGGGAACTTCTGTCGCTGATGATTGGCCGTGACAACTGGCAGCAGGTACTGGTGTTTACCCGTACCAAGCACGGTGCCAACCACCTGGCTGAGCAGCTGAACAAAGATGGCATCACCGCAGCGGCTATCCACGGTAACAAGAGTCAGGGCGCCCGTACCCGCGCGCTGGCTGATTTTAAATCGGGCAGCATTCGTGTTCTGGTCGCGACTGATATCGCCGCACGCGGTCTCGATATTGAAGAGCTGCCGCACGTGGTGAACTATGAGCTGCCAAACGTGGCGGAAGATTACGTGCACCGTATCGGCCGTACCGGACGCGCCGCGGCAACCGGTGCCGCGCTGTCGCTGGTCTGTGTTGATGAACACAAGCTGCTGCGTGATATCGAGCGGCTGCTGAAGCGTGAGATCCCGCGCATTGCGCTGCCGGGCTTTGAGCCCGATCCGAGCATTAAAGCGGAGCCGATCCAGAATGGTCGTCAGCAGCAGCCGCGCGGTCGTGGTCAGGGGCAGGGCGGCAACGCCGGTCGCGCCGGCGGCGGTCAGCGTCAGGGTAATGGCGCTGCGCGCCCGCAGAGTGAGTCGCGTGCGCCGCGTCGTCAGGGCGGCAACGGCCCGGCGGCAGGTAACGCAGGCAAACCGGCACGTTCACGTCGTCCGGCTGCCAAAGGCAACGGGAACGCATAACGCAATGCGGGTGTTACTGGCTCCGATGGAGGGCGTACTGGATTCACTGGTGCGTGAACTGCTCTCCGGCGTCAATGATTACGATCTCTGTGTGACCGAGTTTCTGCGCGTGGTCGATCAGCTGCTGCCGGTAAAGTCGTTCTATCGCCTCTGTCCGGAGCTGCACCATCAGAGCCGCACGCCATCCGGTACGCGGGTGCGGCTGCAGCTGCTGGGACAGCACCCGGCCTGGCTGGCAGAAAATGCCGCCCGCGCAGCCGAACTCGGCTCATGGGGGGTCGATCTTAACTGCGGCTGTCCGTCAAAGCTGGTTAACGGCAGCGGCGGCGGCGCTACGCTGCTGAAAGATCCGGAGCTTATCTATCGCGCCGCGCAGGCGATGCGTGCTGCCGTGCCGGATCACCTGCCGGTCACGGTTAAAGTGCGGCTCGGCTGGGATGCCAGCGATCGCCGCTTTGAAATTGCCGATGCGGTACAGCAGGCGGGTGCCAGCGAGCTGGTGGTGCATGGGCGCACCAAAGAGGATGGCTATCGGGCTGAATGCATTAACTGGCAGGCGATTGGCGAAATTCGTCAGCGGCTGTCGATCCCGGTCATCGCCAACGGTGAGATCTGGAGCTGGGAAGATGCACAGGCCTGTATGCGCATCACCGGCTGCGATGCGGTGATGCTTGGCCGCGGTGCGCTGAATGTGCCTAACCTCGGACGCGTGGTGAAGCATAACGAGGCGCCGATGGGCTGGCCGGATGTGGTGGCGCTGCTGCTGAAGTATACCCGGCTGGAGAAGCAGGGAGACACCGGCAATTATCATGTTGCGCGCATCAAACAGTGGCTGGGCTATCTGCGTAAAGCCTACCCTGAAGCGGCCGATCTCTTCAGTGAGGTACGGACGCTGCGGGTGTCTGCCGATATTGCCGCAGCGATTGAGCGCTATGCGGAGCGTCTGGAACGCTAAGCGTTATGCGCTTCCCCGCTATAAAAAGCCAGCCTCCGTGCTGGCTTTTTTTTTGCCTTACCGTCGCTCATATCTGTGCGAAAAGCGCATAGAGCACGCCCGCCAGCAGCACAGAGACCGGCAGCGTCAGGATCCAGGCCATCGCCAGATTACGCAGCGTGGCAAGCTGCAGGCCGGAACGGTTTGCGGCCATGGTTCCCGCCACGCCGGATGAGAGTACATGCGTGGTTGAGACCGGCAGGCCAAACGCGTCCGCCGCGCCGATTGTCGCCATCGCCACCAGTTCGGCGCTGGCCCCCTGCGCATAGCTGAGATGCGATTTGCCGATGCGTTCGCCCACCGTAATGACGATACGTCGCCAGCCCACCAGCGTGCCGAGGCCCAGCGCCAGCGCCACCGCGACCTTCACCCAGAGCGGAATAAAACGCGTGGCGCTATCCAGCTCGCGCTTAGCGGCGCTGAGATTGCGTGCGGTCTCTTCGGGCAGCGTCACCCGGCTGCTCTGCAGGTGCCGGATACTTTCTGACGCCAGGTACATGTCATTACGGGTGTTGGTCACCGCCTGTGCCGGAATATTATTCACTGAACCGTAGCGCCTGATCTGTTCGTTGATATCACCCAGCAGCAGGCCCAGCGCCGGCAACACCTGAGGACGGTACTGACGGCTGCGGACAAATTCCGTCAGCACCGTGCGCGGAGCCGGCATGGCATCCGGTGCCGGCTGCAGCGTCAGCAGCTGCTGCTCCGTGATCTGCGTCAGTGCCGCGACGCGCGGGATCTGCTCCGGCGGCAATGACCGGTTCAGGGCGTAAGCAATCGGCATCGTGCCCACCAGAATCAGCATGATCAGTCCCATGCCTTTCTGGCCATCATTGGAGCCGTGCGCGAAAGAGACGCCGGTGCAGGTCAGGATCAGCAGCCCGCGGATCCAGACCGGCGGTGGCCGGGCGCTGTCGGGCGCCTGATAGAGCTGGCGATGACGCACCAGCGCTTTCAGCACCAGCAGCAGCAGAGCCGCGCAGACAAATCCCACGATCGGCGAGAGCAGCAGGGCGTAGCCCACTTTCAGCGCCTGATCCCAGTCAACGCCGCTGGTGCCGCTGCGGCCATGCAGCAGCGCATTCGCCACCCCGACGCCGATGATAGAGCCAATCAGCGTATGGGAAGAGGAGCTGGGCAGACCAAAATACCAGGTTCCCAGGTTCCAGATAATGGCAGAGAAGAGCAGCGCATAGACCATGGCAAAGCCGTGTCCGCTGCCCGCCTGCAGAATAAGCTCGACCGGCAGCAGCGAAATAATGCCAAAGGCCACCACGCCGCTGGAGAGCAGCACGCCGAGAAAATTACAGATACCGGACCAGACCACCGCCACGCCGGGCGTCAGAGAATGGGTATAGATCACCGTCGCCACGGCGTTGGCGGTGTCGTGGAAACCGTTGACAAATTCAAAGCCCAGCGCAATCAGCAACGCCAGCGCCAGCAGAAAAAAGGGCGTATAGGTGGTGACCACCGCGCCGGTTTCTGCCACATCGTTAAACAGGTTAACAGCGGTAAAAATCAGCCCTGCAGCCAGCAGCAGCAGAAACAGCAGGCGGGAGAGCGGACCGCTGCCGCGCTGCAGGTCGGGACGTCCGCGCGCCGCCGGTAAACTGGTTTCAGCCATGACACACCCCATCGATGACCGGATGCACCCACCGCATCCGCTACTGGCAGTGTGATACGCCTGCAGTGTGACAGAATGATGATGGCAATAAAAAAGCCAGCCCGGAGGCTGGCTTTTCTGACAGCATCAGAATGTCATCAGAGGCTGTTGCTGGTCGCGGGCTGCGCCTGATCGACCGGTGCCGGCTGCTGTTCTGCCTGCGGTTGTGCAGCAGGCTGATCGGCTGGCGGTGCGACGGCCGTTGCGCCCTGTGGCGTCATCGGTTCCTCTTTTGGCATTGCATCAGCCGATTCCTGAACGGCAATTGCTGCCGGCTGCGCATCATCGGCCTGACCGTTGATTTTGGTCGGCATACCGCTGCGTGCCTGGATGGCGTTGTTGACCGCATCCTGACGCGTGCTGGCATCAGCAACCACTTTTGTCACGGCTGACGTCAGATTGATCGGTACCAGCTCACGCGAGTTGAACTGCTCTTCCGTGGTGGAGAGCGGGTTATGCACCTCAATCCAGCGTGAACCATCCGGCTCAACGGTCGCTTTAACCGGCTGATCGATAAACTGCACGCGGGTGCCGACCGGCACGTTGTCAAACAGCCATTTGATATCGTCGGCACGCAGGCGGACGCAACCGTGGCTGACGCGCAGGCCGATACCGAAGTTGGCGTTAGTCCCGTGAATCGCATACAGGCGGCCGATATAGAGCGCGTGCAGACCCATCGGGTTATCCGGGCCGGCCGGGAAGACGGCCGGAATGCTCTCGCCGCGTGCTGCATATTCAGCGTGCATCGCTTTGGTTGGCGTCCAGGTCGGGCCCGCTTTTTTACGCTCTACTTTGGTGGTCCAGTTAACCGGGGTATCTTTCCCCAGCTCACCGATACCGATAGGCAGCACGACAACGGTCTTAGTGCCTTTCGGGTAGTAGTAGAGACGCATCTCGGCGCTGTTGATCACGATGCCTTCACGCGGCGCGTCAGGCAGGATCAGCTGCTGTGGGATCACCATTTTGCTGCCCGCTTTAGGCAGGTAAACGTCAACGCCGGGGTTCGCTTCCAGCATGTTGCTGAGGCCCATCTGATACTGAGCAGCAAAAGCTTCCAGCGGAAGTTTACTCTCTTCCGGCACGGTGATTTCAATGTTTTCGCCAATCAGGCGGCTATTCGCTGCAGGGAGCGGATAGACGACAGCAAAGGCTGACTGGCTGAAAGCGGCCAGGGCAAGAGCTAGTGAAGCGAACGCGCGAATGCTTTTTTTCATGTTTTTACAAGTCGTTATGGCCGTGTTTCAGGCTTGTCAGAGTATCGAATCCATCGTGGTCAGTGTGACCCGCTGCGCATTATATGTGCATTGCCGCGGCGATGGGAATGATGATTTTTACTGCCTGAAGATACTTTACGCAAAAAGTCCTTCTTCACAGATAAATCTGTTGGCGCAATGCCCCAAATTGTGAATAGTCAGGGCTGCCAGAGCGTGACTTCACCGCTGAGTTTACGGTTAAGAAAAAAGGCGGCACTGATCAGCGCCAGGTGGCTGAGCGCCTGCGGAACGTTACCCAGGGCATAGCCGCGTTCAGTAAACTCTTCGGCATACAGACCCAGCGGGTTGGCATAGCTCAGCAGCTTCTCAAACTCAAAATGCGCCTCCTGCACCCGGCCGGCACGCGCCAGGCACTCCACATACCAGAAAGAGCAGGCGACAAAAGCGCCTTCACCGCCTGCCAGTCCGTCAGCCGGGGTTTCGCTGATATTATAGCGCCGTACCAGGCCATCACTCACCAGGTTAGCCTTAATCGCATCCAGCGTGGCCAGCCAGTCAGGATCGGTAGAGCTGACAAAGCGTACCAGCGGCATCAGCAGCATGGACGCATCCAGAGCGGTGCCGCCGCGCGTCGCGGTAAAATGGCCCAGTTCGGCATTCCAGAAGTTCTGCCAGATATCATCGCGGATCTCACTGCGCACCCGATCCCAGCGATCGTAAGGCATCGGCAGTGAACGTTTCATGCCCAGACGCAGCGCGCGATCCAGCGCTACCCAGCACATCAGGCGCGAATGAAGAAAATGCTCCGGCTGACCGCGCATCTCCCAGATGCCGGCGTCAGGCTGGTTCCAGTTGTCACAGACGTAATCAATCATGCTGGAGACATGCAGCCAGCCACGATGGGAGATGGCGTCGCCATATTTGTTGGCCAGATAGATAGCGTCCATCAGTTCGCCATAAATATCGAGCTGCGTCTGTCGCCACGCGTCGTTACCAATACGCACCGGCTGTGAATCAGCGTAACCAGAAAGATTCAGCAGTTCGCTTTCATGCAGTTCAGTGCCGCTGTCCAGACGATACATCACCTGCAGATGCGGCGTGTCATCATGGCTGTGTTCAACACAGCGGCCGACCCAGCGGGTAAAATCGTGCGCTTCTTCCACGTAGCCGAGACGCATCAGTGCATACATGCTGAACGAGGCGTCGCGGATCCAGGAGGCGCGGTAGTCCCAGTTGCGTTCACCGCCCAGCTCCTCCGGCAGACCAAAGGTGGCGGCGGCAGCGATGGAGCCATGCTCGTGCGACGTAAGCAGCTTCAGCGTCAGCGCTGAGCGCGTCACCATTTCACGCCAGCGCCCCTGATAGGAGCTGTGATTACTCCAGCGCAGCCAGTAATCAAGCGTGTCCTGAAAGCAGCGCGCCGTTGAGATCGTTTCAACGTGCGGGTCATCATCGTTGCCAAAAACAAACTCCGCGTGTTCGCCACTCTGCAGCGTGAATTCCGCTACCGCCGCCTGATTTTCGCAGCGCAGCGGCAGCGTGGCGCTCAGGCGTAGCGCAGGTTGTCCCTCCGCCAGAAAGGCCACGCCGCCCTCACGCATTTCCGCACGCGTTTCTGCCCGGGCGTAATCGTGACGCGGTGCGCAGACCAGCTGAAAAGTGGCGGTACCGCGCACCACTTTTACGCGGCGTACCAGGCGCGGGACTTTGCTGCTCTCATCGCAGATCGGCATATAGTCGGTGATTTCCGCGACCCCCTCATCAGCCAGCCAGCGGGTCTGCAGAATATTGGTATCAGGGAGGTAAAGCTGCTGGCGACGCGCCTGTGGCCAGTCAGGGGCAAGGGTAAAACGGCCCGCTTCTTCACTGTCGAGCAGCGCTGCAAAGACAGAAGGGCTGTCCAGTTCTGGCCAGCAGAGATAGTCGATAGTGCCATCGTTAGCGATCAGGGCGCAGGTGCGCAAATCGCCGATTACACCGTGGTCATCAATTCTGCGTTTAATTTTGCTCATCCCGCCTCCGATAGCTTATCTGACTGTTAACTATAGACGAAACGGTTTGCAGGGCAGCGTCGTGGCACGGATGGATAACTTCTATACTAAAAAATCCCTGACAGTAAGGAGCGCGTGATGATGACAGGCAAACAGAGAGTCGCGGTAGTAACCGGATCGGATTCAGGCATTGGCCGCAGCTGTGCCGTGATGCTGGCAGAAGCGGGGTATACCCTGGGCATTACCTGGCACACCGATGAGGAGGGCGCGCAGGAGACTGCGCGTCTGGTGGAGAGCAAGGGACAGCAGGCGCAGGTGCGTCAGCTTGATCTCTCCGATCCGCAGGCGGGCGGCAAACAGCTGGCACAGCTGATTAACTCGCTGGGGCGCATTGATGTGCTGGTCAACAATGCCGGGGTGGTATCGCAGGCAGATTTTCTCGACATGGATTTTAGTGAGTGGCGTAAGGTATTTGATGTTGACGTCGACGGCGCGTTTGTCTGTGGACAGATCGCTGCCCATCATATGGTTGACCAGGGCGACGGCGGGCGAATCATCAATATCACCTCCGTGCATGAGCATACGCCGCTGCCCGGCGCGGTGGCGTATACCGCCGCGAAACATGCGCTGGGCGGGCTGACTAAATCGATGGCGCTGAGTCTGCTGCCGCACCATATCCTGGTTAATGCCGTGGCACCCGGTGCGATAGCCACGCCGATGAACGATATGGAAAACAGCGATGCGCGTCGTCGCCATATGCCGGAGATCCCGATAGGCCGGCCTGGCGACACGCGTGAAATTGCCAGTCTGGTGGCATGGCTCTGCTCTGAATGGGCCACCTATACTACCGGCCAGTCGTTTGTGGTAGACGGCGGATTCACCCTGGCAAATCCGCAGTTCAAAGGCTACCACAGCTAACCGGCGCGGCGGTGGTTCCAGCGGCGGATCAGGTAGCGTAATACGATACCGGTGACGATAGCCGCCGCCAGCCAGACCAGATGTTTGAGGTGCTGATCAAGCTTATGCAGCCAGGGCGCAATGATTTCGCCGGCAAAATAGCCCAGCGTGACAAATATCAGCGCCCAGAGCGCAGCACCGATCACATTGAGAACAAAAAAACGCAGCGGCTTCAGGCGGCTGGTGCCGATGATAATCGGCCCAATCAGGCGAAAGCCATACATAAAGCGTACGCCGATAACAAACAGGCTGGGATGCTTCTGGATCAGGCGCTTAGCTTTGCCAATCGTCGCCTGATGTTTACTGAAGCGGCGCAAAATGCGTGTACCGTAGCGGCGGCCGAGCCAGAACAGCAGCTGATCGCCAATGATCCCGCCTGCCATCGCCGCCAGCACCACGCCGCCGTAGTGCAGCAGCCCCTCATGGGCTGCCACGCCGCCCAGCAGCGTAAAGGTTTCCCCTTCGGCAATACAGCCAATCATCAGGGCCAGATAGCCATACTGGGTGATTAATCCATTGATATCGAGATGCAATTTTTTCTCCCTGCACAGAACAAACACCTGAGCAGTGTAGCTGCAGACGGCTTTTTTTGTGCTGCGGGCCGCAAAAACAGGCGGGCTGGTTATACTTGAAGAGACGCTGCCTGTCGGAGTCTGACTGAATGCTAAAGGGGCGGCCCACTGCATCAGAGGAGTGATTTTATGAATCATGTCTGGGGTCTTCTGGCGCATCCGAATCAGGAAATGCGCCATATCAAGCAGGAAAACGAAAGCGTTTCACATCATTACACGCATCACGTGCTGCTCATGGCAGCGATACCGGTAATATGTGCCTTTATCGGCACGACACAATTTGGCTGGAATCTTGGCGAAAATCGCTTTATTCAGCTCAATCTGATGACCGGCATCGGTCTGGGTATTCTCTTCTATTTGTTAATTCTGGGCGGCGTCGCGGTGATGGGGCGGGTGATCCACTGGATGGCGCGCGACTATCCGCAGCGTCCCGGTATTCAGCGCTGCACCGTATTCGCCGGCTACGTGGCCACGCCGCTGTTTCTCAGCGGTCTGGTGGCGCTTTATCCGCTGGTGTGGCTCTGCGTACTGGCGGGAGCAGTGGCGCTGGTTTACACCGGTTATCTGCTCTATGTCGGTATTCCGGTGTTTTTAAATATCGATCGTGAAGAGAGTATGCGCTTCTCCGGCTCCACGCTGGCGATTGGGGTACTGGTCTTTGAAGTGCTGCTGGCGCTGACGGTTGTACTGTGGGGTTATGGGCCTCGGCTGTTCTGATATTCGCGCTTTTTTCTGAGGCCGCACATAACTGCGGCCTTTTTAACGCCCGGAAACAATCTCACTAAGAAATTTGCTCCATTTGCGCGTATTATCCTGCTGCCAGCCCGTACCCTGACAGGCCTGATGCGGGCGGCCTGTGGAGCTTTCACAGCGCAAAATTCCTGATCGGATCTCACTGACACGATGTCTGTAAAATTACCTGTTTCTCTGCTGTCGCTGGCGCTGTTTATGGCAGCCCCGGCGGCGATAACACCTGTACTGGCTGCACCCGCCGCGCTCCCGGGTCTGGCACCGCTGGCCCAGCCGCAAATCGCCTCCGGCAGCGCCATGATTGTTGATCTCGACACGGGCAAGGTGCTGTTCTCAAGCCATCCTGACCGCGTGCGACCTATCGCCTCTATCACTAAAGTGATGACGGCGATGGTGGTGCTGGATGCAAAACTGCCCATGGATGAGCTGCTCTCGGTGGATATCAGCCAGACGCGCGAAATGCGCGGTGTGTTTTCGCGCGTCAAACTCAACAGCGAAATCAGTCGCCGCTCTATGCTGCTGCTGGCGCTGATGTCCTCTGAAAACCGCGCGGCGGCCAGTCTGGCGCACCACTATCCGGGCGGCTATAACGCCTTTATCCGCGCCATGAATGCCAAAGCGCGCGCGCTGGGTATGACGCATACGCGCTATGTGGAACCCACCGGCCTCTCCACGCAGAACGTCTCCAGCGCCAGCGATCTGGTTAAGCTGCTGAAAGCGACGCGTCAGTATCCGCTGCTCGGCCAGCTCAGCACCACAAAAGAGCAGACGGCGGTGTTTCAGCACCCGAGCTACGCACTGCCGTTCCGCAACACCAATCACCTGGTTTACAAAGAGGGCTGGCGGATCCAGCTGACGAAAACAGGGTACACCGATGAGGCGGGCCACTGCCTGGTGATGCGTACGGTGATCAACAACCGCCCGGTGGCGCTGGTGGTACTGGATGCGTTTGGCAAATATACCCACTTTGCCGATGCTAATCGCCTGCGCGACTGGCTGGAAACCGGTAAAGCAGCCCCGGTTCCGGCGGCAGCGCTGGCGTATAAAAAACAGAAAGCGGGACTCACTACCAGCAACACGGTAGTGGAATAACGGCAAGGGTGCGCGCCCGCCAGCAGGCGGACCGCACCCCTTGCAAAGCGGCATATCACCCGTCCCCTGATTTGATATGCTCAATCCTGTTATCACCCGGCGGCGACCTCCTGTACGGGCCGCCACACTCATTTAACTGGCTTATTCGCTGGAATGTCGTTCTATGATGAAGTTTCGTTTTTTCACGATTCCGCTGTTACTGCTCATGCTGTGTGTGCCCGCGCTGAGCCAGGCGGATGACGCGCCCGATGTGACGCAACAGCAGCCGGCACAGGAAGAAGAAGCGCCGCCGCAGGTTAATCCGGCGGTTGAGCTGCCAAAAATGCAAAAAATTCTCGACAAGATCAAAGGACAGGTCTCGGGAGAAACCAGCGAAAACCAGCTCAACCAGCTTAATGAGATGGCGCTGGAGCTGTCGGGCAATGCAGAGACGCTGGGGCAGGCGTTACTCCCGCAGCGCCAGCAGCTTGATGCGCAGCTGGCGGTACTGGGTCCCGCGCCGAAAGCGGACAGCGGCGTTAAAGAGACGCCGGAGGTCACGCGCAAACGCCGTTCGCTGGAAAGCCAGAAAGGCAAGCTGGACGATCAGATCAAACAGGCAGAAGGCATTAAAAACGGCGCGCTGGTGCTCTCTTCACAGATTGTGAATCTGCGCCGCGATCAGCTGAAAAACCAGCTGGCGCTGAACTCCGGCAGTATTTTTGGCCCGCGCTTCTGGGCGCCGCTGGTGAGCCGCCAGGATCTTGACGGCGAAAAAATCAGTGACTTTATTACGGAGCTGAAGGCGTCGGCGGCCCTGTCGTGGGAATCGGACTGGCGTGCCGGCACCATCGGCTGGCTGGTGGCAGCCATGCTGGTGATGACGCTGGGACGGCGCTACAGCGAAGAGTTTCTTGCCTGGGTAAGTATTCACAAACTGCCGGAAGGGCGGCTGCGGCGCAGTTTCCTCGCTGCTGCCATTGCGCTGACCACGCTGGCGGCGGTGGTGCTGACCTTTAACTTCAGCGCGCTGGCGTTTACCCGCCGGGATGAAGTCTCCGGTGACGTACAGGATTTTGTTACCCGCCTGGTGCAGCTGAGCGTCTACTGCGGGCTGATTGCCGGTCTGGGACGGGCGTTTCTCTCGACCCGCCGTCCCAGCTGGCGTCTGCCGGCCATCTCTAATGAGGTTGCGCTGGCGCTGAAGCCGTTTCCGCCGATTACCGCTGCGCTGGTGTTTATCTTTCAGACCGCAGAAGCGTTTAACTACACGGTAGGCACCAGCCTCAGCACCACGATTTTTGCTAACGGCCTGACTGCACTGCTGATTGGCAGCACCGGGCTCGCCATCAGTATGCGCACCAACCGCGTGCGTCGCCGGATGACCCGGCTGGGTAACCCGCCGGAGGCGCGTCCGACAGTGGTCGGGCTGGTTCAGCTGGCGCTCACGCTGACCGCCGTGGCGATTCTGATTTCACTGACGATTGGCTATGTGACGCTGGCGCGTTTTCTGAGCTATGAAGTGGTGTGGTGCGGGATCCTGTTTGGCTCCTTCTATTTTCTGAGTCACGTCATTACCGACGGCTGTGAAAGTCTGTTCTCCACCAGCAGCGCAGCCGGACGCCGCCTGCAGAGTTCGCTGAATATTGATGAGCGCTATCTGCAGCAGGCCGCCACGCTGCTCAGCGCGCTGGGTAAAGCGCTGCTGATGGGCATTGTCGCGCTGGCGCTGATGACCGGCACGTTCGCCTCTTCGACGCCGGTAGAACTGATTCAGAAAGTAATTGAGTTCTGGGGTGGCAAAGGGCTGGAGTCGCTGAATATTGTACCGGCGCATATGGTCAATGCCCTGCTTTGCCTCGTGGCGGGTATCTGGATATTACGCTCAGTACGCCGCTGGCTGGATAACGATTTTCTGCCGAAAACCACCATGGATGTCGGCATGCGCGTCTCGCTGGTGACGCTGTTCAGCAATATCGGCTACGTGCTGATTATCCTGCTGACGCTCTCCATCATGGGACTGCAGTGGAATAAGCTGGCGTGGATCGTCAGCGCGCTGTCGGTGGGCATCGGTTTTGGTCTGCAGGAGATTGTAAAAAACTTTATTTCCGGCCTGATCCTGCTCACTGAGCGACCGGTCAAGGTAGGGGATCTGGTCAGCATCAGCGGCATTGAGGGCGATATCCGGCGTATCAATGTTCGCGCCACAGAGATTCAGCTCGGCGACAAGTCGACGGTGATTGTGCCCAATTCGCAGCTGATTTCGCAGAACGTACGTAATGCCACCATGGGAAATGCGCAGGGCGTTGTGACCATTCAGCTGACGTTCCCGCTGGATATCGATCCGGTGCGGGTGCGTGAACTGCTGCTGGAGGTCTATAACGAGAATGAGCGCATTCTGGAGACGCCTGATCCTTCCGTGTCGTTTAAAGATCTTACGCCGTCGGGCATTGTGCTGAGCGTAACCGGCAACGTCGCCAGTCAGCGCCAGATCTCAGGAGCCAAAAGCGATCTGCTGTTCGATATTCTGACGCGCCTGCGTAAAGAAGGCATTGTGCTGTCTGCACCGCAGACCATGATCATCGAACGCCGCGCGCTGGCGGCGGCCACACAGGAGCAGGATCCGCCGCAACCCTGAGTCAATGGCAGGGTGGTTATCAGGCCACCCTGCGCATGAGTGCCGGTCTCAGGCTTTTACTGCCCAGCCTTTCTGCTTGCTGGTTTTACCGATGCCGGGGTTAAAGGTATTGGTCGGATCCAGTTCCCGATAAAACGCCTGCAGCTGCGGTTTCGCTTTATAGAGATGACCCACGTTATGTTCCGCGGGATACTCGGCGCCGCGTGCGCTGAGCAGCGCCAGCATCCTTTCTTTTAGCGCGTGCACGTCCACGCCTTTTTTCACAATGTAATCCTGATGGAACACATGGCAGAAGAAGTGGCCATAGTAGAGCCGGTGGATCAGATCGTTATCAAACTCCGGCGGCAGCTGTTCAAACCACTCTTCATCGTTGCGTCGCAGGGCAATATCCAGTGCCAGAATATCTTCCACGTCATCCGCATGTACTGCGTGATAGCGCACAGCAGCCCCGGCGGCGGCAAACCGATGCAAAAACGCATGCGATCCCTCTTTGCTGTCGCAGGCGAAAAACTCCCCGCCGCCCTCACGAAAATAGTCCTGCAGGTACGTCTGCGCCTCGGCAACGCCTTCGCCGGACATTTTCAGCATCAGGTGGTGTTCATACTTATCGCGGTACTGCTTAAGGCGTTTTGGCAGGTGTGCCGGAAACAGGCGGCTGATACGCTGCAGCAGACGATCGGTGAAGTGCGGTTTCACAAAGCTGAGCTTGTTCAGCCAGGCATCCATCCGTCCCTTGAGCGTGAAAAAGAGCGGCATCTTATCGGTGCCGAGCTTGTCGATCATCACGAAAGTATCTTTGCCGTACACTTCGGCAATATCGAAGATATCGCGGTGCATATATTCACCCGCCACCGGCAGATGGGTGAACTCTGCCAGGATATGACGGCGGATGTCGCCCAGCACGGCGGGGTCGTTGGTGCCGATATAGAATACCTGCTGCTGTGGCTCAGTCGGAAAGGTATCCAGACGCACGGCAAACACCGCAAGCTTACCGGCGCAGCCGGAGGCTTCAAACAGCCGGCGGGCGTCAGCGTTAAAGCGCGCCGGCGTATCGGCGTGAATATCACGTACCCGCCCGGCGTATTCATGGTCCGAGGCGTGACGCTCATCCCAGCGCACATCGCTCTGCTGCCAGCGCTCATCATCCAGCCGCCCGAGGATCTCTTCCGGCGAGTGGCCCAGGTCGATCCCCAGATGATTAACCAGCTTGAGTTTACCGCTGGCGTCCACCTGCGCAAACAGCGCCATCTCACTGTAGGCTGGCCCGCGTTTGATCAGCGAGCCGCCGGAGTTATTACAGATCCCGCCCAGTACTGAAGCACCGATGCAGGAGGAGCCAATGACCGAGTGCGGCTCGCGCCCCAGCGGTTTAAGCGTTTTCTCCAGCTGATAGAGCGTGCTGCCGGGAAACGCGAGGATCTGTTTGCCGCCATCAATCAGCTGCAGCCGATCGAGACGCAGGGTGCTGACGATCACCACCGGACGATCGTAATCGTTGCCGCTGGGCGTGGAGCCTTCCGTCAGGCCGGTATTGGCCGCCTGCATCAGAATAATAGCGTCCGCGCTGACCAGCGCCTGCAGGACCCGCCAGAGTTCGAGCAGCGACCCCGGAAAGACCACCGCCAGCGCATCGCCCGCGCCGGAGCGAAAGCCGGTACGGTAGCGCGCGGTTTGCTCCGCATCAGTCAGCAGATGAGAGGCACCAACCAGACGGCGCAGGTCGGCAACCAGTGCAGGATGAGAAAGGTGAGAATTCATGAGCCTGTCCTTGTCGTTAACGTGGCGTTTCTACTGTAGCACGCGGCGCGGCTCTGGTCGCCGTGTGACAAAGGCGGCTACCTGCTATCCTCATCTTGTGGCACACTGCCCCGCTAATCTTCATTGTGCGCAGTTACTTAAGAGAACCCAACCTGATGAAATGGATTTACTCTGTTAGCCTCGCGGTCTCCCTGGCTCTGCAGCCGGCGTTTGCCGATACGCTGCGTGAAACACATCCCCTGACGGAGCAGGCGCGCGACGCGTATGTCAGCCAGCTGCTCAGCAAAATGACGCTGGACGAAAAGATTGGCCAGATGCGGCTGATCAGCGTCGGACCCGACACGCCGAAAGAGGCGATTCGCGATATGATCCAGCAGGGGCAGGTTGGGGCAATTTTTAATACCGTCACCCGCCAGGATATTCGCGCCATGCAGGATCAGGTGATGCAGTTAAGCCGCCTGAAAATTCCGCTGTTTTTTGCCTACGATGTGGTGCACGGCCAGCGCACTATTTTTCCGATTCCGCTGGGCCTCGCGGCCAGCTGGGATCGCGATGCGATTGGTGAGGTGGGACGTGTTTCTGCTTATGAGGCCGCGGATGATGGTCTGAATATGACCTGGGCACCGATGGTGGATGTCAGCCGCGAACCGCGCTGGGGACGAGGCTCAGAAGGCTTTGGTGAAGATACCTATCTTACGTCGCAGATGGGCAGCGCCATGGTCAGAGCGATGCAGGGCAAGAGCCCGGCCGATCGTTATGCCGTGATGACCAGCGTGAAACATTTTGCCGCCTACGGCGCGGTGGAAGGCGGACGTGATTACAACACCGTGGATATGAGCCCGCAGCGGCTGGCGCAGGACTACCTGCCGCCTTATAAAGCCTCGCTGGATGCCGGCAGCGGTGGCGTGATGGTGGCGCTGAATTCGCTGAACGGTACCCCGGCCACCGCCGATGGCTGGCTGCTGAAAGATCTGCTGCGCGATCAGTGGAAATTTAAAGGCATCACCATCAGCGATCACGGCGCGATTAAAGAGCTGATCAAACACGGCGTGGCGAGCGATCCGCAGGATGCGGTGCGCATTGCGCTGAAGTCAGGCATCGACATGAGCATGAGCGATGAGTACTACAGCAAATATCTGCCGGCGCTGGTGAAACGCGGGGCAGTGAGTATGCGTGAAATTGATGACGCTGCCCGTCACGTGCTCAATGTAAAATATGACATGGGGCTGTTCAACGATCCGTACAGCCACCTCGGACCGCAGAGCAGCGATCCACAGGATACCAACGCTGAGAGCCGCCTGCACCGTGCCGAAGCGCGCGACGTGGCGCGCAAGAGCATGGTGCTGCTGAAGAACTGGCGCGAGACGCTGCCGCTGAAGCGTGACGCGACCGTGGCGCTGGTAGGGCCGCTGGCGGACAGCCAGCGCGATATCATGGGCAGCTGGTCAGCTGCGGGCGTGGCAAAGCAGTCGGTGACGCTGCTGCAGGGCATGCGCAATGCCATGGCAAACAAAGGCACGCTGCTGTACGCCAAAGGGGCTAACGTTTCAGACAACAAAGGTATTCAGGGTTTCCTCAATCTCTATGAGCAGGCGGTCAGCGTGGATACGCGTACCCCGCAGCAGATGATCGATGAGGCGGTGGCTCAGGCAGAGAAAGCGGATGTGGTGGTCGCTGCGGTGGGTGAGGCGCAGGGCATGGCGCATGAAGCGTCGAGCCGCAGTGAACTGGCGATCCCGGCCAGCCAGCAGAAATTACTGGCGGCCCTGAAAGCCACCGGCAAGCCGCTGGTGATTGTGCTGATGAATGGCCGGCCGCTGACGCTGGTGAATGAAGACCGCATGGCGGATGCGATGCTGGAAACCTGGTTCAGCGGCACGGAAGGCGGCAATGCCATCGCTGACGTGCTGTTTGGCGATTACAACCCTTCCGGTAAACTGCCGGTCACGTTCCCGCGGTCAGTGGGGCAGATCCCGCTTTACTATAATCATCTGCCTACCGGGCGACCTTATAATCCGGAAAAGCCGAATAAATATACCTCCCACTACTACGACACGATTAACGGTCCGCTCTATCCGTTTGGTTACGGCCTGAGCTATACCCGCTTTACCGTTTCACCGGTGACGCTCTCTGCGCGCACGATGCCGCGCAGCGGCAGCATTGAAGCGAGCGTAACGGTGACAAACAGCGGTAAACGCGACGGGGCGACGGTGGTACAGATGTATCTCAACGACCCGGTGGCGAGTATCAGCCGTCCGGTACAGGAGCTGCGCGGCTTCCGGCGTATTATGCTGAAAGCCGGAGAGTCACAAACCGTGCGCTTTACCATTGATACTGACGCACTGAAATTCTGGAATCAGCAGATGCAGCACGTGGCGGAACCCGGCAAATTTAACGTTATGATTGGCCTGGATTCCGTACGCACTCAGGATGCGCAGTTCGACTATCTTTAACGGATAACCGCGTCTCCCGGTCGCCAGGCCGGGGGCGCTATCCCTGACGCCTTTTTATCCGACACCACGCCACCATGACGCTTCGCAATCGCATTGAACAGCAGATCTTTCGCCTTAACGGGCTGGCACTCAACGAGTTTGACCTCTCGCAGCCGCCCGGCGATCCCGGCTTATTTGGCCCCGACTCCACTATCTGGCGCATCCACGGTGATTTTCCGGCGATGCTCTGCGGCGGTATCAGCGCCCTGATGCTGCAGATGCTGCATCCGGCGGCGCTGGCCGGGGTCTGGGATCACTCCAGCTTCCGTCAGGATATGCTCGGCCGGCTGCGCCGCACCAGCCAGTTCATCGCCGTAACGACCTTTGGCAATACGGCCGATGCCCGGACGCTGATTGAACGGGTGAAGCGCATCCATCTGCAGGTCAGCGGCACGGACAGCAACGGTAATCCTTACGCGGCCAGCGATCCGCATCTGCTGACCTGGGTGCATGTAGCGGAAACCAGCCGTTTTCTGGCGGCCCATCTGCGCTATAAAAACCCGGCGCTCAGCCGGACTGAGCAGGACCGCTACTATCAGGAAGCGGCGCAGGTGGCGATTGCGCTGGGTGCAGAGCAGGTGCCGGCCAGCGTGGCGGAGGTAGCGGATTATCTGCAGGCGATACGTCCTGAACTCTGTTTTGATGCGCGCACCCAGGAGGTGATGACGCTGCTGATGAATGCGCCGGCGCCCGGCTGGCAGGCGCGACCGGCAATGCGCACGATGCTGCAGGCGGGCATCGGCTTACTGCCGGAGTGGGCACAGCTGCAGCTGCAGCGCCCGGTCAGTCCGCTGACGCAGTGGCGCACCGACCGGCAGATGGCGCTGCTGGCGCGCCTGCTGCGCTGGTCGATCCAGCGCGGCGCCTGGTCACGGGCGATGCAGCGTATGGGCCGTGACGTCCGCTACCGCTGAAGCAAAGTCAGGCGCTCAGCGCGAGCGCAGCCGCACTTTGAGAGTTTTACCCTTGTCTCACATGGCGCGAGTGCCGATCCTGCTCTATTCTCGGGGAAAATGGATCCCTCCAGGCATTGTCGAGGCGTTATGACCAGTTACCCTCTGATTGCTGAGGTGCCGAATCAGCAACATACTTTAACCGCGATCGTCGAACAGGATGCGCGCACTGCCTATTTTTATATCTGGCCCAACGACCTGTTTCGCAGCCAGTACGCTGTTCGCGGCTGCTGGCTGCGCAACCTTCTGCCGGCACCGGCAGAGGAAGATCGCGAAGCGATGGAGCAGGGGATCGCGCCGCTGCTGAGCGCAGAGTATTGCCGCACGCTGGAGGCAGAGCCAATGCTCGATCCCGCAGGCCTGCAGATACTGTGGGAGCCGGATGATACCGGTGCTGCCCTGTGGTACTACGGCCAGCTGCTGGCGGTGATCCCTGGCTGGAGTCTCTATCAGAGCAAACAGGTCAGCTTCTCAGCCGGCTGTATCAGGAAAAACCGCCTCACGGCGCCGCTGGGTTCAGCCTCCACCAATGAATACTATGCGCGTGCTGAGCAGCAGCGTCACTTCTGGCGTGACTGGCACGACGACCAGCAGTGGGAAAAAATCCAGCATGAAATGCTGCAGGTGTACCAGGCGCAATTTGGTGAATCGGTCAAATATTACGCTATCGATCAGGGCAGCTGGCCGCCGATGGCGCTTTCTCAGCACTGGCACAACGGCGTCTGGTATTTTGTCACGCTGGGGATGAGCATTCGTCCGATGCCGCAGGTCGATTATCTGTTTGAAGAGCTGGCACCCCAGTACCGGCGGGTTGAACTGGCGCTGGCGGTAGATGGCGAGGTAATGACCGAGGCCAACGCGGTGCAGATGGCGAGCGCGCTGGCGGAGTTTGCACACCTGCCGTGGGCACGGCTGACGTGGATTGGCGAAGGGCATACGCTGGCGTCTGAAGTGGCACCGGTCGGCTTTGAAAGTTTCCTGCTGGCTAACGCGCTGGCACCGGAGGCGGCGTCGCTGCGATTGCCGAAGCGCGACGGCGACCGGCCGGAGCTGCTCTGGGCGACGCCGATCACCGAAGCGGAACGCCACTTCGCACAGTCAGATGAACAGGGCGGACAGCAGCTGCTTCAGCGGCTGCTGGCAGAGGGAAATAGCCATATCTTCCGGCCGCGTCAGGAGGTTGTGGCGCCGCCTCAGTAAATGCCCGCCCTTCTTCTGTGAAGAGGGGCGCGCTGCCGGTACCGGCAGGCGATTTTCCGCTGTGCTTCCCCCCTTGTTTCTTACCGCAGAAAATAGTCACCCGATTCAACTATTTGCTTTTTTTGTGATCCCGCCCCTCTCAAGTTCCCTATTAACACGCCGTTAACATCGATCAGGCAACTCGCCAACCAGGGTAAGGGCATCCGAATGTTTAAAACCACGCAATCCCGTTTTACCGCGACGCTGGTCGCGTTTTTTGTTGTGCTGATGCTGGTCACCGTGCTGGTGATCAATCAGTTTATCGCACCGCAGCTGAGTCAGAATGAGAGCCGCCTGGTGCGCTATGAGGTTGATGGCCTGGCCGGACGCATTGTCGAACAGATGAACCGGGTTCAGGCGCAGCAGCGGGCGATAACGGAAGCTGCCGGCGTGATGGAGAGCGCGACGATAGATATTCTGCTGCCGGCGCTGGTGAACCAGTACCAGGACAGTAACGTGTTTGGCGGCGGGATCTGGCCGCTGCCGAACCGGCGCGATCCGGCAAAAGAGAAAGACAGCACCTTTTTTGCGCGCAATGCCAGTAATCAGCTGCAGGTCAATACCTACTGGAATTCTGATGCGGCTGATAAGTACTGGGAGCAGCCGTGGTACAAAGCGGGGATGGCCGCAGCAAAAGGGCAGTGCGCCTGGGCTAAAGCCTATCAGGATGCGGCCAGCCCGCAGCCGCGTACCAACTGCGCGATGGCTATCTATCGCGACGGCAGCGTCTGGGGCGTGGCTACCATTGACGTAACGCTGGGCTTTTTTAATCAGCTGGCGAAGCAGATGGGGGACGCCATTAACGGCCGCGTGCTGATTGTGGAAGCGGATGGCAAAGTGGTCGGCAACGCGGCGCTGCTGGACGGTGCGCCAAAGCTGGAAAACCTGAGCGAGACCCGGCTGCCGATGGCTGCTGCACTGAAGTCGCTGCTGACGCAGGCGGGTAGTGAGCCGGCGCAGACCACGTTCAGCGGCGAGGATGGTGAGCATACGCTGTTCCTGCAGGCGATCCCCGGCAGCCCGTGGTATCTCGCCAGCGACGTGCCCTCCAGCCTGCTGGATGCGCAGACGCACAGTATGCTGACGCGGCTGGGCGTGGTGCAGATCCCGCTGGCTATCATTCTGCTGCTGGTATCGCTGGGCTTTGTCCGCGCAATGATGAAACGTCTGGGCGTACTGCACAAAAACATTGAAGCACTCTCCACCGGCGGTGCCGACCTGACGCAGCGCCTGCCTGCCAGCAATAGCCCGGAATTTAACGCCGTGGCAGAGAGCTTTAACCAGTTTATCAGTTACCTGCAGGGGCTGATGCGTCAGGTTGGCGACAGCGCGCTGGCGATCACGGCAGCCTCGCGTGAAATCGCCAGCGGCAACGCCGATCTCTCTGCGCGGACCGAATCGCAGGCCAGCTCGATTGTAGAGACGGCAGCTTCAATGGAGGAGCTGACCGGCACCGTGCGCCAAAACGCCGATAACGCCACCCACGCCAATCAGCTGGCTGACGGCGCGGCCACCGTGGCGGCGCGCGGCAGTGAAGTCGTGCGTCAGGTCGTGACCACCATGGGAGAGATCCATCACTCATCGCGTAAGGTCGTCGACATCATCAGCGTCATCGACAGCATTGCGTTTCAGACCAACATTCTGGCCCTGAACGCGGCGGTTGAAGCGGCACGCGCCGGCGAGCAGGGACGCGGTTTTGCGGTGGTGGCCTCAGAAGTGCGTAATCTCGCGCAGCGCTCAGCTAACTCAGCACGCGAAATTAAAAAGCTCATTGAGGAGTCGGTGGCAAATATCGACACCGGCAGCCAGCTGGTTGAACAGGCGGGACAGACCATGGATGAGCTGATGCAGGGCGTCAGCAGCGTCACCACGCTGATGAGCGAAATCATGTCCGCCAGCCGTGAGCAGAGCATGGGCATTGACCAGGTTAACGTCGCGATCACGCAGCTGGATGGCAGCACCCAGCAGAACGCCGCGCTGGTGGAGCAGGTCTCTTCGGCTGCACGCGCGATGGAAGAGCAGAGCGTACAGCTGGAACAGGTCGTGCAAAGCTTCAGGCTGTAACCGTACTAACCCTGATTGCGGTGGCGCACACGCTGCCGCAATCTCATCATGCTTTACCTCTGCATACCTTCTTCTTCGCCGATTCAGATTAAGCCTGCTAAGCTTATTTTTTTACCGCGCCAGCGCACGAAACGCGCGTGATTTTCTCCGCTGCCGCCGCGGTGATTGTGTACAATAGCAGGGATTTTTCTGAAGGAGCCCTCATGCCTGCCATAGAAGTTATTCTTGTTGACCACCTCGATCGTCCCACCGGCAAGATGGAAAAGCTGGAAGTGCATGAAAAAGGCTTACTGCATCGCGCAGTCACGGTTTACGTGTTTAATTCGCGTCATGAGCTGCTGCTGCAGCGGCGTGCCAGCAGTAAATATCACTGCGGCGGGCTCTGGAGTAATACCTGCTGCAGTCATCCCTTCCCGCAGGAGCCAACGCGCGACGCGGCCGAACGTCGTCTGCGTGAAGAGATGGGACTGGACCTGGCGCTGACGCCGGTGTTTGAGCTGAGCTACAACCTGCCGCTCAGCAACGGTCTGATTGAACATGAGTATGGTCACGTCTTTTTTGCCATCAGCGATGAAGAGCCGGTGCTGAATCCGGAAGAAGCGGACGCCTGGTGCTACCGTTCGGTCGGGCAAATCCAGCAGCAGATGCAGGCCGAACCGGAGCAATTTACCCCGTGGTTTCTGCACACTTTCCCGCGCATTCCGCATACGCTGGGTGACTTTCGCCTGACCGCCTGACACGTCTCCTCTTTCGGGCGTACCACGCCCGTGCTGTACGGGGCAATTTTTGCCCGGCTTAACAAAACAGACGTAAAATCTCCGCTTTTTTCCCGTCGCCTGCTGCGCCAGGCTACGCTTGTTTATCACCAGGTGCTAAACAGGGCGTAAGGAAAACATCATGATTAAACAGGGTTTACTGGGGCTGATTGCCCTGTCACTGAGCATGGGCGCGGCGCATGCCGCCGATGCGGTTAAAGTAGGATCGAAAATCGACACAGAAGGCTCGCTGCTGGGCAATATCATTCTGCAGGTACTCAATAAGCACGGTGTAAAAACCGTGAATAAAATTCAGCTTGGCAACACGCAGGTGGTACGCGGCGCCATCGTCGCGGGCGAACTGGATATCTATCCGGAATATACCGGCAACGGCGCATTCTTTTTTAACGATGAAAAAGCAAGCGCCTGGAAAAATGCGCAGCAGGGTTATGAGAAAGTCAGACAGCTTGATGCAGAAAAGAATCATCTCGTCTGGCTGACGCCGGCACCCGCAAATAACACCTGGACCATCGCCGTGCGTGGTGACGTGGCGCAGCAGCATAAGCTGACCTCGCTTGACGATCTCAGCGCGTATCTGAAACAGGGCGGCGAGTTCAAACTGGCTGCCTCCGCTGAATTTATCGAACGCGGCGATGCCCTGCCGGCGTTTGAAAAAGCGTATAACTTCAAACTTAGTCAGTCACAGCTGCTCTCGCTGGCCGGCGGCGATACGGCGGTCACCATTAAAGCTGCGGCGCAGAAGACCTCAGGTGTTAATGCGGCTATGGCGTACGGAACGGACGGCCCGGTAGCGGCACTGGGTCTGCAGACGCTGAGCGATCCCAAAGGCGTACAGCCAATCTATGCACCGGCGCCGGTCGTGCGTGAAGCGGTACTGAAGCAGTATCCGCAGATGAAAGAATGGCTGCAACCGGTGTTCAGTAAGCTGGATGAAAAAACGCTGCAGCAGCTCAATGCGCAGATTGCGGTGGAAGGGCAGGATGCCAGCCAGGTAGCAACAGCGTGGCTGCAGCAGAACAAGTTGCTGTAAAAGGTGAGACAGCTGCTGTTGCGCCCCGGCCGGCAGCCGGTCACGCTGCTGCTGACGGCGCTGATCACGCTAACGCTGCTGACGCTGCCGTTTCTGCGCTTCGCCGCTAACCGGCTGGTCTCGGGTGAGCCGCTGATGGCGTGGCAGGTTGCGCACGCTGGCTGGCTGGTGCTGCCTGTCGCGGTACTCTGGCTGAGCCTGTTCGGGCTACCGGGCCGGCGTACATCACTGTTCACGCTGCTGGGCGCACAGGGGCTGCTTGTACTGCTCATCGGCCTCGGCGGCAGCGGGGCCAGCGAGCTGGCACGCAGCAGTTCACTGCTGGCGCGTACGGCACCTGGCAGCGGTTTATGGTGTGCGGCCGGATTAACGCTGCTGCTGGCAGCTGAAGCGATCAGAACGATAAGCGGGCAGGTGGTCTGGCGCATCCTGCTGAATCTGCAAACCGGCGTGCTGCCGCTGCTGCTTTTACTGACCGGCTGGCTGGATCAGCTTTCGCTGCTAAAAGAGTATGCCAGCCGCAGCACCACTTTCCATGCGGCCTTTAGCCAGCACCTGCTGCTGGTCTGCGGTACGCTGGTGCCTGTGCTGCTGGCAGGTGTCCCGCTGGGACTGGCCATTGCGCGACGTCCTGGCTGGCAGCGGCCGGTATTCAGCCTGCTGAATCTGATCCAGACCATACCCTCTGTGGCGCTTTTCGGCCTGCTTATCGCACCGCTGGCGGGGCTGGCTGCACACTTTCCCTTGCTTGGTCGTCTTGGCATCAGCGGTATCGGTATGGCACCGGCGCTGATTGCGCTGGTGCTTTATGCGCTGCTGCCGCTGGTGCGCAGCGTGGTCGCCGGGCTGGCGCAGGTGCCGCCTGAGGTACGTGAAACCGCACGCGCTATGGGCATGAGTGCCGGGCAACAGTTCTGGCAGGCAGAGCTGCCGCTGGCGCTGCCGGTCTGGCTGGCCGGTTTACGGGTGGTAGTGGTGCAAACCGTGGGTCTGGCAGTCGTGGCGGCGCTGATTGGTGCGGGCGGCTTCGGGGCTATCGTCTTTCAGGGATTGCTGAGCAGCGCGCTGGATCTGGTTCTGCTGGGTGTGATCCCGGTGGTGGCGCTGGCGGTACTCTGTGATGCGCTGCTGCGGCTGCTGTCCGCGCTGCTGGAGAAAAAACATGATTGAGTTTCATGATGTAAGTAAACAGTTTGCCGGAAAAACGGCGATTTCCCGCCTCTCTTTGCAGATTAAGCAGGGGAGTTTTACGGTTCTGATCGGCACGTCCGGATCCGGTAAATCGACCCTTCTGAAGATGATCAACCGGCTGGTGGAACATGACAGCGGCGAGATCCGCTTTGCAGGCGAGCCTATCGAACAGATGAATGTTCGCGCCCTGCGCCGGCGCATCGGCTATGCCATTCAGTCAATCGGCTTATTCCCGCACTGGAGCGTGGCGAAAAACATCGCCACCGTGCCATCGCTGCTGGGCTGGCCAGCGCAAAAAATAGCGGCACGCGTAGCGGAACTGCTGGCGCTGCTGAACCTTGATCCCCGGCTGGCGACCCGCTATCCGCACCAGCTTTCCGGCGGACAGCAGCAGCGGGTTGGCGTGGCGCGCGCGCTGGCTGCCGATCCGGAGCTGCTGCTGATGGATGAGCCCTTCGGCGCGCTCGACCCGGTAAACCGTCAGGCGCTGCAGCAGGAGATGCTGCGCATTCAGCGGCTCACTGGCCGTACCATCGTGCTGGTTACACACGACATTGATGAGGCGCTGACGCTGGCCGATCGGCTGGTATTAATGGATAACGGTGAAATCGTACAGCAGGGGGCACCGGTTGCACTGCTGACGCAGCCCGCCAGCGACTTTGTCCGTAACTTTTTTGGCCGTAGTGAGCTGGGCGTAAGGCTGCTGGCGCTGGGGCAGGCGGGCAGCGTGGCGCGCCGCGGCGAATGGGTAGAGGCCGAGCCGATTGCCGCCGCGCTGTCGCTGCGCGAGGCGCTGTCGCAGTTTATTGCGCGCGGGACCGACAGGTTACCGGTAGTGGATCAGCAGCAGCGGGTAGGTGTGCTGCATTTCAGCGATCTGCTGCGCCCGCGGGACGTTCAATGAAGCGCCTGTTATACGAGCCGCTGAGCTGGCTGATCGCGCTGTTTTTACTGCTGCTGTGGGGATTGCCGCACAGTGAACCGCTGTTTGCGTACTGGTTTCCGCAGCTTGAGCGCCCGCTGTATCAGCAGGAGAGCTTCTGGCGCCTGACGCTGGCCCATCTCTGGCTGGTCGCAAGTGGCACCCTGCTGGCAGTGATCGTGGGCGCGGGCGGGGCAATTTTCGCTACGCGCCGCTGTGGCCGTGCGTTCCGTCCAACGCTGGAAACGCTGGCGGCGGCAGGGCAGACGATCCCGCCGGTTGCAGTGTTAGCGATTGCCGTGCCGGTAATGGGGTTTGGCGCCACGCCTGCCATTGTGGCGCTGTTTCTTTATGGCGTATTGCCGGTGCTGCAGGGGACGCTGGCGGGCATTGAGAGCTTACCGGCCAGTAACCGGGAGATCGCAACCGGACTGGGCATGGGGCCGTGGCGGCGCCTCTGGCAGATTGAACTGGCGCTGGCTGCGCCGGTAATGATGGCAGGCATACGTACATCGGTGATGATCAATATCGGCACAGCAGCTATTGCGTCTACAGTAGGCGCTGCCAGCCTCGGCTCGCCCGTGATCATTGGTCTGAGCGGCTTTAACACCGCCTATGTCATTCAGGGAGCCATACTGGTTGCGCTGCTGGCGCTGATTTGCGATCGGCTACTGGAGCGGGTACAGCGCTGGTTTACCGGGTATGCAGAATAAGGCTGTAGCCTACCAGCATCATGCCACCCATGCCGCCAATCGCCATAATCGCGAACAGCGTACCGATAAAAATTTTATTCCAGTTCATTACAGTACCTGATTGATGCCGGGAGTCAGGCATAATAACGCGCGCCCGGCGCAGGAAAAAGGCCTGACGTGCGGTTTTACATTACGCCGGTTCATGCATCTGTATTGAAAAACCCTGCGCCTGCCAGTGCTCAAACTGCTCCTGCTGACGCCGCGTTGGCCGTTTTCCGGTCCAGATAAACAGATGCTGGCCCGGAAAGAGTTCAGGGCGTGGCATATCCAGCGGCTCAGCCAGTACATCAATACGCCAGCCGTGCTGCGCCAGACGCCAGGCTTCCAGCCAGATACGGGTGCGATCTTCCACAGCCCAGCCGATCATCAGCGCATCTTTACCCGGCTTTTTGCGCGCCCCGGCCAGACAGAAAGCAACGTAATCGATGATAGCGCCGTCCAGCAGACTGCACATGGTACGGGCGGTGTTTTGATCGAGACCCAGACGCTGGCGTACCGGCACAAAAACGTGATCGATCAGTGCATCAATAGGGTGTTCACGTCCGATGGTGGCGATTTTGGTACGCAGTTTTGAAGCGCGTACGTGACGCAGCACGCTCATCAGCTCTTCCTGCAGCGCAGTCCAGCCATCGTGTACATTGATCGTTTCGCCTTCAAGCAGCGCTTTTACTTTGCCCACGGGCACGCCACTCTCTATCCAGCGTTTAATCTCTTCAATACGCTGAACATCTTCATCATCAAATTGGCGATGACCACCTTCGGTGCGCTGGGGCTTTAACAGACCGTAACGTCGCTGCCAGGCGCGAAGTGTTACCGGGTTTATTCCACAGCGCTCGGCAACATCGCCGATACTGTATAAGGCCATAATGTCCTCAAATATTGCGACCTGCATAAAAACACCTTAACCGTCGGGGCTGCCTTGTACAATCTTTATTTTATTGTACAACTTGAGTTTTATCCCGGTTTTCGGTTAATTCTCAAATAAGAGATTTTTTTCTCATATTTGAAAGGGGCATTATGTCAGCAACTGAAACGAATAACCGGCTGGCGCTGCGGCTTGCTGAACTTCGCGAACAGCAGGGCTGGTCGCTGGATACACTCGCTCAGGCTACAGGCATCAGCCGGGCCTCATTGTCGCGCATTGAGCGCGCTGAGACCAGTCCTACCGCGGCATTACTCAACCGGTTATGTCATGCTTATGGCGTGACAATGTCACGTCTTCTGGAGGAGGTTGAAGATGAGACGGTGCTGCTGATAAAAGCTGACCAGCAAACCTGCTGGCACGATCCCGACAGCGGTTTTCAGCGTCGTACCCTTTCTCCTCCTGCAAGGCAGTTTAAAACAGAATTGATTGAAGGGGTACTCCCGCCAGGCGCACATATTCACTATGACATGCCACCCCTGTCCGGGCTTGAGCAGCATATCTGGTTGCAGAAGGGCGGCTTAACGATCGTCATGGCAGATCAGCGCTGGACGCTGGCCGCCGGCGATTGCCTGCGTTTTCACCTGACGGGACGATCTGCGTTCAGCGCCGATGCGCAGGCGGGCGCCCGTTATATTCTGGCGGTATGCAAACCATGATAACGTTCTCTCAGCTTACTGCTGCCAGCGCAGCACACGCGCTCGCGCCGTTAAGCGATCTGCTGCAGGCCTGTGTGGCGGACGGCGCCAGCGTGGGCTTCACCGATGCCCGCGATCGGCAGGCGATAGAGCGCTTCTGGCAGGCGAGAATCGCGACATTATCCGGCGGGAGTGATGACCTGCTGGTGGCATGGCAGGAGCAGATCCCGGTAGCAACCGTGACGCTGAGCAGCTGCACGATGCCTAACGGTTACCATCGGGCAGAAATCAGCAAGCTGCTGGTACACCCGCAGCAGCGGCGGCAGGGCATCGCGCGTCAGCTGATGCTGCGGGCAGAGGCACGGGCACGGACGCGGGAAAAAACGCTGCTGGTGCTGGACACCCGCAGCGGGGATGTGGCCAGCCAGCTTTATCTCTCCCTGGGCTGGCAGATCGCCGGCGCTATTCCGCACTATGCCTGCTCAACGGAAGGGGTCATGGAGGCGACCACCCTGATGTATAAGCTGCTGTAACAGGAGGCGGGTTCGAAAAATCACCCGCTGAGGCTGACGCTGTCAGATTACTGTGTAAAAATACAGGCCGGATTAACTCAACAGTAATAATTATGGCTCTGACAGCAGCAATTAAAAGCCAGATCGCGCAATGGTATAAAGCGCTGCAGCAGCAGGTTCCTGACTTTATCCCGCGCGCGCCGCAGCGCCAGATGATTGCCGAAGTGGCAAAAAGTCTGGCCGGCGATGAGGGGCGCCATCTGGCTATTGAAGCCCCTACTGGCGTAGGTAAAACGCTCTCTTATCTGATCCCCGGCATTGCGGTAAGCCGTGCCGATGACAAACGGCTGGTTATCAGCACGGCCAACGTAGCGCTGCAGGATCAGATTTTCACCAAAGATCTCCCGCTGCTGAAAAAGATCATCCCCGATCTCACCTTTACGGCGGCCTTTGGCCGCAGACGCTATGTGTGTCCGCGTAATCTGGCGGCCCTGGCCGCCAGCGACGATCAGCAGGGCGATCTGCTGTTTTATCTGGATGAAGAGGCGGTGACCGGCTCAAAGGAGGAGCAGACAATCTGTTCCCGGCTGGAGAAAGATCTCAGCCGCCATACATGGGATGGCCTGCGCGATCACGCTGAGAAAGCGATTGATGACAGCCTGTGGCAGCGCCTCTCGACCGATAAAGCCAACTGTCTTGCTCACCACTGCCGCTGGTATCGCGAATGCCCCTTTTTTGTCGCCCGGCGCGAGATTGAGCAGGCTGACGTCGTCGTCGCAAACCATGCGCTGGTAATGGCAGCTATGGAGAACGAGTCAGTGCTGCCACCGGCAAAGCACCTGATGCTGGTACTGGATGAAGGGCACCATCTGCCGGAGGTCGCGCGTGACGCACTGGAGATGAGCGCGGAGATCACACCAGGCTGGAGCGGGCTGCAGCTCGATCTCTTCATACGGCTGGTGGAAACGATCATGGCGCAGTTCCGGCCTAAATCGCCGCCGCCGCTGACGAATCCTGAACGGCTGAAACAGCACTGCGAAGAGATGCGTGAGCTGCTGCAGACATTGAGTCAGGCGCTGAATCCGCTGCTGCCACCCGATAATCAGCCGGGTGAGTTTCGTTTTGTGCTGGGCGAGCTGCCGGAAGCGCTGCTGACGCTCTGTACCCGGCTGTTTAAGCTGAGCGATGCGCTGCGCGGCCTGAGTGAAGGGCTGCTGAACGAACTGGGCGAGCAGACCGGCAAAGCGGATATCATGCGCCTGCATAAAGCGATTCTGCAGCTGAACCGTCACTTCGGCTGGTTTGAAGCCATCAGCAAACTGTGGCGGCTGGCCGCAATGGAAAAGGCCTCTAACGCGCCGGTCTCTAAATGGGTGACGCGTGAACTGCGCGAAGGGCAGGCGCACCTGCTGTTTCACTGCGCCGGCATCCGCGTCAGCGACCAGCTTGAGAAACTGCTGTGGCACAAGATTCCGCATGTGGTCGTGACATCAGCCACGCTGCGTTCGCTCAGCAGCTTCAGCCGCCTGCAGGAAATGTCAGGGCTGAGTGAGAAAGCGGGCGATCGTTTTGTGGCGCTGGATTCCCCCTTCAATCATGTCGATCAGGGCAAGCTGGTGATCCCGCAAATGCGCTACGAGCCGCTGCTGGCAAATGAAGCTGAGCACATCGCCGAGATGGCGCGCTTTTTCCGCCAGCAGATGGCAGAAGGCGAACATAAAGGCGTGCTGGTGCTGTTTGCCAGCGGACGGGCGATGCAGCAGTTTGTTGCGCAGCTGCCGGAGCTGCGTCTCACGATGCTGGTGCAGGGCGATCAGCCGCGCTCCAGGCTCGTCACGCTGCATCGTGAACGCGTGACAGCAGGAAGCAGCAGCATTCTGGTGGGTCTGCAGTCGTTTGCTGAAGGGCTCGATCTCAAAGGCGATCTGCTGTCACAGGTGCATATTCACAAAATCGCTTTCCCGCCGGTAGACAGTCCGGTAATTTTGACCGAAGGCGAGTGGCTGAAAAGCCTGCGCCGCTATCC
The DNA here is from genome assembly GCF_001691555.1 of Pantoea eucrina. GTDB lineage: Bacteria > Pseudomonadota > Gammaproteobacteria > Enterobacterales > Enterobacteriaceae > Pantoea > Pantoea borealis. The sequence goes on along the minus strand of NZ_MAYN01000008.1, from coordinate 1,787,930 downwards.
GTTTGAAGTCCAGAGTCTGCCCAGCGCCTCGTTTACGCTGATACAGCAGGTCGGGCGCCTGATCCGCAGCCATCAGTGCTTTGGTGAAATTGTGATTTACGATCGCCGTCTGCTCAGTAAAAGCTATGGCAGCCGGCTGCTGGCGGCGCTGCCGGTATTTCCGATTGAGCAGCCTGCAGTGCCGGAAGAGAAAAAAAGCGCCAAGCGCAAAAGAAAAGCCTGAGTAGCCGCGCTGAGCGGGTACTCGTTCCGGCCGCCGCACTGCGGCGCGCCCAGAGAGCAGGAAGCGTAATATGGAACTGAATAAAATAATTAAAGAGATCGGGCGCGGTAAAAACCACGCGCGCGATATCGATTTCGACAGTGCGGTGGCGCTTTACAGCGCCATGCTGGCAGAGGAGGTGCCGGAGCTGGAGCTGGGCGCCATCCTGATTGCGCTGCGGATTAAAGGCGAAGGCGAAGCCGAAATGCGTGGCTTCTACCACGCTATGCAGCAGCGTATGCTGCGGCTGCAGGCGCCGGCCGGCCGGCCCATGCCGATTGTGATCCCCAGCTACAACGGCGCACGCCGTCAGGGCAATCTGACGCCGCTGCTGGCGCGGCTGCTGGTAAAACTGGGTTTTCCGGTGCTGCTGCACGGTATCAGCGAAGACGCCACGCGCGTAACCAGTGAAGCGGTGCTCGCTGCGTCAGGCATCGCTGCGGTAACCAGCGCCGCGCAGGCGCAGGCGGCGCTGGATCGCGGTGAGCTGGCGTTTATCACCATCGATACGCTCTGTCCGCCCATGGCCAGACAGCTGGCGCTGCGCTGGCGGATGGGCGTGCGTAACAGTGCGCACACGCTGGCAAAGCTGGCCACGCCGTTTGAAGAACGCGCCGCGCTGCGTCTTGCCAGCGTGTCGCACCCTGAATATGTGCCGCGCGTCGGCGCGTTTTTCCAGGCGATAGACGCGCCCGCTATTTTGCTTAACGGCACGGAAGGCGAAGTGTATGCCAGTCCGCTACGCTGTCCGGCGATCAACTACATCGCTGGCGCAGCGGGTGAGGCGCAAATCTGGGTTGAGCGGCAGCCGGAGCGTGTGGAAGCGCTGCCGGAGAACAAACAGGCTGAAGCGACCGCGCGCTGGAGTGATGAGGTGCTGAACGGCATGCGTGCCGTGCCGCAGTCGCTGCGGCTGCAGCTCGCCTGCTGCCTGGTGGCAACGGGTGAAGCGGCAACGCTGTCTGAGGCTGAAATCCGGCTGCAGCAGGCGGGAATGTAAACGCGAGAGCAGGCCGTTCTGCGCACCCGGCTTACCGGACCAAAACGGCCCTCAGCGTTTTGCCAGTACGCGCTCTGCCAGCTTCTGCCAGAAGGTAATCCCCACCGGCAGCAGCGCATCATTGAAGTCGTAGCTGGCGTTATGCAGCGGCGCAGAAGGCGCTTCGCCGTCAGCGCCCAGCCAGAAGTAGGCGCCCGGACAGGCTTCCAGCATACAGGCGAAATCTTCGGACGCCATTGACGGGCTGCACGCCCATTTTACCTGCGCGTCACCCAGCATCTGCTCTGCCACCTCACGCACCTGCTGTGCCGGGGCAGGGTGATTCGCGGTCACCGGATAGCCGGGATACCAGTGAATGTCGCCGCTGACGCCAAACGGACGCGGCAGTGCGGTCACAAACTCTTCGATCAATCCGCGCACCCGATCGCGCACCTCCGGCTGCAGGCAGCGTACCGTGCCGCGCAGGGTGATCTGCTCCGGAATGACGTTAATCGCCTCGCCGCCATGGATCTGCGTCACGCTCACCACGGCGGATGCCAGCGGTGACAGACGGCGTGAAGGGATGGTCTGCAGCGCCAGCACCAGCTCAGCCGCCACGACCATCGGGTCCGCGCCGCTTTCCGGCATGGCCGCATGACAGCTGCGGCCGGAAAGGGTGATTTCAAAGGAATCGAGCGACGCCATCATCGCCCCCGGATTCACCGCCAGCGTGCCGAGCGGCAGCCCGGGCCAGTTGTGCATCGCATAGACGGCATCCATAGGGAAGCGCGAGAACAGGCCTTCCTCTACCATGCGGCGTGCGCCGCCGAGGTTCTCTTCGGCGGGCTGAAACAGAAAGTGAATGGTGCCGCTGAAATCACGCGTGGCAGCGAGCTGACAGGCGGCAGCCAGCAGCATGGCGGTATGACCGTCGTGACCGCAGGCGTGCATCACGCCAGGCCGGGTCGATTTCCACGGCGCGCTGCCTTTTTCCGTAATCGGCAGCGCATCCATATCGGCGCGCAGACCAATCACCGGACCCGGACCGTTCTCCAGCGTACCAATGACGCCGGTGCCGGCCACGCCGCGAAATACCTGAAGCCCGGCCTCCTCCAGTACCCGGGCGACCAGCTCGCTGGTCTGCTGCTCCTGATAACCCAGCTCAGGGTGTTGATGTAACTGATGACGCCAGGTAAGGGCATTTTCCAGCAGAAGAGCAGGCAGACTCATAACAGAGGGCTCCAGTCGCAGCGCGCGCCAGCGCGGGGGGTAAGTCATCACTGTAGTGATATGTCGCCGGAGCGTCTATCGCTAAACGGAATAATTTGGCTATAGAATATACCTTTATGGAATATAACATCCTGACCAGCCGCGGACACGCGTCCCTGCGCGCCAGGTCGTCAGGTCAGCATCGGCAAATTCAGCCCGTGCCGCACGGCACACGCCTGCGCCTGCTCGTAGCCGGCATCAGCATGCCGCATCACACCGGTGGCCGGGTCATTCCACAGGACGCGCGCCAGCCGCGCATCCGCTTCAGGCGTACCGTCACAGACAATCACGACGCCGGCATGCTGTGAAAAACCCATGCCGACGCCGCCGCCATGATGCAGGCTGACCCAGGTGGCGCCGCCGGCCGTGTTCAGCAGGGCGTTAAGCAGCGGCCAGTCGGATACGGCATCCGAGCCGTCGCGCATCGCTTCTGTTTCGCGATTAGGAGACGCCACCGAACCGCAGTCGAGATGATCGCGGCCAATCACTACCGGCGCTTTCAGCTCGCCATTGCGCACCATCTCGTTGAACGCCAGCGCAGCCAGATGGCGCTCGCCCAGTCCCAGCCAGCAGATACGGGCGGGCAGACCCTGAAAGGCGATGCGCGCCTGCGCCATGTCGAGCCAGCGATGCAGATTGAGGTTATCCGGAAACAGCGCTTTTAATTTCGCGTCTGTTTTATAAATATCCTCAGGATCGCCCGAGAGCGCCACCCAGCGGAACGGGCCTTTGCCCTCGCAGAACAGCGGACGGATGTAAGCAGGGACAAAGCCCGGGAAGTCAAAGGCGTTGCTGACGCCCTCATCCAGAGCCACCTGGCGAATGTTATTGCCGTAGTCCACGGTCGGTACGCCCATATGGTGAAACTCAAGCATGGCCCGGACGTGTACCGCCATAGAGGCGCGCGCCGCCTGTTCAACTGCTTTCGGATTGCGCTGGCGCTCCGCCTGCCAGCGTGCCACATCCCAGCCCTGCGGCAGATAGCCATTTACCGGATCGTGCGCAGAGGTCTGATCGGTCACGATATCGGGTCGCATGCCGCCGGCGCGGGCGCGGTTTACCAGCTCCGGCAGGATCTCTGCCGCGTTGCCCAGCAGGCCGACAGAGATCGCCTCTTTTGCCGCAGTCGCCTGTTCAATCAGCGCCAGCGCCTCATCCAGCGTGCGCGCTTTGTGATCGAGATAGCGGGTGCGCAGGCGAAAATCGATGCGCGACTCCTGACACTCAATCGCTAAAACGCAGGCCCCTGCCAGCACGCCGGCCAGCGGCTGGGCGCCGCCCATGCCGCCGAGGCCCGCGGTGAGGATCCAGCGGCCGGCAAGATCGCCGTGATAGTGCTGTCGTCCCGCTTCAGCAAAGGTCTCAAACGTTCCCTGCACAATGCCCTGAGCACCGATGTAGATCCATGAGCCGGCGGTCATCTGGCCATACATCATCAGGCCGGCGCGATCCAGCTCATGAAAGTGATCCCAGTTCGCCCAGTGCGGTACAAGGTTGGAGTTAGCCAGCAGCACGCGCGGTGCATCGGCATGAGTGCGAAACACGCCCACCGGTTTGCCGGACTGGATCAGCAGCGTCTCATCCGGCTGCAGCAGGCGCAGTGAGCGCAGGATCTGCTCAAAACAGGGCCAGTTACGTGCGGCCTTGCCGATCCCGCCGTAGACCACCAGATCGTCCGGACGCTCGGCGACATCAGGATCAAGGTTATTCTGGATCATGCGCCAGGCGGCTTCGATAAGCCAGTTAGCGCAGTGCAGTTCACTTCCGTGCGGGGCACGGATTTCGCGGGCCACGGCCTGCGTCAGGGTATCGCTCATGATCGGTTCCTTAGTGCTGGTTCTGGCGCTGGCTCGGCAGCAACGTTTTTAGCGCCTCAGGCCACTGTGCGTCAGCGGCCCACAGACGCATCGCCTCAATATCGGGTGCCAGCAGGCGGTCGCTGGCAAGAAATGCCACCCTGGTGCGGATGCGCTGCATCTCCTGTTCAAGTACGGCTGAACTCTGCAGCGGCCGGTGAAACTCAATGCCCTGAGCGGCCGCCATCGCTTCAATGCCGACCACCGCCGCGGTGTTAAAACACATCTCTCCGAGACGGCGTGCTGCATAGGTGGCCATAGAGACGTGATCTTCCTGATTGGCCGACGTAGGCAGACTGTCTACGCTGCCGGGGTGCGCCAGCGACTTGTTTTCTGACGCCAGCGCGGCAGCGGTCACCTGGGCAATCATAAAGCCGGAGTTCACGCCGCCATCCTGTACCAAAAAAGGCGGCAGGCCGGAGAGGCCGCTGTCCAGCAGCAGCGCCAGACGGCGCTCAGAGATAGCCCCTATTTCGGCCACGGCGAGGGCAATAATGTCAGCAGCAAACGCCACCGGCTCGGCGTGGAAGTTGCCGCCGGAGATCACCTCACCGCTGTCGCTGAAAACCAGCGGGTTATCAGAAGCGGCATTAGCCTCAATCTGCAGCACGCGCGCGGCGTGGCTGAGATTATCAAGGCAGGCGCCCATGACCTGCGGCACGCAGCGAATGGAATAGGGATCCTGAACGCGTCCGCAATGGGTATGCGACTGCAGGATCCCGCTGCCGGTAAGCAGCGAGCTGACGGCGGCGGCAACAGCGATCTGGCCAGGCTGGCCGCGCGCCTGATGGATACGCGCATCATAAGGTTTAACGGAGCCTTTGATCGCTTCCAGCGAGAGCGCGCCCGCCATCAGCGCGGCAGAGAAAATATTTTCCGCTTCAAACAGGCCGCGCAGCGCCAGGGCCGCAGAAACCTGGGTGCCGTTCAGCAGCGCCAGTCCCTCTTTCGGCCCGAGCACAATCGGCGTCAGACCGGCGCGCGCCAGGCCTTCCGCTGCCGGCAGGCGTTCGCCTGCAATGCGCACCTCACCTTCACCCAGCAGCATCAGCGACAGGTGCGCCAGCGGCGCCAGATCGCCGGACGCGCCCACTGAGCCTTTCGCCGGAATACAGGGCATAACTCCGGCGTTAAACAGCGCCAGCAGGGCGTCCACCAGCTCAATGCGTACACCGGAATGGCCGCGCGCCAGACTGATAATCTTGCTGGCGATCACCAGGCGCGTGACGTTATCCGGCAGCAGATCGCCCAGACCGACGCTGTGCGACAGCACCAGATTACGCTGCAGCTCAGCCAGGCGGGCGGCAGGGATTTGCGTCTGTGCCAGCTTGCCAAAGCCGGTATTGATGCCATACACCACGCTGCCGGACGCGACGATCTCTTTGACGGTAGTATGGGCGCGGTGCACAGCACTGCGCGCCGCGGGCGTCAGCTGTAACGTCACCGGCTGCTGATAGATAGTACGCAGGGTTGCGAGATCCACCTCGCCGGGTTCCAGGCAGATTTCCTGCAGTGCATGCGACATGATCTACTCCTGTATATACAAGTAAGTGGCAGGCGCAGTAATACGCCGTAACGCCGGGCGTTATAGAACTCGCCTGCAGTAAGCCGAGTGAAGCACAGGTACGTTATTCCTGTCTATACAAGTAGCAAACGCTATGCCAGTTTCCCTGTAATTTGTGAAATGTGCCGCACTGCAGGTGAGCAGGTCAGGGAGTTAATCTGCTGCACGCTAAAGCAGCAGCCTCTGCACCCGACGTGATCGGACTGCACCACTGCATGTCTATACATCTGCCCGCCGGACCAGTAAACTTTCCTTCTCAGAGCAGAAAGGAACAGCAGATGACCGAGCAAACGGCACTGGCGCAGTTAGCCGCCGCCATGGGCGATGAACCGGCACCGATTTACCAGCGCGTCAAGCAGGCGATTATCAGCCAGATCCGTGCCGGAGAGTGGAAAGCCAGGCAGCGCGTACCCTCAGAGAGCGAGCTGGTCAGCGAGCTGGGCGTCAGCCGGATGACCATCAACCGCGCGCTGCGTGAACTCACCGCTGAAGGTTATCTGCTGCGTATGCAGGGTGTGGGTACGTTTGTCGCAGAGATGAAGGGCTACACGGCAATGCTGGAAGTGCATAACATTGCGGATGAGATTGCGCAGCGCGGTCATCAGCATCGCTGCCAGATCCTGACGCTGGCGCAGGGGCGGGCAGATCCGGAGCAGGCGGCGCTGCTGGGTATGCGCACCGGCCAGCCGCTGTTTCATTCGCTGATGGTGCACTATGAAAACGACCTGCCGGTGCAGCTGGAAGATCGTCTGGTGAACCCGCAGATGGCGCCTGACTATCTGCAACAGGATTACCATAGCGTCACCCCCTATACCTATCTGATGCGGGTCGCGCCGCTGACCGCCGGCGAGCATATTGTTGAAGCGGTACTGCCCGATTTGCGCCAGCGCAGGCATCTGGCGCTGGAGGAGCATGAACCCTGTTTATTGATCCGGCGTCAGACATGGAGCGACAGTAAGATCGTGACCTATGCGCGGCTGCTCTATCCCGGCTCACGCTATAAGCTGCTGGGACGTTTTAAAGGACACGGCTGAGCCGGCACCAGAGCAGCAGGGCATCGCAGCTCTGCGGTGCCAGCGTCAGCGCCTCATCCAGCCACCAGATCCCCTGCGCCAGCTGCAGCATGTCACCTGAGGCGCACTGCCACGCGCCGGATAACACATAAGCCACGCCGTGCAGGCTCTGCTGCGGTGAGTCCTGCACGATGCTGACATCCGCCCGCCAGCTGTCGCGACGGGTCATGATATTAAAATCGCTGCAGCGGCCGTGTACGGTCGCCTGTACCGCGGCGTCTCCGGCAAATCGCCACGGCTGGTGTCTCTGCAGCCGGTGCGCCTGCTGGCCGCTCTGCAGCAGCGGGCTGTCGCCCTGCAGCAGGGTGATCACCCGATCCACGCCAGGAAACAGCGAAAAAGGGCCGCTGGCGTCAAGCGTGGCGATGCTGGCCCGCCAGCCAAAATCCGCCGCGCCGGGCGGAAAGCTGACAATTTCGCGCGTCTCGCCGCCGCCGTTGCGCCAGCGGCTGACCGGCAGCGCGTCGTAGCGGAAGCGGTGCATCACTGCAGCGCCCGCAGCGCGGCGGCGGCGCGGACTGCCGCCTGCGCCTCCTCTGCGTGCTGACCGTCAGCGATCACCTGCCGGCCGGCAACAAAGGTATCCCGGATCCCGCTGCGCGCGCCGGCAAACAGCCAGCGGTTGAGCAGGGCGTCGGAGGGAGTCACGCTGAGCAGAGGGTCGTCGCGCAGTACCAGCCAGTCAGCGCGCAGGCCGGGTGCCAGCACGCCGCTGCGAATGCCGCATGCCTGAGCGCCCCCGGCAGCAGCCTGCTGCCACAGCAGATCGCCTACTGACGGCTGCTGCGGCAGCGCAAGGCGGTTGCGTCGCCTGTCGCGCAGCCGCTGCCCGTACTCCAGCCAGCGCAGCTCTTCCCGGGCGCTGACCGAGACGTGACTGTCCGATCCGATCCCCCAGCGCCCGCCCTGTGCAATATAGGCACTCGCCGGAAAAATACCGTCGCCGAGGTTGGCTTCGGTCGTCGGGCATAACCCCGCGACCGCCCCGCTGGCGGCAAGCTGCTGCAGCTCGTTCTCATCCGGATGGGTGGCGTGGATCAGGCACCAGCGTGCATCAACGCTGAAGCGGCGCAGCAGCCAGGCGATCGGACGCTCGCCGCTCCACGCCAGACTGTCGCTGACCTCTTTTTCCTGCTCGGCAATATGGATATGCACCGGCAGATCGCGCGGCGCGGCGGCCAGCACCTCGTGCATCTGCACTTCGCTTACCGCGCGCAGCGAATGAAAGCAGATGCCGTAGTTCAGCAGCGGGTTATCTGCACAGGCGGCAGCCACGCGCTGCAGCTGTTGCAGGTAAACGCCGGTCTGCTGGATAAAACGGCGCTGTCCGGCACTGGCAGGCTGTGCGCCAAAACCGCTGTAGCTGTAAAGCACCGGCAGCAGCGTCTGGCCGATACCGGTGCGCTCTGCGGCCAGCATTACCTGCTGCAGCATGGCATCATCAGGGTAGGGCTGGCCCTGCGGATCGTGATGCAGATAGTGAAACTCAGCGACCTGGCTGTAGCCGCCTTTCAGCAACTCTATATAGAGCCAGGTGGCGATGTCGCCTACCTGCTGTGGCGTCAGCCGCGCCACCATGCGATACATCAGATCGCGCCAGGTCCAGAAGCTATCCTGCGGATCGCCCGCAACCTCGGCCAGCCCGGCCATCGCACGCTGAAACGCATGCGAGTGCAGGTTGCTCATGGCGGGAATGACGGCCCCCGCCAGCGGTATCGCAGCGCCTGGCGTACTGTCTGGCGTAACGCGGGTGATAAAACCGGCATCGCTGACCTCCAGCATAACGTGGTGGTGCCAGCCATCTGCCAGCCGGGCGCGCGGGGCAAAATAGGTGGTCATGGTTGATCCTTCAGGCAGGAAAGTTGTATATACATATACATACTTTAGCAGGACGTGTAAATCGTCCGCACGCGGGGAACCGGACATGAATAACGCGAAGCAGATCGACAGCCTGTGGCTGGGCGCAGATATCGTTACGCTGCGTGACGGACGCTATAACATCATTCCCGATGGTGCGCTGGCCGTGGATAACGGCGGTCTGGTATGGGTCGGATCGCGCAGTGAACTGCCGGCGTTCGCGCCGCGTCAGCGGCATACGTTCAGCGGCGGCATCATTACGCCGGGGCTGGTGGATTGCCATACGCATCTGCTGTTCGCCGGCGATCGCAGCGCGGAATTTGAGCAGCGTCTCAACGGGGTCAGTTATGCAGAGATTGCCGCGCAGGGCGGCGGCATTCTTGCCACGGTACGCGCCACGCGGTCCGCGTCACAGGAGGCGCTGGTGGCGTCAGCGCGGGCGCGGCTGGCCCATCTGCTGGCGGAGGGGGTGACCACGGTAGAAATTAAATCAGGGTACGGTCTGGATGAAGAGAGCGAGCTGAAAATGCTGCGCGCCATACGCCAGCTGGCAGCCGGCGTGCCGGCTGATGTCATCGCAACCTGTCTGGCCGCGCATGCGATCCCGCCGGCGTTCCGTGACAACCCGCAGGGCTGGATCGATATCATCTGCCAGCGGCTGCTGCCGCAGGTAAAAGAGGAAAATCTGGCGGATGCGGTGGATGCATTCTGCGAACATCTGGCGCTGTCGCCTGCGCAGGTCAGCGCGGTGTTTGATGCGGCGCGCGCGCTGGATCTGCCGGTAAAACTGCACGCTGAACAGCTCTCGGCGCAGGGCGGGGCGGCGCTGGCCGCACGCTACGGCGCGCTCTCCGCTGACCATCTGGAGTACGCCAGCGAAGAGGATGTCCGTGCGATGGCAGAGCACGGTACCGTTGCGGTGCTGCTGCCGGGGGCGTTCTATCTGCTGCGCGAAACGCAGCGGCCGCCGGTCGCGCTATTCCGCCGCTACGGCGTACCGATGGCGCTCGCCAGCGACGCCAATCCGGGTACTTCACCCGCGCTTTCGCTGCGGCTGATGATGAACATGGGCTGCACGCTGTTTGGCATGACGCCGGAGGAGGCGCTGGCGGGGGTGACGCTGTGGGGCGCGAAAGCGCTGGGGCTGCAGCAGACGCACGGCTCACTGGAGGCGGGCAAAGTCGCCAGCTTTGTTCACTGGCCGCTGACGCGTCCGGGCAAGCTGGCTTACTGGCTGGGCGGCGAACTGCCGTGCCGGGTTATCTATCGTGGAGAAGCACAATGAGTTTTGATTTTACGCCGGGCAGGCTGCCGCTGCTGATCTCAATACCGCATGCCGGGACGCAGCTTACGCCGGAGGTGGCGGCGGGGCTGAGCGACGCGGCACGTTCGCTGCCGGACACCGACTGGCATCTGCCGCAGCTGTATGATTTTGCGCACGATCTCGGTGCCAGCGTGCTGACCGGGCGCTATTCCCGTTTTGTTATCGATCTCAACCGGCCGCCCGATGATCAGCCGCTCTATACCACAGCGACCACCGGACTCTGGCCGGAGACGCTGTTTGATGGCACGCCGGTATTTGCACCCGGCATGACGCCGGATAGCGCGACGCGTCAGCGCTATTTGCAGACGCTGTGGCAGCCCTATCACCAGCAGCTGCAGCAGGAGCTGGCGCGCCTGAAAGCGCAATATGGCTACGCGCTGTTGTTTGATGCGCACTCCATCGCTTCACGGGTACCACGGCTGTTCAGCGGTGTGCTGCCCGATCTGAATCTGGGAACCCATGATGGGGCCAGCTGCTCAGCGGCGGTCAGCGACGCGCTGAGGCAGGTGTGTACCGATCAGCAGCGATTCAGCTGGGTGATGAATGGCCGCTTTAAAGGCGGATATATTACGCGCGCCTATGGTCAGCCGGCACAGGGGGTAGAGGCGGTACAGCTGGAGCTGGCGCAGCACAACTACATGGATGAATCGCTGCCTTTCACCTGGCAGCCGGCGCGCGCTTCACAGCTGCAGCCGGTGCTGCAGCAGCTGCTCGGCGCACTACTGACGGCAGGAAGCCGTTAAACGCTTACCGTTTACGCGCGTCAGGGCGCACCAGGTCAAAACGCTGCGCCTCGCTGATGCCGTAATAGGCAGAAGGGCCCCCGGCGCGCAGAATCGGCTGCGCCCTGGCGGTCTGATAGATACCATCCTCCAGCAGCGCTTCATCAATATGAATGGCGACCGCTTCACCCAGTACCAGCCAGCTCTCCAGCTCGTTGCCCTGCGCATCCTGCAGCCGGATCAGCTGCGTCAGGCGACACTCAAAGTTAACCGGGCTCTCTGCCACCATGCTGCAGTCGATATGGGAGGCCGCAACCGGCGTCAGACCGGCGAGCGCGAACTCATCATTGTCGACCGAAGCGGAGCTTTCGTTCATCGCTTCCGCCAGCGGGCGCGTGGCCAGATTCCAGACAAACACCTTGCTTTCGCTGATGTTCTGCACGCTGTCTTTCCAGCCGCTGCTGGCGAAGCCGATAATCGGAGGCTGGTAGTTAAAGCAGTTAAAAAAGCTGTAAGGCGCGAGGTTATCCTGACCGCTGCGGCTCCGGGAACTGATCCAGCCAATCGGACGCGGACCGATAATGGCGTTCAGTGGATCGTGGGGCAGGCCGTGTCCGGCCCGGGGCTGGTAGCTGTAGCGATGGCGCGTCATAAAAACTCCTGAATGAAGATGAAGGCATATCGCGGCGGGCGACGTGCGTTGCAAAAAACGTTGCTAAAAGAGTCTGGTGTAAACGTAAAATTGCGGTAAGCGGATTGTGCGCTGGCAGCAGCCGGAGTATCTTACGCCCGCCTTACTTTCCGGAGAGACTATGAATAAGCCAGCCGCCAGTACGCCCTTTCATCCGCGCAATCGCCACCAGGGGCGTTACGATTTTCCTGCGCTTACCGCCGCACATCCGCCGCTTGCGCCGAAGGTTCGCCCTAACGGTCACGGCGAACAGTCGATCGATTTTGCCGATCCGCAGGCGGTGATGCTGCTTAATCAGGCGCTGCTGAAGCTCTTTTATAACCTTAACTGGCAGCTGCCGGAAGGCTATCTGACGCCACCGGTACCCGGCCGAGCGGATTACGTTCACGCGCTGGCCGATCTGCTGGCGGGAGACAACGGCGGGGCGCTCCCGCGCGATCTTGATGTCATGGATATTGGCTGCGGGGCCAACTGTATTTATCCCCTGATTGGTCACGCCGAGTATGGCTGGCGTTTTACCGGTACAGATACCAGCGCTGAGGCGATCGCCGCCGCCAGCCAGATTGTGGCGGGCAATCCGGGGCTGCAGCGTGCGATACGTCTGCGCCGCCAGAAACAACCGCAGGCGATTTTCAGCGGTGTGATCCATAAAAACGAGCGCTACCATGCTGTTATGTGCAATCCGCCGTTTCATGCCTCGGCTGCTGATGCCGCAGCAGGCAGTCAGCGCAAAGTACGCAATCTCGGACTGAAGCAGAATGCGCCGCTCAATTTTGGTGGTCAGCAGAATGAGCTGTGGTGTGAAGGCGGTGAGCTGGCGTTTATCGGCAGTATGATTGATGAGAGCGTCGTGCAGGGCAGCAGCATTGTCTGGTTTACGTCGCTGGTCTCGCGGAAAGAGAATCTTCCGGCGCTGCGCGACCGGCTCGCCACAGTAGAGGCCTGTGAGGTACGCATCGTTAACATGGCACAGGGACAGAAGCAGAGCCGCTTTCTCGCCTGGAGCTTTATGACGCCCGCTACCCGCGCACAGCGGATGAAGCGCTAAGGTAAGCGCCGGATAAAAAAGGCCGCCCGGTTACCCGGCGCGGCCTCATTCAGAGTGCGTAGCGCATCAGGAGACGTGCTGCAGAAACTCGCGCAGACGCTCGCTTGGCGGAGAGGTGATCAGGGTATCCGGATCGCCATCTTCCGCAATCGTACCCTTATCAATGAAGATCAGCCGCGACGCAACTTTCTGTGCAAAACCCACTTCATGCGTGACGATCACCATCGTCATGCCTTCCTCGGCCAGATCCTGCATCACCTTCAGCACTTCATGACGCAGCTCCGGGTCAAGCGCAGATGTCGGCTCATCAAACAGCATCATCTTGGGCTTCACAGCCAGCGCCCGTGCAATCGCCACGCGCTGCTGCTGACCGCCAGAGAGTTCAGCCGGGAAATGGTGCGCGCGCTCAGCCAGGCCCACTTTGCCCAGCAGCTCACGCGCCAGTTTGTGAGCATCCTCTTTTTTCGCGCCACGGACGCGAATCGGACCAAAGGCGACGTTATCCAGCGCGCTCATCTGCGGAAAGAGATGAAACTGCTGAAACACCATGCCCGCTTCCTGACGAATCAGGCGCTCATCAACTTTCGGATCGTTGACTTTCATGCCGTCGACAATCAGATCGCCGCTGGTGATCTCTTCCAGTTTGTTAATACAGCGCAGCAGCGTCGACTTACCGGAGCCGGAAGGGCCGATAATCACCACCACTTCGCCCTGATTAATCTTCAGGTTGATGTCATGCAGAACCTGCGTCTGACCGAAATTTTTAGAGACGTTTTTAAATTCAATCACAGGATTTTCACCCTTTTCTCAATACGGCGCAGCACAAAGCTCAACACCAGCGTAATAATCAGATAGATAATGGCAACCGCACTCCAGATCTCCAGCGCGCGGAAGTTACCGGCAATAATCTCCTGGCCCTGTCGTGTCAGTTCCGCCACGCCGATAACGATAAACAGCGACGTATCTTTAATACTGACAATCCACTGGTTGCCCAGCGGCGGGAGCATGCGGCGCAGGGCCAGCGGCATAATCACATAGCGCAGCGTCTCACGGCGCGACAGGCCCAGTGCCAGGCCCGCTTCGCGGAAGCCTTTATTGATAGAGAGCACGGCACCACGCGTAATTTCGGCAATATAGGCACCCGAGTTGATCATGATGGTCACGACCGCTGCAGTGAAGGGATCGATACGCAGATCGGGAAAAGCCATCGGCAGCGCAAAGTAGATAAACATGACCTGCACAACAATCGGCGTGCCGCGGATCAGCTCAATAAATACCAGCGCGACGTTATTGGTGATCCAGCCACCGTAGGCGCGGGCAAAGCCAGCCACCAGGCCGATAATCAGGCCACCTATCAGGCCAAGAACGGAAATCAGCAGGGTCATTTTGGCGCCTTCGATCAGAATCGGCAGGGCTGGCCAGATGACGCTCCAGTCAAACTCCATGGTGTTACTCCGGAATATGTTGCAATGGAAAAGGTAAAAGCAGGGCGCAAAGGGCGCCCTGCTGCATAAGCCCGTTTACGCAGGCATTATTTTGGTTCAGTACCGAACCATTTTTTATAGATTGTGTTGTAAGTACCGTTGTCGCGCAGCGTTTTCAGTGCACCGTTAATTTTGTCGCGCAGTTCATCACTGCCTTTAGGCAGTGCCACACCATATTGCTGAGCTTCAATCGACTCGCCTACCGCTTTGAAACGGCCTTTACCGGCGGTATTGATAAAATAGAGAATATTCGGCGTATCGTGCAGCACGGCGTCAGCGCGGTTAGTGGCTAACTCCATGTAGGCGTTGTCGATATTCGGGAACTGACGCAAATCTTTGGTTTTGATGTGCGCTTTGGCATAGTCCACCGAGCCGGTCCCGCTTTTCACCGCAACGGTTTTACCGTTGAGATCGTCGATGCCTTTAATGTCATTTTCGTTATTACGTACCATCACCAGCAGACCGCTTTTATAGTAGCCATCAGAAAAGTCGATCGCTTTCTTACGTTCCTCGGTAATGGTAATGCCGGCCAGGGCCAGATCGACATTTTTGGTTTGCAGTGCCGGAATGATGCCGCTGAAATCCATTGGCTTCAGGGTGTAATCCAGCTTCAGCTCTTTCGCCACTGCATCCCAGAGATCGATATCAAAACCAACATATTTGTCTCCCTGTTTAAATTCAAAAGGAACAAATGCGGTGTCGGTCGCGACAATCAGTTTTTTGTCTGCAGCTGTAGAAGAAAGAGAAAAGGCCAGCGCCAGCGCGGCCACAGAGACGTTAAACAGAGACTTCATCATTTTATCCTTTATTGCTCTGCAGGCCTGATGGCCTGCACTACGGCTGTCATATGAAAAAATTATGCCAACTTTAATAACAGCCCGAAATTACCGGCTGCAGGGCTATCAGCTGACACGATTTTGCAGAAAAATGAACCTATGCACTATTTGTGGGCACCATTATGGTGCATATGACATTTTTGGTGCAGCCACAGTGTGCATCAGGATGATGACAAGAAAAGAGTGGGATGAAAGAAGTGTTAACAGGGTCAAAAAAGCGGGGCAGCAGCAATAAAAAAGGCGGGATAACCCGCCTCTGATAATTATTCGATATTAGCTTCGATAAACCACAGGAACTTGTCGAGATCGCGGGACGCTGCGGTGAAGATATCTGCAGTATCTTCATCTTTGACTTCAGTGATCGCTTTGCGGGTATCGTTAGCCACAATGGCGTAGCGATCGGCCAGCGCTTTCAGGTGATCCTGGACGCTGTGAATATTCAGCGGATAGCTCTGCAGTGGCGTTTTATCATTTACGACCTGCGTGGTGCCCAGTGCCACGCCGCCCAGCTGGATCACGCGTTCAGCAATGGTGTCCTGATGTTCGGTAATAGCAGCACGGAATCCATCCAGCATTTCATGCACGCCAATGAAGTTTGCGCCGCGCATGTTCCAGTGCGCCTGTTTGGTGATCAGGGACAGGTCAATGAATTCCACAACCAGACGGTTGAGCACCTCAATGGTGGCTTTCTTTTCGCTGTCAGCCACATCATTGCGGGTGTAAATCAGATCGGAAGCATTGTTTTTAACCAGTTTTGCGGTACTCATCATTTATGTCCTCTAATTGATGTTGCCCTAATCAAGCACGGAAATAAGTATAGCAGCTGTTATAAAATATGCTGAAGCGTTCTGGCCGATAGCAGAGATAGATAAAGACATGAGACGGATTTATAAGTATGCTTGCGCAATAACGTATATTATTCAGTTAGTTATTATATGGAGCTGAAAAGCATTTTCAGTGTGACAAAATAATAACAGCTTTAGCGATGCGATAACGGAATGATAATGATTCCGGATGCTGTTGCAGCCTGCTGAAATAACAGGCTGCAGCGGCCAGAGATAATTAAAGGTGGTTCATGCGACTTCTTTCAGCCGGGCTTTCTGTCGCATCGTGAGCGTTGTGCCTGCTGACGCGGCAATAATCGCCAGCAGACCGAGCCACTGCGGCAGAGTAAGCCGTTCACCCAGAAATAGCATACCGGAGAGGGCTGCCACAGCGGGTTCCAGGCTCATCAGCGTACCAAAGATCCGCGCCGGCAAACGGGTCATTGCAATCATCTCGAGTGAATAGGGGATGGCACTGGAGAGCAGAGCGATCAGCAGCGCCAGCGGCAGAATTTCCCAGTGCCAGATGCCGGGCGAGGCAAACAGCAGCCCCAGCGGCACAAAGATGACTGAAGCAATCAGTGAACCCATTGCCACGGTTGCCGGACCGTGCTCCGCGCCGGCACGCTGCCCGGCGAGAATATAGATTGCCCAGCAGACGCCGGCACCGACCGCCAGCAGGGCGCCCAGCGGATCAATATGGCTGACACCGTCACCAATCGGCAGCAGAAACCACAGGCCGGCGACCGCCAGGGCGATCCAGAGAAAATCAAGCAGCCGGCGTGCGCCCGCCAGCGCCAGCGCCAGCGGACCGAGAAACTCCAGCGCAACGCCCACTCCCAGCGGAATGGTTCTCAGGGCGAGGTAAAACAGGAAGTTCATACAGCCGAGCGCCAGACCGTAAATCAGCAGAGGTTTGCGCTGCGCGGGGGTAAAGCGCAATCGCCAGGGCTTGAAAAAGAGACAAAGCAGTAGCGTTCCGAGTCCGAGACGCAACGCGGTGATGCCAGGCGCGCCCGCCACGTCAAACAGCGATTTTGCCAGCGAAGCGCCACCCTGCAGTGACATCATAGCGACAAGTAAAATGACGACGGGCAGCCATATGGGAAAGCTATTTTTGCGAGAAAGAGGCGCAGACATCCTGTTGTCGATTCCGGAAATAAGGGGTGAGCGAAGGGGAGTAGCTTAAAGCAAATACTGGCGGACAGGGAGAAAATAAGGCCAGTTACGCTTCAGAAAATGGCTAAAAAAGAGCCATTTGCAGGGCCGATTTTGTAAAGAATTGTCAGATTACTTTAGGAATTTACTTAAAGGCATTTTTTGTTTGCAGAATTATTGAACTAAATAACCGCGTATTTTATAAGTAAAATGAATGACATAGGAAACTTCATTAACTTTCTGTTACACCAAACAATCTCTTGGACAACAAAATCCGGGCAGAGTTTCTCCCTAACTTTTGTTATATTTTTAGCGTTGTCAGGAGAGAAGTATTTTCACATTTGAGGTGGTTATGAAAAAAATTGCATGTCTTTCAGCACTGGCTTGTGTACTGGCAGTTTCTGCTGGTTCAGCCATGGCACAGAGCACCGTTTCTGGCGGTTACGCACAGAGCGATTATCAGGGCGTTGCTAACAAAGCTAACGGCTTCAACCTGAAATACCGCTACGAAGACGGTTCCAACCCACTGGGCTGGATCGGTTCTTTCACCTACACCGAAAAAGATCGTACTGAAGATGGTGTTTACAACAAAGGCCAGTACTACGGCTTCACCGGTGGTCCGGCTTACCGTCTGAATGACTGGGCGAGCATCTACGGTGTTGTAGGTATCGGCTACGGTAAATTCCAGCAGAACGAAACTGCCGGTCAGTCTAAATCTGACAGCAGCGACGTAGGCTTCTCTTACGGCGCAGGTCTGCAGTTTAACCCAATTGAAAACGTTGCGCTGGACGTGGGCTACGAGCAGAGCCGCATCCGCAACGTTGACGTAGGCACCTGGATCGCTGGCGTCGGTTACAGCTTCTAAGTTTAGCTTAGACCAGAGTTGCACATGAAACGGTCCCGCAGGGGGCCGTTTTTTTTTGCCTGCGTGTTGAGTTGCAGCAGAGCAGGGCAGAAAAACAAAAACCCGCCATTGGGCGGGTTAAGCAGTAGCCTTGCGGACGTTCAGCCGCGCCAGATAATCTGCTCGCACGGGCGTTCACACTTTTTGCCTGCGAGCTTTTCCAGCAGCATCAGACGGAGCGCAAAAGGCGAGCGGCTGAACAGGCAGAGCAGCGATTTGATATCAAAAGCGGGCTTGCGCTGAGCGGCTTGCGGGCATTTGCCACAATCAAGGCAGTTTTTCAGGGTGCTCATCTTCACCTCCCCATGAATAACAGATGATGCGTAAGCGCGGCTGCGTACCGGACACTGCTGCCTTTTCACGCTTTTCGCTTACATCATGTACAAATATAGCATTGGCTATACTCTTTAGCCAACACTATTCATGAAAAATTTGTGCTTATTTGCGCCTGGTTTACAATGAGCGCAGCCAGTCCGCACGGCAGGTAAGGTGCGGCAGATAATAAAGAGGAAGCTTAATGAGTCGTCGTGCGAAAAATGCCATCAATACCCCTCAGGGGCCGCTTAAGGATATTGAGGAGCATGTTGAAGGCTTTCGTCAGGTGCGCGAAGCTCATCGTCGTGAATTGATTGATGATTACGTCGAGCTGATTTCCGATCTCATTCGTGAATTTGGTGAGGCGCGTCAGGTGGATATGGCGGCGCGTCTTGGCGTATCGCAACCCACTGTGGCAAAAATGCTGAAGCGTCTGAGCACGACAGGCCTGGTAGAGCAGGTACCCTATCGTGGCGTCTTCCTGACGCCTGAAGGCGAAAAACTCGCGGAGGCAAGCCGCGTTCGCCACCATATCGTTGAAACATTTTTGCTGGCATTAGGCGTCAGCCCGGAGACCGCACGACGCGACTCTGAAGGGCTGGAGCATCACGTCAGTGACGAAACCCTGGCTGTCTTCCAGAAATTTTATGAGAGTCGTTAACTTATAAGGCCTGCCGCTATCATGCCCATTGTGCTTCGATCCTTAATGCGTGACCGTATTTTGCATTTGTTGTTACTGTTGGGTGTGATACTGCTGCCGCTGGCAGAGTATCGCTGGCCACAGCTGCCGGCTTCCGTAGACTGGCAGACCATTATGACGCTGACCGGCCTGCTGATGCTGACGAAAGGGCTGGAAAACAGCGGCTATTTTGACGTCCTGGGCGCACGACTGATTCAGCGCTTTCAGCATGAACGCGCGCTGGCGCTGTTTATGGTCTGCGCTGCCGCGCTGCTTTCAACCTTCCTGACCAATGATGTCGCACTGTTTATCCTGGTCCCGCTGACGCTGACGCTGCGTAAATTCTCCCATCTGCCGGTTTCGCGGCTCATTATCTTTGAAGCGCTGGCGGTCAATGCCGGATCGCTGCTGACGCCGGTCGGGAATCCGCAAAATATCCTGCTGTGGAGTCACGGTTCGCTGAGCGTGGGTGGATTTGTCCTGCAGATGCTGCCGCTGGCGGCCGTGCTGATGATAACGCTGATCGCGCTGACCTGGTGGAGCTTCCCGGCGCAGCATATAGACAAACACAGCGATGCTGCTGCGCAACAGTGGAGCCGGCGTCTGTTCAGCGTAAGTCTGCTGCTCTATATCATATTTATCGTGGCGCTGGAGCTGAAGATGACTGGCTGGGCGCTGCTGCTGGTCGCGGTCTGTTTCCTGATGATGGCGCGAGGTGTACTGGCCGCAATTGACTGGAGTCTGCTGCTGGTCTTTGTCGCGATGTTTATCGACGTTTTTCTGCTCATGCATCTGCCTGCACTGCAGCCGTGGTTCGCCCGCATCGGGCAGCTGGGGGAGGGCGGTATCTATTTACTGGCTATCGGCCTGTCGCAGTTTATCAGTAATGTTCCGGCCACTATTCTGCTGCTGCAAAAAACCGATCCCTCTATAGTGCTCGCCTGGGCGGTCAATATAGGCGGCTTTGGGCTGCTGCCGGGATCGCTGGCGAACCTGATTGCGCTGCGCATGGCGCAGGACAAAGCAGTCTGGTGGCGTTTTCATCTCTACTCACTGCCGATGCTGGCGTGGTCAATGCTCTGCGGCTGGCTACTGCTGCAGTGGCTTCACTAGGTTTCTCTCGTCTGCGGGCGCTCTCTGTTCAGCGCCTTTTCAGCGACTGTGGCAGAACGTGCCGCCTGTCTCTGCTTATGTAAAGTTACACTGGAATTTGTCAATTTATTATCTAATGTTAAGTTGACCGTTTGTGCCCGGGGAACGGGCTTTCAGCCAGTGATGACAAATTATGAGCGAAAATCAGCAGCAGGATCCGCAAAAACCGTCAGAAAACGACAACGAATCGCAGCAGGATAAGAACCAGCCGCAGCAGCAGGATAAAGATAACCAGGATGAAGAGCAGCCGCGCAAGCGCCCCGGTAAAAAGCCGCTCATCATTCTCGCGATTGTTGTGGTGATTATGCTGATAGTGGGTTTCTGGTTCTGGTTTACCACCCGCAATATTGAAACCACCGATGACGCCTTTACGGAAGGCAATGCGGTCACCGTGGCACCTAAAGCCTCGGGCTATGTGGTGCAGCTGCTGGTTAAAGATAATCAGCGGGTGAAGAAAGGCGATCTGCTGGTGGTGATCGACCCGCGCGACAGCGCTGCACAGCGCGATCAGGCTAAAGCGCAGCTGGGTCTGGCCCAGGCGCAGCTGCATCAGGCGCAGGCGCAGCTGGCACTCTCGCGCGTGCAGTATCCGGCGCAGCGCGACCAGGCGCTGGCGCAGCAGGCGAGCGCGCAGGCCAGCTTACTGAATGCGCAGGCGGATTATCGCCGTCAGCGCGGTGTGGATCCCCGGGCAACGTCCCAGCGTAATATCGATACCGCGGCGGCGCAGCTGCGTTCGGCTGAAGCACAGCTGCAAAGCGCTAAAGCGCAGGTTGAAGTCGCCTCGCAGGTAAAACTGCAGATCCGGCAACAGGAAACGAACGTTGAAGCGCGCCAGCAGCAGGTAGAGCAGGCGCAGGCGCAGCTCAATACTGCAGAGCTGAACCTCTCTTATACCGAAGTGCGCGCGCCTTACGACGGGTTTGTCACCAAACGTAACGTGCAGCTCGGTACGCTGGTGCAGGCGGGGTCAGCCCTGTTTTCGCTGGTGTCACCCGACATCTGGATCACCGCTAATTTCAAAGAGTCGCAGCTGGCGCGCATGAACCCGGGTGACAAAGTGGAAATCAGCGTGGACGCATGGCCTGATATGAAACTGCATGGCCACGTCGACAGTATTCAGATGGGGTCAGGCTCACGTTTCTCTGCCTTCCCGTCGGAGAACGCCACCGGGAACTATGTGAAAATTGTGCAGCGCGTTCCGGTTAAAATCGTAATTGATAGCGGACTGGATCCCGAGCATCCGCTGCCGCTTGGGCTCTCGGTAGAGCCTGAGGTGACGGTAGAATGAGTGCAGGCGAGAGCTGGCGCCCGGCCAGCAACCCCTGGCTGGTCGCCATCACAGTAACGCTGGCGGTGTTCATGGAGATTCTGGACACCACTATCGTTAACGTTGCGCTGCCGCATATTGCGGGTTCACTCTCTTCCAGCTATGACGAATCCACCTGGGTGCTGACCTCCTATCTGGTGGCAAACGGTATTGTATTGCCGATATCTGCTTTTTTCAGTCGCCTGTTTGGCCGCAAGCAGTTCTTCCTGATCTGTATTGTGATGTTCACTATCTGTTCATTTCTCTGCGGCATTGCCACCGAGCTGTGGCAAATCATCCTGTTTCGCGTGCTGCAGGGCTTTTTTGGCGGTGGCCTGCAGCCGGTGCAGCAATCGGTGCTGCTGGACTACTTCAAGCCTGCCGATCGCGGTAAAGCCTTTGGCCTCTCCTCTATTGCAATTATTGTGGCGCCGGTGATCGGCCCCACGCTGGGCGGCTGGATCACCGATAACTACAGCTGGCGCTGGGTCTTCTTTATTAATATCCCGGTGGGCATTTTAACGGTGCTGGCGATTTACCAGCTGCTTGAAGATCCGCCGTGGGAGCGCAAGTGGGCCAAAGGCCGGCTGAAAATTGACTATATCGGCATCAGCCTGATCACACTTGGCCTGGGCTGTCTGCAGGTGTTTCTCGATCGCGGTGAAGATGAAGACTGGTTCGCTTCCCATTTTATCCGTCTGTTCGCCATGCTGGCAGCGGTGGGGCTGGTGGGCGCCGTCTACTGGCTGCTCTATGCGCGTAAGCCGGTGGTGGATATTCGCGTGATGAAAGATCGCAACTTCTGGGTTGCCGGTCTGCTGATGGCCGGTATGGCCATGATCCTCTACGGCAGCTCAGTGGTGCTGCCGCAGCTGGCGCAGCAGGACCTGGGCTATACCGCCACCTGGTCAGGACTGGTGCTGTCGCCTGGTGCAATACTGATAGTCCTGACTATTCCACTGGTGCTCAAGCTGATGCCAATAGTGCAGACGCGCTATATTATCGCCTTTGGCTTCAGCTGCCTGGCGCTGGCCTTTTTCTACTCCAGTACGCTGACGCCGGACGTTGATTTTAAAACCTTGGTTATGATGCGCAGCGCGCAGTCTATCGGACTGGGCTTTCTGTTTGTTCCGCTTACCACCATTGCGTTTGTCACGATTCCGCAGAAGCTCAACGCCGATGCGTCCGCGCTGTTTACCATGTTTCGTAACGTGGCCGGCTCGATCGGTATCTCACTGGCCACCGCCGGCATCACCGAGCGCGAACAGGTGCGGTCTGCGCACATGGTGCACAACATGTCGCCACTGAACGAACAGTTCAACCTGACATTGCAGCAGTGGGCTCAGGCGATCCGCGATTTTACGCAGGTAGCTGGCGATCCGCTGCAGCTTGCCGCGGGCCAGCTCTATCAGGAGATGATCGCTCAGGCGCGCATTCTGGCCTATATCGACGTGTTCACGGGACTGAGCATTGTCGCGATGATATTGATCCCTCTATGTTGGTTACTTTCGCCGATCAAGAGCGAAGGCAGTGCAGGAGCACACTAAAATGAGAACCTTTTCACGCGTTGCGCTGCCGCTGACGCTGACGACGCTGCTGGCGGGCTGTGCCGTTGGCCCCGACTATCAGCCCCCGCGTCCGCAGACGCCCGGCAGCTTTCACGCACTGTCATCACAGGAAACCTCTAAGCCACTGGCTGCCGCACCCAACCCTCTCTGGTGGCGCAGCTTTAACGATCCGCAGCTCAATAGCCTGATCGATCGCGCAATCAGCGGTAATCTCTCACTGCAGCAGGCGGTATTACGTATCGCCGGTGCACGCGAGCAGCTGGCGCAGGCGCGCGGAGGACTGTTTCCCGCTCTGAATGGCTCAGCCAAAGTCACGCGCCAGCAGCTGGGTCTGAAAGGCCTGCTTAAATCCAATGGCGTATACGATCGGGTGGATAATGATATCGCCGGACAGCTGGATGGACTGAATCACTCTGTAACGCTCTATCAGGGCAGCTTCGATGCCAGCTGGGAGCTGGATATCTGGGGCAAGGTACGCCGGCAGATGGAAGCCGCCGATGCGCAGCAGCAGGCGGCTGTTGCACAGCGTGACGACGTGCTGATTTCAGTGGAAGCTGAAGTGGCGCGTGCCTATCTGCAGCTGCGCGGAGCGCAGGCGGTGCTGGCGACGCTGCAGACGCAGATCAACGTTGCGCAGGAGACCTGGGAACTGACACAAAGCCAGCAGCAAAACGGTCTGGCACCGGCAACAAATGTGGAAAATGCCCGGGCGCAGCTCGCCTCGCTTAATGCACAGCTGCCACAGTATGAGGCGCAGGCGCGGCAGGCGATGAACGGTCTGGCGGTGCTGCTCGGCAAAACGCCCGGCGCGCTGGATAATGAGCTGATGCCGGTAAAAGCGCTGCCGGCCTTGCCTGGCCTGGTACCGGTAGGGATCCCAGCGACGCTGGCGCGCCGGCGGCCCGATATTCGTCAGGCTGAAGCCACGCTGCATGCGCAGACCGCCAATATTGGCGTCTCAGTTGCCAGCCTCTTTCCGGATCTCTCCCTGACCGGTCAGCTCGGCGTCCGTAACACCGATGCCAGCTATCTTGACGACTGGAGCAGCCATTTCTTCAGCATTGGTCCGTCACTCTCTATTCCGATCTTCCAGGGCGGGCGGCTGGTGTCCAGCGTGAAGCTGGCCCGGGCTCAGCAGGCCAGCGCTGCGCTGGATTACCGGCAGACAGTGCTAACGGCGCTGCAGGATGTAGAGAATGCGCTGGTCAGCTACCGGGCAGATCAGCAGCAGGTTACGGCACTGGATGAAACCACCGGCGCGCTGCAGCGAACATTTGATCTGGCCAGCGACAGCTATAAGCAGGGTCTGACCACCTTTCTTGACGTTCTGGATGCGCAGCGGCAGCTGGCGCAGGCGAAAGCACAGTCGGTACAGGCCCGTACGCAAAGCGCGCTCGATCTGGTGGCGCTCTACAAAGCACTGGGCGGCGGATGGGAAAATTATCAGCAGGTTACCCTGCCAGATTATGCGGTATTTGGCCCGGCCACGCAGGCAAACTGACCGTCAGGTCGTCCTGTCACCGGGGCGACCTGATAATTGAAATAAATATTCCTTTTTATATAAGAATTTAAATTTACGCTTTCTGCAGCTGACATAAACAGACAAGTGCGCTGGTTTTATGTGATCGGTATCTAATTTCCTGGCATCGGTTATGATGAACACGGCAAAACTAAAATTTCATATTTAATTTTTATGGCAAAAATACTCTATTTTTGATGCATCTTTTCAGAAATGGAGTTAGTTATGCCTCGTGAAACCTGGCTTACCCTCAATAAAGCCTCAGGACCGAACAGTAATACGCGTACAGAACCCTTCGTTAAAGTGATTGCGGCCGTTGCCACGCTGGGCGGACTGCTTTTCGGCTATGACACCGGCGTCATCTCCGGGGCGCTGCTGTTTATGGGGGATGATATACATCTGACGCCTTTAACCACCGGTCTCGTTACCAGTAGCCTGCTGCTGGGCGCGGCATTTGGCGCACTGATATCGGGGCATTTTGCCGCGGCGGTCGGGCGGAGAAAAATCATTCTGGTACTGGCAACCATTTTTGCTGCCGGCGCGCTGGGAACGGCGCTGGCGCCAGACGCTGAGTGGATGATTTTCTTCCGCCTGGTCCTCGGGGTCGCCGTCGGCGGTGCTTCCGCTACTGTTCCGGTCTACATTGCGGAAATGGCACCCGCCAATAAACGCGGTCAGCTGGTGACGATGCAGGAGCTGATGATCGTCTCCGGCCAGATGCTGGCCTACATCTCTAATGCCGGATTCCATGCCGCCTGGGGCGGTGAGAGTACCTGGCGCTGGATGCTGGCGGTGGCGACGCTGCCTGCTGTCCTGCTCTGGTTTGGCATGATGTTTATGCCGGATACGCCGCGCTGGTATGCGATGAAAGGACGTCTGGCTGAAGCCCGCAAAGTCCTGGAGCGGACCCGCGCACGTGAAGACGTAGAGTGGGAAATGACCGAAATCACCGAGACGCTGGAAGAGGAGCAGCAGCAGCGTCCGCGTCTGCGCGAGTTGCGTCAGCCCTGGCTGCTTAAGCTCTTTTTTATCGGCACAGGTATAGCAGCAATCCAGCAGCTTACCGGCGTCAACACCATCATGTACTATGCGCCGGTGATGCTGAAGGCGGTAGGCATGGATGATAATGCCGCGTTGTTTGCCACTATCGCCAATGGGGTTATCTCAGTACTGATGACATTTGCCGGGATCTGGCTGCTTGGACGTATTGGCCGCCGTACCCTCACGCTTATCGGACAAATAGGGTGCACTGCCTGCCTGGTCTTTATCGGATCCGTCAGCTACTTTATGCCGGACACGTTAAACGGTCAGCCTGATATGCTGCGCAGCTATATGGTCCTGCTGGGTATGCTGCTGTTTTTAAGTTTTCAGCAGGGGGCATTATCACCGGTCACCTGGCTGCTATTATCCGAAATTTTCCCGACGCGGCTGCGCGGTATATTTATGGGCGGGGCGGTATTTGCCATGTGGCTGACGAATTTTACTATCTCATTACTGTTTCCGTTGCTTCTCGCATGGGTGGGTTTGTCAGGTGCCTTTTTTATTTTTGCGGCAGCCGGCCTGTTCGGTACGCTGTTTGTTTTCTGCTGTGTACCGGAAACCCGTAATCGTTCACTGGAACAGATTGAGCATTATCTGCGCGACTGGCTGACGGAAACATCGCCGCGTCAGGTAATGAGGCCATCAGCTCAGAAAAGCGGATAAAAAATAGATTTCTCTGATAAAACCGGCGCTCGCCGGTTTTTCTTTTTAGGCGATAGTCAGGCTGACTTCCACATCAATAAAAAAGTACAATAAATGTGAATAAGAGCGACATGATTAATTATTTTTACGCTTCGCCTGCAGGATGTCACAAACTAAAATTTTGCTAACTACTTGTTTCACTCGTGGGATCGGCAAATGAAATCGATATCAATGCAACAGGTGGCGGGAAACTTTATCAGTTTATTAACGCTTAATGTTAACCGATACGGCTTATCCTGACTGAACAATAACAATAAGCGAACCTGTTAAGAATAATCCGGTCTGCAAAATTAATTTATTTTTTTATTTGAATTGGGTAATCTTGCCGCTACAGTTTATTAATACCCCTTAAACAAGGACATTGTGATGAGTGACGCATTTAAAGTACTGAACAACATTCGCACATTACGTGCGCAGGCGCGTGAACTGCCGCTGACCGATCTGGAAGAAATTCTGGAAAAATTAACTGTTGTTGTGACTGAACGTCGTGAAGAAGTTGAAGCCGAAGAAGCGCAAAATCGCGAAAAAGAAGAGAAGCTGTCTAAATATCGCGAAATGCTGCTGGCTGACGGTATCGATCCTAACGAATTACTGGGCGCACTTGAAACCGGTAAAAAACGCGCCAAGCGTGCACCGCGTCCGGCTAAATATACCTATACCGACGAAAACGGTGATGAAAAATCCTGGACCGGCCAGGGACGCACGCCAGCAGCGATTAAAAAAGCGCTGGATGCCGGCAAGAGCCTGGACAGTTTCCTGATTAAATAAGCGACGCAATCCTTGTATATGGGAGCCGGGGACATATTGTCCCCGGCTTTTTTATTGGCTGATGTTTTTATCTTATGTAACAAACTGCGCTAACTGATAACGATGACGTAACGTCAGCAGGGCAGAATCGCCTGATACGGATGCTGTTAACACTATTTTGCATCTGCTAACAGCCTGTTTGCGGAAAAGCTGCGCCATTGCCCGGCGCAGACTGGCTCATATAGCCCATCTCTGGCATAATGCCCGCTGTTTTTTCATCCACCGTGTAACAAAGGTCAATGCCGTGTTAGTTTCCAGCAATATCACTATGCAGTTCGGCAGCAAGCCGCTGTTTGAGAATATCTCCGTTAAGTTTGGCGGAGGTAACCGTTACGGTTTAATCGGTGCAAACGGCAGCGGTAAATCGACCTTTATGAAAATACTGGGCGGCGATCTCGTGCCTACCAACGGCAATGTCTCACTCGATCCCAATGAGCGTATTGGTAAGCTTCGTCAGGATCAGTTTGCCTTTGAACAATATAGTGTGCTGGATACGGTCATAATGGGGCATCAGGAACTCTGGGCCGTAAAAGAAGAGCGCGACCGTATTTACGCTCTGCCAGAAATGAGTGAAGCAGAAGGCTACAAAGTTGCCGATCTCGAAGTCGCCTACGGTGAAATGGATGGATATAGCGCGGAATCACGTGCGGGCGAGTTATTGCTGGGCGTGGGTATTCCGGTTGAACAACATTACGGGCCAATGAGCGAAATTGCACCGGGCTGGAAACTGCGTGTACTGCTTGCGCAGGCGCTGTTCTCTAATCCCGATATTCTGCTGCTTGATGAGCCGACGAACAACCTGGATATTGATACCATCCGCTGGCTTGAACAGGTACTGAACGATCGTAACAGTACGATGATCATCATTTCGCATGACCGTCACTTTTTGAATATGGTCTGCACGCATATGGCGGATCTCGATTATGGCGAGCTGCGCGTTTATCCGGGCAATTACGATGAGTACATGACCGCAGCAACGCAGGCGCGCGAACGTCTGCTGGCTGATAACGCGAAAAAGAAAGCGCAGATTGCTGACCTGCAATCTTTTGTCAGCCGCTTTAGTGCCAACGCCTCTAAATCCCGTCAGGCAACATCGCGTGCGAAACAGATTGATAAAATCAAACTGGATGAAGTTAAAGCGTCCAGTCGTCAGAACCCTTATATTCGCTTTGAGCAGGATAAGAAATTATTCCGTAATGCGCTGGAAGTGGAAGCGCTGACGAAAGGATTTGATAACGGCCCACTCTTTAATAAGCTGAATCTGATGCTGGAAGTGGGCGAGAAGCTGGCAATTCTGGGTGCCAACGGTATTGGTAAATCCACGCTGCTGAAAACGCTGGTGGGCGAATTAACCCCGGACAGCGGCAGCGTTAAATGGTCTGAAAATGCGCGCATCGGCTATTACGCGCAGGATCATGCCGAAGATTTTGCCGAAGACCTGAGCGTGTTCGACTGGATGAGCCAGTGGAAGCAGGATGGCGATGATGAACAGGCCGTGCGCAGCGTACTGGGCCGTTTACTGTTCAGCCATGACGACATCAAAAAACCGGCCAAAGTGCTGTCGGGCGGTGAGAAAGGGCGGATGCTGTTTGGCAAGCTGATGATGCAGAAGCCTAACATTCTGATTATGGATGAGCCGACCAACCACCTGGATATGGAATCGATCGAATCACTCAACATGGCGCTGGAGATGTATGAAGGCACGCTGATCTTTGTTTCACATGACCGTGAATTTGTCAGCTCGCTGGCCACGCGCGTGATGGAGATGAAAGGCGAGCGCATCGTTGACTTCACCGGTAACTACGAAGATTACCTGCGCAGCCAGGGTATTTCATAACCCTGATCTTTCTGTCTGCTTAACAGGCCGCCCGACCGGGCGGCCTGTTTGCATTCAGGGGGCACCACACACGTCACACTGTGCGTCCTGCACTACTTTCATACTGCGGAATTCAGCACGCATTGCGTCATACATCAGCAGGCGTGAGCGGGCGGGTTCACCAAACGCGGTAAGCAGTTTCAGCGTCTCCATCGCCTGCATTGCGCCAATGACGCCCACCAGCGGGGCCATCACGCCGGCTTCCACGCAGCTCAGCGTCTGTTCTCCGAACAAACGGCTGATACAGCGGTAACAGGGCTCGCCAGGCTGCCAGGTAAAAACGCTCAGCTGGCCTTCCATGCGGATCGCTGCACCGGAAATCAGCGGGACTTTTTGCCGGAAGCAGAGGCGGTTCAGCTGTTCACGTGTAGCCACATTATCTGTGCAGTCCAGCACCGCATCATGCCGCGTAATCAGCGCACTCAGGGCTGCGTCATCAGCCTGCATGTCACAGGTTTCAATCACGCAGTGCGGATTCATTGCGGCTAACTGCGCGCGCGCAGAGTCGACTTTGGGCTGGCCAATCGTTTCATCGCGATGCAGGATCTGCCGCTGCAGATTGCTCAGGCTGACGGTATCAAAGTCGAGCAGCGTCAGATGTCCGACGCCAGCGGAGGCGAGCCAGGGTGCGGCCGCGCATCCCAGCCCCCCCAGGCCCGTTATCAGCACGCGTGACTCTGCGAGCTGCTCCTGTGCGGCGAAGTCGAAGCCGCGCAGGACAATCTGCCGGTTATAGCGCAGCATCTCTTCATGCGTAAGTTCGCGTGTCATTACCCCTCCAGCAGAGGGTTAAAAGGCTCAACTTCAACCCATTCACCCGCTTCTGCCGTACCGCGTTCGCGCTCCAGCACAATAAAGCAGTCGGCCTGCGCAAACGAACTGAAAACGTGAGAGCCCTGTGCACCAGTGGAGCGAACTTCCAGCACACCTTCGCTGCTGCGGCTGAGCACCCCGCGCTGAAAATCGAGGCGTCCCGGTGATTTTTTCAGACGGTCCAGCGTCCGCGCACGCTGGCGCAGCGGCATTGCCGGTGTTGTCTGACCGCTCAGCCTGACCAGCAGCGGCTGGACCAGCTGATAAAAGGTCACGGCGGCAGAGACCGGGTTGCCCGGCAGCCCGCAGAACAGACTATTGGCCAGCTGGCCAAACGCGAAAGGTTTGCCCGGCTTGATCGCCAGTTTCCAGAAGCCTATGGTGCCGAGTTCGTCGAGGATCTCCCGGGTAAAATCCGCTTCACCCACTGAGACGCCCCCGGTGCTGATAACCACATCGGCCTGACTGTCTGCTGCCATAAAGGCCTGACGCAGCGCGAGCGGGTCATCAGCGATAACGCCGAGATCGATAACCTCGCAGCCCAGCTTGCTGAGCATCAGCGAGACGGTAAGGCGATTGGTGTCATAAATCTGGCCCTCTGCCAGCGGTTCCCCCACGGCCTGCAGCTCATCTCCGGTCGAGAATATTGCCACCCGCAGCCTGCGCCGCACCGATACCCGGGCAATACCCAGCGAGGCGAGCAGCGGCAGCTCAGCGGCACCCAGCCGCACACCCGCTGCCAGAACCTGATGTCCGGCGCGAATATCTTCACCGATGCGGCGGATATTCTGACCCGCGTTTACCGGTGCGGTGATCGCGATACCGTCTGCGTGTTGTTCCGTTTGCTCCTGCATGACCACCGCGTCACAGCCTGCCGGTACCGGGGCACCGGTCATGATGCGGATAACGCTGCCTGCCGGCCATGTGCCCCGCCAGGGGGCACCGGCAAAGGCTTTGCCCGCGACGGCGAGCGGCCCGTCAGCACTGAGATCGCTTAGCCGCACCGCATAGCCATCCATTGCAGAGTTATCGAATGAGGGCACATTCAGCGGTGAGATCACCGACTCTGCGGTAATGCGTCCGGCAGCATCAGCGAGGGTAACCTGTTCGGTTCCGCTCACAGGTTGCAGCGTTTGCAGCATCATCTGCTGCGCCTCTTCCAGCGAAATTAAGCCAGCGGTATTGGGTTCCATATCTCTCCCGGACGGATAAATGTCAGATGTAACCTATTATGGGTTAAGGCGCTGGCGTAAGGCCAGACCCGTTTGATCCGGCCGCACAGATCGCGCGGTGGGCATTTAACAAGGTCTGTCGCGAAAGGAAAAAGCTATAAAGCCTGAGAAAAGGTTATGAGGGCAGATGCACTTTCTGCTTTACAAGCTGCCGGGTGCTTCCTATAGTCGAAAATTGTCTGAAAATGATGAAAACCATTCTAAATCAGTGTTTTTTCTGCTGATAATCCTGACAGGTGCAGCTAATGACGAAAGCAGTAATCGCTATCCATGGCGGAGCAGGCGCGCTTTCCCGCACGACTATGAGCGCGGCGCGCGAGCAGCATTACCGGCAGCAGCTGCACGACATTATCGCAGCGGGGCAGCAGATTCTGGCCGCAGGCGGAAGCGCACTGGATGCGGTGACTGACGCAGTGCGACGGCTGGAGGCGTGTCCGCTATTCAATGCCGGGCGGGGCGCAGTTTTCACCCATCAGGGCACACACGAGCTGGATGCCAGCATCATGGATGGTCGTACGCTGCAGGCGGGCGCAGTAGCAGGCGTCAGTCATATTGAACATCCGATCCTTGCCGCGCGTAAAGTACTGGAGGCGAGTCCTCACGTGCTGCTGATCGGTGCCGGCGCAGAAGCTTTTGCCGTGGCACAGGGGCTGAAGCCCGTTGCCGCTGACTTTTTCTCAACGCCAGAACGTCTGGCGCAGCTGCTGCGCGTGCGCGACAGCGACGCTACGCCGCTGGATCACGATGTGGCCGCGACGCCGCTGGATGAGGATCGCAAACTGGGTACCGTGGGTGCGGTCGCGCTGGATCTGCACGGCAATCTTGCCGCGGCGACCTCCACCGGGGGCATGACCAACAAGCAGGCTGGCCGCGTGGGCGACTCGCCGCTGATTGGCGCCGGCTGCTATGCCAGCAACGACAGCGCTGCGGTCTCCTGTACCGGCACTGGTGAAGTCTTTATGCGTACGCTGGCGGCTTATGATGTCGCCGCACAGATGAAATATGGCGGACGTTCGCTGCAGCAGGCGACCGCCAGCGTCATCCACGATACGGTATCGGAGCTGGAAGGCAGCGGCGGTCTGATTGCGGTTGACGCACACGGCAATCTTGCACTGCCGTTTAACAGCGAAGGCATGTACCGGGGCTTTGCTTACGTTGAGGGTCCGGTTGAGGTAGCCATTTACCGCGACAGCTAAGGAGCAGGCAGAATGGAACAGCAGCAGGTGCTGGCGGTACGCGATCTGTGCGTCACTTTTCAGCATGAAGAGAGCAAAACTGAAGCGGTCCGTCATCTTTCGCTCGATCTGTTGCGGGGTGAAACCCTGGCGCTGGTTGGCGAATCCGGCTCAGGTAAATCAGTGACGTCACTGGCGCTGATGCGCCTGATTCAGCAGGCGGGCAGCGAGATAAGCGGTGAGATAAAGCTGCGCCGCAGAAACGGGGAGATCCTGGACGTGATGCGTGCGTCAGCCGGTGAGATGCGGCAGGTGCGCGGCGCTGACATGGCGATGATCTTCCAGGAACCGATGACCTCGCTGAACCCGGTGTTTACCGTGGGCGAACAGATTGCTGAATCCGTGCGCTTACATCAGAAAATGAGTCACCAGCAGGCGCTGGCTGAAGCGCGTCGCATGCTGGACCTGGTACGCATTCCGGATGCGCACGCTATTCTGTCGCGCTATCCGCATCAGCTCTCTGGCGGCATGCGCCAGCGCGTGATGATTGCGATGGCGCTCTCCTGCCGGCCGGCGCTGCTGATTGCCGATGAGCCGACTACGGCTCTGGATGTCACTATTCAGGCGCAGATCCTGCAGCTCATCCGCGTGCTGCAAAAAGAGATGCAGATGGGCGTGATTTTTATCACGCACGATATGGGCGTCGTTGCTGAGATGGCCGATCGGGTACAGGTGATGTATCGCGGCGATGTTATCGAACAGGCGCCGGTGCAGCAGCTGTTTAACGCACCGGTTCAGCCCTATACCCGCGCGCTGCTGGCGGCCGTGCCCCGGCTGGGTGCAATGAGCGGGCAGCCACTGCCGGCGAAATTTCCGCTGCTCCACCCCGGCGGGCAAGAGGTGCCGGCTCTGCCGCAGGATACCGTGCGTCGCGATCGGCCTCCGGTGCTGCAGGTGCGCGACCTGGTCACCCGCTTCGATCTGCGTGGCGGTCTCTTTAACCGGGTCACGCGCCGGGTGCACGCGGTAGAGAAGGTGAGCTTTGATCTTTATGCCGGTGAGACGCTGGCACTGGTTGGTGAGTCGGGATGCGGTAAATCGACCACCGGTCGTTCACTGCTGCGGCTGGTCGCCAGTCAGGGCGGCAGCATTACCTTTGACGGTCAGCGCATCGACGCGCTGCAGGGTGCCGCGCTGGCGGCGCTGCGGCGCGATATTCAGTTTATTTTTCAGGACCCTTACGCCTCCCTCGATCCGCGCCTTACCGTGGGCTTTTCTGTGATGGAGCCGCTGCTGGTGCACCGGGTGATGAGTCGCGCGCAGGCAGAGAAGCGCGTTGCCTGGCTGCTGGAGCGGGTAGGGCTGCAGCCGGAGCATGCGCAGCGCTATCCGCATGAGTTTTCAGGCGGGCAGCGTCAGCGCATCTGTATTGCGCGTGCGCTGGCGCTGAATCCCAAAGTGGTGATTGCGGATGAATCGGTGTCAGCGCTGGATGTATCGGTCCAGGCGCAGATTATCAATCTGATGCTTGATCTGCAGCGGGAAACCGGCATCGCGTTTCTGTTCATTTCCCATGATATGGCAGTGGTGGAGCGGATCAGCCATCGTGTAGCCGTGATGTATCTGGGACAGATCGTTGAGATAGGACCACGCCAGGCGGTGTTTGAGCAGCCACGTCATCCTTATACCCGCAAGCTGATGGCGGCGGTACCGGTAGCCGATCCGGCACACCGGCACCGTGAACGGGCGTTAATGGTTGATGAGATCCCCAGCGCCGTACGTCCGCTGGGAGATGAGCCGGAAATCGCGCCGCTGCTGGAGGTCGCGCCGGGACACTTTGTGGCACGCCACGCGATCAGTGGCGCCTGACAAAAACAGAGCGTCCTGAACCCAGGACGCAGCAGACAGGGACTACAGGAGAATCACCATCATGCACCAGATTATGCGTAACGGAATTATGACGGCTGGCGTGCTGAGCGCTGCGCTGTCGCTGCCCGCCTGGGCGGCAAAAGATGCGGTCATTGCCGTGGGCTCGACCTTTACCACGCTGGATCCTTATGACGCCAACGATACGCTATCGCAGGCGGTTGCCAAATCCTTCTATCAGGGGCTGTTCAGCTTTGATAAGGAGATGAAGCTGGTTAACGTGCTCGCCGAAAGCTCTCAGGCCAGCGATGACGGGCTCACCTACACCATCAAACTGCGTTCCGGCATCAAATTTCAGGATGGTACCGATTTCAACGCTGAGGCGGTGAAGGTCAACCTCGATCGCGCCAGTAATCCCGACAACCATCTCAAACGCTATAACCTGTTCAAATATATTGCGACCACGGAAGTGGTCGATCCGCTTACGGTAAAAATTACGCTGAAGCAGCCGTTCTCGGCGTTTATCAACAATCTGGCACATCCGGCGGCGGCGATGATTTCGCCCACCGCGCTGAAAAAATATGGCAAAGAGATTGGCTTCCATCCGGTCGGCACCGGACCCTATCAGTTTGACACCTGGAATCAGACCGATTTTGTCAAAGTGAAAAAGTGGCCGGGCTACTGGAAGCCGGGCTATCCAAAACTCGATACCATCACCTGGCGGCCAGTCGTGGATAACAACACCCGCGCGGCCATGCTGCAGACCGGTGAGGCAACGTTTGCGTTTCCGGTTCCTTTTGAGCAGGCCAAACGCCTTGAAAGCAACGGTAAGCTGAACGTAGTGACCACGCCTTCTATCATGCAGCGTTACATCAGCCTCAACGTGACGCAAAAGCCGTTTGATAACCCGAAAGTGCGTGAAGCGCTGGAATATGCCATTAACCGCGAGGCGCTGGCAAAAGTGGCGTTTGCCGGTTATGCCACCCCCGCTACCGGTATCGTGCCGCCCTCTATCGATTTCGCTCAGCGTTATCCGGCTATCAAATATGATCCGGCAAAAGCGCGCGCGCTGCTGAAAGAAGCGGGCTACGCCAGCGGTTTTGAGACCACGCTCTGGTCCTCGCATAACCACAGTACGGCGCAGAAGGTGCTGCAGTTTACCCAGCAGCAGCTGGCTCAGGTAGGCGTGAAGGTAAAAGTCACCGCCATGGATGCCGGACAGCGGGCCGCGGAAGTGGAAGGCAAGGGGCAGAAAGAGAGCGGTGTGCGCATGTTTTACACCGGCTGGTCCGCCTCTACCGGTGAAGCCGACTGGGCGCTGACGCCGCTGTTCGCCACCACCTCATGGCCGCCAGCGATCTTCAATACTGCGTTTTACAGTAACCCGCAGGTGGATAAAGATCTGGCTGATGCGTTAAAGACCACCGACCGTGAACGCAAAGCGCAGCTGTATAAAGATGCGCAGGATCGCATCTGGAACGATCGCCCGTGGATCCCGCTGGTGGTAGAGCAGCTGCTCTCTGCCAGTAACAAAAACCTGACCGGGTTTTATGTCATGCCGGATACCTCGTTTAATTTCGACGAAGCGGATCTGAAGTAACCAGACTGGCCAGCCGTTCAGGCTGGCCACTGCTGCGCAGGATGTTGCATGCTCAACTACTTTTTTAAACGATTGCTGGGGCTGATCCCCACGCTGCTGATTGTTGCCGTACTGGTGTTCCTGTTCGTGCATCTGCTGCCCGGCGATCCGGCACGTCTGATTGCCGGACCCGAAGCCGATGCATCCGTTGTTGCGCTGGTACGCAGCGAGCTGGGGCTGGATCAGCCTCTCATCCGGCAGTTCGGGCACTTTATTTTCAACGCGCTGCAGGGCGATTTCGGCCAGTCGCTGGTCTCCAGACGCCCGGTCGCGGATGAAATTGCGATGCGCTTCTATCCGACGCTGTGGCTGACGCTGGCCAGTATGGCGTGGTCAGTGCTGCTGGGTATGGCGCTGGGGATTGTTTCTGCCGTATGGCGCAATCGCTGGCCCGATCGTATCGGCATGACGCTGGCGGTTTCCGGCATCTCGTTTCCGGCCTTTGCGCTGGGCATGCTGCTGATGCAGATTTTCTCCGTGGAGCTGGGCTGGCTGCCCACCGTCGGCGCGGATAGCTGGCAGCACTATATTCTGCCCTCTGTCACGCTGGGCGCTGCCGTCGCGGCGATCATGGCGCGCTTTACCCGCGCCTCCTTTATAGAGGTTTTGCAGGAAGATTACATGCGCACCGCCCGGGCCAAAGGCGTACGCGAATCGCTGGTGGTGGTAAAACATGGGCTGCGTAACGCTCTGATCCCGGTGGTCACGATGATGGGCCTGCAGTTTGGTTTCCTGCTGGGGGGATCTATCGTCGTGGAGGTGGTGTTTAACTGGCCTGGTCTGGGTCGCCTGCTGGTGGACTCAGTGGAGATGCGTGACTATCCGGTGATTCAGGCGGAAGTCCTGCTGTTTTCGCTGGAGTTTATTCTGATCAACCTGATTGTCGATATGCTTTACGCGGCGATTAATCCGGCTATTCGCTACAAATAAGGAGTCGCAATTGAATAACTGGCGACGCGATGCGGCGGTGAAACAGCTGCCGCACCTGACGGAAAACCGGGTGCGTACCCCGTGGCGTGAGTTCTGGCGCCGTTTTCGCCGGCAGCATGTGGCGCTGCTGGCAGGCAGTTTTGTCCTGCTGCTGATTGTGGTGGCCTGTATTGCACCGTGGATCGCGCCTTTCGATGCGGAAAATTATTTCGACTACGATCGCCTGAATGAAGGGCCATCCTGGCTGCATCTGTTTGGCGTGGACTCGCTGGGGCGCGACATATTCAGCCGGGTGCTGGCTGGTACCCGTATCTCGCTGATGGCGGGCTTTTTCTCTGTGATTATCGGTGCGTTTATCGGTACGCTGCTGGGTCTGCTGGCGGGTTACTATGAGGGCTGGTGGGATCGCCTGATTATGCGCATCTGCGACGTACTGTTCGCGTTTCCCGGTATTCTGCTGGCGATTGCGGTCGTCGCCATTATGGGCAGCGGGATGAGCAATGTCATTGTGGCGGTAGCGATTTTCAGCATACCCGCGTTCGCCCGGCTGGTGCGGGGTAACACGCTGGTGCTGAAGCAGCAGACTTATATCGAATCGGCGCGCAGTATCGGTGCTTCAGACCGGACCATTATTTTACGGCATATTCTGCCCGGCACGATCTCATCAATCATGGTCTATTTCACGATGCGGATTGGCACCTCAATTATTACTGCCGCCAGCCTCTCTTTTCTGGGGCTCGGTGCACAGCCACCCACGCCGGAGTGGGGAGCGATGCTGAATGAAGCGCGGGCGGATATGGTGATGGCACCCCACGTGGCTATTTTTCCCAGTCTGGCGATTTTTCTGACCGTACTGGCATTTAACCTGCTGGGTGATGGTCTGCGCGATGCGCTGGATCCAAAACTGAAAAGCTGAGCAGCGGACCGGCCCGGGCCACTAAATGTGTCTAATATTAAAGGAGCAGCAATAACGCTTTCACAGATTTTCCCCGGCCCGTTTCGCAGGACGTTGCTCTGCCGGTAAGCATGCTGCCGGCGCAAAGCAGTTCCGATCACAGGTCAGGGCGCAAAGGAGAAAAGAGATGGAACCGTTTGACTATCAGCAGGATTATAAAAATCTCGATTTGCGACAGCATCCTGAGCTTTATCGCGTGGGGCGGGGTGAGCAGGGCGTACTGATGGTAGAGCCTTACAAAAGCGAGATTCTGCCCTGGTGGCGTTTTCGCACCGTCGAGGTGGCGAAAGAGTCGTCTGAAAAAATCATGCAGCTGTTTGAAGACTATCGCGAGAAAGATGATTTTGTCGGTATGGATATGGCACGCAAATTTATTCAGATGGGATATACGCGCGCCCGGCGCTACAGCAATCATCAGGGCGGGCGTAAATATGATGCTGATGGCAAAGAGCTGCCGCGGACGGTAGAGAAAGAGAAGGCCGCCGCGGCGGCCATCTTTAAAGCGTGCTGGGATAAATTACGCGCTGATGAAGATTATCTGGCGCGTAAAAAAGCGCATCAGAAGAAATATGGTTAGATGCGGCTGCCCCACAGATCGTATTCGTCGGCGTGTTCCACTTTCACCCGCACCACATCACCTGCTTTTACCTGCCGGTCGCCGTTGAGATAGACGGCACCGTCGATTTCCGGTGCGTCTGCCATGCTGCGTCCGACGGCACCTTCTTCATCCACTTCATCGATGATCACCAGTATTTCGCGGCCGACTTTCTCCTGCAGACGTTCGCTGGAGATCTGCTGCTGCAGCTGCATAAAGCGGTCAAAGCGCGCCTGTTTTACCTCTTCCGGAACCGGATCCGGCAGCTGATTAGCGGTAGCACCTTCTACCGGGCTGTACTGGAAGCAGCCTACGCGATCGAGGCGCGCTTCTTTCAGGAAGTCGAGCAGCATCTGGAAATCTTCTT
Source organism: Pantoea eucrina (assembly GCF_001691555.1). GTDB lineage: Bacteria > Pseudomonadota > Gammaproteobacteria > Enterobacterales > Enterobacteriaceae > Pantoea > Pantoea borealis. The sequence continues at coordinate 1,749,539 of NZ_MAYN01000008.1, read as the reverse complement.
CGGTTTCACCGGGGAAGCCCACGATAAACGTAGAGCGCAGCGTCAGCTCCGGGCAGATCTCGCGCCAGCGCTTGATGCGCTCCAGCGTACGTTCCACAGCGCCCGGGCGCTTCATCAGCTTCAGAATACGCGGGCTGGCGTGCTGCAGCGGAATGTCGAGGTAGGGCAATATTTTGCCTTCTGCCATCAGCGGGATGACATCATCGACGTGCGGATAGGGATAAACATAGTGCAGACGCACCCAGACGCCGAGCTTCGCGAGCTGTTCGCACAGGCTCACCATGCTGGTTTTTACCGGCGCGCCGTTCCAGAAACCGGTGCGATGTTTCACATCAACGCCGTAAGCCGAGGTGTCCTGTGAGATCACCAGCAGCTCTTTCACGCCCGACTCAGCCAGACGCTTCGCCTCATCCAGCACGCTGCCAATCGGGCGGCTGTCGAGATCGCCACGCATGGACGGAATAATGCAGAACGTACAGCGGTGGTTGCAGCCTTCTGAGATCTTCAGATAGGCGTAGTGGCGCGGCGTCAGTTTCACGCCCTGCTCAGGCACCAGGCTCAGAAACGGGTTATGCACAGGTTTAGGCACGTAGGTATGCACGTGCTCAAGTACCTGCTCATAGCTGTGCGGACCGGTGATCTCCAGTACTTTCGGGTGCACTTCGCGGATCTGATCCACTTTGGCACCCAGACAGCCGGTGACGATCACTTTGCCGTTCTCATTCAGCGCTTCACCAATCGCTTCCAGAGATTCCTGAACCGCGCTGTCAATAAATCCGCAGGTGTTAACGATAACGATCTCCGCGTCATCGTAGCGTGGTACCACGTCATAGCCTTCAGTACGCAGTTCCGTCAGGATACGTTCTGAGTCAACGAGGTTTTTAGGACAACCGAGTGAGACGAAGCCCACGCGTGGCGGATTAGTGACATGGCTCATAAGGATAAAAATTCATCATAATTAGTATGGACAGGAGCGCGATTGTACAGAGGTTGCAGCGGAAAATGTATAGCTGAAGCGATAATCTGCCTGACAGCAAAATACGAATGCAGCGCTATGCTTAGAGTGCGCGGCGCCGCCTGACGCCGGGTATTTCAGCCTGTAGCGGGTTGTGCGGTGGCTGCGATTTTGCTTAAATGACGGGTTGTTGAAGGTAACTTATTCTCAACGCTGAAGAATTTAAACGCATGCGCTGGCAGGCTACGAGATGACAGCGCAGCAGTGCATAGAGTGAGAGCAGACAAATGCAAGAGATCGTCAAAGGTTTTCTGAATTTTCAACAGAACGTATTCCCTGAAAGGAAGGATCTTTTCAAGAGTCTGGCTTCCAACCAGAATCCTAAAGCGCTGTTTATCTCCTGTTCAGACAGCCGTCTGGTACCGGAGCTGGTCACCCAGCAGGAGCCGGGTCAGCTGTTTGTGATCCGCAACGCCGGCAACATTGTGCCGCCCTTTGGCCCGGAGCCAGGCGGCGTCTCTGCCACTATCGAGTATGCGGTACTGGCGCTGGGCGTAACGGAAATTATCATTTGCGGCCACTCTAACTGTGGCGCGATGAACGCTATCGCTTCTAATGCCGATCTGGAAAACATGCCGGCGGTCGATCACTGGCTGCACTACGCTAACGCCGCGAAATCTGTGGTTGATGAACGTAACTACGATTCTGTTGAGGTGCGCCTTAATGAGATGGTGAAAGAGAATGTTATTGCGCAGCTGAACAATATCAAAACGCATCCTTCTGTCTCTGTCGCGCTGCGTAAAGGCAAGCTGCGTCTGCACGGCTGGGTTTACGATATCGAAACGGGCAAAATCAACGCCCTGACGAAAGGCGGCGCAGAGTTTATCTGCCTGTCTGATAACCCTGAAACCTGCTTCGAATAATTCCCTCCAGCCCGGCTTCCGCCGGGCTTAATGTTTTGTAAATTTCATCCGCTGCTGCGCGCGCGCTGTCTACCCTTAACGGCAGAGTGAACACAGGAGCAACCTATGCATATCTGGCGAACAGCGCTGATTTCCGGCGCACTAAGCGGTTCTTCCCTGGCGCTGGCCGCGGATGTGACGGTACAGGTGCTGCAGGATAAACTCTCTCATCCCTGGGCCGTGGCCTTTTTACCGGATAATCGCACGCTGCTTATCACTGAGCGCACCGGTCAGCTGCGCAGCTGGCAACCTGAAAGCGGTCTGTCGCAGCCGATCCAGGGCGTGCCGCAGGTCTGGGCTGAGCGGCAGGGTGGATTACTGGATGTGGTTCTGGCGCCTGACTTCGCGCAAAGCCGCCGCGTCTGGCTGAGTTATACCACGGCTGACGCCAGCGGGCGCGCCGGCGGGGTCGTGGGGTATGGCCAGCTGAGTGAGGACAGGCAGAAGCTTAACGGATTTCGCGTGGTGCTGGAGCAGACGCCAAAACTCTCCGGCGGTGCGAATCTGGGTACCCGGCTGGCGTTTGACCGGCAGGGCTTTCTCTATGTGGCGTTTGGCGACAATTTTGTCAGCAGCAGCGCCCGGCAGCTGGATAAACTGTCAGGCAAAATTGTTCGTCTGACGCAGGAGGGAAGGGTGCCGCAGGATAACCCGTTTGTCCGCAAAGAGGGTGCCCGTCCGGAGATCTGGAGCTATGGCGTGCGTAACCCTCAGGGGCTGGCGCTGAATCCCTGGACACAGCAGATGTGGGAAAGTGAACACGGGCCCCGTGGCGGCGATGAGGTAAACCGGCTGGAGAAGGGCCACAACTACGGCTGGCCGCTCGCCACCTGGGGCATAGATTATAGCGGGCAGCCGGTACCGGAAGCGCAAGGCACCCATGTAGCCGGAACCGATCAGCCGCTGTTCTGGTGGAAGGTGTCACCGGCTATCAGCGGCATGGCGTTCTACAACAGCACGCGCTTCCCGCAGTGGAAAAATGCGCTGTTTATCGGTGCGTTAAAAGAGAAAAGCCTCATCCGTCTGCGCGTTGAGGGCGATCGGGTTACGGAGGAAGAGCGCCTGCTGACCGATCGCAACGAACGCATCCGTGATGTGCGTCAGGGGCCGGATGGCTGGCTCTATGTACTGACTGATGAGGCCAGCGGTAAACTGCTTCGGGTGGGACCGGAGCCGGAGCAGGCTGCAACACGCAACTAGTCAGCGCGCCCAGCGGCAAATCTGCCAGCCGCGCTGCTCCGCTTCATGCTGCAGACGCGCATCCGGATTGACTGCCCAGGCGTGATCGGCCCAGGTCAGCAGCGGCAGATCGTTAAACGAGTCGCTGTAGGCCCAGGTCCGTGTAAAACTGAGCGCCTGCTGACGGGTCTGCCAGTCGCGCAGGCGCACCACTTTGCCTTCGCGATAGGTTGCGGTGCCGAGAATAGATCCGCTGTAGCGCGCATCAACCACTTCAGCATGGATGGCCAGCGCACCGTCCACGCCCAGACGCTCAGCGATAGGAATGGCAAGGTGGTCGCCGCTGGCGGTAACGATCAGCACCTTATCGCCGCGCTGCTGATGCCACTGAATACGCTCCCGCGCGGCAGGAAACACACGCGGCAGGATGTCGCGGTGGATAAAGCGTCTTATCCAGCCAGCCACGGTCGGCGTGGCCATGCCAGCCAGCGGCGCCAGCGTGGTGTGCATATACTCTTCAATGGGCAGCTCACCGGCGTGATAACGCTGCATCAGCCTGCGATCCTCATCAATCACTGTTTCAGGCGCAAATCCCTGTGAGACAAGCCACCGTAACCAGAGGCTGGTGCTGTCTTCGCTTATCAGGGTTTCATCGAGATCGAACACGGCAAGATCCATAACGCTCTCCTCAGGCTGGCTGGTTTCAGCGTAGCGGAGTTTTGTGACAGGCTTAGCTTTTTCAGTCAAATTCAGAATTGTGCGCAGTTTTTTTACCGCCGGTGACGGCTTACACTGGGCCTGACAGGAGGCTCACCTGGATTAATATAAGAAAACTTAATTAACTTTACGATTCAACGGTTTTTTTCGCCCGCGTGAACCGTTAGCGTTTTACACGAGATCTCCCCCGCCCGCGAAAGCCCCGATTTTACAAGGACAATCTGGTTACGCCCATGAAACTACACCTTTGCGCATCGTTATTACGGCCCCTGGCTGCTTCCTCGCTGTTGTTTATTTTTCCTGCGGTTTCTCAGGCCGTTGACGCCCCGGCCGCCCCGCAAATCGAGGCTAAAGCCTGGGTGCTGATGGATTACAACAGTGGCAAAGTGCTGGCTGAGTCGAATGCCGATCAGCGGCTCGATCCCGCCAGTCTGACCAAGATGATGACCAGCTATGTGGTAGGGCAGGCGCTGAAATCCGGAAAGATTAACAACGGGGATATGGTAACGATCGGCCAGGACGCCTGGGCAACCGGTAATCCCAAGCTGCGCGGCTCATCGCTGATGTTTCTCAAGCCTGGCGACCGCATTCCGGTATCAGAATTAAATAAAGGCATTGTTATTCAGTCCGGTAACGATGCCTGTATTGCGCTGGCAGATTACGTTGCCGGCAGTCAGGATGCGTTTATCGGACTGATGAATAACTATGTGAAAGCCTTTGGCCTGCAAAATACCCATTTTATGACGGTGCACGGGCTGGACGCGGAAGGGCAATACAGCACTGCCCGCGATATGGCGATTATCGGCCAGCGGCTGATAAGCGATGTGCCGGACGAGTATGCGCTGAACAGCGAGAAAGAGTTCACGTTTAATAATATTAAACAGCGCAACCGCAACCGGCTGCTCTGGAGCTCTAACCTGAAAGTGGACGGCATTAAAACCGGACATACTTCAGGCGCAGGCAACAATCTGGTCGCGTCTGCCGTTGATGGCGATATGCGACTGGTCTCCGTAGTGCTGGGTGCGCAAACCGATGCCATTCGGTTTCGTGAGAGTGAAAAGCTGCTGACCTGGGGGTTCCGTTTTTATGAGACGGTAACGCCTATCAAGGCCGATAAGCCATTTGCCCGCCAGCGCGTCTGGTTTGGTGACAAGGGAGAGGTAAATCTTGGCGTAGCGAAAGATGCCGCCATTACCGTGCCTAAGGGGCAGATGAAAAATCTGAAAGCGAGCTTTACCCTCAATACGCCGCAGCTGGAAGCACCCATCGCCAAAAATCAGGTTGTCGGCACTATCGATTTTCAGCTGGACGGGAAAACCATTGAGCAACGCCCGCTGGTGGCAATGGAAGCCGTGCCGGAAGGCGGCTTTGTCGGGCGTATCTGGGATTTTATTATGATGAAATTCCACGGCTGGTTCGGGAAGTGGTTTAGTTAGGACGCTGGCGCTGGCGCAGGCGCGGGTTCCGGATTAAGCGCTGGTTCCGTTCGCCGTCAGCGGCGGCAGCAGCCTCTGCCCCGGCACGGCGACCGGGCAGAGGACGCCAGGCCGCGCCCTCTGCACTCCCCGGCCCTGCGCCAGCCCCGTCCGCCGCTGCGCGGTTCCCTCGCTCACGCCCGCTTCCCGGGGACCGGCCGCCATTCGCTCCTGCTCACCGCGCCCTTTCGCCGACGTCCTGTCGGCTCATCCCGGAACCGCGCCCTCCCCCGGCGGACCCGGATGGCGCTTCCCGCTGCTGCTGCTTTTTTCTCTCTATTATGTTTTTTTATGGCTGTGGGTTCTGTCCGCAGGTTCAGACCCTGCGACCTTTTAAGAATGAAAAAATGAATATGCAGGCGGGGAGGGGGCGCTATCCGCAGCGCCGGGCGCAGCGTGACGGCCAGGACGAGCCGGCAGGACGCCGGCGAGAGCGCGGGGTGAGCAGGAGCGAATCCGCGCGGTCCGTTAAGGCCGGAGGGATAAGCCCGGGAATTCGCGAGGACGGCGCGGGGCGGGGATTGCTAAGGGGCGCGCCCACCCGCCCCTTAGCCCGTCCGCGTGCGGCAATGCCGCTGAAACTGCCAGAAGTCTGGCGGGCGGAATCCCCTCAGTGCCGCGTGCTGCCGCACACAGCCCCGCGCTGCTGAGCGCCCAGCCCCGCGCTGCTGAGCCACCCAGCCCCGCGCTGCTCAGCGCGCTTATTCCCTGATCCAGCCCTTACGAATTGGCATAGCAAACAGCACGCGATAAACCTGATGCGTCATCGCCAGCAGGCGATCGCCATAGAGCTGCCAGGCCATCTGCGAGGCCAGGCAACCCAGCATACCTACCAGGAACCCCCCGATCATATCCAGCGGCCAGTGAACGCCCAGGTAGACGCGTGACCAGGCGATGGCGCTGCCGATGGCCAGCAGCAGGATACCGGACCAGAGCCGGTGCCAGAAAATAAAGGCAAGAGCAAAGGTAAAAATGGTTGTGCCGTGATCGCTCGGGTAGGAGTCGTCTGCGGCGTGCATCAGAAACTGGTGGCCAAAGCCAATGGCAAAGGGGCGCGGATGGGGCAGCAGCTGGCCGGTACACCAGGAGATCAGCAGCGCATAGATAAGCGCCATACCGGTTTTCAGAACCAGAGCACGCTGGGACTGCACCTGTTCACGCGGCCCCCACAGCCAGAGGGCTACGATCAGCAGCGGCACAATCGCAATAAGATCCTTTGCGATAAACGTGGCCAGGTTCAGCAGCCAGAGCGGTGACGCTGGCGTGGCATTAATCCATAAAAAAAGGGTGTGGTTAATCGCTTCCATCCCGTTTAGCTATCCTCGTTTTGTTAACCCAAAAAGAAATACCGGCTACTGTCAGCAGCTGTGCCAGCCAGACCCACCAGCCGGCCCATAAATTGTGTGAAAAAAAGTGCGCACCGCGCATCACCTGACCAAACCCCATCAGCAATCCCAGAGTGACGCCTGCAGACAGCGCCAGCAGCGCGCGGCGTGGATGCTCCGGCCACCAGAGAAAGAACAGCGCCATCACCGCAAAGCCACTCGACGCATGTCCGCCCGGGAAACAGCCGCCGGGTCCGCTGCCGGCGGGGACGCTGCCCAGCAGCGGAAAGGAGAGCGCCTTACCGCCAAACATCGCCAGATCCCAGGGGCAGGAGTGCGCGCTATGCGCTTTGATGATCCCCACCACCAGCGGGCCCAGACCAAACAGCAGCGCAACCAGCATCTGTCGCGCATTACGGGTCCGTATTCCCTGAAACAGCAGCAGCACGGCTCCGGCAATGATCACATCCTTGGCGATGCGATGATTAATGACATCCAGCCAGCGGCTGTGCTGCCAGGGAAAGCGCTGCGTAAGCGGGTCAAACCAGTACTGACTGATAGCGATATCCAGCTGCTCATCGCGTGAGAAGTAAATAAACAGCGCTGCCAGAATAGCCAGTAAAATGAGGTTGATAGCGTAGAAGCGGGTAGAAAAAGAATAAATAGTCCCGCTCCGATTCCGGTAGCAGGTTGTGGAAGTGTTTAACTTTGATGACAGTTGCATGAAGAGTGATCGCTAAAAAAGTCAGGATCACAGCATGGCGCGATTCGCTTAGCGCAACCTTAAGGCACCACCGGCAGAAATAAAAAAACCCGTCAGTCATAAAAAGACTGGCGGGCTCCTCAATCCGGGGATTTCAAAGAAAAGCAGTGGCACTTATTCAGACGCTGGCGGCCGGTAAAGGTTCCGGGCCGGCAAAAATAATTTATCCCGCCAGCACCGGCCAGATAATCACAATCAGCGTGCCGGCCAGCGTCAGCAGCACATTGGCAATCGCATAGGTGCCGGCATAGCCCAGCGCCGGAATATTACTGCGCGCGGTATCGCTGATAATCTCCATCGCTGGCGCGCAGGTGCGCGCGCCCATAATGGCACCAAACAGCAACGCGCGGTTCATGCGCAGTACGTAAGCGCCAAACAGATAGCAGATAACCACCGGCACCAGGCTGACCAGCAGCCCGCTCAGCAGCATCAGTGCTCCGGCATTACCGAGGCCGTGCTGCAGTCCACTGCCGGCGCTGAGCCCGACGCCTGCCATAAAAACCATTAATCCGAACTCTTTCAGCATGGTCAGAGCGCCCTGCGGAATATAGCCAAAGGTCGGATGGTTCGCGCGCAGGAAGCCCAGCATAATACCGGCAAACAGTAAGCCTGCGGCATTGCCGATACCAAAACTGAAATTGCTGAACTGAAATGTGATCATCCCTATCATCAGGCCGATGATAAAGAAAGCACAGAAAGCCAGCAGGTCAGTTATCTGACTGTGAATGGCGATAAAGCCAATACGATCGGCCAGACTTTTCACACGGCGCGCTTCGCCGCTGACCTGCAGCACATCCCCTTTATTCAGCATAATGCTGTCATCAATCGGCATTTCAATCTGACTGCGGATCACCCGATTCAGAAAGCAGCCGTGATCGGTGAGTTTCAGATGGCTGAGCCGCTTATTTACCGCATTGTGGTTCTTTACCACGATCTCCTCGGTGACGATGCGCATATCGAGCAGATCGCGATCGAACACCTCTTTACCGTTGCGGAAGCTGGCATCAAGCCGCGCGTGAGCGTCAGGGTAACCAACCAGGGAAATCTCATCACCCAGCTGCAGCATGGCATCACCGTCCGGGCTGGCGAGAATGCCGTTACGCCGCAGACGCTCTATGTAGCAGCCGGTCTGGCGATGAATGCCCAGCTCGCGCAGGTTTTTGCCGCCGCTCCAGGCGACCAGCTCCGGGCCGACGCGATAGGCGCGGATCACCGGTAAAAAAACCTTGCGCTGGCTGTCGGCATCCAGCCCGCGCTCGCGGGCGATTTGCTGGGCGCAGGTAGGCAGATCCTGATGCTGCAAACGGGGCAGGTATCGGGCGCCGAAAATCAGGCTGACCAGCCCTACCAGGTAGGTCAGGGCGTAGCCGAGGCTCAGGTTATCCTGCATCATACTCAGCTGACGCGGATCGCTGATGCTCTGCCGCAGCGTATCGCCAGCCCCCACCAGCACCGGCGTTGAGGTCATTGAACCGGCCAGCATGCCTGCCGTCAGGCCGATATCCCAGCCAAACAGATTGCCAAGCATTAACGCGACCAGCAGCGCGCTGACCACCATCACTATGGCTAAGAAAAAATAATTTTTGCCGTCGCGGAAAAAGATAGAAAAGAAGTTAGGTCCCGCCTCCACGCCGACACAAAAAATAAACAGCATAAAGCCCAGGCTCAGGGCATCGGTATTTATCGCAAAATGCTGCTGGCCTAAAATCAGGGAGACAACCAGTACACCAATTGAATTACCCAGCTGGACAGAACCAAGACGCAGTTTTCCCAGACACAGGCCGAGTGCGAGTACGACAAATAATAACAGAACGTCATTTTTGCTTAACAATTCTGCGACGTTAATGTTCACAGTTTTAACTTCTTATTCACGTGTAACAGGTTGATAGGAAGAGAATTTTTAGCTATCTTGAACGGAGCGGTCAACACCGGGACTGGCATTTTTATCCCGCCTGATTCTGAAGCGGCATTATTCTAAACATTATTATTTGCTTCAGCTATCCGCATCGCTCACTCTTTCTGTTTGTAGCTGTTTCTATTTATTTCCACGCAGGTGCGCCAGGCATTAAAAGTTCTGTTTTAACGTTAACGTTGAGGATTGTTATGTTGCAGCGCAGCCATCGCTGGTCCGCATTCGCGTCAGGCGCGACGCTTTATACGCTGGTGTTTATTTTTGCCCACCATTTCTGGAGCGTGCCGCTCCATATGCGGCATGGTCAGCCAGAACTCCTGCTGTTTTTATTACCTGGTGTGGTCATCGCGCTGCTACAGCCCGCCAGTCCGATGGTGTCAACGCTGTGGTCAGCGATAGCGGGAACGCTGCTGGGAATGAGTTGGGTAGTGGTGACAGAGCAGGTCACTCATACGCCGCTGCTGGGTGTGGCCTGGAGTCTGAGCGCGTTGTTCTGGGCAGGATGTGGTGCGCTACTGATACGTCTGCTGCGTATCATGCTGGCCATGCGTATTAATTAAAAAAAACGGGCCCTGCGGCCCGTTTTTTATGCCTCAATGCCCAGATTTTCTTTGGTCCAGGCGGCAAATTCGGTGTAACCACCAATGTGCCGATCGTCGAGAAAAATCTGCGGCACCGTTGTTACCGGTTTACCGGCGCGCGCTTCCAGATCGGCTTTAGTAATGCCGGTGGCCTGGATATCAACATACTGATAGTTGAAACTATCCTGTTCGCTGGTCAGCTTAGCGGCTAACTCTTTAGCGCGTACGCAATAAGGGCAACCTGAACGGCCAAAAATCACTGCAATCATTGCTTTTCTCCTTCCGCTGCTGTTTTGTGAGCAAAATCACAGCACAGCGTGAATAATGGTTCACATCATGCCCGCTCGTGCTGCTTAAGAGAAGCAGAAAATACCTGTTACTCTGATGGACGCACGCTATCCCTGACGGGCTATGCCGGCAGCAGCGATATGCTGAACCAGATCCATAAACAGCAGAGGTATACCCATGCGCAACCTTGCCAGACTACCTAAGTCCATTCTGTTGCTGGAAGCCCTGGGCGCCTGCGCAGTAGCCGCCGCGCTTTTGCTGTTGAATAACTGGCTGCCAGCGCCTGCCATGATTGGGCAAAAGCCGCTGGCTACGCTACTTTTTTTGCTGGGCATTGCGCTGATGCTGCCTGCGGCATGGCTAATCATGTGGCGCACCGCAAAAGTGATGGCCCCGCACCTTTTTGATCATACTCACACCAGGAAATAACCGGAGAACATAATGACGCCGACAATCGATCTGCTATGCAGCCACCGTTCCATTCGTGCTTTTACTGAGCAGGGTATTGATGACGCTCAGCGCCGCGCGATTATTGCTGCAGCGCAGGCGGCCTCTACCTCCAGTTTTCTGCAGTGCTCATCCATTGTACGCATCACCGATCGTGAAAAGCGCACTGCGCTGGCGGAACTGGCGGGAGGTCAGTCGTGGGTCACCGATGCCCCGGAGTTTTGGGTCTTCTGTGCCGACTTTAACCGCCATCTGCAAATCTGTCCGGATGCGCAGCTGGGACGGGCTGAACAGCTGCTGCTGGGCTGTGTGGATACCGCGCTAATGGCGCAAAATGCGATGGTGGCCGCTGAGTCGCTTGGGCTGGGCGGCGTATTTATCGGCGGGATCCGCAATAACATTGCCGACGTCACCGCGCTGCTGGATCTGCCAAAATTTGTGCTGCCGCTGTTTGGCTTCTGTATCGGTTATCCGTCTGCCTCTCCGGATGTGAAACCACGCATGCCGCAGGCGATGCTGGTACATGAAAACAGCTATCATCAGGTTGATAAAGCGCTGCTGGCAGAGTACGACCAGCAAATCACAGATTACTACATGCAGCGCGACAGTAATCAGCGATCTGAAACCTGGAGCGATCTGATCCAGCGCCTGATCATTAAAGAGACGCGTCCGTTTATGCTCGACTATCTGCACAGTCAGGGCTGGGCCACGCGTTAAGTCAGGAGTATGGCTGCATGAAAATGGCGCTTCTCACCCGTGACAGCACGCTTTACTCCAGCCAGCGGCTGCGTGCGGCCGCTGAGGCGCGCGGGCATCAGATTGCGATAATCGATCCGCTCTCCTGCTACGTGAACATTAATGCAGCGCTGCCGGCCGTGCATTATCAGGGTGAAATACTCGTCCATTTTGATGCAGTGATCCCGCGTATCGGCACCGCGACGACCTTTTATGGTACCGCGGTGCTGCGTCAGTTTGAGCTGCTCGGCAGCTATCCGCTCAATGAATCGGTGGCCATTACCCGCGCCCGTGACAAGCTGCGCTCGCTGCAGCTGCTGGCGCGCGAGGGCATCGATATGCCGGTTACCGGTATCGCTTCATCGCCGGATGATACCGGCGATCTGATCCGCATGGTGGGCGGTGCGCCGCTGGTGGTCAAACTGGTTGAAGGCACGCAGGGTATTGGCGTCGTGCTGGCAGAGACGCGCCAGGCCGCCGAAAGCGTGATTGATGCGTTTCGGGGACTTAACGCCCATATTCTGGTGCAGGAGTTTATCAAAGAAGCGCGGGGCCGCGATATTCGCTGCCTGGTGATCGGCGATCGCGTGGTGGCTGCCATAGAGCGTGAGGCAAAAGAAGGGGAGTTTCGCTCTAACCTGCATCGGGGCGGCACCGCGCATCCTGTTACCATCAGCGAGCGGGAGCGCAACATCGCCATTAAAGCTGCGGCGACGCTGGGCCTGGCCGTGGCAGGCGTTGATATTCTGCGTGCCAGCCGCGGACCGCTGGTCATGGAGGTCAATGCGTCACCCGGTCTGGAAGGTATTGAGGCGTGCACGGGGCTCGATATTGCCGCTATGATGATCGACTGGATTGAGCAGCACGCCTGCCCCGGCTATCGTCCTAAAACCGGTGGCTAGATAGCGTTTTCCGGTGGTTTTCGTGGCATCTGCCCACATTTTTCCGTAAGCTAAGGCGCTTATTTATTCACCCCACAGGAAATAGCGATGGATTCACTGGTCGTTCCTGACATCGACATGCTACGTCGCTGGCTGGATCAACAAAATATCACCTGGTTCGAATGTGATGCCTGTCAGGCGTTACATCTGCCGCACATGCAGAATTTTGACGGGGTGTTTGACGCAAAAATTGACCTGGTGGATAACGTTATTCTGTTTTCTGCGCTGGCTGAAGTAAAACCCACGGCGCTTATTCCGCTGGTCGGCGATCTGTCACAAATTAACGCCAGCTCACTGACCATCAAAGCTTTCATCGATATTCAGGATGATAATCTGCCAAAGCTGATTGTCTGCCAGTCGCTGAGTATTACCGCCGGCATTACCTTTAGTCAGTTCACGCACTTTATGAAGCAGAGTGAAGAAGGGGTTTCCATGGTGATTATGGAAGCCTTCGCGAACCATCTGCTGATGATGGGTGAAGAGGAAGAGCGCGCTTCCGGGGTAAGCAGTTCAGGTGTTTTACATTAATTCCGCTCGTTATTAACTGCCGCACACTGCGGCAGTTTTCTTTCTCGCTTTATCCTGCCATTTTTTATTCTGTTATTTGCCCGCTAACACCAGATTTTAGTCATGCTTTATGCCGTAACTGCCAGACCACATAGCACAAAAATGCATAAAATATCGTAAAAAGGCGTTTTTTACGCTGGGGTCTGGTGCGCAGAGATCAGGGGGGCTATTCTTGCGGAGCTGTGCAGGGCAGGCCATCGCTCAGCAGCGCTATACTGATTTCAGGGAAGGCCCGCCGTTACGCATCTGCATAGCTACCCATTTGCAGTTTGCTGGCTCACTCTCCCGAGACTGGCTATAGGTATTTACTATTTAACGTCCGCTGAAGAGTGATTCATTGTATGTCTGGCTACTTTCAGACAGGAAATCATCGGATCGGCTGTATGCAGCGTTTGTTGACCCGTTCAGGAGAAAATAACAGATGAACAACCAGACAAAAAAATGGTTGCCAGCCGCAGTTGCTGGTGTGGTGATGGCATCGGCTGTTGCTGCTCAGGCAGAAGATAAAACGCTGCACGTCTATAACTGGTCCGATTATATTGCGGCCGATACGGTACCTGACTTTGAAAAGCAGACCGGCATTAAAGTCGTTTATGACGTCTTTGATTCCAATGAAGTGCTGGAAGGCAAACTGATGGCGGGCAGCACCGGCTATGATGTGGTTGTGCCCTCATCCAGCTTTCTCGCGCGTCAGCTGCAGTCGGGCGTGTTTCAGGAACTCGATAGAAGCAAACTGCCGAACTACAAAAATCTTGATCCGGATCTGATGGCCAAAGTGGCACAGCACGATCCCGGCAATAAATACGCGATCCCTTATCTCTGGGGCACCACCGGCATCGGTTATAACGTGGAGAAAGTCAAAGCTGCGCTCGGTGCGGATGCGCCGGTTAACAGCTGGGATCTGGTACTGAAACCGGAAAACCTCGAAAAACTGAAAAGCTGCGGCGTCTCTTTCCTGGATGCGCCGGAAGAGATATTTGCCACCGTGCTGAACTATCTTGGCAAAGACCCAAACAGCACCGATGCCAAAGATTACACCGGGGCGGCGACCGATCTGCTGATGAAGCTGCGGCCAAACATTCGCTATTTTCACTCGTCGCAATATATTAACGATCTGGCAAACGGTAACACCTGTGTAGCGATAGGCTGGTCTGGCGATATTCTGCAGGCAAAAGATCGGGCTGAAAAAGCCAATAATGGTGTTCATCTGGGTTACAGCGTGCCGAAAGAGGGCGCCCTGGCGTTCTTTGACATGATGGCGATCCCGAAAGATGCGAAAAACAAGGATGCCGCCTATCAGTGGCTGAACTACATCATGGAGCCAAAAGTGATCGCTGAGGTATCCAGCAAAATCAATTATGCCAACGGCAACAAAGCGTCACTGCCGCTGATTAATGCCGATGTCCGCAACAATCCAGGCATTTTCCCGACGCCGGACGCGATGGCGAAGCTGTTTGTGCTCAAGGTCCAGGATCCGAAACTGGATCGCGCACGTACCCGCGCATGGACTAAAGTAAAAAGTGGTAAGTGATTCGTTCTGAACGATATCCCTGACCGGTAACCACAGCAGAGGCGCAGTACGGGCCTCTGCTGTGCCATTCCAGCGGCTGGCCGTGCCGCGCTACCCCCGCTTAGCGCCGGAGAAATGTGAGTGAACGACGCGATTTCCCGTTCTCAGAGTAAATCAGCAAAGGCCTTAACGCCGCTGCTGGAGATCCGTAACCTGACCAAATCGTTTGAAGGTCAGCACGCCGTAGATGATGTCAGCCTGACTATCTACAAAGGTGAAATTTTCGCCCTGCTGGGGGCGTCTGGCTGCGGCAAATCAACGCTGCTGCGCATGCTGGCAGGATTTGAGATCCCCAGCAGCGGCCAGATTGTGCTGGATGGCCAGGATCTGTCTCACGTGCCGCCTTATCAGCGTCCTATCAATATGATGTTTCAGTCTTACGCGCTGTTTCCGCATATGACAGTGGAGCAAAACATCGCCTTTGGTCTGAAGCAGGACAAATTATCCAAAGCAGAGATCGCCAGCCGCGTAGCAGAGATGCTGGCGCTGGTGCATATGCAGGAGTTCGCCAGCCGCAAACCGCATCAGCTTTCAGGCGGGCAGCGTCAGCGCGTGGCGCTGGCGCGCAGCCTGGCAAAACGGCCTAAACTGCTGCTGCTGGATGAGCCGATGGGTGCACTGGATAAAAAACTGCGCGATCGCATGCAACATGAGGTGGTGGATATCCTGGAGCGCGTGGGCGCCACCTGCGTTATGGTCACGCACGATCAGGAAGAGGCGATGACCATGGCCGGACGCATTGCCATCATGAATCGCGGTAAGTTTGTGCAGATTGGCGAGCCGGAAGAGATTTATGAGCATCCTACCAGCCGTTACAGCGCGGAGTTTATCGGCTCGGTCAACGTGTTCGAGGGGCTGCTGCGCGAACGGCGCGATGAGGGCGTGGTCATCGACAGCCCTGGCCTGATGCATCCGCTGAAGGTCCAGACGGATGTCTCTATTGTTGACAACGTACCGGTCCACATTGCGCTGCGCCCGGAAAAAGTCATGCTGTGCGACACGGTTCCGGCTGACGGCTGCAACTTTGCCGTGGGCGAAGTGGTGCATATCGCCTATCTGGGTGATTTGTCGATTTACCATGTGCGCCTGCACAGTGGCCAGATGATCAGCGCGCAGCTGCAGAACGCGCATCGTTTTCGCAAAGGTGCGCCCGTCTGGGGAGATGAAGTGCGTCTCTGCTGGGATGCGGACAGCTGTGTGGTTCTGACGGTCTAGGGGGACGTTTATGAGTCAGATTTCTCCGCGGCCTCAGCCGGTACTGGCAGGCACGCCACTGCAGCGCTGGGCAACACGTATGAAGATGCAGCACGGGCGCAAGCTGGTGATTGCGCTGCCTTACCTGTGGCTGATCCTGCTGTTCCTGCTGCCGTTTCTGATTGTGCTTAAAATCAGCTTTGCCGATATCGCCCGCGCCATCCCGCCCTATACGGATCTGGTCAGCTGGGCGGATGACCAGCTGAATGTGGTGCTGAACCTCGGCAACTATTTTACGCTCACTGACGATCCGCTTTACGCTGAGGCCTATCTGACCTCGCTGAAAGTGGCGGCGATCTCCACGGTAATTTGCCTGCTTATCGCTTATCCGCTCGCCTGGGCGGTCGCGCACAGCAAGCCGTCGATGCGAACCATACTGCTGCTGCTGGTGATCCTGCCCTCCTGGACCTCATTTCTGGTGCGCGTTTATGCCTGGATGGGGCTGCTGAACAACAACGGCATTCTGAATCGTTTTCTGCTGTGGCTTGGCGTTATCGATCATCCGCTGGTGATCCTCTACACCAATACGGCGGTCTATATCGGTATTGTTTACTGCTATCTGCCCTTTATGGTGCTGCCGATCTATACCGCGCTGACGCGCATTGACTATTCGCTGGTGGAAGCGTCGCTGGATTTAGGCGCGCGTCCGCTGAAGACCTTTTTCAGCGTGATTGTGCCGCTGACCAAAGGCGGCATTATCGCCGGGTCGATGCTGGTGTTCATACCGGCGGTAGGGGAGTATGTCATTCCGGAACTGCTGGGTGGCCCGGACAGTATTATGATTGGCCGCATTCTCTGGCAGGAGTTTTTTAATAACCGCGACTGGCCGGTGGCTTCAGCGCTGGCGGTAACCATACTGTTGATCCTGATCCTGCCGATTATCTGGTTCCACAAGCATCAAAATCGCGCTGCGGGGGAGAAAGCATGAGTCAGCTACCGGTTATTCGCTCGCCGTGGCGTACTGCTATTCTGGTACTCTGCTTTCTGTTTCTCTATGCCCCCATGCTGCTGCTGGTGGTCTACTCCTTTAACAGTTCGCAGCTGGTTACGGTGTGGGAGAGTTTCTCTTTTCACTGGTATCGCGTGCTGTTTCAGGATGAGGCGATGCTCGATGCCGTCGGGCTGAGTCTGACCATCGCGGGGCTTTCGGCTACCATGGCTGTGATACTGGGCACCCTGGCCGCGGTGATCATTGTGCGCTTCGGCCGCTTTCGCGGCCACAGCGGTTTCGCCTTTATGCTGACTGCGCCGCTGGTCATGCCCGATGTTATTACCGGGCTGTCGCTGCTGCTGCTGTTTGTGGCGATGGCAAATACGCTGGGCTGGCCGGGCGATCGTGGCATGCTGACTATCTGGCTGGCGCACGTCACATTCTGTACCGCCTATGTTGCGGTGGTGATCAACGCCCGCCTGCGCGAGCTGGATCGCTCCATCGAAGAGGCCGCCATGGATCTGGGCGCCACGCCGCTGAAGGTGTTCTTTGTGATCACCGTTCCCATGATTGCACCCGCCATCGTCACCGGCTGGCTGCTGGCCTTTACGCTGTCGCTTGATGACCTCGTGATTGCCAGCTTTGTTACCGGGCCGGGGGCGACCACGCTGCCCATGGCGATCTTCGCCACCGTACGGCGTGGGGTGAACCCGGAGATCAACGCGCTGGCGTCTATTATTCTGTTTGTGGTCGGGCTGGTCGGTTTTATCGCCTGGCGCTTTATGGCGCATGAAGAAAAACAGCGTTTGCGCGATATTCAGAAAGCAAAACGTGGCTGAAATCCTGTGAGTTTGCCACTATAAGCAAGGCTGGCGTTGCCAGCCTTTTCTTATGGAGCCTGGGTGATGTCGGAAACGCTGAAAAACGCTGTGTTAAACTCAACGCCGGTGCCGGTGACCATTGCCGGTATTGCGATTATTGTCACGCGCTGCCTCAGCGTGATCATGATGGCTGGCGAGCTGGGCTATGAGGAGATTGCCAACTTTGTGCACCGCAGCGCACAGGCATGGGATTCAACCCTGATATTTATCGCCAGTCAGCTGATTTTCCTGTTTGAACTGCGCTGTGCTTTTACGTTCATGCGCGGCAGCAATCGGGGTCGCTGGGGTTATCTGATCAGTCAGGTGGTGGTATTGCTCTATATGCTGATGGCGTCGGTGGGCTGGATCTATCCGGAAATATTCAGTATTTCAGGTGATAACAATCTGCAGATTATCCACCATACGCTGCAGCAAAAATTACCGGACGTACTGGTAGCGCTGCTGCTGTTTGTGCCGGCCAGCAGTCGCGCATTTTTCCGCGCCCGGTGATACAATCGCCCCCCGTTTTTTCTCCGAGTACAGGTTGTTCCATGCATTGCGCGCTTTATGACGCTGGCCGCTGCCGTTCATGTCAGTGGCTGGAAAAACCCTATCCGCAGCAGGTCAGCGATAAGCAGACGCAGCTTGCTCAGCTGCTTGCAGCGATGCCGGTCAGCGACTGGCGGCTTCCGGTGACATCAGCAGAGCAGGGGTTTCGCAATAAGGCCAAAATGGTCGTCAGCGGCAGCGTGGAGCGCCCTGTTTTTGGTCTGGTGGCGTCTGACGGCGACCCGGTTGATCTCTGCGCCTGTCCGCTTTATCCCGCCAGCTTTGCGCCGGTGTTTGCGCTGCTTAAACCCTTTATCGCACGCGCCGGTCTGACGCCTTACAATGTGACGCGCAGGCGTGGCGAGCTGAAGTTTTTGCTGCTGACGCAGAGCAGTGAGGGCGGCATGATGCTGCGTTTTGTACTGCGCTCAGCCAGTAAGGTGCCGCAGCTGCAGGCGGCACTGCCGTGGCTGCAGCAGCAGCTGCCGCAGCTGCAGGTTATCTCCGCCAATATTCAGCCGGTACATATGGCGATTCTGGAAGGCGACGAAGAGATCGCGCTGACCGCGCAGCAGGCGCTGCCGGAACGCGTTAATCAGGTTCCGCTTTATATCCGGCCGCAGAGTTTCTTCCAGACCAATCCGCAGGTGGCGGCGGCGCTCTACGCCACCGCACGCGACTGGGTTGCGGAGCTGAACGTGACCAGCATGTGGGATCTCTTTTGTGGCGTAGGTGGATTTGGTCTGCACTGCGCAACGCCAGAGATGACGCTGACGGGGATTGAAATCAGCCCTGAAGCGATCGCCTGTGCGCAGCAATCGGCGCAGCAGCTGGGGCTGGAAAAGGTGCACTTTGCCGCTCTGGATTCCACCCGTTTCGCCACCTCGCGGGCAGACATACCGCAGCTGGTACTGGTGAACCCGCCGCGTCGCGGTATTGGCAGCGAGCTGTGCGACTATTTAAGCGATATGGCTCCGGCTTTTATCCTCTACTCCAGCTGCAATCCTGCCACCCTGGCGCAGGATATTGCCCGGCTTAGTGATTACAACATACAAAGAGTACAGCTGTTTGATATGTTCCCGCACACCGCTCATTTTGAAGTGTTATGTCTGCTGACGCGGAACGATCGGCCGCGTGCTGCATAACGCAGCACGCGCTGTTGAAAGAATTTACTCAGGAAACCACTTCTGGTTGATCTGCTGCCAGCTGCCGTCAGCTTTCAGGGCCGCCAGCGCACTATTGAACTCATTCAGCAGTGCGCTGTTACCTTTACGCACGGCGATGCCAAGCCCGGTGCCAAAGTAATCCGTATCCCTGACATGATCGCCCACGGTACCGAGATCGTCATTGGCTTTCAGCCACTGACTGACCACGGCGCTGTCGCCAAATACGCCATTGAGGCGGCCGTTTTTCAGGTCAAGAATCGCATTCTGATAGCTGTCATAGGCGACTGCTACCACGTCCGGATGCTTTTCAGCCAGATATTTCTGGTGAGTAGTACCGTTTTCCACGCCAATACGCTTGCCTTTCAGCTGGCTGAAATCGCTGAACTCGCCTTTCCGGGCGATCACGATAGCGGAGTTGGCATAGTAAGGCTGGCTGAAATCGACCTGCTTACTGCGCTCGGCGGTGATGTCCATACCGGAGATTACCGCATCATAGCGGCGGAATTTCAGCGACGGGATCAGGCTGTCAAACGCATTATTCGTGAATGTACATTCGGCTTTAATCTGCGCGCACAGCGCTTTCGCCAGATCGATATCAAAGCCTACAATCTGATTGTTGTGATCCAGTGATTCAAACGGCGGATAGGTAGCTGAAACGGCAAAACGTATTTTTTCAGCTGCATAAGCATTCACCGTAACCGCAGCGAGCGCTGCGGCGATAATCCATTTTTTCATCATGTCATTCTCATAAGCAAGCCAGAAGTGGAATGCGTGACACAATGCCATTTAATGAATTTTTATGCAATTATTTTGGATAAGTAAGGATTTGCAGAAGACGGTTGCCCGGACGCCGGCGTGGCGCAAAAGCAACCGTCCCGGAGGCACTCAGCTGCGCTGCTCAAATGTCAGTGCACGTTTCTCTATCAGCCGCATCAGCAGCGTCAGCGCGCCGTTAACCACCAGATAGATCAGGCCTGCCGCCGCATACACCGTCACGTCATAGGTGCGTCCGTAGAGCATCTGACCGTGCCCCATCACTTCCATCAGCGTAATGGTGTAGGCCAGCGAGGTGCTTTTAAACACCAGCACAACTTCGTTGGAATAGGAGGAGAGGGCGCGCTTAAACGCGTAGGGCAGCAAAATACGCAGCGTATCCTTGCGGTTCATGCCCAGCGCGGCGCATGACTGCCACTGACCCGCCGGAATTGCGCGTACCGCGCCATAAAATAGCTGGGTGGTATAGGCTGCGCTGTTGAGCGACAGCGCCAGCATCGCGCACAGCCAGGGCTGAGACAGCAGATGCCAGAGCCACGGCACATTCTGAATGGCAGGGAACTGACCCGGCCCGTAGTAGATCAGGAAGATCTGCACCAGCAGCGGAGTGCCGGTAAACAGCGTGATGTAGCCTTTTGCCAGCAGGCTGGCGACCGGTACTTTCAGTGCCAGCACAATAGTACAGAGCAGCGACAGCAGCAGCGCGGCCACCAGTGAGGCCAGCGTCAGCGTTAAGCTGGTATGCAGGCCTTTCAGCAGTTCAGGTAAATAATCGAGCATGCGTCAGGCTCCCCGCTCAAAACGCGTGGTGCGTAATTCAATGCGGCGCAAAATCGCCTGACTGAACAGCGTAATCACCAGATAGATAGCGGCAGCCACCAGATACCAGGTAAACGGTTCCTGTGTGCGCGTAGCGATACTTTTCGTCTGCAGCATCAGGTCGTTGACACTGATCAGCGACACCAGCGCCGTATCTTTCAGCAGCACCAGCCACTGGTTGCCGAGGCCCGGCAGCGCATGGCGCCACATCTGCGGCATAATCAGCCGGAAAAAGATCGCAGATTTTTTCATGCCCAGCGCCTGTCCCGACTCCCACTGGCCTGCCGGCACCGCTTTCAGTGCTCCGCGCAGCGTCTGTGACGCATAGGCGGAGTAGAGCATAGCCAGCGCAATCACTCCGCAGAGAAACGGGCTGACGTCAAAATTCTCAATCTGCAGCTGAACCGGAAGGGTAAACAGGCCCAGGTTAAGGCTGAAACCGTCAGACAGCGTCAGCAGCAGCTGCGAAGCACCGAAATAGATAAAGAGTACGACCAGAATTTCCGGCAGACCCCGAATCAGCGTGACCAGCACGGTGCCGACCCACGCCAGCGGTTTTATGCGCAGCGACTCCCAGCCAGCAAACAGCATCGCCAGCACAAGGCCGGCGATCAGCGCACAAACAGCAAGGCCGACGGTTATCCCGGCGGCGCTTGCAAGAGAGATCATTTCATTCATCAGAGATTACTGCTGGAACCATTTGCTGTAGATAGTTTTATACGTGCCGTCAGCTTTGATCTTATCCAGCGCCGCGTTGAACTTACCCTGCAGCTCAGCGTTACCCTGACGCACGGCGATGCCCAGACCGGTTCCGAAGTAATCTTTATCCGTGACTTTTTCACCCAGCGGCGCCAGCGTTGCGTTCTGCTTCAGCCACTCATTGACCACGGCAGTATCCCCAAAGACAGCGTCAATACGGCCATTTTTCAGATCCAGTACGGCGTTCTGATAGCTGTCGTAAGGCACGATAGTGATATCGCTATGCTTGTCGGTCAGGAACTTCTGATGAGTAGTGCCGTTCTGCACGCCAACGCGCTTGCCTTTCAGGGCAGCCACATCAGCCAGTTTGCCTTTCTGCACAATAAAGGTGGCAGAGTTGTCATAGTAAGGCTTGCTGAACAGCACCTGCTTTTCACGTTCTGGTGTGATATCCATGCCGGCCATCACCGCGTCGAAACGGCGGAATTTCAGGCTGGGGATCAGGCTATCGAAAGCCTGATTAGTAAATGTGCAGGTTGCATCCATCTCTTTACACAGCGCATTGGCCAGATCGACGTCAAATCCCTGAATTTTGTTTTCAGCGTCAACGAACTCAAACGGCGGGTAAGAGGCTTCAGTAGCGAAACGCAGCGTCTGTGCAGCAGAAGCGCTCAGGCTCAGTGTGGTGAGCAGGGCAGCAAGTACAACTTTTTTCATTATTAGCATCCTGACTTAGTGCGAAAGATAGTGTGCAAACGCGTCGGTTTGCGGCTGTGTAAAGCGGCTGGCATCACCCTGTTCAATGATGTGACCATTCTCCATATAAACCACGCGGCTGGCCGTTTTGCGCGCCACTTCAACCTCATGGGTCACAATAACCTGCGTGATCTGCGTTTGTGCCAGTTCGCGAATAATCGTCACGATCTGCGCGGTAATTTCCGGATCGAGCGCGGCGGTAGGTTCATCAAACAGCAGCACCTGCGGCTCCATCATCAGCGCACGGGCGATCGCCACGCGCTGCTGCTGACCACCGGAGAGATGCAGCGGAAAACGATCGGCATAAGGCGTCAGGCGCAGACGCTCCAGCAGCTTATCGGCACGTGCGCGCGCCGCCTCTTTTGAGAGACCCAGTACGCGACACGGGGCTTCAGTGAGGTTCTGCATAACCGTAAGGTGCGGCCAGAGATTATATTGCTGAAATACCATACCCACGTTCTGACGCAGCTCGCGAATGGCGCTGTCAGTGGGGGACCTGGTAAAGTCAAACTGGTTGCCGGCAATCTGCAGCGTGCCGGAACGCGGCAGCTCCAGCAGATTGAGCACGCGCAGGAGTGAGCTTTTCCCGGCACCGCTGGGACCAAGCAGCACCAGCGTCTCTCCCTGCGGACACTCCAGGTTAATGTCAGACAGCGCCTGATGGGCACCGTAAAAGCAGTTAATAGCGTTTAATTGAATACTCATGCGCGGAAAATAGAGAGCAAATAATGCCGCGAATCTTAACGTTCCCGGCATAGTTATGCAAATCAAGTGACTTAAAATTTATTAAACAGCGCGTTATCCGGTCCGGTGCAGCAGAAAATTGTGCGGCCTGTGTCAGACGGGGGTTGCACTACGGTTACGCCCGACGTTAACACCGGTCAGGGGCTCTATACCGATGCGGCGCCCTAATGTGTGAACAGGATAACAAAAAAACGCGCTATTTTTTCTGCTCCAGCAGCTGGCTGAGTGAGCCACCGCCGGCGTGCGGCCAGGCTGCCATATAGCGCACATCCTGCACCACCCAGCACTCTCCTTCACGGATCATCAGCACTTCATCGCGCCACTGTTTATCGCCGCGCGTTAGCGTGACGCGCAACGGAATATTTCGCGCATCGCGATTGGGGATCGAAGAAGCGCTCTCTACATCAGCGGCGGCCGGCCCCTGAGCCAGACTGGAAAAGAGATCGCCCTGACGCCACTCTGCCGGCTGATTGCGCTTTTCCCGCGCCTGCAGCAGCGTCTGATAAAGATGATCGCTCAGATAAGGGCGATATCTGGCCAGCAGCGCGCGATCGGGCAGGCCCGCTGAAGGAGCATTTACGCGCAAATCGTAAAACTGCTGCGCCACGCTATCCGGCCCGCCATCAATACAGGCCGCACTGCGCGGGCCATTATCCCTGATAACCGGCTCTACAGTGGTACAGGCGCTCAGCAGCGTTACTGCTGATGCCAGCAGTGCAAGGGCTTTGATTCTCATCTCCGGTTCCTTATTGTTCTGTGGCAAAGCATGGGTTTTAGCATAGAGTATAGTCGTGCTTTTTCAGCACCATGCGTGCGGGTCCCATCGACATCTTCAGGAGATAACTATGAAATTTTCGACGACACCAACTCTGGAAGGCCACAGCATTACCGAATACTGCGGCGTGGTTACCGGCGAGGCGATTTTAGGTGCCAATATTTTTCGTGATTTCTTTGCCGGCATCCGCGATATCGTAGGCGGACGTTCGGGGGCCTATGAAAAAGAGCTGCGCAAGGCGCGTGAGATTGCGTTTAAAGAGCTGGGCGATCAGGCGAAAGCGCTGGGCGCTAATGCGGTAGTGGGGATCGATATTGACTACGAAACCGTCGGCAAAGACAGCAGCATGCTGATGGTCAGCGTCTCCGGCACTGCGGTGATCGTGCGCTGATGCGATTCCTGCTGATCGTGGTCATGGCGCTGCTGCTCAGCGCCTGTCACTCTTCAATGGAAGCGCGTCAGGGGTACTGGGCCGATACAGCGCATCCGGCGCAGGGCGCGCGACCGCGCATCAAAGTCGTGGTGATCCACTACACCGCAGACGATTTCTCTTCTTCGCTGGCAACCCTGACCGATCGGCAGGTCAGTGCACACTACCTTATTCCGCGTCAGCCGCCACAGAAAGCGGGCAGGGGAGTAGTCTGGCAGCTGGTGCCGGAGCAGCAGCTTGCCTGGCATGCCGGACCCAGTTTCTGGCGCGGGGCTACCCGCATTAATGACACCTCAGTGGGCATTGAGATAGTCAATGCGGGCTATCAGCGTACGCTGACCGGGCTAACGTGGCAGCCTTATACACCCGATCAAATTACCGTGCTGACAGCGCTGCTGCGCGATCTGCAGCAGCGTTACGGTATTGCGCCCGAAAATATCGTGGGCCACAGCGATATTGCGCCGCAGCGCAAGCAGGACCCGGGTCCGCTCTTTCCCTGGCAGCAGCTGGCCGCCCGGGGGATAGGTGCCTGGCCCGATCCGGCGATTACGGCCCGCTATCTGGCGGGGCAGTCCGCCAGCACCGTTGTGGATCCGCAGCCGCTGCTGGCAGCGCTGCAGCGGTATGGCTATGACGTGGCGGGCGCGACAACGCCTGAGAGGCAGCGCCGGCTGATTGCAGCCTTTCAGATGCACTTCCGGCCGCACGACTATCGCGGTATTGCTGACGCAGAGACGCTGGCGATAGCCCGGGCGCTGCTGGCACAGTACGGCGCGGCGCGCTAGCTGTCAGGCCGCTGACTGAAGAAACGCCTGCCAGCGTGCGACCACCTGCTGCAGATCGGCACGGGATACATCCAGGTGAGTCACCATGCGCGTCCGGGGGCCGATGCTAATCAGGATATTCGCGGCGTGCATCCAGCGCTGCAGCGCATCTGTCTGCCCGGGCGGAACCTGCACAAACAGCATATTTGTCTGCTGGCTTATGACTTCCACGCCCAGCGCGCGCAGCTGGTCCGCCAGCCACGCGGCGTTGTCATGATCGTCCTGCAGCCGGGTCACGTTGTGCTGCAGCGCATAACGCCCGGCCGCCGCCAGAATACCCGCCTGGCGCATCCCGCCACCGGTCATTTTACGCCAGCGCCGCGCCTGCTCAATATAAGCGCTGTCGCCGCACAGCAGTGAGCCTACCGGGGTGCCCAGCCCTTTTGACAGGCAGATAGTCAGCGTATCGCAGTAGCGTGCAATTTCTGCCAGCGTCACCTGCTGTGCCACCACGGCATTAAAGATACGCGCACCATCAATGTGCAGCGCCAGCCCGCGTTCGCGGGTGAAGTGCCACGCCTGCTCCAGATAGCTGAGCGGCAGTACCCTGCCGTGATGCGTGTTTTCCAGACTCAGCAGGCGGGTACGGGCAAAATGGATATCATCCGGCTTGATCGCAGCGGCAACGTCCGCCAGCGGCAGTGTGCCATCGTCCGCAGCAAGGATCGGCTGAGGCTGAATGCTGCCCAGCACCGCCGCGCCGCCCGCTTCATATTTATAGTTGTGCGCCTGCTGGCCCACAATATACTCATCGCCGCGCTGGCAGTGACACAGCAGCGCCACCAGATTTGCCTGGGTACCGGTAGGAAAGAACAGCGCGGCTGCTTTGCCGCTCATCGCCGCCGCCTCTGCTTCCAGTGCGTTGACCGTAGGATCGTCACGATAGACGTCATCTCCGGTTGCGGCGTTCATCATGGCGTCCAGCATCGCCGCACTCGGGCGGGTTACGGTATCACTGCGCAAATCGATCACGGGGCTCTCCTGAAAGAAAAAGCGGGCTGCTCGCCCGCATCATTGCCTGTCCGGCAGGAGCCTTGTTTTTACCGCAGCCAGTTGGTTTTCGCCAGCTCGGTGATCTCATTGCCGCGTCCGTTCAGGATAGCGCGCAGCATATAGAGACTGAACCCTTTTGCCTGCTCGGCTTTGATCTGCGGTGGCATCGACAGCTCCTCTTTAGCCGTGTGCACATCCACCAGAACCGGGCCATCATGTGCGAAAGCCTGTTCCAGCGCCGCATTGAGTTCTGACGCTTTTTCAACCCGGATACCTTTGATGCCGCAGGCGGCGGCAATCGCAGCAAAATCAGGATTTTCTAGGTCGGTGCCGTCGGTAAGGTAACCGCCTGCTTTCATCTCCATTGCCACAAAACCCAGCACGCTGTTGTTGAAAATCACCAGCTTCACCGGCAGTTTCAGCTGCGCTACCGAGATAAAGTCTCCCATCAGCATACTGAAGCCCCCGTCGCCACACAGCGCCACCACCTGACGCTCTCTGTCGATAGCCTGGGCACCCAGCGCCTGCGGCATCGCATTGGCCATAGAGCCGTGATTAAACGATCCCAGCAGGCGTCGCTTACCGTTCATCTGCAGGTAACGTGCCGCCCAGACGGTGGGCGTGCCGACGTCGCAGGTAAAGATGGCATCGTCAGCGGCGTAGCGGCTGATCTGCTGTGCCAGATACTGGGGATGGATCGCCTGGTTGTCGTTTGCGGTTGCCAGATCGTCAAGGCTCTTGCGGGCGTCAGCGTAGTGCTCCAGCGCACGGTCAAGGTGATGGCGATCGTCATGCACCTCAAGCTGCGGCAGCAGTGCCTGGATCGTGGCTTTAACGTCACCCACCAGCGGCATATCCACGTGGCTGTGCGCGCCCAGGCTGCCGGGATTGATATCGATCTGAATGATACGCGCGCTGGCAGGGTAGAAGGCACGATAGGGGAATTTCGTGCCGAGCAGGATCAGGGTGTCGGCATTCATCATGGCGTGATAGCCGGAAGAGAAACCAATCAGCCCGGTCATGCCAACATCATACGGGTTGTCATATTCAATATGTTCTTTGCCACGCAGCGCATGCACTACCGGCGCCTTAAGCCGTTCCGCCAGGGCGACAACTTCAGCATGGGCACCGGCGCAGCCGCTGCCGCACATCAGCGTAATATTGCCTGCGCCGTTGAGCGTTTCCGCCAGGGTGGCAAGCTCCGCTGCGGCGGGCACAACCTGCGGCAGCTGCGGCGGATACCATTCGCTGCGCGCACTCTTCGGGGCGGGCTGCAGCGCCACGTCACCCGGTAGTACGATCACAGAGACGCCGCGGTTGAGGATCGCTTTGCGCATGGCAATGCCCAGCACCTGCGGCAGCTGCTCAGGATTAGAAACCAGCTCACAGTAGTGGCTGCATTCACGAAACAGCTCCTGCGGGTGCGTCTCCTGAAAATAGCCGCTGCCGATTTCGCTGGAAGGGATATGAGCAGCAATGGCCAGTACCGGCACATTGTTACGATGACAGTCAAACAACCCGTTAATCAGGTGCAGGTTACCAGGACCGCAGGAGCCGGCGCAGACCGCCAGTTCGCCGCTGATTTGCGCTTCCGCACCGGCGGCAAACGCGGCGACCTCTTCATGCCGCGTCGGCATCCATTCAATGGTGCCCATGCGGTTCAGGCTGTCGCTCAGGCCGTTAAGCGAATCACCGGTTACACCCCAGATACGTTTTACGCCCGCGCTCTCCAGCGTGTGTGCCAGCAGGGCGGCCACAGTTTGTTTCATCGTTTGCTCCTTTCTGATGGGGGCCATCTATGCTGATGGCAAAAATCTTTCCGTCAGAAAGCGTAGACGACGCCGCTGCACGCCTGCCGTGAAAAAGTGCGCTGCAGACCGGTCAGGCGGAAAAAAAAGCGATCAGCACCGGCGCGAGCAGGCTCATGATAAACCCGTGCACAATGGCCGCAGGAACAATCTCCATGCCGCCGGCGCGCTGCAGAATTGGCAGGGTAAAATCCATGGAGGTGGCGCCGCTCAGGCCCAGCGTCATGCTGCGATGCCGGGTGATAAGCAGCGGGATCAGCATAATTGTGATCAGTTCACGCAGCAGGTCGTTAAAGAACGCCGCGCTGCCGATAACCGGACCAAACGCGTCCGTCATCAGAATGCCGGAAAGCGAATACCAGCCAAAGCCGCTGGCCAGCGCGAGGCCGGTTTTCAGCGGCAATCCAAGGCAGACAGCGGCCAGCGCGCCTCCGGCGAGCGCCCCAGCCAGTGAGACGCCCGCCACCAGCGCACCACGCCGGTTAAGCGCAATCTGCCGCAGCGTCATGCCGCTGCTGCGCAGCTGAACGCCCACCAGAAACAGCATCAGGATCAGGGCATATTCGCTGACGGTGGCCGCATGGCGCAGCGGAGCCCATTGCGACAATCCGAGCAGAAACCCGCCCAGCACCGAGCCACAGAGTTTGAGTGAATCCAGTGCCATCGCAAGACGCGAGGGCAGCGCCTGCGCTTTATGCGGATGCCGCCACGGCAGACGCTGCTCAAGCAGCCAGAATGCCAGCAGCGAACAGGCGAGAATCGAGAGGGTACAGATAAAAGCGGTGTAGAAGATGGTGAGCAAATTCGCGCTGAGGTTATCCAGAAATGCCAGGCTTACACCCATGAAAAACAGAATGATATAGACCAGCGCACTCAGCAACCGCGCCACCGTGCGTAACAGTGCTGGCTGCTGCAGATGCAGCAAATAACCGGCAATCAGCGGCAGCAAAATAATCATCAGACCATACATAGCGAACATCCGTCCGTGGGAAAAGGACGCCACGCTAATCAAAAAAGCACACGCTGTAAATCACCCTTTGCCGATAATCTGCGCCTTGACCCCTGTGCAACCGTACACCATGCTCAGGCAATCTCTGAACAGGATAATCCCATGATTCTGGATCATATTGATATCAGCGGCTTTCGTGGCATTAATCAGCTCTCGCTGCCGCTTACCATGACGAATCTTCTGATCGGCGAAAACGCCTGGGGCAAGTCAAGCCTGCTTGATGCGTTTTCACTTATGCTGGATCCGTCCGGCGGGCAGGCGGCCCTCAGTGAAGACGATTTCCATTTTCCGCCTGCAAATCCGGCGGCACGCTGGCGCACATTACAGATAGTGGTGCGCTTTCGCGCCAGCGAAGCAGAGCGGGAAAATACCCTGCTGCAGCCTTTCTGGCAGCGCGATGAGCAGGGATATTATCTGCGCTTCAGTCTGCGGGCCACCTGTAAAGCGGACGGCGTAAAAAGCAGCTGGCGCTTTATCGACGTGCATAATCAGCTGCTGGCGCAGGAGCCGACAAAGGCGGCGATAGGCTGGCTGCGGCAGCATCATCCGGTGCTGCGTTTACGCGACGCGCGGTTCGGTCAGCGTCACCGGACGCGCGAACCCGGCGGTGACGGGCGGGATCCGGGTCTGCAGGCGCTGCAGGCGGTATTACAGCAGCTCAATCGCGCAGCTGGCGGGCAGGCAGTGAGCGATGAGGTACTGCGGCAGGGCGTACAGACAATGCAGCAGCTTATGGCGCACTATTTTCTTGTTCAGCAACCCGGCGTCAGTCACCCACGAATGGCACCGGAGCTGCGCGATGGCAGCGCAGGCTGGCAGGCGCTGGATGCGCTTAACCGGCTGCTGGCAGGGGCCAGTGCTGAGCATCGTCGCGAGGTGCAGCTGCGGCTGCTGGCACTGCTCCCTGGCAGCAGTGCGCTGCCAGCCGGCGCACAGCCTGTTCTGCTGGTCGAAGATCCTGAAACGCGGCTGCATCCGATAATGCTTTCAGTGACCTGGAATTTACTGACGCTGCTGCCGCTACAGCGACTGGTTACCACTAATTCAGGTGAACTGGTCTCCCAGACGCCGCTGGAAAATCTCTGTCGTCTGGTGCGCGAAGCGAGCCGCGTGGTGGCATGGCGTATTGGTGAAGCGGGACTGAGCGCGGAGGATCACCGGCGTATCGCGTTTCATATTCGCGTCAATCGACCTGCTGCACTGTTTGCCCGCTGCTGGTTACTGGTGGAGGGCGAGACTGAGGTATGGATCGTTAATGAACTGGCGCGGCAGCAGGGCGATCATTTTGCAGCAGAAGGGATCCGGGTGATCGAGTTTGCCCAGGCCGGCCTGAAGCCGCTGCTGAAGTTTGCCCGGCGTATGGGAATTGCCTGGCATGTATTGACCGATGGCGATGAGGCAGGAAAGAAATATGCGGCGACAACCCGCAGCCAGCTGCTGATCCACGAAAAGGCGGAGGTGCATCTGACGCAGTTTCCGGCAGCCGACATTGAACATTTCCTCTATCAGCACGGATTTCGCGCGGTCTATCACCAAATGGCGCACCTGCCGTTAAACATTGCGATGACGCCACGGCGTATTATTACTCAGGCGATCCATCATAGCTCCAAGCCTGAGCTGGCTATCGCCGTGGCGCTGGCGGCCGGTGAGCGCGGCCCGCAGGCCATCCCGTCGCTGTTCAGGGAGCTGTTTAGTCAGGTAAAACTGCTGGCACAGCGACGTGCAGGGTAGAGGGAAAAGTAAAATGCCAGCGTTACCGGCTGGCATTTCAGGTGCGGAGTGGTCACAATAACCGCGCTGCACAGGTCAGGAAAGCAACGCCGCCTCACAGGGAACTATCAGACTGGCATGGTTGCCTTTTGGTCCTTCGTGAACGTCAAACTGAACGTGCTGACCCGCTTTAAGCGTTCTGTAACCCTCCATCTGAATGGTAGAGTAGTGCGCAAAGATGTCATCGCCACCGCCAACCGGACAAATAAAGCCGAAGCCCTTGGCGTTGTTGAACCATTTAACAGTACCCGTCTCCATGCTTTTACTTCCCTCGCAAGACATTCTGATAAGTAGGTGAGGTCATCGCAGCTGTGAGTCGAGGTTGTTTAAAACTCAATCAGCTTGTGCATGTAGAATGTAGAGAAACGGACCTTATCGTCAAGCAATCGGCCCGGATGCGTGGGCAGAAATTCATCAAAATTTGAGGCAGTTAACGCTATTGAGAATTTTGTGATACAGGTCGCGCATCTGCTTTTCGTACCGATAGCAGCGATAGCAAACCCGTCTTGACAGACGTGTTAAACTTCAGGTTACTGCAGGCTAAAATGCATGACCGCAACGCAGAATTCCAATGGATGATTATGGCAAACACAAACGACTGGCTTAATTTTGAACACCTGGCCGAAGACAAAGTACGTGAAGGGTTAAAGCCGCCTTCAATGTATAAAGTCATCCTGAATAATGACGATTATACACCTATGGAATTTGTTATTGACGTTCTGCAAAAGTTCTTTTCTTATGATATTGAACGCGCCACGCAACTGATGCTGAAAGTTCACTATCATGGAAAGGCAGTCTGCGGTGTTTTCACCGCTGAAGTAGCAGAAACAAAAGCTGCGCAGGTGAACAACTATGCCAGAGAGAATCAACATCCTTTGCTGTGTACGCTGGAAAAAGCCTGAACCTGTCTCCATATAGGAAACAGGCAGTCAGAGCGATAATTGGGGGAGGTGCCAAATGCTCAATCAAGAACTGGAACTCAGTTTAAACATGGCTTTCGCCAGAGCGCGCGAGCACCGTCACGAGTTTATGACCGTCGAACATCTGTTGCTGGCGCTGCTTAGCAACCCGTCGGCCAGAGAGGCACTGGAAGCCTGTACGGTGGATATTGTGGCTCTGCGTCAGGAACTCGAAGCCTTCATCGAACAAACCACACCGGTGCTGCCGGCAGGCGAAGCGGAGCGCGATACGCAACCTACGCTCAGCTTCCAGCGCGTACTGCAGCGTGCGGTATTCCACGTTCAGTCTTCCGGCCGCAGTGAAGTAGCAGGCGCTAACGTCCTGGTCGCTATTTTCAGCGAGCAGGAGTCGCAGGCGGCATATCTGCTGCGCAAACATGAAATCAGCCGTCTTGATGTGGTGAATTTCATCTCTCACGGCACGCGTAAAGATGAGCCCGGTCAGTCGCAGAGTAATGCGGATAATCCGGTCAATGAAGAGCAGGCAGGCGGGGAGGAGCGTATGGAAAACTTCACCACCAATCTTAATCAGCTTGCTCGCGTTGGCGGCATTGACCCGCTTATTGGTCGCGACAAAGAGCTGGAGCGCGCCGTGCAGGTACTGTGTCGCCGGCGTAAAAACAATCCGCTGCTGGTGGGTGAATCCGGCGTGGGTAAAACCGCTATTGCCGAAGGGCTCGCCTGGCGTATTGTGCAGGGTGACGTACCGGAAGTAATGAAAGAGTGCACTATCTATTCACTGGATATCGGCTCTCTGCTGGCGGGCACCAAATATCGCGGCGATTTTGAAAAGCGGTTTAAAGCGCTGCTCAAACAGCTGGAACAGGATAACAACAGCATCCTGTTTATTGATGAAATTCATACCATCATCGGTGCCGGTGCGGCGTCGGGCGGGCAGGTGGATGCCGCTAACCTGATTAAGCCACTGCTCTCCAGCGGCAAAATCCGCGTGATGGGTTCCACAACTTATCAGGAGTTCAGCAATATTTTCGAGAAAGATCGCGCACTGGCGCGCCGCTTCCAGAAAATTGATATTACTGAACCCTCGGTCGAAGAGACCGTGCAGATCCTCAACGGACTGAAGCCGAAATATGAAGCGCATCACGACGTGCGTTATACCGCTAAGGCCGTGCGCGCAGCAGTCGAGCTGGCGGTGAAATATATCAACGACCGTCATCTGCCGGATAAGGCGATTGATGTGATTGATGAAGCGGGTGCGCGGGCACGTCTGGTGCCGGTGAGCAAGCGTAAGAAAACCGTTAATGTCTCTGACATTGAATCGGTAGTGGCGCGAATTGCACGTATTCCGGAACAGAGCGTGTCGGCCACCGATCGTGATACGCTGAAAAATCTGGGCGACCGCCTGAAAATGCTGGTGTTTGGTCAGGATAATGCAATTGAGGCGCTGACTGAAGCGATTAAAATGAGCCGCGCTGGCCTGGGTCAGGATCGCAAGCCGGTAGGCTCTTTCCTGTTCGCCGGCCCGACTGGGGTAGGTAAAACAGAAGTCACCGTACAGCTGGCTAAAGCGCTGGGCATTGAGCTGCTGCGTTTCGATATGTCGGAATACATGGAGCGCCATACGGTCAGCCGCCTGATTGGTGCACCTCCAGGCTACGTGGGCTTTGACCAGGGTGGTCTGTTAACGGATGCGGTTATCAAGCATCCGCACGCGGTTGTGCTGCTGGATGAAATTGAGAAAGCGCACCCGGATGTCTTCAACCTGCTGCTGCAGGTTATGGATAACGGTATGCTGACCGACAACAACGGGCGTAAAGCGGACTTCCGCAATGTGGTGCTGGTCATGACCACCAATGCTGGCGTACGCGAAACCGAACGTAAGTCGATCGGCCTGATTCAGCAGGATAACAGTACGGATGCGATGGAAGAGATTAAAAAGATCTTTACGCCAGAGTTCCGCAACCGTCTCGACAACATTATCTGGTTCCGTCATCTCTCTGCTGAGGTGATCCATCAGGTAGTCGATAAGTTTATTGTTGAACTGCAGGCGCAGCTGGACGCAAAAGGTGTTTCACTGGAAGTGAGCGATGACGCGCGCGACTGGCTGGCAGAAAAAGGCTACGATAAAGCAATGGGTGCGCGTCCGATGGCGCGTACAGTGCAGGAAAGCCTGAAAAAACCGCTGGCCAATGAACTGCTGTTTGGTTCACTGGTGGATGGAGGCTCGGTGTCGGTGGGGCTGGATAAAGATAAAAACCAGCTTACTTATCACTTCCTGAGCGCTGAAAAGCGTAAAACGGAAGGGACTGTGCACTAACGCCTGACCAGGAAAACAAAAGGCCGGATAATTATCCGGCCTTTTTTTGCGGCTGGAAACTTAACCAGCCCGCGACGTGTGCAGCAGCTTAGCGACTGCGGAAGACAATGCGGCCTTTGCTCAGGTCGTACGGGGTCAACTCAACAGTGACTTTGTCACCCGTCAGGATGCGGATATAGTTTTTGCGCATTTTACCGGAGATATGAGCGGTAACCACGTGCCCGTTTTCAAGCTCTACGCGGAACATGGTGTTAGGTAACGTATCCAGTACGGTACCCTGCATTTCAATATTGTCTTCTTTGGCCATCGAATCCTCTGGGTGAACTACCAAACTGTTGAACCGGCAAGATAATGCCGAATTCCATGATTTATGTAAAGAAACGTTGGCTGTTTTTGCCAACGCTTCGCCGTGCGTCGCGCTATAGCGCGTGCAGTACGGATAAATTCGGGTGTTGTTGACGTCTGCGGGGGATTAGCGGGCTAAGAATCTGCAGCAACCGGCCCGGCAGGCACGGATGAAACAGTTTCAGGAACAGGTGAGATTCCCAGCCTGGCAATTCCGGCTCGCCACAGCGAAGCGCGGACGACATACCAAACTCGCTTATTGTATCACTTTTATGTAGATTTGTGTGCAAAACATCTGCGGGCAGGGCTAAAAAAGGGTCTGTGTTTGCCAGCATCCCTCAGCAACCGGCTGCCACGCCAGTTTTTTTAGCGCCTGCAGATAGTCAGCACGCGGGATTTCTGTTGCCCCAAGTGATGCGGTGTGGGGATTCAGCACCTGGCAATCAATGAGTTTTCCCTGGTGGGCACGGAAGTGTTGTGAAAAGACCCATAACGCGGTTTTAGACGCGTTTTCCTGTCGGCTGAACATCGATTCTCCGCAAAACATCTGTCCGAGCGCCAGACCATACATGCCGCCAGCCAGGCTATTTTCATGCCACACTTCGATAGAGTGTGCATGGCCCAGCTCATATAGCCGCAGCCAGGCACGTTTGACTTCGAAGGTGATCCACGTTCCCTCCTGACGCCCGGTGGCGCAGCCTTCAAGCACCTGCGCAAACGCGTGATTCATGGTAACGCGATAGGGAGAGCGCCGGTGAAAACGCGCCATGCTCCGGCTGAGATGAAACGCATCTGGCATCAGCACGGCTCGCGGATCGGGCGACCACCAGAGGATCGGGTCGCCGGGCGAAAACCAGGGAAAAATACCGTGCTGGTACGCATTAATCAAACGCGCAGGCGAGAGATCTCCGCCCATAGCCAGCAAACCGTTTGGTTCGCGCAGCGCCATTTCCGGCGGTGGAAAGTGCAGTGAATCACGTGAAAGTTGTACCAGTCTCATGGCATCAGCTACCCAAAAGCGTCATCTCCAGACTATAACGCAAAGCGCTGCCGGAAACGCCAGTAGCGACCCGCTTTTGAGATTAATTCGTCATGCGAACCCGATTCCACAATGGTGCCCTGATCCATCACGCAGATGCGGTCCATCCTTTCCAGGCCCTGCAGGCGATGGGTTACCACGATCAGCGTCTTACCCTCGCTGACCCGCAGCAGTAACTGCAGGATCTGCTGCTCAGTCGTGGCATCCAGCCCTTCGGTAGGCTCATCCAGCAGCCAGAGGTCGCCGTTATGCAGCAGGGCACGCGCGATGGCCAGGCGCCGCAGTTCGCCGCCGGACAGCGGCCTGCCGCCTTCACCCATCCAGCTATCCAGTCCGTCAGGCTGCTCGGCCAGAAAGCCGAGTCCAGCCTGAACCAGCGCGGCAGTCAGCTCGCTATCGCTGGCCGCCGGGCGCGCCAGTAACAGGTTATCGCGCAGCGTCTGGCTGAAAAGATGCACGCGCTGTGTTACCACGCTGATACGCTGCCGCAGGCTGCGCTCATCCCACTCTGAGAGCGGAATATCATTAAGAGAGATATGACCCGCGGTGGCTTCCCGGCTGCGGGTGATAAGCGCCAGCAGGGTCGATTTGCCACAGCCGGTCGGGCCGAGCAGGGCAATACGTTCGCCCGGCTGCAGCCGCAGTGAAAAATGCTGTAATACCGGCTCCGGGCGTTGCGGATAGCTAAATGAGATGTCATCCAGTACCAGACGCATTTCCGGCCCCGCGTCCTGCATACGCGGCGGAAAATGGATGGCCGGCGGCTGGTCAATGATTTCCTGCACGCGCTGTGCGGCGCTGCTGACCTGCGCCAGCGGCAGAAACGCGCCGGCAACCGGCGCCAGCGCTTCAAACGCTGCCAGACCGCAAAACAGAAACAGCGCAATCGTTGCGCCCCCGACAGTGTCAGCTGAAACCCACAGCAGCAGCGTTACGGTCAGACCGGCTATCAGCAGCAGCAGGCTCTGTGCAAACGCCTGCAGGTGATGCTGCTGTTGCTGCGCGTGCTGCCACTGCCGCTCTTCACTGTCCAGCCGCTGACGCCAGGCCGTTGCCGCACCATAGATCTGCAGTTCAGCCTGTGCCATGAGCCAGCAGGCAAGCTGCAGGCGCCAGCTCGCCTGCGAACGGGCGATGCGCGCGCCGGCAGTCTGACCAAAATAGCAGAAGGCGGCGGGCAGTATCAGCAGGGTCAGCAGCATGCTGCCCCCTAAAATCAGCGCCAGAGGCAGGTTGAGCAGGGACAGACCGCCGGTTACAACGATAATAACCACCGCTGCACCGGCCAGAGGCGAAATAACGCGCAGATAGAGATGGTCGAGCGTATCAACATCGCTGACAAAGCGGTTCAGCAGCTCGCCGTGGCGAAAGCGCGACAGCTGCTCAGGCGCCAGTGCCATCAGGCGCCTGAAAGTATATACACGCAGATGCTGCAGCACCCGAAAGGTGGCATCATGACTGACAAGACGCTCAAAATAACGCGCTGCGGTACGTATAATCGCGGCACCGCGCACGCCTGCTGCCGGCAGCATATAGTTGAAGGTGTAGAGCCCGGCCATACCTGCCAGCGAGGAGGCAGCAAGAAACCAGCCGGAGAGCGTAAGCAGGCTCACACTGGCCAGCAGGGTAAAGATAGCCAGCGCGATCCCTAATCCCAGGCGCCAGGGATGCTGCCGGAACAGACGCACAAAAGGCATTAATGAACGCACAGTGAATTCTCCTGCTGACGTTGCCGTATCATCTCCTGCAGCAGCCCGGGCTGAGTGCTGAGCTGCTGCCAGCTTCCCTGCTGTACCAGTGCACCCTGCTGCATAACCCACACCGCATCCCACTGCGCCAGATCGTGCAGCTGATGCGTGATCATCAGCGTCGTCTGCTGCCGTGCCGCCTGGTTAAGCGCCTGCATCACATGGTATTCACTGGTACTATCCAGACCTGAACCGGGCTCATCCAGCAGCAGCAGTTTTGCCGGCTTCAGCAGCGCACGGGCAACCGCAATCCGCTGTGCCTGACCGACAGAAAGTCCGACCCCATCATCGCCGGTCGGCGTATCCAGCCCCAGCGGGAGGCCAGCCAGAAAGTCGCTCACGCCTGCCTGTGCCAATACAGCCTGCAGCCTGCTCTCATCAGCGGATTGCTCCGGCATCAGGTTATCGCGCAGCGTTCCTGCGGGCAGCTGTGGGTTTTGCCCCACCCAGGCAAGTTGTCGCTGCCAGCTTGCACGCTCGATATAGCGCAGATCCACGCCGTTAGCCCGCAGCGTTCCCTGCCAGGGCAGGAAACCAAGCAGCGCATTCATCAGCACGGTTTTACCTGCGCCGCTTTCACCAACCAGTGCAACCCGGCAGCCTGCGTGCAAAGTGAAATTAAGCGGCTGCGTCAGCGCATGGCCGCTGGCACTCATCACCACCAGATTTTCTGCGGTCAGCGTCAGAGGGGCGTTTTCACACCATGGACGAACCGCCTCCGGTTGCGGAACGTCCGGCGACGCATGCAGGAACGTTTCCAGCGCATCTGCCGCGCCTGTCGCCTGCGCTTTAGCGTGATAAAAGGTGCCCAGATCGCGCAGCGGCTGGAAAAACTCCGGTGCAAGGATCAGCGCAAGAAAGCCGGCGAACAGCGTTACGCCGGCGCCGTAATGACCGAAATCAAATTCGCCAAGGTAAGAGAAGCCAAAGTAGACGGCAACAACGGCAATGGCCAGCGAGGCAAAAAACTCCAGTACCGCTGAGGAGAGAAACGCGAGACGCAGCACTTCCATCGTCCGCTGACGAAAACTATCGGTGCTGGCAGCAATAGCCTTTTCTTCAGCCGCCGCACGGTGGAACAAACGCAGCGTTTCGCGCCCGCGCAGACGGTCGTAAAAATCACCGCTCAGCCGCGATAGCGCGAGAAAGTTACGCCGGCTGGCATCCGCTGCACCCATGCCAACCAGCGCCATAAACAGCGGGATCAGCGGTGCGGTAACCAGCAGAATCAACCCTGCAGCCCAGTTGACGGGAAATATGGCAATCAGAACCGCACAGGGAATAACCACTGCCAGCGTCATTTGTGGCAGATAGCGTGCATAGTAATCCTGCATTTGCTCAATCTGTTCAAGCAGCAGCGTTGACCAACTGCCCGCAGGTTTGCCCTGTATCCAGGCAGGCCCAAGCGCATCAAGACGATCAAGCAGTTGCCGCCGCAGCGCCCGCCGGATAGCAAGACCGGCGCGGAAGCCCGCCATCTCCCGTCCATAGTTAAAACCGGCGCGCAACAGAAAACAGAGCAGCAATAGCAGAAACTGAGCAACCAGCGCCGAACGGGGCTGATGAGACACGATTAGCTGGTACAGTAGCGTAGCCATCAGCCACGCCTGCGTAATAAGGATGATTGCGGAGGCAAAACCGCATAGTGCAGCCAGCCGCAGGGCATTTGCGCCAGAAGCTCGCTGCTGCCGTAACCAGCTCAGCACTGTCTGTTGCCGTGATCTGTTCATACTGTCGTCTGCTCTTCTGAATCAGGGCGAAACCCGGATAAAGTATCAGGTTATTGCGATCGGCAGCACTTTAGCACGCTGTATATAAAAAAGGCGACCTGAATAGGTCGCCTTCATATAATTATGATCAGATTATTAACAACTTACCGATCGTTTTTAACCAGACCATCCAGATAGCGCTCTGCATCCAGCGCAGCCATACAGCCGGTGCCGGCTGATGTAATCGCCTGACGATAGGTATGATCCATGACATCACCTGCGGCAAAGACGCCCGGAATACTGGTTTGGGTCGCGTTACCGTGCAGGCCGGACTGTACTTTAATGTAGCCATTCTCCAGTGCCAGCTGGCCCTCGAAAATGGCAGTGTTTGGGCTATGACCAATCGCCACAAACAGGCCTGCTACCTCAAGTGATTCTGCAGGCTCACCGTTAGTTGCCAGCAGCTTCACGCCCGTCACACCCATCTGGTCACCGGTCACTTCTTCCAGCGTACGATGCGTATGCAGCACAATATTGCCACTGCGCACTTTTTCCATCAGCCGGTCAATCAGAATCTTCTCTGCGCGGAAGGTGTCACGGCGGTGGATCAGGTGCACCTCAGACGCGATGTTGGCAAGGTACAGCGCCTCTTCAACAGCAGTATTGCCTCCGCCGATTACCGCAACTTTCTGGTTGCGATAGAAAAATCCGTCGCAGGTTGCACAGGCAGAGACGCCCCGGCCCTTAAACGCCTCTTCAGAAGGCAGACCCAGATAGCGTGCCGATGCGCCCGTCGCAATAATCAGAGCGTCCGCCGTATATTCGCCGCTGTCACCGGTCAGGCGAAAAGGGCGCTGCTGCAGATCAACGGTATGAATATGATCGAACAGGATTTCAGTATTGAATTTTTCGGCATGCGCATGCATACGCTCCATCAGCGACGGCCCGGTCAGGTCGTGCGGGTCGCCTGGCCAGTTTTCAACTTCGGTGGTCGTCGTAAGCTGGCCGCCCTTTTCCAGACCGGTAACCAGCACCGGATTCAGGTTAGCGCGTGCCGCATAAACTGCAGCGGTATAACCGGCTGGGCCTGAGCCCAGGATAAGCAGTTTGCTGTGTTTGGCCGTACTCATGCATTCCTCAGTGTGTTTCTG
This sequence comes from Pantoea eucrina, assembly GCF_001691555.1. Lineage (GTDB taxonomy): Bacteria > Pseudomonadota > Gammaproteobacteria > Enterobacterales > Enterobacteriaceae > Pantoea > Pantoea borealis. The sequence continues at coordinate 1,709,732 of NZ_MAYN01000008.1, read as the reverse complement.
ACAACAGTGATTTTGATTGTAGGGAAATTAGGACAGCAAAAAAAGCTTTGCACCATTTTGTTAGCAATTGCTGCAAGCGGCGTAGACGATGAAACGTATCTTTGCTGCAGCGTTGCGCTAAAAGAGTGCATTCTGAGTAAATAAAGGACATCACTGCCCTGAAAATATCATTTAAAAACAGGGCTCCAGCACGGTATCTGGCATCTTGTACTGAATTTAGATGTTTTACTTTGACAATCGCCTGCGCATTTGCGAAAACATTGGAAGAAGCAGAGAGTCTCTGACGGTTCAGAATGGTAATTCATCACTGTTTTGCGCGGCGGCGTCAGAAAATCTCAGCCTGACATTGGTAATGACGCATGATGTGGACAGACAGCATGCGTCATACGGATGGTGCGTGACTGCACAGGCTTATGGTCTTCAATTCAGTAAGGCTCTGAAATACGCATTTTTCAGGGTGTGGCAGGCATAGGGAAGGAATTAAGAGAGACAATAATAATGGTAGACAATAAAAAGCGCCCCGGAAAAGATCTGGATCGTATCGACAGAAATATCCTGAATGAACTGCAAAAAGATGGCCGTATCTCCAATGTTGAGCTTTCCAAGCGCGTAGGCCTTTCGCCAACGCCATGCCTTGAGCGTGTTCGCCGTCTGGAGCGACAGGGCTTTATCCTGGGCTACACCGCGCAGCTCAACCCCCACTATCTTGATGCATCCCTGCTGGTGTTTGTTGAGATTACTCTGAATCGCGGTGCCCCTGACGTGTTTGAGCAATTTAACGCCGCAGTGCAAAAACTTGAGGAAACTCAAGAGTGTCACCTCGTTTCCGGTGACTTTGACTATCTGCTGAAAACCCGCGTGCCTGATATGTCTGCCTATCGCAAACTGCTGGGAGAAACCTTGCTGCGCCTGCCAGGCGTAAACGACACCCGTACCTATGTCGTGATGGAAGAGGTTAAACAGAGTAACCGGCTGGTCATTAAAACCCGCTAACGCAGGGAAGGTGCAAAGCGTGCAGGATTTAGGTACACTCCTGTGAATTCATACAGGACCAGCGTCGGGCTCTTCCGGCGCTGTTGCCTTCTTATTTTACAGGCACCTGGAGAGTTCTCTTGAGCCAGGAATACACAGAAGATAAAGATGTTTCGTTACAACCGCTGAGCAGTGGACGTCGTCTGCTCGAGGCGTTGCTCATCCTTGTAGCCCTGTTCGCCATCTATCTGATGGTGTCACTGGTGAGTTTTAACCCTTCCGATCCCAGCTGGTCTCAGACCGCATGGCATGAACCTATCCATAATATCGGGGGTAGCGTTGGCGCCTGGCTGGCAGATACTTTGCTGTTTATCTTCGGCGTGATGGCTTATGCCATTCCACCCGTTATCCTGGGCCTGTGCTGGATCACTTTTCGTCAGCGCGATCGGCAGGATTATATCGACTATTTTGCCGTTGGATTACGTCTGATAGGCGTGCTGGCGCTGGTGGTGACTACCTGCGGCCTGGCAGCGCTGAATGTGGATGATATCTGGTACTTCGCCTCGGGCGGTGTTATCGGCAGTCTGGTCAGCAATGCTATGGCGCCGTGGCTTCATGGAGCAACCGGCACGCTGACGCTGCTCTGTATCTGGGCTGCAGGTATCACACTCTATACTGGCTGGTCATGGCTCGCTATCGCTGAAAAAATCGGGAGCGTGGTAATGGGCGTGCTGACGTTCGCCAGTAACCGCTCTCGTCATGACGATCGCTGGGAAGAGGATGAGTATGAAGAGGAAGCGGATATCCCATCGCGTCCGGCTGTAGCGCTTCAGGATGCTGACGAAGAGGATGTGCTGCTGGCTGCGCCGCGAACGCCTGCGCCCGCGCCTGCACTTGCTGCTGAGCTGGCCAGTGAACCCCTGCTGGCCAAAGCGTCCAGCGCAACCGCTGCAGCACTGTCTGCAGTGAGTGAAGCTGCCCGTCAGGCACCGCCCGCTTCGGCTCCTGTAGCAGAACCTGTACTGGCGGTTGAGCCAGCGGCTACACAGGCTGCGGTGCCGCAACCGGTCGCATCTCAACCGGTTGTTGCAGCCACGCCAGCACTGCAGACGCCACCCCTCTATCATTTCGAACTGCCGGAAGAGCCTGTCGCGTCACCTGCTGTACAGGATGAAGATGGCCCGCGCATGGGCGACTGGCAAAGTGCCGATCGCTTTTCTGCTGTTGCCCCTGCATTTACGGCCGCTGCGGCCACAGGTGCTGCCACTGCTGCCGTACAGCGCACTGAAGAGTCGCTGTCGCCTGTTTTTGACATTGTGCCTGAGCGCGATCGTAACCCGCAGGTAAAGCAGGGTATTGGTCCGGAGCTGCCGCGACCCAACAAAGTTAAACTGCCGACCCGACGTGAACTTGCCTCTTATGGGATTAAACTGCCTTCACAGCGTATGGCAGAAGAGAAAGCGCGTGAAGAAGCAGAGCAGCAGCAGCCGGATGTGAGTGCCACGCTGCATCAGCCGCAGTATGAAGAAGACGCTGCGCTTCAGGAAGCGCAGTTGCGTGATGCATTTCAGTCACAGCAGCAGCAGCGCTATGGTGAAAGCTGGGAGTCGCATACTGAAGAGGATGATCAGGAGGCGCAGCATCAGGCGCAGCTGGCAAGCCAGTTTGCGGCACAGCAGCAGCAGCGCTATAGCGCGCCACAGGAAGAAAAAGCGCCGGTGTTTAATCTGGATACCTCGGCTGCTTTTGACTTCTCACCCATGAAAGATCTGGTTGATGATACGCCGAGCGAACCGCTGTTTACTATCGCGGCCACGCCGGAACCTGAAGCGCAGTGGCAGCAGCCAGCCGTACCGGCAGCAGAACCTGTGGCGCCGCGGCAGCAGCCAGCCGTACCAGCAGCGGAACCCGCTATTCAGTGGCAGCAGCCAGCTGTACCGGCAGCGGAACCGGCGGTGCAGCAGCAGCCAGTTGCACCGGCAGCGGAACCAGCGGTTCAATGGCAGCAGCCCGCCGTGCCGGTAGCGGAACCGGCTGTGCCCGCACAACCCGTTCCACCGCCTTCATACAGTGAAGCGGGCAGCACAGGATTTGCAGCAGAGCCAGAGCCTGCAGTCGCACCGGCTACTCCGGCGCAGGATAGTCTGTTTCACCCTTTCCTGGTGCGTCATGAACGACCACTGGAGAAACCTTCGACGCCGCTTCCGGTACTTGAGCTGCTGACAGCTCCGCCGGAAGAAGAAGAGCCCGTGGATATGTTTGCGCTGGAACAGACGGCGCGCCTGGTAGAAGCACGCCTGGCGGACTATCGGGTAAAAGCTGAAGTGGTAGGGATCTCTCCGGGCCCGGTGATCACCCGTTTTGAACTCGACCTGGCTCCGGGCGTTAAAGCAGCAAGGATCTCTAACCTCTCCCGCGATCTGGCGCGTTCGCTGTCAGCCGTGGCGGTGCGCGTGGTGGAGGTCATCCCCGGTAAACCTTATGTCGGGCTTGAGCTGCCGAACAAACATCGCCAGACAGTCTATCTGCGTGAAGTGCTGGATTGCGACAAATTCCGCGATAACCCCTCTCCTCTGTCAGTGGTGCTGGGTAAAGATATTTCCGGACAGCCTGTTGTTGCCGATCTGGCAAAAATGCCACACCTGCTGGTAGCCGGTACCACCGGTTCCGGTAAGTCGGTTGGCGTTAACACCATGATCATCAGCATGCTCTATAAAGCGACACCGGAAGAAGTGCGCTTTATCATGATCGACCCGAAAATGCTTGAGCTGTCAGTTTATGAAGGGATCCCACATCTGCTTACCGAGGTGGTAACCGACATGAAAGACGCGGCTAACGCGCTGCGCTGGAGCGTGGTAGAGATGGAGCGTCGCTACAAACTGATGTCTGCACTGGGCGTACGTAACCTTGCCGGTTATAACGAAAAAATCGAGCAGGCTGCGGCGATGGGCCGTCCGATTCCGGATCCGTTCTGGAAGCCGGGAGACAGCATGGACATGACACCGCCCGTGCTGGAGAAACTGCCTTACATCGTGGTGCTGGTAGATGAATTTGCCGACCTGATGATGGCCGTGGGTAAAAAGGTAGAAGAGCTGATAGCGCGCCTGGCGCAAAAAGCGCGTGCTGCCGGTATTCACCTGGTGCTGGCAACTCAGCGTCCGTCGGTTGACGTTATTACCGGTCTGATTAAAGCCAACATTCCTACCCGTATCGCTTTTACGGTATCAAGTAAAATTGACTCGCGTACTATTCTCGATCAGGGCGGCGCAGAATCGCTGCTGGGAATGGGTGATATGCTCTACATGCCGCCTAACTCCTCGATGCCGGTACGCGTGCATGGCGCATTCGTGCGCGATCAGGAAGTTCATGCTGTTGTGCAGGACTGGAAAGCGCGCGGACGCCCGCAGTATATTGACAGCATCACAGCGGGTGAGGAGAGCGAAGGCGGCGCAGGGGGTATGGATGGTGATGAAGAGCTCGATCCGCTATTCGATCAGGCAGTCTCCTTTGTGGTTGAGAAACGTCGTGCCTCTATCTCTGGCGTGCAGCGTCAGTTCCGCATCGGCTACAACCGTGCGGCACGTATCATTGAGCAGATGGAAGCACAGGGTATTGTTTCTGAGCCGGGCCATAACGGTAACCGCGAGGTGCTTTCACCGCCACCACATGAAATGTAACGCCGGCTGACAGCACTATTTTCCTCATGGGCCAGTTATTAACTGGCCCATTGTTTATCTGTTGCGCAATCTCCATATCTTTGGGACCTTTCGGCTTTTTCTTCTGTCGAAGAGACAATACGGCAACTACGTTTAATAGCAGTGAGTATCAGGAACAGTGAATAAGGAATCGAATCAGATGAAATTACGCGTTATTGCCTGTGGCCTGCTGGCCGGTTTTGTTTCAGCATCTGCACTGGCAGATGCCTCTGGCGATCTGCAGCAGCGCCTGAACAAAGTAAACAGCTTCCATGCCAGTTTTAGTCAGAAAGTGACCGACGGCAGCGGCGCTAATGTTCAGGATGGTGAAGGGGAGTTATGGGTTAAGCGTCCCAGCCTGTTTAACTGGCATATGACGGCACCAGATGAGAGCGTTATTGTTTCTGACGGTAAAAACCTGTGGTTCTATAACCCGTTTGTCGAACAGGCCAGCGTCAGCCTGTTGCAGAATGCCACCAGCAATACGCCCTTTATGCTTATCGCGCGCAATCAGCCCAGCGACTGGCAGCAGTACAATATCAAACAGCAGGGGGACAGCTTTGAGCTGACGCCAAAAAACAGCGACGGCAATCTGAAGCAGTTCACCATTAACGTCTCATCATCGGGCACCATCAATCAGTTCAGCGCGATTGAGCAGGATGGCCAGCGCAGCAGCTACCAGCTGAAGAGCCAGAAAAATGGTGCCATCAGTCCCGATAAATTTACCTTTACGCCACCAAAAGGGGTAACGGTAGACGACCAGCGTCAGTGAGGTTGAGTTGAGTAATCTCTCTCTGGATTTTGCCCCTTCAAATGCGTTTAAACCGCTGGCCGCCAGAATGCGGCCCGCCACGCTTCAGCAGTATATCGGCCAGCAGCATCTGCTGGCCCCGGGTAAACCGCTGCCGCGGGCGATTGAAGCCGGACAGCTGCACTCAATGATCCTGTGGGGCCCGCCGGGCACCGGAAAAACCACGCTGGCGGAGATCATCGCGCACTACGGCAACGCTGATGTGGAACGCATTTCAGCGGTGACGTCCGGCGTAAAGGATATTCGTGAAGCGATTGAACGTGCCCGGCAAAACCGCCATGCCGGCCGGCGTACTATCCTGTTTGTGGATGAGGTCCATCGCTTTAACAAAAGCCAGCAGGATGCTTTTCTGCCGCACATTGAAGACGGCACCATTACGTTTATTGGCGCGACTACGGAAAATCCTTCGTTTGAACTCAATTCTGCGCTGCTGTCGCGCGCGCGCGTTTATCTGCTCAAATCACTGACCACAGAAGATATTGAGCAGGTGCTGACGCAGGCGATGGAGGATGACACCCGTGGTTATGGCGACAGCGACATTGTGCTGCCTGATGCCACTCGCCGGATGATCGCCGAACTGGTAAGCGGTGATGCACGCCGGGCGCTTAATACGCTGGAAATGATGGCGGATATGGCAGATGTTAACGCAGAGGGTAAACGGGAGCTGACGCCGCAGTTGCTCACTGAAGTCGCCGGCGAGCGCGCGGCGCGCTTTGATAATCAGGGCGATCGCTTTTACGATCTTATCTCGGCGCTGCACAAATCGGTGCGCGGCTCTGCGCCCGACGCGGCGCTCTACTGGTATGCCAGAATCATAACCGCAGGCGGGGATCCGCTCTACGTCGCACGGCGCCTGCTGGCTATCGCCTCGGAAGATGTCGGCAATGCCGATCCGCGTGCAATGCAGGTAGCCATCTCAGCCTGGGACTGCTTTACGCGCGTCGGGCCGGCAGAAGGCGAGCGCGCGATTGCGCAGGCGATTGTCTATCTGGCGTGTGCGCCGAAAAGCAACGCAGTGTACACGGCTTTCAAAGCGGCGCTGCGCGATGCGCGCGAGCATCCCGACTATGATGTGCCGGACCATCTGCGTAATGCGCCGACAAAGCTGATGAAAGAGATGGGGCTGGGTAAAAGCTATCGCTATGCGCATGACGAGCCCAACGCTTATGCGGCCGGCGAAGTCTTTTTTCCGCCGGAAATGCGCGACGTCCGTTATTACCATCCTGTGCCGCGCGGACTGGAAGGGAAGATCGGTGAAAAACTCGCCTGGCTGGCTGAGCAGGATCAAAATAGCCCGATAAAACGCTACCGCTGATAAACGCGTTACGGTAAGGTGAGCAAGGAATTCATTGCATTCCAGTGGGATGCAACCCCTCTTTTTTTCAATTAACCTTTTATTACACAGGATAAGCATGCTCGATCCCAATCTGCTGCGTAACGAGCCAGACGCAGTCGCAGAAAAACTGGCACGCCGGGGATTTAAACTGGATGTGGATACGCTGCGCTCCTTAGAAGAGCGTCGTAAAGTACTGCAGGTAGAGACAGAAAATCTGCAGGCTGAGCGTAATGCCCGATCCAAATCCATCGGTCAGGCAAAAGCCCGTGGGGAAGATATCGAGCCGCTGCGTCAGGAAGTGAATACGCTGGGTGAACGTCTGGATGCGGCTAAAGCTGAACTGGATGTGCTGCAAAATGCGATCCGCGATTTTGCGCTGGCGCTGCCAAACCTCCCGGCTGATGACGTTCCTCTGGGTAAAGATGACAGTGAGAACCTGGAAATCAGTCGCTGGGGGGAGCCGCGCCAGTTTGACTTCCCGGTTAAAGATCACGTGGAGCTGGGTGAATCGGTCAGGGGGCTGGATTTTGCCGCCGCCGTTAAACTGACCGGTTCCCGCTTTATCGTAATGCAGGGGCAGATTGCCCGCCTGCATCGCGCCCTGAGTCAGTTTATGATCGATCTGCACACGCAGGAGCACGGCTACCTGGAAACCTATGTGCCGTATCTGGTTAACCACGATACGCTGTATGGCACCGGGCAGCTGCCAAAATTTGGCGAAGACCTGTTTCACACCAAACCGCTGGGTGAAGAGGCGGGCAGCAGTAACTATGCGCTGATCCCTACCGCTGAAGTGCCGCTGACTAATCTGGTGCGTGATGAAATCGTCGAAGAAGAGAGTCTGCCAATCAGGCTGACGGCGCATACGCCATGTTTCCGCTCTGAGGCAGGTTCGTACGGGCGTGATACGCGCGGGCTGATCCGTATGCACCAGTTCGACAAAGTTGAGATGGTGCAGATCGTTGCGCCGGAAACCTCTATGGATGCACTTGAAGCGCTGACCGGACATGCGGAGAAAGTGCTGCAACTGCTTAATCTTCCCTACCGTAAAGTGCTGCTCTGCACCGGTGATATGGGCTTTGGCGCAGTGAAAACCTACGATCTCGAAGTCTGGCTGCCGGCGCAGAATACCTACCGTGAAATCTCCTCCTGCTCCAACATGTGGGATTTCCAGGCGCGTCGTATGCAGGCACGCTGCCGCAGCAAAAGTGATAAAAAGCCGCGCCTGCTGCATACGCTGAACGGATCGGGACTGGCGGTAGGTCGTACGCTGGTTGCAGTACTGGAAAACTATCAGCAGGCCGATGGCCGGATTGCCGTTCCGGACGTGCTGCGTCCTTATATGGGCGGTCTGGAGTATATTGGCTGATCGTACCCTGATTAAAGAACCCGGCGCTGGCCGGGTTTTTTTATGGGCAATATCGTTCGCAGCAATGCCTTTTCCCTGCAAAGTTATCACAAATAAACGTTATCGAAGAGCGCCGGCAGTTAAGCGCTAAAAATCTGTAAATTCATAATGATAGATTTTAATCCGGCTTTGTTTATTATGCTTCTAACCGCCTGAAGATAAAAAAAATAAATTGTTCAGCAGCAAATTGTGCGGTGCCGTTTTTCTCTTCGTTGACTTTCCGTTTTCCAGTGGCAAACTGCGCGCAATTCTCGCTTCTTTCCATTGGTTTTATCCTTATGCTTACCTGGTCGCGCCCCGTCCTGCTGCTGCTCTGCGGCTTAATGCTGATGACGGTTTCTATCGCTGTGCTTAATACGCTGGTGCCGCTCTGGCTTGCTCATGAGCAGCTGCCTACCTGGCAGGTAGGCATGGCGAGTTCTGCCTATTACACCGGCAATCTGGCGGGCACGCTGCTGGCTGGCTGGCTGATTGCGCGCTACGGTTTTAATCGCTGCTTCTATTTTGCCAGCGTGCTGTTTGCTCTGGCGACGATGGGAATGGTGCTGCTGGAAGGGTTCTCCAGCTGGACGCTGCTGCGCTTCAGCGCTGGCGTAGGCTGTGCGCTAATCTGGGTAGTAGTGGAAAGCGCGCTGCTCTGCAGCGGTACGGTGCGTAACCGCGGTCAGCTGCTGGCTGCCTATATGATTGTCTATTATCTCGGTACGGTGGCCGGGCAGCTGCTGGTCAGCAGCGTCTCCACTGAACTGCTGCACGTTATCCCCTGGGTGACGGCGCTGATTGTCTGCGCGATACTGCCACTGCTTTTTGTACAGGTGAGTATGGTAGCGGAGAGCGAAGAGGCCTCCACCACCCGCATCTGGAGCATGCTGCGCCGCCGCAGTTCACGCCTCGGGATCAACGGCTGCATTATTTCCGGCATTGTACTGGGATCACTCTATGGGCTGATGCCGCTCTATCTGTCGCATCGCGGTATGAGCGATGCTTCAGTAGGCTACTGGATGGCGCTGCTGGTGAGTTCCGGTATTATCGGACAGTGGCCTATCGGGCGTCTGGCCGATCGCTTTGGCCGTCTGATGGTCCTGCGCGTGCAGGTGTTTGTTGTGATCCTCGGCGCCATGGCGATGCTGGGTGATACGGCAATGGCGCCGGCGCTGTTTGTGCTGGGGCTGGCAGGCTTTACGCTCTACCCGGTTGCCATGTCATGGGCCTGTGAGACCGTTGCACACCACGAACTGGTGGCGATGAATCAGGCGCTGCTGTTCAGTTATACCGTAGGCAGCCTGGTGGGACCGGCAATGACCTCAATGCTGATGCAGCATTACTCTGACCAGCTGCTGTTTGTAATGATCGCTGCGGTGGCGCTGGTCTATCTGGTCATGCTGCTGCGCAAAGCCGATCATCATGCGACGCCGGTGGCGCACGCCTGACAGGTTCAAACATCAGAGAGAGCAGGTCGCTCTCTCTGGTTTTTAATACATGACGTTGTGGCCGTAGCCCGCCAGAATTCCTTTGATGCGCTCCATCGTCTCTTTTGCTGGCGGCCTGACGCCCTCCAGCTGATACGTTTCCCCCATAGCCTGCCATTTATGCTTGCCCAGCTCGTGATAGGGAAGCAGCTCTATTTTTTCCACATTCTGCATCTCCGCAGTAAACCGGCCGAGCCGGTGCACGGAGTCATCGTCATCTGAATAGCCCGGCACCACCACATAGCGGATCCAGGTGCGTTTATTGATTTTCTGCAGATAGCGGGCAAAATCGAGCGTGCGATGATTAGAAACGCCGGCCAGAATTTCATGGATCTCATCATTAATCTGTTTCAGATCCAGCATCACCAGGTCGGTTACTTCCAGCAGCTCATCGATTACCGGCTCATAGCGCCGCACAAAACCGTTGGTATCGAGGCAGGTGTGAATGCCCGCCTGTTTACAGGCGCGGAACCAGTCACGCACAAACTCCGCCTGCAGGATCGCCTCGCCGCCGGAGGCAGTTACCCCTCCGCCGGACGCCGTTATAAAATGACGGCAGGCAAGCACATCCTGCATCAGCTCATCAACCGTCACCGTTTTGCCGCCGTGGGTATCCCAGGTGTCGCGGTTATGGCAGTAGAGACAGCGCATCAGGCAGCCCTGGAAAAATGTGATGAAACGAATGCCGGGACCGTCAACGGTTCCGCAGGATTCAATAGAGTGAATACGACCGACAGCAGACATAGCGATGGTTCTCCGGATTAGCCTGTTTCAGGCAACGCAATCTTTGTTGCGCTCAGCAGGGAAGTCAGTTTTGCCAGCGTGCCCGCGTCAGCACGCTGCCAAAACGGACTCTGAAACAGGGCCCCTGTCAGGGAGCCCTGTTTATCATCAGAGTGAGGCAGTAAAGGTGCGGGTGATCACATCCTGCTGCTGCTCACGGGTCAGCGAATTGAAGCGCACTGCATAACCCGAAACGCGTATGGTGAGCTGCGGGTAATTTTCCGGATGCGCCATCGCGTCCAGCAGCATATCGCGATTCATGACGTTGACATTCAGATGCTGGCCGCCTTCCAGGTCCGCTTCATGATGGAAATAACCATCCATCAGGCCCGCAAGGTTTGATTTCCGCACCTCATCATCTTTGCCGAGCGCATTGGGCACGATGGAGAAGGTGTAGGAGATGCCATCTTTTGCATAGGCAAACGGCAATTTAGCCACTGAGGTCAGCGAGGCTACGGCCCCTTTCTGATCGCGTCCGTGCATCGGATTGGCACCCGGGCCGAACGGCGCACCGGCGCGGCGACCATCCGGAGTATTACCGGTCTTTTTGCCATATACCACGTTTGAGGTAATGGTCAGCACGGACTGGGTTGGTACGGCGTTGCGATAGGTCCGGAGCTGCTGAATCTTTTTCATAAAGCGTTCAACCAGATCGCAGGCCAGATCGTCGACGCGCGGGTCATTATTACCGAACTGCGGATAATCGCCCTCAATGTCAAAGTCGGTGGCCAGCCCGTCAGCATCACGTATGGGTTTCACCCGGGCATACTTGATGGCAGAGAGAGAGTCCGCTGCCACTGAGAGCCCGGCAATCCCGCATGCCATGGTGCGATAAACGTCGCGATCGTGCAGCGCCATCAGCGCAGCTTCATAGCTATATTTATCGTGCATATAGTGGATGATGTTCAGCGCGGTGACATACTGCTGCGCCAGCCAGTCCATAAAGTGATCCATGCGTGCCATGACTGTTTCAAAGTCGAGCACTTCATCGGTAATAGGCGCCTCTTTTGGCCCGACCTGCATTTTGAGTTTTTCATCCATCCCGCCATTGATGGCGTACAGCAGCGTTTTGGCCAAGTTGGCACGCGCGCCGAAGAACTGCATCTGTTTGCCGACAATCATCGGACTGACGCAGCAGGCGATAGCGTAGTCGTCATTATCAAAGTCAGGACGCATCAGGTCATCATTTTCATACTGCAGTGACGAGGTATCGATGGAGACTTTAGCCGCATATTTTTTAAAGTTGAGCGGCAGCTTTTCGGACCAGAGAATGGTCATGTTAGGCTCAGGGGAGGGGCCCATGGTGTAGAGCGTATTCAGGAAGCGGAACGTGGTTTTAGTCACCAGCGTGCGTCCGTCGACGCCCATTCCGGCGAGTGATTCCGTCGCCCAGATAGGATCGCCTGAGAACAGCTCGTCATATTCCGGCGTGCGCAGGAAACGCACCATGCGCAGTTTCATGACCAGATGGTCAATCAGCTCCTGCGCCTGCTCTTCAGTGAGCCTGCCAGCCTGCATATCGCGTTCAATATAAATATCCAGGAAAGTAGATACGCGACCAAATGACATTGCGGCGCCGTTTTGCGATTTTACGGCCGCCAGATAACCAAAATAGGTCCACTGTACCGCTTCCTGCGCGGTGGTGGCCGGCAGAGAGATATCACAGCCATATTTTGCCGCCATCGCTTTGATCTGGCCCAGCGCACGGTGCTGTTCAGCGATCTCTTCGCGCAGGCGAATGGTGGCTTCCAGATCCACGCCGTTTTCCATATCGTGCTGCAGCGACGTGAACTGCGCGACTTTGTCCTGCATCAGATAGTCAATGCCGTAGAGCGCAACGCGACGGTAATCACCAATAATACGACCACGGCCGTAGGCGTCAGGCAGCCCGGTCAGTACGCCTGATTTACGGCAGCGCAGAATATCCGGCGTATAGACGTCAAATACGCCCTGGTTATGGGTTTTACGATAATCCGTAAAGATTTTTTTTAGCGCCGGATCGAGCTCACGTCCATAAACTTTACAGGAGCCTTCCACCATTTTGATGCCGCCAAAAGGAATAATGGCACGTTTCAGTGGCGCGTCAGTCTGCAGACCAACGATAGTTTCCAGAGATTTGTCGATATAGCCTGCATCATGCGAGGTAATGGTGGAGGCCAGATCGGTATCAAAATCTACCGGCGCATGCGTACGGTTCTCGATTTTGATCCCTTCCAGTACGCGGTTCCACAGTGCCGTTGTCGCGGGGGTGGCACCGGCGAGAAACGATTCGTCGCCTTCATACGGCGTATAGTTATTCTGGATAAAGTCGCGTACGTTAACGCAGCTTTGCCACTCCCCGGCCTTGAATCCTTCCCAGGCTGTTGCCATTTTTTCATTCAGTTCGGACATGATATACCTGCCTTGTTTAAGGAGACTCTCTTGCCGGACGCATTGCTGCCCCCGGACACAATTACGCTGCCGGCGCAGAACCGCGCAGATAGATAACCCAGTAAGTCAATCCAACCAGTACACCGCCGCCGATAATATTGCCGAGCGTGACCGGGATAAGATTGTTGAAAATGAAATCGCTGAAATTGAGTGCCGGAAATTGAGCGGCAGTGGTACCGGTCAGCTGCCAGAACTCCGGTGCGGCAAAATCGCGGATCAGGATGGCCATCGGGATCAGAAACATATTGGCGATGCTGTGTTCAAAGCCGCTGGCAACAAACATCGCCACCGGCAGAATCATGGCAATCATCTTGTCAGTCAGGCTGCGTCCGGAATAGCTCATCCAGACGGCCAGACAGACCAGCAGATTAGCCAGCGTGCCCAGTGCTACGGCCTCTGCAAAGCTGTGATGCATCTTGTGATCGGCGGTTTGCAGCAGATTAAGTCCCCACGCACCCCCAGCCACCATATGCTCACCGGCCAGCCAGATCAGCATGACGAAAAAGAGCGCGCCGCACAGGTTGCCGACGTAGACATTCAGCCAGTGGCGGGCCAGCTGCAGCCAGCTGATACGCCCGCTGGCTTTGGCCACGACAATAAGAACAGTTGAGGTAAAGAGATCGGCACCGCATACCACCACCAGCATCAGACCCAGCGAAAAGCAGATGCCCCCTATGAGTCTGGCCACGCCCCACGGCAGCAGTGTGCTGCCAGTGGTCGCGGTGATATAGAACACAAAGGCGATCGAGATAAAGACGCCGGCGGTAATGGCAAGGAAAAAGGTCGTAAGGGGATGTTTAGTTGCTTTATAGACGCCCGCCTCTTCAGCAACTTTAGCCATTGCCGCAGGCAATAAAGCATTAAAGGGATTGTCAGCTTTCACGCTTACGCTCTCCGTAACAGGTCTGAGGAGATGCTAACAAAGCCGGTAAGCAGCGGACTTGATATGGATCATCTTTAGTCAGGAGAAGGAAGAGGGAATAGCATTAAATTCATTCAAGCTATTGAATTTAAATAAATAAAATAATTTTAAAATATGCAGATTTATTTTAATGGCAGGTGTAGCGCGGTAAAAAAAACAGGTACAGCCGTCTGGCCATACCTGTTTCACTGACGTCAGTAAACAATTCCCACGCAGTGCTTACACCGCGGACCAGTAGCGGCGTTTTGCCGCCTGCAGTTTTTCATACGCCGCCAGCAGCGCCTGATGAGCAGGTAGCGCATGCAGATCTTCATCGATGGCCTGCAGACCATAAAATGGCGCTTCACCGCTAAGGGCAGCAGACGCGGCGTCAACCGCCGCCTGACCATACATCCGGACAAACGCACGATGATACTGCACCGGTTCGCGCTCATCTTCCATAGCCAGCAGCAGCAGCGTCTGCAGACAGCGATAATAATTAGCACGCTCTGCGCTGAAAATTGACTGGTTGAACTCCATGGTCCACTCCGTCCAGATCAGCGCCTGATCGAGATCGCCTCCCGCCAGCGCCAGCATCGCTTTCAGCTCGCCGATACGCAGTGTATACCAGCCATTATCTTTGCCGGTTGCAAGACCCAGCAGCTCACGCACGCGTGTGAAGTCATCATGGCCCTCTTCATCCAGCTGTTCAATGAGCGCCAGATAGGCCTCAGGCTGCCACTCGCTGGCCGGCAGTGCCAGCAGCGTTTCACGCAGTGAAGCGCCCATATTGTTATTAGCCAGCAGCAGATCTTCCGCCGGATAGATGTCGGACATACCCGGTACGATAATGCGGCAGGCATACACGCCCAGATGTTCATAATCCGCGATATAAACTTCTTTATCTTCTGCAGCAAAGATGGCCATCAGCGTAGCGAACTCTTCCTGGGTCGTGCCGGCAAAGCTCCAGTCCACAAACGGATAGTCTGCTTCATCTTTAAACATATCCCAGGAGATCAGACCGCTGGAATCGATAAAGTGTGTCTCCAGGTTTGCATGCTCAGCCACTTCTTCATCGTCAAAGGTCGGCGGCGTAAAGACATCCAGATCTTTAAGACCCCGGCCCTGCAGAAGTTCAGTAACGGTACGTTCCAGCGCCACGCCAAAGTCAGGATGGGCACCAAATGAGGCAAAGCAGGTACCATTGGCCGGGTTGAACAGCACTACGCAGATAACCGGATAGTTGCCGCCCAGGGAGGCGTCGTAAGCGAAGATAGGAAAGCCTTCCGCTTCCAGTCGCCCGATAGCTTCAATTACATCGGGATAACGCTGCATCACCTCAGCCGGAATTTCAGGCAGGCTGATGGATTCAGCGATAATACGGTTTTTAATATGACGCTCAAAAACCTCAGACAGCCCCTGTACGCGTGCTTCATTCGCGGTATTGCCTGCGGACATGCCGTTGGAGACATAAAGGTTGCCGATAATATTCATCGGGATATACACAGTCTGCTGATCGGACTGACGCGTGAACGGCAGGCCACAAATGCCGCGCGCGGTATTGCCGGACTGCAGATCGATTAAATCCGCCGCGCTCAGGCTGGCGTCCGGATCGTAAAACTGACGCAGGCGTGCATCAAGAATGCCTTCAGGCAGGCTTTCGTCATCCGGCAGTGCAAACCACTTCTCATTCGGATAGTGAACAAAATCGCCGTTCGCGATGGTTTTACCCAGCCAGAAATCCGCAAAAAAGTAGTTGGTTGAGAGGCGTTCAAAATATTCACCCAGCGCTGAGGCCAGTGCCGCTTTTTTACTGGCACCCTTGCCGTTGGTAAAGCAGAGCGGGCAATCGCGATCGCGAATATGTACGGACCAGACGTGCGGAACCGGATTCAGCCATGAAGCCTCTTCAATATTAAAACCCAGATCCTGCAGTTTTTGCTGGAAGCGGGCGATGGAGTCTTCCAGCGCGGCATCTTTTCCTGGAATAAACGTTTGCGTCATAGTGGCGCTCTCTCAAGTCGATAAGGTGGGCGTAAAGCGCGCAATAATACGGGTTTTACCGCAGTGGCGCTATCATCCCCGGCATTTTCTCCCGGCGTAACGCCGACAGAGCCAACAGCCGGCCACGGTCGGGCAGGCCTGGTGCAGCCCGCCTCACAATATCCCGCAGTGCGTTACATTTGTAATATAAGCTGCGGCCAGGTGTGCCTCAGAAATGTGATCGCGGCCGGATAAATGATTGCAGCCGCCCGGAGGCAATGATAAAACCGGAGAGAGATTCATAACCGTTCAAGCAGAGAGTGGTGAGGGGACATGACGCAGGTTTACAATTTTAGCTCCGGCCCGGCAATGCTGCCGGTGGAAGTACTTCGTCGCGCAGAGCAGGAGCTGACCAACTGGCATGGTTTAGGCACGTCAGTGATGGAGATTAGCCACCGCAGTAAAGAGTTTATGGCCGTGGCAGAAGCGGCGGAACAGGATTTTCGCGATCTGCTTAAAATCCCGGCCAATTACAAAGTTTTATTCTGTCATGGTGGTGCCCGTGCGCAGTTTGCGGCGATCCCGGGGAATCTGCTGGGTGAGGCGACCACGGCTGATTACATCGATGGCGGTTACTGGGCACACAGCGCAATTAA
The DNA here is from genome assembly GCF_001691555.1 of Pantoea eucrina. Taxonomy (GTDB): domain Bacteria; phylum Pseudomonadota; class Gammaproteobacteria; order Enterobacterales; family Enterobacteriaceae; genus Pantoea; species Pantoea borealis. The sequence goes on along the minus strand of NZ_MAYN01000008.1, from coordinate 1,693,288 downwards.
AGAAGCAGAAAAATATTGCACGCCAAACGCGATTGATATCAAAACCACGCTGGACGGCAAGCGCGCGCTACTGCCTATGCGCGACTGGCAGCTAAGCGACAATGCCGCTTATGTGCATTTCTGCCCTAATGAAACCATTGATGGTCTGGCGATTGATGAAGAGCCCGATTTCGGCAATAAAACCGTGGTGGCCGATCTATCTTCTACTATTCTCTCCCGGCCTATCGATGTCAGCCGCTATGGTCTGATTTATGCCGGTGCGCAGAAAAATATTGGCCCGGCGGGGCTGACGCTGGTTGTAGTACGTGAGGATCTGCTGGGCAAAGCCCAGCGCTACGTACCTTCTATTCTTGACTACAGCGTGCTGGCAGAAAACGACTCAATGTTTAATACGCCGCCTACTTTCGCCTGGTATCTTTCTGGTCTGGTCTTCAAATGGCTGAAAGAGAAAGGCGGCATCAGTGAGATGGATAAGCTGAATCAGGCAAAAGCTGAACTGCTCTATGGCACCATTGATAACAGCAGTTTTTATCGTAATGAGGTTGCCAGCGCAAACCGCTCACGTATGAATGTTCCGTTCCAGCTGGCAGATGACTCACTGGATAAGTTATTCCTGGAAGAGTCGCTGAAGGCAGGTTTGCATGCGCTGAAGGGCCACCGTGTTGTGGGCGGTATGCGTGCATCTATCTACAACGCCATGCCGCTGGAAGGCGTTAAAGCGCTGACCGAATTTATGACAGAGTTCGAGCGTCGTCACGGCTGATCTGTGTTTCACGCCAGCTTGTCTGGTATCAGACCCCGTCAACAGACGGGGTTTCGTATTTTTGGAGATTTCGTTTCACATGCAGGACTCCCTGACTCTTCAACCGATTGCCCGCATCGACGGCACGGTCAACCTGCCGGGTTCAAAAAGCGTTTCAAACCGTGCACTGCTGCTGGCCGCGCTGGCTAACGGCACGACGCGCCTGACTAACCTGCTTGACAGCGATGATGTAAAACATATGCTCACTGCGCTGCAGGCGCTGGGCGTCAGCTACACGCTTTCCGCTGACCGCACCGTATGCGAAGTTACAGGCAACGGTGGCGCCCTTCATGCGGAGCAGCCGCTGGAGCTGTTTCTTGGTAATGCGGGCACCGCAATGCGCCCGCTGGCTGCTGCACTCTGCCTGGGCGACCACGCCGTGGTGTTAACCGGTGAGCCGCGCATGAAAGAGCGTCCTATCGGTCACCTGGTCGATGCGCTGCGTCAGGGTGGGGCCAGTATTGATTATCTGGAACAGCGTGATTATCCGCCGCTGCGCCTGAACGGTGGTTTCACCGGCGGTGACGTCAGCGTTGATGGCAGCGTATCCAGCCAGTTTCTGACTGCGCTGCTGATGACTGCGCCGCTGGCGCAGCAGGATACCTGTATCACGATCGCAGGCGATCTGGTTTCTAAACCTTATATTGATATCACGCTGCATCTGATGCGCTGCTTTGGCGTAGAAGTTGAAAACCAGCATTATCAGCGGTTTATTGTTAAAGGTCAGCAGCAGTATCAGTCACCGGGCGAATACCTGGTGGAAGGGGACGCCTCTTCAGCTTCCTATTTCCTCGCTGCAGCGGCCATTCGCGGCGGCACCGTACGGGTTACCGGCATTGGCCGTAATAGCGTGCAGGGCGATATCCGCTTTGCTGACGTACTGGAAAAAATGGGCGCGGTGATCGAGTGGGGGGATAACTACATCGCCTGTACACGCGGTGAACTGAACGCCATCGACATGGACATGAACCATATCCCGGACGCAGCGATGACTATCGCAACGACGGCGCTGTTTGCACAGGGCACTACGCTGATGCGTAATATTTACAACTGGCGCGTGAAAGAAACCGATCGTCTGGCGGCCATGGCAACTGAACTACGTAAAGTGGGCGCAGAAGTCGAAGAGGGCCACGATTTTATCCGGATTACGCCACCTGCGCAGCTGCAGCACGCAGATATCGGCACCTATAACGATCACCGTATGGCGATGTGCTTTTCTCTGGTTGCACTTTCCGATACGCCGGTAACGATCCTCGATCCAGGCTGTACAGCCAAAACCTTCCCGGACTATTTCCGGCAGCTGGCAAAAGTCAGCCACGCTTCCTGATAGCCCGATCCGGCGTATGTGCGCCGGATCGCTTTGCACTCCACTGGTCTTTCTGCACAGAAAATCATCTGAAAAAGCGCAAACTGTCACCGCTGTCGATGTGCAGGGGTAACTAACCGGCTGCAGGCAGCGTATACTACTGCGCAATTCAGACAGTCCCTGGACTGTTAATAAGCAGGCTGTAACAGGAGAGAACAATGACGGTAATCGCCCCGGTAATTACTATCGATGGCCCAAGCGGCGCAGGGAAAGGGACGTTATGCAAAGCGATGGCAGAGTCATTGCGGTGGCATCTGCTCGACTCTGGCGCGATCTACCGCGTGCTGGCGCTCGCCGCGCTGCATCACCAGGTGGATATTGAATCGGAAGAGGCGCTGGTGCCGATGGCCGCCCATCTTGACGTTCGTTTTCTTTCGGCTGACGGCGAAATGCAGGTGGTGCTGGAAGGTGAGGATGTGACCAGCGAGATCCGCACGCAGGAGGTAAGCAATACCGCTTCACGTGTTGCAGCCTTCCCGCGCGTGCGCGAAGCGCTGCTGCGTCGCCAGCGCGCTTTCCGTGAAGAGCCTGGCCTGATTGCCGACGGGCGCGATATGGGCACGGTGGTTTTTCCCGATGCGCCAGTGAAGATTTTCCTTGATGCCAGCCCGGAAGAACGCGCTCAGCGACGTATGCTGCAGTTGCAGAAAAGCGGCATTGATGTTAACTTTGAGCGCCTTTTATCCGAGATAAAGGAACGCGACGACCGCGATCGCAATCGCGCTATCGCCCCTTTGGTGCCTGCCGCTGATGCTCTGGTGCTGGATTCAACCAGCATGTCGATTGAGCAGGTGATTGAGCAGGCACTTGATTACGCCCGGCAAAAACTGGGTGTATAATCTTTCGGTGACAGAATTGCTGTAACCCTGTACCACGGAACCGGTGCCGGGCATGTGAAACAACCCCATCCGACAGTGACGTCAGGTGGACGTTAAATTGAAGAATCCTAAGATTATCAATATGACTGAATCTTTTGCTCAACTCTTTGAAGAGTCCCTGAAAGAAATCGAAACCCGTCCGGGTTCCATTGTTCGTGGCGTTGTTGTCTCTATCGACAAAGACGTCGTGCTGGTTGATGCGGGTCTGAAATCTGAATCTGCAATTCCTGCAGAGCAGTTCAAGAACGCAGCTGGCGAACTGGAAATCCAGGTGGGCGACGAAGTTGACGTTGCTCTGGACGCAGTAGAAGACGGCTTCGGTGAAACCCTGCTGTCCCGTGAGAAAGCTAAACGTCATGAAGCTTGGATCACGCTGGAAAAAGCTTACGAAGACGCTGAAACTGTTACCGGTGTTATCAACGGCAAAGTTAAAGGTGGCTTCACAGTTGAGCTGAACGGTATTCGTGCGTTCCTGCCAGGTTCACTGGTTGACGTGCGTCCGGTTCGCGATACTCTGCATCTGGAAGGCAAAGAGCTTGAATTCAAAGTAATCAAGCTTGATCAGAAACGTAACAACGTCGTGGTTTCACGTCGTGCTGTTATCGAATCTGAAAACAGCGCTGAGCGCGATCAGCTGCTGGAAAACCTGCAGGAAGGCATGGAAGTCAAAGGTATCGTTAAGAACCTCACTGACTACGGCGCATTCGTTGACCTGGGTGGCGTTGACGGCCTGCTGCACATCACTGACATGGCATGGAAACGCGTTAAGCATCCAAGCGAAATTGTCAATGTGGGCGACGAAATCACTGTTAAAGTGCTGAAGTTCGACCGCGAGCGTACCCGCGTATCTCTGGGCCTGAAACAGCTGGGCGAAGATCCATGGGTTGCTATCGCTAAGCGCTATCCGGAAGGCACTCGCCTGACCGGTCGTGTAACCAACCTGACTGATTACGGCTGCTTCGTAGAAATCGAAGAAGGCGTTGAAGGTCTGGTACACGTTTCTGAAATGGACTGGACCAACAAGAACATTCACCCATCTAAAGTTGTTAACGTGGGCGATGTTGTTGAAGTTATGGTTCTGGACATCGACGAAGAGCGTCGTCGTATCTCCCTGGGTCTGAAGCAGTGCAAATCTAACCCATGGCAGCAGTTCGCAGAGACCCACAACAAAGGCGATCGCGTTGAAGGTAAAATCAAGTCAATCACTGACTTCGGTATCTTCATCGGCCTGGACGGTGGCATCGACGGTCTGGTTCACCTGTCTGACATCTCCTGGAACGCTACCGGCGAAGAAGCCGTACGCGAGTACAAGAAAGGCGACGAAATCGCTGCCGTTGTACTGCAGGTTGATGCAGAGCGCGAGCGCATCTCTCTGGGCGTGAAGCAGTTGGCTGAAGATCCATTCAACAACTACATCACCCTGAACAAGAAAGGCGCTATCGTGACCGGTAAAGTCACTGCAGTTGACGCGAAAGGTGCTACAGTAGAATTAGCTGATGGCGTAGAGGGTTACCTGCGTGCTTCTGAAGCTTCACTGGATCGCATCGAAGACGCGACTCAGGTTCTGAGCGTAGGCGACGACGTTGAAGCTAAATTCACCGGCGTTGACCGTAAGAACCGCGTTGTGAGCCTGTCTGTACGTGCTAAAGACCAGGCTGATGAGAAAGAAGCTATCAACACTGTTAACACCAAACAGGATGAAAGCAACTTCTCTAACGCAATGGCTGAAGCGTTCAAAGCGGCTAAAGGCGAGTAATCGACCCGAAGCACCGGACGATAGTATTATCGTCCGGTTTCGGTAAAAGCTGTCATACTTTTCCAAACAGGGATTAACCGGAGGATTCATGACCAAGTCAGAACTGATTGAAAGACTTGCTGGCCAGCATACTCATATTCCGGCGAAAGTCGTTGAGGATGCGGTCAAAGAGATGCTTGAGCACATGGCCACTACGCTGGCACAGGGCGAGCGCATCGAAATCCGGGGATTCGGCAGCTTTTCTTTGCACTACCGCGCACCGCGCACTGGTCGTAACCCGAAAACGGGTGACAAAGTGGAACTGGAAGGTAAATACGTTCCCCACTTCAAACCAGGCAAAGAACTGCGTGACCGTGCAAATATCTACGGCTAAGCCGTTACCGAACCATAAAGCGACACCTCCGGGTGTCGTTTTTTTTGCCGCTTCTCTGCGGGTTGCGAGCGCGATCCCGGCGCGCTGTAATTTATATCAACGTATCCGAAAAAGTGCCGATGCGCTGACGCAAATTCATTTCTTGCTACCTGCTCTCTCTTCCTGACTGCCGCACTATAGTGCTGTCTGACGGAGAGAAATATGCCTATTACATGGACCACCGGCGCAGGGATCGCCATTCTTGCCACGCTGCCTCTGCTGCTGTTGCCGCAGATCCCATCCGGCACCACGCTGATCATACTGACTGTTGTCGCTCTTCTTTTGCTGCATCTGCCACATAAAACTGCTGCGCTGGCAGGTTTGTCTCTGCTGGTGGCGTGCTGGGCACAGGGTGAAGCACGCAGTCTGCTGAATGCAATGGAGCAGCTCACACTGCGGCCGGTTGACGCCACGGTCACTATTAGTGCAGCTGACCCACAGCAAAATCAGCTGCTGGTCAGGCTTATCCGCGTTGACGGACGGCTGCAGTTTCCGCCGCTTTTTGTACAGATCAGCAATGTGAGTAAAGCAGAAAACTGGTGCGTGGGGCAGCGCTGGCACATGCGGCTGCGGCTGCGGGCAGTACATGGTCGCCTGAATGAAGGAGGATACGATCTGCAGCGCGTTCGGGTTGCAAATCATATGCCGCTGCAGGGACGTATTATGCATCAGCAGCAGATTTCAGAACGCTGCAGCCTGCGGGCCACACGGGTGGCTCGCTATCAGGCTGCGTTTGGTGAGCTAAAGCAGCCGGCAATTCTGCAGGCGCTGGCGTTTGGCGATCGATCGCAGATGCAGGCGCCGCTGCGCCAGCTTCTGCGTGAGACCGGCACCGCGCACCTGATGGCCATTTCCGGCATGCATATTGCGCTGGCAGCCAGTATTGGCTGGCTGCTGGCACGCGCCGTCCAGTTTCCGTTACCTGCCCGTCATATCAGCTGGCGGTTTCCGCTGATCGTCAGCTGGCTGACCGCTGCTCTCTACTGCTGGATTGCCGGCAGTCATGCGCCCGCGCAGCGTGCGATGCTGGCGCTGACGCTCTGGAGCGCTATACGTGCAGCGGGCTGGCAGCTTAGCGCGTGGCAAATCTGGCTGCTATGCGCAGGGGCACTGCTTGTATTCGATCCGCTGGCAGTTTTGTCGGAAAGCTTCTGGCTCTCAGTGCTGGCAGTGGCGATGCTGATTATCTGGTTCAGCTGGTTTGCGCTGCCAAATCCTTATCGGACGCAGCGCCGCTGGCTGCCGCTGCAGCTACTGCACCTGCAGCTCGGTATGATGGTTCTGATGGCACCGCTGCAGATTTTTCTGTTTCAGGGCATCAGCCTGACTGCGCTGCTGGCCAATCTGCTGGCCGTGCCGGTTATCTCATTTATTACGGTGCCGCTGCTATTGCTGGCGCTGCTTGTACCACTGCAACAGGCGGCACAGCCACTGTGGTGGTTGGCCGATCGTTCGGTGGACTATCTGGTACTGAGCCTCCAGTGGCTGCCCGCCGGCTGGCTGAGCCTGCATCAGACGCTGCCCGCTGTCGTAGTGATCTGGGGAGGATTACTGCTGTGGCGCAGCGGGCTGATTGCCCGCACGTCGGCCCGCTTCGCCAGCCTGTTACTGGCGCTGCTACTGGGGCGTACCGATGCAGAGCAGAGCGAGTGGCAAGTCGATTTTCTCGACATAGGTCATGGTCTGGCGGTCGCGATTACGCAGGGAAAGGAGGTGGTACTCTATGATACCGGCCCGGCGTGGCAGCAGGGCGATGCGGGGGAACGCACGATTTTACCCTGGCTGAACTACACCGGGCGCACGCTGCAGGGCGTCATACTGAGCCACCGGCATCTCGACCACCGTGGCGGGCTGAACGCGCTGCTACGCGCCCGGCCTGGGCTGACAATCCGCAGCGCGCTTGGGGAGCCCGGGCATCTGCCGTGCGTGCGCGGCCAGCAGTGGCAGTGGGGGCGCCTGCGTTTTACCGCCTTGTGGCCGCCAGCCCTGCCGGTAGCCGGGCACAATAATGATTCGTGCGTGGTGCGGGTGGATGATGGCCGCGTAAGCCTGCTGCTGACTGGCGATCTGGAGCAGGCGGGAGAGCGCAAACTGGCGGCACTGGAAAAGCGTCAGCTGCAGGCTACACTGCTTCAGGTGCCGCACCACGGCAGCCGGACCTCCTCTACGTCCCTGTTTCTGCGACATATAGCGGGCGAAGCGGCGGTGGCTTCAGTGGCGCGCTACAACGCCTGGCGTATGCCGGCTCAGTCGGTGGTAAAGCGTTACCGGGAGCAGGGCTATCTCTGGGCAGATACTGCACGCTCTGGGCAAATCCGTATTCGTGTCAGCCAGGGTCGCTGGCAGATGCAGGGGCTGCGCGAGCAAATAAAGCCACGCTGGTATCATCAGTGGTTTGGCGTCAAAGATGATTCCAGGTAGAATGAGCGGCTATTTCAAACAGCGTGAATAAATAATGCATCAAGACAAAGATCTCTCAACCTGGCAGACATTCCGCCGGCTCTGGCCAATGATTGCGCCGCATAAAGCTGGCCTTATCGTCTCCGCTGTGGCACTGGTGCTTAATGCGGCAGGCGACACCCTAATGCTCTCCCTGTTGAAACCTTTACTGGATGATGGTTTCGGTAAAGCGGACAAATCTGTTCTGTTGTGGATGCCACTGGCTGTTATGGGCCTGATGCTGATACGTGGCGTCACCAGCTATATCTCCAGCTACTGCATCTCCTGGGTCTCCGGTAATGTAGTGATGAATATGCGTCGCCGTCTGTTCGGGCACATGATGGGAATGCCGGTGGCATTCTTTGATCAGCAGTCCACCGGCACGCTATTGTCGCGTATCACCTATGACTCAGAACAGGTGGCTTCCTCCTCATCCAGTGCCCTGGTAACCGTGGTGCGCGAAGGCGCCTCGATCATCGGCCTGTTTATCATGATGTTCTACTACAGCTGGCAGCTCTCACTGATTTTGATCCTGCTGGCACCGCTGGTCTCGTTCGCTATCCGCACCGTTTCAAAGCGCTTTCGCAACATCAGCCGAAACATGCAGAACACCATGGGCCAGGTCACTACCAGCGCAGAACAGATGCTGAAAGGGCATAAAGAAGTGCTGATTTTTGGCGGTCAGGAAGTGGAAGCGGAACGTTTCTCTCAGGTCAGCAACAAAATGCGTCAGCAGGGGATGAAGCTGGTATCTGCCTCCTCCATCTCCGATCCGGTGATCCAGCTTATCGCCTCCCTGGCGCTGGCATTTGTGCTCTATGCCGCCAGTTTTCCCAGCGTGATGGAAACGCTGACCGCCGGTACCATTACCGTGGTTTTCTCTTCGATGATTGCCCTGATGCGGCCGCTGAAATCGCTGACGAACGTCAACGCTCAGTTCCAGCGCGGTATGGCAGCCTGCCAGACGCTGTTCTCCATCCTCGACAGTGAGCAGGAAGTGGATAACGGCACGCGCACGATTGAGCGGGCTAAAGGCGACGTTGAGTTCCGCAACGTGACCTTTACCTACCCGGGGCGTGAGATCCCGGCGCTGCGTGATATCAACCTGACGCTGCCAGCGGGTAAAACGGTCGCACTGGTGGGCCGTTCCGGCTCGGGTAAATCCACCATGGCCAGCCTGCTGACGCGCTTTTATGATATCGATTCCGGCGAAATTCTGCTGGATGGGCACGATCTGCGCGAATACACCCTGCGCTCGCTGCGTAATCAGGTGGCGCTGGTATCGCAGAATGTGCATCTGTTTAATGACACCATCGCGAACAACATTGCTTATGCGCGCAACGGTGACTATAGCCGGGCACAGATTGAACAGGCCGCCACCATGGCGCATGCCATGGACTTCATTAACAAAATGGATAAAGGCCTGGATACGGTGATTGGTGAAAACGGCGTGCTGCTTTCAGGCGGTCAGCGCCAGCGTATTGCGATTGCGCGCGCGCTGCTGCGTGACTGCCCGATTCTGATTCTGGATGAGGCGACATCTGCGCTGGATACGGAGTCAGAACGCGCCATTCAGTCGGCGCTGGATGAGCTGCAGAAAAACCGGACCTCGCTGGTAATTGCACACCGCCTCTCTACGATTGAAAAAGCGGATGAGATCGTTGTGGTCGAAGATGGCCGTATTGTTGAACGCGGTACGCACGAACTGCTGCTGGCAGAGAAAGGGGCTTATGCGCAGCTGCATAAGTTACAGTTCGGTCAATGATTGAACGCATCTGGAGCGGACGCTCGCCGCTGTGGCTGCTTTTATGGCCATTCAGTCTGCTGTATGGCGCCATCACCTGGCTGATTCGCCTGAGCTATCAGCGTGGCTGGCAAAAAAGCTGGCGGGCACCGCGTCCGGTAATTGTGGTAGGCAACCTGACGGCAGGGGGCAACGGCAAAACGCCGGTAGTGATCTGGCTGGTGGAAGCGCTGCAGGCGCGCGGTCTGCGTCCGGGTGTGGTGTCACGCGGTTACGGCGGTAAAGCGGCACACTATCCGCTGCTGGTAACAGAGAAAACCTCAACGGCAGAAGCAGGGGATGAACCCGTACTGATTGCGCAGCGCACTGGCGTACCGGTGGCCGTAGCGCCCCGGCGCCGTCAGGCCATTGAAGCGCTGCTGGCGGCGCATTCGCTGGATATCATCATTACAGATGATGGTCTGCAGCACTATGCGCTGCAGCGCGATCGCGAAATTGTGGTGGTGGATGGTATGCGCCGCTTTGGCAACGGCTGGTGGTTACCCGCCGGACCCATGCGTGAGCGGGCGCACCGTCTGCAGCAGGTGGATGCGGTGATCGTTAATGGCGGCCACGCAACCGGGACGGAAATTGCCATGACGCTGCAGCCGGGGCTGGCGGTGAATCTGTTATCAGGCGAAACCGCTGCGCTGAGTACATTGCCAGAGATTGTGGCGATGGCCGGCATCGGTCATCCACCGCGCTTTTTCGCCACGCTGCAGCAGCAGGGCGTTAAAACAGTGGCGGAGATCGCGTTTGCCGATCATCACGCTTACAGCGAGCCAGAGCTTGCCGGCCTGACGCTGAGCGGACAGTGTCTGCTGATGACCGAGAAAGATGCGGTGAAGTGCCGTGGATTTGCGCGCGACAACTGGTGGTATCTGCCGGTAGAGGCGCAGCTTTCCGGCGCGGCGCTGGCACCGCTGCTTGACGATATCACCCGGCTGGGCCGCGGCGCGTAATAGTGTCTGGCAACCGCTATGGTATGCTGGCTATCTGACCCCGATCCTGAAAGGAGAAAAGTATGGATCACCGTTTACTTGAGATTGTGGCCTGTCCGGTGTGTAACGGAAAGCTCTACTTCAATAAGGCGCAGCAGGAACTTATCTGCAAACCTGACGGACTGGCATTCCCGGTCCGGGATGGCATTCCGGTGCTGCTGGAAACCGAAGCGCGGACGCTGACGGCTGAAGAGATCCATCCATGAGTTTTGTTGCCATTATTCCGGCGCGCTACGCCTCAACGCGTCTGCCGGGTAAACCGCTGGTCGATATTCATGGTAAGCCCATGGTCGTGCACGTTATGGAGCGCGCACGGGAGTCAGGAGCCGATCGCGTGATTGTCGCGACCGATCATCCTGAAGTGGCCGCGGCAGTGACTGCGGCCGGCGGGGAGGTCTGTATGACGCGGGCCGATCATCAGTCCGGTACCGAGCGGCTGGCGGAGGTCATTGAAGCCTGCAACTTTGACGATGACACTATCATTGTTAACGTTCAGGGTGATGAACCGATGATCCCGGCCGGGATCGTACGTCAGGTGGCAGAGAACCTCGCTGCGGCAGAGGCCGGTATGGCTACGCTGGCGGTGCCAATCGCTGATGCCGATGAGGCGTTTAACCCGAACGCGGTTAAAGTAGTGACCGACCGGCAGGGCTATGCGCTCTATTTTTCGCGTGCCACCATTCCCTGGGATCGCGAGCGGTATGCGCAGTCGCGTGAGCATGCAGGGGATACGCTGCTGCGTCATATTGGCATTTATGCCTATCGCGCCGGCTTTATTCGCCGCTACGTTGCCTGGCAGCCCTGTGCGCTGGAGCAGATTGAACTACTGGAGCAGCTGCGCGTGCTCTGGTATGGCGAAAAAATCCATGTGGCCGTTGCCACAACGGTTCCGAGCGTGGGCGTGGATACACCAGACGATCTGGCGCGCGTCCGCGCGGCGATGCAGCGCTAATCTCACTATCAGGCCAGCAGGCGCAACGCCGCTGGCTCTGTCTGATACTTTCTCTTTCAGAAATCAGGGTGCAGCGTCGTCACGGCTGCCCGACTGACCGCGCAGGTGCTGCCAGATCTGTCCCAGCGTCTCATAGATGGCCCGTTCACTGTGGCTCAGCCAGAGTGGCGAGGGCAGCGCGCGCTCCCAGCTGTTAAGCGGCGAGACGATCGCCATCTGATTGGCCGGCGCCGGAATCGGTGCCAGCCCGGCGTGGTGGAAAAAAGCCATCGCGCGCGGCAGATGATTTGCAGAGGTGACCAGCAGAAATGCGCTGCTGCCCGTAATGTGTTTCACCGCCTGCGCCTCTTCGGCGGTATCTTTCGGCGAATCAAGCGTAATGATGGCGTTACGCGGCACGCCAAGACTTATCGCGACATCGGCAGCAACCGCTGCGTTGCTGCGCGGATTCCGGCCCGCCGCTGCACCGGTAAAGATCATCTTTGCCTGCGGATTACGTCGCCACTGCCTCACGCCCTCGGTCACGCGCGGCAGGCTGTTGCCTATCAGGTTGGAGCCTGGTGCCCAGTCAGGGTTCCAGGTATAGCCGCCGCCCAGCACCACAATCCAGGCCACCGGCGCCGTGCCGTTCCACGTCGGGTAGCGGTTTTCCAGCGGCAGCAGCAAACGATCGGCCACCGGCTGCAGGCTCAGCAACAGCAGCAGCAGCCAGCTGACAGAGAGTAAAACTTTGGCGCTTTTCTGCCAGCGCGTAAGCCAGAGCAGTAAAAGTCCGGCACCCATGAGCAGTAACAGCAGCGGCAAAGGCAGAAGCAAACCGCCGATGATTTTTTTTAAGGCAAATAACATCCTTTTTTACTCCTTTTGTCTGAAAAAACAGCAGCCAGACAGTTACTGCAGCGTGAAAGGTTCATTCCTGGTGAGCCTGTGACAAAATAGCATAAGTTAACTGCCGCAAACCGGAGCGCACACCATGCAGGATCGTAATTTCGACGATCTGGCGGATAAATTCTCGCAAAACATTTACGGCACCCGCAAAGGGCTGGTGCGTCAGGCCATCCTGTGGGATGAGCTGGAGGCGCTGCTGCCGTCGCTGCCTGCCGGGCCGCTGTCAGTACTGGATGCCGGCGGCGGCGTGGGGCAAATCTCCAGCGGACTCGCTGCACGCGGGCATCAGGTTATGCTGTGCGATCTCTCCGCTGAGATGCTGAAACTGGCTGCGGCACATGCGCAGGAAGCCGGCGTCAGTCACAACATGCAGTTTCGGCAAATCAGCGCCCAGCAGGTGGGCGAGCATTTGGATACGCCAGTCGATCTGGTATTGTTTCACGCGGTGCTGGAGTGGGTCGCCGATCCGCAGGCCGTGCTGCAGGCGCTGTGGCAGACACTGAAGCCGGGCGGCGTGCTTTCACTGATGTTTTATAACGCGCACGGGCTGACGTTCCGCACGCTTACGCTGGGCAATTTCGGCTACCTGCGCGCCAACATGACCAAACGCAAAAAGCGTACCCTGTCGCCCGATTTTCCGCGCGAGCCGCAGGATGTTTATCAGTGGCTGACGCAGTGCGGTTTTGTGATTGAACAGCGCACCGGTATTCGTGTGTTCAGTGACTACATGAAGCCGCAGCCCGGTACAGGTAAGAGCGTGGAAGAGATTATTGAAATGGAGCGGCGCTACTGTCGTCAGGAGCCCTTTTTAAGCTTAGGGCGTTATATCCATGTGACGGCGCGCAAACCCAGGTAAAAGGATCAACTATGAGCGATTTTTCCCAGACGGTGCCAGAACTGGTGGCCTGGGCACGCAAAAACGATTTTTCGCTTGCGCTGCCGGTAGAACGTCTGGCCTTTTTGCTGGCCATTGCCACCCTCAACGGTGAGCGCATGGACGGTGAGATGAGTGAAGGTGAACTGACTGACGCGTTTCGTCACGTCAGCAAAGCGTTTGAACAGACGCATGAAACCGTACAGGTACGTGCGAACAATGCGATTAACGATCTGGTCCGGCAGCGGCTGATTAACCGGTTTACCAGCGAAGTGTCTGAAGGGCACGCTATCTACCGCCTGACGCCGCTGGGAATTGGCATCACTGACTACTATATCCGCCAGCGCGAATTCTCCACGCTGCGTCTCTCGATGCAGCTCTCAATTGTGGGTCAGGAGCTGAAGCGCGCTGCGGATGCCGCTGAAGAAGATGGTGATGAATTTCACTGGCACCGCAACGTATTTGCCCCGCTGAAATATTCCGTTGCGGAGATTTTTGACAGCATTGATATGACGCAGCGTCTGATGGATGAGCAGCAGCAGACGGTAAAAAATGATATTGCCGCGCTGCTCAATAAAGACTGGCGCGCCGCGATCTCCAGCTGTGAACTGCTGCTCTCTGAAACTTCCGGCACGCTGCGTGAACTGCAGGATACGCTGGAGGCCGCAGGCGATAAGCTGCAGGCAAACCTGCTGCGCATTCAGGATGCCACGCTGAGCAGTCCCGATCTCGGCTTTGTCGATAAACTGGTTTATGACCTGCAGAACAAACTCGATCGCATCATCAGCTGGGGCCAGCAGGCGATTGACCTCTGGATCGGCTATGACCGTCACGTACACAAGTTTATCCGTACTGCGATTGATATGGATAAGAACCGGGTCTTTGCTCAGCGACTGCGTCAGTCGGTACAGAACTATTTTGATCGGCCGTGGATGCTGACTTACGCCAGCGCTGACCGCCTGCTCGATATGCGCGATGAAGAGATGACGCTGCGTAACGACGAGGTCATGGGCGAGCTTCCGCCGGAAATGGAGTATGAAGAGTTTAACGAGATCCGCGAGCAGCTGGCCGCCATGATTGAAGAGGCGCTGGCTGTGTATCGCCGTGAGCAAAAACCGCTGCACCTTGCCACCGTCATGCGTGAATACCTTGCGCAATATCCGCGTGCGCGCCATTTCGATCTGGCGCGTATCGTGATCGATCAGGCGGTGCGGCTGGGCGTTGCTGAAGCAGATTTAGCCGGTTTGCCAGCAGAATGGCAGACCATTAATGATTACGGAGCCAAGGTGCAGGCGCATGTCATCGACAAATATTGAACAAGTGATGCCGGTTAAACTGGCACTGGCGCTGGCCAACCCTCTTTTTCCGGCGCTCGACAGTCAGCTGCGCGCGGGCCGGCATATCGGTATCGAAGAGCTGGATAATCACGCTTTTCTGATGGATTACCAAAACTATCTCGAAGAGTTTTATGCCCGCTATAACGTGGAGCTGATCCGCGCGCCAGAAGGCTTTTTCTATCTGCGGCCGCGCTCAACCACGCTGATTCCACGCTCAGTGCTCTCCGAGCTGGATATGATGGTAGGCAAAATTCTCTGTTATCTCTATCTCAGCCCGGAGCGCCTGGCAAACGAGGGGATTTTTACCCAGCAGGAGCTCTATGATGAGCTGCTGTCGCTGGCGGATGAACACAAGCTGCTCAAGCTGGTTAATCAGCGTTCGACCGGTTCCGATCTCGATCGCACCCGTCTGCAGGAGAAGATGCGCGCCTCGCTGAGCCGTCTGCGCCGCCTGGGGATGGTGTGGTTTATGGGTAACGACAGCAGCAAATTTCGCATTATGGAATCAGTCTTTCGCTTTGGTGCTGACGTCCGCAGCGGCGACGATCCGCGCGAGGCGCAGCTGCGTCTGATCCGGGTCGGTGAAGCGATGACGCCCGAAGAGGCTGCCGTTTCTGCTACAGCCGATGAGGCGGATCAGGAGAATGAACATGCGGACACAGGTGATGCGACCGATAACGCGGAGGAGAAGCAGGCATGATTGAACGCGGTAAGTTTCGTTCGCTGACACTGATCAACTGGAATGGCTTTTTTGCCCGCACCTTTGATCTCGATGAGCTGGTCACCACGCTTTCCGGCGGTAACGGTGCCGGTAAATCCACCACCATGGCCGCATTTGTTACGGCGATGATCCCCGATTTAACCCTGCTGCACTTCCGTAATACAACGGAAGCGGGTGCTACTTCAGGCTCCCGCGACAAGGGGCTTCACGGCAAGCTGCGCGCCGGCGTCTGCTATTCGGTGCTGGATGTGGTCAATTCACGCCACCAGCGCGTTGTGGTCGGGGTGCGTCTGCAGCAGGTTGCCGGACGCGATAAGAAAGTGGATATCAAACCGTTCAGTATTCATGGTCTGCCCGCCGATGCGCTGCCCACAGACATGCTGACCGAGATCCTCAACAGCCGTCAGGCGCGCGTGCTGCCGCTGACCGAGGTTAAGGATCGCGTTGAGGCGCAGGAAGGGGTGCAGTTCCGTCAGTACAACTCCATTACTGACTATCACGCGATGCTGTTTGAACTCGGCGTGGTGCCGCGTCGCCTGCGTTCTGCCAGCGATCGCAGTAAATTCTACCGGCTTATTGAGGCGTCCCTCTACGGCGGTATCTCCAGCGCCATCACCCGTTCGCTGCGTGACTATCTGCTGCCGGAAAACGGCGGCGTGCGTAAAGCGTTTCAGGATATGGAAGCGGCACTGCGTGAAAACCGCATGACGCTGGAAGCGATTCGCGTCACCCAGTCCGATCGCGATCTGTTTAAACATCTGATCTCCGAAGCAACCAGCTACGTTTCAGCTGACTATATGCGCCATGCAAACGAACGGCGTGTGCATCTGGACGGGGCGCTGCAGCTGCGTAATGAGCTGTTCAGCAGCCGCAATCAGCTGGTGTCGGAGCAGTATCGTCACGTGGAAATGGCGCGTGAGCTGGCTGAGCACAGCGCCGCGGAAAGCGATCTGGAGATCGATTATCAGGCGGCCAGCGATCATCTCAATCTGGTACAGACCGCGATGCGCCAGCAGGAGAAAATCGCGCGTTATGATGCCGATCTGGAAGAGCTGAGCTACCGGCTGGAAGAGCAGAATGAGGTCGTTGCTGAAGCGCGTGAGCTTCAGGAAGAGAATGAGGCGCGCGCCGAAGCGGCAGAGATTGAAGTGGATGAGCTGAAAAGTCAGCTGGCTGATTTCCAGCAGGCGCTGGATGTTCAGCAGACGCGCTCTATTCAGTATCAGCAGGCGCTGCAGGCGCTGGAAAAAGCGCGTACGCGCTGTCAGCTGCCGGATCTGACCATTGATAACGCCGCTGACTGGCTGGAGACGTTCCAGGCACGCGACGAAGAGGCGACCAGCCAGCTGCTGCGTCTGGAGCAGAAACTGAGCATGGCGGAAGCCGCGCACAGCCAGTTCGAGCAGGCGCTGGCGCTGGTGACCAGTATTGCCGGTGATGTCAGCCGTCAGGACGCCTGGCAGGTGGGCCGTCAGCTGCTGCGCGACGCCGCGAATCAGCGCCACTATGCTGACCAGCTGGCGTCACTGCGCCTGCGCCTGAACGAATCCGAAGGCCGCCTGCGCGAGCAGCATGAAGCTGAACGCCTGCTGGCAGAGTTCTGCAAGCGTCAGGGCCAGCATTATGAAGCAGACGCGCTGGAAGGACTTCAGCGCGAACTGGAAGCGCAGATTGAGCAGCTTAGCGCGACCGTTGCAGAAGCTGGTGAACAGCGCATGCAGATGCGTCAGGAGCTGGAGCAGCTGCGCGAACGTATCGCAACGCTGACGGCCCGCGCACCGCACTGGCTGGCCGCTCAGGAGATCCTGACGCAGCTCAGTGAACAGACCGGTGAGCAGCTGAGCAGCAGTCAGCAGGTGACCGCCTTTATGCAGCAGCTGCTGGAGCGCGAGCGTGAAACCACCGTCGAGCGCGATGAAGTTGCGGCGCGTAAACGCGAGATTGAGCAGCAGATTGAACGCCTCAGTCAGCCTGGCGGCGCGGAAGATGCGCGTCTCACCCAGCTGGCAGAACGGTTTGGCGGCGTACTGCTGTCAGAAATTTATGACGATGTCACGCTGGACGATGCACCCTATTTCTCTGCGCTCTATGGGCCTTCGCGCCACGCCATCGTGGTGCCGGATCTCGCGCTGATACGCGAGCAGCTGGAAGGGCTGGAAGAGTGCCCGGAAGATCTCTATCTGATTGAAGGCGATCCGCAATCCTTTGATGACAGCGTATTCAGCGTAGAGGAGCTGGATAAGGCCGTTGTGGTGAAAGTCGCAGAGCGTCAGTGGCGCTATTCGCGTTTTCCTAAGGTGCCGCTGTTTGGCCGTGCCGCGCGTGAAAATCAGCTTGAACTGCTGGGCATTGAACGCGACAGGCTGGCAGAACGCTACGCGACGCTCTCTTTTGACGTACAGAAAACGCAGCGTCTGCATCAGTCTTTCAGCCGCTTTATCGGCAGCCATCTGGCAGTTGCGTTTGATGACGATCCGGAAGCGCAAATCCGTCAGCTTAATAGCCGGCGCAGTGAGCTGGAGCGCGGGCTGGCGCAGCATGAGAGTAATAATCAGCAGCAGCGCGCGCAGTTTGAACAGGCGCGCGACGGCGTCGCCCAGCTTAACCGCCTGCTGCCGCGCGTAAACCTGCTGCTGGATGACACCCTGCCGGATCGCTGCGAAGAGATCCGCGAGCGGGTCGAAGAGGCGCAGGAGGCGGCACGCTTTCTGCACCAGCACGGCAGCAAACTCAGCAAGCTGGAGTCGCTGGTGGCGGTGCTGCAGAACGATCCGCAGCAGCACGACCAGCTGCAGCGCGACTACCAGCAGGCGCAGGCGCAGCAGCTCAGTGCACGCCAGCAGGCGTTTGCGCTGACGGAAGTGGTACAGCGCCGCGCCCACTTCAGCTATGCCGATTCAGCCGGTATGCTGACCGGCAACAGCGATCTCTCTGAGAAGCTGCGGCAGCGTCTGGAGCAGGCTGAAGGCGAGCGCAGCCGCGCCCGTGAACGCCTGCGTGAACATCAGGCGCAGCTGACGCAATACTCGCAGGTGCTGGCCTCGCTGCGCAGTTCGCACGATGCCAAACGCGACATGCTGAAAGAGCTGCAGCAGGAGATGCAGGATATCGGCGTTCATGCCGATGCCAGCGCGGAAGAGCGGGCGCGTATCCGGCGCGATGAGCTCTATACCGCGCTCAGTCATAACCGCGCCCGGCGTAACCAGCTGGAAAAACAGCTGACGTTCTGCGAAGCAGAAATGGACAGCCTGCAGAAAAAGCTGCGCAAACTGGAACGCGATTACCGCATACTGCGTGAGCAGGTGGTCAGTGCCAAAGCGGGCTGGTGCTCCGTGCTGCGTCTGGTGAAAGACAACGGCGTGGAGCGACGGCTGCATCGGCGCGAGCTGGCCTATATGAGCGGTGACGAGCTGCGCTCGATGTCCGATAAAGCCCTGGGCGCGCTGCGCCTTGCGGTGGCGGATAATGAGCACCTGCGTGATGTTCTGCGTATGTCAGAAGATCCCAAACGTCCGGAGCGTAAAATTCAGTTCTTTATCGCCGTCTATCAGCATCTGCGCGAACGTATCCGTCAGGATATTATCCGCACCGACGATCCGGTCGAGGCGATTGAGCAGATGGAGATTGAACTCAACCGTCTGACCGAAGAGCTGACGGCGCGTGAGCAGACGCTGGCGATCAGCTCACGCAGTGCGGCCAACATTATTCGCAAGACTATTCAGCGCGAACAGAACCGCATCCGGCAGCTTAACCAGGGGCTGCAGACGGTGAGTTTTGGTCAGGTGAAAAGCGTGCGGCTTAACGTCAACGTACGCGAAACGCACGCCACGCTACTGGACACGCTCTCCGAAGAGCACGAGCAGCATCAGGATCTCTTTACCAGTAACCGGCTGACATTCTCAGAAGCGCTGGCCAAACTCTATCAGCGTCTTAATCCGCAGATCGATATGGGCCAGCGTACGCCGCAGACCATTGGTGAGGAGCTGCTGGATTACCGCAACTATCTGGAGATGGAAGTGGAGGTAAACCGGGGTTCTGACGGCTGGCTGCGTGCGGAAAGCGGGGCGCTCTCAACCGGCGAGGCGATTGGTACCGGGATGTCGATTCTGGTAATGGTGGTGCAGAGCTGGGAAGAGGAGTCGCGTCGTCTGCGCGGCAAAGATATCTCACCGTGCCGCCTGCTGTTCCTTGATGAAGCGGCGCGTCTGGATGCCCGCTCAATCGCGACGCTGTTTGAACTCTGTGAGCGCCTGGAGATGCAGCTGGTGATCGCCGCCCCGGAAAATATCAGTCCGGAAAAGGGCACCACGTACAAACTGGTTCGTAAAGTATTTAACAATACGGAGCATGTCCACGTGGTAGGTCTGCGTGGTTTTTCCGCCGATCCGGCACCGGTAAAAACGGCGCAAAGCGAGCTGGGGCTGGAAACGCAAAATAGCTAAGCGCCTGTCTGGTTAAACCGCGCAACCAGCGTTAATCTGTAAACGGCATTGGCCCTGAGAGGCGAATGCCGTTTTTTCTTTATATACTCATCATGAAAGTCAGGTTGTACGCAGCGCACAGGGCAGGCTGCGTCTCAGGTAACAAGGGGGCAGGGATGTTGCTGAGTAAAATGTTCAGATTTAATCGCATGGCGCTGGTGTTTAGCGTTGTGCTGGCAGGCGTGCCGCTGGCCTCAGGGCAGGCTGCACAAACCGCCAGCATGACAGCCGGCGGGCACGGCACCACGTCAGTGGCGGCCAGCCAGCAGCAGATCCTGCAGGCATTCAGTGCCAGCGATCGCCCTTTTTACCTGCCGGGTCTGGCGGGTCTTTATGCAGCGCGCGGAATGGCGCCGCTCTGGCAGGACCGCGATGCGGTACAGGCGTTTCAGCAGCAGCTGGCTGAGGTCGCGCTTTCAGGCGTGCAGCCACAGTTCAGCCGCTGGGTTGAGCGGCTGACCGATCCGGACATTAAAGGCTTTGCGCGCGACGTGGTGCTGAGCGATGCCATGCTGGGTTACCTGCAGTTTGTGGCGGGCGTACCGGCGCAGGGTGAAACCTGGCTTTACAGCAATGTGCCCTACCGGCTCACCATGCCGTCGCTGTCAGCGATCAATCAGTGGCAGAACGCGGTCAACGCAGGCGGCAGCCGCGCGTTTGTGGCCTCACTGCAGCCGCAGCATCCGCAGTATCAGCCGATGCATGCGGCGCTGAAGACGCTGCTGACAGATAACCGTCCCTGGCCGCAGCTGCGCGATAAAGCGACGCTGCGTCCGGGGCAGGTCAGTGATGATGTGCCGGCGCTGCGGGAAATTCTCCAGCGAACCGGTATGCTGACCGCATCCGGTCACACCACCACCCCTGCGCCTGATGAGGATGCAGTACCGGCGGGCACCGTGCCGGTCAGTGAAAGCAACCAGCCGGTGGCAGTGAGTCCGTCCGCCACCAGCGTGACCGATCTCCCGACGCCGGCGCCGCAGCCGGCAGGAAATATTCTGGCCAATACGCCTCCTGCAGCCAGCAATGTTTATGACGCTGAACTGGTTGAAGGCGTCAAGCGCTTTCAGCACTGGCAGGGGCTGGCGGATGACGGGGCAATTGGTCCGCGCACCCGCGAGTGGCTGAATGTCTCACCGCAGATGCGCGCCTCACTGCTGGCGCTGAACATACAGCGCCTGCGGCTGCTGCCGGATGATATGCATAACGGAATAATGGTGAATATTCCCAACTATTCGCTGACCTATTATAACAACGGCAGCACGGTGCTCTCATCGCGGGTTATTGTCGGGCGACCCGATCGCAAAACGCCGCTGATGCGCAGCGCGCTGAACAATGTGGTGCTGAATCCACCGTGGAACGTGCCGACCACGCTGGTGCGTCAGGATATTGTACCGAAGGTGAAGCAGGATCCCGGTTACCTCTACCGGCACGGCTATACGCTGCTGTCGGGCTGGAGCGCTGACGCTGAAGTGATCGATCCGACCATGATCAACTGGCAGATGGTCTCTGCTGCCAGTTTCCCGTATCGCATCCGTCAGGCGCCGGGCGCCACCAATTCACTGGGGCGCTATAAATTTAATATGCCGAGCTCAGACGCCATCTATCTGCACGATACCCCTAATCATGGGCTGTTTCAGCGCGATATCCGTGCGCTCAGCTCCGGCTGCGTACGCGTGAATAAAGCGTCCGATCTGGCTAACCTGCTGCTGCAGGACGCCGGCTGGAACGACAGCCGCATCTCCAGCACCCTGAAACAGGGTGATACGCGCTATGTGCCGATTCGGCATCGTATTCCGGTAAATCTTTACTATCTGACCGCCTGGGTCAGCGATGATGGACAGGCGCAATATCGTACAGATATTTACAATTATGATAATACGGCGCGTTCCGGCAGCCAGGTACTGGCCAGAGCGGGGCAGCTCCTGCTGTAGCGTGCTGATTTTCGCCAGATTGTCGGGGCGTGAAACGCAAACCAGACCCGGCCAGAAATTTGCTTCTGGTCGGGTTTTGTACATTCTGAGACAGATTCCGGGTTGACTGATATCCACGCTGCCGTTACTGTGCGGCCTTGTGTACTTTTTACACATTCACTGTGTTTTATTCAGGTAACCTCGTTTCATGGCTAATATCGATTCTCAGCGTCGCCGCTTACTGCTGCTTGGCGGCGCAGCAGCAGGCCTCTCCCTGCTTCCCGGTTCAGCGCTGGCCTCTGTGTCAACGTCACGTCCGCGTATTCTGACGCTCAGCAACATGCATACCGGTGAAACCCTCAAAACCGAGTTTTTCAACGGCAAAAGCTACGACCGCGACGAGCTGGCGCGCCTTAATCACTTTTTCCGCGACTACCGCGCAAATAAAGTAAAAAGCATCGATCCGCATCTGTTTGACCAGCTCTATCGGCTGCAGGCGCTGCTGGATACCCGCAAACCGGTACAGCTCATTTCAGGCTACCGCACGCTGTCGACCAACAACATGCTGCGTGAATCAGGCCCCGGCGTGGCGAAGCATAGCTACCACACCAAAGGTCAGGCGATGGATTTCCATATTGAGGGCATTGCCCTGAGCAATGTGCGTAAAGCGGCGTTATCTATGCGCGCGGGTGGTGTAGGATATTATCCACGCAGCAACTTCGTACACATCGATACCGGGCCTGCAAGGCACTGGTCCTGACGCCGGCAGCGCTGCGTGTGCCGGCCATGGAGCGTTATGAATTATCACATTATTCCGGTTACCGCCTTTTCACAAAACTGCTCAGTGATCTGGGATGAAGAGACGGGGGTTGCAGCCCTGGTCGATCCCGGCGGCGACGCGGAAACCATCAAAGCGGTGCTGGCTGAGCGTGGCATGAAGCCGGCGCAGATTTTACTGACGCATGGCCATCTCGACCATGCCGGCGCGGCGGCAGAGCTGGCGGCCCATTTTCAGATACCGGTGACGGGCCCGCATAAGCTGGACAAGATCTGGCTCGATAATCTGCCCACGCAGAGCCGGATGTTTGGTCTGCCGGAGTGCGCTCCGCTGACGCCGGATCGCTGGCTGGAAGAGGGTGAGGTGGTGGAACTGGGCAACGTGGCGCTGGAGGTGCTGCACTGTCCGGGGCATACGCCGGGGCACATCGTGTTTTTTGATCGGGCCGGGAAGCTGCTGATCTCAGGAGACGTGATCTTCAGCGGCGGCATCGGGCGAACCGACTTCCCGCAGGGCAGCCACAGCGATCTGATCAACGCGATAAAAACCAAACTGCTGCCGCTGGGCGACGGGATTGCTTTTGTGCCCGGGCACGGGCCGGTATCCACGCTGGGACGTGAGCGTCTGAGCAATCCTTTCCTGCAGTAGCCATAAAAAAGCGGCGGGTGAGTACTTCGCCCGCCGCCTGTTCACGCATTCCGCTTACAGTACCGCGACTATCGCTTCACACAGCGCCGACATATTATCCGGCGTCATGCCTGCCACGTTGACGCGACCTGAGTTCACCGCATACACGCCAAATTCGTCACGCAGACGCACCACCTGATCTTTGGTCAGACCGCTGAATGAGAACATGCCGTTTTGTTTAATAATGAAGCTGAAATCCTGGCGTGCGCCTTTCTCCGCCAGCGTGTTCACAAACAGCTGACGCATACGCTGAATGCGCTGACGCATATCGGTCAGCTCCTGCACCCAGATAGTACGCAGCGCCTCATTGCTGAGGATAGTGGCGACAACAGCAGCACCGTGCGACGGCGGATTAGAGTAGTTGGCACGAATGCTGTATTTTACCTGGCTGAACGCGGTTTTAGCCGTGTCGCTGCTGGCCGCCACCAGCGTCAGGGCACCGACGCGCTCGTTATAGAGGCCAAAGTTTTTAGAGTAAGAGCTGGCAACCAGCAGCTCCTGATGGGTGGCGGCGAAAATGCGCAGGCCTTCCGCATCTTCATCCAGGCCGCGTGCAAAGCCCTGATAGGCAAAGTCAAACAGCGGCAGCCAGCCTTTTTCCTGTGACAGCGCTGCAAGTTGCTGCCACTGCTCGCGGGTCGGGTCAATGCCGGTCGGGTTGTGGCAGCAGCCGTGGAACAGGACCACGTCGCCCGCCTGCGCCTGCTGCAGCGCCGCCAGCATGCCATCGAAATCCAGCGTATGGTTTGCAGCGTCGTAATACTGATATTCGCATACCTCAAGACCGGCAGCGTTAAACACGTTTTTGTGGTTTGGCCAGCTTGGGTTGCTCACCCAGACGCGTTTAACACCGGTTTGCGTGGCAAGAAAATCCGCTGCGACGCGCAGGGCGCCGGTGCCGCCTGGCGTCTGCGCCGTGCAGGCGCGGCCCGCGGCGATAAGCGGGCTGTCGTTGCCAAACAGCAATGCCTGAGTGCAGCGGGCGAAGTCGGGCAGCCCGTCAATGCTCAGATAGTTTTTGGTCGTCTCATTTTCCAGCAGATACTGCTCAGCTTTTTTCACGCTGGTCAGCACCGGCGTTTTTCCGGTTTCATCTTTATATACGCCAATGCCCAGATTAATTTTATGCGGACGGTCATCAGCGCGAAACAGATCGGCCAGCCCCAGAATAGGGTCGGCAGGTGCGGCAGAGATAGATTCAAACATGAGTCAGTTCCGTTTGGGTGAACTTTAGCGAAATGAGCTATCAGGTTAACGTCAGACGCGGGGCTTGCCAACCGCCCATCTCAAAAAGAATTGTGCCGTTAGCAGATATAAGCGCCACTAATTGGGAGGTGGATCACTGAAAAGCAAAACGGAGCCCTGAGGCTCCGTTTTAAGAGGTTAAACCGTGCTGATCCGCAGGATCAGAACTGGTAAACCAGGCCTACGCCTACGGTGTCATCAGTGGTGATGCCAGCTGCGCGGGTAAAGTCGTTGTCATCCATCAGGTTGATCTGGTAGTCAACATAGGTAGACATGTTTTTGTTGAAGTAGTAGTAAGTACCCACTGAAACGTACTTATACAGGTCCTGATCGCCCCAGGTCTCGATGTCCTTGCCTTTAGACTGGACGTAAGCCAGGGATGGACGCAGACCGAAGTCGAACTGGTACTGAGCAACGGCTTCAAACTTCTGCTCTTTGTTGACTGCACCAGCAAGGGCCGGGGTCGCGCCGTTAGCAGCAGTGCTGATCCAGGTTGAGTTACGGCTCTCACCGTACATCGCAGCCAGGTATACGTTGTTCGCATCATATTTCAGCGCGGTTGACCAGGCGTCAGCTTTCTCGCTGCCGTTGCCATAGAAAGCGCCCTGCTGGCCGTTGGTACGGTCAGAAGAGGTGTACGCAGCAGAGATGCCTACGCCGATGTCAGAGGTATAGGTTAAAGAAGTACCCCAGCCGTCGCCGTTTGCGCGTTCTGCGCTACGGCCATTGGCGGACTCTTCGTTTTTGCCCTGATACTGCGCAGCGAACGCCAGGCCATCAACCAGGCCAAAGAAGTTGCTGTTGCGGTAGGTCGCCAGACCGTTAGAACGACCCAGCATAAAGTTGTCAGAACGGCCAGAGTCGCCGCCGAAGACTGGCAGAACGTCGGTCCACGCCAGTGGATCGTAGCCTACGCCGTAGTTACGACCGTAGTCGAATGAGCCGTAGTCGCCAAATTTCAGACCGGCAAAGCCCAGACGGGTTTTGGAACCTTCAGTACCCTGAGATTCAGCAACGTTTGCCTGGATGTTATATTCCCACTGGCCGTAACCGGTCAGCTGGTCGGTAATCTGCGTTTCACCCTTGAAACCAAAGCGCACATAAGAGGCGTCGCCATCGTTGCCAGCATCGTCAGAGAATGTGTGGCGTGCGTCAACTTTTCCGTAGAGGTCCAGTTTGTTGCCATCTTTGTTATAGATTTCTGCTGCATTTGCTGCACCGGCAGCTAACAGAGCAGGGATAACCACTGCAAGAATGTTGCGCTTCATCATTATTTATTACCCTCATTGGAGTTATCTGGACACCTGCCACTGCCGTCAGGAAAACTTTACAGGAACCCTGAAAGAAGTTTGGTGTCTCGTATGTCTGCACGCATCTTTTCACTCCGCAGTTGCTATTTCTAGCCCGAAAATGATTCAAATCTCCTAATTGAGTATCAAAAAGAAAAATTGTGTGACAATTTGTAATAATTACGGAACTTTGTGAGATATCTCAAAATTTACAAAAATAAAAAAAGGCCGGCAGTGCCGACCTCGTTATATATATGAATTTCTTATATTTAATGCCAGATATCAGAAATTCGCGTTGCGTGGAGTACGCGGGAAGGGGATAACGTCCCTTACATTTTGTACGCCGGTGACATAGGCGATCAAACGTTCAAACCCTAAACCAAAGCCGGCGTGCGGTACGGTGCCGTAACGACGCAGGTCGCGATACCACCAGTAATCCTCTTTATTCAGCCCCATCTCTGCCAGACGGGCATCCAGCACATCCAGCCGCTCTTCACGCTGCGATCCACCAATGATTTCACCAATGCCCGGTGCCAGCACGTCCATTGCCGCTACGGTTTTACCGTCATCATTCATACGCATGTAGAACGCTTTAATATCTTTCGGGTAGTTCTTCACCACGACCGGCGCCTTAAAGTGTTTCTCGGCCAGATAACGCTCATGTTCAGAAGAGAGATCCACACCCCATGAAACCGGGTTTTCGAAGCTCTGACCGCTCTTCAGCAGAATGTCAACCGCATCGGTATAGTCTACCTGAGCAAAATCGGTGGTAACAAAACGCTCAAGGCGCGCCACGGCGTCTTTATCCACGCGCTCAGCAAAGAACGCCATGTCATCGGCACGTTCGTTCAGTACCGCTTTAAAGACATATTTCAGCATCGCTTCAGCCAGCGCTGCAGCGTCATCCAGCGTGGCAAACGCCACTTCCGGCTCCAGCATCCAGAATTCTGCCAGGTGGCGGCTGGTGTTGGAGTTTTCCGCACGGAACGTCGGGCCAAAGGTGTAGACTTTTGACAGCGCACAGGCGTAGGTTTCAGCATTCAGCTGACCCGATACGGTCAGAAACGCCTCTTTGCCAAAGAAATCTTTGTCATAGTCCACCTTGCCCTGCGGATCGCGCGGCAGGTTTTCCATATCCAGCGTTGATACGCGGAACATCTCGCCAGCGCCTTCAGTATCTGACGCGGTGATCAGCGGCGTGGAAACCCAGAAATAGCCGTTCTCATGGAAAAAGCGATGCAGCGCCTGCGCCAGAGTATGACGTACGCGCGCGACGGCGCCTACCAGGTTAGTGCGCGGGCGCAGATGAGCCACTTCGCGCAGATATTCAATGCTATGACGCTTGGCGGCCATCGGATAAGTGTCGGGATCGTCAACCCAGCCGGTCACTTCAACACGGGTGGCCTGCAGCTCAAATGCCTGACCCTGGCCCGGTGATTCCACCACGGTGCCGGTGACAATGACCGAGCAGCCGGTGGTCAGACGCAGCACTTCATCCTGATAATTATTCAGAGAATTATTGACGACAGCCTGAACGGGATTAAAGCAGGAACCGTCATAAACGGCGATAAAGGAAAGACCGGCTTTGGAATCTCTTCGGGTACGCACCCAGCCGCGTACGGTGACTTCACTGTCAACCGCGACCCGGCCGTGCAGTACATCCGCTACAGGCACTACGCTCATAAAAATCTCTCTATATATAGATGAAATAACAGGTGTCCCGCCGCACTTTGCTATCGTCACAGGTGACACACAGTGCTGGCAGAAACAGCCAATTCTCCCACGTTCAGGGGTGTTGCTATGTTACTTGTGAGCCATCAGGAAACAAGCAAAATTGCGGGAAGCGAGTGATTTTAATGGCGGCGGGCAGGGTAGCGGACCCTGCCCGGGGCAGGTCAGCTGGCGCGTTTCACCAGCGGCAGGTCAAATGCTTTGCGCAGCGCACGGACAAAGGCTTTATCCTGACAAATCGTTTTACCCGGGCTGTCAGAGAGTTTAGCCACCGGTTTGCCGTTGCAGCTGACCAGTTTGATCACGATATTAAGCGGCGTTACGCCCGGAATATCGCAGGTCAGGCGCGTGCCGATACCAAATACAACGTTGGCACGCTGACCAAAGTGACGGTAAAGCGCCAGCGCTTTATCCAGGTTGAGATTGTCAGAGAACACCAGCGTTTTGCTGCGCGGATCAATGCCGAGCCGCTCATAGTGCGCAACGGCTTTTTCACCCCACTCAACCGGATCGCCGGAGTCGTGGCGCAGCCCCTGATAGCGATGCGCAAAGCCGGGACCAAAGTCGCGTAAAAAGGCGTCCATGGTGATGCAGTCAGTGAGCGCAATGCCCAGCTGGTCATCATATTCATCCAGCCACGACTGCAGCGCCGCGCGCTGGCTGTTGGCCAGTACCGGGCTGATCTGCTGATGTGCCTGGAACCACTCGTGTGCCTGAGTGCCAACCGGCGTCAGCTGCAGGCGACGCGCCAGATCGTAATTACTGGTGCCAACCAGCCACGGAAAGTCTGCTTTTAGCGTACTGACAATCGTCTCCTGCACTTCCTGCGAATAGCGGCGGCGCGTGCCGAAATCCATCAGCTGAAAGCGGGGCATATCGAGATCGGCCACCTGAGCCCGAAACGCCGAGAGCTTTTGCTGCAGATGTGCGACCGCCTGCTCTGCGGCGATCTGCGGCGTGCGGTGGCGGTGTACCACTTCACTGATCAGCGCCAGCAGCGGCACTTCCCACAGAATAACCTCGCGCCACGGGCCGCGGATCTGAATGCGCAGCTGGCCGCGTTCGTCCTGCACCTCAACCTGCGCCGGGTTGAAGCGAAAGGCGCGTAGCCAGGTCAGATAGTCGTGCTGGAAAAAAGGCAGGTTACTGAGCCAGGCAAATTCATCATCGCTCAGGGTTAACTCTTGCAGGGTATCAATTTGCGCACGAATCTCGCCGGCATACTGGCCAAGCTGTTCATCGCTGCGACAGCGAAATTCTGCGGTAACCGGGACATCGTAGTAACGATGATATACGGCCTGCTGCATATGAAGCTTGTACGCATCGGTATCAAGCAGCGTGGTCAAAATCGGGGAAGCGTGTCCAGTCATGGTGCGTTTCAGCATCCTCTTCCGCGGAGCAGAGCCCGGTGTTTAACAAAATCCTAAAGACGCAGGAGTATAAAACAGTAATCTCTGCGATCACACCACATTTGCAGGTGGCGGGTCGAGGGTCAATTGTGCCATTGTTACTGAATTGTAGCCTTTTCTGCGCCGGCGCGCATTGCGCATGGCAACTCTCCGCCAGGCCGCTTAGACTTTGAGATATTTGCGCCACCGCAACAGGATGGCCTCAACATAACAACGATGCGAGAAGGATATATGACGCAACAGCCGCACATTAAATATCGCCACGACTACCGGGCGCCTGATTACACCATTACAGACATCGACCTGACATTTGATCTGGATGCCACAGAAACACGCGTGACGGCCATCAGCCAGGTGAAGCGTCTCGGCACCGCCGACGCCAGTCTGCATCTTGATGGCGAAGCGCTGACACTGGTTGAGCTGACGGTAGATGGCGCGCCCTGGCCGCACTATCGCGAAGAGGCGGGTGCGTTGATCCTCAGCCAGCTGCCTGACAATTTTACGCTGCGCATTGTAAACCTGATCCATCCGGCTAAAAACAGCG
This sequence comes from Pantoea eucrina, assembly GCF_001691555.1. GTDB lineage: Bacteria > Pseudomonadota > Gammaproteobacteria > Enterobacterales > Enterobacteriaceae > Pantoea > Pantoea borealis. Next base: position 1,664,005 of record NZ_MAYN01000008.1, on the reverse strand, counting down.
CGCTGGAAGGACTGTATCAGTCAGGAGAAGCGCTCTGCACCCAGTGTGAGGCGGAAGGTTTCCGGCACATTACCTGGTATCTGGATCGTCCCGATGTGCTGGCGCGCTTTACCACCACGCTCCGGGCCGATCCGGTGCGCTACCCGTATCTGCTCTCCAACGGTAACAAGCTAAAGAGCGGCGAGCTGGACGACGGGCGTCACTGGGTAACGTGGCAGGATCCGTTCCCGAAACCCTGCTATCTGTTTGCGCTGGTGGCAGGCGACTTCGATGTGCTGCGCGACAGTTTTACCACCCGTTCAGGACGCGACGTCGCGCTGGAGATCTTTGTTGACCGCGGGAACCTCGATCGGGCCGGCTGGGCGATGACCTCCCTGAAAGCCAGCATGAAATGGGATGAGGAGCGCTTCGGTCTCGAATATGACCTCGATATCTTTATGATTGTCGCGGTGGATTTCTTCAATATGGGCGCAATGGAGAACAAAGGCCTCAACGTCTTCAACTCCAAATATGTGCTGGCAAAAGCGGAAACCGCGACCGATAAAGATTATCTCGGCATTGAGGCGGTGATCGGCCATGAGTATTTCCATAACTGGACCGGTAACCGCGTGACCTGTCGCGACTGGTTCCAGCTCAGCCTGAAAGAAGGTCTGACGGTGTTCCGCGATCAGGAGTTCAGCTCCGATCTCGGCTCCCGCGCGGTGAACCGTATTGATAACGTGCGGGTGATGCGCGGTGCGCAGTTTGCCGAAGATGCCAGCCCGATGGCGCATCCGATCCGTCCGGATCAGGTGATTGAGATGAACAACTTCTATACCCTGACGGTGTATGAGAAGGGATCGGAAGTGATCCGCATGATGCATACGCTGCTGGGTGAAGAGAAGTTTCAGCAGGGCATGCAGTGCTACTTTGAACGTCACGACGGCAGTGCGGCAACCTGCGATGATTTTGTCCAGGCGATGGAAGATGCCTCTGGCGTAGACTTAACGCAGTTCCGCCGCTGGTACAGCCAGTCAGGTACGCCGGTAGTGAGCGTGCGCGATGATTATAATCCGGAGCTGGAGCAGTATACCCTGCATGTCACCCAGCATACGCCGCCAACCGCAGATGGTCAGGAGAAGCTGCCGCTGCACATTCCGCTGGATATTGAACTCTACGATAACGAAGGCAAAGTGATCCCGCTGCAGCATAACGGCCAGCCGGTGCATCATGTGCTGAACGTGACGCAGGCGTTTCAGACCTTTGTCTTTGATAACGTCTATTTTCAGCCGGTGCCATCGCTGCTGCGGGAATTCTCTGCACCGGTAAAACTGGACTATAAGTGGAGCGACGCACAGCTTACCTTCCTGATGCGTCACGCGCGCAATGAATTCTCCCGCTGGGATGCGGCGCAGAGTCTGCTGGCAACCTATATACGTCTCAACGTTGCGCGTTACCAGCAGGGCCAGCCGCTGTCGCTGCCTCTGCACGTCGCTGACGCTTTCCGCGCGGTGCTGCTGGATGAGCAGGGCGATCCGGCGCTGATGGCGCTGATCCTGACTCTGCCATCAGAAAATGAGATGGCAGAGCTGTTCGACATCATCGATCCACAGGCGATTGCCGCCGTACGCCATGCGCTGATGCGCACGCTGGCAAACGAGCTGAACGATGAGTGCTATGCGCTCTATCTGGCCAGCCAGAGCAGTGAATATCGCGTTGAGCATGCAGAAATTGGCCGGCGCGCGCTGAAAAATGTCTGCCTGAGCTATCTGGCGCTGGGCGATACGACGCAGGCCGATCGGCTGGTTCAGGCGCAGTATGCGCACGCCACGAATATGACCGATGCGCTGGCAGCACTTTCAGCTGCGGTGATGGCGCAGCTGCCGTGCCGCGATGCGCTGCTGGCTGCCTGGGATGAGCGCTGGCATCAGGACGGTCTGGTAATGGATAAATGGTTTATGCTGCAGGCGACCAGCCCGGCGCCAGAGGTGTTACGCAACGTACGGGCGCTGCTGAACCATCGCTCCTTTACCATGGGTAACCCTAACCGCATCCGGGCGCTGATTGGCGCATTCGCGGCGGGTAACCCGGCGGCGTTTCATGCACAGGATGGCAGCGGCTATCAGTTCCTGGTTGAGATGCTGACCGATCTCAACACGCGTAACCCACAGGTGGCCGCACGCATGATTGAGCCCCTGATCCGCCTGAAACGCTACGATGCGGGACGTCAGGCGCTCATGCGTCAGGCGCTGCAGCAGCTAAAAGCGCTGGATAATCTCTCCGGCGATCTCTATGAGAAAATCACCAAAGCGCTGAACGCGTAATCCTCAGCCGCCGCGATCGTCACCGATCGCGGCGGCCCATTCTGCGGCTCCGCGGGCATGAATTCTGGCAAGACGCCCACGCTTAAACAGCTGCTTTTGCCAGCCATCTGTCAGGGTGTACTGTGCTGATTTATGTGTTATGTTATAACATCAATAAAACAGGACGTGAGTAGAGTAAGATGAAAGTAGCGTATTGGACACTATTTCTGGGAATAGCCTGCAGTTCACCGGTGTTTGCACACGGTGGTCATTCGCACGGGGCTCCGTTAAGTGCAAAAGAAGTCAGCGCGGCAAACGGCATTTTTGCCGATGCCGACATCAAAGATCGACCGCTTTCTGACTGGGAAGGCGTATGGCAGTCAGTGTATCCGTATGCCAAAGATGGCGCGCTGGATCCGGTATTTCGTAAAAAGGCGGCAGCTGATAAAACGCGCTCATTCAGCGACATTAAACACTATTATCTCACCGGCTATGCCAGCGATATCACTGATATCGGCATTGAAAACGACGTCATGGAGTTTACCGAAAAAGGCGAAGTCAGCAGCTGTAAATATGCGTACAAAGGCTACAAGGTGCTCAACTACGCTTCCGGTAAAAGAGGCGTGCGCTATCTGTTTGAGTGCACCGATAAAGCCAGTAAAGCGCCGCATTTTGTGCAGTTCAGCGACCATATTATCAGCCCGCGAAAATCGTCGCATTTTCACATTTTTACAGGCAACGTATCGCAGGCCGCACTGTTTGATGAACTGGAAAACTGGCCCACTTTCTTTCCTTACCAGCTGACCAAAGCACAGGTGGTGGATGACCTGCTGCATCACTGATGTCGCCGCCCGCTGGCGAATCTGACGGCCAGCGGGCAGGGCGTTTAGCGCTGCCGGGCAAAGCGCAGCGGCTGTTCAGCGGCGCTGCGCTTCATTATCCGATCCAGCACGCCTGCTTCCAGCTCAGCCAGCCGTGCTGACCCTTTGCGGCGCGGGCGCGGCACATCAACCGTCAGATCAAGGCCAATTTTACCCTCTTCAATCAGTAAGACTCGATCGGCGAGCGCCACCGCCTCGCTGACATCATGCGTCACCAGCAGTACCGTAAAGTTATGCTGCTGCCAGAGTGATTCAATCAGCCCCTGCATCTCAATACGGGTTAAGGCATCCAGCGCGCCCAGCGGCTCATCCAGCAGCAGTAAGCCAGGGCGGTGGATCAGCGCCCGCGCCAGCGCCACGCGCTGCTTCTGTCCGCCCGAAAGGGCAGCAGGCCACTCATTTGCGCGATCGGCAAGGCCTACCGCCTCAAGTGCCGCCTGCGCAGCGCTGCGCCATTCGCGACCACGTAAGCCGAGTCCGACGTTATCGATCACTTTCTTCCACGGCAGCAGGCGCGCATCCTGAAACATCAGTCGCGTATCGTCGCGCGCCTCGGCCAGCGGCGCGTGACCCGCCAGCAGCTCGCCCTGGCTGGCCACTTCCAGTCCGGCCAGCAGCCGCAGCAGAGTGCTTTTGCCGCAGCCGCTGCGTCCGACCACGGCAACAAACTGCCCGGCCGGAATATGCAGACTGACCTGGTCGAGAATAGTACGGTTGCCATAGTGCTTAGACAGATTACTGATGGCGACCGGCGTGCCGCTGATCAGGCGCGGCGGGTGCTGTACGGCATTGCTCATGCGTTGCTCTCCTTCAGTTGCCAGGCCGGGTGCCAGCGCAGCCAGATACGCTCCAGCAGCTGCGCCGCCACGTCTGCCAGTTTACCCAGCAGGGCATACAGAATAATGGCCACCACGACCACGTCAGTTTGCAGAAATTCGCGCGCGTTCATCGCCAGATAGCCGATGCCGGAGTTAGCTGAAATTGTTTCAGCCACAATCAGCGTCAGCCACATCAGACCCAGCGCAAAGCGCACGCCGACCATGATGCCGGGCAGGGCACCAGGCAGGATAACCTGCGTGAACAGCGACCAGCCGGAGAGGCCATAGCTGCGCGCCATCTCTATCAGGCCGCGATCGATATTTCGGATCCCGTGATAGGTATTGAGATAGATCGGAAACAGCGTACCAAGCGCGACCAGGAAAATTTTGGCCGATTCATCAATGCCGAACCAGAGGATCACCAGCGGGATCAGCGCCAGATGCGGCACATTGCGCAGCATCTGAAGTGAGGTATCCAGCAGGCGCTCACCGGTACGCGATGTGCCGGTGATAAGCCCCAGCACCAGCCCGAGCGAGCCGCCGATAGCAAAACCCAGCAGCGCGCGCCAGCTACTGATCGCCAGGTGCTGCCACAGTTCGCCGCTGGCGGTCAGCTGCCAGAAGGTGGTCACAATTTTCTCCGGCGCCGGTAAAATCCGCGTGGAGAGCCAGCCCTGTGATGATGAAAGCTGCCATACCGCAATCACTCCCACCGGCAGCAGCCAGGGCAGCAGCGCATTGCGCAGCCTTTTTATCTGCTCAGACATCGTGTCCCCTTAGCTCTGCGCAACTTTCTGCGGCGTAAAATCATTGGCCACGGCTTCACCGTGCGCCTGCACGACGCGGGGTTTGGGCACCTCCGGCACGGCCAGGTCAAGATGGGGAAACAGCAGCTCGCCAACGCGATACGCTTCCTCCAGATGCGGATAGCCAGAGAGAATAAAGGTTTCAATGCCCAGCGCCTGATATTCGCGCATGCGCTCTGCAACAGTAGGCCCGTCGCCCACCAGCGCGGTACCGGCTCCGCCGCGTACCAGGCCGACCCCTGCCCAGAGGTTTGGACTGATCTCCAGCTTATCGCGCTGGCCGCCGTGCAGCGCAGCCATCCGCTGCTGCCCGACCGAATCCGTGCGGGCAAACGCCGCCTGTGCTTTGGCAATCGTGGCGTCATCCAGATGTGAAATGAGCCGATCCGCTGCCTGCCACGCCTCTTCACTGGTTTCGCGCACAATCACATGCAGACGAATACCGAAGCGCACCGTGCGCCCCTGCGCTGCGGCTTTGGCGCGAACCTGCTCAATTTTCTCTTTGACCAGCGCGGGCGGTTCGCCCCAGGTGAGATAAACATCAACCTGTTCAGCAGCCAGATCCTGCGCAGCATCAGAAGAGCCACCGAACCAGAGTGGCGGGCGCGGTTGCTGTACCGAACGGAACATCAGGCGGGCACCGCGCACTTTGACGTGCTTGCCCTCATAGTTCACCGTTTCACCTTCAGAAACGCGTCGCCAGATGCGGGTAAACTCCGCCGATTCTGCGTAGCGCTCGCGATGGTCGAGAAACACGCCATCGCCCGCCAGCTCTTCCGGATCGCCCCCGGTCACCAGGTTAAACAGCGCGCGGCCGTTAGAGAGGCGATCCAGCGTTGCCGCCTGGCGTGCGGCCTGGGTCGGCGAGATCACGCCGGGACGCAGTGCCACCAGAAAGCGCAGGCGCTGCGTAACCGGGATCAGCGAGGCTGCGACCAGCCAGGCATCTTCGCAGGAGCGTCCGGTCGGGATCAGGACGCCGCCAAAACCCAGCCGGTCAGCGGCCTGTGCTATCTGCTGCAGATAACCGTGATCAACCGGTCGGGCGCCATCAGCGGTCCCCAGATAGTGGCCATCGCCGTGCGTGGGAAGAAACCAGAAAACAGATACGCTCATTGTGTTATTCCTTATTAGTGGGCCGTACGGGGCTGCCAGATGCGATCGGCGATGGTGAGTTTGACCGGCAACAGATGGCTGCTATAAAACAGATCGGCAGTCTGCTGCTGCGCGGCGGCGGTGCGTTCACTGACGGGTGTGATCGTGGTGGGCGGACGATGGTCGAGATAGCTCGCCAGCACCGGTTCTGGCAGGCCCATCGCCTGCGCCAGCAGGTCGATACTCTGCGCGCGCTGGCTCTGCGTCAGCGCATCCGCCTCGCTGAAGGTGGCCAGCACCTGGCTGAGGGTATCGGGGCTGGCTTCAGCAAACTGTCGGGTCGCCAAGTAGAAAGAGCCGGTCAGGTTCAGCGTGCTGCCGTCAGTGAGGACGCGTACGTTGCCCTGCTGCAGGGCGGCTGAGTAATAGGGATCCCAGATCGCCCAGGCGTCAACGTTACCCTGCTGAAACGCCGCGCGGGCATCGGCTGGCGTCAGATAGACCGGCTGAATATCGGTGAAACTCAGACCCGCCTGCTGCAGCGCGCGCAGCAGCAGATTGTGCGAGCTGGAGCCTTTCTGAAAGGCAACTTTGCGGCCTTTCAGGTCGGCCACGCTGTGGATGGGGCTGTTCTGCGGCACCAGGATCACTTCTGCTTTAGGTTTTGCGGGTTCCGATCCGACATAAAGCAAATCGGCGCCGGCGGCCTGCGCAAACAGCGGAGGAATATCCCCGGTGCTGCCTAAATCGATACTGCCGATATTAAGCGCTTCCAGCATCTGCGGGCCGGCAGGAAATTCAATCCACTTAATTGCCATTGCCGGAAAACGCTGCTCCAGCAGCCGATGCGATTTTGCCAGCACCATGCTGACCGAACCTTTCTGATAGCCGATGCGGATTTGAGCAGGCGCGTCCGCTGCGCTGGCCGTCATGGTAAACAGAGCAGCCAGCGCCGGCAGCAGCAGAGCCGTTATAAGTCGTTTCACGATAGTGTCTCCTCAGACAGCCCGGGCAAAGGGCAGATGACGGCGCTGCAGCGCGAGCCAGAAGCTCTCCAGCGCATCATCAATGCGGGAGGTGAGATCGCCGGCAAACTCCGGCTGGCGGTCGTAGTGCGTAATCTGCAGATCCTGCGCAAATACCCCCTGTAACACTTCCTGCGCTTTCAGCGCACTCAGTACCGGTTTGAGCCCGTAATCCAGCGCCAGCATATGTGCCACACTGCCGCCACTTGCCAGCGGCAGCACGACTTTCTCTTCCAGCGCCCGCTCCGGCAGCAGGTCCAGCACGGTTTTTAACGCACCTGAAAATGACGCTTTATAAACAGGCGTGGAAACAATGATGCCGGTTGCGCTGGCGACGTCAGCGCTGAACGCCTTCAGCGCCGGTGAGTCAAAACGGGCATGGATCAGCTCTTCTGGCGGAAAATTGTGAATATTCCATGCAACAACGTCCGCCCCCCGGGCTTCGAGCTTGCGCTGGCAGTGCGTCAGCAGCGCCGTGGAACGTGAAGGAAAACGGGGGCTGCCCGCCAGCGTAAGAATCCGCATACCTGCTCCTTATATCAAAAAGTTATCGATTTTAGGTAATTGAGAACTGATTGAGTTAATCCTGCCAGAGCAGCGGAAAAGGGGTAAATGATTTATCCGGCAATCAAAAGCATTAAAACGGCAAATGAATCCCGCCCTGCATATGTTGCACACAGGGAGAGGAGATGAACGGCGGCAGATAAAATGGCCCGATTTCTGTTTTTTATTAATGAAAATAAGAAAAAGCGGCGGCATTGACGCCGGCGGTTTTTAAGAATTACTCCTGTGGGCGCTGTCACATTTTTGTGTCACGCTTGAAGACATTGAGAAAAATACCCAGACCCCCTTACTTTTATGTCTATCAAACGTAATGCGATTGCCAACTATGTCGGGCAGATCTACCTGACGCTGTCAGGTATTTTAGTGGTGCCGCTCTATATTCAGCATCTGGGTATGGAAGCGTATGGCCTGGTTGGCTTCTTTTCTATTTTACTGACCTGGCTGCAGCTGCTGGATGCGGGCGTTTCCACCACGCTGATGCGGGAAGCCGCACGCTACCGCGCCAATCAGGCGGAATTTGTCTGGTTTCCGGCGCTGTTTACCACGCTGACGCGCTTTTTCCTTTTTTCCACGCTGGTTCTGGTGGTGCTGGGCTGGCTGGCAACGCCGTGGATAGCAACCCACTGGCTGGATGCACGTCATCTGCCGGCCGGCGATGTGGTTATCGCCGTGGCCATTATGGTGATCACCGCAGCTATTCGCTGGCGCACCAGCCCCTATCGCAGCGTGATCATCGGCTTCGAACATCAGGTCTGGCTGAATGGCGTTAACCTGACTATCACCACGCTGCGCACGTTTGGTGCGGTGCTGGTGATCCAGCTCTTCGCTAATGCAGTACTGACGTTCTTTATCTGGCAGCTGCTGGTCTCTGTTGCTGAGGCGGGATGCTGTATCTGGAAGGCGCACCAGCTCATTCCGCGCGCGGCGCGTAAAGAGAAGCGCAGCGACCTGAAAGCGGTGCTGAGGCCTTTTATTCGTTTTGCGCTGAGCGCCGCGTTTTCCAGCGCAATCTGGACGTTTATCTCGCAGATTGACCGACTGGTACTGTCCAAAACTTTGCCGCTGAGCGAGTACGGATCATTTACCGTCGTGGCCACGGCGGCAACCGGTATCCTGCTGCTCAGCAGCCCGATTATGCAGGCGATTGTGCCGCGTATGACCGGCATGAAAACGCAGCAACAGGGCGATGCGGAATCACTGCGGCTCTACCGTTACACTACGCAGGCTGTCGCCATCTTTATGGCTCCGCTCAGCATCACTATCGCCTGCTATTCAGGCCCGCTGCTCTGGGCGTGGACGCAAAAAACGCAGATTGTCGATGAGATGGCTTTTGTCCTGACGCTTTATGCGTTAGGCAGCGGGATTCAGGCGATCTGTGGCTTGCTCTATCACCTGCAATACGTCAATGGCAACCTCAAGCTGCATATGCAGGGCTTTACCCTGTTTGCCATTCTGCTGGTGCCGCTTAACATCTGGTGTGCGATTCACTACGGCGCGCTGGGAACCGGCTGGCTGTGGCTGGCGCAGAACATTTTCTACCTGGCTGGCTGGGCATGGCTGGTACACCGTCGCTTTGCGCCGGGTATTCACTTTACCTGGCTCACGCGCGATGTGGCGCTGATCTGGGCCGTATCGGGCCTGATTGCTGGCCTGAGCACGCTGCTGCCTATTGAGTGGAATCAGAATCGCTGGATCAACCTGCTCTGGCTGGCATTGATTGGTGCCGTGAATCTCGGTGTCTGCTGTCTGCTGCACAGCCTGGTGCTGAAGCGCCTGCGCCGCACCCCTGTTGTTAATGCTGAAGAAAGAGGATAAGTATGACGTCGCGTCACGCACCGACTGTATCGGTCATTATTCCTAACTGGAACTGCGCCCCGTGGCTGCCGGAGACGATGCAGTCGCTGCTGCAGCAGACGTCGCCGGCAGATGAGATCATTATTATCGACGATGGCTCAACGGATGAGAGCGTGAGCTGGCTTACGGCGTTCGCCGCTGCGCATCCGCAGGTCACCCTGCTGAGCGGCAACCGCGGCGGCGTCAGCGCTGCGCGGATGAAAGGGATGGCGGTCGCCACCGGCGATTTTATCTACTTTATGGATGCCGATGACTTTATCTCTGCCGATCTCTTCGCTGACTTCCGGCGCGCGCAGGCGCAGCATAACGAACTCGAGCTGTTCTGCTTCGGTGCAAAAATGTTTTTTGATGTGCCGGAGCCGCAGCGCCACTATCAGACGATACATCAGCGTCACGTCAGCGGCCTGTTTTCCGGCGGCAGCGAAAGTCTGCGTACGCTGATCCAGCATCAGTCGGCGCACCGGGTGATCTGGAGCAGCATTATTTCCCGGCAGCTGATTGAGCGGCTGGGGCTGAGTTTCCTGCCGATTCAGAATCATGAAGATGCGCCCTTTATGTTTGCGCTCTATATGCAGGCGCACAGCTTTTACTGCACCAGCGAGAGTTATTACTACAAGCGCTTTATGCTGAGCTCACTGTCGCAAAGCACCCGCGACTTCTCATGGATCAAAAACTATTTTATCGCCCGCGACAGCAGCGAAGCCTTTTTGCGTGCGCATCAGCTGCCGCAGGATTACGCATTACTGGATGACTACTATCAGACCATTATGCATGGCTGCCTGGCGCAGATCCGCAAACACCGCATTAGGGTACCTGCAGAGTGGCAGCCGCGGGTGAATGCACTGGTCCGGCGCGTCTTACGCCATAATACCCGACTGAAACTGCTGTGGTATTGTCCGCCGCTCTATCACGGTCTGCAGGCGTGCCGTAATCGCCTGAGTCGTTATTCGTCCCGCCGTTGATCGCGATCGTATTCTGCGTTTCGTCACCAATTTACTTTTGCGCCAGAGCACCTTACCATTCTGGCGCACGTCATCCCGTGCACCCGCTGTTTCTTCGTTTACTGCCATTCAGGAGAGTGCATGTTATATCCCATCGTCCGGCCCGCCCTGTTTAAACTCGATCCCGAGCGCGCGCATGAACTCACCTTCCAGCAGCTGCGTTTTATCAGCGGTACGCCGCTGGAAGGGCTGATTCGGCAGTCGCTGCCGGCGCGTCCGGTCAGCTGTATGGGCCTCACGTTTCCCAACGCGCTGGGTCTGGCAGCCGGTCTGGATAAAAACGCGGAGTGTATCGATGCATTCGGCGCAATGGGGTTTGGCTTTATCGAGGTGGGAACCGTGACGCCGCGTGCACAGCCGGGCAATGATAAACCGCGCATGTTTCGTCTGGTTGAGGCGGGCGGCATCATTAACCGGATGGGATTTAATAACCACGGGGTTGATCACCTGGTAGAGAACGTTAAAAAAGCGCGATTTAAAGGCGTGCTGGGGATCAATATTGGCAAAAATAAAGATACTCCGGTAGAGCAGGGGAAAGATGATTACCTGATCTGCATGGAGAAGGTCTACGCCCACGCGGGTTATATTGCGATAAATATCTCTTCACCTAACACGCCGGGGCTGCGTACGCTGCAATATGGCGATGCGCTGGACGATTTGCTGGCAGCCATTAAATTAAAACAGCAGGAATTACAGCAGCGACACCTTAAATATGTTCCGGTGGCAGTAAAGATTGCGCCGGATCTGTCTGAGGAGGAATTAATCCAGGTCGCTGACAGTCTGGTGCGCCACCAAATTGACGGAGTAATTGCAACCAATACCACGCTGGATCGTACGCTGGTCAGCGGGCTTAAATATGCGGATGAAGCGGGCGGCCTGAGCGGGCGCCCGGTGCAGGCGCGCAGCACCGAGGTGATCCGCCGACTGGCACTGGAGCTGCAGGGGCGCTTACCGGTTATTGGTGCAGGGGGAATAGATTCACTGATCGCCGCACGGGAAAAAATTGCCGCGGGCGCCACGCTGGTGCAGATATACTCCGGATTTATTTATCAGGGACCGGCTTTAATTAAAGATATCGTGACCCACCTCTAAGACATATCTCACTTTCCCCGGCCAGGGGGTTTATTTCTCCCTCTGGCTCGTTTATATTTTCCCCTGTTGTTCTATTTTTCAGCTTTTTGCTTAAAGCGATATTTTATTTTTTAGGCGCCATTTAGCGCAGCAGAACCCAACAGGGCACATCATGAAAATCAAACCCGATGACAACTGGCGCTGGTATTACGACGCCGAGCATGACCGTATGATGCTTGATTTGGCTGATGGCACACTCTTCCGCTCCCGCTTCTCCCGCAAAATGCTGACCCCCGACGCGTTTAACAGCAGCGGCTTCTGCGTCGATGACGCCGCACTCTATTTCAGTTTCGACGATCGCTGTCGTGAGTGTGAATTATCCGCTCATCAGCGAGCCGAGCTGATCCTGAATGCGCTGGTGGCAAGCCGCTTTCTTAAGCCGCTGATGCCGAAAAGCTGGCACTTTATCAGCCACAAACACAGCTGGCAGCCGGTCGCGGGCGATATGGTCACGGCTACGCTGGCAGAGAGTGGTGAGCAGGCGCAGCTGCTGGTGGTAGAGAGCAGTGAAAACGCGGCACTCTGCCTGGTTGCACAGCCAGGACTGAGCGTGGCGGGAAAAAGTATGCAGCTGGGCGATGCGATCAAAATCATGAACGATCGCCTGCAGCCGCTGCAGCTGGCGACCTGGTACGCGCGCGCGGTTTAACCCTTACGCCAGGTCAATATCACTGGCCGGAATACAGCTGCAGCTCAGAATCGTGCCGTCAGCGCGTACGGCGCTCTGTTTTAACGGCCTGACGGTGCCGGACACCAGCGTCACTTTACAGCTGCCGCACAGCCCGGCCCGGCAGGAATAGGGAATGCGAAACCCTGCCATCTCCAGCTGTTCCAGTAATACCTGCTGATTATCTCCCTCAAAGCGCCGGCCCTGACAGGTAATGGTAACGCTGGCAGGCGTGCCTGTCTCTGCGTTCAGCGGCGCCGCAATTTCGCCGGCCCCGTAGCCGCGCGGGGTATGACGTTCCAGAATAGTCACGCTGTCGCCGCTGCGGATCAGCCCGCTGTTCAGGGCAACCAGATTCAGGCCAAAATCGATATCCCCGCTGCCATCCTGCGCGCTGCGAAAGCCCTGCAGCGTGGTCAGCGGCTCACCCGCGCGGTGTTTTTCTCCGCTTTCCGTTCCGATAGTGGTGAATACGCAGCGGCTGCACGGTTTCGGCACGATAAACTCAACGTCACCGATTTTCAGTCGCTTCCAGCTATCCTCATCCCAGGCCGCGGCACCGCTGACCACCAGGTTAGGGCGAAACTGCTCCACGCGTACGCCAGCCGGGCAGCGCTGCTGCAGATCCTGCAGAGACGCCATATTGACCAGCAGAAACGGATAGCCGTCGGCAAAGCCGAGCGGCACGGCGTCAAAACGCTTTACGCGACGTGTCGGCGTTTCGCCCACCCAGCGCAGCTGTACCGGGCGCGGAAAATAGTCGCTCAGCCAGCGGTTGATCGTTTCCGGCGCGGTGCGGGCAGTAAAGGTGTTACCCCAGACAACGGTTTCACTCTCTTCTGCCGCAAAGTCGGCATAGCGGATCAGCGCCTGCTGGCCGTCCGGCGCGTTAATCAGCAGGCCATCCGGCAGCATAACCGGCGTAAAACGTACCAGCTGCGGAAACTGACGGGCGGTGATGAATGTCCCGTCTGGCTCTGCAATCATAAAGATGCGATCGAACGCCAGACCGCTCTGCAGCACCTGTGCGTGCGACTGCTGCTGGCCGCGCATCGATTTGACCGGGTGAATATAAAGACGGGATAAGGTAATCATCATCGTTCCATGCAGACAAAAAGAAGCTAACTTTATGACATAGGACGCTGATTCGCTATAATGCGCAACAATTTTAGCAAGAGTATAAGTGACGATATGAATTCTCTGTTTGCCAGTACGGCGCGTGGGCTCGAAGAGCTGTTGAAAACTGAGCTGGACGCGCTGGGCGCGCAGGATTTGCAGGTGGTGCAGGGCGGCGTCCACTTCCGTGCCGACGATCGCGTTATGTATCAAAGCCTGCTGTGGAGCCGTCTGGCTTCACGTATTTTGCTGCCGCTGGGAGAATTCGGTGTCTGGAGTGACCTCGATCTCTATGTCGGCGCGCAGAGTATCCCCTGGACTGAGCTGTTTGACAGCGAAACCACCTTTGCCATCCATTTCAGCGGCACTAACGACGTCATCCGCAACAGCCAGTTTGGTGCACTGCGTATCAAAGATGCGATCGTTGACTGTTTTACCCGTCAGGATCTGCCGCGTCCGAGCGTGGATCGCGAGCAGCCCGGTATTCGCATCAACGCCTGGCTGAATAAAGATCGCGTCAGCATCGCGCTGGATCTGAGCGGCACCGCGCTGCATCAGCGTGGCTATCGCCAGCAGACCGGTCAGGCCCCGCTGAAAGAGAATCTGGCGGCAGCCATTGTTATGCGTTCCGGCTGGCAGCCGGAAACGCCGCTGCTGGATCCCATGTGCGGTTCCGGCACGCTGCTGATTGAAGCTGCCCTGATTGCCTGCGATCGCGCGCCGGGTCTGCTGCGCAGCCACTGGGGCTTTAGCCGCTGGAAGCAGCACAATGCAGCGCTGTGGCAGGATCTGCGCAGCGAAGCGCTGCAGCGCGCGCGGGCTGGCACCGCGGCCACCCAGGCACGCTTCTTTGGTTATGATAACGATGGCCGCGTGCTGGAGTGGGCGCGCGCTAACGCACGTCGTGCCGGCGTCTTTGAGCTCTTCACCTTTGCGCAGCAGGATGTACTGAAGCTGAGCAATCCGCTTGACGATAAAACCGCGACCGGAACGGTGCTGAGTAACCCGCCGTATGGTGAGCGCCTGGAGAGCGAGCCGGCGCTGATTGCGCTGCACAGCCAGCTGGGCCGCATTATGAAGCAGCAGTTTGGCGGCTGGAATCTGTCGCTGTTCAGCGCCTCACCCGATCTGCTGAGCTGCCTGCAGCTGCGCGCGGAGCGCCAGTTTAAAGCGAAAAATGGCCCGCTGGAGTGCGTGCAGAAAAACTATCAGCTGGCGGCCTCCGGTGCGGCTGGCAGCGCGCAGATTGCAGAGGATTTCGCGAACCGCCTGCGCAAAAACCTGAAGAAGCTGGAGAAGTGGGCGCGTCAGTCGGGCATTGAGTGCTATCGCCTCTATGATGCCGATCTGCCGGAATATAATGTCGCGGTCGATCGTTACGCCGACTGGGTAGTGGTACAGGAGTATGCGCCACCGAAAACCATTGATGCGGCGAAAGCGCGTCAGCGGCTGTTTGATGTCATCAGCGCCACGCTCAGCGTGCTGGAGATCCCGGCTAACCGGCTGGTGCTGAAAACCCGCGAGCGACAGAAAGGCAAAAATCAGTATCAAAAACTGGGTGAAAAAGGCGAATTCTTTGAAGTGCAGGAGTTTAACGCCCGGCTGCTGGTAAACCTGACTGACTATCTTGATACCGGCCTGTTTCTCGATCACCGTATCGCGCGACGGATGCTCGGAGAAATGAGTAAAGGAAAAGACTTCCTGAACCTGTTCTCCTACACCGGCAGCGCCAGCGTGCATGCCGGGCTGGGTGGAGCTAAATCCACCACCACGGTTGATATGTCGCGCACCTATCTTGAGTGGGCCGAGCGCAACCTGCGCATCAATGGCCTGACCGGCCGCCAGCATCGGCTGCTGCACGCCGACTGCCTGAGCTGGCTGCGTGAGAGTGATGAGCAGTTTGACCTGATCTTTATCGATCCGCCGACGTTCTCCAACTCCAAGCGAATGGAAGCTGATTTTGATGTGCAGCGCGACCATCTGATGCTGCTGCAAAATCTGAAGCGTATGCTGCGTCGCGGCGGCACTATTATGTTCTCTAACAATAAGCGCGGTTTTAAAATGGATCTGGAAGGCCTGCAACGGCTCGGCCTGCAGGCGCAGGAGATCACGCAAAAAACATTGTCTCAGGACTTTGCCCGTAATCGTCAAATTCACAACTGCTGGCTGGTCAGCCACGCCGGTAAGGAATAATTTATATGTCGTTGATCAGTATCCATGGTGCGTACCTCTCGTTCAGTGATGCGCCGCTGCTGGATAATACCGAACTGCACATCGAAGAGGGCGAGCGCGTCTGTCTGGTGGGCCGCAACGGTGCCGGTAAATCCACATTAATGAAAATCATCAACGGCGAACAGCCGCTGGATGATGGACGTATCATCTATGAACAGGACCTGATCGTGTCGCGGCTGCAGCAGGATCCGCCGCGCAATATCACCGGCTCGGTGTATGATTTCGTTGCTGAGGGCGTGGCCGAGCAGGCTGAGCATCTGAAAGCCTATCACGCGATTTCGCATAAAGTGATGGAGGATCCGAGCGAGAAAAACCTCAATGAAATGGGCCGGCTGCAGACGATTCTTGATCACCAGAATCTCTGGCAGCTCGACAGCCGTATCAACGATGTTCTGCAGCAGATTGGTCTGCAGGCCGACACGGAACTCTCTTCGCTCTCCGGTGGCTGGCTGCGCAAAGCCGCACTCGGCCGCGCGCTGGTCAGTAATCCGCGCGTGCTGATGCTGGATGAGCCTACTAACCACCTCGATATTGAAACCATCGACTGGCTGGAAACGTTCCTGAAAACCTTCACCGGCAGCATCGTGTTTATTTCGCATGACCGCTCGTTTATCCGCAACATGGCAACGCGCATTGTCGATCTTGACCGCGGCAAGCTGGTCTCCTGGCCGGGAGATTACGATCAGTTCCTGGTGGGGAAAGAGGAGGCGCTGCGGGTTGAAGAGATGCAGAATGCTGAATTTGACCGCAAGCTGGCGCAGGAAGAAGTGTGGATCCGTCAGGGGATCAAGGCGCGTCGCACCCGTAATGAAGGTCGCGTGCGGGCACTGAAGGCGCTGCGCCGTGAACGCTCTGAACGTCGTGACGTGATGGGCAAAGCCAACATGCAGGTCGGTGAAGCCGCGCGCTCCGGTAAAATTGTCTTTGAGCTGGAGAACGTGCACTACGGCGTGGAAGGCAAAACGCTGGTTAAAGACTTTTCAGCCCAGGTCCAGCGCGGCGATAAGATTGCGCTGATTGGCCCTAACGGCTGCGGCAAAACCACGCTGCTGCGCCTGATGCTGGGTCAGCTGAAAGCGGACAGCGGACGGGTTCACTGCGGCACCAAGCTTGAAATTGCCTATTTCGATCAGCATCGCGCTGAACTCGATCCGGACCGGACCGTGATGGATAACCTCGCGGAAGGTAAACAGGAAGTAATGGTCAACGGTAAACCGCGTCACGTACTGGGTTACCTGCAGGACTTTCTGTTCCATCCTAAGCGTGCCATGACGCCGGTACGTGCGCTGTCGGGCGGAGAGCGCAACCGCCTGCTGCTGGCGCGGCTGTTCCTGAAGCCCAGCAACCTGCTGATCCTCGATGAACCGACCAACGATCTGGACGTTGAAACGCTGGAGCTGCTGGAAGAGCTGGTCGATGGATACCAGGGCACCGTACTGCTGGTCAGCCACGATCGTCAGTTTGTTGACAACACCGTTACCGAATGCTGGATTTTTGAAGGCAACGGCGAAGTGGGCGCGTTTGTGGGCGGCTATCATGATGCGCAGCAGCAGCGCGCGGCGTACAAACAGACGCGTGTTGCACCAGCGGTCTCCGCGCCGGTGAAAACGGCAGAAAAAAATGAAACCGCCAAACGCAGCGCAGGCAAGCTAAGCTATAACCTGACGCGCGAACTGGAACAGCTGCCGCAAAAGCTGGAGCAGCTGGAGGCGCGGATTGGTGAGCTGCAGGCGCAGATGAGCCATCCTGATTTCTTCAGTCAGCCGCATGAAAAAACGCAGCCGGTTCTGGATACGCTGGCGCAGACGGAGCAGGAGCTGGAAACTGCCTTTGCCCGCTGGGAAGAGCTGGAAGCGCTGAAAAACGGCGCATAACACAGAGGAAAAGGGCATGTGCGCAACGTCGCCACAGGCGCAGCAGTGGATGCTCTGTCCACAGTGTGATTTAACCGTCAGGCTGCCCGCTGTGCCGGCGGGCAGCCGTGCCCGTTGCCCGCGCTGCCATACGCAGCTGCTGGCTAACTGGCATGAACCGCGCAAGCGTCCAACCGGCTATGCGCTGGCGGCGCTGTTTATGCTGGTGCTGGCTAATCTCTTTCCGTTTATCGATATGCACGTCGCCGGCCTCTCCAGTCGCATTACGCTGCCGGAGATCCCGCGCGTGATGGTGCGGGAGGATTACCGCAGCCTGGCCTCCCTGTTCCTGCTGTTTGTGCAGGGTATTCCGGCTTTCTGCATGATTACGATTGTGCTGCTGGTCAACCGGATCGCTCTGCCGCACCCGCTGCGGCGGGGGCTGGCGCGTATTCTTTTTCAGCTGCGCAGCTGGGGCATGGCAGAGATCTTCATGGCAGGCGTGCTGGTCAGCTTCGTCAAGCTGATGGCGTATGGTGAAATTGGCCTGGGCAGCAGCTTCTGGCCCTGGTGTCTGTTCTGCCTGCTGCAGCTACGCGCATTCCAGTGTGTGGATCGGCGCTGGGTCTGGCAACGCATTGATGCACTGCCTGCGCTGCCGTTTACGCCGCAGGCGGGGAAGAGTGGTCTGCAGCAGGGGCTGCGCAGCTGTCCCTGCTGCACGGCTATTTTGCCGGCGACGCAGCTGCGCTGTGGTCGCTGCGGGGTCACAGCAACACCCCGTCGCAGGCATAGTCTGCAATGGACGCTGGCGCTGCTGCTAACCTCCGTTATGCTCTATATCCCTTCGAATGTTATGCCGATCATGGTCACTGAGACGCTGGGTTCACAGTATCCCTCAACGATCATGGGCGGCGTGATTTTGCTGATGAGTGATGGCTCATGGCCCGTCGCGCTGGTGATTTTTATCGCCAGTATTATGGTGCCCTCACTGAAGATGGTCGCTATTGGCTGGCTCTGCTGGCACGCCAGCGGGCGCGGGCAGCGCGATGGCGAAAAAATGCATCTGATTTATGAAGTGGTGGAGTTTGTCGGCCGCTGGTCGATGATCGATGTATTTGTTATCGCCGTGCTCTCAGCGCTGGTGCGTATGGGCCAGCTGATGAATGTCTACCCTGCGCCGGGAGCGCTGCTGTTTGCCCTGGTGGTGATCTTGACAATGTTTGCCGCTATTACATTCGATCCGCGTCTGATTTGGGATCGCCAACAGGAAACTGAACGTAAGGAGTCGCGTCTTGACGGACAACAATCACGGGACTGCTAAGGTCGATCAGATCAAACGCTGGTCGCCAGTCTGGATCGTACCTATCGTCACGCTATTGATCGGCGGGTGGATCCTTTTTTATCACTTCAGCCATCAGGGGCCGCTGGTGACGCTGATCACCGAGAGCGCCGAAGGGATTGTGGCGGGTAAAACCACCATTAAAAGCCGCAGCGTGGATGTGGGAACCGTAGAGAGTGCGGTGCTGACGGATGATTTGCATCACGTCGAGATCACAGCCCGCCTGAATGCCGGTATGGAGAAGCTGCTCTATAAAGACAGCGTGTTCTGGGTGGTCAAACCGCAGGTCGGGCGCGAAGGTATTACGGGTCTTGGCACACTGCTTTCAGGAGCTTATATCGAGCTGCAGCCCGGTGCAAAAGGCGAACAGCCGGAGCAGTATCAGCTGCTTGATTCACCGCCGCTGGCACCGCCGGATGCGAAAGGGGTCCGCATTGTACTCGACAGCAATAAAGCGGGTCAGCTCAACCCGGGCGATCCGGTGCTGTTCCGCGGTTACCGTGTAGGCACGGTGGAAACCAGCACCTTTAATACTGATAAACGTATGATGACCTATCAGCTATTTATCAGTGCGCCGTACGACCGGCTGGTGACCACCAACGTGCGTTTCTGGAAAGACAGCGGCATTGCCGTTGATATGTCGGCTTCCGGTATGCGCGTTGAGATGGGCTCACTGACCACGCTGTTTAGCGGCGGTGTCAGTTTTGATGTGCCGGATGGCTGGGATCTGGGTGAGGTAGCGCAGAATAAAGCGGATTATCATCTGTATGACGATCAGCGCAGTATTCAGGATTCGCTCTATACCCGACACACTGATTTCCTGATGTTCTTCAGCGATTCGATTCGCGGCCTGCAGCCAGGCGCACCGGTTGAGTTCCGTGGTATCCGTCTGGGAACCGTGGCGCAGGTGCCTTATATGATCCCGGGCATGGATCAGGCGCTGAATACAGATTATCGCGTGCCGGTGCTGATTCGCATCGAACCCGATCGCTTTACCGCGCGACTGGGAAGCGATTTCAATCTGGAGCAGCATCTTCAGGATGGGAAGAAACGTGGTCTGCGCGGCACGCTGAAAACCGGCAACCTGCTCTCCGGCGCGCTGTTTGTTGATCTCGATTTCTATGATAAAGCGCCGGCTTACAAAGGGCCGAATACCGTAGCAGGTCTGGAAGTGATCCCAACCGTCAGCGGTGGGCTCAGCCAGATCCAGCAGAAGCTGATGGCGGCGCTGGATAAGATCAACGCACTGCCGCTTAATCCGATGATCAGCGAGGCGACCGATACCCTGAAAGAGAGCCAGCGCACGCTGCGTCAGCTGCAGAATACGCTGAATAATCTGAACCAGATCACCGGCAGCCCGGCAATGAAAACATTGCCTGCCGATATGCAGCAGACGCTGCGTGAACTCAACCGCAGCATGAAAGGGCTGCAGCCGGGATCGCCAGCGTATAACAAGCTGGTGGGTGACATGCAGCGGCTCGATCAGGTGCTGCGTGAACTGCAGCCGGTACTGAAAACGCTGAATGCGAAAAGTAATGCTCTGGTCTTTGAAGCGAAGCCAGGGCAGGATCCGCAGCCAAAGAGGGCGAAACAGTGAGAAAAGCCATCATCGCAGGAGCCATGTTACTGCTGGCAGGGTGCAGCACAACAATCGATACCACGTACTATCAGCTGCCGGCAGGCAGCAGTACGGCGCGTGTCGCCAGCAGCGCGGGCAGCAGCCAGCCGATGCTCTGGGTAGAACATGTAAACGTACCTGACTATCTGGCAGGCAACGGGCTGGTTTATCAGACCAGCGATGTTAAATATGTTATTGCCGCTAATAATCTCTGGGCCAGTCCGCTCGATCAGCAGCTGCAGCAGACCCTGGTTGCCAATCTGAGCCGGGCGCTGCCGGGCCGCATTGTCGCCTCATCGCCACATGGAGAGGGCTACGATACGCTCAACGTTAGCGTAAGTGGTTTTCAGGGACGATACGACGGGCGGGTGGTGGTGAGCGGTGAATGGCTGCTGCAGCATCAGGATCAGCTTATCAAGCGCAGCTTTAACCTGATGTTGCCTCAAAACGAAGATGGGTATGATGCGATGGTGCGTACGCTGGCCGCAGGCTGGCAGCAAACCGCGCAGCAGATCGCAAATAATGTAGCTTCGCTAAATTAGGAATAGTTTTAAGCGTTCGCTAAGTCCCTGATTTTCTGTAGCAACACTGCTCAGCCAATCAGGGGCTTTTTTTTGCCTAATCAGAAACATAGACACGCCTTTGACATTTCTTTATGTCGTTTTAACGGCAAAACCGTGACGCTGGCGTGAATTTTGCGCATTGCTTTTTCTGCGCATTGGGGTTAGAACTTTACTGTGGCTGAACATAAATTCGCCACTCTTTCTTTCCACCAGATTCCACCAGACCTGAAATGAGGGAAACGCGGTATGAAGAGACAGAAGAGAGACCGTCTGGAACGTGCACATTCACGTGGTTATCAGGCCGGCATTACCGGTCGCTCTAAGGAGCTATGCCCCTATCAACTGATCGATGCGCGGTCTCACTGGCTGGGAGGCTGGCGTCAGGCCATGGAGGACAGGTCGGCGGTGGTCTAGCCCTGCCGGATGTCAGCAAAGGGAAAACCTCCGCCGCGGCGGAGGTTTTGTTAAGCAGAATCAGAATGCAGACGTATCTTTAAACAGGCCTACTTTCAGATCGGTAGCGGTGTAGATCAGGTTACCGTCAACAAAGACTTCACCATCCGCCACACCCATTACCAGCTTGCGGTTAATCACGCGCTTGAAGTGAATTTTATAGGTCACTTTTTTCGCTGTTGGCAGCACCTGACCGGTAAACTTCACTTCGCCTACGCCCAGCGCACGGCCTTTGCCTTCCGCGCCTAACCAGCCGAGATAGAAACCAACCAGCTGCCACATCGCATCCAGGCCCAGACAGCCAGGCATGACCGGATCGCCTTTGAAATGGCAATCGAAGAACCAGAGGTCAGGGCGGATATCCAGTTCAGCTTCTACAAAACCTTTATCGAAGTTACCGCCATCTTCGGTCATTTTGACCACACGGTCCATCATCAACATGTTGTCAGAGGGCAGCGGTGGCCCGTTTTCGCCGAACAGTTCGCCGCGACCTGAGGCAACCAGGTCTTCTTTGCTATAGGATTCGCGTTTATCTACCATGTTCTCAATATGCCTTCTTTTAGTGAAGCCCGAATATTAGCGAACAGTTGTACGCCGGGCAATGCCCCTATCTGTGGTTAAACCAGTTAAGCCAGCGTAAGGGCCATGGACGGGGTGAAGATTCCTGCTGATTAAACTGCGTAATGCGGGCCTGAATCATCGTTAGCAGTGATTCTCCGCTCTCACTCTGCCACACCACACCTGTCAGCAACGGCAGGGCTTCATCAATGCGCTCAATGGCCCACAGATGAAACTCTCCCGCTTTCACTGCATCAACAATTTCCTGACTAAGACTGAGATGACGCACGTTAGACGCGGGCAGAATGACGCCCTGCTTACCGGTGAGTTCACGCGCCTGACAGACATGGAAAAAGCCTTCAATCTTCTCGTTCAGACCACCGACCGGCTGCACATTACCAAACTGATCAACAGAGCCAGTCACCGCAATCTGCTGGCTCAGCGGCTGATTAGCCAGCGCGCTGATTAATGCGCACAGCTCTGCCAGAGAGGCGCTGTCACCATCCACTTCAGAGTAAGATTGCTCAAACACCATTGAGGCGGAGAAGGGCAGTGGCTGATCGAGTTCCAGCTCAGCAATCAGATAGGCCTGCATAATCATCATGCCTTTGGCATGAATATTACCGCCCAGCTCCGCTTTGCGTTCCACATCGTTAAGTTCGCCATCGCCGGGATGCACCACGCAGGTAATACGCGACGGCTCACCCCAGGCGCGCGGATGCCCGGGAAACTCAACAACCGACAGCCCGTTGATCTGCCCGATAACCTCACCCTCTGTTTCAATCATGATCTGATTCAGCAGGATCTCATCGCGCATGCGTTCAGTCAGGTAGTTTTCCCGCCACTGGCGTGCTTCAAGCGCCTCTGTCAGTGCTTCGCCATTAATAATATCGCCGTGCAAAGCGGTCTCATGCAGCTGTCGCCTCAGCCAGCGCGGACAGAGCGGCAGCGTATCCTGATCGCCGGTAAAGCGTACCGCTTCCGTCAGCAGCGGTGGCCAGAAATCCGCTTCCGGGGCATTGATGTCAGCCTGTGCTGCCTGTGTCAGAACCCACTGACACCAGTTGAGCATATCGCTTTCATCAACAATCTGCAGGTGCTCTTCAAACTCACTGTAGAGCGCCATTTCATGCACTTCGGCATCCAGTTCCTGAAAACTGGCCAGCGCATCACGGTCGCCACACAGCACCAGCCGGACGCTGAGCGGCAGAGCAGGAATAGCTACCGGCAGGGGCTGACGCTCATCCTGTGAATACCACTCAAACCGCTGCAGTTCGATACACCGGCGCAGTCGCAGCCAGAGCAGGGGCTGGGCCAGCAGCGTGTTGATTGACAGGATCAGCGTCCCGCCATTGGCGCGATGCAGCAGCCCCGGCTCAGGCATTACGCGATCTTTGTACTGACGCACGCAGCCAAACAGCTGCTCAGCTTCAATCCAGTCAGCATAAAATACCCCGCCGCTACCGGTAAAAGGGCGGTTGATATCGGCAGGCGGCAGCAGCGTGACGGTGTCGCCCATCACGTGGTAGTCACCACCATACAGCTGCCCGGTATCGGGCTGAAAACGTTGTGCTGCCGTTGCGATCCAGGCGAGATAGTCGCTATTTTCCTGGCTGCGTAACAGCAACAGCGGGAAACCCGCGGACTGATGGTGTAAATGCGCCAGCGCATTCAGCAAACGCGGCTGAACCGCGGCAAGGCTATCGCTATCTTTCAGAGAAACCGTTGAAAAAAGGGTCTGCCAGGAAGTGCTATCTGGCTGCAGGGCTTGCCACGTAAGTTGGTTGCTGGTCAAAATATTCGCATTAGTCTGATTTAGGAAAAGCGTGATTATACAGGATACAACCGGGTTTATCACGGCGAGTTCCGGTAGTGAGTGTGACAGGAACAACATGTTTTTCGTTGCTGCATCGCGCAAAAAAGCTGTTATTCTTAAGTTGTTACGTGGTCACGGTGGGATTCCGATGAAATACCAGCAACTTGAAAACCTGGAAAGTGGATGGAAATGGAAATACCTGGTGAAAAAACATCGGGAGGGGGAGCTTATCACCCGCTATCTGGAGCTCAGCGCGGCACAGGCTGCGGTGGACGCGCTGCTTGCGCTGGAAAACACGCCCGTTGAGGTTAACCAGTGGATTGCGCAGCATATTCATCCCGGTCTGGAAAACCGCCTGAAGCAAACCATACGTGCCCGTCGCAAACGTCACTTTAATGCTGAACACCAGCATACGCGTAAAAAATCGATCGATTTAGAGTATCTGGTGTGGCAGCGGCTGGCGGGTCTGGCGCAGCGCCGCCACTGCACGCTTTCGGAAACCATTGTGCAGCTGATTGAAGATGCCGAGCGGAAAGAAAAGTATGCCAGTCAGATGTCTACGTTAAAACAGGATCTGCAGGCCATTTTAGGCAGCGAAGAGAACAAAAAGTAAGCGAACAGCAGAAACAAAAAACCCCGCCGGAGCGGGGTTTTTTTTACGCGATAACTTAAGCCTGTGGCTGAGTTACAACGTCTTTGATGCCTTTCACGTCGATCTCAACGCGACGGTCTGGACCCAGGCAGTCGATCAGGGCATTACGGCCTTTCACGCTGTCACAGGTGTTACCAGTAACCGGGTTAGATTCGCCCATGCCACGTGCAGAGATTTTGTTAGCCGGGATACCTTTAGATACCAGGTAGTCGACAACAGACTGAGCACGTTTCTCAGACAGTTTCTGGTTGTACTGGTCTGAACCGATGCGGTCGGTAAAGCCCAGAACCACAACAGAACCATCTTTTGGATCCATTGAGCTCAGCTGGCTGTACAGCTGATCCAGAGCCTGCTGGCCTTCTGGCTTCAGGGTAGATTTGTTGAAGGTGAACAGCACGTCAGACTTCAGGGTGAAACGCTTGGTTTCAACAACCGGAGCCGGTGCCGGAGCTGGTGCAGCGATTGGTGCAGCAGCTTCATCCTGACCGAAGCGGTATGCAACGCCTACGCTCAGCATGCCGTTGTCTGGACGCGCGCCAACGGTACCTGCATCACCGATGTTGTTAACCCACTGGTAATCCAGACGGGTTGCCCAGTTTTTGGTCACTGCATATTCAACACCCACTGCAGCCAGCGGAGAAACGCCGGTGTCATGGTCGCTGCGGCGTTCGCCGGTCAGGGTGTTGTTCTGGGTAGAATCTGCACGCCATACCATGCCGCCCAGACGGGTGTACACGTCCAGATCATCAGCAATTGGGTAGCTCAGTTTAGCAGCCAGCTGAACGCCCTGTGCTTTGAATGCGCCGTTGATGTTGTCGCCTTTGTTAGGCATACGGCCCAGCCAGTCATAGCCCAGCTCGAAGCCCAGGTATGGGTTCGCCTGGTAACCCAGGAAGGCACCTGCGCCCAGCTGAGATTCGTGAGTTGGACCGTCGTTGTTCGCGTAACCGTTACCGTAGTAACCAGTATCGTGATACTGAGACCAGCCCAGTTTAGCACCGGTGTACCAGGTGTCATCTTTAGGAGCGGCCTGCGCTACGGTAGCGAAGCCAGCCAGTGCCACTGCAATTGCGATAGCTGTCTTTTTCATTTTGCGCCTCGTTATCATCCAAATAGGCAATGAGCAAAAAGGTTGCTCTTGGTTGTAATCCTTCGCCGGGTCTGAACGCTCGCTTATGACTCTACCGAAAAAACGGAGGTTATTGAGCACCCTGGCGAGCTAAAGTCTACAACGAGATTGAAAACTTACAAGTATGATGTGAGGCGAGCAGGTAAAAAAACAGGTGTAAATACACACATTTTAACAATTGACGGGGCAAAATTTTCGTTCTGTAAACAGAGAATTGCAGCTAAGCCCTTGTCCTGACTGGCAGGAACATTATCAGTAGCTTAGCGGCAACTGGCCGGAAAAAAAAGCTGAGATAAATCCCACTTTTTACTTAATGAAACAAATCTGAGGGAATTTTTGTGCTTCTGGGTTGTCTGGCAGAAATAAGATTGGCTTCTTCCGGTCGCATAATCAGACCCAATGCCTCACCTTCTTCAGCTGCCTGCTGAAGCATCTGACGTTCATTTTCGTGCAGCTCATAAGGTATCCAGGCCAGCACCACGCTGTAATTTCCGGTTCGCAGGGCTTTCACCATATTTTCAACCGTACTGAGCCGATCTGATTCAGTAATATGCATACTTTTCTCAAGCGGCAGACCAGACTGCTGGATCCAGCGACGGCTGACTTTGTGCGCTGGCGTCAGCCAGAGCTGCCAGCGTGACTGTTCACTCAGCTGTTTAAGCACCGGAAGCAGAAGCAATTGCATCATGCCAGGATGCTCACTGTAGCGTAATTCCGTTATGCCGCCCATTGACGGCTGAACTGCAGTGGAAGGCGCTAACCAGGAGGAACGATCAACAGGGCCAGAGAAATGCGTGCGCATAATATACTCGCTCAGTAGTGAACTGGATGAATGTACAGTACTGTTTAAATTAACAGAGATCAACTGCATTTTCTGAAAATGTCTCTCAAAACTGGCAGAAGATAGCGCTAAAACAGTTTTATTCATTGAATCAGTAAATTGTTTTTTTTATCTTCTAACTAAATGAATAGTCACTGTTTTATAGGAAATACCCTGCACAAGGAATGAGGAAAAGGGACATGATGAAGCGAAGAAATGAGGTTGTAGAACAATCAATTGACGCCCTGTCGATTCTGGGTGACATAGAGTCGCGTACGCAATTTGGTGGCTACGCACTGGCCATTGAGCGAGTGGTATTTGCCTATATTGATGATGATACGCTCTATCTGCGCGCCAGCGAGGCGCTGCGGCTGTATGCGGTTCAGCGCCCGCTGGAGCCGCTGGTTTACCGCAAGCGTGGCATTCCTGTCACCCTGAGTTACTTCAAAGTTGATCAGCAGCTCTGGCAGGACAGGGGGCAACTCATCCGTTTGTCGGCCAGCTCTCTGCAGGCGGCACAGGCTGAAGCCGCGGCGAAAAATGTCTCGCTGCGGCTCAAAGATCTGCCTAATCTCAGTTTGCGCATGGAACTGATGCTGCATAAAGCGGGGATCAGCTCAGTACAATCGCTGCAGGAGATGGGATCGCGACAAAGCTGGCTTAAGCTGCGCAGCGTAAATAAACATGTCGGTTTAAAAACGCTGCTGGCGCTTGAAGGGGCGATCTCGGGTCATCATCAGGCGGCGCTCCCGGCAGAGGTAAAAGAGGCACTGAGCAGCTGGTATCAGGAGCGGCTACGCCGATAAACCGGTAAGCCATGGCTGTTGTTTCAGGCCTGCGCCAGGGCACGGCGCAGGCGCGCAATCTCAGGCAGCAGCGTTATCAGTAAATCGAGCTGTTGCAAAATCAAAGGCGCCTGGGCTTCAGTGCTGGTTTTCAGCGCGCCGATGCGTTGCTGAAGCGTATGCTGCATCACGGTGACCTGGTCATCCGACACACATTCAATCTGCAAAACATCCTCAACAAAACAGACGGCATCATCAAGCAGCGTAAGCAGGTTTCCCGGCGATAAACGTGTGCGATGTGCACCCAGTGCTGAGATATAGCTCAGAAACGAGTGATTAAGACAAAGCAGCCTGAAGGCGTGATCCCGCAGCGGCTGCTCTGCCCGGCGCTCACTATTTATGTTCGATACCACAGACGCGAGTTCGGCATCAGCGTTATGCGCATCCCGGCGAGCTACCCGGTAAGCCAGCCGGTTATCTTTGCCCTGATGATATTGTTCCATAATGGCATCCAGATAGCGGCAGTTAGCATGCAGCGCGCGGTCGGCTATCGTGGTGAGCTTGCGAAAGCGCCAGTCAGGCCAGACAAATGCCACCGCCAGCCAGGCGAGTCCGCACCCCAGCAGCGTATCAACAATACGCGGCAGGGCAACGTCAAAGCCTTCGCCCAGCAAATTAAAGCACAGCAGTACCAGCAGGGTAATAAACAGCGTGGCCTGCGCATACTGAATCTGACGGAAAGCAAAAAACAGGACGCCGCTGAGGACAATCAGCAGCAGCTGCCCCTCTACAGAAGGAACCAGCCAGAGCACCGGCAGCCCGATAGCCACGCCTGCCAGCGTCCCGCCGATACGCAGCGCCAGCCGGCGACGCGTGGCATTATAGTTAGGCTGACAGACAAACAGGCTGGTGAGCAGGATCCAGTAACCACGCTGCAATCCGGTAATCTGGATAAAGGCATAGCCAATACAGAGCACCAGCGACATACGGATAGCATGGCGAAACAGCGGAGACGCGGGTGTAAGGTGACGGCTCAGACGCAGACGTATGTCGGGCCAGCCACGCAGCGTATCACGTGAAAGATGGTGCTCACTCTGCAGCGGCGTCTCAAACAGCTGCTGTTCTGAAGCCACCGAAGCAAGCTGTGCATCAATGGCACGCAGATTACGCAGTAGCCAGTAGAGCGGGGCGGTATGCCCGGCATCCGGATCGCTTTGCTGCAGTCGCTCAAGAGCTGTTTCAAGGCGCGCAAAAGCACGCTCAAAATGGCTGCTGTGGTGCCAGCGCTGGCGCAGTACGATCGTTTCGGCCAGCTGGCGACACGCCTGCGCCTGCATATTAAGCAGGCGCTGAAAACGGAACAGGATTTCGTTGTAACGCCAGTTATTACGCAGCTGATGATACTGTATGTGCGAAGAGCTGGCGCGTTCATGAATATCCTGCGCCACAAAATAGTAATGCAGACTGCGCCGTGTGCTGCGTGAGCCCCGATCGCCACGCAGCCGGCTTTGAATCGTATTTTTCGTCTGATTAAGCTGCGCGACTAACTGGCTGTTAGCCATTGCGGTGTCAATCAGAGCGGCATCATCCTGCTCACCGCCGTCCGGATCAAACAGGTTCGCTTTCGCTTCCAGATAACGCGCCAGCTGGGAAAAGCTGGCAGCAAGCTGTTCCTGAACCGGCCGAACCGGGAACATCAGGTGACCGATAAAGGTCAGCAGGTTGTACCAGAGCGCGCCTGTTAGCAGCAGAGCAGGCTGCATCCACCACTGTGAAAAGAGACCAATACCCAGCATGGTGTAGACGGCAATCAGCAGGGCACCAAATGCAATGGTAGCGTAACGCTGGCCGAGTGCGCCAAGCAGGATAAATCCCCAGCTTGAGAGCGCCAGACCGGCAGCGAATGCCCACGGAAGGGGGAAAAGCAGCTCTACGGAGACCGACGCTATACAGAAGCAGCACAGGGTAATGATCAGATTGCGCAGGCGACCTGTCCAGCGATCGTCAAGATCGGCCAGCGCGGCAGCGACCACCCCCAGCGTAAGCGGAATGGTCCACTCTACCTGCTGCAGCCACCAGGGAAAGGCGGCACAGCCCGACAGCGCCAGAAAAATACGCAGCAGATAGCGCAGGCTGCTGTTAAACAGATAGCGGCGCCAGGCGGGCATAGCGTCGGACATAAACCGGATCCTCAGTAGCGGCGACGCGCGTTAGCGTCCCGCGCCGCCTGTGCCTCTTCAACGCTGACCACCCTGCGGCCAACCGGCCAGAGTGAAATCGCAGCCAGCTTAAAATGCGCCAGCCCGGTGGGAATACCGATAATGCTCAGACACTGCACAATCCCGGTGGAGATATGCATTACGCAGAGCCACCAGCCAAAGAAAATCAGCCAGAAGATATTCAGGAATGTACCGCCTGCGTTAAGAATCGCGCTTTTGCTGTCAGGACGCAGCACATCAACGTGAACCGCTTCATTGCCGAACGGGACCAGCGAGAGTTTTGTGATTTCCCAGCAGGAACGCGTCAGCGGTAGCGTAAAAATCAGCACAATGCTGACCAGCGTGGCAAAGAGCCAGCCAAGCGTGGTGAGAAAGCCGCCCAGGATAAAATTCAGAATATTAAGTACGGTGCGCATAACGCGATTTTCCTTTTGCAATCCGCAATATGTGCCGCCAAGTTTAGCCTGTTTTAAGGCTGGAGCGCCAAGAGTCTGACAGGTAAACTGCGCAATAACTGAATTTCACCTGATGATGCGGACATGGAACTGAAAGCAACAGCAATGGGTAAACGTCTTGCGCAGCATCCTTATAATCGGGTGCGTTTGCTGACCGCCGGAGTTGAAGTCAGCGGTGACCGCCATGAATATCTTATTCCGTTTAATCAGCTGCTGGATATCAGCTGTAAACGCGGTCTGGTATGGGGGGAGCTGGAGTTCCTGCTGGCGGAAAATCAGGTGGTGCGGCTGCACGGCACGGAGTGGCAGGAGACGCAGCGTTTTTATCACCACCTGCAGCACACCTGGCAGCAGTGGAGCACTGAAATGAGTCATATCAGCGCAGGCGTACTGGATGAGCTACTGCAGCATATTTCGCAGCTGACTGAAGAGGATCGCTGGCTGAAGCGACGTGAGCTGGCGGCTATCCTTGCCCGGGTTGATGAGACGATCGCGGCGCTGCCGCTGCCGCTGGCGCGCCTGGAAACGCTGGATAACTGTCGTGAACGCTGGCATCGCTGCCGGCAGTGGCTGGAAAAGGGTGAAGCAACCATTCGCCAGCGTAATCGCCGCTGGAGCGAGCGGGTGATTCAGGAAAACCCCGATTTTTTTGCTACGGTTGAGCGCACGCCGCTTAACGGGGCGCAGGCAGAGGCCGTGGTTAATGGTGAAGAGACGTTGCTGGTACTGGCGGGGGCAGGCAGCGGTAAAACCTCTGTGCTGGTAGCACGTGCTGGCTGGCTGCTGCAGCGCCGGCTGGCTCATCCGGACCAGATTTTGCTGCTGGCATTTGGCCGCGAAGCTGCGGAAGAGATAAATGAACGCATAGCCGCGCGGCTCAACGTACAGGATATGCAGGCGCGTACCTTTCATGCGCTGGCGCTGCATATCATTCGCGAGGGAGGCCGCAAACCGCCAGTCATCAGCCAGCTGGAGAGTGACAGCGCAGCCCGTCGCCAGCTGCTGCTGGAGAGCTGGCGCGAGCAGTGTGCGGCTAAAAAGACCCAGGCCAGCGGCTGGCGTCAGTGGCTGGAGGACGATCTGGCGTGGACGCTGCCGGAAGGCGCATTCTGGCAGGATAGCGCTATTGCACAACGACTGGCACCGCGTCTCGAGCAGTGGCTGAGCCTGCTGCGCATGCAGAGCGGTACGCAGGCGGAAACGATCGCGGCCGTTCCGGAAGCGTGGCGCGACAGCTTCAGTAAGCAGGTGAAATTAATGGCACCGCTGCTGAAAGCGTGGAAAAGTGCGCTAAAAGCAGAGGGCGCCGTTGATTTTACCGGTCTGATCCAGCAGGCAACAGATGTGCTGGAAAAAAGGCGCTTTATCAGTCCCTGGAAACATATCCTGGTTGATGAATTTCAGGATATCTCGCCACAGCGTGCTGCACTGTTGATGGCACTGCGTGCGCAGAATGCCCGTACCAGCCTGTTTGCTGCAGGAGATGACTGGCAGGCAATCTATCGCTTTAGCGGCGCTAAGCTCAATCTGACGACGGCTTTTCATCACTATTTTGGCAGCGGCGACAGCTGCGTGCTGGATACCACTTATCGCTTTAATGCCCGTATTGGTGACATCGCTAACCGGTTTATTCAGCAAAATCCGCATCAGATAAAAAAAATGCTTACCAGTCTGAGCAAGGGAAGTAAAAAAGCGGTGACGCTGCTGCCAGACGATCAGCTGGAAGGGCTGCTGGATAAACTCAGCGGATTTGCGCAACCGGAGGAGAGGATCCTGCTGCTGGCACGCTACCATCATCTGCGTCCGGCGCTGCTGGACCGGGCAAAAACGCGCTGGCCCGGCTTACAGCTGGAGTTTATGACAATCCACGCCAGTAAAGGCCAGCAGGCAGAGTACGTCATCCTGACCGGGCTCCATCAGGGAGCTGACGGCTTTCCGGCGCCGGCGCGCGAGTCAGTGCTGGAGCAGGGACTGCTGCCCCCTGTGGAGGATTTTCCTGATGCGGAAGAGCGGCGCCTCGCTTATGTGGCTATGACGCGGGCACGTGAGCAGCTGTGGCTGCTGTTTAATAAAGCCTCTCCGTCACCTTTTGTCGATCAGCTGCGTGAGCTGGGTGTACCAGTGGCGCGTAAAGCCTGAGTCTGGTAGCAGCGCATCAGCGGAAAACTGGGCAAGTCACTAGCTGGTACGCAGGGTTTTCATCCAGCTGAGCAATTTCTGCCGGGTTGCTGCGTCAAAGCGTTTAAACCAGCGCTGTATTGAGGGCAAATCGCTGGCATCCTGCCAGGCAAAATCGGGGTTTTCGCTTACAGCTGTGGCTGCAGGAGAGGCAAAGCGTGGTACTGATGCCATCTGTGCTGCGCGGTTATAAACCATCATGGCCTGCGCCATGTCGCCGCCGCCGCTCTGCGGCAGACGATCGCGAAGGCTGGCGATCTCCATGCCCCGTTCATCAACCAGCCTGAAGTTCAGAAGTTTGTTAAACGTACTGCGTTCACGCCGGCTATTCAGTGAGGGCAGGTGGATCGCCACAGAGTGTGCTGCAGCGGTGAACGTAACAATCATCGGCACCGACTGAAAATGGGTTGCGTCAGGACAGGGTTTTTCGACGCGAAACAGAAACTGATGCTGCCCTTTCTCCAGCTCAAGGCTATCTGCGCCTTTCAGCAGTGAGCCGGCAATTTTACGCCCGTCCAGCACCAGTAAATCAATCTGCGGATCGAGTTTAAGCGTAATAGCGGGGCAGGATGCTGTGACAAGCAGCGCAATAATGCCTGTAACAGCCGGAGACAGCTTCATTTCTACTCCCGAAATATGGCGGGTAATCAGTGATGTGTAGCAAAGTATTTCATTATGGCACTAAAGTTACATTTAAACATATTTATTCGTGTTCTGGTGCAAACATTTCATCTTTGCTGCTTGCATCGCGTGCAGATAGGGCAGCTACACTCTGGCAACAGAGAGAGGGGGAAGAGAATGAACGATCAAGTGATCCGTGATGTGCTGATGAACACCCGTCGTATTGCACTGGTAGGGGCCAGCGATAAACCCACTCGTCCCAGTTATGGCGTGATGCGTTATTTACTGGACCAGGGATATGAGGTTATTCCGGTGAGTCCAAAACTCGCCGGCCAGCAGCTGATGGGGCAGACCGCCTATGCTTCACTGGCGGAGATTCCGGGAAAAGTCGATATGGTGGATGTATTTCGTAATGCTGAGGCAGCATGGGAGGTGGCACAGGATGCTATTGCGATCGGGGCAAAAACATTGTGGCTGCAGCTCGGTGTGATCAATGAGCAGGCGGCAGTACTGGCAAGTGATGCTGGGCTGACGGTGATTATGGATCGCTGTCCAAAAATCGAGATCCCGCGTCTCAATATTACGCCAGCATAAATCAGATAATAAAACGGCGACCTGCGTCGCCGATATAATTAGTGTCGCAGGCTGGGTGCCTGCAGCTGTTGCCGGATAGAGGCGGCCAGCTCATCCATAGAGGGCTGCTCCGGATGCTCGAACAGTGTTTCCCCCGCCAGCTGCACTTCTGCAACATAGGTGTGCACCTGTTCGCCCTCTTCATCTTCCATCACTACATGATACCAGGGGGCGGCACGCAGCGTTTCCGTTGCACCAACTTCATCCAGTTCCGGTTCATCCAGCGAATACTCAGGGTCAACATCGACGATGACACCCAGCACACCTGACAGACGATGCCGGACCTGCTGTCCAATTCCAAATTTACTGGCAATCATTGCGACCTCCCAAAACTTTACCTGCCACTGAATATGGGGGCAGGGATCTGGTTTTCAAGTCACAGTACGCGGCAGGCAAAACCTTTCAGATAGAGACCTTCCGGATAGCTGGCTATTACCGGATGATCGGCCGCCTGACGGAACTGCTCTATAAATTGTACATCACGTCCGGCATCCAGCGCCGCATCAGCCACAATCTTCTGAAATAAATCCGTTGCCATCAGGCCGGAGCAGGAGAACGTCAGCAGAATACCGCCTGGATTAAGCAGCTGCATCGCCAGCATATTGATATCTTTGTAACCACGACAGGCGCCCATCAGCTGATTTTTGTTCTCAACGAATTTCGGCGGATCCATAATAATCAGATCAAACTTTTCGCCCGCATCGCGGTAGCGGCGCAGCAGTTTAAAGACGTCATCCCGCAGAAACTGCGCCCGCGAGACATCAAGCCCGTTCAGCTCAACATTCTGTTTTGCTACGTCCAGCGCATCCTGCGACGTATCCACGCTCACCACTTCGCGGCAGCCGCCAAGCAGCGCCGAGACGGCGAATCCGCCGGTATAAGAGAAGCAGTTCAGCACGCGGGCATCCTGCGCATAGCGGCGAGTGGCAAAACGGCTATCGCGCTGATCAAGGTAGTAACCGGTTTTATGACCGCCCTGAATGTCCACCAGCAGTTTCATACCGTGCTCGGTAATAGGCAGCAGGGCAGGTGGCAGTTCACCACTGACCGGGCCCTGAGCCAGCGGCAGCCCCTCTTTTTTACGCACGGCGACGTCGGAACGATCGTAAATAGCGCAGTCCGGATAGCACTGCTGCAGCGCAGAAACAATGGCAGGCCGCTGATACTCTGCTCCTGCAGAGAGTAGCTGCAGCACCAGAAAATGCCCAAAGCGATCGATGGTCACGCCGGGCATACCATCCGATTCGCCGGCGATCAGACGATAGCTGTCGAGTCCGTCACGGGTCGCCAGCCAGTCGCGCCACTGTTGCGCCTGCTCTAAGCGGCGTACAAAGAAGGCGATATCGATTGACTCATCCTGTTGCCAGCTCCAGACGCGCGCACGAATTTGCGACTCCGGTGAATAAGCGGCGCGAGCCAGCCATTTGCCATTGCTGTCGCAAATATCAATCGTTTCGCCAGACTGCGCTTTCCCTTCCATACGCGCAACGGCGCCGGAAAAGACCCAGGGATGACGGCGGAGCAGGGATTTTTCACGTCCCTTAGTGAGAATCAATCGAACGGTCATAGTTTGCTATGCTTACCTGAAAAAATGAGGCGCCATTTTCCGGTGGAAAGCGTCAAATTGCAACGCAGAATAGGGGAAAGGTACAATGGCTGATCGCAGCTGCACAATCCGGGTATATGGCATGGTACAGGGCGTCGGTTTCCGTTATTACACCCAGCAGCAGGCGCAAACGCTGGGTCTGACCGGTCATGCCCGCAATCTGCCTGATGGCAGCGTTGAGGTGCTGGCCTGTGGTAACGAACAGCAGGTCGGGTCGCTTATCAGCTGGCTTCAGGCAGGCGGGCCGCACAGTGCGCGGGTGGATAACGTCCTGACCGAGCTCTGTCAGCTGACAAAATTACCAGACAGCTTTACCACGGGCTGATCAGAGACATTTCGCAGGTTTCGGCAGGCCGGCGATTTTTGTCGCCTGCTTTGCCGGGCCGTCCGGAAACAGGCGAAACAGATAGCGGCTGTTACCTTTCTCTTCACCATACTTTTTCGCCATCGCCTTCACCAGCATGCGCACGGCGGGAGAGGTATTAAATTCCCGGTAAAAGTCGCGTACAAAGTGGACAACCTCCCAGTGAGCGTCGCTCATCTCGATATTTTCCTGCCGGGCAATTGCCAGCGCCACCTCTTCACGCCAGTCCGCGTGGTTAGTCAGATAACCTTCTGCATCGGTTACAATCTCACTGCCGTTAACAATCACATCTTTTCCTCATCTGTTATCTGCGCTTATTGTAAATTCCCGCCCTATAAAAAAGCAAAAACCCCGCCGGAGCGGGGTTTACTTTTTGTGCGCTGCGGCGTTAATCGCGGTTAGCGAAACCCAGCAGGCTCAGCAGGCTGACAAAGATATTATAGAGAGAGACATAGAGCCCAACGGTAGCGCGAATATAGTTAGTCTCGCCGCCATGGATAATGTTACTGGTCTCCCACAGAATGGCACCTGCAGAGAAAAGAATGAAAAGAGCACTGATAGCCAGATGCAGGGCAGGCAGCTGCAGGAACAGGTTCGCCACGACCGCAACCAGCAGAACCACAAAGCCTGCCATCATCATACCGCCAAGGAATGACATATCGCGGCGGGTAGTCAGTACATAGGCCGAACAGCAGAAGAACACCAGCGCCGTGCCGCCCAGCGCCATGGCAATAACATCGCCCATGCCCGCGCTCAGAAACGAGCTGAGGATAGGACCCAGGCAGTAGCCAAGAAAACCGGTGAAGGCGAACGCTGCTGCTATTCCGGCCGGACTATTTGCCAGACGGTAGGTCAGAAACATCAAACCATAAAACCCGACCAGCATCAGAATTAAGCCGGGTGAGGGGAGCGCATACACAGTGCTTAGCGTGGCCGTAACCGCGGAAAACGCCAGCGTCAGACCCAGCAGAAAGTAGGTATTACGCAGGACTTTATGGGTGCTGATCAGGGATTGCTGCTGCGATGAGCTGATAATTTTGTCCATCATTTACTCCTTAAAGAGAGAGGACACTTTACATGCGCTGAGAATACGCAGCGGGATCAGAACAGCAAAGGCGTTTTACCCTTCTTTACGCGATAAACCGCTGTTTCGTTGAGCAGAATGCTGTTTTTGACGGCGAAAAAAATAAATTTGGCTGTTTTTCAGGCGAACGATTCATTCACTGCTTTACATCATCCTGGGGGATGTTTATAGTGCGCCTCATTGCGGAGGGGTGGCCGAGTGGCTTAAGGCAGCGGTCTTGAAAACCGCCGATGGGAAACCATCCGAGAGTTCGAATCTCTCCTCCTCCGCCACTTTATCTCTGCAGGTAAAGTACAATCTGTATCCGGAGGGATGGCCGAGTGGCTTAAGGCAGCGGTCTTGAAAACCGCCGATGGGAAACCATCCGAGAGTTCGAATCTCTCTTCCTCCGCCAAATTAAAGAAGCCCGCATTTATGCGGGCTTTTTGCTTTTCACACTTTATCTTCCTGATCCTTCCTGCTGCTACAACCCTGACGTTTACTGCTATAGTCCATTCACAGTTTTTATAAACAGCGGGCGATTTTCGTCAGCAAGCTGAGTTACACTGTGCGGTAATTCGCTCTTTGGCGGGCTAATCGTTTGAATGCCAGAGTGTTTCACTGATGAATTATGGAATGGGCACAATGATCAAAAAACTGAGTCTTTGCGCGTTGTCAGTTGTTGCGGCGCTGCCGGTAAGCCTGTCAGCGACCGCAGCAGAAGGGGATATGCAGCTGCAGCAGGTGCTGATGCTGAGCCGTCACAACCTGCGTGCGCCGCTGGCAACGAACGGTAGCGCACTGGAGCAAGCCACTAAAAAGAGCTGGCCGCAATGGGATGTGCCGGGCGGTGAACTCACCACAAAAGGTGGCGTGCTGGAAGTCTACATGGGTCAATATACCCGCCAGTGGCTGACACAGCAGGGCGTGCTGGCTGGCGGCACCTGCCCGGACAGCAACGATGTTTTCATCTATGCAAATAGCCTGCAGCGCACTGTTGCAACCGCACAGTTTTTTGCCGCCGGTGCCTTTCCTGGCTGCGATGTTGCGGTAACGCATCAGGATGCCATGGGCACCATGGATCCTATTTTCAATCCGGTTATTACCGATGACAGCGAAGCGTTTAACAAAAAAGCGCTGGCGGCGATGACGGCAGAAAATGAGAAGCTGGCGCTGAAACCTGCGCTGCAGCGTCTGGAAAAGATTGTTGATTATAAATCGTCGCCTGCCTGCAAGGGTAAAAAACAGTGCACGCTGGACAGCGGCGACAATAGTTTCAGCGCCGAAAACGGCAAAGAGCCAGGCGTCAGCGGCCCGCTGAAAATCGGTAATTCACTTGTTGACGCGTTCACGCTGCAATATTACGAGGGCTTCCCGGCAGAGCAGGTGGCCTGGGGTCAGATTAAAACGCCTGAACAGTGGAAAGAGCTGGCATCAGTTAAAAATGGTTATCAGGATGCGCTGTTCAGTTCGTCAGAGGTTGCACGCGAAGTTGCGGCACCGCTGGTGGATTATATCCGCAGCCAGCTGGTTGATGAAGATAAGGCCAGCGCACCTAAAGTGACGCTGATGGTAGGGCACGACTCGAATATTGCCTCGCTGCTCAGCGCACTGCAGGTCAAACCTTACGATCTGCCGGGCAACGACGAGAAAACGCCTATCGGCGGGCAGGTTGTATTTGAGCGCTGGCATGATGGCAAAAATAACAAAGATCTGCTGAAAGTGGAGTATGTCTATCAGACCGCCGAGCAGTTACGCAATGCTGATGTGCTGAGCCTGAAAAATCCGCCTAAGCGTGTCACGCTGCAGCTCGCCGGCTGTGATACCGATGCCAATGGCTATTGCAGCTGGGATCAGTTCTCTGCGGCGCTGAACAGTGCCCTGCAGGGGACCCCTATGCAGGCTGCAGTAGCGCAGGAAGCGAAGCCTCAGCAGAGTGCAGATAAGGCGCCGGACGCGAAAGCTGCCGCAGAGAAACCTGCCGACGCCAACGCCAAAGCTGAACAGGCAACCGCAGACAAAGCAGCAGCAGAGAAGGCCGCTGCGGATAAAGCGAAAGCAGACAAAGCGGCGGCAGAGAAGGCCGCTGCGGATAAAGCACAAGCCGGCAAAGCAGCTGAAGATAAAACGAAAGCGGGTGAAGCTGCAGCGCAAAACGCGCAGCCGGCATCCGGGAACGCAGCCGCAGAGGCTAAGCCAGCTCAGTAATCCGCTACGGCGGGTTAATCTGCAGCAGGCTATACAAAAACCCCGCCGTGGCGGGGTTTTTTATTGCCCGTTAGCCGGCAATAACCACCAGTTTCTGATTGGCAAACTCTTTCAGACCAAGGTCGGACAGCTCACGCCCGTAGCCGGAGCGCTTTACTCCGCCAAAAGGGAGTTCAGCAGCGGTATCGCTCTGCGAATTAATGAATACCATCCCGGTCTCAATCTGTGACGCCAGCCGGCGCGCGCGCGCTATATCCTGCGTCCAGATGGAGCCGCCAAGACCGTAGTGCGAGTCGTTCGCCAGCGCCACGGCAGCATCGTCACTCTCTGCGATATAGAGCTGGGCAACCGGGCCAAAAAACTCCTGATAATAAGCGGGATTGTCAGGCGTCAGACCGGCCAGCAGTGTGGGCTGATAATAACATCCGACGCCTTCGATGATGCGCCCGCCAAAACGCAGTTCTGCGCCATGTTCTACCGCTTCTTCAACCTGGCGGGCCAGCCGATCGCGCGCATCACGCGAAGAGAGTGGTCCGAGCGTGGTTTTCTCATCCAGCGGATCGCCCGGCACGGCGGACTGCAGCGCGGCGCTGAATCTGGCCGTAAACGCCTCGGCAATCTGCGCATGTACAATAAACCGTTTAGCCGCAGTGCAGACCTGCCCGCAGTTGCTCAGACGCGCCTGCACGCCCTGGCGCACCGCTTCATCCAGGTCCGCATCGTCCAGAACAATAAAGACATCGTTGCCCCCCAGCTCAAGCGTGGATTTTTTCAGATGCTTGCCCGCCTGCTGCGCAACCGCACTGCCGGCGCGTTCAGAGCCGGTCAGCGCCACGCCCTGCACGCGATTGTCAGCGATAAGATCTGCCACCTGCTCATTAGAGATAAACAGATTCGTCCATGCACCTTCTGGCGCACCCGCTTCCCGTACCAGTCGATCAAAAATATCCGCACAGTGCGGCACAATATTGGCATGTTTTGCCAGCACCGGGTTACCCAGCGCCAGGTTAGGCGCCAGAACCCGCATCAGCTGATAGTAAGGAAAGTTCCAGGGCTCAACTGCAACGATAACGCCAATCGGGTGATATTCCACCCAGGCTTCCCCGATGTCGCTGGGACAGGGCTGCGGCTGCAGAAAATCTGCGGCGTGCTTAGCGTAGTAGCGCGCAATGCTGATGCAGATACTGACTTCCCCCCGGCTCTGACCAATCAGCTTGCCCATTTCGCGACTTGCGATGGTAGCCAGCTCCTCTTTACGCTGCTCCATTAAATCTGCCAGCCGGTTCAGGACCTGAAGACGCGGCTGAATGTCACCTTTGCTCCAGGCTGAGTGATAGAGTGCATCTGCGGTATTGAGCGCCTGTTGCACCCGGGCGTCATCATGTGTCTCCCAGTTTTTCAGCAGCTGATTGTTTGCCGGATTGATGCTCTGATAAGCCGTCATCGCGTCCCCCTGTTGGTATTACCATAAAAAAAGGCGGGCTATGCCCGCCGGTACTCACACGTTTTTACGCTCGACAGGGATATTGTCCCATGTCAGAACATCCTGATCGGTCTTATCAAAGGCACGCATCAGTACGTCATCGCTGCCCTGCTGCTCCCAGATCTGCTCTGCCAGTTTTTCATCGTAATTGGCAACTTCAAAGATCGCTTCTGCAATTTCAGGAGAGGTCTGGCGAATTTTCGCCCACTCGCCGACGTGATGTGCCCTGGACTGGTCTGTAGCCATAATGATCTCCTGTTGAGTTTATCCTTTAAGTTTCACCGCCAGAGTGGCGACATGTTCGCCCTGATAGCGGGCAATTTGCAGTTCTTCAGGCGTGGGCTGGCGTGAGCCATCGCCGCCTGCCAGCGTCGACGCCCCGTAAGGCGTTCCGCCGCGCACCTGCGAGATATCGAACATCTCTTTGGTGCCGTAGCCAATCGGAATAATAACCATGCCGTGATGGGCAAGCGTGGTCCATACAGATGTGATGGTCAGTTCCTGACCCCCGCCGGTACCGGTGGAAGTAAATACGCTGGCCAGTTTTCCATGCAGTGCCCCGGAGGCCCACAGACCGCCGGTACGATCCCAGAAGTTACGCATCTGGCCTGACATATTGCCAAAGCGGGTCGGCGTACCGACGATAATCGCATCGTACTGCGTCAGATCGTCCGGCGTTGCCTCAGCTGCCTGCTGATCGACCTTGCCGCCCACCTCAGCAAAACGCGCCGCATCCATACTTTCCGGCACGCGCAAAATAGTCACTTCGGCTCCGCTGACGCGCTGCACACCTTCCGCAACCGCCTGCGCCATGGTTTCCACATGTCCATACATTGAGTAATAGAGCACCAGAACTTTTGCCATCGTGGTTCTAACCTCCCGGTAAGATAAGTAAAAACAGTATAGAAGAGCATACGCAGGCTGCCGGAAAATGGCTTTGCAGCCAGCCAGGGATCCGTACGCCTGTAAAATTAATTTATTGATTTTTATAATAAAATACCCTGATTTTCAGATGAGTCGTAATTCTGAGTATTAAAGCCTGCGTTGCATACTGAGCAGATAACGCTGGCCAGTTATTGCGCCTTCAGTACGGGTTACGCCAGAATGGCGCCTGGCTACTTATCAGGTGTTTTATGTCTGCTTTACCTGCACGTCCTTATCTGCGCATTACCCGTCAGGAGCTGGTGCTGATTTTTATCACCCTGGTCTGGGGCGGCACCTTTCTGGTGGTGCACCGCGCCATGATGTACTCCGGTCCGTTTTTCTTTGTCGGCGTGCGGTTCGCCACGGCGTCACTGCTGTTGGCCTGTTTTTTCTGGCGCTATCTGCGCGCACTGACCTGGCCGGAGGTCAGGGCGGGCACGATGATTGGTCTGGCTATTGCGGGCGGTTATGGCCTCCAGACCTGGGGGATGCAGACCATCTCCAGCAGCCAGTCTGCCTTTCTGACGGCGCTCTATGTGCCGGTGGTGCCGCTGCTGCAGTGGCTGGTGCTGCGCCGGCCACCGGGCATTATGGCGTGGCTGGGCATTGCGCTGGCGTTCAGCGGCTTGCTGCTGGTGGCAGGGCCACAGGAGAGCGGCCTGGCACTCAGCGCCGGGGAAAGCGCTACCCTGCTGAGCACGCTGGCGATTGCTGCCGAGATCATTCTGATTAGCCGTTATGCCGGACAGGTGGATGTGCGGCGGGTAACGCTGGTGCAGCTGCTGGTCGCCTCCGCTTGCGCCTTTCTGTTTATGATCCCTAATGGTGAAACGCTGCCGTCGTTTTCTCTGCCACTGGTGCTGAGCGCTGCGGGCCTGGGCGCCGCCAGCGCCCTGATTCAGGTGACGATGAACTGGGCCCAGCGTAGCGTCTCACCGGTGCGCGCCACGGTGATTTATGCCGGGGAGCCGGTCTGGGCGGGGATTGTCGGACGTCTGGCCGGGGAGCGACTGCCAGCGGCAGCGCTGCTGGGCGGTGCGCTGATTGTCTGCGGCGTGATTGTCAGTGAGCTGCGGCTGCGGCGCAGAAAAGCGGTGCCCGATCAGGCACCGCAGAAGCCTTAAGCGTGTGGCTGAGCAGTGGAACCGGCTGGCGTGCGGTGACGGCGCTGCAGAATCGCATTCAGGATAATGGCACCAAAGGTCGCGGTGCCGATGCCGCCGAGTGTGAAACTGCCAATCTTAAGGGCGAAATCCCCTGCGCCCAGAACCAGCGTGGTGGCCACCATAATCAGGTTACCGTTCTGCCCGAGATCAACCTGATTCTGCAGCCAGATACGGGCACCTGCCACCGCAATCAGGCCAAATACCACGATAGACGCGCCGCCTATCACCGGGGCTGGCACGGTGTGGATGAGAGCACCAAACTTCGGTGAGAAACCGAGCAGTATTGCGATTACGGCCGCGGCGACAAACGCCAGCGTAGAGTAGACGCGCGTGACCGCCATCACGCCGATATTTTCGGCGTAGGTTGTCACGCCGCTGCCGCCGGCGGAGCCTGAGAGCATGGTGGCCAGCCCGTCACCGACAAATGCCCGGCCCATCCAGGGATCGAGATTGCGGCCGGTCATGGCCGCTACCGCTTTTATATGCCCCAGGTTTTCAGCCACCAGAATAATTGCGACCGGCGCAATCATCACTATCGCCTGCAGGTCGAACACCGGGGCGGTGGTGTGCGGCACGCCAAACCAGGCGGCACGGGCC
Source organism: Pantoea eucrina (assembly GCF_001691555.1). Classification (GTDB taxonomy): domain Bacteria; phylum Pseudomonadota; class Gammaproteobacteria; order Enterobacterales; family Enterobacteriaceae; genus Pantoea; species Pantoea borealis. Next base: position 1,621,427 of record NZ_MAYN01000008.1, on the reverse strand, counting down.
ACGCCGCTGAAATCAACCGGTTTGCCCAGGCCAAAGCCATTCGTCAGCAATGCATAAAACGCCCAAGCCACAATCAGCCCTACCAGGATCAGCAGGCGCTGTACCAGCCCGCGCGTCATCACCGCCACCAGCCCGATACAGAGCACGGTCAGCACTGCCATCCAGCTGTCAAACAGGGTGGCAGAAACGCTGTGGACCGCAATCGGTGCCAGATTCAGGCCAATCGCCATAACGACGGCTCCTGTGACCACAGGCGGCATCAGGCGCTCAATCCAGCCGGTGCCGGCTTTCATCACAATCAGCCCAATCAGGGTATAGATTGCGCCACAGGCGATAATGCCGCCCAGCGCCACAGAGAGATGAGTATTGATGCCCTGGCCGGTAAAACCGGTGACGGCAATCACGACGCCCACAAAAGCGGCGCTGGAACCGAGATAGCTCGGCACGCGCCCGCCGGTGATGAAGAAGAACAGCAGCGTTCCGATCCCGGAGAGCAGCACAGCGAGATTGGCATCCAGCCCCATCAGCAGCGGCATCAGTACCGTTGCGCCAAACATTGCGACCGCATGCTGCAGCCCAAGCACCAGCGTCTGCCCGAACGGCAGCGTCTCGTCCGGGGCAATCAATCCGTTGTCTGTCATGGCTGACTTAACGCGCCAGCGTGGAAACCAGGTACTCGCCATAGATCATCTCCTGAGAGTGAATAGAACGGGCCGCGTTATGCGGTATCAGCGGGCATCCTGCCGGGAGAACGTGTGATAACCGCGATCAAACCAGGCGAGTCCCTGACGCGCCTCGCCCTGGGCCACGGCCAGCACCGTACAGAACAGAATATCGTGGGTGCCCACGCTGACCCGCTGCGTTATCTCGCAGTCAAAAGAGATCAGTGCGGCATCCAGCAGCGGGGCGCCGCTGGCAAGCGTCTGCCACTGTGCAGCGGCAAAACGATCTGCCATTGCGGTTTTGCCACCGAACAGCGTGGAGAGGGCATGCTGCTCTGCCGTAAGGGTATTGACACAGAGTGCACGGTTATCGCGAAACGCCGGCCAGGCTGAGGCGGAGCGGTTCAGGCAGACCAGCAGCGTGGGCGGGGAGTCGGTGACGCTGCAGACGGCGGAGGCCGTAAAACCGGCCAGTCCTGCCGGACCATCCGTGGTGATAACATTGACGGCAGCACCCAGCTGCGCCATCGCGTTGCGAAAGGTATCGCGATCAACAGCGGGTAAAGCCGGAAGGGCATGCAGACTCATGTTCAGACTCCTGTGCTCAGCCTGCCGCCAGGCAGGCGGACTGAGCGGTCTCAGTCAGCCAGCGCAGCAGCAGCGTGTTAAAGTTATCGCTATCGGTCACGCTCATGGCGTGGCCTCCCCACGGCATTGTCAGCAGCTGACCCTGTGGCAGCGCTGCCGCCAGCTGCGCTGAACAGCTCCATGGCACCAGAAGATCGTCCTGGCTGCAGATCGCCAGCACCGGCTGAGTAATGCGCGCGGCGCAGGCACGAAAATCTGCGGCCTTCAGCGCGTGCAGACGACGCAGCAGGTTCTCTGCGCCCTGAAAGTGCTGCTGGTGATGCCTCTCTTCAGCCTCAGCGCGCGCCTGATGCTGCGCCAGCCATTCAGCAGGGTAGAGAAACAGCGGCTGGGCGCGGACAAAGGCTTCAGTACCCGACTGCAGCAGCAAATCCTCTCTGACCTTAAAGCAGCGGGCGGTATGGGGATTAAGCGTCAGCCAGCCGTTGATCACCACCACGCGTTCAACCCGATCGGGATGATCCAGCGCCAGTTGCAGACCAATCAGGCCCCCGAGCGCATGGCCGGCCACGCTGTAGCGCGTGATGTGATGCTGTGCCAGCGCTTCCGCCAGTTCAGCTGCCATCCTCGCCAGGCTGTAGTCTTCAGGCAGAGTCGCTGCGCTGCGTCCGGTACCGCGCTGATCGTACGTAACAACGCGGTAGCGTGAGGCGAGCGCCGCCAGCTGCGGCTGCCAGAATCCCGCTACGCCGCCGAGACCTGATGCGAGAACCAGCGTGGGCGCATCGGCGGCGGTTAACCCCTGGATATCCAGCTTCATCACGCCTCCGCCTGTCCGATGTGGGCAACCGACGCGATCTCAACCAGCGCGTCAGGTTTTACCAGCCCGCACTGAATACAGAAGCGCGCGGGCTTATCGCCGGGAAAATAGTCGGCATAGACCTGATTTACGGCAGCGTAGTGCTGCCAGTCGGTGATAAAAATAGAGTTAAATGTGACATCCGCCATACAGCCGCCGGCGGTCTCAATGACGTTTTTTATCGTCTCCAGCACGTGACGTGTCTGCGCGGCCGCATCGCCGACGTGAACCACATTGTTGTCCGCATCGAACGGCAGGGTACCGGAAACATACACCACGCCGTCAGCCAGCGTGCCGGGTACGAACGGGGCGATCGGCGTAGTGCTGCCGGCCGGGATAATGACGCGTTTGGGCATAGTCTGATCTCCTGATAGCGAAATGTTACTGGCCCTGCAGGGCTTCGCAGAACGTTTGTGTATCGCTGACCCAGCCGAAAAACGTTTCGATATTGAACAGCGCAGCCTGCTGCGCGAAATCAGGTCCGGCCTGATGCGTGGCGTCAGCCAGTACCACGCCGAAATACTCCAGGAAGAAACCGTCACGCAGCGTGGACTCCACGCAGACGTTGGTGGCGATGCCGGTAAAGATCAGGTGGCGGATCCCGCGGCTGCGCAGCATGCTGTCGAGCGGCGTATTGAAAAAGCCGCTGTAGCGCGGTTTTGGCAGCACGATATCGCCCGGTTCGGGCGTCAGCGCATCCACCAGCGCATAATCCCAGGTGCCTTTCGCCAGCAGGGTGCCCTGCAGCTCAGGCCGGCGCCGCATGGTTTTCAGCGCATTGGATTTGTGAAAGTTTGGCGAGCCCGCGTCGCCCGCCTCTGTGTAATCGCTGTCCCAGCCGTTCTGGAACCAGATGATCTGCACGCCAGCGGCCCGTGCAGCGGTTACCGCCTCATGAATGCGGGCGATAACCGGCTGGGTAGCAGAGACGTCAAAACCCGCCAGGTCGAGATAGCCGCCTTCGGTGGCGTAAGCATTCTGCATATCGACTACAATCAGCGCGCTTTGTGCCGGTGGCAGGGCGATCGCCTCCGGACGCGCGGGCAGGGTGATGTGTGGTGTGGAGCCGGTATGTGCGCAGGTGACGGTTTTCATCATGCCACCTCCTGTGCCGCGGTAATCACGTCGCGACGACACTCCATCAGCGGCTGAATGCGCTGGCCGAAGGCTTCAATACCTTCAAGGAAGTCATCAAAAGTCAGCAGTACGCCGTGTGTCCCTTCAACACGGGCAACGTCATCGAGCATGCGCGCCACGCTGGCGTAAGAGCCGACTAACGTCCCCATATTGATGTTAACGGCAGAGGTGGGGTCAGCCATCTGACGCACGTTGGTGTCACTGCCGGAACGGGTATCCTGCTGGCTCTGGGTAGTGAGCCACGCAAGCGCCTCTTCGTCGGCACCGGCCTTGTAGTGCTCCCATTTTGCCCGGGCCGCTTCATCACTCTCAGCTGCGATGATCATAAACAGGACATAGGAGCCGACATCACGCCCCGCCTGCTCAGCGGCGAGCTTCATCCGGGCCGCAGTCGGTGCAAAAGCGGCCGGCGTATTAACGCCTTTGCCGAAGCAAAAGTTATAGTCGGCGTGCTGAGCTGAAAACGCCATGCCCGCATCGCTCTGTCCGGCGCAGATCACTTTCATGGGCTTCTGCGGCTGCGGGCTGACGCGACAGTCGTTCATAGTGAAAAAATCGCCTTTGAAGTCGCTCTTACCGGTGCCCCATAAATCGCGCAGTACCGTGACGTATTCAGTCAGATACTGGTAACGGCTGGCAAAATAGTCATCGCCCGGCCAGATCCCCATCTGCTCATACTCCGGTTTCTGCCAGCCGGTGACGAGGTTAACGCCAAAGCGTCCGCCAGAAATAGAGTCGATGGTCGCGGCCATACGCGCCACAATAGCGGGCGGCAGCGTCAGGGTGGCTGCCGTGGCGTAGATCTCAATTCGCGAGGTGACTGCCGCCAGGCCTGCCATCAGCGTAAAGGACTCCATATTGTGGTCCCAGAATTCTGTTTTTCCGCCGAAGCCGCGCAGCTTAATCATCGAAAGGGCAAAATCGAAGTGATAGTGCTCCGCACGCTGCACAATCGCTTTGTTGAGTTCAAAGGTAGGCATGTACTGCGGCGCATGCGTGGAGATCAGCCAGCCATTATTACCAATCGGAACAAAGACACCAATTTTCATGTGACACCTCTTTGCATTGATAGGACGTTTTCACGCGCTGCGCTGCTTCCTGCACGCATCCTGCGGGCGGCGCTCTCTGACAAGATTGCAAGCCGCGTGCCACATAAATAATGTTTATATTTATCATTGAGATATAAACAGCCCATTGGCCAGCCGGAACGGCGTCGCGATTTTCAGACCATTTGGTCAAAACAAATGCACAGCAATCAGGCAGCCGTCGTGCAAAAAAGGTGCAGGCCGCCATATCTGCCAGCTGTGTTATGATGTGAATTCACGACAGGGAGAGGTAACAGCATGAAAAATGATGAGAAAAAACCGCGGCGTCGTTCGCAGGCAGCAACCGCAAAACGCGCCGCTATCCTGCAGGCGGCGCTGGCGCTATTTTCTCAGTTCGGTATTCATGGCACCAGCCTTGACCGGGTGGCTGAAGGCGCGGAGGTGTCAAAAACGAATCTGCTCTACTATTACCCTTCAAAGGAAGTGTTGTATGTCGCAGTGCTGAAAGAGATTCTGGATGTCTGGCTGGCACCGCTGCGCGCGCTGCGCGCCGACCAGGATCCCCTGACGGCCATTCGCCACTATATTCGCCTGAAGCTTGAGGTCTCCCGCGATCATCCCCAGGCATCCCGGCTCTTCTGTCTGGAGATGCTGCAGGGAGCCCCGCTGCTGCGGGGTGAACTGGCGGGCGATCTGAAAGCGCTGGTAGAGAGCAAGGCGGCTATTGTCGAGCAGTGGATCAGCGCCGGGCAGCTGGCTGCCGTTCAGCCGCAGCATCTCTTCTTTATGCTTTGGGCTACCACGCAGCACTATGCGGATTTTGCCTCGCAGGTTGAAGCGGTCACGGGTCAGACGCTGCAGGATCCCGACTTTTTTGCGCAAACGCTGCATAACGTAGAGCGGATGATTATTGAAGGCATTCGCGTGCGCTAACGATTGATGGAGGAGAGGCATGGATTCGCTGTCGCAACTGGCGCTGGGCGCTGCCGTTACCGTTGCCGTCATGAACCGCCGCGTACCGGTATGGCAGGCGGCCCTGGCGGGAGCTGTAGCCGGCACGCTGCCGGATCTGGATGTGTTCGTCGATCACGGCGACGCGATACGAAATATGACGCTGCACCGTACAGAGAGCCACGCGCTGCTGATCCTGACGCTGCTGGCGCCGCTGGCCGGCTGGCTGGTGGCCGGGGTCACCCGCAGCAGACAGCACTGGCGCAGCTGGTGCCTGGCGCTCTGGCTGGCGCTGATTACCCATCCACTGCTCGATCTCACTACGGTTTATGGTACGCAGCTTGGGCTGCCGATCACTGACTATCCGTTTGCCATCGGCAGTATGTTTATTGTCGATCCCCTCTATACGCTGCCGCTGCTTGTCGCGCTGGGCGTGGCATTATGGCGGCGCGATGCAGCCGGCGTGCGCTGGACTCGTCTGGGCCTGTTAATCAGCACGCTTTATCTGGGCTGGAGTATGGTGATACAGGGCGTCGCCACGCAGCAGATTAAACAGCAGCTGGCACAGCAGCCTATCGTCCCGCAGCGGCTGCTGGTCACGCCGACGGCGTTTAACACGCTGGTCTGGCGCACGGTCATCATCACACCCGATCGCTATGGTGAAGCATACTGGTCGCTGTTTTCACCCCAGCGGCCGTTGCAGATTACGTGGCACGATCGTCAGATGGCGCTGCTGACGCCTTTCAAAGGGCAGTGGCATGCAGAGCGGGTTGTCTGGTTCAGCCACGGTTTTTATGCGCTGCGCCAGCAGGGCGGCAATACGCTGATCAGCGATTTGCGCATGGGGGAGGCGCCCGATTACACCTTTACCTTTAATCTGGGCAGGCCGGAGGCTCCGGCAGCGGCGCCGCAGCGCGAGCCCGCTGCGCGTCCGTCACTCCAGCGTGCCTGGCATCAGTTCCGGCAGCGGTTATAAACGAAAAAGGCCCGCTGGTGCGGGCCTTAAACGGAGCGGGATCAGGCTTTACGGCGTCGCAGCAGCCAGCCCATGGTGAGCAGCATAAACCACAGCGGTGTAACCATCAGTGCCTGACGGGTATCCTCCTGCAGCGTGAGCAGCACCAGCACGAAAGCAAAAAATGCCATGCAGACCCAGCACATAATCTTACCCAGCGGCATCTTAAACGTTGATGACGCATGACGCTGCGGATGCTGTTTACGGTAGGCCAGATAGCTGCAAAGAATGATGGTCCAGACAAACATAAACAGAATGGCAGATACCGTTGTCACCATGGTAAATACCGTCATCACATCGGGGATCAGGTAGATCAGCGCAACGCCGCCCAGCAGGCAGAAGCAGGAGAAAAACAGGCCGGTGGTAGGCACGGCGCGTGCGGAGAGGCGACCAAACGCCTTGTGCGCCACGCCCTGTTCTGCCAGACCATACAGCATGCGACTGGTAGAAAAGATGCCGCTGTTGGCTGACGAGGCCGCTGAGGTCAGTACCACAAAGTTAACAATGCTGGCCGCAGCGGGCAGGCCAATCAGTACAAACATCTCCACAAACGGGCTGCGATCCGGCATGACCTGATTCCATGGCGTAACCGCCATGATCACCAGCAGCGCCAGAACGTAAAACATAATAATGCGCAGCGGTATGGCATTGATGGCACGGGGCAGAACCTTGTGCGGATCTTTGGTTTCCGCCGCGGCGGTACCAACCAGCTCAATACCGACAAAGGCAAACACGGCAATCTGGAAGCCGGCAAAAAAGCCGCTCAGTCCTTTCGGGAACATGCCGCCATGCTGCCAGATATTACTGAGAGAGGCTGTGCTGCCGCCAGGTGAAGGATAGTGCGTGCTGACCAGTACAATACCGGTAATGATCAGGGCGACAATGGCGACAATTTTGATAATCGCAAACCAGAACTCCATTTCACCAAACAGTTTGACCGTGGCGATATTCAGCGCCAGAAAGACAAACACGCACAGCAGCGCGCTCATCCAGATAGAGAATCCGGGGAACCAGAGCTGAAAATAGGCGCTGATGGCAACCACGTCAGCGATACCGGTGACGACCCAGCAAAACCAGTAGGTCCAGCCGGTGAAATAGCCCGCCCACGGACCGAGCAGATCGGCCGCGAAATCACTAAACGATTTATATTCCAGATTAGAGAGCAGCAGCTCTCCCATCGCGCGCATCACAAAAAACAGCATGAAACCGATGATCATATAGACAAAAACGATCGACGGGCCGGCCAGGCTGATGGTTTTGCCTGACCCCATAAAGAGCCCGGTCCCGATAGCGCCGCCAATCGCAATCAGCTGAATGTGACGGTTATGCAGGTTGCGCCGGAGTTTTTCCGGCTGTTCAGCCTCACTGAGGGCTGCTTTGGATTGATCAACCATAAAGATAGCTTTCCTGTCTTGATGTTGTGTCAGCTCTGATGGCTGTTGAAATACGTGCCTTTGCACAGGGCAAGAGCGCATAAGATAGAGGAAAGGCTGCCGGGTCTGGTAATTGTTTTTTAACCTTTATGACCTTTTGCGTTTTTTACTCTGTCAGTAAAAATTTACATGGTTGCACTTTTAGTCACTTTGCGTAAATAAGCAGCGCTTTTTCATGGAAGAACAGGCAGATGAAACAGGCCAGCTACACTTAGTCACAGGTTTACAATGTGATAAGGCAGAGACAGTGCGCGCACTCATCGCGACAGGAATAATTGCTCTGGCAGGGTGGTGGGGATTGCCATGGCTGAAATCGCATCTTCCGGCGCAGTGGAACCCCTTTATCCCGCTTGATGTTACTGATGCGCCAGGCTGGATAACCTGTTACAAGCTGGAAAAATTGCGTCACGATCCCGCCGCCTGCCTGGCGGTGCTGGAGCGCGCCAGCGCGCAGGGACGGGTGAGCTATCGCACAACGCCCCCGGTACAAGGTAACTGCACCATTGAACAGCCGGTACGCATCAGCAAATTTGGACCGGTCACGCTCAGCAGCAGTTTTCTTGCCAGCTGCCCGATGGCCGTGGCAAGTACGATGTATGTTACACGCAGTAATGCTGCCCTGCGGCAGGCGGGTATTGCCAGTCCGCTGCGGCGTATTGAGCATGTTGGCAGCTACGCCTGCCGCAACGTCTATCATCGTCAGCAGGGACGCCGCAGCGAACACGCTACGGCAGAGGCGTGGGATGTGACCGCTTTTCAGCTGGCTGATGGCCGCTGGTTGCGGGTCGCTAAAAACTGGCAGCAGCCAGCCAGTAGCGCTGCCGGCTTGCATGCACTCTGGCGTAACGGCTGTGCCAGTTTTGGAAATGCACTCGGACCGGATTACAATGCTGCCCATACCACACACTTTCATCTGGGAATGCGCGGGGGCGGATTTTGCCGCTGATCTGACGGGGGTGGTTAATTTTTTCAGCACCAGAGCGGCATAATACTCAATTTTCGGGAAAACTATTTTAGATCCATTACATTAGAGAAGCGGCACGGGTGTTTACAAATGAGAATTATTACCTTACTAATTTTTATAGTTGAAATAAGTTGTCTTTAAATAATGTTTGTCTGCGTTGATGATGAGATATTCGCCGGTATGTTCTGTCATTGAGAGCGGGCAGGATTGCGTCTCAACGTTGATTCGTCAGACGGCCCGGCAGTAGATTTCATCGCAGCGAAAAACAATTATATTTATTAGCCACCTCAATACGTTTTCATTTCAGCCGCTGTTTGCCGTTTATGCAATCCTGTCAGACATATTTGCCGATAGACTGGCGTAGCCGGGTATAGCGCTGGCGTCATCCCCGGGCTTGTTCAGGCAGCTCAGGCTTACAGGTTACCGGTCATAACTTTAATTATTAGTGGGATTAAAAATAGTCCATGACTAAATCATTCAGCACTTTTAATAGAACGCGAATCTTACCGCTAATCATTATTTTACTTAAAATCGATGCTAAACTTTTATCCATCTAATTATTAATTTTGATGGCCAGAAGATTGAAACTTTATCAGAAAAATCCTATGCTGGTTTCACGTATCTTTTCACGCCCGAGACCTGACAGGCATGTCACTGCGGCTCTCGCCAGGGGGCAACAAATCGATAACTTTCCCGCTGTATAACGCAAATTTCAGCAGGATCCTTTTTATTCATTTCGTTCAGATTACGCTGCACCGAAATAATCGGACAAGCATCAGGGTAATAAAAGACGTTAAATACGTCAGGATAATAATGACTACCGATAATTATTTTGTCTGGCGAGCCGAAACAGAAAAAGCGTTTCAGGCGTTGACGGAGGTGGTGCAATTAAAAGCACTGTTGCAAAAGCAAGTCATCGCTCTGGGGTTCGACTTCTTTGCATTTCTCGTGCAGCAGCCCGTTCCCTTTACCCGCCCGCGTTTTTTCCTGTTCAGCACTTATCCTGAATCCTGGATCCAGCATTATGAGCGGCATAACTACTATGCCATCGATCCTGTGCTGCAGCTTTGTCAGCAGTCCGGAAAAGGGATTGAGTGGCGCGCTGAGATTTTCGCCGGGGCGGCTAATCTTTGGCCAGATGCGCAGGCAGCAGGACTCCACAGCGGCTTTTCTTGCTCAGCGATGGCATCAAATCGTGCCATTGGTATATTATCAATAGCATCACGTCAGCCCGGACGCTCCAGGCACCGCCACGTTGAGCTTGAAGTTCAGATAAACTTTCTGGCGGACCTGAGCTTACGGGTTCTTGAACGCTTAAAAGATAGCTCAATGGTGGTGCTGGCTAAGGGATTTAGTGAGCGCGAGCTGGAAATTTTGAAATGGACAGCTGAAGGAAAAACCTCAGCAGAGATTTCGCTTATTTTGGCAATATCAGAACATACGGTGAATTTTCATCAAAAAAACATGCAAAAACGTTTTAACGTTTCAAATAAAACGCAGATAGCGTGTTATGCCGCAGCGACAGGTCTGATATAGCAAAAGGCAACTACTAATACTGGTAGTTCCCTATCCGTATTGAGTTGTCTACCCTGCGCCGGAAACTTAGCCAGGCTGGCACGATAAAAATCATTGCACACATGGGGATGTCAGAGGCGCATGATGAAAATAATTCAAACACAGCTAAAGGATATGCCTTCCTCACTGCTAGCCGAACTGGGTACCTATCGTTACAGCGTGTTTGCGCGTGGCGAAGGCTGGTCAATTCCTCCGCGGCTGAGCACACCGGGGCAGGAGTATGATCGCTACGACCGTTCAGACGTGACCTGGCTCATCGCCTGGACTGCGCGTAAAGGCATTTGCGGCTGCGCGCGGTTACTGCCGTGGCACGAGCCGGAACTGGCTGAAGGTATCATTTTGCCGTTTGCGCAGGATAAAGTCTGGGAGATGTCGCGCTATTCCGCCCGGCTGGAAGTGGATGCGGAGTTGCCACTGAATATCCTGTGGCACTCGGTGCAGCTGGCAGAGCTGAGCGGCATGGAGTACCTGATTAGCTCAGCCACGCCGATGCTGGAGAAGATGTTCGCGCAGCATAACGTCGTTTATGAGCCGCTGACACCAGGGTTAATTCAGTCGGAAGATAATCTTTTCGCTATCCGTATTCCGGTTGAACAGCCTGCACTGGCGGAAAAATATCGCGGAACGCGTCGGTTTAGTCCGGAAGAGGTTCTGCCTTCGCTGGGTGTTTCGGTTAACTGGCAGGCGCATAATTAAGACCCCGTGCGCTGCACGGGGTTGACCGCTTACTGACGGTAAGCGGTTTTGATCTGGCGGATCGTGTTGCTGAACACTTCAGCCTGGGGTTTATCAGCCAGCGCATTTTGCACATAGCGTTCCATATTGATGATAACTTTACCGGCGTCTGCCTGTCCCATGCCCTTGAGAATCAGAGTAATCATCATTTTGAGGCAGGCAACTTCGTCAGCCAGTGCCTGAGTATCACGCGACGTTACGAAATCTTCATCACTCATCTTCAACTCCCTGGTGGTATTGATTGACACAGATTGTATCTTTCCGTGTATAAAACAGAGAGTATATCATAGGTTTGCTTTCTCTTTCAGAGACCAGAAAAATCCTTATTCGCTCCAGTCACAAGCAGATCACTGCAGACCGCGTGGCTGACGTCGTGATTTTTTGTTTTAAAAAGAGAAAACAGGCCGGTTTATTACAACATGCTGTTATTAAATGAAATCTTAAATCAGCCAGCTTTTTAGTTTGCAGAAAATGGATTTTTCCTGAAAAGATTTAATTATTTGATATAAGTCATTGCGTCGCAGGTTGTTCTTGTATGTCTGATGTTCAATACGCGTAAAAAACGTTAAGATTACGCTCTTTTTTTAATTATCTTTCTAACCTGCGGAGTATGTCCCGTTGATCAGCCTGCTGCTTGTTGATGACCATGAACTGGTGCGTGCCGGCATTCGTCGCATTCTGGAAGATATCAAAGGACTGGTCATTGCCGGCGAAGCAGCGTGCGGAGAAGACGCAGTAAAATGGTGCCGCCAGCATACGGTGAATGTCGTTCTGATGGACATGAATATGCCGGGCATCGGTGGGCTGGAAGCGACGCGCAAAATTGTGCGCTACAACCCGGATATACGTATCATTATGCTGACTATCCACACCGAAAATCCGCTGCCTGCCCGGGTAATGCAGGCGGGTGCTTCGGGCTATCTGAGTAAGGGTGCCGCACCTCAGGAGGTGGTGAGCGCCATTCGCGCCGTGCATGCAGGGCAGCGCTATATCGCCTCAGATATCGCTCAGCAGATGGCGTTAAGTCAGATTGAGCCGCAGAAAGCGGAATCCCCCTTCAGCTGTTTGTCGGAACGGGAATTGCAGATTATGCTGATGATTACCCGGGGACAAAAAGTTACGGAGATATCCGAACAGTTGAACCTGAGTCCGAAAACCGTTAATAGCTACCGCTACCGTATGTTCAGCAAGTTAAACATCAGCGGTGATGTAGAGTTAACGCATCTGGCCATTCGTCATGGTCTGTTCAACGCGGAGCCATTAATCAGTAGTGAGTGAACTCTTTAATCCCAAAGCCTTTCTCAGCACCGTAACCAGCCAGCCCGGCGTCTACCGAATGTATGATGCGGCCGGTACGGTGATCTATGTCGGTAAAGCCAAAGATCTCAAAAAACGCCTGAGCAGCTACTTCCGTGCACAGACCGGCAGCCGTAAAACGGATGTGCTGGTCAGTAACATCCGTAATATTGATGTCACGGTTACGCATACTGAAACCGAAGCGCTGCTGCTGGAGCATAACTACATCAAGCTTTACCAGCCACGCTATAACGTGCTGCTGCGTGATGACAAATCGTATCCTTACATTTTTCTCAGCGGCGATACGCACCCCCGGCTGGCGATGCATCGCGGTGCGAAACATGCCAAAGGTGAGTATTTCGGTCCGTTCCCTAATGGCTATGCAGTACGCGAAACGCTGGGCCTGTTGCAGAAAGTCTTTCCTATTCGTCAATGTGAGAACAGCGTCTATCGCAATCGCTCGCGGCCCTGTTTGCAGTATCAGATTGGGCGCTGCCTCGGTCCGTGCGTAGCCGGTCTGGTCAGCGAAGAGGAGTATGCGCAGCAGACTGATTATGTGCGGCTGTTTCTCGCCGGCAAAGATGATCAGGTGATTAACCAGCTGGTGGCACGCATGGAGGCAGCAAGCCAGGGGCTGCGTTTTGAAGAGGCGGGGCGTCTGCGCGATCAGATTCAGGCCGTACGCCGTATTACTGAAAAACAGTTTGTCTCAAATCAGGGTGACGATCTCGATGTGATGGGCGTCGCGTATGATGCGGGCATGGCCTGTCTGCACGTGCTGTTTATCCGGCAGGGAAAAGTACTGGGCAGCCGCAGCTATTTCCCAAAAGTCCCGGCTGACACTGAGCTGACGGAAGTGGTGCAGACTTTTGTCGGGCAGTTTTATCTGCAGGGGAGTGAGGCACGTACCCTGCCGGGCGAAATTCTGCTGGATTTCAACCTGGCGGAACGCAACCTGCTGGCTGAGTCACTGAGTACGCTGGCCGGCCGCAAAGTCAATATACAGACCAAACCGCGCGGCGATCGGGCTCGCTATCTCAAGCTGGCGCGCACTAATGCGGCGACGGCGCTGACCACTAAGCTGTCGCAGCACTCGACCATTCAGCAGCGGCTTGCGGCGCTGGCCTCCTGGCTGGAGCTGGAGAGCATCCGGCGCATGGAGTGTTTTGATATCAGTCATACCATGGGCGAGCAAACCATCGCCTCCTGCGTGGTATTTAACCAGGATGGTCCGCTGCGTTCTGATTACCGGCGTTACAATATTGAAGGGATCACGCCAGGTGATGATTACGCGGCGATGAATCAGGTTCTGCGCCGTCGTTACGGCAAAGCGCTGGAGCAGGATAAAATTCCGGATGTCATTTTGATTGATGGCGGTAAAGGTCAGCTGGCGCAGGCGAAAGAGGTGTTTGCGGAGCTGGATGTCAGCTGGGATAAACACCATCCGATTCTGCTTGGCGTGGCAAAAGGCAGCGATCGTAAGGCGGGACTGGAAACGCTGTTTTTCGAAGCGGAAGGAGAGGGCGTTTCTCTGCCGCCGGATTCGCCAGCCCTGCATGTGATTCAGCATATTCGTGATGATGCTCACAATCATGCAATTTCAGGCCATCGTAAAAAACGCGCCAAAGTGAAGAACACTAGTGCACTGGAAAGTATTGAAGGTATCGGACCTAAACGGCGCCAGCAGCTGCTGAAGTATATGGGCGGCCTGCAGCCGCTGATGAACGCCAGCGTGGATGAAATCGCCCGCGTGCCCGGGATCTCTTTTGCACTGGCTGAAAAAATATACCACTCGCTGAAACACTAACATTGAAACAGGGGGGGCAATGTAGGAACATACGTTAAACCCTACACACACCAGACAGTTACTGGCATATGCAATATAACATCCCAACGTGTCTTACCCTGTTTCGCGTTTTTTTGATTCCTTTTTTTGTACTGGCGTTCTACCTGCCGTTTTACTGGGCGCCTTTTGCAACCGCACTGATTTTTGTTATTGCCGCCATAACGGACTGGTTTGATGGCTTTCTGGCGCGTCGCTGGAAACAAACCACGCGCTTTGGTGCATTTCTCGATCCGGTAGCGGATAAGGTAATGGTAGCCATGGCGCTGGTGCTGGTAGCGGAATATTTCCACGCATGGTGGATTACTCTGCCTGCTGCCACCATGATTGCGCGTGAGATCATTATCTCCGCGCTGCGTGAATGGATGGCAGAAATTGGCAAGCGCAGCAGCGTTGCTGTCTCCTGGATTGGTAAAGTCAAGACCACGGCGCAAATGCTCTCACTGGTTGCACTGCTGTGGCGTCCTGATGATACGGTGATAGGTGTGGGCGTGGTCGCACTCTATATCGCGGCAGTGCTGACATTCTGGTCAATGTTTCAGTATCTGAGCGCAGCACGCGGCGATCTGCTCGATAGCTGATCGATACGATTCAAAAAGCAGCAAACAGACGCAGTGGGTAATAATTTTATTGACTCACTGCGTGAGATAAGTAGAATGCATCGCATCGAACGGCAGCACAGCTGCAAGAAGCTGAATAAAAACAGCAAGTTCGGTAAAACAGCAGTTATGCGGGAATAGCTCAGTTGGTAGAGCACGACCTTGCCAAGGTCGGGGTCGCGAGTTCGAGTCTCGTTTCCCGCTCCAGTTTCAGCAATGGGTCACTGACCGGTTGCACATCAGAATAAAGGCGCGTTGGCAGAGTGGCCATGCAACGGATTGCAAATCCGTCTACCTCGGTTCGACTCCGGGACGCGCCTCCAGTTTACACCCTGCCCGGGTGGTGAAATCGGTAGACACAAGGGATTTAAAATCCCTCGGCTTATGGTCGTGCGGGTTCAAGTCCCGCCCCGGGCACCATACAAAAAACCGAATTAAAAAAGCACTATAAGCAATGTCGTAACCGCCCTCAGGCGGTTTTTTTGTGTCTGCAATAACTACCCGGCGCAGCCGGGTAGCGGGCATTATCCCTGCGGCTGGCCGACCGGGCCTTCCCCTTCGCTGGCGCCTGGCACCGGCTGATTACTTGGCGCGTGCGGACGACCGTCGGCACCCACGGCATCACTGTGCTGCATGCAGCCTGCCAGTGAAAGAAGCGTAACCGCTACCAGACCTGCTTTTATAATCCACGACATACAATCCCCTTAATAAACTGCTTTTATACGCTTGCCATTCAGCGCGTTGCGCCGTTAAGCAAAGCCGCTGAAAGGCTAACTTGCAAGCGAAACGGGGAATTTTAGGATTCCGGACGGGCAGGGCGCGCAGAGGGCGCCCTGCTGGCAGGCGGGTTAACCGAGATTACCGCTCAGACGATCGCGAAAATCGCTGCTGCGGTTATCCAGACCGGTAAAGGTCACGGTGGCTCCGTGACGCTGATAACGGTATTCGATAGCATCCAGTGCGGCAACGCTGGAGGCGTCCCAAATCTGGGCGTGAGTCAGGTCGATAGTGACCTGGCTCGGATCGTGGCCATAATCAAAGTGCTCGAACAGGTCATTACTGCTGGCGAAAAACAGCGGGCCGCGTACGGTGTAGTGAACCCGATCCCCGTCCGGGCTGAGCGTGCGCTCGGCATGAATAACGTGGGCGATACGCCGGGCAAACAGCATCATGGCAAGGATCACGCCAAGCAGTACGCCAATCGCCAGGTTGCTGGTCCAGACGGTGATCGCAACGGTCACCACCATAACCAGCGTTTCTGACCACGGCATCCGTTTCAGCGTTGCGGGTTGCAGGCTGTGCCAGTTAACGGTTTTAACCGCCACCACCATCATAATCCCCGCCAGAACCACCATCGGGATCTGCGCCATGATATGGCTCAGGCCAGTGACCAGCAGCAGCAGTACCAGTGCAGCCGCTACGGTTGAAATCCGGGTGCGTGCGCGACCCAGTTCAACGTTAACAATCGTCTGACCGATCATGGCGCAGCCCGCAATACCGCCATAAAAACCGGCGAGAATATTGCCAATACCCAGTGCCCAGGATTCCCGCCGTTTGCCTGACGGAGTATCGGTAAGATCATCCACCAGTTTTGCCGTCAGCAGCGACTCCATCAGGCCGACAAATGCGACGGAAAGCGCGGCAGGCCAGACGATCTGCAGCGTCTGCAGGTTCAGCGGCACCAGCAGTTCGGTAAAGCCGGGCAGCCCGGCGCTCATCGGACCTTCATCGCCCACGCTGGGTACGCGATAACCGAGCAGCAGGGCAACGGCGGTCACCACAACAATAGCAACCAGCGGCGACGGAACACTTTTCAGCACGCGCGGCAGCAGCAGCACAATGGCCAGCGTGGCGGCAAACAGGCCCCAGACCAGCGGAGAGTGGCCCCAGACGTGCGGTACCTGTGCAAAGAAAATCAGTACGCCCAGCGCGTTTACAAAGCCCAGCATCACCGAGCGCGGGATATAACGCATCATGCGCGAAAGGCCGGTAACGCCAAACAGAATCTGAATAATGCCTGCCAGAATGACGGCAGGCAGAATATAGGCCACGCCGTGCGCGTGGACCATCGGGCCGATAACCAGCGCCACTGAACCCGCCGCCGCGGTCACCATCGCCGGGCGTCCACCCAGCAGTGAAAGCGTCAGACAGAGTACGACCGAAGCGATCAGACTGACTTTGGGATCAACGCCCGCAATAACAGAGAAAGAGATAACTTCAGGAATGAGCGCCAGGGCAGTGATAACCCCGGCCAGACACTCGCGGGTGAGCAGGGCCGGCGAACGCAAAACGCGGGCGACCGTTAAATCGCCAGCGTCAGCTGTGGTGCGATCGGTTTGTGAATTCATAACGTGTGTGGACTCTAAGTTGTAAGGCGTATGCAGCAGCGATGCAGCTGGAAAACAGGGTATGTGACGTGTGAATGTTACCGGGCATTGATGGCTCAGGCCAGTGAAAGAGAGAGAGCGGCAGGGTAAAAAAATAACCTCTGCAGGTGGAAATCCAAAAAACACCTGCAGAGGCGACGCAAAAGCATCATTCGTTACTGAATCGTCAGCCGATTCATGGCGCTAAAGTTATACAAAAAAAGCGTTTTTGTACAACTAATTTCTTAAGCATTTTGTGCGATATTAAGCTTTTAGCTGTGCTCTCCGCAGGCTGTGGTCTGACATGTACAGGTTTTTATCTCAAATCGATACAACCTTTTCCTTTTTATATCTGCGTGGATTATAATTACGCCTTCTTTTAGTTAGGTATCTAACCATTAGGTGGCTAAGTTTGGTTGACTATCCGCAGCCTTTTTCCCGGCTTTTACATCAGACGGCTCATGCATGGCGGCTGGCGGTCGATCGCCGGCTGAAAGAGAATGATTTGAGTATGAGCAGCTGGATGGCCATTGCCAGCGTCGCTACCGCCAGCCAGCCGCTGACGCAGAAAGCGCTGGCGCAGCAGCTGGGTCTGGAGGATGCGAGCGTAGTGCCGCTGGTGGATCGGCTTGTGAAGCAGCAGCTGCTGGCTCGTCTGCAAACGCCGGAAGATCGGCGTAAGCGTCTGCTGGTGCTTACCACGCAGGGCGAACAGGCGTTTACCCAGGTCAAAGCGCAGGCAGATGCCCTGCGCAGTCAGCTGCTGGCTGATATCGATCCCGCTGCGCTGGCTGTGACGGAAACGGTACTGCAGCAGTTGCTTAACCGTCTGGGTAGTGCCTGAGTATGGCCAGGCGTAATCCTTATGCGCAGCGGGAGTGGCTGCCGCATGAAAAGCCGATGCTGCCGGGCTCACCCTCCACGCCGCTGCATTCACCAGGCAAACGCGTCGCGTTTGGTCTGATCGGCTTGCTGATTACGCTAACCGGCGCGCTGAGTAACGCGCTGGTCACGGCGAATCTGACAAATCTGCAGGGCACGTTTGCCGCGTATAGCAACGAAATTGCCTGGCTGCCGGCGGTATACGTGATGGGAAACATATCGATCAACCTGCTGCTGGTAAAATTTCGCCAGCAGTTTGGTCTGCGGCTGTTTACTGAAGCGTTTCTGGTGCTGTATGTCATCGTGGCGTTTTTTCATCTGTTTGCCAACGATCTCAGCTCCGCAATTATTGTGCGCACCGCACACGGGATGGTCGCCGCCGCGCTCAGCTCGCTGGGCATCTACTATCAGGTACAGGCGTGGCCGGCAAAGCACCGGCTCAAGGCGCTGGTGATTGGCATTACCGCTTCGCAGCTGGCGATCCCGCTGGCGCGGCTCTTTTCTACTGAGCTACTGCAGCTGGAGGAGTGGCGCGGGCTCTATCTGTTTGAACTCGGGCTGGCGCTGATTGCGCTTGGCTGCGTGCTGGTGGTGAGACTGCCCCCGGGTGACCGCATTAAAGCGTTTGAAAAACTCGATTTTGTGACGTTTCTGCTGCTGGCACCCGGTATGGCGCTGCTGTGTGGCGTTCTCTCACTGGGGCGAATTGAGTGGTGGTTTACTACGCCCTGGCTGGGCGTCTGTCTGGCGCTGGCGCTGGTGCTGATTGTTTCAGCTGTGGTACTGGAGCATAACCGGACCAACCCGCTTATCAACACCCGCTGGCTGAGCAGCGGCATGATTGTCCGGCTGGGTATCGCCATGATCATGATCCGTATCGTACTGGCTGAGCAGAACACCGGCGCGATCGGCTTTTTGCAACAGCTGGGGCTACTCAACGATCAGCTGCACGGCCTGGCGCTGGCCATTATCGCCGGCGTCATCTGCGGCATTATCGCCAGTGCGCTGACTATTAAGCCTGGCCAGCTTAACTGGCCCATTGTGACCTCACTGGCCATTATGATCGTGGCCTCGCTGATGGATGCGCAGTCAAATCCGCTGACGCGCGCGCACAATCTCTATTTTAGTCAGTTTCTGCTGGGCTTCAGCAGCGCCTTTTTCCTTGCGCCAGCTATGCTGCTGGGGATAGGCAGCGTGGTGACACAGCCGAAAAACCTGGTCAGCTTTGTTGTACTCTTTGGTATGAGCCAGAATCTGGGCGGGCTGATCGGGTCAGCCATCCTCGGAACCTTTCAGACCTGGCGGGAGAAGTACCATTCCAGCTTACTGGCCGACAGACTCTCGCAGCTTGATCCTAACGTTACCGAACGGCTGGATCAGTACCGTGCGCTGTTTAACAGCCAGCTGACAGACAGCGTACTGCTGAGTGCTCAGAGCAGCAGCCAGCTACAGACAGTCGCCACGCTGCAGGCGAATGTCCTTGCCTACAATGACACTTATCTGCTCACGGCAGCCCTGGCGATGTGCACGCTGCTGTGGGTATTATGGCGGCTGTCGCGTCAGCGTTATCTCGCGTGGCGGCAGGCGAAAAATCATCAGGATGAGCCGCGTCAGACTGCGCCCTCAGCGAACTAAACGGAGAAAAGATGAGTCAACAGGATGATCTGCAGGTAGCTGAGCGCGAACGCACGCATCGCCGCCGCACGCTTTCTATCGCTGCCGGCGCGGGCATTGTGATTGTGGGTGTGCTGGTAATTCTTTATGCGTGGCAGCTCTGGCCGTTTACCAGCAGCGTGCAGACCACCGAAAACGCTTATGTACGCGGCCAGATCACCTTTATCAGTCCGCAGGTCAGCGGCTATCTGACCGGTGTTGAGGTCGTGGATCTGCAGCCGGTGAGCCGGGGTGAGCTACTGATGACCATTGATGATCGTATTTATCGTCAGCGTGTGCATCAGGCACAGGCGCAGCTGGAGATGAAAGTGGCGGCACTGAAGAATAATCAGCAGCAGCGGAAAAGTGCTGAAGCGACCATTCTCAGTAACAAAGCCGCGCTGGAAAATGCCCGGGCACAGCGGCAGAAAAGCGGGCTTGACTTAAAACGGGTAGAAAATCTGGCGTCGGATGGGTCGCTTTCGGTGCGCGAGCGTGACGCCTCACGTGCAGCTGATGCGCAGGCGCAGGCGCAGATGCGACAGGCCGAAGCGCAGGTTGCCGTGGCGCAACAGAATCTGCAAACGGTGGTGGTGAATCGTGCTTCGCTTGAAGCGGATGTGACTAACGCCCGCGCGGCGCTGGAGCTGGCGAATATCGATCTTGCTAATACCCGGATCATGGCCCCTGACAGCGGTCAGCTGGGGCAGCTCTCTGTGCGCAAAGGAACCTATGTTACCGCCGGTACGCGTCTCACCTCGGTGGTGCCGGATAAAAAGTGGGTGATTGCCAATTTTAAAGAGACGCAGCTGGCGCATATTCGTCCGGGCTTACCGGTGACGTTTAGCGTTGATGCGCTTAATGGCCGGCGCTTCAGTGGCCAGGTAGAGTTCATTTCCCCTGCGGCTGGCTCAGAATTCAGTGCCATCTCACCTGACAACGCCACCGGAAACTTTGTGAAGATTGCGCAACGTATTCCGGTACGGATCAGCATTGATGCAGAGGAGCAGCAGCTGCTGCGCCCGGGCATGTCAGTGGAGGTCAGTATCGATACTGCCGCAGAACCGGTGAAGGAGACGCCGTGAAGCCGCTGTTAACTCTCTCACTTGCGCTACTGCTGCTCAGCGGTTGTGCTACTGAAGTGGAAAAAGCCCCGGCATCGCTTCCGATCCCGGCGCAGTGGCGTGACCAGACCGGGCCACAGGCACCCCCGGAAGCCGCGTGGTGGCGTACTTTTGGCGACAGCGATCTGAATCGTCTGGTCAGTCAGGCACTGGAACATAACAGCGATATTCTTCTTGCCCGGTCGCGTGTCGATCAGTATCGGGCACAGGTGCGCGCGGCGCAGGGCGATAACTTTCCGGTGATCTCGGCCGGGGTGGCCGCCAGCCGACAGCGTTCGCTCTCGGCAGCAACCGGCCAGCCTAATGAAAGCGCCATATTTCAGGGGTTGCTTCAGGCTAATTATGAAGTCGATCTCTGGGGCAGCCGCAGTAACAGCATACGCGCGGCGGAGGCTACGCTGGAGGCGCAGCGCGCGGCGGCGGCGGCGGCTGAGCTTACGGTGGCCAGCTCAGTGGCATCAGGTTATGTCACGCTCGCCGCCCTGGATGAGCAGCTGCGCGTGACGCAGGCGACGCTGGCAACCCGCGAAAACTCCCGCCAGCTTGCCCGACGTCAGTTTGAAACCGGCTACACGTCACGACTGGAGTGGATGCAGGCGGAGTCAGAGTACCAGACGGCCAGCGCGCAAATTCCGCAGCTGCAGCATCAGATTGCAAAGCAGGAGAACGCATTAAGCGTACTGGCGGGCATGAACCCGCGTGAGATCGCACGCAGTCATCGCTTTGATAACATCCGGCCGCATAAGCTGCCCGCGCTGCTGCCCTCGCAGCTGCTGAACCGGCGTCCCGATATCGTCCAGGCGCAGCGTGCGCTGCTGGCGGCAGATGCCTCTCTGGCGTCCGCACGCGCCAGACTGCTGCCTTCACTTAACCTCACCGCCAGCGGCACGCTGCAGAGCAGTGAACTGCATACATTACTGGATAATCCGTTTCGTCTCTGGAGTCTGGGTGGCAGCATCCTTGCGCCTTTGCTTAATCGCGAAGCGCTGACGGCACAGGTTGATGTGCAGATGGCGACGCGTAATCAGGCGCTCTACAGCTATGAAAAAACGGTGCGTAACGCTTTCTCAGAAACAGATGACGCGCTGGATGCGATTCGCCGTAATCAGGAACAGCTGGCAGAACTGCAAAAACAGGAGGAGTTTGTGGCGGAAGCGTATCGGATTGCCCGCAATCGTTATCAGAATGGTTATGCCTCTTATCTTGATGAGCTTGATGCGCAGCGTACGCTGTTTACCACGCAACTGAATATTGTTTCAGTGAAAAACAATCTGCTGCAGGCACAGATCGATCTCTATCGGGCGCTGGGTGGCGGCTGGCACGCTGCCTGAGGCGGGATTTTAGCAGTAATGGGAGAGTGATAAAGTCACGCACGGTATCTGTTTCGCAGGGAAATAGTCGTGAAATCTTTATCACTTTCTATTACACTCAATGCGCAATTCCGCCTTTATCCTGCTTATGCTATTGAGTTTCCATGAGTTTGCCGGCTCCACCTGATGATCACGACGAGTCTCATCGTCAGCCGCTTGACGATGCCCACTTCGCCATTGTGGTTCTTGCGGTCACTTCGGTAACGCTTATAATCTTCGTCCTGATGCTCACTCTGTGGATGAGCTAACGCCTGCAACGCAGCTGCAACGCCCGCAAGGAGTGCTAAATGGACGCCCGCGACGATAAACTGATCGCTATTATCGGCTTACTCTGCGCCTGTCTGATTGGCGTGATCTTTCTGGTTACCATGGCCTGGCTTACCGATGTACGCCGGCCTGTCGACCCGCTGCAGGACGCAAAAACCTGTGCGCCGGGACCTCATCGTGCTCAGCACTCCTGACGCTGCCATTTGATTTGCTGACTGCGCAACTCCAGTGCCAGTCCCTCATGGAGAGTACGGTTACCGTTGGGATCGCCAAGCCCGAACAGGGCGCCGGGCGAACGGCGGTCATCTGCCCAGGCCGGATACTCCACCACGGGATAGAGTGAAATTCCCTCCAGCGCAACGCCCTGCGCCAGTGCCAGCCGCGCTTCAGCACTGACGTGCCGCAGCCAGGGCGCACGCGCCTCGCCTTCAGCCCCCGTTTCCGCCAGCAGCAGCGGACGCTGATAACGCTGCCAGCACGCCAGCAGCAGCTGATGCAGAGGCTGATGTTGCGGATGGTCGGGGGGCAGAGTATCACCTGACCAGAACCAGTGATTGTCGGGATAGTAGTTCAGGCCCAGTATATCGAGAAAGTCCGTCTGTCCGCCGAGTCCGGGTTCAGCGCGTCCTGCCAGCCAGTCCCACGCTTCAAACTGCATCTCATGCTGTCGGGCAGCATGCTCTGCACTCTCTGGCTTACCCGCATCTGCGGCGATTTGTACCAGCGGATCGGTCAGCACAAAGCGTGCTTCAGGATAGACGTCGCGGATCGCGTGCATGGCCGCCAGAGAGGCGCGCACCAGCTGACGCTTCAGATCGCGTCCGCGCTCGCTGGCATAAGGATCGAGCCATGAAACATCCGCACCGGCCCAGGCCCAGAATGAGATTTGATTGATCGGGGTAAAAAAAGGCTGCTCTACGCCCTCATCGCGCATCAGCTGTGCCATAGCGCGTGCATAGCGGGCAAAGTGTTCAACAAACGCCGGTTTCCAGATATCAAGATGTGCCGGATAACCAAAGTGAGCCAGTTCCCAGATAATCTGCATATTATGGCGTGCGGCCGCGTGGATCATCGGCAGAAAGGAGCGCCAGTCGTACTGGCCAGGCGTGGCTTCAATCAGATGCCAGCGCGCACCATCACGTGCCGTATGCAGGCCTTCCCGCGCCAGCGCGGCGTAGTCTTTGTCCAGCAGCATATCGTGTCCGCTACTGACAACCATATCCAGACGGCGGCCACCGCTGCGGCAGGCGGTAGAGCAGGGAAAGCTGCCCTGAAAAAAACTGCGAAAAAGCCGGGGTTGATAACGAGGCAGTAACGCGGTCATATTTCACTCCTCAGGTAAACGCCTGATGCAGAACCACGGGCTAAGTCTAGACTAAATTAGCAGCCGGCTCTGCCGATCAGCCGTGCAGGTTGCCTGCCACAGCGACAATGCCAATAATAAGCGTGATTACGTATTCAGGGATCCAGTATGAGCGAAGCAGCAGCGCTGCCCGGCCAGTTGGCCGCGGGCGGTGAGTTACGGCAAAGCGTGGCGCAGCAGTGCGCACAGCATCCCGGTCTGAGCGGCATCCATCCGCTTAACGATGGATTGGACGCGTTTGCAGCGCGTTACCTGCTGATGAGCATGGCGCGACACACTATCGATGTGCAGTATTACATCTGGCATAACGACATGTCCGGCCGCCTGCTGTTCAGCGCGCTGCTGGATGCTGCCGGACGCGGCATCAGGGTGCGCTTACTGCTGGATGATAATAATACGCCAGGGCTGGATAACACGCTGGCGGAACTGGATCGTCATCCGAATATTGCAGTAAGGCTGTTTAACCCGTTTTCCTTCCGCACGCTGCGTGCGCTGGGCTACCTGACGGACTTCGCCCGCCTGAATCGCCGTATGCACAATAAAAGTCTCACGGTTGATGGCGCCGCAACGCTGGTGGGAGGGCGCAACGTTGGTGATGAATACTTTGGCACCGGCAATGAGCCGCTGTTTACCGACCTCGACGTGCTGGCCATCGGGCCGGTTGTCGATGAGGTCACAGCGGATTTTGAGCGCTACTGGCATAGTCAGGCGGTATCGCCGTTACGCAGCGTAGTGGACGTACGCAGCGATGAGGGCGAAGCGGTGCGCCTGCCGCCGGAATGGCAGCAGAGTGAGGCAGTGCAGCGTTATCTGGCACGCCTTGACCACTCTACCTTTGTCAGCCAGCTGGAGCAGGGCGCGCTGGAGATGACCTGGGCACAGGCACGCCTGCTAAGCGACGACCCGCGAAAAGGGCTGGGCAAAGCCAGGCGTAGCAGCCTGCTGCCGCAGCGGATGCTGGAGGTAATTGGCACGCCGCAGCAGCAGTTCGATATTATCTCAGCCTATTTTGTACCGACCCGCGCCGGCGTCGCACAGCTATTGTCACTACGCCGGCGCGGCGTACGTATCGCCGTGCTGACAAACTCACTGGCCGCTAATGATGTCACCGTGGTGCATGCCGGATATGCACGCTGGCGAAAAAAGCTGCTGCGCCACGGTATTGCGCTGTATGAGCTGAAACCTCAGGCACACGCCGGCGACCCGCCGCACGATCGCGGACTGACGGGTAACTCTGGCTCCAGCCTGCATGCGAAAACGTTCACCGTTGATCAACGCAAAGTGTTTGTGGGCTCTTTTAATTTTGATCCCCGCTCAGCGGTACTCAACACCGAAATGGGACTGGTGATTGAGAGCGAAACCCTGGCGCGCCAGACGCATCAGCGCTTCAGTCGCGGCATGCAGCATCGTGCCTGGACGCTGCGGCTGGACAAGTGGGGCCGCGTTAACTGGATAGAACAGGATGAGCAGGGCGCAGAAGTGGTACATAAACATGAACCGCAGTCGACGCTGCTGCAGCGACTGCTGGTGCGGCTGGTGTGGCGGCTGCCGGTAGAGTGGCTGCTGTAGCGGCGCGCTGAGACGCGCCGCCGGTGCAGTATCATCCTTTCTGCGCGGCTTTTTTACCGGAAAACAGAAAGCGCAGCAGCGGAATACGCAGGTGGATTTCATACAGCGCAAAGGCTGCCGCAAATACCATTATCAGCCCGGCAAAGAAACCCAGCGTATTATTGCTGATGTGTGGCGTCACATATATCCCATACAGAATGGTAAGCGGATGATGGACGAGATAGATAAACAACGAGGCGTTTACCAGATAAACGATGCGGGGAGAGTGGCTGTTCAGCAGGCGGTGCCCGACGCTATAGCAGACATTCAGCATGCATACGCCCATCAGCGTTGAGAGCAGCATATCGGTCTCATAAAGCCAGCCGTCGCCGTTGCCATAACGCTGGTTCAGGTAATAGGCGATAAAGACCGGCACGGTGCCAAAGCAGATCAGCGGGTTGAACCGCACAAACAGCGCCTTCAGCGGCGGATGTTTCCAGCTCAGCGCGCCCAGCATAAAGAACGGCAGATACGTCAGCGTCTGCATGACCGCAATGGTAAAGAGTCCATCCATCATGATGCCCGGCGTCAGCAGCAGCAGCGTGCGGCGCAGCACGCACCACAGTAACGCATAGCCCAGCAGTGCCAGCGTCACGCTGCCCCAGCCTGTCTGCTGATAGTCACGCGTGCTTCGCTGGTTGTGCAGCCAGCGAAACGTCAGCATTCCCAGCGCCGTCAGGATCACCAGCACCAGCAGAAACCAGAGGTGCGAGATCAGATCCCATACCAGGGCGTTATATTTGTCATACGCTGAAAAGCGATCCCAGCCATCAAGTTTATGAGTGAGATATTTCAGTAAGAAGAACTGCGGCAGCGTAATCAGCGGCACAGCCGCGAGCAGCGGAATACCCACGCGTTCCAGCCTGACCCTGAGCCAGCGAGCCGGCTGATAGCGCAGATAAAGCATGTAGGAAAAATAGCCGGAGATAACAAAAAACACCTGCATGCGAAATGCATGGATGAAATCGTTGAAAAGGGTCAGCCACAGCGTGGCATCCTGACTGTTTACGGACCAGCGCTGTGTCGAGTAGATCAGCGAGACGTGAAACGGCACCCCCAGTAGCATCAGGTAAGCTCGAATCGAGTCGAGAAAATATTCGCGTTCAGGTTTTACAGCGCTCATAAGCTTCCGGTTCATCCTATACAGGCTGGTTTCACCCTGAAACCAGATCGTGCAGCAGAACATTCTGTTGCCGGTTAACAGCCTATACTATCAGTTGATTCTGTTTCTTAAACCGCCGGGTTTAATATTCCGAAAAGTGCTCTGGAGGCTTGGCGCTGCGCGGAACAATGTTTTACATAAGCTGTCGGAAAACCGAATAATCCATTAAGATGAGTGGGTTTGATCTGAGCACACGAAAGGGGGGGATGTGCTAAATAAAGTGAAAAATAATAGCGGGCTGGTGAAGATGCGCTGGACCAGCGCAGCAGTACTGCTGGCGCTGTACGCAAATAATAGCTGGGCGTTTAACATTGATGATGTGGCAAAACAGGCTAAGGCACTGGCAGACAAAGGTTTTGAAGCGCCAAAAAGTAATTTACCCTCTCAATTTCGTGAAATGAAATTTGCGGATTATCAGCAGATCCAGTTTAACCACGACAAGGCATACTGGGGCAAACTGCGTACGCCGTTTAAGCTCGAGTTTTACCATCAGGGGATGTATTTCGACACACCGGTGAAGATCAATGAAGTCACTGCCTCCTCGGTGCGTGAAATCAAATACGATCCGGCCTATTTCAATTTCGGCAACGTCAAACATGACGCTGACGCAGTAAAAAATCTCGGCTTTGCCGGATTCAAGGTGCTCTATCCGCTGAATAACAAAGGCAAGCAGGATGAGATCAGCAGCTTCCTTGGTGCCAGCTACTTCCGCGTAATCGGGCAAGACCAGGTATATGGTCTTTCAGCGCGCGGTCTGGCGATTGATACCGCGCTGCCCTCTGGCGAAGAGTTCCCGCGCTTTAAAGAGTTCTGGATCGAACGCCCGAAACCTCAGGCGAAGCAGCTGGTCATTTACGCACTGCTTGATTCACCTCGCGCTGCGGGCGCATACCGTTTTGTACTGAAGCCAGGCAAAGCCTCGGTGGTCGATGTGCAGTCTAAAGTCTATCTGCGCGACAACGTGGGTAAACTGGGCGTGGCACCGCTGACCAGTATGTTCCTGTTTGGTGCGAATCAGCCTTCCCCGGTCAGCAATTTCCGTCAGGAGCTGCACGACTCCAGTGGTCTCTCGATTCACGCCGGAAACGGCGAATGGATCTGGCGTCCGCTGAACAATCCACGTCATCTGGCGGTCAGCACGTTTACCATTGAAAACCCGAAAGGTTTTGGTCTGCTGCAGCGCGGACGCGATTTCAGCCACTACCAGGATCTGGACGATCGCTATGACATGCGCCCAAGCGCCTGGGTTGAACCGCAGGGTGACTGGGGTAAAGGTCGCGTTGAGCTGGTTGAGATCCCGACCGCAGATGAGACCAATGACAACATCGTTGCCTTCTGGACACCAGAAAAACTGCCTGACGCGGGCAAAGAGATGCATTTCAACTATCGTCTGCACTTCACCCGTGATGAAAACCAGCTGCACCAGGATGACGTTGCCTGGGTTAAAGATACTCTGCGTTCTGCGGGTGATGTGAAACAGTCTAATCTGGTTCGTCAGCCTGACGGTTCTATCGCCTTTACCGTTGATTTCACCGGTAAAGCGATGAGCATGCTGCCGGAGGATACGCAGGTCGCGCCGCAGGTCAGCGTTGGTGATAACGCCGAAGTGGTTGAGCAGAGCGTACGCTACAATCCGGTGACCAAAGGCTGGCGTCTGGTGCTGCGTCTGCGCGTGAAAGACAGCAAGCAATCAACCGAAATGCGCGCCGCGCTGGTAAGCGGTGACAAGACATTGACGGAAACCTGGAGCTATCAGTTACCTGCCAATGAATAAATCGACTTTTTTACCTCAATCTTATGTGGAGGCGCTGCCGCTTGATGCGGCAGGTCGCGCGCGACTCAGCACATCGCTGCAAAATGCGCCCGCTTTCCACGCTATTCACACAGTGCTGGGGCAGGATAATGCCGCCAGCGACCGGCCTGACGACGCACCGCTGAAGTCCGTTTCATCACGTATAGCGATGACGTGGCCGGATGCGGTTGCGGATGGCCAGCAGTTCAGTAAAGATTATCTCGATCGCACGACGTTAAAAGCGATGCCGCCGGTTAAGCGCTCGCTGATGTTCCCGGAAGCCTGGCGTACCAATCCGCTGGCGCGCGCATGGAACTCTCTGCGCGGGCAGAAAACGCACCCGCGTTACGCTACGGCAGAAGAGCAGCGCGCTGAGGATAAGTGGCGTCATGTCGGTTCAATGCGCCGCTATACGCTGCTGATCCTGACCATCGCGCAGACCGTGGTGGCAACCTGGTATATGAAAACCATTCTGCCTTATCAGGGCTGGACCCTGCTCGATCCTGTCGGGCAGTTTCAGCAGAACTGGGTCGAGTCGGTTAAGCTGGTCCTGCCTTATATTCTGCAAACCGGTATTCTGTTTCTGTTTGCGATTCTGTTCTGCTGGGTATCAGCCGGCTTCTGGACAGCGCTGATGGGCTTCCTGCAGCTGCTGATCGGACGCGATAAATACAGTATCTCTTACTCCACCACGGGTGATGAGCCGCTGGATCCTGCGCACCGTACCGCGCTTATCATGCCTATCTGTAACGAGGATGTGGAGCGTGTCTTTGCCGGACTGCGCGCGACATGGGAATCGGTAAAGCGCACCGGGAATGCTGAGCATTTTGATGTTTACATTCTCAGCGACAGCTACGATGCAGATATTGCGATTGCCGAGCAAAAAGCGTGGATGGAGCTGGTTCGCGACGTGGGCGGAGCGGGCAAGATTTTTTACCGTCGCCGCCGCCGCCGCGTGAAGCGTAAAAGCGGCAACATCGATGACTTCTGTCGCCGCTGGGGCAGCAACTACAGCTACATGGTGGTGCTGGATGCTGACAGCGTAATGAGCGGTGAGTGTCTGACCGGTCTGGTACGCATGATGGAAGCGAACCCGAACGCCGGGATTATCCAGTCTTCGCCAAAAGCATCGGGTATGGATACGCTCTATGCGCGCTGCCAGCAGTTTGCCACCCGCGTTTACGGGCCGCTGTTTACCGCAGGGCTGCACTTCTGGCAGCTGGGCGAATCGCACTACTGGGGACATAACGCCATTATTCGCGTGCAGCCCTTTATTGAGCACTGTGCGCTGGCGCCGCTGCCGGGCGAAGGCTCATTTGCCGGATCAATTCTGTCGCATGACTTTGTTGAAGCTGCGCTGATGCGCCGTGCCGGCTGGGGCGTCTGGATCGCTTACGATCTGCCGGGTTCTTATGAAGAGCTGCCGCCTAACCTGCTGGATGAGCTGAAGCGCGACCGTCGCTGGTGTCACGGTAACCTGATGAACTTCCGTCTGTTCCTGGTCAAAGGTATGCACCCGGTGCACCGTGCCGTCTTCCTGACCGGCGTGATGTCTTATCTTTCAGCGCCGCTCTGGTTTATGTTCCTTGCGCTTTCCACCGCCTTGCAGGTGGTCCATACCCTGATGGAGCCGACCTACTTCCTGCAACCCCGTCAGCTCTTCCCGGTCTGGCCGCAATGGCGTCCCGATCTGGCCATTGCGCTCTTTTCCACCACGCTGGTGCTGCTGTTCCTGCCGAAGCTGCTGAGCGTGGTGCTAATCTGGTGCAAAGGAGCTAAGGCTTATGGCGGCGCGCTGCGTCTGTTCATTTCGCTGATGCTGGAAATGCTGTTCTCGGTGCTGCTGGCGCCGGTGCGTATGCTGTTCCACACCGTGTTTGTGGTCAGCGCGTTCCTGGGCTGGGAAGTGGTCTGGAATTCGCCGCAGCGTGATGATGATGCCACTCCCTGGAGTGAAGCGTTTCGCCGCCACGGCTCGCAGATGCTGCTTGGCATTGTCTGGGCCGCAGGCATGGGCGTGCTGGACCTTAACTTCCTGTGGTGGCTGGCACCGATTGTCTTCTCGCTGATCCTGTCGCCGTTTGTTTCAGTGATGTCGAGTCGTGCAACCGTGGGGCTGAAAAGCCGGCGTGCGAAACTGTTCCTGATCCCGGAAGAGTATGAGCCGCCAAAAGAGCTGGTTGATACAGACCACTATCTGCAGATCAACCGCGAGCGGGCGCTGAAGCATGGCTTTATGCATGCGCTGTTTAACCCGGCGTTCAATGCGCTGGCGACCGCGCTGGCCACGTCGCGTCATAAACAGAGTACGCTGCTGGATCACGCGCGCGATCGGCACGTGGATCAGGCGCTGAGCGATGCACCGGAAAAACTGAATCGTGAACAGCGTTTGCAGCTGATTAGCGATCCTGTGGTTCTGGCGCGTGTGCATACCCGGCTGTGGGAAAACGCGGATAAGTATCATCAGTGGCTGGAGAGTTATCAGAAGCTGACGCTGAATCCGCAGGCACTGCCACCGCGTGTCTGAACAGCAGTAAAATAAGAAAAGCGGCAGCGATGCCGCTTTTTTATTGCCGGTGCTAAAGTCGGGCAGGGCAGGTATAGTGGCAGTTCAATCAGTGAGGATAAGCGATGTGAAAAGCGTTCTGGCAGTCGTACTCTCAGGCAGTGTGCTGATACTGAGCGGGTGCGGCAGCATCATCAGCCGTACCGTGCCCGGACAGGGGCACGGCAACCACTATTATCCCGGCGTGCAGTGGGATGTCCGCGACGGCCCGTGGCGCATCGTCACCATTCTCGATCTGCCGCTGTCGCTGATAGTGGACACGCTGCTGTTGCCGGTTGACGCGCAGCATGGGCCTTATGAGTGAGATTACGCCAGATTATCTGAATCGGTGTTGTCGTCTTCCCACTCTTCTGCGGCCACTTCGCCCTCTTCGAGATCGCGCTGTGGTGCTAGCTGAAATTCACCATCATCCCACTCATGCAGGGTGTTTTCAGACTGCCACTCCTGACGCATCTCAATTTCATCAAAATTGCCGTCAAATACCGCCTGTGCTGCTTCACCACTCAGCAGCGGCAGGCAGTCACCCTGTTCATCTTCGTTTGCAAAGAACTCTGCCTGCCACATGATGTCGCCATCCTGCATAACATATTTCTGCAGACCAAACTGGCTGACGTTGACATCCTCTTCAGACACACCCTGCTGGCTGGTCATAAACTCTTCGCGTGCGGCTTCAATTGCTTCTTCTAAAGTGCTGAACAGATCCATCAATGACTCCTTGACTGTAAAAAGGGGATTTTACAGAAGGATAGACGAAAATTTGCAGAACGCAGTCAGGGAGGCGAGCAGTACGGGCAGGTGAGGGAAAAATCACCTGCCCGTACGCTTCAGAGCATTTTTTGCGGGAAGTGCAGGACCGGCCGGACAGTTTCGCGCATCACCGGTGCAGAGTAACGAATACAGCATTTGATACACGGTTTCACTTTCTTAAAGTTAATACGCGCGGTGGCCAGCGCCTGATTCAGATTATAAAGGGTGCCGATAAACACCATATCTTCTTTAAGCGGCATCCGTTTGCACTCTTTGCGATGCAGCAGATGATAGCCTTCCTGATCGGTACCGATCGTAACGTAATAATAATGACCTTTGTTCATATTATTTTGTCCTGCATGAGATTTGCTGTGTGTAATCTTTTTTATTTTTCTGAGAACAGCTAATTGGTTAACTGTTGCAAACGAAATTAACCGGAATCAGCAGAGTGAACCAGCGTAATAAAGTAATTAAAAAAACTTTTAAAGCAATGATATGGAATAAGCAGCCTGTTTTATCGACAACGCATTGTAAAATAAGTCAATTTTTCTGCATTGATAAGTAAGTCAAACGATTTTGAAAAAAATAAATAGGATTAGGCCTGGAATTATAGATGATCAGGACCAGATTGCACTCTTTTAATTGATAAGTCTGGCGCAGAAACAAGAGATGGGACGGGAGTCTGTCTGGTAATGCGCGTTAAAGCAGCCCGGCTCGGCCACGTAACCTGTTACCGGAGTTAATGCTTTTAAGACAAAACCGGATATAACGCTGGATCTGATGGACATATCAGGTGCGGTTCAGGCTATCAGAGACAGGGCTGATAGCCTGAACGCTATGCTGCTTCAGTAACGCGACGGCTGGCCTTCCGGGCGGGTTTTAAAGCGGCGGTGCAGCCACATATATTGCTCAGGCGCGAGCAACACGGTCTCTTCAACCACGCGGTTCATTACCGTTGCCGTATCCAGCTCACTCTCCAGTGAGAACTGATGGCGAATATCCGGCATCAGTTTCAGCTCGTAGCCGCGTCCGTCCGGCAGACGACGCGCCAGAAAAGGCACCACGCTGGGATTAGCCAGGCGAATCAGCATATGGGTTCCGGTCGTTGTGGCGGCCTCTTTGACGGCAAAGAAAGGCGCAAACACGCTGCTGCGCGGGCCGTAATCGTGATCCGGCGCGTACCAGATGATGTCATTATTTTTGAGCGCCCGGATCATGCCTTTGAGATCTTTGCGATCCAGCATACTTTTATTGGAGCGCATCCGGCCCCAGGTCTGCAGCCAGTCGAGCAGTCGGTTATCGTTCGGACGATAAACACCAATACCCGGGTTGTACATGCCAAACACGCGAGCCCCCAGCTCAAGGGTCAGAAAATGCATGCCGATCAGCAGAATTCCGCGCTTCTCTGCCAGCGCCTGCGTCACATTCTCCAGTCCTTCCGGCTTAACCCATTTGCGAATACGCCAGTCGGGCCAGAACCAGGCCATACCGGTTTCAATCAGCCCCATTCCGACTGATTCAAAGTTATGTTTAACCATCGCCTCGCGGTCGCTGGCGGGCATATCAGGAAAGCAGAGCGCCAGATTGCGTCGGGCAACCTCTGTGCGTCGTTTCATAAAACGCATAGCAATACGTCCCAGACTGCAGCCAAATGCATACAAAAGCGGGTAGGGAAGTAAGACCAGCACGTATAAAAATCCAATGCCCAGCCAGGTGAGCCAGTAGCGCGGATGAAGCAGTTCACGGGTAAATTGCGGAAGTTGGGTCATGGAAGAATCAGTATCCTGCGTTCTGTACCAGAGAGTCCGGTTTCTGTTATATAACGCAATTATGCCATTTTTTGTCGTTAACTGTAATCACACCGCGTTCACAGCGGCTGTCAGGCTGGCGTTTGCCGGAATAACAGACAGTTCAGCATAGAGAGCCAGTACAAATGCGTCCCGTCAATTTGGTCCGGGGACTAGGCACAGCTGTGAATTCAGGTATCATGTGCGCCCTGAAATTCTCTCATTGCTAACAGGTGTTCACCATGCCAGTGTTACATAACCTCGTTTCCAATAAAGAGCTGAAAGATCGCATGCTGGCGGAAACCGAGCCGCGTACGACAGTCTCTTTTTATAAATATTTCCAGATCAACGATCCTAAGGCGTTCCGCGATCGCCTCTATATTGCGCTGACAGCGCTCAGCGTATTTGGTCGTGTCTATGTGGCCCGGGAAGGAATTAACGCGCAGATCAGCGTGCCGGCCGGGAAATATGAAGCGATGAAAGCGATGCTGTACGCTTTTGATCCGGCGCTGAATAATCTGCGCATGAATATTGCACTGGATGATGACGGTAAATCATTCTGGGTGCTGCGCCTGAAAGTGCGCGACCGTATTGTTGCCGATGGCATCGACGATGGCACTTTTGATGCCAGCGATGTAGGCAGCTATCTGAAAGCAGCAGACGTGAATGCGATGCTGGACGATCCTGATGCCGTGTTTGTCGACATGCGTAACCACTATGAGTTTGAAGTGGGCCATTTTGACAATGCGCTGGAAGTGCCTGCGGATACTTTCCGCGATCAGCTGCCTATGGCGGTTGATATGCTGCAGGATAAGAAAGATAAAAAAATTGTGATGTACTGCACCGGCGGTATTCGCTGTGAAAAAGCGAGTGCCTGGATGAAGCATAACGGCTTTGATGATGTCTATCACATTGAAGGCGGCATCATTGAATATACGCGTCGTGCGCGCGAGCAGGGATTACCGGTACGTTTCAAAGGCAAAAATTTTGTCTTTGATGAGCGTATGGGCGAGCGTATTTCTGATGATATCCTTTCCAGCTGCCACCAGTGCGGTACACCGTGCGACAGTCATACTAACTGTGTTAATGATGGCTGCCATCTGCTGTTTATTCAGTGTCCCGCCTGCGCTGAAAAATACCAGAATTGCTGTAGCCCAATCTGCATGGAAGAAGCAAAACTGTCGCCTGAAGAGCAGCGCGCACGGCGTGCCGGACGCGAAAACGGCAATAAGGTGTTTAACAAATCGCGTGGTCTGCTGAATATGACCATGACTATCCCTGCACCCGATAAGTCATAATGGCAGGCGCCGCCTGAGAGAGTCATCTCAGGCGGCTTGCAGCTTACTGACGTACTCCCTCTACAGAGATAATCAGCTCAGCCTTCTGTGAAGCAGGGCCAAGATCCTTGCTGATATTAAACTCTTTCAGGACCACTTCACCGCTGGCTTCAAAACCTGCCCGGTAACCACCCCAGGGATCTTTCCCTTCACCCATCAGGCGCGCATCCAGCGTAACCGGTTTTGTTACGCCGTTCAGCGTCAGATCGCCGGTGACTTTATAACGCTCGCCCTCTTTTTTAATCTCAGTAGAAGTAAATGTCGCCTGAGGATATTTACTGCTGTTAAGGAAGTCCGCGCTGCGCAGGTGCTTGTCGCGCTCGGCATGGTTGGTATCCAGACTTCCGGTATTGATCGTGACAGTCACTTTATCGGCAGACGGATTAGCCTCATCAAACGTGAATCCGCCGTCGAAATCTTTGAATGTGCCATATAACCAGCTGTAACCGAGGTGCTGAATGCGAAACTGTACAAACGCATGCTGCCCCTCTTTATCAATTTTATACTCTGCGGCGCTGGCGTGGAGGCTGGTGGCAAACAGCGCGGCGGCACTGACGGCCAGAAATGTTTTCCTGATCATGAGACATCCTTTTGAGAGAGTAAACGTGAGCGTAAACCGAGCATGCGCCTGAGCGTCGCGTCCCGATCGATAATATGATGCTTAACCGCACCCAGGGCATGCAGCGCTGAAAGCAGAACCAGGCTCCAGGCCAGCCATAAATGCAGCGTGCCGGCCAGGTCTGCCTGCTGTGGCCCGCCAGCAGCGAGGACAGGCAGGCTAAACCAGCCAAACACAGAGACGGGTTTGCCGTCAGCAGTAGAAATCAGGTAGCCGCTAACAAGCAGCAGAAGCAACAGCAGATAAAGCAGGGCATGCGCCCCACGGGCGGTACGGCGTACCGCGACAGAATAGCTGGTAAGTGGGGCCGGTACAGGGGAATGCCAGCGCCAGAGCAGGCGCACCAGCAGCAGGATGAACAGTATTATTCCGACGCTTTTATGAATGTCCGGCGCAGTATGGTACCAACTGTCATAATAGCCCAGCCCTGTCATCCATAATCCCAGGGCAAACATCGCGTAGAGGGCGACCGCCATACTCCAGTGAATAATAATAGAGAGCAGACCGAAGCGATCTGCCGTATTGCGCCACATAACGTTTATTCCTGTCCATGAAATAAGTGCTGCAAGCATCCTTAATTTGTTAACTAAAAGCAATGTGCCTTACTTTTCTATAAAAAAAGCAGGGTGTTATCAAAATATTAAAATAGCAGAGCGCTACTGCTTCAGTAATATTGACTGAAAGCTGTCAGCGTCCGGGGAATAAATATCATTGCTACACGTGATGAGTCATTAATGCGTATCAGACGTAAACAAATGTAAAGGTAGGGCTGGCAGTGACGCTGCCAGCCTGAACATTATGAAAAGCGATGCAGAGAAAAGGGCGTAAGATCAAAGCTAAAGGGTTTATCCTGAGCAAATTCGCTGGCGAGTTCTCCCAGAACGCTGGCAAATTTAAAGCCATGACCGCTGAGGCCGGTAATGATTAAGCGGTCAGGGTCATCCGGCAGGGTATCGATGATAAAATCTTCATCGGGAGTGTTGTCATAACTGCACGCCTCGCCGTGTAAACAGACGCCAACGCCAGGCAAAAACTGCCGCAGAAAACCAAATGCTTCGCTGCCATCTGAGGCAATAGCCCCAAAAGGTTTGCGATCCTGCGGGCGCTGCATGACCTGACCTCCATCGTGTCGTCCCACTTTAAGCGCGTTATTATCCGCCGGGAATCCGTAAAACTGACTGCCATCCGGCATCTCAACGGCAAAGCCAGGAAACTGATTGTTTTCACTGTAGCGGCCGTCAGCCTGATACCAGGCAAACACTTTGCGTACTGGTGTAACCGGCAGATCGGCTATCAGCTCGCTGACCCAGGTACCGGCGCTGACCAGCAGCTTGCGCGCGCGATAAATCCCATCAAGCGTGGTGACCTGCTGCAGTTCACCGTCTCGGCCGATATCGCTGACCGGGCAATTGAACAGCTGGGCACA
Source organism: Pantoea eucrina (assembly GCF_001691555.1). GTDB lineage: Bacteria > Pseudomonadota > Gammaproteobacteria > Enterobacterales > Enterobacteriaceae > Pantoea > Pantoea borealis. The sequence goes on along the minus strand of NZ_MAYN01000008.1, from coordinate 1,584,655 downwards.
GCCAGCCTGTTCAGCCAGTTTAATCCAGCTGCGCACCGCCTCTTCACATTTCAGATAGCCCGACGCCGGCTCAAAGACCCCGATATAGTCATCCGGCACGGTAAACTGTGGCCAGCGCTGTCGTACCTCATCTGCCTGCAGCAGCTGAACATCCAGCTGCCAGGTTTTTGCGCTGTGAATAACATTCTGAATAAAGGGTGAGTTAACGGGTGCGAGGTTGAGGATACCGCTGCGATGCATGATACGCTCGCCGCTCTGCTGTTCCAGCGCATCCCACAGCGACTGGGCCCGCAATATCAGCGGCACATAACGCTCTCCTTCACCATAGGCATGGCGAATCAGTCGGGTCTCTCCGTGGTGTGTTCCCTGCTGATGAGGGGGATGAGCGCTGTCGATCATTAGCACCGATAAGCCAGCCTGCGTAGCGTAGAAACCCGCAGCGGCCCCGACTGAACCACTGCCCACGATAATCAGATCGTAAACCATGACACGAACACTCCTGCAAAACGGCGAAATTTTTCAACAGCATACCAAAAGCGGGAGCGATATGAAAAAGGCACCCGACGGGTGCCTTTTTCGCGCAACAGGATAATCAGTGCTTGCGACTATCGCGCAGGTTTTGCTCAGTAGATTCTATTTTAGCGATGCCAGCTTCCAGTATAGAAATAAACTGTCTGGCAACGTCAGTGGTTAACCAGTAGGTCAAACCGACGTCAGCTTCTTCTTCTTTTTGATCCTGCGAGGAGAGCGAGTGCAGGCGTATCATCATGGCGTCATAGCTGTCTACGGTGCTGATGTCCCATCCAATCAGGGGATGAGTCTGGATGACGTCTTTATTACTGTCCATTATAACCTCCTTATTACTCGTTAAACGAAGTGCTTCTTGAGGTTCAATGCGGCTGCTACATGCACTAGCGAGCTAATTATAACATGAAATAGCGGTCAGACAGGCGAACAGTATGGAAATGCAGCTATATAACTGCGAAAAGCACCAGAAAATGCTGTAAAAGCTCCGTCAGACGGCGGGTTTACTTATTATGACTGATGCAGCCGGTCCGGCACGTTATCTGTTTTATCGGCAAAAATGGCCGAAACTTTAGCGTAACATGCCGGACGCTGTCCTGTTATATCAGGGCTGTGCTTCAGCAGAAAGCGGAACTGTGCGCTGCCGGAGTGTTTCCGCCATGCGGAAGAATTGCTGCTGCAGCGACGCATCGTGTTGCTGGTTTTGCGCTTCAAGCGTCAGGTTCTGTGCAAGTTGCTGGACAGCGGACGCGTCAAGCGAGAGCGTCAGGCTGGTAAAGGCGCTTTCAAGTACGGTTAAACGGCGCTGCTGCTCGCCAATGAGCGCCAGCAGTTCGCCAAAGGTCATCGCCTCTTCGGGTTTATCTGTGATCATCTGTCAAACACCTCCTGTAAGCATGGCGAGGCAAGAATAGGGGATCGGTAAACCTGAGTCTAGATGGCGGCTGTTTTTCTGGCGAGGGAAAATGAAACAAAAAAAGCCGGGGCGAAACCCGGCAAAAACGGCACATTGGCGGTTAATCGTGCGTAAACCAGTCGTCGGCGCTTTCCCAGGTTTCCTGTAAAATATCGGTAATGCGATCGCGCGAGGTTTTACAGCCGCCGGTTACGCTCAGCTGGTTACCGGTGGCATAACGCACATTAACGTGATGTTCGCCCTCCGGGAAATCCTGCGCAATACGACGTGAAAGCTCTGCGCCAAGCGCATCCAGGGCACCTGCAGGCAGCGGGCGATTTTTCGCTACGGTAATATCGATACGCATAGACGCCTCCGGTTTAATATACTGGTTATTTGTACAGTATAGTCATGCCGAAGGCAAGCAGTAATCGCTTATTCTTTGATGCGCCAGTTAAGCGTTTCACCCGCGAGGAAGGGCACCAGCGTATCGTCGCCTGCGGTGACGCTTTCAGCAACCTGCCAGGGCTCGCGGACCAGCGTCAGCGTTTCCTCGTTAAGCGGCAGTCCATAAAAATTCGGACCATTTTCTGAGCAGAACGCTTCAAAGTGGTGCAGTGCGTTGAGCTCTTCAAACACGGTAAGGTAAGCGGGCAGAGAGGTCGGCGCATTGAAGACGCCTGCACAGCCGCAGCTTGCTTCTTTGGCATGCCGCAGATGGGGCGCAGTATCCGTGCCGAGAAAAACGCGCGGATGGCCGCTGGCTACCAGCTGACGCAGCGCCTGCTGGTGCGTATTGCGCTTCAGAACAGGCAGGCAGTAGAGGTGAGGCCGGATCCCGCCCACCAGCATATGGTTACGGTTGAACATCAGATGCTGCGGGGTAATGGTGGCTGCCAGCAGCGCGTTACCGTCAGCCACATAGTCAGCCGCCTCTTTTGTGGTGATGTGCTCCATGACCACTTTCAGGCCGGGAAACTGCTGGCGCAGCGGATGCAGCACGGTTTCAATAAAGCGCGCTTCGCGATCAAAAATATCAATGTGGGAATCAGTGACTTCGCCATGCACCAGCATCGGCATGCCTATCTCCTGCATGCGTTCCAGCACGCTGGCAATCGCTGCGGTATTCGTTACGCCGTGGCTTGAGTTAGTGGTGGCATGCGCCGGATAGAGCTTAGCAGCCGTAAATACGCCGGCGCGAAAACCCGCTTCAATTTCATCCGGATCGAGTGAATCGGTCAGATAGCAGGTCATCAGTGGCGTAAAGTTGTGCGCGGCGGGCAGGGCGGCAAGAATGCGCGCGCGATATGCGCTGGCCGCCGCCACGCTGGTAACCGGCGGCACCAGATTAGGCATGACAATTGCCCGGCCATTTACAGCGCTGGTATAGGGCAGAACGCTTTCAAGCATCACGCCGTCGCGCAGGTGAATATGCCAGTCATCAGGGCGGCGGATAGTGATGTGCTGTGGTTGAGAGGTCATGGTCAGGCTCCGGCTTAAGTGAAAACAGAATGGCGCATTCAGGCCGGGGCGATATCTTAAGCGGGCAGGCAACCGTTTGCACGGCTTTTTATCGCTGGAGAGCGGTGACGCAGGCGGCCAGGCAAACGCTGGCCGCATGGGATTACATCAGTCGGTAAAAGGGATCACCAGCTGGCCCGGTTTGACTTCCAGTCCTTTCGCCAGCTTTTTCGCCAGCGCTTCGCCTTTGCTGCGGTCCGCGCTCAGCAGATAGGCCGGACGCTCGTTGAAATAGTGCTGCAGAGACTGATTAAGATAGGGCGTCAGTGTTTTTACAATCGACGCCATTTTTTCCGGCACCACCTGTGCATCAACAATCGAGAGGTTGTGCAGGTAGATAGCACCTTCCTGCGCGTTATAAACCGGCTGCGCCTTCATTTTCAGCAGCATCTCAGCCTGCTGCGGACCAAACAGTGAGGTCACATCAATTTTCGCTTTACCGGAAAGGGTTACGCGATCAGGTTCTTCACGCCCGATTTCGCTGCTGAGATCGCTAAGCACGATATGCGCATTGATAAGGCCGGAGACGCCAATCTCTTTTTCAAAATTGTTGCGCTTTTGCAGCGCCTGATTCACTTCCTGTTCCGTGATAGTGTATTGCGTCAGCTGATTACAGCCGCTGAGCAGCAGCATGCCAAGCAGCGCCGCGATTCCACAGAATTTCTTTTTCATTGGATCCTCATTCCGGTGTGGCAAACAGCGCTAAGCCTGCCTGAATCGGCGCGAGGTGTCATCAGATAAGATGAGAAACCCGGGACCGGGTTTCTCTCTGTTTAGCATTCAGGCGGCAATAGAAGAGAGCAGATTGACCTGCGTCTGTTTCGCCATGTTATCGCGATAATCGGTGACACGGCTCGGCCAGTCGATGCCTGATACCAGCGTCAGCGAGCGCAGCAGCGGGAACAGGTGAATATCATCCTCTGAGAGCTCACCGTTAACGGCGTTGGGCTTCACGATCAGCCGATCCAGCTGGCGCAGATCGTCACTGATCTTTTTGATCAGGCCGGGGGCATGCTTGCGCAGCTCGGTGAAATCACCAAGGCTTGCCTCTTTTTTGTCGTGAAAATAGCGTCGCGCCTCCGGAGTGGCAAATTCGGCAAACGCGGCGTCGGCGATACGGGGAATTAAAAGCTTGTTGATATAGCTGTTGACGTGGCGCAGCCAGTCAGAGACGGCCGGATTAGTTTTGCCGGTCAGCAGCGGTTCGCCATCCTGCCTGTCTACCCAGTGCACAATCTCCATACTCTCCGGCATGGCGCTGCCGTCCGCTTTTTGTAATACCGGTGCCATTTTCTGGCCAATCAGTTTTACCGGCGTCGCTTCGTCATCATTCAGCATAACCACCAGTTCTATCGGCAGATTCTTTAAGCCGAAAATCATGCGCGCTTTTACGCAGAAGGGGCAGTGATCGTAGATGTAAAGTTTCATCCCGTTTCTCCTGTGGTTTTCCGGGTGAGGTATTCACCCTTTTTCCGATCCTGCCGGAAGTATGGAAGAGAACCGTGGAAGGGGCAAACCACACGCTTATTCAGCAACGTTGTGTCGCAGCCTGCGGGGCGGTTATAGTGAAGAAAATGTCAGCGGCATTCCGCGCTCTTTCGCTAAGGATTTCAGGAGATTTGATGTTTGGCTATCGCTCTGCAGGCCCGCGCGTGCGGCTTACAACCGATCGTCTGGTGGTGCGTCTGGTGCATGAACGCGACGCCTGGCGGCTGGCAGACTATTACGCGGAAAACCGCGCGTTTCTCAAGCCGTGGGAGCCGGTGCGCGATGACAGCCACTGCTACCCCTCCGGCTGGCAGGCGCGACTGGGCCTGATTGGCGATCTGCATAAGCAGGGCTCCGCTTTCTATTTTGTGCTGATGGATCCCGATGAACATGAGATCCGCGGCGTGGCAAATTTCAGCAATGTTCTGCGTGGCTCCTTTCACGCCTGCTATCTCGGCTATTCGCTGGGCGAAAAGTGGCAGGGGCAGGGCATGATGTTTGAAGCGCTGCAGTCGGCAATCCGCTATATGCAGCGACAGCAACGGATGCACCGCATTATGGCTAACTATATGCCCCACAATCAGCGCAGCGGTGACCTGCTGGCGCGTCTCGGTTTTGAGCAGGAAGGCTATGCAAAAAACTATCTGCTCATTGATGGCCGCTGGCAGGATCACGTACTGACCGCGCTGACGTGGCATGCGTGGACGCCGGATAAGCGCACACCCTTTTAAAAGGAAACGGACTTATGAAAATTGCGCTCTCTTCCCAGGCGCTGCGCGTGCTGGGTGCGCTGCTGGAAAAGCAGATCACTACGCCTGAATATTATCCGCTATCGCTGAACGGCGTGGTGGCCGCCTGTAATCAGAAATCGAATCGTGAGCCGGTTATGACGCTCAGCGAAGAGGAGGTGCAGACACAGCTGGATGAGCTGGTTAAAAAGCACCTGGTGACCGCCAGCAGCGGTGCCAGCCAGCGGGTCAGCAAATATGCGCAGCGCTTCTGTAACTCTGCGTTTGGCCATCTGCAACTCAGCGCCGCCGAAGTCGCCGTAATGACGCTGCTGCTGCTGCGCGGAGCGCAAACGCCAGGCGAGCTGCGCACCCGCAGCGGCAGGCTGTATGAATTCAGCGATGTCAATGAAGTTGAGCAGACGCTGGAGAAGCTGCTGAGCCGGACGGACGGGCCTGTAGTCGCGAAAATGGCGCGAGAGCCGGGCCGTCGCGAAAGCCGTTACCGGCATCTGCTTGCCGCAGAGGAGGCGACGTTCTCTCCGGCACCTGCCGCCGGCGAAGCGGAACTCAGCGATCGCGTTGCCGTGCTGGAGCAGCAGGTGGCCGAACTACAAATACAGCTGACTCAGCTGCTGGCACAGGAGCATTAAGATGACGCTGCGAATTGGTATTGCCGGGTTAGGCGGGATTGCGCAGAAAGCCTGGCTGCCGGTGCTCTCACAGGCAGATAACTGGCAGCTGGCGGGCGCGTTTTCACCCAACCAGGTTAAGGCGCAGGCGCTATGCGCCCGCTATCGCATTCCCTGTTTTGACCGGCTTGACGCGCTGGCCGCGGCCTGCGACGCCGTGTTTGTCCACAGCAGCACCGCCTCGCACTTTGACGTGGTGCAGGCGCTGCTGCTGGCGGGTAAAGATGTCTGCGTGGATAAACCGCTGGCAGAAACGCTGCAGCAGGCGGAAGCGCTGGTTGCACTGGCAGAAAAACGCCAGCGCAAACTCATGGTGGCATTTAACCGGCGCTTTGCCCCGCGTTATCAGCAGCTGAAGCAGGAAATGCCGCGCGCCGCTTCGCTGCGGATCGAAAAGCATCGTATGGATAGCGTCGGGCCGCAGGGAGTGCGCTTTACGCTGCTGGATGATTACCTGCACGTGGTGGATACCGCCCTGTGGCTGGCCGGGGGCAAACTGCAGCCGGGTGAAGGCCATATCCGCACCACCGATGAGGGGGCTCTGCTCTACGCAGAGCACCATTTCAGCGCCGGTGCGCTGCAGATTTCTACCAGTATGCACCGGCGCGCCGGCACGCAGCGGGAGGTGGTCACCGCGGTCTGTGACGGAGATTACTATCAGATTGAGGAGATGCGCGACTGGCAGCAGGAGAACAGCCGCGGGCTGCTGCGCGAGGTGCCGCCTGCGTGGCAGAGTCATCTGACCCAGCGCGGTTTTACCGGTGCAGCGCATCACTTTATCCGCTGTGTGGAAAATCAGACTATGCCTGAAACCAGCGGCGAGCAGGCGCTGGTGGCGCAGCGTATCACGGAAAAACTGATCCGCGAGGTGGAGCGGGAATAACGCCTTGTAACACTCCGTGCTGGTCATTTGCCGCGACCTCAGTAGACTAACGCCGGGCATCGCGGATGCCCGTGCTGTGTGACGCTTTTTCCCGACTTTTCAGGACGCACCCTTCATTATGAATTTGTTAAAATCGCTGGCTGCGGTCAGTTCGATGACCCTGTTTTCCCGCGTGCTGGGCTTTGCCCGCGATGCCATTGTGGCGCGCGTATTTGGCGCCGGGATGGCGACGGATGCGTTTTTTGTGGCGTTTAAACTGCCGAATCTGCTGCGCCGTATTTTTGCCGAAGGCGCGTTCTCGCAGGCGTTTGTCCCGATTCTGGCTGAGTACAAAGCGAAGCAGGGCGAAGAGGCCACCCGGGTTTTTGTGGCGTATGTGTCAGGTTTACTGACGCTGGCGCTGGCTGTGGTCACGGTGCTGGGCATGTTTGCTGCGCCCTGGGTGATTATGCTTACGGCCCCCGGCTTTGCGGATACCGCCGATAAATTTGCACTCACCAGCGCGCTGCTGCGGGTGACGTTCCCCTATATTATGCTGATTTCGCTGGCGTCGCTGGCGGGCGCGATCCTCAACACCTGGAATCGCTTTTCGGTTCCGGCGTTTGCGCCCACGCTGCTGAATATCAGCATGCTCGGCTTTGCGCTGTTTGCCGCGCCGCACTTTAATCCGCCGATTATGGCGCTGGCGTGGGCGGTAGTCGTGGGCGGCGTGCTGCAGCTTGGTTATCAGCTGCCGCACCTGAAAAAGATTGGCATGCTGGTGCTGCCGCGCATCAATCTGCGCGATGCCGGCGTCTGGCGCGTGATGCGCCAGATGGGCCCGGCGATCCTCGGCGTATCGGTGAGCCAGATCTCACTCATCATCAATACCATTTTCGCCTCCTTTCTGGTGTCAGGTTCCGTCTCGTGGATGTACTACGCTGACCGCCTGATGGAGTTTCCCTCCGGCGTGCTGGGCGTGGCGCTGGGGACCATTCTACTGCCGTCGCTGGCGAAGAGTTTCTCCAGCGGTAATCAGGCCGAGTATTCGCGGCTGATGGACTGGGGATTGCGCCTCTGTTTTCTGCTGGCGCTGCCCTGCGCGGTGGCGCTGGGCATTCTGGCCGGACCGCTGACGATTGCGCTGTTTCAGTACGGAAAATTCACTGCTTTTGATGCGGCAATGACGCAGCGCGCGCTGATCGCCTATTCCGTGGGGCTGATGGGGCTGATTGTGGTCAAGGTGCTGGCGCCAGGTTTCTACTCGCGGCAGGATATTAAAACGCCGGTGAAGATAGCCATAGTCACGCTGATTATGACGCAGCTGATGAATCTGGCGTTTATCGGTCCGCTGAAGCATGCGGGCCTGTCGCTCTCCATTGGGCTGGCAGCCTGCCTGAACGCCGCACTGCTCTACTGGCAGCTGCGCAAACAGGATATTTTCCAGCCGCAGCCGGGCTGGATGGGCTTTTTGTTACGCCTGTTTATCGCGGTTGCGGTCATGGCCGCCGCGCTGCTGGGCATGCTGCAGGTGATGCCTGCCTGGGAAGAGGGCGAGATGGGCTGGCGGCTGGCGCGCCTGGCAGCGGTCTGTGCCGTGGGCGGGGGAGCCTACTTTGTGGTGCTGGGCGCACTGGGATTCCGGCCGCGCGATTTTGCCCGCCGCACCGTTGCCTGAGTGCACATTGCCAGGGCAGCCGGGCTGCCCTGGCCGCTGCGTCAGCCTTTGCTGCGCAGCGTGGCCTGGCCCAGTCCGCGTCCGTCCGGGCCATAAAATGCCTGGGTCTGATGCGGCTTCAGCACCTGCAGCGCATCGCGGGTAAACGCGACCTGATGCTGCAATAACAGTCCGTTATGCTGATTGGCGTCGCGCAGCTGCTGCGTGACGCGCGTAATACTGGCCCAGCGCCGGGCGATATCCTGCTGACCGCGATAGGGCGCCTCTGTACCGAGCGCTTTCTCCGTGCTGTGACGCATTTCATCCAGATAATGTAAGGTTGTCAGCAGCGCAGCTTTATCTTCAGTAATACGCTGCAGCAGGTTGCCGTTAACCTGACCGGCTGCGAGCTGCTGCTGCTCTTCCTCAATGATCTGAGTCAGTGAAGCCAGTACGTCCTGCATTTTATCCAGGGTGGTCAGCAGATTATCCATCGGGATCAGTTGCCTTCTAAATATTTCCGGGTATCAGCGATTAATGCATCCGCAATTTTGCCGGTATCCATTTTCAGATCGCCATTGCGGATGGCGGTTTTTAACTGCTCAACGCGAGCGGTATTGATATCGTGGCTGCCTGACTCCTTCAGCTGCGCCTTAAGCGAGCTCAGGCTGACTTCGGCACTCTTTTCGCTGGCGGCAGGGGCGGCCGGCGCAGGGTTCTGACGCACTTTGCCTGCGTTGTCACTGGCGTCACGGGGCTGTACCGTGCTGACCGGTTTCAGCGGTTGGGTTTTGTCGATGCTCATGGCTTGGCTCCTGTAAGTACAGTGGGATGCGCCCACTGAATCGGCATAGGGTTATATTTTAGCTGTTATCTCTATCGGCTGAACACCTCTGTTCTTTAGCGCTTTAGAGTGATATCAGAATATTCCCATCCTCGCCGACGCGACCGCTTACCACCTGACCATTTCCCATGCGTACCCGAACCGTCTGTGCCACGCCGGCGTTGCTCAGCGCCCGGCCTTCGCTGCTGGCATTAAAGCCGTCGCCGCTCGCCGTGACCATCACCGACTGGCCGGTTTTAACCCGCCACGGCTGGCGCAGCATTGAGGCCGTAACCGGCTGACCAGGCGGAATATCCCGCAGGGCAATTGCCTCGGCCAGAGGCGTGCCGTCAACCAGCGCGCGGGCTGGCAGCGTATCGAGCCGGCCCGTTTCCGTTCTGAAATCCGCCGCGCTGACAACGGTGCCGCGCGTGAGCTGGTGATTCGCCACCAGATAGTCACCCGTCACCTGTACCTGCACCTGCAGATAGCGACGATTCTGTCCGCAGCTGGCGGCAATGCTCAGATTGCCCCACTGGCGGCTGTTGCCGGGCAGCTGCAGCTGCGGCGTCTCGCAGTCGGGCCACTGCGCGGGCGGTGTACGAACAATCACCACCATGCCAGCGGCGTGCTGCGGATCGCGCGCTTTAAAATAGGATGTCAGCTGCGCATTCAGATCGGCTGCATAGCCTGGCAGCGCCAGCAGCAGTACCGACAGAATCAGCCCATGTGTTGCTCTGCGCATAACGCCTCCTGACTGAAAGTTGCTGATGAGTCTACCCGCTGCAAAAAAAAATCAAGGCTAAAAATAGCTGTGATTTTTGCTGTTATTCAGACGATCGCCCTTGCAATCCTCCGATTAAGCTGTCAGCTCAAAATTTTCATTCGCGGAGGAAGCATGCTCGACAAACTCGATGCCGCACTGCGATTCGGTACCGAAGCGTTAAACCTGCGTGCACAGCGTCAGGAGATTCTGGCGTCAAATATTGCCAATGCGGATACCCCCGGGTATCAGGCGCGCGATATCGACTTTGCCAGCCAGCTGAACAAAGTGATGCAGAACGGACGCGCGCAGGGCAGCGGTCTGGCGCTGAATGTGACCTCATCGCGCCATATTGAAGCACAAACGCAGGCGCAGCCCGCGATGGATCTGCTGTATCGCATTCCCGACCAGCCTGCTGCAGATGGCAACACGGTTGATATGGATCGTGAGCGTACGCAGTTCGCAGATAACAGCCTGAAGTATCAAACCGATCTCACCCTCATCAGCAGCCAGATCAAAGGCATGATGAGCGTACTGCAGGGGCAATAAGCATGGCATTGCTGAATATTTTTGATATCGCCGGCTCGGCGATGACGGCGCAGTCGCAGCGGCTTAACGTCAGCGCCAGTAACCTGGCCAACGCCGACAGCGTAACCGGACCGGATGGACAGCCCTATGTGGCAAAGCAGGTGATTTTCCAGACCAATGCCGCCCAGGGCGCGGCTACCGGCGGCGTTAAAGTGGCCGGCGTGGTCAACGACCCAACGCCTGCAAAACTGGTTTATGACCCGGGCAATCCGATGGCCGATCAGAAAGGCTACGTCAAAATGCCCAATGTGGATGTGGTCGCTGAAACGGTCAACACCATGTCTGCGTCGCGCAGCTATCAGGCCAACGTCGAAGTCCTGAACACAGTGAAGTCGATGATGATGAAAACGCTCACCATCGGGCAGTAACGGAGAGACACGATGAGCTTAACCGTAGGCATTAAAGACAATCTCGACCCGACGATCCTGAGCTCCGGCTCGGCCGGCACCGGTAACAGCGCGCAGGAGCTGCAGAATCAGTTTCTGAACATGCTGGTGACGCAGATGCAGAATCAGGACCCTACTAATCCGATGGATAACAGCCAGCTCACCACACAGCTGGCGCAGATCAACACCCTGAGCGGTATTGAGAAGCTGAACACCACGCTGGGATCGATTTCCGGCCAGATCAGCACCAGCCAGTCGCTGCAGAGCTCCACGCTGATCGGGCATGGCGTGATGGTCAAAGGCGATCAGGTTCTGGTTGGCAAAGGCACCACGACGCCGTTTGGCGTGGAGCTGGGCACGGCGTCAACCGGCACCAGCGTGACGGTTAAAGATGCCAACGGCAACGTGGTACGCAACATCGATCTGGGCGGCCTGACCGCAGGGGTACACACCTTCTCCTGGGACGGCAAACTGGATGACGGCAGCGTCGCGCCGGATGGCAAATATTCTGTAGCACTCGCCGCCAGCAATGGCAGCACACAGCTGGTGGCACAACCGCTGAACTACGCCTATGTCAATGGCGTCAGCACCGTGAACAACACCGCGAAACTGGATCTCGGCACCATGGGCTCCGCGACCCTCGATGAAATTCGTCAGATTCTCTGACTAACCCCTTAGCAGGAGAGATTACATGTCTTTTTCACAAGCGGTGAGCGGCCTGGGTGCTGCTTCCAGCAACCTTGATGTCATTGGTAACAACATCGCCAACTCCGCCACGGCGGGCTTTAAGTCAAGCACCATCGCGTTTGCCGATATGTTCGCGGGCTCTAACGTGGGTATGGGTACCAAAGTGGCGGCGGTGATCCAGAACTTCAACGACGGCACCACCACCTCAACCAGCCGCGGGCTGGATGTGGCGCTGAGCGGTAACGGCTTCTTCCGTATGACCGACGCCAGCGGCGGCGTGTTCTATTCACGCAACGGCCAGTTTACGCTGGATGAAAACCGTAACCTGGTGAACACCCAGGGGATGAAGGTCACCGGTTACCCGGCAAACGGCACTCCGCCGACCATTCAGAACGGTGCGAACCCGATTGCGCTGAGCATTCCTACCACGCAGATGTCAGCGCGCGCCACTACCGCGGCGACCCTGGTGTCAAACCTGAACTCAACCGATGCGGTCCCGACCGTCACGCCGTTCGATACCAGCAAAGTGGACAGCTATAACGCCAAAAGCACCGTGACCGTGTATGACTCGCAGGGTAACGATCACGCGCTGGATCTCTACTACGCCAAGAGCGCGGATAATACCTGGGCGGTACACGCGATTGACTCCACCACCGGTAAGGCCGCCGGTAACTTCACCATGACGTTTGACACCAGCGGCAAGCTGACTTCAGCTAACACCATCCGTCTGACCATTGACGGCTCCAACGGCGCGGCAGCAAACCAGCCGATTGATCTGAGCGTACTGGGCAGCCTGCAGCAGAACACCGGCGCGACCAACTTTGGTAACCCGACGCAGGATGGCTATTCGCCTGGCGATCTTACCGGCTACACCATTAACGATGACGGCACCATCAGCGGGACTTACTCCAACCGTAAAACCCAGCTGCTGGGTCAGATCGTGCTGGCGAGCTTCTCTAACCCGGAAGGGCTGAAGTCGGAAGGGGATAACGTCTGGTCAGCCTCAAGCTCATCCGGGCAGGCGGCTATCGGCCTTGCCGGTACCGGTACTTACGGCAATCTGACCTCAGGCGCGCTGGAAGCCTCCAACGTTGATCTGAGTAAAGAGCTGGTGAATATGATCGTGGCGCAGCGTAACTATCAGGCGAACAGCCAGACCATTAAAACCCAGGATCAGATCCTCAACACCCTGGTTAACCTTCGCTAATACGCTAACGGGATTGCTTTATGGATCACGCAATATATACCGCAATGGGCGCGGCCAGTCAGACGATGGAGCAGCAGTCTGTTACCGCCAGCAACCTCGCGAATGCTTCAACACCGGGCTTCCGGGCGCAGCTGAACGCGCTGCGCGCGGTGCCGGTCAGCGGCTGGTCTCTGCCAACGCGTACGCTGGTTGCCGCCTCAACGCCGGGTGCCGATATGACACAGGGGTCGCTCGACTATACCGAGCGTCCGCTGGATGTGGCGGTCCAGCAGGATGGCTGGCTGGCAGTTCGCACCGCCGACGGCAGTGAAGCCTATACCCGTAACGGGAATATGCAGATCAGCCCGACCGGTCAGCTGACCATTCAGGGCAATCCCGTCATGGGCGACGGCGGACCGATCGCGGTGCCGCAGGGGGCACAACTTACCATCGCGGCGGATGGCTCTATCACCGCGCTCAATGCGGGTGACGCGCCCAACGCCACGGTTCAGCTGGGCCGCCTGAAGCTGGTGCGCGCCACCGGGCAGGAGCTGACGCGCGGTGACGACGGCATGTTTCGTCCCAGCGCGGCGACGCAGGCGCAGCGCGGTGCTGCGCTGGCTAACGACGCCACGGTACAGGTGATGCCGGGCGTGCTGGAAGGCAGCAACGTTAAGCCGGTTGAAACCATGGTCGATATGATCGCCAACGCCCGACGTTTCGAGATGCAGATGAAAGTGATCTCAAACGTTGATGAAAACGAACAGCGCGCTAACCAGCTGCTCAACATGAACAGCTAAAGCGTAAGGAAAACAGAATGATTCGTTCTTTATGGATCGCGAAAACCGGTCTTGACGCACAGCAAACCAATATGGACGTGATTGCCAACAACCTGGCAAACGTCAGCACCAACGGCTTTAAACGTTCGCGCGCGGTCTTCGAAGATCTGATGTATCAGACGCTGCGTCAGCCTGGCGCGCAATCGTCTGAGCAGACTACGCTGCCGTCTGGTCTGCAGATCGGTACCGGTGTCCGCCCGGTCACTACCGAGCGGCTGCATAACCAGGGCAACCTGTCGCAGACCAGCAACTCCAAAGATGTGGCGGTCAACGGACAGGGTTACTTCCAGGTGCAGATGCCGGATGGCACCTCGGCCTATACGCGCGATGGCTCTTTCCAGGTGGACCAGAATGGTCAGCTGGTGACCAACGCCGGCTTCCCGGTACAGCCGGGTATTACTATCCCGGCAAACGCCACCAGCATCACGATTGCCCGCGACGGTGTGGTCACGGTGACGCAGCAGGGGCAGGCGCAGCCAGCGCAGGTGGGCCAGCTAACGCTGAGCACCTTTATGAACGATGCCGGTCTCGACAGCGTGGGCGAGAACCTCTATCAGGAGACGCAGGCTTCCGGTGCGCCCACTGAAAGCACGCCCGGTCAGAACGGCGCCGGTCTGCTCTATCAGGGATATGTGGAAACCTCCAACGTCAACGTGGCGGAAGAGCTGGTGACCATGATCCAGACGCAGCGCGCGTATGAAATTAACAGCAAAGCGATCAGTACGTCCGATCAGATGCTGCAGAAACTTACCCAGCTTTAACGCCGGGATCGCCGGGCCACTCCGCTGGCCCGATTAAGAACATACAGAAGGTCAGAACTCCGTGGCGAAGCAAGCGATTCTCAAGCCTGGTCATTGGTTGGTAGCCACGCTGCTACTGACGCTCAACGGTTGTGCGCTGGTGCCGCGCACGCCACTGGTTCAGGGGGCAACCACGGCAGAGCCAACGCCGTCTGCACCACCGGTGGTGAACGGCTCTATTTTTCAGGGCGTGGCACCGCTGAACTACGGCTACCAGCCGCTGTTTGAGGATCGTCGTCCACGTAATATCGGCGACACGCTGACCATCACGCTGCAGGAGAACGTCAGCGCGAGCAAAAGCTCTTCCGCCAGCGCCAACCGCAACGGCAGCAACAGCTTTGGGGTAACCGGTGTGCCGACCGGGCTGGAAGGATTACTGGGCGCAGGCGGTGAGAAAGCTGCACTGAGCGCCGGCGGTAAAAACGATTTTGCAGGTAAAGGGGGCGCAACCGCCAACAATACCTTTACCGGGACCATCACCGTGACCGTGAATCAGGTGCTCTCTAACGGCAACCTGCGCGTCGTGGGTGAGAAACAGATTGAGATTAATCAGGGAACCGAATTTATTCGTTTCTCTGGCGTGGTGAACCCGCGCACCATCAGTGCCAGCAACGCGGTGCTGTCTACCCAGGTGGCCGATGCGCGTATTGAGTACGTCGGTAACGGTTATATCAATGAGGCGCAGACCATGGGCTGGTTCCAGCGCTTCTTCCTGAACATCTCGCCGATGTAAGAGGATATTATGAAAAAAAGTACTTTGCTGCGGGCAGGTCTGGGATTACTGCTCGCCGTCAGCAGCCTGATGGCGCAGGCGGACCGCATTCGCGATTTAACCAGCATCCAGGGCGTGCGCGAAAACCAGCTGATTGGCTATGGGCTGGTCGTGGGGCTGGACGGCACCGGCGACCAGACCACCCAGACACCGTTTACCACCCAGACGGTCAGTAACATGCTCTCTCAGCTGGGGATCACTGTCCCGGCTGGCACCAATATGCAGCTGAAAAACGTGGCGGCGGTCATGGTGACAGCAAAGCTGCCCTCGTTTGCCCGTCAGGGACAGACGCTGGACGTGGTGGTCTCTTCGCTGGGTAACGCCAAAAGCCTGCGCGGCGGTACGCTGCTGATGACGCCGATGAAAGGGGTGGATAATCAGGTATACGCGCTGGCGCAGGGAAATATTCTGGTCGGCGGCGCTGGTGCCTCGGCCGGCGGCAGCAGCGTGCAGGTCAATCAGCTTAACGGCGGCCGGATTACCGGCGGCGCCACCGTGGAGCGCGAGCTGCAGAGCAACTTTGGCAGCCAGAACACCATTAACCTGCAGCTGAACAGCGAAGATTTTACCATGGCGCAGCGTATCGCGGATGCCATCAACAGCCGCGGCGTTGGATCGGCACTGCCGCTGGATGCGCGCACCGTACAGATCCGCGTTTCACCAAACAACAGCTCTCAGGTACGGGCGCTGGCGGAGATCCAGAACATTGACGTCTCTGTACCGCTGGAAGATGCAAAAGTGATCATCAACTCACGCACCGGCTCGGTGGTAATGAACCGTGAGGTCACGCTGAACACCTGTGCCGTTGCGCAGGGGAACCTGTCGGTCACGGTGAATCAGCAGCAGAACGTCAGTCAGCCTGATACGCCGCTGGCCGGCGGGCAGACGGTGGCGACAACGCAGACGCAGATCGATCTGCGGCAGAGCGGTGGTGCGCTGCAGCGCGTTAACGCCAGTGCAAACCTGAACAACGTGGTACGCGCCCTGAATGCGCTGGGTGCGACGCCGATTGAGCTGATGTCGATTCTGCAATCGATGGAGAGCGCAGGCTGTCTGCGCGCGAAGCTGGAAATCATCTGATGACCGATATGCAATCGCTGAATAATGCGGCGTATGACAGTCGCTCGCTGAACGAGCTGAAACGCCAGGCCGCTGCCGATCCCAAAGGAAAAGCGCTGCAGGTGGCGAAACAGGTAGAGGGCATGTTCGTGCAGATGATGCTGAAAAGCATGCGCGACGCGCTGCCGCAGGATGGCGCGCTGAGCAACGACCAGACCCGACTCTACACCTCGCTCTACGATCAGCAGATTGCGCAGGAGATAGGCAAGCGCGGACTGGGTCTGGCTGACACCATTGTCAAACAGATGCAGCCCCCGCAGGAGCCCGATGAGCGTGCCGGCACGGTTCCGATGAAGCTGGATAACAGCTTTATCTACAGCAGCAGCAACAGCGTGCCGATGCAGCTGGAACAGATTGTGCGCAAAGCGGTACCGCGTCTGCCGGTTACGCCTGTGAATCTTCCTT
Source organism: Pantoea eucrina (assembly GCF_001691555.1). Taxonomy (GTDB): domain Bacteria; phylum Pseudomonadota; class Gammaproteobacteria; order Enterobacterales; family Enterobacteriaceae; genus Pantoea; species Pantoea borealis. The sequence goes on along the minus strand of NZ_MAYN01000008.1, from coordinate 1,567,919 downwards.
CTGACAGCAGTGAGTTTATCGCCCAGCTGGCGCAGCCGGCGAAGCTCGCCAGCCAGCAGAGCGGTATCCCGCACCATCTGATTCTGGCGCAGGCGGCGCTGGAGTCGGGCTGGGGCCAGCGTCAAATCCTGACCCGCGACGGCAAGCCGAGCTATAACGTGTTTGGCATTAAAGCGAGCGGCGACTGGAAAGGCGAAACCACGGATATCATGACCACTGAATATGAGGCGGGTGAGGCGAAGAAAGTGCGGGCCAGTTTCCGTGTCTATGGCTCCTATCTTGAGGCGCTGACTGACTATGTGCGCCTGCTGTCGAAAAATCCGCGCTATGCGGCGGTCACCAGCGCGCCAAGTGCCGAGCAGGGCGCGCGCGCGCTGCAGGCGGCGGGCTACGCCACCGATCCGAAATATGCGCAGAAACTGGTGGGAATGATCCAGCAATTCAAAAACATGGGCGAAAAAGTTGTAAAAGCTTATGGCCAGGATATCACCGATCTGTTCTGACGTCTTAGCCTCAAGTTTCCCTTAAGCACGCCGATAACCTTCATATGTTGCGGGCGCCTGCCGTCCGCACAACTGCACTGATGACTGCCAGCCCGGTTAACGGGAAAGAAAGGAACCGAGATGTCCAGTATAATTAACTCCGCAATGAGCGGGCTGAGCGCCGCACAGGCCGCATTAAGCACTACCAGTAATAACATCAGTAACTACACTGTGGCGGGCTATTCACGGCAGACTACTCTGCTGTCGCAGGCCGGCAGTACGCTGCAGGGCAACAGCTATTATGGCAACGGCGTAAATGTCAGCGGCGTACAGCGCGAATATGATGAGTTCATCACGACGCAGCTGCGCGGATCCAGCGCCAGCTACAGCGCGGTCAATACCCAGCATAATCAGATCTCCAATATTGACGATCTGCTTTCGACCTCTACGACCAGCCTCTCAACGTCCATTCAGAGCTTTTTTACCAACGTACAGAACGTGGTCAGTAACGCTAACGATCCGTCCGCGCGTCAGTCGATGCTGAGTTATGCCCAGGGGCTGGTCAATCAGTTCCAGACCACGGCGCAATATCTCAATAACATGCAGACCAGCGTCAATACCGATATCACCGCCAGCGTCGATCAGGTCAATACCTTTACGCGCCAGATTGCCGATCTCAATACGCAGATTGCGAAGCTGACCACCGGCGGCGGCGCAGCCCCTAACGACCTGCTGGATCAGCGCGACCAGCTGGTAAACAGTCTGAACAATGTGGTGGGCGTGAAAGTTGCGCAGCAGGATGGCAGCTATATCGTCTCAGCAGGCAACATTACCCTGGTCAATGGCCGCAATGCCACCAGCCTGGTGGCGATGCCTTCCAGCGCCGATCCCACGCGCATTACCGTTGGCTACAGCGACAAACAGGCCGGTAACGTAGCAATCCCGGAAAAAACGCTGACCACCGGTTCGCTGGCAGGGTTGCTGGCGTTTCGCAGTCAGGATCTGGACGGTGCACAGAACCAGCTGGGCCAGCTGGCCGCAGCGTTTACCACCGCGTTTAATGACGTGCACAAAGGCGGCTTTGACAGTAAGGGCAACCCGGGAGAGGACTTTTTCACTATCGGTACTCCGGATGTGCTCAGCAATCTGAAAAACAGCTCTGCGGCTTCCGTTAGCGCCAGCTGGAGTGATGCCAGCGCGCTGAAAGCCTCAAACTACACCGTCAGCTATGACAGCGGCACATGGTCCGTTACCCGTGCTGCCGATAATGTGCGCTTCGACGTTGCGCCGGCTGCTGACGGCACGCTGAATTTTGATGGTCTGCAGCTGACGGTCAGCGGCAGTGCGAATAGCGGTGACAGTTTTCTGGTCAAGCCGGTACAGAATGTGATTGGCGGTATGTCGGTTGCCATCACCAGCGAATCAGAGATTGCAGCGGCAGCCGTGAAAGGCAGCGGCGAAAGCGATAACCGCAATGCGCAGAAGCTGCTCGATCTGCAGGACAGCAAGCTGGTTAACGGAAACGCAACTATCGCGCAGGCTTATGCCAGCCTTGTCAGCAGCGTGGGCAACAAAACCAACTCGCTGGAAACGGCCAGCACCACGCAGAAAAACGTGGTGACGCAGCTGAGTGACCGGCAGCAGTCTGTCTCTGGCGTCAACCTTGATGAAGAGTACGCCAACCTGACGAAATATCAGCAGTTTTATATGGCGAATGCGCAGGTATTGCAGACCGCCAGCGCGGTATTCAACGCGCTGATGGGCATTCGCAGCTAAGCAGAGGAGAGAAGAAAGTGCGTCTTAGCTCAAGTATGATTTTTGACCAGCAGGTGCGCGGGATCACCGATTCGCAATCCTCCTGGCTGAAGGTAGGCCAGCAGCTGGCAACCGGGCTGCGGGTCAGTAATCCCTCTGACGATCCTATCGCGGCTTCACGCGCGGTCGTGCTGTCACAGTCGCAGGTAAAAAGCAGCCAGTACGCCACGGCGCGCAGTTTTGCTAATCAGAGCCTGTCAATGGAAGAGAACGCGCTTTCCGGCGTGATCGGCACCATACAGGATGCGCAGACCACCATTGTCAATGCGTCCACCGGCACGCTGAGCGATGACGATCGCGCCTCGCTGGCGACCCAGCTGGAAGGGCTGCGCGCGCAGCTGCTGAACCAGGCGAACAGTCAGGATGGCAACGGACGCTACATTTTTGCCGGTTATAAGACAGACGCCCCGCCGTTCAGCGACAGCAGTACCGGTGTGGCCTATTTGGGCGGGGATGAGCCGATCACTCAGAAAGTTGACGAAAGCCGTACCATGCAGGTGAGCAGTACCGGTAAATCAGTGTTTATGGCTATCACCAGCAACGCAAAGCCAGAACCTGATAACGGCACCAGCGAGACCAGCCTGTTCAGCATGCTCGACAGTGCAATTGCCGCGCTTAAAACACCGCAGGATAACGCGGACGACGCCACAAAGCAGGCGTTTCAGGCTGCGATGGATAAAACCAACCGCGGACTGAGTAACTCACTCAATAACGTGCTGACAGTGCGTTCTGCAGTGGGGATCCAGATGGCAGAGGTGGGTACGCTGAATCAGCAGGGTGACGATCGCAAAACCATCATGAATACGCAGATGAGCGATCTGGTGCAGGTGGACTATACCCAGGCAATCTCCAGCTACACCATGCAGCAGACGGCGCTGCAGGCGTCATACAAAACCTTTAGTGATATGTCGAAGATGTCGCTGTTCCAGCTGAATTCGTAACTGACCAGACGTTCAGCGTACTTAACCGGGTATGCTTGTTTTTCCCATCGCCTTCGCGGGCGATGGGTTTTTTTTGTCTGCGGTTCAGGCCACAGCTGGCGCGGTGACCACGGTAAACAGCAGGCAATAAAAAACCCCGGACCAGCCGGGGTTTTATTTTTTTTATCCGCGCAGGGTTACACGCTGTCCGGACGGGTGGCCGGAGCGGTAGCCTGGTGCGTCGCGCTATGACCACCGGCAGAGCCGCGGCCATCAAAGCTGAACGGCGGACGTACCCAGTCGCTGTGACGTTCCGGCTCCGGTTCCCACGCTGGTGCCGGGGCGCGGGTCATCGGTGCCGTGGCGTGCAGCTTAAAGCGTGACTCTGATTGTTCGACTGACACATCGCGAGCCGGAACCGGCGCATGAGGTTCAGTGACCGGCGCGACAGGCGCTTCCGCCGCGACCGGCGCTGACAGCACGTTTTCAACCTGCGTTTCGACAACAGGGGTAACATCCGCTGGTGCCTGTTCTGCTGTGGCAACGGCTTCGGTTACCGCGGGCTGTACCTCTTCCTGCGTAGCAGGCTGTGGCGCCTCTTCTGTCACGGTCGCAGGACCGGCTTCCGCCGCCGTCTCCTGCGCCACCGCTTCATCGGCTGCAGAGATAACCGCAGGCTCATGATTAACCGGCGCGGCAACAGGGGTCAGATCATCGGTGTTTACCACGGGCACCTCGGTGTGCGTCTGCGGTTCAGCCTGATGTACCACTTCTGACGTTTCTGGCTGTGGCGCAACCGCTGAGGCGGCTTCGGCAGCTGCCGGCAGCGCGTCTGCATCCTGATAGCCGTAGTCTGGCATTTCGTTCAGCGCCTCCTGAGAGGTGAACTGCTCGTGCGTCTGAGCAACCGGATAGGATACCCAGACTTTACCAGATGCCATCTCCGGTGAGGCGGCTGCCGCTTCAAGCGGCATCGGCGACTGCAGCGGATAGCGCTCATCGCGATAGCGACGGCGGCGCTGACCGCTTACGCGCAGGTGACGCGGCGAGCGACGTGAACGGCGTGGCATGTTCGCGCCTTCGCGGTTCTCGTTATCATCCTGCTCATCACTCATTTCCGGCTGTTCAGCGGCGTTCACCGGCTGTGCGATGTCCGCTGCTGCTTCTGGCTGCGCGGCAACTGATGATGCTTCCGGTGTCTCGCCACTGCGGATACGCTGAGTCAGCTGACGCGGCTTGCGACGGGGCATGACCTGAACGCGTTCTTCTTCCTGTACCGCTGCGTCCACCGCAGGGATCTCTTCAGTCGCGACGGTCTCAACGGCTTTCTCTTCCTGCTGCTGAGCACGCTTCTCTTCCTGACGACGACGCTGACGCTCGGCACGCTGTTCACGGCGCTGCTGCTGCTGTTCATCACGCTGCTGCTGCTGCTCTTCAGTCAGAGCCGGGCGCTCGGCACGCGGCTCGTTCTGACGCTTGTTGCGGCGATTGTCCTGATCGTTGCGCGGTTCGCGGTTATCACGCGGTTCACGATTTTCACGCGGCTCGCGTGCTTCACGTGGTTCGCGTGGTTCACGCGGTTCGCGCGGCTCACGAGCTTCGCGGTTCTGAACCTGCTCACCATTGCGCGGCGTGCGTTCACGACGATTATTGTTGCGACGGTTATTACGGCGTTCGCCACGCTGCTGCGTGTTGTTCTCTTCTTCTGCTGGCTTACTCTCCTGCTGAGAGGGCGCTTCCGCAGGAGCTGCTGCCGGGGTATCGCTCGCAAACAGCTTTTTCAGACCGTTAAGCAGGCGACCCACCAGACCCGTGCTGACCGTGGCCGGCGCTGCCGCAGGACGTGCTGCGGCCTGAGCGCTTGTCTCGCTCTTCGCCGCAGGTGTTTCGGCAGCGACTTCAACCGGTGCCGGCGGGGCATCCGGCATCACAAAGGCTGCCAGCGCAGGCTGCTCCGGACGACGACGTTCAGCGTGCTCTTCTTCTGATGGCAGTGCCATTTCAGCTTCATGCAGCTTCGGCAGATGATAAGAGAGGGTTTGTGTCTCTTCACCTTTGCGCACGCGCAGCACGGAGTAGTGCGGCGTTTCCATCTGATCGTTAGGCACGATAATGGCGCGTACGCCACCCTGACGCTTCTCAATTGCACTGACCGCTTCGCGTTTTTCGTTCAGCAGGTAAGAGGCAACCGGCACCGGCACAATGGCGTGCACTTCTTTGGTATTGTCTTTCAGCGCTTCTTCTTCAATCAGGCGCAGAATAGAGAGCGACAGTGATTCGTTATCGCGGATGGTACCCGTACCGCTACAGCGCGGGCAGACGTGGTGGCTCGACTCACCCAGTGACGGGCTGAGACGCTGACGCGACATCTCCAGCAGACCAAAACGGGAGATATGGCTAATCTGAATGCGTGCACGATCCTGACGCACCGCTTCGCGCAGCCGGTTCTCTACGGCGCGCTGGTGACGTACCGGCGTCATATCGATAAAGTCGATAACGATCAGGCCACCGAGGTCACGCAGGCGCAGCTGGCGGGCAATCTCATCGGCTGCTTCAAGGTTGGTATTGAATGCCGTTTCTTCGATATCGCCGCCGCGGGTTGCGCGGGCAGAGTTAATGTCGATCGCGGTTAACGCTTCGGTGCTGTCTATAACAATTGAGCCGCCAGAAGGCAGACGAACTTCACGCTGGAAGGCGGACTCGATCTGCGACTCAATCTGGTAGTGGCTGAACAGCGGAATTTCACCGGTATAGAGTTTGATCTTACTGCTAAAGTCAGGGCGGCCCAGCGCAGCGATATGCTGACGCGCCAGCTCCAGGACTTTAGGATTATCGATAAGAATTTCACCAATGTCCTGACGCAGATAGTCGCGGAAAGCACGCACAATAACGTTGCTCTCCTGATGGATCAGGAACGGGGCGGAACGGCTGTCTGCAGCTTTTTTGATCGCTTCCCAGTGCTTAAGACGGAAGCTCAGATCCCACTGCAACGACTCCGCTGATTTACCCACGCCTGCCGTGCGTACAATCAGACCCATGCCTTCCGGCAATTCCAGCGCCGACAGGGCTTCTTTCAGTTCAGTGCGGTCATCACCCTCAATCCGGCGGGAAATGCCTCCGGCGCGCGGGTTATTAGGCATCAGAACCAGGTAGCTGCCTGCAAGAGAGATAAAGGTCGTAAGTGCAGCGCCTTTATTGCCGCGCTCTTCTTTATCAATCTGAACGATCACTTCCTGACCTTCACGCAGCACATCTTTGATGTTAGGACGGCCATGCGCGTTATAGTTAGCTGGGAAGTATTCGCGGGAAATTTCTTTCAGAGGGAGGAAACCGTGACGCTCAGCGCCATAATCGACAAATGCCGCTTCAAGGCTGGGTTCAACGCGGGTGATTTTACCTTTGTAGATATTGGCTTTTTTCTGCTCGTGTCCGGGACTTTCGATATCCAGATCGTACAGACGCTGACCGTCAACAAGGGCAACGCGCAACTCCTCCTGCTGAGTTGCGTTAATTAACATTCTTTTCATCGTGACTTACTCGTTATTCTCACATGAGTGATAAAGCTGCGGGCATCGTTACCCTGGACGAGAATCAACCGATGGCCCCGTGTCTGCATGCACTGACGTCAACCTCACGGTTGTCGGCGGCTAAAGGGGCGCAAATCTTGTCGGTGGCCTGCTTTTCATAAGGAAAACCAGCGCCTGAAGGTGGAAATAATACAAAATTTTTGAAAATCCACACATCCCAGTCTGTTGTCCAGGCCGCAACCCGCAGCCCGCTAAGTGCCTGATAAAGCATCACGTCTTACGCCATTGCTGCGTGCTCGTTTTATCCGGCAAATTACCTTAATTTCGCTCTTTTTCTGCCCGAATCTTTCCGATGCAGAAACAGCAGCATTATTCCACTGCTCACCCGCATATAGCAAGGCGACTTTTGTCGAGCTGTGAAGTTTGTACGCCCTTAACCTGTTCATTTGCGGGGCTAATCAGCAGATTGCTGAAAAAGCCACCGTTTTAAGCGGTCAGACGCCTGAAACAAGAGTGAGTTAAGCACAGAAAAAGGGGTGGCGCTATCAGGGGACACTATTTAGAATCGCCGGCATGAAAACAGAGAATCCCGGCGTACATTTTGTCGCCATCACGGCTGAAAATGCCGGACAACGTATAGACAACTTTTTGCGTACCCAGCTCAAAGGGGTGCCAAAAAGCATGATTTATCGCATTCTGCGTAAAGGCGAAGTACGGGTAAATAAAAAACGCGTCAAGCCTGAATATAAACTCGAAGATGGCGACGAAGTGCGCGTGCCACCGGTACGGGTTGCAGAGCGCGAAGAGCAGGCGGTGTCGCCTAAACTCGATAAAGTTGCAGCGTTAGCGGATGCCATTCTGTATGAGGATGACCATCTGCTGGTGCTGAATAAGCCGTCTGGCACGGCGGTACATGGCGGCAGCGGTCTGAGTTTTGGTGTTATTGAAGGGTTGCGGGCACTGCGTCCGGAGGCGCGCTTTCTGGAGCTGGTGCACCGGCTGGATCGCGACACCTCGGGCGTGTTGCTGGTTGCTAAAAAGCGCTCGGCCCTGCGTTCGCTGCATGAGCAGCTGCGTGAGAAGGGGATGCAAAAAGATTATCTGGCGCTGGTACGCGGCGACTGGCCCTCTCATCTGAAAGTGGTGCAGGCGCCGCTGCTGAAAAATATTCTGCAGAGCGGAGAGCGGATAGTGCGCGTCAGTGCAGAAGGCAAGCCTTCAGAAACCCGGTTCAAAGTGGAAGAGCGGTTTGAGCTGGCGACGCTGGTTAAAGCCAGCCCGGTGACCGGACGCACGCATCAGATCCGCGTGCATACTCTGCATGGCGGTCATCCGATTGCTTTTGACGATCGCTATGGCGATCGCGAATTTGATCGTCAGCTGGCCGGCACAGGGTTATCGCGCCTGTTTCTGCACGCGGCAGCGCTGACATTTACGCATCCCGCAACCGGCGAAACATTACGCATGGAAGCGCCGCTGGATGCGGCACTCAAACACTGCCTGACCAGACTGCGGCAGAAGAAAAGCTGAATATACCGGCATCAGCCCAGCGGGTTGATGCCGGCCTTAATCAGCAGCTGATTAAGCGCAATCAGCGGCAGCCCGACCAGCGTATTCGGGTCGCGTCCTTCGAGCCGATCAAACAGACAAATCCCCAACCCTTCGCTTTTAAAACTGCCGGCGCACGCCAGCGGCTGCTCCCGCTCAACGTAGCGCGCAATCTCCTGGCTGCTCAGCGTACGGAAGTGCACCGTAAAAGGCTCACAGAGCACAAACTGCTGACGGGTGGCAGGCTGCAGCAGCGCCAGTCCGGTATAAAACACAATGGCTTTACCGCTTGCCTGCGCCAGCTGCCGGCAGGCGTTTTCGCGAGTGTGCGGCTTCCCGGCGATCGCGCCATTAAGTACGCACACCTGGTCAGAGCCAATGATCCAGCGATCCGGGAACTGCCCGGCCAGTGCCTGCGCTTTGGCCAGCGCGAGACGCTGCACCAGTTCAGGCGCGGTTTCTTCGGGCAGCGGGGTCTCATCGCATGCAGGCGCGGCAGTAATAAAAGGCACGCCAAGCTTGCTGAGCAGTGCCTGACGAAACGGGGACGTTGAGGCTAAAACCAGTGGCATCATCATTTTTTTACAGAATAGATAGCGTAAACATGACGGGCATTTTAAACTATGCGCCGCACTGGATGCGACTAGCTGGTGAAAGATGCTGTAAAACGGCCTTTTTCTTTGACTCTAAGACGTTACAAAGTTAATATGCGCGCCCTATGCAAAAGGTAAAATTACCCCTGACGCTCGATCCGGTCCGCGCCGCGCAAAAACGCCTGGATTATCATGGTGTTTATGCACCTGAATTGGTGGCGCGCCTGGCCGAAACGGTCGTGAGTGTGGACAGTGATGTGGAATGTGCCATGTCGTTTGCGGTTGACAACCAGCGCCTCGCGGTTCTTCAGGGAACAGCGGATGTGCAGGTGACGTTAATGTGTCAACGCTGCAACCAGCCATTTCCGCAAGCTGTACACGTAAGCTATTGCTTTAGTCCGGTCTCTTCTGACGATCAGGCTGAAGCACTACCGGAAGCCTACGAGCCGGTTGATGTCAACGATTTCGGTGAGATCGACCTGCTGGCAGTGATAGAAGATGAGCTCATCCTCGCGCTGCCGGTGGTTCCGGTGCATGATTCTGAACACTGTGAAGTGTCCGACGCGGACATGGTCTTTGGTAAGCTGCCTGAAGAGGCAGAAAAACCAAATCCATTTGCCGTATTAGCCAGTTTAAAGCGTAAGTAATAGGAGTAAGGTCCATGGCCGTACAACAGAATAAACCAACCCGTTCCAAGCGTGGCATGCGTCGTTCGCACGATGCCCTGACCACTGCCACTCTGTCAGTAGATAAAGTTTCTGGTGAAACTCATCTGCGTCACCATATCACTGCGGATGGTTACTACCGCGGTCGCAAGGTTATCACCAAGTAATTCTTTGCGGTTACGCAAGGCGATACCTTGACACGTTTGACCCTGGCAGTTGATGCCATGGGCGGGGACTTCGGTCCCTGCGTGACAGTGCCTGCAGCCTTGCAGGCACTGGCCTCTCATTCGCAGCTGGTTCTTCTTCTGGTCGGCGATCCCGACACAATCTCGTCATTTCTTGCCAAAGCGGATTCCTCACTTTTGAGGCGTGTGCAGGTTATCCCTGCCGAATCGGTTATTGCAAGTGATGCGAAGCCTTCACAGGCTATCCGACAGAGCCGTGGCAGTTCTATGCGCGTGGCGCTGGAGCTGGTTGTGGATGGCAAAGCGCAGGCCTGCATCAGTGCCGGTAATACGGGTGCGCTGATGGGGCTGGCTAAACTCCTGTTAAAACCGCTGGACGGCATTGCGCGGCCGGCACTGATGACCGTTCTGCCCCATCAACAGCAGGGCAAAACGGTCATTCTTGATCTGGGGGCTAACGTCGATTCTGACAGCGATATGCTGGTGCAGTTTGCCATCATGGGGGCTGTCATGGCGGAAGAGGTGCTGGAAATCCGGCAACCACGCGTTGCGCTGCTCAATATTGGCCAGGAAGAGACCAAAGGGCTTGAATCGATTCGCACCGCATCTGCGGTTCTGCGAGCAAGCCCTCAGATCAACTATATTGGTTATCTTGAAGGTAATGACCTGCTGACCGGCAAAACAGATGTGCTGGTCTGTGATGGCTTTGCCGGTAATGTAACGCTGAAAACGATGGAAGGCGTGGTGCGGCTGTTTTTGTCGCTGCTGAAATCGTCAGGCGAAAGTAATAAAGGGACGTGGTGGCTGAAACTGCTGGGACGCTGGCTGAAAAAGCGTATGATCAGGCGTTTCGGTCATCTAAACCCCGACCAGTATAACGGCGCTTGTCTGTTAGGATTGCGCGGAACAGTGATCAAAAGCCATGGCGCTGCCAATATTCAGGCATTCGCTGTGGCAATAGAACAGGCAGAGCAGGCGGTGCGTAAGCAAGTTCCCGAAAGAATTGCCGCGCGCCTTGACGCTGTATTAGCCAGGAGTGACAAAGCGTAGATGTATACCAAAATTATCGGAACAGGCAGCTATCTGCCTGAGCAGATCCGCACCAATGCCGATCTGGAAAAAATGGTGGAAACCTCAGACGAGTGGATTGTCACCCGTACCGGCATTCGCGAACGTCGTATTGCTGCACCCGATGAAACGGTTGCCAGCATGGGCTTTAACGCTGCACAGCGCGCGCTGGAAATGGCAGGCGTTGCCGCCAGCAACATTGGCCTGATTATCGTTGCCACAACCTCATCCAGCCACGCGTTCCCCAGCTCCGCATGCATGATCCAGCAGATGCTGGAGATCAACGACTGCGCGGCATTCGACCTCGGTGCCGCCTGTGCCGGTTTTACCTACGCGCTGAGCGTTGCCGATCAATACATTAAAAACGGTGCGGTTAAGCATGCGCTGGTGATTGGTGCTGATGTGCTGGCGCGCACGCTTGATCCCAGCGATCGCGGGACGATTATTCTGTTTGGCGACGGCGCGGGCGCGGTGGTGCTGGGACAGAGCAGCGAGCCGGGTATTCTCTCAACTCATCTGCACGCCGATGGCCGCTATGGCCAGCTGCTGACCCTGCCTTATCAGGATCGCGCGCGGCAGGATGAACCTGCCTATCTCACCATGGCGGGTAATGAAGTGTTTAAAGTGGCGGTAACAGAGCTGGCACACATCGTTGATGAGACGCTGCAGGCGAATAACCTCGATCGCAGCGCGCTTGACTGGCTGGTGCCGCATCAGGCAAATCTGCGCATTATCAGCGCAACCGCTCGCAAGCTCGGCATGGGCATGGATAAAGTGGTAGTGACGCTTGACCGACACGGTAACACCTCTGCGGCTTCGGTCCCCAGCGCGCTGGATGAAGCGGTGCGCGATGGCCGGATCAAGCCGGGACAACTGATTTTGCTGGAAGCCTTTGGTGGTGGTTTTACCTGGGGTTCTGCACTGGTACGCTTTTGATTGACAGGAAGGACAGATGACGCAATTAGCTTTTGTTTTCCCGGGACAGGGATCTCAGACCGTTGGCATGCTGGCTGAGCTCGCTGCTGATAACCCTCAGATTGAGGCGACTTTTCGCGAAGCGTCTGATGCGCTGGGTTACGATCTGTGGCAGCTGGTTCAGCAGGGGCCCGCTGAAGAGCTGAACAAAACCTGGCAGACACAGCCAGCATTGCTGGCGGCCTCAGTCGCTATTTACCGCGTCTGGCAGCAGAAGCAGGGCGCTCAGCCGGTGCTGCTGGCAGGTCACAGTCTGGGTGAGTACTCGGCGCTGGTTTGTGCGGGCGTGCTGGCGTTTGATGATGCCATTAAACTGGTCGAACTGCGCGGCAAACTGATGCAGGAGGCGGTCCCGGAAGGCACGGGCGCCATGCAGGCGATTATCGGTCTTGATGATGAAGCGATTCGCAAAGCCTGTGAAGAGAGCGCACAGGATGAAGTGGTCTCGCCGGTGAACTTTAACTCGCCGGGCCAGGTGGTAATTGCCGGTAACAAAGACGCGGTTGAACGTGCTGGCGCGGCCTGTAAAGCAGCCGGTGCGAAACGTGCGCTGCCTCTGCCGGTTAGCGTGCCCTCGCACTGTGCGCTGATGAAGCCTGCCGCTGTAAAGCTCGCCGTAGCGCTTGAAGAGATTACCTTTAACGCGCCAGATGTGCCGGTCGTGAATAACGTTGACGTTAAATGCGAAAGTGATGCTGCGGCTATCCGTAATGCCCTGGTACGTCAGCTTTACAGCCCGGTACGCTGGACCGAATCAGTACAATTTATAGCAGAGCAGGGTGTTACCCAGCTGCTGGAGATGGGTCCGGGCAAAGTCCTGACCGGTCTGACGAAGCGTATTGCTGATAGCCTGACGGCAGCCGCAGTCAACGATCCTGCATCGCTATCTGCAGCACTCTCTCAGGAATAAGAGGATAATCATGAATTTTGAAGGTAAAGTTGCGCTGGTAACGGGCGCAAGCCGCGGTATTGGCCGGGCCATTGCAGAGACGCTGGCGGCACGCGGTGCAAAAGTTATTGGTACAGCGACCAGCGAAAGCGGTGCTGAAGCCATCAGCGCCTATCTCGGCGACAACGGCAAAGGTCTGGCGCTGAACGTCACGGATGCAGCCTCTATCGATGAAGTGCTGGCAAAAGTACGTGCTGAATTTGGCGAAGTGGACATTTTAGTCAATAATGCAGGCATCACGCGTGACAATCTGCTGATGCGCATGAAAGATGATGAGTGGGATGATATTCTTAATACCAACCTGACATCAGTTTTCCGTCTGTCCAAGGCGGTCATGCGTGCCATGATGAAAAAACGTGTGGGCCGTATCATCACCATCGGTTCTGTAGTTGGAACCATGGGTAACGCGGGTCAGGCTAACTACGCTGCAGCAAAGGCGGGTTTGATTGGCTTTAGCAAATCACTGGCGCGTGAAGTCGCGTCACGTGGCATTACCGTAAACGTCGTGGCACCGGGCTTTATTGAGACGGACATGACGCGTGCACTGAATGAAGATCAGCGCTCGGGCATTCTGGCAGAAGTGCCTGCAGGCCGTTTAGGCGACCCGCAGGAAATTGCTAATGCTGTTGCATTCTTAGCCTCTGACGAAGCAGCCTACATCACAGGTGAAACGCTGCACGTCAATGGCGGCATGTACATGGTCTGATAATCACGAAATCATTTGCATTATTTGCGGTAAACACCGCAGAATAGCGCAAAATCGTGGTTCGACCAGCCGGGATTTTGTTGCATCTTTTTCACCATTTTATACACTACGAAAACCATCGCGAAAGCGAGTTTTGATAGGAAATTAAATAGTATGAGCGATATCGAACAACGCGTTAAGAAAATCGTAGCTGAGCAGCTGGGCGTTAAAGAAGACGAAGTGGTTAACACTGCTTCTTTCGTTGAAGACCTGGGTGCAGATTCTCTTGACACCGTTGAGCTGGTAATGGCTCTGGAAGAAGAGTTTGATACTGAAATTCCAGACGAAGAAGCTGAGAAAATCACTACCGTTCAGGCAGCGATCGATTACGTCACTAGCCATCAAGGCTAATGAATATCTTCAGGCGGTCTTATGACCGCCTGAGTTTTATGTTTGCCCCACATTGCGTTATTTTTCCCTCCCTGGAGGACGAACGTGTCTAAGCGTCGTGTAGTTGTGACCGGTCTTGGCATGTTGTCTCCTGTCGGCAATACCGTAGAGTCTACCTGGAGTGCTCTCCTTGCCGGTCAGAGCGGCATTACCCTGATCGACCATTTTGATGCCAGTGCTTATGCAACGCGTTTTGCGGGCCTGGTGAAAGATTTTAATTGTGATGAGTACATCTCGCGGAAAGATCAGCGCAAGATGGACGATTTCATCCAGTATGGTATTGCGGCTGGCATTCAGGCTATGGCGGACTCCGGTCTGGTCGTAACTGATGAGAACGCCGGACGTATTGGCGCGGCTATTGGTTCTGGTATTGGCGGACTGGGTCTGATTGAAGAGAACCACAGCTCGCTGGTTAAAGGCGGCCCGCGCAAAATCAGTCCATTCTTTGTACCTTCTACCATTGTTAATATGGTCGCCGGTCATCTCACCATTATGTACGGCCTGAAAGGCCCAAGTATTTCGATCGCTACGGCCTGCACCTCAGGCGTACATAACATCGGCCACGCTGCACGTATTATCGCTTATGATGATGCTGATGTGATGCTGGCGGGTGGCGCGGAAAAAGCCAGTACGCCTCTGGGCGTGGGCGGTTTTGGTGCGGCACGTGCGCTTTCAACGCGAAACGACAATCCGCAGGCGGCCAGCCGTCCGTGGGATAAAGATCGTGACGGGTTTGTACTGGGTGACGGTGCCGGTATTGTGGTACTGGAAGAGTATGAACACGCCAAAAAGCGCGGTGCGAAAATCTATGCTGAAATCATTGGTTTTGGCATGAGCAGCGATGCTTACCATATGACATCACCGCCGGAAGATGGCTCAGGCGCCGCTGCAGCGATGATTAACGCGCTGCGTGATGCGCGACTCGATCCGTCACAGATCGGCTATGTCAACGCGCACGGCACTTCTACGCCAGCCGGTGATAAAGCAGAAGCGCAGGCGGTGAAATCCGTATTTGGTGCGTCAGCACACAGCGTTATGGTCAGCTCGACCAAATCAATGACCGGTCACCTGTTAGGTGCTGCCGGTGCTGTAGAAGCGATTTATTCGGTTCTGGCACTGCGCGATCAGGTCGTTCCGCCAACCATCAACCTGGATAATCCGGATGAGGGATGTGACCTGGACTTTGTGCCGCATACGGCGCGCCAGGTTAGCGGTCTGGAGTATACACTGTGTAACTCCTTTGGATTTGGCGGCACAAACGGCTCGCTGATTTTCCGCAAGGTATAATCGCTATTCTGCCGAACAGAGGCCCGCAATGCGGGCCTTTTTTCTGATCTGCTCTTCAGCGCACCTATCCGGGGAGATGAGATCATTTCAGGGCTGACTGTCTGAGGAGAGCGCGGTGTGGATTAACGGTATTCCGCAAACAATGCTGCCGGCCAGCGATCGTGCCGTTCAGTTTGGCGATGGCTGTTTTACCACGGCCGCCGTGCATAACGGCAGAGTCGTGATGGCTGAGGCGCACCTGCAGCGTCTGGAACAGGGGTGCAGGCAGCTTCTGCTGCCGATGCCTGATCTGTCGCTGCTGGCGGATGAAATGCGGCGCATTGCGCAGGGGCATGCCCGGGCGGTGCTCAAGATCATCCTCACGCCGGGCTCCGGCGGACGGGGCTACAGCCGGCGCGGCTGTCAGGCTCCTGTGCGCATCCTCTCACTGTCACCCTGGCCACAGCATTACGCTACACTGCAGCAGCAGGGTGCGAGCCTGGTCACCAGTCCGGTGCCCCTGGCCCGTAATCCGCTGCTGGCAGGCATCAAACACCTCAACCGGCTGGAGCAGGTGATGATTCGCCACCACCTTGATGAAACCGATGCAGACGAGGCGCTGGTACTGGACACCGCGGGATGCGTGGTAGAATGCTGCGCTGCCAATCTGTTCTGGCGCAGCGGCACCCGGATTTTTACTCCCCATCTGGATCAGGCGGGCGTAAACGGCATTATGCGACGTTTTCTGATGGCACAGCTGGCGGCCAGCGGCCAGGCTTGCCAGGAAGTCAGCGCGCCGCGTGAAGCGGTCCTCGGCGCTGACGAAGTCGTGATCTGTAATGCACTGATGCCGGTGCTGCCGGTGCGGCAAATCGATGACATCGTTTTCACTGAACGCACGCTGTATCAGCAACTTTTTACCTGTTGCCAGAAAATGGACGTAACATGAGTCGAACCAAAAAAATTATTGCGGGTGTGGCAGCGATCGCTGCTGCCGCTGCCGCGTTTAGCTACTGGCAGACAGAGCGCCTGGCAGACGCGCCGCTGACCATTCACCAGGAAACTCTTTACACGCTGCCGGCGGGTAGCGGACGTGTAGTGCTGGAAGCGCAGCTGGAAAGTCAGCATATTATTCCGCGCAGTATCTGGTTTGGACCGCTGCTGAAGCTGCATCCGGCGCTGGCAGAGTTCAAAGCGGGTACTTACCGGCTGGAGCAGGGCATGACCGTGCGTCAGCTGCTGCAGCTTCTGGCCAGCGGTAAAGAGGCGCAGTTCCCGCTCCGTTTTATCGAAGGTTCACGCCTCAGTGAGTGGCTGAGCGAGCTGCGTAAAGCGCCTTATCTGAAGCATACGCTCGCAGATGACAGTTTTGCCAGCGTGGCGGCAGCGCTGAAGCTGGAGGCTGCACAGCTCGAGGGCAGCTTCTATCCCGATACTTATCTCTATACTGCCAATACCACGGACGTTGCAGTACTGACGCGTGCACACACCCGCATGAACAAGCTGGTCGATGAGGTCTGGCAGAAGCGTATGGCGAATCTGCCCTATAAAGATCCGCGGGAGCTGGTGACAATGGCGTCAATTATCGAGAAAGAGACGGGCGTAAGCGAAGAGCGCGCGCGGGTAGCGTCTGTGTTTATTAATCGTCTGCGCACCGGGATGAAGCTCCAGACCGATCCCACCGTGATCTACGGAATGGGCGAGCGCTATACCGGCACGCTGACGCGTAAAGATCTCGATACGCCGACCGCCTATAATACCTACAGCATCAGCGGCCTGCCGCCCGGACCGATTGCGATGCCGGGGCGCGCCTCGCTGGAAGCCGCTGCGCATCCGGAAAAGAGCAGCTATCTCTATTTTGTCGCGGATGGCAAGGGCGGGCATACTTTTACCACGAATCTCGCCAGCCATAACCGGGCGGTGCAGGCTTACCGCCAGGCGCTGAAGGAAAAAAATGAAGAGTAAGTTTATTGTCATTGAAGGACTGGAAGGCGCGGGTAAAACCACGGCGCGCGATGCGGTAGTGGACGTTTTACAGCAGCACGGTATCAGCGACATCGTATTCACCCGCGAGCCGGGCGGCACACCGCTGGCCGAACAGCTGCGGGTGCTGGTGAAGCAGGGTATTGAAGGCGAACAGGTTACCGACAAAGCTGAGCTGCTGATGCTCTATGCTGCCCGGGTGCAGCTGGTAGAAAACGTGATCAAGCCGGCGCTGGCGCGCGGCGCGTGGGTGGTGGGCGATCGTCACGATCTCTCCTCGCAGGCTTACCAGGGCGGCGGACGTGAAATGGATGCCGCGCTGATGACCACGCTGCGTGATGCGGTGCTGGGCGATTTTCGTCCCGACCTGACACTCTACCTTGATGTGACGCCGGAAATCGGACTGCAGCGCGCCCGGGCCCGTGGCGCGCTGGATCGCATTGAGCAGGAGTCGCTGCGCTTTTTCGAACGCACCCGTGCACGCTATCTGGCGCTGGCGCAGGCGGACACCAGCATCGTGACTGTCGATGCAACGCAGCCTATTGATGAGGTGACAACGTCACTTAAAGCTGCCCTGCATCGCTGGCTGGCCGGGCAGCGCCCATGAACTGGTATCCGTGGCTGAATCAGCCCTACCGGCAGATTATTGCCCGCCATCAGGAGGGCGTGGCGCATCATGCGCTGCTGCTGCAGGCACCTGAGGGCATGGGAGACGATGCGCTGGTATGGGGCATCAGCCGCTGGCTGATGTGCCAGCAGCGTGAAGGGGCTAAAAGCTGCGGCGCATGTCACGGCTGTGAACTGATGCAGGCGCATACGCATCCGGACTGGTACCGGCTGGAAGCAGAAAAAGGAAAAGCGTCGCTGGGTGTTGATGCCGTGCGCGACGTGACGGAAAAGCTCTATCATTTTGCGCAGCAGGGGGGTGCGAAGGTGGTCTGGCTGCCGGATGCTGCCCAGCTGACGGAAGCGGCTGCCAGTGCGCTGCTGAAAACGCTGGAAGAGCCACCCGCAAACTGCTGGTTCTTCCTGAGCGTGCGGGAGTCATCCAGGCTGCTGGCCACGCTGCGCAGCCGCTGTCTCAGCTGGCCGCTGATCCCGCCGGAGGAGTCGCAGAGCCTCGCCTGGCTGGGCCGTGAGGTGACACAGCCGGAAGCGGCGCTGCGCGCTGCGCTGCGACTGAGCGGGGGGGCGCCTGCCGCAGCGCTGGCGCTGCTGCAGCCCGCCCGCTGGCAGATGCGTCAGACGCTATGCGATACGCTGCTCACGGCGCTGAATGACGACATTCTGCAGCTGCTGCCTGCGCTGAACAGTGACGACGTGGCCGATCGTCTGGGCTGGCTCATCTCGCTGCTGGTGGACGCCATGAAAATGCAGCAGGGTGCAGCGGCGTGGCTGAGTAATGGCGATCGGCCTGATGTTGTGACCGCGCTGGCCCGTCAGCTGAACAGCAACGCCCTGAACAGCAGTGTGCAGCAGTGGATAGCCTGTCGCGAACAGCTGCTGCACGTTGCATCGCTTAACCGCGAACTTATTCTGACCGACCGGCTGCTGGCCTGGAGCCGTTTACTGGCACCGCCTGTCATCAGCCCGTAATTATCTGAGAAAATTATGTTTATTGTTGATTCCCATTGCCACCTCGATGGCCTTGACTATGAAAACCAGCACCGCGACCTGGATGACGTTATCGCCAAAGCCGCCGCGCGCGACGTAAAATTTATGCTGGCGATTGCCACCACGCTGCCGGACTACTATCGCATCAAAGCGCTGGTGGGCGAGCGGCAGAATATTGCGCTGGCCTGCGGCGTTCATCCGCTGAACCAGGAGGAACCTTGGGATGTGGCGGAGTTCCGCCGCCTGGCCGCAGAGGAGCAGGTAGTGGCGCTGGGGGAAACCGGCCTCGACTACTTCTATCAGCAGGAGACCAAAGCGCAGCAGCAGGCTGCTTTTCGCGAACATATTCGCACCGGTATTGCACTGAATAAGCCGATCATTGTGCACACCCGGGAAGCCCGCGACGATACGCTGGCGATCCTGCGCGAAGAGCAGGTTGAGAAGTGTGGCGGCGTGCTGCACTGTTTTACCGAAGATCGTGCAACCGCAGCAAAACTTCTGGATCTCGGTTTTTATATCTCTTTCTCCGGCATTCTGACATTCCGTAATGCAGAGCAGATCCGCGACGCCGCGCGCTTTGTGCCGCTGGATCGTATGCTGGTTGAGACGGATTCGCCCTATCTGGCTCCGGTGCCGCATCGCGGCAAAGAGAATCAGCCTGCCTTTACGCGTGACGTGGCCGATTATATGGCAGTGCTGAAAGGGGTGGATATTGAGACCCTGGCGGCGGCTACCACGCAGAATTTCTCACGCCTGTTTCATATCCCTATGGCGCGTCTGGGTGCCTGAGCCTTTATTTCAAACGCTGTAATTAATCCGTAACGAACTGCCTGTATCAGGTTAATCCCGAAACAGGCAGTGTTTTATTGCGCTATTATCCGGCAGGTCAGTCAGAAAGTGCTGAAAGCTGCGCGCTATCATTGAGGAAACGTGATAGCCGTCAAAGTAACGCGCACCCATTTATTTTACTCTTCGTAATAAATCAAAAGACGCTCAGCGTCATCCGGCTGCGGAACCTCCCCCGCAGCCACGCGCATCGCGCAACTATGCACTCATACTCAGGAGCTTCTATGTTCAAGAACGCATTTGCGAACCTGCAGAAAGTAGGTAAATCGCTGATGTTGCCGGTATCGGTTCTGCCGATTGCCGGTATTTTGTTAGGTGTTGGTTCTGCAAACTTTAGCTGGCTGCCGGCAGTGGTCTCCCACGTCATGGCCGAGGCAGGCGGGTCCGTTTTTGCCAACATGCCGCTGATTTTTGCGATTGGTGTGGCGCTGGGCTTTACCAATAACGACGGCGTGTCAGCACTGGCGGCGGTTGTCGCCTACGGCATCATGGTCAAAACGCTGGCCGTTGTGGCACCGCTGGTGCTGCATCTCCCTGCTGCCGAGATAGAAGCGAAACATCTGGCGGACACCGGCGTACTGGGCGGGATCATTGCCGGTGCGATCGCTGCCTATATGTTTAACCGTTTTTACCGCATCAAGCTGCCTGAGTACCTCGGCTTCTTTGCGGGTAAACGCTTTGTCCCTATTATTTCGGGTCTGACCGCGATCTTTACCGGTATTGTGCTGTCGTTTATCTGGCCGCCGGTTGGTACCGCGATTCAGGACTTCTCGCAGTGGGCGGCGTATCAGAATCCGGTTGTGGCCTTCGGCATCTACGGTGTGATTGAGCGTGCGCTGGTGCCTTTCGGCCTGCATCATATCTGGAACGTTCCTTTCCAGATGCAGATTGGTGAGTTCACCAATGCGGCCGGCCAGGTATTCCACGGTGATATTCCGCGCTATATGGCGGGAGATCCTACTGCCGGTAAACTCTCTGGTGGCTTCCTGTTTAAAATGTATGGTCTGCCGGCTGCAGCTATCGCTATCTGGCATTCGGCGAAGCCTGAGAACCGCGCCAAAGTCGGCGGTATCATGATCTCTGCCGCGCTGACTTCGTTCCTGACCGGGATCACCGAACCGATTGAGTTCTCTTTCATGTTCGTGGCACCGATCCTCTACGTGATCCACGCGATTCTGGCCGGTCTGGCGTTCCCTATCTGTATCCTGCTGGGCATGCGTGACGGTACCAGCTTCTCACACGGCTTGATCGATTTTATCGTCCTGAGCGGCAACAGCAGCAAAATCTGGCTGTTCCCGATTGTTGGCATCATCTACGGCCTGGTTTACTACACCGTCTTCCGCGTGCTGATTACAAAACTGAATCTGAAAACGCCGGGTCGTGAAGATACCGCGATTGAGCAGAGCAGCGTTACCGGCAGCGAAATGGCGGGCAAGCTGGTCAGCGCCTTTGGCGGCAAAGAGAACATTACCAACCTGGACGCCTGTATTACCCGTCTGCGCGTCAGCGTAGCCGATGTGGCGAAGGTTGATCAGGCTGAACTGAAAAACCTCGGTGCCCGCGGCGTGGTGGTGGCCGGTTCCGGTGTACAGGCTATCTTTGGCACTAAATCAGATAACCTGAAAACAGAAATGGATGATTACATCCGCAGTATGTAACACCTTTGCAGCGACAGTATGTGCAGTCACTAAAAACCCCCTCCTGTGAGGGGGTTTTTGTTTTTCAGCATGACGCTGTAAAAGCAGTCAGTCAGTGAAGAAAAGCCCGGAGAAGGTTGAACGAAACGGATTTTCTCGCGCATACTGCCAGACTGACTCAGGTAAAAAGGAACCGCACCATGGCTGAAGAGACTATTTTCAGTAAAATCATTCGCCGTGAAATTCCGGCCGATATTATCTACCAGGATGAACTGGTCACTGCTTTTCGCGATATTGCACCGAAAGCGCCGGTTCATGTACTGATTATCCCTAATGTGCTGATCCCCACGGCAAACGATGTTAAGCCAGCACATGAACATGCGCTGGGACGGATGATCACCGTGGCGGCGAAAATTGCCCGCGATGAAGGTATTGCTGAAGATGGCTACCGCCTGATCATGAACTGCAATCGCCACGGCGGTCAGGAGGTCTATCATATACACATGCACCTGGTGGGTGGTGAACCCCTGGGCCCGATGCTTGCTCAATAACCTCAGGCGGACCTGATATGCGTCAATGGCTGAGTGGCCTGCTATTATTGACTCTGGCAGGCTGCAGTAGTGATAAACCGATGATCAATACCTCGCAATCGCTGGTGATGGAGTCATCCGTGCTGTCTGCGGGGATCATTACTGACGAGCCAGAGCTTACCAGCCGCGACGGACAGCTGCAGGCGGCCAGCACGCTGCAAAATCTGCGTGAAGCGCCTGTGACGGTGCATTATCGTTTTTACTGGTATGACGATAAAGGACTGGAAATTGAGCCACAGGAGCCGGCACAGACGCAAACTGTTCCCGCACACGGCAGCGTAGTGGTGGCTTCGCAAATGGGCAATCTCACCGCCAGCAAAGTGCGGCTTTATCTTTATCTCTAAGGAGTAACCCCGTGATCCGCAGTGTTCAACGTTCTGGCGCGCTACTGTTTGCGCTGATGCTTACCGGCTGTGTGGTAAAACAGCAGACGCCGGCACCGGTCGAACCGACACAGCCGACGACCCCGGTTCAGCCGGAGCCGCAGCCGGAACCGCAACCCGTGCCGCCGCCGCAAAATGTGCCGCAGCCGCCTAAGCTAAAGACCATTAACTGGAGCGCCAGCGTCTCGCCGCTGGTGGCAAACATGGTACAGTCTGCCGGAGTGAATCCGGGCAGCGTGCTGCTGGTTGATCGCCTTAAAAACAGCACCAATGGCGCGCTGCAGACAGAAAAAGCCACCAGTGCGATTCAGAACGCGCTGGCAAATAACGGCAAATTCACCCTGGTGTCCGATGACCAGCTGAATCAGGCACGGCAGACGCTGGGCCTCTCACCGGAAGACAGTCTGAATTCGCGCAGCAAAGCGATTGGCCTGGCGCGCATCGTCAATGCGCAGTATGTGCTTTACAGCAATGCGAAAGGCGAGGTGAAGTCACCCACGCTGCAGATGCAGCTGATGCTGGTACAGACCGGCGAAATCATCTGGTCAGGTAATGGTGCAACACAACCCTGATCCCGCGCTGGTTCATCTGGTGCAGCAACAGTGGCCGACGGCATCCGCCGCCGGCTATTTTTTCGCGCTGCCCGGGCTGAGCGGCAACAGTTTTAAAATCACGGGCGAGCAGGATACGCTGCTGGCGCGGCGCATACCCCTGCAGCCCATACCCTTTGTTAACCGGCAGCGCGAGTACCGTATTTTGCGCCAGCTGCGCGAGGCCGGCCTTGGGCCTGAACCGCTCAGCTGGCAGACTCCGTGGCTGCTGCAGCGCTGGCTGCCGGGCGAGGCGCTGACGCCTGCCGGCTTTGACGCGCAGCGCAGCGAAATAGTGACGCTGATCAGTACGCTGCACCGGCAGCCGCTGACCGGCTATCCGTTGCGGCTGCTGCCTCTGCTGCAGCACTACTGGCAGCGCTGCCGTCAGCGGCACTGGCGCTGGCTGAAGCGGCTGCAGCGGCTGCAGCGACAGGGTGAACCGCACCCGCTGCGCCTTGCGCCGCTGCATATGGACGTCCACCCGGGTAATGTGATCGCCACGCCGGCCGGACTAAGGCTGATTGACTGGGAGTATGCGGCCGATGGCGACGTGGCGCTGGAACTGGCTGCCCTCTGCGCAGGGGCACCGGCGCAGGCCGCGGCGTGGACAGAAGAGTATGCCGCACTGACGCAAATGGATGGCGCCGTGCTGGCGCGTCAGATAGCGCGCTGGCAGCCGTGGCTGCAACTGCTGATGGCGAGCTGGTATCAGCTGCGCGCCGAGCAGAGCGGAGAGGCAACTTTACAGCAGCTGGCGCAGGCCAGCTGGCAGGATATTTAACTCAGGAACAGAGCTATGACAATCAATGCACCCGGCCCGCTGATGCTGGACGTTGCCGGCTACACGCTGGACGCCGAAGAGCGCGAAATACTGCAGCACCCGCTGGTGGGCGGACTTATTCTGTTTACGCGCAACTTTCATGACGTTGCTCAGCTCCGCGAGCTGGTGCGTCAGATCCGCGCTGCTTCCCGCAACCGGCTGGTGGTGGCGGTTGATCAGGAAGGCGGACGCGTGCAGCGTTTCCGTGAAGGCTTTACACAGCTGCCGGCAATGCAATCCTTTGCTGCCCTGCACGATCTGACTACGGCAGGCGAACTGGCGCAGCAGGCGGGCTGGCAGATGGCGGCAGAAATGACCGGGCTTGATATTGATATCAGTTTTGCTCCGGTACTGGATATCGGACACATCAGCGCTGCGATAGGCGATCGGGCGTTTCATGCTGACCCTGCCATTGCGCTGCAGATCGCACGGCGCTTTATTAATGGCATGCGCGAAGCCGGTATGAAAACCACCGGTAAACATTTTCCCGGCCACGGCGCGGTCAGCGCGGATTCGCATAAAGAGACACCGCGCGACACGCGCGATGCAGCCACGCTGCGCCAGCACGATATGGCTATTTTTCAGCAGCTCATCAGTGAACAGCTGCTGGATGCGGTGATGCCAGCCCACGTTATCTATACTGATGTGGATCCGCTGCCCGCCAGCGGCTCGCCTTACTGGCTGCAGCAGGTACTGCGTCAGGAGCTCGCCTTTGACGGCGTGATATTCTCCGACGATCTGTCGATGGAGGGGGCTGCCGTGATGGGCAGCTATGCCGAAAGGGCGCAGCAGTCGCTGGATGCCGGGTGCGATATGATCCTGGTCTGCAACCAGCGGGCGGGCGCAATCAGCGTACTGGATAATCTGCAGGCGGGTCCGGCAGAGCGTATTGCGCGGCTCTGGCATCGCGGCCGGCACTCGCTGGATGCGCTACAGGACAGCGCGCGCTGGCGCCAGAATCAGCGTCAGCTCAGCGATCTGCAGACGCGCTGGCTGGCACATAACGCGCAGCCGTAAGCATGTCGAAACGCCGCGTTCCGCTCTGTGAATGCGGCGTTTGTCGTGTGATGCTATTCACAAAATGTGTAACATTCTGATAATCCCCGTGAAAGATTGATCTGCATCAATTTCCTTATGATCTGGTTCTGCCGGCGTGATATTCTGCCCTCAGCACGCGATTAACTATCGCCAACCCTATGTTTATTAAGGTTTTATTTAACCATCAATTAACCTTTGGTTTACAACTTTGAGGGGTCTGCATTGACTACAACCGTGGAAAAGATCGTCATTATTGGCGGAGGTGCCGGCGGCCTGGAGCTGGCAACGCAGCTGGGGCATAAGCTGGGCCGCAGCAAAAAAGCGGAGATTATTCTGGTTGACCGTAACCACAGTCATCTCTGGAAACCGCTGCTGCATGAGGTGGCGACCGGTTCTATGGATGAGGGCATCGATGCGCTGAGCTATCTGGCCCATGCCCGTAACCACGGCTTTCAGTTTCAGCTGGGATCGCTGACGCAGATCCACCGCGACCGCAAAACCATTGAACTGGCAGAAATCCGCGACGCTCAGGGTGAGATTCTGGTGCCACAGCGTGAGCTGGCGTGGGACCGTCTGGTGGTGGCGCTGGGCAGTACGTCCAACGATTTTGGTACGCCGGGCGTGAAAGATCACTGCATCTTCCTCGACAATCCGCATCAGGCGCGTCGCTTCCATAATGAGATGCTGAATCAGTTCCTGCGTTTTTCCGCCAGCGAAGGCGAATTGCAGAAAGTGAATATCGCCATTGTTGGCGGCGGCGCCACCGGCGTGGAGCTCTCCGCTGAACTCTACAATGCGGTGAAGCAGCTGCACAGCTACGGCTACAAAGGCCTCGACAGCAGCGCGCTCAACGTCACGCTGGTGGAAGCGGGTGAACGCATTCTGCCCGCGCTGCCGCCGCGTATCTCTGCAGCGGCGCATCAGGAGCTGACCAAACTGGGCGTGCGCGTTCTGACGCAGACCATGGTGACCAGCGCCGATGCTAAAGGGCTTAACACCAAAGAGGGTGAGTATATTGCTGCCGATCTGATGGTGTGGGCAGCAGGCATCAAAGCGCCTGACTTTATGAAAGAGATTGGCGGTCTGGAGACCAACCGCATTAACCAGCTGGTGGTAAAAGAGACGCTGCAGACCACGCGCGATGAAAATATCTATGCGCTTGGCGACTGCGCCTCCTGTGCGCTGCCCAATGGTGGCTTCGTACCGCCGCGCGCGCAGTCGGCACATCAGATGGCGTCGCGCGTGCTGGATAACATCCTGGCGCAGCGTAAAGGTAAGCCGCTGAAAGCGTATGTTTATAAAGATCACGGCTCGCTGGTTTCGCTGTCGCGCTTTACCACGGTAGGCAGCCTGATGGGTAACCTGATGCGCGGCTCAATGATGGTGGAAGGGCGTATTGCGCGCTTTGTCTATATCTCTTTGTATCGTATGCATCAGATTGCGCTCCATGGATACTTCAAGACCGGGTTAATGATGCTGGTCGGCAGTCTGAACCGCGTACTGCGTCCGCGACTTAAACTGCACTAATTAATCGCGGGCGACATGATGTCGCCCGCGCCTGTTTTACCGTCATTACATCGCTGCAAATCATCAGTTCACCGTAAGAATACCTGCCTTCAGCCTGCTGCTCGGAACTCTCCTAAAAGCTGGCCCTGCTGCGCTTATGCTGCGTTTCCTCCATTAATCTGATGTTGCAATTCCGGACCATCTGCAAAACTTATCTTCAGGAACACGGCGCGGCGCGCACGCCGGTTATGCCTCCGCTACAGCCTGTAGCGACGGGAATGCGCGGTAACACTGTCAGGAGGATATTCCTGTGAATAAATCAATGCTTGCGGGTATCGGAATCGGCGTAGCAGCAGCGCTGGGCGTGGCGGCGGTCGCCAGCATGAACGTGTTTGATCGCGGTCCGCAATTTGCTCAGGTGCTGTCAGCCACCCCGATTAAAGAGAGTATTAAACAGCCGCGTCAGGAGTGCCGTAACGTTACGCTGACGCACCGTCGTCCGGTACAGGATGAGAACCGCATTGCCGGTTCTGTGCTGGGTGCCGTCGCTGGCGGCGTGCTGGGTCATCAGTTCGGCGGCGGTCGCGGTCGCGATGTGGCTACCGTAGCGGGTGCGCTGGCCGGCGGCTACGGCGGTAATCAGGTGCAGGGCGCGCTGCAGGAGCGGGATACCTACACCACCAGCGAACAGCGCTGCAGAACGGTATACAGTAAACAGGAAAAGATGCTGGGTTATGATGTGACCTATAAAATAGGCGACCAGCAGGGCAAAATCCGCATGGAGAATGACCCTGGCACCCGCATCCCGCTTGACCGTAATGGTCAGCTCATCCTGAATTCGAATCAGGCCTGATTGGGCAAAGCTATTTCACAGCAAACCAGATAAAAAAAGCGCCGTAAGGCGCTTTTTTATTGTGTATCAGCCTGCCGGCAGCCGGTGCTTTGCCAGTTCGGTAATAAACTCCTGAACCCACTCCATGCGCAGCTTGCGTTCAGTCAGATCGCGCGTGAAGCGCAGCCGCGTCGGGCCATCCAGCTTCCACTGTGCCGGATCTTTCTGCAGCAGGCTAATCAGCCAGCCGGGATCGATCTGGTTCTGTGGGGCAAACTCAAAGAAGCCGCCTTTGTCACTGGCTTCAATTTTGCGCACGCCCAGCTCGCGCGCGGCGAGGCGCAGCGCGGCAATATCCAGCAGATTGCGCGCGGCATCAGGCAGTTTACCGAAGCGGTCAATCATCTCTACCCGCAGTTCAGCCAGGTCCTGCTCGTCGGCGGCGCTGGCAATCCGTTTATAGAGTGAAAGACGGGTGCTGACATCGGGAATGAAATCATCCGGCAGCAGCGCCGGCATCCGCAGTTCTATCTCGGTCTGATTGCTGGTGAGATCTTCCAGCGACGGCTCACGTCCCGCTTTCAGCGCATCCACCGCGTTTTCCAGCAGCTCCATATAGAGCGTAAAGCCGATGCTCTCCATCTGACCGCTTTGATCTTCACCCAGCAGCTCACCGGCGCCGCGAATTTCAAGATCGTGCGTTGCCAGCGCAAAGCCGGCGCCAAGATCTTCCAGCGAGGCGATCGCTTCCAGCCGCTTCTGGGCATCGGTGGTCATCGCTTTGGGGTGGGGTGTCAGCAGCCAGGCGTAGGCCTGGTGGTGCGAACGACCCACGCGGCCACGCAGCTGATGCAGCTGTGCCAGACCAAAGTGATCGGCACGCTCAATGATAATGGTGTTGGCGCTGGGTACATCAATACCGGTTTCAATAATGGTGGTACAGACCAGCACATTAAAACGCTGGTGATGGAAATCGTTCATCACCCGCTCCAGATCGCGCTCGCGCATCTGGCCGTGACCAATTGCGATACGCGCTTCCGGCACCAGATCCGCCAGCCGCTGCGCCGCTTTCTCAATGTTTTCCACGTCATTATAGAGGTAGTAAACCTGGCCACCGCGCAGCACTTCGCGCAGAATCGCTTCGCGCACCACCAGACTGTCATATTCACGCACAAAGGTTTTTACCGCCAGGCGGCGGGCAGGCGGCGTGGCGATAATCGACAGATCGCGCATCCCGCTCATCGCCATATTCAGCGTACGCGGAATCGGTGTGGCGGTCAGCGTCAGGATATCGACGTCGGCGCGCATCGCCTTGATGCGCTCTTTATGCCGCACGCCAAAGCGATGCTCTTCATCCACAATCAGCAGCCCGAGGTCGCGCCATTTGAGATCGCTCATCAGCAGTTTGTGCGTGCCGATCAGAATATCGATTTTGCCTTCGCTCGCCTGCTCCAGTACCTGCGCCTGCTCTTTAGCGCTGCGGAAGCGTGACAGCATCTCGATACGCACCGGCCAGTTGGCAAAGCGATCGCGGAAGTTATCATAGTGCTGCTGCGCCAGCAGGGTGGTGGGAACCAGCACCGCCACCTGCTTGGTGTTCTCCACGGCCAGAAACGCCGCGCGCATCGCCACTTCCGTTTTACCAAAGCCGACGTCGCCACACACCAGGCGATCCATCGCCAGCGGCTGGCACATATCACTCAACACGGCGTTAATCGCTTGCGCCTGATCCGGCGTGGTTTCAAACGGAAAGCCTTCGCAGAAGAGCCGGTACTGTTCGCGATCGTGCTTAAAGGCGTAGCCGCTCTTCGCGGCACGCTGGGCGTAGATATCCAGCAGTTCCGCCGCCACATCGCGCACTTTTTCTGCCGCTTTCTGCCGCGCGCGTGACCAGGCATCACTGCCAAGCTTGTGCAGTGGCGCATTGTCATCGGCGCCGCCGGCGTAGCGGCTGATCAGATGCAGTGAGGAGACCGGCACATAAAGTTTGGCGTCGCCGGCGTAGGAGAGCATCAGGTACTCCGCCACAATCCCGCCGGCCTCAAGCGTGGTGAGTCCGATATAGCGTCCGACGCCGTGCTCCAGGTGCACCACCGGCTGACCGGGATGCAGCTCCGCCAGGTTGCGGATCAGCACGTCCGGATTGATGGTGCGGCGGTTATCCTGCCGCCGACGGCTGACGCGCTCGCCCAGCAGATCGCTTTCACAGATCAGCGCGCGATTGCGCAGCGTATCAATAAAGCCACGCTCGCTGGCGCCTATCATCAGGCTGTAGGGCTGAGCCGCTGCTTCGCTGAAGTGCTCAACCGGCTGAGGGCGTAGCTTAATGCGCGCCAGCAGCTCCTGCAGGCTTTCCCGCCGGCCTTCGCTCTCTACCGAGAAAATCACCTGACCGCTAAACTGCTCCAGAAACTGGCGCAGCAGGTCGAGTGGGGCTTTCGCCTGGGCCTGCACGGTCAGTTCCGGCAGCGGCTCATACGCCAGGTTGGTATTGGCCGCTTTTTCCGGCAGCGTTTCTGCCGTGAGCTGCATGCGCGGCCAGTCTTTCAGTTCGCTGAGCAGCGCATCGGGTCGCAGCCAGAGCGTGGCCGGCTCCAGCAGCGGACGCATCGGATCGATGCGCCGGTTTTCAAAGCGCGCGTGCGCATCCTGCCAGAAGCGCTCCGCGCTGCCGGGCAGATCGCCACAGTTCAGCACCAGCGTGCTGGCGGGCAGGTAGCTGAACAGCGTGGGCAGCGGCTGCTCAAAAAACAGCGGCTGCCAGTATTCGATGCCGGAGGGCAGCGTGCCTTTACTGACCTGCTGATAGATATGCTCCGGCTCGCGGCGCACGTCGAAAATCTCGCGCCAGCGGGTGCGAAACAGCTCAATCGCCGCTTTGTCAGTGGGAAATTCGTGCGCCGGCAGGAGGTTGATTGCGTCCACTGATTCCAGCGTGCGCTGGCTGTCAACGTCGAACAGGCGCAGGCTGTCGATTTCATCATCAAAAAAGTCGATGCGATAGGGCTGGTCGCTGCCCATCGGGAAGAGATCGAGCAGGGCACCGCGCGTGGCGTATTCGCCGTGCTCCATCACCTGATCGACGTGGCGATAACCCGCCTGCTCCAGCTGATCGCGTAGCGCGTCGCGTGACAGTTTTTGTCCCTGCTGCATCACCAGCGCATGCCCGTGCAGAAAACTATGCGGGCAGACGCGCTGCATCAGCGTATTCACGGGCAGGATCAGCATGCCGCGTGCCAGCATCGGCAGCTGATAAAGCGTAGAGAGGCGTGCTGAAATAATATCCTGGTGGGGCGAAAAGCTGTCGTAAGGCAGCGTTTCCCAGTCCGGCAGGTTAATGACCGGCAGGTCGGTAAACTGACGGATCTCCTCCTGCAGCCGCAGCGCGGATTGCATATCCGGGGTGATCATCAACACCGGACCCTGATGGCGTTCGGTGATACTGGCGCACTCAACCGCCTGCGCGGCGCCGACCAGCTGGCCGAGCTGACGATGGTCTCCTGCTTTGGCAGGCAGGGTATAACGATGCTGTTCCGACATAGGGTCTCGACGTGCTCTCCTTGTATTTCAGGGCGTCATCATTCCATAAACCGCCCTGATGATCATCTCTCCATTGTGCCCGCAGGCAGGCCGGAAGGGAGCGACAGCGACTCCGCGCTATCAGCCTGACAGATATAATAGTCCCGATATGCCAGTGATGGTATGCGCGCGCCGCCCGCTGCAGCCGTTCGTACAGCTTTTGTTCGCCCGTGCAGCCGGCCGCGCCGGCCGCTGCGAGAGAAATCTGGCCTGTGACGCGGCAGGGACGCATTTTGATGCAACTTCGCTCATCACTCAGTGGGTTAGAGGTTTCATAAAGCAGGCGGCTCCATTATCATCCCTCTACCTTATTATCAGGCAATGGCCAGAACGGAACTCATGTATCAACCAGTTGCGCTATTTATCGGTTTACGCTACATGCGTGGACGGGCTTCAGACCGCTTTGGTCGCTTCGTCTCCTGGCTTTCCACTATCGGCATTACCCTGGGCGTGATGGCGCTGGTGACCGTGCTGTCGGTGATGAACGGCTTTGAGCGTGAGCTGGAGGGAAATATCCTGGGGCTGATGCCGCAGGCGCTCATTACCAGCGACAAAGGCAGTATCGATCCGCAGCAGCTGCCGGCTGACAGCCTGAAGCTGCAGGGCGTCACGCGCGTTGCGCCCCTGACCACCGCTGATGTGGTGCTGCAGAGTGCGCACAATGTGTCGGTTGGCGTGATGCTGGGAATAAACCCGGACGAACCCGATCCGCTCACGCCTTACCTGGTCAACACGCAGCAGCAGGTGCTGCAGGCGGGCCACTATAATGTGATCCTCGGTGAGCAGCTCGCTTCACAGCTTGGCGTGAAGCGGGGCGACGCGCTGCGTCTGATGGTGCCGTCGGTGAGCCAGTTTACTCCGGTCGGGCGCCTGCCCAGCCAGCGCATCTTTACCGTTGCCGGCACTTATGCGGCGAATAGTGAAGTAGATGGCTATCAGATCCTGGTCAACCAGCAGGATGCGTCACGCGTTATGCGCTATCCGGCAGGCAACATCACCGGCTGGCGGCTCTGGCTGGAAAAGCCGCTGAGCGTGGATACGCTGAGCACCCAGCCGCTGCCGCAGGGCACGGTGTGGAAAGACTGGCGCGAGCGCAAAGGCGATCTTTTCCAGGCGGTACGCATGGAAAAAAATATGATGGGGCTGCTGCTGAGTCTGATTATTGCCGTAGCGGCGTTCAATATCATTACCTCGCTGGGTCTGCTGATTATGGAGAAGCAGGGCGAGGTGGCGATACTGCAGACGCAGGGCCTGACCCGGCGGCAGATCGTCGCGGTCTTTATGGTGCAGGGCGCGAGTGCCGGGATCATTGGTGCGCTGCTGGGTGCGCTGCTGGGCGTGCTGCTGGCCAGCCAGCTGAATACGCTGATGCCGGTCATCGGTTTGTTTCTTGAGGGCGCGGCGCTGCCGGTGGACATTAATCCCTGGCAGGTGGTGATTATCGCTCTGGTCTCTATGACGGTTGCGCTGCTCTCAACCCTTTATCCCTCCTGGCGCGCTGCCGCCGTTCAACCCGCTGAGGCTCTACGTTATGAGTAATACCCCTTTGTTGCAGTGTCGCGACCTGTGCAAACGCTATCAGGAAGGCAGCGTGCAGACCGATGTGCTGCGCAACGTGGCTTTCAGCCTGCAGCCCGGTGAGCTGACGGCGATTGTCGGCAGCTCCGGCTCAGGTAAAAGTACGCTCCTGCATCTGCTGGGCGGGCTGGATGCGCCTACCTCGGGCGACGTGGTGTTTGATGGCCGCACGCTGAATGCCATGAGCGCTTCCGCGAAAGCAGAGCTGCGCAACCGCGAGCTGGGCTTTATCTATCAGTTCCACCACCTGTTGCCTGACTTCAGCGCGCTGGAAAACGTGGCGATGCCGCTGCTGATTGGCAAAACGGCCAAAGCGGAAGCAGAGAGCCGCGCACGTGAAATGCTGGCGGCGGTCGGACTGGAGAAGCGCGCCGCGCATCGTCCCTCTGAGCTGTCAGGCGGCGAGCGGCAGCGTGTGGCGATAGCCCGGGCGCTGGTCAACCGTCCGCGTCTGGTGATGGCGGATGAGCCAACCGGTAACCTCGACGCGCGCAACGCCGATGCAATATTTGAACTGCTGGGCGAGCTTAACGTGCGTCAGGGCACCGCTTTTCTGGTGGTAACACACGATCTGCAGCTGGCAAAACGCCTGACGCGGCAGATGGAAATGCGTGACGGACAGCTGAGCGATCGCCTGACGCTGGGAGCTGAGGCATGACCTCTTCTCTCTCACTGTTGCTGGGGCTGCGTTTCAGCCGGGGCCGGCGGCGTGGCGGCATGGTATCGCTGATTTCAGTGATCTCCACCGTGGGGATCGCGCTGGGCGTGGCCGTACTGATCATCGGCCTCAGCGCGATGAACGGTTTTGAGCGTGAGCTGAATAACCGCATTCTGGCCGTCGTTCCGCACGGCGAAATTGAGCCGGTCGACGGACCGCTGCGCGACTGGCAATCCCTGATAGCTCCGATGGAGCAGGTGCCCGGCATCGCGGCGGCGGCGCCCTATGTTAACTTTACCGGCTTAATCGAGAGCGGGGCCAGGCTGCAGGCGCTGCAGGTAAAAGGGGTTGATCCGCAGCAGGAGTCGCGACTCAGCGCACTGCCGCAGTTTGTCGCTGGCGACGCCTGGTCACAGTTTGCTGCCGGCAAACAGCAGATTATTTTAGGCGGCGGCATTGCCAAATCGCTGAACGTGAAGCAGGGCAGCTGGATCACCATCATGATCCCGAACAGCAGCGCGGACAATAAGCTGCAGCAGCCGAAGCGCATCCGGCTGCAGGTCAGCGGTATTCTGCAGCTGAGCGGTATGCTCGATCACAGCCTGGCGCTGGTGCCGCTGGCGGATGCGCAGCGTTATCTGGGTCTGGGCGACAGCGTCAGCGGTATCGCGCTGAAGATGCACGATCCGTTTCAGGCGCAAAAGCTGGTGCGCTCGGCCGGTGAGGTAGCCCACGCCTATGTTTACATCAAAAGCTGGATTGGCACCTACGGCTACATGTATCGCGATATCCAGATGATCCGCGCCATTATGTATCTGGCGATGGTGCTGGTGATTGGCGTCGCCTGTTTCAATATCGTTTCCACCCTGGTGATGGCGGTCAAAGATAAGAGTGCAGATATTGCCGTGCTGCGTACCCTGGGGGCGAAAGATGGGCTTATCCGCGCTATCTTTATCTGGTACGGGCTGCTGGCGGGTCTGCTGGGCAGCGTCAGCGGTGTGGTCACCGGCGTGCTGGTGGCGCTGAACCTGACGCCGGTGATGCGCGGCATCGAACATCTGACCGGGCATACGCTGCTGGCAGGCGATATCTACTTTATCGACTTCCTGCCATCGGAACTGCACTGGCTTGATGTTGTCACTGTACTGGCAACCGCTATCGTGCTGAGCCTGATTGCCAGCTGGTATCCGGCCCGGCGCGCCAGCCGCCTCGACCCGGCCCGTGTGCTGAGCGGTCAGTAGCTACCCTGGCAGCCGCTCCGGCGGCTGCGTACAGATTCAGCGTCTGCGCAGGGCGGTATCGCCGCGCAGTCGTTATTATCGGGACAACATTGCCCACTACAACACCCGAAACACGGCGTACCGCGCCGCAGATCAAGGAGTTTTTATGCGCATACAGCGCCGCCGCCTACGACTCGCCCGCGACAGGAAAAACCGCCGTAAAGTGCATCAGCGCTTTCGCCAGCGCATTTTTGAGCGCGATCGCAGCGCTGAACTCGCCGCGCATCCGCTGCCGCGCGTTGTGGTGCTGACCGGTGCCGGCATTTCGGCCGAATCAGGTATCCGGACTTTTCGCGCCTCTGACGGCCTGTGGGAAGAGCATCGCATTGAAGATGTCGCCACCCCGGAAGGATTCCGTCGCGATCCGGCGCTGGTTCAGCGCTTTTATAATATTCGCCGCCAGCAGCTGCAGCAGCCGGAGATCCAGCCTAACGCCGCGCACCTGGCGCTGGCAGAACTGGAGCAGGCGCTGGGCGATAATTTTCTGCTGGTCACACAGAACATCGACAATCTGCACGAGCGTGCCGGCAGCCAGCGCGTGCTGCATATGCATGGTGAACTGCTGAAAGTACGCTGTGAAGAGAGCGGCCAGGTGGTGACGTGGTATAGCGACGTCACTGCAGACGATCGCTGCACCTGCTGTCAGTTTCCGGCCCGGCTGCGGCCGCATGTAGTATGGTTTGGCGAAATGCCGCTCGGCATGGAAGAGATCTATGAGGCGATGCAGCAGGTCGATCTGTTTATCGCCATCGGCACCTCAGGGCATGTCTATCCCGCCGCCGGCTTTGTGCATGAAGCCACGCTGCAGGGTGCGCACACGGTTGAGCTGAACCTGGAGCCGAGTCAGGTCGGCAATGAGTTTGCTGAAGGAAAGTATGGTCTGGCAAGCGAAGTGGTACCGGCATTTGTGCAGCGCCTGCTGGAGAGCCTGGTGCACTAAACCGGGCGCCCGTGCGGCGCCCGGCTGAGCCATCAGCGGCCGGCTTTCAGCTTCTGAAACAGCGTTTCATACTGTACGCTGGCGGCACCGACGTCATTCTGCCATTCGCCTTTTCTGATCACATCAGCTGGCGGGTAGAGTGACGGATCCTGCGCTACGGCCGCAGGCAGCAGCTTCTTCGCTGCCAGATTAGGCGTCGGGTAGCCAATGGTTTCTGCTACCTGAGCTGCCACCTCAGGGCGCAGCAGGAAGTTGATCAACTTCAGCGCCCCCTCCCGGTTTTTCGCGTTGGCCGGGATCGCCAGATTATCCATCCAGAAAATGCCGCCTTCTGCCGGCCAGACTATGCTCAGCGGGGTGCCCGCCTGACGCGCCACATAAGCGGAGCCGTTCCAGATCATCCCGACGTTCACTTCGCCCTCCATAAACGGGTTGCCCGGATTATCGGAGTTAAACGCCAGTACGTTGGGCATCAGCTTTTTCAGCTCCTCCCAGGCAGCGGTGATCTGCGCCGGGTCCTGCGTATTGCCGGAATACCCGAGCTTGCGCAGCGCCATCTGGAACACTTCGCGCGCATCATCCGTCAGCAGCAGACTCTGCTTATACTCCGGTTTCCAGAGATCAGCCCAGCGGGTGATCGTTTTGGGATCGATCTCATCGCTGTTGACACCGATGGCAGTCGCGCCCCAGATATAGGGAACAGAGTAGTCGTTACCGGGATCAAACGGCTTGTTAAGCAGGTCGGGATCGAGATTCTTAAAGTTGCTCAGCTGCGCTTTGTCGATCTTCTGCAGCATCCCCTCATTACGCATTTTGGCCACAAAATAGGTTGAGGGCACCACCAGATCGTAAGCGCCATCTTTCCAGGTTTTCAGCTTGGCGTACATGCTCTCATTGGATTCATAGGTGGAGTAGATCACTTTGATCCCGGTCTCTTTGGTAAACTGCTCCAGCAGACCCGGCGGCACATATTCCGTCCAGTTGTAGAAGTAGAGCGTCTTGTCATCAGCCTGCGCGCTCTGCATACACAGCGCCAGCGCTCCGGCGACCAGCCAGCAAGATTGTCTTTTCATGGGATATCCTCTATTGGGTTTTATCACGGAGCAGTAGCTGACTCACCGCCACCAGCAGCAGCGACAGTAGCAGCAGGATCGTCGCCAGCGCGTTCACTTCGGGTGAAACACCGACCTTCACCATGGAGTAGATCTTCAGCGGCAGGATCTCAAACCCCGGTCCGGTAACGAATGACGAGACCACCACGTCATCCATAGAGAGGGTAAAACTCAGCAGCCAGCCCGCCGCTACGGCCGGCATCGCCAGCGGCAGCAGGATTTTACGCAAAATGGTCATTTCGCTGGCACCGAGATCTTTTGCCGCCTCCAGCATACGGACATCAAATCCTTTCAGGCGCGAGTAAACGGTAATCACCACAAAAGGCAGGCAGAAGGTGATATGCGAAAACAGCAGCGACCAGAAGCCGAGCGAGATACCCAGCAGCATAAACAGCACCAGCAGGGAGATTGCCATGACAATATCCGGCGACATCATCACCACAAACAGCATGCCGCTGACGAAAGGTTTACCGCGAAAACGGTAGCGGTAGAGCGCGACTGCCGTCAGCGCCCCGATCAGCGTGGCGCAGGTTGCGGATAGCACACCCATGATAAGCGAGTGCTGTGCTGCCTGAATCAGACTGTCGTTATTCAGCAGCAGCTGATACCAGCGCATGCTGAATCCCTGCCAGTTAATGCCGAAGCGCGAAGCATTAAAAGAGTTCACGATCAGGATAATCATCGGAATATAGAGCCAGGCGTAAATCGCGGTCATAAAGCCACCGCGTAGCAGACGCGTCATCATGAGAGATCCACCCGGTTATTCAGCAGCCGCGCCGCACGCCAGTAGAACAGCAGCATAATGCCCATCAGCAGCGTCATCACCACGCTGGTTGCTGCACCAAACGGCCAGTCGCGGATGTTCAGAAACTGGCTCTTGATAATGTTACCAATCAGCAGATTTCTGGCACCGCCCATAAGATCCGCCACGTAAAACATACCCATCGCCGGGATAAACACCAGCAGGCAGCCGGCGACGATGCCAGGCAGGGTCAGCGGCAGAATAATGCGTACAACCGTCTGTAGCTTACTGGCACCGAGATCGCGCGCTGCTTCAAGATACGATCGGTCGAGCTTCTCCAGGCTGGAGTAGAGCGGCAGCACCATGAACGGCAGCAGAATATAGATTAAACCCAGGATCACCGCTTCAGAGGTGAACATGATACGAAAGGGTTTGTCTGTCACGCCAAGCCAGAGCAGAACGTCATTCAGCCAGCCGCGGGTGCTGAGAAAGATCTTCAGCCCATAGATGCGGATCAGCGAGTTGGTCCAGAAGGGTACAATCAGCAAAAAAAGCATCAGCGGACGCAGCCGCGGCGAGAGCCGGGTCAGGCACCAGGCAAACGGATAGCCCAGCAGCAGACAGCACAGGGTGGCGATAAACGCCATATTCAGCGAATGCAGCAGCACGCTGGCGTAGAGCGGGTCGAGCAGGCGGCGATAGTTATCAAAGGTCCATACCATGCTGACAAAATGCGCATCATCGCGCGTCAGAAAGCTGGTGGCGATAATCATCAGATTAGGTAACAGCACAAACAGCGCCAGCCAGCTGACAATCAGGGCAACAATCGCTTTCTGCAGACGATTACGCATCAGTTTCATAGGGCAGTACCACCTCCCAGTCCGGCACCCAGCGGATGGCCATTTTTTGATTCAGCGAGTGGTCAAAATCGGGGTCATCTTCGTTAAAGAACTCGCTGACCGTCAGCAGCTTGCCGTTCTCCAGTTCCACCGAGGACTCCAGGGTCATGCCTTTATAGCTGCGGTCGCGAACAAAACCGGTCAGATACTCGCTGCGGCTGTCATGGGCAATCTCTTCAACGCGCAGATCTTCCGGGCGCAGCAGTACGTGCAGTTTATCACCGGGTGCCACCGGGAACGGGCAGTGCAGATCGCAGGCGATGCCTTCAACGCGCGCGCGGATCCTGGGCGCGCGGTCGCACGCGATCACCTCGGCGTCAAAGACGTTGATTTCACCGATAAAACGCGCCACAAACAGATTGCCCGGCTCTTCATAAATTTCACGCGGCGTGCCATCCTGCTCAATGCGACCGTCGCGCATCACCACGATGCGGTCTGACATGGAGAGCGCCTCTTCCTGATCGTGGGTGACAAAGACAAAGGTGATACCCAGTTTGCGCTGCAGCGCTTTCAGCTCGTTCTGCATCTGACGACGCAGCTTATAATCCAGTGCCGAGAGAGACTCATCCAGCAGCAGCACTTTTGGCCGGTTGACCACGGCGCGGGCGATAGCCACCCGCTGCTGCTGTCCCCCTGAGAGCTGGTGCGGGCGCCGGTCGGCAAAACGCTCCAGCTGCACCATAGCCAGCACTTCATCAACACGCTGCACGATTTCACCCGCGGGGCGCTTCTGCATGCGCAGACCAAATGCGACGTTTTCAAACACGGACATATGCGGAAACAGCGCGTAGCTCTGAAACACGGTATTGATATGACGCTGTTCGGCGGGCGTATCGGTAATATCGCTGCCATCCAGTGTGATACGGCCGCTGTCGGTGGTTTCCAGTCCGGCAAGCAGGCGCAAAATGGTGGTTTTCCCGCAGCCTGACGGACCGAGCAGGGTAATAAACTCCCCGTGTCCGATATGCAGGTCGAAATCTGAGATGATGGTTTTCCCATCGAAAGCTTTACTGATGCCAGAAAGCGTAACCAGCGCCTGTTGTGCGCATGTTTGCGTCATTTTAGTCACTCAGTCTGAAGGGAGCAGGATACCGCCTCGCTGCCGGCGACAGCGAGCCGTAGTGAAGGCGGGATAATACCTGAAAATTTATGTAATGCCATGGTTTACCGCTGAATTACCCGGAAAAGAGGGAAAATTACCGAACTATGCATGGCACGTCAGCCGGCAATAATTTACCTGGTACAGTACCCGGCAGGCAGGCTAACCTAAAGAAGAGTGATATAACGCAACGCGGCGTACAGTTGCCGCCACCATAATAACACCGGCTTAAACAGGGGGATAACAGATGGAACAGTTACTGGAGCGTTTTCTGCGCTATGTAGCGATAGAGACGCAGGCTAAACCGCAGGCGCGGCAGGTGCCCAGCAGTGAGGGGCAGTGGATCCTGGCGCGTCAGCTACAGGAAGAGCTGATTGCACTGGGCTTTGTTGATGTATCACTGAGTGACCACTGCTGCGTAATGGGTACGCTGCCGGCCAACGTCGACTGGCCGGTGCCGGTTATCGGCTTTATCTCTCATATGGATACCTCACCAGACTACACGGCGAAAAATGTTAATCCGCAGATCGTGGAAAACTATCGCGGCGGCGACATTGCCCTGGGGAACGGTGACGAAGTGCTGTCGCCGGTGATGTTCCCGGTGCTGCATAAGCTGACCGGACATACGCTGATTACCACCGATGGCAAAACGCTGCTGGGCGCGGATGATAAAGCGGGCATTGCAGAAATTATGACGGCAATGGCGGAGCTGGCGAAGGGCGACGTGCCGCACGGCGCTATCCGGGTTGCCTTTACGCCGGATGAAGAGATCGGCCGCGGCACGTCGCACTTCGACGTGGAAGGGTTTGCGGCCGACTGGGCCTATACGATGGATGGCAGCGGGCTGGGTGAGTTTGAGTTTGAGAATTTCAACGCCGCAACCGCAATGGTCTATATCACCGGTAATAATGTGCATCCGGGCAGCGCAAAGAACGTCATGGTGAATGCGCTGGATCTGGCGATGC
This sequence comes from Pantoea eucrina, assembly GCF_001691555.1. GTDB lineage: Bacteria > Pseudomonadota > Gammaproteobacteria > Enterobacterales > Enterobacteriaceae > Pantoea > Pantoea borealis. Next base: position 1,528,097 of record NZ_MAYN01000008.1, on the reverse strand, counting down.
GCTTTCATGCCGAGCTGCCTGCTAAAGAGAAGCCGCAGTTCACTGACGGCTACGAAGGCTTTTTCCATCTGCACTCCATCAAAGGCACGGTGGAGCACGCTGAGCTGATGTACCTGATCCGCGATTTTGATGCAGACAGCTATGAACAGCGCAAACAGCTGCTGGAGAATATCGGACAGCGGGTGGGCAAAGGGCTGCAGAGCGAATGTTCGGTTAAAGTAGAGATCAGCGACAGCTATCGCAATATGCGCGAAAAAGTGGAGCCGCATCCGCATATTATTGAGCTGGCGCTGCAGGCGATGCGCGACTGCGGCATTGAGCCTGACGTGAAGCCGATTCGCGGCGGCACTGACGGTTCTGCGCTGTCGTGGAAAGGGCTGCCCTGTCCGAATATCTTTACCGGTGGCTATAACTACCATGGCAAACATGAGTTTGCCTCACTGAATGTGATGCAAAAAGCGACAGAAGTGATTGTGCGGCTCTCTGCGCTGGCGGCAGAGAAGAAGGCGTAACGGTGGCGCATCGCGCCTCTCCTGCTTGCAGGAGAGGCGCGGGAAAAGATCTTAATCAGCAAAGAACCAGTAGCCGCTGTTCACCAGGCCGGCCAGCTGGGCCAGCAGTGACGGGTCATCCAGCGCGTCACCAAAATCTGTCAGAGCGAGTTCGTGCCGGTGCGCCAGCGCGGCCAGCACCTGCGGATGCTGGCTGGTGATCTGCTCGCCATTAACGTAGACGGCCTCGCCCAGCGTCAGCACGCGCAGACCGCCAAGGCGCGTCAGCGTATCGCCCTGCTGCAGCGCATCATAAATTTCATCCGGCTGATAAGGCGGCTCCGGTGGCGCAACGTCCAGCTCATGGCGCGACTGCGAAATAAATTCGCCAAACCACTGGCTGAACTGCTCCGGCTGATTGATCACGTCCAGCATGACCTGGCGAATGCCTTCCACTTCAGAAGGCAGGATCTGCGACGGACAGCTGCGCGGAGGCACCTCCGGATCGCTGTAGCGATAGCTGCCCAGCTCATGGGCCAGCATATAGTCCGCAAAGCCGCTGATTAACTCACGGCCATTAGGCGCACGAAACCCGACTGAATAGTTGAGCGCATTGTCCAGTGAGTAGCCCTCATGCGGGAAACCCGGCGGAATATAGAGGATATCGCCCGGCTCCAGCTCTTCATCAATGATGGCGTCAAACGGCGCAACCTGGAGCAGATCGGGATGCGGGCAGTGCTGCTTCATCGGCACCTTTTCACCCACGCGCCAGCGCCGGCGGCCGGTGCCCTGAATGATAAAGACATCATATTGATCGAAATGCGGCCCCACGCCACCGCCCGGTACTGAAAACGAGATCATCAGATCGTCGATGCGCCAGTCGGGCAGAAAGCGGAACGGGCGCATCAGGGCAGCAGAGCCCTCATGCCAGTGGTTAACCGCCTGAACCAGCAGTGACCAGTTGTTTTCACCCAGATGGTCGTAGCTTTCAAACGGGCCGTGGCTGACCTGCCATTTGTCGTTTTGATGGCTGACGAGGCGGCTGTCCACCTCGTTTTCCATCGCCAGACCCGCCAGCTCATCCGGAGAGAGGGGATCCACAAAATTTTTAAAGCCGCGTTTAAGCACGACCGGGCGTTTCTGCCAGTAGCGCTGAATAAAGTCGGCCTGGTTGATATCGAGCTGATAATCCATACGAAGCATTCCGGTTGGAGCAATAATTGCTGGCAAGTATAACAGTCTGCAGCCGGTTCTACTCGCGGTGATGTGTAACTTCCTGCCGCCGGAACACCACTTCCATGCGCGTGCCGCCCAGCGGGCTGGCAGAGGCGATCACGGTTCCGGCATACTGTTCAAGAATATCCCGCACCACCGCAAGCCCCAGTCCCTGTCCCGGCCGCAGCGTATCGGCCCGCTGGCCGCGTACAAAAATCAGGTCGCGCTTGCTTTCAGGAATACCCGGCCCGTCATCGTCGATAAACAGATGCAGCGCCTGGTCAGTCTGGCGCGTGCTCACTTCAATAAACTCCAGGCAATATTTACAGGCGTTATCCAGTACGTTGCCCAGCACTTCCATAAAATCATTCTGATCGCCGACAAAAACCAGCTCGGGCGGGATGTCGAGGGTGATCTCCACCCCCTTGCGCTGGTAAACCTTGTTGAGCGCAGAGCAGAGGCTGTCCAGCAGGGCTGAAACCGAATGAAAATCGCGCTGCAGCGGGTTGTGATCGGCCTGCATACTGGCGCGATGCAGATAGTAACCCGTCTGCTGTGAAATACGGCTGATCTGCTCCAGCATCACCGGCTCCGCCTGTTCAATCGTCAGCGATTTACCGTTGCGCAGCGATCGCAGCGTACTCTGCAGCACCGCCAGCGGAGTTTTCAGGCTGTGGGTTAAATCAGAGAGCGTGGTGCGGTAGCGGGTGTAGCGCTGGCGTTCATTGGTCAGCAGCAGGTTAAGATTGCGCACCAGGCTTTTCAGCTCCTGTGGCGGGTTGTCGCCCAGGTTTTCCCGCTGACCGGTTTCCAGCTCGCGCACCTGCGCGGTGAGATCGCCAATCGGGCGCAGGCTCCAGTGTGCGGCCAGCCAGAGCAGCGGGATCACCAGCAGCAGATTGGCTGCCAGCACATAGCTGAACCATGACCACACCACGTCTGAGTGCTGCAGCTCCTGCGGAATGGAGTCAACCACCACAATGGTCAGCGCCGGCAGGTTCACCGTCGCGTCGTAGCGATTCACCGCCACCGAATGGGTAAAGGTGTCGTTACTGTTACTGTCCAGTGCGTGCAGCTGCTGCTGCGCCTGTATGTTATCGCCTAATGCCGTCAGGCTGGTGCGGTTGCTGGTGTCAATTTCGTAAAAGTCAGGTTTCAGCAGCCACTCTGGCTGAATTTTATCCCGGATCTCCGGCACGTCGCGCTGCTGCCACAGCAGCTTGCCGCGCTCATCATAGATAAAGACCAGCGTCGGGAAATTCAGCGTCATGCGCTCCGGCTGCGCGATGGTGAGTTTGTTGTCCTGCCACTGCGCCAGGGTAAAAAAGAGATTGCTCTCGCCGCGCAGCACGCGGTAGGTATTTTTATCAAAACTCACGACGTAGCCGATAACCGCGACCATGCCATAAGAGAGTGAGATAACCAGCACTACGGCGGCCGTCGCCAGCAGAAAGCGGGTACGGAGCGAGAGCGGGCGCAGCCGGCGAAACCAGTTCATGCAGTCAGAGATCGAAACGGTAGCCCTGACCGCGTACCGTGTTGATCACTTCGGTCGGATGCAGTGCAAGGATTTTCTTACGCAGGCGGCCCATCAGCACATCAATGGTATGGCTCTCGCGCAGTTCGGCATCGGGATAGAGCTGCAGCATCAGCGAATCTTTGCTGACCACTTTTCCCGCGTTGCGGATCAGCGTTTCCGCGATCGTGTATTCAAACGCCGTCAGCTTTACCGGCACCTCATTTACTGAGAGCTCTCGACGGGAGAGATCGACCTGAAACGGCGGCAGGGAGATGATCTGCGAAGCGTGTCCGCTATTGCGCCGCATCAGCGCCTGCAGGCGGGCAGCAACTTCTTCAATATGAAAGGGCTTGGTAACGTAGTCGTCCGCGCCTGCTTCCAGGGCTTCAACTTTTGCCTGCCAGCCTTCGCGCGCCGTCAGCACCAGAATTGGCTGGCGTACCGCGTCACTGCGCCAGCGGCGAATCAGCGACATGCCATCTTCGTCTGGCAGGCCAAGATCAACCAGCGCAATGTCAGGCAGATGTTCCTGAAGAAAGTAGTCAGCTTCTTTCGCATCTTCAGCGGCATCAACCTGATGCCCCATATCACGCAGCTGAACGGCGAGATGATGGCGCAGCAGAGCATTATCTTCCACAACCAGAACACGCATACTTTTTCCTTACCTGCAAACTCAGTGATAATAAAGTGAGTATACGTGAAGGGAGCTAAACCAGAGAACAACGCAACAGGCGCGCGGCGCGCGCCTGTGCGGACGGGATTACTTCAGATCATCGACCATCTGTACCGCGCGGCCCAGATAGTTAGCCGGCGTCATCTGCTTCAGGCGCACTTTCTCTTCTTCCGGCAGCGCCAGGCTGTCGATAAAGGCCTGCATGCCCGCCGCGTCCACGCGCTTGCCGCGCGTCAGCTCTTTTAGCTTTTCATAAGGTTTTTCGATGCCGTAACGGCGCATCACGGTCTGAATCGGTTCGGCAAGCACTTCCCAGTTGTGATCCAGCTCATCCAGCAGGCGATCGCGATTCACCTCCAGTTTGGAGATGCCTTTCAGCGTGGACTGGTAGGCGATCAGCGCATAGCCGACGCCGACGCCGAGGTTGCGCAGAACGGTTGAGTCGGTGAGATCGCGCTGCCACCGCGAAACCGGCAGCTTGCTGGCGAGGTGCTGCATCACCGCGTTTGCCAGACCCAGATTACCTTCAGAGTTTTCAAAATCGATGGGGTTGACCTTGTGCGGCATCGTCGAGGAGCCAATTTCGCCGGCAATGGTTTTCTGTTTAAAGTGGTTCAGCGCAACATAGCCCCAGATATCGCGATCAAAATCGATCAGGATAGTGTTGAAACGCGCCATACAGTCAAACAGCTCTGCAATGTAGTCGTGCGGCTCAATCTGCGTGGTGTAAGGGTTCCAGGTGATGCCAAGCGAGGTCACAAAGTCTTCGCTGATCTGATGCCAGTCCGCTTCCGGATAAGCCGCAATGTGCGCATTGTAGTTGCCGACGGCGCCGTTGATTTTGCCCAGCACCTCAATGTTGCCCAGCTGCCGCAGCTGACGCTCCATGCGGTAGGCCACGTTGGCCATCTCTTTGCCCATGGTTGACGGCGTAGCAGGCTGGCCATGCGTACGGGAAAGCAGCGGGATGTCGCGATACTCCTGCGCCAGTCCTTTCACCGCGGTGATGATCTTCTGCCAGTAAGGCATGATGACGTCGCGGCGGGCGGTTTCCAGCATCAGCGCATGGGAGAGGTTGTTGATATCTTCAGAGGTGCAGGCAAAGTGGATGAACTCAGAGACCGCCTGCAGCGCAGGGACATCAGCCACTTTCTCTTTCAGAAAGTACTCAACCGCTTTCACATCATGATTGGTGGTGCGCTCTATCGTTTTGATGCGTGCGGCGTCAGTTTCGTTAAAATTGCTGACAATCGCATCAAGGAAAGCGTTTGCGTCGGCATCAAATGCAGGAACTTCCCTGATCTCTGCGGTCGCAGCCAGTTTCTGTAACCAGCGAACTTCCACTTCCACGCGGAATTTCAGTAAACCAAACTCACTGAAAATAGCGCGCAGCGGGCTGACTTTATCGCCGTAACGGCCATCAACGGGTGAGACGGCGGTCAGAGAGGATAATTCCATCAGTGCAACTCCTGAAACGTTAACAGATGAGGGCAGGGCGGCGCTTAATACGCCGGACCCAGCCGGGATAAAATAGCGTTGGCTTCATTCAGCAGACGCTGGCGTGAGAACATCAGCTGCAGGCGGCCACCGCCACACTGCTGCCAGAGCACCGCAGAACGGATCCCCGCCAGCAGCGCAGCGCGTACTTTGTTCTGTACCTGAGTATTCTGCAGCACCTGCGGTGAGCCGGTAACCTGTATGCGCGGACCCAGCGGGCTGATAACATCGACATAGATACCCGCCATGGCGCTGGTGATGGTATCGGATTCGGGGCCGTAGTGCGCCAGCTGGCGATCGAGCTGGCTAATGCGCTGTGCCAGCGTCGCCAGCGCTGTTTTGTTGCCGCTGAGCTTGCGCTCCAGCACCATCAGACCCAGCGTGTAGCGCGTCATTTCAGCACTGGCACCCTGGCGGCTGCCGCTGTTCAGCACCGCCATTAACGTCTCCAGACCCAGGCGCAGATTGGCTTCGTCGTTACCATACACCGCCAGCGTGGAAGCGGGATTGAGATCAAGCAGGCTGCGCATGGACACCTGCAGCGCTGCGCTGTCGCACTGACCCTGATGTGCCAGCTGCTGCGTCAGCTGTGCGGCCTGGCAAATGCCCGCCAGCGCCAGCGTAATATCATAAAAATTTTTAGCCACGCTCTACTCCTGCAGAAAAATCAGCGGCGCCGTTTCAGGCGTCTGGCAGCGGCAGACGCTGCTCAATAATACCGCCACCGAGACAGACGTCGTCCAGATAGAACACCGCAGACTGGCCCGGCGTCACCGCAGCAACCGCTTCATCAAAACGCACCTCAATGCGATCGTCGCCAAGCGGCAGGACTTCACACGGGATATCGCTCTGGCGGTAGCGGGTTTTAACCGTGCAGCGCAGCGGGGCGGTTACAGGCTGACGATCGACCCAGTGCAGCTGCTGGGCAATCAGGCCGACTGACATCAGGCGCGGATGGTCACCACCCTGTGCGACAATCAGCCGGTTGCGCGCGACATCTTTGTCCACCACATACCAGGGATCGTCATTGCTCTCTTTACGGCCGCCAATGCCCAGACCTTTACGCTGGCCGAGCGTATGATACATCAGCCCCTGATGCTCACCGACAATGTCACCGTCAACTGTCTCAATCTCGCCTGGTTGCGCAGGCAGATAACGCCCGAGGAAATCGCGGAATTTACGCTCACCGATAAAGCAGATACCGGTCGAATCTTTTTTCTTCGCGGTAATCAGATCCAGCTGTTCGGCAATGCGGCGCACTTCCGGTTTTTCCAGTTCCCCGACCGGGAACAGGCTCTGGGCGATCTGCTGGTGGCTCAGAGTGTAGAGGAAATAGCTCTGGTCTTTGTTGCCATCAAGTCCGCGCAGCAGCTGACTTTTGCCTGCCACATCGGCCCGACGCACATAGTGGCCGGTAGCGATATAATCTGCGCCAAGGTCGTCGGCAGCGAATTCAAGAAACGCCTTAAATTTGATCTCTTTGTTGCAGAGAATATCGGGATTGGGCGTGCGCCCCGCTTTGTATTCGTCGAGAAAATGCTCAAACACATTGTCCCAGTATTCAGCCGCAAAGTTAATTTTGTGCAGTTTTATGCCGAGCTTGTCACACACGGCTTGTGCGTCAGCCAGATCGTCTGCGGCGGTGCAATACTCCTCGCCGTCATCCTCCTCCCAGTTCTTCATGAACAGGCCTTCAACCTGATAGCCCTGCTGCTGCAGTAGCCACGCGGAAACGGAAGAATCGACGCCGCCGGACATTCCGACGATTACTTTTTTCTGGCTGTTGTCAGACATGACGCACTCTTAATTACAGTAAAACAGGCGGCGCATTCTATCATGGAGTCACGGTATGCGCACCCTTGTGAAACGGCCAGTTGAACGGCGCCACCAGCTGCAGCGGGTAGCGCGCACCCTGTTGCCACAGCCGTATGCTCTCCGCGACCAGCGGCGAACGTAACTGATCGGACGTAAGAATTTGCTCCGGTGCCAGCCACCAGCAGCAATCGATATCGCTGTCGAGCGGCGTGGTCACGCAGGGTACTGGCAGATCAATGCCAAAGAGAAAACGCACAAAAGGTGTCTTGTCCGGCGCAATCCACTGCTGCACGCCGAGAAAATAGTCCAGCTCCGCGCGGATGCCGGTCTCTTCATACAGCTCACGCCGTGCCGCTTCCTGCAGCGTCTCATCCGCTTCCAGATGACCCGCTGGCTGATTCCAGGTAATGCGTCCGGCGACACGCTCCTCGACTACCAGCAGTTTACCCTGCGCCTGCACCAGACAGGCAACGGTTACATGAGGTTTAAACATCGTTCACTCGCTTTGATTAACCTGCGGTTATTGAAATTCAGCGCTGATATCGCGCCACTCGCCGGGAGCAAGACCGTTAAGCTGGTGGTCTCCCAGCGCAAAGCGGATCAGGCGCAGGGTCGGGAAACCGATATGCGCCGTCATGCGTCGTACCTGCCGGTTACGCCCTTCGTACAGGGTGATTTTCAGCCAGCTGGTCGGGATCGTTTTGCGCTCGCGCACCGGCGGCGTGCGCGGCCAGAGCCAGTCCGGCTCGCTGACCTGCTCAATACCTGCTGGCAGCGTTGTGCCGTCGTTAAGCACAACGCCGCTGCGCAGCAGGGATAAATCTGATTCCTGCGGCACGCCCTCGACCTGAACAAAGTAGATTTTACCCGTACGTCTGCCGGGCTGGGTGAGCTGCGCCTGCAGCGCGCCATCGTTGGTCAGCAGCATCAGCCCCTCGCTGTCACGATCCAGACGGCCTGCAGCGTAGACGTCACTGACCGGAATAAAGTCTTTCAGCGTGCGGCGCCCGGCGTCATCGCTGAATTGTGGCAGCACATCAAAGGGTTTGTTAAATAAAATTACACGGCGCGGGCCGGCCGCACGTGTCGGGCGGCGTGTAGCATGGCGGGAGACCGCGGTGCGTTTAGGTGGGTGAATTTTCTGAGATGTTTTTCGCATGAGCTTTGCAGTAAGTAACAATCGGCGCATTATAACGCGAAACTACGGTGATTGGCGTAGGGGAAATATTCAAGTAGTATTGACCCGCATCTTACAAATCATTAACAAAAAATCGCTCGAAGGAGAGGTTAATGGAAAGCAAAGTAGTTGTTCCGGCAGAAGGTCAGAAAATCACCCTTGATCAGGGCAAACTGAATGTCCCGCATAACCCAATCATTCCTTATATCGAGGGTGATGGTATCGGCGTTGACGTTTCCCCGGTCATGCTGAAAGTGGTTGATGCTGCCGTGAAGAAAGCCTACAACGGCGAGCGTAAAATTTCCTGGATGGAAATCTTTACTGGTGAGAAATCAACAGAACTTTACGGCCAGGATGTCTGGCTGCCGCAGGAAACTCTGGATTTAATCAAAGAGTATCGCGTAGCCATCAAAGGCCCGCTGACCACGCCAGTTGGCGGCGGTATTCGCTCGCTGAACGTAGCGCTGCGTCAGGAGCTGGATCTCTACGTCTGCCTGCGTCCGGTACGCTACTACAAAGGCACGCCAAGCCCGGTGAAACGCCCGGAAGAGACCGATATGGTGATCTTCCGCGAGAACTCCGAAGATATCTACGCGGGTATCGAATGGAAAGCGGGTACGCCGGAAGCGGACAAAGTGATCAAATTCCTGCGCGAAGAGATGGGCGTGAAGAAAATTCGCTTCCCGCAGCAGTGTGGTATCGGCGTGAAGCCGTGCTCAGAAGAGGGTACTAAACGCCTGGTGCGTGCCGCGCTTGAATACACCATCACTAACGATCGTGATTCGCTGACGCTGGTCCACAAAGGCAACATCATGAAGTTCACCGAAGGTTCTTTCAAAGACTGGGGCTACCAGCTGGTGAAAGAGGAGTTTGGTGGTGAGCTGATCGACGGTGGCCCGTGGATGAAATTCAACAATCCAAACACCGGCAAAGAGATCATTGTTAAAGATGTGATTGCAGATGCCTTCCTGCAGCAGATCCTGCTGCGTCCGGCCGAATATGATGTTATTGCCTGTATGAACCTGAACGGTGACTACATCTCTGACGCCCTGGCGGCACAGGTTGGCGGTATCGGTATCGCCCCTGGCGCAAACATCGGTGACGAGTGCGCGCTGTTTGAAGCCACGCACGGGACCGCACCAAAATATGCGGGTCAGGATAAAGTGAACCCGGGTTCAGTGATCCTGTCGGCAGAAATGATGCTGCGTCATATGGAATGGTTTGAAGCCGCAGACCTGATTGTCAAAGGTATGGAAGGCGCAATCGCGGCTAAAACCGTGACCTACGACTTCGAGCGTCTGATGGATGGCGCTAAACTGCTGAAATGTTCAGAGTTTGGTGACGCGATCATCAGCAACATGTAATCTGCTTCAGGCAGAGCATAAAACGGGAGCCACTGGCTCCCGTTTTTTTATTCGCCTGCAGCATCGCCCGGACGCAGCGTCTCATCACGCGCCTGCGACAGTCGCCAGAAATCGTGGCCGCCCGGATGCTGGTAAATCCGCAGTGCGAACTGTCCGACAATGGCATAAATATATTCAAATATCGCTGACTGTGAATCCTCATAATCAGCCCACATGACGGAAGAGGTAAAGCAGTAGACCTCAACCGGTAACCCTTCCGGCGAGGGTTTAAGTGCCCGAACCACAATATACATATCTTTCTTAATATCATCGCGCTGCGTCAGCCAGGCGGTCAGATACTTACGAAAAACGGTGAGGTTTGTCAGGCCATTTTCGGCAAACCAGCGGTCGCCGGGTGCGCTGGGTTCACGTCCATCCATCAGCACAGAAAGCTGCTCACTGACACCGCGTATCTGCATCATCTGCTGTATCAGCTCATGGTCCAGAAAGCGAATTGAGGTCTGATCGAGATAGAAGCTGCGCATGATGCGCCGCGCGCCGGAGGAGAACATCGCCTGCCAGTTGGTATACGTCTCGGTCAGGAAATTCTTCGTGGGAATGCGCGACAGCGTGTTATCCCAGTTGCGGATAGTAATGGTGTGCAGCGCAATGTCGATGACTTCCCCGCTGATACCGTTATCCGGCATTTCAATCCAGTCGCCCAGCTGCAACACATCATTTGATGACACCTGAATGTTGGCCACCAGCGACAGCAGCGTGTGCTGAAATACCAGCATCAATACGGCTGCCACTGCACCCAGACTGGAGATAATAATCACAGGCGACTTATTCGACATAATCGCCAGGATCATGATCGCCGAGAGGATATGCACCAGGATTTTACCGACCTGAATATAGCCCTTGATCGAGTGATTTTTACGCCGCGACTTTTTGGTATAGGAGATGTTGATGATCTCCAGTATTTCTGTAAAGAACAGCGAGAGATAGATAAAAAACAGAATGCCGCAGATGGTTTTGACTGCAATCTGCAGATGCTGCGGCAGGCCCGGCATAAACTGCAGCAGATAGTAAACAATGATAACCGGGATAAAATTTGAGAGTTTTTCCGACAGGCGGACATCTTTATCCAGCGGCACCTGGTTTTTATGCGCGCTGAAAAAGACGTTACGCACTATCTTTACGATAAAAAATTTGCAGATAAAGTGCGCAATCATCGCCGCCGCTATCAACAGTAGCAGACTGACCGTGGCCGCAAGCGCCGTGTCACCGGCAAGAAAATTCTGGAATGTATAGAAGTAGCTCATGTTAATCAGTAGCCGGTCCGGGGTGGCGGGAATTCAAGCATAAAGCCGTACGGGGCGATAAGCGACGCGTGCGCAATTGCGGTGTCAGTCAGAAAATAGTTCAGTACCGCTGACTGCCGGCTGCAGTTATACCACTAAGCCCGCCTGACTGACGAGCGGCATCAGGTAATTACCCGGGCAACATTGGTGTCAGCCAGTCGCATAGTTTGAAGCAGTTAACATCCTGAGCCTGATGGCCGTGCCTTTTGCCGAAGAAGCCGCTATCGTCAGCGCTCAGTTTCGGGGAAGACACTATGCAGGGTATTGTGAAGTTTGTTAAAGGCTGGCTGATTTTTTCACTGCTGTGGGGCGTATTTATGTGGTTTGTCTCATGGCAGGCGCAGGGGAAAGAGCCCGGTATGGCGGTAGTAATGAGTCTGTATGCGGGATTGATTTATCAGGCGCTGCGTACAATGGTTGCCCGTTTTAAAGCGCGGCGCGCGGCCGCGTGACGGCAGAAGCAGCGGGGCCGGGACCCCGCTGACCAGATTATTTACGGCCCAGCAGGAAACCGACGATCACGCCGATGCTGGCAGCCACCGCCAGACCCGTAGTCGGGTTATCACGGACCGACCTCACCACGCAGTCAGCTGCATCCTGTACGGCATAGCTGGCCTGCGCCGGATAGCGCCGTGCTGCACCTTTTGCCTGATGACGGGAGGAACCCGTCAGTTCGCCAAATTTTTCCTGAACTGCACCTGCTGCTTCATTCAATTTTGCTTCCGCTTTGTCAGTCATGTTGACTCCCTGATAGTGGTGAATGTCACTTTCAGCGTAGTCAGAGAATGACGGACCGGCAACCTGACGGCGGTAAAGGTTATGTAACAATCTCTGTAGCGAGGCGTTTGTTTAGGTACAGTTTATCTCTGACGGCAGCGCCAGGCGGGATACCAGCTCACCAGAAAATGGCGCAAATGGTCGAAACACCATTCAGCATCCTCGGGTTGCTGACAGTAAAACCGGACGGTGATTTTCTCATAGTGTTGCTGGCGCAGATGCAGCGGTGACCAGCCCCAGTCCAGCACGGCGCGCGCATAGTTAACCAGCGTGCCGGCAGGCATCTCATGCTGGTTCTCCTGACAGCCGAGGTAGTGCTCAAACCGCGCTTCCAGCTCTTCTGCTTCGTCATGCGTATGCACCACATCCGGACGAAAGGCGATGTCGATAAATCCGCATACGCGGTCCGGACGCTGCTGACGATCGCAGGCGAGCGTCATAAAAAGCCCTTCCTGCAGGTTCACCTCTTCCAGCAGCCGGCGCATATTTTCAGAATCTTTACCCGCTTTGATTTCATCAATCCGCTCAGGCTGCTGCGTCAGATCAAAGCCGCTGGGGTTAACTGAGCCATCTTCATTGGTTGTGGCCGGGAAGGGGAAATCGATGTAGCCGTTGTTATCGAGACTCTTTTCCATTTTCGGTATCTGCCGGAAGCATAAACCCTGACAATAAACTATCCCGCTGCGGGGTGCACGGGCTATGGACACTGCCAGGTGATCATCGTGTTTTCATAGGGATTAATAAGGCGGAACTGTTTGTCGCTCAGGCGCTGTGCGTAAAAACCTTCAGCAGTAATCGCAGAGGGGACATAGCGAAAGCGGTCAGTGGAGCGAAGAGGGCCACTGCTGACCGTGACGTTGTCACGTTGAACAGAAAAGGCGTTAGCCAGGTCGAAGATCCAGGCGTGCGTATTGCCCAGTGAATGACCATAAATCGTGGTCACTTCACCGGGACAATCGATTCCTTTCGGGGTCGAACTGCAGCCCGTCAGCGCAATAATAATGATGCAATAAGTCAGTCTTAACATGGTCCTGATCCTGGTTCTTTCCCTGTCTGACAGTGGCACGACAATGCCTAACGCTGCTATGAGCATAGCAGGTCTGGCTGCACTTCCCATTTGGGATTTGTTTAAGTGTTAAGCGGTAGGCAAGTTAAGGGGGTGACTTTGGTAGCAGATAAACGGTATTCTTGCCAGCGCAGTGCACCAGGCAAGTATAAGATAGGGTAAATTAATGAGAGAAGAAGAAGCCAGCTTAATGATTCTTCAGCAGGCGATAGATCAGCTGGATGCCGATAAGAAAAAACAGGTCATGAACTGTGTCACGGCGATCCACGATGTTATGCATAAATTCGATCCAGAAGATGCCGGACTGGCATTGATGCTGGTGGCGGCTCAGGTGGCCGCTGAGTAAACGTCAGGCCGATGCGATATCGGCTTTACTCCTGCTTTATGGCTATGCTGCGACTCAGCGCGCCAGCCCTGAGTCGCAGCACGCCACGCATTAATCTGCTTCCCGCTGTGTTACCCTGCGAACCACTACATCACACTCAGGCGAAAAACAGCATGAAAATTCTGGTCATAGCCGCGGGCCTGATGGCCTGTCAGATTGCTCCGGCCTGGAGCGAAAGTGAATTTCAGATCACCTGTGCGGGGCGGGCCACCATGACGGTATCCCGCGCCAGTTACGGACTCAGCACGCTGATGTGGCCGCAGCGACATTTTCAGGTGGCCGCCGGACAACAGCGTCTCCACCTTGAGGGTGGCGACAGCGTAGCCATCACGCGGTTCCGCAACGGGGATCGACTGGTCATCAATAAAGAGAGCGGTGAAACCTTTTTCGTTTATGCGCAGAGCGACAAACTGGTTCCCTGTCAGCGTTCAGTGAAGCGTGATGCCGCCATCGTCTCTCTCGATCGTTATGACGATCGTCAGCACGCCTCTTCTTAACACCGCACAGGAACAACACCATGTCACTCAGCGTTACCGACAGCGTTACTGCGCAGGATCTCGACGACATCAGACTGGGCCTCAACGCTTTCAACAGCCGCTTTATTGATGTCAGCGAGATCAAAGCGCTGGGCGTGTTTATTCATGATGCAGATGGCGGGAAAATAGCAGGTTTGACAGGATCAACCTGTGGTAACTGGCTGCGTATCGACATGCTGTGGGTCAGTGACGCGCTGCGTGGGCAGGGCGCCGGCACCCGGCTGATAACGGCGGCAGAGAACGAAGCGCGGGCGCGGGGTTGTCTCTATGCGCAGGTGGATACGGCAAGCTTTCAGGCGCGCCCGTTCTACGAAAAACAGGGCTATCAGCTCCGGTTCAGCCTGGATAACTATCCGCGTCATCACCAGCGCCACTACCTGACCAAAGTTCTCTGATTACAGCAGCGGCTGCTGTCGCAGATCCAGCGGCGACTGCTCCGCTTCGTCAATCGCCGCCAGCCAGCCGGACAGATCCGTTTTTACCCACGAGAGGTGGCCGCGCGTAGTGCTCATCAGCACCACATCGGGTCGCAGCGTACGGTAAAGTTCCAGCGACTGCCGCAGCTCGGCCGGGTTACTGTCAGGCTTTAATACGCTGATCCAGCGGTTGTAGTCGCAGGTAAGGGTATCGCCGACAAACAGATAGGTCTGTCCGAGCGGGGAGTGATAGAGATAGCTGCTGCTGCCCGGCGTGTGACCTGGCGTGGGCAGCAGATGAAAATCACCAAAATGCACCTCCCGCCGGGTAAAGGTTTCATCCGGCTCAACCACCAGGCTAACGGGTCCCAGCGAGCGGCTGTGGCAGTAAAGCGCGCTGCTGAAGCGCTGCTGAATCAGCCGTGCACCGGGTGCTGCTTCATGCCAGTGCGTAAGGTAATGGCGTATAACGCCGCCTGCCTCCGCCAGAAACTCATGATCGAGCGGATTTTCCACCCGGCCAATCAGCAGGTTGCCGCGCGGATGCCGTAGCATAAAGCCATGCATCATCAGGTCATTAGCGGTCTCTTCGGCAGGGAATTCCGGCGTGGAGATCCATAAGTCTTCATAAAGCGGCTTCAGAGGGCGATCTCCTGCAGACAATATTATCGCAGCACCGGATGTCCGGTGATGCTGAGCCGCGCGTCGCCGGCATCAATATCAAGCGTAGCATGTGCACCCAGCGGCAGCGTGACGGTATCGGGCGCATGACCAAACGCCAGATCGCTTATTACCGGCAGCTGATACTCATCGCGCAGACGCTGCCAGACAGTGTCGAAACCGAAGCCGTTATCATAGGCGCTGAGTGACGTACTGGTAAAACTACCGGTAACAATTGCCTGCTGCCGCGCGAGAATACCGCACTGCTGCAGCTGCAGCAGCATGCGTTCAATGCGAAACGGGTGTTCATTAACATCTTCAATTACCAGAATGCCCCCTTCGATCTGTGGCAGCCAGGGCGTGCCAATCAGCGTGCAGATCATCGCCAGATTGCCGCCCCACAGGCGGCCCTGCCAGCGGCCGCGGTCCGGGCTTTCACTCCGCCAGTTCAGCATCAGTTCCGGGGCGGAGATTGCCTGCCAGAAATGATGGTCGGTAAACGCTGAGACGTCATCCGCACCAAAATTACCGGCCAGCATCGGGCCGCTGAAGCTCATCAGACCGGTCTGAGCCAGCAGGGCCAGCTGAATAGCGGTAAAGTCACTGTGGCCGCACAGCGCAACCGGCTCACCGCTCAGGCGCTGCGCAATACCACTATAATCCAGCTTATCCAGCAGGCGGGTGGCACCGTAGCCGCCGCGCACCGCCAGAATAATATCCGGCAGCGTGTCTGGCGCGGCCAGTGCATTGATATCCGCCAGCCGTTCCGCGTCCGTACCGGCAAAGCGCTGAAAGCGGCGGGTAACGACTGCGCTATTCTCTACCCGGTGGCCTGCGTGCTGAAGCCGCTCAATGCCGCGCCGGGCGGCGTCCTGGTTGTGGCAATAGCCAGAAGGGGCGATCAAACGAAAGGAACGGGCTGGGTGCATCGCGCTTTTCCTGCTCTGTACTGAAGGGTTCATAGTGACAAACTGCGTGAACAGCGTCACGACAGCATAATGAATTTTGCTATTTTCAGATTAACGGTAATTTTACTGCTGGCCGTCATGGCTATGATAGCCTGCGCCTCTCTTATAGCGGAACCTGAAAAACAGTGAAATTTCGACTACTTATGCTCTCTGCTTTACTGCTGGCAGGCTGCGCCAGTGAACCGGAAAAACCCAGAGTGCCTGAGCGCAATACGCCTCTCACTCAGGCTCCGCCCTCGAAAATTAATGATGCCTGGGCGCTGTTTACAGAAGATGCTGCCACTCATTATGGCGTTGATGAGAAGTTAATCAGCGCCATTATCAGTGTCGAATCGGGCGGCAATCCTGCGGCAGTCAGCCGCTCTAACGCGGTAGGACTGATGCAGATCAAAGCCTCGACGGCGGGGCGCGAAGTCTATCGCGTGCAGGGACGTCACGGGCAGCCCTCAACAGCTGAGCTGCGCGATCCGGCCAGAAACATCGATATTGGTGTCGCCTATCTGCGCATTTTGCAGGAGTCTGCGCTGGCCGGTATCCGCGATCCGCTGACGCTGCGCTACGCCACCATTGTCTCCTATGCCAACGGTGCCGGCGCGCTGCTGCGCACGTTCTCACGCGATCGCGAGCGCGCCATTGCGATGATAAACGCGATGTCGCCGGATGAGTTTTATCAGCATGTACAAAACAACCATCCGGCAGCGCAGGCACCGCGCTATCTGTGGAAAGTGACCACGGCCTACCGCACGATTGGCTAGCGCGCGGTGCGCAGCTTAACGCTGCGCACCCTGTGCTGGTGCTTAACGCTGCGCACCCTGTGCTGGTGCTTCGTTTGACGCATCGCTGAGATTGATACGCGGCAGCACGCCACCGGTAAACTCTACGCGCCGCATCGGGAAGGCGAAGCGGATCTGCTTCTGCTCCAGCTGCGCCATCAGCTGCAGGTTAATTTCCTGCTGAATATCCATATAGACATTGTAATCCGCACTCAGCACAAAGTAGACCACTTCAAACGTAAGCTGCGACTCATCAAACGAGAGGAAATGCGCGCGGTCAAAACGGGTATCCGGCACGCCTTCAATGATGGTTTTCACCATGCCGCCAATCTGCCGCACTTTCTCCGCCGGCGTACCGTAGTTAATACCAAACTTAAACACGATGCGTCGCTGCTGCATACGTTTATAGTTGTGGATCGTCTGCTGTAACAGAATGGTGTTTGAGCAGACAATCTGCTCGCCGCCGAGGCTGCGCAGACGCGTGGTTTTCAGACCGATATGCTCAATGGAGCCCGCGATATCGCCAAACACAATAAAATCACCGTGCTCAAACGGTTTGTCAAAGCCGATCGCCAGCGACGCAAACACATCGCTCAGCACGGTCTGAATCGCCAGCGCAATGGCAATACCGCCGACGCCTAAACTGGCCACCAGCGCAGTAATGTCGATCCCCATGTTGGAGAGGATCGCCAGCAGCATCATCACCCATACCACCACCCGCAGCAGAATGCCGAGGATCACGGTGGTGACCGGATTGCGCACGTGCAGCGGATCGCGCAGCATGCTTTTCAGCCATAGACGGATGCCGCAGTCAATCCACAGCGTGAACTGCAGAATCAGGGCGAGGAACCAGCTGTGGGCAATTGCCACGCTCCAGTTTGCCGGCAGGTCAGCAAATTTCAGCGAAATCAGCAGAGAAAAGATCAGCAGCAGCGACTGGCTGGTGCTGCGCAGGATCTCAACCAGGATGGCGGTGAAGCGCACGTGGCGCTGTTCGCTGTAGTGCGCAATACGGTTAGAAACAAAGCGGATAGCGGTGCGCAACAGCCACCAGACGATAAGGGTGCCAAAGAGGATGATGGCGCTGTTGATCCAGATGGTTTGATTAAGAAAAATGCGTTGCCAGCCAGAGGCTGAAAGCCAGTTTTCCATGGGGGAGGTTCTCCTTGCCGGGCGCTGGTTAAAATAAAGGGCAAGGAGAAGCATAGCCTGGCAGAGATATCCTGCAGGCGCAGCGGCAGTTACTGAAAGCGACTCACTTTATCGCGTGCCAGGCGTTCAAGGGCAAAGATCACCTGCTGCAGCTGGCGTTCCTGCACCGGTTCAATTGCCGTGAAACGAAAGCTCAGCCGCGGTATGACGCAGGCTTCGCCTTTGCGTACTACGCTGCGCTCGCCAATATGCAGCAGCTCTGCGGTGACCTCAAACTGACCAAACTCGCCCAGCTCGACCCGCAGCTGGCGGAACGTATCACCACGGGCAAGGTCTTCCGGCAGTGTCCCTTCCGGTAATACCCCGACCCCGCCCAGCGAAAGATCCTGCAGGCGAAAGCGCGCCGGGCTGCCATCCGGCCAGTGGGTATAACACCAGAAAGCCGGTTCCAGCGGGGCGTTAATGCGGAAAAATTCGCGGCGCTGGATTTGCCAGGCGCACGCCGGCAGCGGGGCACTGAACGCGGGCAATCCTTCATATTCAACCAGCGACAGGGCGGCCAGGGTGAACTCAATTTTGGCACCGTAGGTCTCTGCACAAACGTTGAAGTCGGGACTCTCCAGCACCCACTCATTGCTCAATGCATTGCTGCCCAGATCGAAAATAATGCACTCTTCATCGGCAACCAGCAGACGGCTGATAAACTGTCCGCGATTAAACGTTACCATCAGGGGAGTTTGATAGCGCGACAGATCCCTCATCACATTCAAAACCGCTAACGTACCTCGCTTGAGATACTGTTCGTTATCGGCGTCTTTCACATCCTGCTCCCCGCTGCTGCGCTTATCGTCATTATGTGACGATTATCGGCGTTACGCGCTGAAGCTTTAGCGGCTGGCTGCTGATTAAAGCGGCAGTCGCGCTGCAGGTAAAAAAATCCCGTCTATACTTATCGCAGTGAACACCTTGATTCATAACGTAAGGAGCAACAAATGGGTATTCTTTCATGGATTATTTTTGGTCTGATCGCCGGTATTCTCGCTAAGTGGATTATGCCAGGTAAAGATGGCGGCGGCTTCATCCTGACCGTGGTACTGGGTATCATCGGTGCGGTTGTCGGCGGCTGGATCAGTACCCTGTTTGGTTTCGGCAGAGTTGACGGGTTTAACTTCGGCAGCTTTGTTGTGGCGGTGATCGGTGCCATCGTGGTGCTGTTTATCTACCGCAAAGTGCGCAGTTAACTCTGCCCGTATAAAAAAACCGCGGCCTCCGGGCCGCGGTTTTTTTTCGGCTATAGCCAGCGCGAAATCAATTCGCGCGCTGCAGCGCCGGCATATCAGGTATGTCGCTGGCGCTGTTACAGGTTTTTTCTTTCGGGCAATATTTATCCAGCAGCATCAGCGTCACGCCGTTGGTCCAGCCGAAGCCATCCTGCAGCGGGTATTCACCGCCGCCACCGCCACCCAGCTGCGCGCCCTCAACCACATATTTTTCCACCAGCTTATGCTCTTTGTCATAGGTCTGCTGAACGTTTTGCAGGAAGCGCTGGCCAATCTGGCGTGCCAGCTGTGGCTGATTGTAATGCTCCAGCCCTTCTACTGCTACCCACTGCAGCGGTGCCCAGCCATTAGGTGCATCCCACTGCTGGCCATTATTGACCGTGGTTGTCACCAGACCACCGGGTTTAAGCAACTGTTTTTCCACAGCAGAAGCGGTACGCTCAGCCTGTTTATCCCCGGCCAGCTGCATATAGAGCGGGAAAAGAGAAGCAGCCGTCAGCTGGTTATGAACCTGTTTTTTACTGAAATCGTAATCGGCATACCAGCCCTGTTTCTCATCCCACAGGTAACGATTAATCGCTGCCTGGCGTTTTTCAGCCGCCGCGGCAAACGCTTTCGCTTTGTCATCCTGTTTTGCCAGTCTGGCTGATTTTGACAGCGTCTGTTCCAGATGAAACAGCAGGCTGTTGAGATCAACCGGCACCAGCTCTGTGGTACGGATAGAGGCGAGATGATGCGCATCGGTAAACCAGCGCGAGCTGAAATCCCAGCCTGACGCCGCGCCGGCGCGCAGGTTGCGCCAGAGCTGCGGCTTGTCACGTTCCGGTGTTTTTTCAGCTGTCTTTACATCATCCAGCCAGGATTCGGTACGCGGCACGTCGCGTGCGTCCCAGTAGCGATTAAGCAGGGTACCATCGGACAATTTCACCACCCGCTTGCTGGCATGACCGGCCGCCACGCTGTCGCTGTCCGCCATCCAGTAGTCATACTCCTTCTGCAGCTGCGGCTGGTAATGCCGGTAAACCTCATCGCCTTTATGCGTTGCCAGCAGGTCCACCATCAGGCTGAAGAACGGCGGCTGCGACCGGCTGAGATAATAGCTGCGGTTGCCGTTAGGGATATGCCCGTAGCGATCGAGCTCAGTGGCAAAGTTATCGACCATGTCCTGTACGCGATCCCAGTTGCCGCTCTCTGCCAGGCCCAGCATGGTAAAATAGCTGTCCCAGTAATAGACCTCGCGGAAACGTCCGCCTGGCACGACGTAAGGTTTTGGCAGCGGCAGCAGCGAATCATACTGGCCGGCATCCGGCGTGCTGCGCGTCAGCACCGGCCACAAGCCGTTGATGTGCTCACGCAGGCTCTGCCCGGCAGGCGGTACATACTTATCCTGCGCTTTGGGCAGGGTGAAATTCATATCAACAAAGCGTTTGAGATCGAAATTGCGCTGCTTTTTTTGCATCTGCCAGTCAGCAAGAATCGAGGCAGGATCATATTTCGGGATCGCGTCAGCAAAGGTTTTCTGATCGGGATAGAACTGCGCTTTCTGCACGGCGCTGAAGAGCGGACCCAGGCGTACATCGGGCGGCTGCGGCGGCTGGCTCAGCATCCGGCTCCCGGTTTCGGCATGCGCCAGCGTGCTGGTTGCCAGCAGGGCAGTGGTAAGCAGCAGAGAGAGACGCGCGGGCATAAATATGACATTTTTTCTCATCGGTTTTTCTCCTTGTCCGAAAACGTGGTTCGCTAACGTATTGACCACTCAACCAACTTTAGTCGCTATCGCGCCGCCCGGCGCTGCAGGGCGATGGAAATGTGAAGCGCTGCCGGGTAATTGCGCAGGAAATTGTTGCTGCTGGCGTTTTTTACTTGCTCCGCCGCGTGGTTTCCCGGAGGCTGAAAGAAAATGAGGAAGCGTATGAAGATTATCTGGTATCACCCGTCAATGGACGCGCAGTGCTGGCTTACGGGAGTTGCCCGTCGACTGCCGGACGCGGAAATCCGGCTGTGGCAGCCAGGCGATGATGCCTGCGCAGATTATGCCATTGTGCGTTCGCCGCCGGTGGAAATGCTGGCGGGGCGAAGCCTGAAGGGACTGTTCGCGATGGGAGCGGGCGTCGACGAACTTCTGCAGCAGCAGCGTCAGCATCCTGACAGGCTGAGTGACCAGGTGCCGCTGTACCGCCTGGAGGATACCGGCATGGCACAGCAGATGCAGGAGTACGCGAACTGGTGCGTGCTGGGCTGGTATCGTCGCTTTGCTGACTATCAGCGCCAGCAGCAGGCGCGCTGCTGGCAGCCGCTGCCGCTGCCGGCGCGCGACACCTTCACCATTGGTGTTCTCGGGGCGGGCGTGCTGGGCCGCAGCGTGCTGGAAAGCCTGCAGCAATGGGGGTTTCCGCTGCGCTGCTGGAGTCGCACGCCGAAAACCCTGCCTGGCGTGCACGCCTTCCACGGTGCCGCTGCGCTGCACGACTTTCTTGCCGGCTGCCAGGTCGTGATTGATCTGCTGCCCGCCACGCCGGAAACCACCGATCTTATTAACGCGGATTTCCTGCGCGCGTTGCCGCACGGCGCACACTTTCTCAACCTGGCGCGCGGCGCGCACGTGGTGGAAGCGGACCTGCTGGCAGCGCTTAACAGCGGGCAACTTGCCGCCGCCGCGCTGGATGTCTTTCAGCAGGAGCCGCTGCCGGCGGACGATGCGCTCTGGCAGCATCCGCACGTCACCATCACGCCCCACAGTGCCGCTATTACGCTGCCGGAGCAGGCAATGGACGCTATTGCCAGCGCCATTCAGCAGCTGGAAAAAGGGCAGCAGCCCCCGGGGCGCGTGGATCGCCAGCGCGGCTATTAATTTATCTCAGAGGAGCAAAATATGTATCCCGTTGACCTGCATATGCACACCGTAGCCAGTACGCACGCCTACAGTACGCTGCATGACTATGTCGCCCAGGCGAAACAGACTGGCCTGAAGCTCTTTGCCATTACCGATCACGGCCCTGATATGGCAGATGCGCCGCACCACTGGCATTTCATTAATATGCGCATCTGGCCGCGGGTTATTGACGGCGTGGGGATCCTGCGCGGAATTGAAGCGAACATTAAAAATCAGCAGGGCGAGATCGACTGCAGCGGACCGATGCTGGATGCCCTGGATCTGATTGTGGCGGGGTTTCACGAGCCGGTCTACACGCCGCGCGACAAAGCGCACCATACTGAGGCGATGATCGCCGCGATGGCAGGCGGGCTGGTGCATATCATCAGCCATCCGGGCAATCCCAAATTCCCGGTAGATATTCGCGCGATTGCCGAAGCCGCAGCCCACTACAACGTGGCGCTGGAGATCAATAACTCCTCGTTTACCCATTCGCGTCCGGGCAGCGAACCCAACTGCCGCGCGATTGCGGAGGCGGTGCGTGACGCGGGCGGGCAGTTGGCCTTCGGCTCCGATTCCCATACCGCCTTTACGCTGGGGCATTTTGAGCACTGCCTGCGCATTACGCGCGAGGTGGATTTCCCTGAAGATCGGGTGTTAAATGTCACGCCGCGCCGCCTGCTCGACTTTCTGGAGCAGCGCAGCGGTAAACGGATCGCGGAATTACTGGATTTTTAATGTTGTAGTGAGGAATGCTGCCAGATGAATGAATTTTCTATGCTTTGCCGGGTGATCGGCTCCCTGTTTAACCGTCAGCCTCAGGATCCGCTGCTGATGCCGCTGTTTACGCTGCTGCGCGAAGGCAAAATGCAGGCACAGTGGCCGCTGGAGCAGGATGCGCTGCTGACGCGTCTGCAGCAGAGCAGCGATCCGCAGGCGCTGGCAGCGGATTACAACGCGCTGTTTGTCGGTCAGGAGTGCAGCGTGCCGCCTTATGCGTCTCAGTGGCCGGAAGGCGCACCGGAAGCGGAGATCCGGGCATTTCTCAGCGCGCGCGGCATGCCGCTCAGTGACGCACCCGCCGATCACTTTGGCGTACTGCTGCTGGCGGCGTCGTGGCTTGAAGATCAGTCTGCAGAAGATGAATCTGACGCGCAGCGCGCGCTGTTTGAATCTTATCTGCTGCCATGGTGCGGCGCATTCCTTGGCAAAGTTGAAGCGCACGCCACCACGGCGTTTTATCGCACGCTGGCTGAGCTGAGTCGCGAGGCGATTCAGGCGATGTATGACGAGCTGAGCGAAGACGATACGCCGCAGGCGTAATCGCTGGCAGGGATCGCTGCTGCCGGGGACTTGTGCAGATAAGCCGCGTCTCCGGCAGACGCGCTGATGCATTGCTGAAACCTGGGCGACGCCTGCAGATACTGACGGCTTCAGGCTCAGCAGAGAGCACTAACGCCGGCGCAGCCGCGGGAAACGCGCGTGCATACGCAGATTGCGCAGGTTAAGCACGGCAATAGCGGTGCCCAGCACCACCAGCGATGCGCCAAACACTTTAAAGCTGTTCATACTGTCACCCAGCACCGTCACGCCCATGATCACAGCCAGCACCGGCGTCAGCAGCGAGTAGGGCATGATCAGATTGACATTATATTTTTTCAGCAGGGCGTACCACAGCGTATAGGCAACAATCGAAGAGGCGATAGCGCTATAAAGGATGCCGAACCAGCCGTGCCAGCCCGCCGCTTTAAGGGCGCTGAACTGGTGTGATTCCGTCAGCCATGAGGCGGCGCCGACCAGCGGCACGGCGAGAAATGAGATCCAGCCGGTCAGCGTCAACGGACTGATAGGCGGCGACTTTTTGACAATCATGTTGCTGACCGCCCAGCCAAACGCGCTGCACAGCAGGATACAGAGTACCCACCAGGCTGGAATAGTCGGGCTGCCGGAGAGCACGGCCACGCCGCTCAGAGAGATAGCGATGCCGCACAGCTGCACCAGCCGCAGCTTCTCTTTCAGAATGGCCATCGCCAGCAGCATCGCAATAGGGGTGCCCAGCTGCACGACGATAGCCGCCGTGCCGGCATCGGTATAGCGCATGCCGACAAACAGCAGAGAGAAGTGCATAAAGCCAAAGGTAAACGCGAGCGTAATAAGCCAGGGCAGCTGCGCGCGCGTGATGCGGCAAAAGGGCACCAGCAGCAGGGCGACCACAACAAAGCGCATCCACGTCAGAAACAGCGGCGGCAGCTCCAGCAGCCCCCATTTAACCGCCACGTTGTTAAACGCCCAGATGGATACTACAAACAGAATCAGAAAAAAATGCCGTACGGCCACGCGGTTATCCTTACCAGAAAAATGAACTTACGCTTAATAATGGCATGAAGCCTGCGGCACAGGACACATGAACCCGACGGTTTAGCACTCATCTGCAAAAGCGCTGCTTTATAATTACAACATACTGATAGCTGCACGTTGTTCCGGCCCTCCGCTTTTGCATAAGCATGGTGCGGAAAAACATAAGACAGGGCGGGCATTTACTGTCACAGTAATGCTTAACAGCGGACGCAGCAGAGGAGCCTGCCGGCAATGACGGAGCGTTATACTTTACCCCTGGCATTAATACAGCTTGAAGTTCCGCCCCCGCAGGTGGTGGCAAAAACTGGCGAACAGCCTGCGTGGTTTATTGACGCGCTGCAGCTGCAGGCGGATGACTATATTATCGTGCGTCCGCACCGGGGTGACGCGCTTCCCGGCTGGCAGGAGATTAGCGGGGCGATCCTCAGCGGGTCCTGGGCGATGGTAACCGACCACGCCGGGTGGAGTGAGCGCACTGCGGCCTGGATACGCGGCGCAATGGAGGCGCAGCTGCCGCTGCTTGGCGTCTGCTATGGTCATCAGCTGATGGCCTATGCGCTGGGGGGTGAGGTCGGCGATAATCCTCGCGGCTGGGAACGCGGACTGCAGACCGTCACGCGCACGGCTTCTGATCCCTGGCTGGACGGGTTACCGGCGCACTTTTCCGCGTGGCTGTCGCACCGTCAGTCGGTACTGGCACCGCCGCCACAGGCCACTATTCTGGCCTGCTCAGCGCAGGATGATTGTCAGGTATTACGCTATTCACCGCAGGCATTTTCTGTTCAGTTTCACCCGGAGTTCAGTCGCGAGATCATGACGGCGTGTACACCGGCTGGCGTAGAGCCAGATAGCGCGGTAATGGGTGATACTGACTGGGCACGTACGCTGCTGCATCGCTTCTGGCAGCAGGTACGGCTTCAGGATCAGGCTCAGGAAACGTCGCAGCGCTGACAGCGATAGACCCAGGCGGGCGGCATATTTTTCAGCACGCGCTGCCGCTGCCAGACAAAATAGCGCGACAGATCGTGCCGGGTGAGCGAGGTGTACTGAAACTGGACAAATACCCCGCCGGGAGCCAGTGCATTATGCACCGCGCTCAGGATGGCATGACGGGTAGCTGCAGGCAGCGACAGCAGCGGCAGGCCGGAAAAAATGGCGTCGTATTCCCCCTGCAGCAGCTCCGCTGAGTGTGCCTGAACCCGCATGCGCGGATCGTGCCACTGACGGAGTTCTGCTGCCAGCTGCGGATTGATTTCAAACACGTCAAGCTGCGCGGCCGGTACCATATGCGACAGCACATGGCGCGTCAGCACGCCATCACCGGCGCCCAGTTCAGCTACGCGCAGGCTCTTTTCCCACGCTACTGCATTACACATACAGCGACATAGTGCCGCTGATGACGGGGTAACGCTGCCGATTCTGCGCGGATCGCGAATAAACTGCTGCACAAAGTTTGCTTTGGACCGCATTGCCGTTAGGGCTGAAGCCAGCATCTTTCTCTCCTGAATCTGGGGTCTGCAGGGTATTGACCACATATCACGTTCAGGTTTCGCTTTTGCGCTGCAGAAAAGCCAAACTCAGACTTTTCCGGCCTGTGCGATCGTGCATTGCCATCACACCATTTCCCGCGTCCGCTCACAGTTTCCTGCCTGTATACCTGACAGGCTGGACACGATCGCGCAATGTTAATTAACGGTTTAAAAGTTGTTAAATTTCATTCGCTCTGTAAGGGGAAATATCATGCGTTACGCTGCTCCGGGAGAACAGGGTTCTCTGATCACTCTGCAATCGCAGTATGGCAACTTTATCAACGGCGAGTTTGCCGCGCCGGTCAACGGTCACTATTTTACCAACACCTCACCGGTTAACGGCAGTGCAATTGGCGAATTTCCGCGTTCCGACCGGGCAGATATTGATAACGCGGTCGCGGCGGCTCAGGCGGCGGCAGAGCAGTGGGGCAAGACCTCGCCACAGGCGCGCTCCCTGGTGCTGCTGAAAATTGCCGATCGCCTTGAGCAGAACCTGGAATATATTGCCGTCAACGAAACCTGGGATAACGGCAAGCCGGTACGCGAAACGCTGGCCGCTGACCTGCCACTGGCGGTAGATCATTTTCGCTATTTTGCCGGTTGTGTCCGGGCGCAGGAGGGCAGCGCCGCCGAGATTGACGAATTTACGGCCGCCTATCACTTTCATGAACCGCTGGGCGTAGTGGGACAGATCATTCCCTGGAACTTCCCGTTGTTAATGGCGGCCTGGAAGCTGGCGCCGGCGCTGGGCGCAGGTAACTGCGTGGTGCTGAAACCCGCCGAGCAGACCCCGCTTTCCATCACGCTGTTTGTTGAGTTGATTAAAGACCTGGTCCCGCCAGGCGTCATTAACGTGGTGCACGGCTATGGCAAAGAGGCGGGCGAAGCGCTGGCATCACATCCGGGCATTGCCAAAATTGCCTTTACCGGCTCAACAGCGACCGGCGGCCATATTCTGGAGCTGGCAGCAAAAAGCCTGATCCCGTCGACGGTGGAGCTGGGCGGGAAATCGCCGAATATCTTTTTCGAAGATATCATGCAGGCGGAGGAGAGCTTTATTGAGAAAGCGGCGGAGGGCGTTGTGCTTGGCTTCCTGAACCAGGGCGAAGTCTGTACCTGTCCGTCGCGCGCGCTGGTGCAGGAATCGATCTTTGAACCCTTCATGGCGGCCGTTATGAAGCGCATCAAAACCATTAAACGCGGCGATCCGCTGGATACGGAAACCATGATTGGTGCCCAGGCATCGCAGCAGCAGTTTGATAAGATCCTCTCTTACCTTGAGATTGCACAGCAGGAGGGGGCAGAAGTGCTGCACGGCGGTAACGTTGAGCAGATTGGTGAAGCCTTCAGCGGCGGCTACTACATTCAGCCAACGCTGCTGAAAGGCAATAACAGCATGCGCGTATTTCAGGAAGAAATTTTCGGGCCGGTGGTAGGCATACTGACCTTCAAAGATGAAGCAGAGGCACTGGCCATTGCTAATGACTCGATTTACGGACTTGGCGCCGGCGTCTGGACGCGTGATATCAACCGCGCTTACCGCATGGGAAGGGCAATTAAAGCCGGACGCGTCTGGACTAACTGTTACCACCTCTATCCGGCTCATGCGGCATTTGGCGGCTATAAGAAATCAGGCATCGGACGGGAGACGCATAAAATGATGCTGGATCACTATCAGCAAACCAAAAATCTGCTGGTGAGCTACAGCACGCAGCCGCTCGGGTTCTTCTGATTTTCGTGCCGGCAGTTGCTGCAGAGGCTATATTTTCATAAACCTGTCATCTTTGCAGGGCAGGATATGAGAAACGCCTCTGCGCAAAGGAGAGATCATGAACGCAGGATATGACTTTATGGAGCAGCACGATGAGGTGCTGGATGCGGTCGAACAGGACATTATCAGCGTCAATCTGCCCGCTTATGATGCGTCACAGTATGGCACCGAGCGCGAAGCCGCGCGGGAAATGCCGCTGCGCGCGTAACAAACAGCTCTCTGTAAAATAAAAAAATCCGCAGCATATCGCCGCGGATTTTTTACAGGGTCTGCTTCAGCGCGCTATTTTACGCAGGCAGAGCACTGATTGTGGATCTGCTGGAAGAAGTCGTTACCCTTGTCATCCACCAGAATAAACGCCGGGAAATCTTCCACTTCAATCTTCCAGATCGCTTCCATCCCCAGTTCAGCATACTCCACGCACTCAAGGCTTCTGATGCTCTGCTGCGCCAGTACCGCAGCCGGACCGCCAATACTGCCCAGATAAAAGCCGCCATGCTTATGGCAGGCGTCAGTGACCTGTTTGCTGCGGTTACCTTTAGCCAGCATTACCATGCTGCCGCCGTGTGACTGCAGCAGATCGACATAAGAGTCCATACGACCCGCAGTGGTCGGACCCAGTGAACCCGACGCATGCCCTTCCGGCGTTTTTGCCGGACCGGCATAGTAGACCGGATGATCTTTAATGTACTGTGGCAGCCCTTCGCCATTATCAATACGCTCTTTCAGTTTGGCATGAGCAATGTCGCGCGCCACAATAATGGTGCCGTTCAGCGACAGGCGGGTTGCCACCGGATAAGCGGAGAGCTGCGCCAGAATATCCTGCATCGGACGATTAAGATCGACCTGGACGACCTCGCCTTCGCCCTGCTGGCG
This sequence comes from Pantoea eucrina, assembly GCF_001691555.1. GTDB lineage: Bacteria > Pseudomonadota > Gammaproteobacteria > Enterobacterales > Enterobacteriaceae > Pantoea > Pantoea borealis. The sequence continues at coordinate 1,499,584 of NZ_MAYN01000008.1, read as the reverse complement.
CAGCGCTTCCGGAATATAGCGGCCCGGATTATCTTCCAGCTTCTCAATCCAGATGCCATCACGGTTGATTTTAGCTTTGATGTTACGGTCAGCAGAACAGGAGACGCCCATCCCTACCGGACAGGAGGCACCGTGACGCGGCAGCCTGACCACGCGAATATCGTGGGCAAAGTACTTACCGCCAAACTGCGCGCCAAGGCCGAGCTTCTGCGACGCTTCCAGCAGTTCCTGCTCCAGTTCCGTATCGCGAAACGCCTGCCCGTGCTCATTGCCTTCGGTTGGCAGCGAGTCATAGTAGTGCGTTGAGGCGAGCTTAACCGTTTTCAGCGTGCTTTCTGCAGAGGTGCCGCCGATGACAAACGCAATATGGTAGGGCGGGCAGGCAGCGGTGCCGAGCGACATCATCTTATCAATCAGATAGTTTTTTAATTTTGCCGGCGTGATTAACGCCTTGGTTTCCTGATAGAGGTAAGTCTTGTTCGCTGAGCCACCGCCTTTAGCGATGCAGAGAAACTTATACTCATCGCCATCCACGCTATAGAGATCGATCTGAGCCGGCAGGTTAGTGCCGGTATTAACCTCTTTATACATATCCAGCGGGGCGTTCTGCGAATAGCGCAGGTTATCTTCGATATAAGTGTTATAGACACCCTGCGACAGCGCCGCTTCATCGCCGCCGCCGGTCCAGACACGCTGACCTTTTTTACCCATGATAATGGCGGTGCCGGTATCCTGGCAGGTCGGTAATACGCCCTTGGCGGCAATTTCTGAGTTACGCAGAAACTGCAGCGCGACATATTTATCATTCTGACTCGCTTCATCATCCGCAAGGATGGCGGCAACCTGCTGCTGGTGTGAGGCGCGCAGCATAAAAGAGGCGTCATGAAACGCCTGCTGTGCCAGCAGCGTCAGTGCTTCCGGCGCAACCTTCAGCACCTCTTCACCCTCAAAACTGGCAACCGAAACGTGCTCGCGGCTCAGCAGGTAATATTCAGTATCATCTTTGGCGAGAGGAAAGGGATTCTGGTAATAGAAGGGTTTGTTCGACATGTTGGCTCACTTAGCTTCGTGTTGCCCGCCTGCGCGGCGGGCGGCAAATTAGGCGATCTGTGGTGCAATTTTCTCTCGCCAGCCCGTAACAGGAGCTGACTGGCGAGCATAGTAACACTGAAACAGGCTGACGCGGCTGCGTTTTTTAACATCAAGGCAACATCATCAGAACATCATTACCATCCAGGGGTAAGCGATAACCATCAGCGCCACCAGGAACAGGGCGCCGAAGATGGTGCCAAGGCGCCAGTAATCTTTCGTCGGCAGATAGCCGCTGCCGTAATAGATAGGGCTTGGACCGGTGCCATAAGGAGTAATGATGCCCATCACGCCCAGCGAGGTACACATCATCAGGCAGAACACCGGCATATTGATGCCCGGGATTGAGGCGGCGATGGTCAGCATGGCAGGCAGCAGGGCGGTGGTATGCGCTGTGGTGCTGGCAAACAGATAGTGCAGCAGATAAAAGGCAACCAGCAGCACCACTGCGGAGACCTGAGGATCGTAACCCTGCAGCAGCACCGCACCCTCTTTGCCCAGCCAGGCAATAAAGCCGACGCGTGCCAGGCCATCCGCCAGCGCGACCAGTGTGGCAAACCACGCAAAGGTATTCCATGCGGCTTTATTGCTGGTGATATCGTTCCAGTTGAGTACGCCTGTCCAGAGCATCAGCACAATCACCAGCAGCGCGGCCATGGCCGGTTCTATCCAGGCTGTTGCGAAAATCCACATCATCAGGGCCGCGACGACAAACAGCAGCAGCAGGATCTCATTGCGTGACAGGCGGCCCAGTTTTTCCAGCTCGGCGGTAGCCCAGCGCGGTACCTCGTCGTTTACTTTGACTTCCGGCGGATAGAGCCAGTAAGCCAGCAGTGGCATGGTGAGAATCAGCAGGATCCCCAGCGGCAGGAAAGCGAGGAACCACATACCCCAGCTGATATCGAAGCCAGTAACGCTTTTAACCAGGGCCAGAGCGAGCAGGTTAGGGGCCAGCGCGGAGAGAAACATCGAGCTGGTGATACAGGCTGCTGTAATGGCAACCCACATCAGATAAGAGCCAATTTTGCGGGCGCTGGGATCATTAGGCTTAGAGCCATAGAGCGGCGGCAGGTTGGCAATAATCGGATAGATGGTCCCGCCGCTGCGTGCGGTGTTAGACGGCGTAAACGGAGCCAGCAGCAGGTCAGCGAACGTAATGGCGTAGCCCAGCGTCAGGCTGCGGCGACCCAGATATTTCACCAGAATCAGCGCCAGCCGGCGGCCAAACTGCGTTTTATCGTAGCCGGCTGCAAACATAAAGGCGCCAAAAATCAGCCAGACCGTGGAGTTGCCGAAGCCGCTGACCGCCCATTTGAACGACTGCGCTGCCGTTTTAAATGCGGGATCGGCCAGCTCTGCCGGGCTAAACAGCACCCACTGGCTAAACAGCGCGATGACCACCACGCCGGTCAGCCCTATCACCGCGCCCGGCAATGGCTCAAAAATCAGACCGACAATCACGCCGACAAAGATAGCAAAAAAGTGCCAGGCGTAAGGCTCCAGTCCGGCAGGTGCAGGCACCAGCAGCAGCAGGAGTGAAACCAGCACCGGCAGGCAGAGCATCAGCAGGCGATTTTTTTTACCCGGCGCCGCAGGCGGCGCTTTAGCAGGGTCATGCGATTGCGTTGAAAGTTTCATAGTTTTTGTCTGCACGTTGAGAAGAATGCGATATCAGTACTGACGGCCGTTTTATCCGGGCGATCCTGATGGCGGCATCAGTACAGGAATTTCATGACGCTTTTGCTAAAAAAAGAAAGCAATTTTGTTTCGCGAATTATCTAATTTATGCCGCTATGATGCGATTAATTAAAATATCTATTTTGATCCAGATCAATAAAATATTTTTCTTATTTTTATCTGCGCTTCTTTCAGAGTGTTATGACAGATTTTTCAAGACAAGAGAAAAGGCGCTGAACAGGATTTGGCAAGATTTTCTCAGGGTTTCGGGCAGGGTGTGGTTTTTAAATAACTGAAAAATATGATTTATTAAAGCTATTTAGATTATCTTTGATTTTAATCAACTTTTGAACGAAACTTAGCATGACGCATTTAGCGCCTTCTTTTTGAAATTTCGCTTCTTTCACTGTTAATTTTTAAAACTAATAATTTAAGTTATGTAACTAAATTAAATGTTATATTTACAGCATGAAGTCGGACCACTTTAATTATTAAACGGGTCGCACTGCCAGGAATTGAATTTCATTTTTGATTTTCGGAGTCACTTATCATGAACACGCTTACCCCGCTGTTAAAACCCCTTACCTTGCCGAAAGGTGCCGTGCTGAAAAATCGTCTGGTAATGGCACCCATGACAACCTGTACCGGCTATTACGACGGTGGCGTCACCAGCGATCTGGTTGAGTACTACCGGGTACGTGCCGGCACAATCGGCACCGTTATTGTAGAGTGTGCGTTTATCGATAATCGTGGTCCGGCATTTCCTGGTGCCATCGCTATTGATAGTGATAACAAAATCCCAGGCCTGGCCAGAATAGCGCACGCGATCAAATCTCAGGGTTCAAAAGCTATCCTGCAGATTTACCACGGTGGTCGTATGGTTGAGCCGGCGCTGATTGGCGGGAAAACGCCTGTCGCACCCAGCGCCATCGCCGCGCCGCGCGAAGGGGCCACCACGCCCCGGGCGCTGACCGCGGATGAAGTCGATGTCATGATCAAAAAATTTGGTGATGCGGTGAACCGCGCCATTAAAGCGGGTTTTGATGGCGTGGAGATTCACGGCGCCAATACCTATCTTATCCAGCAGTTCTATTCGCCCAACTCTAACCAGCGCGATGACAAATGGGGCGGCAGTCGCGATAACCGGGCGCGCTTTCCGCTGGAAGTCCTTGAGATTGCGCATCAGATGGCCGATCGCTTTGCTGCTGCAGACTTTATTATCGGCTATCGCTTTTCGCCGGAAGAGATTGAGGTGCCCGGTATCCGCTGGGATGACACACTTTATCTGCTGGAGAAACTGGCCGCGCGTGGCCTTGATTACGTGCACTTCTCCGTTGGTCAGCTGCTGCGTCCTTCCATTGTCGACACCAGCGACCCTACGCCGCTGATTACCAAATATATTGCGCAGCGCTCGGCTCAGCTGGCGCGCATTCCGGTTATTGGCGTCGGCGGCGTGGTGAATAAAGAGGATGCCGAGCTGGCGCTGGAATCGGGCTTCGATCTGGTTGCCGTCGGGAAAGCCTGTATCGCCTGGCCCAACTGGGCCGATCGCATTATTAATAATGAACACCTTGAACTCTACATCGACAGCACCAAACGTGAGGCGCTGACAATTCCGGAACCGCTCTGGCGCTTCTCGCTGGTGGACGCCATGATCCGCGACGTCAGCGACGGCCATCGTAAATATAAAGCCGGGGTGTATCAGGCGAAGGTAGAGGCGGAAGCGCTGAAGCTGAAAATCAACGTCACGCTGGATACCGATCGTATCACTGACATTGAACTGGTGCCGGATCCGGCGCTGGATGTTGACTTCACCAGCACGTTTGACAGCCTGCGCGAGCGCATTCTGGTCGCAAACAGTCCGCACGTGGATGCGGTTACCGGGGCCACTACGCAAAGCGAGGCGCTGAAAAAAGCGGTGTCGCGTGCGCTGGCGACCTCCAGCAAAGAGTATGTGATTGAGGAAGGGGGCAACCCGAATGCGCCGGTCAATTACGATGTGGTGGTAATTGGTACCGGCGGTGCCGGTCTCGCTGCTGCTATTCAGGCGCATGACGATGGCGCACGCGTGGTGCTGATCGAGAAAATGCCCACGATTGGCGGAAATACCATTAAAGCGTCAGTGGGGATGAACGCTGCTGAGACGCGTTATCAGAAGTTAAAAGGTATTGAGGACAGCAAGGCGCTGTTTTATGAAGAGACGCTGAAAGGCGGTAAAGGTAAAAACAATCCGCAACTGCTGCATGAGTTTGTCGAACACGCGCCCGAAGCGATTGAGTGGCTGGCCGCGAAGCAGATAGAGCTCAGCGATATCACCATCACGGGCGGGATGAGCATTGACCGCACCCATCGGCCGGAAGATCGCTCGGCGGTAGGGGGCTTCCTGATCAGCGGGCTGGTGAAAAACGTGAATCAGCGCAACATTGAGGTACTGCTCGAAACCTCGGTTGCTGAAATCCTGTGTGAAAACGGCGTGGTTACCGGGGTTAAAGTCGTGGATGAATATAACGACAGCCGCATTCTCAACGCAAAAAGTGTGATTGTTGCGACCGGCGGCTTCAGCGCCAATCGGGAAATGGTGGTGAAATACCGGCCGGAGCTGGATGGTTTTGTTACGACCAACCACGCCGGCGCCACCGGAAGCGGTATCGCCATGCTGCAGCATATTGGTGCCGGTACGGTTGATATGGGTGAAATTCAGATCCATCCCACGGTTGAACAGACGACCTCCTACCTGATTTCAGAAGCGATGCGCGGCGGCGGGGCGATTCTGGTGAGTCAGGCGGGCAAGCGTTTCTATAACGAAATGGAAACGCGCGATAAAGTCTCTGCGGAGATTATTGCACTGCCGGAGAAGAGCGCCTGGATCATCTTTGATGAGCAGGTACGGCGCAATAACAAAGCGGCTGACGAATACATTGCCAAAGGGTTTGTCATCAGCGCACCTTCGCCGCACGAGCTGGCTGTTAAGCTCAATATGGATCAGGAGTCGCTGCAGAGTACGCTGGGTCGCTACAATGAGTGCGTAATTAACCAGCATGACGAAGATTTTGGCCGGAAAACCGCGCTGCGCCATCCGCTTAATCAGGGGCCTTACTACGCTATTCGCGTGGCACCTGGCGTTCATCACACCATGGGTGGCGTGACCATCAACACGGATACGGCAGTCCTGGATGCACAGAATCAGGTGATCACCGGGGCCTGGGCTGCCGGAGAAGTGGTCGGCGGTATTCACGGTGCCAACCGCATCGGCGGGAATGCCGTAGCGGATATCATCATCTTCGGGATTAAAGCGGGGCGTAACGCCGCTAAACTCGCCTTAGGTAACTAACCTGTACCGGTGTCCGTGTGTACGGGCACCGGCAGTGATGAGGCAATTATGGCTAATGAGGCAGGTGTCTACAGCTATTCTGCAGTTCAGATGGGATCGCCTGTTCTGCTTAAACTCTTTGAAAATAATCCCGGACTTGCCCGGCAGGTGTTTCGTCTGATTGCGCAGCTGGAGACGATCTTTACTGTTAACCGGACGCAGTCAGAAGTGATGGCGATTAACCATGCCGCCGGCGAGCAGCCGGTGGCGGTCAGCCCGGCGGTTTTTAACCTGATCCAGATAGCCCATACGGTCAGCACGCTGCCGGATAGCGCGTTCAACTTCGCCATTGGTCCCATCGTTAAGCGCTGGAAAATTGGTTTTCAGGGTAATAGCGTGCCGCCTGCCGCTGACATTACCGTACTCTTACCCCTCACCAACCCGCATCAGGTCGTGCTGGACGCAGCAGCGCAGACGGTCTATCTGCCGCAGCGCGGTATGGAGATTGATCTGGGTGCCATTGCTAAAGGCTATATTGCCGATCGGGTACAGCAGTGGCTGCGTCAGCAGGGGATCACACAGGCGTTAATCAATCTGGGCGGCAACGTGCAGACGCTGGGTTCGCCCCCGCATGAACCGCAGGGGTGGCATATTGGGCTGAAAAAGCCTTTCGCTGATGATAACACTTTGCTCGGCGTAATAGCGGTGCAGGAGAAGTCAGTCGTCACGTCCGGGATCTATGAGCGTTACTTTGAACAACAGGGGCGCTGCTGGCACCATATTTTTGATCCGCGTACCGGCTATCCGCTGGATAACGAGCTGTTAAGCGTGACGGTCATTAGCGATCGCTCGCTGGATGGCGACATCTATACCACGCTGCTGTATGGCATGGGAACAGAGCAGGGACTGAACTGGCTCGCCAGCCAGTCCGACATTGACGCCATCTTTGTTACCCGCGATCGGCAGATCATCTGCTCTTCCCCGCGCCACTACAGGTTTCAGCTCACCGATACGACGTGGAACCTGCGCTACTGACAATACTGCTGCAGCAGCGAGCGATATTCCGGCTGCAGACGATAGCGATAGACCGGGCGGCCGGTGGCGCCGTAATGAATGCTGGTAAACAGGATATTAATCTGCGCCAGCCAGATTAAATATTTGCGGCAGGAGACGCGCGAAATATTAACCTCTGCGGCCAGTTCATCGGTTGAAAACTCCTGTCCCGGATGCGCATCTATCCACTGACAGAGCGTGCGCAGCGTTTGTGGCGTCAGCCCTTTAGGCAGACGCTTGTTATCGTGATGCGTTGCCGGATTGCCGTGGATCAGCAGGTCGACGTCAGACTGCTGATAGTGCTGGTGGTTATCCATCAGCGATTTTTTCTGCTGCCAGCTGGTCAGCGCCTCTTCAAAACGCGGGAACTGGAACGGCTTGATAAGGTAATCAACCACGCCGTAGTGCAGCGAGGTTTTAATATTTTCGGCATCAGCCGCAGAGGAGATGATGATCACTTCTGTCGGGCTTTGCGCTTTACGCAGCTCTGGCAGCAGATCCAGGCCATTCTCCTGCTGCATATAGATATCCAGCAGCAGCAGATCGATCGGCGTGTCGCTGTTGAATAAAAAATCGCGCGCCTGCTGCAGCGTCGCCGCAGTGCCGCAGCAGTGAAAACCAGGTACCTGACCGATAAAACTGCGGTTGAGTTCGGCAACCATGGCATCATCGTCAACCACTAATACATTAATCATGCGGTTTAATTTCCTTTATCCCAGGGAAGCTGGACTAAAAATTGCGTAAATACGCCGGGTTCAGACTCTGCGCTGACGCTGCCGCCAAGGCTTTCCACCTGCTGCTTAAGCAGAAACAGTCCGACCCCGCGGTTCTCGCCTTTGGTGGAGAACCCTTTATCAAAAATGGTCGCAAGATGCGCAGCATCAATGCCCGGCCCATCATCGCTCACTTCGCAGGTCACCCAGCCGTTTTGATAATGGAGCATCAGGTGGATCTCTCCTTCGGTCTGATCGCGCAGCGCATCAAGCGCATTCTCTACCAGATTGCCGGTGACGGTAATCAGCGCGGCCATCTGCGCTTCGCTGCCGCTGTCTGGCAGATAGCTGGCGTCGCTGATAGTAAGCCGATGCCCGCAGTCTGAGGCGCGATTGATTTTACTTAACAGGATCCCCGCAATCACAGGCGATTTAATCTTGTCCAGCAAAAAGCCGATCTCTGTCTGATAGTTATTGGCGGTTTTCAGGATGTACGCTTCGACCTGAGCATAATTTTTCATATGCAGCAGGCCAAGGATCACATGCAGCTTGTTCATAAACTCGTGCGAGCGTTCTCGCAGGGCGTCGACGTAGTTTACCATGCCGCTTAAGCGCTGCATCAGCTGGCTGATTTCCGTTTTATCCCTGAAAGTACAGACCGCGCCAATAATGCGTTCCGCTGTACGTACCGGAACGGTATTGGTCAGCAGCAGCCGGCCATTAACGTTAATCTCTTCATCACGCCGCGCCCGACCGCTCTGCAACACGCTGCGCAGCTGCGGTTCGACCGCGGCGGTGTCAACGCGCCAGGTTTCATCAGCCGCATAATGCGCCTGTGCCGCATCGCTCAGCAGATGGCAGGCGGCCTGATTGATCAGCGTCACGTCATGCCGATCGTCCATCGCCACCACGCCCTCTTTTACCGAATTAAGGATGGCCTGTCGCTGCTCAAACAGCGTGGAAATCTCATAGGGCTCCAGCCCAAACAGGATGCGTTTCAGCACACGCACCAGGATCAGCGTACCCAGCGCGCCCGCCAGCGCGCCGATCAGGATAGTCCACAGAATGATCCAGCGACTCTGGTTAATCTGATCGGTGACAGCATCCAGCGAAATCCCAATAGCGACTACCCCGATCTGCTGATGCTGTGCGTTGAAAACCGGGGTGAAAACGCGCAGCGCCCGAACCAGTGAGCCCTGATTCACGGAAACATTTTCCTGACCGCGCAGGGCGGGCTGGATATCACTGCCGATGAAATGCTGGCCAACCAGTTCCGGATTACGATGGGAATAGCGTATGCCTGCCATGTTGGTGATAGTAATAAACAGCAGATTGTTGCTGGTCTCCACCGCTTTCGCGACGGGTTGTAAATGGGCATCCGCAGGGGATAACAGCAGCGCTCGCTGAACATCTGGCGAGGTGGCCAGCGTACGAGCCACCGCCATCGCTTTATCTTCCAGCTGGGATCGGGTGGAGGCGCCAATCTGAAAGAAATAGAACATATGTACGGTGAACAGTACCAGCACAATGACGGCGCTCAGCATCAGCGTGACCAGCGTATTAAGTTTCATTGTCCGCCGGCGCATCGGCGTGGCAGGGACTGAAGGCGTCATGGTGGCGCTCACTTAGCGGAAAGGGGACCTATTATGACGGATAATGGCGACAGGGTTACGGAAAATTAACAGGCCATTCTGAATAATGGCCTGATAGAGAACTTACGCGGTTTTTACACGACTGGCGAAGCTTTTACGCAGCTTCTGCAGTTTAGGTGGGATCACTGCCATGCAGTAGCCGTTGCGCTGACCCGCACCTTCCCAGTAGTCCTGATGATAGGCTTCAGCCGGATACCAGGCTTTCAGCGGTTCAACGGTCGTGACCACCGGCACATCATGATCTTCCTGCGCGCGCGCAATGGCTGCGATCGCTTCTGCTTCCTGTTCAGCATTAGCAGGGAAAATCGCTGAGCGGTACTGTGTGCCGATATCATTTCCCTGACGGTTAAGCTGGGTAGGATCATGCGTGGCAAAGCTGATATCCAGCAGATCGCCGTAGCTTACCTGCTGCGGATCAAACCCGATACGAATAGCTTCAGCATGACCGGTTGCCCCGCTGCATACCTGCTCATAGGTCGGATCAGGCCGCTGGCCACCGGTATAACCACTTTCAACCGATTCAACACCTATTACATCTTTAAAAACGGCTTCAGTACACCAGAAACAGCCGCCCGCAACGATCGCATATTCGGTTGCCATTACATTTACTCCTGTCAGGTCGAAACCTTAAGAGTGCGGGCGAACGGGGCGGAATTCAACCCGATAATCGCAGACCGCACAGCCTGTTCAGCCAGAGCGGATTTATCTGTCCGGAGCGGACTGGCTGAACAGGGCGTTGAGTCGGGCCGTCAGCTGCTCAATACTGTATTTTGTTGCCTGCCGGACAACCTCTTCGCTTTCACCGGAGAAATGCTGACGACAGGCCTGGATACTGCCATCAGGCAGGCCCCAGGCAAACCAGACGGTGCCGGCGGGTGTACCATCCTCGCCGCCATCCGGCCCGGCATAACCGCTAACGGCAATGCTGCTATCGTCGCCTGAAAGCGCTTTAGCGCCTGCAGCCATTTCACGTACGGCGGCTTCACTGACCGCGCTATCACGAGCCAGCGTCTCTTCACTTACGTTCAGTACCCGTTGTTTCGCCTGATTGGTATACGTAATAAAGCCGCTGCTGTAAAACTGGCTGCTGTCGCTGACGGCAGCCAGGGTTGATCCGACCCAGCCTGACGTACAGGATTCTGCGGTGGTGACAGTCAGTTTTCGGTCAAGCAGAATAGCGCCCAGAGTATTTGCCGTTTCGATTAATTCCCGATCCATAAAAGTATCCCGATATATTATTTGAGGGTCAGTTAGTCATGCTTCGCTTAAATAAGCGCTACCTGATTATGCTTATTATAGATGGTGAATATTTTTTATCTGATTAATATAAGCGCAGCAACGCCGGGTATTAATAAATCCTGGTTTGAATGATATGCAGAATTAAACAGCAGGTATAAGTTTTTCTGTCAGCATTACTAGGAAAATCACCAGAAATATAAGCGCAGCGGAGTGAGAGCGGGGCGATGAATATAGCGCCGGCAGAATAGTAAATATCATACTGTAAAAAGCGGCTAAGGAGGGTAGCCAAAGCGAACGAAATTTGCCAGTACTGGTCTATACTGAAATGTGAGAACCTGGCGTAAGCTCACATTCTCAGGAGGTAAAGCATGAAGAATGAGTATCCGGTTATTGGGGAAGCGGCCTGGGCGCTAATGATGCGACGCGCAGATGTCACTCTGGCATCACTCACGGCTGAACTGCAACATATGGCTTGCCGCGAAACAGATGCGGAACGTGATAGTCAGATCCATGAGGCGCAGCAGTGGCTGTTGGATCATCGCTCGACAGAACAGGCCGATCGTCGCTCTGATTCGCCGTTAAAAGAGATGTTACAGCGTTCAGATAGCGTCACTGTTACCGGCTCTGGTAACGACACCCGCCGTCATTAAGCTTCCTGCTCATCGTCACTCTGTAGCGGCGATGAGCAATTACCCCTCTGAAATTGCGCGTAAAGTTATCTCAATCCCTCCACGATAGCACTTTTTGCAAAAAAAGCTGCCCCTCCCATTCATTAAGCTCTGTACAACTTTTTTGGAAATACTGTACAACAGGTTAGATTTCCACTTTTTATTATTAATTTTGACATTTACGGGAGTCACTTATGCGCCAGAACGGATATGCTCCGAACTCAGTTGAGGCGATTGCCAACTACTTCAGTAAAGCATCGCTGCCTTCTCAGCAGGAAACGCTGGGACAGGTTGTTGTGGAGATCCTGCGTGAAGGCCGCAACCTGAATCGCAAATCAATCTGTACTAAGCTACTGCGTCGCCTTGAGCTGGCAACAGAAGCAGAAGAAGAGCAGCATTATCATCAGCTTATCGGATTGCTTTTTGAGCGGGAAAGTTAATACCAGATTTACGTTCAGGTTATATTCAGTCTAAGCAAACAGGAAGAGTGCACGATCTCATGTATAACCTGTGACGAGCTGTATCGCGCCACGCATTGCGTGGCGCTGTTTTACTGTCGCGCTTCCTCTGGAAGCAGCGGCAAACAGAGATTCACTATGAAGATGAGCAAACACCAGAAGAGTATAGACGAAATCATCGGTGAAGCTGCCCTGACGCTGCTTCAGCGCGCCGGGCCTGTCAATACGCATGCACTGATGGCAGAGCTACAGAATATGCAGATGCAGGCTACCGATGAAGAATATCGCACAGCAATCAGCATGGCCCTGAAAGAGGTCCGCTCCAGCATTTCTCTTGGTCAGCAACAACGAAATGAACCGGAAAAGGATAATGTCCACCCCCTGTTCGGTAACGAACGATCATCGGGCAACAGCCGTAAACATTGATGCAGCCAGGTATTGCATACGACGGCCTTATCAACAACAGCTTGAGACGCAAAATGGCAGATTTTCAAAACCTATACAATGTGCTGCCTGACAATGAACTGGCTGCGCATTTTCGCGATGCTGGCCACACATTAAACGATGAGTCCCGGGTGCTGGATGGGGTGATACGTAGCATCCTTGCTACCGAGGGACGGGTAACCAATAAGTCGATTATCCTTTACCTTATCATGGCGCTGGAGTCGACCAGTGACAGCGCTGAGGCTGACATTTTACGTCGTACACTGGAAATAGTGGTTGGCTACACGCCAGACGACGCATGACCACACCTTCTGCTCTTCCACTGTGAAGAGCTTTTATTCTTGTGCTTCCGCTCCGCTTCTGCCGGTAAGAAACAGCCCTTATTTCTGTACATGAGTTGCAGGCATGTACAGCTAACCAGGGAAATTCTACGTTATTAAAAGATTTCAGGATAAAGTTGTACATGCTGCTATTTGCGCTGAAGAGTCTGAATCGTGGTTTAACGGCTTAAGCTCATGCCAGGGACATTTACCGTTACCTGACGAGCCGGGCGCGCATTAAGACGTTTGCTTCGGCCGGACTTAATCTTTTGTAGCCAGCTTTGCAGCTGTTTTATCTCTTCCTGCGCAGCAGATTCATTGCTGACATTACAGATAAAGAGCTGGCTCAGCGTCTGGTGCTCTGCTGCAGTAGCATAGATTTCATATCTGCCATCGCGCTGCTGTAATTCTACGCTGGTAAAGTGCAAATGCTCCCATTGCTGTAAACGTGTTTTAAAACGAGCGAAATCCATAAAAGTTCCTTAACTTCTTATAGTGATTATTGGTACTAACCTGACTAAAGGAACATAGACCAGAATCAGAAAAACGCCAGAATAAAAAACAAAAATTATAACTTTCTGAGTTTGCTGCATTAATTCTCGGGCTTTTGCCGTCTGGCTTATTTATACAGAAGCTGAAGCTGGTGCCCGTCATTAAAAAAATTTCCCTTATGATGAAAAAACCGCCCGAAGGCGGTCAGAAGAAGGGGAGCTTATTCAGGTTGCTTATCACCCGATTCTGGCGCACTGCCAGTATCATCGTCAGGTAAATCAGGCTCATCTTTGTCAGGCTGATGACCTGCGTGAGCATGCTGTACAGGTTTAAGATGCATTGATCTCTCCTTGGGATTTACGTCTGTGGCTTTTCACTGCCCAGTTCAGCACCTGTTTCCGGATTAATATCAGGATTCGAGGCGGTTCTGACAGCCATGGCTTTCAGCGCTGCCGCTTCATCTTCGGCAAGAACCACTGATGCATGGCCATCACCTCCATCAACGGCTGGCTGAGGATCGGCGACGTAGTTGAAGTTCTCATCGGAATTCCAGCTACCACGCACATCATCCCCGTCGGACATACTGAAATAAGTATGCGCATACTCTTCGATCGGCGGCAGTTTACCCGGCGGGAAGTTATTGCGGATAGAGTAGAGCGCTTTTTCAAAGGAGAGCTGATGAGCGGCTTCACGCGTCATCAGAAAGCCCAGCGCATCTTTTACACCCACGTCGTCAGTAACGTTGATCAGGCGTTCATAAATAATTTTGGCGCGGGACTCCGCGGCAATATTAGAACGCAAATCAGCCGTCACCTCTCCGATAGTATCAATATAGGCAGCCGTCCAGGGTACGCCACCTGAATTAGTCAGCGCCGGGCCACCGCCGTAGAGAATAGAGGTAAGATGACTGTCATTACCAGCACCGGTAATAGAGCGATACAGATCGCCCTCTGCTTCCGTGCCTTCAGCCAGTTTACCTTTCGCCCCTTTGTTGAGCATTCCTACCAGCGAACCGATGATTTCAAGGTGACTCAGTTCTTCGGTCGCAATGTCCATCAGCATGTCACGACGTCCGAGATCGTCATCACCTAATCCCTGCGTAAAATAGCGCATGGCCGCTGCCAGTTCGCCCTGCGGGCCTCCAAACTGTTCAAGCAGCAGATTAGCCAGTCCGGGATTAGGTTCGCTTACCCTGACGGTGTACTGCAATTTTTTAACGTGTCGAAACATAGCTCACCTCAGTGTTAACAGTCAGACCGATGGGCTGGCCCTTTTAATCATGTGTTATTGCTTGTTCTGCAATGCTTGTGAGTTTTTCATCGGTAGATTTTTCTTCAGCCAGCGTGTCTGCCAGTAAACTGGCGGCCTGGTCAAGACCAAGTTTTTTGGCCATAGCAACCAGCGTGCCGTAGGTAGCAATTTCGTAGTGTTCAACTTTTTGCGCCGCACCTATCAGGCCTGCATCGCGCACCGGGCCGGCTTCAGTCGCATCGATAAGTTCCTGCGCTTCTTCCACCAGACCTTCCATTGCATGGCACTTCATGCGTTTGATACGTAATTCGTCGTGGGCTTCCACTACCTGATCCAGACGCTCAATTTGCCCCTGGGTCTCCTCCAGATGTTGTTTAAAAGCTGCTTTTAAACTTTCATCAGATGCGGCACGCGCCATTTTGGGCAGGGCACGGGTTATCTGTTTTTCTGCACTATAAACATCTGAGAGGTCGTGAATAAAAAGGTCGAGCAGAGATTCAACTTTCATAAGCGTTCTCCGTGCAATAATAAACAGCAAAGCAGGCGTCATACGACGTATGCAGTTTATTCATTAAGATGAGGTTTTTAAGGCAGCAGAGCTTATTGTGCTCTGGTGCGGAACAGGAATCAGATGCGCAATCCCTGTGCAGCAGGATTCATCCGTAAAACCTGTTGTCAGGCGCCATAATTGCCATTCTGAGTCCTTTTTTGCCAGCGTCAGAGACTTTTCGCGATCATTTTTCAGGCCTGTGCCGCTATTCTTTCCGCCTTTTTTACCCGCTTCAGATATTCGCTGTGTTTCCTCCGCGAAATTACCTGCACCGCCTTGATGCTGAGTCAACATATATTGTCTCATCATAAGATGATAATGACCTGATCTAACTAACCAGTTATAAGCGAGCTGCGTATTTAATAGTAATCGTGTTTCTATGTTCTGCAAGCGGGGCGGTTTAAATACCTGCTTATAAGATTTATCTGTAGAGTTTGATTTTGCAATATTTTTATATTTAAGCGCAGCGACAATTACCGCATCGCTTAAATATACGTATGCGCTTCGGTTATTAATTAATTTATTGAAGCGTCAGCGTAATATCTTTGGCGCGCTGATTCGCGGCATGCTGCTTTCTCAGTTAAGGTTAGTTATTACCCTAAAAATGAGGAGACGAGCTGATGACCGACGCTGCCGCAACGGCTGAACTGGAACTGCTTGATCGCTACTGGCGCGCCGCTAACTATCTGTCAGTGGGCCAAATCTACCTGATGGCGAACCCGCTGCTGCGTGAAACGTTGCTGCCTGAGCATATCAAGCCACGACTGCTGGGACACTGGGGCACCACCCCCGGACTCAATTTTATCTATGCCCACCTTAACCGCATTATTCGCCAGCGCAATGCTGACCTGCTGTATGTCTGCGGACCCGGTCATGGCGGCCCCGGCATGGTGGCTAACAGCTGGCTGGAAGGGACCTATAGTGAAATTTACCCGCAGGTCAGTGAAGATGAGCAGGGTATGCAGCGTCTGTTCAAACAGTTCTCTTTTCCCGGCGGGATACCGAGCCATGCGGCGCCTGAAACGCCTGGCTCAATTAACGAAGGGGGAGAGCTGGGCTATTCGCTTTCTCACGCTTTTGGTGCCGTATTTGATCACCCGAACCTGATTGTGCCCTGCGTTATTGGTGACGGTGAAGCAGAGACTGGCCCCCTGGCTGCCAGCTGGCACGGTATCCATTTCCTTAATCCGCAGCGTGATGGGGCTGTGCTGCCTGTTCTTCACCTCAATGGCTATAAGATCGCTAACCCAACGCTGCTGGGACGCACCAGCGACGAGGACTTACAGCAGCTTTTCAGCGGGTATGGTTATGAACCGCTTTTTGTCTGTGGTGACGATCCACAGCTAATGCATCAGCAGATGGCCGCTACGCTGGATCGCGCGTTTGACACTATTGCCTCTATCCAGCAGCAGGCACGCACGACAGCCGGCAGTGAGACGATACCGCGCTGGCCCATGATCGTGCTGCGCACGCCGAAGGGCTGGACAGGACCGAAAGAAGTAGATGGCAAAAAAGTAGAGGGTTTCTGGCGCGCGCATCAGGTGCCGGTCGCCGGGTGCCGCGAAAATGAAGCGCACCGGGAGATCCTCGAAACATGGCTGCGCAGTTATCAGCCTGAAACGCTTTTTGACGCCGGAGGGCGCTTAAACGCTGAGCTGCGGGCGCTGGCTCCGGCAGGTGACAAACGTATGAGTGCCACGCCTTACGCTAATGGCGGCCGGCTGCGGCGACCGCTTGTCACACCTGATCTCCGGCAATTTGCGACTGGTCTCAGCGCACCAGGTGCGCAGCAGGGAGAAGCGACCCACCAGTTTGGCCTCTATCTGCGCGAAATTTTTCGTCTCAACAGGGATAATTTTCGTCTGTTTGGCCCGGATGAGACCGCTTCAAACCGGTTATCGCCGGTGTTTGACGCGACCAGCCGCAGCTGGATGGCACCGCTGGAGCCGTGGGATGAACAGCTGGGACGCGACGGGCGCGTGATGGAAATTCTGAGCGAGCATCAGTGTCAGGGCTGGCTGGAAGGCTATCTGCTTACCGGACGTCATGGCCTGTTTAACTGCTATGAAGCGTTTATTCATATTGTCGACTCCATGTTCAACCAGCATGCTAAATGGCTGAAAGTGTCGCGTAAACTGCCGTGGCGGCAGCCCGTCTCATCCCTGAACTATCTGCTTTCCTCTCACGTCTGGCGTCAGGATCACAATGGCTACAGTCATCAGGACCCGGGTTTTCTGGATCATGTAGTGAATAAAAAAGCGGACATCGTGCGCGTCTATCTGCCGCCGGATGCGAACTGTCTGCTCTGGACGGGCGATCACTGCCTGCGTACCTGGGATCGCATTAATGTCATTGTAGCGGGCAAGCAGCCCTCTCCGCAGTGGCTCGATATCGATAGTGCGATTGCGCACTGTGAGGCGGGAATGGGCATCTGGCAATGGGCCAGCTGCACGGGAGAACCTGATGTGGTCATGGCGTGCGCGGGCGATGTGCCTACGATGGAAACGCTGGCGGCAGTTGATCTGCTGCGGGAATTACTGCCGTCGCTGCGCGTACGCGTAGTGAATGTCGTTGACCTGATGGCGCTGCAGACCTGTGAACAGCATCCGCATGGCAAGAGTGAGGCAGAGTTTGATCGTCTGTTTACGACCAGCAAACCGGTGATCTTTGCGTTTCACGGCTATCCGGGGCTGATCCATCGTCTGACTTATCAGCGCAATAATCATCGTAATTTCCACGTACACGGTTTTAACGAAGAGGGCACGACCACCACGCCTTTTGATATGACCGTACTGAACAAGCTCGATCGCTATCATCTGGCGCAGGCTGCGCTGCTGCACGTTTCTGAAGAAGCCGATCGGTATTCAGATTTGCTGGAGGATTTGCAGGCGCGTATTGCTGCGCATCACGCCTGGGTGCGTGAGTATGGTGAAGATGTGCCTGAGGTACGCAACTGGCACTGGCGGGCCGCTGCGTCCTCAGCGTCATCTCTCAGGAATGATTAAGCGGCATCCGGCGGCGCTGATAGCGTTTTTTGCCCAGAGCCAGCGCAGAGGCGCTGGCCGGGTCGAACAGCGACAGGCTCTCAATCTGATCAACCATCAGCACCTTACGAAAATCGAGGGCGCTTTTGGGTGAAGAGAGAAAGCTTATTTCATGCTCGTGATACCAGCGGCTGTAGTTGTGCTCGATAGCCAGATTCAGGGTGCGCGCATCGCGATAGCCGCTCAGCATCGGGATCATCACGATATTCGCCGTACCAGGAAATTCAAAGGTAGCGGCGTGGATCATACCAATGTAAATCCGGCGGGATTTCAGCGTTACCCAGGCCAGTTCACCTTCTTCCATACAGTGCAGCAGCATCTGTTCAATGCCGTTAGAACGGGACAGGCGCTGATACAACTCTTTACGGCTGCCAGGCGTCAGGCGGGCGCTGCCAGCCCAGTTGGAGCGGTAAACGCAAAACAGCACCGCAAAGGTGAGCATGATGACTACCGGGGCCTGGATGCCCAGAAAGCTCCAGGTCATAAAATCGACATGCCAGTTAGCGTGGTGATCGGCACTCAGGCCAAAGGTGTTATTTGCAAATGAAGCGGCAAGCAGCAATAGCCAGACAATCGCCGTAGCCAGTACGCCCTGGACAACGAAAATGCAGCCGTAAAGCGCGATAAGAAAATAGACATCCCAGCCAAATGAACGTTTTATCTTTAGCCGGCTGGACATATCGCGGCTGGTATACCAGTACCCGCATACCATTAACACCATGAAAATAGCCGTGCCCATTTAAATTTCCTTCAGAGTTGAAACGTGCTCAGCAAAATCTTTATGCACTTCGGGGCTAAGCGGATTGACCGAGGCATTGCCATCTTCATCTATGATAATTCTGTCTCCTTCCTCCATGGATTCAGTAACATCCTGTTGTGTCATGACCTGCAATAAGGATTCAGGACTGCTGAACAGCGAGCATATAAAACGTTTCATGACGGGTGTAAATCCTTTCAGTATTAAACAGTAAGTCTGGAGCAAAATAAGGGAAGTAAAACGACTTTAAGAGTTGTCTGCGGCGGGAGAAACAGCAAGCGTAACGGCAGATTAAACAGGAGGAAATAAAGCAGAGAGGGGAAAATAGTGCAGCACATCCCTGTGCTGTCCGGCTAATCAGGAACCTTTACGGCTGCTCTGGCCACCTTTTTTGCCTGCTTCAGATGCTTTTTTAGGGTCATCTTTAAAGCTGCCGCCGCTTCCGCTGCCGCTTTTCTGTCCACCTTTTTTACCTGCGTCAGATGCTTTCTGCTTATCGTCTGCGAAGTTACCTGAACCGCCTCTGTGCTGAGTCATGATATAGCCTCTTGAAGAGTGTTTAATAACATGATGAATCATTGCAGTCATGTGCGTGGTACGTTTTAAAGCGTAATGGTGAATGCTGTCTGTGCAAGCGAAGCGGCTAATATAATTAACTTATTGTTTTATATATATTTTTTGGTTTTTTTTTACTATGCGTAAAATATAACGGATAACAACAAGAGTAAAAATCTTCGCTAAATTAGCACCATAGCGAGTTAAACAGGATACCGGCGAAGAGAATATTTGCCCCGGTTATCCCGAATAATTGGCAAAATTAATCAGATATGTGAGCAGGACAGACTTTTCGCCCCGGGCAGGATGCGCAGGGCAGGCAGGGCTGGTTAAATTAACATTCCCAGAATCTGCAACATACTCTGCTGTGAGGCAGTGACAAAAGGAATATCTTTAATGTGCTGCATGCCAAACGCTTCATAAAATTTTCTGGCTCTGACGTTGGCGTCCATCACTTCCAGCCACAGATAACCTTCCTCACGGTGGCGCGCACTGGCAATAATGCTTTCAAACATCTCTCTTCCGACGTGTTTGCCCGTCTCATGAGGGTCGAGATAAAGTTTGCAAAGCTGAGCCCCCCGCATACCGGAATCAGGAACCGGCACGCTCCATTTTACTTTGGCAAAACCAATAGGATGCGCTGACTCGGCAATCAGCCAGCATTCACTGGCGTCTGTCAGGCTATGGATAAGTGCGTCCATGCCGTACTCTTTGCTGATAAAAGCATCCATCTCTTCCGCAGAAACCCACAGGTTTTTGAAATGCGCGCTGTAGGTCATACGCCCCAGCTGATGCAGTAAACCGGCGTCTTCCGGCCGGGCGTGACGAATAGTCAATGCCATTATGCAGATTCTCCATGAAGTCTGCGCCACATAGGGCGCAGCGTGGTAAACGCTCCTGATGGCCGATAATACGCGATTGACGATCGGGATGTGATAGCGATCTGCTGAAACAGTGTAATAAGGGTTTGAGCGCTATACCACGTTATGCAGGAGCAGGGGAAGGGCAACTGGTATGGTTGTTTGCGTACAGCGCTGGCCAGCGTAACGGGAGGTAATACATAGTGTGCAGCGGACGCTCAGGCAGAGAGCCACGCAAAGATCGAACAGCCTGTTTAATGGAGATTCGCATTTCAGAATTAATGAAACGGTCTATAAGGGCGGGTTAATAAGAGATACTGCGTTGCGCTTAACATCAGCAGGGGGCTCAGAAATTATAACGTAAACGTTCTGCGCGTTTTGCTGTGTCATAAACGTATTGCAGCATAGGTTCCAGATCGGCATCGGGCCCGGCGCTGATGATCTTGCCGCGCAGCCACTCAATTTCACTGGTGATATCCGGATGGAAAATCGTATTGTTCTGCGCGTTACGTAACCACTTCAGCAGGAAATTATTTTTCCCCCGGAGATGGCCATTTTTTTTGGATTGAGCATGGATTTTAAGCGCAACCAAAATGCAATAGTAAAAATGGACGCGCTGACTGTAATTTTGCACCATCTTATCGCTCTTATCATTGATATCCCTGACCCGGGTCAGTGTGCATAAATGCATCAGGCAGGTCAATTCCACGGCAACTGAAGCGGTAAAAAAAGGGGGCTACGGGCCCGTTTTTAAGAATTTCTTTATGAGGTTTCAAGCCTTTGTCATTTTGAAAGAAAACCTGTTTTTAATTTCTGTTAAACTTTATCGCTGGCTACAGGAATATTCTGAATTGGCAGGGTGGAAAAGTCATACATATTTCCTGGCATTGTACACATTTATTCTTTTTTATTATTCCTCCTGCAGTTATTCAGATGCAAGGCGAAGCGATAAACCGCTAACCATTTTTCCGGATAGCGACTTTCATGGCGAAAAGCGGAATAAGGTCTACACTTATTGCTGCCGATGTTCATTGTGCGTCAGGTATGCAGTTATACATGATGCTGACCAGGAAAGGTTGCGCATTTATTAGTGGTTTCACCCTAAATATTTTTATCTGCTGCACGCCTCTGAACATCCTGATGTATTACTCACAAAAGGAGGAGACGTGACATCTGTGGTAAGCGAGATCAATACCCTTCCGTCGTTAAGCGGCGGCCTTTACGCCTTCTTTTTTGACGTTGACGGCACGCTGGCAGCGATTGAGGCACAGCCCGATCAGGTCACTATTCCCGCCCGTGTTCGTCAGCATCTGCAACAAATCTCCAATCTCAGCCACGGTGCGCTGGCGCTGGTGTCCGGACGGCCGATAGCCCAGCTGGATAAACTGGCCGCGCCACTTGAAGCGCCTGCGGCGGGTGTGCATGGTGCAGAGCGTCGCGATGCAACCGGTCAGACACACCGTCATGCTCTGCCAGATACGGTTGCCTCAGCGCTGCAGAACGAACTGGAGCAGGCATTCAGTCAGTGGCCAGGCGCCGTGCTGGAGGCAAAAGGCATGGCATTTGCGCTGCATTTTCGCAATGCCCCTGAGCATGAGCCGGCCATCATGCAGCTGGCGGAAAAGATTGTTAACCGTTTTTCTGAGTTAACGCTGCAGCCGGGCAAATGCGTGGTTGAAATCAAACCCCGGGGAATCGACAAGGGCGAAGCCATTAATACCTTTATGCAGGAAGCTCCCTTTGCAGGACGTATTCCGGTATTTGTCGGTGATGATCTGACCGATGAAAAGGGCTTTCTTGCAGTGAATGCGCTACAGGGTCTCTCTGTCAAAGTTGGCGAAGGCCCTACTGAAGCGCGCTACCGGCTGCCGGACACAGAAGCTGTCTGGCAGTGGCTGGAGCAACTATTATTACAATTAGAGCATGACAATATTGGTAAGGAGTTCAGGTTATGAGTCGTTTAGTCGTGGTATCTAACCGTATTGCTATTCCCGACGGAAGTAAAAGCAGCGCAGGCGGTCTGGCCGTTGGTATTCTTGATGCGCTAAAAAACACCGGTGGTTTATGGTTTGGCTGGAACGGCGAGATCAGTGAATATGCGGGTGAAGAAGAAGAGCCACTCGCAAAGCTGGAGCACGATGGGATCACCTACGCCTCGTTCCCGCTTAACCAGAATGATTACGATCAATATTACTGCCAGTTTTCTAACACCGTAATCTGGCCTGCTTTCCACTACCGGCTTGATCTGGTGCAGTATCAGCGTGAAGCCTGGGAAGGCTATTGCCGGGTCAATACTGCGCTGGCTCATCGTCTTAAGCCGCTGATTAAATCTGATGACGTGTTGTGGATCCACGATTACCATCTGCTGCCGTTTGCTGCCGAGCTGCGTAAACTGGGCGTGACCAACCGTATCGGTTTCTTTTTACATATCCCTTTCCCGACGCCGGAAATTTTCAATGCGCTGCCGCCGCATCAGGAGTTGCTGGAGATGCTGAGCGACTATGATCTGCTGGGCTTCCAGACCGAATCCGATCGGGTTGCGTTTCTCGATAGCCTCAGTCAGCAAACGCAGCTGCAAAACAAAGGTGAGAAAAAGCATCGGGCTTTCGGCAACACCTTTATGACCGAAGTCTATCCAATCGGTATTGAACCTGATGCGATCAAAGAGATGGCAGAAGGGCCGCTGCCGCCCAAGATGGCCGCGATGAAGCGTGAGCTGGGTGACGCTAAAAACATTATCGCCTGTGAGCGCCTCGACTATTCCAAAGGTCTGCCCGAGCGTTTTCTGGCCTACGAAGCGCTGCTGGAAAACTTTCCGCAGCATCGCGGCAAAATTCGTTACTCGCAGATTGCACCGACTTCACGTGGCGACGTGCAGGCCTATCAGGACATTCGGCATCAGCTGGAGACAGAAGCGGGCCGCATCAATGGTAAATATGGCACGCTGGGCTGGACCCCCCTCTATTATCTCAACCAGCATTTTGATCGCCGACTGCTGATGAAAATTTTCCGCCTTACCGATGTGGGTCTGGTCACACCTCTGCGCGACGGCATGAATCTGGTTGCCAAAGAGTATGTCGCGGCACAGGATCCGGATGATCCGGGCGTACTGGTTCTCTCACGCTTTGCCGGGGCTGCGAATGAGCTGACGTCAGCACTCATTGTTAATCCTTACGATCGTGACGAAGTGGCTGCTGCGCTGGATAAAGCACTGACCATGTCGCGTACGGAACGTATTACCCGCTATAACGATATGATGGCGGTACTGCGTAAACAGGATATCTCACACTGGCGCGAAACCTTCCTGCACGATCTCAATGCGCTGTCCGCGCGTAGTGACGATCACGGTACGGAAAATAAAGTTGCAACGTTTCAGAAGCTGGCATGACGGATAACTGAAAGCGATGACGGGGGAGTGCGTTGATGCACTCCCTTTTTTATTGCCGGCACCAGCAAAAAAGCCTTATTGAAAAGAGAAACCCGGCTAAGCATATTTCATAGCCCGTTTACTGACTTTTATTCACTCGTCCGGATGTGCCACAGCAAAGGGTAATGAAACCGAAACGGCAATACAGAAGAAATCGATTTCATCAGGCTTAACGCTAACCAGTTGATGAACGAGCATTATGGGAGATTCGCAGCAAAAATAGCCGCATTTTTGTAAGTTTTGTTATCAGTGCTAAAGTTTTTTCTGGCCAGGCCGATGTTTGTTATACATCAGTGTGCTTTTTGTACCACCCATTCATTTTGTTAATGTAACAGCTGGTTACATCCATATTCGTTTTCTCAATCTTGCTGACATTGTCTTGACACTCCATTTTTCAGGCGCCATCACGTTTCGCGTACCGTTTAAGGTGTAAGAGTGATGCCTTCCGGCAATATTCCCTGTAAGTGATTAATTTAAAACTTATAAAAACCGTGCTTTTCCGGTGTTTTGTGCTGCCGCAAAGTCACAGGGTAGCGGGTTGTGATGAGTTAACCCCAACATGACAACGAAAAAATCCGTATAGCCTGACAGATGACGACGCGATCACAATCTGGAAATTTCCCAGGAAAAGATTAGCGAAAAAAATTGGAATTGAATAAAAAACATACAAAACGCAAGCATCCCTGATGCTTCGGTTAAAAAATTTGCCTTAAAAGTGTGATCCATATCACACTTTATCTAAAATTCCGGTCCACTCACGTTGTATGTCGGATAGAGACCATATAGATTTGCGTTGTTTTCGGATTAGTCTTAAAAAACGATAAAAAGACATCAGGGAAGAAGGTTAAGACTCAGGAAAAGAATGGCCTGGAATTTTGACTGAAACTGCTGAATGTCCCGGTAGGAAATGAAACACTTAAATATATGTTGGCTAATGACTGATTTTATTTTTTGCCATCTTTAGATTTACCAACCAGCAACCCGAACCATAGAGATTAAATTCTGTGGCCGTATATATGCCGCGTCTATCAGGATGGAAAAAATGGGTACATCAGAATTATTAAAACATATATATGACATCAATCTGTCATATTTACTGCTCGCGCAGCGCTTAATTAACCAGGAAAAACCTTCAGCTATGTTTCGTCTGGGTATTGATGAAGCAATGGCAGATGCACTGGCTCAGTTAACATTGCCTGAAATGGTAAAGCTGGCTGAAACGAATCAGCTTGTATGTCAGTTCCGCTTTACTGACCATAATTTAATTAATCGTCTTACCCAGGAATCACGGGTAGATGATTTGCAGCAAATTCACACCGGTATCCTGTTATCCAGCCGTCTGCTGCGCAGCGTTTCAAAAACCGAAACCAGCACCAAAAAGAGGGCAGTATAATGAGCGATAAAAGTATCGTTCAGGAAGCGCGCGATATTCAGCTGGCGATGGAACTGATCACGCTGGGTGCTCGTCTGCAGATGCTGGAGAGTGAAACGCAATTAAGTCGCGGCCGCTTAATTAAATTGTATAAAGAGTTGCGTGGTGCGCCGCCGCCAAAAGGCATGTTGCCGTTCTCCACCGACTGGTTCATGACGTGGGAACAGAATATTCACGCATCTATGTTCTGTAACGCCTGGCAGTTTTTACTCAAAACCGGTTTAAGCTGCGGCGTGGAGGCGGTTATTCAGGCCTACCGTCTCTACCTTGAGCAGTGTCCGCAATCGGACGAGGGCCCGCTGTTGGCGCTGACGCGCGCCTGGACCCTGGTGCGATTCGTTGAAAGTGGTATGCTGGAACTCTCTGACTGCAAAAGCTGTCACGGCAGCTTTATTAATCATGCACATCAGCCCGCAGGCAGCTTTGTCTGCAGCCTGTGCCAGCCGCCTTCGCGTGCCGTAAAAAGACGTAAACTTTCTGCAGATACTGCCGATACCTTTCCACAACTGCTGGATGAACAGGTTAAACGCGCCGTTTAAGTATGTTCGCATTGTGGAAGCCATCCAGCAGCGGGTTACCCCCGCTGCTTTTTTTTGCCTCCGATTTGTGAATATCGCCTGCGGCCCTCTGGCTTAACTTCCACCAACACGTTACGGACGTAAGGATGTTTTTGTGCTGATTATTCTGGGTTATATCGTGGTCCTTGGTTCCGTGCTGGGCGGTTATCTGATGGTCGGTGGCCATTTAGGTGCACTTTATCAGCCATCTGAACTGCTGATCATTGGCGGGGCAGGTGTCGGCGCATTTCTGGTCGGTAATAATGGTAAGTCCATTAAGAAAACGCTAAAGGCACTGCCGCTGCTGATGCGTGGTTCCAAATATAATAAAGCGGTCTATATGGATTTAATGGCACTGCTCTATCGGCTGATGGCGAAATCCCGTCAGCAGGGCATGCTGTCGCTGGAACGCGATATTGAAGATCCCTCGCAGAGCGAAATTTTCGCTAATTATCCGCGTATTTTAACCGATAAACAGTTAGTGGACTTTATTACCGACTACCTGCGCCTGATGGTCAGCGGAAATATGAATGCTTTTGAAATTGAAGCATTGATGGATGAAGAAATTGAGACCTATGAGCATGAATGCGAAGTACCAGCGCAAAGTTTATCCGCCATCGGCGATGGTTTGCCGGCATTTGGCATCGTTGCAGCGGTAATGGGTGTCGTGCATGCGCTGGCATCAGCCGATCGTCCGGCTGCAGAGCTGGGGGCGCTGATTGCGCACGCCATGGTGGGTACGTTCCTCGGCATCTTGCTGGCCTACGGATTTATTTCACCGCTGGCTTCGGTATTGCGCCAGAAGTGCGCTGAGACCACCAAAATGATGCAGTGCGTGAAAGTCACGCTGCTTTCCAGCCTGAACGGGTATGCCCCGCAGATCGCGGTCGAGTTCGGACGCAAAACGCTCTATTCCACAGAGCGTCCCTCGTTTACCGAACTGGAAGAGCACGTACGCAACGCTAAAAATCCGGCTAAACAGACTTCGGACCAGAGTTCATGAAGCATGAAAATCGCCCAATTGTGCTGGTTAAACGGCGCAAACATAAAAAGCATGAAGGCAGCCACGGCTCATGGAAAATTGCCTATGCCGACTTTATGACGGCGATGATGGCATTTTTCATGGTGATGTGGCTCATCTCGATTGCGAATCCGCAGGAGCTGGTTCAGATCGCAGAATATTTTAAAACCCCGCTCAAAGTGGCGGTAACAGGCGGACCCCGCAGCAGCGATAGCGAGAGCCCGATTCCGGGGGGCGGAGACGATCCGACCCAGCAGAAGGGCGAAGTCAGAAAACAGGTGGATATGGATGCACAAAAACGCCAGCTGGATGAGATCCGCCTTAACCGGCTGCGTGAAAAGCTCGATCAGCTGATTGAAGCCGATCCACGCCTGAAAGCGCTGCGTCCGCATCTGATTATCAACATGGTGCAGGAGGGGCTGCGTATTCAGATTATCGACAGCCAGAATCGCCCGATGTTTAAAACCGGCAGCGCGGAGGTTGAACCCTATATGCGCGATATTCTGCGCGCGGTGGCGCCGCTGCTGAATGATATTCCGAATAAAATCAGTCTTTCTGGCCATACCGATGACTTCCAGTATGCCAGCGGTGAACGCGGTTACAGTAACTGGGAGCTCTCAGCCGATCGTGCTAATGCCTCCCGGCGCGAGCTGGTCATTGGGGGCCTGGATAGCAACAAAATGCTGCGCGTCGTGGGGATGGCCGCCACGATGAAGCTCAAGAACCGTGGCGCTGATGATGCGGTCAACCGCCGTATCAGCCTGCTGGTATTAAACCATGATACTGAAGCCGCCATTGAAAAAGAGAATGCCGAAAGCGATGCCGTTCAGGTCAGCGATCCGGCACACATGATTCCCACTATCACTGCACCAGCCGGACCGGCTGCGGCTGCGGCGACCGCACCGACCGCTCCGGCGGCTCAGGCAGCGCCCGCCACGTCCGCAACGCCCGCTGCGGGTGCGGTAACACCAGACCAACCCTCACAGCCGAGGTGATCCCGTGAGCATGGACATCAGCGATTTTTACCAGACGTTTTTTGACGAGGCCGATGAGCTGTTAGCGGACATGGAGCAACACCTGTTGGGACTGGATCCCCAGGAGCCCGATGCCGAACAGTTGAATGCCATTTTTCGTGCCGCTCACTCTATTAAGGGCGGAGCAGGTACGTTTGGCTTTACGGTTTTACAGGAGACAACCCATATCCTGGAGAACATTCTGGATGGTGCGCGCCGCGGCGAAATGCAGCTCAGCACCGACATCATCAACCTGTTTTTGGAAACCAAAGATATTATGCAGGAACAGCTCGATGCGTATAAAACTGCGCAGGAGCCTAATGCGGAAAGCTTTAACTACATCTGCGAGGCGCTGCGTCAACTGGCACTGGAAGCGAAAGGTATTGTGCCTGAAGCCCCTGCTGCTGCGGTAGTCGATACCCCTGCGGCGGCGACGGTTGTCAGCCGCGGCCTGCGCCTGCAGCTGGTCGATCTCAAAGAGAAAGAGCCAGATCTGATGCTGGAAGAGCTGAGTAACCTTGGCAGCGTCACCGACGTTGTCAAAAGTACCCACTCGCTGGAAGCCACGATTGAAGGTGTCGACAAAGATGACATCGTAGCAGTGCTCTGCTTTGTGATCGATGAAGCGCAGATCCGCTTCCCGCAGGCAGAGGCCGCAGCTCCGGTCGCGGTAGCCGCAGACGTTGTTGCTGAAACGACACCTGCTCAGCCGCAGAGTGCAGTGGTGACAGATATCACGCCGGCCGTAAAACGCGAAAGCAAGCGGGCAGCGGCGCCAGCAAAATCGAGCGAATCCAGCAGTATCCGCGTTGCGGTTGAGAAAGTGGATCAGCTGATTAACCTGGTTGGCGAACTGGTGATTACCCAGTCGATGCTGGCGCAGCGTTCCGGCGCACTGGATCCGGTCGCGCATGGCGATCTGCTCAACAGCATGGGCCAGCTGGAGCGCAACGCGCGCGACCTGCAGGAGTCGGTGATGTCGATCCGTATGATGCCGATGGAGTATGTGTTCAGCCGCTTCCCGCGTCTGGTGCGCGACCTTGCGAGCAAGCTGGGTAAAGACGTGGAGCTGACGCTGCTGGGCAGCTCAACGGAGCTGGATAAGAGCCTGATCGAACGCATTATCGATCCGTTAACGCACCTGGTGCGCAACAGTCTGGATCACGGTATTGAAACGCCGGAAAAACGCCTGGCAACCAATAAAACGGCCACCGGCAATCTGACACTTTCTGCTGAGCACCAGGGTGGCAACATCTGTATTGAGGTGATCGACGACGGAGCCGGCCTGAATCGTGAGCGCATCCTGGCTAAAGCGCTCTCTTCAGGTCTGCCGGTCAGCGACAGCATGAGTGATGAAGAAGTGGGCATGCTGATCTTTGCTCCCGGCTTCTCTACCGCTGAGCAGGTTACCGATGTCTCCGGGCGCGGCGTGGGTATGGACGTGGTGAAGCGTAATATCCAGGAGATGGGCGGTCATGTTGAGATTGCGTCGAAACAGGGTAAAGGCACAACCATCCGTATTCTGCTGCCGCTGACGCTGGCAATCCTGGACGGCATGTCGGTACGCGTAGCGGATGAGGTCTTTATCCTGCCGCTGAACGCCGTCATGGAATCGCTGCAGCCAACGGCAGAAGAGCTTAAGCCACTGGCTGGCGGAGAGCGTGTACTGGAAGTCCGCGGCGAATATCTGCCGCTGGTTGAGCTGTGGAACGTCTTTGATGTGCAGAATGCCAAAACCGATGCAACGCAGGGCATTGTGGTGATTCTGCAGAGTGCGGGCCGCCGCTATGCGCTGCTGGTCGATCAGTTAATCGGTCAGCATCAGGTGGTGGTGAAAAACCTGGAGAGTAACTACCGCAAAGTGCCGGGTATCTCTGCTGCCACCATTCTGGGGGATGGCAGCGTAGCGCTGATTGTGGATGTGTCCGCACTGCAATCGCTGAACCGTGAAAAGCGTGTGGCCGGTGCCGCAGCGTAACTGATAAATAAAGGGCAAAAATATGACTGACATGGCAACCGTGACCAAAATCGCTGGCGAAACCGTCGGCCAGGAGTTTCTGGTTTTCACTTTGGGTGATGAAGAGTACGGCATCGATATTCTTAAAGTACAGGAGATCCGCGGCTACGATCAGGTCACGCG
The DNA here is from genome assembly GCF_001691555.1 of Pantoea eucrina. GTDB lineage: Bacteria > Pseudomonadota > Gammaproteobacteria > Enterobacterales > Enterobacteriaceae > Pantoea > Pantoea borealis. The sequence continues at coordinate 1,469,862 of NZ_MAYN01000008.1, read as the reverse complement.
CATCGCCAACACGCCGGAATTTATCAAAGGGGTCACTAACCTGCGCGGCGTAATCGTGCCAATTATCGACCTGCGCGTAAAGTTTTCGCAGCCGGACGTAGAGTACAACGATAATACCGTAGTGATTGTGCTCAACCTGGAACACCGCGTGGTCGGCATCGTGGTTGATGGCGTTTCAGATGTGCTGTCGCTGATGCACGAACAGATTCGGCCGGCACCGGAGTTCGCCGTGACGATGTCTACAGAGTATCTGACCGGACTGGGGGCGCTGGGCGAGCGTATGCTGATCCTGGTCGATATTGAAAAACTGCTCAGTAGCGAAGAAATGGCGCTGATGGACACGCTGCGCAGCGTCTAACCGTTACCGCCGGGCCGCCTCAGCGCGGCCCGTTTTCATCCCCACTTTCCTGTTTCGATGGACCCCATTATGTTTACCCGAATTCGTGTTGTCACCAGCCTGCTGGTGGTACTGGTACTTTTTGCTGCTCTGCAACTGACCTCCGGATCGCTGTTTATCCGGGCGCTGTATCATGACAAAACCAGCTTTTCTGCCTCGCAGCTTTCCGCGCAAAATCTTGCGGCGATTACCGATGCCTATATGAGCCTTAACCAGAGCCGGGTGGTGCTGACGCGTATGCTGCTGCGCATTACCACCGCCAAACTGGAGGGGAAAGAGGCAGATGTGAGTGAGCTCTATTTACAGAGTCGCGATTTTCAGCAGCGTGCAGCGGACAACTTTACGCTATTCCACAATCTGCCCGATACGCCAGGACTGGATAAACAGCTTAACCAGCAGCTGGAGCAGAGCTATGGCGCTTACAGTCAGGCGCTAAGTGCTATGCAGGCCGCGCTGCAAAATAAGGATATGGTCGAGGCGTATAAAGCGCCGGTAGCACCGAGTCAGAGCGCTTTCTACGCTGATTACACGCGCTGGCGGGCCGATCAGAGCCGTCTTACGCAGGCGGGCGCAGAAGAAAATAGCACGGCGTATACCCGTATGCTCTGGCTGATTGGCGCCGTCATGGTCGTAGTGGTTGCGGTTAGCCTGCTATGCTGGTCCGGGCTGCGCCGGGTACTTATTCAGCCGCTTAATCAGAGCATTCAGCATATCCGGCATATCGCGCAGGGCGATCTCACCCAGTCAATCGTTGTAACAGGGCGTAATGAGATGAGCCAGCTGGCGACCAGCCTGCATGAGATGCAGCAGGCGCTGACGCGCACGGTCAGCGACGTGCGCGACGGAGCGGATGCGATCTTTACCGGTGCCAGTGAGATTTCAGCCGGTAATAACGACCTTTCGGCGCGTACCGAGCAGCAGGCTGCCTCACTGGAAGAGACGGCTGCCAGCATGGAGCAGCTGACAGCAACAGTGAAACAGAATGCTGAAAATGCGCGGCAGGCGTCGCAGCTGGCGCGAAACGCTTCAGAAACGGCTCAGAAAGGCGGTACGGTTGTGAATGGCGTGGTTTCGACCATGAAAGATATCGCCGGCAGTTCGAAGAAAATCGCGGATATTACCAGTGTGATTGACGGCATTGCCTTCCAGACCAACATTCTGGCACTTAACGCAGCGGTAGAAGCTGCACGTGCCGGCGAACAGGGGCGCGGTTTTGCCGTAGTAGCCGGTGAAGTACGCAGTCTGGCGCAGCGCAGTGCTCAGGCGGCCAAAGAGATCAAAGGGCTGATTGAGGATTCGGTCCAGCGTGTTAACAGTGGCTATGTGCTGGTAGAAAGCGCCGGTGAAACCATGGGTGAAATAGTGAATGCAGTGACGCGCGTGACCGATATCATGGGCGAAATTGCTTCCGCATCTGATGAGCAGAGTCGCGGTATCGATCAGGTGGGAGAGGCGGTCACCGAAATGGACCGGGTCACTCAACAGAACGCTGCGCTGGTTGAAGAGTCCGCATCGGCTGCTGCTTCCCTCGAAGCGCAGGCCAGCCACCTCAGTCAGTCGGTGGCGCTGTTCCGCATTACGCGTGGCACGCCGCAGGCTGCCGGCGTGCGCCACCCGCAAATTGCCCCGCCTGCGGTCGCAGCCGCGCCGCGTCGTGCCGCCACTACAGCAGGCGCGGACAGCCACTGGGAAACCTTCTGACTGCCGTTATGCCCTCCGTCACACGTGACAGAGGGCAGTTTTTTTAGTTATTAATCAGGCTCAAAAGCTTCATTAAGGCCGCACAGGCGCAAAGAAGCGTAAACCACCTCAATTAATTGCGGCTGGCGTCGATAACAGGGTGTCAAAATTCTTCCTGGAGACACCATGTTAAAACGTATCAACGTCGTTACCAGTCTGATCGCCGTGCTGCTGATTTTTGGCGCGCTGCAGCTGCTCTCGGGCGGCCTGTTCTGGTCAGCGCTGAACAAAGATAAAGAAGCTTTTGCCGTCGCACAGACTTCTACCAATAATGTTGCCGCCATGTCGGATGCGTGGATTGAGCTTAATCAGACCCGTACCGTGCTTAACCGCGCCATGCTGCGTATGCAGGGCAGTATGGCAACGCAAACCAACGGCGGACAGCTCAACGCGCTGATTGCTCAGACGGAGAAGCAGCTGAGCGTGGCTGCCGATCACTACCAGCGTTACTACAACCTGCCATCCACACCGGGTCTGCCGGAGGCGTTAACCGAACGGCTGGAGTCTGACTACAACGCCTTTAACGACGGCCTGAAAGCGATGCTCGATCGCCTGAAAGCCAACGATCTGCAGGGCATGTTTGCGCAGAATATTGAGGCGCGGCAGGTCAAAATGAAAGCGACCTATGAAGAGTGGCGTACTGCACAGGCAGAACTTGCGGCGAAAGGCGTCGTCCAGAATCAGCGCGCCTTTACCACCATGATGTGGCTGCTGGCCGCCGTGATGGTGGTGGTCATTGCAGTGATAGCCGGCTGCTGGTTTGGCCTGCGGGTGGTGCTGATCCGTCCGCTGCACGCGCTGCTGGGGCATATCCGTCATATCGCCTCCGGCGACCTGACCCAGCCGATTCAGGTGGAAGGACGCAATGAGATGAGCCAGCTGGCGGCCAGTCTGCATGAGATGCAGCAGTCACTGGTGCGTACCGTCAGCGATGTACGCGATGGCTCTGATGCGATCTTCACCGGTGCCAGCGAAATCTCCGCCGGTAATAATGACCTGTCTGCCCGTACTGAGGAGCAGGCAGCCTCACTGGAACAGACGGCTGCCAGCATGGAACAGCTTACCGCCACGGTAAAACAGAACGCTGAAAATGCCCGTCAGGCGTCGCAGCTGGCGCTGAGCGCCTCTGACACGGCCCGTAAAGGGGGTGACGTGGTGGAAGGCGTGGTACGTACCATGAGCGATATTGCCGGCAGTTCGAAAAAGATTGCCGACATTATCAGCGTTATTGATGGTATTGCGTTCCAGACCAATATTCTGGCACTCAACGCCGCCGTCGAAGCGGCACGCGCCGGTGAGCAGGGACGCGGCTTTGCTGTGGTGGCGGGTGAGGTGCGCAGTCTGGCACAGCGCAGCGCCCAGGCGGCGAAAGAGATCAAAGGGCTGATTGAAGAGTCGGTCACGCGGGTTAATGCCGGTTCGCAGCTGGTCGGGACCGCCGGTGACACCATGAGCGATATCGTCGGCGCCGTCACGCGCGTCACCGATATCATGGGCGAGATCGCCTCTGCGTCAGATGAACAGAGTCGCGGTATCGATCAGGTGGGCCACGCGGTGACTGAAATGGATCGGGTGACACAGCAGAACGCCGCCCTGGTCGAGGAGTCAGCCGCCGCCGCCGCGTCGCTGGAAGCGCAGGCGAGTCGCCTGAGTCAGTCGGTCGCCGTGTTTCATATCCCGCGTACTGCAGCCCCGGCCGCCCAGCGTCTGACAGAAACCAGGCAGTCGCAGCCGCTGCGCAGCCCGGTGCGTAAAACTGCCACCGCCAGCGCTACCGCGGGCGATGCGAACTGGGAAACGTTCTGACAGTAACCGGCTCTCTTCCTGCTGAAAGGAAGAGGGCCACTTCCGCTATTACCCTCCTGTAAAGATTGCCTCTGGTGCGCCGATAACTACAGCGATTCGCCAACCAATGAGGTGTTTATGTTTAGTCGTATTCGTGTTGTTTCCGGCCTGCTTTGCGTGCTGGCGCTGTTTGCGCTGCTGCAGATTTTTTCCGGTGGGATGTTCTTCTCAACGGTAAAAGCCGATAAAGATAATTTTGCCTATAACCAGCGCCTCAGTACCCTGCAGCGCGCCATGGGCACCTCCTGGGTATCGCTGGTGCAGGCGCGTAATACGCTGAACCGCGCCGGTATTCGCTATCTGCAGGATAGCCAGATGGCGGGATCGGGTGCCACGGTGAAAGAGCTGGTTGCGCTCGCCAATGATGAGCTGCAAACCGCCGATGCGGGCTTTGCCGATTTTAATGCCAGCCTCTCGGAACAGGGAAAGAGTGCGCAGAATGTACTGGCGCTGCAGGCCAACTATAAAGCCTATCGCGATGCGCTGGCTGAGCTGGTGGTATTCCTGGGGTCAGGCAACTTTAAAGGCTTTGTCGATCAGCCGACTCAGAGTCTGCAGGACAAATTTGAAAAGGATTACAACGCCTGGCTCAGTACCAATCTGGGACTGGCGCAACAGGGTATTGATGCCAATGAGCGCGCGTATCGTCACGCCATCATGCTGGTAGCGGGCACCCTGCTGATGACGCTGCTGGTTATCACGCTGGTCTGGAGCGGTATGCGCTCAGCGCTGATCCGGCCGCTGAAACAGAGCATTGAACATATCCGTCACATCGCGCGGGGCGATTTAACGCAGAGTGTTGAAGTCAGCGTGCGTAACGAAGTGGGCGATCTGCTCCGTTCGCTGGCCGAGATGCAGCAGGAGCTGGCGCGCACGGTGCGTACCGTACGCGATGGGTCTGACGCTATCTATACCGGCGCGAGTGAAATCGCGATGGGTAATAACGATCTCTCTTCACGTACCGAACAGCAGGCGGCTTCGCTGGAGCAGACGGCTGCCAGCATGGAGCAGCTTACTGCCACGGTGAAGCTGAACGCAGACAATGCCCGTCAGGCATCGCAGCTGGCGCTTAACGCCTCAGAGACCGCGCAGCAGGGGGGCAAAGTGGTCGATGGCGTGGTGAGCACCATGAAAGATATCGCCGGCAGTTCAAAGAAAATTGCGGATATCACCAGCGTTATTGATGGGATCGCCTTCCAGACCAATATTCTGGCGCTGAACGCTGCGGTAGAAGCGGCCCGCGCCGGTGAGCAGGGCCGCGGATTTGCGGTGGTTGCGGGTGAGGTGCGCAGTCTGGCACAGCGCAGTGCTCAGGCGGCTAAAGAGATCAAAGCGCTGATCGAAGATTCTGTCAGCCGCGTTAATACCGGCTCCGTGCTGGTGGAGAGCGCAGGTGAAACCATGAGTGAGATCGTCAGCGCCGTTACGCGTGTGACCGACATCATGGGTGAAATCGCGTCTGCTTCGGATGAGCAGAGCAAAGGTATCGATCAGGTTGGCGTGGCCGTGACGGAAATGGACCGGGTCACGCAGCAGAACGCCGCGCTGGTTGAAGAGGCTGCGACGGCCGCCGCGGCGCTGGAAGAGCAGGCCAGCCGCCTGAAACAATCCGTTGCTGTGTTCAATATTGGTAAAGAATTTGTCGCGCAGGCCGTTAACGTATCTACAGCGTTGAAAAAGGTACCGCCGGTTGTACAAAAAGCGCTGGCACCCGCTCCTGGCGCACGCGGCGCTGATGATAACTGGGAAACCTTTTAACGCAGCCGGGCCGCTTCTGGCGGCCCGCTAACCCGGTAAGTACCGGCAGCAGCGTAGCAATCAGAGAATAATCACTTAACAGTTTGTTGCCGGATGGCCCGAGATGAAGAAATCGACGTTCCTGGATCAAAATGAGCCGACCACGCTGCTTGCACAGATGGTACAGCGTCTGCCGCTCTCCGATACGCACTTTCGTCGTATCAGCCAGCTGATCTATCAGCGTGCGGGTATTGTACTGGCCGATCATAAACGTGAGATGGTCTACAACCGCCTGGTCCGGCGGCTGCGGACGCTGAATATCGACGATTTTGGCCGCTATCTGGCGCTGCTTGAGCAGGATCCAAACAGCGCTGAATGGCAGGCGTTTATCAATGCGCTGACCACTAACCTGACCTCGTTTTTTCGCGAAGCGCATCACTTCCCGATTCTGGCAGAACATGCCCGGAAGCGCAGCGGAAGCTACAGCGTCTGGAGTACTGCCGCGTCAACCGGAGAAGAGCCTTATTCAATCGCGATGACGCTGGCGGAAACGCTGGGCACCGGACCGGGAAAATTTCAGGTTCATGCCAGCGACATCGATACACAGGTGCTGGAAAAAGCGGTGGCGGGCGTCTATCGCCAGGAGGAGCTGCGTACGCTGTCGCAGTCACAGCTGCAGCGCTTCTTTCTGCGCGGCACTGGCCCGCATGAAGGCATGGTGCGCGTACGTTCCGAGCTGGCAGGCATGGTGCACTACTCGCAGCTGAATCTGCTGGCCAATGAGTGGGCACTGCCCGGACCGTTTGACGCTATTTTTTGCCGCAACGTAATGATCTATTTCGATAAAGAGACTCAGGAAAAAATCCTGCGCCGCTTTGTTCCGCTGCTGAAGCCGGGTGGAGTGCTGTTTGCCGGGCATTCGGAAAACTTCAGCCAGATCAGCAAAGAGTTCTGGCTGCGCGGGCAGACCGTGTATGGGCTGACTAAGGAAAGACGATGAGCAAAATCACCGTGATGTGCGTGGATGACTCGGCGCTGATGCGTCAGCTGATGACGGAAATCATCAATAGCCATCCCGATATGGAGATGGTCGCGACGGCACCGGACCCGCTGGTGGCGCGGGATTTGATCAAACAGTACAACCCGCAGGTGCTGACGCTGGATGTCGAGATGCCGCGTATGGATGGCCTCGATTTTCTGGAAAAGCTGATGCGTCTGCGGCCGATGCCGGTAGTGATGGTCTCCTCGCTCACCGGTAAGGGCTCGGAAGTGACGCTGCGCGCGCTGGAGCTGGGGGCGGTGGATTTTGTCACGAAACCGCAGCTGGGGATCCGCGAGGGTATGCTGGCTTACAGCCAGATGATCGCTGACAAAATCCGCGGCGCGGCGCGGGCGAAGCTGCATACGCGCACCGTGTCGCCGGCGCCGGTCACGCTGAAAGCCGGTCCGCTGCTCAGCAGTGAAAAGCTGATTGCAATCGGCTCTTCCACCGGCGGTACGGAAGCGATCCGTCATGTACTGCAGCCGCTGCCGGCGACCAGTCCGGCGCTGCTGATCACGCAGCATATGCCGCCGGGCTTTACCCGCTCGTTTGCCGAACGGCTGAACAAGCTCTGCCAGATCACCGTGAAAGAGGCAGAGGATGGTGAACGTATTCTGCCAGGCCACGCCTATATCGCGCCCGGCGCAATGCATATGGAGCTGGGGCGTAGCGGGGCGAACTACGTTGTAAAACTTAATGATGGCCCGCCGGTTAACCGGCACAAACCTTCCGTAGATGTGCTGTTTCGCTCGGTGGCCGTCAATGCAGGACGAAATGCAGTGGGCGTCATTCTGACCGGGATGGGAAATGACGGCGCGGCCGGGATGCTGGAAATGCATCGCGCAGGCGCCTGGACCATCGCGCAGGATGAAGCCAGCTGCGTGGTATTTGGCATGCCGCGCGAAGCGATAGCGATGGGCGGCGCCAGCGAAGTGGTCGATCTGGGCCACATCAGCCAGCATATGCTGGCAAAAATTAGCGCCGGACAGGCATTGCGAATTTAACGAGCCCGTCCTGCCGGACGAGACAACACAGGAGTAGATATGGCTGATAAAAATATGCGCTTTTTGGTAGTGGACGACTTTAACACCATGCGTCGCATCGTCCGCAACCTGCTGAAAGAGCTGGGTTTTAATAATGTTGAAGAGGCCGAGGATGGCGTTGATGCGCTGAATAAACTGCGCGCAGGCGGCTTCGACTTCGTGGTTTCTGACTGGAATATGCCAAACATGGATGGTCTGCAACTGCTGCAGACCATTCGCGCCGACGCCACGCTGAGCAAGCTGCCGGTGCTGATGGTCACGGCAGAAGCGAAGAAAGAGAACATTATTGCCGCCGCTCAGGCTGGCGCCAGCGGCTATGTGGTGAAACCGTTCACCGCTGCCACGCTGGAAGAGAAGCTGGGTAAAATTTTTGAAAAACTGGGCATGTAAGGAGATGTGATGAGCGACCTTCCGAAATCAACCGAAGAAGCCTCGGCACACGACATTATTGCCCGAATTGGCTCGCTGACGCGTATGCTGCGCGACAGCCTGCGTGAACTCGGGCTGGATCAGGCGATTGCCGAAGCCGCAGAAGCGATCCCGGATGCCCGCGATCGTCTGGATTACGTAGTACAGATGACGGCGCAGGCAGCAGAACGCGCGCTGAACAGTGTGGAAGCGTCACAGCCGCATCAGGATAAGATGGAAGCGGGCGCCACCCAGTTAAAAGGGCGCTGGGATGCGTGGTTTGAAAACCCGATCGAGCTTGCTGATGCGCGCGAGTTGGTTTCGGATACGCGTGAGTTTCTCGCTGAGGTGCCGCAGCACACGTCATTCACCAACAAGCAGCTGCTGGATATCATGATGGCGCAGGATTTTCAGGACCTGACGGGTCAGGTGATCAAGCGCATGATGGATGTTATCCAGGAAATTGAACGGCAGCTGCTGATGGTGCTGCTGGAGAACATGCCGGAAGCAAACGCAACGGCGCGTAAAGATGCCACCAGCCTGCTGAACGGCCCACAGATCCACGCAAACGCCCCTGGCGTGGTCTCCAGTCAGGATCAGGTTGATGACCTGCTGGACAGCTTAGGTTTTTAACCGCAGCGCAGAGACAGGCACCCGGTCTGTCTCTGCACTGCTCTGCCATACGCCTGCACCGCTTTCCGTAAATCCTCCTAAATAGCCAGCAGAATCAGCAGAGTGTGATAAGGTTAGATCTGCCGTTTTGTGATCGCCATCTACTTTATTACCGAAACGATAACTGATTTTATGTTGCCACTGCTTATCCGCACACTTCTGCCATTCTGCCTGACTGGCGTAGCGCTGCCTGCGCTGGCGCTGACGACCGCTACCCGCGTCACTGATGCCCCCTTTACCGATCCTGCTCATTTCCGGCAAATCGCCGATAACCTGCCGGCGCTGGGCTATAACGCTGATACCGACGTGTTCAGTAAAAAGCTGGCGACCATCGCGAAGAGTATTGGCGAAGCAAGCCAGAACGGCGACAGTGATACTTCACTGGGGCAGCAGGCCGGGATCTGGGCCTTTAATCACTTTCGCGATGAGGTCGCGACCCGGGTGGCGGATGAAGGCCAGCTGCTGCTGTCGCCTTACGGGCAGGCGCAGATCGATCTTAATGTCGACATGGAAGGCAACTTCAGCGGCAGCGGTGCGTCACTGCTGACGCCGTGGGCCGATCGCTATAACTACCTGACCTTCAGCGAGCTGGGTGTTCATCAGACGGATGACGGGATAATAGGTAATGCCGGCCTGGGACAGCGCTGGGTGGCGGGTAACTGGCTGCTCGGTTATAACGGATTTGTGGATCGTATGTTCGACAGCGGACTGCAGCGTGCGTCGGTAGGTACTGAAGCCTGGTCTGACTTTTTGCGCTTTTCCGCTAACTACTACACGCCGCTTTCAGGCTGGCGCAACCGCAATCCGTTTCAGCAGCAGCGGCTGGCGCGCGGCTATGATGTCACCACGCGCGGCTATCTGCCGTTTTATCGTCAGCTGGGCGTTTCGGTCAGCTGGCAACAGTATCTGGGCAACAATGTTGATCTGTTTAACTCCGGCAACACGTATCACAATCCCTCTGCGCTGACGCTGGGTCTCTCCTATACGCCGGTGCCACTGGTTACCGTTTCCGCCAGCCACAAAACCAGCAGCGAAGGGGAGAGTCAGGATCAGCTCGGGCTGCATCTTAACTACCGGTTCGGCGTGGCGCTCAGTCAGCAGCTCAGCCCGGATAACGTTGCCGCCACCCGTTCGCTGCGCGGCAGCCGCTATGATACGGTGACGCGCAGCTCGACGCCGGTGCTGGCTTTTCGCCAGCGAAAAACCTTCTCTGTTTTTCTCGCCACGCCGCCGTGGCAGCTGAATCCTGGTGAGAGTCTGCCGCTGAAAGTGCAGATCCGCAGCGCGAATCCGGTACGTAAAGTAAGCTGGCAGGGCGACACGCAGGCGCTGAGTCTGACGCCGGGTACCCGGCCTGACGATCCGCAGGGCTGGAGCATTATTATGCCCGCCTGGGACAGTTCGCCAGGCGCAACGAATCACTATCGTCTGTCGGTGACGGTTGAAGACAGTAAACAGCAGCGGGTCACTTCAAACTGGATCGATCTCCAGCTGCAGCCGCCGGTGGCCCTGGAACCGCATAACCGTGACAGTTTCGATATCATGGCGCCCTGATCGCACCCGTACGCGAAGGCACTTTTTCGCACCACGATAGCGCGTGCTGCGCTGCCAGCACGCGCCACGTGCCCTGTTATGGCGAAATATTTGCTGTGCGATCACAAAAGCAACATTTCCTTCCATAAATGCATAAATCCGCTAAATAATTTGCTGCCTTAGCGGCGGCGCAACCATAATATTCACTTTTTATGCAAAATAAGTGAATAACAGCCTGCCGTAACTTATTGAAATTTCGTCGTTGACTCCCTTTTATGCATTATGCCCTCTGGCTGGCACGCTTGCTGCACCTTATAGTCGGGCTGCTGATTACGCACTCTTAACAATTTTAAAACAATAGCTTCACCCGGGGTGAGGCAGGAGATCCGGCTATGTCACTGCAGGTTACACGTCACGATTTTGATCAATGGATGATGCCGGTCTATGCGCCAGCAGCCTTTGTACCGGTACGGGCTGAAGGATCGCGGTTGTGGGATCAACAGGGCAAAGAGTATATCGATTTTGCTGGCGGGATCGCCGTGAACGCGCTGGGCCATGCACACCCCGCGCTGCAGCAGGCGCTGACAGAACAGGCGGCAAAGCTGTGGCATACCGGCAATGGCTATACCAACGAGCCGGTATTGCGGCTGGCAAAACAGCTGATTGACGCAACGTTTGCCGATCGCGTTTTCTTCTGCAACTCCGGCGCCGAGGCGAATGAAGCCGCGCTTAAGCTGGCGCGCAAAGTGGCGCACGACCGCTTTGGCGATCAAAAAAGCGGCATTGTGGCGTTCACCAACGCTTTTCATGGCCGCACCCTGTTTACGGTGTCGGCTGGCGGACAGCCCGCCTATTCGCGCGACTTTGCGCCGCTGCCGCCGGCCATTCAGCATGCGCAGTTTAATCACCTGGAATCGGCCGCTGCGCTGATTAATGACAGCACCTGTGCCGTGATTGTTGAACCGATTCAGGGCGAGGGCGGCGTATTGCCTGCCGATGCAGCCTTCCTGCGCGGTCTGCGTGAGCTGTGCGATCGCCATCAGGCGCTGCTGATTTTTGATGAAGTGCAGAGCGGCGTGGGGCGTACCGGATCGCTTTACGCCTATATGCACTACGGCGTTACGCCGGACGTGCTCACTACCGCAAAAGCGCTGGGCGGCGGCTTCCCGATTGGTGCCATGCTGACGCGTGAGGATCTGGCGCAGGTGATGGGGGTGGGCACACACGGTACGACCTATGGCGGTAACCCGCTGGCGGGTGCGGTGGCGGGTAAAGTGCTGGAGCTGGTCAACCAGCCCGCTTTTCTCGCTGGCGTGACCGAGCGGCATCAGTGGTTTGTTGATCAGCTTCAGGCGATTAACCAGCGGCTGCCGGTGTTTAAAACCATCCGCGGCCTCGGGCTGCTGATTGGCGCCGTACTCAACGACGATTTCGCCGGAAAAGCCAAACAGTTCAATCTCACGGCCGCCGAAGAAGGCGTGATGGTCCTGATTGCCGGTGCCAGCGTAGTGCGCTTTGCGCCCGCGCTTAATATCAGTCAGGAAGACGTGCAGCAGGGCCTGGCCCGCTTTGAACGTGCCTGTGAACGTATTCTCAGAGGAGCCACATCATGATGGTGATCCGCCCGGTTGAACATGATGACCTGGCGCAGCTGCTCCTGCTGGCGGGCAAAACCGGCGGCGGGCTTACCTCGCTGCCGGAAGACAGCGCCACGCTGCAGGCACGTATTGAGCGTTCACTGCTGACCTGGCAGGGTGCGCTGCCGCGTGCTGAACAGGGTTATGTCTTTGTGCTGGCCGACAGTGACGATAACCGGGCCGTGGGGATCTGCGCGATTGAAGTGGCGGTCGGGTTACAGGAGCCGTGGTACAACTTCCGGGTCGGCACGCAGGTACACGCCTCCAGAGAGCTGAATGTGTACGCCAGTCTGCCGGTGCTGTCGCTCAGTAACGACCATACCGGCAGCAGCGAACTCTGTACGCTGTTTCTCGATCCCGACTACCGCGACGGCAGGAACGGCTATTTACTCTCTAAATCACGCTTTCTTTTTATGGCGAACTTCCGCGATCGCTTTATGCGTAACGTGGTGGCAGAGATGCGCGGCGTCAGCGATGACAGCGGGCACTCTCCTTTCTGGGACAGCGTAGGCAGCCATTTCTTCTCGATGCCGTTTCGCCAGGCAGATTTTCTCAGCGGCACCGGTCAGAAAGCGTTTATCGCGGAGCTGATGCCGAAACATCCGCTCTATATTCACTATCTCAGCGAGGCGGCGCAGCACGTCATTGGTGAAGTGCACCCGAAAACGGCTCCGGCGCGCGCGGTGCTGGAGGCGGAGGGTTTTCGCTATCAGAACTATATCGACATCTTTGATGGCGGACCGACGCTGGAGTGTGAAATTGATCGTATCCGGGCGATTCGAAAAAGCACGCTGCTGCCGGCAGGTGCCGGTGAGGCGCAGGCGCACTGGCCGCTCTGCCTGGTTGCTAACAGCAATTATCAGCGCTTTCGCGCCACGCTGCTGCCGGTGGATATCGCCACCGGTCACGTCTGTCTCAGTGAGAGCCAGCGTCAGGCGCTGTGCTGTGAATATGGTGATGCGCTACGGGTTGTAACACTCTGCCGCGAGGAGAAACAGGCATGACGCACTTTATTAATAATCAGTGGCTGCGCGGCGACGGTGACGCCTTCACGAAAGCCGATCCGGTTTCAGGTGAACCGCTTTGGCAGGGCAACGCCGCCTCTGTGGCTCAGGTCAGCGCCGCCTGTGCGGCAGCCCGCGCGGCGTTTCCGCACTGGGCGCGACTGCCGTTTACGGCGCGCCAGGCGGGAGTGGAAACCTTTGCCGCTCTGCTGGAGCAGCATAAGACAGAGCTGGCGGAAATCATCTCACAGGAAACCGGCAAACCGCGCTGGGAGACGCTGACTGAAGTGCAGGCGATGATCAATAAAATTGCCATTTCAGTGAAAGCGTACCATGCCCGTACCGGCGAACAGCAGTCGGGTGAAAGCGCACTGCGCCATCGTCCGCACGGGGTACTGGCGGTGTTCGGGCCCTATAATTTTCCGGGGCATCTGCCAAATGGCCACATTGTGCCCGCGCTGCTGGCGGGAAACTGCGTGGTGTTTAAGCCCAGCGAGCTGACGCCGCTGACCGCGGAACGAACCGTGCAGCTGTGGCAGCAGGCAGCGCTGCCGGCGGGCGTGCTCAATATGGTGCAGGGCGGACGTGAAAGCGGCCAGGCGCTGGCACAGGCAGAGCAGATTGACGGGGTGCTGTTTACCGGCAGCGCCGCCACGGGGTACCACCTGCACCGGCAGTTTGCCGGCCAGCCGGAGAAGATGCTGGCGCTGGAGATGGGCGGCAATAATGCGCTGATTGTCGAAGATCCGGCAGATATTGATGGCGCCGTACATATTGCTATTCAGTCAGCTTTTATTTCTGCCGGGCAGCGCTGCACCTGCGCGCGTCGCCTGCTGGTAAAACGGGGCGCGGCGGGTGACGCGTTTCTGCAGCGGCTGGTGGCCGTCTGCAGCCGGCTGCAGCCCGCGGCGTGGAATGCGGAGCCGCAGCCGTTTATGGGTAGCGTGATTTCGCCTGCCGCTGCCGGACATATTTATCAGGCGTGGCAGCAGCGCGTGGCGCTGGGCGGTGAAGTGCTGCTGAATATGCAGTGGCCGGATCGCCAGCGCGCGCTTATCACCCCAGGCATCATTGATATGACGTATGTGAGCGCGCTGCCGGATGAAGAGGTGTTCGGACCGCTGCTGCAAATCATCCGTTATGACGACTACAGTGAGGCGATTACGCTGGCTAACGCCACACGCTATGGCCTCTCATGCGGTCTGATCTCACCGCAGCGCGCGCAGTTTGATCAGCTGCTGCTGGAAGCGCGTGCCGGTATCGTCAACTGGAACAAGCCGCTTACCGGCGCGGCCAGCACTGCGCCGTTTGGCGGCATCGGCGCATCCGGCAACCACCGCGCCAGCGCATGGTATGCCGCGGACTATTGCGCGTGGCCGATGGCAACCCTTGAAAGCAGCAGTCTGGCTCTGCCCGACACGCTCTCACCGGGTCTTGACTTCTCTGCTCAGGGAGCACGCGATGAACGCAGCTGAAGTGAATTTTGATGGCCTGGTTGGTCTGACGCACCACTACGCGGGCCTGTCGTTTGGTAATGAGGCGTCAACCCGCAATCAGCTGCGGCCTTCTAATCCCAGGCTGGCGGTGCTGCAGGGGCTGCGCAAAATGAAAGCGCTGGCCGATCTTGGTTATCTGCAGGGGGTGATCCCGCCGCACGAGCGGCCTAATCTGCCGCTGCTGCGCCAGCTCGGTTTTCACGGCAGTGATGCCCGGGTGCTGGCGCGCGCTGCACAGCAGGCACCGCAGCTGCTCTCTGCCGCCAGCTCCGCTTCGGCAATGTGGGTTGCCAACGCGGCGACCGTCTCGCCGTCGGCAGACAGCGGTGACGGACGCGTTCACTTTACCGTTGCCAATCTGAATAATACGTTTCACCGCGCCATTGAAGCGCCGGAAACGGCTGACCTGCTGCGGGCAATTTTCCGCGACCCGCAGCGTTTCTGCGTGCATGACGCGCTGCCGCAGGTGGCGCTGTTTGGTGACGAAGGGGCCGCGAATCACAATCGCTTCGCGGCGCGCTACGGCGACGCCGGCCTGCAGCTGTTTGTCTATGGACGCGAGGGACAGCACGCCGGCATTACGCCTGAACGCTATCCGGCACGCCAGACGCTGGAAGCGAGCAGGGCCGTTGCGCGTCTGCATCAGCTTGATGAGGCGCGGACGATCTTCGCGCAGCAGAACCCGGCGGTGATCGATCAGGGTGTCTTCCACAATGATGTGATTGCCGTCAGTAATCAGCAGGTGCTGTTCTGCCATGAGGACGCTTTTGTCAATCAGCCTGCGTTGCTGAAACAGCTGGCAGAGCGGGTGCCGGGTTTTACTGCCATCGTGGTGCCGCGCGCGCGCGTATCCGTCAGCGATGCGGTGGCGACCTATCTGTTCAACAGCCAGCTGCTGCAGCACCCCGATGGCGGTATGCGGCTGGTTTTGCCCGAAGAGTCACGACAGCATCCGGGTGTCTGGGCTTATCTGACGGAGCTGGCTGAGAGCGGCGGACCGATTCGGGAGCTCACGGTATTCGATCTGCGCGAAAGCATGTGCAACGGCGGCGGGCCAGCCTGCCTGCGTCTGCGGGTAGTACTGACGGCGGAAGAGCAGCGGGCGGTCAATCCGGCAGTCATGATGAACGAGCAGCTGTTTACGCAGCTCAGCCAGTGGGCCGGGCGCCACTATCGCGACCATCTCACGCAGGCGGATTTGGCCGATCCGGCGCTGCTGCAGGAGGGACGTGACGCTCTGGATGCGCTGACGCAGCTGCTGAAGCTGGGCAGCGTCTACGCCTTTCAGCGCTGACGTTCAGGCAGGATAAAGGAGAAAGCATGCGCAGTTTTTTACAACAGACGCTGGCGGGCACGTCGCCTGCCGTTACGCAGGGAGAGACCGCGTATCTGCGCTGGCAGTGGCAGGCGGAAGGGATCCTCTCGCTGACGCCGCTGACGCACTGCGATCGGGCACTGGTGCTGTCAGCAGGGATCCACGGTAATGAAACGGCGCCGGTGGAAATAGTGGAACAGCTGCTGGCGCCGCTGCTGAGCGGAGAGAAACCGCTGGCAGTGCGGCTGCTGGTGATACTGGGTAATCCGGCAGCGCTGCGCAGCGGCCGTCGCTATCAGCAGTACGATCTCAACCGGCTGTTTGGTGGCCGCTGGCAGAGGGTCAGTGAAACCAGTGAAGCGCAGCGCGCCCTGCAGCTGGAACAGGTCATGGAGCGCTTCTGGCGAAGCTGTCACAGGCAGACGTCGCGCTGGCATCTTGATCTGCATACCGCCATTCGCGGTTCGTATTATCCGCGCTTTGCCGTTATGCCCGCGAGCGAACGGCCGTGGCCGGATACGTTTATGCAATGGCTGGCCGCCGCTGATCTGGAGGCACTGGTTTTTCATCGTGCGCCAGGCGGCACCTTTACCCACTACAGCTGCGAGCATCATCATGCGGCGAGCTCGACGCTCGAACTGGGCAAGGCGCGGCCGTTTGGTGACAATGACCTGTCGCAGTTCAGCGCGGTGCAGCAGGCACTCGCTGCGCTGCTTGAAGGCGAAACGTGGCCGCAGCCGCTCAGACAACCGCGGCGCTATCACGTCTCACAACAGATCACCCGTCAGGGAGAGGGATTCACGCTGCATATGAGCGCAGACACGCTGAATTTCACCGCTTTCCCGCAGGGAACGCTGCTGGCAGAAGAGGGCGATACGCGCTATTACGTACAGCAGGCGCGGGAATATGTGCTCTTTCCCAATCCGCAGGTGGCGCCGGGCCTGCGGGCCGGGCTGATGCTGACGGAAGAGAACGCACAGCTGCCGGCGCAGTAAACGGCTGAGGCGCGGCTGACGCGTGGGTGGCGTCAGCCCGCTGATATGCAGCGTTTAATATTTTGCTTTCCCGCTGCGGGCAAACTCATTACACTCCTCCTTAATTCCTGCCATTTTCCCGCTGTTGTCATACTCTTTTGCATTTTCTCACGTAATTCTTCGCAATCTCTCCATGATCGCACGATATCTGTCTTCTATGCTTTCAGGGCTTTACTCAGGTTCTGAGTAGTTGACGTTCAGCGTCGTATGCTTGTTTCCGAAGACGCGACACAGGCTGTCGTCATATAACTGACAAGAAAGGACAATATTATGCGTAAACTGACTTCTGTTTTTCTGGCTACCGCAATGGCACTGGGTGCCGCCAATATCGTCCACGCTGCGGCCGATAACCTGACGCCACCGCCGGCCGGAAGTGAAAAGCCGATGCATAAGCCAATGCGCCATCACGGTATGGAGATGTTTAAAGGCATCACGCTGACCGATGCGCAGAAAACGCAGATCCGCACCATCATGCAGGATGGTCATAAAGAGATGCAGCGTCCGTCGCCGGAAGCGCGCCGCGCGAACCATGCCATTATTGCCGCCGACAGTTTTGATCGCAGTAAAGCTGAAGCACAGGCTGAGAAAATGACCGCGAATGCTAAAGAGAATGCGGTACGCATGATGGAAACGCAGAACAAAATCTACAACGTACTGACGCCGGAACAGAAAAAGCAGTACAACGCCAATTTCGAAACGCGCCTGACGGAAAAAGCGCCACACGATGGTAAAATGCCACCACCGCCTGCTGACGGTGAGTAAACACACCGTAACCGACCCGGATTAAGACCGCCGGCGCTGTTCAGGACAGAGTGCCGCCCTGAACAGCGTCGGCGGTTTTTTTACAGCTCTATCAGCGGGAACTCGCCGGAAAGCAGCGGACGGCAGAGTATTTTATAGCCGTCGTGATCAAATCCCTGGCGCGCGCGCTGCAGCTGGCGCGCTTCCGCTTCAGTGGCCACAGACCCCAGCCAGAACCAGTGATCGATTACATGGATTTGCGTCATCTCAGCACCGCGCTCCACCATGCCAACCGGGCCTTCCCACGGCCAGCACACCACGCGAAAGCGTTCCAGGCCCTCACGGAGCCGCTGCTGATGCGCTTCCACGCTCTCTTTTCCGCAGCAGGCACCGGCACAGCGCTTCAGCGCTGCGCGAAAGCAGCCGCGCCCCGGCCGCAGGCTCTCCAGCCCGAGCAGGCCGTGACAGAGCTGCAGATCGTCTGCCATGCTTTTGAGCTTCTCCAGCGCGGCGAAACGGCTGCGAAACAGCCCGTAAAGATCGGGCGAACGTGAGAAATCGACATCTTTTGCATAAACCACTTCCGGCGCGCCTTCGCCCAGCTGGAGTGAGCAGAGCTGACGATTTTTACGCAGGCGCTTATTGAACAGCGGTTGCTGCGTTTTGATCATCTGCGCTTCCAGCAGCTGTGCGCCAATATCGCCGGCGGTAGGGATCCAGCTTACGCGCCGCGCCTGACGCAGCATGCTCGCTTCATCCGTGGTGCGAAAATGCGCCATAACCCGGCTGCGCAAATTAATGCTTTTGCCGATATAAAGCGGCAGGTTTTCGCTCTCGCCGTGAAAGGTGTAGACGCCGGGCACTTTAGGCAGCCCTTCAAGCCACTGGCGCAGGTGTTCGGGATATTGATAGATTGCCGCCGCGTCAAAGTCGAGGCGATGGCTGGTTGCTCGTCTGACCAAAGAATGCTCCGCTTACTGGTTTTGTATACAGTGTATCAGCGTGCTGTTTTTATCGCCAGTGGCAAGCGGGGCGCGACTCTCTCTCCGCAGAGGGAGAGCCGCAGGGAGAGGTTACTTTTTCCAGTAGTCGTCAAAAACAGTAACCGGCAAACGGCGTTTATGCTCGGTTTTGGTGTACCAGCCCTCAATGGTTTTCGCAGCCCCGGCATCAATGGTTTTTCCTTCCAGATAATCATCGATCTGCTGGTAGGTGACGCCAAGCGCCACTTCATCCTGCAGGCCGGGACGATCGTCTTCCAAATCGGCCGTCGGGTGTTTCATCCAGAGATGTTCCGGGCAACCCAGCGCTTTCAGCAGCTGTTTACCCTGGCCTTTGTTAAGGCGGAAGATCGGGTTTACATCGCTGCCGCCGTCGCCATATTTGGTATAAAAACCGGTGACCGCTTCCGCCGCGTGATCGGTGCCCAGCACGATGCCTTTGGTCATCCCGGCAATGCTGTACTGCGCCTTCATGCGCTCGCGCGCTTTTTCGTTACCGCGTACAAAATCTGACAGCGCAATACCCGCTTCCTGCAGTGCGCGCTCGCTGGCCAGTACCGCCTCTTTGATATTAACCACCAGAGTACGGTCAGGCTGAATAAATGCCAGAGCATCCTGACAATCCTGCTCATCGGCCTGTTTACCGTACGGCAGGCGCACGGCAATAAAGGCGTACTCTTTATCGCCGGTCTCATGACGCAGCTCGCTGACCGCGGTCTGCGCCAGCTTCCCGACCAGCGTTGAATCCTGCCCGCCGCTGATGCCCAGAATCAGCGTTTTCAGAAAAGGATGCGCTTTCAGATAGGCTTTCAGAAAATCGACGCTGACGCGGATCTCCTGCTGCGGATCGATAGCGGGTTTAACACCAAGGGCCTGAATGATTTCCTGCTGCAGTGACATGAACCTCTCCTTAAGTCGGAAGCCTGACGGCATGATGCGTAACATCAGCTAAAGCTAACGCCTTGGCCGCAAAACAACAAGCCAAACGGCGGCGAGTGCAGACGGTTTGCTGCTGAATCAGGCGCTTTTCGGACGCTGTGCCAGCAGGGTAAACATCAGGATCGCCAGCATAAAGCAGCCAAATATCGTGGCGCTCATGCTGATAACCGAGGTCCCGCCCACCCCGCTGACCGGCACGCTAATGGCGCCCAGCGTAAACATCGTCACGCCGATGACCGCAGAAGCACTGCCGGCGCGATGTCCCTGACTCTGCATTGCCAGCGATGCGGCGGTGGTTGCTATCACACCATTACTGGCGATAGAGAAAAACAGCGCGACCAGGATAACCGGCAGCGCGGCTCCGCTCAGTGCGGCTGTCAGCAGCGTAGCAGAGGCCACAAACGCCAGCATCAGCCCGCCCTTAAGCACCCGATATTCGCCCCAGAGCGGGCAGAGACGCGCGCTGGTTTGTGAAGCAATAATCAGGCCAAAACCGTTGGCGGCAAAGCAGAGGCTGAACGCCTGCGGCGACAGGCCGTAGATCTGCTGCAGCACAAATGGCGAGGCGCCGATATAGGCAAACATGCCCGACATCATAAAGCCCTGCGTCAGACAAAAGCCCATAAAGGGGCGGTGCGTGACGACCTGGCCCAGTGCCGCCCAGGCAGAAAAAAGAGAACCCTGGCTACGGCGCGCGGCCGGCAGCGTCTCATGCAGCTGCCAGCGCGCCAGCAGAATCAGCAAAATAGCAATCGCCGCCAGCACGATGAAAATACCGCGCCAGCTCATGATCGTCATCAGCGCGCCGCCCAGCACTGGCGCACCCACCGGTGCAAGGCCGTTCACCAGCATCAGCAGTGCAAAAAAGCGCGTCAGCTCGTGTCCGCTGTACATATCACGGGCAATGGCCCGTGACAGCACGGCACCGCCAGCGCCGGCCAGCCCCTCAAACAGACGGGCAATCAGTAGCGAATGAATATCTTTTGCCAGCGCACAGCCCACAGAGGCAATAAACAGCAGCAGCAGTGACAGCAGCAGGGGCCGGATGCGGCCAAATTTATCGCTCATGGGCCCGAATAACAGCTGTCCCGCCCCCAGCCCCAGCAGGCCGGCGGTCAGGCTAAGCTGAGCCGTCGAGGTCTGCGTTTGCAGATCGCGCGCCAGTTCAGGCAGCGCAGGCAGGTAAAGATCGATACAGAGCGGTCCGAGCGCCGCGAGGAGTCCGAGCGTGATGGCGTAAACCAGCCGGTTAGGGTGTGCAGATGTCATGGGGCCTCTGAGCCGGGTAAAAAGTTAACCGCGCGATTATACGGAGCAGGGCGCAGCCGCACAGCTTTTTTACGCCAGAGAGATCCCGATAAGCGCATCTAAAACGTAGCCACCAGGTTGATAAATCTGAATTTGTGTTCCAGGCTTATTCGGACATGGACAAAGTATGAGGAACAAAAAATGAATAAAGTGCTGGGATGTATCGCTGCCGCTATGACGCTGGCTGCTCTGTCTGGTTGTACCACTTATGATCGCGCGGAAAGTTATGTCACCAAACCGGTAGTAAAAGATGTGAAAAAAGGCATGACGCGTGAACAGGTACGTCAGATTGCTGGTCCGGCTTCGACCGAAGTTACCATGGCGCACGCGCGCGGCACCTGCCAGACTTACGTTATTGGCGAGCGTGATGGCAAAATGCAGACCTATTTTGTCAGCTACAACGATACCGGTCGCGTGATGAACTACGGTTTCCAGAGCTGCAAAGAATACGATACCGATCCGCAGGTTGCGCAGTAATCCGGTTTCGCAGAATAAAAAAGGGCCCGTCTGAGACGGGCCCTTTTTCATGCTGAAGTCAGCACTTAGCGGTGCGCCAGTTCGGCATGCTCATCGCTCTCCAGAATCTTTTTGTCCGTCTGGCCCAGCCAGCGGCTGGTCAGTGAACCGGCCGTCATGGAACCATTCACATTGAGCGCAGTACGGCCCATATCAATCAGTGGCTCAATCGAAATCAGCAGGGCCACCAGCGTCACCGGCAGACCCATTGCCGGCAGCACAATCAGCGCCGCAAAAGTGGCACCGCCACCCACACCGGCTACGCCAGCGGAACTCAGGGTAACAATCCCGACCAGCGTGGCGATCCATACCGGATCAAATGGGTTGATGCCGACGGTGGGGGCAATCATCACTGCCAGCATTGTCGGATAAAGCCCGGCGCAGCCGTTCTGGCCAATAGTGGCACCAAACGAGGCAGAGAAGCTGGCAATCGCTTCCGGCACGCCGAGGCGGCGCGTCTGCGTTTCCACATTCAGCGGAATGCTTGCCGCGCTGGAGCGGCTGGTAAAAGCGAAGGTGATCACTGGCCACACTTTGCGGAAGAAGCGCAGCGGATTGATGCCGTTGATCGACAGCAGCAGGGCATGCACGCCAAACATAATGGCAAGGCCAAGATAAGAAGCGAGAACAAAGCTGCCCAGCTTGACGATATCGTGCAGATTGGAACCGGCTACGACTTTGGTCATCAGAGCCAGCACGCCATACGGCGTCAGCTTCATGATCAGGCGCACCAGCTTCATCACCCAGGACTGCAGCGTATCAATCGCTGCCAGTACACGCTCGCCTTTTACTTTGTCATCGCGCAGCAGATGCAGCGCAGCGACGCCGAGGAAAGCAGCAAAGATGACGACACTGATAATCGACGTAGGATTAGCCCCTGCCAGATCGGCAAACGGGTTTTTAGGAATGAATGAGAGCAGCAGCTGTGGCGTGCTGAGATCGGCTACTTTACCTGCATAGTTGCTCTGAATAGCATTCAGCCGCGCGGTTTCCTGCGCACCCTGCACCAGACCTTCTGCGCTAAGGTGGAAGAGACCGGTAACCATAACGCCGACCAGCGCAGAGATAGCCGTGGTAAACAGCAATACACCGATAGTCAGCACGCTGATTTTGCCCAGTGAAGAGGCATTATGCAGGCGCGCCACCGCGCTCAGTATTGAGGCGAACACCAGCGGCATGACGATCATCTGCAGCAGCTGTACGTAGCCATTACCGACCAGGTTAAACCAGCTGATTGAATCCTTGACCACGTCGCTGTTTTCACCATAAACCGCCTGAAGTCCCAGGCCAAACAGCACGCCCAGTACCAGGCCAGTCAGGACACGCTTCGACAGGCTCCAGCTCTGGTTGCCAATGCGGTTAAGCAACACCAGCAGTGCCGCAAAGACCACGATGTTGATAATAAGAGGGAAATCCATACTTAACTCCAGAAAGATGCCGCCGTGCAATGTGCAGGCGGCATAGCGTAACGTAAATTTCTATCAGAGAATGTCAGGGATGTTAGCAGCACAATTAAGTGCAGGCTTATACCCAAAAAGTATGGGTTATAACTTTTTGTTTAATGTGGCGTAATGTTTAGCCGTTTTGCGGATTTATTAACCGGTTAACGCTGGTTTGCAGCGTATCAAACAGCTGCTGCGGCCAGCCGTTTGCACCAAAAGCAGGCATGCCAGCCGGAAACCAGAGTGCCGCCACCACCAGTGCCAGACAGAGCATACGCTCCAGCTGATTTCCGCTCTGGCTCCTGAGAATCGGCAGGCGAAAGCGCCAGCGGCAGGGCCACAGCAGCGGAACCCCTGCCGGCGTCAGCATGTCAGCAACAATATGGCTCAGATAGCCCAGCGTCAGTCCCTGCAGGACATCCGCCGGCAGAAACCAGTCTGCCGGAACGTTTACCTTAAACAGCCACAGACTGATAGCTACTGCCAGCAGGCTATGGGTGAAACCGCGATGTCCAAATGCCCGTGCTATGGGCTGCGAGAGCCAGCGGAAGCGCTGGCCCAGTGTGGATCGGGGATGGTCAATATCCGGCAGCAGGCAGGTCAGCAGCGTAGCGGGCACCAGATGCCACCAGTCTGCAGCAGCCAGTACTGGCGTAAGCTCCGCACGCTTAGCAAAAATAGCGCTGGCAATCGCAAAAATTATATGGCCTTCGGCCGTCATGATTAAACCTGGATGCAAAACTGTCAATGCATCCAGTATAGGGATTTATCCAGTAAATGAGAACGGTGACGCTGTAACGAATAGTGAATTATTTTGTGCGATGAGTGACACTCCTGGCCGACAGCGTAAGGCGACGCGCGGTCAGTTAAACAAATGTTCTGCGCGCAGATCTGTCAGGCTTTGCAGCTGTACCTCTGCCAGCGCCCAGCGGGCATCAGCACAATGTGCGGCGGCCGGCACCACTATAGAACGCATGCGCGCCGCTTTACAGGCGATCATCCCGTTGAAGGAGTCTTCCAGCGCCACGCAGTTAAGCGGATCGATATTAAGTGCTGCCGCCGCATTCAGATAGACCTGCGGATGAGGTTTGCTCAGCGGCAGCGCTTCAGCTGAGGCGAGGGCAGAAAAGAAGGGCCGCAGCCGGAACATCTCCAGCACCCGCTCCAGCATGGCAAGCGGCGAAGCGGAAGCGAGCGCAATCACCAGTCCCTGCTGCTGACAGAGCTGCAGCGCCTGAGTAACGCCTGGCAGCAGCGGCTGATGCGTTTCTATCAGGGAGAGCGTACGGTCGATAATACGGGCCGTAACCCCGGCCTGCGTTACGCCCTGCCACGGCTGCGCCTCATACCACATGCGCACCGTCTGATCGATACGCAGGCCAAGCGTATCAGGCAGCTCTGCGCGACGACTGACGTCCACGCCAAGGCTTGCCAGTACTTCCATTTCAGCCTGATCCCACAGCGGCTCGGAATCAATCAGCAAACCATCCATATCAAAAATAGCGGCGTATACCGGACGACGATAGCGCATGACTGTCTCCTTTTAAGCGGTTTGCGCCACCATACCATGTCGGCGTGCGAAAACCAGCCCGCGACAGGTCGCGCATTTTTCAGGAAAAAATCGCAGACTGCAGGTAGACTTAGGGCAAAATAATTATCTGTATAGGGAAGTCTGCATGACATACCAACAGGCTGGCCAGGTCGCCATCCTTAAGCGCGTGGCTGGCTGGATCATTTTCATTCCTGCACTGCTGTCGACCATTGTTTCCATGCTCGGTTATTTATACCAGCACAGCGTAAAGCAGCCCGGACTGGATGCCGTATTGCTGGATTTTATTCACGTCATGGTGGACATGCTTAAATTCAATACGTCATTTCTGAATTCATTCTGGCATCACTCACCGGTGCCCGATTTTCACGGCGGCGCAAATATCGGTTTCTGGATCATTTATGCGCTGATTTTTATCGGAATGGCGTTACAGGCTTCTGGCGCGCGTATGTGGCGCCAGTCGCGACATGTTAAAGAAGGCATTGAAGATCAGCTGATTCTGGAGCAGGCAAAGGGCAGCGAAGGGCGCACGCGCACGCAGCTTGAGGAAAAAATCCGCGTCCCGCACCACACGATTCTGCTGCAGATTTTCCCGCTCTACATCCTGCCCGTGATTATTGCTGTTGCCGGCTACTTCCTGTTAACGCTGCTGGGCATGCTTTAAATAATCAGGCCGGTCTGACCGCATCCTGCGCCAGTTTGTCGTCGCTAAGCAGCTCACTGACGGCAAACTGCGCCTCCTCCTGCCACTGGCCGGAAAACACATTCGCGCGGTTCAGCAGATAATAGAGCTGATAAACCGGCTGGCGCTGCGAAAATCCCTCTGCCAGCGGCCATTCTGCGTGATAGCCCTGCATAATTTCGCGCGGCAGTTCATGGTGATAACTTATCATCGCCAGGTCGCATTCGCGGTCGCCCCAGTAGCAGGCAGGATCGAAAATCCATGGGCCGCTGCTGCTATCTGCGCAGTTGGCGGGCCAGAGATCGCCATGCAGCAGCGAGGGCTGTGGATGATGATGAGCCAGCGCCTGCTGAACGCGGTCAATAATCTGGTTCATATCGCCATAGGTGACACCGCGTTCGGCCGCCAGCTGCAGCTGCCAGCCGATACGCTGTTCAGCAAAAAACAGTGACCAGCGCCGCAGCCAGCTATTGGGCTGCAGGGTGGTGGTAATATTATTATCAAAATCGAGCCCGAACTGGCGCTGTTCACTCCACTGATGCAGGCGTGCCAGCTGCTGCCCCAGCTGATAACCCGCTTCCGCGCTGAGCGGCTGTGGCGGGATATACTCCAGCAGCAGAAAACTGGCGTCACGTGTACTACCGACACCATAAACGGCCGGCACCCTGACTGTCTGCGTACGCGCCAGCAGATCGAGCTGATCGGCTTCCCAGCGGAACAGTTCCAGCCGGTCACGGGTGTTGCATTTGACGAAGACATCCAGCCCGCCATAGCGGATACGCCAGGCGGGATGAATATCGCCGCCGGGCAGGGGCTCACGCTGCGTGATCTCTGCTGGCTGAGTCTGTTCGCTTAACAGGCGGCTAATGGCTGACCACATGGCAGGCTCCTCGTTAATCGCGATACCGCTGCAATTGTAGCGCGCAAAAAATACGCAAAGCCAGTTTTACCGGCGCATCAGACAGGTTTCTGCAAAAAGTGCTGCAGCGTCGTGACCTCTGTCTGTGGGGACTGATGCAGGGCAACCTCTGCAATACGCGCTGCCTGCTCTGATACCGCTTCAGGACTCAGGGTGCTGACAATGCCAAAACTGTTGGTTCCCAGTTCATGCGGATGGCCTTCGGCGTCGTGCAGGGTGGTGCTGTAACCGCTGTTAACCATGGCACTGGTCAGCGACTGCAGATCGCCCAGCCCGGACTCCTGATAGTGAAAAGTGACAACGTAACTCGTAACGTCCAGCGTGCTCATTTACTCACCTCACTGTAACAAAACAGATTTCAGCGTAGTTCACCCCGCACCGTAGAGCGAATTTTGTTCAGCAGTGACGTAAAGCTGTGTCAGCAGCCTTAAAAATTCCTGGCCGCGGCGGGCTGTTATTTCTCTCAACGGCACCTATAATGCGCGCCGTTAATGAACGCGTCTGCAACGTAAAAAAGCTGGCCGGTGCAGGGAACAGCCTGAGGCTGTCTCATAATTTTTTACAAAACTTACAGTAAATTGCATTGATTGCCGGTAAAAACGCTGCAGACTCACCTGTTTTTAAATTGCCGCACGGATCAACCTTTAATGAAAGTTCTTAATAAGCTGTCCGCTATTTTCTTGCTCTCTGCCGGAGCATTTTGTCACCAGGCTTTTGCTGATAACGCTGTCTTTACGTCTATGGATGATCCTTCAACGGCCAAACAACCGTTTGAAGGCAGCGCGTCAGCCGGTTACCTTGCGCAGACCGGTAACACCACCAGCTCTTCACTGACGGCTTCAACCAGCATGACCTGGTATCAGACCTCTATGGCTTACAGCCTGTGGGGCAACGCGGCCAACACCTCATCCAACGATGAGCGTTCATCTGAAACGTATAACATTGGTGGTCGCAGCCGCTACAACATGAACAGCGCTGATTATCTGTTTGGTCAGGCAAGCTGGCTGAGCGATCGTCTGAATGGTTATGATTCACGCGACGTGCTGACTGCCGGTTATGGTCGTCAGCTCCTTAACGGCCCGGTGCACTCACTGCGTGCGGAATTTGGTCCGGGCGTACGCTATGATGATTTCCACGACGGTGGTCATGAGACCAAGGCGCTGGGCTATGGCGCAGTCAGCTATCAATGGCAGCTTACGGATACGACAAAATTCATTCAGGGTGTCTCCGTGCTGAGCAGCTTTGGCGAAGACACCACGGTGAACTCGGAAACGGCACTGCAGGTCGCGATCAATGATCACTTCGCGCTGAAAATGGGCTATAACGTGACCTGGAATAACAATCCACCTGAGTCTGCGCCCGATCGTACCGATACCAAAACCACGATTCAGCTCTCCTACGCAATGTAACTGCCATGCGAATAAACCGTCGTCCGGCTTATGCCGCACGGCGGTTTTTTTTCGTGCTTGCTTAGACTTAGCCAGCACGGCGGGTTTTGCTGAAGAGCGAAAGCTGTTATCATATTGACCGCTTTATGCGCCTGGCGTCATTCCGACAATGTGGGTCTGACATCACGCCGGGTACACACACCAAATACAGTGTTGCATGTAGGCTTTCGTGTGGCTTACCACTGCAATTTAAGGATATTAAATGCCAGTAATTACTCTTCCTGACGGCAGCCAGCGCGTTTTTGACCACCCGGTCAGCGTAATGGATATTGCGCTGGATATTGGTCCCGGCCTGGCGAAAGCCTGTATTGCCGGTCGCGTAAACGGTGAGCTGGTGGATGCGGTTGATCCCATCACCGACGATGCCCAGGTCGCAATCATCACAGCAAAAGATGACGCTGGTCTGGAGATCATCCGTCACTCCTGCGCGCACCTGCTGGGTCATGCCATCAAACAGCTGTGGCCCAATACCAAAATGGCGATTGGCCCGGTCATTGATAACGGCTTCTATTATGACGTCGATCTCGACCACACGCTGACGCAGGAAGATCTGGAACAGCTGGAAAAGCGTATGCACCAGCTGGCTGAAACCAATTACGCCGTGGTAAAGAAAAAGGTCAGCTGGCAGGAAGCTCGCGACGTGTTTGCTGCGCGTGGCGAAAGCTATAAAACCACTATCCTTGATGAGAACATCAGTCACGATGATCGTCCGGGTCTCTATCATCATGAAGAGTATGTGGATATGTGCCGCGGCCCGCACGTACCAAACATGCGCTTCTGCCACCATTTTAAACTGCAGAAAATTGCGGGTGCCTACTGGCGTGGCAACAGTGATAACAAAATGCTGCAGCGCATTTATGGCACGGCATGGGCAGACAAGAAACAGCTGTCAGCCTATCTGCAGCGTCTGGAAGAAGCAGCAAAACGCGATCATCGTAAAATCGGTAAACAGCTTGACCTCTATCATATGCAGGAAGAGGCGCCGGGCATGGTATTCTGGCACAATGACGGCTGGACGATTTTCCGCGAGCTGGAAGTTTTTGTTCGTACCAAACTGAAAGAGTATGATTACCAGGAAGTGAAAGGTCCGTTTATGATGGACCGCGTGCTGTGGGAAAAAACCGGCCACTGGGAAAACTACAAAGAGGCGATGTTTACGACCTCTTCAGAAAACCGCGAATATTGCATTAAACCGATGAACTGCCCGGGTCACGTGCAGATCTTCAATCAGGGTCTGAAATCCTATCGCGATCTGCCGCTGCGTATGGCAGAGTTCGGTAGCTGCCATCGCAACGAACCATCAGGTGCCCTCCACGGTCTGATGCGCGTACGTGGCTTTACGCAGGATGACGCCCACGTATTCTGTACTGAAGATCAGGTTCGCGACGAAGTAAACAGCTGTATTCGTATGGTGTATGACATGTACAGCACCTTCGGTTTTGAAAAAATCGTGGTGAAGCTGTCTACCCGTCCGGAAAAGCGTATCGGTACTGATGAGATGTGGGATCGCGCAGAGGTTGACCTGGCCGAAGCATTGAAAGAGAATGAGATCCCCTTTGAGTATCAGCCGGGTGAAGGGGCGTTTTATGGCCCGAAAATTGAGTTCACCCTGTATGATTGTCTCGATCGTGCCTGGCAGTGTGGCACGGTTCAGCTAGACTTTTCTCTGCCAAAACGTCTTGATGCCACCTATGTGGGTGAAACCAACGACCGTCAGACCCCGGTGATGATTCACCGTGCGATTCTGGGCTCCATGGAGCGCTTTATCGGTATACTGACTGAAGAGTTTGCCGGTTTCTTCCCGAGCTGGCTGGCACCGGTACAGGCTGTAGTGATGAATATCACTGACAGTCAGGCAGAATATGTCAGTGAACTGACAAAGAAACTGCAAAATGCTGGCATTCGTGTCAAAGCAGACTTGAGAAACGAGAAGATAGGCTTTAAAATCCGCGAGCACACATTGCGTCGCGTCCCTTATATGCTGGTTTGCGGTGAGAAAGAGGTGGAAGCAGGCAAAGTTGCCGTGCGCACCCGCCGTGGTAAAGACCTCGGGAGCATGGACGTAGATGTGTTTGTTGAGAAGCTGCAACAAGAGATTCGCAGCCGACATCTTCACCAATTAGAGGAATAAGGTTATTAAAGGCGGAAAACGAGTACAACCGACGCGTCCAAACCGTATTAACGGCGAAATCCGAGCCACCGAAGTGCGCCTCACTGGTGTTGACGGCGAGCAACTTGGCATTGTCTCTCTACGCGAAGCGATTGAGAAAGCTGAAGAAGCTGGCGTAGATTTAGTTGAAATCAGCCCGAACGCCGAACCGCCGGTATGCCGTATTATGGATTACGGCAAGTTCCTTTATGAAAAGAGTAAATCTTCTAAGGAACAGAAGAAGAAGCAGAAAGTTATCCAGGTTAAGGAAATCAAATTCCGTCCTGGTACCGATGATGGCGACTATCAGGTAAAACTCCGCAGCCTGATGCGCTTTCTGGAAGAGGGCGATAAAGCCAAAATCACGCTGCGTTTCCGCGGTCGTGAGATGGCGCACCAGCAGATCGGTATGGAAGTGCTTAACCGCGTCCGTAAAGATCTGTGTGAAGATATCGATCTGGCAGTGGTCGAGTCCTTCCCTTCGAAGATCGAAGGCCGCCAGATGATTATGGTGCTCGCACCCAAGAAGAAACAGTAGGCTTTCAAGTAATGATGCCGCGCAGCGTTCGCGCTGTGCGGGATTTATTCGCCTGTCTGGTTCATTTTTTTAACAATGCGAAGTGGATATTTGTAAAAATGCCAAAGATTAAAACTGTACGTGGCGCGGCTAAGCGCTTCAAGAAGACCGCCTCTGGCGGCTTCAAGCGTAAGCACGCAAACCTGCGTCATATTCTGACCAAAAAGTCTACCAAGCGTAAACGTCACCTGCGTCCAAAAGGCCTGGTGTCTAAAGGCGATCTGGGTCTGGTTATTGCCTGCCTGCCGTACGCATAAGTAAATTTTTTTTAATTCGCCTGTCGCGCTGTAAGGCTTATCGCCAGCAGAGCAACGGCAAAACAGAATATGATTAAGGAGAGCTCATGGCTCGCGTAAAACGTGGTGTAATTGCTCGCGCACGTCACAAAAAAATCTTAAAACAAGCTAAAGGCTACTACGGTGCACGTTCACGTGTTTACCGCGTTGCTTTCCAGGCTGTTATCAAAGCTGGTCAGTATGCTTACCGCGACCGTCGTCAGCGTAAGCGTCAGTTCCGTCAGCTGTGGATCGCACGTATCAACGCTGCGGCGCGTCAGAACGGTATGTCTTACAGCCGTTTCATCAATGGTCTGAAAAAAGCGTCCATTGAAATTGACCGTAAAATCCTGGCTGACATCGCTGTATTCGACAAAGCAGCCTTCGCTGCTCTGGTAGAAAAAGCGAAATCAGCTCTGGCGTAAGTCAGGTAAAAAAGGGAGCTTGCTCCCTTTTTTATTGCCTGCAACTCACGCAAAAGATTGACATTTTAGCCGCCGCGCATTTCAATAGGGCGGTTTTTAATTTTCGTAAGGTAACGCAAGCATGCACGCTGCTCTTTTCCGTTTCTTTTTTTACTTTAGCGCCTGACCATCAGGGGCTTGTGCGCATAAGAAAAGAAACGAAAAATCGCGCTGAAAGCCTCCCTCGTGGAGGCTTTTTTGTTTCTGGCGAGACTTAATCGGATCCCGGATCCCAACAAGAACTGACCAGCCCGGCTGGAAGAAGAGGAAATCATGTCCCAACTCGCAGACCTGGTGGCCCGTGCCACGGCCGCCATCGACGAGGCGTCGGATATCGCCGCTCTGGACGCTGTACGCGTCGAATTTCTGGGTAAAAAAGGGCACCTTACCCTGCAGATGACTACCCTGCGTGAACTGCCGGCTGAAGAGCGCCCGGCGGCAGGTGCGGTGATTAACGAAGCAAAACAGCAGGTACAGGATCATCTTAACGCCCGTAAAAACACGCTGGAGAGCGCGGCGCTGAATGCGCGTCTGGCAGCAGAAACCATCGATGTCTCACTGCCCGGACGCCGTAGTGAAAATGGCGGTCTGCATCCGGTAACGCGCACGATCGACCGCATCGAAAACTTTTTCGGCGAACTGGGTTTTGCAGTCGTGACCGGACCAGAAATTGAAGATGACTATCATAACTTTGATGCGCTGAATATTCCGGGCCATCACCCGGCCCGTGCCGATCATGACACCTTCTGGTTCGATGCCACGCGCCTGCTGCGTACCCAGACCTCGGGCGTGCAGATCCGCACCATGAAAACCCAGCAGCCGCCTATCCGCATTATCGCGCCAGGCCGCGTATATCGTAATGATTACGATCAGACCCATACGCCGATGTTTCACCAGATGGAAGGACTGATTGTCGACAAAGACATCAGCTTTACCAATCTCAAAGGAACGCTGCACGATTTCCTGAACAACTTCTTTGAAGAGGATCTGCAGATCCGCTTCCGGCCGAGCTACTTTCCCTTTACTGAGCCTTCAGCGGAAGTTGACGTGATGGGCAAAAATGGCAAGTGGCTGGAAGTCCTGGGCTGCGGCATGGTGCATCCTAACGTACTGCGTAACGTCGGCATCGATCCGGAAATTTACTCCGGCTTCGCCTTTGGTATGGGCATGGAACGTCTGACCATGCTGCGCTATGGCGTCACCGATCTGCGTGCTTTCTTCGAAAATGATTTACGTTTCCTCAAACAATTTAAATAAGGGCAGGTTATCCAATGAAATTCAGTGAACTCTGGTTACGCGAATGGGTAAATCCAGCCCTGGACAGCGCCGCGCTGTCTGAACAAATCACCATGGCGGGCCTTGAGGTTGATGGTGTTGATCCCGTTGCCGGCGCGTTTCATGGCGTCGTTGTGGGTGAAGTGGTGGAGTGCGGCCAGCACCCGAATGCAGATAAACTGCGCGTGACCAAAATCAATACCGGTGGCGATCGCCTGCTGGATATCGTCTGTGGCGCGCCTAACTGCCGCAAAGGATTAAAAGTCGCCGTCGCTACCGTGGGCGCTGTACTGCCCGGTGATTTCAAAATCAAAGCGGCCAAACTGCGCGGCGAACCCTCTGAAGGCATGCTCTGCTCCTTCTCAGAACTGGGTATTTCCGACGATCACAACGGGATTATCGAACTGCCAGCTGACGCGCCAGTAGGGTGCGACATCCGCGACTATCTGAAGCTGGATGACAATACTATTGAGATCAGCGTGACGCCAAACCGCGCAGACTGCCTGAGCATCGCCGGCGTAGCGCGTGATGTGGCCGTGGTTAACGGGCTGCCGCTGTCGGCGCCTGCTGCAGAACCGGTAGCGGCGACGATTACCGATACGTTCCCGATTCGGGTTGACGCTACCGACGCCTGTCCGCGCTACCTGGGACGCGTTGTTAAAGGCATCAACGTGAAAGCGGAGACGCCGCTCTGGATGCGTGAGAAACTGCGCCGCTGCGGCATTCGCTCAATTGACCCGGTAGTGGATGTTACTAACTATGTGTTGCTTGAGCTGGGTCAGCCGATGCACGCTTTCGATCTCGACCGTATCAGCGGCGGCATTGTGGTGCGCATGGCGCAGGATAATGAGACGCTGACGCTGCTCGATGGCACCGAGGCAAAACTGCAGAGCGATACGCTGGTTATTGCCGATCATCAGCAGGCGCTGGCGATGGGCGGTATTTTTGGCGGTGAGCACTCAGGCGTAAATGAAGCGACGCGTAACGTGCTGTTTGAGTGCGCTTACTTTGATCCGCTGGCCATTACCGGCCGCGCACGCCGTCACGGACTGCATACTGACGCTTCGCATCGCTATGAGCGTGGTGTCGATCCGGCGCTGCAGCATAAAGCGATGGAACGGGCGACCCGCCTGCTGCTGGATATCTGCGGCGGTGAAGCCGGTCCGGTTATCGATCAGACCGATGCCAGCAAACTGCCGCCGCGTGCCACCATTACGCTGCGCCGTAAGAAGCTGGATCGTCTGATTGGCCACGTTATCGCTGATGAGCAGGTGACAGATATCCTGACCCGTCTCGGCTGCGAGGTAACCCAGGGCGAGGGCGAGTGGAAAGCGGTGGCACCGAGCTGGCGTTTTGATATGGCAATCGAGGAAGACCTGGTTGAAGAGGTTGCCCGCGTCTACGGCTACAACAACATCCCTGATGTGCCGGTAAAAGCCAGTCTGATTATGACGCAGCATCGCGAAGCCAGCCTGTCGCTGAAGCGGGTGAAAACGCTGCTGGTCGACAAAGGTTATCAGGAAGCGATCACCTACAGCTTTGTTGATCCTAAAGTGCAGCAGCTGCTGCATCCGGGCGAAGAGGCGCTCATCCTGCCCAGCCCTATCTCCAGCGATATGTCAGCGATGCGTCTGTCTCTCTGGACAGGTCTGCTCAGCGCAGTGGTTTACAACCAGAATCGCCAGCAGGGTCGCGTGCGCCTGTTTGAGAGCGGTCTGCGCTTTGTGCCTGATACGCAGGCCGATCTCGGCATTCGCCAGGATCTTATGCTGGCGGGCGTTATCAGCGGACATCGCGACGAAGAACACTGGGATCTGGCGCGTCAGCCGGTTGACTTCTATGATTTGAAAGGCGATTTAGAGTCGCTGCTGGAATTAACCGGGAAATCTGAAGCGATTTCGTTCCGTGCGGCTGCCCATCCGGCGCTGCATCCCGGACAAACAGCGGCTATCTGGCTGGACAATGAACAAATCGGATTTATCGGGGTGGTTCACCCGGAGCTGGAACGCAAGCTGGATCTTAACGGTCGTACCTTAGTGTTTGAACTGCTTTGGAATAAGGTTGCAGACCGCGTCCTGCCTGACGCGCGTGAGATTTCACGCTTCCCGGCTAACCGCCGTGATATTGCTGTTGTGGTGGCAGAAAACGTCCCTGCAGCAGATATCATCGCAGAGTGTAAGAAAGTTGGCGTAAATCAGGTAGTTGGCGTAAACTTGTTTGACGTGTACCGTGGTAAAGGCGTGAACGAAGGCGAAAAGAGCCTTGCGATTAGCCTGATTTTGCAGGATACCAGCCGGACACTCGAAGAAGAGGAGATTGCTGCGACCGTTGCCAGATGTGTAGCAGCATTAAAAGAGCGATTCCAGGCAACCTTGAGGGATTGAACCTATGGCGCTTACAAAAGCTGAAATGTCAGAATATCTGTTTGAAAAACTCGGGTTGAGCAAACGCGACGCCAAAGAGTTGGTAGAGCTTTTTTTTGAAGAAGTTCGCCGCGCGCTGGAAAATGGAGAACAGGTTAAGCTGTCCGGATTTGGTAACTTTGATCTGCGCGACAAAAACCAGCGTCCGGGCCGCAACCCGAAAACGGGAGAGGATATTCCTATCACCGCGCGCCGTGTGGTGACCTTCCGTCCGGGGCAAAAGCTGAAAAGTCGCGTTGAAAACGCGTCACCAAAGGATGCTGACTGATTTCAGTATGATAAAAAGGCCGCTTAGCGGCCTTTTTTATTGCTGCGCCAGCCTGAAGGCTGTGGCTTTCTTTTTGCCATAATCTCTCTACAATCGTCTCATTCTCCTGCTTAACTGCCTCGCTTATGACTCTGCTGGATCAGCTTGCCCGTCAGACCGGTCGCCGTAGCCGGCATACATTAGTGCTGCTTGCCACGCTGCTGCTGCTGCTCAGCCTGATCAGTCTGTGCGCCGGCGAGCGCTGGCTTCTGCCTGCGCAGTGGTTTACCCCACAGGGCGAACTGTTTATCTGGCAGCTGCGTCTGCCGCGTACGCTGGCAGTCATTGCGACAGGCGCTGCGCTGGCGCTCTGCGGTACCGTTATGCAGGCGCTGTTTACTAACCCGCTGGCTGAGCCAGGGCTGCTTGGCGTCTCTAACGGCGCTGGCGTAGGGCTGGTACTGGGTGTATTGCTTGGCAGCGGCTCCCTGTGGAGCCTGGCGCTGGCGGCGATGGCTGGAGCACTGGTGGTCACGCTGATCCTGCTGCATTTTGCCCGTCGTCAGCTGGCCAGCAGTCGCTTGCTGCTTACCGGTGTGGCGCTGGGTATTGTCTGCAGCGCGGTGATGACGTGGGCCGTTTACTTCAGTACCACGCTCGATCTGCGTCAGCTGATGTACTGGATGATGGGAGGCTTTGGCGGCGTTGACTGGCGCTATGGCTGGCTGATACTGAGTCTGATGCCGGTCACTGCCGCGCTATTGTGCAGTGCACGCACGCTGAATCTGCTGGCACTGGGCGAGACCTCTGCGCGTCAGCTCGGCTTATCGCTGCCGCTGTGGCGTAACCTGCTGGTGCTGGCTATGGGCTGGCTGACAGGGGTCAGCGTGGCGCTGGCGGGAGCTATCGGCTTTGTCGGCCTGGTTGTCCCGCATCTTCTGCGGCTGAGCGGCATCAGCGACCATCGTTATTTACTGCCAGCAGCCACGCTGGCAGGTGCGGTGGTGCTGCTGGCCGCGGATATTCTCGCGCGGCTGCTGCTGACGTCTGCTGAACTGCCGATAGGTGTGGTTACCGCGACGCTGGGCGCACCGCTGTTTATTCTGCTTTTAGCAAAATCTTCACGCTAGCTGCGGCTGGCGTTATCTGACGGACACAGGAGAACACCATGACGTTGTATCAGATCCCCCTGAAAACCCTTGACGGTATGGCGACCACGCTGGACGCCTGGCGTGACCGCGTACTGCTGGTGGTGAACGTCGCCTCCCGCTGCGGACTGACACCGCAGTATGAGCAGCTTGAATCCCTTCATAAAGCGTTTCAGGAGCGGGGTTTTAGCGTGCTGGGCTTTCCCTGCAACCAGTTTCTGGAACAGGAGCCGGGCACGAATGAAGAGATTCAGACCTTTTGCAGCACCACTTATGGCGTCACGTTCCCCCTGTTTGACAAGACGGACGTCAACGGCGTGCAGCGCCATCCGCTTTACCAGGCGCTGGTGAACGCGCAGCCGGAAGCTGAGCGTCCGGAGGGCAGCGGTTTTCTTGAGCGTATGATAGCGAAAGGCCGGGCACCGGCAGAGCCCGGCGATATCTTGTGGAACTTCGAGAAGTTCCTGATCGATAAGCAGGGCAACGTTATCGCCCGTTTTTCACCCGATATGGCTCCGGATGCGCCGCAGGTGCTTAAGCGTATAGAGCAGGCGCTGACCGCCTGACATGCTGCTGGCGTGTCAGGGGCTGAGCTGCCCCGGCCGTCTGGCACCGCTGGATCTCACTCTCGCGCGCGGTGAGTGGGTACATCTGGCAGGGGCTAACGGCGCAGGAAAGAGTACGCTGCTGGAAGCGCTAAGCGGTCTTGCCACTTCCCGCGGAGAGCTGCTGCTTAACGGCAGTGCTGTAGCTGCGCTGTCAGGACGCGCGCTGGCTCAGCAGCGTGGCTGGCTGCCTCAGCAGCAACCTGCGCCTGGCGCGATGCCGGTCTGGCACTACCTGCAGATGCACCTGCCGCGTAAAGCGGGTACTGCGCTGAATAACGTGCTGGCGCATTTGCTGTCTCAGCTGAGTCTGCATCACAAGCTGGGGAGTAACCTGACTCAGCTCTCCGGGGGAGAGTGGCAGCGGGTGCGACTGCTGGCGGTGATACTGCAAATTCATCCCGACATTAATCCTGAGGGCTGTCTGCTGCTGCTCGATGAGCCAATGAGTGCGCTGGATGTGGCACAGCAGCAGGGAGTCACCCGGCTTTTGCAGCAGCTCTGCGCCGCCGGCATTGGCGTGGTGACCAGCAGCCATGACCTGAACCATTCGCTGCGCTACGCAGATCGCGTCTGGTTACTGCATCAGGGAGCGCTGAAATATCAGGGCAGGGCGCATGAGGTGCTGACGGCCGCCCGGCTTGCGCCCCTGTATCAGACAGAGGTGACGGAAGTCGATACGCCGCAGGGGCACCTGCTGCTGCTCTCCTGACTTGCGCACTGCGCGCGTTTACGGCTACAGTGTTTGCCGGATTGGGCTGACAGGGAACAGGCTATGCGGTTACTTATTCTGCTATTTGTGCTGATGGTCACAGGGTGCAGTCATCATGCGCCTCCGCCCGATTCCCGTCTCTCTGATCCTGCTGCCGTGCAGACCCGTCTCAACTATCAGCTTAGCCGCTGGCAGGGCACGCCTTACCGCTATGGGGGACTGAGTCCGCGAGGTGTTGACTGCTCAGGATTTGTCTTTCTGACGTTCCGCGATCGCTTTGACATCGCGCTGCCACGCTCCACACGCGCCCAGACCAAAATCGGCAAGCGTATCGATCCGCGTGATTTAGTACCCGGCGATCTGCTTTTTTTCAAAACCGGCAGTGGCGAAAACGGGCTGCATGTCGGGATCTATGCCAGCAACAATACCTTTATACACGCCTCAACCAGTAAAGGCGTGATTCGATCTTCACTCAATAATGTTTACTGGCAGCGGGTGTTCTGGCAGGCGCGCAGAATATGACAAGTTGTATTCTTAATGGATGAAATAGCGTGGTGAAAAGAGAGCATAATTCGCGCCATTATTTCTTTTTTTGATGAAATAAAACTCTCATTAAAATTGGTACTTTACCCCCGGGCAAATTAATACTAAAAATAGAGCTAAAGATTTTATCATTGTGGATATTAACCCGGCATATTTGGCTTAAGTATAATTTAATGATTAATAGCTTGCATTAGGCGCTAAAACACCTTCTCTTCTGCCGTTTGGCCCTATTGCCTGACTCTTTTCATTGATATACGATGCGTCCATTGCCACTGCCTCTGGCTGTAAAAAATGAAAGTCCATATTTCGGCCGACTATCAGTCGGAAACCTGGTTTTATCCGGCTTATACGCTGGAAGGCCAGCTCACCGCGGTTGAGCTGGTCACACAGTTTGTTCATGACAGTGCGCCAATTACGTTGCCTCAGGATTTACTGCTGCCGCAGCTCGATGCAAATCAGCAGCTAAGGCTGCTGCAGGCACAGCTTTTAATACTGGAAAAACACCGTACTTTCTTTGAGCGTAATCAGGTTAATGCGCTAATGAGAATTGACGAATCGCTGGCCGAAATGCTGTTAGAAAGTGAAATTCTGTTAAGGAAATTTAAACAGCTGCCATTTATCGTAATGGACATCAGCGAAACGTTTCCGCAATTATCTGCCGGTAAGGCACATCCGATTTTATCCCGGCTTAATCATCAATTCCGTTTATCGCTTTCACAATTCGGTGCCGGTAAAGCGCCGGCAACGGCGGTCTATGATGCACTTTTTAGTGTCCTGAAACTGGATAAACTATTTATCCAGAATCTGGCGAAGCGTGCCTCTTTTATCCCTTTTATGCAGGCGGTTATCGATAATTTCAGCAGCTATACACAGCAGATAATTATTTCGGGTATCGATGATGCGCGCCTGTTGAGCAAAGTCAGCCATCTGACCGGTGTGCACATTCAGGGTAATGTGTTCCCGGTGGTTAAAGCGGAACGGTTAGACGATCTCATCATTCCTTTTCTGACGCAAACCACTCCCTCGCAGCAGTAATTCAGGCGCTGTTTTTCATAGACGCGCCGTGCCAGACTATCCTTTATTCTCGACACGCTATCCTGGTGCTGCATTATTAAGCACCTCTGGAGTATATATGCAATTTATCAATAGCTGGCAGCAGGAGCTGACCGGGTGTTACACATCGCTGCAGCCCACGCCGCTGGCGGGAGGACGTCTCCTTTATCATAACGCGCCACTGGCGGCGGAAATGGCGCTGGATGCTGAGCTGTTTGCCGGTGACGGCCACGGCGTCTGGAGCGGTCAGGCGCTGCTGCCTGGCATGGATCCGCTCGCTCAGGTCTACAGCGGCCACCAGTTTGGCGTCTGGGCCGGGCAGCTGGGTGACGGACGCGGCCTGCTGCTGGGTGAGCAGCTGCTTGCGGATGGACGTAAGCTGGACTGGCATCTGAAAGGCGCAGGCTTAACGCCCTATTCCCGGATGGGGGATGGACGGGCAGTGATCCGCTCAAGCGTGCGGGAGTTTCTCGCTTCAGAAGCGTTACACCATCTGGGTATCCCCGGGACGCGCGCCCTGGCGCTGGCCATAGGTGACGAGCCGGTGCTGCGTGAAACGCAGGAGCGCGGCGCGATGCTGATGCGTATCGCGGAAAGTCATCTGCGTTTTGGTCACTTTGAACATTTCTACTACGCGGGAGAGACGGATAAGGTACGCCAGCTGGCAGACTATGCGATCCGTCATCACTGGCCGCATCTGCAGGCGGAACCGGATCGCTATCTGCTGTGGTTCACGGATGTGACAGAACGCACCGCCCGCCTGATCGCGCAGTGGCAGAGCGCAGGCTTTGCGCACGGGGTGATGAACACAGATAACATGTCAATTCTGGGTCTGACGCTGGATTACGGTCCCTATGGCTTTCTTGATGATTACGATCCTGCTTTTATCTGTAATCACAGCGACTATCAGGGCCGCTATGCGTTTAATAATCAGCCGACGATTGGGTTGTGGAACCTCAACCGGCTGGCACACGCGCTGTCAGGATTACTCTCTGCGGAGCAGCTGAAGCAGGCGCTGAGCCACTATGAACCTGAACTGATGCGGGTCTGGGGAGAGCGCATGCGGGCGAAACTTGGCCTGCTGACGCCGCAGGCAGAGGATAATGCGATTCTGAGCGAGCTGCTGGCGCTGATGAGCAATGAGCACAGCGATTACACCTTTACGTTTCGCCAGCTCAGCTATACCGGACAGCAGGAAACGCGCTCGCCGCTGCGCGATGAGTTTATCGATCGCGACGCGTTTGACAGCTGGTATAGCGGCTATCAGAAGCGGCTGCTGCAGGATGAAGCCAGCGACAGCGAGCGGCAGGCGGTTATGCAGGCGGCCAACCCGGCAATCGTGTTGCGCAACTATCTGGCCCAGCAGGTTATCGAAGAGGTGGAGCGGGGCGAAACGGCCGCGCTCCAAGAGCTGCATCTGGCGCTGCAGCACCCCTTTGATGAAGCGGCCAGCAGCGCAGCGTTGCGCCAGCGGCCGCCGGAGTGGAGTAAAACGCTGGAGGTCAGCTGCTCCAGCTGATATCAGAAACGGCTGTCGACTGCGGCAGCCAGTTCCGCTAGTACCGCCGCGCTATCTTCCCAGCCAAGGCAGGGATCGGTGATTGACTGGCCGTAAACCAGCGGCTGCCCGGCCACCACTTTCTGGTTACCCTCCTGCAGAAAACTTTCAATCATGACGCCCGCTACCGCGCGGGAACCGGCGCGGATTTGCGCGGCGATATCACGCGCCACATCACGCTGCCGACGATGCTGCTTAAGGCAGTTGCCGTGACTGAAATCGATCACCATCTGTTCAGGCAGGCTGTATTCATGCAGGCTGGCCGCGGCGGCCGCAACGTCTTCCGCGTGATAGTTTGGCTGACGCCCGCCGCGCAGGATCACATGGCCGTGCGGATTGCCGCTGGTCTGATAAATGGTCATCTGACCCGCTTTATCAGGCGACAGGAACATATGGCTGGCGCGGGCAGCACGAATGGCGTCAACGGCAATCTGCACGTTACCGTCGGTGCCATTTTTGAACCCCACCGGGCAGGAGAGCGCAGAGGCCATTTCGCGGTGGATCTGGCTTTCCGTGGTGCGGGCACCAATGGCACCCCAGCTGATAAGATCGGCAATAAACTGGCCGATAACCATATCCAGAAATTCAGTCGCCGTTGGCAGACCCAGCGCATTAATATCCAGCAACAGCTTACGCGCGATAGCGATACCGCGGTTTACGTCAAAGCTGCCGTCAAGGTCGGGATCGGAAATCAGTCCTTTCCAGCCCACTACGGTACGCGGTTTCTCAAAGTAGGCGCGCATCACAATTTCCAGCCGATCCTGATACCGCTCGCGCAGCTGCTGCAGGCGTGCGGCATAATCCAGCGCAGCGCGCGGGTCATGCAGCGAGCAGGGGCCGATAATCACCAGCAGGCGTGGATCTTCGCCGGTCAGTATACGCGCAATACGCTGGCGGGCTGCCGTAACGCTGGCCGCAATATCAGAAGACAGCGGGTGCTGGCTGGCCAGCGCGGCAGGCGTGATCAGGTTGCCAATTCGCGCCGTGCGCAGTTCATCAGTTTTGTTCATAGTGGCTCTCAAACAGGTTCTTCGCAGCGGTGATATACCGGGAAGTGATGAGGTTCACAATAAACCAATATGTCCTGAATTCAACCAGCAAAATCACAGAGATAGTAAAAACGCGGCCCGCTCAGGGTGCGCTTCAGTACATACTCCGCTGCAGACCCATAATGTCGAGGATTTTAGTGGCAATCTCCTCCACCGAATAGTTGGTACTGTTGAGATAGCGGATCTGATGCGTGCGGAACAGCGCCTCGACTTCACCGACTTCCAGCCGGCACTGGCGCAGCGAGGCGTAGCGGGTATTTTCCGCGCGCTCCTGACGAATTGCCGCCAGGCGTTCCGGCTCAATGGTCAGCCCGAACAGCTTATGCTGATGTGCCCGCAGCGCAGGAGGAAGTTTGAGGTTATCCATATCGTCAGCAATAAAAGGGTAATTGGCTGCGCGAATACCAAACTGCATGGCAAGGTAGAGGCTGGTCGGGGTTTTACCACAGCGTGAAACGCCGAGCAGGATCACCTGGGCATCTTCAAGTCCGCGCAGTGAAATCCCATCGTCATGCGCCAGGGTGTAGTCAATTGCGGCGATACGCGCATCATATTTACCCAGGTTGCTCGCGGTCAGCCCGTGTGTACGGTGTGCCACCGGCATGGAAGAGACGCCCAGCTCACTCTGCAGGGGAGCCACCAGCGCCTGCACAATATCCTGACAAAACCCCTCACTCTCCAGAATAATATCGCGAACTTCGGGCGTCACGATGGAAAAAAACACCAGCGGCCGCACGCCGCTGCGCTGCCAGAGCGCGTTGATCTGCGCTTTGACCGCCTGGGCCCGCTGCACATTTTCTACAAACGGCAGGGTAACGCTGTGCGTATCAACCGGGAACTGAGAGAGCACCGCATGGCCCAGTACTTCTGCTGTGATGGCGGTGCCGTCTGAAATATAAAACACGCTGCGTTCAGTGCTCATTGAAAAGTGCTCTCTGAATGAATAGTGAATTAATCGATTTCATTTCAAATTAAACCGAAATGAAATATCCATATGTCGCTGTGCTCAGACTGAAATAGTGTCATACCTGACGTTAATAGCATCATAAAGAAAAAGCGATAAATAAACGTCAGCATCTGCCACAGTTTCATAAATGACGCGCAGGCTCCGCATAATGTCGTTTGCGCAACAGCAATCTGCTGATAATGCTATAAAAATGGAAAATTCATTATTGCAGCAGGCTGTTAGCAATAATATCGCCGTTTGCGCAACGTCAACCCTGGCAGGTAATAGTCTGATTTTATCTCTCTTTTTTTGCTTTAACGATTCAACACTTAGTCTTTATAAACCGATTGTGCCAGGCTGCTGTGGCGAATAGCAAAATGTTCCATGTGCCCTAATCATTTAAAAGGATCATCTCAATGTCCAATCAAGACCAACAATCGCTAGTGCTCTGGTATAACCAGCTTGGCATGCATGATGTTGATCGGGTGGGGGGCAAGAATGCCTCTCTGGGAGAAATGATTACCAATTTGTCGTCGCTGGGCGTATCTGTGCCCAATGGCTTTGCCACGACATCTGACGCGTTCAATCAGTTTCTCGACCAAAGCGGACTGAACCAGCGCATTTATGCACTACTGGATATAACGGATATTGATGACGTGGCGGCGCTGGCCCAGGCGGGCAAGCAGATCCGTCAGTGGGTGGTGGACACGCCATTCCAGCCGGCGCTGGAAACGGCTATTCGTGCTGCTTATGAGCAGCTTTCTGCTGATGATGCCGACGCCTCTTTTGCCGTTCGCTCATCCGCTACCGCCGAGGATATGCCAGACGCCTCATTCGCCGGCCAGCAGGAAACCTTTCTTAATGTACAGGGGTTTGATGCCGTACTGGTGGCAGTTAAGCACGTGTATGCATCGCTGTTTAACGATCGGGCTATCTCATACCGGGTGCATCAGGGCTACGATCATCGCGGCGTAGCGCTCTCGGCCGGGGTGCAGCGCATGGTTCGCTCCGATCTCGCAGCCTCCGGCGTAATGTTTACCATTGATACTGAGTCAGGTTTTGATCAGGTTGTCTTTATTACCTCAGCCTGGGGGCTGGGCGAGATGGTGGTACAGGGCGCAGTCAATCCTGATGAGTTTTATGTGCATAAACCCACGCTGGCGGCAAACCGCCCGGCGATTGTCAGACGCACGATGGGGTCTAAAAAAATCCGCATGGTCTATGCCGACTCCCAAACGCATGGCGAGCAGGTGCGTATTGAGGATGTGGAGCAGGCAACACGCGATCGCTTCAGCCTGACCGACGACGAAGTGCAGGCGCTGGCACGCCAGGCGGTGCTGATTGAGCAGCACTATAAGCGTCCGATGGACATTGAGTGGGCGAAGGACGGGCATACCGGAAAACTCTATATCGTACAGGCGCGCCCCGAAACCGTCCGCTCAAACGGTCAGGTGATGGAGCGCTACAGTTTGCAGGGCACAGGTCAGGTGCTGGTTGAAGGACGCGCAATCGGCCACCGTATCGGCGCGGGTGAAGTCAAGGTGATCCACGATATCAGCGAAATGCACCGCATTGAGAAGGGCGACGTGCTGGTTACCGATATGACGGACCCGGACTGGGAACCCATCATGAAAAAGGCCTCTGCCATCGTGACCAACCGCGGCGGACGCACCTGTCATGCGGCGATCATTGCGCGTGAGCTGGGGATCCCGGCGGTTGTGGGATGTGGTGATGCCACCGATCACCTGCGTGACGGCCATAAAGTCACGGTTTCCTGCGCCGAAGGCGATACCGGTTACGTCTACAATGATCTGCTTGATTTTGAGGTCGCCAGTTC
This sequence comes from Pantoea eucrina, assembly GCF_001691555.1. Taxonomy (GTDB): domain Bacteria; phylum Pseudomonadota; class Gammaproteobacteria; order Enterobacterales; family Enterobacteriaceae; genus Pantoea; species Pantoea borealis. The sequence continues at coordinate 1,425,553 of NZ_MAYN01000008.1, read as the reverse complement.
TCAGGTCGACACCATGCCTGACCTGCCGCTTAAGATCATGATGAATGTCGGTAATCCCGATCGCGCCTTTGACTTCGCCTGTCTGCCCAACGAGGGCGTCGGTCTGGCACGGCTGGAGTTTATTATCAACCGTATGATTGGCGTGCATCCTAAAGCGCTGCTGGAGTTTGATCAGCAGACGCCAGAATTACAGCAGCAGATCCGCCAGATGATGAAGGGCTTTGACGACCCGGTTGAGTTCTATATCGCACGTCTGACCGAGGGAATTGCCACTCTGGGCGCCGCCTTTGCGCCGAAGCGCGTTATTGTGCGTCTCTCTGACTTTAAGTCGAATGAGTATGCCAACCTGGTCGGCGGAGAGCGCTACGAGCCGGAAGAGGAGAATCCGATGCTTGGCTTCCGTGGCGCAGGGCGCTATGTTGCCGACAGCTTCCGCGACTGCTTTGCGCTGGAGTGCGAAGCCGTGAAGCGGGTGCGCAATGAGATGGGACTGAGCAACGTCGAAATCATGGTGCCTTTTGTGCGTACCGTTGATCAGGCTGAGGCGGTCGTGGCTGAGCTGGCAAAGCACGGGCTCAAGCGCGGTGAAGCGGGCCTGAAAGTGATTATGATGTGTGAAATCCCGTCAAATGCGCTGCTGGCAGAGCAGTTCCTGCAGCACTTCGATGGCTTCTCAATTGGTTCCAACGATATGACCCAGCTGGCTCTGGGGCTGGATCGCGACTCTGGCGTAGTCTCTGCCCTGTTCGATGAGCGCAATGAAGCGGTGAAAGCGCTGCTCTCAATGGCGATTCAGGCAGCAAAAAAACAGGGCAAATATGTCGGTATCTGCGGACAGGGACCCTCCGATCATCAGGATTTTGCGGCCTGGCTGATGGAGCAGGGCATCGACAGCCTGTCGCTGAATCCGGATACGGTGGTGGAAACCTGGCTGAGCCTCGCTGAGATTGCATCCGCACAGCGCGTTTAACCTCTGAACATGACGCGTATGGCCATGCTGTACGCGTCATGATTAATGCGTGCTTAAGCTGCAGGATGAGCGGCCGTTTTAGCACAATAACACGGGGTTTCAGGTGCTAAACATCCGGCCAGCTTATATAACATGTGCGGCAACAGCGGTATCTGAATGCGGGCCAAAAAAAAAGCCCATCACAGGGGATGGGCAAAGACTACACACAGCAATTCTTTTACGTTACTCAGGGGAAAAAGGTTGTTTAAAAATCAGTAGGTTGATTTTCAACATGAGAAACATATTATTTATTGCGCCTGCCATAGTCTTTAAGAATCCTCTTATTAGTTTAAAGCTGATAATCTTTTGTCGCCTTTTTTACCCACTACAAGGGGCGATTCAGTACGAAAAATAATCATTCCAGCCAGCAGGGCGGACTTAAGCGCTGAAAATCGCGTTTTTTCTTAAAAACCGTTTATGAAAAAAAGCCCATCTTATAAATGCTCAGGCATGAATGTTTAAGCCGGTGCGACCATTAACCTGTCAGGGCAGCTCTTCATGCTCTGCCAGCGCCTCGATCGCCGTTTCCATATCATTATCCGGTGCCGGGGCTTCATGCATCCACACTGAAACCAGGCGATAAGAAACCGCCAAAACAACCGGGCCAATAAACAGACCTATCATGCCAAAGGCGATCAGACCGCCAATGACACCCGACAGGATCAGAATCATGGGGAGATCGGCCCCCATGCGGATCAGGACCGGACGCAATACGTTGTCGAGTGTGCCAACAATACAGCTCCAGACCAGCAGCACGGTGCCCCACGTGGTATCACCACTCCAGTAGAGCCAGATAATTGCCGGTATCAGGACAATCAGTGGCCCCAGCTGTACCAGACAGGTGAGGATCATCAGCACCGTCAGCAGCGTGGCATAAGGTATGCCCGATATCGCCAGTCCGATACCGCCTAATACCCCCTGAACCAGTGCCGTGACCACGACACCCAGCGCAACGGCCCGGATTGCCTGTCCGGCCAGCAGTACCGCCGCATCGCCACGGCCTCCCCCCATACGATAGGCGAAGTGGCGAATACCCTGTCCCACCTGCTCACCGCGCCAGTAGAGCAGCACGCTGAACAACAGCATCAACGCCAGATGCAGCATAAAGCGGCCAAAATGCCCCGCCTGCGCGACAAAAAAGCCGGTCGTGCGGCCAATGTAGGGCTGCACCTGGCGCATGATTGCTGACCCCCCGCCATCCACCAGCTTATGGTAACTGACATAGAGTTTGTTGCCGGCGAACGGTATTTCACGCAGCCAGGCGAGCTCCGGCATCAGCAGATGACGCTGGGTAGCCCAGGCGATAACCGGCGCGCTGTTGTCAATCAGGCTGCTGACCAGCAGCGCAATCGGAATAATAAACAGCAGCAGCAGCAAAATAGTCATGGCGATAACGGCCAGGGAGCGGCGTCCCCACAGCAGATGCTGTAGGCGGATCATGAGTGGCCAGGTGGCAATCACCACCATGCTTGCCCAGGCAAAGCCCAGAATAAAGGGTTGTACCACCCAGAGACAGGCGATAATCATCAGTAAAATAAACATCAGCGAGAACAGCAGTTGCGGCAGATCCACGCCGCGTTGCAGGCTTTTCATAACAGCGATTCAACCTCAGTTAATCCTTCAGGAAGGGCCCCCGGGCCCGAAATCATCATGCGCTATTTCCTGAAAATTAAACAGGAAAAGCAGGGTCGCTGAGTGAGGGCAGGGAAATGCCAGCAGGCAGGAAAAAAATGTGATACAACCAGAGGTTAAAAAACTTACTACGCAAACGTTTACAACATCCCGGTCACGACACCATGATCCCACAAATTCCGCAGGCTCCCGGCCTGGTTCAGCAAGTTCTCGCCTTTTTACAGGCGCTCAAAGAGCAGGGTTTTACCGGCGATACCGCTACCAGCTATGCCGACCGTCTCTCCCTCTCCACGGATAACAGCATCTATCAGCTTCTGCCGGATGCGGCACTGTTTCCGCGCTCGACCGCTGATATCGCCCTGATTGCGCGACTGGCCAGCGAGTCCGCTTTTGCCAGCCTGACGTTTACTCCGCGTGGCGGCGGCACCGGCACCAATGGACAGTCGCTGAATCAGGGCATTGTGGTCGACATGTCGCGCTACATGAACCGTATCCTGGAGATTAATACTGAGCAGGGGTGGGTGCGGGTTGAAGCGGGGGTGGTGAAAGATCAGCTTAACGCCTGGCTCAAACCTTACGGTTTCTTCTTTTCACCGGAGCTCTCTACCAGTAACCGCGCCACCCTGGGCGGTATGATCAATACCGATGCCTCAGGCCAGGGATCGCTGGTATACGGTAAAACCTCCGATCATGTCGAAGGATTACGTGCGGTGCTGCTGGGCGGCGATATCCTTGATACGCGCGCCATACCGGTGGCGCTGGCGGAGCAGCTGGCCGCAACGCCGACGCCCGAAGGCCGTATCTATCAGACGGTGCTGCAAAGCTGTCGCGAGCAGCGCGCGCTGATCCTTGAAAAGTTTCCGAAGCTTAACCGTTTTCTGACCGGCTACGATTTACGCCACGTCTTCAGTGATGATATGCAGCAGGTCGATCTGACCCGGCTCTTGTGCGGTGCCGAGGGCACGCTGGCGTTCATCACGGAAGCGCGTCTTGATATCACGCCGATCCCCAAAGTCCGTCGTCTGGTCAACGTTAAATATGAGTCATTCGACTCAGCGCTGCGCAACGCCCCGTTTATGGTGGAAGCGCAGGCGCTGTCAGTCGAAACCGTGGATTCAAACGTGCTGAATCTGGCGCGTGAAGATATTGTCTGGCACTCCGTTAAGGAACTGATCACCGATATCCCTGATAAAGCGATGCTGGGGCTGAATATCGTCGAATTTGCCGGCGATAACGGCGCACTTATCGAACAGCAAATCGCCCGTCTCTGTGGCCGGCTGGATACGCTGATGGCGCAGCAGCAGGGTGGCGTAATAGGCTATCAGCTCTGTGATGAACTGGCGGATATCGAACGTATTTACGCTATGCGCAAGAAAGCGGTTGGCCTGCTGGGCAATGCGCAGGGTCGCGCCAAGCCCATTCCCTTTGTTGAGGATACGGCGGTGCCGCCGGAGCAGCTGGCTGACTACATTGCCGAGTTTCGCGCGCTGCTGGATAGCCACGGCCTGAGCTACGGTATGTTTGGCCATGTTGACGCGGGCGTACTGCATGTGCGTCCGGCGCTGGATATGTGCGATCCGCAGCAGGCGCTGCTGATGAAGCAGATTTCGGATGAGGTGGTTGCGCTGACGGCCCGTTACGGCGGGTTACTGTGGGGGGAGCATGGCAAAGGTTTCCGCGCGCAGTACAGTCCGGCCTTTTTCGGTGAAACGCTGTTTACTGAGCTGCGTCGGATTAAACGCGCCTTCGATCCTGATAACCGGCTTAATCCGGGTAAAATCTGCACGCCGCTGGAGAGCGACGCGCCGATGATGCAGGTGAACGGGGCGATGCGCGGCGACCTGGATCGTCAGATCCCGCTGACGGTACGCACCAGCTGGCGCGGCGCGATGGAGTGTAACGGCAACGGTCTCTGCTTTAATTTCGATGCGCGCAGCCCGATGTGTCCGTCAATGAAAATTACCCGCAATCGTATTCACTCGCCGAAAGGGCGTGCGGCCCTGACGCGTGAATGGCTGCGCCTGCTGTCGGAGCAGGGTGTTGATCCTGACCAGCTTGAGCAGGCGCTGCCGCGGCAGGGAGCCAGCCTGCGTATGCTGATCCAGCGTACGCGTAACAGCTGGCACGCTAACCGCGGAGAGTACGACTTCTCCCATGAGGTCAAAGAGGCGATGTCAGGCTGCCTGGCCTGCAAAGCCTGTTCGACACAGTGTCCGGTTAAGATTGATGTGCCCGATTTCCGTGCGCGCTTTTTGCAGCTTTACCATACGCGTTATCTGCGACCGGTCAGCGATCACCTGGTGGCCAGCGTAGAGCGCTATGCGCCGCTGATGGCAAAAGCGCCAAAAGTGTTTAATTTCTTTCTGCAGCAGCCGTGGATGCGCGAATTCAGCAAAACCCATATCGGTATGGTGGATCTGCCTCAGCTCTCCGCACCTAACCTTAAACAGCGTTTGAGCGGGCATCCGGCCATGAGCCTGACGCTGGAGCAGCTGGAGGCGATGGACAGCGCAGCGCGACAGCAGTGCGTGCTGGTGGTGCAGGATCCGTTTACCAGCTACTACGAAGCTCAGCTGGTGACCGACTTTATTTCACTGATTGAAAAACTGGGTTACCGTCCGGTGCTGCTGCCTTTCTCACCCAACGGAAAAGCGCAGCATGTAAAAGGGTTTCTGCAGCGTTTCGCCCGTACAGCGGCGAAAACCGCTGAACTGCTTAACCGGATGGCAAAACTCGGGATGCCGATGGTTGGTGTCGACCCGGCGACCGTACTCTGCTATCGCGATGAGTATCAGCAGGTACTGAAAAGTAAGCGCGGTGATTTTAGCGTGCTGCTGGTGCACGAGTGGCTGCAGCAGGCGCTGGCTGGTGGGGTAAACCAGCCCGTCAGCGGTGAGCCCTGGTATCTGTTTGCGCACTGTACTGAAGTGACCGCGCTGCCCGCTACGCCGGATCAGTGGCAGAAGATATTTGCCCGCTTCGGTGCCCGGCTGGAAAACATTAATACCGGCTGCTGTGGCATGGCGGGAACGTATGGCCACGAGGCGCAGCATCTGGAAAACTCACTCGGTATTTATGCGCTCTCCTGGCATCCGCAGCTACAGCGGCTGCCACGCCAGCGCTGTCTGGCCACCGGCTTTTCCTGTCGCAGTCAGGTTAAACGCGCAGAAGGCAACGGCATGCGGCATCCTTTACAGGCGCTGCTGGAATTGATGTAAACAAAATGTAGGAGCCGTCACAAAGCTGGATTAGAATATCCAGCCAGCGTGACGGACAAAATCACGCTGCAGGCGCGTTGCCTGGTCCCAGTCGCCACTCTGTGCCAGTTTATGACACAGGTGCGTCAGTGACTGGCGGGCGAACTGATACGCCTGCAGACGAAACAGCCGGTCGCGGTCATCGTTGCCCATCTCCTGAATCAGGCGATGGTGCAGCTTGCCTAAGGCGTGCAGATAGCTGCGATCGTCGCCGTTGATGTCGCAGATTTCTGCCATATCAAGGCAGGTATCATTGAACCGGCGCAGCTGCCCGAGTGAGCACTCCGGCCGGTTAAGTCTGGCTTCTGCCAGATAGAAATCTACGGTGATATCGCGTACAGCGAATTTATAGTCGCTGATTTTGTGTTGTAACCAGGCTGAAACGGTACGTGTCATAGCGCCGCCTAAACAGTTAATGATAATCATTATCATATTAAACTGCGTCAGGAATGCAATTCCCGCTAAAAAATATATTGATGTCTGTAACCTGTTACTAAAATCGGCAATAACAATCTCTTTACATTCAGTAAAGGCGTAACCTGTACACAGGTTGACAGCTTTGGGGTCTCTTTTTATAAAATGTTACGATATCAATAAGTTGTGATATTTGTCCCGAATAAAAACTGTCTGTTACAGGCTTCAGTAAAGGGGCTATGCTTAATTATTAAGCAGAAAAAACAGCACGAGATGATTATCCCTGCAAAACAAGAGGTTGAAGTGATAGGCGATATCACTACCATAGGGGGATAGCCTGAGAAGGTCCAGACTTGCGAGGTACAACGATGTCATCAGTAAACGCCGCGTCCTTTTCTCCTGACGATTTTGTCTGGAAAGGACTTACGCTGACCGAGTCGGCAGCGAAACAGATCCTGACTCTGGTTGAACAGGACCCGGCAGTAAAGGGCCTGAAACTGAGCGTGAAACAATCTGGCTGTGCCGGTTTTGGTTATGTCATGGATCTGGTAAAAGAGCCAGCCGATGACGATCTGCAGTTTGAGCAGTTTGGCGCAAAACTCTTTGTGCCGCTTCAGGCAATGCCGTTTGTCGACGGCACAGAGCTGGACTATGTCCGTGAAGGCCTGAACCAGATCTTTAAATTCAATAACCCTAAAGCTCAGCACGCCTGCGGGTGCGGTGAAAGCTTTGGCGTCGAGTAAGTGAAATATGTCACGACATAGCGAAGCATCTGATGATGTACAAACCTGGGAAGGCAAGCTCAACTATAAAGAGGGCTTCTTTACCCGGTTACAAACCGACGAACTGGCACACGGCATCAATGAAGATGTCGTGCGTGCGATATCGGCTAAACGTAACGAACCCGAGTGGATGCTTGAGTTCCGGCTCAAGGCTTTCCGTGCCTGGCTGGAAATGGAAGAGCCGCACTGGTTAAAAGCGCACTATGACAAGCTCGACTATCAGGATTACAGTTACTTTTCTGCGCCATCATGCGGCAACTGTGACGATAGTTGTGCGTCCGAGCCAGGTGCAACCCAGACATCCGGCAGCGTGGCGTCCAGTGACTATCTGACGCAGGAAGTGGAAGACGCGTTTAATCAGCTGGGTGTTCCGGTACGTGAAGGGAAAGAGGTCGCTGTTGATGCGATTTTCGATTCCGTGTCGGTCTCCACCACTTACCGTGACAAGCTGGCTAAACAGGGCATTATCTTCTGTTCGTTTGGCGAAGCAATCCATGACCATCCGGAACTGGTACAGAAGTATCTGGGCACCGTCGTGCCGCATAACGATAACTTCTTTGCTGCGCTTAACTCAGCGGTAGCCTCTGATGGCACCTTTGTTTATATCCCGAAAGGGGTACGCTGCCCGATGGAGCTGTCGACCTATTTCCGCATTAATGCGGCGAAAACAGGTCAGTTTGAGCGCACTATTCTGATTGCAGATGAAGACAGCTATGTCAGCTATATCGAGGGCTGCTCGGCGCCGGTGCGTGACACTTATCAGCTGCACGCTGCGGTCGTTGAAGTCATCATCCATAAAAATGCTGAAGTGAAATATTCCACGGTACAGAACTGGTTCCCTGGCGGTGAAGGTGAGGGCGGTATCCTTAACTTCGTTACCAAGCGTGCGCTGTGCGAAGGCGATCACAGTAAAATGTCCTGGACGCAGTCTGAGACCGGATCTGCGATTACCTGGAAATATCCAAGCTGCATCCTGCGCGGTGATTACTCCGTGGGTGAGTTCTACTCGGTTGCCCTGACCAGCGGTCGCCAGCAGGCGGATACCGGCACCAAGATGATCCATATCGGTAAAAACACCAAGTCCACCATTATCTCCAAAGGGATATCGGCAGGTAAAAGCCAGAATACCTATCGCGGGCTGGTGAAGATTATGCCGACGGCAACCAATGCGCGTAACTTTACGCAGTGTGACTCGATGCTGATTGGCCCTGACTGTGGTGCCCATACTTTCCCGTATGTGGAAACGCGTAACAATACCGCGCAGCTGGAGCATGAAGCCACCACGTCACGTATTGGCGAAGATCAGATGTTTTACTGCCTGCAGCGCGGCATCAGCGAAGAAGATGCGATCTCCATGATCGTTAATGGCTTCTGTAAAGATGTTTTCTCCGAGCTGCCACTGGAATTTGCCGTGGAAGCACAAAAACTGTTAGCGATCAGCCTTGAGCACAGTGTCGGCTGATGCCACACGCGTTGCCGGAAGCAATGTGAAGGAATAAGTATGTTAAGTATTAAAGATTTACAGGTTAGCGTTGAAGATAAAGAGATTTTGCGCGGTCTGAACCTTGAAGTTAAACCAGGTGAAGTCCATGCGATTATGGGCCCGAATGGCTCAGGCAAAAGTACGCTTTCAGCAACGCTGGCGGGTCGCGAAGATTACGAGATCACCGGGGGCTCAGTCACCTTTAAAGAGAAAGATCTGCTGGCACTGGAACCCGAAGAGCGCGCAGGTGAAGGCATCTTTATGGCGTTCCAGTATCCGGTAGAGATCCCGGGTGTGAGCAACCAGTTTTTCCTGCAGACCTCTGTTAATGCGGTACGTAAATATCGCGAGCAGGAAGAGCTGGATCGCTTTGATTTCCAGGATTTTATCGAAGATAAAATTAAACTGCTGAAAATGCCGGAAGATCTGCTGACGCGTTCAGTCAACGTTGGCTTCTCTGGCGGTGAGAAGAAGCGCAATGATATTCTGCAGATGGCGGCGCTGGAGCCAGAACTCTGCATTCTGGATGAGACCGATTCGGGCCTGGATATCGATGCTCTGAAAATCGTTTCAGAAGGCGTCAATAGCCTGCGCGACGGCAAGCGCTCTTTCATCATCGTAACGCACTATCAGCGTATCCTGGATTACATCAAGCCGGATCACGTGCACGTTCTTTATCAGGGTAAAATCGTTAAGTCTGGCGACTTTTCACTGGTGAAACAGCTGGAGGAGCAAGGCTATGGCTGGCTTACCGACGAAGAGTGATAATGCCCTGCAGCAGTGGCACCATCTGTTTGAGTCACGCGGCGAGCAGCGCTCGCTGCAGGCGCAGCAGCACTGGCAGCAGCTGATGCGTGAAGGCTTGCCCACCCGCAAGCATGAAAACTGGAAATACACGTCGCTGGAGAGCCTGCTGGGACAGCACTTTGTGCTGCCTGCTGCGCAGAACGTCAGCCGTGAGCAGGCAGATGCGCTGGCGCTGCCGCTGGATGCAGTACGACTGGTGTTTGTTGACGGCCGCTTTCAGCCGGCGCTGAGCAGCACGGAAACCGATCTGTTTGAGATCCAGCATGTTCAGGCAGCTGAGCGTCGCGATCTGCCGGCACCGGTACAGCCGGAAATTTTCCTGCATCTGACAGAGAGCCTGGCAGAAGAGGTAACGACGGTTCGTCTGGCGCGTGGCAAAACGGCTACCCGTCCGCTCTATCTGCTGCACATCACCAGCGGTCAGGCGGATGCGCTGAACACCGTACACCATCGTCATCACGTTGAGCTGGAGCAGAGTGCAGTAGCGGAAATCGTTGAGCACTATGTCACACTCAATGATGCTTCACACTTTACCGGCGCACGTATTACGTTTGCCGTGGCGGATAACGCGCAGCTGAAACATACCAAGCTCGCCTTTGAAACCAGCAGCAGCTATCACTTTGCGCACAATGACATCGTGATGGGCCAGGATGCACGCGTCAGCAGCACCAGTTTCCTGCTGGGTGCCGGTCTGTCACGTCATAACACCAGCACGCAGCTGAATGGCGAAAACAGCGAGCTGGCAATGAACAGCCTGGTTCTGCCGGTGGGCAGCGAAATCGCAGATACCCGCAGTTATCTGGAGCACAACAAAGGCCATTGCCTGAGTCGTCAGCTGCATAAAACCATTTCGCGGGAAAAAGGCCGTGCTGTCTTCAATGGTCATATCAAAGTGGCACAGCATGCGCTGAAAACCGATGGTCAGATGACCAACAACAACCTGCTGCTGGGCCGGCTGGCTGAAGTCGATACCAAGCCACAGCTGGAGATTTACGCCGATGACGTTAAGTGCAGCCACGGCGCCACCATCGGTCGCATTGATGATGAGCAGATGTTCTATCTGCGCTCGCGCGGTATCGCTGAAGAGGCGGCGCAGCAGATGATCATTCACGCTTTTGCCGCCGAGCTGACCGAAACGCTGGATGATGACATTCTGCGTCAGGCGGTGCTGGCACGCATTTCACAGCGTTTCCCTGGAGTACATTCATGAGTTTCGATTCCGAACGAGTCAGAGCGGAGTTTCCGATCCTGAGTCGTGAGGTCAACGGACACCCGCTGGCCTACCTTGACAGCGCGGCCAGCGCGCAGCGTCCGCTCGCGGTAATCAACGCGGAAAGTCATTTTTACCAGCACGGCTACGCTGCCGTGCATCGCGGTATCCATTCGCTGAGCGCGCAGGCAACCAGCGATATGGAAGCCGTACGCGCGCAGGCTGCGGCCTTTCTGAATGCGGCTTCGCATGAAGAGATCATCTTTGTTAAAGGCACAACCGAGGGGATTAACCTGGTTGCCAATAGCTGGGGCGGCAGTCAGCTGCAGCCCGGTGATAATCTCATCATTACCGAGATGGAGCATCACGCTAACATCGTGCCGTGGCAGATGGTGGCACAGCGTACCGGTGCTGAGATCCGCGTTCTGCCGCTCAACGATAGCGGTGAGCTGGCCACAGAACAGCTTGCCTCGCTCATTGATAGCCGCACCCGACTGCTGGCCGTTACGCACGTCTCTAACGTGCTGGGCACCGTTAACCCGGTTAAGGCGCTGGTGGCGCAGGCTAAAGCGGCTGGCCTGATTACGTTAATAGATGGTGCGCAGGCGGTCATGCATCACGCCGTTGACGTGCAGGATATCGACTGCGATTTCTACGTCTTCTCCGGACATAAGATCTATGGTCCGACCGGTATCGGCGTGCTCTATGCGCGTAAAGCGCTGCAGGAGCAGATGCCGCCGTGGGAAGGCGGAGGTTCAATGATCGACCAGGTTATGCTGCCGGTGGGAACCACCTGGAACAGTGCGCCGTGGCGTTTTGAAGCGGGTACGCCCAACACCGGTGGGATTATCGGTCTGGGAGCCGCGCTGAACTGGGTGAGTGAACTGGGGCTTGAGGCTATTCATGCACGCGAAAGCGCGCTGATGCGTTATGCGCTGGATAAACTCGCTTCAGTGCCGGACATTGTGCTTTATGGTCCTGCGCAGCGCAGCGGTGTGATCGCCTTCAACCTGGGTAAACACCACGCCTTTGACGTAGGCAGCTTCCTCGATCAGTATGGTATTGCTATTCGCACCGGTCACCACTGTGCGATGCCGCTGATGCGTCACTACGCTGTACCGGCGATGTGTCGTGCCTCCTTCGCGCTGTATAATACCGAAGATGAGGCGGATCGGCTGGCCGCTGGCCTGACGCGTATTCATCGCCTGCTGGGCTAAGCAGATTTCAGGAGTAACAGATGGCGAACCTGCCGGAAAAAGAGAAGCTGGTGCGTAACTTTAATCGTTGCGCTAACTGGGAAGAGAAGTACCTTTACATCATCGAGCTGGGTGCAAAATTACCAGAATCCTCTGAAAGCCTGCATCAGCCAGAGTATGTCATTTCAGGCTGTCAGAGTCAGGTCTGGATCCGTATGACGCCACAGGCGGACGGGTCGATGGCGTTTGAGGGAGACAGCGATGCAGCTATTGTTAAGGGATTGATCGCAGTCGTGTTTAGTCTGTATCAGGGGCTGAAAGCGCAGGAAATCCTCGACCTTGATGTGCGCCACTGGTTCGCGGAACTGGCGCTGACTCAGCACCTGACGCCGACGCGCTCTCAGGGGCTGGAAGCGATGATCCGCGCTATCCGTCATAACGCTCAGCAGCTCTGCTAAGGTACACTCTTCAGACCCCGGTTCAGCCGGGGTCTTTTCCATCCAGAAAGAGAAACCTGCATGAAACCTGCGTTACGTTTAGCTGGTGCACTGCTGCTGTCCTGCTTCGGACTCTCTGCACCTTCAATGGCTACTGAATATCCTCTCCCTGCCGACGACAGCCGCCTGATCGGCGAAAACGTTCTGACCACTATCTCTGATAATAAACAGCCGCTGGAGAGCGTAGCAGCGCGCTACAGCACGGGGCTGCTCGCCCTGCTGGAAGCAAACCCTGGTGTTGACCCCTGGCTGCCGGCGGCAGGCACGCAGATCACCGTGCCGCTGCAGATGCTGTTGCCGGATGCGCCGCGCAAAGGGATTGTGGTTAATCTGGCCGAGCTGCGCCTCTACTACTATCCGCCTGGCGAAAACCGCGTGGTGGTGTATCCGATAGGCATCGGCCAGCTGGGTGCTGCGACGCCCGATATGGTGACGCGTATCAGCCAGAAAATCCCTAATCCTACCTGGACACCGACGCCAAATATTCGCAAGCGTTATGCGAAAGAGGGCGTTACGCTGCCGGTAACTGTCCCGGCCGGTCCCGATAATCCGATGGGGCTGTTCGCGCTGCGTCTGGCGCACGGCAAGGGGCACTACCTGATCCACGGTACCAACGCCGACTTTGGCATTGGCATGCGTGTCAGCTCCGGCTGTATTCGCCTGCGTCCCGCGGACATTGAAGCGCTGTTTAACAGCGTACCGGCAGGCACGCGCGTTCAGATTGTTAATCAGCCGGTGAAATACGCTATCGAACCAGACGGTAAACGCTATATTGAGGTTCATCAGCCGCTATCACGCAGCGAAAAAGATGATCCGCAGACGCAGCCGCTGGTGCGCAGCACCGCCCTGAAAGCTTTTAGCCGCAGTGCAAAAAGTGACAGTGCGCTGATTGAGGAGGCGATGACGCGGCGTTCGGGTATGCCGGTGCTGGTCAGCAGTGGGGAACCGGTCTCCGGAGAGACGGCAGATCAGGTTGTCGCGGATCCACAGGGCTGACGTCAACCGGCCAGACAGCGCCACCGGGTGCTGGGATCCGGACAAAAAAAATGGTGCCACCAGGGCACCATTTTTCAAACCAGAACTCTTACTTACGGTAAGAGTGAGCCTGGTTGTCCAGACGCTGGTTAGCGCGAGCTGCGTCATCTTTAGCAGCCTGAACGTCAGAACGCACTGCGTTCACGTCGTTGCTCAGCTGGTCAACTTTAGCGTTCAGAGTCTGAACGTCTGAAGACAGCTGGTCGATTTTAGCGTTGCTTGAGCAACCAGCCAGCAGAGTTGAACCCAGGATTACCGCGCCCAGTACCAGTTTAGTACGTTTCATTTTATACCCTCTAGATTAAGTTAATCTCCATGTAGCGTTACAAGTATTGCACAAAGCTTTTTAAGTTGAGAATAAATTTTTGATGGGAACATGCTTAAATTTGATCGTTCGCTCAAAGAAGCAGCATCTGGCAGAATATGATGAAAATATTTAGCGAAAACAGAGAGATTTAATCGGATTAACCTTAATTACACAACATATTGAATAGTTATTTTCGATTTGAATTTTTCTGGTTTTAGATTAGCGATGGAATAAAAAAAGCGCCGGTTAAGGCGCTTGTTTAAATAAAGTGTGACGTTAAATCAAATCACATGCACGGAAGCGGTGTTAGTAGTTCCGCTTGGTACCAGCGCACCGGAAACCATCACGACCACATCACCTTTCTGCGCATAGCCGCTTTCCAGCGCCAGCTCTTTGCCAATGCGATAGAAATCATCGGTTGATTCAATGCGGGCGACCAGACGCGTCTCAATACCTTTGCTCAGGATCAGCTGACGTGCCGTAGTCTGGTTAGTTGTCAGCGCAAGAATGGTTGCATCAGGGAAGTACTTACGTACTGATTTCGCTGATTTTCCGCCTTCTGTGGCTACAACAATCAGCGGTGCCTCCAGTTTCTCTGCGGTCTCAACGGCACCCCGGCAGACAGCCTCCGTAATGCGCAGCTTGCGTGAGTCTTTCAGCTCATCGATGCGTGACTTCATCACGCGGTCGGTACGCTCGCAGATGGTCGCCATGATAGTGACCGACTCCAGCGGGTAGCGTCCTTTGGCGCTTTCACCTGACAGCATCACGGCGTCAGTACCGTCAAGAATGGCGTTAGCCACGTCGCCCGCTTCAGCACGGGTAGGGCGCGGATTTTTGATCATGGAGTCGAGCATCTGCGTAGCAGTGATGACCACTTTACGGGCTTTGTTGCACTTTTTGATCATCATCTTCTGCGCGAAGATAACCTCTTCAACCGGGATCTCTACGCCCAGATCGCCGCGCGCAACCATAATGCCATCAGAGGCTTCGAGAATTTCATCGAAGTTGTTCAGGCCTTCCTGGTTCTCGATTTTAGAGATGATCTGAATGTTCTCGCCGCCGTGCGCTTTCAGATGCTCGCGGATCTCCAGTACGTCAGAGCGTTTACGAATAAACGATGCGGCGACGAAGTCCACACCCTGCTCACAGCCAAAAATCAGATCGCGCTTATCTTTCTCAGCCAGCGCAGGCAGCTGAATGGAAACGCCCGGCAGGTTAACGCCTTTGTTTTCACCGAGGTCGCCGTTATTCAGCACTTCACACACCACGCTGTTTTCCGTGACTTCGGTAACGGTCATACCGATCAGGCCATCATCGACCAGAACCGTGTTACCAATTTTCAGATCTTCAGTAAAACCGCCATAGGTAACAGCGACACGCTCATGGTTACCAATCACAGACTGATCGGTTGTAAAGGTAAAGGTCTGGCCCGCTTTGAGTGAAACGTCGTTGCCACCCTCCAGCTTCATGGTGCGGATTTCCGGTCCTTTGGTGTCCAGCAGAATCGCGGCCTGATGCCCTGTTTTTTCCATGACGGCACGCATATTTGCGATGCGCTGACCATGTTCGGCGTAATCACCGTGCGAGAAGTTGAGACGCATAACGTTCATGCCGGCTTCCAGCAGCTGGGTCAGCATCTCTTCTGATTCGGTTTTCGGCCCGATAGTACAAACAATCTTGGTCTTTTTCATGTCAGATATCTGTATGTTGTGATGGATGATAAAGGTCGGTATCCGATGCGCGGAGCACCGAAGCGAAAATGTGACGATTGTGGCTACGGATAATACAGAAGTAAGAATAGGTGACAGGAACTGAGCGTGCAGGGAAGTTATGCGTTGCAGAGGCAGGCCGGCAGAGCGGCGTTGCGCAAATCAGAGACATTGATGGCATAGGCACGTCAGCGCTGAAACCTTTCAGGTGAAACAACGTGCCATAGTATAATCGCTAAGTATGCGAAAACCAATATAAAAGCAGCGAGGGATATCGACCTGGATCAAGGAAAACGACGTTGCGCAAGAAGAGAAAACAGCGAAGTGGTGCGCTCTAATGGACTCGAACCATCGACCCCCACCATGTCAAGGTGGTGCTCTAACCAACTGAGCTAAGAGCGCGCAATACAGCAAACTGGTGCGTCCGAGTGGACTCGAACCACCGACCCCCACCATGTCAAGGTGGTGCTCTAACCAACTGAGCTACGGACGCACTTGGTGCGCTCTAATGGACTCGAACCATCGACCCCCACCATGTCAAGGTGGTGCTCTAACCAACTGAGCTAAGAGCGCAACACGCTGTCAGGGCGACAGCGGGGACGAATATTAACGGTACACCGGAAACCTGGCAAGGGAAAAAAACAGAAAATCCGGACGACTGACCAGCATCTGTGCGAAGCGTCGCTTTTTTCAGCATTGCGGGCCAGATAAACGCCCGCTCAGCCACTTAGCGCGCCGCGCGCGCCAGAATAACGTCTGCAGGGAGGCGCTGCATACGACGAATACGCCAGATCATCATCGCTGCGGCAGAGGTCAGACCCACAATAAAACCGCACCAGAATCCGGCCGGGCCCAGCGCCGGTACAATCCAGTCAGTCAGCGCCAGAACATAGCCTGCCGGCAGTCCCAAAACCCAGTAAGCAATCAGCGTAATGAAAAAGATTGATCGGGTATCTTTATAGCCGCGCAGGATCCCGCTGCCGATAACCTGAATAGAATCGGAGAACTGATAGATCGCTGCCAGCATCATCAGCTGGGCTGCCAGCGTTATGACCGCAGGATTTGCCGTATAAAGCGCGGCGATATCGTGACGAAACGTGACGGTAAACAGAGCAGTGCACGCCGCCATGGCAAGGCCCACGCCCTGACCGGTCCAGGCGGCGGTGCGTGCGCCTTCTGCAGAGCCTTCGCCCAGCCGGTAACCCACGCGAATCGTGGTGGCCACACCCAGCGACAGCGGCAGCACAAACATCAGTGAGCTGAAATTGAGCGCAATCTGGTGCCCTGCAACATTCACAATGCCCAGCGGTGACACCAGCAGCGCCACCACGGCAAACAGCGTGACCTCAAAAAACAGCGCCAGCGCTACCGGTAACCCCAGCGAAAACAGCCGCATGAGAATGGCACGCGAGGGTGCTGACCAGCGGGAGGCCATGCGAATATCGCGCATCGCCGGCATCCGCTGGAGCCAGAAGCGCATAACCAGGAACATCACCCAGTAGACTGAGGCGGTGGCCACACCGCATCCCACGCCGCCGAGACGCGGCATACCAAAATGGCCATAGATAAAGATGTAGTTCAGCGGGATATTGGTCAGCAGCCCGAGAAAGCCCAGCAGCATGGCGGGTTTGGTTTTAGACAGGCCGTCGCACTGGTTACGTGCCACCTGGAAAAAAAGATAGCCCGGCGCGCCCCATAGCAGCGCATGCAGGTAACCTTCCGCTTTTATCGCCAGACTGGCGTCAATATCATGCATGGCGCGGATAAGATAGCCCGCGTTCCATAGCACAATCATAATCACAAGCGCCACGGCCAGCGCCAGCCAGTAGCCCTGGCGCACCTGCTCAGCAATGCGTTCACGTCGTCCGGACCCGTTGAGTTGCGCAACGGCAGGCGTCAGTGCCAGTAGCAGACCGTGACCAAAAAGAATGGCGGGAAGCCAGATAGAGGTGCCAACAGCAACGGCGGCCATATCCGTGGCGCTTACCGCACCGGCCATAACGGTATCTACAAATCCCATCGCAGTCTGGGCTACCTGAGCGAGGATCACCGGGATTGCGAGGGTCAGCAGCTGACGCGCTTCTGTTAAATACTTCTGCACGTATCACCTGTTTAATTAAGAGAGAGCGGGAGACTATTCCCGGCGAATGCGCGCTCAGTGTAGCCAGAGCCTGCATGCGGAACAAACGATGATAACAAATTTATTTGTCTTTTATGCAACCATTGCGCATGCGCAAATTAAGTTGTGCTGGCAGGCTGTGATAAGCTAAGACAAACGCGTGGAGAGGATAGTTATGTTTACGGGTATCGTGCAGGGTGTGGCGGAAATTGTCGCCATTGAAGAGAAAGAGCTGTTTCGCACTCATACTGTTCGTCTTGATGCAGCTCTGCTGCCAGGGCTGGAGCTGGGCGCATCGGTGGCGCACAATGGCTGCTGCCTGACCGTAACGGCCATCGAAGGCGATCGGGTCAGTTTTGATCTGATTAAAGAGACGCTGCGCATTACTAATCTGGGCGCGCTGCAGGTGGGTGACAAAGTCAATATCGAGCGTGCGGCTAAGTTCAGCGATGAAATTGGCGGGCACCTGATGTCGGGTCATATTATGACCACTGCGGAAATCTGCAAAATTATTCAGTCGGAAAATAACCGTGAAGTCTGGTTCAGACCGCAGGATGCCGGGCAGATAAAATATATTCTGCGTAAAGGTTATATCGGTATTGATGGCATCAGCCTGACGGTCGGCGATGTGACAAAAACCAAATTTTGCGTTCACCTGATCCCGGAAACGCTGGAGCGCACCACGCTGGGAAGCAAAAAGCTGGGGCATAAGGTCAATATCGAAATCGATCCCCAGACGCAGGCAATTGTGGATACCGTTGAACGCGTTATGGCGCAGCGCGAAGCAGACCTGATTGCTGCGGCAACCTCACCGGGCGGTGCGGCAGAATAACCTTTGTAAAAGGCGCGCCATGCGCCTTTTTCATCTAGCGCGCCACGCGCAGCCCGCCTTCATAGCCGTGACTGAACACAACCTGCCACAGCTGAATGTCCCGGGCGCGAAAGGCGCCAGCACACGCGTTAAGGTAATAGCTGAACATCCGCCTGAAGCGCTCATCGTAGCGGGCAGAGAGCTGCGGCCACGCGGCCTGAAAACGCGTATGCCACGCCATCAGCGTGGTGTCATAATCGGTCCCGAAGTTGTGCCAGTCTTCCATAATAAAATAAGGCTCACTGGCGTCCGCTATCTGTCGCACGGAGGGCAGGCAGCCGTTCGGGAAAATATATTTATCGATCCACGGATCTACGCGCATATCGGTCCTGACCGCCCCGATGGTATGCAGCAGAAAAAGGCCACCGGGTTTCAGATTGCGATTCACCACTCTGAAGTAAGTCGCATAATTTTTCGGGCCGACATGTTCAAACATGCCCACGGAAACAATGCGATCAAACTGTAGTGCAAGATCGCGATAATCCTGCAGCAATATTGTGACGTCCAGGCCGGCGCAGCGCTGCTGTGCCATTTTCTGCTGCTCCTGAGAGATAGTGACGCCATATACGCTGACACCGTAGCGGCGGGCAGCAAACTCCGCCAGCCCGCCCCAGCCACAACCGATATCCAGCAGAGACATGCCGGGTTCAAGCTGCAGTTTGCGGCAGATCAGATCCAGTTTTGCTTCCTGCGCCGCATCCAGCGTTTCCGCATGATGCCAGTAGCCGCAGGAGTATTGCATAAACGGGTCGAGCATCAGGCGGAAGAGGTCGTTACCCAGATCATAGTGCGCTTTGCCAACCTGCCAGGCGCGCTTTTTTGATTGCAGATTGGTGATCCGGGCTGCGGCGATGCGCAGGGTATCTTTGAAGTGGTGCGGCAGCTGCTGATCAAGATGATGCCTGAGCGCGCGATGAAAAAACATATCCGGTCGTTCACACGTCCACCATCCATCCATGTAACTTTCGCCCAGACCCAGGGAGCCTTCCTGCAGTACGCGCTTAAAAAAGTCAGCGTGATGTACCTGAATATCCCACGGTCGTGAACCATTAACGCGAATATCTGCCTGTTCAAGTAACTCCCGGACGATACGGAACCACGGATTCTCTTCGGGACTTACCGCTTCTGCACATGATGAACTCATAGCTTCTCCATCACCTTGTAAACGTGACCTGTGAAACAGGAGGGTCTGCATCAGGTCTGTGAAAGAACGCAGGGTCGTGCCGTGCGCAGCTAAACCACATTAACAGAGGTATGAATAGTCCGGATTTGCGCGAGGCGCAGTCGTCTGGCCACACGCAGGCACCGTCCCGGAAATACCGGACGCGCTTTTATTGTTTTAACAGACAGACGAGCCAGTGACCCGCAGCGCGACTGCGCGGGCGGGTCACTGTCAGGTAAAATAGCGCGAGGCCGGCTCAGGCGTTCTCTTCGCAGGGATGGGGGATGTCAGCGGATTTTACTGTCGCACGCTGCCAGATGAAGCCCACCCAGGCAAGAACCACCGTACTTACCATTACCAGCGTAGTGTGATAAAGCGCCTGCTGCAAACCCGCTGAGACAATCAGACTGGCAAGGAAGCATAAGCCAAGCTGCAGCAGATTCTGTAAACCCGCTGCTTTACCGCTGGCATGCGGGAACGGCGCCAGCGCGCTGGCAACCACAATCGGGTAGATAGCGCCGTTTGCCAGAGCCATACCGCAGAAAGGCAGCAGCAGGGCAAACAGCGACGGGGCGGGCTGCAGCGCAACCGCAAACAGGCTCACAATGCTCAGGCTGTAAATCAGCAGCAGCCACGGCAGCAGCTGCGCACCCTGAAAACGATTAAGCAGCGCACGACAGCCAAAACCGCCAATCAGAAAGGCAATCGTCTGCGGCACATAGCTAAGTCCGATATCTGCCGGGGTTAAGCCTGCCGCCGCCAGAATAAAGGGTGAACCTGTCAGCCAGGCAAAAAAACTGGCAGAGCAGGCGGAGTAAATCAGGACATTGCCGCTATAGGCGCGGGTTGCCAGCAGCGCCAGCCAGCCAGGCTGATCGCCGCGCGCTGCAGGAGAGATTCGCGGCGAGCGGAGCTTAAGCGTCCCAGCCAGCAGCACCAGCGTAATCAGCGTCAGCACCAGGAAGATAGTACGCCAGTGAAAATGGCTCATCAGCCAGGCGCCCAGCAGCGGAGCCAGAGCGGGAGAGAGCGCAACCAGCGGCATGATAGTGGCAAACACTTTATTGGCCTGCGCTTTAGGGTAGCGATCGATAACCAGCGCCTGCCAGCTTACGGCGGCGGCGCACACGCCCACGGCCTGAATAAAACGCAGTGCCAGCATCAGCCAGACGTTGTCTGCCCACAACATGGCCAGACAGCTCAGGGCAAATATCGACAGGCCAGCCAGGAGAACCGGTTTGCGGCCAATACGGTCAGAGAGTAATCCCCAGCCTACCTGCGCACAGGCAAAGCCCGCCAGAAACAGGCTCAGACTGGCGCTGATAACACCCGGTGCGGTGGCAAAGTCACGCTGCATGTCGCTGAATGCAGGCAGATACATATCCGTGGCAAGAAAGCCGAGCATGCTCAGCAGCGCCAGATAAGGCAGAAATCCTTTTGAAGACATCACTATTTTTCTCATTTGGCAGGGAAACGCGAAGGAGTGTAAAAGGGTGCAGTCAGCTTTGTGAAACGCTAATATTTGCAGAGTGCTGTTAAATTTTTTGAAGGCAAAAAATATGTGGTCTGAATATGCGCTTGAGGTAGCAGATGCCGTGGCTCGCACCGGAAGTTTCAGCGCGGCGGCACAGGAACTGCACCGCGTGCCTTCTGCCATCAGCTATACCATCAGGCAGTTGGAGAGCTGGCTTGCCGTGGAGCTGTTTGAACGCCAGCATCGGGAGGTGGTCCTGACGCCGGCAGGCGAGCATTTTGTGCGTGAAGGGCGCTCTGTTATCAAAAAAATGCTGGCGACGCGACGTCAGTGTCAGCAGCTGGCCAACGGCTGGCGCGGCCAACTCAGTATTGCCGTAGACTGCATTGTTAAGCCGCAGCGCACGCGCCAGCTGGTTAAAGATTTCTATCGCCATTTTCCCGATATGGAGCTGATCATCAGCTATGAGGTGTTCAACGGCGTATGGGATGCGCTCGCCGATGGCCGGGTTGACGTGGCCATTGGTGCCACGCAGGCGATCCCGGTCGGCGGGCGCTTTGCTTTTCAGGATATGGGTGCCCTTAACTGGCGCTGCGTGGTCAGTCCGGATCATCCGCTGGCGCAGAGCGCGCATCCTGATGAAGAGGCGCTGCGCGCATGGCCGTCGCTGGTGCTGGAGGATACGTCGCGCGCACTCCCGCGTCGTATGACATGGACGCTGGATAATCAGCGCCGGCTGGTGGTGCCGGAGTGGGAAACCGGGATCGACTGCCTGCAGGCTGGCCTGTGCGTGGGGATGATCCCGGGACATCTGGCGCGACCGCTACTGGATAGCGGCGCGCTGGCAGAACTGATCCTGCCGCAGCCTTTTCCGGACAGCCCCTGCTGCGTCAGCTGGGCCGGGCAGCGGGCATCACCGGCACTGACGTGGCTGCTGGCTTACCTGGGTGATGCTGAGACGCTAAACCATGAGTGGCTCAGCGAACGCCGCGCTTAGCGGCGATAGTCGCGAAACGGACCGTCCCCGACAGAGCGACGCTCAATCAGGCTGGGCTGAACTTCAATCGTTTGCGGCTCTTCGCGTTTGCTGGTGATGCGATCCAGCAGCATCTCCAGCGCTTTCTCGCCCAGCTGCGCTTTAGGCTGATGCACCGTCGTCAGCGCCGGCGTAAAGTAGCGGGCATTGCGCACATTGTCATAGCCGATCACCGAAATATCCTGCGGAACGCGCAGGCCCATCTCATCGGCGGCGCAGATCGCGCCCATTGCCATGATATCGCCGCCGCAGAACACAGCGGTAGGGCGCTGCTTCTGGCTCAGGATCTGCTGCATCGCCTGATAACCCGATTCAGGCTCAAAATCGCCCTGTACGATCCACTCGGCACGCACCGTGATACCCGCTTCATGCATCGCCTGTAAAAAGCCGGCGTGCCGTCCGCCGCCGGTATTACGCTCCAGCTGACCCGGAATCGCGCCAATATCGCGATGACCACGCTCGATCAGGTAACGACCGGCCAGATAGCCGCCCTGGAATGCGTTATCCTGTACGGTATCGGTAAAATCACCGCGTGAAGCGCCCCAGTCCATCACCACCATCGGGATATTACGATTCTCTTCCAGCATCTGAAGCAGATCGTCCGGATACTCAGAGCACATCACCAGCAGGCCATCGACCCGCTTTTGCGCCATCATCGACAGATAGGCGCGCTGCTTTTGTAAGTCGTTATGCGCATTGCCCAGTATCAGCGTATAGCCCTGAGCGAAGCAGTGATGCTCAATTGCTTCAATAATTTCAGCAAAGTAGGGGGCTTCACTGGAGGTTGCCAGCAGACCCAGCGTCTTAGTGTGATTGACCTTCAGGCTGCGGGCGACAGCGCTGGGAGAATAGTGCAGCGCTTTAATTGCTTCCCACACGGCATTACGCGTCTCTTCAGCGACAAAGCGCGTTTTATTGATGACGTGCGAAACCGTGGTCGTTGATACGCCAGCGCGTTTTGCCACATCTTTAATTGTTGCCATGAAAATGGACCTCTTAAACCTATCGCAACTTTATGATAAGTATAGTGTTAAACGTTTGCGTCTGCGCAGGGTTTTCTGCCCGATTTCAGCATAAAAATGGCTGATTTAAGGCGAGTAATTAACCGTGGCAGATAATGACAGCAGCGTGCGCAAAAGGTGTTGCGCAACGAAAGGCGGCGATTCTAGCAAGGTGAGGGTCATAAAACGAGATGTTTACCTGCGGCCAGGCGAAAATAATTCTATTCCGGCGATAGATACGAAAGCGTGTGGTGCAGGCAGAAAGCGGCAACGGAGACTTCAGGCGCAGTGCGGCTGCTGATAACTGCCGTGACCTTGCGGCTGTGCCGGCGTGAAGCGCGAATGCGTTACGCCGTGCGGTTCTGCGTGTTGCGCAACCGTTAGCGAATGGTTTTAGGGGTCATCATACGGCGTGCGCCAACATAATGTTTCTGCCAGTAATCTTCACCCAGCGCGCTGATCTGAATATCCTTGCCGGTGCGCGGCGACTGAATGAATTTGCCGTTACCCAGATAAACGCCAACATGATCGGCGGTCCCGCGATTATTGATGCGGAAAAACACCAGATCGCCTTTCTCCAGCATTTCACGCTTGATGGGGGCAGCGTCGCGCAGATGATACATTTCATTGGCCGTACGCGGCAGTTTAAAACGAACCAGATCTTTATAGGCGTACCAGACCAGACCACTGCAGTCGAATCCGGTAAGCGGAGAGGTGCCACCCCACTGATAAGGTTTGCCCAGCTGGCCCATGAGTTTAGTCATGGCGGTTTCACGTGCTTTCTGATAGCGCAGGCGGTGAGATTTACTGAGCCTGACACCGGTCAGCGTATCGGTGGTCTCTTCTGCTGCCACTGTTTTCCGGCTGGTACGCTGATGACCATATTTTTTACCGGCAGAGGGTGCAGCCCCTTTTTTGTGGGCGGTGCGTGTAGTGGCAGAAGGCTCTGCGGGGAGGTTTTTTTTGGTTTTAACTTTTTGTACAGGCGTGACGCGTGTTTTTTTAGCCGACGTTTTAACCGGGCGTCGTTTGCGGCGCTCATCATCGCGCGCGCTCTTTTTCTCCGCTTTCTGCAGGCTGGCGTTAACCGGCTTGTGCGGTGAAGCAGCGGCCACGTTAAAAAACAGCTGAGCAAAAGCCAGTATGAAAAGCGTAATCAGTAAACGCATAGTCCGGTTACAGGTTCGGCAGACTGCAGAAGCAGACCGCGGCAATATTAGAAAATTCTGATCAGCGATCAGCGCCGGATTGATTCTAATCCACTTTTTTTACAAAAGGTAAGGTCTTTTTTATTAAATAGCTCATAGTAGTGGCTGTGTAGCAAAAATGAGCAGTTTCAGGTGTTTAACACAGCAGGTTTATTGCTAATCGTGTATTAATACACACTTCGTCATACGCCTGGGGCAACAAACTTAACAAACATGGCGATTCAGGCTGCAACGAG
The DNA here is from genome assembly GCF_001691555.1 of Pantoea eucrina. GTDB lineage: Bacteria > Pseudomonadota > Gammaproteobacteria > Enterobacterales > Enterobacteriaceae > Pantoea > Pantoea borealis. The sequence goes on along the minus strand of NZ_MAYN01000008.1, from coordinate 1,401,105 downwards.
ACAAATTCCCGTTTTCAGTCACGGGACGAAGTCGCTACAATAAACAAACACGAAGTGAAGAATTAAGGAAGGCAAAAATGAGTACTGTTGAAAAAATTCAGCGCCAGATCGCAGAAAATCCGATCCTGCTGTATATGAAAGGATCGCCAAAACTGCCAAGCTGCGGCTTCTCGGCTCAGGCTGTGCAGGCGCTCTCTGCCTGTGGTGAACGCTTCGCGTATGTCGATATTCTGCAGAATCCCGATATCCGTGCTGAAATGCCAAAATACGCTAACTGGCCAACCTTCCCGCAGCTGTGGGTGGATGGGGAGCTGGTCGGTGGCTGCGACATCATCGTTGAGATGTTCCAGCGTGGTGAACTTCAGCCGCTGATCAAAGAAACCGCTGAGAAACACAAAGAAGCGGAATAAAGCAAAAGGCCGGCGCTATGCCGGCCTTTTTCATTATCTTACTCTGCCGCGCTTTCGCCGGGCTCGTCACCTTCAGCTTCAGCATCGTTTAGCGCCAGCGGCCAGCCGCCCAGACGCTTCCAGCGATTAACCAGCTCGCAAAACAGCATTGCCGTCTGCTCTGTATCATACAGCGCCGAATGCGCCTGCGTGCTGTCAAAATCAATACCTGCCGCCTTGCATGCTTTTGCCAGTACCGTCTGTCCCAGCACCAGCCCGCTCAGCGCCGCCGTATCAAAGGTGGCAAACGGATGGAAAGGGTTACGTTTCAGGCTGGCACGCTCAGCTGCCGCCGTGACGAAGCTGTGATCAAAATTGGCATTGTGCGCCACAATAATCGCCCGGTTGCAGCCACTCTCTTTAAGGCCTTTACGCACCTGTTTAAAGATGGCGTGCAGCGCCTCATATTCGCTCACTGCACCGCGCAGCGGGTTCGAAGGATCGATACCGGTAAACGCCAGCGCTTCAGGATGAAGAAGGGCACCTGCAAAGGGTTCAATGTGGAAATGCAGGGTCTCGTCACGCTGCAGCCAGCCATCCTCATCCATTTTCAGGGTCGTGGCGGCAATCTCCAGCAGCGCATCCGTCTGCGCATTAAAACCGGCGGTTTCGACATCAATAACTACCGGATAAAAGCCGCGAAAGCGTTGGTTAAGGGCGTTCTGGGCGTTCGATTCAGACATCAGGATCTCATAGCAGTGAAAAGGGCAGCGCGCATTATGGCAAAAAAGGCGGGAGGGTGCAGCAGATGAGAAAAACCAGCCCGCAAATTTGCGGGCTGGCGTCAGGCATCAGTTACCAAGACCATGACCGGCATGTTTGTTTTCAATCAGCTCAATTTTATAGCCATCGGGATCTTCAACAAACGCAATGATGGTACTGCCACCTTTCACCGGACCCGCTTCACGGGTTACGTTTCCGCCTGCACTGCGGATGCGCTCGCAGGTGGCTGCGACATCGTCTACGCCCAGTGCGATGTGACCATAAGCGTTACCGAGGTCATATTTCTCTGTGCCCCAGTTATAGGTCAGCTCAATGACTGCACCTTCGCTCTCTTCGGTGTAGCCAACAAAGGCCAGCGTATATTTATATTCTGCATTTTCACTCTGACGCAGCACGCGCATACCCAGTACGCGGGTGTAAAAGTCAATTGAGCGTTGCAGATCGCCAACGCGTAACATGGTGTGAAGTAAACGCATAATATCCTCTTTTCGAAATAGTCAGATTTTGACGCAGAAACAGTGCAAGTATAGCGGGTAACGGGGCTGCCGCATCGCTGTGCGGCAGGTGTCAGTTACAGTGTCGGATAGTCGATATACCCTTCCGCACCGCCGCCGTAGAAACTTTCCGGACGCTGCGGATTAAGCGGAGCATCCTGCTGCAGGCGTGTAACCAGATCCGGATTGGCAATAAAGTCGCGGCCAAACGCCACGGCATCAATCAGACCGCGCGCAATCAGATCATCCGCTTTTTCCACGCTATAGGCGCCGGCACCGATGATCACACCAGGGAAGGCCGCGCGAACTTTTTCACGGAACGCATCAGTGTAAGGCTTGCCACCCGCCCAGTCTGGCTCAGAAAGGTGCAGATAAGCCAGGCCGCGTTTGCCCAGTTCGCTGATATACCAGAGCGCCGCTTCTTCTTCATCCGGGCCATTTTCCAGGTTCTGAAACGCCCCGACAGGTGAAACGCGGATCCCGACGCGATCGGCAGACCAGTTTGCGATGGCTGCATCCACCACCTCCAGCGCAAAACGGCCGCGCTTCTCAATCGAGCCGCCATACTCATCGTCGCGCTTGTTCGAGTCAGGCGACAGGAACTGGTGCATCAGATAGCCGTGCGCCGAGTGCAGTTCAAGCAGGTCAAAGTCAGCTTCGCGGGCATTGGCTGCGGCCTGTCCGAAATCCTGCACAATCTGTTTGATTTCATCAACGGTCAGTTCGCGCGGCACTGAGGTCTCTTCGCGATAAACGCTGCCATCAGCGGCACGCAGCGAGGTGCGGGTTCCGGCAGGCAGGGCAGAAGGCGCAACCGGGGCATTGCCCTCTGGCTGCACGCTGTAATGCGAGATGCGGCCGGTATGCCACAGCTGGACCGCAACGTGACCCTGAGCAGCGTGAATGCCTTCGTTGATCATTTTCCATGCATCAATCTGCTGCTGCGTATGCAGGCCCGGTGCGCCCGCGTAGCCTTTAGCCTGGAAAGAGACCTGCGTCGCCTCAGTAATAATAAGGCCTGCTCCGGCGCGCTGCTGATAATACTCAGCCATCATAGGCGTAGGAATGTCACCCGGTTCAATGCTGCGCAGTCGCGTCAGCGGTGCCATAAATACGCGATTAGGAACGGTAATTGCACCCACTTTCAGCGGGGAGAATAGCTGTTTGCTCGCCATGTTACTTCCTCTATTAGACCGGTCGTCTATAAATATCAGTTTTTAAAATTGCGGGCCGTTAAGCCACTGTTCGATAGTGCTGAGTGCCAGATTAATGGAGTCTGGTTCGCGGGAAATTTTGCTCTGCAGGCTGGCTCCCAGCCAGAGCAGGTAGCAACGCTGTGCAAGCTGCGCCGGGGTCTGATTAAATAACAGCGGCTGTTCAGCCGCCGCTTCTGTCAGGCAGTGTGCGTAAGCGGCCATAATGGCGCTGGCACCGCGCTGCAGCGCATCACGCATCGGTTCTGAGAGATCGCATACCTCAGCCGACAGCTTGACGCCCAGGCAGCCCATAATGCGTCCCTGCCTGGCAAACAGCTGCTGACCGGAGCGAAAATGTGCCAGCAGTCGCTGACGTGCGGGCAGGGACGGTAGCGTGAGCTGTTGATTAATCTGCTCCAGATAATTAACGAAATAGCGTTCCAGCAGCGCGACGCCAAATGCTTCTTTGGAGCGGAAATAGTAATAGAAAGACCCTTTAGGCACCGCCGCCAGCGTGAGCACTTCATTGAGGCCCATTCCGGTAAAGCCGCGCTGCAGACAAACCTGCTCGCCGGTAGCGAGCAGGTGTTCACGGGTTTCATTACGTTGCACACTTTTATTCATGGCCGTAAGCCTAGTAGACCAGTCGGTCTAATGCAAGCGTCAGCTTTTTTGCTGGCACGATTTGATCATATCCAGCTGGGGCTGATAAACCTGTGTCCGGATATCGAACAGGCCCAGCAGCGTATGAAACAGGTTATCCTGCGAGACCGGCAGCGTCGCGGCCTGCCGCCGCAGACAGGTCTCATCCAGATGAAACGCGCTGGCGTAGCCGGGTGAGAACCACATCAGCAGCGGGATATGCGTCTGCTGTGACGGGGCAAGCATCCACGGCGCGCCGTGCAGGTACATACCGTGTTCGCCCAGCGATTCACCATGATCGGAGAGATAAACCAGCGCCACATTAAAGCGGTTGCTCAGTGCTTTTAGCTTGTCGATAGTCTGGCTCAGCATATTATCGGTATAGAGCAGGGTATTATCGTAGGTGTTAACCAGCGCCTGCGGATCGCAATCCTGAATCTGGTTGCTGTCACAGGTGGGGGTGAACCGGCGGAACGCAGCCGGATAGCGCAGATAGTAGGCCGGGCCGTGACTTCCCATCTGATGCAGCACAATTACGCTGTCGTTATGTAAACTGTCAACGTAATTATCGAAGCGGTGCAGCAGCACGTCATCGAGGCAGAATCCGCTATGGCAATATTGTGGTAACGACCACTGCGTCATGTCAGTGTGCGGCACGCGGTTGCATGCGCCTTTGCAGCCGCCATCATTCTCGCGCCACAATACGCTGACTCCGGCGTGAGCCAGCACATCCAGCACGCCCTCCTGGTGATGTGCCAGGTCGGCGTCGTAATGTTCGCGCGGCATAACAGAGAACATGCAGGGCACAGAAACCGCCGTCTCGGTGCCGCACGACGTCGCATGCGGATAGTAAATCACCTGCTGTTTCTGCAGTTCCGGGTTAGTCTGGCGCGCATAGCCGCCCAGCGAAAAGTTCTCCGCACGTGCCGTTTCCCCTACAACCAGTACAACCAGCGTTTTTTTAGCCGCCTGCGCGATCAGCGGGCCTTTGTGCGCATCCTGTCCGATTTTAATCAGCGCCTGGCTGCCCTGCAGGTAGCGCTTATCGATATAATGACCGGCACCGCTGATCACATTGGCTGGCGTGATCATTTTTACCATTCCTTTGTTATTACGGATGAGTGACGCGTAATCTTTGTAGAACAGGGCAGCCATCAGCAGGATCACCAGCAGCGCACCCAGCGCACCCGCCAGCCGCTGCAATACGCTCCACCACCAGCGCTGACTGCGCCTGACGCGCACAACAGCGATAAGCAGCACCGGCAGCACTCCTGACAGCAGCATCCAGACAAGCCAGCGCGGGCTTATCAGCGCATTTGCCTCCTGCACGCTGGATTCAAAAACGTTTGCCACCATATTGGTATCAATCACGGTCCCGAAGCTGAACATAAAATAGCTGGCCGCTGCACTGATCAGTATCAGCACGCTCAATAGCGGCTTACGCACCCAGGGCCAGGCAAACAGGCAAAACAGGAGATAAAAGGCAGCAGTCAGCACCACCGGCATACTGGCGGCAAAAAGGTAGTCATGCAGACGGGTATAGGTGATGATTTTCCACGCCTGGCGCAGAAACAGCGCATTCAGACCAACGGCAAACAGCAGAGCTGCCAGCAAATTAAACTGGTTTTCGTGACAATGTAACTTAATAGAAGATTTCATTGGGGTTCGTTATTAAGCCGGAATGGACGCACAGTAGAGAAGAAATCTGAGGATAACCTTAATCGCACATCAGATGATAACTTTTGTTAAAGTTAAATAACACTTAATGATCAGCACGAAGAACGGGGCTAAACCGTTTTCTTTTGGCGGCACGACTTGCAGTTCACGCGGAAACTGTTATCACTATGTTATCCAGCGGTGAATCAGAGGCAGATGTGGCTGAACAACTCGAATTTTTCCCGGTACCCAGCCCCTGTCGCGGCATCTGTCAGACCGATGCCCGCGGTTACTGTCGCGGCTGTCTGCGAAGCCGTGAAGAGCGCTTTAACTGGATGCGCTTCAGCGATGCACAAAAACGCGAGGTGCTGCGGCTGTGCCGGCAGCGCTATCTGCGCCTGCAGCGTCAGCAAAAGCCGGACGCGGGGCAGGATCCACAGCAGCCTTCGCTGTTTTAAGCGCTGATTCTGCCATCAATTCGTTATACTCCCTGTTTAACATTCAATGCAGGGAGTTTTGTTATGTTACAACCACAGGCTATCGCCCCTCAGGGGCCGGCGTTCTCTCCTCTGGTGGTCGGCTACTGGCGGTTAATGGAGTGGGGGATGACACCACAGCAGCTGGTCTCATTTATTGAGTATCATCTCTCTCTGGGGCTGACCACGGTCGATCACGCGGACATTTACGGCGATTATCAGTGCGAAGCGGCGTTTGGAGCCGCGCTGCGCCTGGCGCCACAGTTACGTGAGCAGCTGCAGATTGTCACCAAGTGTGGCATCGCAACGCGGGCCAAACCTGAGCATCAGATCGGCCACTACATCACCGATGCCAGTCACATCCTTCGCAGCACGGAAAACTCACTCTCGCATTTTGCAACCGACTACCTCGATCTGCTGCTTATTCATCGTCCCGATCCGCTGATGGACGCCGATGACGTGGCGGAAGCGTTTATGCAGCTGCATCAGAGCGGTAAAGTACGCCATTTTGGCGTTTCAAATTTTACGCCAGCACAATTTTCGCTGCTGCAGTCGCGCCTGCCGTTCACGCTGGTGACCAACCAGCTGGAGATCTCGCCGCTGGAGCAGACCGCGCTGCTGGATGACACGCTCGATCAGTGCCAGCAGGCGCGCATGCGTCCTATGGCGTGGTCCTGCCTCGGCGGCGGCCGTCTGTTCAGCGATCCACACTACCAGCCGCTGCGCGACGAGCTGAGCCAGGTTCAGCGGGAGATCGGTGCGGCCACGATTGAGCAGGTGGTCTATGCCTGGATTATGATGCTGCCATCCCGGCCACTGCCAATCATCGGCTCCGGTAAAACCGGCCGCATCGGTCAGGCGGCAGAGGCGGCTGCGCTGACGCTGAATCGCCAGCAGTGGTTCCGCATTCGTAAAGCTGCGCTCGGTTATGATGTGCCCTGAAGCGTAAAGCTTCGTCAAACTGCAGCAGCGCGGGCAAAAAGCGTCCAGACTTACTCAGTCTGTCAATTGTAAGGAGACGTTATGAAAAGAACGCTTATTGCTCTTGTGACGCTGGCCTGTTCGGCGGGTGCACTTGCCGCTTCTCAGGAGGTCACGCTGCATCAGGTTTCTGCACAGGGGGTCGGCGAGGCCGTGGGCAACGTGACGATTACGGAAACGGATTACGGTTTGCAATTTACGCCGGCGTTGTCCGGAATGAAACCGGGTATTCACGGCTTCCATGTCCATGCCAAAGGCAGCTGTGAGCCGGGTGAGTCACAGGGGAAAACCGTGGCAGCCGGCGCAGCGGGCGGCCATCTGGATCCGCAGAATAGCGGCAAACACCTCGGTCCTTATGCCAGCGGACACCTCGGCGATCTGCCGGCGCTGTATGTCACAGATGACGGCAAAGCCAGCTATCCGGTTGTCGCCCCGCGCCTTAAATCACTTGGTGATATCAAAGGTAAAGCGCTGATGGTCCACGTGGGCGGTGATAATCATGCAGATCATCCTGAACCGCTGGGAGGCGGAGGCGCGCGCCTCGCCTGTGGCGTAATCTGATCAACGGCGGGCAGCGCAGAAAGGGCTGCCCGCTGCAATAAAATTCTGACAACGTTTAATGCTACTCAGGACGATTATTCCGCTCTATCATAGTGATACAGTCAGAGGGAACCACTCAGGGGCAGGAATGAAAAGCTTAGGGATAGTGCTGCTGGCACTGTTACTTGCAGGGTGCGATCGACCCAGGGAAACACAGTTACGTCTCGACGCCAGCCGTCAGCTTCAGCGCAATATAGATACCAGCCCGCTGCGCGCCAGCTGCGAGCATATTGCCCGCGGGCGGGAGTGGCTGACAGCGCGCAGTGTGCAGCAGCTGGAAAAGCACCATTGCCAGAACGTGTTGCGCAGCGCCAGTGAAACCAACTTCCTTAATACGGCAATCTATACGCAGACTATGCCGGTGGTTTGCGGCTCCATTCAGGGGCGCAGCTTTACCGGAACCACACTGACCCGTCGGTTTATCTACTCTTATGATGAAAAAGCACTGGTGATCAGGCCGGAAACCGAACAGGACAAAAGCCGGTTTGAAGATCGTAAAGCGCTTGAGCAGCTGCAAAACGACTTTCAGAACCAGTGGGCAAAATATTGCCGGTAACGACTCCGGCAGCGCCTGCTGCGGCTGGGCCAGCGTACGCTTCGCGAGCGAGCAGAGACCGGGCAGGCCGTTAAGCCGCATCATTCCCCGGTGAAGCCGCCCGAGGCCTGGCCTGCTATTTGTATTTTATCCTCTAAACTCGCAAAATAGTGTAAAATCTGGCTTGATAGCTAGCAAGCTAATTATAAGGAGATGAAATGGATACGCCGCTTGGAACCGACCTGTCGCGCCTGGTGCGCATCTGGCGCGCGTTAATCGATCAGCGCCTGAAGCCGCTGGAGCTGACCCAAACCCACTGGGTGACTTTGCATAATATTCATCAACTTCCGCCAGAACAGTCGCAGATCCAGCTGGCTAAAGCGATCGGTATTGAGCAGCCCTCGCTGGTGCGCACGCTGGATCAGCTGGAAGAGAAGGGACTGATCACCCGCTCCACCTGCGCAAACGATCGGCGGGCGAAGCGCATCCGGCTGACCAAAGAAGCCGCACCGATTATCGGGCAGGTCGAGCATGTTATTGATGCCACCCGCGACGATATTCTGGCCGGGATCAGCGCAGAAGAGATCAATCAAATGGTCACGCTGATTGCACGACTTGAGAAGAATATTCTGGAATTACAGCATCGCGAAAAATAAAAAAACCGACGCCAGGCGTCGGTTTTTTTGTGCAGCAGAGTTAGCGCGGAGAAACCGTGACCTGGCTGCCGTTGGAGGCCAGTACGACACGCTGTCCCGGTGAATAACGGCTGGCATCCTGCTTCTGCACGACCATGATGGTATTTCCATCATCTTTGCGGATTTCCAGCTCAACGCCGTTGGATTTGTTGACGGCACCCTGTACACCCTGGCCCGCAACGCCGCCCAGTACCGCACCGCCCGCAGTTGCCAGGCTGCGACCCGCACCGCCGCCGATAGTGTTACCCAGGAAACCGCCCAGCACCGCACCGCCAATGGCGCCAATCACATTGCTGTCATCGCCACCCTGAATTTTAACCGGGCGCACTGATACCAGCGTACCGTACGACACATTTTGAACCTGTTTGGCTTCACTGGCGCTGTAAACATCGCCCGAAAGGGTGTCATTGCTGACACAGCCTGCCAGCGTTACACCGGCAAGGGCCACGGCTATGAAACGCTTAATCATCAGAAAGCTCCTTTATAAAAAACGCCATGTTCTCATCCTGCTCTGCACAGAGTATAAGACAGAAAGCGGCGCATGGATGCGATGCCGCACAATCAGTGCCAGCGTTGCAGCATAGAGTATGCCTCATCAACAAAAATTCAATCAGCCGATAAAAATATTTCTGCTCTGCCGTACTGCGCATGGCAGAGTGAAAAGCAGAAAGTTATCATCGTATTAGAGGGGCGGCATCAGCAGAATGCCGGCGCCGGCATCCGCCGGATAATGAGGAGCTATCGTGATAAAGTCAGGACGCTATATAGGGGTTATGTCAGGCACCAGTCTGGATGGCGTGGATGTGGTGCTGGCGGCTATCGATAGTCACATGGTGGCGCAGCAGGCGAGCTACTGTCACCCGTTTCCGCCCGCCCTGCGCCAGCAGGTACTGGCTATATGTCAGGGACAGCCACTGACGCTATCGCAGCTCGGGCAGCTCGATACCGCACTGGGTAAGCTGTTTGCCGAAGCGGTGGTGACCCTGATGCGTCAGCAGGCGCTGGAAGCAGAGGACATTGTGGCAATAGGCTGCCACGGTCAGACCGTTTGGCATGAACCCGGCAGCGCGGCCCCCAATACGCTGCAGATTGGCGATAATAACCAGATTGTCGCCGCCACCGGCGTGACCGTAGTCGGCGATTTTCGCCGGCGTGATATGGCGCTGGGCGGGCAGGGTGCGCCGCTGGTGCCTGCGTTTCATCAGGCGCTGCTCATGGACAGCAGTGAACGCCGCATGGTGCTGAATATTGGCGGCATCGCTAACCTGTCGCTGCTGATCCCGGGGCAGCCGGTGCGGGGCTTTGATACCGGACCTGGCAATATGCTGATTGATGCCTGGATCTGGCGTCATCAGGGGGTAAGCTACGATCATAACGGCGCCTGGGCCGCCAGCGGACAGGTCGTGCCCGCGCTGCTGGAGCAGATGCTGAACGATCCCTGGTTTGCGCTGCCGCCACCGAAAAGCACCGGGCGGGAGTACTTTAATCCTGACTGGATAGAGCGTCAGCTGCAGGCTTTTCCGGCGCTGGCACCGGAGGATGTGCAGGCTACGCTAAGCGAACTGACGGCGCTGACAATTGCACAGCAGATCCAGCTCAGTAACGGCTGCGACCGTCTGCTAGTGTGCGGCGGAGGTGGCCGCAATCCGCTGCTCATGGCGCGGCTCGCGGCGCATCTTCCCGGCACGGAAGTTACCCCTACCGATGCTGCGGGCGTCAGCGGGGATGATATGGAAGCGCTGGCCTTTGCCTGGCTGGCGTTCAGAACCCTTTCTGGTCTGCCAGGCAATTTGCCTGCCGTTACCGGGGCGCGTGAAATGAGCGTGCTGGGCGCGATCTATCCGGCGAACAGCCGGCCGACACGATAAGGAGAAGCAATGAAAAGATATATGCTGGCAGCGGGCTGCCTGGCACTGAGCGGCTGCGGTATGCTGCAGCAGTCAGCGCCACAGCCCGAAACGCTGCACTATCAGTGCGGTACGCTGCCGCTGACGGTCACGCTGGATAACAGCAAAGAACAGGTCAGCTTTATTCTTGACGGCACACCGCTGACGCTGAAACAGACAGTATCCGCATCCGGCGCGCGCTACAGCGACGGCCACTATGTTTTCTGGTCGAAAGGCACCAGCGCCTTTGTTGAGCGCAATGACAGAGTGATTATCAACGACTGCGAACTGCAGGATGCGGCAAACACCCACCGGTCTTAAGAGAGTTAAGAGAGACGCTATGAGCGACAGCGACAGCCTGCAACAGATTGCCCATCTGCGCCGGGAATATACCCGCGGCGGCCTGCGGCGCAAAGATTTGCCGGAGGATCCTCTGATCCTGTTTGAACAGTGGCTGCAGCAGGCGTGTGCCGCGCAGCTGCCCGATCCCACCGCCATGACGGTGGCGACAGTAGATAGCAGCGGTCAGCCGTATCAGCGCATTGTACTGCTCAAGCACTACGATGCTGAGGGCTTTATCTTTTACACTAACCTCGGTAGCCGGAAGGCGCTGCAGCTGGCAGACAATCCGCGCATCTCACTGCATCTGCCGTGGCACTTTCTGGAGCGTCAGGTGATGGTGCTGGGCGAAGCAGAGAAACTCTCGCCGCTGGAGGTCATGAAATATTTCCATAGCCGGCCGCGCGACAGCCAGATTGGTGCCTGGGTTTCAAAACAGTCGAGCCGCATCTCTGCGCGTAGCGTGCTGGAGAGCAAGTTTCTGGAACTCAAACAGAAATTCCAGCAGGGTGACGTCCCGCTGCCCACTTTCTGGGGCGGATACCGCGTGCGGTTTACTGCCGTGGAGTTCTGGCAGGGCGGCGAACACCGGCTGCACGATCGTTTTCTCTATCAGCGCAGTGAGAATGGCTGGACGATTGACCGGTTAGCGCCGTAAAACCTGCTTTTCCCGGTTTCAGCGCTGGCGCCGTGAGCGTCAGCGCTTTATGCTATAGCCCTCTTTTTTTTCGTCTCCGCATCGTAGCGGAAAGCTGTGTACCAGCCCAGGTGCAGCCCGATCAATTTGGAGTCAGTGATGACCAGCAGTAACCTGATACAACAATTGCAGGAACGGGGCCTTGTGGCCCAGGTAACGGATGAAGAAGCGTTAGCAGAGCGACTGGCGCAAGGGCCAATTGCCCTCTATTGCGGCTTTGACCCTACCGCTGATAGCTTGCATTTGGGCCATCTGGTGCCGCTGCTCTGCCTGAAGCGTTTTCAGGATGCCGGACACAAGCCGGTTGCGCTGGTGGGTGGAGCCACCGGCCTGATTGGCGATCCCAGCTTTAAAGCAGCGGAACGCAAGCTCAATACCAGTGAAACCGTAGGTGAGTGGGTGGAAAAAATCCGCAACCAGGTTGCCCCATTCCTCAGCTTTGACTGCGGAGATAATAGCGCTATCGCCGCGAATAACTACGACTGGTTCGGCGGCATGAATGTGCTGACGTTCCTGCGCGATATCGGTAAGCATTTCTCTGTTAATCAGATGATCAACCGCGAAGCGGTTAAACAGCGTCTGAATCGTGAGGATCAGGGGATCTCTTACACTGAATTCTCTTACAATCTGCTGCAGGGCTACGATTTTGCCGAGCTTTATAAGCGTTATGGCGTGGTGCTGCAGATTGGCGGCTCTGATCAGTGGGGAAATATCACCTCGGGTATCGACCTGACACGTCGTCTGCATCAGCAGCAGGCCTTTGGTCTGACCGTACCGCTTATCACTAAATCAGACGGCACCAAGTTCGGTAAAACCGAAGGTGGCGCCGTCTGGCTGGACGCGAAAAAAACCAGTCCTTATAAGTTCTATCAGTTCTGGATCAACACCGCTGACGCGGATGTTTACCGCTTCCTGAAGTTCTTTACCTTCATGAGCCTGGATGAGATCAACGCGCTCGAAGAAGAAGACAAAAACAGCGGCAAAGCGCCGCGCGCTCAGTACGTGCTGGCCGAGCAGGTCACGCGCCTGGTACACGGCGATGCAGGACTGGCTGCGGCCAGACGCATCACAGAAAGCCTGTTTTCAGGCAGCCTGAGCGACATGACCGAAGCAGACTTTGAGCAGCTGGCGCAGGACGGCATGCCGGTTATCGCGCTCAGCGCGGAAGACGATCTGCAGCAGGCGCTGGTTGCCGCTGAGCTGGTGCCGTCACGCGGTCAGGCCCGTACCATGATCGGCTCTAATGCGGTCTCTGTGAACGGAGAGAAACAGTCGGATGCCGAGTATCGTTTCAGCGACAGCGACAAGCTGTTTGGCCGCTTTACGCTGCTGCGTCGCGGCAAAAAACACTACTGCCTGATAAACTGGCAGTAAGGTGTCAGGGCCGGTTTCCGGCCCTTTTTCATGGCAAGGCAGTACAGGGTTATAATGAAAAATATTCTCGCAATTCAGTCTCACGTGGTGTTTGGCCACGCCGGTAATAGCGCGGCAGAGTTCCCGATGCGCCGCATGGGCGCAAACGTTTGGCCGCTGAATACCGTTCAGTTCTCCAATCACACTCAGTATGGTCACTGGACCGGTACGGTCATGCCGGCCAGCCATCTGACTGAGATTGTCAACGGCATTGCCGCCATCGATCGCCTGAAAACCTGCGATGCCGTACTCAGCGGTTATCTGGGGTCGGCAGAGCAGGGTGAGCAGATTCTGGCGATCGTACGTGAAGTTAAAGCCGCTAACCCGGACGCCTGGTTTTTCTGCGATCCGGTGATGGGGCATCCGGAGAAAGGCTGTATCGTGGCGCCGGGTGTGGCAGAGTTTCACTGTAAACAGGCGCTGCCGGCCAGCGATCTGATTGCCCCCAATCTGCTGGAGCTGGAAATGCTGAGCGGGCAGACGGTTGCTGATATTGACCAGGCAGTGGATGCGGCGCGTCTGCTGATTGCGCAGGGGCCGAAAGTGGTGCTGGTCAAACATCTGGCGCGTGCCGGCCGGCGCAGCGACCGCTTTGAGATGCTGCTGGTTACCGCTGATGAGTGCTGGCATATCAGCCGCCCGCTGGTGGACTTTGGCGTACGTCAGCCGGTAGGCGTGGGCGATCTGACCAGCGGTCTGCTGCTGGTGGATCTGCTGCATGGTAAATCGCTGCAGCAGGCGCTGGAGCATGTCACTGCAGCGGTATATGAAGTGATGCTGAAAACCCACCAGATGGGAGAGTATGAGCTGCAGCTGGTCGCGGCACAGGACGCTATTGCGCAGCCGCAGCAGCATTTCGCGGCAGAAAAACTGTAATCATACGGCAGGCCGGTCACCGCGCCGGCCTGCCGCGAGGCTTACGCCAGACCTTCTGCCTGCAGCGCCGCCTGAACCGCCGGACGCTCACTCACGCGGGCAAACCACGCGTCCAGCGCCGGCATCCCGTCGAGCTGCAGCTTCACTGCTTTTGCCCAGCGCGTAACCACATACAGATAGATATCGGCCACGGTATAGCGTGTGCCCAGCAGCCACTGTTTATCCTCCAGCGCCGTATTCACCAGCTGAAACTTTTTCTCCAGCTGAGCACGCACCTGAGGCTTGTACGCGTCTGGCGTATCGGGGCGAAACAGCGGCGTAAATCCCTTGTGCAGCTCGCTGCTGACAAAACTCAGCCACTCCAGTGTATGGTAGCGCGTCAGACTGCCGGTCGGGGCCAGCAGGTGATAATCGGGTTTGAGATCCGCCAGATACTGCACAATCGCTACGCCTTCTGTCAGTATCGTTCCGTCATCAAACTGCAGCGCCGGGACCTGACCTTTAGGGTTGATCTGCCAGTAATCTTCGCCCTGTTCCGTTAGCTTGCTCTGCAAATCAACATTCACCTGCGTAAAGTCGAGGCCGCATTCGCGGGCGACAATATGGGGGGACAGGGAACAGGCACCGGGCTTGCAATAGAGTTTCATTGTTGCATCTCCTCAACAAATGATATGAGTGACGTGACAAATGCGGCACGCCGGATAGCGGACTCTGAGTAAACTACAAGGGAAAAAGGGAGATGGGAAGGAACTTATCAGGAGAAAAGCGGCTCCGCGACGCCATCAGAGATGGCATAACGCAGAGCCGTATGCGGTTACTCGCTGGCGCCGGCGCGCTTCAGTGCACCGTCAGACGCATCCTGCGTCATGCGATTAAGCAGCGGGGCAGTGACCAGCATCAGCAGGGCAATAACGCCGGTGGCGATACCAATCTGCTGAAAGACCTGGCTGTAAACCGCCAGTGAGGTGTGCGGATCGGTCACGTTCTCCGGCACCGCCATCAGGTTGGCCACTTTACCAGCGATCATTGCTGCGCCCGCGGTGGTCAGGAACCATGAGCCCATGATAAAGCCCATCAGACGCTGGGGTACCAGCTGCGCCACCATTGCCAGACCCAGGCCGGAGATCATCAGCTCACCAATACTCTGCAGGGCATAGCTCAGGATCAGCCAGTTGACGGAGACAATTCCTGCCTGATTTGCAAAGCCGGCACCGAGCGGCAGTACCAGAAACGCGCCGGAGCAGAGCACCATGCCAATGGCAAATTTATGTGGCATTGGCAGCTTATCGCCCAGCTTGTTATAGACAGCAGCCAGCAGCGGACTGGCGACCATGATCCAGAATGGATTCAGCGCCTGGAACTGCTCCGGCTCAAACGCGATGCCGAAAATGGCATGCTCTACGTTGCGGATCGCAAAGAAGTTGAGCGAGGTAGGCATCTGCATATAGAGCACAAAGAATACAATCGCTTCCACCATCAGCAGAAACGCCACAATCATTTTGCGGCGCGCCGCACCCTGCAGCGTGAACGCTTCTTTGGCAAAGATCAGAACAATGCCCAGAGCAACAACGCCGAGCGTCATGCGCGCAATGCTTTGGTGATGCAGCAGCCAGGTGGCGAGTGCGATCAGCACCGCGACGCCCACGATTGTCAGCAGCAGTTTACCCACCTGCAGCGGAGCAAAGTCCGGCTTCGAACCGTACTCTTTCACCAGGCGTTTAAAGAACAGGAAGTTAAGCAGCGTGATCACCAGCCCCACGACGGAGAGCGAGAAGGCGGCACCCCAGCCATATTTCGCTGCCAGCCATGGCGTCAGCATCATGGAGAACAGTGAACCGATGTTGATCGACATATAGAACATGGTGAATGCGCCGTCGATGCGCGGATCGTCTTTCGCATAGCAGGTCGAGAGCAGCGAAGAGGGGTTCGCTTTGAACAGGCCGCTGCCCACGGCAATCGTCGCCATACCGACGTAAACCAGCGTGGTGTCATGCCCGGAAAACGCGATCAGCGCATAGCCGAGCGCCAGCACCATCACGCCCAGTACAATCACGCGCTTGGTGCCGAGTACTTTGTCACCCAGCCAGCCGCCGATAGCCACCAGGCCATAGACCAGCGCGCTAAATGAGGTAAACAGCGTAATAGAGTCCGCTTCAGACATCCCCAGCTGTTTAACCAGGTAAACCGCCATGATGGCCTGTAAACCGTAGTAGCCGAAGCGCTCCCACAGCTCAATGGAGAAGATCAGATAAAATGCTTTAGGTTGCCGGAAGGCGTTGAGGCTTACCGCCTCGTCAGTGTGTTTGTTTGCAGTTGACACGTGTACCTCAGTTTATACATCGCCTGTTTTGTAACAGGAATTAAGTCTGCGTCGGTCTGGGTCATCCCGCGCAACATTGTTATTAGAAAGGAAAAACGGCGCCTAATTTGGCTGAATCGGAGCCACAGGGCAAGTATTTTTTACACGCTGGAATACCCGATGCCGGCAGGGCGATATTCGCGACTAAGCGAGATGACTTAGTGTTTAATAGGGTGTAAATCAATTGTAACAGAATAAACATGCGATATATGGGTTTAAGAAACCCGTTTACTGAAATAAACCGCCAGGTGGCAGTAAAACAGAATAACAGACTAATGATGAATATTTATACGGCATATATTGCTGCTTAATAGTGAATTTTGGGCACAATAGGTTGATTGTTGAGCTAAAAGCGCAGGATGGCGTTTCCGAAACGCTACTTTGTTGATCTGGTGCACAAATTTTCCAATTAATTAATCAGGTGAAAAAAGAAACTGCACTTTTCAGGCGCGGCAGGGCCTTTTTACCGGCGGATAAACTGGCAGAGCATGGCACGGCTCAGCCGGCATCAGACGCCGTTTGCGGCTGACGGAAACATCAGCTCACCTTTTCGGGCGAATAATCAGCAACGGGCAGACGCTGTTTCTCATAAATTTCATATACTCATGTCAGCAAAATGTTGTGTGCCGGTTATCGTTGACGATGAAACTGGCAGTGTTTTCAGCGTACTGGCGATGCCGTGCCGTCAGTCAACAATGAGGGAAAATGATGCCGTTGATACTGGGTGAGTTATCTGGTGTCCCGCAATGGGTGCCTGCTGTATTACTCGTCACACTGTCGCTCGCACTGGGCTTCCTGGCGCGATTTGTTCTTCTCAGCCTGATCCGTTACTGGCAGGGGCGTGATAAAAAACTGTTCAAATCTCTCGAAAAGCATCTGCGCGGCTCAATGTTTCTTATTTTACCGCTGTTATTCATTAGCGCGGGCGTAGATTATGTTAATATTCAGCCGGAGTCGCTTGGCTTTATTAATGCCACACTGCACATCTTTATTATATTATCCTTCTGCTCGCTGATGATCAGGATGATTAATGTCGCGCAGGACATGCTGTTTATTCGTTATGACATAAATATCTCAAATAACCTGCGCGCACGAAAAATTCGCACGCAGATCATGTATGTGAAAAAAGTGGTCATCGTCGTGCTGGTGACACTCTGTTTATCTTTGATTTTGCTGAGCTTTCCGGGTGTGCGCAAGTTTGGCACGACGATCCTTGCCGGGGCCGGGGTGGCCGGTATAATTATCGGGTTTGCATTACAGAAGTCGCTGGTTAATCTGTTTGCCGGTATTCAGATTGCTTTTACCCAGCCAATAAAAATTGATGATGCGGTGGTAGTAGAAAAAGAGTGGGGCTGGATTGAGGAAATAAACCTGACCTATGTCGTTGTACGTCTCTGGGATTTGCGCCGCCTTGTACTGCCGATAACCTATTTTACGGAAAATCCGTTCCAGAACTGGACGCGTAACAACGCACAGATTTTAGGTTCCGTATTTCTTTATCTGGATTACTCTATGCCGCTGGAGCCGCTGCGCGACCATTTTGAAAAAATACTCAATGAAACCCGGCTCTGGGATCGGGAGACGCAGGTGCTGCAGGTTACTGAGACCACTGAAAAAACCATGACCATCAGGCTACTGATGACGGCCCATAATTCACCTACCGCGTTTGACCTGCGCTGTTACGTGCGGGAGAAGATGATTGAATATATCCAGCAGCACTATCCGCAGTGCCTGCCGCATGTACGGGCTACGCTGAGCAGCCCGGAAGCGTAAAATGGCGCGCGGTGCAGTAAAACGGCATCGCGCGTTCAGATCTCTGTCTTGTCACGGTATTCGCACAGGTCTTCAATCAGGCAGGCCCCGCAGCGCGGCTTGCGCGCTATACAGGTATAACGCCCGTGCAGAATCAGCCAGTGATGGCAGTCGACTTTAAACGCGGCAGGCACCACTTTCAGCAGTTTCTCTTCAACCTCTTCCACATTTTTACCCGGCGCAAAGCGTGTACGGTTACTGACGCGAAAGATATGCGTGTCGACGGCGATAGTAGGCCAGCCAAAGGCGGTGTTCAGCACCACGTTGGCGGTTTTACGGCCCACGCCCGGCAGCGCCTCAAGCGCGGCACGATCTTCCGGCACCGCGCCGCCATGCTGCTCCAGCAATATGCGGCAGGTTTTAATCACGTTTTCCGCCTTGCTGTTAAACAGCCCGATGGTTTTAATGTACGCTTTGACGCCGTCAACGCCGAGCGCCAGCATGGCCGCCGGAGTATTCGCTACCGGATAAAGACGGGCCGTGGCTTTGTTTACGCTGACATCGGTCGCCTGAGCCGAGAGCAGGACCGCAATCAGCAGTTCAAACGGTGAGCTGAACTGCAGCTCAGTGGTCGGATGCGGATTGTTATCACGCAGACGGGTCAGGATCTGCAGGCGCTTCTCTTTATTCACACCGCTTTCCCGATTTCACCTGGCGCAGCCACTGTTTTAGCTTCCGCTTCAGCGCGCAGCACGGCGCGCTGTTTCATTTTCTGATCGATAACATACTTTCCTGCCAGCAGCATGCCGAGACCGATAAAGGCGCCGGGCGGCAGCATGGCCAGCAGCATAGGTGAATCAAAGTGCACTACTTCAATGCGCAGCGAGGTTGCCCACGGGCCGAGCAGCTGATCGGCACCGTTGAACAGCGTACCGCTGCCAATCAGCTCGCGAAGGGATCCCAGCGTGACCATGGCGCAGGTCGCGCCCATACCGATAGCAAATCCATCCAGCGCGGAGAGCGGGATACTGCTTTTTGACGCTACCGCTTCAGCGCGGCCCACGACAATACAGTTGGTGACAATCAGCGGAATAAAGATCCCCAGCGACTGATAAAGACCGTAGGCATAAGCGTTGATCAGCATCTGAACGCAGCTGACAACCGAGGCGATAATCATCACATAAATCGGGATGCGGATATCTGCCGGTACCCAGCGGCGTGAGGCGGAGATGGCACTGTTGGTAATGGTCAGCACCAGCGTCGTGGCCAGCCCCAGCCCCAGCGCATTGGTTGCGGTGGAGGTCACCGCCAGCAGCGGACAGAGTCCCAGCAGCTGTACCAGCGCAGAGTTATTTTTCCATAAACCGCCAATCAGCAGATTTTTCGCTTCACTCATGGTGTTTCTCCACATTCCGGCAGCGAACGCAACGTCGCTGGCAGCGTTTCAATATAGAGCGCCGTGCGTTTAGTGGCGTTAACCACCGCGCGCGGCGTAATGGTCGCACCGGTAAACTGATCGAAATCGCCGCCATCTTTCTTCACGGCAAAGTGCGGGTCATCGGCCCCTTTGACCTGTTTTCCATTAAAGCTGTTGATCCAGTCAGAGATGCGCAGCTCAATTTTATCACCCAGTCCGGGTGTTTCGTGATGTTCAATCACCCGCACGCCCAGCACGGTACCGCTGAAGTCGGCGCCTACCAGTAGCTGAATCGCCCCGGAGTAACCATCGGGGGCGGTGCTTTCCAGCGCCGCGGCCACCGGCTTGTCGCCTTTACGGGCGATATACAGGTGATGCGGCTGCTCGTTACCCAGCGCCGCGTTGCGCACCAGATAACACTCCTGCTGAATAGCATTATCGTACAGCGCGGTCGGTACCACCTGATCCAGCAGGTTTTTCTGCTGCAGCGCAGTCTGATGCTCAACGGTGGGTTTGGTCACATAGTTCACCACGGCGGTTACACCGGTCGTCACCACGGCAAACATCCCCAGCGTCACCGCGTTTTTGCGAATAGCGTCGATCATGCCTTAATCCTTCCGGTGACCATAAACGCGCGGCTGAGTGTAGTAGTCAATCAGCGGCACGCAGATATTTGCCAGCAGCACGGCGAACGCTACGCCATCCGGATAGCCGCCAAAGCTGCGGATCAGCCAGACCAGCAGACCGATCAGCGCGCCATAGATCAGACGCCCCCGGTTAGTGGTGGAGGCGGTAACCGGATCGGTGGCGATAAAGAATGCGCCCAGCATTGTCGCCCCCGAAAAGAGGTGGGTGAGCGGTGTATTAAGCGTCTCAGGCGAGAAGATCCAGCCGAGCGTGGCGCACACCGCCAGCGAGGCCAGCATACTGGCCGGGATATGCCAGCGAATCGCATTTTTTGCCAGCAGCAGCATGCCGCCCAGCAGATAGCCCAGGTTGACCCACTGCCAGCCCAGCCCTGCCAGCACCCCGGCGTAGATGGGCTGTGCGTGAAGCGCTTCGGCGCTGTGGCCGGCACGCAGTCCGGTTTTAAACGTATCGAGCGGCGTGGCCTGACTGATGCCATCCACCCCAAGCTGCAGCTGCTGTATGGTTTCGCCTGCCAGCGTATGGCCGCGGAACACCATACTGAGTGAATCCATCAGGTCCGGTTTTACCGCCTGCAGCGCATCGGGCGGCAGCCAGCTGGTCATCTGCACCGGGAAAGAGATCAGCAGCACCACATAGCCGACCATTGCCGGGTTGAACGGATTCTGACCCAGTCCGCCATAGAGCTGTTTAGCAATCAGAATGGCAAACAGGGTACCCAGAACAATCAGCCACCAGGGCGCAAGCGGCGGCAGGCTGATCCCGAGCAGCAGCGCGGTCAGCAGAGCTGAGTTATCTGCCAGCACCGGCTTAACGGCGCTGTGACGCAACCGCAGTATCGCCGCTTCGGTCAGCAGCGCTGTCGCAATAGCCAGCACAACCTGGATCAGAAAACCACTGCCGAAGAAATACCACTGCGCCGCCATGCCGGGCAGGGCGGCCAGTACCACCAGCAGCATTATGTTACCGGTGCTGCGCCGGTTATGGGTGTAGGGAGAGCTTGCGATACGAAAGGCCATTTATTCCTCAGTGGTCGAAGGCTGCTGCTGCGCTTTACGCGCTTTAGCACGGGCGACCGCCGCAGCGATGGCCGCTTTGCGTGGGTCTTCAGGTTCAGGTTCCGCCGGTACCGCCTGCGGCGGTGAGCTTTCTGCCTGCGCGGCTGCTTTTTTCGCTTTGGCGCGGGCAACGGCCGCGGCGACGGCAGCTTTACGCGGATCCTCTTCCGCTGCCGGCACAGGCGTTTCGGCAACCGGCTCGTCTGCGGTTGTGGTCTGCGCGGCTGCTTTTTTCGCTTTGGCGCGGGCAACAGCTGCGGCAACGGCAGCTTTACGCGGATCCTCTTCCGCTGCCGGCGCAGGCGTTTCGGCAACCGGCGCGTCTGCGGTTGTGGCCTGCGCGGCTGCTTTTTTCGCTTTGGCGCGGGCAATGGCCGCGGCGACGGCAGCTTTACGCGGATCCTCTTCCGCTGCCGGCGCAGGCGTTTCGGCGACCGGTTCGTCTGCGGTTGTGGCCTGCGCGGCTGCTTTTTTCGCTTTGGCGCGGGCAACAGCTGCGGCAACGGCAGCTTTACGCGGATCCTCTTCCGCTGCCGGCGCAGACGTTTCGGCAACCGGCTCGTCTGCGGTTGTGGCCTGCGCGGCTGCTTTTTTCGCTTTGGCACGGGCAACAGCCGCGGCGACGGCAGCTTTACGCGGATCCTCTTCCGTTGCCGGTGCAGAGGCTTCCGCTGCCGGCATATCAGCAGGACTCACCTCAGGACGCTCCGTGGCTGCCTTTTTCGCTTTCGCACGCGCAATTGCGGCTTCCACCGCTGCTTTACGCGGGTCGTTCTCTGCCGTGGCTTCGCTCTCTGGCTGAGCCGCTTTTTTCGCTTTCGCCCGGGCGATTGCGGCTTCCACCGCCGCTTTACGCGGATCGCCGGTCTGACGGGTAACCGGCTGCGTTTCTGCCTGGGTTGCCGCCTGCTGTGCCAGCGCCTGGGCGTGACGCGCTTCACGTTCGGCTATTTCCTGCTCTGGCGTTTTCGCCTGACGCGCTTTAACGCGAGCAGCGGCAGCGTCGCGTTCACCGTTATCGCTGCGTGCAACGCGCTGCTTCGCTTCTTCATGACGCGCTTCACGCGCCAGTTTCTCGCGTTCCAGGCGTGCCTGACGCGCCTCAAAGCGCGCCTTGGCTTCTGCTGTACGTTTCGCCTCAAGATCGATAGCGCGCAGCTCAGCTTTTTCCTGCCGGTAATACTGAACCAGCGGAATATTGCTTGGACAGACATAGGCGCAGGCGCCGCATTCGATACAGTCATCGATATTATGCGCGCGCGCTTTTTCATGATCGCCGCCCTGGCTATACCAGTAAAGCTGCTGCGGCAGCAGCTTCGCCGGACAGGCATCCGCGCAGGCGCTGCAGCGGATACAGGATTGCTCTTCCTGCGGTGCAGCCATTTCGCTGGCGGCAGGCGCCAGAATACAGTTGGTAATTTTTACCACCGGCACGTCGAGGGAGGGCAGGGTAAAGCCCATGAGTGGCCCGCCCATGATCACCATCTGACGCGGACCCGGCTGGAAACCGACCTGGCGCAGCAGGTGACTGATCGGGGTACCAAGACGCCCCCAGACATTGCGCGGTTGCGCAATCGCATCGCCGGTCAGCGTGACCACGCGCTCGGTGATGGGTTCACCATCAACAATCGCACGCTTAACCGCCCAGGCGGTACCGACGTTCTGCATCAGGACGCCAATATCGGTTGAGCGTCCGCCGTGCGGCACTTCCCGTCCGGTCAGGATTTTTGTCAGCTGTTTCGCGCCGCCAGAGGGATATTTTGTCGGGATAACCCGGATCTCAATATCGCGTTCGCCGCGCAGCGCCTGTTTCAGGGCAGCAATGGCGTCAGGTTTGTTATCTTCAATACCTACCAGAACGCGTTCTGCCTGCAGCACCCAGGCGAGGATCCGGCAGCCTTCCAGCACTTCAGCTGCGTGATCCTGCATCAGCCGATCATCAGCGGTGATATAAGGCTCGCACTCTGCGGCATTGATGATTAACGTTTTGACACCCTGCAGGCCGCCACGCAATTTAGTGGCGGTCGGGAACCCGGCGCCACCCAGCCCGGCCACGCCGGCGCTGTGGATGCGCCTGATGACCTCTTCCCGGCTCAGCGCGCGGTAATCAGGCTGCGCGTCACGCTCGATCCAGCGATCGTCACCGTCAGCCCGCAGGAAAATGCACAGCTCTGAGAGCCCGGACGGGTGCGCCGTCATGTGCGGCGCGATAGCCTCTATGGTGCCTGAGGTTGGCGCATGTACCGGCAGCATACGTCCGCTGCCAAAAGTCAGCGGCTGACCGCGCAGCACGCGATCGCCTGGCGAGACGCAGAGCTCACCCTCATGGCCAATATGCTGCTTCAGGGGAATAATAAACTGTTCAGGCAACGGCAGCGTGCTCAGCGGCGTGCCGTTAGACTGTGTTTTCATTTCCGGCGGATGAATACCGCCCTGAAAATCCCACAGCTTCTCTTTGCGAAACAGATTTAACAGATTAAGCATGATGTTCTGCCGGGATCACTTTTACAGGAATAGTGTTGAGATCCCACTTCCAGCTTGCTGGGGTGGTGGCGACCGGGCGCATCTCAATGCAGTCAGTCGGGCACGGAGCGACACACAGGTCGCAGCCCGTGCAGACGTCGCTGAGCACGGTGTGCATGGCGCGCGTGGCACCCACAATAGCATCCACCGGGCACGCCTGAATGCACTTGGTGCAGCCGATGCAGTTCTCTTCGTCGATCCACGCGACGGTACGCACCGGCGTAAGGATGTCGGCGCCACCATCAAGTGGCTGCGGCTCAACGTTCAGCAGTTCAGCCAGCCTGAGCATGGTCTGCTCACCACCCGGTGCACATTTATTGATCGCTTCACCGTTATTACCTACCGCATCCGCATAAGGGCGGCACCCCGGGTAGCCGCACTGGCCGCACTGGCTTTGTGGCAGTACGGCATCAATCTGTTCGACAATAGGGTCTTCTTCCACCTCAAAACGGCGCGAAGCGTAGCCGAGCAGGCCACCAAAAATCAGCCCCAGCGCGCTGAGTACAGCAATTGCTATCCAGATAGCGGTCATATCAGAATTTCACCAGACCGGTAAAGCCCATAAACGCCAGCGCCATCAGGCCGGCGGTAATCAGGGCGATAGAGTTACCTTTAAACGGTGCCGGCACGTTAGCCAGCACCAGACGTTCACGCATGCCGGCAAACAGCACCATCACCAGTGAAAAGCCCAGCGAGGCGCTAAAGCCGTAGAGGGCGGCCTGCAGAAACGTATGGTTAAGATTAACGCTCAGTAATGGCACACCCAGTACCGCACAGTTGGTGGTGATTAACGGCAGGAAGATCCCCAGCAGCCGGTAGAGAGATGGACTGGTTTTCCGCACCACCATTTCTGTGAACTGGACCACGACGGCAATCACCAGGATGTAGGCCATGGTGCGCAGATAAACCAGATCCAGCGGGATCAAAATCAGATGGTTAACCAGCCAGGCGCACACCGAAGCGAGGGTGATAACAAACGTGGTGGCAAGTCCCATGCCAATGGCCGTTTCCAGTTTTTTTGACACGCCCATGAACGGGCAGAGGCCGAGAAATTTGACCAACACGAAGTTGTTCACCAGCACTGTGCCAATAAAGAGAAGCAAGTAATCGGTCATGGTTTAACCTGGGAAGCCTAAAGGCAGATATTATCCGGAAATGAGAGCTACATCTCAACCTTTACGCCGGCGGGAGCAGCCCTGAGAGCACGCAGAATTAAATTCCTGACGAATTACGGAGCAGTAAACGTATGTTTAACCCGCCGTGAGCGCTTAAAGTAGGGAACGAACAGGGCGGCAGCCAGCAGCGTCAGAAGCAAAGTCTGCAGCGCTTTGCCGTCTGCAACCGGCGTAAACGCAAAGGTTTTCAGCGCCAGCAGTACGGTCATCAGCAGCCAGATTGTATAGTGGCGTGGCAGGCGCCGTGAGCGTCTGCAGAATATCCAGCCTACCCAGATACTGTAGAGCCAGACCGCAGTGGCAGTAAGCAGGGAAATCAGCCACGGCGATAACAGCAGATTAGCGTGTGAAAACAGAGTGGTGCGCAGCTCGCTGTCAAACAGAGGACGCAGGTAGAGCGCGATAACCAGTGCGCTGGTGAGCATGGTCATAATCAGCCAGGCCAGCGGCAGTAGCAGCCAGCCCCCGATGCGCGGTGAGTGAAGAGATTCAGACATAATTAAACCACATAGCGCCACACTGACTTAGGTACACAGCCCAGATCGTATAATCGGCCACCAGAGACCAGTTCAGCGCGGCGATGATCGGCAGCACGATACATATTGATGATGTCATTATCATCGGTCAGCGAATAGTTGAGATGATCGTAGAGTTTTTCAAGACTCTCAAGATTATTCACTTTGCGAAATTTTAGCAGGTAATCCAGCGCAGTCATGATTGCCATTAAACAGAAAGAACGATTGAGGGCTCAAGTATAGGGAGCACGCTGCTGCTGTCTATATATCCGTGTTAAAAAAATTTAAAATTCAGACCAGGTAGATTAATTACTTCAGTAGTAGCAATTTTTTTAGTTATGCCGCGCGGTTTCACAGCAAAACATCTATTTTGAAAACATCTTATTTCCCCTGCTGTGAGAAAAACTAACAGGGGATAACCGCCGCGCTTTTTTTATTTATTTTTTGCCGGCAATTAAGTCCCGCCGGCACAACGGGTTGATTAAGCCAGCGTACCGTCTGGCGTAGTGTGCGGGTTATCACAAAATTGCTTATTGCTTTATGAACAACAGCATAACCATTCTTTACGCAGCCGTTGTAATCGCTTCCAGCCTGTTCAAATCTAACCAGTTCTGTTTATTACAGTTATTTATCCCCTTCGATAATAAAACACAGCCGTTTTATCCATAAAGCTGACGGTCACTAATCATGCTTCAACAGCGTAACTCCTTTAAATCATTCTGTTTTGTGAGTTACGTCGCGCTAGTTTTACCTGAATTACGTCAGGCTTAATCTGCGTTTGTACCCCGACTACACACTCCCTTCAGAGGAATGAAAACTATGTGGAAACGTTTACTCCTGACCGCCATGGTAAGCGCCGCGCTTAGCACGCCGGTGCTGGCTGCTGATATGACAGTGGGATTCTCGCAGGTTGGTTCAGAATCGGGCTGGCGTGCAGCTGAAACCAGCGTAGCGAAAAGCGAAGCTAAAAAGCGCGGTATTACGCTGAAAATCGCCGATGGCCAGCAGAAGCAGGAAAATCAGATCAAAGCAGTACGTTCGTTTATTGCTCAGGGAGTGGATGCCATCTTCATCGCGCCGGTGGTGCAGACCGGCTGGGAGCCGGTGCTGGAAGAAGCGAAAGATGCCAAAATCCCGGTATTCCTGCTGGATCGCGCCATTGTCGTTAAGGATAAATCCCTCTACATGTCAGTGGTGACCGCAGACAACGTGCTGGAAGGCAAGCTGATTGGTGACTGGCTGGTGAAAACCGTCGGCGACAAGCAGTGTAACGTTGTCGAACTGCAGGGAACGGTCGGTGCCAGTGTGGCTATTGATCGTAAAAAAGGGTTTGCAGAGGCGATAGCCGGACATAACAACATTAAAGTGATCCGTTCTCAATCCGGTGACTTTACCCGCAGTAAAGGTAAAGAGGTGATGGAGAGCTTTATTAAAGCTGAGAATAACGGCAAAAACATCTGCATGGTGTATGCCCACAATGATGACATGGCAATCGGTGCCATCCAGGCGATAAAAGAAGCAGGTCTGAAGCCGGGCAAAGATATTCTGACGGGGTCGATTGATGGCGTACCGGATATCTATAAAGCGATGCTGGCCGGTGAGGCCAATGCCAACGTAGAGCTGACGCCAGATATGGCCGGCCCGGCGTTTGATGCGCTGGAGAAGTTTAAGAAAGATGGCACCATGCCACCAAAAATCATTAAAACGGAGTCGAAGCTCTTCCTGCCGGCGGATGCGCAGACAGAACTCGATAAAAAGAAAAACATGGGTTACTGATCCCTGCAGCCGCCCTGCGGGGCGGCTCTGCTGACGTCAGCGAGGTAGAGCCTGATGAGCACCATCGATGATACACCGCTGCTCACGCTGAGCGGCATCAGTAAAGGGTTTCCCGGCGTAAAAGCGCTGGACAACGTGTCGTTTACTATCCGCAAAGGCGAGATCATGGCGCTGCTGGGTGAAAACGGCGCTGGTAAATCAACGCTGATTAAAGTGCTGACCGGCGTCTATTCACGCGATGCCGGTACTGTCACCCTTAACGGAGAGGCAATCACGCCGCACAGTACGGCAGATGCGCAGCGCGCAGGGATCGGCACGGTCTATCAGGAAGTTAACCTGCTGCCAAATATGTCGGTGGCGGATAACCTTTATATTGGCCGTGAGCCAAAGCGTTTTGGCATGGTCGATCGTCGCAAAATGAACCGTGATGCTGACACGCTGATGCGCAATTATGGCTTCGCGCTGGATGTAACGCGCCCGCTGGGACATTACTCTGTCGCCATGCAGCAGATTATCGCTATCTGCCGCGCGGTCGATTTGTCCGCACAGATACTGATTCTGGATGAGCCCACGGCGAGTCTGGATGCCAGTGAAGTAGAGATGCTGTTTACGCTGATGGCGCAGCTGCGCGCCAGAGGCATGAGTCTGATCTTTGTGACCCATTTTCTTGATCAGGTGTACCGTATTACCGATCGCATTACCGTGTTACGCAACGGCCAGTTTATTGCCACGCGTGATACCGCCTCACTGCCGCAAATAGAGCTTATCAAACTGATGCTGGGGCGTGAGCTGCTCGAAACCGCACTGCAGCGGCAGGGCAGCACCTTACGCAGCGATCAGCCGGTGGTTGCGTTTGAAGATTACGGCAAAAAAGGCACCATTGAACCCTTCAGCCTGCAGGTCAGGCCGGGCGAGGTAGTCGGCCTGGCGGGTCTGCTCGGCTCAGGCCGCACTGAAACCGCAGAGGTGCTGTTTGGGATCCGGCGGGCCGATCGCGGTACTGCGCGCATTAAAGGCAAGGTGCAGACTATTCGTACCCCGGCGCAGGCCTCCCGCCTCGGAATGGGGTTTTGTCCCGAAGATCGTAAAACAGATGGCATTATTGGTGCGGCTTCCGTGCGTGAGAATATTATTCTGGCGCTGCAGGCCCAGCGCGGCTGGCTGCGTCCAATCAAGCGACGCGAGCAGCAGGCTATTGCCGATCGCTTTATTAAAAGTCTCGGCATTCGTACGCCGCACGCCGACCAGCCGATCGAGTTGCTGTCAGGCGGCAATCAGCAGAAGGTGCTGCTGTCGCGCTGGCTGGTGACCAAACCCCAGTTTCTGATCCTGGATGAGCCCACGCGCGGCATCGATGTGGGGGCGCACGCTGAGATTATTCGTTTGATCGAGTCGCTCTGCGCGGATGGTCTGGCGCTGCTGGTGATCTCTTCGGAACTGGAAGAGCTGGTTGGCTACGCCGATCGCGTAGTGATTATGCGCGATCTGAAGCAGGTGGCTGAAATTCCACTCGAGCAGCTCTCCGTGGCGTCCATTGTGAACGCCATTGCTGAGGGAGGCGCACAACATGCTTGAATCACCTATGACACAGTCAAAACCTGAAAGACGTAAGCTGAAACTGCCGCCGGGTATGCCACAGATCGCCGCGCTGATTCTGGTGCTGCTGATTGACAGCCTGGTCGCGAATAACTTTTTTGCCATTCATATTCAGGATGGTCGTCTGTTTGGCAGCCCAATCGATATTCTGAACCGTGCTGCACCGGTAGCGCTGCTCGCCGTGGGGATGACGCTGGTGATTGCGACCGGCGGAATTGATCTGTCCGTGGGTGCGGTTATGGCGATTGCGGGCGCAACGGCGGCCACGCTGACCGTCGCCGGACATAGCCTGAGCGTGATTGTACTGGTAACGCTGGGCACCGGTCTGCTATGCGGCTTATGGAATGGGGTGCTGGTTGCGCTGCTGAAGATTCAGCCGTTTGTGGCCACGCTGATTCTTATGGTAGCGGGGCGGGGCGTGGCCCAGCTGATTACGCAGGGGCAGATCGTGACGTTCAACAGCGAGAGCCTGGCGTGGTTTGGCAGCGGCTCGCTGCTCTGGTTACCGGTACCGGTGTGGATCACGCTGCTGGTGGCGCTGGCCGTCTGGTTGCTAACGCGCAAAACAGCGCTGGGGCTGTTTATTGAAGCGGTGGGCATCAACCTGCGCGCGGCGCGCAATGCAGGCGTTAACGGCTGGCTGGTGGTGATGTCGACCTATGTGATTAGCGGCTTATGTGCGGCGGTAGCCGGACTGATTGTGGCAGCCGATATCCGGGGTGCTGACGCCAATAACGCCGGCCTGTGGCTGGAGCTGGATGCCATTCTGGCCGTGGTGATTGGCGGCGCATCCCTGATGGGCGGCCGCTTTAACCTGGTGCTGTCGCTGATGGGTGCTCTGATTATCCAGTCTATGAATACCGGGATCCTGCTGTCGGGTTTCCCGCCAGAACTCAACCAGGTTGTGAAAGCGGTGGTCGTGATGTGCGTGCTGTTGCTGCAGTCGCCGCGTTTTATCGCCATGCTGAAGGGGAAGCGTTCAAGATGATAAAGCGTCATTTGCCATTGATGATCACGCTGCTGGTATTTGTGGCAGGTTATCTGTTCTGTCTGAGCCAGTTTCCAGGCTTCGCATCAACACGGGTTATCTGCAATATTCTGACGGATAACGCTTTTCTGGGCATTATTGCCGTGGGCATGACCTTTGTGATTTTGTCCGGCGGCATCGATCTGTCTGTAGGGGCGGTGATCGCCTTTACCGGCGTGTTTCTGGCACGCATTATCGGTGATTTCCACCTGGATCCGCTGCTGGCGTTTGCAGTGGTTCTCGCGCTGGGGGCGCTGTTCGGCGCCATGATGGGCTGGCTGATTGATGCGCTGAAGATCCCGGCGTTTATTATTACGCTGGCAGGTATGTTTTTTCTGCGCGGCTGCAGTTACCTGGTGTCAGAGAATTCCATTCCGATTGATCATCCTCTTTACGCCACGCTGTCAGGCCTGGCGTGGAAAATCCCTGGCGGCGGACGGCTGAGCCTGCTGGCGGTGATTATGCTGGTGGTGGTCGCCGGGGGCATTATTCTGGCGCACCGTACCCGATTCGGAAATCAGGTATACGCTATTGGCGGCAATCTCACCTCGGCGCAGCTGATGGGCGTGTCGACCCGCGCGACGACCATTAAGGTTTATATGCTTTCCACAACGCTGGCGACGCTGGCCGGTATTGTGTTCTCTATCTATACCTCAGCCGGTTACGCGCTGGCCGGGTTGGGCGTAGAGCTGGATGCAATTGCTTCGGTAGTGATTGGCGGTACGCTGCTGTCGGGCGGTGTGGGTACCGTGCTCGGCACGCTG
Organism: Pantoea eucrina; assembly: GCF_001691555.1. Lineage (GTDB taxonomy): Bacteria > Pseudomonadota > Gammaproteobacteria > Enterobacterales > Enterobacteriaceae > Pantoea > Pantoea borealis. The sequence goes on along the minus strand of NZ_MAYN01000008.1, from coordinate 1,370,837 downwards.
TTTGGCGTACTGATTCAGGGTCTGATTCAGACGTGGATTAATTTCGACGGGACGCTGAGTTCGTGGTGGACCAAGATTGCTATCGGTATCCTGCTGTTTGCTTTTATCGCCTTGCAGCGCATGCTGACCGTGATGTGGGATCGCCAGCAAAACGCACCGGTCAAACGCCTGACCCCGTAGGGGCGCATTTATACGCCCCTGGCCTCCATCCGGCATCATCCCACCCGTAGGGGGCGCATTTATGCGCCCCTGGCCGACACCGGCTCCCTGCCTCCATTCATGTCGATACCACGGCCGGTAAAGCCCGGGGCGATCGCAAAGGAACCCGGCGTCCTGCCGATTGGCCGCGCCATCCCTGGCGCGGACGCTTTGCTCTTCGCCCCGGGCTTTACCGGCCTGCCAGCCCCATCGCGCGTTGCCAGAACCCTATCTTCCCGTATCGGATATCTGCGGAAACCAGGGCAGCATTAATGCCGCCCCTGCGGCATGCCACAGTCACCCCGTAGGGGGCGCATTAATGCGCCCCTGGCCGATATTGGCTCCCTGGCCATACGCATCCATGCGCCCCTGGCCGATACCGGCTCCTCAGCCATACGCATTCATGCGCCCCTGGCTGACACCGGCTCCTCAGCCTCCATTCATTTCGATACTACGGCCGGTAAAGCCCGGGGCGATCGCAAAGGAACCCGGCGTCCTGCCGATCGGCCGCGCCATCCCTGGCGCGGACGCTTTGCTCTTCGCCCCGGGCTTTACCGGCCTGCCAGCCCCATCACGCGTTGCCAGAACCCCATCTTCCCGTATCGGATATCTGCGGAAACCAGGGCGGCATTAATGCCGCCCCTGCGGCGAGCCACCGTTACCCCGTAGGGGGCGCATTCATGCGCCCCTGGCCGATACCGGCTCCTCAGCCATACGCATTAATGCGCCCCTGGCCGATATTGGCTCCTCAGCCATACGCATTTATGCGCCCTTGGCCGACACCGGCTCCCTGGCTTCCCATTCATTTCGATACCACGGCCGGTCAAGCCCGGGGTGATCGCAAAGGAACCCGGCGTCCTGCCGATCGGCCGCGCCATCCCTGGCGCGGACGCTTAGCTCTTCACCCCGGGCTTTACCGGCCTGCCAGCCCCATCGCGCATTGCCAGAACCCCATCTTCCCGTATCGGATATCTGCGGAAACCAGGGCGGCATTAATGCCGCCCCTGCGGCGTGCCACCGTTACCCCCGTAGGGGGTGCATTTATGCGCCCCTGGCCGATACCGGCTCCCTTGCCATACGCATTTATGTGCCCCTGGCCGATATTGGCTCCCTGGCCGGTTTTAAACCGGGAATTTCAGGCAATAAAAAAGCCGCGACGGCGCGCGGCTTAATTTCTGGTCAGTTATCAGAATCAGCGGGCTAAGCGGTAATAAACTTCGTTCCAGCGCAGCGCGTCCTTAAACGCAGGCAGGCGGGTTTCTTCATCGATCACCATGACTTCAATACCGTTCAGTTCGCCGTAGAGATACATATCCTCCAGATCCAGCGCCTGGCTGAATACCGTATGGTGCGCGCCGCCGCCAAGGATCCAGGCTTCTGACGCCGTTGCCAGCGACGGCTGAGCACGCCACAGCGCACGGGCAACCGGCAGCTTTGGCAGCGGTTTAGGCTGCTCAATCGCATCCACCACGTTAACCAGCAGGCGGAAACGATCGCCAAGATCGATCACGCTGGCATTGATCGCGCGTCCGGCCGGCGTCGAGAAAATCAGGCGCGCCGGATCGGCCTTGCCGCCAATACCCAGGAACTGAACATCAATCAGCGGTTTCTCCTCTTTGGCGATAGAAGGACAAACTTCCAGCATGTGCGAACCCAGCACCAGATCGTTGCCCGGCGAGAAGTGATACGTGTAATCCTCCATGAAAGAGGTACCGCCCGCACGTGTGCCTGCCTGCACTTTGAGAATGTGCAGCAGCGCTGCGGTTTTCCAGTCACCCTCGCCGGCAAAGCCATAGCCCTGGCCCATCAGACGCTGCACTGCCAGCCCTGGCAGCTGCGTCATACCGTGCAGCGTCTGGAAGTTGGTGGTAAACGCTTTACACCCTTCATCCTCCAGGAAGCGTTTCAGGCCCAGCTCAATGCGCGCAGCGTCCAGCACGTTCTGCCGCTTGTCGCCGTTAACGGCTGCCGCCTCGCTGAAGAGATACTGACTCTCATACTCATCGATCAGCGCGCTGACGTCACCGTCGCTGACGCCATTGATCACCTCAACCAGATCGCCCACGCCCCAGCCGTTAACGGCGTAGCCAAACTGGATCTGGGCGGCAACCTTGTCACCTTCAGTGACGGCAACTTCACGCATGTTATCGCCAAAACGGGCAACCTTAAGCTGCTGGCTCGCCTGTTTTGCCAGCGCGGCGTTGATCCAGCGGCTGATACGCTGCTGGCTGGTGCGATCCTGCCAGTGGCCGGTGATCACGCTATGCTGTAATCCCATACGTGCGCCGATGAAACCGAACTCGCGGCCGCCGTGTGCGGTCTGGTTCAGGTTCATAAAATCCATATCCATGCTGTCCCACGGGATCTCTGCATTAAACTGGGTATGGAACTGCAGCAGCGGCTTATTTAAAACGCTCAGTCCGCCAATCCACATTTTTGCCGGCGAAAACGTGTGCAGCCAGGTGATGATGCCGACGCACTGGTTGTCGTGATTCGCTGCCCGGCAGAGCGCCAGCGCCTCATCCGGCGATTTGACCAGCGGCTGAAGCACCAGCGGCACCGGCAGTGTACCCGCCTGATTAAGCCCTTCCATTACCTGACGCGCGTGCTCTTCCACCTGGCGCAACGTTTCCGCGCCGTAGAGGTGCTGTGTACCGATAACAAACCACACGTGCTGTGCGTTATGCTGTTCCATTAAACCACTCCTTTACTGTGCGGATAGGGTGCGCGGCGCGTACTGTGGTTCAGCCGCCTCACACCAGTTTTGATAACGTTGATAGAGCTGCTGATACGCCGCTACGCGCTGTGCGTCGGGCTGCAGCGTGACTGCAATCGGGCTGGCCATCACCTGCTGAGCGGCAGGTACGTCGGGATAGACCTCTGCCGCCACGGCCGCAAAAATTGCCGCACCCAGTGCGCAGCACTCGTCTGACGCAACAATATCCAGCGGACGGTTCATCACATCACAGCACGCCTGCATAATGGCAGGGGATTTGCGGGCGATCCCCCCCAGCGTCAGAATGCTTTTTACCGGAATCGCCTGCTGCTCAAAGCACTCCATAATGGCCCTTGCGCCAAAAGCCGTGGCGGCGATCAGCCCGCCAAACAGTGCCGGTGCATCGGTGCCCAGATTAAGATCGGTAATGACGCCTTTCAGCCGCTGATTGGCATCCGGGGTACGGCGACCATTAAACCAGTCCAGCACCACCGGCAGATGATCGAGTTGCGGATTGGCGGCCCAGGCTTCGGTAAGCTCGCGGATCAGATCCTGCTGCAGCGCAGCCAGCTGCGGTTGCAGTTCAGGATGACGCTGCGCCGCCTGTTGCAGTGGCCAGCCGAGCAGGCGGCTGAACCAGGCGTAGATATCGCCAAAGGCCGACTGGCCCGCTTCGCAGCCAATCGCACCAGGAACAACGCTGCCGTCGACCTGGCCGCAAATGCCCCGGATCGCGCGGTCGCCGACGGTTTCACTGTCTGCAATCAGAATGTCGCAGGTTGATGTACCAATGACTTTTACCAGCGTATAGGGCTGAGCACCGGCCCCGACCGCGCCCATGTGGCAGTCAAAGGCGCCGCCAGAGATAACCACCTGTTCGGATAATCCAAGACGGGCAGCCCATTCAGCGCTCAGTGTGCCAACCGGCAGGTCGGCGGTCCAGGTATCGGTAAACAGCGGTGAATCGAGCTGTTCCGTCAGCATGGGGTCAAGCGCGTTGAGAAAGGCCACGTCTGGCAGGCCCTGCCACTCCGGATGCCAGAGCGATTTATGTCCGGCGGCGCAGCGCCCGCGACGCAGCTTATCGGGGGCGGTCGTACCGCTTAGCAGCGCCGGCACCCAGTCGCAGAGTTCAACCCAGGAAACAGCCGCCTCCCGCACGGCGGCATCCTCCCGCGAGACGTGTAAGATTTTCGCCCAGAACCATTCGGAGGAGTAAATGCCGCCAATATAGCGGGTGTAGTCGGTAAAGCGCCCGCTGTGACACAGGCGCGTGATCGCTTCAGCTTCTTCAATAGCAGTATGATCTTTCCACAGCACAAACATGGCGTTGGGATTTGCGGCAAATTCCGGTCGCAGCGCCAGGACATTACCGTCGCGATCGACAGGCGCCGGCGTTGATCCGGTTGTATCCACGCCGATCCCGGCTACCGCCGCGCGCTGTTCAGGCGTTAATGCCTGCAGCACGCTGACCAGCGCCTGCTCCAGGGCATCGATGTAGTCCTGCGGATGATGACGAAACCGGTTAGCGTGCGCGTCGCAGAACTGGCCCTGCGCCCAGCGCGAATAGTTGACCACCGCTTTTTCCAGCTCTTTGCCGCTGTGGCAGTCAACCGCCAGCGCACGCACTGAGTCACTGCCAAAATCCAGCCCAATTGTTATGGCGCCAGCACCCATCGGGATTCTCCTGTGTGAGTTATATGGGTTCTATCCTGCGAGGCAATGTCCCGGGCCGTTAGTCATCAGTGGCTGACAATATGTACTTTTCTGTCATCGGAGAGGTTGTGTGATCGGCCGCAAAAGTCAGGCACCGGTTAATTTTGCTGAATATATGGATATTTTTGCCTTCGTTTTGCTATGTGATACCGCTCTACATTTTGTGCCGCATTTCTCGCTACAACTAGCCCAGCGTTTGCACAGCCTTTCAGCAACTCTTGAGCTAACGCGCTGATTTTGCGCTGTACAAGAAAGCAGAATTCAGATGGTAGCGTTTACACAAAAACGTTAATAACAGCGATAAAACACCATTGTGCCGGAGAGCATCATGCATAAATTCACTAAAGCGCTGGCGGCCGTCAGCCTCGCCGCGGTTATGTCACATTCCGCTATCGCCGAGACGATGAAGCTCGGTTTTCTCGTTAAACAACCAGAGGAGCCGTGGTTTCAGACCGAATGGAAATTTGCTGATAAAGCCGGCAAAGATCTGGGTTTTGAGGTGATTAAAATTGCGGTCCCCGATGGTGAAAAAACGCTTAACGCCATCGACAGCCTCGCGGCCAGCGGTGCGAAAGGTTTTGTCATCTGCACCCCCGATCCCAAACTCGGCTCGGCCATTATGGCGAAAGCGCGCAGCTACGATCTGAAAGTGATCGCGGTAGATGACCAGTTTGTCACGGCGAAAGGCAAGCCAATGGAGACCGTTCCGCTGGTAATGATGGCGGCAACAAAGATCGGCGAGCGCCAGGGTCAGGAACTCTATAAAGAGATGCAGAAACGCGGCTGGGACGTTAAAGAGACGGCGGTGATGGCGATCACCGCTAACGAACTGGATACGGCGCGTCGTCGTACCGGCGGCTCGATGGCGGCCATTAAAGCAGCAGGCTTCCCTGAGAAGCAGATTTATCAGGTCCCGACCAAATCCAACGATATTCCCGGCGCGTTTGATGCCGGTAACTCGCTGCTGGTGCAGCACCCGGAAGTGAAACACTGGCTGATTGTCGGCATGAACGATAACACCGTGCTGGGCGGCGTGCGCGCCACTGAGGGCCAGGGTTTCAAAGCGCCGGATGTGATTGGTATCGGCATTAACGGCGTGGATGCGATCAGCGAACTCTCTAAAGGCTCCGCGACCGGTTTCTATGGTTCACTGCTGCCCAGCCCGGATGTTCACGGTTATAAGAGCAGCCAGATGCTCTACAACTGGGTCACTAAAGGCGAAGAACCTGCCAGATTTACAGAGGTGACGGATGTGGTGCTGATCACCCGCGATAACTTCAAAACCGAACTGGCGAAGAAAGGGCTGATGTAACGCACAGGGCGCGCATTCATGCGTACCTGGTTTGCAGGGTGCGCATTTATGAGCACCTGAAATCCGACGGGCATTATCAGGAGTTTCCATGGAGACCGATCAGGCATTTCTCTCTTTTCATGGCATCAGCAAAACCTTTCCTGGCGTAAAAGCACTGCAGGATATCGGCTTTGAGTGCCGCGCCGGTGAGGTGCACGCGCTGATGGGCGAAAACGGCGCAGGAAAATCAACGCTGCTGAAGATCCTCAGCGGCAGTTATCAGCCCACGAGCGGTGAAATCCGCATCCAGGGCGAGGCAAAACACTTCACCAATACGGTTGATGCGCTGGATGCCGGCGTCGCCATCATCTATCAGGAGCTGCACCTGGTACCGGAAATGAGCGTGGCGGAGAATATCTATCTCGGCCAGCTGCCGCATAAACGCGGTCTGGTAAACCGCAAACTGCTGCGTTATGAAGCCGGACTGCAGCTGAAAAACCTCGGGATGGATATCGATCCCGATATGCCACTGAAATATCTCTCACTGGGTCAGTGGCAGATGGTGGAGATTGCAAAGGCGCTGGCGCGCAACGCCCGCATTATTGCGTTTGATGAACCAACCAGTTCGCTCTCAGCGCGCGAAATTGAGCACCTGTTCCGCGTTATCCGTCAGCTGCGGGCCGAGGGACGGGTGGTGCTTTATGTGTCGCATCGCATGGAGGAGATTTTTGCCCTGAGCGATGCAATTACCGTGTTTAAAGATGGCCGTTATGTGCGCACGTTTACGGATATGCCCAATACCCACCACGACGATCTGGTCGAGGCGATGGTCGGGCGCAACCTGGGCGATATCTATGGCTATGCGCCACGCGAGCTGGGCGCCGTTCGTTTTCAGCTCGACCAGGTCGAGGCGAAAGGGGTGCGCATGCCTGTCTCACTGACCGTGCGCGCGGGAGAAATTGTAGGGTTGTTTGGTCTGGTAGGTGCCGGACGCAGCGAGCTGATGAAAGGGCTGTTTGGGGCCACAAAACTGCGTGGCGGCACGGTTTCACTTGATGGCAGGCCGCTCACGATCCGCCAGCCGATTGATGCCATCCGGGCGGGCATTATGCTCTGTCCTGAAGATCGCAAAGCGGAAGGCATTATTCCGGTGCACTCCGTGCGGGAGAACATCAATATCAGCGCGCGACGCCATAACCTCACGGCGGGCTGCCTGATCAGACCTGCCTGGGAGGCGAAAAACGCAGAAAGCCATATCCGTTCGCTCAATATCAAGACGCCTGGTCCGCATCAGCTGATCATGAACCTCTCCGGGGGCAACCAGCAAAAGGCCATTCTGGGTCGCTGGCTCTCGGAAGAGATGAACGTGATCATGCTGGATGAGCCAACGCGCGGTATTGACGTTGGCGCGAAGCATGAAATTTACAATCTGATTTACCAACTGGCAGGCAAAGGGATTGCGGTGCTGTTTGCATCCAGCGATCTGCCCGAAGTGATGGGGCTCGCCGACCGCATTATTGTCATGCGCGAAGGTGAAATTGCCGGAGAACTGACGCACGACACGGCAACCGAACAGCTGACGCTCAGTCTGGCGATGCCGAAAACCCCTCAAGCGGCCGCCGTGGCCTGATGTACAGGAGAGCAACAATGGCTTCATCTACCACTTCCAACACGCCACCGGTGCAGCGCAGCGGGCTGCAGCTGGGACGTATCTGGGACAATTTCGGCATGCTGGTGGTTTTTGCGCTGCTGTTTATTGTCTGCGCCATCTTTGTGCCGAACTTTGGCACGTTTATTAATATGAAAGGGCTGGGCCTGGCGATGTCGATGTCCGGCATGGTGGCCTGCGGTATGCTGTTCTGTCTGGCGTCGGGCGACTTTGATCTCTCCATCGCCTCGGTTATCGCCTGCGCCGGCGTGGTGACGGCGGTGGTGATCAACATGACCGAAAGCCTGTGGATTGGCGTAGCCGCCGGGCTGCTGCTGGGGATGGCGACCGGTTTTGTGAACGGATTTGTCATTGCCCGGTTAAAAATCAACGCCCTGATCACCACGCTGGCAACGATGCAGATTGTGCGCGGACTGGCCTATATCTTCTCTGACGGTAAAGCGGTAGGCATTGAAGATGAACGCTTTTTTGCGCTGGGTTATGCTAACTGGCTGGGCGTGCCGGCACCTATCTGGCTCACCATTGCCACCATGGTTGCGTTTGGTTTCCTGCTGAACAAAACCACGTTTGGCCGCAACACACTGGCAATTGGCGGCAATGAAGAAGCTGCCCGGCTGGCTGGCGTGCCGGTAGTGCGTACCCGCATCATTATCTTTATCCTTTCAGGACTGGTTTCAGCCGCCGCGGGCATCATTCTGGCCTCGCGTATGACCAGCGGTCAGCCCATGACTTCGCTGGGCTATGAACTGATTGTGATCTCGGCCTGCGTGCTGGGCGGCGTCTCGCTGAAGGGCGGCATCGGTAAAATTTCCTATGTGGTGGCGGGGGTGCTGATCCTGGGGACCGTAGAGAATGCGATGAATTTACTGAATATCTCGCCATTCTCACAGTATGTCGTGCGGGGTCTGATACTGTTAGCCGCAGTGATTTTCGATCGCTATAAACAGAAAAACAGAGCCGTTTGATCCTGGCGGCGCAACCCGGGTGTTGCGCCGCGCGTCATGCTGAGAGTGAGGGCACTATGTACCATCGCGAACCCCCCAGTGAACAACAGAACCCCCTGCTGCCGGGCTATCCGTTTAACGCCTGGCTGGTAGCGGGGCTCACGCCGATTAACGCGCAGGAGCCGCTCGACTTTTTTATCGATCGACCGCTGGGGATGAAGGGCTATATTCTCAATCTCACCATCCGTGGCAAAGGCCGGGTCTTTGATGGCGAATCCGCTTTTGACTGTGAGCCGGGTGACCTGCTGCTGTTCCAGCCGAAAACGCCGCACTACTATGGACGTGCACCAGACAGTCCGTGCTGGCACCATCGCTGGGTCTATTTTCGGCCGCGCGCCTACTGGATCGACTGGCTGGAGTGGCAGGATCAGAAGCAGGGCGTGGGCCGGCTGCGTCTGACCGAAGCGCTGTGCGGCGAATTTGATCGCCTGTTTGCCAGCATTGAACAGACGCACAACTCCGGGCGTCGCTTTGCTGAAGAGCTGGCGATGAACCTGCTGGAGCGTCTGCTGCTGCGTGCGGTGGAAGAGGATCCGCGCAGTCATCAGCAAATTCGCGATCCGCGCGTGATTGAAGCCTGCCAGTTTGTGACCAATCATCTTGCCAGCGAAGTCAAAATCGAGGAGGTGGCGCGGCATGTCTGTTTATCGCCTTCGCGGCTGGCGCATCTGTTCCGCGAACAGATGGGCATTAATCTGCTGCGCTGGCGTGAAGATCAGCGGGTGATCCGCGCCAAGCTGCTGCTGCAGACAACGCAGGAGCCTATCGCCTCCGTGGGACGGGAAGTAGGCTATGACGATCAGCTCTACTTTTCACGCGTGTTCCGCAAACGCGTGGGCGTCAGTCCGAGTGATTTCCGCCGCCGCAGCCAGGATGCGCACGACGCGCTCGAAGCGCAGCAGAACTGGCCGGAGCCTGGCCGGGCGATCTCTTTCAGCTGATTCCACCTTGTTCTCACCGGCTGATTCGTCTTAAATCAGTCGGGTATATGACAAAAGGAGTGAGAATGAGCGATAAACTACGTGTCGGCCTGATAGGCTATGGCTTTGCCAGTAAAACCTTTCATGCCCCTTTAATCGCCGGAACAGCCGATATGGAACTGGCAGCGATCTCCAGCAGTGATGCCGGTAAAGTGCATGCTGACTGGCCCTCGGTACAGGTCGTCGCCGATCCGCAGGCGCTGCTGGACGATCCCACCCTGCAGCTGATTGTGATCCCCACCCCCAATGACACCCATTTTCCGCTGGCTAAAGCGGCCCTGAATGCCGGCAAGCATGTGGTCGTTGACAAGCCTTTCACCGTCACGCTATCGCAGGCGCGTGAGCTCGATCAGCTGGCAAAATCCAGAGGATTGCTGCTGTCGGTATTCCATAACCGCCGCTGGGACAGCGATTTTCTGACGCTGAAAACGTTACTCAGTGAGGGCACGCTTGGCGAGATACGCTATCTGGAGTCACATTTCGACCGCTTTCGCCCGGAAGTTCGCCAGCGCTGGCGCGAGATGAAGGGACCGGGCAGCGGCATCTGGTTTGACCTCGGCCCGCACGTGCTGGATCAGGCGCTGCAGCTGTTTGGTATGCCGGTCGCGATCAATGTGGATATGGCAGAGCTGCGCCCGGGCGCGCAAACCACTGACTATTTCCACGCGGTGCTGACTTACCCGACGCGCCGCGTGGTGCTGCACGCCAGCATGCTGGTGGCAGCAGAGTCACCGCGCTTTGTGGTACACGGCACGCGCGGCAGCTACGTAAAGTATGGGCTCGATCCGCAGGAGGATAGTCTGAAATCAGGCGCCAGACCGCCGCAGCAGGCGTGGGGCTACGATATGCGCAACGGCACGCTGACGCTGGCGGAAGGCGATATGCTGGTGGAGCAGGAGCTGCTGACGCAGCCGGGCAACTATCCGGCCTACTATGCGGCGATCCGCGACGCGATAGCCGGCACGGGGCAAAATCCGGTGCAGGCAGAAGAGGCGATACAGGTTATGGAGCTGATTGAGCTGGGTCTGCAGTCTGCAGAGAAGCGTCAGGCAATGTCACCGCGCTGATGTTACGCGCCGCCGCAGGGCGGCGCGTTATCTCTGGTGCTTAGCGCCTCAGCCTGCTACGCGCTGGCGCAGCGCCGCTTTCTCCGCTTCGCTCAGGAATGCAATCGCCACACCATTTTCCTGCGCCTGGCGGATCTCTGCCAGAGAGAGACCTGCTGCAGGGGCCGCCACCTCATATTCATGCGCCAGTTCCACACCCTGAACCGCCGGGTCATCAGTATTCAGCGTGGCCAGAATACCGTGCTGCAGGAACGCTTTCAGCGGATGCTTCTCCAGCGAGGAGACGGTGCTGGTCTGGATGTTTGAGGTCAGGCAGGATTCGATGCCGATACGCTGCTCAGCCAGAAAATCCATCAGCGCCCGATCTTCAATCGCCTTAACGCCGTGACCGATACGCTCCGCGCCCAGTTCGCGAATGGCCTGCCAGATACTCTCCGGACCCGCCGCTTCGCCGGCGTGCACGGTGATGCGAAAACCGGCGTCACGTGCCCGGTTGAAGTGGCTCAGAAACTCACTGCCCGGAAAGCCCAGCTCATCGCCCGCCAGATCCACGGCGGTGATGCCGTCGCGATGTGCCAGTAATCCTTCCAGCTCGCGCAAACACGCCTCTTCACCAAAGGTGCGGCTCATAATGCCAATCAGATTGACATCCACACCGTACTGCTTCACGCCCGCACGCACACCATCAATTACCGCCTCTGTTACGCCCGCTACCGGCAGATTATGGGTCATCGCCATATAGCCCGGAGAGAAGCGGAGTTCCGCATAGTGAATGCCTGCACGCGCTGCATCTTCGACGTTTTCCAGCGCAATGCGGCGACAGGCGTCGAGATCGCCCAGCACCTTAACGCCCCAGTCGAGCTTCTGCAGAAAACTCACCAGGTCGGGTTCGTTAGCGGTGACCTGCACGTGAGGACGCAGTGCTTCAAGAGAGCTGGCGGGCAGAGAGAGGTTAAACTGGCGGCCGAGATCGAGAATAGTTTGGGCGCGGATATTGCCATCAAGGTGGCGGTGAATATCGGTAAGAGGAAGCTGCTGGTCGATCATGGCGCACTCGCTTGTCAGGAATAAAGTGCAGAGCATTATAAAAATATCTTGCGCAACTGCGCCAGCGATTTGCGCAAAGCGGAGAACAGATGGTGAATATTAGAGCGAAAAGGCGCCGCCTCTTCCCGCAGGATGAGGCGGCGTACCGCAGAGGTTACTGTGGCATGCCTTCACTGGTTGGCATTCCCAGCATATAGCGGGAGAGGAACTGCTCCAGCGACATCTTGTCACCGTTCATCGTTACCTGACCGTTCGCATACTGCAGACTGGTGACAATATTATTATCCTGCTGCTGCGTCAGACGGAACATCTGGCCCATCGCAGCCACGCCTTTGACCTGCTGATCGGCCAGCTTCTGCGCGTCATCTCCCTGGTATCCTTCTGCCAGGCCAACATGACGCATCGTTTCTGTTGCCATTGGCATATTGATATTCAGTTTGCCATCCAGCGTTTTCAGCATGCGATCCACTGCTGCCCCCAGGCTCTGCGCCTCGCCGCTGACTGCCGCCGGATCGTTGAAGCCGATATTCAGGTTAAACGTGCTTTCACCTTTATCATTTTTCCAGCTCAGCGGCGCAATGCTCACCGCCGGCGCGCCTTTCAGCAGCAGCGGCAGGTTGTTGCGCAAAATAGTCTGCACGCTGGCCTGATAGCGAATCGGATCCTCAGCCACACCCGGCTGGCGCAGCAGATCCTGCATCTGGGCATTGTAAGTATCGGAGAAGGTTTTCACCGCCTGCGCATCAAACTGCGAAAACTTCATCGCCAGACGCGCTTCGCCGAAAGGCTGCTGCTGCAGGTTGATATTTCCCACTTTGTAATCAATGGTGCCGCCGATTTTGCCCTCTTTATTATCAAAAGAGGATTTACCGTCGATGTTCTGCAGCGTCATTCCCTGCTGACCGTTGATGCTCGCTTCCAGTTTATCCAGCGTGATGTTCTGATCGCCCACGCGCACGCCTTCCGGGCTCAGGTGAGTATCACCGCCCAGTGCCAGACCGTTCAGGGTGAACAGCACCGGCTGCTCCAGCTGATTTTTGCTGGTGACGGCGATGCTGGAAAACTCACCTTTCAGGCTGACTTTATCGCCTTTGCTGTCGGCGCTGACGTCAAGCTTACCGCCGTTGGTGGCCAGCCGGTCGCCGGTCTGTGCGTTGCTGTAATCCACTGGCAGCAGGGTCAGCGCCGTATCAGTAGCCCCGCTGTAACCAATACGCGTATCGGCTGCAACCAGTGATTTGCCGTCAGTCAGCGCGAACAGTTTTTTCACCGCGTCAGTATTGGCAAGCTCTGAGTGCACTGAGGCCATTGCCGGCAGAATATTGCCGCGCTTCAGTTGCGCAAAGGGGAAAGGGCCGTGATCGATGGTTTCATTCAGCACAATGGTCTGACCCGGCTTAAGCAGCGGATTATCCACCGTTTGCGAGCTCGCCTGAACAACCAGTTTCGTGCTGCTGCTGAACAGGCCGCGCTGATAATCCTGATAGCTCAGCGTCAGGCGGCTGTTGGGTGCCCAGGCGTTAATCTGGCTGTTGGCATGTTGCAGCATCTCATCCTTATGGCTTTCAATCTGCTTGCCGGTAAACCACGCTGCGCCGGTCCAAACCACACCGAGCGCGACAATCACACCTGCTGCAACCTGAGTCTTTTTCATCGCTGAGTCATCCTTATCCTTGCGTTCGCGCCCCGTCAGGGTAACGCGCCGGGTGAAGAAAAACGCCCGCAGGCGTTTAAAGTAATCGTCTGAAAGGATAGCAGTTAACCGGCGCAGCGTCAGCCGTCTGCAGTGAGCGCGCAGAAGACGCGGGCCAGACGTCCGCTGCCTGAGGCTGCAATCGGTGCTTCGCGGGCGGCAACAAAACAGGATTCGCCTGGCTGCAGGATAAGCTGGCTATCCGCGCTGGCAAGCCGTGCTTCACCCTCAATACAGAACAGCAGGGCGACGCCGGCCGGTGCCAGCGGCTGCGCCACGGCGGAAAGCAAGTGAATGGCAAAAGCAAAATCATCCACCGGCACCGGAAAATGCAGCGCCTGCGCATCGCGCTCAGGCTGCAGCCGCAGCGTACCGGCCGCGCGGGCGGTAAAGTTCAGGTTAGCCAGCAGCTCCGGCATATCGATAAATTTTGGCGTCAGGCCGGCACGCAGCACATTATCTGAATTTGCCATAACTTCCAGTGCAGTGCCCTGCAGGTAAGCGTGTGGCGTTCCGGCAGAGAGAAACATCGCTTCGCCGGGCTGCAGCAGCAGCTGGTTAAGCAGCAGTGGTGCAAACAGACCGTTATCGTCCGGGTAATCAGCCGCCAGCTGCCGTACAGTCAGCCACGGCTCCGCATCCCGTGACGCTGCCACTGAGCACAGGATCGCCAGCGCACGCCTTTTTTCATCCCCCTGCAGCGAGAACAGCGTGGCAAACAGGCGGGCAAGGGCATCTGGCGTGGCCTGCTCAATAAAGTGTCCAATCTGCGGATGCGCGCCCGCTACCGCGCTCAGCAGCGACACCATTTCAGGCCGCTCGCGGAAACCGTTCAGCGCCTGGAAAGGCGTAAGCGCATAGAGCAGCTCTGGTTTATGGCTGGCATCTTTATAGCTGCGCTGCGGCGCATCCGGAGCAATACCGGCCGCGTTTTCACGGGCAAAACCGGCGGCAGCTGCGTGTTTGTCCGGATGCGCCTGCACGGAGAGCGCTTTCGCCGCGCAGAGCACCTTAAACAGAAACGGCAGTTCACCGAACCGGTCGGCGACGGCGCTTCCCAGCATGACGACCGGATCGCGCGCAATGAGATCGCGCAGCGAAGCGTGCCGGCCGTCAACAATCAGCGTGGACGGACTTTTCGGATGCGCGCCCATCCACAGTTCTGCCAGCGGCCGGCCCTGCGGATCGGCGATACCATACAGTGCCGTTAACGCCGTTGTGCTGCCCCAGTCGTAATACTGCAGTGAGTTATTCAATTTATGCATATTTTGCCCTCAGCTGAACAGTTATTGCCCAGTAAAGCAGAAAATGTCAGCAATTAGCGCGACCTGTGTGCAGGAAACGCGATGTGACCGCATACTGTTTTATTGATTCGGATCGCCAGCAGGGTGTTCAGACGTCCCATGCAGGTATCACTTCACTACTGAGTAAGGAGAAGAGGGCTATGGCAGCCAGTCGCACTGAAAAAGATTCAATGGGTCCCATCGATGTGCCGGCAGACAAACTCTGGGGCGCACAGACGCAACGTTCGCTGGAGCATTTTCGTATTTCAACTGAGAAAATGCCGGTTGAGCTGGTCCGGGCTCTGGCGCAGACCAAGCGGGCAGCGGCGGAGGTGAACCGCGATCTGCAGCTGCTGCCGGACGATCGCGCGGCAGCGATTATTCGCGCGGCGGATGAGGTACTGGCCAACCAGCACGCCGATCAGTTTCCGCTGGCGATCTGGCAGACCGGCTCCGGCACCCAGACCAACATGAATATGAATGAGGTACTGGCCAATCGCGCGAGCGAAATCCTCGGCGGTGAGCGCGGTATGGCGCGGCGGGTGCACCCTAATGATGATGTGAATAAAAGCCAGAGCTCTAACGATGTCTTTCCCACCGCTATGCACGTGGCGGCCGTCACGGTACTGCGCGAGCAGCTTATTCCGCAGCTGGAGGTGCTCAAAACCACACTGGCCCGCAAAGCAGATGCATTCAGCGATATTGTGAAAATTGGCCGTACGCACCTGCAGGATGCCACGCCGCTGACGCTGGGGCAGG
Organism: Pantoea eucrina; assembly: GCF_001691555.1. Lineage (GTDB taxonomy): Bacteria > Pseudomonadota > Gammaproteobacteria > Enterobacterales > Enterobacteriaceae > Pantoea > Pantoea borealis. Next base: position 1,355,414 of record NZ_MAYN01000008.1, on the reverse strand, counting down.
AGATCTCCGGCTGGGTGGCCATGCTGGAGCATAGCCTGAAGCACGTTGAAAACAGCATTCCTCATCTGTCTGAGCTGGCGCTGGGCGGCACCGCCGTGGGCACCGGCCTGAACACGCATCCTGAATACGCCGTCCGCGTGGCGCAGGCGCTGGCCGCGCTGACCGGTCAGTCATTTGTTACCGCGCCCAACAAATTTGAAGCGCTGGCAACCTGCGATGCGCTGGTGCATGCGCACGGCGCGCTGAAAGGTCTGGCGGCGTCGCTGATGAAAATTGCCAACGACGTCCGCTGGCTCTCTTCCGGTCCGCGCTGCGGCATTGGTGAGATCAGCATCCCGGAAAATGAGCCGGGCAGCTCGATTATGCCGGGTAAAGTGAATCCGACGCAGTGTGAAGCGATGACCATGCTCTGCTGCCAGGTCATGGGCAACGATGTGGCGATCAATATGGGCGGCGCGTCCGGCAACTTTGAGCTGAACGTATTCCGTCCTATGGTGATTCATAACTTCCTGCAGTCGGTACGGCTGCTGGCCGACGGCATGGACAGCTTTAATCATCACTGTGCAACAGGCATTGAGCCGGTGCGGGAGCGCATCGATCAGCTGCTTAATGAGTCTCTGATGCTGGTAACTGCGCTGAATACGCACATTGGCTATGACAAAGCGGCTGAGATTGCCAAAAAAGCCCATAAAGAGGGCCTGACGCTTAAAGCGGCCGCGCTGCAGCTCGGTTATCTGGATGAGGCGCAGTTCGATGCCTGGGTGCGCCCGGAAGAGATGGTTGGCAGCATGAAAGCGTAATCCCGCAGGGGGCGGCCGCGCCGTCAGGCGAGGCGGTCGCTCCAGAGGTGCAGACGCGGGATGATCAGATGCAGCGGCTGCGCCAGCGGTTTATAGCGATGGGCGATGTTCTCTGCGTCGTAATTCAGCAGTTCGCCCAGTACCGGCACCTGCGTTTTGTCACGACACAGTACCAGCAGCGGAGAAGGGCAGGCCAGCTGCGTCTGTTTCTTCTCGCTGGCGCGCCAGACGCGTGCAATAGGCTGCACTTTGACCGGCCGTTTGATTTTCAGCTTTGCGCTCGCCGGCAGCGATCGCACCAGCTCCAGCTCCAGCTGAACTTTTTCTGCCCACTGCTCGCGCGTCCAGGGCGCCTGAGCGCGATTTGCTTTCAGGCTGCGCTCCAGCTGCTCAATAACGGCTTCCCGCGTCAGATTTTTAATGATGTTTTTATTGGCCCAGCCAAAGCGCAGCGTATCCGGCGCATGAAGCAGGGGCACGCTGCGATAGGCATTCAGCGTAATCAGTCCGCGCAGATGCTGATGCACAAATTCAAAGCGCGCTTCGCTCGGTAAACCGGACTCCACGGTTATCAGCTGCTCCAGCCGCTGCTTGAGCGCGTTGATCTCGCTGACCTGCAGGGTAATCTGTTCAGCAGCATGTTCGTCTGCCTCAATACAGAGCGCACCGGGCAGCCGTACGGCCGCTTTAGTACTGAGCTTTTCTGACTGATGCTGCATAAACAGCCGGCAGTAGTGGGTGAGCGCCATCTCGCGCGCGCTTTTTCCCAGATGCTGGGTAACCGTTATTTTATCAATCTCGTCATGTTCATGACCTTTTTCAATTGCCGGCAGGCTAAATACGCGAGCCACCAGCAGCGGCTGCTGCTCAATGCTGGCGCGCAGCGCGCCGAGGCGCTGTTCCAGCGTATTGACGCACTCATGTAAATCAGCGACTAAATCGTAGCGAGCCATTATGTTCTCCTTTGTTACAACATCCTTAATGTACCTGTGTACACGTCGCTGGCAAGAGGCTATTTTAGTTACAGCATACTTATTAATTTTATATGAGGCCTGACAGAAGTCCCGGAGTGGTTAGCTGCTTAACAGCAAAGAGCGTTCAGCCTGAAGAATATCCATGCTATAACAACGCTTTATCTTATATGGGGCCACCCTGTGCGCTATCATGCAAAACCCGCTATTCCGGCTATTATCACGCTGGGTGCGGTCCAGATCCTTTCATGGGGCGGGTCGTTCTACCTGATGGCTGTGATGGCCGCTCCGATTATCGCTGAAACCGGCTGGCCCCGGCAGTGGGTCTATGGCGCACTGTCGCTCGGTATTCTGGTCTCGGGTTTGCTGGCGCCGCTTAGCGGCCGTCTGATTGCCCGTGGATACGGACCGGCACTGCTGGCAGGCGGCGGTATCGTGATGGCTGCAGGCCTGGTGCTCATGGGGCTGAGCTATCGGCCCGGCTGGTTTTTTGCTGCATGGCTGCTGATAGGCACAGGGATGGCCATGAGCCTTTACGATGCGCTGTTTGCGACGCTCGGCACGCTGTATGGCGGACAGGCGCGCAGCGCCATTACCGGGGTGACGCTGATTTCGGGCTTATGTACCACGCTGGTATGGCCGGGAACGGCATGGCTGATTGCGCTCGCCGGCTGGCGTGACGCCTGTTTCATTATTGCTGCGTTGCTCACGCTGCTGGTATTCCCCGCCTATCGCTATGCGCTGCCGCCGCCGGTGATGCAAACAGAGAGCAGGGGAGGTGAGACCGGCGCCGTCTCTGATGCCCTGCAGAACGCCCCCTCATCACAACTTTTCTGGCTGCTGTGCGCCATTTTCACCCTCGCTTCGGTTATTATGACCGCCATCTCGGTTCAGCTTATTACGCTGCTTCAGTCAGGCGGTTATTCACTGAGCGCGGCGCTGGCGCTCAGTGCCATTCTCGGTCCCTGTCAGATCGGCTCGCGGCTTCTGGATGTCCTGTTTAAGCGTAGTCACCCCATATGGACTGCTTTGTTCTCTGTGGGACTGGTCGCAGCGGGGCTAATGCTGCTGGCGCTGTTTCCGGCCATGGCGCTGGTTGCGATGATGCTGTATGGCGCCGGGAACGGCTTGCGGGCCATCGTACGCGGTACATTACCGCTGGTTGTGGTCAAACCAGAGCATTATGCCGTGGTCACCGGTCGTATGGCGCGGCCAGCGCTGATAGGGCAGGCGCTGACGCCGCTGGCGGGCGGCTGGCTGTTTGCCCATGCCGGCGCTGATATCACGCTCTGGGTGCTGTGCGGGCTGGCAGGCGTAAATGTATTGCTGGTCATGCTGCTTAAGCAGCAGTTACCGGCGCAGGCGTCGTCCGTGCAAAACTAAGCAGCTTGTGCGCAAACCGCCTTGCAGATGGGGAATCCGTGCCCTGTAAGGCCGGGGTTGCTTCTAAAAAGCAACAGTGTTTGTTATATTTATTGCTCATTGTTCACTCATTGACGCGCTATAAAAACAAAAAGATAAGCCGCAACTCAGGATATTGAAATGTTAGATTATCGCTTCCCGACAGCTCTGCAGATGGTTTTAAGTGTCGCGATGGCGGAGCAACTGGGAAAACGCTCGACCAGCGCAATTCTGGCGTACGGTCTGGAGGCGAATCCCAGTTTTATTCGTAAACTGATGGTTCCGCTGACGCGCGATGGCATTATTGTTTCGACGCTGGGTCGTACCGGCTCAATTCATCTGGGCCGGCCCGCAGCGGAGATCACGCTACGCGATATCTATACGTCAGTGATTGAAGACAAAAAACTGTGGGCGTCGCGACCGGATGTTGCACCGCGTTGTCTGGTCAGCGCCAACCTCTGCTGGTATTTCAAATCGATTGCTCAGGAGGCGGAAGAGGCGTCGCTGAAAGTGCTGGAGACGCGTACCGTGGCGGATGCGCTGAACGAACTGAAAAGTAACGATACCAGCAATTGTGAGCCGCTGCCGGATGTTGAACCCGCCGGACTCTGCCAGAAACCCTGATAACACCGGTGCGTCATACGCAGCCGGAACATCAATAGCATATAAAAAAGCCCGGCTGCAGCCGGGCTTTTGCATGTATAACGTTGTTATGCTGACGTTGCGCTTTCTGCAGGGGCGCGTCGTGTCACCAGCTTGCGCAGCGTGACGTAAAACACCGGCGTCAGGAACAGGCCAAACAGGGTAACGCCAAGCATACCGGCAAACACGGTAATACCGGTCACGCCGCGCACTTCCGCGCCAGCGCCTTCGCCGAGAATCAGCGGAATCGTACCGGCGATAAACGCAATTGAGGTCATCACAATCGGCCGCAGACGCAGACGACAGGCTTCCAGTGCGGCGGCCGTAATGCTTTTACCCTGCATCTCCAGCTCACGGGCAAACTCCACAATAAGAATGGCGTTTTTGCACGCCAGCCCCATCAGCACCACCAGCCCGACCTGCACAAACACGTTGTTATCACCGCCGGTCAGCCAGACGCCCGCCAGCGCTGAAAGCATGGTTACCGGCACAATCAGGATCACCGCCAGCGGCAGCGTCCAGCTCTCATAAAGCGCTGCCAGCACCAGAAATGCCAGCAGGACTGCAACCGGGAAAACGATAAATGCGCTGTTGCCCTGGGTTGCCTGCTGATAACTCAGGTCAGTCCATTCGATATTCATGCCGTTGGGCAACATCTGTTCTGACATGGTTTCCAGCTGCGCCATCGCCTGAGCGGAAGAGAGCACGCGCGGATCGGCATCGCCAATCAGATCCGCAGCGGGATAGCCGTTGTAGCGGATCACCGGATCGGGCCCGTAGGTGGTGGTGACATGCACCATGCTGCCGATGGGCACCATTTCGCCCCGGTCATTACGGGTACGCAGCGAGGTAATATCTTCAACGCTGTCCCGGAAATCCCCGTCTGCCTGCGCCATCACGCGCCAGGTACGGCCAAATTTGTTGAAATCGTTAACGTAGGCCGAACCCAGATAAACCTGCAGCGTGGTGAAGAGATCGGGCAACGCCACGCCCTGCGCGCGGGCTTTATCGCGATCGACCTGCACATCAAGCTGCGGGACGTTGGCCTGATAGGAGGAGATCGGAAACATCATGCCCGGCGTCTGCATCACGGCACCGGAGAGAGTATTAATAGCCTCCTGCAGTGCGCCATAGCCGAGACCGCCGCGATCCTGCACATAAAGCGAGTAACCTGACCCCTGGCCCAGACCCAGGATCGGCGGGGGCATAATCGAAAAGCCAAAACCCTGCTGAATTTTCGCGATTTTGGCATTCAGCTCAGCATTGATTTCTGCCGCGCTGCGCGTGCGTTCGCTGAAGGGTTTCAGGCCAAAGAATACCGTGCCGGCATTCGGCGTATTGGTAAACTGCAGCGCGTTCAGTCCAGGAAACGCAACCGCATAGGCGACGCCGTCAGTATGCATGCCAATCTCGCTCATCTCGCGGATCACCGCATCGGTGCGCGCCAGCGAAGCCCCCTCCGGCATTTTTACGCCGCCGATCAGATAAAGTTTATCCTGTGTGGGAATAAACCCGCCTGGCACGCTGTGGAACATAAAGCCTGCACCGGCAAGCAGCAGCAGATAGACCGCAAACACCGCGCCGCGCCGGCGCAGCGTGCTGCCGACCAGGGATTCATAGCCCGTTGCACTGCGCTGGAAGAAACGGTTAAACGGACGGAACAGCCAGCCAAACAGACGGTCAATCAGCCGGCCGGGCAGATCTTTTGGCGCGTGATGGCCTTTCAGCAGCTTGGCCGCCAGCGCCGGCGAGAGCGTCAGCGAGTTAATGGCGGAGATCACCGTCGAGATGGCGATGGTCACGGCAAACTGCTTATAGAACTGCCCGGTCACGCCGGAGAGAAACGCCATCGGCACAAACACTGCGCAGAGCACCAGCGCGATGGCGATAATCGGCCCTGATACTTCGCGCATCGCCTGGTGTGCGGCAGCCACCGGCGTCAGACCCTGTTCGATATTGCGCTCAACGTTCTCCACTACCACGATGGCGTCATCCACCACAATGCCGATAGCCAGCACCAGCCCGAAGAGGCTGAGGGTATTGAGTGAGAAACCCAGCAGCCAGAGCACGCTAAAGGTACCGACCACGGACACCGGTACCGCCAGCAGCGGAATAATGGAGGCGCGCCAGGTCTGGAGAAACAGGATCACAACCAGCACAACCAGCACAATCGCCTCAAACAGCGTCTGCACCACGGCGTGGATAGAGTCGCGGACAAACACCGTAGGATCATAAGGCGCTGCCCACTGCACATCCTCCGGGAAACGGGTTGCCAGCTCGTTCATCTTTGCCCGCACCGCGTCGGAGAGATCAATTGCGTTTGCCCCCGGCGCCTGGAAAATACCGATGCCGACCGCATCCTTGTTATTCAGCTGCGAACGCAGGGCGTAGCTGCCGGAGCCCATTTCAATGCGTGCCACGTCGCGCAGCCGCACCAGAGAACCGTCAGCCGTGCTTTTCAGGATGATAGCGCCAAACTGCTCCTCGCTCTCCAGCCGCCCCTGGGTGTTGATAGAGAGCAGGAAATCGCTGGCTTTGCGGGTGGGTTCCGCGCCGAGCTGGCCGGCAGAGACCTGCACGTTCTGTTCGCGCATGGCGGCAATCACCTCTGCGGCCGTCATGCCGCGTGCGGCGACTTTGCCGGGATCGAGCCAGACGCGCATCGCATATTCGCCGGCACCGAAGATCTGAATCTGGCCGACGCCGGGCAGGCGTGCCAGCTCATCTTTTACCTTCAGGGTGGCGTAGTTGCGCAGGTAGAGCGAATCATACTTGCCGTGGGGTGAAAAAAGATGCACAACCAGCGTCAGCGTGGGCGACATTTTCTGGGTGGTCAGCCCCAGCTGGCGCACCGCTTCCGGCAGGCGTGCTTCAGCCTGCGCCACGCGGTTCTGCACCTGAACCTGCGCCTGGTCGGGATCGGTGCCGGGGCGGAAAGTCACGGTGGTGACCAGTACGCCATCGGAGCCGGCCACCGACTTCATATACATCATATTTTCAACGCCGTTGATCGCCTCTTCCAGCGGCGTGGCGACAGAATCCGCGATCGCTTTTGGGTTAGCGCCGGGATATTCGGCACGCACCTGTACGCTGGGCGGCACCACATCCGGGTATTCGCTGATCGGCAGCAGCGGAATGGCAATTAACCCGGTGGCAAAAATCAGTATCGACAGCACCGCCGCGAAAATGGGCCGGTCGATGAAAAAGCGAGAGAAATCCATAGAATAGGGTCTCGGTTAAGGGGCGGGGCGCATTGCGACAGACTGAGCCTGTACCGGCATGCCGGGCATAAAGACTTTTTGCAGGCCGTTAACGATCACGCGATCGCCAGGCTGCAGACCCTGCTGAACAATACGCAGTCCGCCGGAGAGATCGCCGGGCCGGATATCCCGCCGCTGCGCTTTTCCTTCTGCGTCAACAATGTAGACATAACGGCGATTCTGATCGGTAAGAATTGCCTTGTCATCAATCAGCAGCGCGGTGAAATCAGCGCGACCCGGCAGCCGGACGCGGGCAAACAGCCCCGGCGTCAGCTCGCGCTGTGAATTATCAAGCCGTGCGCGCATGCGGATGGTGCCGGTACTGGCAGTGAGCTGGTTATCCAGAAAATCTACCGTGCCTTGATGCGGGTAGCCGTGCTCGCCGGTCAGGGCAACCTGCAGCGGCAGGGCGCCGCGCTGTTCGCCCTGGCGTGCCAGCTGCTGATAGTGCAGGAAGGTCGCTTCGTCGACATCAAACCAGACGTACATCCGATCCTGAGAAACCAGCGTGGTCAGCACGCTGGCGCTGTCGCCTGCGGTGACCAGATTACCGGCGGTGATCAGCGCGCGGCTTGCACGGCCATCAATCGGAGCGGTCACGCGGGTAAAACTCAGGTTGAGGCGGGCCATATCAACCGCCGCCTGCGCGGCCAGCACGCTCGCCTGCGCCTGCTGCGTAGCGGAACGGCGCTGCTGCCAGATCTCGCGGGACACCACCTGGCTGTTAACCAGCTTATCGGTACGATCCGATTCACTGCGCGCCAGCGCCGCCTGCGTGCGTGCACCGGCGAGCTGCGCCTCAGCCTGCGCCAGTGCGGCACGGTAGCTGCGGTCATCAATGGTAAACAGCACCTGACCTTTTTTAACTTCATCGCCTTCGCGATAGTTTACCTGGTCAATATAGCCGGAGACGCGCGGGCGCAGCTGAACGCTTTCAACCGCTTCGATCCGGCCATTAAAGGTATCCCACTCGCTGACCTGCTGCCGGATCACCTGTGCGGCACTTACCTCCGGCGGTGGCGGCGGGGCGTTTTGCGCCACGCCGCGATCGCAGCCCGCCAGCAGACTTGCCAGCAGCGCCGCGCCAGCCAGGCCAATAGCCTGACGAACCCTGTTATTTTTTTCGGGCATTATTGTTATTCCACGTTAATGAAGAACGAAAGACGACGTAAAAATATGCAACTTTGTCGATTGCATTAATCGGGAGGAGTGTAGGTCTCAGCGAAGTGCATCTGCAAGAATATCTGATACACTTTATGTGCGGTCTGGCGGGGGCCTCAGCGCAGACAGAAAAACCCTGCTGTGAGTGCGGCATTTAATGTAATAATAAAACTTGCATTAAGTGCGATAGTCAGTCACCCTTAAAGTGTAACTGCAACTGATACTGATACTGTTCGTAACGGCGACGGGAGAGAATGGGATGATGAGCGACGCGTTTATGCACGATCTGATTGACTGGATCGATAACAATATCGAAGCACGGCTGGATCTGGATACCGTGGCTGACCGGGCGGGCTACTCTAAGTGGCACCTGCAGCGTATGTTTAAAGAGCACACCGGTTATCCGCTGGGTGAGTATATCCGGGCCAAAAAGCTGAAAAAATCAGCGGACCGGCTGACCACGACCAATGAGCCTATCCTGAACGTAGCGATTTCGCTGGGGTTTGATTCACAGCAGTCATTTAACCGCAGCTTTAAGCGCCAGTATGGCGTAGCGCCTGGCGCGTGGCGTCGTCACGCTTCACATGCACCCGGTGCCATGCAGTAAGTTTTCCGCCAGGGCCAGCCACGCTGGCCCGCGTCAATTTCCCGCCTGAATCTGCTATGCTGACCTCCTTTTTTTCAGGAACGTCGCTATGGCAACATTACGCTGGATCGGCCTGCTGCTGATCGTTATTTTTTGCTGGACCGGGCTGCGGCCACACTTCAGCGCTCCCCCTGCCAGTCCCACGACGGGCCACTCCACGCCTTCCTCCTCTGCCACCATTGATGCACTGACGCAGGCCGAACGCGTTGCGGACTGGCTGGTGCAGCATCAGCGTCTGCCTGATTTTTACCTGACCAAAGCGGCCGCGCGCCGTCAGGGCTGGGTACCGGATAAAGGCAATCTGTGCGAGGTTCTGCCGGGGCACGCCATCGGCGGTGACCGCTTCAGCAATCGTGAACAGCAGCTGCCGCGCCAGGCAGGACGGCAGTGGTATGAGGCGGACGTCAATTACCGCTGCGGGCGGCGCGGCGCTGACCGTCTGATCTACTCATCCGACGGACTGATCTATCTCACCCGCGATCACTATCGCAGTTTCAGTAAGGTGCACTGAACGTGCTGACTATGCATATCGATTTCGCCACGCTGCGCGATCGCGCCGCGTTTTATCAGGCGCTGAATGCGCAGAGCGGTGCGCCCGCAGCCGCGGGCACCAACCTGGATGCGCTGTGGGACTGGCTGACCGGCGGCATGGCGCTGCCGGCTACGCTCTGTCTGTTGCATGCAGAGCAGGCTACACAGCAGGCGGAGTTTGCGCCGGTGCTGGCGCTGCTGGAGGAGGCGGCGCAGCTGCTGGATGGCGAGCTGCGCCTGGTCTGGCGCTGATCAGGCGTGCAGCGGCAGCAGCAGCACCGACAGCGTCTGCCGCGCGCCGGAGGGCAGATCGCTGCCGCCCGTGTAGCCGTTATTCTCCACAATCAGCTGGTTAAGTCCGACCAGCCAGTCATAGATATAGAACGCCGTATGGTTAGCGGGCGCAGCCGTCAGGCGCGTCAGGCGCTGGCCTGGCGAGAAGCTGACGCTTGGCGCAGGTGGGCGGGAAAAAATCGTCTGGCCACGATTCACGCGACTCTCAGGCCGCTCGCTCTCCGGGCGCTGTAAAAAACCGAGCCAGGCGACAAAATCACCCAGCACCGTCATGGCGCGTGAAACCTGACGATCGGTGCGTGCTTCATGGGTGCTGCTGTCCGGCTCATTCAGCGCCGCCTGCAGCCTTGTCAGCAGCTTAAGACGGAAACTGGCCACAATCAGCTCCTCGGTCAGCAGCTCCATAGCGGGTTTGTCGACGTTCAGCAGCGTCAGCAGACTGCGGTTCTCGGGCAGCTGGCGCAGATGCGCCAGCCACAGCGTCAGGACCTGCTGCGGGAACTGCTGATCGCTGCGGACGCTGGTATGCTGCGGTTCGCCGGCGGGCGCGGGCTCGTCGCTGAACAGATCAAATTCAAAGCCAATACCGAAATAACTTTGCTCTGCAGCGGGTTTGCCGCTGTGCGCCGTTACCGCGCCGCTGCTCTGACTCAGCCAGAGCTGGCGCACGGCATCGCGCGACGGCTGCAGCCGCTCCAGCAGCTCGCCGTGCAGACCCGTGCGGTGCTGCAGACATTTCAGCAGGGTATCGGCGATGGTCTGTTTACGCAGCGCCTGCTCGGGCGAGGCGCTGGCTTCTGTCCACGGCTGTAGCCGGGCCGCAACTTTCTGCTGCAGCGCCCCGGTCTGCAGCGCCAGACGGTCGCGACGCGCCTCGGGCTGCATCTCTTCCTGCAGCCAGCTGCTCATGCGATCGACGCCGGCGCGATCCTGCGCCAGCATGGAACCCCAGCTCTGACCCGGCTGGCCGATCTGACGCTGTACCGCCTCGTCGACATTGATTTGCTGCGCCTGATAGCGCGCGTCATAAGGGGTTATGGCCCAGATCAGGCGCGGCTTCTCACTGCCGCCTGTGACGCTCTGCTGCATCTGCCATTCACGCAGCGCGCTGGCCGCGGGATTCGCATCGTGCCGCTGGCTGGCGGCGGTACAGATCAGCATCAGGTCAATACCCTGGCGCGTGGCGTAAAAACCGGGCAGCAGGGCGCGCTTCTGCTCCAGCAGTTGCGCACGCAGCGGGTTGCGCAGACGCAGTTGCGCCTGCTCCTCCTGCAGCTGGCGATCGGGGAGCGTACCGGGAGCAGGCAGATCCAGCATATCCGCCTCATCATAGAGCGCCTGACGCGGCGTGGAGCTCAGCGGTATGGTCAGCTCCAGCGTCAGCAGCGCCAGTTCACCAAGCGCGACCCGCTGTGGCTTACCGCTGCGGTTGGCCACGACCGGGCACACCTCAATCATCTCCTGCAGATCGGCGTCGTGACTGATGAGCTTTTCGGCTGGCAGCTGCGCATCATCCACCAGCAGCGAAAGCGGAGCCAGCACGCGTGGCGCGTGGCGCAGCTGCTGAAGCAGGTGCAGCAGCGGACGCAGCGTGTCGCTAAGGGCAGGCTGATTGGGCCAGAGCAGGGCATAAAGCTGCACGCGGTCATCGACGTTCAGCCAGGGTGCCAGCTCGGCCGCCTGGGGCCAGAAATGGCGATCCAGCGCTTCCGCGTGACGATGATGACGGCGGCTCCACCCCCACAGGGTGATGAGCGCGTCACTCTCTGCGCCAGGCTGTGGCTCGCTCTGCCGGTGACGCTGCAGGCGCTGCAGCGTGGTCTCAATGACGCGGGTATCCGCGGCATCACTGTCAATGCGGGCGCTGGCGAGCAGCAGGCGGATCAGCTCCGCTTCATTCAGCAGCGTCAGTTCTACCGGCCACGCGCCGGAGGGCGCTTCGCGCTGGTGACTGAAGCGCGTGGCCGCAGCGAAATCGAGATTGCCGGGATTGATATGCTGAAAATAGTTGAGCACTTTGTCGCTGAGCCGGGTCATCAGCTGACCCTGCGCGTCGCCCACCATTTCACTCAGCAGCCAGACTTTACCCGCCTGTGACTGACCAAACAGCGCCAGCGTAACCGGGCGCGCCAGCTGCAGCGCCAGCGCGTGGCTCTCAGCGCGCGCGCGGCGCAGCTGCAGGCGCAGCGTATCGGCTTCCAGCGCAAGACGCGGCGAATGCGGCTGATGGGTATCGATCCAGCCGAGCGCGCTGTCCAGCGTTTCCCGCAGCAGGCTCAGGCGCTTAGCCGGGGTGGCGGTGGTTTTTCTGGTGGTTCTCATCGTTTACAGACGCTCCCGCTGTCGATCCAGTATTGCGCGTTGGCATTGCCGCTGCCGGAAAGGGTATTGAGTTTCAGGCTCAGCTGCTCCGGCGGCACCCGCGTGCCATCATCCAGCCGCGCGTCACTGAGGATCAGCCGCTCCGGCCCGTTATTGTCCGGTCCCGGCTGTACCGCCAGCTTGATACGCAGCACGCTTTCACCCGCGACTTTGCGCGCCAGCTGCGGGTCGGTGATGCTCAGGCTATAGAGCGGCGACGCCGGCCAGCGGTCGTTCTCCAGCTGACGAAAACCCAGGCAGACGTTGCCGCGAATGCGAAAGCTGCTTTTGCGATCCAGTGCAAAACTGCTGCTATCGAGATCGATATCGCTGTAACAGAGATTATCATCGGTGAGCGTCGCATTTTCATCCAGTACGCCAAGATAGCGAATGGTGGAATAGGGCTCAAAATCACCGGCGCGGAACCAGAAGCTGCTGAGACGCAGATCGAGCGCCAGCAGGCAGAGCATCGCGCCCACCGCCGCGGTTGATTTCGGATTATCGATGCGGCCCTGTTTATTAAACGGATACCAGTCGCTGGTGTGATACCCCTCCAGCGACAGAATACGACTGCCCGGCAGCGGCTGCAGATGACGCACCAGCGCCTGAATGCCGGGGAAACGCGACGGCCGGCCGGTAAGCAGCAGCACATCACACTGATAGAGTGACACCACTTCGCACATGGCGCGCAGCGCCGGAATGATAGCCATACGGTGCTGCAGAAATTCGCCGTGCAGCTGCGCCATACTGACAACCAGCGGCACCTGCAGCAGATCAAACCGGCTGTCGCTGCCCAGCGTGCGCTGAATTTCGCCATTGACGAACGCCAGCACCGGGCCTGCCGGCTGCTGCGGCACCAGTTCGCCAAACAGCGCGTTGATTTCGCTGTGGCTGTCGAGCGGATCCCAGTTCTCATACCGCTCCAGCACCGCCTGCGCCAGCGGGATAAACAGCTGCAGCGTGACCTGCTGGCGCAGCGTCGCCTGTCCATCCATCCGGCTGTCGTGGCCAAACAGTTTCTGCATCAGCGGTTCGGGCAGGGTGACGCCTGCTTTCTGCAGGCTCTGCTGCAGCGCCGGCAGGATCCAGAGCTGGATCACATCCAGCAGAATGTCATCGCCGGCAACCTTAAAGCCTTCGCGAAACAGCAGGCGCGGCGTAATTTTCACATTATTGCCCTGGCCATCATCCAGCCGGTACTGGGTAATCGCGAGGTCGGTGGTGCCGCCGCCGATATCGATCGAGGCGATGCGCAGGCTTTTGCCCGGCAGTTCATCGCTCTCACGCGGGCGATCGGGGCGCGCCATACTGCTGAAGAAATCTTCTGCGCGTCCGGCAAAATTCACCTGCGTTTCATTGAACAGCCACACCATCTGGCCGCAGGTGGCTTCGTCCCACTCCATCTGCACATCCGGCAGCGGGCGCGGCGCGGGCGCGGCGGCATGCCAGCCCTCTGCCTGCCATACCAGGGCGATCGCTTCCTGCATACGGCGGCGGAAAATTTCCCGCTCCGGCTTTGGCATGGCAGAAGGCAGCGTCAGGATCACATGCCGCAGCTGGCGCGGCGCCTGGCTCTGCGGCATGCGCTGGCGCTGTGCGACGCTGTTCATCTGCATCATCGCCTGCGCCAGCAGCTCGCAGAGCATAAAGGTCATCAGCGCGCTGCGGCTGTAGCTGGCAGAAAACACCGGCAGGCGATCCTCTTCCGGCAGCGACTGCAGCGGCTCTCCCTCATCGTTGATCAGCAGCGTAAAGGGCAGCGCAATAGCCTGCGCCTCTTCGCTCTGACCGCCCGCGTTAAAGCGCCAGCCTGGCTGATAGCGCGCCTCATCCCACAGATAGCGACGCGGGCTGGAGATACCGGTGCTGCCTTCCGTGCCGGCGCGCTGCAGCGCCAGACGGCTCGCCTCGCGCCCCACGCGGGTCAGCGAGGGCCACATAAATGCGTTATCGCGCCCGCTCTGCAGTGAGAAACTCGCTTTACCAAAGCGCGCCTCAGCGAACTCCAGCCGGCTGTCGAACAGCTCATTATAAACGCGGTGCGGCTGTGATAAATCGCGCAGCTGCATCTCATAGGTCTGACGCAGACCGTTGCTCTCTTCCGGGTGATCTTCCACCAGAATGCCGCAGGTATGCGAGTTGCCGACGTCGAGAATGATATCGACATTCACCGCCGGGGTTTGCAGCGACACCGCCTGAATAGCGATCTCAGCCAGATCGAGCTGCTCACCCAGCAGCTCCAGCAGATTGAGGTAGTGCGCCTGATACTCAAATTCACGCAGCGCCTGCGTCAGTGCCAGCTCCCCGCGTGACTCCAGCGCGATCGCCTGCTGCACAAAAGTTTCACGCAGCCAGCCATCAACCCAGGTAAGGTCGAGGAACTCGCCCAGCTCATAGTTGTGCCACGCCAGTGCAAAACTCACGCCGTTCTGCGCATCGGCCGCGCTCAGTCCGAGCTGTTCACCACCTTCAGCTTCCGGCACCAGTCGGGTGTCAAAAGCCAGGGTAATACGGTGCGTATGGCCAGCCGCATCCGGCTCGCTGAGCGGCGCGAGGCAGACGCGCGCCCAGTTGTCGGGGCCGCCGATAAAGCGACGGCCGCTGGTGCAGCGCAGTACCGGCAGCGGCAGCCACTGGTTAGCCAGCAGGGCAAGGGAGTCGGCGAGGGCGACATCCGATTCCGGGCGCACCACTTCAGCCGCGCCTCCCTCTTCCGGGTAGAGCAGGAATTTACCGTTATTGCCGTCCACGTGCAGACGCAGCAGCGGGCCATTAGCGGTCTGGCGCACAAACTGGCGACGTGCCTGTGCAGAGGGCAGACGCAGGCCAAAGTCGAGAAACTGTACGCCGCTCGCTTCAATCAGCGTGATTTTCTGTTTGTCATCAATCAGAGGAGCCAACATGGTTACTTACTCTCACGCTTAATCGTCAACGGAAAGGCCTGTTCGGCCCCATACTGTGCATTACAGCTGGCAATGCCGTCGCCCGCTTTACATATCAGCTCCGGCATACGATAGCGCGACTTATCGCTGCAGCTGGCCGTATAGCGGCTGCGCACCACCATGGTTCCGGCGCTGGTCATCGCGGCGGTGATGTCAGCTTTACAGCGAATATTATCGCCCTGGCTGATCCAGGCGGTGCCTTTGCCGTTGCGGATTTTATAACGCAGGCTGGGTGGTTTGCCGGTGGGCAGGTTGGTCTGGCGCAGCGTCACGCGCCAGGTGCCGTCGATAAATTTCACCGATCCGAGGCGGGCATCGTCCGTGGTCATGATCAGGTCGTCCGCCTTTGCCGCTTCAGTATGTTCCGCCACAATCTCAGGCGGAGCGGCGTTCGCCGGTGCTGGTGCCGGTATGGCCGCAGCGGCGTGCTGTGGCAGCGTCGCGGAGAGCGTCGCGGCTTTGACCAGCACGCCGGGCAGAACCGGTGCGCTAACCGGCGCAGGGGCCACGGCTGCAGTCAGGTCAGCCGCGGGCGCAGGCGTTTCGCTGCGCTGCATCCACAGCGTTACCCCGGCTGCCACCGCTGCAGCCGGCAGCAGCAGGGCGAGCGGACGCAGCCGTGACGGGCGGCGGGCCGGGACAGCCGCTGCCGGTTCTGGCACCGGCGGTGCTTCAGGCGATACCGGCTCAGACGCCGCAACGGCTTCAGGTTCAGGTTTAGTGTCGGGCTCGGGCTCAGGCTCAGCAACCGGTTCAGCCGCCGGCGGCGGCGTGACGGGCAGTTCAGGTTCCGCGACCAGCGCCGGCAGCGTCAGCTCCAGCGTGTCGCGCAGGCAGGCAAGCGCGTCATCGCGCGTGCGCGCCTGCGGATCAACAAAGCCCCAGAAGGTGATCACCGGTTTAGCGTCAACCAGATAGACATATTGCTGATCGGGAAACTGAAAGCTTTTGCTCAGCAGCGCACCAAACAGGCGCAGCGCCGGCTTGTCCGCCGCGCGCGCGCGTTCGCTCAGCGCCTGCAGCGCCTGCTGATACTGCGTCAGCAGCTCCAGCGCCCGGCGGCGCTCGCTGTCGCTGGCGGCGAGCCAGGATTTGACTTTACCCGCGTGCGGGGCGTACCAGTCAAGGCGATCGCCGCTGTCGCTGGCTTGCGGAATAGCGAGACAGCTGGCGAGCGCATCCTGACGACGCAGCCGCAGCGTTTCGCGAATTTGCAGCGCGGAGATCCACACCGGCTGGCCGCTCTCACCCAGAGCCAGTACCGAATCCAGCTTGCCGCTGCGCAGAAAAGTTTTTGCCACTCGTTGGCCCTTATCGATGGAGGTCACGTGCAAAATATCGTGTATTAATGGCGTAAAAGTGATCTTAAGCCAAATACGGAAAATCAAAGGCGCGAAAAGAGGGGGTAAACGGGCTGTTTTTCCCCGGCTCCTGTACAAAGTGGTTACTAATTAACCGTGGCGACGGGCGGTCAGCAGGAGATGGGCCAGCACGCCGCCCGCCATGCCCCAGAAGGCGGAGCCGATACCGGCCAGGGAGATACCGCTGGCGGTGATCATCACGGTGATGATGGCGCTGTCGCGCTGGTCCGGCTCCTGCAGCGCGCGCTGCAAACTGCCGGCGAGGGTAGTGAGCAGCGCAAGCCCCGCCAGCGTCGCAATCAGTACGGCGGGCAGCGCGCCGAGCAGCGCCGCAATCAGCGCGCCGCACAGCCCGGCCAGCAGGTAGAACCCCCCGGCACAGACGGCGGCGATCCAGCGACGCGCCGGATCCGGGTCAGCTTCATCGCTCATACAGATAGCCGCTGAGATCGCGCCCACGCAGACCGAAAAGCCGCCAAACGGCGAGCAGAGCAGCGCGATGGCACCGGTCCAGCTGGTCAGCATCGAGACCGGCGGCTGATAGCCGTGCGCCTGCAGCGTGGCAATACCGGGCGCATTCTGCGAGGCCATGGTAATGAGAAAACAGGGCAGCGCCACGCCGGTCAGGGCGGCAAGCGTAAAGTGCGGCATCACAAATGCCGGCAGGGTGAAGCTGAAGGCGTCCGGCGGCAGGGTCACGCTCTGCTGAAGCAGCGTCACGCCTGTCCCGGCGCTCAGCGCCAGAATGATGGCGTAGCGCGGCAGCCAGCGGCGACAGAGCAGCCAGACCAGGCACATGGTGCCGCACAGTGCGGCGTTGCCCTCCAGACCGGTAAACGTGCCGATACCGTAGCGCAGTAAAATGCCCGCCAGCATCGCTGCCGCGAGCGAGGGCGGAATAAAGCGCATCAGCCGGGCAAACACCCCGGTCACGCCGCTCAGCAGGATCAGCAGGTTAACCGCCACAAACACGCCCGTGACCTCATTCAGACTCAGCCCCTCCACGCTGGTCGCCAGCAGCGCCGCGCCCGGCGTTGACCAGGCCGCAATCACCGGCAGGCGGGTACGCAGCGACAGCGTCAGCGTGGCCACCCCCATCGCCAGCCCCAGCATGGTAAACCAGCCGCCGATCTGCGCCGGTGTGGCTCCCGCCGCCTGTGCCGCCTGCCAGATAATGGCGGCGCTGCTGCTGTAGCCGACCAGAACGGCGACAAATCCTGCGACCAGCAGCGGAATAAACGGGAGAGAGCGGGTGTCGGCCGGATGCATAGAAAACGTCCTGTTGTGCGTTATAACGCACATTGTGGCACGCGTGTCCCGCTGCGACAAGTGATACACTGGAGGGTACGCTTTCAGGAGACGATATGGATAATCTGCAACACGAGTTAGGCCAGACGCTGAAGCAGCTGCGTCAGGAGCGCGGCTGGAGCCTGACGCTGGCGGCCGCCCGTACCGGCGTCAGTAAAGCGATGCTGGGACAGATTGAGCGCGGTGAATCGAGCCCTACGGTGGCTACGCTGTGGAAGATCGTGACCGGCTTTAACGTGCCTTTCTCCCGCTTTATCCACGGCAGCGTGCCCCATTCAGCCAGCACCACGGTATTCAGCGAGGCCAGCGCGCAGATGCAGGTCCGCCCGCTGCTGCCGTTTGATACCCGGGTGGGTGTTGATCTGCTTGAGGTAACGCTCGCCGGCGGCGCCCGGAGCCACTCCTCTGCCCATGAGGCAGGGGTCATTGAACAGGTGGTGGTGCTGGAGGGCGAGCTGCTGCTGGGTCTGGAGCAGGGCGCGCAGCGGCTGCGGGCGGGCGAGGCGTATCAGTTTGCCGCCGATAAACCGCACAGTTACTGCAATCCGCTCGCCACGCCGCTGCGTTTCCACAGTCTGATACACTATCTCTCTGCTAACGAATTTATGAGGAGTCCCCATGGCACTAACCACGCTTGATGCACACACCGCCCTGATCGTCATTGACCTGCAGCACGGCATTGTCCGTCTGCCGGTGGCACCGCTGAGCGCTGACGACGTGATTGCGCGCGCCAGCGAACTGGTCACCGCATTTCACGCGCGCCATCTGCCGGTCGTACGGGTTAACGTCGCGGGCGGTGCGCCGGGGCGCAATGAGATGCCGCGCCACGACGGTGAACTGCCCGCTGACTGGGCAGATCTGGTGCCGGAGATGCAGCCGGAAACGGATGATATCTGCATTACGAAAAAAACCTGGGGTGCATTTCATCAGACCGATCTGCACGCTCAGCTGCAGCAGCGCGGCGTCACGCAGGTCGTGGTGTGCGGCATTGCTACCAGTATTGGCGTGGAGTCGACCGCGCGCGAGGCGTATGCGCTCGGCTATAACGTGACGCTGGCCACCGACGCCATGACCTGCCTTGATGCGCACACGCATGAAAACAGCGTCGCGCGCATTTTCCCGCGGCTGGGTGAAACCGGCAGCACCGCGGAGGTGCTGGCGCTGCTGGCGCAGTAAGGCCTGCCGGTGCCTGATTGGGTCAGGCACCGGGCGGTCAGTTAAAGGCGTAGCTCACGTTAAGGCCGGCGCTGTAGTTACGGCCCGGCGCCGGTTCGTAGTAGCGGCCGTTACTTTCGTTCACAATCACCGAGCCAATATAGTGGCGATCCAGCAGGTTATCTACGCGGCCAAACAGATCCAGCGTCCAGTTGCTGATCTGCCACTTGTAACCGCTGTTCAGGCCCGCCAGCGTGTAAGCGGGCGCCCGCACGCTGTTCTCGTCATTGGCCGCAATATCGCTCAGATACCGCACATCGGCGCCGGCGTAAAAGCCCTGTTCCGGCGCATACGCCACGCCCGCATAGGCCATGTTACGCGCAATCCCCGGAATACGATGGCCGCGACAGCTCTCGTCACCGCAGGCGTTAGTGCGGTAACGGGCGTCCAGCAGCGTCCATGCCGCTTTCAGCTGCCAGTCATAGCCAATCTGCTGGTCGAACGCCAGCTCCAGGCCGCGGCGGCGCGTCTCACCGGCGTTTTTATAGGTTGAGCGTCCTTCATAGCTGCCGGCTGAAACAATCTCATTGCGGGTGTCAGTCTGAAACAGCGCGGCGCTGAGCAGGCCGTTGCCGAGGCGCTTTTTCGTGCCGAGTTCCAGCGTCTCGCTGGTGGCGGGCTGCAGACCCAGGTTCAGGCCGCTTGTGCCGCGGGTGCGGTAAGAGAGCTCATTCAGCGTAGGGGTCTCGAAGCCGCGGCCGGCGGAGAGGTAAGCGTTCCAGCCCGGATCGATAGCGTAATTCAGCGCGGCGGCCGGCAGCCAGCGATGATAGCGACGGCTGCCGCTGTCGTCCGGATCGCTGGCGGTAACGTAGCGATCGTCCGAGGTAAAGTTCACCGTGCTGAAGCGCACGCCCGCATCCAGCGACCACGCGTCCGTCAGCTGCCAGGCGCTCTGCAGATAGGGATCGAGGTTCCAGATCCGGTTGCGTTCATCACGGCGCCGCTCACCCTGCACGCCCAGGGCGCCATCCGGGGTAAAGTTGCGGTAGCCCTTGCGTTTTTCCGTCATGGTCTCGTAGTCGAGACCGCCGGTCAGCGTCACCGGCACGCTGAACAGCGCGTCGCGATGGGTCCAGCGCGTATCGATGCCCTGATAGTGGCGCGTCAGCGCAATCACGCCGCCGGGATGGCCGGCTCTGTTCTGCGCCACAACCGGAATGGACTGATACTGCGTGGTTTCACGCTCGCCGGCCCAGAGCATCAGGCTCAGATCGTCATGCTCGCCCATCTCGCGCTGATAGCGCACGCCCGCCTGGGTCTGATCCACGCTTTTACGGGCGTTATAGAGAGAGACGTTGCTGGCGACCTGACGCGGATTATCGCGCCACTGCGCGGCCGTCAGGCCGCCCGGATCCTGCGCCTCCAGATGCACGCTGTTAAACAGCAGCGTCAGGGTGCTCACCTCATCAATGCGCACGCCGAGCTTTGCGTTACCGAGATTTTTCTGTGCGGCGCTGTGGTCGCGATAACCGTGGGTGGTAAACCGCGAAGCGGAAAGGGTGTAGCTGACATCGCCCGGCTGCGTGCCGTCGCCCGTTGCGCCGCTGGCTTTTACACTGTTGCGCCAGCTGCCAAAGCTGCCGTACCAGCTGCCCGCCTCCAGTACGGGAGGCTGTTCACCGCTGGCGGTTTCAACGTTAATCACGCCGCCTGATGCATTGCCATACAGCGCCGAGAAAGGGCCGCGCAGGACGTCAACGTGCGCCACCGAGCCGATATCGATATTGGATGTCTGCCCCTGGCCGTCGGGCATGGTGGCGGGAATACCGTCGACGTAAAGGCGCACGCCGCGTACGCCAAACGTTGAGCGCGAGCCAAAGCCGCGTACAGAGAGCTGCAGATCCTGGGCGTAGTTCTGCCGGTTGAGTATCTGCAGGCCAGGCACGCCGGCAAGATTCTCCGACAGGTTGACGCGCGGGGCGGCATAGCGCATAGCTTCGCCGCTGACAACGCTTACCGCAGCGGGCGTATCGAGTTCAGAGAGGCCGCTGGCCGCGGGTGCCGCGCTGACCACCAGCGTACGCGCTGCATCCTCTGCGGCGAGCAGCGGCAGCGGCAGCAGCGCCGGCAGCAGCAGTGCCCGGCGCAGTAAAGCAATGTTCATAATGAAAACCGTCAGAAAAAGGAATGAACCAAAAGGATCTCAGTGGCAGGTATGTTACCGGTTATGTCATTTGATTGAAAAGCGTAAAAAATAGTGCGGACCGTTGCCGGCAGGATGAAAACGTTACCGCATTGCACCACACCCCTGGTGGCGTACTACGCTTTCTGTCACTGTAAAGAACAGTGCTCACATCATCAGGAGAGAAAATGCATCAGCAACCGGTTGTAGCCGTACTGGGTCTGGGGGCGATGGGCCACGCGTTCGCCGCCAGCTTACTGAAAAAAGGGTTTCGCGTGCAGGGCTGGAACCGCACCCGGGCTAAAGGGGAAGATCTGGAGGCGGCGGGCCTGCAGCTGAGCGACAGCGCGGAAGACGCCGCAGCGCAGGCGGATGTGGTCATTACCATGCTGGCCGATGGGGATACCACCTGCGACGTGGCAGCGCGCATTGCGCCGGTGCTGAAACAGCATGCCAGTCTGGTACAGATGGGCACCATCGGCGTGGCCGCGACCGACGCGCTGATCGCGCAGATCGCCGCGGCGCGTCCTGATATCAACGTTATCGATGCGCCGGTCTCCGGCACCAAAGCGCCGGCAGAAAACGCCCAGATTCTGGTGCTGGCCAGTGGCGACCGCGCGCGGGCTGAGAACGCCGAACAGGTCTTTGCCGCAATCGGCAAAGGCACGCAGTGGCTGGGCGAGGCGGGTGCCAGCTCGCGCATGAAGCTGGTGGTGAACAGCTGGCTGATTGGCCTGATGCAGAGCCTGGCAGAGAGCACGCGACTGGCAGAGCAGTTTGGTTTCAGCACGGACGATCTGTGGCAGGTGCTGGAGGGCGGTCCGCTGGCGGCGCCTTACGCTAAGGTCAAGCTTGGTGCCATTGCCAGCGAGGACTACACCCCGCAGATGCAGCTTACCTGGGCGCTGAAGGATGCAAAACTGGCGCTGGAGGCGGCGGGAGAGACCCGGCTGCCGGCGCTGGAGAACATTGCGCAGCTCTGGCAGCAGGCGGTGGAGGAGGGCTACGGCGAGCAGGATCTGGCCTCTGTCTACGCCTGGCTGAAACGCGGGGATGAGTAAACAGATAAGCTTCGATTTTTCCCGGCGCCCGCTGATACCGTTTGCGCACGATTACGCACACGGCGCCCGCGAGCCGTGGCACCATCACACCTGTGCGCAGCTGATCCACACCCTGAGCGGCGTGATACGGGTTGAGACGGCGCACGGCAGCTGGATGGTGCCGCCCAGCCGCGGGGTCTGGCTGCCCGCCGGCACGCAGCACGCGCTGCAGACGGGCGGTCAGGTCGCTGCACGCACGCTGTTTATCGATCCGCTGGCGCGCGCTGACCTGCCGGCCAGCTGTCAGGTGGTGCAGATCTCCGCGCTGCTGCGTGAGCTGATCGTAAGCGCGCTGTCGCTGCCGGACGACTACTCCCCCGGCAGCCGCAGCGAACGCATTTATGAGCTGATCCTTGATGAGATCAGGGTAATGAATGTGCTGCCGTTTGACCTGCCGATGCCGCAAAGTCCGCGCCTGCTGGCGCTCTGTACCCGCATCCGGCAGAGCGCAGGAGAGCCGTGGACGCTGGCGCAGGCGGCGGCCGAACTCTGCGTGGCGGAACGCACGCTCTCGCGTCATTTCAGCCGCGAAACCGGACTGCGCTTTGGCGACTGGCTGCGGCGCGCCCGGCTGAGCCAGGCGCTGATGCGGCTGGCGCAGGGCGAAAGCGTATTGCGGGTGGCGCTTGACCTCGGCTATGAGAGTCCGGGCGCGTTCAGCGCGATGTTTCGTCGCGTGCTGGGCGTCTCACCGGCGGGCTACTTTCCGCCGGCAGAAAGGCGTCCGCCGCATTAAGCAGCGCCTGCAGCGAGGCGCGCGTCACGTCGCTGTCGATTCCCACACCCCAGGCGCGTCCGCCGTTTGCGTCGGTACAGCAGATATAGGCGACCGAGCGGCTGTCGCTGCGTTTGCCCAGCGTGTGTTCGTGGTAATCCTCAATGGCGAGCGCGCGTCCGTAGTGCTGCTGCAGCGCGCTGACGGCGGCCGAAAGCAGACCGTTGCCGCTGCCATTCAGCGTGCGTGTACCTGATGCTGTCGTAAACTGCAGGCGGAGACGCGTTGCCCGTTCATCGCTCTGGCTCTCTGCCGTTTCAAGCTGGCGCGCCGGCTGCGTCAGGCCGTAGTGGTGGCAAAACAGCTGCCAGAGCGCGTGATGCGTCATCTCGCCGCCTTGCGTATCGGTCTGCTGCTGCACCCGCTGACTGAAATTCTGCTGCAGCGCGCGCGGCAGCTGCAGCCCGTGATTCTGCTCCAGCAGCCAGGCGCTGCCGCCTTTACCCGACTGGCTGTTGACCCGGATCACCGCCTCATAGCTGCAGCCGATGTCGCGCGGATCGAGCGGCAGGTAGGGGATCTGCCAGCGGGTTTCCTGTCGCGCCGTGCGTTCGGCAAAGCCTTTGCGGATGGCGTCCTGATGGGAGCCTGAAAAAGCGGTGAAAACCAGCTCACCGGCATAAGGATGACGCGGATGCAGCGGCAGCTGATTGCAGGTCGTTACCGTCTCCACTACCTGCTGCATGTCGCTGAAATCAAGCCCCGGCGCCACGCCCTGGGTATAGAGATTCAGCGCCAGCGTCACCAGGTCAACGTTGCCGGTGCGTTCGCCGTTGCCAAACAGGCAGCCCTCGACGCGATCGGCGCCCGCCAGCAGCGCCAGCTCGGCGCAGGCGGTGCCGGTGCCACGGTCGTTGTGCGGATGTACGCTGATCGTCACCGCTGCACGCTGGCTGAAGTGGCGACAGAAGTATTCAATCTGATCGGCATAGACGTTGGGGGTATTGACCTCCACCGTGGCAGGCAGATTGATGATCATCGGTCGCTGCGGGCCAGGCTGCCAGATCGCCGCCACCGCTTCGCAGATTTCCAGCGCAAAGTCCGGCTCGGTAAAGCAGAACGTTTCCGGCGAATACTGAAATGTCCACGCCGTGTCAGGCTGCGCGGCACAGCGATCGCGGATCTGGCGGGCGGCGCTGCACGCCAGGGCGACAATTTCCGCTTTGCTCTGACAGAACACGCGCTCGCGAAACAGCGGGGCGGTGGCGTTGTAAAGATGAACAATCGCCTGCCGGACCCCCGTCAGCGCCTCAAACGTGCGATCGATCAGATCGCTGCGCGCCTGGGTGAGCACCTGAATGGTGACGTGGGGCGGAATGCGATCTTCCTCGATCAGCTCCCGCACAAACGCATAGTCGGTCTGCGACGCAGCGGGAAAGGCCACTTCAATTTCACTGAAGCCGCAGCGCAGCAGCAGCTGCCAGAACGCCAGCTTGCGGGCGCTGTCCATCGGCACCGCCAGCGCCTGGTTGCCGTCGCGCAGGTCTGTTGAGAGCCAGCGCGGCGCGTGAGTGAGCTGGCGCGACGGCCACTGGCGATCGGCCAGCGGCAGCACGGCGGCAGGGTAATATTTATCAGCAGGGTAAGTCAGCATAGTCGTCTCCTTTGGCAGAGCCTGTAGTGTGGCGCAGGCAAACGGCCGTCTGCCTGCGCGTAGCGGACAACCACGGGTGCGAAACGGACAGGTTGGCGAAAGCGGTACGGACGCGTAGCATAGCGCCACACTTTCCGGTTCAGGCAGACTATGTCATTTCTTACGTTCGACGGTCACAACGACCTGTTACTGCGGCTCTGGCTGCACCATCGCGACGATCCGGCGCGCGCGTTTTTTTCCGGTACAGAAACCGGGCATCTCGACTTTCCGCGCATGCAGCAGGGCGGCTTTGGCGGCGGGCTGTTTGCGCTGTTTGTGCCGCCGGCAGGCTATCTCAGCGAGGTGGCACCTGAGCGTGCGCGGGAACAGCTTCCGCCGCTCACCATTCTCTGGCAGCAGCTTGCGATCCTGAAAACGCTGGCGGCGGAATCCGCCGGGCGCGCCCGGCTCTGCCTGAACGCGGAGGAGATCGCCGCCTGCCGTCGCGACGGCGTGCTGGCGCTGGTAGCTCACATCGAAGGGGCCGACGGTTTCGACGGCGCCGGAGCGGATCTGCAGGCGTTTTATCAGGCCGGCGTGCGCAGCATCGGGCCATTCTGGAACCTCGCTAACCGCTTTGGTCACGGCGTTACCGGCGCGTTTCCCGGTTCGCCCGACAGCGGCGACGGACTGACGGAAGAGGGCCGGCAGCTGATTGCGCTGGCCTGTGAGCAGCGCATGGTCATTGATGTCTCGCACATGAATGAAAAAGCGTTCTGGCAGACGGCGCGGCTCAGCACGCTGCCGCTGGTGGCCACGCACTCTAACGCGCACGCGCTCTGCGCGCAGCCGCGTAATCTGACCGACGATCAGCTGCGCGCCATTCGCGACAGCGGCGGCGTGGTGGGGATAAATTTCGGTAACGCCTTCCTGCGCGGTGACGGAAAGCGCGATGACAGCACGGCTCTGACGGAAATTGTTAAACACGCCGCGCATCTGATCGCTATTATGGGCCGCGATCATGTGGCGCTGGGATCGGATTTTGACGGCATCAGCGTACCGGCGGCGTTAAAAGATGTCACCGGATTACCGCGGCTCTATGCGCTATTGCAAAGTCTCGGCTATGATCAGGCATTGACTGAACAGCTCGCGTGGGGCAACTGGCAGCGCGTGCTGCGCCAGATCTGGCAGGCCTGAACCGCGTTTCCCTGATGAATCAGGGTTGATCTCCGCGCGACATTGGCGCAACATCGCCGCGCCTGGTGTACTGCCCGCAGTCGCCAGCGGCATTTATGGCAGAGCCTGCTCTGCGTTTTCATCGATGAGGAAGAACACTATGTGGAAAAAACCTGAGTTTGTTGACCTGCGTCTGGGCCTGGAAGTGACTCTGTACATCTCCAACCGCTAAGACTCTCTGCCCGCCGCTCGTGCGGGCATTCTCTTTTTCTGCTTCGGTCTTTCACATGTTTATTAAAGTTCTCGGTTCAGCGGCAGGCGGTGGCTTTCCGCAGTGGAACTGTAACTGCGCCAACTGCAGCGGCCTGCGTAACGGCACAATCCAGGCGCAGGCGCGCACCCAGTCCTCTATTATTGTCAGTGATGACGGGGAAGAGTGGGTGCTATGCAACGCCTCTCCCGACATCAGCCAGCAGATTGCGCAGACACCTGAGCTGGTGAAAAAAGGGGTGCTGCGCGGCACCGCTATCGGCAGTATTATTCTGACGGACAGCCAGATTGACCACACCACCGGGCTACTCAGCCTGCGTGAAGGCTGCCCGCATCAGGTCTGGTGCACGCCTGAAGTTCATGCCGATCTCACCAGCGGTTTTCCTGTTTTTACGATGCTGCAGCACTGGAACGGCGGCCTGACGCATCACGGAGTGACGCCGCTTGAGCCGTTCAGCGTGGCGGTGTGTCCCGATCTGCAGTTTACCGCGATCCCGATCCTCAGCAACGCTCCCCCTTATTCCCCGTACCGCGACCGGCCACTGCCAGGGCACAACGTGGCGCTGTTTATTGAAAATCGCGCCAGCGGACAGACGCTTCTCTACGCGCCGGGTCTGGGCGAGCCGGATGCGGTGATCATGCCGTGGCTGCAGAAAGCGGACTGCCTGCTGATTGACGGCACCGTCTGGCAGGATGATGAACTGCTGACCACCGGCGTTGGCAAAAATACCGGACGGGCAATGGGCCATCTGGCGCTGGCCGAAGAGCAGGGTCTGATGGCGCTGCTGGCCGCGCTGCCGGCAAAGCGCAAAATCCTTATTCATATTAATAACACCAATCCGATCCTTGACGAACACTCGCCGCAGCGCCAGTTTCTGACGCAGCAGGGCATTGAAGTGAGCCAGGACGGGATGGCGATCCATCTGCAGGAGTCCGCATCGTGATCACCGACGCTCTGACCCCCGAGGCGTTTGAACAGGCGCTGCGCGCCAAAGGCGCTTACTACCATATTCATCACCCTTACCATAAAGCGATGCATAACGGTGAGGCAACGCGCGAGCAGATCCAGGGCTGGGTCGCGAACCGTTTCTATTACCAGACCACCATTCCGCTGAAAGATGCCGCGATCATGGCCAACTGCCCCGATCCGGCCACGCGGCGCAAGTGGGTGCAGCGTATTCTCGATCACGACGGCAGCCACGATCGCGAGGGCGGCATTGAAGCCTGGCTGCAGCTGGGTGAGGCGGTGGGCCTGACGCGCGAGGCGCTGCTGTCGGAACAGCACGTGCTGCCCGGCGTGCGGTTTGCCGTTGACGCCTATGTCAATTTTGCCCGCCGCGCTAACTGGCAGGAAGCGGCGTGCAGTTCGCTGACCGAGCTGTTTGCGCCGCAGATCCATCAGTCACGCCTCGACAGCTGGCCGCAGCACTATCCGTGGATCAAAGAGGAAGGGTACTTTTACTTCCGCAGCCGACTGAGCCAGGCAAACCGCGACGTTGAGCACGGGCTGGCGCTGGCGCTGGAGGTCTTTACCACCGCGGAACAGCAGAACCGCATGCTGGAGATCCTGCAGTTTAAACTCGACATTCTCTGGACAATGCTGGACGCCATGACAATGGCTTACGTGCTGCAGCGTCCGCCTTATCATACGGTCACCGATCGGGCGGCCTGGCATACAACAAGACTGGTGTAAGCGCATGAAAGATACCCTGATCCCCGCGTTCCGGCGCGGCTATCGTCTGCAGTGGGAAGCCGCGCAGGAGAGTCACGTCGTGCTCTACCCGGAAGGCATGGCGAAACTGAATGAAACAGCCGCGGCCATTCTGGAGCTGGTGACCGGTAAGCAGGATGTGGCAGCGATCGTCCGCACGCTTGACGCCCGTTTTCCCGAAGCCGGCGGCGTCGGTGACGACGTGAAAGATTTCCTGCAGTCAGCCGTTGAACAGAAATGGATCCAGTGTCGTGAACCCGAATAAACCCGCCGTTAATGCGCCGCTCTGGCTGCTGGCTGAGCTGACCTATCGCTGCCCGCTGCAGTGCCCGTACTGCTCTAATCCGCTCGATTTTGCGCAGCAGGAGAAAGAGCTGACCACCGAACAGTGGATTGAGGTCTTCCGGCAGGCGCGCGCTATGGGTAGCGTACAGCTCGGCTTCTCCGGCGGCGAGCCGCTGGTACGCAAAGATCTGCCTGAGCTGATCCGCGCCGCACGCGATCTCGGCTTTTACACCAACCTGATCACCTCCGGCATTGGCCTGACCGGGAAAAAGCTCGACGCCTTTGCGGACGCCGGTCTGGACCATATCCAGATCAGCTTTCAGGCCAGCGATGAGACGCTCAACGCCGCGCTGGCTGGCTCGCAAAAAGCGTTTCAGCAAAAGCTTGAGATGGCGCGGGCAGTGAAAAAGCATGGCTACCCGATGGTGCTGAACTTTGTGCTGCATCGCCACAACATCGATCAGATCGATAAAATTATCGATCTCTGCATTGAGCTGGATGCCGATGATGTTGAGCTGGCAACCTGCCAGTTTTACGGCTGGGCACACCTGAACCGCGAGGGGCTGCTGCCCACGCGGGAGCAGATCGCCCGCGCTGAAGAGACGGTGGCACGCTACCGGGCTCGCATGAGCGAGAGCGGCAACCTGACCAATCTGCTGTTTGTGACGCCGGATTATTATGAAGAGCGTCCTAAACCCTGTATGGGTGGGTGGGGCTCCATCTTCCTCAGCGTAACCCCGGAAGGCACCGCGTTACCCTGTCACAGCGCGCGCCAGCTGCCGGTTGAATTTCCTTCCGTGCTGACGCAGAGCCTGCAGTCAATCTGGTATGACTCCTTTGGTTTTAACCGCTATCGCGGCTTTGACTGGATGCCGGAGCCGTGCCGCTCCTGCGATGAAAAAGAGAAAGATTTTGGCGGCTGCCGCTGTCAGGCATATATGCTGACCGGTAATGCTGACAATACCGATCCGGTCTGCAGTAAATCACCGCATCACGGGCAGATCCTGGAGGCGCGGCGCGAGGCAAACTGCAGCGATATCAAAATTGCCCAGCTGCAGTTCCGTAACCGGGCCAACTCCACGCTGATTGTCAAACAGCGTCTCTGATGATGCAGCGTACCCTGACGCTGGCCAGCGGCCTGCGCTGCCACCTGTATCACCAGCCTGACGCCCGCGAAGCTGCGGCGCTGATGCAGGTCGGGGCCGGCAGCCTGCATGAGCCCGATCGCTGGCCGGGACTGGCACATCTGCTCGAGCATCTGCTGTTCTGCGACAGTGCGCGCTTCAGTGGCAGCCAGCGTCTGATGCCGTGGGTACAGCAGCAGGGCGGCGAGGTCAACGCCACCACCCGGCTCAGCCGCAGCGCGTGGTTTTTTCAGCTGCCGGCCCCGGCGCTGGAAGGCGGCGTCACGCGGCTGGCGGACATGCTGCTCGCTCCGAAGCTCACGCCTGACGCCATTCGCCAGGAGTGCGCCGTTATCGATGCGGAGTATCAGCTGCTGCAGTGCTACAGCGAAGCGCTGAGCGAGGCGGCGCTGCTGCATCCGCTGGGAGAACGCTTCAGGCGTTTCCGCGTCGGCAGCAGGGCGGCTTTTGGTGACAACGTCACTGATTTGCAGCGCGCGCTGCGCCGGTTTCACCAGACCCGCTTTACGGCACCTGCAATGCAGCTCTGGCTTTCCGGACCGCAGTCGCTGGACGAACTGGAGAGTCTGGCCGCAGCGTTCAGCGGCCTGCCGGGCGACAGCGTTCCGGCGCTGCCGGTTGTGCCACAGCAGCCCGACGACGATGCGATCACGCTGCTGGAGCTGCCGGGTGATAACGCTTTCTGGCTGACGCTGCTGACGCCTTACTCTCACAATTTTAGTGACAGTGTCACTCTGCTGCGCAGCTACTGGCTGGATGAGGCCGAAGGCGGTCTGCTGCATCAGCTGCGCGGCGAGGAGCTGTGTGACACCCTGCAGGTCAGCTGGCTGTGGCAGGATACCCGGCACGCATTACTTGCGCTGCGCTTCAGCGCGCCGGCGATCTCATCCGCGCAGGCCTGGCGTATAGAGCAGCGTGTCTGGCAGCACCTGCAGGCTGTGCAGCACACTACGCTGCGCCAGCAGCAGCACTACCTGCAGCTGGCGCAGCGCGACTTCCGCGCGGAGAAGCCGCTGCGTCAGCTGCGGCTGCGGGCAGCGGCAGAGGCGCCTGCAGCGCATCTGCCATCGGACCTTGCATCGGCTATCCTGCAGCTGACGCAGGCCGGGCGGATGCGCCTGCTGACCCGGCAGCCGCTGAGCAACGCCCTGACCTGCATCACGCAGGGATTTACGCTGCGCTGCAGCCGCGGGGCGTTTTCCGCAGACGTACCGGCGGCAGCTGTCCGCTGGCAGTTTCCGCCGCGTGCGATACGGGCTGATGCCACAGGCTCCGGCGGCACCGCTGCCGCATTACCTCAGGCGCTGCCGGTTGAACCAGCTGAGACGCTGCTGCTGCGCCCGGCGTGCTATCAGCCGCTTGCCGACCGCGCCGGCATGGCGTACCAGCGGCGTCTGCGGCCGCTGCTGGCAGAGCTGCGCCATCTGGGTGGCCGTGGCGTCTGGCAGCAGCAGCAGGGGATCTGGCAGCTGCTGCTGGATATTCCGGCAGACGCCGCCGTGGCCTGGCAGCTGCTGCCGGCCATCACGGCGCAGCTGAGCGCAGCGGATGAGGCGGGCGACCCGCCTGAGCCCGCAGCCATTGTTATCCGCCAGCTGCTGCAGACGCTGCCGTCTCAGCTGCTGTATCCGGCGTCAGCCCGGCGCTGGCAGGCGGCGTGGTGCGGGCATGACCGGCATCTGAATCACTACGCCGCGCAGAGCCTGGCGAGGCTCAGGCGGCAGACTACGCCGGCTGCATCGCCTCCGCTGCGGCGTGGCATTATGCCCGTTGCCTGTCAGGGCCGCGACCAGGCGCTGCTGCTGTTTATTCCCCTGATGGCACCGGATGACATCAGCCTGGCGGCACTGCAGGCGCTGGGGCTGTTTCTGTCACCGCGCTTTTTTCAGCGGCTGCGCGTAGAGCAACAGACAGGCTACGTGGTCACGGCCCGCTATGAGCGCTGCGCCGATGTGGACGGGCTGCTGTTTGCGCTGCAGTCGCCGGATATTTCCTGGGTACGCCTGCTGATCCACTGCCGGCGCTTTCTGCTGGATATGCAGACGGTGCTGAGCCAGAGTAACGACGAAACGCTGCGCGCGTGGCAGCAGACGCTGCAGGAACGCTGCCAGCCGCACGCTAACCGGCAGGTGGCGCAGGATCTGCTGCGGCGCGAAGCGGGCGGGCCGTGTCTGACGCCTGAGGCGGTCGCCGCCCTGACGCTGCCGCATATGCTGCAGCTTTTCCGGCAGCTGGTGCGCCAGCGGCGGCGCTGGCGGGTGCTGATTAACCGGCCCTGAACCGGCACAAACGTGCGCCGCTGCCTCACCCGACAAAAGTTTACACGGCAAAACTTGGCGTTTGCGGCGGCGTTACATAAAATGCCCGCACTTTTCTCTGAGGCTGCGGCATGATGATATCGCCCCAACGCGCAACGTGGATCCTGGCACTCGCTTGTCTGGTGCTGGCGTTTTGCCTTGTACAGCGCAGCTTCAATTTGCCCGCCCAGCCGGTGACCACCTCTGCTGTTTTCGCTGAGATCGTTGCGCACGATGCGTCCGCCAGCAGTGATAAACCCTGTGCACTGAGCGCTAAATCCCTCAGCGGCAGTACACCGGTGTTTGATGCCGTGCTGCCGCTGCTGATGCTTGTTATGGCACTGCTATCAGCGCTTGCTGCCCCGCAACGTCTCTGTTTCTTCTGGCGTCATAAAACGCATCGTCCGCCGCTGCGACGGCGACATCTTACGCTCTGCGTCTTCCGGGAATAACACTTCGCGCTGTTTCGCGTATCCCCTGTTATTTACCGGAGAATTTATCATGACTGTTTTACTCAGGAGCCTGCTGCTCCTGCTGGCAGGCTGCGTACTGAGTGCGCAGGCTGCGGATACCGGCTGGCTGCGCAACGCGCAAAACAGCCACGCTGAGGTGCGCCTGCGCGCCGCGCAGCAGGCGGGCGACACCCGGCTGCTGCTTGATATTCATCTGCAGCCAGGCTGGAAAACCTACTGGCGCACGCCGGGAGAAGGCGGCGTGGCACCGGCCATCGCCTGGCAGACGCCCGGCATCAGCGCTCAGTGGTTCTGGCCTGTACCGGCACGCTTTGATGTCAGCGGACTGACCACGCAGGGCTATAAGGGAAATGTCACGCTGCCGATCGCACTGCAGCGTCAGCCGGGCAGCGGTACACTTACCGGCACGCTGACGCTGTCTACGTGCAGCGACGTCTGTATCCTGACGGATTTTCCGTTCAGCCTCGATCTGGCCCGGCCGCCAGCGGCGGAATTTGATCGCGATTTTGCCCGTGCGATGGGGCTGGTTCCGCCCGGTGCCGGGCTGACTGATGAGCTGAACGCCAGCTTTGTGAACGGTGAGCTGCAGATCCGCGCGGTACGCCAGGCGGGCTGGCGCACGCCCGAACTCTTCTTTGACTATCCGGCGGGCAGCATGCTGGCAGCACCGGCGATCAGCGTGCAGGGCAGCACGCTCAGCGCACGCGTGGCCGTGACCGATGAATGGGGCGATGCGGCACCCGACCTGCGCGGCCGCCAGCTGTCGCTGGTGATCAGCGATAACGGGCTGGCGCAGCAGAGCCAGGTGACGATTGAGGCGGCGCCGCTGCTGAGCAGCGAGGCGCGCAGTACGCTATGGTCGGTGCTGCTGCTGGCGCTGCTTGGCGGTCTGGTGCTGAATCTGATGCCCTGTGTGCTGCCGGTTATGGCGCTCAAGCTGAGCGGTCTGGTGCAGCAGCAGGTACAGAACCGTCACCAGACGCGCCTGCAGTTTCTGGCATCCAGCGCCGGGATCCTCTTCTCCTTTCTGCTGCTGGCCCTCCTGATGAGCGTGCTGCGCCTGAGCGGTCAGGCGCTGGGCTGGGGCATACAGTTCCAGAACAGCGGATTCCTGCTGCTGATGACCGGCGTCATGTTTCTGTTCAGCGCCAGTCTGTTTGATCTGCTGCATTTCCGTCTGCCCTCAGCCTTTAACACCCGGCTGGCCACGCATCAGGGGAACGGACTGGCGGGACACTTTGCGCAGGGCGCGTTTGCCACACTGCTGGCAACGCCGTGCAGCGCGCCGTTTCTCGGCACGGCGGTGGCCTATGCGCTGACCGCGCCGCTGCCCCAGCTCTGGCTGCTGTTTACGGCGCTCGGTATCGGCATGAGCGTGCCGTGGCTGCTGGTGGCCGCGCTGCCGGGCGTTGCGCGCTGGCTGCCGCGTCCGGGACGCTGGATGGTTCATCTGCGCACGCTGCTGGGCATACTGATGCTGCTGGCAGCGCTCTGGCTGGTTACGCTGCTGATCCCGCACTGGGGCAGTCGCGCAGCAGGCCTGCTGGCCGCCGCGCTGCTGCTGATGCTGCTGATCTGGCTGCTGCGCCGTCGCGCGCTGCAGCAGGCGGGTGCGGTGGCTATCGTGCTGATGGTAGCAGGGGCACTGTTCCTGCTGACGCGTCCGGCAGAGGATGCCGGTGAACTCCGCTGGCAGCCGCTGTCAGAGCACGCCATCGCCGCGGCGCTGCAGCAGAACCGGCGTGTGTTTGTCGATATCACCGCTGACTGGTGCATTACCTGCAAGGTTAATAAGTCCCGGGTGCTGAATCAGCCTGACGTTCGCGCCGCGCTGAGTGCAGAGGACGTCGTGCTGCTGCGCGGCGACTGGACACAGCCGGATCCCGCCATTGGCGACTTCCTGCGCCAGCGCGATCGGGCGGCCATTCCGTTTAATCAGATTTATGGCCCGGCGCTGCCGCAGGGTCAGATTTTGTCACCGCTGCTGAACCGTGACGCGGTGCTCTCCACACTGAATAAGGCAAAAAAATGATGAAAAATTTCCTGTTTGCTGTGCTGCTGCTGAGCGCACCGGTACTGGCTGCTACCCCTTTTACGCCGGAGCAGGAGGCGCGTATCAAAGTGCTGATCCGCGAAACGCTGGTACAAAACCCCGCCATACTGGCTGAGGCCGCCGATGCCTTTGATAAGGAAGCTGCGCGACAGCAGCAGAATGTGGTGGCGCAAATGGTTGAAAAAAACCGTGATATGCTGTTCAGCGATGCCGGATCGCCGCGTATCGGCGCTGAAAAGCCGGCGCTGACGCTGGTCTATTTCACCGATTACAACTGCGTATTTTGCAAAAAATTTGAGGCCGATATTACGACGCTGCTGAAAGCGTATCCGCAGGTGGCGGTGGTGATTAAACCGCTGCCTTATCGTGCCGAAAGCTCGCTGAGTTCAGCGCGACTGGCGCTGACGGTCTGGAATCAGCAGCCGAAAAACTTCCTGAAGCTGCATGAAATGCTGATGACCAAAAAAGGCAATCACGATGAGGCCAGCATCAGCGCCGCGCTGAAAAAAACCGGTATTACCCTGGCTGCACCGGATAAAGCGAGCCTGGATACCATTAATCACAACCTGACCCTGGCGCAGCAGCTGGGCGTGCAGGGCACCCCGGCCACGCTGGTGGGTAATCAGCTGATCAGCGGTGCGGTGCCGTATGCACAGCTGGAGGCGGCGGTGAAAGATGCGCTGAAGGCGGCACCGTGAGCCGGCTGAAGCGCTGGCTGCGTGAAGCGCTCTGGCTGCTGCTGGCAGGCGTGCTGATTATGCTGGCGGCTGACTGGCTGCGCGCGCCGCAGCTGCCTGCCGATCTGGCACAGCAGCCGCTCACCACGCTGCAGGGTGAGCAGAGCCTGGCCGGGCTGAGCGCATCAAAACCGGTGCTGGTTTACGTCTGGGCCAGCTGGTGCGGCGTTTGCAAACTGACCACGCCGGTTGTGGCGAGACTCAGCCAGCAGGGCGTGCCGGTGGTAAGCGTGGCGCTGCGATCGGGTTCAGATGCGCAGGTGACACAACAGCTGGCAAAAAAAGGGCTGCAGGGCATAGCCGTTAATGACGCGCGCGGTGAGCTGGGGCAGCGCTGGCACATTGCGGCTACGCCAACCTTTATCGTGCTTTATCAGGGCCGGGTGACCAGTACCACCAGCGGCTGGAGCAGCCGCTGGGGACTGATGCTGCGTTTATGGTGGGCTGCACAGTTCAGCGGATAATAACGGGCGCCTGCGGGCGCCTTTTTTAATAATACGTGGCTCAATTTTACTTGTTTAATAATCTCCAAAAGAAATCATTTATAATTATCCGGCAAACTCACTACGCGCTGCGGTTATTTTTTTATTTGCAACTGGCTTATTTAATTCAGTCATTAATTTTTTTTGCAATAATGCCGCAACTGATGCATACCTGAATAACAGACTAATTTCTGATTATAGCGGCGGAATATTTTTATGCGCCGCAGGGAGAGAGAGGATGCGTATTCATCATCTGAACTGTGGTTGCATGTGCCCGCTGGGCGGGGCGCTGTTTGATGGCTTCAGCCGTGGCCCCTTTGCTGAACTGGTGTGTCATTGTCTGTTAATTGAAAGCGATCGGCATGGCCTGATTCTGGTGGATACCGGACTGGGAATTAATGATATGCGCTATCCGGAACGCCGGCTTTCCGGTTTTTTTCGTCTGCTGAATAATATTCATTACAGTGAACGGATGAGTGCACTGAGACAAATTCAGCTGCTGGGTTTTCAGGCCGAAGATGTCCGGCATATTATTCTGACCCATCTCGATTTTGATCATGCAGGCGGCATCAGTGATTTTCCGGCGGCGCGGATCCATCTCCTGCAGCGCGAGCTTGATACGGTACGCAGCGGACGTGAGCAGAGCTGGCTGGCGCGTCAGCGCTTCCGGCCACAGCAGTGGACCGCGCACGATGGCTGGCGCGGCTACGCCAGTGAGGGTGAACGCTGGTTCGGGTTTGATGCGGTCAGAGCCATAGACGATCTCAGCGATGAGATCCTGCTGGTGCCGCTGCCGGGACACACCGCCGGACACGCAGGCGTGGCGATCCGCCACGGCGATGGCTGGCTGCTGCATGGCGGCGATGCCTGGTTCTATCGTGGAGAGATGCATCACACCCGACGCCACTGCACGCCGGGTCTGCGCGCTTATCAGCGCCTCATGTGCAGCGATCGCGAGGCGTGGCGCATCAATCAGCAGCGGCTGCGTGAACTTTCGCTGCAGCCCCAGAGCGGCGTTGCGCTGTTTTGCAGCCACGATGCGCGCGAACTGGCCCACTACCGGCCGCACTGCTAGCTTTTTTGCCGGTTTTCTGCGCATTACCCTTTATCTTTACTAATATTTCTCTGGCGGCGTGGCGAAGCCTGTCGGCTCGCCGCCGTCTGAAAACTCTAAAGGGAGCGTGCCATGTTTCATACCTCGGGAAAGTCGGCGTTCGGCATTACGCTGTATGCCTTGCTGGAGCCACTGCCGCTGGGCTTTTTTTTTGCCGCCTGGCTGTTTGATATCCTCTATCTGCAGACCTTCGTGGTGATGTGGACAAAAGCCGCCAGCTGGCTGATTGTGTTTGGTCTGCTGCTGGCTATTCTGCCGCGAATTATCAGCCTGATTCATCTGTTTCGCGGCGTCACCGCCGGTGAGAAAACCCACTTCTGGCTCTCGCTGCTGGCCATACTGGTGGCCATTGTTAACGCCTTTATTCATAGCCGTGATGCGTATGCGGTGGTACCTGTGGGCGTTACGCTGTCGACCATAGTGGTGGCGCTGCTGCTGATCGCCAACGTACAGCTGGCGCTGCGCGCGCGTCGTATCCCGGGAGGTCGTCCATGAAACTGCGCATTCTGAGTGCTGTCAGTCTTGCTGCGCTGCTGAGCGCCTGCGACAGCGGATCCTCTCTCGATCCGCAAAAACAGATCGGACCGAATCCCGAGCTGCCAAAAGCGCAGAATTTTTTCATGCCGCCTATGCAGGTGCCGGAGGGGACGCCGTGGAAAACCGGTGAAACGCCAAAAGTGGCGGACGGTCTGAAGATAGAGCGGATCCCGGCGAAGCTGATGCACCCGCGCCAGCTCTATGTTTTGCCAAACGGCGATGTGCTGGTGGCCGAGGCCAACGGGGTGAAAAATCCGGTAACGGCCCCGAAGCAGCTCATCATGGGCATTGTGCAGAAATCCTCAGGCAAAGGTGCGCCGGGCGGCAACCGTATCTCGCTGCTGCGTAACGTCAACGGTAAATGGGAGCAGCATCTCTTTATCGAAAACCTGAACGCGCCTTTTGGTATGCAGCTGATTGGCAACACGCTTTACGTGGCTAATGCCGACAGCCTGGTGAAGTTCCCTTATCAGACCGGGCAAACGGAAATCCGCACCGCGCCGGAAGAGGTAACGGCGCTGCCGGGGGGTGAGCTCAACCACCACTGGACCAAAGCACTGCTTGCCAGCCAGGACGGCAGTAAACTCTATGTCGGTGTCGGCTCTAACAGCAATATCACCGAAAATGGACTGGGTGCCGAGTATCAGCGTGCGGCGGTCTGGGAAGTGGATGCAGCCAGCGGCGCGAGCCGCATCTACGCCAGCGGCATCCGCAATCCCACCGGGCTGCAGTGGGAGCCGCAGAGCGGTAAGCTGTGGGCCATTGCAAATGAGCGCGATGAAATTGGTTCCGATCTGGTTCCTGACTATCTGACCTCAGTGCAGGACAACGGCTTCTACGGCTGGCCCTGGAGCTATTTTGGCCAGCACGTGGATGATCGGGTCCGCCCGCAGCGGCCTGATCTGGTAGCGAAAGCGATCAAGCCGGACTACGCCCTGAGTTCGCATGTTGCACCGCTCGGATTGCTGTTCTACGGCGCAGACAATATGCCGCAATATCGCGGTGGTGCGTTTATCAGCGAGCACGGCAGCTGGAACCGGACGCCGCTTAATGGCTACAAAGTGGTGTGGGTTAAATTTGAAAACGGCATGCCGGTGGGTGAACCACAGCCGGTGGTCACCGGATTCCTCACGGACGATCAGAAAAACGTGCGCGGTTTGCCGGTGGGGCTGGCAACGGATAATCAGGGCGGGGTACTAATCGCGGACGATGCGGGTGATGCGATCTGGCGCATCAGCGCGGCGCAGTAGTTTTTACCGGTAAAAATAGAAAAGGATTTGGCTGGTCAGCCAAATCCTTTTTTTTGGTTCGCTTAAGCGGCGGGTAACCGCGCGGCGAACGGGGTGCTCAGCACTCCTCACACAGCGAATCATAAAATGTGACGGGAAATATTTCAAGTTTCAGGAAATTACTGTATGGTTATACAGTGTTGAGTGCGGGCGGAGTATCGTTGCTTTCTGATGACTCTCAGGGGCGCGGATAGTCAAATCCCGGCAGGTTTCAGGTGGTGCTGGCCTGTGGCTTTAGCAATGAGTGCCGCTCAGCGCTCCTCACAGATGTGCTCAGGCGGCCGGCGGGTAGGGTCAGGGTCCCGGCCGCTGAATGGCGCGCGCTCCTGTCAGAGGAGAAGGAAAGTGATGGAACTTGTGCGATTGCTCCTGGACATTGTCCGGATTATCCTGCAAATCATCGTTGCCCTTTTGCAACTGACCGGTCAGGCGCACTGACCGGAACTTGAAACAAGGCGGAGCTCACCCCTCCGCCTTTTTTCGTGGCCGCTCAGGCTGTCTGCATGCGGCCCTGGCGTATCCATTTAACACCGGATTTTACATGCAACCAGAGCGCCATAAATGGCGCCCCTGCGGAATGACGTAGTATCTCCGCAGGGGCCGCATTCATGCGGCCCATGGAGGCAGATG
This sequence comes from Pantoea eucrina, assembly GCF_001691555.1. Taxonomy (GTDB): domain Bacteria; phylum Pseudomonadota; class Gammaproteobacteria; order Enterobacterales; family Enterobacteriaceae; genus Pantoea; species Pantoea borealis. The sequence goes on along the minus strand of NZ_MAYN01000008.1, from coordinate 1,316,749 downwards.
TCTATCCCGGGCCAGAGCGCCATAAATGACGCCCCTACAACATGATCCTGGCTTCCGGCGCTGGCGCAACCGTGCTGGCTGGCTGCAGGCGTTTCTCTGGCTGCAGCAATGTCATGGCCAGCATGCTGACAAAGGCGATAACGGCAGTCACGGTGAACATGGCGTTATAGCCATAATACTCCGCCAGCCAGCCGCACAGCATGGGTGAGATAATCGCAGCCAGATTCGCGATTGCCAGCGTCATGCCGCTGAAAGCACCCACCGACGCCTTTGGCGTAACGTCTATCACCACCGACCAGTAAACATTATTGACCAGCGCGTTGAGCGCGTTGCCCAGCGTCATCAGGGCGATGATTGCGGCCGCCGAACCGGCAAACGGGATGGCCATAAAGCAGCAGGCGGTGGCGCAGAGCGTTATCGCCGCAAAGCCATTGCGGGCCAGCCGCAGATTACCGGTCCGCGCCAGCAGGCGATCGGCCAGGCGTCCGCCAAGCAGCACCGTCAGACAGGCGCCGCTCCACGGGATCATGGCGATATACCAGAGCGAGTGCAGGTCATAATGAAAATTATCCTGCAGATATTTTGGCAGCCAGGTGACCAGCGTAAAGGTGATATAGAGAAAACTGAAGTAGCCCAGCGCATTACATACCAGCGTGCGGCTGGTGAAAAAACGCCACCAGGGTAACGGGCGCTCATCATGCGCTTCGTCACGCTGTCCCTGCACGATCAGCGCGCGTTCAGCGTCGTTCGCCGCCGGATGCCGCTGCGGCGTATCGGCGAAGTAGCGGGCAAACAGCAGCATCGCCAGCAGCGAAAACACGCCAAGCAGGATAAACATCATGCGCCAGTCGTTAGTCAGCAGCAGCAGGCCGACCGCGATAGGCGCGGTCAGCAGCGATCCGACCTGCGTACTCAGCAGGCCGATACCCAGCGCCATGCCGCGCTCATTATCCGGCGCCCAGTGCGCAATTGTCTTGTTCATCAGCGCGTAGGCAGGCCCCTCGGCAAAGCCAAACAGCACGCGCAGCGCGGCGAATCCCATGATGGCGGAGCCGCCAAACAGCGCCACGCCAATTTCACCTGCCCAGGCCGTGGCGATCTCCAGCAGCGACCAGAGCACGCCAGCCATCAGCCACACTTTGCGCGTGCCGAACCGATCGGCGAGAAAGCCACCGCAGAGCGAGCCAAACAGATAGCCAAAACCAAAGTAGCCCAGTACGGCACCCAGTTCGACCTTGCTGAAATGGAACTGCTGCGAAATGGCCTGCGCGGCGAAGGAGAGAGCACCGCGGTCAACGTAGTTAATCAGCGCGATAAGAAACAATAACGAAAAGATGCGATAGCGGACAGCAGAGGCTTTCATGGCATAACTCCTGTGAAGAACACAGGAATGAGTAAGCAAAGGTAATGCCAGAATCTATAAATTGCGCCATATCAGCGTGAGGGCAAGAGATCCGGGCAGGGCAGCAGGGGCTTTATGCTTGGGGAAACGTAAAGGTTACTGTCCTGCACCAGACTGGATGCTTAAGCGTGCGTTGAGGGTGCAGGATTACACAACCGGCTGCTGCAGGATCACACCATTTACCATCGGCTCCTGAGGTAATCCGACATGCAGTAAAACCTGACTGCGATAGTGCTCATCGGTATCGTGCTGTTCGTCATTGAGCAACACGCCCGCTTCATTCACATTCTTACCCGCAATTTCCGTTTTAGTACGCGCTGCGCTGCGCATCCACTCATATTCAATATCGATATGCCCGGTGTCGATACAGCGGATCCCCTGCTGACTGAGGTCGTAAGCCAGCACGGTCGCCGTCGGACCTAGAGAAATCAGCACCAGGTCATATTCGCGGGCATGCGCCAGCACATTAGCATAGAGCTGGTTATAGACTGAAAAGGCATTACGGTTAAGCGTAGTAATGCGCTTAATTTCGCGTGCGCCATCCATTAAGTCGTTGCCGATACCCAGCCGGGTGCCGCTGCCTTCAACAATTAATATTTTTTTATCGTAAAAAAGCTGCTTAAATTTTGCAAATACGCGGGTCGCCTGCTGTTTATCAATATAATCATGATAAGGGCGTGTCACCGACGTATTTCCATACTGATACGTTTTTTTTAATAAAGGCTCGTAGCGGCGAAAGAAAAAGGCTTTATGAAAAAACCAGAACAGGGCCGAACCTAAACGCATATTGCGGGTTGAGCGAAAGGCATCCGGCATGCAAACCAGACAAGGGTTATCTTCACGCGTACCGCGCCGCATGATCTCTTTCAGTCTGATAGAAAGACGCTCATCAAATGACTGAAAACCGATATTTTTAAACAGTGTCATTTCCAGTTCTCCATCCCCATACCGGCATACGGATAACCTGTCGTTACTGAGCAGTAAATCGATTGTCTGTTCAGGCGACATAACCTGATATTGCCGTGCATGTGCATGGGCAATCGGGAATTTTAATGCTGCGTGAGTAAATTTAAACGGAAACCGTATTTTCCGATAAAGGGAATCTGCGCTGATCATAATAACCTTCTTTTTATCTGCGGATCTGCTACAGAGCAGTCAGATGATTTATATCACTCTTCCTGAAAAAACAGAGGCTGAGGAAATTCCCAAACTGAAATTACGCTGCGATATTTAATCATTAAACTGCAGCTCAACATAAAGATTATGGCCGGAATTGTCAGGCGTAGCGGCAAATTAAATGACTCCGGACGCTTTGCACCAGGATAATTCTCACACAGGCTATGCTGACCCGTTAATCTATTTCATCAAAGCGTGGGACGGGCACTGATGCACGTTATTTTCGCCATGCGATGTACCTGACAGTAATCTTTTTTATGACGCTGAATCGGCTGCCGCACGAGCGTTCGCGCCATCTGTTACGCCAGTGACTTAGCAAAAGGTGCGCAATCGCTGCGGCAATGATTAATTAAATCCATCAAAATTAAACGTGATTTCAGTCACATGATGAGCCTGAGGCTGGGGGAGAGTCTTAAGCTGCGCTTGATTCATTAGCGGATCTGACAACACATAAACTCACGGGTTTTTACATAGCGCTTACATAAGTTAATATTTTGTTGGAATTGCTGCGATGTCGTAACGGCATAAATTAATGAACAAAACTGAGGGATTGGCATGATAACAAAACTCACCAGTATCGTGATGGCGATTCTGGCGATAGCGCTGCTCTATATGGGTGGTCAGCTGTTACTCAATGGCGGCAGCGCGTTTTACGCCGCAATGGGCGCGGGATTGCTGCTGACGGCTGTTTTACTGTTCCGCAAACAGCGCAGTGCGCTGACGCTCTATGCGGTACTGATGTGGATCACGCTGGCGTGGATCATTTGGGAAGCAGGGCTGGATAAGTGGCAGTGGATCCCGCGGGGCGATCTGTTTGGCGTGATTGGCCTGTGGCTGGCGATGCCGTGGATTGTCAAACCACTTAGCCGTGGCGAACGCCGTTTTCATCCGCTGCTGGGCGGCACCGTGGTTATTATGGTGCTGATGGTGATTGGCCTCTGCTTTTACGATCCGCTGCCGCAGGCAGGCACCATCACTAACTCGCGCGAGCCGGTGAGCCAGCCAGGGGCAGAAAGCGACTGGGTCGCCTATGGCGGTACGCCAGCGGGCCAGCGCTTCTCAGCGCTGAAGCAAATCAGCAACGCGAACGTCAGTAACCTTGAAGTCGCCTGGGAGTATCATACCGGCGATATGCGTCAGGATAGCGATGCCACCGAGTATACGTTTGAGGCGACGCCGCTGAAAGCCAACGATATGCTCTATCTCTGCACGCCGCATAATGAGGTACACGCGCTCGATCCTGAAAGCGGGGCGGTGAAATGGAAATATACCCCGGAGAAAAACCGCTCTTATCTTCAGCAGCATCAGACCTGCCGCGGCGTCAGCTACTATGCCGCACCGGCTGCGCCAGCCAGCAGCGATGCGCCTGCGCTTTGCCGTAAGCGTATCTTCAACGCTACCACCGACGCGCGTCTGATCGCGCTGGATGCCGACACCGGCAAACGCTGCCCTGATTTTGGCCGGGATGGCGTGGTGGATCTGCACGCAAACATGGGTGAGGTTCGCCCGCACGCGCTGATGCAGACCTCTGCTCCGCTGGTGGCCGGTAATCTGGTGATCGTGGGCGGATCGGTCATGGATAACGGCTTTGAGAAAGGCAACCCTTCCGGCGTCATCCGTGCTTATGACGCGCAGAGCGGCCGTCTGGTGTGGAATTTCGACCCGGCCACGCCGGATGCGACCACGCCGATTGCCGCCGATAAGCGCTATCCGCAGGATACGCCGGTCGCCTGGGCCACGCTGAGTGCCGATGTTAAAAATGGTCTGGTCTACGTACCGTTTGGCAACGCGTCACCTGATGAAGTGGGAATTGAACGCGACGCTAACAGCAACACTGAGAAGTTCCGCGACACGCTGGTGGCGCTGGATCTGCAGACCGGTGCGTTTAAATGGCGCTATCAGAGTTCGCATCACGACCTGTGGGATCGCGATAACCCGTCGCAGCCTTCGCTGCTGGATATCGATTATCAGGGCCAGAAGCAGCCGGTGGTGATCCTGCCGACCAAAACCGGCAACCTGTTTGTGCTGAATCGTCTGACCGGCCAGCCGGTTTACCCGATTAACGAGGTGAAGGTCTCTACTGAAGGCGGCGTTCCCGGCGAAAAATTTGCCGCCACGCAGCCCGTCTCCAGCCTGAACTTTATTCCGCAGGCGCTGACGGAAAAGTCGATGTGGGGCATCACGCCGTTTGACCAGATTGCCTGCCGGATCGATTTCCATCGTCTGCGCTATGATGGTAATCCGTGGACGCCGGCCACCGAGGCGGGCACGCTGGTGTTCCCGGGCAATATTGGCGTCTTTAACTGGGGCTCAGTCGCTGTTGATCCGGAGCGTCAGATGCTGATCGCCGCGCCGGTACGCCTGGCGTATAAATATAATCTGATCAAGCGCACGCCGCAGACGGCAACCGAACGTCTGTTCACCAAAGATGGCCAGCCTTACTGGAATGAAAACTTTCACGGTGACTATGCTATCCACATCCAGCAGCTTGCGTCCGGTCTGGGCATTCCCTGCATTGCGCCGCCGTGGGGCCGCCTGGTGGGGGTTGATCTGAAAACCGGAAAAACGCAATGGCTGCGCCGCATCGGCACCACGAAGAACCTGAAAACCACTTTCCTGCCAGGCCGTTTCCCGCTGGGATTCCCGATGGGAATGGTGGCACACGGCGGGCCGCTGCTGACCGCAGGCGATCTGGTGTTCCACGGTGCGACGGCAGACAACTTTTTCCGCGCCTACGACAGCACTACCGGTGAGCTGTTATGGCAGACCGAACTCAGCGCTGGCGCACAGGCTACGCCGTCAACCTATATGGGCAAAGATGGCAAACAGTATGTCGTCATTGCGGCGGGGGGGCACGGATCGCTCGGCACCAAAGCGGGTGACAGCGTGGTGGCGTTCCGTCTGAAGTAAAGAGAGGCTTATTACAACATAGTTCAGCAGCGTCCCGCCGCCCGGCGGGACGCTGCATCAGGCATTACGCTTTCGCGCGTTCGCTCTGCACTTTCTGTGCAATACGGTCGCCGATAGTTTTGTCGATATTACGCCAGTAGGTGAAAGCACGAGAGAGCACCGGCTCTTCCACACCGTTAAGCAGGTGACCGGCCACGTTGTTTACCAGGCGATCGCGTGCAGCATCATCCATCACTTTATTGATCAGCTGATTCGCCTGACCGAAATCGTCATCATCTTTGCGCAGCGTATAAGGTGAACGCACCATATCGCCCTGCGACTGCCAGGTGGAATCAGTAGGATAGCGCTCGCCATCTGCCACCGGACCCCCTTTGGAGTTAGGTGCATAGACCGGATCGGAAACCGGATTCATACGCATTGCACCATCTTTACTGTAGCTGTTGACCGGCGCCTGCGGAGCGTTTACCGGGATCTGCTTGTAGTTAACGCCAAGGCGCGCACGGTGCGCATCCGCATAGGCGAAAATACGGCCCATCAGCATCTTATCCGGGCTCAGACCGATACCGGGGACCAGGTTATTCGGCTCAAATGCCGCCTGTTCAATCTGGGCATGGTTATCGGTAGGGTTGCGATCCAGCGTCAGCTTTCCGACTTTAATCAGCGGATAGTCGTCGTGCGGCCAGACTTTGGTCAGATCAAACGGGTTGTAGCGATAGCTGTCCGCTTCGGCGAACGGCATGATCTGCATATAGAGCGTCCAGCTCGGAAAATGGCCTTCTTTAATCGCGTTAAACAGATCGCGCGTGTGGTAGTCGCCATCCTGACCGGCCAGCGTGTCGGCGTTTTCCTGTGTCAGAAACTCAATGCCCTGATCGGTTTTAAAGTGATATTTCACCCAGAATTTTTCACCGTCGGCGTTGACCCACATATAGGTATGGCTGGAGTAGCCATTCATGTGGCGCCAGCTCCTGGGAATACCGCGATCGCCCATCAGCCAGGTGACCTGGTGCGCCGATTCCGGTGACAGCGTCCAGAAATCCCACTGCATATCATTATCCCGCAGGTTATTATCCGCACGACGCTTCTGCGAGCGAATAAAGTGCTGGAACTTCATCGGGTCGCGGATAAAAAACACCGGCGTGTTATTGCCCACCATGTCGTAGTTGCCTTCGGTGGTATAAAACTTGATGGAGAAGCCGCGCGGATCGCGCCAGGTGTCCGGGCTGCCGCGCTCGCCGGCGACGGTTGAGAAGCGCATGACCACATCAGTACGGGTACCGGGCTGGAAAACAGCGGCTTTGGTATAGCGGCTGACATCTTCTGTCACTTCAAAATGGCCAAACGCGCCGCTGCCTTTTGCATGCGGCTGGCGCTCCGGAATACGCTCGCGGTTAAAGTTGGCCATCTGTTCAATCAGATAGTGATCGTGCAGCACCAGCGGACCATCAGGCCCGACTGACAGGGAGTGTTCATCGCTGGCTACCGGAATGCCCGCATCCGTGGTGGTCGGTTTGCGATTGTCACTGCTCATAATATCTCCAGATTTTGTAAGGATAATCTCAGCCTTTAAGCGTAGCAGCACGCGCTGCGCTTGCCTGATTAGTTACACAATCTGTGGCGATCCGCTGCCAGCCTCTCCGGAGCAGCTGCCTGCCGGGCAGAAGGGGCGATCAGCGCTGTGCCGCATGCTCGTAAAAATCTATCTTTTCAACTTTTGCCAGAGAACCACCACCCTCAAACTCCGCTGCCAGCCAGGCGTTAACGATATTTTTAGCCAGCTCCGGGCCCACCACGCGCGCGCCCAGCGTCATGATCTGGGCGTTATTGCTTTTACGCGCCCGCTCAGCAGAGAAGGTGTCGTGGCACTGCGCTGCCCGCACGCCGGGTACTTTATTCGCCACAATAGCCACGCCAATACCGGTTCCGCAGAGCAGAATGCCGCGTTCAAATTCCTGACGCTGAATGGCGGTGGCCAGCGCCCAGGCGACATCCGGATACATAGGGCGGGCGTTACCGGCATCATTGGTAAAATCTGTCACGGCATAGCCCTGCGTTTCCAGCAGCGTTTTGATGATATTTTTCAGATCAACAGCCGCATCATCAGCACCGATTGCAATCGTTTTCATAAAGGTTCTCCGGTAAAGAAAAAGGGCCTGCACACAGGCGTGAGACACAGCGTGCCATAACGATAAACATTTGTTCAATGCATGTTCATTTGTAATATGGTGGTTATGTGAGCGGGATCGCGGTGAACAGCTAAAATAACCTGTTTTTCTGCGAAACAGGGTGTTGCGCTGCGTCACAGATTTATCAGTGGCGCATTGAAACAGGTTCATTAATTCATTTACTGTTCATATGAACAAGTGACCATTACGGTCAGAGCGCGGTATAACCCCGGGAGCTGCCTTATGTCTCAGCCACAACGCTGGCTTGGTGTCAGTCTGAAAATGTACTTTGGCTATCAGCAAACGCTGGCGTGGTGTCGCGAGGTGGCCAGACTGGCCGATCATCCGGCTATCAGAAGCGGCAGCGTCGGCCTGTTTATCCTGCCAGCCTATCCGGCGATCCCCGCGGTGACGGAGATCTTCGCGGGAACGCCGGTACGCGTTGGCGCACAGGATGTTTGCCAGGCGGAAAACGGTGCCTGGACCGGTGAGGTCAGCGCCAGCATGCTGCAGGAGCTGGGCTGTTCGCTGGCAGAAATCGGTCATGCGGAGCGGCGGCGTCACTTTCATGAGGATGCGGCGCAGATTGCCGCCAAAGTGGCGATGGCGCTACAGCATGAACTGACACCGGTGCTCTGTATTGGCGAGTCGGAGCAGAGCACGCCAGAGGCGGCGATTGCGCTCTGTGCCGCACAGCTTAACGACGCGCTGGCGCAGACGGCGGCACGGGGCCTGCGGGGCGAGATTCTGTTTGCCTATGAACCACAATGGGCAATCGGTGCACCGCAGCCGGCCCCTGACCGCTATATTCGTGCCGTCTGCGCCGGGCTGCGGACGCTGACGCTGCCCGCCGGTATTACGCTGAAAGTCATTTATGGCGGCAGCGCCGGGCCGGGTCTGATCCAGCGGCTGGATCGGGATGTGGATGGCCTGTTTCTTGGCCGCTTTGCTCACGACCCGCAGGCGCTGGCGCAGATTATTGAAGAAGCCAGCGCGCTTGCCGGCCGCTGATCATAGCGGGGCGGGCGCGTTCAGTGCTATAACTTGCTGCTGCTTACGACCGCGTTACACAGGACAGATAACAGATGGAGAATACCACGCCGGGTCAGGATGCTGAGCTGCTGACCGAGATTGCCGTCGCCTACTATCAGGATGCCATCACGCAGGAGGAGATCGCCCGTAAATTTGGTATCTCGCGTATCAAAGTCGGGCGGCTGCTCAAACGCGCGCGTGAAGAGGGTATTGTTGAAATCAGCGTGCGCTACCATCCGGTTTTCAGTACCCGGCTGGAACAGCAGCTGCAGCGCTCTTTCCCACGTCTGCAGCGGGCGCTGATTGCGCTTGATTCAGCTGACAGTGATGAACAACGCCGCCAGGTGGCCGCGCTGGTGTCTGCCCATCTGGCGCAGACGCTGAAAGATAACGCCATCGTCGCGGTCGGACAGGGACGGAACGTGGCGGCAGTAGCTGACCATCCGGGTCAGGTGCCCGATCGAAACTGCCTGTTTATCAGCGGTATTGGCGGCACGCACCGCCCGGGAGACGCCATCAACGCCGATCACATCAGCCGCCGGCTGGCAAAAAAGTTTGGCGGCAGCAGCGAAACGCTCTATGCCCCCGCCTACGTGGAAAACCGCGCGCTGCGCGACAGCTTTATGCAGAACGGCACGGTAAAAGAGACGCTGGATCGTGCGCGTAAAGCGGATGTGGCGCTGGTGGGGATCGGGGATATGAATGAGAACAGCTACATGGTAAAGCTGGGCTGGTTCACCCCGCGTGAAATTATCGATGCCAGCGTTAATCAGGGCGTGACCGGTGATATTGCCGGCTATGACTTTTTCAACGCCCGCGGCGAAGCGGTGGAAACGGTCATGAATGAGCGCGTGATCGGGCTGAGCATTGATGAGCTGCGCCGGATCCCGTGCGTAATAGCGATCGCCGCAGAGAACACCAAAGCGATGGCGATACTCGGGGCGCTGCGCACCGGGGCCATCGATATCATCGCGACCTCGGCGCAGAATATCCGCACGGTGCTGAGCCTGGTGCAGGCGCGCTGAGGCGCGCTTCAGCGCGCCTGACCGGTGCGCCGGATCGCAATCTCTTCGGCGCGCTGCAGCAGCAGCTGCAGATCATCCTCATCAATATCCAGCAGGGGTCCGCCCTCCAGCGCCTGATGCAGATCGTCGCGCGTGAGCGGAACCGGCATCGCCACCGGCTGTGGTTTCGCCTCGGCGGCGGCCAGCGGATGAGGATAGCGGCGGCCGGCGAGGTTATTAAACACGATCGCCAGCAGTGCGAGACAGACAGAGTTAAGCATCACCGGCGTCAGCACAAAGTGGTAGCCGAGCTGCGCCACGCTGCCGCCGCCGAGAATCGCCGTCAGCGCCACTGCACCGCTGGGCGGATGCAGGCAGCGCAGCTGAAACATCACCGCAATGGCGAGGCAGGCGGCCACCCCGCATGCCAGTGCCGGCTGCGGGATCAACAGCGCCGTGGTCACGCCAATCACCCCGGCGACGAGGTTACCGCCAATAATCGACCACGGCTGCGCCAGCGGGCTATTAGGCAGACCAAACAGCAGTACCGCAGACGCGCCCATCGGCGCCACAAACCACAGGTTTACTGCCCCCAGCATCCAGTGGCTGATCAGGCTGGTCAGCATCAGACCCAGCCCGGCTCCGAGGCTGGCCAGCAGGCGCTGTCTGCGCGCGACGGGCAGGGGATGTGGCCAGAAGCGGGCCAGAAACAGGCGCAGCGAGGCCAGTCGGCTCGCCGGTTGTGGTTGCGTCATAAAAAATCCGTGAAAAGCCAGAAACAGTGGCTGCGGATTGTCGCCTGGCGTCTGATGCTAAACAACCCGACAGTCTGCAGGGGATTAGAAGCGGCACGCTGACGCGGCGACAGCCTTACGCAACGGCGGCAGTTAAGGTATAGTCCGTTTTTTTTCGGAGGAACCATGCTGCCTGACTTATCTACCCGCCTGAACAAATACATCAGCGAGAGCGGAATCTGCTCGCGCCGCGATGCCGATCGCTATATCGAACAGGGCAACGTGTTTATTAACGGTAAACGCGCTGCCGTCGGGGCCCAGGTTTATGCCGGGGATGAGGTCAAGGTGAATGGTCAGCTGATTGAGCCGCGTGACGCCGACGATCTGGTTCTGATTGCGCTTAACAAGCCCACCGGCATTGTCACCACCATGGAAGAGGGTGAGCGCGACAATATTGGCGACTTTGTTAACCACAGCAAGCGCGTGTTTCCTATCGGCCGGCTGGACAAGGATTCACAGGGGCTGATTTTTCTCACCAACCACGGTGACCTGGTTAACAAAATTCTGCGCGCCGGTAATAACCACGAAAAAGAGTATGTGGTAACGGTTGATAAACCGATCACCGATGAATTTATCGCGGGCATGGCGGGCGGCGTGCCGATGCTGGGCACGGTAACGAAGAAGTGCAAAGTTAAAAAAGAGTCAACGTTTGTATTCCGCATTATTCTGGTACAGGGACTCAATCGCCAGATCCGCCGCATGACCAAACACTTTGGCTATGAGGTGACGAAGCTGGAGCGTACGCGCATCATGAATGTCAGCCTGAAGGGTATTCCGCTCGGCGAGTGGCGCGATCTGACGGATGATGAACTGATCGACCTGTTTAAGCTGATTGAGGATTCGTCCTCAGAAGATAACAAAACCCGGCAGGCGCAGGCGAAGAAAAAAACGGCGTCACCGGCGAAAAAAGCGCCGGCTGCGGGAGCAAAGCAGGGTGATAAAGCGGGGGGTCAGGGCGCGAACCGCAAACGCTTTACCCAGCCTGGCCGCAAAAAAAAGGGGCGTTAAGCCCCTGTATTATCTGCCCGGCGCGCAGGCGGATTGGGACCTATTTATCGGTACCAAATCCCTGTTTGTTCAGCGCCGCCAGCACATGCGGGAAGTAGATGTGCTGGTAGTAGCCGCTGACGCTGTCACTCCAGCTTTCGCCATCGCTGCGACCGGTGTTCTGCCAGTGCTGTACCAGCTGTGCGTTGTAATCAGCAATATGCTGCGGCAGATCCGCCTGCTGATAACGCTCTTCATGGCGGAAAGTCGGCAGCGGCAGACGCGGCTTCTGGTGCGCAGGCTGATCGACATGGCCGATAACCACGCCCGCGACCGGGAAGGTATAGTCAGGCAGATCCAGCAGGGCGATCATCGCTTCCGGATCGCGGCGGATCCCGCCAATCGGCACAATACCCAGTCCCTCAGCCCGCGCGGCGGCCATTACTGAGCCGAGCGCAATGCCCACATCGGTAGCGCCGGATACCACGCTTTCAATGCTCTGCTGCGCAATCTGCTCACGACCGCTGGCTTCGATCGCCAGCCGCGACTTATGCATATCCAGCACAAAAGTCAGGAATACGGGCGCTTTCGCGATCCACGGCTGGCCGCCGGCGATGGTGGCAATCTGCTGGCGCTGCGCGGCGTCGCGGGTGACGACGACAGATACCTGCTGGGAGTTTACCGAGGTAGGCGCGTAGTACGCGGCCGAAATAATTCGCTCAAGTACCGCATCCTCTACGGGCTGATCGGTATAGCTGCGCTCACTTTTATGCTGAGCGAAAAGATCGATAATGGAACTCATGCTGCCTCCTGTTATGGGAGAGAGAGCGTAGCAGGCAGATGACCGGCACGTTTTACCGTTATTGCCGTGAGGCAGAGGAAAATGGAAGTAAAACCGGGTGCCGTGGCGGCACCCGGAGGGGGCTTATCAGCTGACTTTCACCACGGTTTTACCGAAGTTTTTACCGTTCAGCATATCGAAGAATGCCTGCGGCGCATTCTCCAGTCCCTCGATCACATGCTCGCGGTAGTGCACTTTCTCCTGCTCGACCAGCGGCGTCATGGCTTTCAGAAACTCAGGATAGCGGTCGCCGTAATCCTGGAAAATAATAAAGCCCTGCATGCGGATGCGGCGTTTCAGGATCCCCGCCATGATCAGCGGCGTGCGGTCGGGCCCCGGCGGCAGGTCGCGGCTGCTGTAGCCAGAGACAAGGCCGCAGACCGGAACGCGGGCAGCGGTGTTCAGCAGCGGGAACACCGCATCAAACACTTTACCGCCTACGTTCTCGTAATAGATATCGATACCGTCCGGGCAGGCGGCAGCCAGCTGGTCGGCAAAGTCATCACTGTGGTGGTTAATGCAGGCAGAGAAACCGAGCTTTTCAATCGCGTAGCGACACTTCTCTTCACCCCCGGCGACGCCCACGACGCGGCAGCCTTTGAGCTTGCCTAACTGGCCAACGGTCGCACCGACCGGACCGGTTGCCGCCGCCACGACCAGCGTCTCGCCCGCTTTAGGCTGACCAATATCCATCAGCCCCATATAGGCGGTAAAACCGGGCATACCGAGAATACCCAGTGCCCAGGAGGGGTGAGCCAGATCGCCGAGCTTTGCCACACCTTCGCCATCAGAAACCGCATAGGTCTGCCAGCCGCTCTGGGCCAGCACCCAGTCGCCTGCGTTAAAATCGCTGTGCTTTGATGCCTCAACCTGACACACCGTGCCGCCGACCATCGGCTGATCGAGTTCCGCCGGAGGAGCATAAGACTTACCGTCATCCATGCGGCCGCGCATATAGGGATCCAGTGACAGCCACACCGTGCGCAGCAGCATCTCACCCTCTTTGATCTCCGGCACCGGTTGTTCCACCAGCCGGAAGTTCTCTTTTACCGGTTCGCCCTCAGGACGGGACGCCAGCAGCCAGGCCTGGTTTGATACAGCATGTTGCGACATAGTTACCTCTCTTATGACAAACGGGTGAGGCAAGTGTAGCTGAGGATAAGAGAGGCGCTGTTAACGGATATTGCGTTAACGGCCTGCTGCAACATTTTGTCAGTGATCCGCTGAAGGGTGTTATATAACAGTCACTCATCGTCAGAATTAACCCTGGCCGTGCGGCCCCGCATGCGCCGCTTCCTGACCCCGGAGATCGTTATGATAAACCCGTTACGCGCCGCGCTGCTGCTGGCAACGCTGACAGGCAGCACGCCGCTGCTGGCGCAGACCTACGTCTATGTTTCAGAAGCCGGCGACGGCACCATTGCGCGCTACAGTCTGGATCAGCACGGTGCACTGCATCTGCTGGGGCACACCCCGGCGGACGGCAAAGTGATGCCGCTGGCGCTCAGCACAGATAAAACCCATCTTTATGCGGCGATCCGCAGCAAGCCGCTGCAGCTGGCGAGCTGGGTCATTGACCGCCACAGCGGCGACCTGACGCAGAAGCAGCAGGTGCCCGCCGCCGCCAGCTATCCCTGGATCGTCGCCGAGCCGCAGGGGCGTTTTCTGCTGGCGGCCTCCTATGATGGCAATGTGGTTGACGTGTACCGGCTGACAGCGGGAGGGAAGCTGAATGCACCGCCGGTGAGCCGTTACGCCACCGGACCTGCCGCCCATTCGGCGATTGCGGATCCTGCCGGCAAAACGGTGTATGTCGGCAATCTCGGCACCGATCGCGTGCTGCAGCTGACGCTGAGCGACAGCGGCGCTCTGGCCGCGCTCGGCAGCGGTTATGTCGCTACCGCAAAAAACAATGGCCCGCGCCACTCGGTGATGTCCGCTGACGGACAGTTTCTGTATAACATCGGCGAAATGGGCGGGATCATCACGCAGTTCCGGCGCGAAGCGAACGGGGCGCTGGTAAAGGTTGCTGAGTTCCCCAGCGCCGTTGCCGCCTCCTGGCATCTGGCAGAGGGGCGCGAGCGGCCGCCGGGATACAGCGATCCCACACCGCGTATCTGGGCCGCCGATATCCATCTCACGCCCGATGGCCACTTTCTTTACGTCAGCGAACGCACCAGCAGCACGCTGAGCGGCTACCGGGTAGACGCAGAGAGCGGGGCGCTGACGTTAGCGGGCAGCTGGCCGGTGGAGAAGCAGCCGCGCGGGTTTGCCATTACCCCGGACGGAGGCGGGCTGGTGGTCAGCGGCGAGAAGAGCGCGGTGATTGGCAGTTACCGGATCGATCCGCAAAGCGGGGCGCTGACGCGCACCGGTGAAGCAGCGGTGGGCAACGATGCCAACTGGGTGACGATCGTGCACTACTGACGGCATGGCAGGCGGCGGTCTGCACAAAATAATTTTATGGAGCCGCCGCACAACAGCGAGATGTGATCGCCGACACATTTTATCTGTTAACCGGACCCGTCTCTCCGGTGCCGTACCGTTACTACGCTGGCCGCTGCGATACCGGCAGCTTTGATAAGCTGCGTTAACGAATAACCCTGCGGACCGCGCCGCTTATCCAGCATAAATTTTGATGACGAAACAATTTGTCGTAGTTATCTGCGTGAGCGCAGGCGGCAATCTGGCAGGATACGCCGCACTTAGTGCCTTCTGGTCCCTGTAACATGCCGTGGCTTACCCGACCCGCTCTGTTCTTTGCTGTGAAAACCACGCTGGCTGCGTTTCTGGCGCTCTGGCTGGCGCTGGAAATTAACCTGGATCGCCCCGCCTGGGCACTGACGACGGTATTTGTTGCCTCGCAGCTCTATTCCGCTTCCACCATCTCAAAATCGCTGTTTCGTCTGCTCGGCACGCTGCTGGGCGGCCTGTTTATCTTTCTGATTTTTCCGCTAACGGTGGCGCATCCGCTGCTGTTCAGCCTGGTGATTTCGCTCTGGGTCAGCGGCTGCCTCTGGCTGTCACTGCATGACCGGACGCCAAAAAGCTATGTGTTTATGCTGGCGGGCTACAGCGCGGCGATTATGGGCTTCCCGGAGGTTTATACGCCGTGGGGTATCACCAGCACGGTGCTGTCGCGTATTGAAGAGATCACCTTAGGCATTGTCTGCAGCAGCCTGATACACGGTCTGCTGTTCCCGGTCTCTATGCGCAGCCTGCTGGAGCAGAGCGTAACGCAGTGGTATCTCACCGGCCGCCGGCTCTGTCACGATCTGCTCTCCGGGCCGGTTACCGCCGTCTCGCCCGAGCGCGAAGCGATTCTGACGCAGATGGCCACCGCACCGCAGCAGGTGGAAATTCTGATCACCCACTGTGTTTATGAGGGGGATGCTGCCCGCCGGCTGATCCGCCTGGTCAGCGCACAGTATCAGCACCTCTCCTATCTTATCCCGACGCTGACCGCGATTGAGCTGCGCCTGCAGCGTCTGGCCGCGCGCAATATCCTGCTGCCTGACTACGTGGCGCAGGGATTTCAGCAGTTTCTGCAGTGGCTCAGCGACGGTGAGGCCCCGGGCGATGTGATCGGCATCCAGCTGGAGCTGACTCATCGTCAGGCGCAGGTCAACGCGGCGTGGCGCGCCGGCGATCTGCCGACTGAACACTGCCTGCTGCTGAGCGGGTTGCTGGAACGCATGATTGACTTTGTGCGCATTGCCGGGGCGTATCAGAGCGTCAGCGGCATGGTCAGCGATCTGTCCGGTGACACCACGCTGGCGCGCGGCAAACGTATCCACCGTTTCTTTGATCGGGGGCTTATCCGTCTTTCGGCGCTGACCGCGTTTTGCGCCACCTTTGGCAGCTGCCTGCTGTGGATGGCAAGCGGATGGCGCGACGGCGCGTCTGCCCCGGTTATGGCGGCGATCCTGAGCTCATTCTTTGCCAGCCTCGATACGCCGCTTACCTCAATGAAGCTGTTTGTGCGCGGCGTGCTGATTGCGATTGGCATCAGCCTGGTGTATGTCGCGCTGCTGCTGCCGCAGGCGACCTCGTTTGAGGCGCTGATGATCTGCATGGCGCCGGGTCTTGTGGCGCTGGCACTGACGATCGCCCGGCCGGCAACCAACCTGACTGGCCTGAGCGTGGCGATTCAGATCCCGGGATTTATTGGCTTCGGTCACCATCTGAAGCCGGATCTGGTGCTGCTGGTCAATAACGCGATCGCCTCGGTCACGGGCGTGCTGTTTGCGGTGATCGCCACGGCCATTATGCGTAACAAGCGCCCCTCCTGGAGCGCCCGGCGCGCGGTACGACGCGGCCTGCGTGAGCTGCTGCGCTTTATTAAGGAGATAGAGCGCAACGGATCGTCGCTGCCGGCCCGGCAGCGCTTTATCAGCCTGATGCTGGATAAGGTCAACATGGTGTTGCCGCGCCTGCGTCTCGATCCGCAGTCAGATATGAGCAGCGCCGGTATGCTGCTTAACGAGGTGTGGCTTGGCGTAAACAGCTTTGATTACTACGCGCGGCATCGGGTGCTGCTGGGTAATTATCTGCTCGACAGCGGGACATTTTTCTTTGAGCTGGGACGGTTTCTGAAACAGCGGCTGAGATCGCTGCAGAGCGTTCCGCACGCTGAGCTGCAGCAGGCGCTCGATCTGCTGCTGCTGCAGCTGGAAGCGCTGGCGCTGGACGATGAGCGTTTATTTACACCGCTGTTTCATCTGTTCAGCGTCCGGCTCTATCTGTTCCCGCAGCTGGCGTGGCCGGAGGCGACGGCGGGCTAGCGCGCCGCCCTGCAGCAGCATGCTCTGCGCCTGCGCGCTCAGCCATCCCAGCTGTAGCCACCCGGCGCGCGCGCAAAGCCTGCCGGCTTCAGCAGGGCGGTAAGCGGCGACTGGCTGGCCGGACAGCCATCAATCTGTTCCAGCGTAAAGCGCAGGCGCGGCTCGCGCCGGAGGGCGGTGGTCAGCGCGCCCAGCGCCTGCTGAAGGGTGTCCGGTGACGCGCCAGCCGTAAACGTATGCAGCTGTTTGCCGCCGGGCGGCAGCCAGAGCAGCGGCCAGCCCTGGAACAGCACCACCCAGCTGCCGCTGCGGCGCAGCGGTTTCGTCCCGGATGTGGTCAGCGGCCACGGCAGCAGCGTGCCGAACGGGTTGGCCGGATCCAGCGTGGCCAGTGCCAGCGGTACGGCAGACGGCGCGCGCTGCAGCTGGCGGATACGCTCAATCATTGCCGGTTCAGCGAACTGCGCGGCACCCATGCCGCTGACAAACCGCCCGCGCAGCAGGCGTCCCGCATCCTCCATCGCGCGCAGCACCGGCTGCAGTGCCGGAAAACCACCGGGCACGGCGCTGCTCCGGGCAGCGCCGTGCGTCACCACGCCGGTCCGGTCCAGCAAGGCACGGGTCAGCGCCAGGGCGCGTACCGTATCAGCTGCCGGTCTGATGTTCAGCAGCGTCCAGCTGCCGGGCAGCTGGGCGCTGGCAGCCAGTGCCGGACGCCCGGCACCGCCGGGTGCCATGCCAGCATACCGGCCGGCCAGGCGGCGACGGCGTGCCGGACGCGGTTTGCTGCGCAGCGGCGGCATCCGCAGCGGCTGCCAGCTGCCGGACGTCACCCGTCCGCGCCACACCAGATCCCACAGCGCCGTGGCGGTATCCTGCGATGTGCTGTCGTCTGCGTCGCTTTCTGTTGCCTGCTGCAGCTGCCTGAACGTTGCGCTGCTGTGCTGCTGCAGGAACGCCACGATCCGCTGCTGTACAGGTGACAACGTCACGATTTGCGCGTCAGCAGGGGGTGTCAGGAGTGCGGCAGCGGCGTCAGCCGGGCAGAATTCAACCCGCTCCTGGCGCGTGCCGGGCGCGCGGCTGCCGCGCCAGAGCACGTCGCCACGCGTCAGCAGCCCGTCCAGCAGCGCAGGATGATAATCCGCGACACGCGCCGGAAAAATCTGGCTCTCCCACAGGCCGGCAGGCAGGGCAACCCCGGCCAGCTGCGCGATCACCCGGCGCAGACCCTCTGCGCCGCTGAGCGGCGCGGTGAGACCATGATGATCCATCAGCGCCTGCACCCAGGCCGCCGGCTCGGCGGGCCGGGTCGCCTCACGCGCCGCCTGCAGCGATGCCAGCCGCAGGCGGCGGAATACCGGCGCGGCGATCCACTGCACCACGCCGGAGGCCGCTTCGCTTCTGATAATACCCGGCGTTTCCGCCAGCAGCTTCCCGGCAATGCCGGCGTCAAGGTCAAAGCGCCGGGCAACCTCATCGGCTGTCACCAGCGTATGCGTGCGCAGATAGCGGCCAATCAGCGCCTGCAGCGGACGAACCGCGCTCTCCGGGACTGCGCTGCCGCCACCGGAGAGCGCCTGCAGGCGGGCGGCATCTTCCGCCACCGCAAAACAGGCCTGCGCACCGGACGTAACCGGTATGATGCGGCCTGCCTGCTGCAGGGTTTCCAGCACCCCGGTCAGCGGCGGGGTTCCCCGGTAGCGTTCTGCTATCTCTCCGGCGCTGAGCGGCCCCAGTTCGCGCAGCAGATCCGCTACCGCTTCCTGGCTATCAGCCTGACGGTCAGGCGTCAGGCGCTGCAGCAGCTGTTCCGTCTGCGCAATGACGTTCGTGTCCAGCAGTTGCGCTGCCGGCAGTGGCCCGAGCAGCTCGCTGAGCAGCGATGTATCCAGCGTCAGCAGTGCGGCCCGCTGCTCGGCCTGCGGCACCGTCCGGCGATCGGCGTCAGCCAGATGGCCGGTCAGCAGCGCGGCGGCGAAGGGCGAGGGAACGTCAGTTGTTACCTCGCGCAGCTGCACCTCACCGCGGCGGATCTGCGCCATCAGCTGCTGCAGCGCGTGCAGATCGTATACATCCTGCAGGCATTCACGCGCGGTTTCCCGCAGCAGCGGAAAGTCCGGATACGGACGCACGGCGTCAAGCAGCTCTGCGGCACGCAGCCGCTGCTGCCAGAGGGGCGCGCGCTGTCCGGCACGCTGGCCCGGCAGCAGCAGGGCGCGCGCGGCGCATTCGCGAAAGCGCGCGGTAAACAGCGGCGATCCGCTGACGGCACGGCTTACCCGCTGCTGTAAGTCATCTGCCGCAAACTGCAGCCAGTCAGCGGGTGAAAAGGTAAGCGGCGATGGCAGCCGCGTCATAATACCGTCGTCACTGGCGACCACATCGGCCGTAATGCCGTACTGTTCAGCGAGCCGATCGGCCAGCGCCAGCGCCCAGGGCGCGTGTACGCGTCTGCCCCACGGCGAGTGCAGGATCAGGCGCCAGTCGCCGTTTTCATCCGCACAGCGCTCAATCAGCAGCGTGCGGTCATCCGGCAGCTGCCCGGTCGCCGCCTGCTGCTCGCGCAGCAGCGCCTGCAGATTATTCCGTGCACCGGCGTCCAGCGCCGGATCGTTTACCGTGCCGGTCGCGGCGTCACGCAGATAGCGACCGCGTGCTGCGCCAGACGCTGCGGCACGTCCGGTCGTATCTGCCTGCCAGAAGGGCAGCCGTGCGGTGCGTCCCGGCGCCGGTGTGACAATCACCCGGTCGCGCGTAATCTGCTGAATACGCCAGGTGGTGGCCCCCAGCGTCACGATGTCATTGACGCGTGAGCCGTAAACCATCTCCTCATCCAGCTCTCCCACGCGGCGGGCGCCGGCCTGCGCCTCACCTTCCGGCAGCATGACGCTGACGCTGCCGCGATCGGGGATGGCACCGGCGTGCATAACCGCCAGCAGCTTTGCGCCGGGCCGGGCCGTGATGCTATCCGTCTGCAGGTCATGGATCAGCCGCGGGCGCAGCAGGGCGAACGCGTCAGTGTTGTCACGTCCCGTCAGCATCGCCAGCACCGCATCGTAATCGTGCCGTGACAGCGTCAGAAAGGGCGCGCTGCGCGTGACCTGCTCAAACCAGCCGCCGGCGTCCAGCGGCGCCATGGCGGCGGCGGCGATGGTCTGCTGGGCGAGAATATCCAGCGGGTTTTCCGGCACAATCAGCGGCTCCGTCTCTCCCGTCTGCATGGCCGTGACGATCACCGCCGTCTGCAGCAGCTCGCTGCGCGAACGGGGCCAGAACTCGCCCTGCGGCGTACTGCCCGGCCGGTGTCCGGCGCGTCCGGTGCGCTGCAGGGCGCTGGCAACAGACGGCGGCGCACCGACCTGAA
Source organism: Pantoea eucrina (assembly GCF_001691555.1). GTDB lineage: Bacteria > Pseudomonadota > Gammaproteobacteria > Enterobacterales > Enterobacteriaceae > Pantoea > Pantoea borealis. The sequence continues at coordinate 1,296,287 of NZ_MAYN01000008.1, read as the reverse complement.
TCACCTGTCCGACGCTGCCCATATCGATCCCCAGCTCCAGGCTGGAGGTGGCCACCACGCAGCGCAGCGCACCGCTTTTCAGCGCGCTCTCGATCAGCAGGCGCTGCTCCCGGGCAACGGAGCCGTGGTGCGCCCGAGCAATCTCTGCGGAGGCGTCGCGCTGCTGCTGCTGCCAGCGGACGTTAAGGCGCGCCGTCAGCTTTTCTGCCAGCGCGCGCGAATTGGTAAACACCAGCGTGGTGTGATGGCGCAGCACCGCAGCCAGTATTCCTGCCTCCAGATGCGGCCAGAGCGTGCCGGCTTCGCTTTCGCTCCCCGGCAGCGGCGGGGGAGCCGTCAGATCCGGTACCGGGACCGTCACGCGGAGCTGCAGCGGGCGCGGCATAGGCGGATTAACGATAGTGACCTGCCGGCGACCGGCCAGAAACCGCGCCACGGTCTCCGGCGGGTTGACCGTCGCAGATAATCCGATACGCTGCGCCGGCCGGGCCAGCAGCGCATCAAGCCGCTCCAGCGACAGCGCCAGATGCGCGCCGCGTTTGTTACCCGCCAGCGCGTGAATTTCATCAACGATGACGCTGGTGACCCCGCGCAGCGTGTCGCGCCCCTGCGAGGTCAGCAGCAGATAGAGCGACTCCGGCGTCGTGATTAAAATATCGGGCGGATGGCGTCGCAGCGCTGCACGCTCGCGCGCCGGCGTATCGCCGCTGCGGATCCCGCAGCGGAGCGCGATGGCCGGTTCGCCCTGCTGCTGACGACAGGCGCTGACGCCCGCCAGCGGCAGCTGCAGGTTGCGCGCCACGTCGGCGGCCAGCGCCTTAACCGGCGAAATATAGAGCACGCGCGTGGTTTCACCGGGCGCGACGGTGGCCTCCCGACTGCGCTCGCGAAACAGCGCATCAATAGCGTGCAGAAACGCCGCCAGCGTTTTGCCGGAGCCGGTCGGCGCCACCACCAGCGTATGGCTGCCGCGGGCGATGGCGTCCCAGGCGGCCTGCTGAACCGGCGTCGCCTGATCGAACGTCTGCGCAAACCATCTGCGCGTGGCGGGTAAAAAATGCGACAGCGGGGGGACGGACATCCCGGACTCCTTGCGGGTAAAAGGGCGCGATTAGCAGTGTAGTCGTCCGCGCGCGGCTGAACAGGTTATATACTTGATGCTCAGCGATTTATTACGGGAGCTTTTGATGAACAGCGTAAAAATGGCGTTACTGGCGCTGGCGTTGCCGGTCAGCGCGCTGGCCGCACCGGTATTCACCCTGCAGTCGCCTGATTTTCAGGATGGCGGTATGCTGCAGAAAGCGTTTGCCGGTAATAAACCGGGCAATCCGGCATGCAGCGGCGAGAACCTGTCGCCCGCGTTCAGCTGGCATGATGCACCGCCGGGCACGCGCAGCTTTGCGCTGCTGATGACCGATCCGGTGGGGGCAAAAGGGCTCGGCGTGGTGCATATGGTGGCGTATAACATTCCGGCCGGACGGCAGCAGTTTGCGCGCGGCGAACTGAGCAGAGGGGCCGGTTATACCGGCGGCACCAACAGCCCCGGCACGGCGCGCTACTACGGACCCTGTCCGCCTGCAGGCAGCGGCATGCATCACTACAATTTTGTGATTATCGCCACCGATCTGCCGGCAGACGCGCTGCCTGCCGGGCTGACGCATGATGCGCTGATCGCTCAGCTTAAAGGCCATGCGCTGGCTGGTGCCACCCGCGTCGGCCGCTTTACCAACGACGAGTAAACCGCCACGCCCGCGACCTTGCCGGGCGGGTCGTTACCTGGCGTCCGCGGGCGCCACCTCCAGCTCCAGCTGGTTTTCTGCCAGCGTTTTTCCCTGTGCGTCGATAAGCCAGGTCTGCACCCGCAGCGGGGCGGCGCTGATGGGGGTGAGCGGGACATCGAGCACCTTACGGCCGGTGTCAGCGGCTGCCGTGACCTGCCGTTCGCCGCTGGCGAGCAGGTGACCCTGCTGGCCGGCCCGCCAGCGCAGCGTCAGCGCCGGAAACGTCTGCGGCAGGTCGTTGATGACCCAGAGTGACAGCGCGCCGGGCCGGGCAGCCTGCCAGTTCATCGTATGGGGATCGATAGAGGGCAGCAGCGGCTGATAGGCGCGCTGCAGCGCGTAATAGCCCGCTTTCGGCTGACGCCGATAATCCACCACGCCCCAGTTGATTGAAGGCCAGGTCTCAACAAACATAAACTGAAACAGCGCGGTCACCGGCTGAAAGCGCTGACGCCGGTAGCTTTCAGCGGCAACGGCGACCAGCTGCGCCTGATAGCGCTGGGTATTTTTGATGAAGTCCTGAATGTTCTTGCCCCGGCTGACGCCTGCATTTTTAAACGTCTGGATCGGCTGGAAATTATGATACTTCCAGCGGGTCCAGAGCGGATCGCCAGGTTCGGTTGAGGCAGGCCACCATTCGCGGCGCGGAATGATCGTTTTCAGCGTCGCCAGGTCTGGCAGCGCCTGTGCACCAAACTCCGTGACGGTGGCCGTTTTTGCCGGTTCAAGCAGATTATTCAGCGTGCCAAAATACCAGCCTGCCCAGTAGTGCTCCTCCACAGCTGAATAAGGATGCACGATGCGGCTGCGATCTTCCGCCAGCGCGTCGGCTACCCGCCGGGTCAGGGTACGATTGAGATCTTTATGCCAGTCGGGAAAACGCTTTTCCATCCACGGCGAGTTAAACGGCGGCTCGTTCTGGCCGCCCCAGACCACGATAGCCGGTGAGTTGCCAAACTGCCCGATCATCGCGCGGGTCTGCGCCACCGCGTTATCCGCAAATCCGGCAGAGTCGTTATAGCCCCACTGCAGCGGCACATCCTGCCAGATCAGCAGGCCGCGCTCGTCAGCCGCCTCATAAAGCGCACGGCCCGCAACGTGGCCATGCACGCGGATAGCGTTGGCGTTCATCTTCTCCACCAGCGCAAAATCGCGCAGATAGCGCGCTTTATTCATGCTGCTGAGCCACGGCGAGCCGATGTAATTTGTACCGCGAACAAAGATGCGCCGATCGTTGATGCGCCAGCCCTGATTATTTTCCAGCGCCTCCACCTTGCGCAGACCGGTGCGGCTGCTGCGCCGGTCCATGACGCCGCGATCGTCACGGAGCGTGGCGCTGACCTGATAAAGATGCGGCTTGCCGTAATCCACCGGCCACCACAGACGCGCCGCCGGCATCGGCAGCGTCACCCGCAGGCGCGCCGGCGCGTCGCCGGTGGCCGCCAGCCGGACGCGCTGCTGCAGCTGAAACGCGGTGCCGGAGAAGTTATCCGGCGCGGCGCGCAGGGTCAGCGTGGCATCAGCCGCGACCGGGGCGCGATAGCGCAGTTCGGCAGAGAGCTGCGGCTGCGCCAGCCCCTGAGACCAGTCAGGACGCAGGATCAGCTGATCGATCGTTGCGCCGCGGCTGATACGCAGCCGCACCGGCGCCCAGATGCCGCCGGAGTTCGCCTCCTGACCGCGATCGCTCCAGGCGCCGCCGGGGCGCGTATCGTGCTGGTTCAGGATCCCTTTCATCAGGTTCTTATGCAGCGGCCAGGTGCCTGGCGTCGCTTCGCGCGGGCTGTCGACCCGCACGGCCAGCCGGTTGTAGCGGCGCAGGCTGTCGGTGAGATCCACGGCAAAGCGCTGGAAATATCCTTCATGCTGCGCCAGCTGGTGACCGTTGAGCCAGACGTCAGCCAGGTAATCAACGCCGTCAAACTCCAGCGTCGCCCGCTGATCCGCCTGCAGCGGCGGCAGCGAGAACTCATGGCGGTACCAGAGCGCGCCCTGATGATCGCGTCCGGCAGTATACCAGTTGGCGGGGACGCGCAGCGTCGGCCATCCGCTGTCCGTGCCGCGCCAGCCGTCAAAGCCGGGCGTATTAGCGTCATGCACGCGCCATTGTCCGGCCAGCGACCAGCTGACCGGTACCTCACTGACCGCCGCAGCGGGCAGGCTGACGATCAGCAGCAGGGGCAGTAACGTTCGCATCAGTTCTCCTCCAGCAGCGTGCGCAGCTGCTGGCGCACCCGGGTACTCTGTTGTGTCAGATCTTCGCGCAGCTGCGCTGCGTCAAGGACATCACCCTGACGGATGTGCGTTTCAGCGGTTTGCAGCGTATGGGTTAACGCCGTAAACCCGAAAATAGCGGCTTCGCCCCGCAGCTTGTGACAGTGGCGTGACACGCTCGTCCAGTCGCTCTCATTCAGCGCGGTCATCAGCTGCGTCTCGATCTCCGTCAGGGATTCGGCAAACAGCAGCAGCAGTTCACGCAGCAGCGACTCGTCCAGCCCGAGCTGCTGTGCCAGCGCGGCGACGTCGCCGGGTGGGGCTGGCATGTCGTCTGCGGCCGGATCGGGCAGCGCCATAACGCGGCCGATCTCCTGGTGCAGCATCTCCTGGCTCACCGGCTTGGCCACGTAGCCATCAAAGCCGTTCTGCAGACAGTACTCTTCATCGCCTTTCATCGCGTGCGCCGTCATGGCGATGATGCGCTGATGGCGGGGCGGCGACGCGGCGGCTTCGCGTTCGCGGATCAGACGCGTCGCTTTTTCACCGTCCAGCTCCGGCATCTGCAGATCCATCAGCACCAGGTCCCAGCTATCCTGCGCCAGCAGCCTCAGCGCCTCCAGGCCGTTACCGGCGATGGCAAAGTGATGCCCGAGCCGGGTCAGAAAGTGGGCAGCAAGCTTCTGATTCACCAGATTATCTTCGGCGAGCAGAATGCGCAGCGCCTGCGTGGCGGGGTCGGTCACGGGGCTGGCCGGCGCGCTTTCCGGACCGCTGGCGTGCTGCCGCTGGCCGGATGCGGCCGCCAGCGCATCATAGAGCTCACGCTGATCGATCGGTTTTGCCAGAAACTTATCCACGCCAAGCTGCTGCAGCTGTTCCGCGTCCATCGCCCGGCTCATTGAGCTGAGCATAATAATCTGACTGGCTGCCAGCTGCGGGTTGGCACGGATCTCCCGCGCCAGGTCGAGGCCATCCCGATCGGGCATCTGCGCATCCAGCAGGATCAGCGGAAAGTCGGGCTGCGCCTGCAGCAGCGCCAGCGCATCGGCGGCGCTGGCCGCCAGGCTGGGCTGCAGACCCATATTGCGCAGCATATCGCCCAGCAGATGGCGGTTGGTGGCGTTGTCATCCACAACCAGCACCGGTACCGGCGTCAGGCGCAGTGAGTGCCGCACCGGATCGCTGTCGTGCTGCGCCGGCAACGGCAGAGAAAAGGTAAAGGTACTGCCGCGCCCCGGTTCACTCTGTACGGTGAGCGAACCGCCCAGCCGCTCCACCAGCCGGGCAGAGATGGTCAGCCCGAGCCCGGTGCCGCCATATTTGCGGGTGGTAGAGGTGTCTGCTTGGCTGAAGGATTCAAATATCAGCTGCTGCTTCTCCGGTGGAATACCGATGCCGGTGTCGCGCACCTGAAAGCGCAGCCGGTTGTGCGTGGCATCGCGCGTCACGGCCAGTTCAACCTCGCCCTGATGGGTGAACTTCAGCGCGTTGCTGATGAGGTTGGTCAGGATCTGGCGCAGTCGCACGGTGTCAGCGAGAAAGGTAGCGGGGACATCCGGGGTGACGTTAATCAGCAGCTCCAGCGCTTTTTCGCTGGCGGCCGGCATCAGCGGCCGGGCCACGGCGTGCAGAAACGGGCGGATCTCAAACTGCTCTTCATCCAGCTCAATTTTTCCCGCCTCTATTTTGGAGTAGTCGAGAATATCGTTAATGATACGCAGCAGGGTGTGGGCTGAGTGATAGACCAGCGTCATGTACTCACGCTGTTCTGCGGTCAGCCGGGTATCAAGACAGAGCTGCGTCATACCCAGAATACCGTTCATCGGCGTGCGGATCTCATGGCTCATGTTTGCCAGAAACGCGCTTTTGGCTTCGTTGGCCGCGTGTGCAGCGGCAATGGCCTGCAGTGAGAGCTGCTCTGCCTCTTTACGCTTGGTAATATCCTGCAGCGTGCCAATGACGCGTTCCGTTTCGCCGCTGACCGTAACGCTGGCCACCTGACCGGAAAGCAGCATCCAGCGGTAGTTGCCGCTGCGGTGCAGCAGGCGAATTTCACGTTCAAATACCGGCAGCTGTTTATTGCTGGCAGAGGCAAACAGCTGCTGCAGCGGTTCGCGATCGTCCGGGTGCAGCAGCGTATCGAGAAAGGTGGCGCTGTAGTGCCAGGTTTCACGCGGATAGCCCAGCATATTGAGCAGCGCATCATTGACCTGCAGCAGATCGTTCTGCTGCTGCCAGTCCCAGATGCCAATCTGGGTCGATTCTGCTGCCAGCACAAAGTCAGCGTGCAGCTGCCGTCGCGACGCGTCAATCAGCGTATAGCCTGAGACGTCAATATGCAGACTGACTATCCCGCCTTCAGGCGTGCGGTTATGCTGGACAAACACCTGCCGGTTAGCAATGCGCCGCATCTCACTGTGGTTGTCGAGCCGGCAGCGGCTCACGAGGTTATCGATCATCGCCTGACGGCTGCGGTCATCCTCTGTCATGTAGGCGGAAGCGATAAAATCCTGCGCCAGCTCGGTCAGCGTCATGCCGACGCGGATACGCTGCTCCATCCCGGGATAGAAACAGACCACCTGCTGGTTATACGCCACCAGCCGCTCCTGCGCGTCATACATCAGCACCGCGGCGCGCAGGGAGTCCAGCGCTTTGGGTAACAGGCTTTCCGGCATCAGTTTCTCCTTATTCTTCGGCCAGCGGGGCGGTGAACGGCAGGCAGCGCTGCGGCACACGGAACGGATCGGCCAGCTGCTGACGGAAGAACTGGCGGCTCCCGGGGTTTTCGCTGTCGATCAGCGGTTTCATGCGGGTTTTAAACAGCAGCGCTTCCAGCACCATCGCGTTAGTGGAGAGGGTGATAGCGCGGTTATAGTCCCCGGTCGCCTCCGTGCGCCCCTCATACCAGCCGCGCGCCGGATCATACTGCAGCCGGGTGGTGCGCATCAGCGCATCGGTAAACGGCGTGTCCCAGAGCGCCCAGAGGCCAAATACCGCACGGGTAGAGACCTGCGCCAGCGTCGGCACCCATTTGTTGTCGTCAGTCAGCGTGTTCCAGGCGTAGCCGTTAGCAAAAATGGTGTCGTTGACGTGCCACGGCGCGACGGTGAGGGCAAAATCGCTGCGGGCCGTTAAGATCCCCTGACGCTGCCAGCGCCGCTCCTGCACCTGATAAACCAGACTGGCACGCTGGCGCAGCTGACGGATTTGGGCGCGGTCGGCCCCCGGCAGCTGCCAGCCATACTCCAGCCCGCTCAGCACCCAGGGCAGCGTGGTAATGGCAGCGGGCGTCCAGGTGGTGCGGGGATCGCGGCTGTCGATATCCAGCGCCAGCCCGTCGATAATGACATGCTGCGCCGGAGGCTGCAGCGACTGCTGGTTAGCAAAACCCCACAGCCCGAAGCCGGCGGCGCTGTATTCACTGTCGCCCAGCCGTCCCTCCGGCTGTATGCGCATCTGCTTCTGCTGCCACATACCGGCACTGAGCTGGCCCTGTTTATCCACCACCGGACAGAAGTTCCAGCGCAGGATGATGCGCTGCAGGTATTCACCATACTGCGGGTGAAACGTTGCCACGACCTGCAGCGCCATCATCAGGCGCGCCATATCGCGTGAGGACCAGCCGATCACCTGTGGCGTATTGCTATAGCCTACCATCGCCAGCGTCCGGCTGTTATAGAGCAGATTGGGCACGCCGCTTTGGGTGAGGGGGAGGCGATTAAGGCTGCCAAGCAGCTGACTGAGCTGGTGGTCAAAACGGCGATCGTCGATAAGCTGCAGCTCACGCGCCGCGGTCAGCGCAATCAGCGTATCCCCCATCTGCCACAGGCTGACGACCGGTCGCCGGTCGCTGCCGCTGACCAGGCCGCTGCCCGGCTCGCTGTTGTTCTCAAAATAGCGCCAGGCCACCGTGGCCCAGCGCTGCTCCTCAGACGTCAGCGCGCCGGTGCGGGCGGTGGTGTGCCAGCCGCCGTTTGCCAGCCAGCGCCAGCCCGCCCCCTCATGACGCAGCAGCAGCCAGGCTCCGAGCGCCAGCAGCAGAGCCACGACCAGCCCGGTAATACGCACTAGGGTTTTAGGCATGAGGTCGCTACCGGCGGAAGTTTAACGGGCGCACTGCTGTCGCAGCGGGCGCATTTGCAGGCGCTGCACTTCGGTGCGCTGCGCACGGCGGTCCCGCTCTGATCGCACCAGGTTTTTATGCCGGGCGTCACCTCCAGGAAAGGCCGGTTGCGACGCGTGTTGTTCTCTTCAAACAGATCTACCAGGCGCTTTTCCCACAGGGAGGGCGCATAGCTGCGGCTGCGCGCATCGTTAGTGTTAAAGCGCAGCAGCTTGCCCTGTTTTTTGAACAGCAGCGCTTCCAGCATGATGCCGTTGTTGTTGGCGGTGAACTCTTTGATCGGGCCGTCGCCATTCTCATAGAGCCCTTCGTAGTAGCCTTTGTCTTTCTCATCGGCGTTTTCAATCGCGTCAAACAGGCGATCGGTATAAGGGGAGTTCCACAGCACCCACATGCCGAGTGCGGCCTTCAGCGAAACAGCCGCCACATTGGGCACATACTGGCCTTTATCGGTGATGGTGTTCCAGTTGAAGCCGTCGCTGAATACGGTGTCATAGACAAAGTAGGGGGATTTATCGAGCTGGTGTTCGGAGCGCGCCGTCAGGGTACCGGTGATCATGTAGCGGTTCTCCTGCGCCTGATAGACCCGATCGGCGAAGTTCTTCATCCACGGATGAGAGTGGTTGTTGGGGCGCGCTTCACGATCGTCGCTGTTGTCCCAGCCCATCTCCAGGCCATGCAGCAGATAGGATTCGGTGACCACGTAGTTATGCTGATTGGTCAGCCGCGGATCGCGCGAGTCGTAGGGCACCAGCACGCAGTAGATATCCGCCAGCGCATAGGGCTCAGGCCGGCTCGCCTGACAGGTGGTGAATCCCCACAGCTGATAGCCCGCCGCCGCATACTCCTCATAGCCAAGCCGCCCCTCCTGCACATACTGAGGCTGCTTCTGCTTATCGAGGTAGGCGCCATAGAGCGTGCCGCACTCATCCACTACGTGGGTAAAGTCCCAGCCCAGCACGACATTATCAATGCTGTTGCCATGCTCCGGATAGCGCTCTTTGATAATCTTCAGCCAGAGCAGCATGCGGCCAATATCGATAGCGGAGAAGCCAATCTCGCCCGGTTTGTTCAGGTAGTCCACCTTCTGACCGGTAATGGTGTTGTAGGCTTTGTTGGGTACCTGGTTCTGAAACAGCACCAGCTTGTTCAGCGTGGCGATAAACTGCAGAAAGCGGCGATCAAACTCCGCCTTGTCAATGATCCCCAGCTCGCGTGCTGCGGTCAGCGCGGCCAGATAAGAGCCGCTGTCCCACATGGTGGTGGAGGGGTATTTATTCACCGCGTTCACCAGACCGGTGGTGGGCTGGTAGTTAGCGACAAAATAGGACCAGGCGTTGCGCGCCACCTGCATCTCCCGCGGCGTCAGGTCACCGTGGCGGCTTTTATAGTCGGATGCGGGCAGGCTGACAGCCGCCTGCAGCGACAGCATCCACAGGGCCAGCAGCAGCGTCAGCCCCGCCAGGCCAGCGTGTCGTAGCGATAGCACTCTCATTGTTCTTGCTCCTTGTTGCGTGCGGTTGCGGGGGGCTGAGACAGGCAGCCCAGGCAGAGCAGCTGTCCGTGGGCGATATAGGAGAGACTCTCCAGCACCATCGCATTGGTATCGGCATTCAGGGCAGCGTTCACGCTGCCGTCAGGGTTAAAGCCCGCCTGCCAGCCTTTGCCCGGCACCAGCAGCGGCAGCATCTGCTGGCGCAGTGCCTCGCTCCAGCTGTTACGGAACAGGGCATACCAGGCAAAGGCGGTGCGGACCGAGAGCAGCGCCTGATTGGGCAGCGGGGCAACGGTATGCTGCGGTGCCCCGCGCTGCGGCTGACGGCCCGGCAGCGCCGCGTTGAAATCCGGCGCCTGTTCGGCATAGTCGGCGCTGATGTCACCGCGCGAATCGGGTTTGCCGGTGCGCTGCTGCAGGATTTGCATAATGCGCCAGCTGATCTCGCCGCTGCGCGCATCAAAGCCCTGCTCCAGCCCGGTCAGCAGGTAGGGCGAGCTGATAAGCGACGGCTGCTTGCCCCACGGCGTGCGGATCCCTTCATCAGGCACCGCGTGCCCCTCAATCTCAATCATCTTCAGTCCGTCCGGCGGCTGGCTGACCGCCAGTCCCGCCGTGCTGTTGATCAGCCGCAGCACGCTGCCCGCATAGAGACGGTAGCCGTAGCTGCCGCGCGGGTCGTCGCTGCGGATCACCCAGCGATTGACCGGCAGGCTGGCGCCCTGCGGACCGCTGCTCTGCAGCAGCGCATTCAGCTGCCAGCCCGCCAGCAGCTGCTGTACGGCAACGGCGTGCTGCGGATAGCGCCACAGCAGGATCTGCAGCGGCATCAGCAGACGGCCCATATCGATAGCGGAGCCAGGGCGCGCCGTCTCCTGATCGAGCGGCGTCAGGGTGTCCGCCTGATAGAAGGCGGCGGGGAGGTTATCCGGCTGCAGCGGCAGCCGGCCCAGCGCCTCAAGCGCGGAGCTGATGCGATCGTCAAACTCAGCGGCATCAATCACCTCCAGCTGGCGGGCGGCAATGGTTGCCAGCAGATAGCTGCCGCTGCTCCACAGGCTCAGCCAGGGATTATCCGCTTCCGCGTTCGCCAGCCCGTTGGGCTGGGTGTTGTTGACAAAGTATTGCCACGCCACGCGTGCCCATACCGCTTCTTCGAACGTCAGCTCACGCGTTTCCGGCAGCGCGGGGAAGCGTTCGCTCAGGATAATTCCGTCCGTGGTTTCCGTGCGGGTGGGCATCTGATGCTCGACCCACAGCACAATGGCAAAGCCAATCAGAAAACCGATCAGAATGGTGAGATAGCTGCGTGCGCTGTAGAGTCCCGCTTTAAGGCTCATGATCTGCCGTCTCCTGTGCCGGCGGCGTCCAGAGCGCAGCCATAATCATGGGCAGCATCGCCGCGATATTGACGGCCCCCCAGAAAATGTTGATGACGTAACCAGAGGGGTCGTCCACGTTGCCGCGCGCGACCTGTATGCCGCCCCAGATAAGCCCGAGCAGCGTCAGCGCGACAATGGCCAGCTGCGGCTTCACCAGGTAGAGAAAACGCCCGCTCTGCCGCTCCTTTGGCGTGACGTGAAACTTGATTTTTTCCCCGCGCAGCACCGTACCCAATGCCCGCAGGTTGACAGAGAAGAACGCCAGATAGGAGGCGCGACCGTCCCAGGCGGAGATCCCCCAGGTGCCAAACATAAAGGCGAGCTCGGAGACGATAAAGAACGGCAGAAAATGCAGGTAGAAGGGCGTTGAGTAAGCGGCCACCGGCGGAATACCGGTAAACAGGTAGATCAGCGGCGAAATAAGAAACACCGTGTTCCAGATGCAGGCCAGATAGGACCAGAACGTCGTGCCGTACATCAGCGTTTGTGCGGCGCTGAGTTTAAAGCGGCGGCGGCTGAAAATTTTGTCATGAAACAGAATATCCAGCGAACCCGCAGCGTACTTAAAGCGCTGGATCATCCAGGTCAGCAGATCCTGCGGCGAGAGCATTTTAGATTCAATGCCCGGATGCATCACCGAACGCCAGCGGCGACCGGCGTCACCGTGCAGCACAATGGAGGTATAGATATCTTCAGAGACGTGAAACTTGTAAGGCGTGAGTTCGGTGTCAGCGATAACGTGCGGACGCATCGCCTGCGACAGCGCCTGGCGCGTCTCCTCATCGCGGATATCCTGCGTAAAGCGCGCAATCTCTTCCTCTACGTTAAAGGCGTAGCTGCGCAGGGCGGCCTGCATAACGGCTTCGCGCCGGTGGACAGAGGCGGCACCGCAGCAGAACGCCGCGTTGGCCGCATTGCGGCGGCGCAGGATCACGTCGTAGAACATACGCGGATCGTTAAAGAAGGGATCGCTGCCGACGGTAAGCGGGCCGAACAGTTTTTCACTCACGCTGCCGAGCAGCCAGCCAGGCCAGCCGGTCCGGCGGCGCAGCCATGCCGGCAGGCGCTCACCTTCAGGCAGGTCATAAAACCACTGCGGCGTCTGCACCCAGGCGACGTCGGGATCGCGGAAATAGCCCAGCGTGTGCACCAGCAGCGTCGGGAAAACACGGGTATCCGCATCGCAGATCACCAGAAAATCGCCGTCAGTGTGCTCCATGCCGTTGCGGATATTGCCCGCCTTGAACCCGGTGTTGTTGTCGCGGGTTATGTAATTGACCCCCTCCTGCTCACACACCGCGCGCATCTCCGGGCGACGACCATCGTCCAGCACGTGCACCTTGTAATCGATAGCGGCGGGATAGTGCACCTTACAGGCATCCTGAATCGACAGCCTGACCAGCTCCGGATCTTCTGAGTAGGTTGCAATAAACAGGTCAACCCGGATAGGACGCGGCGCGGCCTGATCTGCCGGCAGCAGGCACTGGTTAATCTCCTCCGGCGCAGGCGGACAGGGCGGATCTTTCTCCTGCCAGATATTGATGGTGAACAGCAGCGTGCCAAACCAGGCGCAGGTTTCTGCCAGCGCCAGCGGCACCGCATACCAGAGCGCATCGGGGTTCAGCGAGGACATCCAGCGCCAGCGAATGTAGTTTGCGCCCAGAATCAGTCCGGCAACGGCCAGCACCTGCCAGCAGATAACGATCCAGCGCGGTGTCTGCAGCGCCGCAGGGGGGCGACGCTGTTCAAAACGGGAAAAGTAATGGTCCATGGCATCCTGTCTCACATCCTGCAAAAAGGGCATCTGACCTGGTGAACGCTTTAAGAAAAGCTGAATGAATGAATTATTTTAAAACAGATCACTAAAATTTATTATTTGCGTCTGGCTTTCTGTTGCTGACGTTTACAGAGCATGACGATATAAGAAAAGATATAGCTGGCAAACTGCGGTTTTAACAGCTTATTTAGCGCTATATTTGCTAAAAGGTGATTTATTACACAGTGGAGCTACACTTTTCCTTACATCTGAAATATATATTATATTAATGTTTTTACTCATCCTTTATCAGCAGGACTAATGCGTTATGAGCGAATCTGCCGTCGCGGCTGCGCCGTCTGTCACCGTGCCGCACACATGGCGTTATGCTGTGCCTGGCCGGCGCGATCTGCGCATTGATATGCTGCGCGGGATTGCGCTGGTGATGATGGTCGTGGCCCATACTGAACTGCTCTCCGTGATCAATATCTTTACCTGGGAGCGATTTGGCCTGACGACAGGGGCTGAAGGGTTTGTCATCCTTTCCGGCTTTATGCTCGGTATGCTCAACCGGCAGCGGCTGCAAAAAGAGGTGCTGCTGACAATTGGCTGGACGCTATGGCGGCGGGCAGGGAAGATCTATCTGGTGAATATCGTCATCGTGCTGCTGATTTTGCTGTTCTCTGCGCTGCCATTTATCAACACTTTTGAGGTCACGCACTTTGTCGATCGCTACTCCGGTACGGTCTGGGCGCTGTTTCCCGCCACGCCGCAGATTAAAGAGACCTGGTTTAACATTGTGCTTTACCTGCAGATTGGTCCGCATCAGACGCAGATCCTCGGCCTCTATATCTGCCTGCTGCTGATCAGCCCGCTGTTTCTCTGGCTGCTGCAGTCGCGGCGCGCGGGCTGGCTGATCGCCGCGTCGCTGCTGGGCTATCTCGCTTACCAGCGCTGGCCGCTGCGGCTTACCGTCTCCGAATTTGAATTCGCCTTTCCCCTACTGGCGTGGCAGCTGATCTACGTGCTTGGCATGTGCTGTGGCTGGTTCAAAGATGAGCTGACCTCGCTGGCGCGCACCCCGGCGGGCTATGCGGCGATCGCGCTTATGGTGATTTATGCATTGGTGATGATGTTCGTTGCACAGAACCATACCAATCCGTTTATGCCGCCAGCGCTGCTGCTGCACATCATTCCGCCCGCTGATTTCAACTGGTTCTATCATCACCTTGCCGCCAAAAATGCGCTGGGCCCGTGCCGGGTAATCAACGACTTTTGCCTGATTTTACTGGTCTATCTGATCCTCACCCGCTGCTGGTGGCCCATTAACAGGGTGGCGGGCTGGTTTCTGATCCCGCTCGGTCAGCATTCGCTTTACACCTTTATCCTGCACGTATTTGTGGTGCTGGGCGTCAGCCAGTTCGTCACCTTTGATTTGTGGCAGCAGGCGTGGCTGCGCAACACCGCTATCCATCTGGGCGCACTGGGTCTGCTGTGGTGGATGGCTAAGAAAGAGATTGGCGGACGTTTTATTCCTAATTGATCGGAGACATCAGATGGAATACGGGCAGCGGGCAGGGATAACGTGCGGTGTGGTGATGCTGGTGGCAGGTACGCTTAACGCCTCAGCGGCAGAGATCCGCTCCGATCAGGGGGCCGCGGCAGAGAGCAGTGAACCGATTCAGGCGGGCGTGTTTACCAGCCGCTGGGGACGGCTCTTTTCCGGTAACAAAGATACTTTCTCCGGCGCGCTGAGTTTTTCAAGCGGGCTGAAAGAGCAGTGGCTGACCATCCCGAACGGCTCTGAATCTGCGCAGCAAAAGAAGAAGATTAATCAGCTGCTGAACCTGAGCATGCAGTATTCACCTTATAGCTACTGGTTTGCCAACGTTACCCTGCGCGCGCCAGTCAGCGATTTTGACCGGTACACGACTGATTTTCGCTACAGCTTTGGCTATGACGACTGGCATGCCAACACCTTCAGCCTGGTCTACAGCAACTATGGCGATAACCATCTGTTTCCCTCCGGTAATAAGCGCTTTACCTACTTTGAGCAGGGCGCGTTTACCTTCGCCTATAAATTTTCACTGCCAAAACCGCTTGAGCGTCATCTGCTGATTAATGACGGAGATGCGCTGACCTGCCAGCTCGGCTACAGCTGGGTGCCACGCTACTATTCGCTGGCGGATAACGATCTGCGCGCCAACAAGCAGGTCATGCTGGGCGGCTGCGGTTACACCTTTAAACAGCACTTCTTTGTCCGCGCCACCGCATTCTGGTATCCGCACGCCAGCCAGCAGCAGCCGTGGAACGGAGATTACAGTTACAGCTTTGGCTATGCCGGTTATACGCCTGGCTCTTTCTCATTGCAGTACAGCAACTATAGCGGTACCCGCTTTCCTGGCAGGAGCAGTGCGAACGCAAAGTTTCGTGAGGGGACGGTATCACTGATTTGGTTTTTGCCGTTTTAGGAAGGTATGTATGCAGCCTGTTTCCGCACAATCCGTACTGATTGTTGATGATGCGCTTACCTGGCGTAAGCTGCTGGCCGGACTGCTGCGGCAGTGGGGCTATCACGTGCTGGAGGCAGAAGAGGGTGAGCAGGCGCTGGCGCTGCTGCAGCAGCATCCGGTCAATCTGCTGATTAGCGACTGGGAGATGCCGGTTATGGACGGGCTGACCCTGTGCCGTCAGGTACGTGAGCAGTTCCGGCAGCGTTATATCTATGTGATCCTGCTGACAGTGCGCGAAAGCACCGACGATTTACGCGCCGGCTTCGCCGCCGGGGCGGATGATTTTCTGCGTAAGCCGGTAAACCGGGTTGAGCTGCAGGCGCGGCTGCATGCCGGAGAGCGCATTCTGCAGCTGGAGGCGACGCTGGAGAGCCGCAACCAGAGTCTGCAGCAGGCGCTGCAGCAGATTGAAACCGATCTGCAGGCTGCCGCCGCGTTGCAGCGCAGTATATTGCCGCCGCACGCCATTCATCACGCCGGCTGGTTTGCTGACTGGCTGTTTATACCTTCTGCCTGGGTCTCCGGCGATATCTTTCATTTTTTTCCGCTGGACGGGCAGGCGCTCGGTTTCTATAGCGTCGATGTCTCCGGGCACGGCGTATCGGCAGCGATGATGTCGGTAGCGGTAGCGCGTCAGTTCCTCCACGGCCGTACGGTAGAACGGTTTCTTTACAGCGGCGAGGCGATTACGCCGCCCGCCGCGGTGGTGGCGATACTGAATGAACGCTTTGTGGCGCAAAGCAGCGATGTCACCAGCTACTTCACTATGGTGTATGGCGTCATCGATCGTCAGAGCGGTGCCGGACGGCTCTGTCAGGCCGGCCATCCTCCGCCGCTGATTGTGGCGCGCGATGGCGCAATTCGGATTGCCGGTGAGGGGGGTGCGCCGGTAGGACTGCTCGACGATCTGAGCTGGGAAGAGGTGAGCTTTACGCTGGCGCCTGGCGAACGGCTCTGCCTCTACAGCGATGGCATTACCGAATGTGAAAATCCCCGGCAGGAGATGTTTGGTATGGCGCGGCTGCAGGCGCTGCTGGCCGGGCAGGCTTGCCAGCCGGCAGAGAGTCTGCTGCAGACGCTGCACCAGCAGCTTAACCGCTGGCGCGAACTGCCCGCAGACAGTACCGCACCGGCAGGTGATGACATTTCACTGCTGGTTATTGAACGCCTCAACCCGGACGAACAGGAGTCTGCACATGAAGTTTGAATCTGACACAGTGGATAACACCCGTATTCTGACACCGGTGGTACGACGACTGGACGCCGCTGTGGCGCTGCCCTTTAAGCAGCAGGTGCTGGAGGAGATCCGGCAGGGCACGCGCGCGCTCATCCTCGACTTTTCACGCGTGGATTTTATCGACAGCAGCTGTCTGGGCGCGCTGATTTCTATTCTGAAATCGCTCAATGGTGGCCAGCTGATCCTGTGCGCCCTGAACAGCAATATCAAAAGTATGTTCACCCTGACCCGGATGGATCGGGTCTTTACCCTGTGCGCCGATCGCGATGAGGCGCTGCAGACGCTGCAATAAGGAGGGGCCTATGCACCACGCAGTTGCCACAGAGACGCTGACGCTGCCCGCCACGCTAAATAGCCTGACCCGTCTTGGTAACGCGCTGCGCCGTTTTCTGCAGCCGCTTCAGCTGGCGGAGAGCTGGATCTATCCGCTCGATCTGGCGCTGTGCGAGGCGGCAAGCAATATTATCCGCCACGGTTATCAGGATGATGCGCAGCAGCACTATCGGGTTCATTTTGCCTGCGATGAGCAGGGCGTCACCGTCACGCTGTATGATAGCGGGCAGCCGGTGCCGGAGACGCTGCTGAAGAGCGCGCAGGGTGGTTTTGATGAGATCGGTCTGCTGGATGAGGGCGGCCGGGGCTGGCCGCTGATCTACGCCAGCGTGGATCGCGTCAGCTATCAGCGTCAGCCGGCTGAGAACCAGCTGACGCTGTGGCGGGCGCTACCGGGTGTCTGAAGGTTTAAACAGCTGCTGCACAAATGCGATATAGGCCGGACGCCAGACATCCATTTCATGCCCGAGGCCAGGGTAGCTGTGCCACTCATGCCGGATTTTCTGCTGCTCCAGCAGCGCCTGCAGCCCGGTCATATCGCGGCCGGTGATGATGTCGTCGCCGCCTGCCGCCAGTGAAAACAGGCGCAGCTGACGATTAATGGCGGCGGGCTTTTTCAGCTGTGCGGCAACGCGAAAGTCAGGCACGGTTTCTGTGGTGACGCCGCTGAAGACGCCAAGCCAGGCAAACTGATCCAGATGCCGCATGCCGCTGACCAGCGCCTGGTAACCGCCCTGAGAGAGCCCCGCCAGCGCCTGACTGTTGGCGTCGCGGCGCACGCGGTAGCGCTGAGCGATCCGCGGAATAATCTCCTGCGTTAATTCGCGGTCGGCCGCCTGTGCGTTACGCGGATAGAAGGTTTCACGCCGGGAAGCGGGCGCAAACGCCTCAGGGATGGCATCACTGATATCCGTCTCCGTGTCCGGGATCACCACCAGCATCGGGACAATTTTACCTTCCGCCAGCAGGTTATCCATGATCTGCGGGATGCGTCCCTGCGTCACCGCCGAGAGCGCGGTATCACCGAAGCCGTGATAGAAATAGAGCACGGGCAGGGGATCCGGCGTGTTCTCCGCGCCCGGCGGTACCCAGACTGCCAGCTGCCGTTCGCGCTTCAGCACATCGGAGTGCCAGGTCAGGGTATGAATTTCGCCATGCGGGACCTGACGCGTATCCAGCAGGCTGCCGGGCACCAGAATCAGGCTGGTATTCACCTGACGCTGTGGTTTGGGCAGTGGATTCCCGGTATCGATGCTGCGAAAGCCATCTACGTTAAAGAAATATTCATACAGGCTCGGGGTAAGCGGTTCACTGGTGAAGCGCCAGATACCCCGCTCATCCCTGGTCATGGGATGCGCGACATAGCGGTCAGGCGTGGCGCCGGTGACCACATCCACCGCTTTTGCAGCGGGCGCCCACAGCCGCCAGGTTATACTGTTATCGGCATTCACCGCAGAGAGATACTGTTCAGGGATCAGCGTATCTGGCGGGCGCTGCGGCAGAGGCTGCGCGCAGGTTCCTGCGCTCCACAGTGCAGTGCAGACCAGGGCAATAAGTGAGTAACGCATCAGTTTTCCTTACCAATAGACGGTATTGCAAGTGTGGCACAGCGCGCCCGAAATAGAGAAAACTAACAGGAAAAGTGTGAAAGCCGCAGGGGATTTGCACCGGGCGTAGCGGGAACGGCGAACTGCGCTACCTTTAAGTGATCGCGCATTAATTAACATCATCAATAGGGAGACAGCGGTGAAAATAGCCTGTTTAGCCTGGGGATCGCTGATCTGGAAACCTGGCGAACTGCCGGTTGCCGGCGAGTGGCATGCGGATGGTCCGGCGCTGCCGGTGGAGTTTTGCCGCATTGGCGATGGAGGAGAGCTGGCCACGGCGCTTTGTATGAACGCGGCGCCGGTAAACGTTTACTGGGCCGGACTGGCAGACGTTTCGCTGCCGGAAGCCATAGCGGCACTGCGCCTCCGTGAAGCGATTCCCGATGAGCGCGAAGATGGTGTGGGCATACTGCTTCATCCGCAGAGTACGCCAGGGATGCTCAGCGCCTGGGCGCAGGATCGTCGCCTTGATGCGGTGATCTGGACCGCGCTGCCGCCGCGCTATCAGCATCAGGAGGGCTTGATCCCCAGCTGCGACGAGGCGCTTGCGCATCTCGCCAGCCTGAAGGGTGAAGCGGCTGAACACGCTTTTGATTATATCCGGCGCGTGCCGGCGCAGTTTGACACCGCTTATCGCCAGCGCCTTCAGGCGTTGATCGACACGTCAGCAGAAGTCGCTTAGAACCGCGTAAAAAAGTGGCAGCCTGCGGCGGGATAGCGTAAATTTACGGCTTAACCCGGAAAAAGGTCCTATACCATGTCGCCAGCACAGCTGAAAAAAGCGCAACACAAGCAGTATGACGCTCAGGCCCTGGCGGTGTTACGCGGAGAAGCGGGCTATCAGCCAGCGGTCAAATCGCCGCAGAGCAAATCGTGTAAACTGCAGCCAAAACATCACGTAAGCTTTACCTGATTCGCTATGGTGATGCAAAATAAGCCCTCGCTGATGAGGGTTTTTTTATGTCTGACTATCCGGTTATTCCGCCTTATGAACAGGCTTATCTGCTGAACAAACAGCTGATTGCCCGGGCGCATCTGTTCAGGGATCCGGTGATCACCATTGGCGGTCAGGCGGTGCAGTACTGGGTCTCTTATTATTATCAGCTGTACCGTAATGCGTTGCCCGATGCGCGTCTGATTACCTCAATGGACGTGGATTATGCCGCCCGGCGACATGATATTACGGCCATTGCCCGCGCATTAGGCGTTGACGCAAACCTGAACGATGCCGGTCAGCCGCCATCACTGGCGCGCTTTCTCCTGATTGATGAGGCGACCCGCACGATAAAAGCGGTAAAAGGACGATTTTTTGCCGACCCGGCGCAGCCGGCACATGCCAATACGGTGGACGTCATCGATTTTCCTTCCGGTTTTACCTGGCAGGACTTCGCCGGTGAGAATCTGCTGCTCAATACCGAACCTTTTTATGTCAGTCAGGAACATCCGGATGAGCCTGAGTATCACGAGCAGGTCAGGGTGATTAATCCGCTGGCCTGTCTGCGCTCCAGGTTCAGCAATCTGCAGACGCTGCGACGCGATCCGCTGATTGAGGTGGCCCGTATTAACGCCATGATGCTGCCGTGCGTCTATTTTCTGCTGGAGAAGTTTGATGCGGTTAGCGCGCCTGATGAGGTGACCGCCGCGCAGCCCGTGAGCTTCAGAGCGATGAAGCGTTATGCTGATGCGCTGTATGCGTTTGCCATGCAGGAAGATGTGGTACGTGCACAGGTCAGTCATGATATTGCGCTGTACCGCATCTTTGAACAGCTGATCGCGATATTTGCCGCAGAGCCGGAGAGTTATTATGTGCCGGCAGCATTCTGGCAGAAAGAGTTACCGGTTAAAGCAGCGGACATGAAAAAGTATGTGGGGCGTATCCGGCAGGATAAGCAGCGACGACTGCAGCAGAAAAAGTCGTCACGCTGAGACGGCAGGAGGATAACAGGCTGAACGGAAGAGGTGAGGCGGTTGACAGAGAAAACGGGCTGACAAATGCCTGAGGCCTGAGCGCCATCGTGAATGTGTTCTCTTATTTAACATAATATACATTATGTGCACTTAGATAGCCGCCGGTAATCGTGGTACTCTCTGACAAAGTACGTCCGGATATTCAGGTCAGCCACAAGGAAATTCAATGAAGATTCTTTCTGTTCAGTATCTGCGTGGACTTGCCGCGCTGCTGGTTGTTGTTGCGCATAACGCTTTGCTGTTACCGGATGGTATGGCGGCGCATATTCCGGGCGCGCTGGGCGTGGATATCTTCTTTATCATCAGCGGCTTTATCATGACCTTTATCACGGCCCAATCCGCTGAACGGCCGCTGCCTTTTCTGATTAAGCGTTTCTTTCGCATCTGGCCGGTGTTTTTTCTTGTCTGGCTGGCGGCGTGGACGCTGGTGTATAACGAACGCGGATTCCAGCAGATGGGCTGCGTGCTCTACTTTTGCCTGCAGGATTACAGCAGCGCCGGACCGGTATTTGGTTATAGCGCGCTGGGACCGCCGTGGACGCTGACCTATGAAGTCCTGTTCTATACGCTGTTCACGCTGGCGATGTGTATCAGCTATCGTCAGCGCAGTCTGGTTTGCAGCCTGATGTTTATCGTTGCCTCCGTCGGTTTTCAGCTGGCTTACAATGGCACCGTTACCCTCTCCTCACAGGCGTCTCCGGACCTGGCGGTAAATGCCTGGTGGCAGGCGTGGATCAAACTTATCAGTAATACCATTGTGTTTGAGTTCATTACCGGCATGCTGCTGGCCGAACTGGTTGTCAGCGGCAACATGCCGGCGCTGCGCACCTGCGGACGCCGCGTTGTCTGGCTGATACTCGCTGCCGCTGCAGGTGTCGCGTTGCTGACAGGCCCGCAGCCTTTTGGCCTGCATGGTGGCTACTGGCTGGCTGCCATTATCATGACCTGCGTTATTCTGCTCAGCGACGGGCGGCAGTCAGCGCCGCAGCCGGTGCTGAATTTCCTCGGTAATATCTCTTATTCCCTTTATCTGGTGCACTATCCGCTGCGCCGCGTGCTGCTCAACCAGCTGCCGGCTGACGCCAGCGCCGGCACAAAGCTGCTGGTTTTTGCGCTGTCGGTAAGCGGCAGTATTGCGCTGGCCGCACTGCTGTTCCGGTATGTCGAGCGTTACGCAATCCGCGCGGGTAAAAAGCTGGCTGATAGCTGTTATAGCTGGTTTTCTGTACAGAAAAGCTAACAGAATAGCCGCAGGGTAACGTGATATGCATGATATTAGTGATATGTGGTATAATTATGAACAGAAAATGTTCTCACATTAACCAGTAACCGGAGAGACTATGAAAATGCGTCGCGCTTCCCGTCAGGATCATCGGCGTTTTACCCTGTTCTCCGTGGATGAGGTAATGAACACCCTGCCCGCTACAGCGATTGCGCTTGAGGATATCCCGTGCGATGAAGCGAGTGAATATCTGGTGGTTCGCCTGCCGCGCAATAGCGTGTTACCTGAACTGCTGATTGCCGTAGAGAGCGCCGTCGCGACGCTGGCCGGTCTGAAAGCGCGTACAGCCCCGGCGTTGCCCGATTCCGCAGCGGACCACACCGCTTTTGCGGCGCGCAATATCGCGCGGCGTGAACAGCTGCGCCAGACCCTTTTTTCCGGCGGAGAATGGCTGACCGCCCGCGAAATCAGCGGCTTACGCAGGGGTAACGCGGTAACGCGCAACCCTGCTGCGCAGGCTAACCGCTGGAAAAAAGCGGGTAAAATCTTTGCGATTACCGAAGCGGGCCGCGACTATTTCCCTGCCTGGGCGCTGGATGCAGGCGGCGAGCCGCTGCCGGTGATGAAAACACTCCTTGAACGCTTTGCCGATACAAAATCGCCGTGGACGCTGGCGTTCTGGTTTCAGGCGCCCAATAGCTGGCTGGATGATAAACGACCGTGCGACCTGCTGGCGTCTCGCCCGGCAGCCGTGCTGAAAGCGGCTGAGGCGGAAACAGAAGGCGCAATAAATGGCTGAGGAGCCCTTCCCGCCTGATGCTATTCCTTTTGCTATCCCTGCGGGCGCGCTGCGTCTGACGTCGTGGCCCGTTGCTCAGCCGCTGGATCGTATTCATGCTGCAGTATTTGGCGCTGCGCAGTTTAATCCCGGCGTGGGTCAGGCCCGCTTTAGTCCGCTGTTTAACGTTGATGGCACTGCCGTGCCGACGCTCTATGCAGGAGAGAGTGTTGCCGTTGCGCTGATGGAGACACTGTTACGCGATCTGCCGTTGCGCTGTGCCGGCTATCCGGTTGATTGCACGCGACTGGAACCGCTAATGCATAGCCGTCTGCTGCCGCATACCCCGCTGGCACTTATCGATCTCAATCCGCGCCTGTTAAAACGGCTGGGCACCACACCAGCAGAGTTGCTTCATTGCGGTGCCAGCGCTTATCCGCTGACGCAGCGCTGGGCGGGCCAGCTCTACCACGCCTGCCCGCAGGCACAGGGGATTTGCTGGGCCTCGCGCCAGCACGGTGGCCTGGCTGTCATGCTGTTCGGCGACCGTTTACCCGCAGGCGCGCTGGAGCCCGCAGCACTTTCCTGTCCGGCCTCCCGCTCCGCTGAGCTGATAATGGCGCTGGAGGCGCTGGCAGACGAGATGGCTTTAGTCTTATGTTAAATGAACCAGCGTTATTCCGGGCTGCCAGCGGTGCGCTTGACCGGGGCGACCACCACGTTAACACCGTTATCCTGCATGCGGCGCAGCAGCGGCAGCGGCGTGCCCTGATTCACGATCACCACGTCAAACTCGCGCAGATCGGCAAAGCGATGCAGCGCGCGCCGGCCAAACTTGGTGTGATCCATCAGCAAAATACGCTTCTGCGCCGATTCAAACATAGCGCGCTTGGTCTCTACCGTCTCTGCCGACTGATGAAATACCGCGTCATCGACAATCGCTGACATGCTGACAAAAAAGATATCCGCGCGCAGTGACGCAATCTCTTCGCGCGTCATGCGTCCCATAAAAGCATTACACCAGGGGTGATACTGCCCGCCCAGCCCCATCAGGGTGATATCCCGTCCGTTACGCAGCTCGTTCATTAAGGTCAGGGAGTTAGTGATCACCGTCAGCGGCGCTTTCGCGTAAAGCTGCCGCACCAGCTGAAACACCGTGGTGGAATCATCCATAAAGAGCGCCTGCCCCGGCTCCAGGTAGCTGGCCGCAACTTCTGCAATCGCCTGTTTCTCTTCCAGCTGACGCGTGGCGCGATAAATGTCGCTTGATTCCACGAGGCTGGTTGACGTAGCTGACACCACCCCGCGCGACTTATGCAGCAGGCCGCGCTCGACCATCTCATCAATATCACGGTGTGCGGTCATCAGGCTGATACCAAACCGCCCGGTCAGATCCTCGATGCGTACAGCGCCCTCGGCCATGACCGCTTCTGCGATCAGCTGGCGGCGCGCCTGCTGGCGTGCCTGGCGGCTGTCGCCGGGCAGCGTGTCAGCCGTGAAAACACCGGGCAGCGTGTCGTGTGGGTTATGCGCCATATAGATTCCGGAGAGGAGTAAAATGCAGGATTAGTTGTAATTACAGCGCGTTAAACCCGTTAATGCAAATAACTAACGTCGTGTGCCCCGGCCATCTGCTGCTGACCGGGGCGTCTGCGATTACTGTTTAAGCACAAACGGTGAAATAAAGTTACCGGCGTTCTCTTTGGTGATCAGCACACAGTCAAACAGCTGTTTTTCAGCCGGCGCGCCGGTTTTACCGGTTTTCAGGAAGGTATCTGCCTGCTCAATCGCCTTCTGTGCAAACAGCGCTACCGGCTGCATAACGGTATAAGCCAGCGTGCCGGCCTTCACCGCATCGACCGCGTCCGGCGTGCCGTCAAAGCCCCCGACTTTGATCTGACCCAGTTTTCCGGCCTGCTTCAGTGCCGCAATAGCCCCCAGCGCCATCTCATCGTTGCCGCTGATCACGCCTTTGATATCCGGATTAGCCTGCAGCAGCGACTGCATTTTATTAAAGCCCTGGGTGCGATCCCAGTTCGCCACTTCCTGCCCCGCCTTTTTCAGATCGGGATATTGCGACAGTACGGTATCAAACCCGTTGGCGCGGGTTGCCGCATTGTTATCAGAGGGTGGCCCTACCAGCTCAACATAGTTACCGCTGTCACCCACCTGCTTCACCCACTCCATGGCACCGGTGGCGGCGCCCTGCGCATTGTTCGAGACCAGCTGCGCTTTAGCCAGCCCGCTCTGATTCAGCTCTGCGTTGATCACAAACACCGGAATATTGGCGGCAATCGCCTTTTTCACTGAGCCAATTGACCCATCGGCGTTAGCCGGATCGAGAATGATCGCTTTTGACTTATTAGTAATGGCGGTATCAATCAGCTGGCTTTCCGTGTTGGTATCGCCTTTGTGGGCGCTGACTTTGGCGCTGTAGCCGAGTTTTTCAGCCGCCTTCTGTGCGACCTGGCCTTCTGTCAGCCAGTAAGGGTTAGAGGGGTCATTGACGATAATGGTCATCAGGCCCTTATCGGCCCAGCCTGGTGCAGCGAAGGTGCTGATGGCGACGGTAGCGGCAATAATAAGACGTTTGGTAAACATAGTGACTCCGTTATTATCAGGGTACAGGTTTTTTTACGGATAAACGCGCACCGCAGCGGCGCACGCGATTCAGCGACTGCGTCGCCCGTACTGCAGCGTATTAAGTAATACGGCCAGTACAATTACGGCCCCGGTAAACACCGTCTGCCAGTAAGCAGAAACGCCGATAATCACCAGTCCATCAGAGAGAAAACCGATTACAAATGCTCCCAGCAGCGTACCGCGCACGTTACCGCGTCCGCCGGTCAGGGCCGCGCCCCCAATCACCACGGCTGCAATCGCCGTCAGCTCATAGGTGGTGCCTGCCGTCGGCCCGGCAGAGGTCAGCTGCGAAGAGAGCACCAGCCCCGCCATCGCAGCACAGATGCCTGACAGCACGTACACGCTGATTTTCACGCGTTTGACCGGCACGCCGGAGAGATCGGCTGCCCGTTCATTGCCGCCTGACGCATAAAGCCAGCGGCCAAATGCAGTACGGCTCAGCAGAAAGCCACACGCCAGCGCCACCGCGCCGAGCACCAGCACGCCAACCGGAATGTTGAACAGCCGGTTAAACCCGAGCCAGTCAAAGCCGGTATTGCCCAGGGTTTCACTCCCGGAAAGCTTGTTATACGTCAGACCGTTGGTCATCAGCAGCGCAATGCCGCGCGCCACATACATGGTGCCAAGCGTGGCGACAAAGGCGGGTACGCGGCAGACAGCAATCAGCACACCATTCACCAGACCTACCAGTGCGCCCACTACCAGCGTGAGGAGCGCCACGGCCCACACCGGCAGATAGAGCACCACGCCGAGCGCCTCAAGGCTGATGCCCTGCATCATAAAGCCTGCCATCACGCCGGCCAGCCCCAGCGTAGAGCCTACAGAGAGATCGATGCCGCCATTCAGGATCACCAGCAGCATGCCGATGGCGGGCAGTCCGAAGATCGCAACGTGTGAGGCCATTGTCAGGAAAT
The DNA here is from genome assembly GCF_001691555.1 of Pantoea eucrina. Lineage (GTDB taxonomy): Bacteria > Pseudomonadota > Gammaproteobacteria > Enterobacterales > Enterobacteriaceae > Pantoea > Pantoea borealis. Next base: position 1,270,318 of record NZ_MAYN01000008.1, on the reverse strand, counting down.
TCGCCCCGCTGAAATAATTGGGCGACAGAAACGAAAACGTCGCGATAATCACCAGCAGCGCAATAAAGGCGCGTCCTTCCAGCAGCAGGCGTGCCAGGTTCAGGTGTTTTGTACTGCGGGCGGCGTTCGCCGCGGGCGATGTGGCCAGCGTTTGCGTTTGATCGGTCATACTTTTCACTCCGTTTTTCATGTTATGCCACCAGTGCTTCACCTGACGCCGCCATAATGCGCTCTTTACTTACGCTGGCGTCGAAAATGGCGGAGATACGTCCTTTGCTCATCACCACAATGCGGTGAGCAATACTGAGACATTCACCGACCTCGGAGGTGGTATAAACCACCGCCAGCCCCTGCTTCGCACTCTCTGCCAGCAGGCGAAACACTTCTGCTTTGGCACCAATATCGATGCCGCGGCTTGGCTCATCCAGCAGCAGCACGTTGGGCCGCGTTGCCAGCATTTTGCCAATCACCACTTTCTGCTGATTACCGCCAGAGAGCGACCCAATCGCTGCATCACCGCCTGCGGTTTTCACCGTGACGTTGCGGATGGTGTCACTGACCAGCTGCTTCTCGCGGCGGCCTGAGAGCATCAGCCCGCGGACAAACTCACCGATGCTTGCGAGCGACAGGTTCTCCCCTACGCTCATGGTCTGTACCAGTCCGTCACGCTGCCGATCTTCCGGCACCAGCGCCAGCCCGATAGCGATACGCTGCGCCAGAGACAGGCGGCTGACATCCGTCTCCTGCAGGCGTATTCCGCCGCTGCTCTGCGCGATACGTCCGGCAACGCACTCCAGCAGTTCCGTGCGCCCTGCTCCCATCAGGCCATAGATACAGACGATCTCGCCTGCCTTTACGGTCAGTGAAAGGTTATCCACCAGACGGATGCCGGTTTTACTCTTCACCGTCAGGTTCTCAACCGTCAGCGCAGGCGGGCCAAAGTCGTAACCCTGCGGCGGAGAGCCGAGATCGAAATGTTCACCCACCATGTTGCGCACAATCCATTCGAGGTCGATATCGCTGCGCTCTGCCCAGGCAGTCATCACGCCGTCACGCAGCACGACAGCGCGGTCGGTGATCTCCAGCGCTTCTTCCAGATGGTGTGAGATATAGACGATGGCAACGCCCTGGCTGGTGAGATCGCGGATCACCTGAAACAGCACGCTGACTTCGGCGGCGCTCAGCGCTGAGGTGGGTTCATCCATGATCAGGATCTGTGAGTTGACCGACAGCGCCCGGGCAATTTCCACAATCTGCTGCTGACCGAGTCGCAGGTTCTCTACCGGCGTCAGCGGGTCGATATCCTCTTCCAGCGCGGCCATCAGATGCCGGGTCAGCCGCGCCTCTTCGTCGTAGTCGACGCCGGTAGCACCCATGATTTCGCGGCCCATAAAGATGTTGTCACGGACATTCATATTGGGCGCGAGGTTCAGCTCCTGATGAATAATCGAGATCCCGCAGCTGCGCGCCTCGGTGGCGGAGGGAAACAGTTTACTTTCGCCGTTAAGCAGAATTTCCCCGGATGTTGGCGTAATCACGCCGGATAAAATTTTCATTAAGGTCGATTTGCCGGCGCCGTTTTCACCAAACAGCGTGGTGACTTCGCCACGGCGTATCTCAAAGTTCACGCCCTTCAGCGCATGCGTGGAGCCATATACCTTGCTGACGTTACGCGCCTGCAGCACCACTTCCCCTTTTAACAGCGCCGGATTAACAGGAAAGGCTTTCATTTAACCTCCAGGCTTACCGGTGTGATCAGCCAGTTACCGGCATTAAGCAGGCGAAACACGCCGGTGACCTGGACGGTCTTACCCGGCAGCGTGTCGCGGTCAAGTTTCTCCAGGACGCTGTTTTTCATAGCGCGGTTCAGCGCCGCACCGGCGTTCTGATACTCAATCTGGTTAGTGAAGTCCCCGAACTGAATGGTGCCGCTGGCGTCGCGCAGATCGGTTCCGCTCAGGGCTGGACCGGTCTGGAGCCGCACTTTCAGGCTCTGCGGCACGCCGGCGATCTGCAGCGGAAAAATACCTTTCTCTCCAGGCAGCACCACGCCCTGCAGCCTGACCGGGATCACTGGCAGCGGCGAACCCACACCATACTGCGCGGCAGCAGCCTGCTGATTTGCCTGCAGCGCGGCTGCCAGCGTTTGTGCATCAACGGCACGACGCTCCACGCTCTGCTTCACCTCAGGAAAGTGCTGCTCAGCCCAGCTGTCTGGTGAAAAGCCCTGCTGCGCGCTCCCGGCAGCATCTGTTCTGACAACGTGGGTATCCAGGGCAATCGCTGCCACGACGGCGCAGCTCAGCACGGCGGTCAGCAGCAGACGACGCCTGCGCTGCCGGTCAAGCTGGTGTGCGAGCACAGAAACATCAGACATAACGACACCTCATCGGGTTAACGGCCCGGAATTAACGCGGGCTGTGTTATATATGTGATAACTAATGTGATGAGAATTGTGCTGTTGTGACTAAAATGTCAACAGCCAGGCGGCGATTTTTTCAGGAGAGCGATCTGGATCGCTGTTTGGATAGCAGCCACTGCAAAGGTTTAAATTCCCTTATGTTAGCGGCATCTCAGCCTGCACGCGGCCTGACGGCTGCGCAGAGACAGTCTGATTTCGTGATCCTGCTCGCTAAGTCGATTGAAATATTTTACTTAAACTGAAATTTAATACGAAAGATATGTTATCTAAGTGAGAAAAGAAGTATCACTAACAGCAGCATAATAATCACACGCCGTTAACACGGCATACGGCGGGATAGCAGGCAGCCCGCAGCACACACTATGTGGAGGTGTCGGTGGAGAGTGGCGATATCATTGTGGGCCTGGATTCAGGCACCTCGGTGGTCAAGGCTGTGGCCTTTGATTTGACCGGCAAACAGCTGGCATGCGCGTCGGTGCGTAACCGCTATTATCGCGCAGCAGGCGGCGCGGCGCAGCAGTCGATGTCACAAACTTGGCAGGATGCGGCCAGCGCCCTGCGTCAGCTCAGCGATCGTATCGACAATCTGCCAGCCCGCGTGGCGGTGTTAGCGGTAACGGCACAGGGTGACGGCAGCTGGCTGGTGGACGCGGAGGATCGGCCAGTAGGTGACGCCTGGATCTGGCTCGACGCACGCGCCGCTTCAACTGTGGCAACGCTGAATCAGCATCCGCTGGCGCAGGCACGGTTCAGCGCCACCGGCACCGGACTGAATACCTGCCAGCAGGGCGCGCAGCTGGCACACATGGACAGACACTTTCCTGACCTGCTGGCAAAAGCCGACGTCGCGCTGCACTGCAAAGACTGGCTCTATCTCAACCTGACCGGCGTGCGCGCCACCGACCCGTCTGAAGCGAGTTTTACCTTTGGCAACTTTCGTCATGCCGGCTATGACGACACCGTAATTGACGCGCTGGGGCTGACGCACCGGCGGCATCTGCTGCCGGAGATCGTTGAGGGCACAGAGATCACCCACCCCCTGACGCGCGAGGCGGCGACGCTGACAGGTCTGCGTGCCGGTACGCCGGTAGTGCTGGGCTATGTGGATATGGCGATGACGGCACTGGGCGCTGGCGTACATACCGGCGAGGCCAATACGGCCTGTTCGATTGTAGGCTCAACCGGCGTCCATCTGCGCAGCGTTGCTGTTGATGATGTCTGGCTCAATCCGGCGCAGACCGGCTACGTGATCCCCCTGCCGTGGCCCGGTTATGTTACGCAGGTTCAGACCAATATGGCCTCCACGCTGAATCTTGACTGGCTGCTGAATGTCGCCAGCGAACTGTTGCAGAGCTTTGGCTGCGAAACCGACCACGCCCGGCTGGTGGCACAGATTGACGCCTGGCTGACGCGCACCACACCCGGCACGCTGCTGTTTCATCCCTATATTTCACTGGCGGGTGAACGCGGTCCTTTCGTGAACGCCAGCGCGCGTGCCGGTTTTACCGGTCTGCATTATCAGCACACCTTTGCCGACATGGTGCGCGGCGTGGTTGAAGGCATTGGTATGGCGGCGCGCGACTGCTACCAGGCGATGGGACAGGATCGACCCGGTGAAATCCGTCTGACCGGTGGCGCGGTGCGTTCAGCGCCGCTGCGGCAGATCCTCGCGGCGGCTATCGGTGCCCCGGTGCGTATCAGCCAGCGTGAAGAAGCGGGTGCGGCCGGCGCGGCAATGATGGCCGCGGTGGCGGTGGGCGCGTTCTCTTCTATGGCCGCCTGTGCCGAAACCTGGGTCCGCCCGCTGCTTGGCGCACCGGAAACGCCGGATCCCGATCTGATGCAGCGCTATGACGCGCTGTTCCCTCACTATCAGCAGATCCGCAGCGATCTGCCGGCCTGCTGGCAGGCGCTGAATACCTGTAACGGAGTTAATCATGAGTGACACTATGCTGGATCTGTTTGTTATTGGCGGTGGCATTAACGGCGCCGGCATCGCGCGTGACGCCGCGGGCCGGGGCCTGTCGGTGGCGATGTGTGAAAAAGACGATCTGGCGCAGGGCACCTCCTCCCGCTCCGGCAAGCTGGTGCACGGCGGCCTGCGCTACCTGGAGTATTATGAGTTCCGGCTGGTGCGCGAGGCGCTGATCGAGCGTGAAGTGCTGCTGAACGCCGCGCCGCATATTATCTGGCCGATGCGCTTTGTGCTGCCGCACAGCCCCTCCGATCGCCCTGCCTGGCTGGTACGGCTTGGCCTGTTCTTTTATGACCATCTGGGCGGACGGAAGAAGTTGCCCGGTACCCGCACACTGGATCTGATGCGCGATCCCGAGGGCGCTCCGCTACTCGACAGCTATAAAAAAGGGTTTGAGTACTCCGACTGCTGGGTGGATGACGCCCGGCTGGTGGTGCTGAATGCGCTTGATGCCGCTGAACGCGGCGCAACCATTCTGCCGCGCACGCGCTGCGTTGCCGCACAGCGCCTGGCCGGCAAATGGCAAATCACCCTTGAAGATGTCAGCAGCGGTGAGCGCCGAACGCTGTTTGCCCGGGCAATCGTCAACGCGGCGGGACCCTGGGTGCTGGATATTGTCAGCGATGTGACGCAGAGCCACAGCCAGCGCCGGGTGCGGCTGGTAAAAGGTTCACACCTTATTGTGCCAAAATTCTGGGAAGGTCAGCAGGCGTATCTGGTGCAAAACACCGATAAGCGTGTGATTTTCATCAATCCGTATGAAGGCGATAAAGCGCTGATTGGCACAACAGATATCCCGTGGGAAGGCAAAGCGGAAGCGGTGACCGCCGATGATAATGAACAGCAGTATCTGATGGATGTGGTCAACCGCTACTTCAAAGTGAAGCTGCGCCCGGCTGACGTCATTACGCGTTTCTCCGGCGTGCGCCCGCTGTTTGACGACGGCAAAGGCAACCCCTCTGCGGTGACGCGCGACTATGTGTTTGACCTCGATAACCAGCAGGATGCGCCGCTGCTGCACGTTTTCGGCGGGAAGATCACCACGTTCCGCAAGCTGGCAGAGCACGCCCTGCAGAAGCTCGCTCCCTTCTTTCCGCAAATGGGCCCTGACTGGACGCGCGCGGCCACGCTGCCGGGGGGCGATATGGCTGACGCCGACTTTGAAACCTTTCTTGAGCAGTGCAAAGCGCGCTGGCCGTGGCTGCCGCAGCCGCTGCGTAAACACTACGCCCGCCTGTATGGGACGCGCATCGCGCAGCTGCTGGCAGACGCAACGGCGCTGAGCGATCTGGGGCGTCATTTTGGCGGGCTGCTGTATGAGGCCGAAGCACGCTATCTGGCTGACCACGAGTGGGCGCAGCAGGCAGAGGATATTCTGTGGCGGCGCACCAAGCATCAGCTGCACCTTACCCCGGCGCAGCGCGACGCGTTCATCACCTGGTTTGAAGCGGCTTCCGCGCGCGTGATCCCGCTGCGCGCCCGTGCCGGACAGGAGAACTGATATGGCCCTTACCCTTTCGCTTAATACGAATCCGCTGGTCAACCGCTTTGCCGATCCGCACGATTTAATTACCACGGTGGCGGAGCAAATCCGCATTCGTGACCTGCAGCTGACGCATGAGTTCATTAATCCGGGCTGGCCTGCCGCCACGATAACCGCAATGACGCGTCGCATGCAGCAGGCGCTGCGTACCACCGGCGTCCGCGTTACCTCCGGTATGACCGGTCCCTACGGACGACTGAACCACTTTGGTCATCCCGATGCCGCAGTGCGCCGCTACTATATTGACTGGTTTAAAACCTTTGCGGATATCACTGCTGAACTTGGCGGTGTTGCCATAGGGTCGCAGTTTGCCATTTTTACGCAGCAGGATTTCCGGGACGCAGAGCGCCGTGAAACGCTTATCGATATCGCCACTGACTGCTGGCAGGAGGTCGCTGAACATGCGCGCGCGGCGGGACTGACATATCTTTTCTGGGAACCGATGAGCGTGGCGCGCGAGTTTGGCGAAACCATCCCTGCCGCGCTGGCCCTGCAGCAGCGCCTGAGCCAGCGCGATTTCGCCCTGCCGATGTGGATGATGGCGGATATCGATCACGGTGATGTGACCTCTGCCGACCCGCGTGATTACGATCCTTACGCCTGGGCGGAAGCGGTGCCGCGCTGTTCACCGATCATTCATATCAAGCAGAGCATGATGGATAAAGGCGGGCATCGTCCGTTTACAATGCAGTACAATAGCGGCGGCCGTATTCAGCCGCAGCCGCTGCTGGACGCGCTGGCGCGTGGCGGCGCACAGGATAATGAAATCTGCCTGGAGCTGAGTTTCAAAGAGCGCGAACCCACCGACAGCCGCGCTGTGGCGGAGATTGCAGAAAGCGTGGCGTTCTGGGCCAGCCATATTGAGACCGGCGTAGCGGACCTGCACCTGGCGACGCACCGTCCTGCCGGACAGCACCGCTAAACGCGCGGGCCGGAACCCGCGTCGTCTTCTACTCTGAATGGAAAAAGACATGAAATCCGCACCTGCTTCTGCCGACCGCGATGACTCTCTGGCGCTGCGGGCGGCCTGGCTGCACTACGTAGGCGGTCTGACTCAGGCTGAGGTCGCCAAACGACTGGGGCTGCCCTCGGTAAAAACGCACCGCCTGATTGCGCGCATGGTGGCGGAAGGCGCCGTGAAAATCACTATTGATGGCGATATTCTCGACTGCGTGGCGCTGGAGGATAAGCTGCGTCAGCACTTTGGTCTGCGGTTTTGTCAGGTCGCGCCCGACCTGGGCGAAACAGGATTGCCGGTGCGGGCGCTGGGGATGGCTGGCGCAAATTATCTGCGCCAGCTTCTGCTTAACGCGCCCTCTATTACGCTCGGGCTGGGGCATGGTCGTACCCTGTCAGCGGCGATCCATCAGCTGGCGCGCCTTGAGGCGCCACAGGCGCGTTTTGTGTCGCTGCTGGGCTGCCTGACGCGTAACTATGCGCTGAACCCGCATGATGTCATGCACCGAATCGCCGCTAAAACCGGCGCGCAGGCTTACATGATGCCGGTGCCGTTTTTTGCGAATACTGAAGAGGATCGCGATGTGCTGCTGGCGCAGCGCGGCGTCAGCGAGATTTTTGATATGGCCGCGCGCAGTGAGGTCAAGCTGGTCGGTATCGGCACGGTTGAGCCGGCGGCCCAGCTGGTTGAAGCGGGTATGCTCGAAGAGGCGGAGATTAACGCCCTCTCTGCAGCCGGTGCCGTGGGCGAGCTGCTGGGTCACTTCTTTGCCGCTGACGGCACGCTGATCCACAATTCGCTGACGGCCCGTACGCTTTCCGTGCCGCTCAGCCAGAATAGCAGTGAAATTGTGGCGCTGACCGGCGGCCTGAGTAAAGTAGCCGCCCTTCGGGCCGTACTGAGCAGCGGCCAGCTCTCCGGGCTGATTACCGATGAGATAACGGCACAGGCACTGCTGACATAAAGGGCGACCGGTCAGCAAAATAGCACTCTGCACTGCCGGACTAAATGCGTGTGACCTCCGTTCCCTGAGCCGACAGCAGCGCCTGCGCGGCCGGATCAAGTTCGCTGTCGGTAATCAGCTGCCTGAATGGCTGGTGCGGTGCCAGCGCATAAGGGTGGATCTGCCCAAATTTAGAGGAGTCGGTCAGTGCAATGGTATGCGTGGGCTTTTCCAGCAGCGCGTGGACGACATCGCAGCGCAGCATGTTGCGTCCGGTAAAGCCGGTAGCGCGATCCCAGCCATCAATGCCGATAAAAACTTTGTGAAAGTTGAGCTGCTGAATGCAGAGACGGGTCAGCGGCCCGACCACGGATTCGCTGCTTTTCTGAAACAGGCCACCAAGAATGATCACGTCGCCGCCCTTTTCTCGCAGCAGGCCGGCAATATAGTGACTTACCGTGACAAGCGTGACGTCATGACGCTCGCTCAGCGCCTGTGCCAGCAGCGCATTGGTACTGCCGCCCTCTATAAACACCGTTTCGCCTTCATTCACCAGGGAGGCTGCATAATCAGCCAGCCTTTTTTTTACGGCAAAGCGGGTTTGCATCCGGACGCCCACGTCGTCACCGCCGGCAGCAACGGCGGAGCCATGCACCCGGCGCAGCAGCCCCTCTTTTTCCAGCTGGTTGAGATCCTGGCGCATCGTGACTTCAGAGACGCCGGTGGTCAGCGCCAGTTCGCTGACGCTGACGCTGCCGCGCTCACTGAGCAGCTCAATAATTGACTGATGGCGTGCGTTCATAATGTCCTGTGGTTAATCAGTAAGGCCCAGCGCCTGTCGGCCGCGGGCGTTAAGGTGAGCCGGCGTAAAGCGATCGCGCCAGTTAACTTCATAATCTTCACGCGGGAAATCACCGGGTGATACGCCACCTGCCAGCGCCTGTGCCACCTGATGAGTATAGGTGCGATTTTTATCGCACATTGGTGCGGCCGGAATATACATGACATTACCCCAGCCCTGCTGATCCTCTACCGGAGCAACGGAATGGATCACATCACAGTGCCACCATACCGAATCGCCCGCCTCCAGCGCCGGAATCGAGCAGAGACCGGCAATCAGTTCAGGATGCCAGCGTTCCGATACCGGCAGCACTTTACCGGGCTCAACGCCACATAGCTCCTCTTCCGGTACGTCGCTGAGCAGAGGACGCAGCAGCAATAACGCCATCGCCTGCGGCGCTGGGACGACGTGCAGCAGCCCCTGGCCCGGCTGCATGTCGGACAGCGCTGTCCAGCCCTGAAACGTGCGGAACACCGAACATTTGGTTGTGGTACCGGATGGGTATTCATTCACCTCAGTCCGGAATGCCGCATCCCACGGGTCATACTGTGCAAAACGGTTATTGAAGATATGCCTGAATACCTGCTGATACGCCGGCAGCAGCCAGCGCTCCAGCGCGCCGGAATCGGTATGCGCACCGAGTCCGTTAGAGGTCGTGCCGGGCGGCCGCCGCCGGATGCGGTCGGGATAGATAATGCTGACATCGGGATCAAACCAGCGTTTCCCCTGAGATTCAAACCGCCACAGGCGATTAAGAAATTGCTGGGTCGTGGCCATCGCTTCACTCTGCCGCGCGGACATTTGCGCCTGACTCCAGTAAATCGGATAGATTTCCGGGCGGGATGCCGCAAGGTTGCCAAAGAAATCATCCCCCGGCCCCCGGTAGCTGGTCATAAAGTCGTTATCGTCCAGATAACGCATCATCGATGCATCCCACTCCAGCGCCTGCGTGCGGCTGAAGTTGCCTTTTATCACGACACAGCCGCGCCGCCGGATATGCGCTTTCTGCGCCTCACTGATTTCATTCGCGGCGATGGCCTGCCAGCTCAGTTGTGGCCAGGCTGACCCCGATTGCGCTTCTTCATATCTGGCTGCGGCAAGCTCCATAACAACGCTCTCCCGCACCTGCGCATATAGCGCGTCCACGTCCCCTATCTTCTGACGCAGCTGCTGTTTCAACTGGCAGATACTGCGTCTGACATTATCGGGCTGCTGTTCTGAACGTAACAAGGTTGTCACCAGGATCACCTCTCGCTAAGCTTCAAATGAAAGTAAATAGTATTTCATTCATAACATGAGTTCGGTGTCCTGCAAGTCAGGAACTGAGGAAGCACGCCCGCCGTCACAATCAACAGGACGTTTCATTTGAAAGAGCGCAGCAGGACAGCCTTCAGATATGGCGGCCCTGCCCGCTGGCTTTTTATGGTGTCAGACGGGTATTGCAGAGGAGCTTCATTGATGGTTAATAAGATAATATTAGTTTGTTGTAACTACTAAGGTGCTACCAGATAGCGATACTGAATAAATTCCGTTTTTGTTGCCAGTCGATCGTATAGCGCCCGTGCCGTGGTGTTACCCTCCTGCGTGTTCCAGTAAACACGTGAACAGCCGCGCTGCCTGGCCTGCTCATAGACGGCCAGTACCAGTGCCTTACCCGCTCCGCTGCCGCGTGCCGTATCTGCCACAAACAGATCCTGAAGATAACAGTAGTCACCGCGCGTCCAGGTGGAGCGATGCGTCAGAAAATGCACCAGCCCCACCATGCTGCCCCCCTGCTCCAGCACCAGACAATACATCGGTTCCGCACGGGAGAGCATGCGCCGGAACGTTTCGCCGGTCGTCGCCTCATCAATCTCTGTCTGATAAAACTGCTGGTAGCCCTGCCATAACCGCAGCCAGGCCACATAATCCTCAGCCCGCAATGCCCGTATACTCATCGTCTCTCCTCACTTTGCCAGCGCACGGATAATCTCATCTGCAGCAATAACGCGATCGTCATTGGGTATCCATTTGTTGGCCAGCATAATCAGCCCCACCCTTTGGGAAGGGATAAACACCGCATAAGCTGAAAAGCCGTTGGTTGAACCGGTTTTATTGTACCAGGCACGCAGCGGCACGGGTGCAGAGGGTGAAACCGGCACAGCGCGCATGCCGTTGAGGATGATTTTACTGCTGTTCCCCGCCACCAGCTGCTGCTGCGTGACCGGCAGCGGGTAGTATTCCCACATCATTGCCTGCGTGAATGCTGCCGTGCGGAAGTAGCCCTGATGGGTGGCAGCCACCGCCTGTCGCCAGGCCGGTACCACGTTAACCTCTCCCATCTGAATGCCGAGCCAGCGGATCAGATCTTCTGATGTTGATTTTAACCCATACGCTTCCGCATCCAGCGGCCCGGGCGTCACGCGTACCGGACGGTTCTGTTTATCATATCCCTGTGCATAATCCGGCATGGCGCGCGGCGGTACCTGAAGAAAAGTATGATGCATCCCCATCGCCGGCAGGAGCATCGATTCCATGGCGCGCATAAATGACATATTCAGGCTCTTCGCCGCGATCATGCCCAGCAGGCCGATACCCAGGTTTGAATAGACACGCTGTGTTCCCGGTTCCGCCTCAGGCTGCCACGATTTGTACCACTGCATGAGCTGTGCGTTATCCGTCACCTCCTCTGGCACAAACAGCGGCATGCCGCTGGTGTGCGTTGCCAGGTTCAGCAGCGTCACGCGATCGAGCGCGCTGCCCTGCAGAGCAGGCAGCCACTGACTGGCGCTATCGCGCAGCTGCATTTTGTTTTGCTGTACGGCATAGCTGGCAAGCGTGGCGGTGAAGGTTTTGCTGAGCGAGCCAATCTCAAACAGCGTGCGGGAGGTTACAGGCGCTTCCTGCGGCACTGAAGTGACACCGTAACTGTAAAAGGTGGTCTGCCCTTTATTCAGCACGGCGATCGCCATGCCGGGGATCGCAAAGCGGGCCATCAGCGGTTCGATAATGTCATCCGGCGCCCGGGCAGCAGCGGAGCTGGCGATAAGCAGCAAAAGTAGAGCCATAACGCGGCGTCGCATGAATAATCCTTATTCCTCAGAACCAAAAGCGGTGCGCATAGTATATCTGCCTCCGGCCCACCCCACATCTCCATTGGTGGTGTAAGTGAACAGAGTCACATCCTGAGTAAGCGGGTTTGCCGTTTTGGCTGCACACTCCTATACCTTTGACGGATAAGCCTTCACCGTCAGGGAGCGTGCCATGGCTACTGTATTAACCCGTAATGAGCGTCTCGACAGGCTGCGCCAGCGGCAGATTACACCGGTCCTGATTGCCGGAGGCGGCATTAACGGCATCAGTACGTTTCGCGAACTGGCCCTGCAGGGGATCCCGGCGATTATCGTAGAGCGCGATGACTGGTGTCAGGCGGCAAGTGGTGCGCTGTCGCGTATGATCCATGGCGGCCTGCGCTATCTTGAAACCGGTGAGTTTGGTCTGGTGAAAGAGTCGGTGATCGAGCGCGACCGGCTGCTGAAGAACGCGTCGCACTATGTCTTTCCTCTGCGGACCACGGTGCCCGTGGAGAATTTCAGCGGTGGCATGATCAACGCCACCCGACGGTTTCTGCGTCTCAGTGATAAACCTGCCCGGCGCGGTGCGCTGCTGATCAAAACCGGCCTCAGCCTGTATGACCTCTATACGCGTCAGTATGGTTCCATGCCTAAACATCAGGTGCGCAGTGAGGCAGCGACCCGCGATCGCTGGCCAGGCTTTGCGCCATGGGTGAAATACAGCGCCAGCTACTATGATGCGTGGATCAGTGCCCCGGAACGGCTGGGGCTTGAGCTGGTGGAGGATGCAGAGCGCGCCTGCAGCGACGCGCTAGCCCTGAATTATATGCAGCTTATCAGCAGCGACGGAGAGACCGTTACGCTGAAAGATACGCTGAGCGGCGAGCAGTTTCGCCTGCAGCCGCATGTGCTGGTGAATGCCGGCGGCGCATGGATTGACCAGCTTAACCAGCACGTTGCGCCCAAAAGCGCCCGACAGAAACTGATTGGCGGCACCAAAGGGTCGCATCTGATCCTCGACCATCCGGAGCTGCTGCGCATGCTGGATGGTGAAATGGTCTACTTCGAAAATCAGGAGGGACGCGTCTGCATTCTGTTTCCGTGGGCGGGTAAAGTGCTGGCTGGCTCAACGGATATCCGCGTTGACGATCCCGATAACGTCGTCTGCGAGGCTGCAGAGAAAGCGTATATTCTTGAATCGCTGCGCTTTGTCTTCCCTGAGGTCGTGGTGCCTGAATCCGCCGTGGTTTATACCTTCTGCGGCGTGCGTCCCCTGCCCGCCAGCGATGCAAAACTCAGCGGGCAGATATCGCGTAATCATTCACTGGTCATGCTGCCACCCGACCCCACCCGCGCCTGGAGCACGCTATGCCTGGTAGGCGGTAAGTGGACCACATTCCGCCGCTTTGGTGAAGAAGCGGCCGATCGGGTTCTGCGGCTGCTGGGCGAAAAGCGCCATACCTCAACCACTGAGTTAGCTATCGGCGGCGGACGCGACTTCCCTGCTCCGGCGGCACAGCCCGCCTGGATCGCCCAGCTGGCGCAGCAGTACGCGCTGCCGGTGCCGCGCGTGACGCAGCTGGTAAAACGTTACGGCAGCCGCGCCGTGCCGCTGCTGTCGCTGCTGCGCGATGACGACCGTCCGCTGCATCACCACGCCGATTACAGCGCAACGGAGCTGCGCTATCTGACAGAGCACGAACAGGTGTGCCAGCTGGAAGATTTGCTGGTGCGGCGCACGTCACTGGCGATCGGTGGCGAGCTGACGCCGCCGCTGATCCAGGAGATCTCACTGCTGATGGCGCAGACGCTGAACTGGAGCGAGCACCAGCGGATACAGCAGCTGCAGCGCTGCTGCGCTTCACTGGCGCGCTTTCACGGCCTGCATGGTCTCTATCCCACCGTGATGCAGCAGGAGGCCCGGCATGTCAGCGAGCAATAAAGTCCGTATGAAGCGGTTATTCCGCCACGGCCGCTGTCTGGACGTGGCAGTCGATCACGGTATCGCTAACGAACCCGATTTTTTGCAGGGGCTTGAGGATATTGAAGCGGTAATGCAGCGCCTGATCACCGCACAGCCCGACGCGATTCAGGTCAATTATGGACAGGCGGATCTGCTGCAGTGCGCGGAGGGAGTAAAACCGGCTCTGGTGCTGCGTACCGATGTTGGCAATGCATATAACGCGGTACGGCATCGCGAGATGTGGGCAGTCCTGCATAATCCTGATGAGCCGATTCTGGCAGCGCTGCAGCTGGATGCGGCCGCCGTGGTAGTGAATCTTTATCTGATCCCGGATGAGCCCGCTATTTTTCGCATGTGCATCGAAAATATCGGCCGGCTGCGTCAGGCGTGTGACCGCTACGGCATGCCGCTGATGATTGAGCCGCTGGTAATGGCACCGGCCGGTCAGGGAGCCGCTTACGGTTCACTGGGCGATGCAGAGCAGATCGTGCCGCTGGTGCGACTGGCGCGTGAACTGGGCGCTGATATCATCAAAGCAGACCCGACTGATAATCCGGCTGATTTTCACCGTGTGGTAGAGGCAGCGCGCTGTCCGACGCTGGTGCGCGGCGGCGGCAAAGGTGAGATCGGCGCGGTACTGCACAAGAGTGCGCTGCTGATGGCGCAGGGTGCCAGCGGCATGGTCTATGGCCGCAATGTTTATCAGCATGCCCATCCTGCCCGGGTCGTCGCCGCGCTGATGGCCATTATTCATCAGGGTGCCAGCGGCGCAGATGCGCTGGCCCTTTATCAGCAGACTGACGCCTGACCCGTCGCGCGTTCTGTGCGCGATCTCCTCTGCGGTTTTACGGAGCCGGATATGAAAATCCTGGGTATTGATGCCGGTAACACAATGATCAAGGCGGTGCTGTTTGATCTCAGCGGGACGATACTGGCCGTGGCTGAGCATACCGGCGAGACGCTGCAGCCGCAGGAGGGCTACGCCGAGCGATCGATAGCCGCCATCCGGCACGGTACTGAACAGGCAATACGTCACTGTCTGCTGCAGGCGGGCACGACCGCACAGGATATCATTGCGGTAGGTGCCGCCGGACACGGCAATGGCCTCTATACGCTGGACCGGGCGCTGCAGCCGCAGCTCGGCATTCAGTCCATCGATCGGCGGGCAGGCGACATCGTCGATGCGCTGGAGCAGGCGGAAAAACAGCACGCCATCTATGCCCTCTCCCGGCAGACGCCGTGGCCAGCCTCCACGCCGGTGCTGCTGAGCTGGGTAAAACAGCATCAGCCGCTGATATGGCAGCAGATCGGTGCGGTACTGAGTGCCAAAGATGTGATTGTGCATTTCCTCAGCGATGCGCTCAGCAGCGACTATTCAGACGCGGCAGGCGCCGGGCTGATTGACTATCGCGTTCGCGATTACAGCGCTGAGCTGCTGGCGCTTTATGATATCGAAGACGCAGCAGCATGGCTGCCGCCGCTGCGGGAATCGAGCGCTGTCAGCGGTTATGTCACCGCGCTGGCAGCGGCGCGTACCGGGTTGCCGGCAGGTATACCGGTCGTGGCTGGCCTGTTTGACGTGGTGGCCAGTGCAGCCGGGTCAGGGGTGGTCAGCTGCGGTGACGCCTCAATCGTAGCCGGTACGTGGAGCATTAATCAGGTTGTTGTGGACAAACCTGACTATCTTCGCCCGGTCTCTATGAGTTCAATGATAGAACGGGATCGCTTTATGGCGATTGAAGCCAGCGCGACTTCTGCGGCCAACCTCAACTGGTTTCTGCGTGAGTTTGACGACCGGCGCGGCGGAAAAGGTGCGGCGCAGAGCAGTGAGTGTGTGGCGCAAATCCGCCAGGATCCGAACCTGCCGTTTTATCATCCCTATCTGTATTCCGGCCGCAAACCGGAACCGGCCCGGGCCGGATTTTACGGTCTGGGCGGCTGGCATACCCGCGCAGATATGCTGTTTGCCCTGTTCGAAGGCGTGACCTTTGCTCACCGGGCGCATATTGACCGGCTGCACGCTGCCGGCCTTCCCTTTACCCGCGCAACGCTCTCAGGCGGTGCCGCGCGCAGCGTAGTCTGGCCGCAGATGTTTGCCGACGTACTGAACATTCCGGTGCGGGTTGCAGCGTGCACGGAAACCGGCGCGCTGGGCGCCGCGCTGTGTGCCGGCGTTGGCGTGGGCGTATGGCGGGATTTAGCGGACGCGGTGCAGCATGCGGTCCGGCTGCAGCCAGACGCGCGGCAGCCGCGTCCGGAGTGGGTCAGCTTTCATGACGCGCGCTATCGCCAGTTTAAAAAACTGGAGCTGGCGATGCGCGATATCTGGCGTGAAACGCCCTGATACTCAGCGACACTGGCTGGCGCAGTTCTGTACGCAGATTTGTGCCAGCGAGCCACATCCGCCGCCGCTGTCATTTTTACACTGCGATTGCTGTACGTAGCAGTTTTGCTGACAGGCCGACACATCACATTTCGACGCAACCGGCGTAAACATCACAGACGGCGATTTAGGCTGTGGCTGCCAGTGACTCTGCGCCATCACGTTTACGCTGCACGCCATCATTAACGCAATTATCCACTTCATCATTACCCCTCCACGCTGAAGCCTTAAGTATGCGCAAAATCTGGTCAGAATACCGCATGAAACAAAAGATTCATGATCAATTAATTGCACCACTTAAGTGCAACTGCACTGCAACAATCGTTTCATCACCCTGTACAATCTATTAAATATCAGGTTATTCAATAGATTGCCGATCGTCGCGCATCTGGTACAGAAGTTGCAGTGCTATCTGTCTGAGCACAGGAGACTATGATGAAAATAATTATTATTGGCGCCGGTATCGGCGGGATGAGTGCCGCCATCGCCCTGGAACGGGCAGGCTTTGAAACGGAAGTCTATGAGGCCGTTGCGGAGATGAAACCGGTTGGCGCAGCCATTTCCGTCTGGCCAAACGGGGTAAAGTGTCTTAATTCGCTCGGCCTGAAACAGCCGCTGCGCGCACTCAGCGGTAATATGGCCTGGATGGCTTATCACGATGCGCGCAGCGGTGCGCCGCTGACGCGTTTCAGCCTTGCCCCGCTGGTGCAGCAAACCGGTGAATATCCTGCGCCGGTTTCCCGCGCCGGGCTGCAGGCGATGCTGCTTGATAATTATGGCCGGGCGCGCGTTCGCTTTGGCAGACGGGTTACGCATGCTGAACAGACGTCACAGGGCGTTACCGCGTTTTTTGCCGACGGCAGCGAAGCCGCAGGCGACCTGCTGGTTGCGGCAGACGGCACGCACTCGGTGCTGCGCGAGGCGGTTCTGGGTGAGCGCGTGACGCGCCGCTATGCGGGCTATGTAAACTGGAACGGGCTTATTACCGCAGATGAGGCGATTGCTCCCGCCGATCAGTGGACCACCTTTGTCGGCGACGGCAAACGCGTGTCACTGATGCCTATCGCCGGAAATCGCTTCTACTTTTTCTTCGATGTGCCGTTACCTGCCGGTCTTGCTCAGGATCGCACCACGCTGCGCGCCGATCTCAGCGGCTATTTCGCTGGCTGGGCTGAACCGGTGCAGCGGCTGATTGCGCAGCTCGACCCGCTGACCACCAACCGGGTCGAAATCCACGATACCGATCCCTTTACCCGCTTCGTACGCGGACGCATGGCGCTGCTGGGTGATGCAGCCCATAGCACCACGCCCGACATTGGCCAGGGCGGCTGCGCGGCAATGGAAGATGCCGTCGTGCTGGCCCAGACGCTGGCAACACACTCACTGGGCGTGGAAGATGCGCTGCTGCGCTATGAGGCGCGCCGGCTGGATCGTACCCGCGACCTGGTGCTAAAAGCACGCAAGCGCTGCGATATAACGCACGGCAAGGAGCCCGCGCTGACGGCAGCCTGGTATGAGGCGTTAAAAACTGAAAGCGGCGAACGGGTGCTGGCTGGGATGTGCGACACGATTAGCGGTGGCCCGATGGGGTAACGGGCCACCGCCTCTGCCCTACTCTGTACTCAGCCCGCGATGACGCAGCATCGGCTCAATCTCTGGCGCTTTACCGCGCCAGCTCAGCCAGACATGCTGCAGATCGCTGCTGTTTCCGCGTGACAACACCTGCTCGCGGAAGCGCTGCCCGTTTTCCCGCGTCAGGCCGCCACGTTCAGTAAACGCCTGATAGCCATCGTCAGCCAGCATCTGCGTCCAGATATAGGCGTAGTAACCCGCCGCATACCCTCCTCCCCAGATGTGACGAAAATAGCTGGAGCGATAGCGCGGCGGCACCGCTGCGAGCGCGATATTTTCTGCCTGCAGCGCCTGACGTTCAAAATGTTCCACATCCTGCGGCTTATCGTGCGCGGAAAGTGAATGCCACTGCAGATCCAGCAGCGCCGCCGCCAGCAGTTCGGTCATGTCATAACCTTTATTAAAGGTGGCGGCCTGCACCATTTTTTCGCGCAGTGCAGCGGGCATCGGCTCCCCGGTTTCCCAGTGACGCGCATAGCTGGCAAATACCGCTTCGTGACTGGCCCAGTGTTCATTGATTTGCGACGGAAACTCCACGAAGTCGCGGGGCGTGGCCGTACCGGAGAGGCTGGCGTAGCGCTGGTTTGCAAACAGACCATGCAGCGCATGACCAAATTCGTGGAACAGCGTGATAACCTCATCCCAGCTCAGCAGCGCCGGCTGACCAGGCTGCGGTTTGGTATAGTTGCAGACGTTGTAGATCACCGGTTTCTGATCCAGCAGCGCAGACTGGTCCACAAAGTTGCCCATCCAGGCCCCGCCGCTTTTGTTATCGCGGGCAAAAAAGTCGGTGTAAAACAGCGCCAGCGGCGTCTCATCGGCATCGAAAATCTCATAGACGCACACATCCGGATGATAAACCGGCAGATCGTGGCGCTGACTGAACCGTAAACCGTAAAGCTGCGTGGCGGCCCAGAATACGCCGCGCTCCAGTACGTTATCCAGCGCGAACCAGGGACGAATGGTATCTTCATCCAGGTCATACTTCGCCTGACGCACCTGCTCTGCGTAGAAATTCCAGTCCCAGGCGCGCAGTTCAAATGATTGCTGCTGCTCTGCCATCAGCTGTGAGATATCGTCGGCCTCGCGCCCGGCGCGCTGGCGGGCGGCCGGCACAATATTGCGCATAAAGCTCAGCGCAGCATCCGGCGTTTTCGCCATCTGATCCTGCAGGTTCCACGCCGCATAGCTGCTATAGCCCAGCAGCGCTGCCTGCTTCGCGCGCAGCTGCGCCATGCGTGAAACCAGCTGCCGCGTATCATTCTCATCGTTGCGTTCACAGCGGCTCAGCGCCTGTTCAAACAGCGCTTCCCGCGTGGCGCGGATGGTTAACCGGGTCAGCGCCGGCTGCTGCGTCGTGTTTTGCAGCGGGATCAGCCACTGGTTATCAAGACCGCGCGCGGCCGCCGCGGCGCGTGCCTGTTCAAGCGCTGCGTCGCTGAGTCCCGCCAGCGCCTCTGCGCTGCTGACGGTATAGGCCGCCGACTGCGTCGCTGCCAGGAGCCGGTTACCAAAGCGGGTGCTGAGACCCGCCAGCTCCTGATTAATGGCGCGCAGCCGCTGTTTTTCGTCATCGCTCAGGCCGGCACCGGCCAGCTGAAATGCCTGTCGCGTGACTTCCGTGAGCCGCACGGCCTCCGCGTCCGGGCAGGCGGTGCCTCGCTGCTGCCAGACAGCATCCAGCCGGGCAAAGAGCGCGCTGTTCAGGTAGATCTCATCGTGCAGCGCCGCCAGTGCCGGCGTAATCATCTCTTCCACCTCCTGCAGCCGCGGCGACGTATTCGCTGCCGTCATGGCTGAAAAGACCTGCCACACCCGGCTCAGTAAGAGGCCGCTGCGCTCCAGCGCTTCAAACGTATTGGCAAAGTCCGGCGGTGCCGGGTTTGCGACAATCGCGGCAACTTCGCGGCGTTTCTCTTCGATGCCCGCTTCCAGCGCGGGCAGAAAATCGCCTTCGCTTATCTGATCAAACGGCGGTGCCTGATACGGCAGCGTGCTGGCGGTAAAAAAGGGATTGGCGGATCGGTTCATTATCGCTCCTGATAATCAGCAACGCCGCAAAAGCCTGCGGCAGAGAGCCTTTATCCTGGCACGCCGGTTTGCGGGCAACAACTCTGCACGCTGTCAGTCGTCTCTTTTTGCCACACCGGCCGGCCGTTTACCCAGGTCTGCGCAATGTTGCGATCGTCGCCAAGCGTCATCAGGACAAACAGCTGCTCGAAGATATCTTTACTGTTGCCATGACGCAGCTGCTGCAGCGGTGATACTGCCGGATCCAGCACGACAAAATCGGCCTCTTTACCGGGAGTAAAGTTGCCGATTTTCTCATCGAGATCCAGCGCCTGCGCTCCGCCAAGCGTGGCGCGATACAGCGCTTCACAGGCGGTCAGCTTATAGTGCTGCAGCTGCCCCACTTTATACGCTTCGCCCAGCGTCTGCAGCAGGTTGAACGTGGTGCCTGCGCCGACATCGGTACCGATCCCCATGCGCACGTTCTCCTGCCAGCAGCGTTTGAGATCAAACAGCCCGCTGCCAAGAAACAGATTTGAAGTAGGACAAAACGCGATGGCTGAACCGGTGTCGTGCAGGCACTGCCACTCATGATCCTGCAGATGCAGGCAGTGGGCAAATACGCTGCGTGCGCCCGTGAGCTGGTAGTGGTGATAGACATCGAGATAGCCGTTGCGCTCGGGAAAAAGCTCTCTGACCCACGCCACCTCCTGCGGATTTTCACTCAGGTGCGTATGCAGCCAGGTATCGGGAAACTCAGTTCGCAGCTGGCGCACCCGTTCCAGCAGCTGTGGCGAAGAGGTCGGCGCAAAGCGTGGCGTCAGCGCATAGCCAAGACGGCCGCGCCGGTGCCAGCGCGCTATCAGCGCCCGCGTCTGCTGATAACTCGTTTCGGGCGTTTCGGTAAGGTAGTCGGGCGCGTTGCGATCCATCATCACTTTACCGGCAATGAGCCGCATGCTGAGCCGCTCTGCCGCGCTGAACAGCGCCTCAACCGACTGCGGATGCACCGTGCCGAACACCAGCGCGGTAGTGGTACCGTTAGCCAGCAGCTGCTGCAGGAAAAAAGCGGACATCTTTGCCGCATGGGTGGCACAGTGATACTGCTGCTCGACCGGAAAGGTATAGGTATTCAGCCAGGTCAGCAGCTGTTCACCGAACGCCCCCATCATTTCCGTCTGCGGATAGTGAATATGGGTATCGATAAACCCCGGCACAATCAGCTTACCGCGCAGATCCGTTACCTGCCTGTGGTCAACCTGATGCGCCGCGCTGCTCCAGCTTTGCAGGCTGACAATTTTTCCTGCACGCAGTGTCAGCACGCCATCAGCAAGATAGCGTGCGGCGTCACTCAGCGCCTCCGGCTGGTCCACCGTGCGGGTAAAATCAAAAAAACTGGCGCGCAGCAGCGTCTCATTGTCAGCGTTCATAGCTCATCCTCTCAGTAAGATAAACCGATAGTGCAAAGGCTGTGCCACCTCTGAATTATTCATCCAAATCATGAGGTTAGATAAACATTAAAAGCAAACGAATGCGCAACCGATTACGCCGCTTTGCACCGTGTTCAGATGCCGGGCGCAACGACTTACTCTGTCCCGTTACGCCTCATCACGGTGCAGCCCTGCACCCGGTTAATGCACACCGGCGGCAGACTGCTTTTTTTCAGCAGGCAGGAAGTGATGGTGATATGGTTAACGCGGACTACCTGAAAACAGTTAAGGAACAGTGAGATGATTATTTTTGTTACCGGTGCTACTGCGGGTTTTGGTGAAAGTATCACCCGCCGCTTCATTGCCACAGGCCATAAAGTGATCGCCAGCGGACGGCGCGCTGAACGACTGCAGGCGCTGAAGGATGAGCTGGGTGAAAACCTCTATACCGTTCAGCTTGATGTGCGCGATCGTGCCGCAATCGATGACATTGTGGCTGCGCTTCCGGCTGAATGGCGCACTATTGATGTACTGGTCAACAACGCGGGCCTGGCGCTGGGCACTGAGCCGGCTCACAAAGCCAGTGTCGATGACTGGGATAACATGATCGATACCAATACAAAAGGCCTGGTATACATGACCCGGGCGCTGCTGCCCGCCATGGTAGAGCGCAACGTCGGACATATCGTGAACATCGGTTCAATTGCCGGCAGCTGGCCCTATGCGGGCGGCAACGTTTATGGCGCAACCAAAGCATTTGTGCGTCAGTTCAGCCTGAATCTGCGGACCGATCTGCACGGCACCGCGCTGCGTGTGACCGATATTGAGCCAGGCCTGGTTGGCGGAACGGAGTTTTCTAACGTGCGCTTCAAAGGCGATGACGATCGCGCCGGCGCCGTGTATGAAGGCACGACAGCACTAACCGCGGAAGATGTTACCGAAGCGGTTTACTGGGTTACCACGCTGCCAGCGCATGTGAACATCAATACGCTGGAGATCATGCCGGTCAGCCAGACCACTGCCGGCCTGAAAGTGCATAAAGCGCACTGATTTTATGTGACAGCGTCACTTGTCTCTGCCGGGTGACGCTGTCAGGCTTTTCCCCAGCCTGTCACCATAATCAGCATGCCGCACAGCGCTATCAGCGCGCCAGTCCAGTCCCATGCGCTCAGGCGTACCCCATCTACCACCCGCAGCCAGATCAGAGCCGTAAACACATAGACGCCTCCGTATGCCGCATATACCCGTCCGCTTGCTGCCGGATGCAGCGTGAGCAGCCAGACAAACAGCGCCAGACTGGCGGTGGCAGGCAGCAGCAGCCATGCGCTCATTCCTTTACGCAGCCAGAGCCAGGGCAGGAAACAGCCAGTGATCTCTGCAACCGCCGTAATGAAAAACAATAGTGTGGTCTGGATCAGCATAACCCTGCTCTCTGTTACCTCAACAAACTGCACACCGCTGGTGAGCAGTAAAAGCGCGATGATATACTAGGGGCTGTTACAGAGACAGCCTCCTATGGCTGACCGGGTCTGACTGAAGGACAACACCATGAAAAATTATGCTTCTGTTCTGTTTACGGCGTTACTGTCGGCCAGTGTGCTGTTGACCGCTCCCCTTGCCATCGCGCGCACCGATCGCCTGATTGTGGAAGATGGCAACAGTGCGGCCAGCAACGAAGCCGCGCGCCAGAGTAAAGAGCAGTGGAACGATACCCGCAATCTGCGCAGCAAAATTAATACCCGGACAGAGAAAGAGTTTGATAAAGCAGACCGCGCGTTTGATACCCGCGACGCCTGCGACAAGAGCTATAACGTTAACGCTTACTGGGAAGAGAATACCCTGCGCTGCCTTGATCGCCGGACCGGTCGCCCGGTCGCGCCGTAACGCAGCTGTGCTGCTATA
Organism: Pantoea eucrina; assembly: GCF_001691555.1. GTDB lineage: Bacteria > Pseudomonadota > Gammaproteobacteria > Enterobacterales > Enterobacteriaceae > Pantoea > Pantoea borealis. The sequence goes on along the minus strand of NZ_MAYN01000008.1, from coordinate 1,247,263 downwards.
GTGTTCAGAGAGACAGTCAACAAGGAGTTAGCGATGAAAAAGGGTTCTCTGGTACTGCTGCTGGGTGCTATGACGCTGCCGCTGATGGCTCAGGCCTCCTGCGACAGCGTTCGTGCCGATATCAGCAAAAAAATTGTCAGCAACGGCGTGGCGGAGTCAGATTTTACGCTGGACATCGTGCCAAACGATCAGGCCGATCAGGCGGGTGGTCAGGTGGTCGGCCACTGTGAAAACGATACGCAAAAAATTGTTTATAAAAAGAATATGCGGGATGCAGACGGCAGCGCGCCCGACAGCGCCGGCAGCTCGCAGGATATGTCAGCGCAGTAACCGCAACCGGGGCAGCGTCTGCCCCGGTTTTTCACCTGTTATTCCGTCTCCGGCCGCTGACGCGGCATCAGCCAGGCGATCCACACCGTCAGCAGCGCAATCAGCAAGGCCACGATAAATACCCAGTGCAGCGAGGCTGCAATCTCAGTTGTCCAGAGCTGCAGTTCTGCCACCGGCAGCGCCTCACGACTCTCCGGCGACATGATTTTTTGCATGGGATCGTTCGCCTGCGGCAGCCGCTGCGCCAGGTTGATATTTAAAACCGCCCCCATCAGAGCGGTTCCCAGCGCCGAACCCAGCATCCGGCTGAACATAATGGAAGCAGTGCAGATACCGCGGATCTCATATTGCGCATGGTTTTGTACGGAGACCAGAAATGTGGTGCTGGTCATGCCCATGCCGGTGCCGATAACAAAGGCCGTGAAGCCCGCCTGCAGTACGGAGCTGTCTGCATGGAGCAGCAGCAGCAACGCGCTGCCGGCAATCAGTAACAGTGCGCCGAGCTGAGCGGTAAAGCGGTAAGAGGTTACGAGCATCAGGCGACCGCTCAGCGTACTGGCAATCGGCCAGCCGATTGACATCATCGCCAGCGCACTACCCGCCTGCAGCGGCGTGCCGCCGGTGATCCCCTGGATCCAGGTTGGCAGAAACGCGCTGATACCCATCATGGTTGCACCAATAATCAGGTTACCGGCATTGCCCGCCACAATCAGGCGGCTGCGCCACAGCGCGAGCGGGAAGAGCGGCGCCGCCGTCTGCTGCTCGTGCCGTTTAAGACGCCAGCCAGCCACGCCTGCCAGCAGCAGGAAGAGCAGCAGCCAGTAGCCGAGCGCTTCCGCCTGCAGCAGCGCCACCAGCAGCGCGGTGACGCTGATCATCAGCCAGCAGCTGCCGGTGATATTCAGCGCACCTGACACAGAGGCCTGGCGTGCGGGAAGGAAGCGCGCCAGCAGCAGCATTGAGATCAGGCCTACCGGTACATTGACCCAGAATATCACCGCCCAGCTGAAATGCTGCACCAGCCACGCGCCGCTAAGCGGCCCGATAATCGCCGCCACGCCCCAGACGCTGGAGAGCCAGCCCTGCACAGTGGCGCGTTCACGCGGGGAATAGATATCCGCCACAATAGTGGTGGTCAGCGGCATGATTGCGCCTGCCCCCAGCCCCTGAAACGCGCGAAACAGAATGAGCCATGTCATGGTATGGGCAAAGCCGCACAGCACTGAGCCGAACAAAAACAGCGACACTCCGACAAAAAAGAGCCGCTTACGTCCCCATATATCGGCTAAACGCCCATAAAGCGGCACGCTGACCGCCTGTGTCAGCAGATAAATAGAAAACACCCAGCCAAACTGCGCAAAGCCGCCAAGATCGGCAATTATCGTGGGCATGGCCGTGGCGACAATAGTGACCTCAATCGCGGCCATAAACATCGCCAGCATACAGGCAAACAGGATCCATGGACGATGGCTGCGCAAAACTTCAGCGTGCTCTGACATAACGCTCCTTATACCGGTTAATCTTTTGGTTCAGCCACACAATGCGCCAGCCAGCGTTTATGTGACAGGGTAACCTTTTTCGATGAGTTTTTTTTATTGTCATAGCATCCCATATCCCGCGCGGGCTGCATGCCGTTTTGCCCGCACCCTACCCGCTGTTTTTTGCGCTAAATGCTGGCTTTGCCGATCAGAGATTGCTATAGATTTTTAGCCGTACGGTTAATTACATGTGAATTTACGAAGCTTTAGCGCGGTCAATCTGCCTTTTAACCATAAAATTTTGCTATCGAACGCGGCCCCTTATCCTGCCGCTCAGCAGAGCAATCATAGCTGATTGTTGTATTTATTCAGGGAGAAAACGGTTATGCCTCACGCATCGCTGATCCGGCGCACCGGATTGGCTCTTCTCACACTTTTAGTACTCGTCGCGCTGCTGGTCTGGGGACTCGGTCCGGATACGCTGCGTGCCCGCCAGACCGATCTGATTTATCTCGGTCAGCAGCATCTCTGGCTGGTTTTCTGGTCCATGCTCTGCGCACTGCTGGTGGGGATCCCTTCCGGGATTGTGCTGAGCCGTCCTTTTGCACGACGCCGGGCTGAATATGTTATGCAGATATTCAACGTAGGCAATACCCTCCCGCCTCTGGCCGTGCTGGCGCTGGCCATGGTGGTTGTGGGCATCGGTGAACAGCCGGCGCTGATTGCCCTGTTCCTCGCCTCGCTGCTGCCCATTGTGCGCAATACCTATGCCGGCCTGTGCGCGGTCCCCCCTGCGCTGATTGAAGCGGCAAAAGGCATTGGCATGACCCGCCTGCAGCGGCTGCGCCAGGTTGAGCTGCCGGACGCGCTGCCGGTGATATTGGCCGGGGTGCGCATCGCCACAGCGATTAACGTCGGCACCGCGCCGCTGGCCTTTTTGATAGGCGCGAGCAGCTACGGCGAACTGATTTTCCCCGGAATTTATCTGAACGATTTCCCGACGCTGATTCTGGGCGCGGCCGCCACCGCGCTGATAGCCCTGATCCTGGATATGCTGCTGGCCGCGCTGGGCCGCATTCTTTCGCCACACGCTGCAACTTAACCCATGGAGCACGTTTTGATGATCCTCACCAGGCCGCTTTCCCGCTGGCTGCGCAATGCTGTGCTGGCGCTGAGCACTGCGCTGCTGCTGACTCAGTCAGCAATGGCTGCTGCGCCCGTTACGCTCTCCACCAAAAGCTTTACTGAACAACATATTTTGTCTGCCCTGACCGTTTTATGGCTGCAGAAAAACGGATTTAAGATCATCCCAAAGACCAATATTGCCACCACCATCAGCCGTAATGCCATGATCAATAAACAGATTGATATGACATGGGAATATACCGGCACCTCGCTCATTATTTTTAACCATATCAGTAAGCCCATGTCCCCTGAGCAGGCGTGGGCGACAGTGAAAAAGCTCGATGCAAAACAGGGGCTGGTCTGGCTTAAACCGGCACCCATGAACAATACCTACGCTTTCGCCATGCAGCGATGTCGCGCAGAGCAGGAGGGTATTACCACCCTGTCGCAGCTGGTCAGCAAAATGGAACAGGTGCGCAGGAACGATCCGGAGCATAACTGGCGGCTGGGGCTGGATCTGGAATTTGCGGGCCGCTCCGATGGACTGAAGCCGTTGCAAAAAGTTTATCAGCTACCGCTGGATCGTCCGCAAATTCGCCAGATGGACCCCGGACTGGTCTATAACGCAGTGCGTGACGGGTTTGTGGACGCTGGTCTGATCTACACCACCGATGGCCGGGTGAAGGGCTTTGACCTGCTGGTATTACAGGATGATAAGCACTTCTTTCCCAGTTACAACGTCACGCCCGTGGTGCGTGAAGAGGTGCTCGCTGCCCATCCGGGCCTGGAGAAAGCGCTGAATCAGCTTTCAGCCTTAATCACTGATGACGCCATCTCAGAAATGAATAAGCGAGTGGATATCGACCATCAGTCACCCGCTCAGGTTGCCCGCGATTTTCTCCAGTCCCGCAACATGCTGTAAGGAGACACCATGGATACCCTGTATTACATCACTGACAACTGGCAGATGCTGCTGGGCCTGACGTGGCAGCACACCTGGCTGGTGCTGGTGGCGGTTGGCTTTGCCATCCTCGCTGGCGTGCCGCTGGGCATTTTGATTGTACGCGTTAAATGGCTGGCGACGCCGGTGCTGGGCATTGCCACTATTGTGCTGACTATCCCTACCATCGCGCTGTTCGGGCTAATGATCCCGCTTTTTTCACTGATCGGCCAGGGCATCGGCGCCCTGCCTGCGATTACGGCTGTGTTTCTCTATTCGCTGCTGCCTATTGTGCGTAATACCCACACGGCGCTGGAAAATCTGCCCTCCGGGCTGCGCGAAGCGGGACGCGGTATCGGTATGACCTTCTGGCAGCGGCTGCGCTGGGTAGAGATCCCGATGGCGCTGCCGGTGATTTTTGGCGGTATCCGTACGGCGGTGGTCATGAACGTTGGCGTCATGGCGATCGCCGCCGTTATCGGTGCGGGTGGTCTCGGATTGCAGCTGCTGGATGGCATCGGCGGTAGCGATGTGCGCATGCTGATTGCCGGCGCGCTGATGATCTGCCTGCTGGCTATCTTTCTTGACTGGCTGCTGCACCGGCTGCAGCTGGCCCTGACCCCAAAGGGGATTCGCGAATGATTAAACTGGAAAACCTGACGAAAACTTTTACGCAGAAAAATGGCACGGCCTTTAATGCGGTAGATAACGTCAGCCTGCACGTACCGGCAGGCGAAATGTGCGTGCTGCTGGGCCCTTCCGGCTGTGGCAAAACCACCACGCTGAAGATGATCAACCGCCTGATACCGGCCAGCGGCGGCCGGATTTATATCAACGGAGAGGATACCAGCGGTCAGGACACGGTGACGCTGCGGCGTAATATTGGCTATGTGATCCAGCAGATTGGTTTGTTCCCGAACATGACGATTGAGGAGAATATTACGGTGGTGCCCCGCATGCTGGGCTGGGATAAAAAGCGCTGCCGCGAAAGAGCCACGGAGCTGATGAGCATGGTGGCGCTGGACCCGACTAAGTTTTTACATCGCTACCCGCGTGAAATGTCCGGCGGTCAGCAGCAGCGCATTGGCGTTATCCGGGCACTGGCTGCCGATCCACCGGTGCTGCTGATGGATGAGCCTTTTGGCGCCGTCGACCCGATAAACCGTGAAGCGATCCAGAATGAGTTTCTTGAGATGCAGCGCCAGCTGAAAAAAACGGTCATGCTGGTCAGCCACGATATCGATGAAGCGTTAAAGCTCGGCGATCGCATTGCGGTATTTGGTCAGGGAAAAATCGTGCAGTGCGCCAGCCCGGATGAGCTGCTGGCAAAACCCGCAAACGACTTTGTCGGATCCTTTGTCGGTCAGGATCGCACCCTTAAACGCCTGCTGCTGGTACAGGCAGGCGACGTTACCGACCAGCAGCCTGCCATTACCGTACGCCGCAGCACGCCGCTTATGGAGGCATTTACCACCATGGATGACAACGATATGCGTTCAGTCACCGTGGTCGATGAGGATGACAGGCCGCTTGGTTTTGTGAAGCGTCGCGAGGCGCGCGGTGCCGCCGGCCACTGCGGGGAGAGGCTGCACCACTTTCGCGTCACCGGCAAAGCTGAAGAGAACCTGCGCGTGGTGCTGTCAAAACTGTATGAGCATAACACCGTCTGGATGCCGATTGTCGATGAGAATGGCCGCTACAGCGGCGAAATCTCACAGGATTATATCGCGGACTATCTTAGTTCAGGCCGGACCCGCCGCCGCCTTAATCCCTGACGTGGCGTGCGCCTGAACCGGCGCACGCGCCCTGTTCCGCCCTTCTGCCCGCTGCAAATTTGCCGGCAGAAGCAGACGCAGCAGGGAGAGTCTGCAGAGCTGGATACGCATGTTGTTTTATACGGCGGCGCTGTGTGCACTGGCTGAGTGCACCGACGGCCCGATTAACGCGCCGGGATTGATATAACGGGTCAGATCGCGCTGTTCAGCGCGCGGGAGATAAGGCAGCTCTCCCAGTAGCGGCGCCTTGAGCCGGTCGCTCAGCACGCTGACAATCTCAGCGTAATGGGCAAGGCCCGGATTAATACGGTTTGCGACCCAGCCTGCCAGCGTCAGCCCGTCATGCACAATCGCCTCCGCCGTCAGCAGCGCATGATTGATGCACCCCGTTTTGATCCCTACGACCAGCACGACCGGCAGCTGCTGTTGCTGTACCCAGCTGGCGAGTGGCTGCCGATCGTTCATCAGGCTGCGCCAGCCGCCTGTGCCCTCAACGATCACATATCCGGCCTGCGCCTGCAGCTCTGCCAGACGCCGGTCAAGCAACGCGTAGTCGACGGGCTGCAGGATGCCCGCGCCGGCCTCATTTTCCGTCAGTATAACCGGATTAACAGCCGGATAGCTCAGCGTCAGCCCTGACGCCTGCTGCAGCAGTTCTGCATCGCGGTTACGCAATCCTTCCGGCGTGGCGCGCGCCTCTTTTGCCACAGGTTTAAAACCTGCGGCGCAGATGTTTGCCTGCGCCAGCGATTGCAGCAGCGCGCATGCAACGACCGTTTTTCCTGCTCCGGTATCCGTAGCCGTGACAAATAACGTGTTCACCTGTTCCACTCCTTCCAGTAAGCAGCCTGGGTAGCCTGCGAAGAAGGCAGTGTAGATAATTGACGCAGCAGGCAGTTTGCGTTAGCGCAAACTTAAGGTGAGCTGCAGTTATCCCTGCAGCAGTTTGATCAGCAGATGACCGTTATAAAGAGCATCTTTGATGAGCGCTGCAGCTCCCAGCGTACCGGGATCGTCCATTAACGCAGGCACCAGCTCAAGATCGCGGCTGTAAGCGGGCAGCGCCTGCTGGCGGATAGTGCTGCTTACAGCAGGAAAAAGGACATCTGCGGCCTGATTGAGTGGTGAACCGATAAGAATTTTTTGCGGGTTGAAAATATTCACCATCATCGCCAGCATGCGTCCGACGTGATGGCCGACGCCGGCAATCGCATCATGTGCCAGCCGGTCTCCCTGCTGCGCAGCACGGCAGAGGTTTTCCAGCGTCAGCGGCTGCTGATGCAGCGGGCTGTCAGACTGCAGAGCGAGTCGCTGCCGGACCAGCTGCAGCAGGCTGGCGGTGCTGGCTACCGTCTCCAGACAGCCGTGGTTGCCGCAGTAGCACTGCTGGCCCCACGGATCGATCTGCGTATGCCCTATCTCTACCAGCGCCCGACCGCTTTTGTGCAGCAGCTGACCGCCGCTGATAACGCCTGCGCCTACGGTCTCATCAATCACAATCTGAATGACATCCTGCGCGCCGCGCGACGCGCCAAACAGCGCCTCTGCCAGCGTCCACGCTGAAATGTCATGCTGCACAAACACCGGCAGGCCGGAGCGCTGCGCCAGCGTTTCACCAAGCGGCATATCCTGTACGTCATAGCCCGGCATGCGATGGACCACGCCGGAAGCCGCATTAATCAGACCAGGGGCAGTGATAGCGATAGCCGTCAGACGCTCCAGCCGCTGCTGATGACGGATAAAGAACGCATCCACCAGCGTCTGCAGCGTCTGCAGCAGCGGCACGTCAGAGACCACGGGCAGCGGCAGACGATCCTCTTCCAGCGCGCGGCTGCTTAAATCGCGCAGCGTCAGCGTCACCACGCCGGGCTGAATGCGTATCGCCAGGTAGTGCCACGCCAGCGTATCCAGTACGAGGCCGATCGCCGGGCGGCCGCGACTGCCTGGCTCCTGAAACTCCGTTTCCTGTACCAGATGCGCATCCAGCATTTCACGTACAATTTTGGTGATGCTGGCGGGAGCCAGCTGCGCCCGCTTCGAGAGTTCAATACGTGATATCGGCCCATACTGGTCAATCAGACGATAGACTACGCCTGCATTAGTCTGTTTGATGTGGTCAATATGACCCGGCTGACTCTCCCGATTCACACCCTGCTCCCGGATATTTTCGCGCTTCTAAATAAACATTCGCTATGGTGAGGTACTTTGCCGGAGAGCGTTAACTATTTGGCTGAAAATGTGACTGGTCGCACAGATTGCCATAACCAGTCTGCCGGCATTGCGTCAGATTTCAGCGTTTTCCAGCATCAGCGCCTGCATATTGCGCATCTGCGCGGAGGGTTCCCGCAGCGCCGGCCAGACCAGCCAGACTTCCGAGCGCGCATCATGCTCCTCCAGCGGGATCCAGACCAGATCGGCCAGACGGGCCCGGGCAAAAGCGGCGGGCAAGACAGAGATCCCCAGCCCGGTTGCGACCAGGCCCAGAATTGTCATCGCCTCACCGGCCTCCTGCGTAACAACCGGGCTGACGTGATAGCGATGCAGCAGCGCCAGAATGTCACCGTAGAGCGCCGTACCGCTTTGCGCGTCAAAGAAAATAAACGGCTCCCCGGCCAGGGCGCGTACGGAGAGACTGCGGTGTTTCGCCAGCGCATGATCGCGGTGCATCACGGCATACAATGGCTCGCGCAGCAGCAGCTGGTAATGCAGATCTGCCGGCAGCGGCGTATTACGCATCACACCAAGATCGAGCTGGCCATCAAGCAGCGGCGTCAGCTGCTGGCGGGTGTTGTACTCCTGCATATGAATATGCACTTCCGGCCAGCGCTGGCGAAAACGAAACAGCGCGTCTGAAACCAGCCCGGTAAAAGGCGCGGATGAGGTAAAACCGATGCGCAGCTCGCCCTGCTGGCCCTGATGAATGCGTGCAGCCCGGTCCGCACTCTGGTTCACCTGCAGCAGAATAGCGCGCGCATCCTGCAGGAAAGCGGCACCGGCGGGCGTCAGCTGTACGCTGCGATTGGTGCGCACCAGCAGACGGGCCTGAATGCTCTGCTCCAGCTGCTGGATCTGCTGGCTGAGCGGTGGCTGAGAAATATTGAGACGTCGTGCCGCGCGGCCAAAATGCAGCTCCTCAGCAACAGCGATAAAATAACGCAGGTGACGCAGCTCAATATTCATATTTTTAACATATCAGTTGAGATGATTAATATATTGTACATCTCATTCACCGCTTCTTACAGTAAGGTATTCTCTCTGAACAAGGACACCCTGTGAGCCGCCTTACCTCGCTGTTCGTGCGTGACAATCCCGATTTCACTGCCGGCGCCGCCACCTCCCGCATCGGGCGTGAATCACCGCAGTTCCTGCCGGTAACGCTGGCGCTGTTTTCTGCCGGCCTGGCCACCTTTGCGCTGCTCTATTGTGTTCAGCCTATTCTGCCGGTTCTGTCTCAGCAATTCGGCATCACGCCGGCACAAAGCAGTATTTCGCTGTCGCTCTCTACCGGTTTAATGGCGCTGGGTCTGCTGTTTACCGGTCCGCTCTCAGACGCTATCGGTCGTAAGCCGGTAATGGTGACGGCGCTGATGCTGGGGGCATTATGTACGCTGTTATCGGCCATGATGCACAGCTGGCACGCCATTCTGCTGATGCGTGCGCTGATCGGCCTGTCGCTCAGCGGCGTGGCCGCCGTCGGTATGACTTACCTCAGTGAAGAGATGCACCCCCGGGTGGTGGCTTTTTCTATGGGGCTCTATATCAGCGGTAACTCTATTGGCGGCATGAGCGGGCGCCTGCTCACCGGGGTCATCACCGATTTTTATTCATGGCGTATCGCCATTGGTGTCGTGGGTTGCTGCTCGCTGGCGGCGGCACTGATGTTCTGGAAAATCCTGCCCGCTTCACGTCACTTTCGCCCCGCCTCGCTCCGTCCGCGTCATCTGATGATCAACTTCCGCCTGCACTGGCGCGACGGCGGGCTGCCGCTGCTGTTTGCAGAAGCGTTTCTGCTGATGGGCGCGTTTGTCACCCTGTTTAACTATATTGGCTACCGGCTGCTGGGAGCACCGTGGGCTCTCAGCCAGGCGGTAGTGGGATTACTGTCGCTGGTTTATCTCACCGGCTCCTGGAGTTCCCCCAAAGCAGGGGCCATGACCAGCCGCTTTGGGCGCGGGCCGGTCATGCTGAGCGCTATCGCCATTATGCTGGCCGGGCTGCTGCTGACGCTGGCACCCGCCTTATGGATAATCATTCCTGGTATGATGCTCTTTACCGCCGGTTTTTTTGCCGCACACGCCGTGGCCAGCGGCTGGGTGGGCACGCGTGCCCGGCGCGCCAGAGGCCAGGCCTCTTCGCTTTATCTGTTCAGCTACTATGCGGGATCCAGTCTGGCCGGTACGGCCGGCGGCCTGTTCTGGCATCGTTACGGCTGGCCGGGCGTCACGCTGTTTATTACGCTGCTATTACTTCTGGCGCTGCTCACCGGCTATCTGCTGTTGCGTCGCCGTCTCTGATCCGCTTTTATAGCCGGGCGAAGCGTCCCGGCTCCGTTTTTACCGCCTTTCTCCAGGTCCACCTGAAACAAAACTGCAATTCATCGTTATAATCTTTTCTATTCCAATAATAGTAAGACGTTTTTTTTTACAGCAATGAGGTGGTTAATGGCGCTTTTTTATTATGTCGATAAACATGCCGGTTATAACGACAATCATGTGGTGCACGCAAAAGGCTGCCCGTTCCTGCCAGCCGACCCTGCCCGGCGCTTTCTTGGCACCTTTTATGCCCCGAACGCCGCCATTCAGCAGGCGCGTAAATTTTACCCGGGCGCCATGGGCTGCGAGCAGTGCTGTCCGGTGGGCGTAAAAAAAAACCTGAATCACTGCAATAGCGTGGCCCTGAAACATATGGTGTGACTCTGATAATTCTGGTCTGAAGTGATGCTGCCATGAAAAGAGCGTTATGCCGTCGCTCTGGCAGCCCTGCGCCACGCTCACTTTCCCGCCTGCGGCTGATGCCGGTTGTAAACAGAGGAATAAAAAAGCCTTAGCAGGTTTCCATCTGCCGGTTCATCAGCCACAATAGAGTTAATTTGTGACGCAGATCACCTTCGAGGCGTCTCTGCTCCCGTTAACCTGCTGTCTGACTAATTTAAACTTCATGCAAACTTCTACCGTTTCCCGTAAAACAGCCTGGCTACGCGTTGTCCTGCTGGCCATTGCGGCGTTTGTCTTTAACACCACTGAATTTGTCCCGGTGGGCCTGCTTTCCGATATTGCAGCAAGCTTTTCGATGAAAACGGCCGATGTGGGTATCATGCTCACCATTTATGCTTGGGTAGTGGCGCTGCTGTCGCTGCCGCTGATGCTGCTGACGCGTAACGTTGAGCGGCGTCTGCTGCTGGCGGTTCTGTTTATTCTCTTTACCGGCAGCCATGTGCTTTCTGCATTTGCATGGGACTTCCGCTCTCTGGTGGTTTCCCGTATCGGCATTGCGCTGTCGCACGCTGTGTTCTGGTCGATCACCGCCTCGCTTGCCATCCGGGTGGCCCCGGCAGGTAAGAAAACGCAGGCGCTCAGTATGCTTGCGACCGGAACCGCACTGGCAATGGTGCTGGGGGTTCCCATCGGGCGCGTGATCGGACAGTACCTCGGCTGGCGCACAACATTTGGCATGATTGGCCTCTCGGCACTGGTACTGATGATCCTGCTGGTGCGCGTATTACCGCGTCTGCCAAGCGAACATACCGGCTCACTCAGCAGCGTGCCAATGCTGTTCCGCCGTCCGGCGCTGGTCACGATGTATCTGCTGGTGACGCTGGTGGTCACGGCACATTACACCGCTTACAGCTATATTGAGCCCTTTATGCAGGTCGTGGCGAACGCAGATGCCAATTTTACCACCCTGCTGCTGCTGCTGTTCGGCTCTGCGGGTATTCTCGGCAGTATTCTGTTCAGTACGCTGGGTAACCGCTTCCCCTCCGCGCTGTTAATCGCTGCCATTGCGCTGATCACGCTGTGTATGGGGCTGCTGATCTTTGCTGCGGTGCGCCCGACCGCCATTATTACCCTCTGTATTATCTGGGGCATGGCGATGATGATGATCGGTCTGGCGATGCAGGTTCGCGTGTTGTCACTGGCCCCGGACGCCACTGATGTCGCGATGTCGCTCTTCTCCGGAATTTATAATATCGGTATCGGAGCCGGTGCGCTGCTCGGCAACCAGGTCAGCCAGCATCTGCAGCTTTCGGATGTGGGCAACGTCGGAGCGCTGATAGGGCTCTTCTCGCTGTTCTGGTGCGTGGCGATTTTCCGCCGCTATCCGCAGTTACGCTCAAATGGCTAGCTGACTGACCGGCAGCAGCAGGGACGCACGCTGCCGGATCCCGCTTTTATACATCACGCCTCGCATCCTGTCCGTTTTGCCCTTTATAATCGGGCTGACGCTCTTCGCAGGGACGGTTATGAACAGTAAACGATTAACGCTGGTTCTGTCGCGCGCCGTCAGCCAGGTCATGCTGGATGATATCCGGGCGATTGTGCCAGCCGCTGCGCTGAGCGTTTTTATCAATACGCTGGATGACACCCGCTATGCAACGGTTGATTGCCTTCAGAACGAAGAGAACTGTGCGCTGCTGGCATCTGCGATTGTGGTCTGGCGTCAGCTCGGGCACATTCAGCACATCGATTACTATAAAGGCGATCGCCTGCGGCAGATCGCGGGTGCCACGCAGTTTGAACTGTTCAGCATAATGAAAACGCATCGCGCGCTGCTCAGGCTCGCTTAATAAGGATTGGCTATGAAGATTGGTTTACTGTTTCCCATTGCTATTATCGTTGCCGGCGTAACGTTTCTGGCCTGGTTTATCGCCAGCGGCGCAGCCATGCCGGGATCGTAAACGACACTGCGGCGCCGCGGGCAAAGCCAGGCAAAAATGTGGCAACGGCGTTAACGTATATGCTTCTGGCTGAAGAGTAAGGCTGCCCCGCTCAGCAGCGACATCGCCATCAGATAATAGCCCGGTGCCAGGCTGGTTCCCGTCCAGCTGATCAGCAAAGTACAGATCAGTGGCGCGAAGCCGCCAAAAACCGTAACGGCAATGTTATAGCTGATCGCCATACCGCTGGCGCGCGTGCCCGCAGGAAAGAGATCGGCCATCACCGAGGGCACCACAGAGAAGTAGACCGACTTCAGCAGCGCCATCCAGCAGACCAGCAGAATCAGCGTGACCGGCGTGGTATGGTTCGCTAACAGCCGGAACGCCGGCCAGATAGTGACCATTAACAGTATCAGCGATCCCCACATCAGCGGCGCCCGGCCAATGCGCTCGGCCCATAGCCCCATCAGCGGTGTCATCAGCGTCAGGATCACCCCGCCCAGCAGCGTAGCGGTGAAGGCCACGGTGCCTGACAGATGCAGATTTTTCGTCGCCCAGGTCGGCACATAGTTCAGCATGTAGTTGACCGCAGTTGAGATCACCATCAGGCCAATGGCCAGCAGCATCAGCTGCTTCTGACGCCCGAACAGGCGTTTCAGCGGTGCGGGCTCCGGCGGGCGGTCAGCAAAGCTTGCGGGTTCATGCACATGGCGTCGGATATAAAGGCCCAGCGGGCCAATCAGCAGCCCAAAGGCAAACGGAATACGCCAGCCCCACGCCTGCATTTCACTTTCGGTCAGCAGCTGCGTCAGACCCAGACCAAACGCCGAGGCCATCAGCGTACTGGCTCCCTGGGTTGCGAACTGCCAGCTGGCGATAAAGGCTTTACGCTCAGGATAGTGCTCAACCAGAAAGGCCGTTGAGCTGCCAAATTCGCCGCCAGCTGAGAATCCCTGAATCAGCCGCGCGGCCAGGATCAGCAGCGGGGCCAGCAACCCGATGTGCGCGTAGCCCGGCATAAAAGTAATGATCGCCCCGCCCAGCATCATCAGATTAATTGAGAGCAGCAGCGCCCGCTTGCGTCCGTGACGATCGGCGTAGTTACCCAGCACGATTGCCCCCAGCGGGCGGATCAGAAAGGAGACGCCAAAACTGCCAAAGGTCAGCAGCAGCGAAACCGCCGGATCGCTGACCGGAAAAAAGGTATGGGCGATATAGCTCGCAAAAAATCCATACACCGCAATATCAAACCACTCCAGTGCATTGCCGATGCAGGTGGCAAACAGCGTTTTATGCAGCGCAGGTTTGCTCTCCGCAAGCGTTACGGCCGGGTTCAGGCTGCTCATTGCGCTTCTCCTGCTCTGGCACGATCCCGGGCGATGAGTGCGTCGCCCCGCTCGCCCAGATCCCACAGCAGCGCGGTCATGATCTGCAACCCTTCACGCGCGACTGGCGTCAGCAGATGCTCATTGACGCCATGCTGTCCGCAGGCCGGATAGGAGTGCGGCACCCAGAGCGTCGGCAAACCCAGAATATCTGCAAACACATCATTGGGCAGCGATCCGCCCAGGTTCGGCAGCAATGCCGGAGGCTGTTCACACAGCGTCGCCATCGTGTCCAGCACCCACTCCACCAGCGGATCGGTCGGATCAAACCGGGTCGCAGGCGATCCGTGCAGCACCTCAACCTCAACGTCGGTAAATCCGGCGGCGGCGAGATGGGCAGTCACATGCTCCCCCAGCCGCTGCCAGTCGGTACCCACCACGAAGCGTAGCTGGCACACCGCAGTGGCGCTGGCGGGAATGGCATTCATCGGCCGCGCCGGGTTGCCGGTGATAAAGGTCAGCACCTCCATCGTGTTCCAGCCATAGAGGCGCTCGGCAGGCGTCAGCCCCGGTTCCCCCCAGTCGCGCGCCAGCGCCGGATCGCCCGGCATGCCGCCCACGCGGATGCTGCTCAGGATCGCACGCACTTCTGGCGTCAGCGAATCAGGCTTCAGCGCGGCGACCTGCAGCTCGCCTCTGGCGCCGATCAGCGCGGCAATCGCATGGGCCAGTCGG
>NZ_MAYN01000008.1:328616-1232671 GCF_001691555.1 Pantoea eucrina | reverse complement strand
CCCGGCGAGCTGATCTCCTCGCCCATTTCAAACAGCAGCTTGCAGTTAAAGCCGAGCCGACCGCCCCGCGCGTACCAGACCTGCTCCAGCGCCGCCAGATGTGCCAGGGTTACTCAGCAACCCGCCCCAGTTACCGGAGTGGCAGGCGTTTTCGCGGGCGTTAAGGGTGAGGCGAAAGTTCACCGCGCCGCGTGAACCGAGAAACAGCGTCGGACGAGGGGCGCTGACGCGCGGTCCGTCTGACGCGATAAAGAGATCCGCTTTCAGCAGCGCAGCCTGTTCCCGGCAGAGTTCCGCCAGGCCCGGCGAGCTGATCTCCTCGCCCATTTCAAACAGCAGCTTGCAGTTAAAGCCGAGCCGACCGCCCCGCGCGTACCAGACCTGCTCCAGCGCCGCCAGATTTATGCAGTGCTGGCCTTTATTATCGGCGCTGCCGCGCGCATACCAGCGTTCACCTTCAGCCGTCAGCTGCCACGGCTCCAGACCGGCACGCCAGTTTTCGTCGTCACCAAAGACCACATCACCATGGCCATAGCTCAGCAGCGTGGGCAGCGCTGCATCTTCCATACGTACGGCTACCAGGAACGGCGGCTTGTCCGCCAGCGGATTCGCGATAAAGTGCAGCTCAAAGCCCAGGGCGCTCAGCTGCGGGCCTATCTCCTCGCGCAAATAATGCGCCAGCTGCGGCGCACGATCCGGCCGCTGACTCTCCGTACGCAGCGCCACGCGTCTTGCCAGCAGCTGCTGAAACTCACCGCTGTCGAAATAGCGCAGCGCGGCGGATATCGCCCGATCTCGTGTCATGTTTGCATCTCTGTTTTGTATTATTGTGCTGACATCTTTACGAAATGACTGCTTTGCCACAATGATCAATTTATCGAGTATGCTTTGCTTTCAGAGCAACGCCTGCCTGCCCGTTTCTGAGGCATGCACTATCATGAGGCACGTTGATGTTAAGCACTGAACTCCGCTATTTTCTGATGGTTGCCCGGGAAGGATCGCTCAGCGCCGCCAGCGCGCAGCTCTATGTGGCGGTATCTGCCATCAGCCGGCAGATACAGCGGCTGGAAGCAGAAGTAGGCACGCCACTGTTTCAGCGTCACGCGCGCGGGATGGTACTGACAGAGGCAGGCGAAATTTTTGCGCATCACGTTCGCAAAACGCAGCTCGATATGGAGTATGCCCTGGCAGAAATCAACGGATTACGCGCTATACGTCGCACGCTGATCCGTGTCGCCTGTACCGATGGACTGGCGTTCAGCCTGCTGCCGGCGCTGATCGCCGCCTTTCGTGCCGAGTATCCCGCAACGCTGTTTGAGGTACAGGTGGCAGACGCCCAGGGCGTGGCAGAGCGGCTGCGTCAGGGGGCATGCGATATCGCGCTGCAGTTCAGTCTGCGTGCTGAACAGGGGGTAGAGGTTATCGGCTCCTGGCCTGCGCCGGTATTGCTGCTGATGCAGCAGCAGCACCCGCTGGCTGCAGCACCGGCTATTACGCTGGCGCAGCTCAGCCACTATCCGCTGGCGCTGCCGCAGCAAAACACCACCGTACGCCAGCTGTTTGAACTGGCGAGTCATATGAGCGGCCAGCTGATTGAACCGGTGTTAACCTGCGACAACTTCTCAGCGCTGTTTAACTTTCTGCTGCAGACGCCGCAGGCGGTGACCATCTGCAGCGCGTTTACCGTACGCGGCCAGACCGGACGGCATCAGCTGGCCCTGCGGAGTATCAATATCGAGCAGCTCAGCCAGCGTACGCTTCAGCTGCAGGCACAGTCAGGGCGGCCCCGCAGCGCCGCCCTGTCTCTGTTTCTGACTTTTCTTCAGCAGCAGCTGAGCGCAGACGATCCCGCGCTTACTGCTTGATATCGACCGGATAGAAGTTGTGCTTGCCAAACGGATCGACCTGATAGCCGCTGACCGACTTGCGCACGGGTTCAAAAATCGTTGAGTGAGCAATCATTACCGCCGGCATCTGGTCATGCATCATCTGCTGCGCTTCCTGATAGAGCGCCACGCGCCGGTCATGATTCTGCTCTGCCCGCGCGGCGGTAATGATCTTTTCAAACGGCTGATAACACCACTTTGAGGAGTTGGAGCCGCCGTTTGCTGAAGTGCAGCTGTAAAGCGGGCCAAAGAAGTTGTCCGGATCGCCGGTGGCGGTGGTCCATCCCATCAGCGCCGCCTGATGCTCACCGCCCTTCACCCGTTTGAGATATTCGCCCCACTCATAGCTGACGACGGTGGCTTTAATGCCCACCTGCGCCCAGTCAGCCTGAATCATCTCGGCCATGCGCCGCGCGTTCGGATTATAGGGGCGCTGCACCGGCATCGCCCACAGCGCAATCTCAGTGCCGGGTTTGATGCCCGCCTCCTGCAGCAGCGCTTTAGCCCGTTGCGGATCGTATGCGTAATCTTTCAGCTGCTGATCGGCGCTCCAGACGCCCGGCGGCAGAATATTTTTCGCCACCGTGCCGGTGCCTTTGAAGATGGCGTCAATAATCGCCTGTTTATTAATGGCCATTGCCAGCGCCTGGCGCACCTTCACATTATCCAGCGGCGCTTTCGTCGTGTTAAACGAGAGAAAACCGGTGTTCAGGCCCGATTTCTGCTCCAGCGTCAGGTCGGGGTTGTTGCGCATCTTATCGAGATCGGCCGGATTCGGAAACGGCATGACCTGGCACTCATTCTTCTCCAGCTTCGCCAGACGTACCGAAGCGTCCGGCGTGATCGAGAACACCAGCCGATCCAGTTTCGCTTTGCCCTGCCAGTAAGCCGGGAACGCCTTATACAGAATGCGTGAATCTTTCTGATACTGCACCAGCTCAAACGGGCCGGTGCCGATCGGCTGCATATCCACCTTTTCCGGCGTGCCGGCTTTCAGCATCTTGTCAGCATACTCAGCTGAATGAATGGAGGCGAAATACCAGGCCAGATCGGCGAGAAAAGGCGCTTCCGGATGCGCCAGCGTGATACGCACGGTGTAATCATCTACGCGGTCAATGGCGGTGATCAGTTTTGCCAGCTCCAGGCTCTCAAAGTTGGCGTAATTGCCGCCAGAGACCGTGTGATAGGGATTTTTTGCATCCATCTGCCGCATAAAGGAAAATATTACGTCATCCGCGTTGAAGTCGCGTCCTGGCGTGAAGAGCTTGTTGCTGTGAAACTTCACGCCCTTGCGCAGATGGAAAGTATAAACCCGGCCATCGGGGCTGATCTCCCAGCGCTCTGCCAGCGCAGGCTGCAGATCGGTGGTGCCGGGCCGGAAATCCACCAGCCGGTCAAACAGCGGCACGGCACTGGCATCCACGCTGGTGCCGGAGGTATACAGCTGCGGGTTAAAGTTTTCCGGCGATCCTTCTGAACAGTAAACCAGCGTCTTCGCTGACACACTGCCCGCTACAGCCACACCCAGCAGGCTCAGCGCCAGTTTGCTCATCATCATTTTCATGCTGTTTCTCGCTTTTTATTGACTTATGTTGGTCTGCATCGCTATTTATTTCATTGATAACATGTTTTCACCGTCAGGCGTATCACCTGCGGTCCGTTACTGATAAGGAATTGTGATGACAGACAAGCTTGCCCGGGAACTGACCCAACGGTTTTATCGTTATCTGGCGGTCTCCAGCCAGAGCGATGCGAAATCCGCTACCCTGCCCAGTACGCCTTCTCAGCATGAGATGGCTGCACTGCTGGCACAGGAGTTGCGCGATATGGGGCTGCAGCAGGTTGAGATTGACCTGCACGCCACCGTAACCGCCGTGAAGCCCGGCAACACGCCAGGCGCGCCACGCATCGGTTTTATTACCCATATCGATACCGTGGATGTGGGCCTCTCGCCCGATATTCACCCGCAGACGCTGACGTTTACCGGCGACGATCTCTGCCTTAATGCTGAGCAGCAAATCTGGCTGCGCGTGGCGGAACACCCGGAGATCCTGCCTTACCGCGGTCAGGAGATTATTTTCAGCGACGGTACCAGCGTGCTGGGCGCAGACAACAAAGCAGCGGTGAGCGTGGTGATGACGCTGATGGCGAATCTGCAGGGTGCGCACGGTGATGTGGTGGTGGCGTTTGTTCCGGACGAAGAGATTGGGCTGCGCGGTGCAAAAGCGCTGGATCTGGAACAGCGCTTTAACGTGGATTTTGCCTGGACCATCGACTGCTGTGAGCTGGGGGAAGTGGTCTATGAGTGCTTCAACGGGGCCAGCGCTGAACTGGTGTTCACCGGCGTGCCGGCGCATCCGATGTCAGGCAAAGGAGTGCTGGTTAATCCGCTGCTGATGGCGCATGACTTTATCAGCTGTTTTGACCGTCAGGCGACCCCGGAACACACTGAGGGACGTGAAGGCTATATCTGGTTTAATGAGATGCAGGCGAACGCCAGTCAGGCGGTACTGAAAGCCTCTATTCGTGATTTCGATCTGCAGGGGTTTGCCGCGAAGAAACAGCAGCTGGCGACGGTTGCTGAACAGATCACTGCCCGCTATCCCACCGGCAAAGTTTCGCTGATTATCAGCGATATTTACAGCAATATCAGCAATGCGATTGGCGAAGATCGCCGCGCGATTGATCTGCTGTTTGCCGCGCTGGCGCAGGCTGGCGTCACGCCGAAAGTGATCCCGATGCGCGGTGGCACCGATGGCTCTGCCCTGTCAGCGAAAGGGTTGCTGACGCCTAACTTCTTTACCGGCGCGCATAATTTCCACTCGCGCTTTGAGTTTCTGCCGATCCCTTCGTTTGTAAAATCGTATCAGGTCGCAGAAGCGCTCTGCGCGCTGGCTGCTAAACCGGTCTGACGGGGCGCAGGCGTTGCGCCTGCACCCTCTTCATCAGGGCTGTTTACTGGCGGTCACGTCGATGCCGGGGAAGTATTTGGCTGCCAGCCGGGTCACGGTACCGTCTGCCTGCACCGTGCTGATAGCCTCATCCAGCGCCGTTTTCAGCTGGCTGTCGCCTTTGCGCAGCCCATAACCGATGCCGGTGCCCAGGATGGCGTCATCCTCAACCGGTCCGCCGGCAAAGGCAAACCCTTTTCCCTGCGGCTTATCGAGAAAGCCGGATTGCCCGGCAGCGGACATCACCAGCGTGCCGTCCAGACGGCCGGCGACCATATCGTTATAAACCTGATTCTGATCCTGATAGGAGGTTACGGTAACCCCCTGAGGTTCCCAGTGCTTTTTCGCATAGGTTTCCTGAATAGAGCCCTGCAGCACGCCGACAGATTTGCCTTTTAGCGCCTCCGCGGTGGGCTGCAGCTTTTCGCCCGCTTTCACAATCAGCATGCTGGGGATGCGGTATATCGGTTTAGTGAAATCGATGCTTTTTGCCCGCGCTTCGGTGATATTCATGGCGGAGTTGATCGCATCAAATTTTTTCGCCTGCAGCGCCGGGATCAGCGCGTCGAAGCTGCTCTCCACCCAGCTGCAGCTGAAGTGGCCGGTTTTACAGATGGCGTTACCCAGCTCTATATCAAAGCCTTCCAGCTCACCGTGCGCATTGCGGCTCTCAAACGGCGGGTATTGTGACTCCACGCCATAGCGCAGACTGGTCTGAGCCAGCGTCTGTGCCGATGCGATCATGCCCAGTGCAATAAACAGCGCGTTCAGTTTTTTCATTATGTGTCCTCTTTTACCCTGTAACCCGGCAGAGCGCAGCCGCGCCCGCCTCAAGTGTGGCGTCATCTTTTGCAAACGAAAGCCGAATTAATTGGTTATCGGTGCCATCTGAATAAAACGCTGAGAGCGGAATGGTCGCCACGCCGTAATCAACGATGAGACGTTTTACCATTTCGCTGTCGCTCTCGTCACTGAAATCGCGAAAGCTCGCCAGCATAAAAAAGGATCCGCTGGCAGGCAGCAGCCTGAACGGTGACGCCTGCAGCAGCGTGGCCAGCCGATCGCGCTTTGCCTGATAGAGCGCAGCAAGCTGCAGATAGTGTTCCGGCTGCGAGAGGTAGCGGGCAAATCCCACCTGCATGGGGGTATCTGCCGCATACATCATGAACTGATGGATCTTGACGATTTCTGCCATGATCGCGGCCGGTGCCAGCGCGTAGCCAACCCGCCAGCCGGTGACGTGAAAGGTTTTGCCGAACGACGAGACGATAACGCTGCGCTGCGCCAGCTCCGGATGCGTCGCCATACCGCAATGCTGACGACCGTCAAACAGAACATGCTCATACACCTCATCTGACAGCACGATGATGCCGGTGTTGCGCGTCAGCTGCGCCAGCGCGCTAAGATCGGCAGGCGTCAGCACCTGTCCTGTCGGATTATGCGGGGTGTTGATGATAATCATGCGGGTACGGGAGGAGAGACTGGCGCGCACCGCCTCCCAGTTAATGGCAAAATCGGGCTGCTGCAGCTTTATTCCCACCGGCGTGGCACCCTGCAACCGCACGACCGGCGCATAGCTGTCAAATGCCGGCTCGAAAAAAATCACCTCATCGCCTGCGTGCACCAGGGCTGAAATCGCCATATAGAGCCCCTGGCTGGCGCTGCCGGTGATCAGCACTTCACTGTCAGGGTCATAATGCTGGCCATAAAGCGTCTGCACTTTTTCCGCCAGCGCATTTTTCAGCGCCGGCAGGCCGGTCATCGGCGCATATTGATTGTGGCCGTCGCGCATCGCCTGCGCCACCTGCTCCACCAGCAGCGGATCGCAGGGAAAATTGGGCGCCCCCTGCGACAGATTAATCGCCTGATGGCGGGCCGAGAGCTGACCAATCACGCTAAAAATCGTGGTGCCCACATCAGGCTGTTTTGAGTGAAGGGAAACTGGCGTGGTGATGCTCATGGCTGCGGCCTCGCTGACTGACAGAGTAAGATGAATAGATCAGATCGTTATTCAACGCACAGCGCCTTGAGGCGACAAGCGAATTGTCGTCATAATAGCCATGAGAAAATTGCATAGCTGAGGATGTTATGGCGTGTTCTGCACCCCCACTGAATGCGATCAACGCGTTTCTGGTTACGGCCCGCTGTCTTAATCTGACGCACGCGGCGCGCGAGCTGTGCCTGACGCAGAGTGCGGTAAGCCGTAAAATTGCTGCGCTGGAAAACTGGCTGGGCTTTGCGCTGTTTCAGCGCCATGCGCGGGGCCTGCGACTGACTGAACGCGGCGCGGCGCTGCTGCCGGAACTGCAACAGAGCTATCAGCAGCTGCTGACGGTCACGGAACGGGCGCGCCAGCCGTCGCAGACGCTGCGGCTAAAAGCGCCCAGCTGCATTATGCGCTGGCTGCTCCCCCGTCTGATTGCGTTCGAACAGCGCTATCCGGCGACGCATGTTGCGCTGACCACGACCCATGAACATGTTTCTCAGCTGGAGGAGTTTGATGCGGCGATTGTTTACGGGCCGCCGCCGCCTGATGCGCTGCGGCTGTTCGATGAGCGTCTGACGCCGGTGCTGGCTGCCGGAATGACGATCCCGCAGCAACCTGAAGAGATGAGCGCGCTGACGTTTCTGCACCCGACGCCTGACCGGCGTGACTGGCAGCACTGGCTGCAGCAGCAGCGGGTTAACCTGGTGATGCAGCGTAATCAGCATTTTGCCACCATGGATCTCGCTATCAGTGCGGCAATACAGGGGTTTGGTATTACGGTAGCGGATATCACGCTTATCGAAAGCGATCTGCTGGCGCAGCGGCTGGTGACGCCGTTCCCCGGCAGCGTGGCAACCGGGGCAGCGTATAGTTTACTGCAGCGTCAGGATGCGCGCACCCCGCCGCTGCTCACTGAACTGGTGTCGTGGCTCAGCGCGTCCTAAAACGCGACCCACTCCTCACTGACCGCGGGTTTCCCCGCCGGGGCAGCTCCAGCCAGCGCCGGACGACGCAGCGGAGCAGCGGAAACCGGCGGCGCATGATGAACCGGCGCACCCGCAGAGAGACGGAAACGCGCAACGGAGAGCTGCAGCGCTTCCGTCTGCCGTTCGAGCGCGCTCGCCGCCGCTGAGACCTGCTCAACCAGCGAGGCGTTCTGCTGCGTCACGCTGTCCATCTCCGTAACCGCGGTGCCGACCTGCGAAATCCCTTTGCTCTGCTCTTCGGAGGCCGCGGCGATCTGCTTCATAATTTCGCTGACATCCTGTACGGACGTCAGGATCTGATCCATGGTGGTGCCGGCGCTGCTCACCAGCGCAGACCCTTTGTCCACCCGCTCCACCGAGTCGGCAATCAGGCTGGCAATCTCTTTCGCTGCTCCGGCACTGCGCTGCGCCAGATTACGCACCTCGCTGGCCACCACGGCAAAACCGCGGCCCTGCTCACCGGCACGCGCCGCTTCGACGGCCGCATTAAGCGCCAGGATATTGGTCTGGAAAGCGATGCTGTTTATAACGCTGGTGATTTCAGCAATTTTTTTCGAGCTGCCGGAAATGCCCTGCATCGTGGTAACAACATCGCCCACCAGCTGCCCTCCCTGCCGGGCCGTTCCGGTTGCGGTTTCTGCCAGCGCGCTGGCCTGACGGGCATTATCAGCGTTGAATTTCACCGTAGCGGTGAGTTGCTCCATGCTGGCGGCAGTCTGTTCCAGCGCGGCCGCCTGCTCTTCGGTGCGCGAAGAGAGGTCATTGTTGCCGGCAGAGATTTCCGACGCGCCGCGATAGATATTTTCTGTACCGCTGCGGATGGCGCTGACGGCCTCACGCAGACTCTCCTGCATGGCGCGCAGCAGCGGTATCAGTTTGCCCACGCAGTTGCGGCCAAAATCCTCCATTGGCTGACTGAGATCGCCCTGCGCAATCAGCGTAAAGTGATCGCGGATGCGCTCCAGCGGTTTAACCAGCGTGCTCACCAGATACCGGTCGGTAAAGAGCAGGATCAGCAGACCTGCCACCACCGCAATAACAATAATGACTTTGGTGACGCCGGTCAGCCGGTCTACCGTAACCCGGGTTGCATCCAGTTTACTGCCGGCAGACTGATTGAAAGTTTCGGCAGTGGCACCAAATGCGCGACTCAGCGCCGGCGTCACGCCGGTCGCCTGCGCTTTATACGCCTCCGGCGTGCCCTGTTTTGCCAGCGCGACCTGCGGCGCTATCCCCTCATCCAGCAGTTTCTGCCAGCTGTTAATCACATCCTCTGCCGTTGCCGGATCCATCGGACCGGGTGCCATCGCTTTGAACTGTTCCAGCTGCGCTTTCATGCTGCTCAGCGCCTGCTCAACGGGAGCAAAAGCCTCTGCGCTGATCGCCAGGTCTGCTGTACGGCTCTCCATGACGCGCGACAGACGCGTTACTACCCGAAAATATTGATCGTTGCCTTTGCTCAGCACCGTCATCTGATTCACCAGCTGGCGATCGACCTCATTGCCTTTCCCCAGCGCATTCAATGCGTAAACGCTGAATAAGCCGACGCCGCACCACAACAGGCAAAACAGCCCGAGCAGCGTCAGCAATACCGCGCGAATCGTAAAATTTTTAAAAATACCCATACCTGTTCCCCTGGATTGATACGCGTTATTGCCCGATAAAATCGGGCATATCGGGGTTATCGGCAGCAGGCAGGGAAAATGTAACCGTTTTGTAAATTAAACCAGCGTCAGCGTCCCGGGCGAAAACAGCGCACTGACAGGCCAGTTTGAAGGGAGGCTCACAAGCGTACGTGGCTGCGCATCATCAGCCGGAACAGGCGCAGACGGCGGCGCATAAAGCGTGTTTTTAACACCGTGACCGCACGGCCCTGCTCGCCAAACGCGAGCGTGACATCTTCACCCTCACGCCAGACGGGCCACTCAGTTGCATTACGACCGCGCAGGCAATAGCTGAATTCAGTGGCATCTCTGGCAAACGCCAGCCAGTACGCGCTCACCTCTGCAGCCAGGGTTTTGTCAGCGGCGGTGTAAGGACGATTGCCGGTCGGGAGCAGCGTCTCCAGCGTGTTGAATACATAGGGAATTTCGTTACCATGCCAGGCACCGTGCGGATAAAGATCGCGCGCATTTTCAGAAACATAATCGAACCAGTAGCGCCAGACAGGCATGCCCTTACCGGACTGCGACTGCGCCACCAGCAGCGGCATAACCGTAAAGGCCATATCGCGCGCCACCGCGCGTCCCAGTAGCGCATCATCATGAATGTCGTATAACCATTTCAGCAGGCGATAGGTGAAGCGGTTCTTTTTGCGCATCTGCCGCAGCACGCCGCGCGCGTCTACGCCAAAGTAGTCGAGCACGCTGGCTTCATCGCTGTTGCTGCCAATCATCAGCGGCACACGATGCTGCCGGCCGGCGATAAAGGTGTCGAGCATCGGCATTGGCAGCACGGCATCCCCGCTGATCGCAACCGGCCCGGGCGCCAGCGGCTGCGTCAGCGACCAGAATGCATCGCCAGGCAGCGCGCGCAGCTGTTCTGCCGTTGCCTCCGGTGGCAGTCCGAAATGGGCTGCCACCTCTGTTCCCTTTTGCCTCGCCTGCTGCTGCGTCAGGTCAGGCAGGCTGTAGCTGCTCTGAACGATGCCTTTGTGAAACAGCCCTTCTGCCAGCGGTGAGCAGCAGAGAGAGAGCACGCTGCGTGCACCGGATGATTCGCCAAACAGCGTGATATTGTGGCGGTTGCCGCCAAAAGCAGGAATATTGCGCTGGATCCACTGCAGCGCGGCAATCTGATCAAGCAGCGCAAAGTTGTTAACCGTTGCGCCCGCGGCATACTGCGCATCCAGCGCCGGATGTGAGAAAAAGCCAAGATGGCCCAGCCGGTAGTTAAGGGTGACCACTACTACGCCCTGCGCAGCCAGCGCGCTGCCCTGATAGGGATCCAGGCTGCCAGCGCCGAGCGTAAAACCGCCTCCGTGCAGCCAGACCATCACCGGCAGCGGTGCGCCAGGCGCCGGGTCAGGGGTCCAGATATTAAGATATAAGCAATCTTCACTGAATGTACCCGGATCGCCGCCGCCAACACCTATGCAGTATTCGCGGCTCTGCCAGCTGGCGGCGCCCCATGCGGTGGCGTCGCGCACGTTTTGCCAGGGGGTTACCGGCTGAGGCGGCCGCCACCGTAGCGCGCCTGTTGGCGGTGCTGCATAAGGTATCCCTTTGAAAACATAGATATCATTATCCATCAGGCCGCGAAGTTCGCCTTCTGCTGTCTTGATCCTCAGACGCGGTTCATTTTTCATGTCGGGTTCCCTGATAAAGCATCCCTCATTATTTGCAGCGACCTGATAAATGTCTATGTTCTTAATGCATTTGCAGATTATGCCGAAACATGACCCGGATCACTGAATGAGATCATCAAATATTTTGGCTTACTCTCCGCAGGTTATCTGGTCTATTGTGACAGCTGAATCTGGCAGGTCAGATGAGTTACTTTCTGAACTGACAGGTTTGATGGAGTACCGTGCTTACATCGGGGAAAAAGCGTAACCATTTTGAAGGGTGTCGCTAAGCAGAAGCGTGTCCGCATATGCGCCTGCAATAATGATAAAAAAAATCGCCGGCTGCTGAAATCATCGCTGATTTCGCTGACCGGCTCTCTGTCAGCCCTCATTAATTCCGCAGCGTGTCAGACTGCGCTGCTGCATCTGCGCATAGAGCGCCATCTCATCCTGCACGGCCGCACCCAGCGCCGCCTCAAACTCTGCCTGACTGGCGTGACCCGCTTCGCGCGTTGTTACCGCATTGCCAAGATTAGACTGGAAGATGCCCGCCGCGCTTACCGGCAGAAAATCTTCATATACGATAGGTTCTGCCTGCAGCCGGCCAGCCTGCAGCAGGGCTGACACGCTTTCTCCGGCACGCGGGGGCTGCTGTTCACCGCGCTCCGTCAGGCGATAGCGGAACCAGGCGAGCTGCTGCTCGCGCAGCGTTTCTTCATCATCGGGGAAATCCCGAAACAGTTCACCAAGACGCTGCTGATGCTGCACATTATCGCTGCCGGAGCCAGCAGCAGCCAGCAGCCGATCATACAGTGCCCGTCCGGCCGGAGTCAGCGCCGCGCCGCGCTGCTCAATCTCGCCAAAACGCGCCGTGTGTGTGCCAGGCGTACCGTCACTGAAATGCACCGCCTCTTCCAGCGCCCTGAAGCTGGTTTGCCGCAGCAGTATCGGCACCCGGCGCAGCGGCGGGCCTTCTATCAGGATTTTTGGCTCAATGCCGCGCGCTGGCATCAGCGCCTGTACGCGATCGATATCCAGCGTACGCGGCGTCAGATGATTAATATGGCAGCCGCGGAAGCAGACAACATCGGCGATCAGCCGGTGCTGCTGGCTCAGAGCATGATAGGTTTTGCTGTCAACCGTGGTATGCGCATGCCAGCGGAACGTTTCCAGCGCCTCGCTGACGAAGGCCGCAGCATCTCCGGCATTCAGGCCACCCTGCTCCTGATGACGCTGAATGAGCCTGCGGCAGCCGGGCGTGAAGATGTCACGCGCCCCGAGTATCGCCATCGCGCGGGCGTGCAGCGCCGGATCGTCAATCAGCTCAGGGCGCAGCAGCGAGGTGAAAACACGAAACGGATTACGCCGCAGCGCCGCCTCACTGACGGGCCGGAAAGCGGTGGAGTGAACCGGTACGCCCGCCTGCGAGAGATCGTAGTAGCCTACCGGCTCCATGCCCATTACCGCAAACATCTGCCGCAGCATGGATAATTCGGCGGCCGTTCCGACCCGGATAGCGCCATGACGCTCAACGCTCAGCCGCGCCAGCTCATCCGCTGCCGCCAGCCGATCCTTCAGCGCGGGATTCGCTTCCAGCGTGCGTTCATTGACCGCGCTGACCAGCTGCGTCAGCACGCCATACTGCGGCACTTCCTGCTGATACATGGCCGACATGGCCTGTGAAAATAGCGTACGGATCGCGTCAGAGCTGAGAAAATTTTCCATAACAGGGGTCCTGAGCCGGAACAGTGCTGTTACTCTAAATCAAGGCACGCAGCGCAGGTAAAATTTTCCCTGAAGTGTGATCGCCCTGTCACTCCGCGCCGGGTTTCGGGTCAGCAACGCGGTATTTGAGCACCAGCATCAGGGTTGTCAGCGCGGCCGGTATCGCCAGCAGCAGGAAAATCTGGCTGAATGCCCAGCCCAGCGCGAGCAACTCTGCGCCGGCAAACGCGCTGAGAATCGCACCAATACGGCCAACGCCATGCATCCAGCTTGAGCCGGTTGCGCGGGCATGCGTGGGATAGAAGTGTGCAGAGAGCGCGTTCATTCCGGTATTGGCGCCGTTAAAGCAGAAACCGCTACAGAACGCGATGGCGCTCATTAATCCAACCTGGGCCGGAGAGAAGCCCAGTGCAACAATCGCAATGCCACCGCAGAAGTAGATCGCCGCCAGCGCGAGACTGGCGTTCATGCGGTCCATCAGCCAGCCGGCAAACAGCGAGCCCAGCGTGCCGCCGGCCTGATACATGGCGGTGACAATTGCGGCCTCAGTCAACGACATCCCCAGCGTGTTAATCAGCGACGGCAGCCAGCTGCCAATGAGGTAGACCAGAAACAGCCCCATAAAGTAGCCGCCCCAGAGCATCAAGCTGCCAAAAAGATAAGAGTCTGATACTACTGTGGCTATCGCGCCACGCCGCACAGTAATCCCCTCACTGGCGTGATAGTGGCTGCCTGGCGCCACCTCTCCGGGCAGCATGCGGTCAACGATCGCGTGTATACGTGCCGCCGGCGCGCGCTGATGAATCAGAAAGCGCACCGATTCCGGCAGGCCGCACATCAGCCAGGGCAGCACCAGCAGCGGCAGAACACCGCCCATCAGTAATACCGCGTGCCAGCTATAACGCGGCAGCAGCCAGGACGCCGCGAATCCTCCCGCCGCTGCGCCAAAGGTGAAACCGCAAAATACCACAGTAATGATAAACGATCGGCGACGTTCGGGTGCATATTCCGCCACCAGCGTCCCGACGTTAGGCATGGCGGCACCAAGTCCCAGCCCGGTGAGGAAGCGAAACAGCATCATCTGCTCTGCGTTCTGCGCCAGTGCGGTGGCCAATGTCCAGAGTCCAAAAAAGAGCACGCTTAGCAGGATCATGATGCGTCGCCCGTAGCGATCGGCCAGCGGCCCGGCCACCATCGCTCCCAGTGCCAGACCAATCAACGCGGCGCTGATCACCATGCCCAGCTGATGATTCGTTACGCCCCAGCTGGCTTTTAGCGCTGGCGCAATGAATCCCATCAGCGCAATATCCATACCGTCCAGCGCAACAATGACAAAACAGAGCGCGATAAGCCGTTTCTGCCAGCGGCTCAGCGCATGACGGTTGATTAACTGGCGGACATCTACGGCTTCGGCGCTGGTCACGGTATAACTCCTGCTGTTCAGCAAAAAGGTCATCAATTTTGGTAAAAAAAATGGCGAATATGATAGCCCATCGTTAACCCTGCTTCGCACAATTTTTTTA
Source organism: Pantoea eucrina (assembly GCF_001691555.1). GTDB lineage: Bacteria > Pseudomonadota > Gammaproteobacteria > Enterobacterales > Enterobacteriaceae > Pantoea > Pantoea borealis. Next base: position 1,218,327 of record NZ_MAYN01000008.1, on the reverse strand, counting down.
CATCTAACAAGATCCGTCCAGAGGCAGAACAATTTAACCCTCTGATAAGAAATGCTTTTGCAGAGGGCGATCTCTATTCTGAGGGTGGCAGAGCGTAAAAACAACAGCTCAGGACAGGGCGCCGATGAAAAGACTTTTGTTAAATTCATTTTGCAATTAAGTTAACAGAACGCATTTTTGCTGGTTGCTCTCGCCAGCCCTTACGGATTACGTTGACCACATGGATAAAAATATGGTTTTCAGCCAGCGCATTCGTCTGCGCCACCTGCACGCTTTTGTGGCTGTCGCGCAACAGGGAACGCTGGGGCGCGCTGCAGAGACGCTCAGCCTGAGCCAGCCGGCACTCTCCAAAACGCTGAATGAGCTTGAGGAACTGGCAGGTACGCGCCTGCTGGATCGCGGACGTTCAGGTGCGCAGCTGACCACGGCGGGCGAACAGTTTCTGGTTTATGCAGTTAAAGTGCTGGATGCGCTGAACCATGCTGCACAGAGCTTTAATGCACCGGCACCGGGACGGCCGGTTATTATCCGGCTGGGCGCGCTCACCACGGCGGCAATGGGCATGCTACCGCAGATCCTGGACCGCTTTCATGAGCAGCAGCCAAACACCACTGTGCAGGTGGCTACGCTGCACAACAACGTGCTGCTGGCCGGGCTGCGCGCCGGTGAATTTGATGTCGGCATTGGCCGCATGGCAAGCAGTGAGATGATGGCGGGTTTAAGCTATGAGCTGCTGTTTCTGGAGTCGCTGAAGCTGGTGGTCAGGCCGGAGCACCCGCTGTTAAGTGACAACGTCACCCTATCCCGCGCCATGCAGTGGCCGGTGGTTATCTCGCCGGAAGGCACGGCACCACGGCGTATCGCTCAGCACATGCTGGATGAGCAGAGCTGCAGTTTACCTCCGGACTGCGTTGAAACCTCTTCGACCTCCCTTGCCCGCCAGCTGGCCCTGCGCTACGACTATGTCTGGTTTGTCCCTTCTGGTGCGGTAAAGGAAGATCTTGAACATCACGCCCTGCAGGCACTGCCGCTCGTCTCACCCGGCCCCGGTGAACCGGTGGGTATTATCACCCGCAGTGGCTATCCGCTCAGCCTCAGTGCCGAGGTGCTGATTGCCACTATCCGCAAATTTCACCATTAGCGGCTGCGCTTGGCGTGCCGCTCGCGGTTGTCGAGTCGCGCCTGCTCCGTTTTGCGCAAACTGACGTAAAGTGCGCCCGCACCGCCGTGCTGCGGCTGTGCGGTACAGAAGCTCTGCACGTCGTCAAACTGCTGCAGCCAGCGCGCCAGATAGCTGCGCACAATGTTGGCATGCGACTCATCATTACGTCCTTTACCATGAATAATCAGCAGATTACGTAATCCCTGTCTGTGTGCTTCCTGCATAAAACTAAACAGTGACTGGCGGCAGGTCTCCACCGGCTGACGCAGCAGGTTCAGGCTGGCCTCCAGCGGATATTTGCCCAGGCGCACTTTATCCAGTACGCCCTGCTGAATACCTTCTGCCCGGTATTCCAGCGGCGATGTGAGCGGAACGATCTCCAGAAAACCGCGCGTGAGAAAGTTATCTGCACTTTCCGGCGGCACAGCCCGTGGCGCTTTCGTTGAAGGTGCGCGCAGCCATTGCGTATTGGCGCAATCTTTCAGGGGCGTGACATCACCCATGGCATCGCGGAACAGGTCTTCATCATCAAGGCTCATCATGTTTTCCCATACCCGATTAAGCATATGCGCGCGGCATACTGATAAAACTGAAGAATAGCAAAGGTTGCCGTGCAGGGTAAAAGGTCTGAACAGCAGACATCAGGTGCAATTGCGTCGCGCGGGTAAAATCAGGCAGGCGAATACCCAGTTTTTGTAAGGTTTTTGTGCCAGATCCAGCCTGCGCGCATTCACAGCAGGAAGAAAAATGGTAAAATTGATGACAGTCAATAATCATCGAGCGTACAGATATGATCCAGGATAAACGCAGCATTCGACGTATTCAGTCTGGCGGATGTGCGATCCACTGTCAGGATTGCAGCATCAGCCAGTTGTGTATTCCTTTCACACTGAATGAGCATGAGCTTGATCAGCTGGATAACATCATCGAACGTAAAAAGCCGATTCAGAAAGGCCAGATGTTATTCAAGGCGGGCGACGAGCTGAAGTCGCTGTATGCCATACGCTCCGGCACTATCAAGAGTTATACCATTACGGAACAGGGTGACGAGCAGATCACCGGCTTTCATCTGGCGGGCGATCTGGTGGGATTTGATGCCATCGTCAGCGCCCGTCATCCGGGCTTTGCGCAGGCGCTGGAAACCGCCATGGTCTGTGAAATCCCTTTTGAGACGCTGGACGATCTGTCAGGTAAAATGCCGGCCCTGCGTCAGCAAATGATGCGCCTGATGAGCGGTGAGATCAAAGGTGACCAGGATATGATCATGCTCCTCTCCAGGAAAAATGCTGAAGAGCGTCTGGCCGCCTTTATCTGGAATCTCTCGCGGCGCTTTGGACAGCGTGGCTTTTCACAGCGCGAGTTCCGGCTGACCATGACGCGTGGTGATATTGGTAACTATCTGGGACTGACGGTTGAAACCATCAGTCGTCTGCTGGGTCGTTTTCAAAAAAGCGGCATGCTGGCCGTTAAAGGCAAATATATCACTATTGAGGATCACGCCCTGCTCTCTGAGCTGGCGGGTCAGGCCGCTCAACCCGCCTGAGGCATTGCCGGGTCAGTAATTGTTATTTTATTGATCCGGCTACACCTTTTCCGCTTCTGCGCGCCCGGAACTTAGGCTATCTTTATTCCAAATGGCTTTGGTTTAAGGAGAGTGCGCTATGTCCCGTTACCAACATGTTCTGGTCGCGATCGATCCCCAGCAGGATGATCAGCCGGCGCTGCGGCGTGCGGTTTATCTGAATCAACGCATTGGCGGAAAAATCAAAGCTTTTCTGCCTATCTATGATTTCTCCTATGAAATGACCACCCTGCTTTCGCCCGATGAGCGCACAAATATGCGTAAAGGGGTAATCAGCCAGCGCACCGAATGGATCCGTGAGCAGGCTCAGGCCTATCTGGATGCGGGTGTGGATATTGAAATTAAAGTGGTCTGGCATAACCGCCCTTTTGAAGCAATTATTCAGGAAGTACTGGCGCACAATCACGATCTGGTGCTGAAAATGGCCCATCAGCATGACCGGCTGGAGTCGGTTATTTTTACCCCCACTGACTGGCATTTACTGCGTAAATGTCCCTGCCCGGTATGGATGGTAAAAGATCAGCCGTGGCCGGAAGGCGCTAAAGCGGTAGTCGCGGTAAACCTCGCCAGCGAAGAGCCGCATCACGATGAGCTGAATCAGAAACTGATCCGCGAAACAGTGCGTCTGGCGGAGATGGTGAATCATACCGAAGTCCATCTTGTTGGTGCCTACCCGGTTACGCCAATTAATATCGCGATTGAGCTGCCCGACTTTGATCCCAGCGTCTATAACGACGCTATCCGCGGTCAGCATCTGGTGGCGATGAAGGCGCTGCGACAGAAGTTCTCTATCGGGGAAGAGTTCACTCACGTCGCTAAGGGCCTGCCGGAAGAGGTGATCCCCGATATCGCTTCACAGCTGGATGCCGGTATTGTTGTGCTCGGTACGATTGGCCGAACCGGCCTCTCGGCGGCCTTTCTTGGCAATACGGCTGAGCAGGTTATCGACCATCTGCGCTGTGATTTGCTGGCGATCAAGCCGGATGATTTCAGATCGCCGGTCGACCGCGATGATGAGGAAGATGAAGAGGATTAACAGTAACGGGCGCTGCGGCGCCCCTGCATTATGACGACCGCCCTGCTACACCAACATTCTAAACAGACCAGCGCGTAGCCTGAGCGGGACACGCGCTAAACTGCATCACAGACGCGTCCGCGATTTTCATCAAAAATATTGCCGGTAAAAGAGACATGCATCCATACGGCATTCACGCTAAATTGGCTGAGACAGGCTGATTATTACATGCAATAATCAGCGGCTAATCTGTTATACATCAAGAGTCCAGCACGTTTTCGTACTCATTTTGCGTAAGGCGAAGGATCATTTTTATGAAGCTGAAGAACACCATTCTGGCGTCTACTCTGTTATCGCTGCTGGCAGCTAACGCGTTTGCTGCCAAAGAGCTGACGCCGGAACAAGCGGCCGGCCTGAAACCATTCGAACGTATTAATATCAACGGCCGTTTCAACGCAATCGGTGACGCCACCAGCGCAGTCTCGAAAGCGGCAGATGAGAAAGGCGCTGACTCGTTTTACGTTCAGGGCATCAATGACACCAACGGTAACGGCGGCAACTGGCGCGTTACCGCTGATTTATACAAAGCTGACGCCGTTAAAGCGTCGACTGAAACGCAGTATCGCGTGATCAATGGCGTTAAAGAGCTGCCAAAAGCGGAAGCCTACCGTCTTGAACCGTTCGACACCGTTTCAGTCAGTGGTTTCTTCTCCAGCCAGCCGGCGGTCAATGATGCTATCTCCAGAGCCGCACAGAAAAAAGGCGCTGCCTCATTCTTTATTGTGCGTCAGGTCGATGCCAATAACGGCGGTAATCAGTACGTAACGGCTTATGTCTACAAAGCCGATGCCAAAGCGCGCATTGTGCAGGATACGTCAAACTCCATTCCGGCCGATTCCGAAGCCGGAAAAGCCGCGCTGGCTGCGGGTGGCGCCGCCGCGTCGCGCGTCGCGCTGCCGGGCGTTGCCTCATCTGATACGCCGAGTACGAACGTGGGTCGCTTCTTTGAAACGCAGAGCTCAACCGGCAAGCGCTATACGGTGAAGCAGTCTGACGGCCGCAGCGTGCAGGAAGTCAATGCGATTACCGCTGCGCAGATGCAGCCGTTTGATACCATCACCTTCTCCGATCACTTCGGCACGCCTGTTGAGATTTCAGAGGCCGTAGGCAAGCGCGCTATTGCGAAAGGCGCGAAGTACTACCACATTACGCGCCAGTGGCAGAACCAGAGCGGTGGCAATCTTACCGTTACCGCCGATCTGTTTAAATAATGTCGCAGCAGGGCAGCCTGGCTGCCCTGCTGTTTGCATAGTTCCTGCGCAAATCTGCATACTCTTGCATTGCCATCCCCCGCTGCTCCTCGTAAAATCGGCCGCCTGTTTTCAGGGGATTCCGTTTTAATCGGCACATAATAGTGCACTACACTTCTACGGAACGTTCACGACCCAGCATACTCTGCTGTTCAGGAATGGCATTTTGGATAAAAAATTAGGTCTTAGCGCGCTGACGGCTCTGGTGCTCAGTTCCATGCTTGGCGCGGGCGTATTCAGCCTGCCGCAGAATATGGCGGCGGTCGCGGGTCCGGCGGCGCTGCTTATTGGCTGGCTCATCACCGGTGTGGGTATTATTTTTCTCTCGCTGGCGATGCTGCTGCTGACGCGACTCAGACCGGATCTCGACGGCGGTATCTTTACCTATGCCCGCGCCGGATTTGGTGAGCTGACGGGATTCTGTTCGGCGTGGGGCTACTGGCTCTGCGCGGTGATCGCCAACGTCTCCTATCTGGTGATTGTGTTCTCCGCCCTGAGCTTTTTCACCGACACGCCGCAGCACGTGGTGTTTGGCGACGGTAACACCTGGCAGGCGATGCTGGGCGCTTCGGTGCTGCTCTGGCTGGTGCACTGGCTGGTGCTGCGCGGCGTACAGACCGCCGCGAGCATTAATATGCTGGCGACGCTCGGCAAGCTGGTGCCGCTGCTGCTGTTTGTGGTGCTGGCGCTGCTGGCCTTTAACTATGACCGGTTCAGGTTTGATTTCAGCGGTGCTGAACTGGGTCAGCCGCTGTGGCAGCAGATTAAACAGACCATGCTTATCACGCTTTGGGTATTTATCGGCGTTGAGGGTGCCGTTGTGGTATCGGCGCGCGCGCGCAATAAACAGGATGTGGGACGCGCTACGCTGCTGGCGGTGCTGGCTGCGCTACTGGTGTATCTGCTGGTCACGCTGCTCTCGCTGGGCGTGATCCCGCGCGCTGAACTGGCGCAGCTGCGCAACCCGTCGATGGCCGGTCTGATGACGCATCTGCTGGGAAACTGGGGGGATGCGGTGATAGCCGCCGGTCTGATCGTCTCGGTCTGCGGCGCCTATCTCAGCTGGACGATCATGGCGGCCGAAGTGCCGTTTATCGCCGCTCAGCAGGGGGCCTTCCCGCGCAGTCTTGCCCGGCAGAACCGCCACAATTCACCGGCAGCGTCGCTGTGGCTGACTAACGGCAGCGTACAGGTTTGTCTTATCGCCATCGCGTTTACCGGTGCCGATTACAACACCCTGCTGACTATCGCCTCAGAGATGATTCTGGTGCCTTATCTGCTAGTAGGACTCTACCTGATGAAGGTGGTGCGGGGTCAGCAGAAGCCGCTGGCGATGAGCATCGGGCTGGGTGCCACACTGTATGGCCTCTGGCTGCTGTATGCCTCAGGCCCGCTGCATCTGCTGCTCTCAGTGGTGCTTTACGCACCGGGGCTGCTGCTGTTTCTCTACGCCCGACGGGGCGGACGCGGTGATAAACCGCTGCTGCAGCTGGAACGCATTGCTATTGTGCTGTTGATGGCGGCATCGCTGCCCGCGCTGTGGCAGCTCACGCAGTAATTAATGCGCGAGTGCCGGAATGGAGACGCACAGCAGATCGTTTTGCTGTGTAAGATTTAACGGTTTGCTGTATTCATGGTGAATACCATCAAGCTGTTCAGCAGAGAGCGGATAAGGCAGCTGGATATCAAACCGGCTGATATGCTGCTGTTCCGCCAGCGTGATGAGTCGGGCAATGTTGATCTCATCGCTGACCTGCGTTGAAATGATTTGCAACGCTAATTCTTTCAGGTGATCGTCGCTGGCCTGTAAACTGTGCGCTGACTTACGGGTCACCATGCCAAAGATAGGCATGACACCGTAAATGGCGTCAACAAAGCTCCAGCGTTTTTTGCAGGAAGCGGAGAGAAAATCACTGTAATTGAAGCAGATGCGATCACTGTATCCGGCTGAAGCCAGCTCTTTATCAGACACCCTCGCACTCCTCCTGTTTTTCAATGCGGTTCCGAACCTTGCGCCTTAACGCGCCGCTAATAATGGCACATTTCACGGTGTATATACCAGTAAGACAGGGATATTTCGTGCGGTAGCGTAGTGCTCAGGACCAGGAAAAGCTATGCTGCTGCCATTCTTTTTCAGCACACTTACCTATGAACAAAATTGTCTATGTTGAAGATGAGCCGGAAGTCGGCGAGCTGATCGCTGCCTATCTGGGTCGCCATGATATTGACGTGGTTGTCGAAACGCGCGGCGATCGCGCTGAGGCAACGATTCTTGACGTCCAGCCGGATTTGGTCCTGCTGGATATCATGCTGCCGGGTAAAGATGGCATGACGCTCTGTCGCGATCTGCGGGCGCACTGGAGCGGGCCCGTTGTCCTGCTGACCTCGCTCGACAGCGATATGAACCACATTCTCGCGCTTGAGATGGGCGCGAATGACTATATTCTCAAAACCACGCCCCCTGCCGTGCTGCTGGCGCGTCTGCGTCTGCATCTGCGGCAGGCGGTGGTCAACAAGCCGGAAAGCACGCCGGCACAGCAGCAGTCGCAGAAGGTACTGCGGTTTGGGTCGCTGACCATCGATGCGCTGAACCGTCAGGTGCTGCTGTTTGATGAGAATATTACGCTTTCAACCGCAGATTTCGATCTGCTGTGGCAGCTGGCCAGCCACGCCGGGGAGATCCTCGATCGCGACGCGCTGCTGATGACGCTGCGCGGCGTCAGCTATGACGGCATGGATCGCAGTATTGATGTGGCTATCTCACGGCTGCGTAAAAAGCTGCATGACAGCGCAACCGAGCCGTTTCGTATCAAAACCATTCGCAATAAAGGCTATCTGTTTGCGCCTCAGGCATGGGATACCCGCAGCTGATGAGAAAGCTCTTTATCCAGTTTTACCTGCTGCTGTTTGTCTGCTTTCTGGTGATGACCCTGCTGGTAGGCCTGGTGTATAAGTTTACCGCCGAGCGGGCTGGCCGGCAGTCGATGAACGACCTGATGGCCAGCTCGCTGTTTCTGATGCGCAGCGAGCTGCGCGAGATCCCGCCGCGCGACTGGAACAAAACGATCCGCAGTCTCGATCTCGATCTCTCCTTTGATCTGAATATCGAGCCTATGAGTAAGTACCAGCTTGATGAGCGCGATATGAAGCGGCTGCGCGCCGGAGAAATTGTCGCGCTCGACGACCAATACACCTTTCTGCAGCATATTCCCCGCAGCCATTACGTGCTCTCCGTCGGGCCGATCCCTTACCTGTTTTATCTGCATCAGATGCGGCTGCTGGATATTGCGCTGGTGGCGTTTATCGGGATGTCGCTGGCGCTGCCGGTATTTATCTGGTTACGCCCGCACTGGCAGGAGATGCAGCGGCTGGAGAAAGCCGCAGAGCGCTTTGGTCGCGGCGAGCTGGATGTGCGCACGCATTTTGAAAGCACCTCCAGCCTTCACAGTCTCGGCGTCGCGTTTAACCAGATGGCAGAGAACATTAATACGCTGGTGGCCAGTAAAAAACAGCTGATTGATGGCATTGCCCACGAGCTGCGCACGCCGCTGGTACGCCTGCGCTACCGGCTGGAGATGAGCGAAAATCTGACGGACGCGGAGTCCGCTGCGCTGAATCGCGACGTGGGTCAGCTGGAAAGCCTGATCGAAGAGCTGCTGACCTATGCCCGGCTTGACCGCCCGCGGGTCGATCTGCATCTGCAGTCGTTCGACCTGGCGCAGTGGCTGCGGCTCTATATTGCTGATGTGCAGAGTATGCAACCGCACACGCAGATCGCGCTGGATATTCCGCAGCTGCAAAATACCGGCAGCGCCGACATGCGGTTGATGGAGCGGGTGCTGGATAATCTGGTCAATAATGCGTTGCGCTACGCCAGCGAGCGGCTGCGCGTCAGCCTCTGGTTCGACGGCACGACCGGCATTCTGCAGGTAGAGGATGATGGTCCCGGCATTCCGGCCGACGAGCGCCAGCGGGTGTTTGAGCCGTTTGTCCGTCTCGATCCCAGCCGCGACCGCGCCACCGGCGGCTGTGGCCTCGGACTGGCTATCGTTCACTCCATCGCCCAGGCGCTGCAGGGGCAGGTGGTGATTGAGAGCTCGCCGCTGGGCGGCGCCAGCGTTCGCTTTTGCTGGCCGGTTGATTTACCCTTGCGGGAGACACCCCCCCGCTTACCCGCTTAAGGAGATCTGGCTGTGACATCAGCTTATCAGGAACTTACCCGCACGTTTCAGCGCCTTTCCCGTTTTGGTCATCTCGGTGCGATCGCCGGGGTTGATATGCAGACCACCATGCCGCCCGGCGGCAGTCAGGCGCGCGGCGAAGCGCTGGCTGAACTCAGCGTCTTTATGCATGAGCTGCTGACCGCGCCGGCGCTGGAAGGACTTTTCTCAGCGGCTGAGCAGGAGTCACTCAACGACGTTGAGCAGGCGAACGTGGCTGAGATGCAGCGTGCATGGCGTCAGGCCACGCTGCTTCCCGCCGCGCTGGTCGAAGCCAAATCGCTGGCAGGCTCCCGCTGCGAGCATGCGTGGCGATCGCAGCGCCCCGCGAATGACTGGCAGGGCTTCAGTACTAATCTTAAAGAGGTTGTCCGGCTGAGCCGGGAAGAGGCGCAGCTGCGCGCTGCAGCGGCTGGTACGTCGCGCTATGACGCGCTCCTGGATCTGTATGAACCGGGCATGACCAGCACCCGGCTTGACGCCACGTTTGGCGCACTGAAAAGCTGGCTGCCGGATTTACTGCAGCGGGCGGTAGCGAAGCAGGCGCAGCCGCCGCTTCAGCCGCTGGGACCGTTTGCCGTTGAGTCGCAGAAGCAGCTGGGCCTGAGCGTTATGAAGCTGCTCGGCTTCGATTTCAATCATGGCCGGCTGGATGTCAGCGCTCACCCTTTCTGCGGCGGCGTGCCTGACGACGTACGTATCACCACGCGCTACAACGAAAGCGAGTTTCTCAGCGCCATGATGGGCGTGATCCATGAAACCGGGCACGCGCGCTACGAGCAGAATCTGCCGCAGCAGTGGCGCGGTCAGCCGGTCGCCCTGGCGCGCTCCACCGCCATTCATGAGTCACAGAGTCTGTTTATGGAGATGCAGCTGGGCCGCAGCCGCGCCTTTCTGCAGCATATCCAGCCGCAGGTGATCGCCCTGATGGGAGAGCAGCCTGCGCTGGAGACGCATAACTTTATTCGCCTGGCGCAACGCGTCAAACCCGGCTTTATCCGCGTTGATGCCGATGAACTGAGCTATCCGGCGCACGTTATTCTGCGTTACGAGATTGAACGGGCACTGATTGAGGGTGAGATTGAGGTCGAGGATATTCCGGCGCTGTGGGATGAAAAAATGCAGCAGTCGCTGGGTATTGATACCCGTGGTAACTATCGCGATGGCTGTATGCAGGATATCCACTGGACAGACGGCGCGTTCGGCTATTTCCCGACTTACACGCTGGGCGCGATGTATGCGGCACAGCTTTATCAGGCAGTGAAGCGTGCAATTCCGCAGCTGGAGACGCTGATCCTGAACGGCGAACTGCAGCCGGTATTTGACTGGCTGCAACAGAATATCTGGCAGCATGGCAGTCGCTTCCCGACGGAACAGCTGCTGCGTAATGCCACCGGTGAAGCGCTGAATCCGGACTATTTCCGTCAGCACCTGGAGCAGCGTTACCTCGCCGATTAACCCGCAGGCGGCCTTACACCGGCCGCCGTTTTCCCGCACTGTACAATCCGTTACACGCCGATACCAATCCCTCACGGAAATCGAAATCGCTTTTTCATATAGTGTTTTCACCGGCCCCGCAGTGGGCTACATATGAAAAATAGTCCGAGGATTAAGCGATGAAAAAATTATGTGCACTGGTAATCGCCGCTGCTATGGGTCTCTCTTCTGCTGCTTTTGCTGCTGAGACAACCGCTGCTCCGGCGGCAACTGCCACCACCAGCTCCACTACCGCTGCGCCAGCTAAACATAAAATGGTGCATCACAAACATAAAGCTGCTGCGCAGAAAGCCCAGGCTGCGAAAAAGCATCATAAAAAAGCAACCAAGCCTGCTGAACAGAAAGCGCAGGCCGCTAAAAAGCACCACAAGAAATCAACTCAGCCCGCTGCACAGAAAGCGCAGGCGGCCAAAAAGCACCACGTAAAATCCGCTAAACCTGCTGCACAGAAAGCGCAGGCGGCTAAAAAGCACCACATGAAGTCAGCTAAACCTGCTGCGCAGAAAGCGCAGGCGGCTAAAAAGCATCATAAAATGAAAAAATCAGCGAAATAAGTTCGCGCCAACACCACGTTGTTTAAAACACCCGGTTATGCCGGGTGTTTATTTACTGGAGTAGCGAAAAATGGTGCGTCGCTATCGCTTCGAAATTATTCTCTTTGTGATGATTCTCTGTGGCATTGTCGCAGCCAGTTTTTTTATTTAATGGCTGTAGCGCGCTGATTACTCCAATATTTCTCCCTTTTTCACCACTCACCGACTATAGTTATCGCCTAAGCGTGATAACAAAAACTCCCTTTTATTCTCCCTGTCGAGAGAACTATGCGCCTGGCCATTCTGTTATTTATTGGTATTTTCAGCTTTACCCTTACGGCACACGCTGATGATGAAGACGGGCTGAGTCCCGAAGAGATCAAGACGCTGTTTTTTGGTAAAGACCACCGCCAGGCCATCAGCGACGTGGTCGCTGCCCCGTGGGATGCCATTGGTCAGCTGGAGACAGAAAGCGGCAACCTCTGCACCGCCACGCTGATCTCTGCCCATCTGGCGCTGACCGCCGGCCACTGTCTGCTGACACCGCCAGGCCGGTTCGACAAACCGGTTGCGCTGCGCTTTATGGCGGGTGAAAAAGGCTGGCGTTACGAGATCCACGATATTGATGCCCGGGTTGAGCCATCGCTGGCGCGTCGCCTGCAGGCTGATGGTGAGGGCTGGATTGTTCCGTCTGCTGCCGCGCCTTACGATTATGGTCTGGTGATCCTGCACAACCCCCCTTCAGGGATTGTGCCGATCCCGCTGTTTGATGGCTCACGCAGCGATCTTACCGCTGCGCTCAAAGAGAGCGGCCGCAAAGTCACCCAGGCGGGTTATCCGGCCGATCATCTCGACTCGCTCTATTCCCACAGCGACTGTGCCGTCACCGGCTGGGCGCAGCGCGCGGTGCTGTCGCACCAGTGTGATACGCTGCCTGGCGACAGCGGCTCACCGCTGCTGCTGAAAAAAGATGACGGCTGGCAGCTGATCGCCGTGCAGAGTTCGGCACCGGCGCCGGCCGATCGCTATCGCGCTGATAACCGGGCTATTGCCGTGACCTCATTTAAAGATAAGCTTGAAGAGCTGGCCGAGTAAGCAGGCGCGCAGCAATGCGCCCCTGCTGACCGCCTGATTAACTAGCTTAGCTGCTCCATTGCCTGCAGCACCCGCTTATCCGAAACCGGATACGGGGTACCCAGCTGCTGGGCAAAGTAGCTGATGCGCAGCTCTTCAATCATCCAGCGGATCGCCACTACATCAGCATCATCCCGGCGCTGCGGCGGCAGCTTGCTGCGCCAGACGTTCCACGCCTGTTCCACCGCCTGTACTTTCAGCATGCGGGCGCGATCGCTGTGCGGATCGGCGGGCAGCTTCTCCAGACGGCGCTCAATTCCCTGCAGGTAGCGCAACGTATCACCCAGCCGATCGTAGCCATTGCCGGTAACAAATCCGCGATAGACCAGACCGCTCATCTGCTGTTTGATATCTGCGAGCGCCAGCGCCAGCGTCATATCCACGCGGCCTTTCAGAAACTTGTTAATATTGAACACGCAGGTCAGGATCTGCTCAACCTGCTGCGCAATCGTCACCACGGTGTCGTTCAGCTCTGCCCGCACTTTATCGCGCAGCTGCTCAAAATTCTGCTGCTGCCAGGCGGGACCCCCCGCCTCCGCCATGAGTTTATCTACCCCGCAGGCGATACAGTCGTCTATCAGCTCCAGCACTTTGCCGTAAGGATTAAAATAGAGCCCGAGCTTGGCTTTGTTAGGCAGTTTTTCATGCAGATATTTAACCGGTGACGGAATGTTCAGCAGCAGCAGGCGACGCTGGCCGCGCCACATCATCTTCTGCTGCTCCTCTTCACTGTCAAACAGGCGGATCGCCACGCTCTCTTTTTCATCCACCAGCGCCGGCCAGGCTTTAACCTGATAACTGCCGCGCTTCTGCTCATAACTCTGCGGCAGATCGCCAAAACTCCAGATGTGCAGGCCGCTCTGCTCCAGACCATCATCAGCAACCTTCGACAGCGTCTCCTGCACTTTGCCTTTGAGCGCCTGTTTCAGCTGATGCAGATCTTTCCCTTCCTGCAGCTTGCGGTTGTGCTCATCCACAATGCGGAACGTCATTTTAAGGTGATCGGGCACCTGATCCCACTGCCAGGCATCGCGCTCTATCGTCACGCCTGACATGCGCCGGAACTCACGCTCCAGCGCGTCCAGCAGCGGCTGCGCCAGCGGCTGGACGCGACCGAGAAATGCTTCGGCGTAATTGGGCGCCGGCACAAAATTACGGCGCAGCGGTTTAGGCAGCGATTTAATCAGCGCGATGATCAGTTCACGCCGCACGCCGGGGATCTGCCACTCAAACCCCGCTTCCTCCACCTGATTCAGCAGCGGCAGCGGGATATGCACAGTCACGCCATCCGCATCGGTACCGGGCTCAAACTGATAGGTGAGCCGCAGCTTCAGGTTGCCCTGCTGCCAGACATTGGGGTAGTCGAGCTGGCTGACTTTATCTGCCCCCTCTTTGATCAGCATCTGCTTGTCAAAGTTAAGCAGATCCGGATTCTCTTTACTGGCCTGCTTCCACCAGCTGTCAAAGTGACGGGCTGAGACCACCTCTTTGCCCAGACGGCGATCGTAAAACGCAAACAGCGTTTCGTCATCAACCAGAATGTCACGGCGCCGTGATTTATGCTCCAGGTCTTCCACTTCACTGCGCAGCTTCAGGTTGGTGCGGAAAAAGGCGTGGCGCGTCTGCCAGTCGCCCTCAACCAGCGCATGGCGAATAAACAGCTCGCGGCTCAGCTGCGGATCGATACGGCTGTAATTCACTTTACGCGCCTGAACAATCGGCAGCCCGTAGAGCGTCACCTTTTCCGTAGCCATCACCGCGCCCTGCGCTTTCTCCCAGTGCGGTTCGCTGTAGCTCCGCTTAATAAGATGCTGAGCGAGCGGCTCAATCCACTCCGGATCGATGCGTGCCGCCACCCGGCCCCACAGGCGGCTGGTTTCCACCAGTTCCGCTACCACGGTCCATTTCGGCGGCTTTTTAAACAGGCCGGAGCCAGGGAAAATGGCAAAGCGGGCGTTGCGCGCGCCGGTAAACTCCTGCTTCTCTGCATCTTTCTGTCCGATATGCGACAGCAGACCGGTGAGCAGCGCACAGTGCACTTCACGATAAGGTGCCGGCTCGCTGTTAACGGGCATACCCTGTTCACGCACGACCTGACGCAGCTGCGTGTAGATATCCTGCCATTCGCGCACGCGCAGATAGTTGAGATAGTCGCTCTTACACTGACGACGGAACTGGTTGCCCGACAGCGCTTTCTGCTGCTCCTGGATGTAATTCCAGAGGTTTACAAAGGCGAGGAAGTCAGACTCTTTATCTGCAAAGCGGCGATGCTTCTCATCAGACGCCTGCTGTTTCTCAACCGGACGCTCACGCGGATCCTGAATGGAGAGCGCCGCTGCGATAATCATCACCTCGCGCACGCAGCCAAATCGCTGCGCCTCCAGCACCATCCGTGCCAGACGCGGATCTACCGGCAGCTGCGCCAGCGTGCGTCCGGAAGGCGTCAGCCTGTAGTGCTCATTTTCATCGAGGGTGATAGCGCCCAGCTCTTCCAGCAGCCGCACGCCGTCCTGAATGTTCCGCTTATCAGGCGCTTCCACAAACGGGAACGCCGCAATATCGCCCAGTCCCAGGGCGGTCATCTGCAGGATCACCGACGCGAGATTGGTGCGCAGGATCTCCGGATCGGTAAAGGCGGGCCGGCTGAGGAAATCATCCTCGGAATAGAGCCGGATACAGATCCCTTCCGACACGCGGCCGCAGCGCCCTTTACGCTGGTTTGCCGAAGCCTGCGAAACCGGCTCAATCGGCAGGCGCTGTACCTTGGTGCGATAGCTGTAGCGGCTGATTCGCGCGGTACCGGGATCGATGACATATTTAATGCCGGGCACGGTGAGCGAAGTCTCTGCTACGTTGGTCGCCAGGACAATGCGCCGTCCGCTGTGGGACTGAAACACGCGATTCTGTTCCGCATTGGAGAGACGTGCATAGAGCGGCAGGATCTCAGTATGCGGTAAATCGCGCTTCATCAGCGCATCGGCCGTGTCGCGGATCTCACGCTCACCGCTCATGAAGATCAATATATCGCCGCGGCTCTCCTGCCCCAGCTCATCCACGGCGTCAAAAATAGCCTGCAGCTGATCGCGATCGCTCTCATCTGCCTCTTCCGCGATGGGCCGATAGCGCACCTCCACCGGGTAAGTTCGCCCTGAGACTTCGATGACCGGCGCGTTGTTAAAGTGACGCGAAAAGCGCTGCGGATCGATGGTGGCAGACGTGATGATCACTTTGAGATCGGGGCGACGCGGCAGCAGCTCGCGCAGATAGCCCAGCAGAAAATCGATGTTGAGGCTGCGCTCATGCGCCTCATCAATAATGATGGTATCGTACTGCAGCAGCAGCCGATCCTGCTGGATCTCCGCCAGCAGAATACCGTCGGTCATCAGTTTGACCTGCGTGCTGTCGCTGACCTGATCGGTAAAACGGACTTTATAGCCGATGGTGCTTCCCGGCGAGGTCTCCAGCTCTTCCGCGATACGGTTCGCCACGGTGCGCGCCGCCAGACGACGCGGCTGCGTATGCCCGATAAGGCCTTTTACGCCGCGTCCCAGCGCCAGGCAGATTTTCGGCAGCTGTGTGGTTTTGCCCGATCCGGTTTCACCGGCAACAATCACGACCTGGTGATCGCGAATAGCGTCTGAAATTGCCTGCTGCTTCTGGCTGACCGGCAGATTCTCAGGAAAGGTAATGCGCGGTGTGCCGGCCACGCGCCGGGCGATGCGCTGTTCAGCCGCGCTGAATTCGTCCGCCAGCTCAGCGGCAATGGCCTGCTGTGCGGCGCTGTTTTTCACCTTTGCCGCCCCCTGCAGACGTCGCTGCAGGCGCTGGCGATCGCGCAGCGTCAGCGCATCAAGCCGGGCCCAGAGTGGAGCTAAAGGTGATTCAATGGAAGATGACATAAAGATGGATTACCTGTTAGTGCAGCACGGCGCAAACACGCGCGGCGCCGGGAGGCTTTCCCGGCAGATTCAATCAATTACCGGACGCCATAATAGCATATTCTCAGCCTGCTGGCTGAGCCGCCACGGCAGGCTTATTCAATTAATTCGAACATCGGCCTCGAATTATTACGCTTTTACGCTGCCGGTGAACGCCGTAGAGTATGACGCATTGAGCGGGAAGCCCGCTGCATAACCCACAGGAACCTATTATGAGCCACGTATTAATTCTGAAATCCAGTATTCTTGCCGGTTATTCACAGTCAGGCCAGCTGGCTGATTTTTACGCTGAAGAAGCGCGCGCTAACGGCGACAACGTCACCGTACGCGATCTGGCTGCCGACCCGGTACCGGTACTGGATGGTGAACTGGTGGGTGCCCTGCGTCCTTCAGATGCGCCGCTTTCTCCCCGTCAGCAGGAGGCGCTGGCGCTCTCTGATGCGCTGATTGCTGAGCTGCAGGCACATGACACCATCGTTATTGCGGCACCGATGTACAATTTCAATATCCCGACGCAGCTGAAAAATTACTTTGACCTGATTGCCCGTGCGGGCGTGACCTTCCGCTACACCGAAGCGGGTCCGGAAGGCCTGGTTAAAGGCAAACGCGCGGTGATCCTGAGCAGCCGTGGCGGTATCCACAAAGATACCCCAACCGATCTGCTGACCCCGTACGTGAAGCTGTTCCTCGGCTTTATTGGCATCACTGACGTTGAGTTTGTTTTCGCGGAAGGTATTGCCTACGGTCCTGAAGTGGCAACCAAAGCCACCGCTGATGCGAAAGATGCGATTAAACAGCGCGTCTCTGCCTGATTAATAAAATAATAATTTTCTACTTTTTTTTTCACCGGGCCTGAGTGCCCGGTTTTTTATTTTTAACGTCAATATATCTATGCTTCCTGGCGGCTTCCCGCTTTTTTAATTTACACTGCAGCCTCGCTCTCTTCCTCAGCTTTACGGTTTTGCTCCTGTTATTGACAACTCGTCTGAATTCATCAACACACCCGCTCGTCATGCGCAATTTCAATAAAATCGAAATACAAAAGTTTTTCCGTGAGGAACGTGGCAGGATTAATCCGGCGTTAACTCCAGCGGTGTAAGCCAGAGTTAGTTACAAACCTTACCTTGAAAAATAAAAACACCACTCCATCAGGAGATTAATATGACTTTACTGTTATGCTATATACATGTAAGCAATTTCCCATCTAAAGGATTTGATATTGCAACCTCTGCTCATAGCGTGAAAGATAAAGCTATGAAATATGAAACCATCATCAAAGAAATAAGTAATTTCGGGCCGGAATTGAAAAAAGATGCCCGAATTATGCGTGAAATATCTGCAGTTAAAGATGAGAAAAAAGTTTCTCAGCAGCTGTCAGTAAATAATGAACTCAAGGGTACAGGTAATTACTCTCCGGCCGCTGCTGCTTCCCGCCATGAACCTGTTCCGTTAAGCCCAATAGCTGTAGCTATGCCAAAGGCTGCGGCTCGGCAATCTGTAGCCGCGCCAAAGGCTGCGCTACAGGAGCGGCCGCTGAGCACAATATCCTTAGCCTCGTCAAAGGCTGATGCACTGGATAAGCCTGTAACTCATCCAGCTTCATCAGTTTTGACCTCTTCGCCAGCGCGTTCTCAGGCAGAGGTAAAGCCTGAGCCTGCAGCTATTCATAATAAAAAAAGCTCCGCACCTGAGAATCAGCCTTCGCTGCTGAGCCGGATAAAGAGTCAATTTACGCAGATCTGGACATCGTTAAAAAGTTATATTTCATCCCTGGCAGAGCACTCCCGACAGCATCAAAGCGGAAGAGCAGCACACTATGAAAATATTTCCAGAACCAAATCAGAAGGATGCGGAGCCATGAGTGAAATAATGGAGGCATACAGAAATAGCCCTGCCAACGCTCTATATTTATACAACTCAGCAAAACAAGATATAATATTCAACGAAATTAAATATATTATAGATGCAGCAAAATTGGAAAACAAAGAAATTAATATGAATAAACTTTGCGAAGAAGCCAACCGATATGCAATTAATTCAGGCGTTAGCGCCAGGCTTTTTACACTAACGAAAAATAACACTATTGAGCGCAATGTAGAATATTGTGTATCAACTATGCAGCAGCGCATTGAAAAAATAGAAGGCGAAATCAGAAATAATAATGAAAACTCCACAACATTACGCCGTAACTCACAGAGATTAAGTGGACGTCAGCGTGCTAACTCCGTGCAGACAACAGCGCAGAGAATGATTAGCGACGCCTATTCAAAACTGTTTAATGATATACAAAATGACAAAGATAAGATTTTTGGTACACGCCATAGCTTTGACCGAAATGAAATGCGTGCCGCGCTGCTTGAAGGACAGCCAGAGCTGGCAGGTTTACGCCGCAGTGCGACATAGCGCTTACAGCAGCACGCCTTTCTGAATCCCTGCGCGGTGACGGGAGAGCCGTTACGCTCCCCGTCACCGGTTATTTCTGCAGCCACTGGCCGTTGATGCCGCGCACAAATTCCCCTGCGCTGGCGCGGCTCACCAGCTTCTCACCGGCGATCCGCGCGACGTCACTGGTGGTCAGCTGATTTTGCCCGGCAATGTGCTGATACGCTTTCCGGCGTCCCTCATTGATACGACTGACCAGCGCCAGCGTCACCTCATCCTGCTGCCGTGCAGCAACGTAGCCACTCAGCGTTTCTCCGACCCGCCCCTGCTGCCGCGCCTCATCCAGCGTCAGCGCGTGAGCGGGTCCGGCGAGCAGCGTCAGCAGCAGCGCAACAGCGCGGATTTTTAGGTTGCGGACCATCAGAACAGCCCGCTCTGGTTCTGCAGCAGCGCCTCGACATCTTTATCCACCTTGATGTGGATCTCATGTTCAATTTTCACGTTCATATTAATCGTAATCGGCGCATCAGGGGCGGCCACTTCAATACGCGGTACGCATCCTGCCAGCACAACGCTGCCTGCCAGCAGCGCACCTCTTAACCTCATCATCAGGGATCCTTCTTTGATGGCAGGGTGGCATTCTGCTCCACCCAGGATTGTAAGTTATCGCCAAAGCGCAGGCTGCGCCATAGCTGGAACAGATTCTCCTGATGACGATAGTTAAGATTGATTGTCTGGCGCCGGTTACTGAACTGGCTGACGCCGGTGACCTGTGACTGCATCACCAGATTACCGGTATTATCCAGATCGAGTGTGGCCCAGGAGCGCGAAATCTCCAGATAGCGCAGCCAGCTAAGCGCCGCGCCGGCGGCGACATTGTCTTTTACAATCGCGTCTGCCGTATCTTTATCCAGCCGAAACGTAAGCGGCCCGCTGTTAGCAATCCAGCCATTCCTGATTAGCCACTGCGGATTAGTGAGCCATAGCGGCAGCTCACCGTTGACCTTACCCGACATGGCAAACTGTTTGGGCTTCAGTGCTGTCACCAGCCGGCTGAGATCGATCTGGCGCAGCGCGATTATGGCGGCCTCCCGCTGCGGCATACGTAGCACCGGCATACTGACGTGCCCGCCGAGTAAATCGAGCGTCACATTACTCAGGGTGAGCGGCGTTTTCTCCTGCCACGGATAGTAGCCCTGCAGATCGGCCGTGATATTTTGCAGCGCAAACTGGTTGTTAACCTCACGGATACGCAGTGAAACCGGTCCGCGTCGTCCCAGCTGCCACTGCTGAGCGCGATAACGAAACGGCAGCGCAAAATCGATGCCGTTGATGTCACTGTCCGGCAGCTGCAGGCTGCCCTGCTGAACAGCAAAAAAGCCGCCCGCCTGAAACGTCTGTCCCGCCCCGGCTGAAAACGCCATCTGCGCCCGCAGCTCACCGCGCTTAATACGCATCTTCAGATCGCTGCTGAGCAGCGGCTGAAACACACGCAGCGATTGGGCCGGCCACCAGGCTTCTCCGCGTAACCGCTCCCCATCCCAGCGCCCGTGTACGCGCAGCGGACCGATATCTTCAGCGCGCAGTTCACCGCGCCATAAAAACTGCCCCGGATCGCGGCCTTTCACATCAAACGTCAGCCCTGCGGGTGGCAGCCAGCCGCCGTAGCTGAAGTGAGTTTGACCCGCATCAAGGCGAAAACTGCCCGTCAATCCGGGCTGCGTGTTATCCCGCTGCCAGCGCAGCGGCGCAGTGAGCTGCAGACGCGGCTGGTCAACCTGTACCGCTTCCCAGGACAGCTGATCCAGGCCGGTATTCAGCGTATCCAGCGTAATGCGTTTATCCAGCCAGCTGCCGGTTCCTTTCACATCCCAGTTGGCATTAAGCGGCTGCAGTTTACCGTCGCCCCAGTAGCGCCAGCGCCAGCTGCCGCGATCTGGCCAGAAGGCTGCCGCCTGGCCATCCAGGTGCAGCGTAAAGTGACCGTAGCGATAATTATGGGCTGTCAGGATCGCCTGCAGCCGGCCATCGATACCCTGTGACGAGAGCGAGACGCCCGCCAGCGGCCAGCGCGCCTCATCAACCTCAAGTATATCCAGCAGCTGGCCACGCAGACGCAGCAGTGCGCCGGGCCGGAACGTCACGCGGGGCGTGCTGAGTGCGCCACGCAGCTCGCCAGGCAGGCTGCCATAGAGCTGCAGATCAGCAAACTTGCTCTCACCGGTAATACGCAGCGGCAGCGCATTATCCGTTAAGTGAAGCGGACCCGGCCCCACGCTCAGCACCACGTTGCCTTTACCGCCGCGTCCCTGCGTCAGCAGATTCAGTCGTCCTTCCACGCGCAGGTTATCCATTCCCTGTTGCCAGCCCTTCAGCGCCAGCGACACACCGCCTGACAGCGTCTGGCTGGCAAGAGGCCAGCGCCAGCGTCCGGCAGTGATACGAAACGTATCGCGATCGCTCTGCCAGGGAAGCTGCAGCAGCGGCATTTCATCGCCCTGCTCCTTAACAATCAGCGTGCCCTGCTGCTGCTGCCATTGCAGATTCAGCGTCAGAGGTTCAGGCCACTGCGCCACGCGCAGCTCACTCTGCAGAGCGCCGGTTTCTGGTAAGCCATCAGCAAACGCGGGCAGCATGAGGCTGCCATGCAGCGTCAGTGGCTGCGATAGCAATGTATGTTGTAACTTTAATGAGTCTACCGTTAGCGTCTGGCCCTGTAATTGTGCGGTCAGGCTGAGGTTATCGCCCCGATAGCGCAGCCGCTGCTGTTCAGGTGAGAGCGTAAGATCAAGTTCACCCGCGTAGTGTTGCCACGGCAGCACGGCCAGTCTGCCGATATGCACATCAGCACCCGGTAAACGCTGCTGCCATTCCGCCAGCGAGCGCGGAACGGCTGAAGCCGGCTGCGGCGGCAGCGCCTGCCAGCAGGTGCTGCTGAGCGTGACGCGCTGCGCACTCAGCTGCCAGCGCTGCTGTGAGCGTCCCAGCGCCACCTGCTCAATCTCAGCCAGTGGACAATCGCCCGTGAGATAACGCAGCTGCGGCAACGTCACTGCGCCCTGATGCCAGCCAGGTCTGCCAGTAATTTCGATGCGCGTTCCATCCGGCAGCCAGATGCCGGCCAGCCGCGGCAGCCACTGCGTCAGCGTCAGCAGCAGGCCCAGCAGTAGCAGAATCAGCGCCAGCAAGGCGGCAAGTAGTCGGCGGAGGCCACGCGTCATGGCGGGTAACTATCCTGTTGTTGGCATATTCCTGCAGAAATGATGGCACGTAATCATCCGCAAATGAAGGTGTTAGCCTGGCCTGCTGCGTGAAGAAAAGCAAAGTCGCGCAGAAACCGTTATCCTTTGATGATACCGACATGGCATTTTTCAGGAGCGAAACAATGAAAGTTGCGGTTTACAGCACCAAACACTATGACCAGAAATACTTTGAGCAGGTCAATGCCCGTTATGGATTTGAGCTGGTGTTCTTTGACTTTTTACTCAGCGAAGATACGGCAAAAAATGCTGCCGGATGTGACGCGGTCTGTATTTTTGTGAATGACGATGGCAGCAGAGCGGTGCTGGAAGAGCTGGCGGCGTCCGGCGTGAAGTACATTGCGCTGCGCTGTGCCGGATTCAACAATGTTGATCTTCAGGCTGCTGAAGAGCTGGGGCTGCAGGTGGTGCGCGTCCCCGCCTACTCCCCGGAAGCGGTGGCGGAACATACGATTGGCATGATGATGAGCCTGAACCGCCGTATTCACCGCGCTTATCAGCGTACCCGCGACGCAAATTTTTCGCTTGATGGCCTGACCGGTTTCAACATGCACAATAAAACCGCAGGCGTAGTCGGTACCGGGAAAATTGGTGTGGCCACGCTGCGCATCCTCAAAGGGTTTGGCATGAAACTGCTGGCCTATGATCCCTACCCGAGCGACGCTGCGCTTGAACTGGGTGCAGAATACGTTGATTTGCACACGCTGTTTTCCCGCTCGGATGTTATTACGCTGCACTGCCCGATGACGGCGGAAAATCATCACATGCTTAACGCGCAGGCGTTCAGCGAAATGAAGGATGGCGTGATGATCATTAACACCAGCCGCGGTGGCCTGATCGATTCTCAGGCGGCCATTGAAGCACTGAAACAGCAGAAAATAGGATCGCTGGGCATGGACGTGTATGAAAATGAACGCGACCTGTTTTTTGAAGACAAATCAAATGACGTTATTCAGGACGACATTTTTCGCCGCCTCTCGGCCTGCCACAATGTGCTGTTTACCGGACATCAGGCATTTCTGACCGCAGAGGCCCTGACCGCCATTTCAGAAACCACACTGGGTAATCTGCAGCAG
This sequence comes from Pantoea eucrina, assembly GCF_001691555.1. Taxonomy (GTDB): domain Bacteria; phylum Pseudomonadota; class Gammaproteobacteria; order Enterobacterales; family Enterobacteriaceae; genus Pantoea; species Pantoea borealis. Next base: position 1,195,218 of record NZ_MAYN01000008.1, on the reverse strand, counting down.
CTCGATAAAGGCGAAGCGTGCCCGAACCGGGTTAAGCCCTGAAACGTGGCGCCCGCATCAGCGGGCGCATGCCCCACCCATCAGCGCCTGTTCATCACAGCGGCGACCGTTTGCCAGCTGACACATGCCGACGCGTGAACCATCCAGCTGCCGGGAAAATGCCAGCGTGCCTCCGGCACCGCTGCAGCTGCTTTCTGCCATCGCGGACATGACCACATGCGGCTGAACGTGGGCTGCAGTCGCCTGTTGCGGCGGTTCGTTATCACTGGGACTGCTGCAGGCAGACAGCAATAGTGCTGCACCAGCCAGCAGTAAAGAGGCAGCTTTCATTAGTCGGGCTCCGGAAACAGGGGATGAAAAGTGTTCACAGCATATGACAGCCTCTGCTGTGAATCGAGAGCGGACATAGCTTTTTACAAAATTTCAGACCTTTCATTGCAAGCAGAATTATCCTGAAGAGACGATTTTTTCCGGTTATCTTCTAAAATAATGCGTTATTTCAATTGCTCAGAGGACATTATGTTAACCGATATGCTGTTACGCATCGCGCTGGCCGGCATCCTTGGCGGGCTTATCGGGCTTGAGCGTCAGATGCGGGCAAAAGAAGCCGGTCTGCGTACCCATATTCTGGTGGGGATCGGCAGCGCCCTGTTTATGCTGGTCTCGAAATATGGCTTTGCCGATATGCTTAACAGCGACCATGTTGGCCTTGATCCCAGCCGCATCGCAGCGCAGGTGGTCAGCGGCATGGGCTTTCTCGGGGCCGGGACCATCATTATTCAGAAGCAGATTGTGAAAGGCCTTACGACCGCAGCAGGTTTGTGGGTCACTGCCGCTATCGGTCTGGTTATCGGCAGCGGCATGTATGAGATTGGCATTTATGGCACGCTGCTGGCGCTGGTGGTGCTGGAGGTTTTTCGTCGTCTCAGTCACTGGCTGATTGGCCGTCATCACACGCTGATTGTGCATCTGAAGGCCAAAAGCGTCCCGCTGGTTTTGCTGGTGCTGCAACGCGAAGGGATCCGCTACGGGCATATTGCGGTGGTTAATCGTGATGAAGAGAGCGGCCTGTGTGAACTCAGCGTGGAAGTCACGCTCTCCCGCCGGTCACCGCGCCACAGCCTGTATGAGAAAGTCATGGATATTAAAGGCGTCCAGTCACTGGAGATGGTGTAGAGGCGCCGATTCAGGACGATAAATTAGCCACGGATGCGGCAACCGAAGAAAAGCGCTCACGCGAGGCTGGTATTCGCGCGCGCAATCCGTACCATACGCACCCATAACTACAGGTTTATGACCGCCGATGCGGATTTCAGTCGCCTGTTCTGTTCGCCGGCACTCTCAAGCGTGAAAATAATGTCAGAAAATCAAGACGTAACCAAAAAAGAGCAATACAACTTAAATAAACTGCAGAAGCGCCTGCGCCGCAATGTCGGCGAAGCGATTGCTGACTTCAACATGATTGAGGAAGGCGACCGCATCATGGTATGTCTTTCAGGCGGTAAAGACAGCTATACCATGCTGGAGATCCTGCGCAATCTGCAGCAGAGTGCGCCAGTGAATTTTTCGCTGGTGGCGGTCAATCTCGATCAGAAGCAGCCCGGCTTTCCGGCGCATATTCTGCCCGCTTACCTTGAGACGCTGGGCGTTGAGTATAAAATTGTCACCGAAGATACTTACTCCATTGTTAAAGAGAAGATCCCGGAAGGCAAAACCACCTGCTCACTCTGCTCGCGCCTGCGCCGCGGTATTCTCTATCGTACCGCCAGCGAACTGGGCTGTACTAAAATAGCGCTCGGGCATCATCGCGACGATATTCTGCAGACGCTGTTTCTCAATATGTTCTACGGCGGCAAAATGAAAGGCATGCCGCCCAAGCTGATGAGCGATGATGGCAAGCATATTGTGATTCGCCCTCTCGCCTACTGTCGCGAAAAAGACATTATTCGCTTTGCTGAAGCGCGCCAGTACCCGATCATCCCCTGCAACCTGTGCGGCTCTCAGCCCAACCTGCAGCGTCAGGTGGTGGCTGATATGCTACGCGACTGGGACAAACGGTTTCCGGGTCGTATTGAAACCATGTTCAGCGCGATGCAGAACATTGTGCCGTCGCATATGGCAGATATCAGCCTGTTCGATTTCAAAGGCATCCGCCATGGTGATGAGGTGGTTGATGGTGGCGATATCGGCTTTGATCGCGAGACGCTGCCGGTGCAGCCGGCAGGCTGGCAGCCGGAAGAGGATGCAGCAGCCCCTGCGGAACTGCGACTGGATGTATTAGAGATTAAGTAGTTCTGCTAAAAAATAAAAAGGCGCATCCCCGGGGGGACGCGCCTTTTTTTATTGATGCGGCGGCGGATCGCTGATGGGGGGAACGTCAGGATCGTGCGGCGGCTCCGGCTCCGGAATGGGCTGCGGTTGCGGAACAGGCTCCGGAATGGGCACCGGGTCGGTTGGGATCGGTTCACTGGCGTGGATAGCTTGCATCGCTTTCTCCTGTAGCGGAACGTACTGTAAGCGTAGGAAAGCTTTGCTGAACAAGCCAGTATAAAAAAAACCGGCCCGAAGGCCGGTGTCAGAGGAATTAACTGCGCTATGCAGTTATTCACAAACAGGAAGTAAGACAATATGGAGTACAACGCCCATCGCCTGACGTTGCATTCACCTGCGAAAGAGAGTGTGCCGCGATTTTCTGTGAGGTGAATTGATGTCGATCAGCTTTTTCCCGCTTTTGCTACAGCCAGTTGCGTTTTTTCAGCCATACCGCCACGCCACCCACCATCAGCAGCAGGATCAGACAAAACAGCAGAAAACCGTGCTGCCAGTTGCCGCCCGGAATACCCCCCAGGTTGACGCCAAACAGCCCGGTAAGAAAGGTCGCTGGCAGAAAAATCATCGCCATCAGCGACATGGTATAAGTCCGGCGGTTCATTGACTCCGCCAGCAGCGAAGCCACCTCATCTGCCAGAATGCCGGTGCGCGCGACGCCTGCGTTGAGATCGTCCAGCCCGCGCCCCAGACGGTCCGCCACATCCTGCATGCGACGCCGGTCGTCATCGCTCATCCACGGAAGTTTCTCACTTGCCAGTCGCGCATAGACGTCGCGCTGCGGTGCCATATAGCGTCGCATGACGATCAGCTGCTTGCGCAGCAGCGCCAGTTCGCCCCGGGCCGGTACCTGCTGATCCATCAACGCATCTTCCAGCTCAATGATTTTGTCATGCATATCTTCAATAAATTCGCTGGCGTGATCGGTCAGCGCGTCGCAGACATCCACCAGCCAGCTGCCGCCATCTACCGGACCATTGCCATGCTGCAGCTCATTGAGCACCTCATCTATCGCGTTGACTTTACGACGGCGCGTAGAGACGATCAGTTTGTCATTAATGAATACGCGCATCGCCACCAGCTGATCGGGACGCGAATCGGCGTTGTGGTTAACGCTGCGCAGCACAATCATAAACCCGTCGCCAAGCCGTGTAACGCGTGGCCGCATGCTGTCACCTGCCAGCGCATCGCGCACGGCGTCCGGGATCAGCGGCGTGTTCTGCAGCCACTCTGCGCTCTGACGCTGCGCGTAATTAAGATGCAGCCAGCAGTGGCGCTCGCAATGAATAATGTCGTTATCTTCAATAGCGATAACGCCACCTTTGCCATCAAACTGACAGGCAATAATGGCATCTGATACCTGTAATGCTTTCCCTTCGATGACGTTCACGTCCCCACTCCACGTCCTGAATCAGTACGCTACAGTCTAGCGCGACGCCTTTCAGTTGCAATCGCGCCGGTGTATGCAAACGTGACGCAAACTACTCAGTGTTTTTCAATCCACAGTTCGCGGCTGTAAGCCACATCTTCCGGATTTGTAATGGGATATCCTTTCACCCAGGGTTTGATCAGGCGGCCGTTTGTATATTGATAGAGCGGGGCAATGGGTGCCTGGTCGGCAATGATCTGCTCCGCTTTATTGTAATCCGCGTTGCGCGCCTGCACGCTGGTATCGGTACGCGCTTTCGCCAGCACCGCGTCATACTCCGCATTGTTGAAACGCGCAATATTCCCGCTGTGGCTGGCCGTCAGCAGACTGAGGAAAGTAGAAGGTTCGTTGTAATCCCCGATCCATGAGGCGCGGATCACATCAAAATTCCCGCTATTGCGGCTGTCGATGTAAGTTTTCCACTCCTGGTTCTGCAGCGTGACGTCTGCCCCCAGATTCTTTTTCCACATAGAGGCGACAGCGATAGCAATTTTCTGGTGGCTCTCTGAGGTGTTGTAGAGCAGCGTCAGATGCAGCGGCTTAGCCGGACCGAAACCCGCTGACGCGAGCAGCGCTTTTGCCTGCGCATTCAGCTCCTGCTGGCTATGCTGCTGCAGATAGCTCTGCTGCGGCGTAAACCCGGCCGTCACATCGGGCGAAAAATGCCATGCCGGCTTTTCGCCGGTGCCCAGCACCTTCTCTGCGATAATGCGGCGATCGATACTCCACGATAGCGCTTTACGCACGCGCACATCGGCCGTGGGGCCTTTCTGCGTATTGAAGGCGTAGTAATAGGTCCCCAGCTGGTCTGGCGTATAAACCTCGCCCGGCAGGCTCTTTTTCAGCAGCGAATACATGTTTTTCGGGAACGATTCGGTGATATCGATATCCCCGGCACGGTAGCGCTTAGTGGCGCTGGACTCTTCGTTGATGGGCAGAAACGTCACCTGCGTCAGAACCGAATGTTTGTCATCCCAGTAGTGTTTATTGCGCACCAGCACGATTTTTTCGTTTACGACCCGCGACTGCAACTGATAGGCACCGTTTCCCACCAGCTTGCCCGGGGCGGTCCAGGTTTCACCTTCGGCCTTGATAACGTTTTGTGGTACGGGAAACAGCGCGGCGTTGGCCATCATAGCTGGCAGCCACGGTACCGGCCGTGACAGCGTCACTTTAAGATGCGTGGCATCGGTGGCCATTACGCCCAGCTTATCCGGATTCATGCTGCCTTTGGTAATCGCTTCTGCATTCTCAATACCACTCAGCGCAGCAAACCAGGCAAAGGGTGAGCTGTTTTTCGGATCAACCAGGCGCTGCCAGCTGTAGACAAAATCCTGGGCGGTAACCGGACTGCCATCTGACCAGCGTGCGTCTTTACGCAAGGTAAATAGCCAGATTTTATTGTCGGTACTGCTCCAGCTCTCTGCCACGCCGGGCACAATCTGGCCTTTGGCATCCTGACTGGTGAGGCCCTCAAACAGATCGCGCATGACCTGAATCTCCGGCAGCCCTACGGCTTTCATCGGATCAAGCGAGGCGGGTTCATCTTTAATGTGACGAACAATCGTCTGCTGGCTGGCGAGCTGCGCGCCCGCCGGTACATCGGCAGCGACAGCCGGAAAAAATGTGCTGCTGACGACCAGCGCCAGCGCTGAAAGGCAAAACAGAGACTTCATCATCACTCCTTAACAGAAAAAGGGCGACCTGAAGTGCGTAATGTCGCCAGCAACTCCGGCAACTGTAACGCAAATTACTGATGGGTATGTAGCTATTTCCCGGTTTGCTGTTTACCGTTAGTGTAGTGCCCGATACACCCGCGCCCCGCTCGTTTGCAGAGCCGCTCACAGGAGAGCCTGATATGTCATTTCATCACCCGCGTCCGCAGCGCGGTCAGCTTGATGCGGTCTGGCAGCAGTATGGCCGTTCGGTGCTCGGCGCCCCGCTGCTCTGGTTTCCGGCGCAGGCCGCTGACCAGGAGAGCGGACTGATTATTGCCGGTACTCACGGCGATGAGAACGCCGCGATCGCCACGCTTTCCGCCGCGCTGCGGACGCTGCCCGCCTCTCTGTGCCGCCATCATGTGATTCTGGCCGTGAATCCGGATGGCTGTCAGCTCGGGCTGCGCGCCAATGCGCGCGGCGTCGATCTCAACCGTAACTTTCCCGCCGCTAACTGGCAGCGGGGCGAGACACACTACCGCTGGAACAGTGCGGCTGACGCACGCGATGTGGTGCTCTCTACCGGCGAGAAGCCCGCTTCCGAACCCGAAACCAGCGCACTGTGTCAGTTGATCCATCAACTGCAGCCGCGCTGGGTGGTTTCATGGCATGAACCGCTGGCGTGTATTGACGATCCCCACCACAGCGCGCTGGCGCGCTGGCTGGGTGAGCAAACCGCTTTGCCGGTGGTGAGCAGCGTGGGGTATGCCACGCCGGGTTCATTTGGCAGCTGGTGCGCCGATCTCGGGCTACTCTGCATCACGGCTGAAATGCCGCCTGTTTCGGTGGATGAGGCCACCGAACGCTATCTTGAGGCGATGATTAATCTGCTGCGCTGGCAGGCGCCGGATTAAGGCTGCCGTAGCTGAATGAGAGTGCGGGATCGACATCCGCTGCCAGCCAGGTCGGGCCATCCAGATCGGCAAAGGCAGCCTGCGAAACCAGTGGCAGCGCGGCCCGGATAGCGCGTGAGGTGCAGAGCATACAGCCCAGCATCAGCGTAAAACCCTGTTCACGTGCTGCGGCTGCCAGCGCCAGCGCCTCGGTCAGCCCGCCGGTTTTATCCAGCTTGATATTGATCATCTCATAACGCCCGGCCAGTCCGGCCAGGCTGTCGCGCGTATGACAACTCTCATCTGCGCAAATTGGCAGCGGATGGACAAAGTTTGCCAGCGCAGCATCCTGCCCGGCTGGCAGTGGCTGCTCCAGCATTGCAATATTGAGATCCGCCAGCAGCTGACAGCGTGCCGCCAGCCCTTCGGCTTCCCAGGACTCATTGGCGTCGATAATCAGGGTCGCGTCGGGAACCGCGCTGCGGATCGCCACCAGCCGCTCACTGATCAGATGGTTATCCATTTTCACTTTAAGCAGTTTTGCACCGTGCTGCCACAGCGCCAGCGCGCTGCTGGCCATCGCCTCTGGCGTATCGATACCGATAGTGCGCGCCGTGGCAACCTGTCCGGCCAGCGGTTGATCGCACAGCGCGGCCAGCGTCTGATGCTGCTGCTGACGTTCAAGATCCCACAGCGCGCAATCAATAGCATTCCGCGCTGCGCCAGCCGGCATCGACTGCTGCAGCGCGCTTCGGGTCATGCCCTGCTGCAGCGCGGGCAGCTGAGCGGCAATCTGCGCCAGCACGGAGGCCTCGCTCTCACCATAACGGGCATAGGGGGTCGCCTCTCCGGTGCCTTTGATACCGTTTTCTTCAATTTCCACCACCACAACCTGCGCTTCAGTACGGCTGCCGCGTGAGATAACGAACGGCGAATGCAGTGGCCAGGCTTCAGGATAACTCTTCACTGTTCTCATTATTACACCTTAAAATTGTGCGCCTGATGTGAAGCTGAGCGATTATTGCAAGAAAGGTAATCGTAAACCCCTAAAAATTATGGCATAAACTTTAGCGGTTTTCGTGAAGTCGCGCGCTGCGCTGACTTTTCATTCAAAAAGGAGATTGTATGTCACAGAACGTTCACTTTCAGGGTAATCCTGTCCCGGTCGCCGGTCATTTTCCACAGGCAGGTGAACAGGCGCAGCCTTTTACCCTGGTCACTAAAGATCTGGCGGATGTTTCGCTGGCGGACTATGCCGGAAAGCGTAAGGTGCTGAACATCTTCCCGAGTATTGATACCGGCGTCTGTGCCGCCTCGGTTCGCAAGTTCAACGAGCGCTCTGGTGATACCAGCAACACCGTTGTGCTCTGCATCTCAGCTGACCTGCCGTTTGCTCAGTCTCGCTTCTGTGGCGCAGAGAACGTATCCAATGTGGTAACGCTTTCTGCCATGCGCGGTTCAGAGTTCAAAGAAAATTATGGCGTTGCGATCTCTGATGGTCCGTTAAAAGGCCTGACCGCCCGTGCAGTAGTGGTGCTGGATGAGAATGATAACGTGCTTTACAGCCAGCTGGTCAATGAGATCACTGAAGAGCCGGATTACGATGCAGCGCTGGCCGCGCTGAAGTAATCAGTCTGTAAAAAAACCGTCCTGTCAGGGACGGTTTTTTCGGTTCAGGACCCGCTATGCCAGCTACTCACTCTCTCCACGCTTCTGCCCTAACCCATATTCGCGCAGTTTGTTGGCGATTGCCGTATGTGACACGCCCAGACGTCTGGCCAGCTTACGCGTGCTGGGATAAGAGAGATAGAGCCGGGTCAGTACCGAGCGCTCAAAGCGGCTGGTAATATCATCCAGCGATCCCTCCAGTGCTTCCTCACCCAGCGACACATCCAGCGCCTGCTCCGGCAGCACGATATCCTGTGGACGCAGCTCGTAACCTTCCAGCTGAGTCATAGCCCGATACAGCGTGTTTTTCAGCTGCCGGACATTGCCCGGCCAGCTATAGCGCGTCAGGTACGGAAGTAACTGCGGAGAAAGACGCGGGCGCGGCACTCCCTGCTCATCGGCAAAACGCGCCACAAACATTTCTGTCAGCGGCAGGATATCAAGCGGGCGTTCACGCAGCGGCGGCAGATTCAGCGTCAGCACATTGAGCCGGTAAAACAGGTCTTCGCGGAACTCCCCGCGCTGTACCATCTCAATCAGGTTCTTCTGCGTGGCGCAGATCACCCGCACATCAACATGCACTTCATGATCTTCACCGACGCGGCGAAAGGTACCGTCATTGAGAAAACGCAGCAGCTTGGTCTGCATACGCGGCGACATCTCACCGATTTCGTCCAGCAGCACCGAGCCGCCGCTGGCCTGCTCAAAAAAGCCCTTTTTCCCTTCCAGCGCATTCGGATAGGCGCCGGCGGCGTGGCCGAACAGCTCGCTCTCCGCCACGTCGTCCGGAATCGAGCCGCAATTCAGCGCAAGAAACGGTTTTTTACCGCGCGCGCTGCGCAGGTGGCAGGCGCGCGCCAGCATATCCTTGCCGGTGCCGGTATCGCCCACAATGAGCAGCGGCGCATCATGCATTGCCAGCTTGCGCGCCTGTTCAACCACCTGGCGCATTTTGGGCGTCACCGCCACGATGTGATCAAACTCAGACTCATCGGTAACGCTGAGGTTCTGCAGCTGACGTCCCATGCGCGCCGTTGACTTCAGCGTGATCATTGCGCCCACCGGATTATCGCCCTGCTCATCACTGTCTGCGAGGTAAATAGGCCGCGCCTCCATCAGAAAATCACGCCCCTGAATGACGACATGCTGGGTCTGTGCCTCCACCCGTTCGCTCTCCAGCCAGCGCTGAAAGTTAACGCCGCCAATCAGTGACGCCACGCTGTGATTGCGGATTTTCTGTTCATCCAGCGCAAACAGATGCTGTGCCGCCGGGTTAGCCAGCTCAATCTTACCTTTAAGATCGATAGAGAATACCGGCTCAGGCATGGCCACCAGCAGCGCGCTGAGTGCACGATGCTCACGTTCAGAGGGCAAATACGCCACGGTGCGGACATCGGTGACGCCAGGCGTGCGCCGGATTTCTGCCATCAGGCTGCTGAAAGCATCAAACTCCAGTGCAGAAAAGCTGAGATAGATACGGCCCTGGGGGGCAATTTCGATGCCGCGTAAATCAATATTGCGGGCGACCAGCAGGTCGAGCAATTCACGCGCCAGACCGATTCGGTCATGACAAAAAACTTCCAAACGCATGGCAGTCAGCCTTAGTCAGGTTTTGATTTCAGAGATAATACGCTAACTTGCAGCCCCTCAGAAGGCCCGTGTCATGAAAAGTTGACAGCCAGACACAGTTTTGCGATTGCACAGCGCAAAAAAAAGCCACTTATGCCGCCATAAAAGGAAAAAGGCAACGTAAACGTTGCCTTTTAGCGTCACAGCAGAATGAAAGTGGCCAGGCCGGTGATTATTTGGCACTCTGCTCTGATGCGGCAGCACCTTTTGCCAGCGAGGTTTTAAGCTGGCTGACGAGGTCGCGGCGGAAGTCGCCAAGGCGTGGTTTATCCTCTTCAAGCCATGGCAGCGGACGACACAGCTCCATCGCTTTAATGCCCAGCCGCGCGGTCAGCAAGCCGGCACCAATGCCCTGTGCGGCGCGGGCTGAAAGGCGCGCCGCGATATCCTGCGACATCCAGTCCATCCCCACTTCACGCACCAGTTCAGATGCGCCGGCAAAAGCCATATTCAGCAAAACCAGACGAAACAGGCGAATACGGCTGAAATAGCCAAGTTCAATGCCATAGATTGCAGCGATACGGTTTACCAGCCGCAGGTTGCGCCAGGCGATAAATGCCATATCCACCAGCGCCAGCGGACTGACAGCGATCATCAGGGTCGATTCAGCCGCATGGCGGCTGATCTCACTGCGCGCCTGGCGATCGAGCACCGGCTGCACCAGCTGTGCGTAAAGCGTGACAATTTCGCGATCGTTATGCGTCTCATGCAGCGCGGCATACCAGCGCTGCAGCGCCGGATGCGCCTGATCGAGCCGCGCCTGCTGCGCCAGCGTTTCGCAAAAAGCGCGTGCCTTACCTATGCCATGACTCTGCAGCAAATCGCGCGCCACGTCGCGCTCTTCTGCCCGCTGACGCAGTCGCCACAGGCGCCGCCACTCCGCGATCAGGGCGCCGGCACCGGCTGTGACTATCAGCCCGCCTGCCGCGCCGCTACCCAGCGCAAACCAGTCGCGCGCCAGCCAGGCATCGTGCAGGAACTGTACGCCCTGAGCCAGCACGCTCACGGTGAAAACCGCCACGCCCGCACCAGCCAGTTTGCGCCACAGGCTGCGCTTCGGCCGCAGCGCTGCTTCCACCATCTTTTCACCTGCGCCTTCAGGCAGCGGCTCTGTCCCGGCCGCCGCAACAAAATCGGCTGTTTTCACATCAAACGTTTGCGCAGCACGCAGCGGTGGCTGTGTGTCGCTGCTGAGCGGCCGGGCAAAATCGATGCGCGCTTTTAACGGCGTTTCATCACTCATCGCAATTTATCTCCCAGTAAAAATTCCAGCGCGGCATCCATGCGAATATGCGGCAGAGGCCGATCAACATCCAGCGATTGCGGCCTGAATTGCTCAAACTGAAACCCCTGCTGTTGCCAGAAGCTGTTACCCGGCAAGCGGGGTGGCACTTCGCCCGGATAAACGGTAAGGGGCTCACCATCTGCCAGACGTTCACCGCGCAGTGCCGGCAGTTTCTCACCCCGGTGATCCACCAGACCGCTTTCAGTGGCCTGTATGGCCGCCAGTCCGAGGCAATCCATGCTGATCCCTTCAAACGCGGCGTTCTGCCACGCATCCTGCACCAGCTGCTGCAGCAGCGACACCATATTGGCGTGCTGATCGGCGGTGATGTGATCGGCTTTCGTTGCCGCAAACAGCAATTTGTCTATCACCGGCGAAAAGAGGCGCCGGAACAGGGTTCGCTGACCGTAATGAAAACTCTGCATGAGCTGGGTCAGCGCCAGGCGCATGTCATTAAACGCCTGTGGTCCGCTGTTCAGCGGCTGAAGGCAATCAACCAGCACGATCTGCCGGTCAAACCGCAGGAAGTAATTTTTATAGAAACCCTTCACCACGTGCGAACAGTAGTAGTTAAAACGCTGCTGCAGCACGGCAAAATTACTGCCGGCCGGCGCCTGGGCCAGTTTGCTCACAGCCTGCTCATCCGCATCGGGCCACGGGAAAAACTGCAGCGCCGGCGCGCCCGCCATCTCGCCCGGCAGCACAAAGCGGCCCGGCTGAATAAAGTGCAGCCCCTGGTTTTTGCAGCGGTGCAGGTAGTCTGTCCAGGCGGCGGCAATCTCTGCCAGCTGGTTTTCATTAGCGGGTGCCAGCGGATCCAGATTATGGCAGAGCTCACGCCAGCGGGCTGACCAGGTTTCTCTGTCGCCCTGCAGCAGTCCACGCATCTGCCGCGACCAGCTGACATAATCCTGTGCCAGCATGGGCAAATCGAGCAGCCATTCGCCGGGATAGTCAACTATTTCGAGATAGAGCGTGGCGGTATCCTTGAAGTGGCGCAGCAGTGAATTGTCAGGCCGGTAGCGCAGTGCAAGGCACATTTCGCTGACGCCGCGCGTCGGGGTGGGCCACGCAGGCGGTGCGCCGTAGAGCTGCGCAAGACCTTCATCGTAGGTAAAGCGCGGCGTGCCAAGCTCGCGCTGCGGCACGCGCTTTACGCCAAGCAGGCGCTCTTCACGTACCACTGAGAACAGCGGCAGGCGCGCGCCGTGATGGACGTTCAGCAGCTGGTTTACCAGCGAGGTGATAAACGCTGTTTTGCCGCTGCGGCTCAGACCCGTAACCGCCAGGCGCAGATGACGATCCACGCCGCGGTTCATCAACGCAACAAGTTCATTTTGCAGTTTTTTCATCGTTTTCCCTGATGAAACGTGCTGACAGACGGCGAAACGCCCTGCTCAGCAACGGTTCCAGGGCGGCCGCCAGCAACAGGCGCAGCGGACGGCGCGCCACCGATTTAACAGCCCAGCCGGCGAGCCCGCCGGGACCATAGGTTACTGCACTGATAATGATGAATTTTCCGGCCGACTTCAACGCAGGCGTTGCGCGACGGCGCAGAGCAGTCATTCGCTGAGTGTGCATAAAGCCCCTTATGAGTTGAGAGGCGGACCCGCCAGGGTCCGGGGATCAGAGCTGACGAAAGCGGCTGCGTACGCTAAAGGTTTCAGAAGTCACATAACGCTCTACATCGCGTACGCTACGCTCATCCTGGCTCAGCGCCAGCGCCAGTTCATCCAGCTGTTCACGGGCCGTGGGCTGTTTCTGATCTGGCAGCGTGGCCGGTTTCTCATCCAGCACATAGCCGAGAATAAAATAGGCGGTCACGGTGATCATAAACAGACCAAAGAACAGCGACAGCACAACAATGACGCGCAGCAGACGTACCGGTATATCAAGATATTCCGCTACGCCGGCGCAGACGCCGCGTACTTTGCCCTGCTGCGGAATGCGCCAGAGTTTGCGATCGCCTGTCATGGCTGCCTCCAGTTTGGATGCTCCGCATCAAGAATCGCTTCCAGCGCCTGAACGCGCTCACGCATACGTTGCGCCTCCTGCGTCAGCTGCTGCAGCCGCTGCATATCGTTATTCGACAATTCACCTGCACTGCGCCGGTTACTGTAATGCAGCCATAACCAGATGGGCGCGACAAACAGCACGAAAATTGTCAGGGGTATGGCAAGAAAAAGTGCGCTCATTGACTCTCCTTAATCATCTACACCGTTTCAGCTGGGCCCGAAACCGGGCCCGGACGCGATCACTCGCTGCGGTTCATTCTGGCTTTCAGCGCGGCCAGCTGCTGACTGATTTCATCGTCTGCTTTCAGCTCGGCAAACTGCTGATCCAGCGTTTTTGATTTACCAAAGCGCTGACTTTCCGCTTCAGCTTCCATATGATCGATACGGCGTTCAAAGGACTCAAAGCGCGCCATCGCATCATCGATTTTGCCGCTGTCAAGCTGACGGCGTACATCGCGTGATGAGGAAGCTGCCTGATGGCGCAGCGTCAGCGCCTGCTGGCGGGCGCGGGTTTCGCCGAGTTTATTTTCCAGCTCGCCGATCTCCCCTTTCATACGCTCCAGCGTCTCATCCACCTGCGTGGACTCCTGCTGCAGCAGACTAATCAGATCGGTGAGTTTCTGTTTTTCGATCAGCGCAGAGCGTGCCAGATCTTCTTTCTCTTTGCTGATAGCCAGCTCCGCTTTCTCCTGCCACTCAGACTGCTGAACTTCAGCCTGCTCAATGCGACGCAGCAGCTGTTTTTTCTCAGCCAGCGCGCGTGCTGAAGTGGAGCGTACTTCTACCAGCGTGTCTTCCATCTCCTGAATCATCAGGCGTACCAGTTTCTGCGGATCTTCTGCGCGCTCAAGCAGCGAATTAATATTAGCGTTTACGATGTCAGCGAAACGAGAAAAAATACCCATAATGATGTTCCTTAATATTGTCGTGTATAGGGTCGGACGCTTTTAATGCTTACAAGATGCGTGCCAACTTTTAACTGGTTGATTTTATTAATAGGCGCAGGTTTACTTTCTGGCGGCAGGAAGCCAGGATAAGTAAATTACACAACTATTGGTGAAATTCATCATGGCTAACGGCAACGATAACCTGCTGGGCGAATCGAATAATTTTCTTGAAATGCTGGAGCAGGTTTCTCAGCTGGCGCCGCTGGAAAAACCGGTGCTGGTGGTGGGTGAGCGCGGTACCGGTAAGGAGCTGATCGCCAGCCGCCTGCACTATTTGTCTGAACGCTGGCAGGGTCCTTTTATCTCGCTTAATTGCGCAGCGCTTAATGAGAGCCTGCTCGACTCTGAGCTGTTCGGCCATGAGGCGGGCGCCTTTACCGGTGCGCAGAAGCGTCATCTCGGTCGTTTTGAGCGCGCCGACGGCGGCACGCTATTCCTTGATGAGCTGGCGACAGCGCCGATGCTGGTTCAGGAGAAACTGCTGCGCGTGATTGAATATGGTCAGCTGGAGCGTGTTGGCGGTAATCACGCTCTGCAGGTGAATGTACGCCTGGTCTGCGCCACTAATGAAGATTTACCCGCGCTCGCCGCTGCCGGAAAATTCCGGGCTGACCTGCTGGATCGCCTCGCCTTTGATGTGGTGCAGCTGCCGCCGCTGCGCCAGCGACGCAGCGATATTCTGCTCATGGCGGAGCATTTTGCTATCCAGATGTGTCGCGAGCTGCGTCTGCCGCTGTTTCCCGGCTTCAGCGAACGCGCGCAACGAGAACTGCTGGAGTACAGCTGGCCCGGTAATGTGCGCGAGTTAAAGAATGTTGTGGAACGCTCTGTATACCGGCATCGCAGCACTGAGGAGCTGCTGGACAACATCATCATTAATCCGTTTGCTTTAAAGAGTGACGTACCGGCAGAGCCACCGCGCCCTGCCGGATCGGCTGCACTGCCTGCCCTGCCGCTTGATTTGCGCCAGTGGCAGCATCAGCAGGAGCGCGCGCTGGTGGAAATGAGCCTGCAGAATGCAAAGTTTAACCAGCGACGCGCGGCCGATCTGCTGGGTGTGACCTATCATCAGCTGCGCGCAATGATGAAAAAGCACGGTATACAGGTCCGTGACGAGAGTTGATAGCGACGAGAGTGGATAGCGAAGCGGAGACCGGGAGCATGCATAAGTATGTGACCGGTTCTGCTGAGCGCAGCCAACGCTGCTGCCGCATCAGTCAGGAAGAAAAAAAAAGCCCGCACGAGGCGGGCAACATAATACTGGAAGCAATGTGAGCAATGTCGTGCCCTTCTCCGGCAGAGCCACCGGTGAAGCGCAGGTGAATAATAATCATTCCTATTATCATCTGTAAAGCTTTATTGAGAACTTTTCTCATTCCCACACTCTTATTGCGCCTGTTTTTTATGCAATGTGCAGGTAATTGCTGCCGGCGCATGGGGAGTTTGGGAAGTCACGCTGGTTTGCGATACACTCTGCTTATTGCCTCAGAATCGTTGAGTTCTATGCTAAAAATTCTCTTCTCGCTGCTGCTGAGTTTCAGCGCTTTGAGCGCGTCTGCTGCGCCTGCGGAATCGATCCGTCAGACCGGCTTTGTCTATTGTGTCAATGGCAGCGTCAACACGTTTAACCCGCAGATGGTCAGCAGCGGACTGGTGGTTGATACTCTGGCCGCACAGCTCTATGACAGACTGCTGGATGTTGATCCTTACACCTATCGCCTGATACCCGATCTGGCGCAGAGCTGGGAAGTCCGTGATAACGGCGCGACCTATCGTTTTCATCTGCGCCGGAATGTCTCTTTCCAGCATACCGCCAGCTTTACGCCCCGGCGCACGCTGAACGCCGATGATGTGGTATTCAGCTTCGCGCGGATGTTTGACCGGCACCACCCGTGGCATAACGTCAATGGCGGCAGCTATCCCTATTTTGACAGTCTGCAGTTTGCCGACTCGGTGCAGAGCGTTAAAAAGCTGGATCGCTATACCGTGGAGATCCGTCTGAACGCGCCTGATGCCTCTTTTTTATGGCATATCGCCACCCATTATGCGCCGGTGCTGTCGCAGGAGTATGCTGCGCAGCTGGATGCCCGTGGGCAACAGGAGAAGCTGGATCGCGAGCCGGTGGGTACCGGTCCGTATCAGCTGAGTGAATACCGTACCGGGCAGTATCTGCGCCTGGCGCGCAATCCCTGGTACTGGAAAGGCGTACCGCGTCTGCAGCAGGTGGTGATTGACCTCGGCGTCGGTGGCACCGGACGTCTGTCAAAACTGCTGACCGGCGAGTGCGATGTGCTGGCCTATCCGGCGGCGAGCCAGCTGTCGATTCTGCGTGATGACCCGCGTTTGCGCATGACGCTGCGCCCCGGCATGAATATCGCTTATCTGGCGTTTAATACCCGTAAAGCGCCGCTGGATCGCCCCGAAGTGCGCCACGCGCTGGCGCTGGCAATCAATAATGAACGCCTGATGGAGTCTATTTATTACGGCACAGCGGAAACCGCTGCCTCTATCCTGCCGCGCGCGTCCTGGGCCTACGACAGCGACGCCCGCGTAACGGAATATAATCCGGACAAATCGCGTGCGGCGCTGAAAGCACTCGGCATCGAAGATCTGACGCTGCGTCTGGTGGTGCCAACGGCGTCGATGTCCTGGAACCCCAGCCCGCTTAAAACCGCTGAACTGCTGCAGGCGGATCTGGCGCAGGTTGGCGTTAACGTCATTATTACCCCGGTAGAGGGCCGTTTTCAGGAAGCGCAGCTGATGGCGATGAACCACGATTTAACCCTGAGCGGCTGGGCTACTGACAGCAACGATCCCGACAGCTTCTTTCGTCCGCTGCTCAGCTGTGCGGCGATCCGCTCGCAGACCAACTATGCTCACTGGTGTTCTCCGGCGTTCGATGAGTCACTGCAGCGCGCCCTGCTATCACAGCAGCTCTCCGCGCGAATTGAAAACTATGACCGTGCGCAGCAGCTGCTCGCTCAGGAGCTGCCGGTACTGCCGCTCGCGTCTTCACTGCGCGTGCAGGCGTACCGGCACGATGTTCAGGGGCTGGTGCTGAGTCCGTTTGGCAATGCTTCCTTCGCCGGCGTACATCGCGATGAGCAGAGCGGAGAGTAACCGATGATTATCTATTTGCTGCGCCGCATACTGCTGCTGGTGATCACCCTGTTTCTGCTGTCGCTGGTCAGCTTCAGCCTGAGCTACTTTACGCCAAACGCGCCGCTGGAAGGTGCCTCGCTACTGGATGCCTGGTGGTTCTGGACGCAGGGCTTACTGCAGTTTGATTTTGGTGTTTCCAGCATTAATGGCCTGCCGGTAAATCTGCAGCTGCGCGAAGTGTTTCCCGCCACGCTGGAACTGTGCGTGCTCGCATTTATGCTGGCGTTGCTGGCCGGGATCCCGCTCGGTATCTGCGCCGGCGTCATGCGAAAAAAATGGCCGGATAAAGTGATTAGCGCGCTGGCACTGCTGGGATTTTCGATGCCGGTATTCTGGCTGGCGCTGCTGTTTACCCTGTTCTTTTCACTGACGCTGGGCTGGCTGCCGGTATCGGGCCGATTCGACCTGCTTTATCCGGTGCAGAATGTCACCGGGTTTGCGCTTATCGACGCCTGGCTGAGTCCCTCCCGCTGGCGCCATGAGATGCTGCTGAGCGCGCTGTCACATATGGTGCTGCCGGTGATCGTGCTCGCGGTAGCGCCCACCACAGAAGTGATCCGGCTGCTGCGCATCAGCACCAGTGAAGTTATGGATAAAAACTATGTCAAAGCGGCGGCTACCCGTGGCCTGTCACGCTTTACTGTTATCCGCCGTCACGTGTTACACAATGCCCTGCCGCCGGTTATCCCGCGTCTGGGACTGCAGTTCTCTACTATGCTGACGCTGGCGATGATCACGGAAGTTGTTTTCAACTGGCCGGGCCTGGGGCGCTGGCTCATTAATGCTGTCCGCCAGCAGGATTATGCGGCTATTTCCGCCGGTGTGATGGTTGCTGGCGGGCTGGTCATTATTGTCAGCGTCCTCTCTGATATTCTTGGCGCCGCCCTGAATCCGCTGAAGCACAAGGAGTGGTATGCCCTCAGATAACATTTATGCCGAGAAGCGGCTGCCGAGCACGCTGCGCCTGAGCTGGCACCACTTCTATCGCGACACGGGCGCCATGATCGGCCTGTATGGCTTTGGTACACTGCTGCTGCTCTGCCTGTTCGGCCGGGTGATCGCGCCTTACGGCATCGATCAGCAGTTTCTGGGCTATCAGCTGCTGCCGCCTTCATGGTCACGCTACGGCGACGTCTCTTTTTTCCTCGGCACTGACGACCTGGGCCGCGATGTGCTGAGCCGCCTGCTGAGTGGCGTGGCCCCGACGGTGGGGTCGGCACTGATTGTCACGTTGCTGGCCGCGCTGGCGGCACTGCTCCTGGGCATTCTGGCGGGCATGACGCGCGGCGTACGTTCTGCCGTCATGAATCACATTCTGGATACGCTGTTGTCGATTCCGTCACTGCTGCTGGCGATTATTGTGGTTGCGTTTCTTGGACCACAGCTGGCGCACGCCATGCTGGCGGTGCTGCTGGCGCTGATCCCGCGGCTGGTAAGGGAGATCTACACCGCCGTGCACGATGAGCTGGAGAAAGAGTATGTCGTGGCACTGCGGCTGGATGGCGCACGCAATCTCAGCATTCTGTGGAATGCAGTGCTGCCCAATATTCTGCCGCTGCTGATTAGCGAATTTACCCGCTCACTCTCAATGGCGATCCTTGATATTGCCGCGCTGGGCTTTCTTGATTTAGGCGCGCAGCTGCCCTCACCGGAATGGGGCGCGATGCTGGGAGATGCGCTGGAGCTAATCTATGTTGCCCCGTGGACGGTGATGCTGCCGGGTGCGGCGCTGATGACAAGCGTCCTGATTGTTAACCTGCTGGGCGACGGTATCCGTCGCGCGGTTGAGGCGGGAGCTGAATAATGCCGCTACTTGATATCCGCAATCTGACAATTGAGTTTATGACGCCGGAAGGCCCGGTAAAGGCGGTGGACCGCATTAACCTGACGCTGAGTGAGGGAGAGATCCGCGGACTGGTGGGTGAATCGGGTTCCGGAAAGAGCCTGGTGGCGAAAGCGATCTGCGGCGTAACCAAAGATAACTGGCGCGTCACCGCCGATCGCATGGTGTTTGACGACATCGATCTGCAGCGTCTTTCGCCGCGCGAACGGCGTAAAATCATGGGGCACAATGTCTCAATGATTTTTCAGGAGCCGCAATCCTGCCTCGATCCTTCTGAGAGCGTTGGCCGCCAGCTGATGCAGGCTATCCCGCGCTGGACGCATAAAGGTCGCTGGTATCAGCGCCTGTGGTTCTGGCGCAAAGCACGCGCCATTGAATTGCTGCACCGGGTGGGCATCCGCGATCACAACGATATTCTGCGCAGCTTTCCCTACGAACTTACCGAGGGCGAGTGTCAGAAAGTGATGATAGCGATTGCGCTGGCAAATCAGCCGCGCCTGCTGATTGCCGATGAGCCGACCAACGCTATGGAACCCACTACCCAGGCGCAGATATTTCGCCTGCTCAGCCGCCTGAACCAGAATAACAACACCACGATTCTGCTGATCAGCCACGATCTGCGCACCATGAGCAAATGGGCTGACCGTATTAACGTGATGTATTGCGGACAGACGGTGGAAACCGCGCAGAGCGAGGAGCTGATGAGCACGCCGCACCACCCCTATACGCAGGCGCTGATCCGCGCGATGCCCGATTTCGGCAGCGCGCTGCCGCATAAAAGTCGTCTGAATACGCTTTCCGGCGCCATTCCTTCGCTGGAGCATCTGCCGATTGGCTGTCGGCTTGGTCCGCGCTGTCCTTATGCGCAGCGTAAATGCGTTGAAACGCCGCGCCTGACCGGCAGCAAATCGCACCTGTTTGCCTGTCACTTTCCGCTTAACCGGGAGCGTCAGTAATGGAAACGCTGCTGGAAGTACGCAACCTGAGCAAAACCTATCGTTATCGCACCGGGCTGTTTCGCCGCCAGCACGTTGAGGCGGTCAAAAATGTCAGTTTTACGCTGCGCGAGAAGCAGACGCTGGCAATCATTGGCGAAAACGGCTCCGGCAAATCAACGCTGGCCAAGATGCTGAGCGGCATGGTCGCCCCCAGCGCCGGTGAAATGCTGATTGACGATCACCCCCTGAGCTATGGCGATTACGGCTATCGCAGCCAGCGCATCCGGATGATTTTTCAGGACCCGTCGACCTCGCTGAATCCGCGCCAGCGTGTCAGTCAGATCCTCGACCTGCCGCTGCGCCTGAACACAGAACTGGATGATGAGGCGCGCGAGCAGCGTATCATCAGCACGCTACGCCAGGTCGGGCTGCTGCGCGACCATGCTGGATACTATCCGCATATGCTGGCACCGGGCCAGAAGCAGCGCCTGGCACTGGCGCGGGCACTGATCCTGCAGCCCAAAGTGATCGTGGCCGATGAAGCACTCGCCTCGCTGGATATGACCATGCGCTCTCAGCTGGTGAACCTGATGCTGGAGCTGCAGGAGAAACACGGCATCGCTTATATCTACGTGACGCAGCATCTGGGCATGATGAAACATATCAGCGATCAGGTGCTGGTGATGCATCAGGGTGAGGTCGTGGAGCGCGGCGGCACCGCAGATGTTTTAGCCTCGCCGCTGCATGAGCTGACCAAAAGACTGATTGCCAGCCACTTTGGTGAAGCGCTGACCGCTGAAGCCTGGCGGCGCGCGCTCTGAATGCCGCCCGTCTCGCGGAAAACGCGGTGCGGTTTACCGTATTTGATACAGACGTGCTAGAATCCGCACGTCGATTAACGTCGGTCGTATACTTTTTAATCATCGCGACCGCCAACAACAATGACCATAAGGATTACAGCTATGGGTTTTCTTTCCGGTAAGCGCATTCTGATTACTGGCGTTGCCAGTAAACTCTCCATCGCCTACGGTATTGCGCAGGCGATGCATAAGCAGGGCGCAGAACTGGCTTTCACCTACCAGAACGACAAACTGAAAGGTCGTGTGGAAGAGTTCGCTAAAGAATTGGGTTCAGACATTGTTCTGCCTTGCGATGTGGCAGAAGATGAGAGCATCACTGCCCTGTTCACTGAGCTGGCAAAAACCTGGCCAAAATTTGACGGTTTCGTGCACTCTATCGGCTTTGCCCCGGGCGATCAGCTGGATGGTGACTACGTAAACGCCGTAACGCGCGAAGGTTTCAAAATCGCGCACGATATCAGCGCTTACAGCTTCGTGGCGATGGCCAAAGAGTGCCGCGCGATGCTGAACCCGAATGCTGCCCTGCTGACCCTCTCTTACCTGGGCGCAGAGCGTGCTATTCCAAATTATAACGTTATGGGTCTGGCGAAAGCGTCGCTGGAAGCTAACGTACGCTACATGGCAAACGCGATGGGTCCGGAAGGCGTGCGCGTCAACGCCGTGTCTGCAGGTCCAATCCGTACTCTGGCGGCATCCGGCATTAAAGATTTCCGTAAGATGCTTTCCCACTGTGAAGCGGTTACCCCGATTCGCCGTACAGTAACTATTGAAGACGTAGGTAACTCTGCGGCCTTCCTGTGTTCTGACCTGGCGGGTGGTATCACCGGTGAAGTCGTACACGTTGATGGCGGCTTCAGCATTGCCGCTATGAACGAGCTGGAACTGAAATAAGTTCTGCAGGGGCGAGCCTGACTCGCCCCACACTCTCTCTCTGCCCGCACTATATACCCATTCGATATTAATTATTCCCCTTCATTCTTTTGCCTGCGCCTGACCTTCAGCGACGATAAGCCTGCCCCCGAGCGGCGACACGCTTTTCAGACTTTCCCGTCGTACGCTCAGCCCGAATTTAGCGAAAGGATGGATTATGGAACAACGCCGTTTTACCGGCCATAACCTCTGGCTGTATGAAAGCCAGGCTCGCCCATACACCTCCACTACCGCCCCGCTGGTCCCTGAGGCCGCTCTGGTTAACGATCGTTTCATGCTCGGCTTGCAGCAGGAGGCAACGGCTTTACAGCCGCTGTTTCGCCGCTTTCAGCCGGCATTGCTGGCGGCTCGCGATGTAAGCCAGCTGTTGTTTCCCGACAGCCTGACGGCATCGCAAACGCATACGCTGACACTCTATGACCGGCTAAGCGCCGCTCTGACGGTTGCGCAGGTGGCGGGCGTTCAGCGCCTGTGCAATCACTATTCAGCACGCCTTAATCCGCTCCCCGGCCCCGACTCTTCGCGCGAGAGCAACAATCGCCTGACGCAGATGACGCAGTATGTCCGTCAGCTGGCAATGCAGCCCGCGCTGATTAACGCACACAGTATCGGCGCACTGGAGGCGGTAGGACTGACAGAGCCCGATATCATCACGCTGAACCAGATTGCAGGGTTCACAGGCTTTCAGGCGCGGATGGTGGCTGGCGTCCAGGCGCTGCTGGCACAGCCGGTGCGCTGGATCCCCGGCGTGTCAGTGCCGCCCGACGCCTGCGCCACGCTGTTTGCTGAAGACATGCCCTGCTCACCGGCGCTGAAATCGCTGGAGCGACGCTATGCCAGCCCGCAACAGCTGAGCGCGCAGGCGGACTGCCTGAAAGATAGCGATCTTGCGCCGCTGAGCGGGCTCCTGATGTATGATGCGCCGGTTCTGAGCGGCCTGCAGCGCCTGAAACAGCAGCTGGTTTCAGTTCATCCGGAGGCGGAAGCGCTGGCGCTGGCGGTCAGCGCGCGTATTCTCGGTTGCCGCCAGCGTTTTGCCCGCTACGCCGGAGGCTGGCGTGAGGCGTTACTGGCTGACGCTGCGCATCATCGCGACGCCGTGGCTGCGCTGAGCGGACAGCTGACGCGTCAGCCCGATCGGTTCAGTGCTGCGCATCTGCAGCCGCTGATTAACAGTGGCTGGGATCAGGAGGCGTTGTTTGCGCTGTTGCAAAAGGTGGCGCTGGCCAGCTGGGAAGATCGGCTCTCTATGGCGCTGGCAGAGACGCGTCAGTCATGAAGATGGCGGCGCGCCTCGTCAAAAAAGTGCTGCGCCAGCGGTGAAGCACGTCCCGGCTCTGCGATCACCAGCGCAGCCTGCCGCCCCATGGGTGCCATATCGATCGGGCGCCGCGCCAGGTTCTGCAACAGTTCGGGCAGCAGATGTCCGCACGGTGATACCATTACGCCGAGGCCAACCTGTGCGCTCTGCAGCAGTTGCATAATGGAGGCGCTCTCAACGATCACACGCGGCAGCACACCGGTTTCGCGCAGCTGGCCATCAAGATAACGCCGGAAATAGCGCGTGGGTTCAGCCAGACAGAGTGGCTGCGCCGCCAGGGTCTGCAGTGAAAGCCGCTGCTGCTGCTGCAGCGCCGGAAAGTGCTGTGGGTTAAAAATCGCTTCCACTCCGCCATCGTTCAGCAGCGCGGTCTGAAAGTGCAGCTCGCGCAGGGACGTCAGTTCAAAAAAACCGATGCCGCCGTCAACAGTATGGCTGTTCAGCGCTTCCAGCAGCTGATCGGCGCTCATCGCTGCGACGCGATAGTCCAGCTGAGGATAGCGCGCCTCAACCGCTTTGAGCAGCGCAGGCAGCGCCACGCTGCACTGCGGCATAACGCCCAGCCGCAGCGTACCGTTTACGCCGTGCTTGAGGGATTCAACCTCCAGCTTCAGCCCCTGATAAACCGAGACAATCTCCCGCGCCCAGGTCAGCACCCGTTCACCTTCCGGGGTAAAGCCGTCAAAGTTATTACTGCGATTAATCAGCGATAACCCCAGCTCACGCTCGAGGTTTTTGAGTCGCATTGAGAGCGTGGGCTGGCTGACAAAACTCGCTTCTGCCGCCCGGCCAAAATGGCGCTCCCGCTCAAGGTTGCAGAGGTAAATGAGTTGTTTTATGTCTATTTTGATTACCTATCAATAACTTAAGAATTTAAAAACCATCCGTTAAGGCTATTATGTACTACCTGTGTACTAAATAAAAATGCTCAGATACAGAGTCCGGATAAGCAGATAGCTCAGTAAGAATGTCAAAATGAAACCTTTATGAGTCTCACCTTGCGCGTCATCTTCCCCGGCACGATGACATTATTCAGCGGCTCACTTTCCATAACCTCGCCCTCTTCCGTCGCCAGGCTGTAGCGGTACATCTTGCCCGGCCCTGAGTAGCCGTTGCACTGATACACAATTATGCTGCCGGGCTTTACCGCTGCAGCTGAGTCAGCCAGCAGGAAGCCGTCCGGGATAACCACGCGGAATGTTATAGCCGGATTGGGGGTGAATACTGAGTTGAGGCTACGCCTCGGCTATGCAGTCCTGCACCGGAGAAGGGGATCCCGTCAGAGGCCGCCGTCATCCTTCAGGATGTCGCGCACGTCCATTTCGTCAATTTCAACGAGGCGGCGCAGCACATAGCCCTCATTTACCTCTACCCTTTCGTTGCGCTCTGATTTAAGGTCAATAATGCGTTGCGCAATAGCAGGTTTTAACAGGTTTTCAGATCCGGCACGGTTTGCAGTCTTATCGCTATACCCCGCCCGAATGGCCGCTTGCGTGGCGTTCAAATTGATGAGGTACTCGCGGCAGACTATTTCTTACTTGTCGGTGAGTGTTATTTTTTAAAGCGACATCCTGAATTAGAGGTGGGAAACACAATGAGTTGGTTTACATATGCTATAGCCCCTATTGACTGGAATTGGGATTTCATGGATACAGTCGAACAAACAGTTGCAAAAATGGCTGAAAAATCTGCTCTGGATTTTCCTCATGGAGATGAACACAGGCTTAGCGAAGTAAAACAATTTATCAATGATTGGGAGCAGGCACGGAATTTAGCATATGCTGGAATGTGGGAGGGAGACTACCGCGAACCACCTAAAGTATTTTGGATTCCCGACGACCACTCCTTCACTTATGCCTTTGTGTGGAAGCAAGATAACAATGGTACAACTTTTATTGTTAGTCCTGTGCCTTTGCCACATCTTGAAAAATATTCCATGTAAACATTGTCGACATCTATTTGGCCTGTTAAAAGCAGGTCAATAAGCATGCATGCTTAAAATTTCAAGTAATTCATCTTGCTAGGCTTCACCGCCTTTAGCGCTGCAAAACTCATTCACCCACTGAATGAATTCTTCTTCCGTATAATCCTCAAATCCGGGTTTCAACTTCATCGGCGACCTCCTCCTTTGTGATGAAGGCCATCTCACTCCTTTTGATCTGGCACGTACTCCATCTTCAGCACGCTATCAGGCGCCAGATAGATCCAGCCACCATCTTCACGCGCAATACCGATAAAGCCGTTAACCACTTCTGGCTGAGACAGATTCATCAGGCCTTGATGCGTTTCACCGGATTTGGTGGTAACAGTGATGCGGTAGGTGTCGGACATTGAGAACCTCTTTATTCCCCGGATATATTGCCATCAAAATGAGACAGTCTATGTTGATGGCAATAAAAAACCGCCCGAAGGCGGCTCAATTCATAATAACTTCAACAATCTTCGATACTGACCAGGTGTTAAGCATTTTACTATGAGCCTGTAGACTTTTATCAATATTTGCGCAGCCTCATTGGCTGTGATTTTCTTGCTTCTTATTTCTTTAATCAGAAGATTGAACGAAGTAGTGTCTATTGGCTTCATTTTTTACCTCAATGGTTGATTACACCACTGGATAATTCCATCACGACGCTTTACCTGCCATCAGCTGAGGACACCTAAATAGCTTTTGTTAAATTACTGCGGCGCGAAACGGACTGGTATGACTTCATTCATGCTTTTCGGGCGCATAGGGAATGCTTCTGATTCTATGGCTCCCTTTATAGCTTCGACTGCTGCAGTACAAAGCTTCTGGTTTCCCTCGATCACCATCACATCCGTAGGCTGCTGGCCTAATGGCTGTGTGACTTGCAGGGTGCAGGTCTTGCCACGGTATAAGTCAATATCAAAGAGGCGATATTGTATGGCAGAAGTAAACTGGCATACCCATACAAGGGTATTTCTGTCTGCTTTCCCCTGAGGAATTTGCGACTCACATTGATTCTTCAACTCGACCGCAGTTGGAAATTTAGAAGATTGCTTCGCCTTTAGTCTGGCCTGAGATTGAGGATTAGACTGACAACCAGCCAGCAGTACGACAAGAGCTAAAAAAATAGATTTTTTCATCATGGCTTCCATGCGGGTAATTTAGTCTCTTATATCATCCAAATTACCCGCATAGAAAGTTGCATTTAATCAGGGCTAACATTCCCTGAATGCGTCCTGTTGTGAGGCTCTGTTTTCGTCAATCCTGCTGATGGCTCTCAGTTTGCCGTTGCACTCATCCAGTGAATCCAGCAGCCGGAAGTTAAGCAGGATGCTGTCACCGCAGGTCGTCGGTTTCGGAAGAGCCGGCACCGGGCACTCACTGAGCAGGCTTGCCGGTATCGGCAGCTGTGGCTCCTTTTCTGTTCAGGGATTGATGACATGGTGGACAGAATAAGCCCGGTTAAACTTCTCCCTGTCACCGGAGAAACTTCCCCAGGCCTTCCCGCCGCTAAATGTTTCACGCAGCTTTAGTTGACCACAATGATAACGCCGTAATTGCGGCTATTCGTGCGTAAAAGATGCCCGCCGCCATTACGGATAGATTTGAGGTCGCTTTGACTGGCTGCGGCGAAAACGAAAAAGGCACTGCCGATGCAGTGCCTTTAATGTTGCAAAATGAGGGCTGGACCGCCGTCGGGGATTTTAACCCCGCTCTCTGCCCTAAGTAGCCAGCGCTCTGTCCAATGAGCTAACGGCGGATAACTGCGGTAGCAGACACTTTCTGATGGGCTCAGAACAGAGCCTGTTGCGTGCTGACGCTGCCCGTCTGGGTATTTTTATGCATTACCTGATTATAACATATTCGCAACCCGCTGATGCAGAGAAGCAGTGGCATACCGCAGTAAAAGCGCGGGCCGGCAGACTGTCTGCTTTTCCCGCCTGGTATGACTAAATCAGCACGCGCTATGAGCGATATAGCCACCAGCCAATGCATAAGCAAAGATGATAAATAAACATTTACTTATAGGATTATTCTGATACATTGTGTGTGCAAAGATTGCACACAGCAAAAGGACAATAAAAATGAAAAAAGTCGCCACGCTTCTGGTTTTAACGGCAGCATTTGTATTTTCAACGGCAGCGGTTGCCTGTCCTAAAGGGACCCACCCTCATGGCGGTACAGGCTCACACCATGCTGGCGGGACGTGTTACTGATTCATTCCGGATACCTGTAAATGCGTTTTACGGCATAAACAGCCGGCGTTGTTTTCAGTCAGCCCACCGGGAGGTGGGTTTTTTATGCGCTTTGCGCTGAGTGACCGGTTAGCGGTGCGCACAAAAAAGCTGCCCGCAGGCAGCTTCAGGATAATGCCCTATCCGGCGCTTATCTCCGGCACTCGCAATGGCTTAGCTCTTGAAAGGGCAACGCCACTATCGCAAATATCAGCCCGGCGCGTTTAACAATGATTGCGGTATTCACTATTAGCAGGCTTATAAGTCAGCTTACGCCCAGCGCCTGCTTGACCTCATTAGCAATCTTTTCAACCTGCGGGCCATAGATCACCTGAACGTCATGTTCAGTGACGCGGTTAACACCGTTAGCCCCGGTGGAAAGCAGCGTCTGATCAACCACCTCATTCATTGCTTTGACGCGAACCCGCAGGCGGGTAAAGCAGCAATCGACCTCCTCTATATTCGCTTCGCCGCCCAGCCCGCTGATAATGACTCTGGTACGCTCGTCTGCCGTTACCTGCAGCGGTTTTTGATCTTCTTCACTCTCACGTCCCGGCGTCTCTACCCGCATACGCGTGATGACCAGGCGGAACAGGTAGTAGTAAAGCGGTGCGTAGCAGGCACCCAGTACCAGTGTCCACCACCAGTGAGTTTTACTGCCGCCCAGAATGCCAAATACCACCAGATCGATCGCACCGCCCTGCACGTTGCCAATCATCAGGTGCAGCATCGACATCAGCATAAATGAGAGACCGGTCAGCAGCGCATGCAGAATATAAAGTACCGGTGAGACAAAAATAAAACAGAACTCCAGCGGCTCAGTAATACCGGTGGTAAATGAGGTCAGCGCCCCTGCCAGCACCAGCGCTTTTACCCGCTGCTTATGTTCAGGCCGGGCGGTGTGATAGATCGCCAGCGCGGCGGCCGGCAATCCAAACATCATGACCGGAATTTTTCCCTGCGCCAGAAATTGCGTGGCACTGCGTACGGTCTCATCCGGAATGGCGCCCGGATGCGTCAGCGAGCTGTTAAAGATATTAAGCGCTCCGACAACGCTCTGCCCGTCAACGGTAGCCATCCCGCCGATAGGAGTGAAGCGCACCGTCTCGTTCAGAATATGGTGCAGGCCGGTCGGAATGAGCAGGCGCTCACAGGCCCCCAGCAGAAAGGCGCCATACTGCCCGCTCTTACCAATCATCTCTCCAACCCAGGCAATAGCGGCCCCGATAGTCGGCCAGATGAGCGCCAGCAGCACGCCCGCCAGCGGCAGCACGACAACGGTAACGATCGGCACAAAGCGGCGTCCGCCAAAAAAGCTGATCGCAACCGGAAGCTGCTGAGTGTAAAAGCGGTTGTGCAGTACCACCGTAAGCAGCCCGGCAATCACGCCCCCCAGCACGCTCATGTTGTACGTAAAAATGCCCAGCATCTGGATATATTCAGCTGACAGCATCATCGCGCTGGTTTGATCCATTCCCGCCTGCTGCAGCGCCTGTGGTGTGGTAGTGGCGGCGGTTAATCCTTTGGCTGCCAGCGTGGCGCTGATGCCGGTGTTCATCATCAGATAACCAATGACGGCGGCAAAAGCCGCAGTGGGTTTCTCCGCTTTCGCCAGCCCGATTGCGCTGGCCACGGCAAAGAACAGCGGCAGATTGGCAAACAGCGCGCCGGCAACCTTGCGGATAAAGCCGATGACAAGCTGTGGCAGCTGCATCTGTGCAAAGGCTTCACCGGTGATCGCCGGGTTCTGGAGCGCGGCGGCCAGGCCAAGAAAGATGCCAGCGGCGGCGATCACGGAGATGGGCATCATCAGCGCTTTACCAAACGCGTGGATCTGGCTGGTGA
Source organism: Pantoea eucrina (assembly GCF_001691555.1). Lineage (GTDB taxonomy): Bacteria > Pseudomonadota > Gammaproteobacteria > Enterobacterales > Enterobacteriaceae > Pantoea > Pantoea borealis. The sequence goes on along the minus strand of NZ_MAYN01000008.1, from coordinate 1,166,267 downwards.
GTTGTTTCATGACGCACTCCTTCACAGGGTGAAAGAGCAATTATTAGCCACTATTACGCCGCTTACGCAGCAGCGTGTCTCTCAGGGCGATGTTAATTTGAAGCAGATCACAGTTTATCGCTGATGCGATAAACGCCGCCTATCGCTCAATTAAGTCAATCAATTAGACAACTTCTGTCCTCAGTCGCACACTTCTTTTCAACAGAAGACATATTCTGATAACAACTCATAAACAATAAGCCTGCGACTACCATGAAATTTAAACGTAAAATTCAGCCTTACCGCGCTGCTGCCGGCGGCTGGGGTTCACTGGAAGCCACCACCCGCTTCGTATTTGACAGCAAAGCCGCCCTGAAAAACATGCGTAATCTGATGCGCATGAACAAAGCGCGCGGCTTCGACTGCCCCGGCTGCGCCTGGGGTGATGATAACAAAAGCACCTTTAGCTTCTGTGAAAACGGCGCCAAAGCGGTTACCTGGGAAGCGACACGTCGCGTGGTTGAGCCTGAATTTTTTGCTCAGCACAGCGTCAGCACGCTTTATCAGCAGAGCGACTATTTTCTTGAGTATCAGGGGCGTCTGACGCACCCGATGCGCTATAACAGCGCTACCGACCACTACGAACCCATCAGCTGGGATGCGGCGTTTGCACTGATTGCGCAGCACCTGAACGCGATGGACCACCCCGATCAGCTGGAACTCTATACGTCAGGGCGCGCCAGTAACGAAGCCTCCTGGCTCTATCAGCTGTTTGGCCGCGTGATGGGTACCAATAACTTCCCTGACTGCTCCAACATGTGCCATGAAGCCAGCGGCAGCGGTCTGAAACGCAGTATCGGTGTCGGAAAAGGGACCATTCGTCTTGACGACTTCGATCACGCAAACGCTATCTTTGTGCTGGGACAAAACCCGGGCACCAACCACCCGCGTATGCTGCATAGCCTGCGTCATGCAGCCGATCATGGCGCAAAAATTGTTACCTTTAACACCCTGCGCGAACGTGGTCTGGAGCGCTTTGCCGATCCGCAGAAGCCGCTGGAAGTTGTGACATCCAAAGCGGGCACCATCAGCTCGGCCTACTACCAGCCTAACCTCGGAGGCGATATGGCCGCCCTGCGCGGCATGGTAAAAGCGCTGCTGGAAGTGGAGCGCGCGCGTCTTGCTGCCGGTGAGCCGGGTATCTTCGACCAGACGTTTATCGCGGCAAATACTCAGGGTGTTGAGGCCTATCTGGACGCGGTTGATAACACCCCGTGGCAGCAGATTGTGCAGCAGTCAGGCCTGAGCGAAGCGCAAATTCGCGAAGCCGCAGCGATTTATCAGAGTGCGGAACGGGTCATTATCACCTGGGCGATGGGGATCACACAGCACAAGCACTCCGTCGACACCGTGCGTGAAATTGTCAACCTGCAGCTTTTATTTGGTCAGCTGGGCAAAAAAGGTGCCGGTCTCTGCCCGGTGCGCGGCCACAGCAACGTGCAGGGCAACCGCACGATGGGAATCGATGAGAAACCCGCTAAGCCTTTCCTGGATGCGCTGGGTGCCCATTTTGGTTTCGAACCCCCGCGCAATGCCGGTCACAATACCGTTGAAGCGCTGGGCGCTATGCTGCGCGATGAAGTCAAAGTGCTGATTGCCCTTGGCGGCAACCTGGCCGCGGCCGCGCCTGACTCTCCGGTAACGGAAGCCGCGCTGCAGCACTGTGGTCTGACGGTGCATATCAGTACCAAGCTCAACCGCAGTCATCTGGTACCGGGTCATGAAGGGCTGATTCTGCCTACGCTGGGTCGCACCGAACGCGATCGTCAGGCTGGCGGCAACCAGTTTATTACCGTTGAGGACTCCTTCAGCATGGTTCACGCTTCAGAAGGTGTGGGCATCCCGCTGGCAGAGACGCAGCGTTCGGAAACTGCCATTGTAGCGGGTATCGCACACGCTACGCTGGGCAGTGAGCATATCGACTGGCTCGGCATGGCAGCGGACTACAATATTATCCGCGATCATATCGCTGCCACGATTCCGGGCTTTGCCGATTTCAATACGAAGTGCGACCAGCCTGGCGGTTTTTATCTTGGCAATGCAGCGGCAGAACTGCGCTTTAGTACACCATCTAAGCGTGCTGAATTCAGCGCGTCCGCCCTGCCCGACTCGCTGTTTCCTCAGCTGGGCAGCGACGTTACTGTGCCGTTTACGCTGCAGACGCTGCGTTCGCACGATCAGTACAACACCACGATTTACGGCCTCGACGATCGCTATCGTGGTGTCTATGGTCAGCGCGAAGTGGTGTTTATTCATCCGGACGATATGACGGCACTGGGCTTTACCGAAGGCCAGCAGGTGGATATCGAAACACTCTGGAATGATGGCCTGACCCGCCGCGTCAGCGGCTTTAAACTGGTGCCTTACAATATTCCGCGCGGTAATCTCGCGGCCTACTATCCGGAAACCAATCCGCTGGTACCGCTCTCAAGCTACGGCGATATCAGCGGGACACCGACCTCTAAATCGGTGCCGGTAAAGCTCACGCTCAGCGCCGCTCTGCCGACGCAGCGCATCGCCTGATGGCGATTTACTCTCTGAAACAAAAGCCGCGCTCTGCGGCTTTTTAACCCGTTTTGACCTTGCCGCGCGCGCCCGATTCGCGTAAAACTGTCCACCGCTCTTAGGCCACGAAACTGACTAAATTATGTTCCAGGATAACCCGCTGCTCGCGCAGCTGAAAGAGAAGCTTCACGCGCAGACTCCGCGCGCCGAAGGCGTTGTGAAAGGCACAGAAAAAGGCTTTGGCTTCCTTGAAGTTGATGCTCAGAAAAGCTACTTCATTCCGCCACCGCAAATGAAGAAAGTGATGCACGGCGATCGTATCACAGCGGTGATCCACACGGATAAAGATCGTGAAAGTGCTGAGCCGGATGCCCTGATTGAGCCGTTTCTGACGCGCTTCGTCGGGCGGGTGCAGAAAAAAGACGATCGTCTTTCAATCGTACCGGACCATCCGCTGCTGAAAGATGCGATTCAGTGTCGCGCCGTGCGCGGTCTGACGCACGATTTCCAGAACGGCGACTGGGCTGTGGCTGAGATGCGTCGCCACCCGCTAAAAGGCGATCGCGGCTTTTATGCTGAGCTGACTGAATTTATCGTTACCGCGGACGATCCTCTGGCACCGTGGTGGGTTACGCTGTCGCGTCATAATCTGGAGCGCGAGGCACCAGAGAGTGAATGCGGCGGGATGCTGGATGAGCAGCTGACGCGTGAAGACCTGACTGCGCTGAACTTTGTCACGATCGACAGCGCCAGCACCCAGGATATGGACGATGCGCTCTATGCTGAAGCGCAGGCGGATGGCAGCCTGCTGCTGACCATCGCTATCGCCGATCCCACGGCTTACGTAGCAGAAGGCAGCGAGCTTGATAAACTGGCTGCACAGCGCGCGTTTACCAACTATCTCCCCGGCTTTAACATTCCGATGCTGCCGCGCGAGCTCTCCGACAATGTCTGCTCGCTGCGTCCGCATGAAAAACGCCCGGTGCTCGCCTGCCGGGTCACCGTCCAGCCGGATGGTGCGCTCGCCGATGACGTGCAGTTCTTTGCTGCCTGGATTGAATCGAAAGCCAAACTGGTGTACGACAACGTCTCAGACTGGCTGGAAAACAGCGGCAGCTGGCAGCCGGAAAATGACGCGATTGCTGAGCAGATCCGTCTGCTGCATCGTCTCTGCCTGGCGCGCAGCGAATGGCGTCAGACGCATGCACTGGTATTCAAAGATCGCCCTGATTTCCGCTTCCTGCTGGGAGAGAAAGGTGAAGTACTGGATATTATCGCTGAACATCGTCGTATCGCTAACCGCATGGTTGAAGAAGCGATGATTCTGGCTAACATCTGCGCGGCGACCGTGCTGCAGAAGAAGCTGGGCTTTGGCATCTATAACCTGCATACCGGTTTTGACCTGGCCAACGCTGAACAGGTTGCAGGCGTGCTGGCTGGCCACGGTATTACCGTTGATCCGCAGGTCATCACTACGCTGGAAGGGTTCCGCCAGATGCGTCGCGAACTGGACGCGCAGCCGACTCAGTATCTCGACAGCCGTATTCGCCGTTTCCAGAGCTTTGCTGAAATTGGTACCGAACCTGGCCCGCACTTTGGCCTGGGTCTGGATGCCTACGCGACGTGGACCTCACCGATCCGTAAGTTTGGCGATATGATCAATCATCGCCTGCTGAAAGCCATCGTGCGCGGCGAGAGTATTGCCCGTCCGCAAAGTGACGTCACGGTTACCATGGGTGAGCGTCGTCGCCTTAACCGGATGGCTGAGCGCGACGTGGGCGACTGGCTCTATGCGCGTTTCCTGACGCCGTTCGCCGGCAGCGAGCGCAAATTCAGCGCCGAGATCATTGATGTCTCGCGCGGCGGTATGCGCGTACGCCTGCAGGAAAATGGTGCGGTGGCCTTTATTCCGGCACCGTTCATTCATGCGGTACGCGATGAGCTGGTCTGCTCGCAGGAGAGCGGCACGGTGCAGATCAAAGGTGAAGTGGTTTATCGCGTTACGGACATCATTGACGTCACCATCGCTGAAGTGCGCATGGAGACCCGCAGCGTGGTTGCCCGCCCGGCAGTCTGACTGTAATAATAACGCGGGATAACGGCTGTTATCCCGCGTCGCCTTTTCCTCTCTGCTTCTTCTCTGCTTAAATTTGTATCGCGCTTCACACTTCTGCTTTTACCACCTTTCGTTAACATTTTTTTACCTTACTTTTAACTCGTTGTATTTCGCTTGCCTGTTTTTCCGGCCTCTACAAGGAGTTAACTCATGAACAACGTCAAAACCGGCCTCGTCTGGTTAGCCGTGGCGTTAATAGGTGCTGGCGCATTTGCCATGCTCGCGCTCAGCCGCGGCGAACATGTGAATGCGGTCTGGCTGGTTATCGCCTCGGTAGCCTGTTACAGCATCGCCTACCGTTTCTATAGCCTGTTTATCGCCCGCCGCATCTTTGAACTTGACGATCGCCGCCGCACGCCGGCAGAGCGACTCAGCGATGGCCTGGATTATGTTCCGACCAATAAATGGGTGCTGTTTGGTCATCACTTTGCAGCCATTGCCGGAGCCGGACCGCTGGTCGGACCGATTCTGGCCGCGCAGATGGGATTTCTGCCGGGCACGATCTGGATTCTGGTAGGCGTTATGTTCGCCGGCGCGGTACAGGATTTCCTGATTCTGTTTATCTCTACCCGCCGTGACGGACGCTCGCTGGGAGAAATGGCGCGCCAGGAGCTGGGGTCTTTTGCCGGCGTGGTGACGATGCTCGGTGCGCTGGGCGTGATGATCATCATTCTCTCCGCGCTGGCGCTGGTGGTGGTCAAAGCACTCGCCAACAGCCCGTGGGGGCTTTTCACTATTGCAGCGACGATTCCTATTGCGCTGTTTATGGGCGTATATATGCGCTTTCTGCGCCCGGGAAAAATTGCTGAGGTTTCCCTCATCGGTTTTGTCCTGATGATGGCAGCGATTATCTATGGGGGAGACGTCGCCGCCGATCCTTACTGGGGTCCCTTTTTCACCCTGAAAGGCACAGAGCTGACCTGGGTGCTGGTGATCTACGGTTTTGTCGCCTCTTCGCTGCCGGTCTGGCTGCTGCTGGCCCCGCGCGACTACCTCTCTACCTTCCTGAAAATTGGCGTCATTGTCGGGCTGGCGATTGGCATTCTGTTTGCCATGCCGGAGCTGAAGATGCCGGCAGTAACAAAATTTATTGATGGCACTGGTCCGGTCTTCTCCGGCGCACTCTTTCCGTTCCTGTTTATCACCATTGCCTGCGGGGCTATTTCCGGGTTTCATGCGCTGGTTTCCAGCGGCACCACGCCAAAACTGGTAGAGCGCGAAAGCCATATCCGGTTTATCGGTTACGGCGCCATGCTGATGGAATCGTTCGTGGCAATCATGGCGCTGATCTGCGCTTCGGTGCTGGATCCGGGCGTCTACTTCGCGATGAACTCACCGGCCGCGCTGATTGGAACCACCGTAGAGAACGCCTCTCAGGTCATTAACGGCTGGGGCTTTGTTGTCACGCCGGAGATGCTGAGCAGCATTGCGCGTGACGTGGGCGAAAGCACGGTGCTCTCACGCGCCGGAGGTGCCCCCACTTTCGCCGTAGGCATGGCACACATCATCACCGAGGTATTCAACAGTCGCGCGATGATGGCGTTCTGGTATCACTTTGCCATTCTGTTTGAGGCCCTGTTCATCCTGACCGCCGTGGATGCCGGTACCCGCGCCTGTCGCTTTATGGTACAGGACTTAGTGGGTACCGTGGTTCCGGCAATGGGCAGCAACCGCTCCTGGCTGGGCAATATGGCCGGTACCACCGTCGCCGTCGCGGGCTGGGGCTTTTTTGTCTATCAGGGCGTGGTGGATCCGCTGGGCGGAATTAATACGCTGTGGCCACTGTTTGGCATTGGTAACCAGATGCTCGCCTCTATGGCGCTGATCCTCGGCACTGTCGTGCTGTTCAAAATGAAAAAACAGCGTTACGCCTGGGTCACTATTCTGCCCACCGCGTGGTTGTTTATTACCTCAATGACCGCAGGCTGGCAGAAGATTTTCCATGAAAAACCGGCCATTGGCTTTCTGGCACAGGCGCGCAAATTTCAGCAGGGTATCGATAACGGCATGGTGATTGCCCCGGCTAAAAGCGTAGCGGATATGCAGACCATTGTGTTCAGTAATCAGATCAATGCGGCGCTGTGCGGATTCTTTATGCTGGTCGCAGTGGTCATGCTGATTGCCGCCTTTTTTGTCATTCGTCGTGCGCTCCGCAGTACCACGCCTACCGTGCGCGAATCCGAGGTTTCACTGCGTAAGGAGGTACGTCATGTCTGAGGCCATTTATCGCTGGACGCCTCCCGGCGCAGGCTGGCAGATTCAGCGCTGCTTACCGATAGCGTGCGCCACTGATGCACCGCCGCTCTCCCGCTGGCAGCAGATCTGGCGAGGGTTGCAGCAAAGCTTTCGTTTAATGGTTGGCGTACACGACTATCAAACTTATCTGAAGCATATGCGCTGCCACCACCCTGAAACGCCGCCCATGGATGAACGTACCTTTCACCGGCACTGTCTTGATGCACGCTTTCCGAGCCAGGCCGGAAACCCTGGAAGATGTCCCTGCTGATCGCCATAAGCCCCGTTTTCGGGGCTTTTTCGTGCCATTCTTTAATAAAAACAAAAATATATTCGGTTTGCATCTTGTGCTTATGCAGGAGGTTGAATACTGTTGCTAAAATAATGAGATAGAGTCTTAGAGACATGGCCGGAGGACGTTTACATGACCGATGAACAGGGGCAAACTTTGCTGTATGCCTTGTTTGGCACCACCAGCCCCCATTGGCGGTTAACCTCTGACAGTGACGCACTGCATTTTGCCGAAGATGAGAATGCCAATACCAATCTGGCCGTTTCGCTTACCCCGGCACAGGCCAGTCTGTTACGGGCGATGACGGTGATTACCTCCAGCATCAATCTTACTCTGCCGCTGCACGGAACCCCGGTGCCAATGCACTTTGTCGGTCGTAAGGTGAACCAGTCTACCTGGGCTGGCACCGCATCTGCATGGGGTGATACGTCATCAGTGGCACGCGATCTGACTCAGGGACTCTCTTTCGCCGAACAGGTGGTATCCGAAGCCAACTCGGTTATTGTTATCCTCGATCAGCGCGGTAACATTCAGCGCTTTAATCGGTTGAGTGAAGAGTATACCGGTCTGAAAGAGCAGGAAGTTATCGGCCGCAATGTATTTCAGCTCTTTATGACCCGGCAGGAAGCGCAGGCTTCGCGCCGTAATATCACCGGTTTTTTCCGCGACGGAAATTCGTATGAAGTCGAGCGCTGGGTTAAGACCAAAAAGGGTCAGCGACTGTTTCTCTTCCGTAATAAGTTCGTTCACAGTGGCAGCGGGAAAAATGAAATTTTCCTCATCTGTTCCGGAACAGACATTACCGAAGAGCGACGGGCGCAGGAGCGGCTCCGGGTGCTGGCAAATACCGATACGGTCACCGGTTTGCCTAATCGTAACGCTATTCATCAGCAAATTAGCCTGGCACTGGAGCTGGCGAACGGTTCCCAGACCGGTGTGGTCTACCTCGATCTCGACAATTTCAAGAAGGTAAATGACGCGTACGGTCATATGTTCGGCGATCAGCTGCTGCAGGCGGTATCGCTGGCTATTCTCAGCTGCCTGGGTAAAGACCAGACGCTGGCGCGTCTTGGCGGCGATGAATTTGTGGTACTGGCTGAACATACCAGTCAGGCGGCGCTGGAGGCGATGTCGTCGCGCATCCTTGAGCGGCTGCGGCAGCCCTTCCGCATCGGGCTGATTGAAGTTTACAGCGGCTGCTCAATCGGGATTTCGCTGGCCCCCCTGCATGGCGAGGATCGCGAAAGCCTGATCCGCAATGCTGACACGGCAATGTATCACGCCAAAGAAAACGGACGCGGTAAGTTCTGCATCTTTACCAGTGAAATGAACAAGCGGGTCTTTGAATACCTCTGGCTCGATACTAACCTGCGTAAAGCGCTGGAGCAGGATCACCTGGTGGTCTATTACCAGCCTAAGGTTGATCGCGACGGCGAGGTGCGCAGCGCTGAAGCTCTGGTACGCTGGAACTCTCCGGAACGCGGTATGGTCTCGCCTGGCGACTTTATCCCCTATGCTGAAGAGTCCGGCCTGATTGTTCCACTGGGCCGCTGGGTCATGCTTAATGTGCTGCAACAGATTATAAAATGGCGCAGTGAAGGTATTTTTCTGCGCGTTGCCGTCAATGTTTCCGCGAAGCAGCTTATCGATCAGAGCATTTACAGCGATCTGAAAAATGCACTGAGCGAAGCCGGGCTGACGGAATCCCCGATTGATATTGAATTAACCGAAAGCTGCCTGATTGAGAATGAAGCCGGGGCGCTTAAGCTCATGAAACAGTTTCAGGAGCTTGGGGCGCAGGTACATCTCGATGATTTCGGCACCGGCTACTCCTCTCTTTCCCAGCTGGCACGGGTACCCATTGATGCCATTAAGCTGGATCAGAGTTTTGTCCGGGATATCAATAAACAACCGGTTTCGCAATCTTTAGTGCGCGCGATTGTGGCGGTTGCCAAAGCCCTTGAGCTGCAGGTGATTGCAGAGGGTATTGAAACCAAAGCGGAAGAAAAATTTGTTCTCACTAACGGTGTGGATGGGCGCCAGGGCTATTATTACGCCAAACCAATGCCCGCAGAACAGCTCGGGCATTGGCTGAAGCATCCTGCCCGTGTTTAACGCTGCGCGGACGTGTTATCCGGCTTTACGTAATGAAGCACTGTGGCGGTTTTGTAACTGCACCAGGCGCTCCATGTAGGCGATATCCTTGGGTTCAAGCGTAAAGGCATAATCTACCCAGTCCTCCGTAATATCCATCAGTTCAGCACGTGACAGCTGCAGCACGCGCTGACGCGCTTTCAGCATGGCACGCACACCATTTAACTTAGGCCGTAAGGTGTCGATAAAGGTGCGCGTGGCGCGATACGCTTCACCCGGCTGGAATACCTTATCGACCAGGCCGCGTGTTTCATACCACTCCGCACTGTGCGACTCTCCTTCACAAATCAGCTCTTCTGCCAGCTTCATGCCGGAGCGACGCGCGACCAGCGAATAGCCCCCCATTCCCGGGAACAGATTGAACGCAATTTCCGGAAAACCCATCCGCGCGCTGTTCTGTGCCAGAATAAAATGGTGCGCCAGCGCAGCCTCAAAGCCTCCGCCAAGGGCACTGCCTTCGATCATCGCCAGCGTTACCGCGCCGGTATCAAACCCGCGCGCCGCCGAGTGAATGCAGTCAACGCAGGCCCGGGCATAAGCCCGCAGCGCCTCACGACGGTTGTTGCGAATGCACTCAACAAAAAAGCGCAGATCGCCACCGGCGTTAAACATCTGTGGAACTAAAGAGCCGGTTACCCAGAAATCGATCGGCAGTCCGGAACGCTGAGCCGTATAGCTCAGGTTCATGATCTCCTCGATTAATTCATGGTTGAAGCTTGGGCGTGGCTGAGCCCGCAACATCATCCACATGGTGCGACGCCCTTCTTCGTAGTAGGCAACAAGTTGGGTAGTCTGTCCCGCTTCGGTAAACAGGCGGCAGGTTGGTTGGTTAATAACGGTCATAGTCTCATCCTCTAATATTTATGTGATGCGTTTAACGCCACATCAGCGTAATGCAGAGTGAGGCCAGACCAAATGAGAGATTGATTTATAAAGCAAAATCCAGAAGTATCCCTGAACAGGGGGGTGAATAATCATTAGCGCCATTTCAGGGTATAGTCGAGCGGGAGCCAGACTACATGAGATCGCCTAACGCGTTGTGAATAAAGATGATTTAGCGCGGGGTGTGCGAATAAAACCGTTATTTCTGACCAGGAATTTACTGACGCAGTAATAAAAAAAGCGCCCGCAGGCGCCTGGCTTACTGAGAACAGCCTTATTGTCCATACCACGCATTTTTGCCGTGCTTGCGCAGATAGTGCAGATCCAGCAGATTTTGTGAGATGGGGGGTAATTCAGCGCGCAGCTGTTCGGTATGCAGCGCCATATAGGCGACTTCTTCCAGGACCACCGCACTGTGTACTGCCGCCGCTGCATCGCTGCCCCATGCAAAAGGGCCGTGAGAGTTAACCAGCGCCGCAGGGACAGCAGCCGGCTGAATATTTCGATGGGCAAAGGTTTCGATAATGACCTGTCCGGTATTCCACTCATACTCCTGATCGATCTCCATGCGCAGCATGGCGCGGGTGCAGGGGATCGTGCCGTAGAAATCATCAGCATGTGTCGTGCCCCAGGCGGGTATATCGCGTCCTGCCTGCGCCCAGATTGTGGCATGCCGTGAGTGCGTATGAACAATGCCGCCAATATCTGGCCAGGCCTGATAGAGCGCACGATGCGTTGCCGTATCAGATGACGGGCGCAGTGCACCTTCAACCACCGCACCGCTCTGCAGATCAACGACTACCATGTCATCCCGCTGCATCTTTTCATATCTCACTCCGGAAGGCTTGATCACCAAAACCCCCTGCTCTCTGTCAATGGCGCTGACGTTGCCCCAGGTAAACGTCACCAGGTTATAGCGGGGTAAATCGAGATTCGCTTCCAGGACCTGCTGCTTTAGCGCTTCCAGCATCATTGTTCTCCACCAGTCTGTGATAGAGAGATTGTGCTCAGAGAAGAGACCGGATGTTATGGAAAGAATGGCTGAATGCTTTGTGGAAAGTCGCTGTATCCTGATAAGTGCGGCGCAGATCCGGCGGTTTCTGCCTGACGATACTCTGCAACGATGAAAAGTAAACAGGGCCACCCGGTTTCAGGGTTTTTACTGTGCGCAGGCAGCATAAACCGCGCGGCTTTGTCCAACTTTTCCATCCGGGAATGACGAACTTTGCCGTCTGGCATCTATACTTATTGCTGTTGCTTCTGAGCCAATCATCAAGGAGATAGTTATGACTACAACAGTGAAACGTGTATCCGTTGCCGTGCTGGCAGCAACATTAGTTGTTGCGCTGAGCGGCTGTTCAAACTGGTCTAAGCGCGATCGTAATACGGCAATAGGTGCCGGTGCCGGTGCCATTGGTGGTTCAGTACTGACCAACGGCAGTGGTCTGGGCACCGTTGGTGGCGCGGCGGTGGGCGGCATCATCGGCCATCAAATCGACCGTTAATTTTTGCAGGCTACACAGCAGACATAATTTTGTACGGGCCACCCAGCGTGGCCCGCTTTCGTTAACCGCCCGCCAGTTTAACTTTCATCCCTTTAGCTTCGAGCAGGGTTTTGAGCAGGTCGCGTTTATCACCCTGAATCTCAATCACGCCCTCTTTGACCGAACCACCGCAGCCGCACTTTTTCTTGAGCTCAGCGGCCAGGATAGCCAGCGCGTTATCGTCCAGATCGATACCGGTGATGAGACAAACGCCCTTGCCTTTACGTCCGCTGGTCTGACGCTGAATGCGTACAATACCGTCGCCGCGCGGTCGCTGTGGCTTCTCTTCTGCCGGCACAATACGCCCGCTGTCAGTGGAGTAAACCAGTGGATTGTCCTGGGCCATTACGCCTCCTCTAACGATGTAATGATCTGCTGCAGCGTGGCAGCCGGATCGGCTGACTGCGTAACCGGACGACCGATCACCATATAGTCAACCCCGGCCTGCTTCGCCTGCAGGGGCGTCATAATACGGCGCTGATCGCCAGCTTCGCTGCCTGCCGGACGAATACCGGGTGTGACCAGGGCAAATTCACTGCCAAACGCCTGTTTAAAGGCTACCGCTTCATGAGCTGAGCAGACAACGCCGTCCAGCCCACACTGACGGGTAAGACGCGCCAGACGTTCTGCCTGTTGTGCCGGCGTCAACGTAATGCCCAGCCCGCGTAAATCCTCTTCATCCATGCTGGTCAGTACGGTTACAGCAATGAGCAGCGGTGCATCTTTTCCAAAAGGTACCAGCGCCTCGCGGGCGGCCTGCATCATACGTGCTCCCCCGCTCGCGTGCACATTGACCATCCAGACGCCCAGTTCTGCGGCGGCAGCTACGGCATGCGCGGTGGTATTGGGGATATCATGAAATTTCAGATCAAGAAATATATCAAATCCGCGTGCCTGTAATGTCCGGACCACTGACGGACCAAACAGCGTGAACATCTCCTTGCCTACTTTAAGGCGACACTGAGCAGGGTCAATACGATCGACAAAGCGCAGTGCGTCATCCAGATTACTGTAGTCGAGCGCCACCAGAATGGGTGAAGGGGTTACAGACATAACGTTTCCTCATAAACAGGCACAGGGCAACAAACGGCCTGCATTCTACCTGCCATGCTGCGGCAGAACAATCTTATGGGCCGCCAATGCACCCTGTTAAGCTTTCCGCCGCTCTTTGGCTGACCAGAATAGAATTGCATGAAGAGTATGTTGTAACTAGTTGGCTTGTTTTTTTTAAAAATTACGGTTACTGCCCGTCAAGTCCCCTGATCGGTTTTATTGAAGACCACGCCCGGCAGGATGGACAGTGCCAGTAGAGCGCGTAGGCGGTAAAGCCGCATTTATGGCAGCGATAGCGTGGTTTGGTACGGATCTGCTCACCGACCATATCGCGCAGAACCATCAGACTCTCTTTTGCACGACCATCTTCCGCTTCATGCAGGTGAAAGTCCATCAGCCGGTGGAAAACACGCATAGTAGGATGACGCTGCAGCTGGCGATTAATATAGAGCTGCGCCGCTTCCGGACCCTGCTGCTGTTCAAGAATATCTGACAGATAGAGCTCGGCGGCGGCACCGGTATTCTCCTCGGTGCAGCGCTGCAGATAACCGGCCCAGACTTCTGGCTGTGCCAGCCGCTGGTAACAGGTTTCCAGCATAGGCAGCGTTTCACTGACCAGCTCTTTATCCTGATCCAGCACCCGCTGCAGGCGCTGTGCTGCTTTCGCATACTCCCCCTGCTCCATCAGAATGCGCCCCATCATAATGGAAACGCGCGCGCTCTGATTATCGGCCGCTTCGCCTTTTTTCAGCAGCGACATGGCGCGATCGAGATCGTCACTGCTCATTGCCTGCAGCGCCAGCTCACAATAGAAGTGCGCAATTTCGCCCTTCTGCTTCTCTTTTCCCAGCTTTACCAGCTTCTCCGCAACATCAATCGCTTTCTGCCAGTCGCTGGTTGCCTGATGGATCAGTAAAAGCTGCTGGAGGGCGGCAATGCGAAAATCGGTTTCATCCGTTAGCTGACTGAACATATCCTCTGCGCGATCGTAGAGGCCTGCGGCCATATAGTCGCGGCCAAGCTGCTGAATCGCGAGAAGTCGCTGGTCGTAGGTTAATGAAGCGCTTTCCATCAGCGACTGATGGATACGTATAGCGCGGTCAACCTCACCACGTGAACGAAACAGATTGCCAAGCGTCAGATGCGCCTCAACCGTTCCGCTGTCTTCTTTCAGCATATCGAGAAACAGATCGACGGCTTTGTCCTGCTGGTTTGAAAGCAGGAAATTCACCCCGGCCACATATTCTCGTGACAGGCGGTTCGCTTCCTGTTGCTTATTCTGGTACGCGCTGCGTCGTCCCATATACCAGCCGTAAGCCGCTGCGACCGGGAGAAGCAGAAACAACAATTCATGCATTGAACATTAATCCCGACGACCTGTGGTCGATACGGTAGTGGCTGCTGAAGCATGTTCGTTTTGCGCCTGCATACGCTTCAGTTTACGCTGAGCATGTGCCAGTGAAACGCGGATACGTAACCAGAATAGCCCGCAGATTGCCCAGCCCAGTAAAAAACCGGCGCCAAACAGCACTGCAAGCAGCGTGGAAACACGAAATTCACCCTGCGCCAGCAGATAGTTGAAGGTCACCACCTGATCATTGTGAGCACCCAGCGTCACTGAAATGATGAAAATGACCAGTACCACCAGAAAAATCAGCAAATATTTCACAATGCGTCCTGTCGTAGAGTTTCCAATAGAGTATGCCAAAAAAGCGCGTACCGTGCTGCTTTCACGTTATCAGTTAGCTGGCTTTGCGCAAGCGTAATCAGCTATATGGGGGCAGTTCAGCTGATTACAATCCATCGTCCCGCGCTTTGACTTCGCGCTGCTCGTCAGGCGGAAGCGTAAGCGGACCGCAAAAGCGCTGTGCCAGCCAGGTGGCGACGGTCACCAGCAGCCAGGAGATAAGCGTTGCGACAATCAAATCACGCGGCCAGTGCATACCCAGCAACAGCCGGCTGCCCATAACCATAACGGCCCAGCTAAACAGCACAACCAGCGTAACCACCCGGCGCCGCGGCCAGAGCAGTCCCATTGCCAGTAGTGCCCAGCTGGCAGCAAACATAGTATGACCGGAAGGAAAAGCAAATCCCGTCTCAAATGCCCAGTGCTGCTTTAACCAGCGGGGAATTTGCGTATCACTGGCCAGCAGCGTATTAACCATCTCACCCCGCTGTTTTCTTTTCAGCTGATAAAATGCGTCGTTGCTGATGCCATGCTGCTGCTCGAGCCAGACAACATAGGGTCGCGGCTCCTGCACCTGCTCTTTGATCCATGACTTCGTATACTGCCCGGCCAGGATGGCGCCATTCATGATAATCAGCAGCAGAATAGCAGGCTTAAGGCGGAAGCGCAGACACCACAGCATCCAGGCACTCAGCACGCTACTGGTGATGATCCCCCATGGGCTGGTGACCGTTTCCGTCATCCAGAACAAAAAACGCAGTACGCCCCCGCTTTCACCCGGCTGCCATTGCCAGCCCGAAAGCCAGACGCAGAGTGGCATCGCGATTAATAAGAAGGCCCCCAGCGTCGTGCGCTGCACTATTTTCAACATACTTTGGCTTTTCCTGCGGGTTATGACGCGTTTGCTGAATAACTTTAGCTGAAAAAAGAATAACATACCTAAAGCGGCTTGGATAATCGTGCTTTATCACTACAATCTTTCTGACTGATTAGCGGGCCTGCTTGTGGATATGGCACAATAGACACAATTTTCGGGTCAGTCGGCCCGTGCGTTATCAAGATGATAGCGCATCCTCTGAAGGTTCTGGAGAATCACATGCAGCTTAAACGGGTAGCAGAAGCTAAACTGCCCACGCCATGGGGAGATTTCCTGATGGTAGGTTTTGAAGAACTGGCAACCGGCCACGATCATGTGGCGCTGGTTTACGGTGATATCAGCGATCACACGCCGGTGCTGGCGCGTGTTCACTCTGAGTGTCTGACCGGCGATGCGCTGTTCAGTCTGCGCTGCGACTGCGGCTTTCAGCTGGAAGCGGCCTTAACAGCGATTGCTGAAGAGGGTCGCGGTGTACTGCTCTATCATCGTCAGGAAGGCCGTAATATCGGTTTGCTGAATAAGATCCGCGCCTATGCGCTGCAGGATAAAGGCTACGACACCGTAGAAGCGAACCATCAGCTGGGTTTTGCCGCCGATGAGCGTGATTTCACCCTGTGTGCTGATATGTTTAAATTGCTGGGGATTGATGAAGTGCGACTGCTGACCAATAATCCGCGCAAAGTTGAGATCCTCAGCGAAGCGGGGATCAATATTGTCGAGCGCGTGCCGCTGATTGTCGGGCGTAATCCAAAAAATGCCCATTATCTCGATACTAAAGCGGAAAAAATGGGGCATCTGCTGCCAAAATCCTGAAAGAGAAAAGCCGGGCAAGCCCGGCTTTTTTTTAGTTCAGCATATTACGGATAACATAGTGCAGTATGCCGTCATTACGGTAGTAGGTCAGTTCGGTGGCGGTATCAATACGACAACGTGCGGCAACCTGCTCCTGACGACCGTCTGCGCGTGTCAGGGTCACATTGACCGTACAGCCAGGCGTCAGCTGCGACAGATCGGCGATATCTATCCGCTCCTCACCGGTTAACTGCAGCGTTTTACGGGTGACGTCAGTCGGAAACTCCAGCGGCAGGATCCCCATACCAATCAGGTTGGAACGATGGATACGCTCAAAGGATTCAGCGATCACTACGCGCACGCCCTGCAGACGTGGTCCCTTAGCGGCCCAGTCGCGGCTGGAGCCTGAACCATACTCTTTCCCGGCCACCACGGCGAGCGGCACGCCCTCCTCTTTATATTTCATTGCGGCATCATAGATAGCCAGCGTCTCATTACCCGGATAGTGCCGGGTGTAGCCGCCTTCCGTACCGGGCACCATTTCATTGCGGATACGAATATTGGCAAAGGTGCCGCGCATCATCACTTCATGGTTACCGCGGCGCGAACCGTAGGAGTTGAAGTCGTTACGCTCTATGCCTTTCGCCAGCAGATAGCGTCCCGCCGGGCTCTCGGCTTTGATACTTCCCGCAGGCGAAATATGGTCAGTGGTGACTGAGTCGCCCAGCATGGCCAGAATACGGGCACCGCGGATGTCCTCAACCGGTTTTGGCGTTTTCTCCATATCATCAAAGAAAGGAGAAAGGCGGATATAGGTCGACCCTTCATCCCAGTCATAGGTTGCCGCTTCGCTGACAGAGATTTGCTGCCAGTCTGGCGTCCCGTCAAAGACTTCCGCATACTCTTTACGGAACATACTGCTATTAACCAGCTGCACCGAGGCGGCGATCTCCTCCGGCGATGGCCAGATATCTTTGAGATACACATCTTTCCCGGTCTGATCCTGACCAATAGGGTCGCTCTGCAGGTTGATGTTCATATTGCCGGCCAGCGCATAGGCTACCACCAGCGGTGGCGAAGCCAGCCAGTTGGTTTTGATCAGCGGATGAATACGCCCTTCAAAATTACGGTTGCCGGACAGCACGGCGCCAACAGTAAGATCGCCCTCTTTAATGACGCTTTCAATCTCATCCGGCAACGGCCCCGAGTTACCGATACAGGTAGTGCAACCATACCCTACCAGGTTGAAGCCGAGTTTATCCAGATAAGGCGTCAGGCGTGCCGTTGCCAGATAATCAGACACCACTTTTGATCCTGGTGCCAGCGAGGCTTTTACCCACGGCTGGCGCTTCAGTCCGCGCTCAACCGCTTTTTTTGCCAGCAGGCCGGCAGCCATCAGCACGCTGGGGTTTGACGTATTGGTACAGGAGGTAATTGCGGCAATCACAACCGCACCATCATCAAGCTGATGTGACTGGCGGGTTTCACTGTCGCAGTAGCTGACCGCTTTATGCGGTTTTTGCGCGTGGTTAATTTCCAGTTCATTACTGGCGGCAAACGCGGCCGGCACATCGCCCAGCGCCACCCGATCCTGCGGACGCTTGGGTCCTGCAATACTGGATTCGACGTCAGCCATATCCAGCGACAGCGTGCTGGTAAAGACGGGCTCATCGCCAGCATTACGCCATAGCCCCTGCTGTTTCGCATACGCTTCTGTCAGTTCAACCTGCTGCTCATCACGCCCGGTCAGCGTCATATAACTCAGGGTGACTTCATCAATCGGGAAGAAACCGCAGGTAGCACCATACTCAGGGGCCATATTGGCAATCGTTGCACGATCGGCCAGCGGCAGATCTGCCAGCCCGTCTCCATAGAATTCGACAAATTTGCCAACAACACCGTGCTTACGCAGCATCTGGGTCACTGTCAGCACCAAATCAGTTGCAGTAATGCCCGGACGCAGTTTGCCGGTCAGCTTAAAGCCGACCACATCAGGAATCAGCATTGAGACTGGCTGGCCGAGCATGGCCGCTTCCGCCTCAATACCGCCGACGCCCCAGCCCAGTACGCCCAGCGCATTGATCATTGTGGTATGCGAGTCGGTACCAACCAGCGTATCGGGCCAGGCAACATGTTTGCCCTCCAGCTCTTCATGCCAGACGGCTTTGCCAAGGTACTCCAGGTTAACCTGATGACAGATGCCGGTACCGGGTGGCACAACGCGAAACCGGTTAAACGCTTTTTGGCCCCAGCGCAGGAAAACATAGCGTTCATGGTTGCGTTCCATCTCCAGCCTGACGTTTTCACCAAAGGCGTCATCGTTGCCGAAGCGATCAACAGTCACGGAGTGGTCAATAACCAGATCAACCGGGGACAAGGGATTAACTTTTGCCACATCTCCGCCCAGGCGTTCTACTGCTTCGCGCATCGCTGCCAGGTCAACCACGGCAGGTACGCCGGTAAAGTCCTGCATCAGCACACGTGCCGGACGATAGGCAATCTCCCGATCAGCATGCGCGTTGTGCTGCCAGTCTGCCAGCGCCTGAATATCGTCAAGGGTAACGGAATCACCATCCTGCCAGCGCAGCAGATTTTCCAGCAGTACCTTCATCGATTTTGGTAAGCGATCAATGTTGCCGGTATGCTGTGCGGCTTTGGCAAGACTGTAATAATGATAGGTGTGTGTCCCGACCGCCAGCGTATCCTGACTTTGCTCGCGTAATGTTAACGACATGTCTCCTCCTTTAATTCCTTTAGGCTAAACCTCAGAGAGTGCAAGGTTTAGCTTAAAGATAGACTACATTTTCCTTAACGTTTTGATAACAACACAATAGGGCACAGGGTGCCACAAACAAAAATGCCCCGACCTGAGTCGGGGCATTTCTATGAATTCGGTAATAAAGAGCGTCGGTTACATAAGAGCCCAGGCTGCCGCTGCCCAAAAGGCAAATGAGAAAGCATAAACGCTAAGCCATGAAAAAGTGGTTGTATTCATTCGTCACTCCTTCCCGGTTCTCGGGCTAAATTTTCTTTAGTCTTCAGTTATCTACTGTCGACGCTTTTTTTGCAGTGTAAAGTCAGGGGCTTTTTGCTGGCCCGCCGGAATAACCGGAAAAATCAAAGCAATATCAGATGCTAAACGTTCGTACAACAACACTTATTTGAGTTTTGGATCCATAAAGGATTCGATAAAGCTGCGCTGCTTGTCACTCAGATCCCAGGAAGCAGGAATCGCTACAGACTGCTCAGCAGCAGGAGCTTCTTTTGCTTTGCACGCAGGTGTATTTGGCTGCCGTGCAGTTACCGGATATTTACGACTGAGTGAGTTTGCCCACATGGCTTAGCCCCATAAACGCCAAATCGTTAATGCCACCACTACCCAGAACAGTGCTGAAGCAGCGAAGACAGCCAACCAGGCCTTGCGACGGGTGTTACCGGTACGCTGAACCTTGGTGCTCTTTGCCCGGAAGTCGGGTTGTACAGTTATTCTCGTAGCCATAGTTTTTGATAATCACTCTCAACAAAACGATTGATAACAACGATTAAGATTTAGGATGAATCCTAAACTTCTTAAGTCCAAAAATCCAGTTATTTTTATTGAGCACAACGATTAACGCTATTAATCAAAGCTGCGAAAACTGATTAGCCTTATTGAAACACAGACCGCATAACTAATAAAAAAAGAGCAAAAACAATTTGGGTTAAACAACAATTAGTACCAGTTTAAATTTGAGTTAAATAAAAGAACTCAGTATTAAAGCCCTTCTTCATCAGGTGTTAACTGGAGTATGGGAATAATCCTGGCAGTGTGCAAAGTAGTGAGCCAAAAAATGTGTACTGTTTCTCAATTAATTAATAACAATGAAAAAACCTGTGATGCATGTTTTATTTACAGAAAAATGTCAGCTTTTGTTGAACTACTGATGGCGCTAAGCGGGGAGGAAACCTGAAGGTGCCCACTGGACACCCCGGTAAATTCATGATTTAGCAAATTATTTGAAAGGGAGTTTGATATCGCGAAACATCGCTTCGATGTCATCGTTGGAACGCAGAGCAACGGCAGTGTCTACCACATCCCGCGTAAGGTGTGGCGCAAAACGCTGAATAAAATCATACATATAGCTGCGGAGGAAGGTACTGCGGCGGAAGCCAATTTTCGTTGTACTATTGGTGAAAATCTCTGAAGCTTCTATGCGAACCAGATCCGGATCGGCTACAGGGTCAACCGCCATACTGGCGATCACACCCACGCCTAAGCCAAGCCGCACATAAGTTTTAATAACGTCTGCATCGGTTGCGGTGAACACGATCCGCGGTGTAAGCCCTGCACGATTAAATGCAGTATCAAGCTCAGAACGTCCGGTAAACCCGAAGGTATAGGTCACCAGCGGAAAGTCGGCCAGTTCCTCTATCGTCACATTGTCTTTGCCTGCCAGCGGGTGATCGGGTGTGACTACAATCGCGCGATTCCAGTGGTAACAGGGCAGCATGATTAAATCGTCATAAAGATGCAGGGCTTCAGTCGCAATCGCAAAATCAGCATTGCCCTTCGACACTGCCTCAGCAATCTGTGTAGGCGAGCCCTGATGCATATGCAGCGACACGCGGGGATAGCGCTCTATAAACCCCTTGATTACGCCCGGCAACGCATAGCGTGCCTGCGTGTGCGTGGTCGCGACATAAAGAGATCCCTTATCAGGCCAGGTATGTTCACCCGCTACGGATTTAATCGCGTCGACTTTTGATAATACTTCACGTGCTATACGGATAATCTCTTCGCCAGCCGGTGTGACCTGAGTCAGATGCTTGCCGCTGCGGGCAAATATCTGCACCCCCAGCTCATCTTCAAGCATACGGACCTGCTTACTGATACCAGGCTGTGAGGTATAGAGTCCTTCAGCGGTCGATGAGACGTTGAGATTGTGATTGACCACTTCCACGATATAGCGCAACTGCTGCAGTTTCATAGTTATATCTTCCCGTTAGCGACTAACGTGCTTTACGGCAGCCGCCCTTGATGCAGATGTGAGGAACAGAGCGAATGGAGAATAGAAAAACTATAACAACTATATCAGTTTCTAAGGAAATAAAGAACGTTAGGTTATAAGGCGGGGAAAGTAAACGGGGCTGACAGATGCCAGCCCCGGAGAGTTATTTTTTCGCTTCCTGCCATTTGCCGTCAATATAGAACATCGACCAGCCAGTCGCTTTACCCTCTTTTTCAGACGAAACGTACTGCTGTTTTGTCTTACGGCTAAAACGTACCAGGGTTTTATTTCCTTCCGGATCGGCTGCTGGCGCCTCGGCCAGATATTTAAGCTTTTCCGGCAGACGGTCAGCAAAGCGCTTCAGCTCTTCCACCAGCGGTGCCCGGGTCTCACGCGATTTCGGGAAGGTGTTGGCCGCAAGGAATACGCCAGCCGCGCCGTCACGCAGCACAAAATAGGCATCTGATTTTTCACAGGGAAGCTCAGGCAGCGGCACCGGATCCTCTTTCGGCGGCGCAACTTCGCCGTTGCGCAGGATCTTACGGGTGTTTTTACACTCTTCGTTGGTGCACGCCATGTATTTACCAAAGCGTCCCATCTTCAGGTGCATCTCCGATCCGCACTTCTCGCACTCTACAATAGGGCCGTCATACCCCTTAATGCGGAACTCGCCCTGCTCAATTTCATAACCATCGCACTCTGGATTATTACCACAGACGTGAAGCTTGCGGCTGTTATCAATCAGATAGCTATCCATCGCAGTGCCGCACTTAACGCAGCGGCGGCGGGCACGTAACGCGTTGGTTTCAGCGTCGTCACCTTCCAGTACGTTCAGTACTTCATTTTCCGGGATCAGATTGATAGTTTGCTTGCAGCGCTCTTTTGGCGGCAGGGCGTATCCTGAACAGCCGAGGAATACGCCAGTGCTGGCCGTACGAATGCCCATCTTACGACCACAGGTCGGGCAGTCGATTGATGTCAGCACCATCTGATTCGGCTGCATGCCGCCCTCTTCCGGATCTTTTTCAGCCTGCTCAAGCTGCTGGCTGAAATCACTGAAGAAGGAATCGAGTACGCCTTTCCACTGCGCCTGATTGTTAGCCACCTGATCGAGGCTATTTTCCATATGCGCGGTAAAGTCGTAATTCATCAGCTCGCGGAAATTCTCTTCCAGTCGATCGGTGACGATTTCGCCCATCTTCTCAGCGTAGAAACGGCGGTTTTCAACGCGCACATAGCCACGATCCTGAATAGTGGAAATAATAGACGCGTAGGTTGACGGACGACCAATACCGCGTTTCTCCAGCTCGCGCACCAGCGAAGCTTCGCTGAATCGCGCCGGAGGCTTGGTGAAGTGCTGGCTCGGCTGCAGTGCGGTTAAATCAAGAATTTCCCCTACCGCTACGGGTGGCAGCGTTCTGTCTTCATCGTTTTTACGCAGCGCCGGCATAACGCGCGTCCAGCCATCAAAACGCAGCGTGCGGCCTTTTGCCTTGAGCCTGAATTCAGCTGCCCCTACGGTAAGCGTGGTGGAGTCATATTTAGCCGGAACCATCTGGCACGCCACAAACTGGCGCCAGATGAGCTGATAAAGCTTTTGCGCGTCCGCTTCCATATCTTTCAGCTGCTCAGCGCTGACGTTGACATCTGACGGACGGATCGCTTCGTGCGCTTCCTGCGAATTATCTTTGCTGGTGTAAGTCACCGGCGCATCCGGCAGGTATTTTTTGCCGAACTCACTGGCGACATAGTCGCGCGCCATTGCCACCGCATCCTGACTCAGATTCGTGGAGTCAGTACGCATGTAGGTAATGTGACCCGCTTCATACAGCCGCTGCGCCATCATCATGGTTTTCTTCACGCCAAATCCAAGGCGTGTGCTCGCAGCCTGCTGCAGCGTTGAGGTAATAAATGGTGCAGAAGGTTTACTGCTGGTCGGTTTGTCTTCGCGATCCAGCACTTCATAACGCGCTTTTTCCAGTATCGCGACCGCTGCGTGCGTCTGCTCGCGGTTAACCGGACGAAACGCTTTGTCACTCTGATGCGTCACCTGCATCGCCAGCGCATCACCTTTTGGCGTAGCAAAATCGGCGTTGATCTCCCAGTACTCTTCCGGCACAAACGCTTTAATTTCGCGCTCGCGCTCAACAACCAGGCGAACCGCTACTGACTGAACGCGTCCGGCAGAGAGACCACGGGCGATCTTTTTCCACAGCAGAGGCGACACCATATACCCCACAACGCGATCCATAAAACGACGCGCCTGCTGGGCATTGACCCGCTCAATATTCAGATCGCCCGGCTTTTCAAACGCCTGGCGAATCGCATTTTTGGTGATTTCATTAAACACCACCCGGCTGAAACGCTTGTCGTCGCCGCCAATGACTTCACGCAGATGCCAGGCGATGGCTTCCCCTTCGCGGTCAAGGTCGGTTGCGAGATAGATATGATCGGCATCAGCGGCCAGGCTTTTGAGCTCAGAGACAACTTTCTCTTTGCCCGGCAGGATTTGATAATCAGCTTCCCAGCCGTGCCACGGATCAACACCCATTCGGTTGACCAGCGCCGCCTTTTCATCTTTTTTTACTTTTTTACCGGTTTTTGCCTTCTCACCGTCAGTACTTTTACGGGTCGTTGAACCACTGGTCGGCAAATCGCGGATATGACCGACACTGGATTTCACCACGTAGTCATTACCGAGGTATTTATTGATTGTTTTGGCCTTTGCCGGGGACTCAACGATAACGAGTGCTTTACCCATATGTACCTTTACCTGATTAAAACGTCCTGATAAACGGGAGAGGATTAATGCCCCAAAACCCAGTGGGTTTAATATTGCTGCCAGCACTCTATTTTTCAAGCTGGCGGGGACTGACCACTATTCAGTTTAAAACGGTGTGCGCAACCTCATGATTAACTACACTTTTTCCGTCTGACATCATCACACATCCTGGTGTGAACTCCCTGAAAGCTGAATCGCCCACACTCTACCTGATAAAATCTGATACGCAACTTAAATAGCACTCTGTTTAATTATGCGCCAGTTGCAGCAGGGCGCGCGGATAAGCAGCGGCAGAATGGGAGGTAATATAGAAGGAGAAAATGCACTGTCAAAAAAAGTTGGATAAATCTCAACAAAAATGGAATTCATTTCACAACCGGCTGAGATAAATGTTGCGTCACTCTCTCCGCAAGTTGCGCCGTGACTTTTATCACGCAGCGTAACCGGATACGGCGGCTTTTGTCCGGACAGATCCGGCGCGCCTGTCAGGCCCTGCAAGCGCTAAGCATAAAAAACCCGGCCGAAGCCGGGTAGCTGTTACAGCAGAGGCTTTTCGCCGCGCTGCCAGAGTTTCAGCAATAGCCGTTCCGCCGCCAGGCTGGCGCTGCCGGTAAAACGATCCATCATCTTTTTCTTGCGAGCATACTGTACGCCCAGTACGGTGAAGCGCTCCATATGCCGGATGATCAACGCGTCGCTGGTGCCGATTTCATCAATCAGGCCCAGCTCAAGCGCCTGCTGTCCATACCAGTGTTCGCCGGTCGCCACCTGGTTCATATCCAGTGACGGACGCATCTGCTGCACAAAGCCTTTAAACAGCTGATGTGTTTCATCAAGATCGTGCTGAAACTTCTCCCGTCCCTCTTCGGTGTTTTCACCAAACAGCGTCAGGGTGCGTTTGTACTGGCCTGCAGTGTGCAGTTCGACATCAATATCATTGCGCTTCAGCAGCCGGTTAAAGTTGGGGATCTGCGCCACAACGCCGATTGAACCGATAATGGAAAACGGCGCAGCGACAATGCGATCTGCCACACAGGCCATCATATATCCGCCACTGGCGGCCACCTTATCTACCGCGGCGGTCAGGCGCAGACCCGCATCGCGCAGGCGCTGCAGCTGCGACGCTGCCAGACCGTAACCATGCACAACCCCGCCCGGGCTTTCAAGCCGCAGCAGCACTTCATCGCCCGGCTGCGCTACGGCCAGCACAGCTGACACTTCTTCACGCAGCGAGGCAACTTCACCCGCGTCCATGCTGCCTTTAAAGCCAAGCACATACAGTACCGGCTTTGCGGTTTCCGTGACGCCGTTTTTCGCGTTGCGCTTCTCTGTCTTCGCTTTCAGCTTCTCTTCTTTTTTATGCTGTTTCAGCCAGACTTTTTGTACCTGTGGCTTCATTTTAGCCAGCTGCAGATCCTCTTTCATCTGACGATACTCATCATCCAGATGCGTTACCTGCAGCTGTCCTGCATGATGACGTTTGCGCAGCGCAGCATTCAGTATGATAAACACTACGGCCGCAATGGCGATCACTACCGTGACAGCCTTGGCCAGAAATAGCCCATAGCTGGAGAAAAAATCCATTCTGCCGCCTTATTAAACAGTGAATTACAATTAACAGCTGAGTGTAACTGCTTTAAGCCGGTTCGTCGCCTGAAAAGCCCGCAGGCGGCACAGAATGCTCCTCCGGAGCATTGCACCGGCAGGCGAATTCAGGCATAAAGCCAGAAACCCTGCTACTGATAAAAGGAGATTGCTGTGCACTATCAGCCTAAAAGCGATCTACTCGAAAACCACATTATTCTGGTCACCGGCGCATCAGACGGGATTGGCCGTGAAGCGGCGCTGACTTATGCGCGCTATGGTGCCCGCGTTATTCTGCTTGGACGTAACCCCGTTACTCTGCAGCAGACAGAAGCAGCGATTAACCAGCTTAACAAGCAGCCCGCCAGCTCACTGCTGCTGGATCTCGCTACCGCCACGCCTGAATCATGCCTGCAGCTGGCCGCGCAGATTGCTGAAAACGTACCGCGCCTGGATGGCGTACTGCATAACGCCGGGATTCTGGGTGACATCGTCCCGCTGGCCGGGCTTGACCCGGCAATCTGGCGCGATGTGATGCAGATTAACCTTGATGCCACCTTTTATCTGACGCAGGCTCTCTTACCGCTGCTGCTGAAATCAGAGGCGGGATCGCTGGTATTCACCACGTCCAGCGTAGGCCGTACCGGGCGCGCCGGCTGGGGTGCCTATGCCGTCTCTAAATTTGCCACTGAAGGCATGATGCAGGTGCTCGCCGATGAGTATAAAAATCATACTTTGCGCGTAAACTGCATCAATCCTGGCGGTACGCGTACAAAAATGCGTGCCAGCGCGTTTCCGGAGGAGGATGCAAATCTGCTGAAAACCCCTGCCGATCTAATGCCGCTTTATCTCTACCTGATGGGTGATGATAGCCGGCGTAAAACAGGTATGAGCTTCGATGCCCAGCCCGGACGCAAAGCGGGCCCGGCCAGCGCATGAGCGATCGTCATCAGCAACGTCAGCAGCGTCTGAAAGAACAGGTGGATGCACGCATTGCCGCTGCGACTGAAAATCGCGGTATTGTCATGGTGTTTACCGGTAACGGTAAGGGAAAAACCACGGCGGCGTTTGGTACGGCGCTGCGCGCCTGCGGCCACGGTAAAAAAGTGGCGGTGGTACAGTTTATCAAAGGCGAGTGGCCCAACGGCGAGCGTAATTTACTGGAACAGCACGGCGTGGAATTTCAGGTCATGGCCACCGGATTTACCTGGGAGACACAGAGCCGCAGCACGGATACGATCGCCTGTCAGCAGGTCTGGCAGCAGGCACAACACATGCTGGCTGATAGCCATATCGACCTGGTGATCCTCGATGAAATAACCTATATGGTGAGCATGGATTATCTGGAGCTGGAGGCGCTGATTACCGCTCTGCAACAGCGCCCGCGGTCGCAAAGCGTGATTATTACCGGACGCGGCTGTCACCGGCGCTTGCTGGAGCTGGCAGATACCGTTACTGAGATGCGCCCGGTGAAACATGCCTTTGATGCCGGCATCCAGGCGCAACAGGGAATTGACTGGTAGCCGCTGCCAGAGCAGCGGCACACAGACATCAGGCGCCGCGTTTGCTGCTGCTGCGGCGCTGATTGGTGTTGCCGGCGCTGCTGTGACGCTTCACTGCGCGGCGGATCTGGTTCGCTTTTGTGCGACGACGATCTTTCTCAACGGCAACTTTAGTGACGGTCTCTTCCGGCATTCCCACCAGCTTACGCAGATAGTTTACCGCAGGCAGCTCCATCTCCATCCAGCCGCCGCGTGGCAGGCCTTTTGGCAGCTGAATGTCGCCATAACGTACGCGCATCAGGCGGCTAACCTGAACGCCGACCGCTTCCCACAAACGACGCACTTCGCGATTGCGTCCTTCTGTAAGGGTAACGTTGTACCACTGGTTAATCCCTTCACCGCCAGCAAACTTAATGGTTTTAAAGGCCGCCGGACCATCTTCCAGCTGCACGCCTTTGCTCAGCAGACGCACTTTGTCGTCACCTACTTCGCCAAAAACGCGCACCGCATATTCACGTTCAACTTCGCGACTTGGATGCATCAGACGGTTAGCCAGTTCACCATCCGTTGTGAACAGCAGCAGACCGCAGGTGTTAACATCCAGGCGACCGACTGCCACCCAGCGCGATCCGCGCAGGCGCGGCAGACGGTCAAACACGGTCGGGCGCCCTTCCGGATCGTTACGGGTGCAGAGCTCCCCTTCCGGCTTGTAATAGGCCAGCACACGGCACACTTCCGTAGTGGACTCGGCAATAGAGACCAGGTGACCATCAATACGGATTTTCAGGCTTTTGTCATTTTCAATGCGATCGCCCAGCGTGGCCAGTTTGCCATCTACGCTGACGCGTCCGGCGGAAATCATCGTTTCGATTTCGCGGCGCGAGCCGTGACCGGCACGCGCTAATACTTTCTGTAATTTTTCGCTCATGGAGCTGCCTCGTTGTCGCCTTCCCAGGCGTCGTGGTAAGAATGGGTATGACAGCGGGATTACCACGTCCTCTGTCAGAAACTGTTAACGTTGCGCATCAATCAGACCGGATGCAAACGGCCTGCGATTTTACACCAGCTAAGGTTTTGTTAACACCTTTAACTTCGCTGCCGATAATAGCTGGCTGGCGATCGGCCGGTGTTCTCTGACTCTGCCTCTTTTGCATGCACGCTGTTACGCGTGTTTATCCCTGACAATATCCTATTTGCAACCAGGTCAATGACCTGGCTGTGACAAAACGCTCATCATATTTATGCCCGCCCCCTGATTTGAGCATTTTTTTTTAACCGCGGGATAAAACAGATCGGTTCAGACCCCAACACTCCGGTAAAATTCTGCCTTCTATTATCAGAAAGCTACAATTGCCCGCCCATTTCACTTAAAACGAGATTTCGTCTCCACCTGTCTGGGTTGCGCGCATAATTCACGCTACAGGTTGGTTTAAGGCTCTATATTCTGTTTTATTACCATTTATTAGCGCACTGAATTTGTACATAAATAAAAGCGGTGTAGAATAAATCAGCAGGTTAAATTTACGTTCACCAAAAATTATTAATTAAGCCTGAACTAATTTATAACAAAATATTAACGTAAGTCTTCATAATGGGTGTTTGAATGGACAATGCTCTATTTTATATGCCCGTATATGCTGACATCATAAAGTCATTAGCGTGTCTGCTCTCCTCACCAGGGATGTTTATGACACGCATTAAAGAAGATCGTAACAATGAAAATAACCGTACTGTGTCCGGCGCTGCTCGCGCTGGCGTTGACCGGTTGTTCCGTTGGACAGACTGAATACAGCAAAGCGGCGCTTGAGCATGTTGATATGAGCGTGACAGGAGTGCCGACAGTGCTGGGTTTAGGTGTTCTCGGTACAACCATTCCCCTTACACCCGAGTACAGCCTGACAGCGGCGCACGTTGCTAAAACTTCTGTGCAGCGCGTTAAGGCCTATCATCCTTATTGCGACGTCGCGATTATTTATCACAAAAATAATCCTGATACGCTGGCCAGGTTTCGCACCAGCGCGCCCGGAGAAGCGATTAAAATGTATGGCTATAGTTTTATTTCTGCCATGCCGGTTGAATCGAGCGGCGTTAATTTAGCACGCACGGCTATCATTAATCGATGGAATAAAAAACCCTGCATGGCAATGGCCTCGAATGCAGGAGTGACGCAGGGAATGTCAGGCGGTGCGGTATATAATAATGATGAAACTATTGCCGGCGTGATCGTGGGGTACAGCCATGAAATTGCTAACAGACGCAGTAAAAAAGTCATTCTTAAAGATGTGTCGCTCTATATACCCTATGGCGACTTTAAGCGCTGGCTGGATCGTAATCTCAGCCAGGCGCCGATCACGTAACGGCGCCTGGCACAGCCTGCCCGTTAACTAAACGGCCGCGTATCTCCGGCACCTGCGCGAACCACTACCGGCGTGTCGTCCGTCAGATCAACAACCGTAGTGGGTTGCTGTCCCAGTGTGCCGCCATCAAGGATGAGATCCACCAGTTTGCCGATGCTGTGCTGGATCTCTTCCGGATCGGATTCCGTAAAGTCATTACCGGGCAACATCAGTGAAGTAGACATCATCGGCTCATTCAGTCGCTCAAGCAGCGCCAGCGCAACCGGATTAGACGGCACGCGCAGCCCGATGGTTTTCCGTTTGTCATTCATCAGGCGCCGCGGCACTTCTTTTGTCGCTTTGAGAATAAAAGTGTAATTACCCGGCGTGTTGTTTTTCAGAATACGAAAAGCTGTGTTGTCGACCTGAGAGTAAACCGAAAGCTCTGAGAGGTCGCGACACATCAGCGTAAAGTTGTGATTGCCATCCAGTTGCCGGATCCGGCAGATACGTTCCATCGCGTTTTTCTCTTCCAGCCGGCACCCCAGCGCATAGCCGGAGTCGGTGGGATAGACAATGACGCTGCCTTTATTGAGATAATCCACCGCCTGATTGATCAGGCGCGGCTGCGGGTTATCAGGATGAATGTGAAAACGTTGACTCATAAAAACCTCTTGTCATCTGTCTCAGGCAGTTAAAGCAGGGGCCAGAGCAGGAAAGCGCTCCCACACTGGTTCAACGCCACCCGGCAGCCAGAGTTTACGCCCCAGCTCGATCCAGGGACAGGGTTGGTGAAAATCGGAACCCTGTGATGCAGCCAGTTGATTATCGCGCGCATAGCCTGCCAGCTGGGTGCGCTCGTTCGGCGGCTGCTGACACTGTGCCACCTCAATGGCGTCGCCCCCCGCTTGTGCGAAAAAGGCAATCAGCCGCTTCAGCCATTTTGCCGACAGGCCGTAGCGACCCGGATGCGCCAGCACCGCTACGCCGCCGGAATGATGAATGGCTTCAATAGCTTGTTCAATTGTACACCATTGTGGCGGCACGTAGCCGGTTTTGCCACGCGCCAGATAGTGTTTGAATACCTGCGCCATATTCTCAGCTTTACCCTGTTCAATCAGATAACGGGCGAAGTGACCGCGCGTGATGACGCCCCCCTGTGCCAGCCGCTGTGCGCCTGCCAGTGCGTCGGGGATCCGCGCCCGCTCCAGCCGTTCAGCAATCTGCAGCGCACGCGCGTAACGGCACTGATGCTGCTCTATCAGAAAGCCCTGCAGTGCCGGGTGATCGCAATCGATGTTCAGGCCCACGATATGAATCTCGTGATTTTCCCACAGGGTGGACGCTTCCAGCCCGGCCAGCACTTTTATCGGCAGTTTCTGCTCCTGTGCAAACGCCTGCGCCTCAGCAACGCCTGCGACCGTATCGTGATCGGTAATGGCCAGCACGCCAATTTGCTTCTCAGCCGCGCGCTGGACCAGGGCTGCTGGCGTCAGCAATCCATCGGAGGCGCGGGTATGACTGTGGAGATCGTAAAGAGGGAAACGGCTGATATCAGACAAGGTAACTCCGGAGTACGACTAAAAATCAGCGGGCATGATAGCGATTTTGTTGTTAACTGAGAAAGGGTATTGACATTTTTCGCCCGAACCAGTTAACTAGTACACAAGTTCACACACAACAGGTATCTGTCATGAGTCAGGCAATAGTGCGGTTAACAGACAGCTGGCGTACGTCTTCCTGTAACGGGTGGCGTTATTGTGCACAAGCCTGATCGCTGTGCAGATACCTGAGCCCGCCACCATGCGGGCTTTTTTTTGAGCGAATTTCAGAGAAATTATCATGGCAAATGCGAAACCTACATTGAAGTTGATTACCGGAAACGCACCTTATCGCGAAGATCCGGCCGCGGTGTTTCATCAACTGTGCGGCGCACGCCCGGCGACTCTGCTACTGGAGTCTGCGGACATTGACAGCAAAAAAAATCTGAAAAGCCTGCTGATTGTTGACAGCGCACTTCGCATCAGCGCCCTGGGCCATACCGTGACCCTGCAGGCGCTCTCTGAAAATGGCCGCGCCCTGCTGCCGCTGCTGGATGCCGCTCTGCCTGAGAGCGTAAACATTGAGGTTCGTCCGGATGGACGTGAGCTGCATTTTGCCACCGCGAATGATGTACAGGATGAAGACTCGCGGCTGAAAGCCTTTTCAGTGTTTGATGCGCTGCGTCTGATTCCGCAACTGGTCAACACACCTGCTGATGAACGTGAAGCGATGCTGCTGGGCGGGCTGTTTGCTTACGACCTGGTCGCCGGCTTTGAAGACCTGCCGGCGCTGCGTAATGAGCAGCGCTGCCCCGATTACTGCTTCTATCTGGCTGAAACGCTGCTGATTATTGATCATCAGCAGAGGTCAGCCCGCCTGCAGGCGAGCCTGTTTGCGCCTTCAACCAGTGAGTTTCAGCGTCTGCAGAGTCGTATTGAGCAGCTGCACGGGCAGATGACACAGCCAGCGCCCGCCCTGCCGGTGCAGCGCGTTGAACAGATGACGCTCAGTACCAGCCAGAGCGATGACGCTTACTGTGACGTGGTGGCCTCGCTGCAGCAGGCTATCCGCATTGGCGAAATTTTCCAGGTCGTGCCGTCGCGCCGCTTCTCACTGCCCTGCCCGTCACCGCTCGCGGCTTATGAGACGCTGAAGAACAGCAATCCCAGCCCCTATATGTTCTTTATGCAGGATCGGGATTTTGCCCTGTTCGGTGCCTCACCAGAAAGTTCGCTGAAGTATGACGCACAGTCGCGCCAGATTGAGATCTACCCGATTGCCGGCACCCGTCCGCGCGGCCGCCATGCCGACGGCTCGCTGGATCGCGATCTCGATAGCCGTATTGAGCTGGAGATGCGCACCGATCACAAAGAGCTGGCCGAACATCTGATGCTGGTGGATCTGGCGCGTAACGATCTCGCCCGTATCTGTAAGCCAGGTAGCCGTTATGTTGCCGATCTGACCAAAGTTGACCGCTACTCTTTTGTCATGCATCTGGTCTCCCGCGTGGTGGGCACGCTGCGTGACGATCTGGATGTCCTGCATGCCTACCGCGCCTGTATGAATATGGGCACGCTGAGCGGCGCACCCAAAGTACGCGCCATGCAGCTGATTGCTGAAAAAGAGGGCACGCGGCGCGGCAGCTACGGCGGGGCCGTGGGCTACTTCACCGCGACCGGCGATCTCGATACCTGCATCGTGATCCGTTCCGCCTGGGTTGAAGAAGGTATTGCTACCGTGCAGGCGGGTGCCGGCGTGGTGCTGGATTCCATCCCGCAGGCTGAAGCGGATGAGAGCCGCAATAAAGCACGCGCCGTCCTGCGCGCTATCGCAACTGCGCACCACTGCAAGGAGATGTTCTGATGGCTGATATCCTGCTGCTCGATAATATCGACTCGTTTACCTATAACCTGGTGGATCAGCTGCGCAGTTTTGGTCACAACGTGGTGATCTACCGCAACAACGTGCCGGCAGAAACGCTGATTGCGCGGCTGCAGCAGATGGAAAATCCGGTACTGATGCTGTCGCCAGGCCCTGGCGCCCCTGCTGATGCGGGCTGCATGCCTGCCCTGTTGCAGGCGCTGCGCGGCCAGCTGCCGATTATCGGTATCTGCCTGGGTCATCAGGCTATCGTCGAAGCGTACGGTGGCCACGTAGGCCAGGCGGGTGAAATTCTGCATGGTAAAGCGTCTGCGGTTGAGCATGACGGTTGCGCAATGTTCAGCGGCCTGAGTAATCCGCTGCCGGTGGCACGCTATCACTCGCTGGTGGGGAGTAATACACCCGCTGAGCTGACGGTTAATGCCAGCTACAACGGCATGGTCATGGCCGTGCGGCATGATGCCGATCGCGTCTGCGGCTTTCAGTTCCATCCTGAATCGATCCTCACTACCCAGGGCGCCCGGCTGCTTGAACAGACGCTGGCCTGGGCGCTGGCGCAGTAACAGGGAGATAAAGATGCAAACTATTCTGGAAAAACTGTATCAGGCGCAAACGCTGAGTCAGGCGGAGAGCCACCAGCTGTTCAGCGCCATAATTACCGGTCAGCTGGAGCCCACTCAGCTCGCCGCGGCGCTGATTGCCATGAAAGTGCGCGGCGAGCAGCCACAGGAGATAGCCGGTGCCGCGTCGGCGCTGCTGGCTGATGCTAAACCGTTTCCGCGCCCTGACTATGCGTTTGCTGATATTGTCGGCACCGGTGGCGACGGCAGTAATAGCATTAATATATCAACCGCCAGCGCGTTTGTTGCCGCGACCTGCGGTCTTAAAGTTGCCAAGCATGGGAACCGCAGCGTCTCCAGTAAATCTGGCTCCTCCGATCTGCTGGCCGCGTTTGGTATCAATCTGGATATGCCGGCGCAGCAGGCGCGTCAGGCGCTGGATGACCTTAATGTCTGCTTCCTGTTTGCACCGCAGTATCATACCGGCTTCCGTCACGCGATGCCGGTGCGTCAGCAGCTGAAATCACGCACGCTGTTCAACGTGCTCGGCCCGCTGATTAACCCGGCGCGGCCGCCGCTGGCGGTGATTGGGGTATACAGCCCGGAACTGGTGCTGCCCATCGCGCAAACGCTGAAAGTGCTCGGCTATCAGCGGGCCGCCGTGGTCCATGGCGGCGGTATGGATGAGGTCGCGCTGCACAGCGCTACACAGGTGGCAGAGCTGCGTGACGGAGAAATTACCTGCTATCAGCTGACGCCGGATGACTTTGGTTTTGGCATTCATGACAAAGAGGCGCTGGCGGGCGGCACGCCGGAAGAAAACCGTGACATTCTGACCCGTTTACTTCAGGGTAAAGGAGAGCCCGCGCATGAGCAGGCGGTCGCCGTCAACGTGGCGATGCTGCTGAAAGTGTTTGGTCATGAAGACCTGCGCGACAACGCGGAGCGGGCTATCGCCGCGATTCGCAGCGGGCAGGCTTATGAGCGCGTGGTTGCACTGGCAGCGAGAGGATGAGATGAGTATTAAAGGCACCGTATTAGAAAAAATTGTGCAGGATAAGGCGCTCTGGATAGCAGAACGCCAGCAGCAGCAGCCGCTGGAGACATTCCACCCGGCACTGCAGCCGGCAACGCGCTCTTTTTATGATGCCCTGCGTGGCACCCGCACCGTTTTTATCCTTGAGTGCAAAAAAGCGTCGCCGTCAAAAGGGGTGATCCGGGCGGATTTCGATCCTGCCGCTATCGCCGCCGTCTATCGTCACCACGCCTCTGCCATTTCGGTTCTGACGGATGAAAAATATTTTCAGGGTGACTTTGCCTTTCTGCCCATTGTCAGCGCGGCGGTTACTCAGCCAGTGCTGTGCAAAGATTTTATCATCGACCCCTATCAGATCTATCTGGCCCGTCACTACCAGGCGGACGCTATCCTGCTGATGCTCTCCGTGCTGGATGATGAGCAGTACCGGCAGCTCGCCGCGGTGGCTCACAGCCTCAGTATGGGCATTCTGACTGAAGTCAGTAATGAAGCGGAGCTGGAGCGGGCGATTGCCCTGAACGCACAGGTGGTAGGGATTAACAACCGCGACCTGCGCGATCTCTCTATCGATCTCAACCGTACCCGCGAGCTGGCACCGCGCCTGAGCCACGGTGTTACCGTCATCAGCGAATCCGGTATTCATAATTATGCACAGGTGCGTGAGCTGAGCCGCTTTGCTAACGGTTTTCTTATCGGCTCGGCGCTGATGGAAGAGGCTGACCTGGCAGCTGCGGTACGCCGCGTGCTGCTGGGTGATAATAAAGTGTGCGGCCTGACGCAGCCGGAAGCGGCCCGTGCGGCCAGTGAAGCGGGTGCGCTGTATGGCGGGTTGATTTTTGCTGAAGGCTCACCGCGCAAAATCGACAGCGCCCAGGCACACCGCGTGATGGCCGCTGCGCCGTTGCGCTATGTGGGCGTATTTCGTAATGCGCCTGCTGGTGACGTTGTCACGCTGGCGGTGGAACTGAATCTGGCAGCCGTACAGCTGCATGGCGATGAAAATCGCGACTACGTTGCCAGACTGCGTCAGGCACTGCCGCCACAGACGCAAATCTGGAAAGCGCTGAGCGTCAAAGAGCGCCTGCCCGCGCGCGACTGGCCACACGTTGATCGCTATGTGTTTGACAATGGTCAGGGCGGCAGCGGGCAGCAGTTTGACTGGTCGCTGCTGCAGGGGGAGTCGCTGGACAATGTACTGCTGGCAGGCGGCCTCGCCGCCGATAACTGCGTGACGGCTGCGCAGCTTGGCTGTGCCGGTCTTGATTTCAACTCCGGCGTGGAATCCGCTCCTGGCATTAAAGATGCCGGCAAAATCGCCGCGGTATTTACCACATTACGCGCTTACTAATGTTGCCGGCCCGCCCTGGCGGGCCGTTGAGGAAAGATCAATTATGTCGACGTTATTGAATCCCTATTTTGGTGAATTTGGCGGCCAGTACGTTCCGCAAATCCTGATGCCGGCCCTGCGCCAGCTGGAAGCTGCTTTTGTTGAGGCGCAGCGCGATCCTGAATTTCAGCAGGAGTTTACCGATCTGCTGAAAAATTACGCCGGTCGTCCGACGGCGCTGACCCTGTGCCGCAATCTGACTCAGGGAACGAAGACCCGCCTCTACCTGAAGCGCGAAGATCTGCTGCATGGCGGCGCGCACAAAACTAATCAGGTACTCGGTCAGGCGCTGCTGGCAAAGCGAATGGGAAAAAATGAGATCATTGCGGAAACCGGCGCCGGCCAGCATGGTGTCGCCTCCGCGCTCGCCTGCGCACTGCTCGGCATGAAGTGCCGCATCTATATGGGCGCGAAAGACGTTGAGCGTCAGTCACCCAACGTTTTCCGTATGCGACTGATGGGCGCGGAAGTGATCCCGGTCCATAGCGGCTCAGCTACGCTGAAAGACGCCTGTAATGAGGCGCTGCGCGACTGGTCAGGCAGCTATGAAACCGCACACTATATGCTGGGAACCGCCGCCGGTCCGCACCCCTTCCCGACCATCGTGCGCGAATTCCAGCGTATGATCGGCGAAGAGACCAAAGCGCAGATCCTCGAAGCGGAAGGCCGTCTGCCCGATGCCGTGCTGGCGTGCGTAGGCGGTGGTTCCAACGCGATCGGCATGTTTGCCGATTTCATTGAAGAGAGCAGCGTGGGCCTGATTGGCATTGAGCCCGCTGGTCACGGCATCGAAAGCGGTGAGCACGGCGCGCCGCTGAAGCATGGCCGCGTGGGCATCTACTTCGGTATGAAGGCGCCGATGATGCAGACCGAAGAGGGCCAGATTGAAGAGTCTTATTCAATTTCGGCCGGCCTCGATTTTCCGTCCGTGGGTCCGCAGCATGCACATCTCAACAGCATCGGGCGCGCTGAGTATGTCTCTATTACGGATGACGAGGCGCTCGATGCATTCAAAGCGCTGTGCCGGGCAGAAGGTATTATTCCGGCACTGGAATCGTCTCACGCGCTGGCGCATGCGCTGAAAATGATGCGTGAAAATCCGGAAAAAGAGCAGCTGCTGGTCGTCAACCTTTCCGGTCGCGGTGATAAAGATATTTTCACGGTTCATGACCTGCTTAAAGCGAAGGGAGAGATATGATGGAGCGTTATAATCAGCTGTTTTCACGCCTGTCAGCGCGTCAGGAAGGCGCCTTTGTGCCTTTTGTTACGCTGGGCGATCCTACGCCTGAGCTGTCACTGCAGATTATCGATACGCTGGTTGAAGGCGGCGCTGATGCGCTTGAGCTGGGGATCCCCTTTTCCGATCCGCTGGCAGATGGCCCGACCATTCAGAGCGCCACGCTGCGGGCGTTTGCAGCCGGCACAACGGTTGCGCAGTGCTTTGAGATGCTGCAGGTGGTGCGGCAAAAATACCCCGATCTGCCCATTGGTTTGCTGATGTACGCTAACCTGGTATTCAGCCGCGGCATTGATACATTTTATGCGCAGTGTGCCGCCGCGGGCGTCGACTCGGTGCTGGTCGCTGATGTGCCGATTGAAGAGTCTGCCCCCTTCCGCCAGGCTGCACTGCGTCACAACATCGCGCCGATTTTTATCTGCCCGCCTAATGCCAGCGATGACCTGCTGCGTGAACTGGCTCAGCATGGCCGCGGTTACACGTACCTGCTGTCGCGCGCGGGGGTAACCGGTGCTGAAAATCGCGCCAGTCAGCCGCTGCATCACCTGATTGATAAACTGCGTGAGTTTCAGGCGCCGCCTGCGCTGCAGGGATTCGGCATCTCTGAGCCGGACCAGGTGCGTGAAGCCATTGCAGCAGGCGCAGCGGGGGCAATCTCCGGTTCCGCTATTGTACGTATTATTGAGAAAAATCAGCGCGATCCGGCAACGCTGCTGCGTGAGCTGAAAGCCTTTGTCAGCGGGCTGAAAGCGGCTACCCGCTAAACGTTCTGGCTCCGTCTTCCTGACGGAGCCGCATCCTTTACTCTTTTTCTTCCCCCCTCGTTCTTTCACGCAGAGCGCCGACTTTTTTCACTTTTTCTCTGCCGGCGGGTTGCCGATTATTCAGGGCCGACCCACACTTACATGCGCCGTTGCGTTACGGTGTGAATCCATCTATGACAGGGAGATAACCAAATGAAATTGTTCAAGGTCGTTGCGGGAATTTTTATGGCTGCATTTGTGGCACTGACACTGAGCGCCTGTGCGCCAACGCCAACTAAAGAAGGCACCGGTGGCTATATCGATGACACCGTCGTTACCACTAAAGTTAAAGCACAGCTGCTGAATGATGAGGCGCTGAAATCCACTGAAATCAACGTTGAGACATTTAAAGGTAAGGTTCAGCTGAGCGGGTTTGTCAGCTCACCACAGATGGCTAACCGTGCCGTATCCGTTACGCGCGGCGTGGCAGGCGTGAAGTCTGTTGTTAACAACATGCAGATCAAGTAATACCGAAAGGGCGGCCCGCAGGTCGCCCTTTTCCTGCTTCAGAAGCGATAGCCCGCCCCAAAGAAAAAGACAAACGGATCGATACGCGTATTAATGTTCTGCTGTACGCCCTGATGTCTGAATTTCACTTCCGTATCAATGTCCATATACCACAGCGACGCGTTCAGCATCCAGTCACGGTTAATCTGATAATCCAGCCCCACCTGGCCGGCAATGCCCCAGGAGTCTTTCACGCTCAGATCGCTGAGCTGCGCATCTCTGGCGGTCTGATTCAGCTTTGCATCAAAGAAAGTGGTGTAGTTGATACCGACACCGGCATAAGGGCGCACCGCACTGTTGCTGTCGAGGAAGTAGTATTGCGCCATCAGCGTCGGCGGCAACTGACGTACCGTGGCCAGGTTACCGGTCGGACCGAGGCCCACTTTATGGCGAAACGGCGTGGCCGCCAGCAGCTCAATCCCGATATGGTCTGTCGCCATCCAGGTCAGTGTCAGCCCCAGCTGCGTATCATTATCAACGCTGAACTCACCCATGTTCAGCACATTATCAGATCCCTCAGTCGGACGGACCGTCGCCGTACCGGCGCGCATAAAAAAGTCACCCGCCTGATGAGCAAGTGCCAGCTGTGGCACAGCCATTGCCAGGAACAGCGCGCATGTTGCCAGTTTCATCATCACTCCTTTGCCTGAATTAAATTTTTTCGCGGCACAGATGTAACGGTTTTCAGCGCAGATTTCATTAACTGGCTGGCAGAATAAATGCTTAGTTAACAATGAATTGATACAGATCAAATTTGCCGGCGCGAAAAAAGATAAAAAACAGGTTGCTGAAGTTTCGCGACGTGATTACTTTGTTGATCCCGAGTGATTTTGGTTCGATGCCTCAGGAGTGGCGGGCGATCAGATGAGCGATATAACCAACCCTTGTATGACCTGTGGCGCCTGCTGCGCCTATTTCCGTGTTTCCTTTTACTGGGCTGAAGCCGATGATGCCGGTGGCGTAGTGCCAGTCGATCTCACTGAGCCACTGAGCCTGCTGATGCGCAATATGCGCGGCACAAACGATCGCACGCCGCGCTGCGTTGCGCTGCAGGGCGAGCCTGGCAGCTGCGTCTCCTGCGGTATCTATGAGCAGCGCCCCTCTCCCTGCCGTGAATTTGCGATGTCAGGAGAGGATGGCGTAGTGAATGAGGCCTGCGACCGTGCCCGCGCCCGTCATGGATTACCAGCCCTGTTTCACCCTTCTTTACCTGACATGGCTGCAATAGCTGAAAATCCCTTTATTCATGCTGATTCAGGGGTGTAGAATCTTACTATAAAAATACTATGTACACGCGTGTGTACAAACTAATTTTCATTCCATAAATTTTCTATGCCTTTCATCCAGCTGGAATTGGTTTCCAGCTGGATGCCGCTCAGCATGATAAAAATTAAGCGAGCAATAATGGCTATCAGTGTTACGGGTGCGGGATAAAGATGCCGATCGTGAGCGGGTATCTGAGGTTCTTCAGGAAACATGGGAATCGGCTGACGAGTGGTTTATGTGATTTTGTAAATGCCGGCTGGCAGCAGAATTACTTTTTTAATTCTGCGCCAGCTAAAGAGCGCTTAAAGGCTCAGCTTTTAAATTGTTGGTCTGCCATCGTCGTAAACGTGCCGCACCTCGCACGTCACCTTCCCAAGCACGATGACATCGTTCAGCGGCTCACCTTCTATTACTTCGCCCTCTTCCGTCACCAGGCTATTGCGGTACATCTTCCCCAACCCTGAAGAGCCGTTCCACTGATACGCAATCCTGTTGCCGGATTTTACCTTCGCAGCTGAGTCAACCAGCAGGAAGCCGTCCGGGATATCCACGCGGAACGTTGTGGCCGGGTTGGGGATGAATACTGAGTTAAGGCTGAGCCGCGGCTGTATGTAGTCCTGCGCCGGTGAAGGGAATCCCATCAGAGGCCACCGTTAGGGTTGAACCGGAACCACGTCATATTCTCGCCCTCCTGCGTTGAGGCGTCGCGGAAGGTAGTCGTGTGGCTCCGTATCCAGTCGTTAGCTGCCTTGAGCGTAAAGTGCCAGTTGACTCGTTCCAGCTCCTCTACGAAGTCAGCAGTGGTAACGGTGCTGCGGCCTGATGGCTCGCGCTTGATGGAACTGATGAATGCTTCTTTTATCTGGTACTCGCGTGGCATGGTCAAATCCTCCTCTGATAATAACTGTATATAGATACAGTAGTATCGATCGGTGGATCTGATCAAGATGCGCAAGGCGTATCTTTTGCGAACCTGTTGGCTGGTATGGATATTTATTTGCCCCGCCAGGCGTGAATGGTTACTGTTTAGGCTCCCACCCCGTAGCCTGCTCAGATAGGCGCGGTACAGGATTGCCCCGACGCCGGGGCTTTTTTATGAGCTTATTTTCCTTTCGCTTTGCGCTCGTCATATTCACACCATGCCCACAAACCCACACCTATGCAGCTGACCAGAACTGTACTGCCATCATACTTTATGCTTCCTGCAGCAACCATAAGCAGCACTATGGCTGAAGCCAGTCCTGCAAATCGTGTAGCCATCACAATGAAAGAAACCATATCTTGCCCTACCTGTAAAAATTGCACGCAGTATGGTTTTTAAGCTAATGAAGTGCAAGCCAATGGCTAGCCTCAGGGCTTTCTCTTAACGGATTCTTGCCATTATCTTAACTATGTGTACGATCCGTACCACTTTAATACCAAAGCCCTGAGACAGGGATAGTCACGCATAGAGGACATCATGCTTACGACATGGCATCACACTGCATGGGCTTTTTTTTCCATCATGCTAGCAGGGGTGATTTTCAGCTCCCGCATATTTTCTTTTATGGATAAGGATGTGTCAGCATATCGCATTAAACGGATGGATGGCTTGCGCTATGTGCTGGCAGCTCTTGTAGCCATGCACCACTTCGTTTTTAGTCACAACCAGGTTGTACTTGGAAACTGGAATATTGAAGGATTCTTTATTGAGTACTTCTCTGGAAAGTTTGCGGTTATGATATTTTTTATGATCTCCGGATATCTATTCATCTCAGTATGCGAAAAAGAAACAGACTGGATTAAGCTCTATGTGAACCGATTTTTTCGAATAGTCCCAATGGCAACAGTTTCGTCGCTACTATGCGTGGTTATTGCCGCTCTGCTTCAATTGCACACAGGCAAGTTTTTCTTTTCAGATAACATATTATACTGGTTTGATGGTGGAATAATGAACA
The DNA here is from genome assembly GCF_001691555.1 of Pantoea eucrina. Taxonomy (GTDB): domain Bacteria; phylum Pseudomonadota; class Gammaproteobacteria; order Enterobacterales; family Enterobacteriaceae; genus Pantoea; species Pantoea borealis. The sequence goes on along the minus strand of NZ_MAYN01000008.1, from coordinate 1,124,743 downwards.
TCAGGCCTGACTTATTCGGATATAAGAAATCATTTCTTTTGAGTGGTGGCGTAACTTGGTCCTTGGTGTGGGAATGGGCTTTATATTTCTCGCTCCCATTCATCTACTTCCTCAACTTCAGAAAGAATACTATAGTTCTTTTGCTATCAATTATATTTATATGCTACTACGCATTAAGTAAATACGAATATCGCACAGCCCTTTATATCGCTACATTTGCTATCGGCGCTCTTTGCAAGAAGATGACAACATTGCAGGATAAAATTAATAGCCATGAAAAAATATTTTCATGGCTGTCACTCCCTCTGTTTGCAGCTTGCTTTGCTTTTGGTTACAAAGAAAACCCTATCACATTAAGCATCACTGTCATGTATGGCTTGTTTTTTTACTCTATATGCTGCGGAGGAAAGCTTGCCGGGGTGCTTGAGTGGAAAGGATTTATAAGGCTTGGAGATGCCAGCTTTAGCATTTACCTTCTTCATTCGACCTTTTGGTTTGTCATGAACAAACTTGCCAATCATTTCAGCTTGACGAGTGACATTTCAAAATATTACTTACTATCAACATTATCATGGATTTTGATATGCGGAGTATCGTGCTTGGCATACCACTTTATTGAGATTCCTTTCATAAAGCTCGGGAAACGCCTTGTAAAAAGATGAGCCCCAAAAGGGGCTTAAGCTATTTAGGTTGCTCCGGCCATTTTATTTCCGGGGCATTAATAACATCAACACGGTTGATTAGCACTCTGTATCTTTTCCATGCGGAAAGTTGCTCAACCTCCGATTCGTTAGCCATGTCCAAATCTATAGCATCTTGTAAAGGAAGGATTTTTTCAGATGCGTAGGAAATAAGCTTAGCCTTTTCATTTTCAGCTAATGCAACCATCTCCTCTTTTGTCGGTGGCGGAATGTCGGCCCACTCCGGACCCTTACCATTACTTACTCTGACCTTTCCGGATGGAGGAGTTCCTGTGTACTCCCTAAAAACATCATCACTAACTTTTTTTGCATCTGCAGGCCATGAGCCGGCTGATTTGTATGCATCAACCATGCTGCCATCAAAAAACATATTGGAATTTGGAGAGTAGAAAAAGGCCATGATTTTAGAATCCTATAGCTAAATATCGAACCGCTTCTGCAACGGCAGCTGCATTACTCAGGCGAGCCGCACAAATTGCTATAAATCCGGAGTTATTAAGTGAACCAAGCCCCCAACAGTTAACGCCTGCATGTGGGGTAGATCCTGAAGGTGTGGTTTGTTCGGTTAGCGTGACTAAGAAACAGCCATTCGGAAATTGAATGGGGAAAGTGCCACTGGCTAACCCTGTCTGGCTTGCACTTTGCCCAGACTGCCCCCACTGAACAATTAAACCACCGGGTAACTTTTGATATCCATTATCGGAAAGTAGGTTAGAAAAGTACCCCATATCGGGAACTTGGTTGACTCCTGAACCAACATTACGTTTTGAAGCATTACCAAGAGAAAGGTTAGTTGTAAGTGCTGATAAAAAATTGTTCAACAATACTGCTGCGTTTCCGTTATCGATAGCATCCATGCCAGCAGAACTAATAAATTGTCCCAGCATCGCTGCCATAGTACTGCCCTGACGCAAGGCTTTATTAATCTGGGCTGAGGAAGCCTTGCCAGCCTGAAAGCCGGTAAGCAAAGCGCTAAGCGCTTCATAGTCAGCCTGTGATGTTACGTTCGCACCAGCACCGGTTGCGAATGGTTTGAAATTGTTAGTTGCCATTAAAGAGCTTTCTCCCATGCGCCGTCATCAAATCCGGCAATGTATTCATTATCCATGTCGAAGCCAAAAAACCGCTTTCCGACTGATGGGGTTTCAATTGAGGGGGTTTGTATATCACCTGCCCATACTCCGGCTGCTTTAACAGTCAGATACCCTTGCTTTATTGCAGCTATGAGTTCGAGAGATACATCTGAAATATCGTTCTCAGGGAATACCCATACCGAGATGGTCATGTCCTGATTGTCGACGATCTGCATTTTCAGACCAGAGCCTTCCAGAGCTGCTTCCAGAATCGGCGGTAGCGTGTCGTTTTGACCGTTCCAGCTATTGATCGCTATCTTCGCTTTCAGGACGATGCGGTACGTGTCGTCACTCAGGCTGGTGTATCCTGCGTCCGGATCATATGGCCCTTGCCACACACCCTGATCCCACCCAAGCCCATCGGTATCAAATGAGAAATAGACGCCAGCGATAGGCTGGCTGACGGTTCGCGTCCGGCCAATCCATTCGCCCAGCACGTCCAGCTGCACACCTACTGCACTGTCGATATCGAATGCAGAAATTAGGCTTCGCAGGGATGCTGAAGCATCGGTGATCGGGCGGGTGGAGAGGTCAACATGCGCGACAAATTTCGGTTTACCTGCGTGGTAATTCGTAATCAGGTCGGTGTACTTACTCATGATGTCACCGTGAGAGCGATGTTAGTCGTGCTGCATGACGCGGATTCGTTGAAGGCAATGGTGACATTGGCCGCCGATACAGCTCCGGCGCTTTTACCAATGAGTAGCGAGGTAATGTCGTAATAACGGGCATTCCCGCCACTGACTACGCCAAGGTTAGCCGGCGAGTAAACGCGACTCAGAAGCACATCATCACCAATCAGAAGGCTGTTGATGTAGTCGGCTATAGCCTTCTTAATCTGCTCGCCAATCTGTGTGGTGTACCCGGTAAACACCTTCAACGATAAGGCAACATAGATCGGAACGTCCGTTGAGCGATAAAAGCTGATGACGTGTGGGTTATCGTACTTATCCGGCACAGTCACTGACGTCGTGCCGTAAGTGGCGACCCCCTGCCCCTTCTTACCACGGATTGTCTGCGCAATGATCGTTGCGTCACCGCCATCCACAATTGCAGATAGCGAGTGCGCCGGCAGGCCATTGGCATCTACAGAGCCTGTATCATTTTCATAAAGCTTATGCCGCGTCACGCCTTCTACGTTAGCCAGCGCGCCGTCAACCGCATCAAACGGCGTCAGAGATGGCAGAGCTACGCTTTGCCCCTGCCGGATACGCAAAGCAGAATCGCTTTCCACAGCCGTGCCGACAGATGCCGCATTTGCGTTAGTGACTGATGTCCATCCGCGCGTCGGCGTATTGATTTGGTTTACTGATCCGATTACCGCCGCCACCGCACCTGTACTGGCACAGGTAGCTGTAGCAATTACCATTCCACCAGCCTCAATCGTGACACTTGCTGGCAGGTTCCAGATAATGCCGTTGGCATCTTTAACTGAACCATTGGTGATCGTGGTTCCCGCGGTACCGGTCAGCGTCACGTCAACCGTTGAATTGGTCGCCGCTTTGCGCATGATGCCGTTTATCTTCACATTGCGCGTCAGGGCATCAGCCATGGCGGTTGATGGTGAGAATGAGTTGTACACCTGAATTGCAGTGTTGTTGGCGTCGTGAACGGCCAGCGCCACCAGCGCCACCATCTGACCATCTTTACTGTCCGGGTCGAGGTAGGCATCGGTGCCGTATATCTGCTGAAAATAACTGGTGATGGATGTGAGTATCGTCTGGTAATCAGGCGCACTAATCCCTGAGGCGGTCACCGTAGCGGAGAGCCCCAGCGTGTCGAGATCAAGAGCCATTATGCCTCGCTTGTGACAGTCGTCATTCCGTAAATGGTGTCGATTTTTGCCGTAAATACTACCCGGCGTGATGAAGTGTTGAAGCTGGTATCGAATGACATGATGGAGTTAACGCCTTGCGTATTAAGAATGCGCTGGCGTATAGCGAGATTATAGGTTTCCGGTTTCTGCTTGCCGAGCACCGACTGAATCCACGGCGTGCCCTCAGTAGTATTGAGGAACCACTGACCGTACCAGAGCAGGAATCGTGTTTTAACTGCCTGCGCCACAGCTTCAGGTGAGTTAATCAGCCAGGTATCATCACCCTGCCCGAAGGTGTAATCGCCATCATGGTCTTCGCGTCTGTATCGCATCAGTTCACCTTGCCAGAGTTGCCGCTTCCAGCTTGCACGCCGCTGTGCGTGTGCTGGTCGCTGATGTCTTTGCCGTTGGACGTGAGCGATCCGAAAAACTGGATTGCGCCGGTAATTTTGGCGGCTGTTCCGGCTGTAATGCCTCCCACCATGCCGCCCGCCCAAGTCAGCAGGCCGGAGATGGTTACCGCCTGACTGAATTTTGCCAGCGGTGTAGTGACGTTCACGCCGCCCGGAGCCACAAGGTTAATTGCATGGCTGTTTGGATCTAACTCAATATATGCGACCCCGTCATCAGTTCGCATCTGCATCGTTGTCGTGCTGATATTCTCAATCACGTTCGCCTGTGACTGTGGTCCAACGATGGCAAAAGCATCGGATAAATCATGTTGGCGCGGGTCGACGGGTTCCTGCACACCCCCACTCTGCCACCAGAAATCGATGCAGCGATCGGAGAAAACCACCAGGCACTCGTCACCTGCTTTCACAGGAAAGGTAATAGTGCAGCCGCCCCCGCGCGGGAAGATTACTGGCACGTCCACCAGCAGAGGAAGTGGTGCCGATTTTATGTTGCCCAGTTCATCGGCAGTCTGGCCTTTAAGTGCTGGCTGAACGGTGCAGGTGCATGCGATGGGGTCAAAAGATTCGATGATGCCGGGCAGAGAGACGCGCAACATCGAGAAGATGGAATCAGACAGCACCTTCATGGCCTGCTGTTCGCCACCGGCCAGTGACTGAGGTGATACTGACATATTTTCTCCAGGCAATAAAAAACCCGCCGAAGCGGGTTACTGATCAAATGTCAGGATATTTAAGTTCTAATGATCGTGTTATTAGTTATCACAGTCAGTATTAACTTTAACTTCCACGCGACCGTAGACCATAGTGACATTGCTATTAAGCATGAGCAGCAAAACACTGATCAGCAGTCGCCCGGCAAGCCTCAATTTATCTTTATAAGGTTCAGGTGCCACAATGCCCAAATTTGATATAACCATCGAGATGTCTCCGGAGGTGAGTAAGCAAATATTGCCTGCCATTCAGGACGAAATTGATGAAAGTGAATACAGGGTGAGCCGTAAAGTTTTTACTTGTGATGCCATAGATGCTGGATCAACCTTGCTTTCCGTTACGATAGCTATCGCCTCGTCGGGCGCTGCATTTCATGCCATAGGGAATATTATTAGCTCTTGGATTAAAACGCGAAGTTCTAAGACTTTGAAGATAAGCGATGGAACCAAAAGCATAGAAGCTTCCAACCTAAGTGATGATGAGGTTAAAAAGCTTATGCAGGAATATAAAAAAATCGTGCTTAATGACGATGGTGATAACGGCGAAACCTGATTTTATATCACTTTACCCGTTTGCAATCGAACGAACCAAACACTCGGGGCTGATCCATGTTGCTGCGAACTGCCTCAACGTTAAGAATGGCCCTTCCATTGCGCTTCACATAGTCCATGCCAAACCAGCCGGGGGCATCGCTACGCTGTACCATCCACTGCATTTTGACATTTTCGTAATCGCCATCTGCTTTCAAGAAAGTGAACTTTTGGCTTTCTGGTTTGACTCCATTAATGCGCGCCCAACCGTCATTGGCATCACTTGTTCCTAATTTAAATGGCCCACATTGTGAGTCGGCAAAAACCGAGCCAGGTAAGGTTAAAATAAGCGCGATTACTACGCGTATCATCAATATGTCCTATTCAACGATGAATTTGTTTGAAGATCAGCAGAACCGCGAGCGATGCACATCAAATCCATGTACCACGGCTGACCTCTGGTATCGCCAGTATAATCTATAGCCGATACGATATACACGCCGTCCGCAGCAATACTTGCGGGCTGTTGCAGCGTTCCATTCACCGTCAGATTGCCATTGGTGTTACTTTCGCTGGCTCTGCCCGGCAGTGTTTTAACCTCATCCGCTGACAGGCTGGCGCGATACACTGACGCCTGGTCTATCTGTACCAGACCCTTAAGCTGAATATTAGGGTTGATGAGGCAGCGCACATTTACCCCGCCGCCCATCGTCTGCTGCGGCATGCCAATCAGCCCGGTATCGCTGTTCAGAACAATAGCGTTCTGCACATACTTATCGGTAGGCACCATTTGCGCCTGACCGGCGACCAACTGCCACGTTGCGCCGCACTGCGCGGCCACGTTATCCATTACGTCGCGGGACGACTGGTAAATAACACGCCCTCGCGGGTAGACAGTTGTGGGCATATCGCCGGTAATGCCCTGCGTCACGCCGTACGGGTTGAAGCTCTCCATAGCAGCAGAATGCACATCCGCCACCGTGTAACCGGCTGCAAGAGTTTTGGTAACACTGGCGTTCATAAACGCCTGATGACCGTCTACCGCCTGAATCAGCACCCAAGTATCGGTCGGATTGTCACGCCCGGTGACAGTAAACCGAATGTCACCGCTAAATATCTCCCCGAAGTTCTGATCTGTTGAGTATCCCATGCCATCATAACCCGCGATGATTTTAATCTTCGCGAACTCCTGCCCCAAAATGCGTGATGCAGTATCTTTAGACAGGTTGTAAATCCGCACCATCGCCACGCGCGGCCAGCGGGTATCTGTCCAGGTGATGTTAAACACCACCTTGAAGTCGCTCAGGCTGATGCCGTCGCCCTTCTCGGACAGTATCTGCAGCTCGAAATGGCGCATCCAGTTCTGTGACATGCTTACTCCGTTACCACCAGCAGGTGGCTGTTGATGCCCAAATCGATTTTAGTCGGGTAATCCTGCGCCGGGTCGTCACACACTACAGCCAGGCCAAAGCCCAGATTAAGGTATGAGAACTGCGCCAGCAGGTTTGCGCCAGTCACCAGAGGAATGCCGGTAACGATGTCCGCCCCGCTACTGTCCTGCAGATCGATAATCCAGCCGGCATCATCGCGCCACAGCGTCTGAATTAAATAATTGACGCCGTTAATGGCGGTATTGAATTGCTGGTTATCGGGAGTAAGCGGAATTTCAGCAATATTCATAAGCTCCACCACCAGGCAACTTTTTGCAGGAATGAGGCATCATCACCGGGAATTGTTGATTTAACACCAGAGTTCTGTACCTCTGACGTGCTTACGCCCTGAGACATGTCTGTCTTGTCAGCCACCGTAACGCTCTGAGTCGAAGTAATCAGCACCTCTCTCAATGTCAGGGTAGCCGCCAAAACGTTCTCGGTTGTTTTATCAGTAGTCACATCCAGCACGCGGATCAGCATATTGCTATAAAGACGCTTGCCGGTAGTTACGCTGAAAGGAACGCGGCTGCGCTGCAGGTCAATCAGCTCCTGATACGTCTCTTTCGGACTGAGGCCAAGGCTCAGACCAATTGCTGATGTATCGAGCAAATCCAGCAGCGAGCCGCCGCCAGCAAAACCTACCTCCATCACGACTTCGGATGGCCGGCGGAAGGCATGGTCAGCCACCGGCGCTTTGTCTTCTACCGGATGCTCGGTAATTTCCAGCGTGTCACTGTGCTTTTCCGAAATCACCACATCCGGCACAATCAGGCCAATCTTTCGGCTCTGCAGCGAAAACAACGTTGAAAGAATATCCATTAGCGTGGCCCTGTTGCCATTGTCTGACTGAATCGTGAGTTAACAGATATCTGCTGTTCGGCGACCGCTTTGCCAGCCTGCCCCGGGTCGGAAACCCCATGCATGTGAATGTTGGTTTCCTGATGGATAACGGGAGCACCACCGGCAGCGCGATTAACCAGCTCGGATGGATAGATATTCCTGCCGTTCTCATGGCGGATAATTCCATCCATCAGCTGTGAAAGCACCTGAGGGTTTTGGAGGTTTAATGCAGCATTCGGGTTTACACCAAGCTTTGATGCTATGGCATTCACATATGCGCCGGTATTGTTTTCGGATGAAGGAGCCCACGTTGAAATGATTCCCTGAACCGTGTTGATGCCGCGCTGAGCATACAGGGTTAGCTGGCGAGCCATTGCTCTGAGACCATCGTAAGCTGTCTCAAACTTCGCAAATCGTCCGCCCGGCCTTTCGAGCGACGCACCCGCCTGACCCACGTAATTCAGGTTACCAGGATTATTGTTCCGCTCTCCGCGCTTCAGATCGCCACCAGCATCGTCGCCTGTGAAATATTGCCCAATGCTGCGCGGGTCGAACCCCGTTTTGCCTTTAATCCAGTCAGCCACGCCATTGGCACTGCCGGATACCTGAGGCATAGCATCGGAACTACCCTTCTGCTGCATTATCTCGCGACCAATCGAGTAGGCATCCTTCCAGCGCCCGTCCTTAATCGCATTCAGAAGCCTTGCAATACCATCCAGCATTTTTGCCAGGCCGCCAAGGTTCTCCGTCAGGTTGCTCAGGTCCCATTTGGCTGACCATGTTTTCGGGTCGATACCCAGCAAAGACATTACGCGGTTTTTCAGGTCATCAATTGCCTTAATGGCATTGGTGATTTCCGGCTCCCACTTCTTCCAGTCGATGAGGGACTTGCCACCTTCTTTCCACGTTTTGTAGTCGTCGTAAAGCGCGAGAATGGCAACGCTAAGGGCGGTGATTATGCCAATAGGCGACATAAGGAATGCGCCGTTCAAAATGCGCCAGGCGATTACCAGCGCGCCGAATATCTCAATCAGACGCTGCGTGGATTTATCCAGCGATGACCACCAATCCATGATGTCAGCACCGGCCTGAATCAGCCGGTAAACTATGCGCCCGATTACTTCAGCCAGCCAGAGAATCCCCTTTACGCTGCTGGTGATCACGCCTTCTATTTTGGGGAAATTATCAACCACCTGTTTACGCAGGTTATCAATAGAGCCAGACAGGCCCTCAGCCAGATTAGAGCCTATCTTATCTCGCGCCATTCCAGCCATCTGGCCGAAAGAACTTAGTGAGGTGATGAACTTGTTAGAGCTTACTGCAGCCTGATCCGCGTTATATCCAATAGCTTTCGCCATCTGCGAATACTGAGCGCTGAACTGCCCTATCCCTCGCCGCATCGCCATCAGCGTGTTTTCATCAATGCCAAGCATCTGCGCATACTGGTTGGCGCGATAGTACGGCATACTGCTGAGACGCTGACCAACGCCCGTAAATACAGACGCCATATCCAGCATATTTCCCTTAGCGTCGCGGGTCTGCACGCCAAGGCGATTCAAAAACCCTTCCGCGCCGGGACTGTTGCGTACGAAGCGCGCCAGACTCTCGAGCGATGCGCGCGCACCATCAACCGTGCCGCCCATCTGAGAAACGGCATAGCCAATCTGCTGGATACCTGCGACTGTTGCACCGGTACGCTGTGACATCCAGTAAAGGTTATCCAGCGCGCTGGCAATTTTAGCAGTGTACGCCACGACAGAAAGCGCTGACGCCTCAACCGCTGCGCCAAGCTTTACCACCTTCAATGTCGTGCCGGCCACAACCGCATCGAACTTGCGCGCCCCCGCCTCATCAATCTGGAAGCCAAGAGAAACAAGGAAGTCTTTGATCGTTTCAGCGTTCATTGGTTGTCCTGCTCCCAGCGACGTATGCGGGCATTGTTATCCGCTTTGAGGTCCAGCCAGTCGTTCATTCTGGCAATGTCCGCGAGGTCAATCGACCCGTCTTTGAGCGCCGCATAGCTGATATACCCGGCATCAACCGGGCGCATCAGATAATCTTCGCCGTCTGGAAGGGTGTCGAGTGTTAACCCGCTGGCGGGGGCTGCATCTCGCTGGCGGGGGCTGCGGGCAAAAAATTTCCTAGGCTGTCACCTACCACGCGGCCAACCATCTGCAGCATGCTCATCAGGTCGATGTCATCAAACATCAGTTCGCCCGACTGCATAACTGCAGCCCATCCTTTGCCGTGATTGCGTGAAACCACGGACAGGCACGGGAAGATGATCGCGTTGGTGTCTTCCTCCGTCATGTCAGCCAGTTTTTCTGCAATCTTCGGCAGCGCCTTTTCGAGCACGCCATAAACTGCCTGCGGGTCTGCATCGCCACCCTCTTTCGGCAGGGCATCTTTGATGCTCTGCATGTCAGGCATGATGCCGGCGAGAACCGGCAGTAACTTACGGGTGACTTTAAGCTGATCAAACACGCTCAGTTGTTTGGTGCGGTACTGCACCCCTTTTATTTCAAATTCCATCCGTTAAAACTCCCCGAGAACCTGGTCGATTTTACCGCAGTCGAATACCCACGATTTGGTGTTGCCAACCTTTGCATCGTTGTGGTCTGGCTGTTTCTGGAACGCCACGGCGCGGGCGGTTGTGATGTCGCCTGAAGCATGGTTGCGCAGCACGATTACGTTGTTGCCCCACAGCGCAGAAGACTGGCTCTGTGCGTTGTACATCAGAGACAGCTTTTTGTTGACCGGGGATGTTTTCAGCAATGTGACGGTCATAGTGCCGCTCTTGCCCGCGTGCAGGCTGTGCATCACTTCACCGTCAGCGCCGATGGTCATGGTGTTTTTGGATTCCGTCATGGTGACGGTGATACCTTCCTCGGAGTTGGCAGAACCATACCCAAGGTCAATTGATCCTGTCGGCCCGCTAAGGGACGCGACAACGTCCATAAAGCTATAAGTCGCCATTTATGCCCCCTTAGCGAACAACGTTGATCTGAACGTCGGCGTAGTGAACCGCGCCGGCCAGTTTGATTGCCGCCTGGATAAGCGGTGCTTTGCGCGCCTCACGGTCGGCCTGCGCCTGAGAGGACAGCGGCTGCGCATAGACGTAATAGCCCTTCGTCAGCGTGTCGCCCGCCGTGATTTGCCCGATATCGCCGCCATTCCACACACCTGCCGCAACCAGCCCATTGGAAACAGCCTGGTCAAGCGACTGCTCTACGTTTGACAACAGGCGCGTGATACCGGCCTCTGTCTGCGGAATTTTGGTGGTAGAGGTGTAAAGCAGATTGAAGAGATTGGTCTGCACGTAGTTCTGCAGCCAGTCCAGGCCATGGCGCTCATCGAAGAATTCGCCGTTTGACATCACACCCTGCTGCAGGATTGCTGTGTCGTTCGCGTAGTACACGTAGACGTTGGCATTTTTCGCATCGACCGCGGCAGCCTGCGAGCTGGTCAGGGTTTCATACGTTATGCCTGGCTCAGTTTTAAACTTCAGAGTGAGCGTGGTGTTGTTGCCGGTAAAGTTGACCGTGAATGCACGACCAAACGCGGACAGCGCCGCATACTTGCTCTTCGCCGAATACTGAACAAAGGTACGGCCATAGCCCGCGGCTTTTAGCGTTGAGGCAATGTCAGTAGTTGAGGCTGAGTCGATAATACCGGAGTCGTCGGACGTTACGGCAAACACGCGGCTGAGGCTTGACGCCTGAATAGCCGCGGCGGTAGCGGTAATTTCTGCCGGGGTGAGGTCTTCATTGTCGGCAATGCCCAGACCATACCAGTTAGTGAATTGCAGAACAGCGCTGATGGCCTGCGCCAGCGTTTCTTCAGCACCTGTCTCTGCAGCAGCCAGAGTCTTTGCCCAGCGCCCTACATAAACCTGCTTCGGCTGTGGTGACTGTGAAAAATACACCAGCGCGGCAGCATACTCCGGGCTGTCCTCACCAAAATCGGCGCCAATATCTTCCGATCCGGTATACTGACGGATGCGCTCTGACACAGGGATAACCGTAGAGGTGCCGAGTATGAGCAGCGAGCCAAAATTACGACCCGTCGCCGCAGTGGGCGACATGATCACATCAACGTTTACAACGTTGGATACAGGTAAGCCCTGTGCCATAGATTAATCTCCAAAGAATGATACTGGCGCGCTGACCAGAGATTTGATGCCGTAATCGCGGATAACTTTGCGGCGCAGGCGCACGGTAATGTCGTACCGGCGCACCCACTGGTTATTGATGAGCTCAGGGAAGGCGGTCAGTTCACTGTAATCAGCGAGAGACAGCGCGTTTGTTTTCAGGGCTTCATTGTTCTGCTCAACCGTCAGCCCGTCACGGAGCAGCGTCGCGATGGACTGGCTTTGCGGGCCGTAAAACGAGGCAAGCGTTTCGATCACCTCATGCCGCCACAGCTGATTACTGTCATCGGTCTGCCGTACGAATGCGGGGCCATCGTCAACTGTGAAGCCGATAATGCCGAATCCGCACCAGTTCACGTCCGCCGCTGGAATTGCTGCCTGCTTCTCTGTCCAGCGCGGGCGCACCATCTTGGCAGGCAGTCCAGACAATGCCCGCACCCACTGGCTGAGTTCGCGCTCCAGCGTTTCATCGTAGGACTGCGGCGCGCTGACGGGCGTCAGATACCCCGCCGATGTGCTGCTGTTACTCACGCGGGCCTCCATCAAACGGCTGTAGCTCACAGTGCGCCTGCACAAAGCCGGCACCATAGGCTGTGTAAGGATCGACGAATGTCACGCGATAGTCGCGGCCTCGATATGTCACGATGTCGGCATCAATGCCGGTGTTGCCGCTGCTCAGCCGGTAGGTGGTGACTATCAGGATTGCGCCATTAATCACCTGCCCGGCCTGCATGCGCCGGGCTTCCAGTGAGTGGTCAACCGTCACCACACCGCCGAACGGCGTTTCTGTGGTGATGTTTTTGGGAAAGCCATCCTCATCGACTGTCTGCTCATTGCGTGTTACCACGAGCGTCGTATCGAGAAATTCAGGCGACAGCAGAACATCCGTTACATCAAGTGTCGGCATCTTTATCCCTCGCAACGTGCGTGATTGAACGGCGGTACTCGCCGGTGTCGATAAGTGGCTTGTTGCCGGTGCGCCCCCGGCGGAGACGGCTGGTGATAGTGGTATCTGCCAGGGGTGTAAATCCGGTAATGGTGATGTAGCGCTTCACCCCGTTAGCCGCTATCGTTCCGGCGCGGTCGAGGGACGTCATCGCCCCTTCCGCATTACCTTCCAGCGCCTTCTGCGCGGCCGCCTTCAGGTGAGGCACGAAATCCTGCTCGACCGACTTCACGCCGGGCTTGAGATGCGGGCGCGGCGGAATGTTTTGCGCCGGCGATCCGCTCTCGTTGATGTACCCGATGCCCGCATTTCCGAACTCACCCTCATCACGTGCATCTTTCGATTCAGGTATGCCCACCAGCACATCCCTGTTTGTCAGGGCTTTAAGAGCATCCAGAATGCTCTGCGCATTATCAGCCCGAATATTCAGACCTGACCTCACAGCTGAATCCCCCCGTAACCAAAGAGCATCAGCATTTGCCAGAACTCCGCACCGTAGCGCGAGAAATTCCAGAAGCCCGCGTCAGCATTAAGCGTTGAGCTGTTGTCATAGCTCACGCTGACTTTGTCGACGGACTTGGAAGCAACCACGCCGCTGGTAGAGCCACCAGCACCACCCAGTGCACCAGCAGCTGAGTCAGCACCATGCAGCACCATGTAATGCGCGACAAACAGCTCGGCCAGATAAGGGAACATATCCCCCATGGCTGAGCCGTCGATCATTGTGTCTGCAAGGTTGAGGCGGAACTGGATTACTGCATCGGGGTATTTGGTGGTGTCATCGAACTGAGGGAAGTCGCGCCGAAAATCACTTACCGCCGGCAGGTTTTTGTTTCTTGCCATCAGCATCACCTTCCGGCGGTGGTTCATTGACAGGCACCTGTAATGCCGCAAGCTGCGCGGTCAGATCAGCAATTGCCTGGTCTTTATCAGCAACTGACTGCTGCAGTTCACCATATGCCTTTTCTTTAGCATCCAGCTGCACCGTCAGGCTGTCGATCTGCGACTGAAGCTCTTTCGTGTCGGCACTGGACTTTGCCTTGCCGGTTACATCAGAGTGTGCGGTAACAAACCAGTGATCGGCCACCTTGTCATCAACGGTATGCTCGCCTGCTTCAAAGTGCTGACTGGTGCCGTCTTCGAACTGGAAATCGAACGGGGTATGGACGCGAATCGTCTTCTTAGCCATTTGCTGCTCCTGTTGGCCCCTTGCGGGGCCGGATTGGTTAGATGCCGTCCAGATACGCCATGGTTTCCGGGTATGGTGACTCAACTGCACCCAGCTTGCCGTAGTAAGTGGTCAGCTGGTAAATACCGCGGTACTGCACCGGCACGCTCAGCAGCGGAACCATCGGGAAGCGCACATACTTTTTGTCGTTGGTATAAGCAACCATGCGATCGGTACCGCCAACGCCTGCACCTTCCAGCCATTTAACGGCATAGATGCTCAGTGGCACGCCGTTCTGATGGAATGCGATGGTGTTGTTCTGCAGGTAGGTCAGCAGAGACTGGTTACCGGCGTCAGATACGATACGCTGCGCCAGCAGCGCGAACGCTTTAGGCGGCAGGCGCAGGTCACGCGGTACCAGCGTATAACCCGAAGCTTTCCATGCATTGGTCAGCAGCGTGTTGATGGAATCCAGAATCTCGGCATTAGTCGAGTTGGCCCACGTTTTCACTGCGTTGGTGACAGACGCGCCGGCGTAGTTAAACAGACCTTTCACACCCAGCTGACTGTCACCTCGATAAACCTGCTCGTCGGTGTCCATGTTCCATTTCAGCTGCATTGCATCGTATTTCTGGGTGTCAATCGGACGGCCGACTTTAGCGGCGGCGGCCAGTTCAACAACAGTCCAGCCCAGCTCCATGCCCCACAGGGACAGCGGAAAGCCGGTTTTTGCGATATCGACGCTCGGGCCTGCGATGGCAGTAGAGTCTTTGCCGATCCAGTTTTTACCGTTTGGATTCGGCGTGCCCGGCGCAGCAAAGGTCGAGTTGGTGAAAGAGCTGATGTCGTCAGCGATAGACACGTCTTCGCGCAGCTGAATATCGCGCGACCACGTGTAACCGACCAGCGGCATGTTCAGTTCCTGATCGAGGCGCTCAAGCTCGCCAACCAGGAAAGCGCCAGTACCGTCAACGGTGGCTTGGTCAAAAGTAAACATATGCAGCGTTTTCCTTAAATGTTGTAAGCGATTTCAGCGTTGCCATCGGCATCGCCTGCGCCAGTGAAAGTAGCGTTAGGCAGTTCGACGGTTTCGTCGGTAACTTCCGCGCCCAGAATTGCACCCAGCGGGCTCGCGTCGGTCGGGTTAGCGTTACGCACATAAACCGGCGCGCCTTTGGTCAGGTTCACTGCAGTGCCGCCGATATTCACGGTCATATAGCCGCGCTTCATCACATCACCCGTGAAATTCTTGCCAGCACCGACCTGACGTACCATGTCAGGCGTTGAGGTGGTTGGGTACGGGCGCACGTACAGGCCGGTAATCACTGTGGCTGCATCATCCGCCGCCAGTGGGATGAATTTGCCATCAGCGCTGTCTTTACCAGCAAGACCATAAGCGCTGAAAGTGTTTGCCGAATTCAGAATCACCGGCTCGGTGGTCAAATCCTGAGGGCGTGAGATAGCCCCGGCGATGCCTACTGGCATCCGGTACAGTATTGAAGGCATTGGTTATCCCTTATTTATTCCAGTGGGCGGCGAATGCCTTATTCAGGGCAGCCGGAGAGTTTTTGTTAGATGCGTCGTAGAAGTTTGAGCGGCCATTAGGTGCCGGCACGTTGTTGCGCGCTTTAGCGATTTCGCTGGCAGACACAAACACCGCATCTAGCGTTGCTTTGGGCATTTTTGCGAAGTCAGGAGACACGCCCACCAGCGGAGACAGCAGCGCCTGACCGTCTGGCGTTTTGAATGCCGCATCCATTGTTGAGCGCTTGAACGCCGCCAGCTTGCCGCCCTCCGGCAGCTTGACGCCCGGCAGAATCAGCTCAGCACGCGCCACCACACCCTGATGATAAGCAGCATCGGTCGTTGCGCGGGTCTTCTCTTCTTTCTCTTCCGGATCATCGCTGTCGACGGTTCCAGTCGAGGCCGGGTTAATCAGCTGCTGAACCAGCAACGTCAGTGCGTCAACTTTCGCCTCTAGCTCACTGTTAGTCTGCGCACCGCCTTCGCCGTCATCGGTAGTCAGGCCGCCGAGCGGCTTTTCAGGTGGCAGTGGTTGCGCCGGGTTGATTGTGATATTGAGCGCGCGTAGCAAATCCAGTTCCGGCTCAATCAGTTCTGCGGGAGCGTTATCAACCAAGTCTTCCATGGTGGCGGAGTCCTTGGTTTTAATTGCCCGTTTCAGCTGGGTAAGCCAGCCCTGTGTTTTATTTGCCATTGATATGCTATCTCCAATTGAACAGCGAATACCTGCACGGCCATTTGGCACGCCCGCACAGTGGTTACCGATAATTGAGTGCTGTCGTGCCTGACCCGGGCCTTTCTGCTCGTAGTCGGCGTCGTAGCCCATAGAAATCTGCTCGAGGCCGTTCATTACCTGCTGGATGGCTTCGGCGGTTTTGATGTGAATGTCGCCCAGCATCAGATCTGACTGGTCGCCGGTGCCGCGGCGAACGTTCTGAATATGCCCGTGTGCGTAGTCTTTCCAGTTGCCCGGATTGACCATGTCTTTCGGGTGGCCCAGCGTGAAAGCCATGCCTTCGAAGGAGGCGAGCGTTTCGGGGCGGAACACTTCGTCAGCGTCGCGAGTGACGACAATCTCGCCATCATCGTCACCGACAATGCCAGGCAATTCGCTTTCGTCGTAAACCTGTGCACCGGTGCGGGCGATCGGGACGTCTTTGCACAGCAGTGAGCCATCGGCCATCTCAAAACGAGTGTTTCCGAGGCGGGTGGTGAAGAAATATTGCATACGTCTTCTCTATAAGGTTTATTAACCATTCACTGAAAATAATTAGGAAGGAACCATATGAAATTACCTAAGGGCTATACATGTCCGGCTGTGGCAGTAGCATTTGTATCATCACTGGCCTATGTTTTGGGTTTTATGATACTCAAGGCTAATCAGCAGGATGGTGGGTTGTTAACCATAAATGGCATTTACGCAATTTTCGTGCTTGCCACAGTTATTTGGGACCGAATGGGCCGGTTTAAGACAACGCGAAACTCTAAGTTGGTAACTTTGGGCACGGCAGTTGCCCCAATTGCTACAAACATTGCCGATGTGCTTTTAAGTCTGCTAATCAAGTATTTTGACGCAGAATGGGCGCATGCAGTTTATTTCTTGGGGGTTGTTGGAGTATTTTTTGTCTTCCAGCTGGTTCTTTGCTTCGCGATACCAGTAAAGAGTCGGAAACTTAAAAAACGACCTCACAATAGCACCGGCAGTTAGGGAACTGTCCTGCATGTCCGGTCATTCCGTCCAGCGTGGGCGGGTTTGACCAGTCGACATACCTGCCTTCCATCTGCTTGTGGGAGTGGCGCACGTCGCTGTCATCGGCAGTACGCCAGATATAGCCGCTAGAGCCGATGGCGGTTGATCGCGCCTGGGTGATTGCAGTTGATGCCCGGCCAACCTCAGTGCGGGCAATCGTTCTTGCCCGTGCCTCAGTAACCTCGCCGGTGCGCATGATCTCCTGCCTCAGCGTACTGGAACGCTTACCGGACACCACGGCCTCTATCGCCTGGTTGTGAATGTCGTAAACGCGATCGGCAGCCTGCAACGGCAGTGATTTAAACAGCTTCACCTGTTCGGCAATGATGCTGCGTGTGACCTGCCCTTGGCTGGCTGCCATCAGATCGCGCAGGCCGGCAGAGATTTGATAGGAGCGCTCACGCCACATCGCATCGTCGGCGATCTCCAGCGTGCTGATAAGACGCTTCGATACAGCTTCAGACCATGGCTCTATCAGGTCGGCATAACGCTCCAGCCTGTCCATGATATCGGTGACGCTGTCATTTGAACCATCGTAAGAACCCTCGACTATGGCGCCCACCGCCTGCGCTATCTGTCGTAGCTGTGTTCTCAGTTGCCTCTCGGCGCGCTTCAGATTCGGTGGTTTCGACGTTGTCGAGGTCTTTCTCGCTCGGCGGCGGGAGGTCACTGGCATTATCAATATCCTCGTCGCTGATGGTTCCGCCAAAGCCCGTTACACGTGAGGTCTCCTGCAGATGCAGCGCCCCGGCCTTATCGGTCATCAGGCCAGCATCCACAGCTTTAGTAGTGGCATCGACGACCGTGTTAGCGATTTCTGCACGCTCTTTGTCAGAGACCTGCCACAGTTCGTTAAATTCAAATGCGAAGTCATCAGGCAGCGGCTGAGCGAACAGGCTCATGTGCAGCACTTCGAACAGTTTACGGATTGGGCGGCGAAGCTTGCGCTCCTGCTTGGTGGACACGTTGTCATAATAGTTGGCGAGGTCAGTATCACCGGTAGAGAAGCCAGCAGGAGACTGGCCGAACAGGCGAACCAGCGGGATGCCGAAAGCACCTGATACCTGTTGCCCGAACTGCGCCAGCACATCGCTGAGACCAGCATACGAATAGGAGTGCGCCTCGAATTTGTCCTTGGCGTCCATGATCGTCATGCCTTCGTTGCTCTGGTACTGGCGGATCATGTCCATGTGCGACATCAGGCCTTTGAATGCCGGGTTGTCTTTGCCCATTGCCAGTAAGCCGCGAAGGTTCTCAATGCTGTACGTGCGCAGGTGCGCTTTGTAAACGAGCTGAGCTACGCCGGTTGTCGTGCTGTCGAAAGCCAGCAGGCGATCAAAACATCTTTCGATGATTGACATGCCCCAGTCATTTTCTGTCAGACGCTGCTGATATGGCAGCGGAACGCCGTCAAAGCGGATCAGCCTGGAGTGATGAATGCGCCACGGCGGGATGCCTGTGGCTGATGTCACCACGCGGTAAAACTCTGGCATGCCGAAGTCTGGTCCCAGCTCAGTCACGCGGCGTTCTGTCGTAGCATTGAGCATCCACCGGTCCATGACCATGATGCCTTTAAAAGCGCCCTTAGCGATGGTCTCGATGCGCAGTGGCGTTGAGTAATTCTGGCCGTCAATCAGGATGACCCCCACAGCTCCGCCGTAGAGGTTTGCCCACTTCAGCGTATCGTTGAGATGTTCCCATATACCCAGCTCATCCCATGCATTATCGAGCTGCTTTTTCACCCCGTCCTCGAGCTTTGAGGTGATTGTCACGCCCTTGCGGGTCATGTCATCAGGGATAGCATCAACACCTGCGCCCACCAGCCAGGACGACCGGTAAGCCTGCTCAATCAGCAGCCTGTTGCGCGAAGTCCAGTTATTGCGGTAGGTTCCCGCGCCGGATTGGTTCGACTCATTGACGCCCATGCGGGCAATGAAGTTTTCGTAGCTGTCACGCGTCGGTAAAGGCTGCGACACGTTTTGTGTTTCGGACATGTTCAGCCTCTGCCAAGTTGCGCCCAAGTGCCAAGGCTGTCTGAGCTGGTGATGTAACCGTCCAGCCCGTAGCGTATGGCGTCTATGCAGTGGTTATGTGCATCGACAATGACCGGAAGAATTTCGTTGGTCTTCTTGTCGACTTTGTAGGAGTAGAGCCGGAACTCGTCGGCGGTGTGCTTGCAGCGTTCATGGATGATGATTTCTTCAAACCCTTTCAGGTAGGTAATGCCATCTTCCACGCTGCCCTTCCACTTGGCGGCCGCGTCAATGCTGAAGCCCTGCCTGCCAATGTGGCTGATTGTCTCAGGGCGCGCGTTATCGGCCTTTATAGGCCAGCGTCGAACCTCGGGGATGGAGTCGTAAAACTGCGCCATTTCATCCAACTCGACGCCGACACCGTAGGCCTCATATTCGATATAAAGCCGGGTGCCGAGCATGAACATGCGGATCAGGGTGCTAGGGTCATTTGCGAAACCGAAGTCAGCACCAAAGAACAGACGATCGGCTTGCTGCCACAGGTCATCAGGGAATGCATCGACTTTGTAGCGCTGCCTGAAGATAACCGCCTCAGATATCGACTTAGGCTTGCCCAGCCAGACGTGTTCGTATGCCTCGTAATCTACCCGCTTGCAGTACTCCATCTCTTTGCGGAGCGTCTCGGGCAGATACGGGTTGTCGTAGTAGTTCACCTCAACCGTGATGCTGTCATCAGGCGGGTTAACCACGAAGCGCTGATAGGTCGGGTCTTTCTCTTCGCCGGGGTTGAACGATACCCAGATTTCCGAGCCTTCTTTCCGGATGGTCGGGATCAGGATGTCCCACGAATCGGCAGAGACAGACTGAGCCTCTTCCACCCAGCAGATATCGACACCCTCGGTAGACTTAATGCCCAGCGGGTCGAAACGCAGTCCCTTGAAAAGGAACTCGCTACCGCAGGCGCTGGTAATCGTCTCGTTGGTGATGCGGAACCACGGGTTAAGGCCGAGCATCTCAATCTGGTCTTTCAGCAGTTTGTGCACTGAATCCTTGATCGAGTTCTGCACTTCGCGGGTACACAGGATTCGTAGGCGCTTTGATGCGGCCATGATGACCAGTGCGCGGGCGATACCCCATGATTTAGCACCGCCTCGACCACCATGAAATACCTTATAGCGAATTGCCTTAAAGAGAGGTTTGAATTTGGGCGCGAAGCTAAGTCTCTTCTCCGCTGTCGTCATCATCCGCTCCGAAGCTAACAACGAACGTAGGCGCAGCCAGTGGCAAACCGTTGGGGCCAACCAGTTCGTTTTTAACGTTGTCTTTGAATGCCTGGACTGTGACGTGCTTGCCAAGCAGTTCGAGGTTTTTGACCTTGTCCGGCCACTTAATTTTTTTCAAGATGCCAACCATTTCACGGTCTTCTCCCCGGCCTTCGAACATATCGGCCAGATCGAATCCGCTCAGGTAACGGCGCCATGACGCGGGCCACTCGGAGACAGGCTTAATACTCATGTCATCAGTCATGATGTCGAGCACATCCATCTGGTCAATTTCTACCAAGCGACGAAGCACATAGGCCGCATCAATACCGGTTTGCTCTACACGCTGAGCCTTAAGCTCTGCAACTAATTCCAGTACGTGAGGTTTTGTGAGGTTTTCATAGCCAGCCTCTTTGGCGGTCTTCTCGCTGTAGCCCGCCCTGATAGCTGCCTGTGTGGCATTGAGGTCTTTCAGGTACTCACGGGCAAACAGCTCCTGTTTGTCAGTGAGCTTTGCCATATTTACTCCAATAAAAAAGGCCGCCATGGCAGCCTTCATTTGTTCAATTTATTTTATGACGTATGGCAAGCAAAGCTGCAGGTTCTGCAACCGTTGGCCCTTGAATAGCCAAGCCTTTTAGCCTCCTGCACAGCAGGTGCGCAAGTTGCATAATTGCCAAGTGACACTCTGTTTTGGGGTAATGGCAAAAAACGGCAGCTATCGGTATGGACTTCATGATCGCCATTTGCTTGTTGGTTTTTATTCACGTAGTAAGAGGTCATTTCGTAATCCCTTAAGACAAGCTGAACATTCAGCAAAGAGATAATATCTTGCATACATCATTGGTATAAGAATTATCTTACTGATTTTTGATCATAATCACTCATCATCAGGCGCACTCGCAAATGCGCCTTGTGATGACTACGCCTTGAAATCAGCCAGCCCCTGACCTTTGCGCCACTCTCTCATTGTCGCCACAACCTTCTCTGGAGTCAGGTCATCGTCATCATTATAGAAAATCAGGTCTGAACCTTCTGGATGCTCAGACAGAGAGCAAACATGTTCAATCAGTTCGTCCTGGTATGCTTCGCCACCCTCGGCACTGAAAATTACAGCTACTAACGCTGTAAACTCGGCTTCCGTGTAATCCTCAAATCTTGGCTTAAACTTCATCGGCAACCTCCTCCTTTGTGGTGAAGGCCATCTTACTCTTTTTGCTCTGGCTCGTACTCCATCTTGAGCACGTCATCAGGCGCCAGATAGACCCAGCCACCATCCTCGCGGGCAATGCCGATGAAGCCGTTAACGATCTCTGGCTGCGATCTGTTCATCAGCCCTTCATGAGTTTCACCGGATTTGATGGTGACGGTAATGCGAGAGGTGTCTGGCATATTTGCTTCAATAAAAAACCGCCCGGAGGCGGATTTCTTATCAAAACTTCAATTTACTATATTGTTCCCTTGCAATTTTCCTCTTTTCTTCAATTTGATTTACACGTTCTTGCTCTTTTCTTTGAGACTCATCAAATTCTGCTTGGAGTTGAACATCAGTTTGCTGGCAAAGCGCCTTTAACCTATCAACTTGTTGCTGTATTTCATCCATTGAGCACTCAACCTCAAGGTATTTGCCAGATGTGGTTACCGCTCTCTTGGCGGTATCCATTGAATTTTTATGAAGCTCATTAAATATGGCCTGCCAACGCGCGGTAGGCACGCGGTCTAAGATGAGAAATCTTTTGGCTCTACCTAATTCTGAGCTGCTCAAATTCATATCAATGTTTATAATCTTCATTAAATTGGTCCTAGCGAAAATTAGAGCAACCAGACTACCGCCAGGATTAATCCGAGTGAAGCAAATTTTTCTCACAGCTTCGCGACGCTTCACAGCGTGGCTAACCGTTATCCCTTGTCGGAGAGATTCATCATCAGGCGCTCTGGTTAGAAAGCGCCTTGTGATGAAAGCCGTTGTGAAAGTGGCTCTCTTACATACCTGCTATTCCTGGCATGTTAATTAAGCCGCGCTCCCTTCCATCAGTGCCACCATGTCAGGATCGAGCTGGTCAATCAGGTTTTTGCGTGCATCGTTCAGCAGCGCCTTTCTACCGCCTTTTCCCCACTTACCCATCTTGCTGGCACACTGGCTGATGTCTTTGGTTTCACCGCAAATGAGATGATCGAGCCGGTTTAGTTGGTTGAGGATGTCGAGTGACCTTGTGCGGCTTTCGATGAATGTGTTGTAAACATCAATCTCGAACTCAGGCTTGATCCATGCCGCATATCGAACGGCAATCATCTCGACTCCCCATACACTCTGAGAGTCACCGCCCCGAATCACTTTAAGTGATTGATTATATTCCAAAGGACTTTTTTGTCCTCTGGCATCCAGCGCCTTGACGAACCGCTGAACTGTGGCGCTGCGGATGAACTTGCTGGGCTTCTGCGATTCAGTAGCTTCGCCGTTCAGAACTGCTGCTGCGTGTAGGTCATTCAGGCAGTAGCGGCCCTCACTGTCTACACGAACAGATACGCCACTTACGATCACCGTTGGATATGTCATTGCGTTTTACCTTTTAGCGAATAAGCCTCGTTGCCCAGATAACCGCCCACAGAGAAGCCGCCGCTTATAACGGTTATCTCCGAAGCTGATTCCTGAAAGGCTCTGTGTGGTTTGATGCGCCGGGCATGGCGCGTGATTTACTGCAGGTACAAAAAAGCCCCGCTATTGCGAGGCTCTGATTTCTTCAATCCTGCTGATAGCTCTCAGTTTGCCATTGCACTCATCCAATGAGTTCAGCAGCCGGAAGTTGAGCAGGATACTGTCACCGTAGGTCATTGGCTTTGGGATAACCGGTACCGGGCATTCACTTAGCAGGCTTGCCGGTATCGGCAGCTGCGGCTCCTTTACCGCTTCGTACTGAATCTGCCTGGTCGCGCAGCTTGTCAGTGACATCATCAGGGACAAGCACAACGCTGCACGTGCTGTCGCGTAATACCTGCTTAACCTCATCCTGTAGCCCCTGCTGCTTCATCTCTGCGGCTGCCCGGCGCTTTGTCTCAGCGCGGACGATTTCGTTTTGCTCACCAACATGCGCCGCCAGCGTTTTAATGGTGCCGGCAAGGTCGGTATTTTTGGACATCAGCTCAGTGTTCTGCAGGCGCAGACGCTCGTTCCTCTGCGTGAGGATTTGATTGTCATAGCCGAGCTTTGCAATGAAGCCGATGATGATGACCACGAAGATGACGGGGATCAGGATGCGGATAACGTTCATGTTCTGCATAGCACCTCCAGTGCGCGGGCGGTACGCTGCCGGCGGTCATCGATACCGTTCAGGCCACCATTGATAACCCGCGTGATGCGATCGACATTCCCCGCGTCTGCCAGCTCATTCAGGCCGTGATTCTTCCACCAGGCTGCCGCTGACCGTGCTGCAAGTGTCCTGCCCGATAACAGGTCCGGCGCTGCAATAAGGTCAGCGCTCAGCTGTGCATTCAGGGCCGAGTAGTTTTTCTTCCCAGTTATCTGAATCAGCCCGCGCCCGCGGTACCGGTAGCCGTCACCGGATTCGATGCTGCCGTTTCCGTTGCGGTTTGCGTAAATGATGCTGGCTATCATGCACTGGTCAGCGGGGTGACCGCTGTTTCTGCCGTAGGCTTTCGCCTGTGAGGGGGTGATACGCTTGCCGAACATAGCGTTCAGAGCGCTCTCGCTGTAATTCAGCCCCTCTTCGGTTTTAGTGAAGCCGGCAGACTCATGCCCTACCTGCGCCAGAAAGTGTGCCTGCCGCTTTGGCGTGTCGATATCGAATTCCCGCATCGCTGCTGCGACGTGAGGGAACCACATGTCGGCCAGAGCGTGGCTGATGCCGGTCGCGCGCCGGAACTGGTCGAGAGTAATCATTCAGCAGCTCCCGCATCGCCTGCAGCTTTCTGCAGAAAACGTTTTTCCAGTGCTTTGATAAGGGATGAACCGGACCAGCCAGCCATGCCACAGATTGCGCCGGTCACTTCCTGCGGCCAGTTGCAATAGTTTGCTATCAGCATCATCAGAAGCCCGGCGAACAGTGAGACGATTACCTGCAGACACAGGGTCCGCCAGCTGAACGCCTCCCCGCTTAATACTTTGTAGGCATAAGCAGCCACAGCGCCGAGCAGTGTCATGCCTAGTGCAATCATGGCTGCAATCAGGCCCGGATCAGATTTGTAAGGCATCTTTTGCATTTCCCACCCCCAGAGATGGGGAGTCGCTTTTAGGATTTGATGAGGTTGTGAACAAAGCGCTCCCGGTTAATATTTCCAGTGTCGCCCGGAAACATTCCCGCATTACTCATCTGCCGTAGGTAGAAAGAAGCGCCCCGTGAAAGTCACAGGAAAATTGGTGAGGGAAATCCTTTGGGCGCTGAAATGAAAAAGGCCCACCGAAGTGAGCCTTTGCAATTAATTATCTTTAGTAAGATTCAGGCAGAACACAGTTTACAGGTATTGCCGATTGTCCAGTGGTCAGACTGACCGAGAGTGAACTCACCAGTTCCATATCAGGACTTTCTAATTCCAGCTTTTGCGGATCTCTAATCACTAAAAAGCTAGAATCCTGCCTCTCATCATGCACAACTTCAGCACTGTATACTGCAATTTCAGCAGGCTTTAATGCAGGGCACGCAATAAATTTTACTCTAGCCCCCTGACACAACCTACGTGGCAACGTGTACTCCCCGTTCTTAAGTGTGTACACATCAAGCTGCCCCTCAGCCCTGACTGATAATGATACGCCCATAACAGCTAATGCCTTCTGGATAGTATCGATCTTCGTTGAGTGGTGCAGATCGAAAATGCGTGTCACTTCCTGCTTTTTAACTCCCATGCGCGTAGCCAGCTCAACCTGAGTCAAGCCAGAAGAAAGGAAAGCATTAAGCAGCAGCACCTTCGCCGATACACTTGCCGGAACCTCTACAAAGTCACCGGAAATTAAGCCCGGCTCCGGAACAGGCCTGTTATCTTCAAAATAGAATTCAAATGAAGTAACCAGTGCATCCAGCCCCATAGCCAGCGCTTCTTCTCGCGTATCACCCTGCGTTAGGGCTTCCGGTATATCCGGAAAAGAAACCACATATCCGCCGTCGTGCGGTTCCAGCATTATCGGGTATCGCATATTTTTGTAGTGAGTCCTGCGAGTACCAGCCCCAAAGGGCTGGTTTATTAATTCAGGCCTAACTGCTTGAGTATGGCCTTTCGCAATGGTTCTTTTAACTCAGCGCCGGGATGTCTTGGCATTACACTTCGCTTCCCGTTGTATTTCAGTTTCAGATGGTTTGTACCGTTTGAAACTTCCACACCCTGAGATTCAAGCCACCGCCTGAACTCGCTTTGCCTCACTAATCCTCCTATCCGTTGAACATGACATGATAGTAAACATTTATGCTTACCATGTCAACATTTTTGTTTACTGGAGGCTGCGATTTTTGTCTGAATAAACTTTTTGATGGCACTATTGCAAAAAACCCTCGCGGATGGTGAGTCCGGAGGGCTTTCTAATTATCACAGAGTGATGGAACTTTCGTTTTGAGGCGCACTTAACAACAGCGCGCAACTTCAACTGTTGGAAATCATATCCCCAGCTTCCTGAAAAGTAAATAGCTCACGATAAAATAATGAGCCATTTAATTTGATTCTATGCAGTTACCTTGTTCAGCGCGACATTCGCCCAGGACTCCTCTGTTTCGAGCTTTCCGATCAATTGGTCGTAGAATGGTTTACCGCTTCGATGCCACGTTGCCAGGCTTATGCTCTCCGTAATTCCGGAGATAGCACGATAGGCTTCCGCTGCCGGAATGCGTTCATACCCACGTCCACAGCAGCGCTTGCAGTCGCCCATAACAGGCACGCCCTGCTTTTCCGTCTCAGCTTTCATCACTGCACGGCCACGGCCATTGCAGTCACGGCATGCAGTTGATAGGACCCCTTTGCCTTTGCACTGCTTGCAGAGCACGCGCACGGTCTCTTTGACGTTCCTAGTCTCACCGCCGGACAGTGGTGATTTCATTGAGAACACATCGGCCTCAATGAATCCGGTGGCATGGCAGCAATCACACGGCTTCACGCTGGCGGCGCTTCGGCAGTAATCGAGATAGGCATAAGTTGCGAGTGTTTGCATAACGGCTGGTTTAATATCAGCGTCGAGTTTGCGAAAGGCTGGAACCTTCTCGCAGGTTTGAAGTGCATATTCAGTCAACAGGGATACGGCGCGTGCGGCGTCGTTCTCACTTACTCCCACCTTTCCCATGAAAGCGCTGTAACCCAGTGGAGCACGACTCTGCGTCATTCCCATGGCTGCGATATAGTCGGTGCCGGTAAGCGTGTCAGGCGACGTCTGCGGCGCGGTTCCGCTGAAGTTCTGCCCCTTTGGAAAATGGTACTTTACTGTCGCTTCTAAGCTCATGCTGCCTCCCTCTGCTTAATTAGCTCTCTGGTTTTCTGCCGGTAGTACGCAGCCAGCTCCTGCAGTTCTTCCCGCGTCCATTTCTTCAGTTCGTGCGGTCCCATCAGGCGTTCGAAAGCAGCCTGGCCGATCTTGGCAATAAGCTGTGGCTTGTACTCGCCAATGTTCCCGGACAGGTATGAGTTGCAATGCTCACACTGAAGGTGGCAGTTGGTTTCGTCGTAACGGGTTTCTTTGCTGGCTCCAACGGTGCGGTAATGGCCCGCATTCATTTTCGCGCCGGTATCGCGGCCACAGCTGATGCACGGCCGCCCGGCGTCGCGTGTGCGGATATATGCGTTAAAAGCTGTCTGGGCTTGCTTATGGAAGTAACTGAGGGGCTGTACTGCTAACTTGCGGATTTTGGTGTGGCGCTTTTCCTGCTGGGTCTCTGCTTTACGTCGTCGCTCTGCCTCCTGTATCGCTTTCTGCCGGTCTTTCTCCACCTTCGCCAGTGCTATCACGGTTCCGCAGTCTGCGCTGCACCAGGTTTGATTCTGGAAACCTGGGTGGAACCATTCACGGCAGCCCGGATTTTTGCAGCGGCGCCTGATTTTTCTCATCGCCCCCTCCTGTGATGCTTCAATCCGGATCGGTAGGCAACTACACATCGGAGCATGCTACGCATTAGCAGACTCATGAGGTGCCCGGTGACGCACTTCAGCCATCGCACCTGATAGCCTGCATATCGCCAGGCGCAGATCAGGGGGAAGTAGTCGAATTTCTCTGCATAGAACATGTCCTCCTCGCACTTCCAGCATGATATGCCGTGATGGTATTTGTCCTCACTGGTGAGGATGGTGTGGCAGCGACAGCAGCGCTTATTGCCAGCATCTCTGCTCATAAGTGTGATCTCTCCGTGGTTCTCGTTTGCTTTCAGGCAGCAGCGCGCTGACCAGCCAAAGGCGGGGATCGGTAGCGAGCGTCTTTTGGGTCTGAATATTGCGGGTGGCAAATCGGTGAAGGAGTTCGTTCGCGGTATCGGTGTCTACAGGATCATGGGTGAACCACGTTTGCCGCATGGCTGCTCTCCTTTTTCTTCAGATACTCCGGCCAGTGCTTCTCAAGAATATGTTTCGGTACGTTTAATCCCAGCCCCAGAACGGTGGCTTTGGTTTTGAGCGTGCTGAGCGGTTTGTTAAGCGCGTCTGCCATAACCTGCGGCGGGACCTTTCCGGCCACACGCTCGATGTAGTCAATTTCCTGCTGTGTCCAGGTGTTTGGTCTACCCATTTTGTTTATCCTTCAGTTTCTGATATTCCGAGTCATGCGGGACCGTAAGCACCAGACCAAACTGCATGCACCAGCTCTCGATCTGATTCAGGAAGAAATGCATCTCTCCGGTATCAAGATTGGCCGTGTGCCGGGGTTCGTAGGTCGTGGACTTTTCGCCCGTGATGAAATCGGTGTAGGTGATGGCTTCACAGCCCAGATACGTGCGCTTGAGGTTGCGCTTTACCCATTCGGGTGTTGCATCGGTGCGGCCTGACTTAATCAGGTAGGCGCTGATTTCGGCATACCACATGTGACTAAGTGCGTTCTGTGAGAGGCTGCGTTTTTCTTTCCACGGCTTGAGGGTAAGCCGGTAGCATTCGCCGGATTCGAGCAGTGGCTGAAGCTGTTGCCCGATGGCCCTGAAGTTTGATTTATGTAGGCGTATGCCCTCTTTCGGTATATCCACCGGCCTTCTCCCGAACGTCTTCCTGTTCAAACTCAGCATCAACAATCAGGTCGTGCGTCTCGCGCGCCAGCAAATCGATAGCCCGGAGTTGAGACCGAAGCTGATCGGCGCTGAGGCCTTCGGTTTTTGTAAGGCTGATGATTGACGCTGTCAGGTTGCGCGCCTGCCGCAACAGCGGAGTTTCGATGTACAGCTGGATAACCTGAGTCATGATGCACTCCGTTTTGCTTTCAGCGTGGCGCGCAGCAGGGCTACACCTTCCATCGCCTTTTCGCTGGTGGATGGGATGGAAAGCTTCAGCAGCTGCTTACGCGGTTCCGGGATTTCTTCGCCGGCCTCGATCCGTTCGGACATTTTGCGCAGCTCAGAGCGGCATCTGATGCGCAGCTCAGACTCGCTCAGGTTGTTGGCGCGCATCAGGCTGTACAGGCCGGTGACCATCCAGTAATCGGCGTTGCTCTTCCACGGATACTGCTCCGGGGATGCGTAGTCGCCGCGTTTGGCGCAGTAGGTCATTACCATGCCGTACAGCGTCTCTTCGTCCGGCAGGCCAGCAGCGGCAAAAGCGCCCTGCCTGCACCAGCTGATGAACTGGCCCGGAGACGGCAGGAACGGTGATCCGCTGGCGCGCGCCTGGCGCATGCCTGCTGAAAGCTGCTGTTTGCTGGTCACGCCGTTCTCCGCAAAGGCGGCTATCCACTGTCGTTTGGCGGCGGCTTCGTCTGCCTGAGTCCGCCAGGCGGTGCTGACTGAGGCGGGAAACACCTGTTTCAGTCCGTCGAAAAACTCATTCATCAGCTTTTCAACTTCCTGATGCAGGCGACGATCCGCCGGCTGCGGGGCATCACCGGCCATGCGGGCCAGCGCGCTGCTGTCGCGATTGTTTACTGCCGCTACGAGATGTCTCATATGAAATTCTCCCATGCTTCCTGGCTGTTCCAGTGGGCAGCAGGCTGCTGATCCGCTGGCGCCTGCCGGTTACGGTTTGGCTGGTTCATCTGGATTTTGAGGGTGTCCCACTTTTCCCGCAGCTTCGCGGGGCTGAGCACGTTCGACTGCCAGAAGTGATCGCGGCTGGCCCAGAGAAACACCTCGCAAATATCGTGGTGCGTTACCTGCAGAGCCGTGCGCAGCAGTCTGATGTCGTTTGACCAGGCGGGCCAGTTAGGCTGGCGGGCATTGGGTGAGACGATCTGCACCCGTTTGAAAATCCACTCCGCCGCCTTCAGGTCGTCTTCGGTTCCCCACTTGTCACCCTTCGGGGTCTGGACTGCTGCTTCAGGACGAAGAGCAGGAAGATTTGCCGGAGGTGAGTCAGGGGATTCGACAGAATTCTCTGACGAAGAATTACTGTCTTTATTGTCTTTTGTAATAGTGTCTTTTGTGGTTACCCGATTCGGGTAAGACCCGTTACCTGATTCGGGTAATTTTTTCTTACCTGATTCGGGTAAGTTTACCTTTTTCGGGTAAGGCTCATTTATCCACTGGCCCAGCTCTTTATTTATCCCTGTTAAGCGCCCTTCCTGCGTCAGGATATTTCGCTTTACCAGAGAGCTTTTTGCGGCTGAGCATTTGTGCGGCAACATACCTGTAAGCTGAGATAGCTGCTCATTGCTAACCCAGTCAACCTTCTTGTTGAAGCCGTATGTTTTGCGCATGACGGCCATGAAAATAAGAAGCTGATGCTGTGTCATTCCGGCCAGCATGACAGCCTCCAGCAGTTCATTGGCGATGCGCGTGTAACCATCCTCCAGATCTGCCACACGACGCTCCACGGCCCGTAGTTCGGACCTGATTGGTGTTACGTTTCCATATGCGAGGTTCATGACTCCTCCCACCTGCCGGGCGCTCCGGCGCGATAGTCAGCAATAATCTGCCTTACCTCCTCTGCCGTTCCTTCTGCCAGCACCAGATGTTTATTACCGGCTTCTCCGGACATCTCTGCACCTACCAGCAGTTCAGCCAAGCGACGGGCTTTAGCAGCACTGAACAGCGGGATTGCTGCACTGCGCGAAAGCTTTTTCTTACCAGCGGCCTTAGCCTTACCCATCTGCTCAGTTGCAATAGCGGCAGCGTTGGCACCGTGCTCACGTGCCAGCGCGACAGCGGTCGTTGCTGCTACCTCGCCGGTTTTGACCATAGCTATCAGCTCATCGCCACACGTCAGCAGCTGGAGATGGTGATCAACATCAGCGACAGAGCGCTTAACCTTGCTGGCGATTTCGCTTACTGACCATCCCTGATTAGACAGGCGCTGATAAGCTGCTGCACGTTCAAGCGCAGTGAGCGGTTTACCCTGACTGCTGGTAACCATGAATGCGATGCGATCGGCCTCGGTACCGGTAAAGTCTTTGCATTCAAGACGGGCAATTTCGTGACCGGCTTGGGTAGCCATCTGGGCACCGTGATAGCGGTGATGACCGTCGATGATTTTGACCCGATCGCCTGTCACCTGCACTGCGAGAGGCGGCACAAACTCGCCGGCAATAAATGCGTCGCGAAACTCCTCGACGTGCTGCTGATCGATATCACGAACGTTATAGCCTGGCTCGACATACAGCTCTGACAGCGGAACCAGGAACGTTTTACGCACCGTGGTATCCGTGCCGTTCTTCTCTTTGCCCTTGTAATACAGTGATAAACTACTCATAATTACTCCTGTGAATTGATCCAGTCATTTCGCATCAGGCCTCAAACGTTCCAGCGTTTGGGGCTTTTTCTTTTCCGCTAATAGCCTCAATGGTTTCCTGCACTAAACGTCCCATCGGGCTTACTTCCCATGCCATCCTTGCCGTGCAAATGACGGCAGCTATAAAGCGCCAGTCGGCACGACTAATCTTCGACTCATGGCAACCAACACCTTTAGCGAACTCTCGCCCGGTCATCTGTGAAACTGCGAGAAGGAGATCTGTCTGCGTTCTGTTGATCTCGTTCTCGGTTGGTTTGCTGTAGTTTGCTGAACTCATGTTGGATAATTCTCTTGTTGAATATGTAATTGCGCGACGGCCGGATGGCTGTCACGTATGAATCGTTAGTTTGATTTGGTTTCGCTTTTCAGCGACGTGGGACAGAGCGTCCGTTGTTTAAGAGCGGGTGGTGCTTAAGCTGCTTTGCTTTTTGAGGGTGGGAACACATCATCAAGCGAGCAACGACATCCTAATTTTCTGAGGCCTTCAACGATTGAGCGGCAATCATTTAGGCTTGGGGTACGAATGTTTAACTCATAATTCGCTATTCTTGACTGGCCCCAACCGATGGCTGATGCCAGAACAGCTTGCGAAACTCCGATCTTCTTTCGCTGCTGTGCAATGTTATTCATTGCTTACTCCTTGGCGTTGTACACAACAACATTACACACAAAATGTGATTAACAGTCAACCTCAATTCGTGTACATAGTGTAATCACGTATCGTGGTAGATTAGATGGATGAAAACTATGCATGAAGTGATCGGGGAAAGGATTAAGTCCCTACGTGAAGCTAAAGGACTTAGCCAAGTACAGCTCGCCAAGCTTTGTGGCTGGGCAGCGCCGTCACGCCTAGGGAATTATGAACTGGGTGCAAGAAAAGTCAGTGCAGATGATGCAGTGATATTAGGAGCGGCATTAGGCGTTTCGCCGGCAAAGATAATGTTTGGAGAAGATGCTGACGCTGTCTTCAAACAGTATGACTACCCCCTGTTCTCTCATGTGCAGGCCGGCCCGTTCTCTGAGGTAAGCAGCTATACAGCAAGTGATGCGAAGGCATGGGTAGCCACTACCCGTAAAGCCAGCGAGAAAGCTTTCTGGCTTGAGGTAAAAGGTCACTCCATGACTGCACCACAGGGTGTGCGTCCGAGCTTTCCGGAAGGAATGCTTATTCTGATTGACCCAGCAGAACCGGTTGAGACAGGCGATTTCTGCGTTGCCTCTGCGAATGCTGACTCAGAAGCAACCTTCAAGAAGTACGAGTTAGACGGTGGCGTGAGCTATCTGGTACCACTCAACCCTGCTTACAGGATTATCGACTGCGATCACAGCATCCGCATTATCGGTAAGGTAGTTAAGGCTCAGTGGCCGGAAGAGACGTTTGAATAAATATTTTGCGGCATTTGCCGAATAAATACACACAGCACGCATCTGGCGATAGATCAGAGCGTAATTAGTTTGCCAGGCACAAGGAGTAGTTCATGAGCGATGAGAGTGAACTCAATGATATGACAATTCAAGAACCTCTGTTGTCACTTGAGGTTGAGTCTATGCGGCCTGTACTTGGTGGTACAGCGCATCTGAAGAATACTGTCATTGCATCTGATGGTTTAGAATATGCAGTTAAAAGCGTATTTGATGGTGAAACCTCTGACCTGAAGGGGCTTCCTAACCCACGGCAAATACCAGCATCTGAATGGCTATGTACTCGATTGGGTGAAATGTGTGGTCTGCCGACCCCTATTTGTCGTGTGATTTATGACAAAGCCACTGACCAGCATTTTTTTGGTTCTCGCTACGATCTTGCCGCATTGTCTAAGCCACAAGACGCGATCAACTTCGCCTCAGCTTTGATGTCATCATCTTCTATCTTAAGAAAGCAAGTATGGGCAATCTATGCTTTCGACCAATTTGTATACAACATTGATAGGCACCTTGGTAATTACCTTTACACGAAAAATCGAAATGGCGACATTACAGTTCAAGCTTTCGATTTTAGCTTGGCGGCGATGGTTATGGGTTGGCCAAACAAGGTTGGAAGCAGTCTCATGCCTTTAGGATACAACACGACTAATAACTGGAACTCTATCAAGGCTATGACGTACACTGATTCGACATGCCGTGAGTCCGCAGTGAAAATAATCGATAACATGAGCAAGATAAATGTTGATGATATCGATAGAATTTTCCTAGAGATGCCGGGTAGTTGGATTAACCCATTGCATCGTGAGGCTCTTACCACTTGGTGGGCAGGTTCTGGCAAAAATGAGCGATTAAGCTCGGTAAGACAGGAGGTGTTAAAATGACATGTTATAAATACAGTGTGATCAGGATAACACCTAATCCTGTCAGAGCAGAGTCTATCAATGTCGGATTTGCTGTCACATCATCAGAAGGTGTTGCTGATATCCGAGTGCTTGAGTCACATACCAAAATCAAAGCACTGACTAATGATTATTCAATGGAGCAGCTGGGAGAGCTTAAAGATCAGCTTGATAAAATGCTTTCGTGCCTAACATTGGAACAAGCTGTAGCCTTTTTTCAAGGGAGCATTACATTATCTTCAATTGGTACTTTTACAGCCAATTCGAAGGAAGAATATGATAATGAAATCATTAAAATCAATAAGATGTACATCTCTCCTATTAGATCAGGAAAAAGGCTTCCAGTCACTCAAAAAAGAATTATCACAGAGTTGAAGGATGAATTTGAGCGGTTTGGGATTTTAGGGAAAAACGTGAATGAGATTCATGATCATAAGGTTGTTCAGGGCTACCCTTTGTCTGAGGCTGAAGGCCTCTATGCCGAGCTTCTCCTAAAAAATGGAATCTATCACTTAACCGAAACTCTCGACTTCAGAAGCTCTAACCTTAAGCAAAAGCTTGGAGATACTGCGGTGAAGGCAATAACAATGAACACTGCCAAGACTATCTGGCAAGAAGATGTTAACACGTTTCTTGTTTATGCTGCAGAGGCATCTCAAGAGCGCACCTACACGCAGCAGTTGAACTTGATCCACGGTTACTCTGACAAGATGTATAACCTTTTATCCAGCAGCGACATGTCGAGTTACTTTGAGCATATGCTTAATGCCGCTGGTAAGAGCATGCCTACCCACTAAATATTTTCAATTAAATGCATATACCCTAGCTGTCGCGCTGGGTTTCTTATACCTGCACTGCCAATAGCCCGCCACTGAGCGGGCTTTTTTACATCTGCAGAAAATAAAATCACATGATAATCAGACACATAATGTGTACATGCAAGATCATACACGATTTGTGATTGACTATAAAATCACATATTGTGTATATTCAATTCCATCAGCAGGAAGCTGAGAGGCACAGAAAAGGATAGCAGCTCTTAAACAATGGCGAGGTTTGCCTACGTGGCTGAAAAGCCAGTTAGTACCAAAGCGTGACTTTTGGGATGGATAAGAACCATCGCCAAAATTCACTCAGGAGGTATTTATGACACGCAGAACTCAATTCACTGGTTCAGCATCTGGCCGCCGTCGCGAACGTCGAGCTCACCTTCAGAGTGAAGTCAGCGTAAACGCAGAAGTAATGCACCGCCCCACTCCAAGCCGCGTTGTACTCCAGTGCAAGCGGCCTGTAACTGACCGGGTAGTTAAAGCAGTCGATACCGAAACTGAGTATCACAAACAGATTCTGGCCGGCGCTGCGAAATACATAGGCACCGATGTTGATTCAGCGATGTGCTTACCACAGGTAGCCATCTTCAGTGCTGGCTATCGCAAATCTAAAGACAACGTAACGGCGAGGTGAGTATGAAAGAGTCGCGCGAACAATATCACAGCTGCATCCCATTATTTGAGGTGGTTGAGAACGGACCGGACTCAAAAGATTACGTGATTAAAACGGTCAGGGGCGAAAGCGCTGCTCGATCATCAGCTGCGATTCTGCAAGACCGCAACGCCTATCTGGGCTACGGATACACAATTCGACAGGTCGCTTAGGCGGCCTTTTTCATATCTGGAGGCACCATGATGAGCGACGTTGATTACTACTGCGGTTGGTTAGTGTTTATCGTGCTGATGGTGCTGGGGTTTATAGCAGGAGGTTAGATGAGTGAGTTTAAGGGTACGCCGGGGCCATGGATTAATGATGTCAGAGGCGGATGCGTAGCTGTTTATCAGGATGGGAGGCAAGAAGACACACAAGGATGCCACCGTGATGACGAAAGGAATATTGCTTATAGCAACAAGGGGGCGGAATACGACGAAGTGTTTGGGTTTTGGGCTATGGATAAAAAAACCATTCATGATTTTAATCTCATCGCCGCAGCACCTGAGCTTCTTGAGGTGCTTCAATTGATACTCAGCTATCACGATGACGGAAATTGCGCTCTGCACAAAGAAGATGTGGTCATGGCACGTAATGCAATTAAAAAGGCGCTGGGCCAGTAACCACTACAGGAGAGAGAGGATGAACTTAACAATCGCACAGATTTATGAATTGGCGCAATTCGCTGGATTAGCTTGCGAGTCACCAAAAGGTTGTTATGTGGATGGCGAAACAGAGCTATCTATTGATCAGGGAGTAATACAGGGGGATGACGGCCAGATAATTTACGAGGGTCTGCGAGCCTGCTTTGCAGAATATCCAGAAGAAGGATATATCGCTCTGGAAACCACTGAGTGACACCGTAAAGCTGTCTGCTTAGACGGCTTTACGGTGCTACGCACCACCGCCTTAGAGGGCTTCCATAACCAGAACGTTTCACCCTTACGGGAGCCGCAATGGCTCCCTTTCTTTTTGACACCAACCAATTTCAACAAGGTATCCCCATGCAACTCGCAATTGCTGGGGCGGCATCGGGCTGCCCCTTTATCACCGAATCACAGTTAGAACGTATCACCCGCCGCATGCGTGCTGCAGCCCGCAGCCTGTTAAACGCCATGAGCCAGAGAGGACATAAACAATGACGATTATCCCGGTAAACGGAACCTTGCTGGTTCAGCAGGGCTGCCTGCGGCTGAACAAGCTGTACGAAGAGTCATTCCCTGACACCAAAGACGGGATGAAGTCGGCCTATGAATGGGCGAGCACTATCTCTCTTGGCTGGCACGATTGCCAGGACACTGACTGGAACGCAAAGGTGAAAGCAAATGCAGCATGACGATGACGTTTGGGGCGACTTTATGCAGGGCATGCTGGGCGAACTGGCAGACCCGATGACCTATGAGCAGGCAGCGCAGGAAGCGATTGCTGATTTCCGCACGGAGCGCCAGTTTGAAGCAATGGGAGGATGCCATGAGTAAGGAGTTTTATGCCCGCCTGACAGAGATACAGAGCACGCTGAATGCTCCAAAAGGCCAGTACAACAACTTCGGTAAATACCACTACCGCAGCTGTGAAGACATCCTCGAAGGGGTTAAGCCGCTGCTTAAGGGCCTGTTCCTGTCCATTAGTGACGAAATTGTAATGATTGGCGATCGCTACTACGTGAAAGCGACAGCAACCATTACGGACGGCGAGTCATCGCACAGTGCTTCTGCAATGGCCCGTGAGGCGAGCGAGAAGAAAGGCATGGATGATGCCCAGATAACCGGTGCTACCAGCTCTTACGCCCGCAAATACTGCCTGAATGGCCTGTTTGGCATTGATGACTCAAAGGATGCTGATACGAACGAGCACCGGCAGCAATCAGCGTCTGCACCTCAGCAGCAGAAGCCACAACAGAAGCAGAAAAATAAACCAACGCCCGCCGCTACTCTGGCAGCTTTCACAGAGGCGGCGCTGCAGAAGAACACTCCGGAAGAGCTGAAACAGGCATTCTCAAAAGCATGGCAGATGCTGGCAGGAACGCCTGAGCAGGCTAAGGCGAAGGAAGTCTACGACATAAGAAAATCAGAGCTTGAAGGAGCATCAGCATAATGCCAATTAACGTGATCACAATCTCCGGCAACGTGGGTAAAGACGCGGTTGTGCGCGTCACCCCTAATGGGAAGCACATTGCCACTTTCTCCCTGCCGGCTAAATCAGGGTTCGGAGACAACGAAAAAACCTCTTGGCTGCAGTGCAAAATGTTCGGTGCCATGGCTGAAAAGCTTTCGCAGGCCGTTACTAAGGGCGCAAAGGTAACGGTAACCGGTGAGTTTCTGATTGAGGAGTGGGATAAGAATGACGGCAGCAAAGCCTCAATTCCTACCATTCTGGTGAGAGATATCGACCTGCCGCCGCGGCAGGGAAACCCAGCGCCATCCGGTCAGCAGCAACCGCGTGGTCAATCTACCGCACCTGATTACGATACCGATATCCCCTTCTAATTTAACCCACCAATAAGGCCGCATCATGAACCCATCACCGGTATATCCGGCGCATTCGTCACGCCTGAACGGAGCTGACGAAGAGATTAAGCGCCGCAAGCAGGAAGTGCTGAATGGCGTTTTGGCGGCCTTAGCAGCACAGGAAGCTGGTAACGACCATCCGCAGCTGTTGACACCTCAGCGCAGAGAGGATGCTTACCTGGATGAGTTGAAACGCAGAGAGCATGAGGAGATGGCTAAGCGCCCTCCTCTGCCACAAATCATCGTCACCCGGCCTGTTGTAGAGGTCTGGGGCGACTTCAGAGACACCCGACGCGGCCGGTATGGCGCAATACTGATGGAGTGATGCTGGCCTGTACCCGGCTGGCATTGCATAAGGGGAAAGAGATGGCACGATTAGAACTTGGCTTTTCACCATTTAGCAAAACTATCCAACTCGCGAAGATGAAAGACCTCGGCAATGGCGTCCGCCAGCGTGTTGGTAATGACCGCGGCCGTGACGTGACCAATGAAGCTGCGCAGATGGTTTGGCAGTTAGTTATGTCCGAGGGTGGCCGCGTTGAATGGAGCCTAGATGATGGTAGCAAAATGGTGCTGGAAGCCAACAAGCAGTTACCCAAACATAGCGCCGCCCAGCTCCGCGCCGAAACCGACACCACCCCTTCCCAATATGAATCACTGGCAGGTGGCAAATGAAAACTTCAGAAATGCAAGGTGAAACCCTGAATTATGCCGTAGGACTGGCTTTAGGAGAGAACGTTCAGATATCTACAGGTAACCCAGACGCCCCATATAAATCGGTAAAAACATTTTTCACTCGAGGAAACTGGGACCGAGCATACAGGTTCAACCCGACAGAAAACGCCAAGCTTTTTTCCCGGCTTCGTATCCCCGCGGGAGAGCATAGCAACCTACCTGATGCGTGCCGGGCTTTTGTGAAAGAAAAGTTAGGTGATGAAGTTCAGATACCTAAATCACTGGCAGGTGGCAAATGATCAACTCTGAAGATATCAAAGCTGGAATGATTCTCGGGCATGCTGATGCGGCGCTAATCCGAGATGCATTATTTAAGCTGGCAGAGCTGGAGAAGCAGAAGCCAATCTATCAGCTCATCGAGGATGGCAACTGGTACGACGCTGAACCGCATGTCTATCACGAAGAAATGGCCCGCGGGAATATCGGGCGCATTGTGTATGCCCGCCCCGCGCCTGCCGTCAGCCTGGCGGAGCTGAAGTCAGAACCAGTTCTGCCGGATATCGGATCCAATCAGGTTAACGATGCCGCGTGGAAGCTACACGATCGTCTGGGCGAATACGGACCCCTGACAGGCGGGCAATTCAACAACCTGAAGGGCTGCTTTTACGATGCGCTGAAAGTCTGCATGGAGGTCAAACCATGAGCACTCGTGGCAAGATGTGGGCGGTTATGTGGGTAGCGTGCACAATCATCTGGACGGGTGTGGCTTATGCAATATGAGATGCCGGCCATCTCTCCGTAACTGCAGGCGCAGGTGCTGCGGTACCTCAAAATGAAGCCGGGAAAGCGTGAGAAACTGCATGAGGTGGAGCGGACATTGATGCAGGCTTTAACAGAGCGCATTACTCTATCCGTACTGACAAAGGGAATGGAGGTAGCATGATTAATCGCGCAACGACTGATGAAGAGCTTGAAGAGCTTTCGACCGTCACCGATCTGATTTATGGCGTGTCTATCGCTGATATGGCAAAGGAGCTGCAAGCTTACCGCAAAGCCTTCAGCAAACCCGCCGCATATACCGTCGAAGGTCAGCTGAGATTTGAGAACGAGCTGAAGATTGGCGATATGTGGGCTGAGCCGTTTGATGAATCCGTAGACGTGCCGCTGTATCGGAAACCAGAGGTGTAGCCATGCTCATCGGCTTCGTGATCGTAATAATCTCTGCCCTTCCCGCGCCGGTGTCGGAGCGAATATATCCAACCATTGAAGCCTGCGAACAGATGAGGGCGCGTCTGCATGAGCGCCGGCCATTGGTGCAATTAGAATGCGCCGAGGTTCGCCGGTAGCGATATACCCCAGTCAGGAGGAATCGCCATGTCACGTAAATATACAGATTTATTTTTTATTTTAGCATTGACGCTGCTGCCAGTTTCTTTTGCGTACTCGTTTGTAATCCACGACACTAAAAATAATTTGGATTGCGAATTCTCAGTGAATGAATATGGGTTTGCTCAGACGGAAGAAGCCGCTCCAAAGGGCTCAGGCCTATGCTGGAGAAAGGAAATCGTGGACAAAGCAGACCAATATGTTAAGGAAAACAAATTGCGATATGCAAAGCCTAAATCCAGCTTTGACATTGCTGTCGATATGGCAAGCGCTTGTAATTTTGGTGGCGAAGGTTCAGCTTCAGGAGATCATCTTGAGTCCGCAAAAAAATATCTGGACGTAGTATCAAAATACTCTGGAAATTCTGACGCTATAACAAAGCTCAGGCGAGCCTACGACTATGGCAGACTCAACGCCAAGTCACCCCGTGATTGCACAAATTACGTAATGGGAAGATAGAAAATTCATCACCTAACAAACCTCGCCCCGGCGGGGTTTTTTATTGCCTAAATCTGGAGAATCACTATGTGCGACATTGCAGATGATGCCTCAGACCTTGAGATACTAAATACAGAAATCGCCCTGGCTAAACGGCCGCGCCCGGAACCCCGGTCACCCATTTGCCGTAACGGCGACTGCGGTGAACCTTCTCGCGATGGATGCAGCTACTGCAGCTGCGAGTGCAGAATTGCCCATGTAAGGGCGAATCTGCCTGCTGGGTAAACCGCGGCTGGCATGAGACAAAATTGAAGCTGTGACATGTCACAGCATCAAAGCCTGATGCAGCAGGTAACGTGTAGAGAAACTATTGTGAGCGCAACTATGAATGATATCGACATCAAGACGCTTTTGCAGATGCCCTACCTGAATCTCACGGAGACAGCTTTCATGTTGCGTGTTGCTCCGCAGACGATCCGCAAATGGGTATCAATTAACGGGCGCACTCAGCTCCCGCATAACCCGTCATTTCCGAAGCCTGTGCGACGTGGTCGCCTGACGTTCAGAACGTGTGATATTCTGAACTATCAGGACGATAGTGACAGCACCGAAACCT
Organism: Pantoea eucrina; assembly: GCF_001691555.1. Lineage (GTDB taxonomy): Bacteria > Pseudomonadota > Gammaproteobacteria > Enterobacterales > Enterobacteriaceae > Pantoea > Pantoea borealis. The sequence goes on along the minus strand of NZ_MAYN01000008.1, from coordinate 1,084,126 downwards.
TACCCTCGCCATAAACTAATGCAGTGACGCGCGCCCACCATAACGCATAGGCGCGCCGCTGCTCTTCTATATAGCTGTGCTTATCGTAGACCTGCCACACACCGGGTAACTTGTGACCCAGCATCAGCTCTGCCACATGTGGTTCAGTCAGTTCAGAGAAGTTTGTCCGGGCCGTACGGCGCAAATCATGTATCGTCCAGTGCTTCATCTCAATGCCCAAATGTCTCAGGGCTGTTTTCTGCAGACCTGGCGAAATATCCGTGAGAGTTGCACGTCCCTGCGCTTTGTCTGTCTTGCCTGTCGTCATAACAAACTTACTGCGTGGCGATAATTCAAAGAGCTCTCGCAGCATCTCTTCAGCTTCCGGGATGATCGGCCGCACCAGAGGTTTTTTAGTTCGCCTGCCGTTTTTATGATGCGTAGGCGGAATGGACCAGAGTTTGGCTTCCAGGTCAAAATGCGCCTTTTCTGCATTTGCCAGTTCTCCAACCCGGCAACCGAACAACAGGCAGAGCTTAACCAGCAGCTGAAACTTCGGTGCTATCCTGCTCGCTTCCATTGCCCGGAAAATGGTAACTATCTCGTCATCGCTGAGCACCCTGTCACGCGATCCCTTTGTGATGTTCAAATCAGCCAGGCGCAAATCGCTCAGCGGTGCCTGCTTTGCCAGGTTGCGGCGCACGGCCCAAAAGTGAGCCTGTTTAATATGGGTCAGCAGGGAGTCAGTGGTAGATGGTTTTTTACGGGCCAGCGGCTCAAGGACATTGAGCCACATGTGGATCGTAGCGTCCTCATTCGGTATGTCACCGAGCTCAGGGAATATATGAAGCTCGAACGCCCGTATCACCTCTACGTGAGCCTTTTTGTTCAGTCTGGCGTATTTGTCGTACCATTCACGGATCAGGCCTTCTACAGTGAGCGACGTATAAGCATCCGTACGTGCCAGCCGCTTAACCAGGCGTGGGTTTCGGTTCTGCTCCAGCTCACCTCTGAGCCGCAGGACCTCTTCGCGGGCTTCTTTCAGAGACGTTGCCGGGTACGTCCCAATATCAACGCGTTCGCCCTTTCCGTTCCAGCGATAGCGATATTGAAAGGATATTTTACCCTTGCAGGATATGCGGGCAGAGAGCCCATCTCTGTCAGACTTCGTCTGAACTTTTTCAGATTCCTTGCCCAGTAGGGCGCGGAGTGCAGTATCAGATAGAGGCATTGTGCATGTACACGAAATGGATTATGTACATCAGTATGTACACGTTTGCGGAGCTAGTGAAGGGAAAAAACAGCAACAACCGGGAATAGTATTGCTAAATGTAACAGCGACAAAATCAGGAAATCCCTGTTTTGGCGGCCTTAAGGGGAATAGTTGGGTATGGACTGCAATTGTAAGGAAGTGAATCTGTCATCTTTACCTGTCATGACAGAAAGTTATGGTATTCCGGGTGCCAGCCTGCCCGCTTAGCATGTACAATCGCCGGGTTAATTAACCCGGTTTTTTTCAAGGAGTGTACATGTCTATCACGGCAAGCTCGTTATACCGTGACACAGGAAATTTTCTGCGCCATCAGCTGGTCACTATAGTGCTGATGGCGCTGCTGACCTCATTCATTACCGTGATTATCGGGCATGCATTGACGCCTGATGAGGAGCAGCTGTCGCTGCTGAGCCAGAGTGACAGCAGCGCTTCCTCCCTGTTTGAACTGGTACAGAATATGTCGCCCGATCAGCAGCGTATACTGCTGCGCGCCTCGGCAGCGGGTACGCTGGCGGCCCTGATTGGTAACACACTGCTGCTCGGCGGAATGCTCTGCCTGATCCCGCTGGTCTCCGGTGGTCAGCGCGTCAGTGCCCTGCGTGCTATCGGCACCGCTGCACCGCTGCTGCCTAAACTGCTGTTGCAGACCTTTCTGATCACGCTGCTGGTGCAGCTTGGCTTTATGGTGCTGATGGTTCCTGGCATCATGCTCGCTATTTTACTGTCGCTGGCGCCGGTGATGCTGGTCAGTGAAAAAATGGGCGTGATGGGTGCCATGCGCGCCAGCATGCGTCTGGCGTGGCAAAATCTCCGCCTGATTGCACCCGCTATTCTGCTGTGGCTGCTGGCAAAAATTGTTCTGATGTTCTTTTTCTCTTCGCTGACGGTTCTGCCCGCCAATATTGCCTCCGTGGTGCTTAACGCGCTGGGTAATCTGGTCTCTGCCGTTTTGATTATTTATTTGTATCGGCTCTATATGCTGTTACGTTAAGGGTTACGGCGCTTCGCTGAGCGCCATAACTGTAGGCTACTGTCCGGACTGGAAACGCTATGAAGCAGTTACTCGATTTTCTCCCCCTGGTCGTTTTCTTTGTTTTTTACAAACTCTACGACATCTACGTTGCATCGGGCGCGCTGGTAGTGGCTACCGGCCTGGCGCTGGTAGTGAGCTGGGTGCTCTATCGCAAGCTGGAAAAGATGACCCTGTTTACCTTTGTGCTGGTGGCCGTGTTCGGTACCCTGACACTGGTGTTTCATAATGATGAGTTCATCAAGTGGAAGGTCACCGTGATCTATTCGCTGTTTGCGCTCGCGCTGCTTTACAGCCAGTGGTTTATGCAGCAGCCCCTGATCCAGACCATGCTGGGCAAAGAGCTGCAGCTGCCCGCTACGGTCTGGCGCCGGCTCAATATTGCCTGGGCGCTGTTCTTTCTGCTGTGCGGCCTTGCCAACATCTACGTTGCGTTCTGGTTACCACAGCCAGTATGGGTTAATTTTAAAGTGTTTGGCCTGACAGGACTGACGCTGCTGTTTACCTTGCTGAGCGGGCTCTATATCTGGCGGCAGATGCCTCAGCAGGAATCAAAATAGTCTTTCCATTGCCCGGTCAGCCGGGCTTTTTTTCACCTGCAGAAGAACTGAGCAATGAACGATAAACATAAGCAGCCACTCGGCGAGATGGTTTTGCGTACGCTGGCTATGCCAGCTGACACCAATGCTAATGGTGATATTTTCGGCGGCTGGTTAATGTCACAGATGGACATGGGCGGTGCGATTCTGGCAAAAGAGATCGCTGAAGGTCGCGTCGTCACGGTTCGTGTCGACGGCATGAGTTTTCTTAAGCCGGTCGCGGTAGGCGATGTGGTCAGCTGCCATGCGCACTGCCTGCGCACCGGCAACAGTTCTATGACCATCAACGTTGAGGTCTGGATCAAAAAGGTTTCATCAGAACCGATAGGCCAGACTTACTGCGCCACCGAAGCAGTGTTTGTTTACGTGGCGGTCGACAGCAGCGGCAAGTCGCGTCCGCTGCCGGCAGATCGCGCCAACCGCAGTCACTGAGCCATAAATACCAGAGCGGCTTTCCCGGCCGCTCTGGTGTCTGTACTACTCGATCTTCGCGCCGCCGTTAATACGAAAGACAATATTCATGGTAATGCCCTGGCCTGGCTGGCCTGGCTGATAACGCCACTTTTTAACCTGATCTTTCACGCTGCGCTCGAACATATTGCGCGGCTGTGCCGAAAGAATGGTGACGTTGCCGACCCGGCCGTCACTGTCGACATCAAATTTTACCCGTACGTTGCCCTCAATACGCAGCGCGGCCGCCCGCGCCGGATAAGCAGGTTTGCTGATGCTGAGCGCTTTAGGTCCGGTAGCGTTAACCGGCGCCGTGGCCGTGGCCGCTTTTGGTGCAGTGGCGGGCCGGGGCTGAGTCGCTGCGCGCTCCTGCTTAAACGGATCGGCCCGGTCAGGAGCCGGCTTACGGGGTGCCGGATCCGGTTTTTTCTCTATTTTCGGTTTTGGTTTTGGTTTCGGCCTGGGTTTTGGCTTTGGCTCCGGTTTTGCAATCGGCACCGGTTCCGCTTTTGGCGGCTCGGGCACGGCCTGCGGTTCGGGTTCTGGCTCCGGCTGGGGTGCCGGCGCTACCACAGCAGGCGCAGGTTCCGGCTGCACCTCAGGTGCGACCATGGTGATGGCGATGGGCTGAGGCGCGGCAGGCAATTCACGTGACTGATGCAACGAGGCATAGAGGATGCCGGCAATAACGGACCCGTGCAGCACCACGGAGAGGATCAGTGAAACAGGCGTACGGGCCGGAAAAGGCGTAGTCAATGTCGTCATAGCAGCTGTGGTCATTGAGTGAGAAGATGAGTTTAAATGCAAATAGCAATCAGTTTCAATAAGCAGCGTAAAAGTGCCCTGTTTCCCTGTTTTTTTTAACCCCGCTTGCGCTGGCGCCGATTGCCCTGAGGTTTCGTTTGCACTCTGCCGGGGGATGCCTTAACGTGTCTCGCAATTTCGGCCAGTCTAACGGGAGTATCCCAACGTGCTTTACCTCATCTACGCGGAAGATACCGCAGATTCACTGGAAAAACGCAACAGCGTGCGCCCTGCGCACCTTGCTCGTCTGCAGCTGCTGCAGGATGAGGGACGACTGATTGTTGCAGGGCCGCTACCGGTGGTCGACAGCAATGACCCAGGCCCCGCCGGCTTTAGCGGCTCGGCCATTGTCGCGGAGTTTGATTCGCTGGAGGCGGCGCAATCCTGGGCTCAGGACGATCCGTATATCGCCGCCGGCGTTTACGAGAAAGTCACCGTTAAGCCATTTAAGCGGGTGTTTTAATCAGTGATGTTGTCACTGCTGCTGCTGCTGGTTGCGCTGCTGCTTACCGGCCGCGCGCTCTGGATCTGGCGCCAGCAGGGCTGGCTTCAGGCGCGCCAGCAGATTGTCATGCTGATAGTACTGGCAGCAGCGGCCCAGCTCGTTAACATCACGTTAGTGCTGCGCGGCCATTAATATACGTAGCCGCGTCAGCTTTACAGATTCTGTGTAATAAACAGAATTGAACGACGCTGCTGCTGCGCGACCTGGTGACGAATAGCATGAATGCGCTTATAGCGACGCGACTGCCCCTCCAGCCAGCGTGCACGGCGGCGATGCACCTGACGCAACATTCTCCAGCGGGCCACTTCATTTCTGCTTCGTCTCATGACACTCTCTCAGTCCGGCATATTTCGGCACGCATTATAGTGATCTGCACAGAAATGCCAATTCGAAACCTTTATCGATAACCCCCGCAACAGATTAAGGTTTCGCTGCAGCGCATCAACACGTAAACTTTGCCTATAAATGCGCGAACAGGATGTCCACTCAATGACCACCTTTTATACCCTGATCAGTTGGTTACTGCTGTTTGGCTACTGGCTGCTGATTGCGGGTGTAACGCTGCGTATTCTGATGAAACGTCGCGCAGTGACCTCAGCAATGGCCTGGCTGCTTATCATCTATATCCTGCCGCTGGTCGGTATTATCGCCTATCTCTCGTTTGGCGAGCTGCATCTTGGCAAGCGCCGGGCTGAGCGCGCCCGTACCATGTGGCCCTCCACGGCTAAATGGCTCACCGACCTGAGACAGTGCCGGCATATCTTTGCCACAGAACACAGCGACGTTGCACGTTCGCTGTTTGACCTCTGCCGTCATCGTCAGGGGATCGCGGGCGTAAAAGGCAATCAGCTGCAGCTGCTGACCAGCAGCGATGAAGTGATGCAGGCGCTGATCCGTGATATTCAGCTGGCGCGGCATAATATCGAAATGGTGTTCTACATCTGGCAGCCGGGCGGCCTGGCTGACGATGTGGCGGAGTCGCTGATGGCGGCCTCTCGCCGGGGTGTACACTGCCGTCTGATGCTCGATTCAGCCGGCAGCGTTGCTTTTTTCCGCAGTCCGTGGGCAAATATGATGCGCAACGCCGGGATCGATGTCGTTGAGGCGCTGCAGGTCAGCCTGCTGCGTGTCTTTCTGCGGCGTATGGATCTGCGTCAGCATCGCAAAGTCGTGCTCATCGACAATTACATTGCTTATACCGGCAGCATGAACCTTGTCGATCCGCGATTCTTTAAACAGGATGCCGGTGTCGGGCAGTGGATCGACCTGATGGCGCGTATGGAAGGCCCGGTTGCTACCACAATGGGGATCGTTTACGCCTGCGACTGGGAAATTGAGACCGGCAAGCGTATTCTGCCACCGGCCCCGGACGGTAATATCATGCCGTTTGAGCAGGAGAGCGGCCACACTATTCAGGTTATCGCTTCCGGACCGGGTTTTCCCGAAGATATGATCCACCAGGCGCTGCTGACCGCGGTCTATTCCGCGCGTGAGCAGCTGATCATGACCACGCCCTATTTTGTTCCCAGCGACGATCTGCTGCACGCTATCTGCACGGCTGCGCTGCGTGGCGTTGAGGTCAGCATTATCGTGCCGCGTCACAACGATTCGCTGCTGGTTGGCTGGGCCAGCCGCGCGTTCTTTACGGAACTGCTGGAAGCAGGCGTCAAAATCTATCAGTTTGAAGATGGCCTGCTGCATACCAAAAGCGTGCTGGTTGATGGACAGCTCAGCCTGGTGGGCACGGTGAACCTGGATATGCGCAGCCTCTGGCTCAACTTTGAGATCACCCTGGTGGTGGATGATGACGGCTTTGGCAGCGATCTCGCTACCGTGCAGGATGACTATATTGCGCGATCGCGCCTGCTGGATAATGCGCGCTGGGCGAAACGTGCCTGGTGGCAGCGCATCGTTGAACGACTGTTTTACTTCTTTAGTCCATTACTGTAAAACGAGCGGAAAGATTACCGCCGCAGGATAAGCACATGACCATGGATTTAGACAACCGCCTGACCGATGATGAAACGCTGGAGCAGGCCTACGATATTTTTCTTGAGCTGGCAGGCGATAACCTCGATCCGGCTGATATTATTCTGTTTAACCTGCAGTTTGAAGAGCGTGGCGGCGCAGAGCTGTTTGATCCCTCTGAAGACTGGCAGGAACACGTTGATTTTGATTTAAACCCCGACTTTTTCTCTGAAGTTGTGATTGGTCTGGGTGAAGCTGACGGCGAGCCTGTCACGGATGTATTTGCACGCGTGCTGCTGTGCCGTGAGAAAGATCATAAGCTCTGCCATATTCTCTGGCGCGAATAAGTCAGACATAAAAACGCCGGGCTTTTGCCCGGCGTTTTGCTGTTTACCGCCTGCTCACGGGTGTCAAAGCGGATCCACTTTCAGGCAGGATACCGCATGGCGGAAACTGCCCTCCAGCAGCGGTCGGGTTTTGGCACATTCCGGTCCGGCAATCGGACAGCGGGTACGAAACACGCAGCCTGAAGGCGGATTGATCGGCGAAGGCAACTCCCCGTCCAGTAGCTGGATCTGCTTATTTTTCTCCAGATCCGGATCGGGAATCGGTACCGCTGACATCAGCGCCCGGGTATAGGGATGCTGCGGATTGTTGTACACCGCATCATAGGTGCCCAGCTCAACGGCGTGGCCCAGATACATCACCAGCACGCGATCGGAGATATGTTTCACCACCGCCAGATCGTGCGCAATGAAGATCAGCGACAGCCCCATCTCGCGCTGCAGTTTCTGCAGCAGATTCACCACCTGCGCCTGGATAGAGACATCCAGCGCCGAGACCGGCTCATCACAGATAATCAGCTTCGGCTCCAGGATCAGTGCGCGCGCGATGCCGATACGCTGACACTGGCCACCTGAAAACTCATGCGGATAGCGGTTGATAAGATTCGGCAGCAGGCCGACTTTCATCATCATCGCTTTGACTTTATCTTTGACTTCCTGACGCGGCATCTTTGGATAATAGGTGCGCAGCGGTTCAGCAATGATATCGCCGATAGTCATACGCGGGTTCAGTGACGCCAGCGGGTCCTGGAAAATCATCTGAATATCACTGCGCGCCTGACGCCACTCTTCCGCACTCTGCCCCAGCAGATCGCGTCCCAGCCAGGCGACGCGCCCTTCGGTGGCTTTTACCAGCCCGATAATAGCGCGCGCCAGCGTCGATTTACCGCAGCCTGACTCGCCTACTACGCCCAGCGTTTCGCCCTCATACAGCCGCAGGCTGACGCCATCTACCGCTTTCAGCGTTTTAGGCGGCTGCCAGAACCACTGTTTGCCATCTTTAATTTCAAAATGCACTTTGAGATCGGCTATCTCCAGCAGCACTTTTTTCTCTTCCGCAACGGTGCTCATACCAGCTCCTCCACCGGTTTGAAGCAGGCACGCAGGCGTCCGTCGGCAAAAGGCTCCAGCGGCGGTGGCGCGGCGCATACCTCCATTGCCCAGGCGCAGCGTGGCTGGAACGGACAGCCCTGCGGCAACCGCAGCAGGTTAGGCGGATTACCGGGAATGGTCGTCAGTGACTCGCCCTCTGCATCGAGCCGCGGTACCGCATTCAGCAGGCCGATAGAGTATGGATGTGCCGGCTGATAAAACACATCGCGGGCGCGGCCATACTCCATGGTCCGTCCGGCATACATCACCAGCACTTTGTCGCAGATCCCGGCCACCACGCCAAGATCGTGCGTGATCATAATGATAGCGGTGTTGAATTCGCGCTTCAGTTCATTAAGCAGCGTCATGATCTGCGCCTGGACCGTCACATCCAGCGCGGTAGTGGGCTCATCGGCAATCAGCAGCTTCGGACGACACATCAGCGCCATGGCGATCATCACACGCTGGCGCATACCGCCTGAAAATTCGTGCGGATACATCTTCATGCGCTTTCGTGCTTCCGGCATCTTCACCGCATCAAGCATACGTACCGACTCTTCAAACGCCTGCGCCTTGTTCATGCCCTTATGCAGCTGGAGAACTTCCATCAGCTGCTCCCCTACCCGCATATAGGGATTCAGAGAGGTCATGGGGTCCTGAAAGATCATGGCAATCTGCTCCGCGCGCAGCTTATTCAGCTTGCCCTCGGGCAGATTCAGGATCTCCTGTCCGTTAAACCGTGCCGATCCGCCAATGCGGCCATTCTTTGCCAGCAGCCCCATCAGGGCAAACGCCGTCTGCGATTTGCCGGAGCCTGACTCGCCTACAATGCCAAGGGTTTCCCCGGCACGCAGAGAGAAGTTGAGATCGTTTACGGCGGTAACGTCGCCGTCATGCGTTGTGAAGGTTACGCGCAGATCCTGCACATTCAGCAGCAGTTCCGGGCTTCCCGCCGGCACAGCACGCGCTGGCGTTGTGGTTTCAAAACTCATCGGGAAACTCCTTAGCGATCTTTCGGATCGAGGGCATCACGCAGGCCATCGCCGATAAAATTAAAACAGAACAGCGTGACGACCAGAAAGCCGGCCGGGAACATCAGCAGCCACGGAGAGACTTCCATAGAGTTTGCTCCGTCACTCAGCAGCGCGCCCCAGCTACTGAGCGGCTCCTGCGTACCCAATCCCAGGAAACTCAGGAAGGATTCAAACAGAATCATGCTGGGTACCAGCAGTGAGGCATAGACCACCACCACGCCCAGCACGTTGGGTACAATGTGGCGCAGCACAATACTGGCCGTGGAGACGCCCCCTACCTGAGCCGCCTCGATAAACTCTTTGCGTTTTAGCCCCAGCGTCTGACCCCGCACAATACGCGCCATGTCGAGCCAGGAGACCATACCGATAGCCACGAAAATCAGCAGAATATTGCGGCCGAAAAAGGTCACCAGCAGGATCACAAAAAACATAAATGGAAAGGAGTTGAGGATTTCCAGAATACGCATCATCACTGAGTCGATCTTGCCGCCGAGATAGCCCGCCAGAGAGCCATAGAGCGTGCCCACCAGCACCGCTATCAGTGCGGACGCGATACCCACCATCAGCGAAATACGACCGCCAATCGCCACCCGCACCAGCAGATCGCGTCCGGAGGAGTCGGTACCAAACCAGTGACCTGAGACACTATCCGGCGGCGACGACATCATTGCCCAGTCGGTATCATCATAGTTAAACTGCGCCAGCATCGGTGCAAACACTACAAACAGGGCAATCAGCAACAATACCAGCAGGCTGATCAGCGCCGCGCGGTTGTGAATAAAGCGTCGGCGTGCATCCTGCCACAGACTGCGCCCCTCCACCTCCAGCTTTTCACTGAAGGCATCCACCACGTCACTGTTTTTTTTGCTTAACATCATGAGCGTGCTCCACCCTTAATAGCGAATCTTTGGATCAATAACGGCGTAGAGCACATCAACGATCGCATTGAACAGAATAGTCAGCACGCCAACCAGAATCGTCAGGCTCATCACCAGTGAGTAGTCGCGGTTTAGCGCTCCGTTAACAAACAGCTGACCGATACCGGGCAGGCCGTAAATAGACTCAATTACCATTGAACCGGTGATGATGCCGACAAAGGCTGGCCCCATATAGGAGAGCACCGGCAATAGCGCAGGCTTCAGCGCATGACGCAGTACGATACGGCGCAGCGGCAACCCTTTTGCCCGCGCCGTACGGATGAAGTTTGAGTGCATGACTTCAATCATTGAACCGCGCGTGATACGGGCGATACTGGCGATATAAGCCAGCGAAAGCGCCACCATCGGCAGCAGCATGTAATTCCACTGCCCGCCGTTCCAGCCACCGCCCGGTAGCCAGCGCAGCGTAATGGCAAAGATCAGAACCAGCAGCGGCGCCACGACAAAGCTCGGGATAACAATGCCGGTCATCGCCACCCCCATGACGGCATAGTCCCACAAACTGTTCTGCTTTAGCGCCGCGATCACGCCGGCGGTTACCCCCAGAATCACTGCAAGGAAAAAGGCTGCCAGCCCCAGCTTCGCGGAGACCGGAAAGGCATGCCCTACCAGATAGTTAACTGAATAGTCCTTATATTTGAATGAGGGCCCGAAATCGCCGTGCGCCAGCTGGACCAGATAGCTGAGGTACTGTTTGCCGATGGGATCGTTGAGGTGATATTTGGCTTCAATGTTAGCCATCACCTCAGGTGACAGCGTGCGCTCACCGGTAAACGGACTACCCGGTGCTAAACGCATCATAAAGAACGAAATGGTGATCAGAATAAAGAGCGTCGGAATCGCTTCCAGAAGCCGACGCAGAATAAATTTTAACATTGCCATACCTGCCAGGCTGTTGCTTCACAAAGTCAAAAAAGCGGCGCCGCAGCACCGCCACTGTCGATAGCCTGTGTGCTATTAGTGCTTGATGATGTACAGGTTCTTATCCAGCGTTTTATCCAGCGGATCGTTACCGGTATAGCCGCCTACATAAGGCTTAACCAGACGGGCGTTAACATAGTAATAGACCGGCACAATGGCGCTGTCTTTATCCAGAATCTGCTCTGCCTGCTGGTAATCAGCCACGCGTGCTTTTTCATCGGCAGCTTTGACGGCGTCATGGATCACTTTGTCAAAATCAGCGCTCTTATAGTGCGCGGTATTACTGCTGCTGTCTGACAGCATGGTGTTCAGGAAGGAAGTCGGTTCGTTATAGTCTGCACACCAGGCCGCACGTGAAACGTCGTAGTTGCCCTGATGACGGGTATCGAGGAAGGTTTTCCACTCCTGATTCTCCAGCTTAATATTAACGCCGAGATTCTTTTTCCAGATCGAAGAAGCCGCGATCGCCAGCTTTTTGTGCAGGTCTGAGGTGTTGTACAGCAGATTAAACGTCAGCGGCTTATCTGCGGTGTAGCCTGCTTCTGCCAGCAGTTTTTTAGCTTCTTCATTACGCTTGTTCTGATCCCATTTAAACCAGTCCGGCGGCAGCAGTTCCATGCCATCGGTTGCCGGCGGTGTATAGCTATAGGCGGGCAGCTGGCCCTGTGCCAGTACCTTATTCACCATGATGTCGCGATCCAGACCCAGCTTCAGCGCGGTACGTACGCGGGCATCGGTAAAAGGTGCTTTCTGGTTATTGATTTCATAGTAATAGGTGCAGAGATAGGGTTTTACCATCAGCTCTTTGCCGTTATCGCGCTGCAGCTTTTTGAACAGCTCAATCGGCATGTTGTTATAGGTGATATCGCTGCCATTTTCAGAAAAATAGCGGTTCACATCACTGACTTCCGAGTTGATTGGCAGGAAAGTGACTTTGTTGAGTACGGTATGTTCGTTATCCCAGTATTGCGGATTACGTACCAGCGTGACGCGCTCGTTAATAACGTGCGCCTCCAGTTTAAATGCGCCGTTACCCACCCAGTTCTGCGGCTGTGTCCACTGATCGCCCGACTTCTCAATGGCAGGCTTATAGACCGGTGACATCACAGCATTAATCAGCAGTTTATAAAAATAAGGCACCGGCTGGCTCAGTGTAACTTCCAGCGTATGATCATCCAGCGCTTTTACGCCCAGTTCAGAGGTCGGTTTTTTACCGGCAATAATCTCATCAACGTTAGCTATGTGGCCATACTGCGGATAGCTGGCGTAAGGTGATGCCGTTTTCGGATCCACCAGGCGCTGCCAGCTATAGACGAAATCCTGTGCAGTGACCGGCTCACCGTTAGACCATTTAGCATTTTTACGCAGGTGGAAAGTCCAGACTTTAAAATCTTTGTTTTCCCAGCTCTCCGCCACGCCCGGAACCGGTTTGCCGCTGGCATCGCTGACGATGAGGCCTTCATAGAGATCGCGGGCAATATTGTCTTCCGGAACACCCTCAATTTTATGCGGATCGAGCGACTGCACTTCGTCACCGTTACCGCGTACCAGCTCCTGTTTAGCGGCAAGCTCAACGCCAGCCGGTACCGTTGCAGCCAGCGCGGCATTCCCTGCCAGAGAGGAAATTGCCGCCAGAACGCCGGCAGCAATCAGATTTTTTTTCGTGATGTTGTTCATTGTTATGCTCCAGTTTTATTATTGTCGTCAGTGCGCTATATCGCCTGACGTATCCCGTTAACCGGGCGATCGTCGTCTCTGTCGGACGCAGACCCCTGCACCCTTCCGGGTTACCTCGATAAGCCGCCAGCGGGCGCAGATGTCTGCTGGCGACTCACACAATATTTTTGATAGTGAATAAGTACAGCGCCCGGCTCCTGAAATTTTCTACCGGTATAACTGCGGCCCGCGGCTTCACCAGCGTGTTAATAAGCAAAAAGCGTACACATCTGCTGAAAGAGCGATAAAAATCCAGAGAGTGCCAGAAATTATCAGAAGCTATCCCATTGCGCCAAAGCCAATGCAGAAAAATGTTAACCATTTCTCTTTTATCACGTCCGGGATAACGTTGAAAGCGTTAATTTTTACCGCTAAATATTAGTTAAGAAACTGAAAAATAAGAAAATAAATGCATTTCTGGCGATTATGCACTCACTTATTAAATATCAACACGCTTCTAAGCAAATATAGGGTGTTTTTACTTCAGGACGGAATATTCAGCGACTCTCTGCCAGATCAGGCACAGCTAATCACATTAAAAAACCATTTAGCAGCAGGTAAATCTGTGACAATTATCACAATAAAAAGCGGACATTACGCGGAAGCAGGCAGGGAAGTAGCGAAAGTGATAAAAAATACCGTAAAAGTAGAATGGCAAATAATTTCACCAAAAGAGTGCACCCGCACCGCGTGATGCACCCTTTTGGTTCATAAAGATCTTTTTTGGGTAAAATCAAGTCTGAATTAATTTAGTAAACCCGGAAAAATAGCTTTAATACCGGTAACGACAAATTCAATACCCAATGCCATCAATAATAAGCCCATAATACGGGTAATAACGTTAATGCCGGTCTGACCTAATACCCGCACCATTAATGGCGCCGCTCTGAACAACAGCCAGCAGCAAAAGGCGAATACTGCAATAGCCACCGTAAAACCCAGCAAATTAAGCCAGCTATGATAGCGTGAGCTCCAGACTATCGTGGAACTGATCGCGCCCGGTCCTGCCATAAGCGGCAGCGCCAGCGGCACTACACCAATGCTTTCACGAATAGCCGTTTCTGATTTTTCCTGCTTGTTTTGCTTATCTTCGCCCAGCTTGCCGCTGATCATAGACATGGCAATGGTGACAACCAGTATGCCGCCTGCAATACGGAATGAGTCGATTGAAATACCAAAAAGATGCAGGATGCCATCCCCAAGAAACAGTGACGTCCAGAGAATAATAGCGACTGCAAGGTTAGCTGTAAGGTTGGTTTTATTGCGTTCAGCCGCCGCCTGATAGCTGGTCATGCTGATGAAAACCGGAATAATGCCTACCGGATTCACCAGCGCAAACAGGCCAACAAAAAATTTTATGTAGCCGGAGAGATCGAGTAGCACGGGGGTCACAACAGGCTCCTGAAAAAGTCAAAAAAACGCGCTTAATGTAGTGCATATGTCTGCTGAAAAACAGCCGTAATGGCAGAAATATCTGCTATATGTCCGCTACAGCTATGGCATAAAAATCTGTCTGTGTCTGATTAGGCCTGCAGAACGGCAGCGTCTAAAAAACGCTACCTTTAGTGGTAAACGATCTAGCTGGCCACTATTCCCCTGCAGCATCCCTTGATCTGCATCATGATTATGCCCTTCCAGCAGCGCTACGCTGGGGGCAGTAAATTATTCACGTCAGACCTTTTTACTAAACAGCCAGGCCAGCCACAGTCAAACCTTAGCTGATTTCTTTCTCTGCGCTGGCCTGTTTACTAAAAAAGTTTAACTTCCTCAGGAGAGTATTATGGCCGTAACCAATGTTGCCGAACTCAATGCACTGGTTGAACGCGTAAAACGCGCGCAGCGTGAATTTGCCAGTTTTAATCAGGAACAGGTTGATGCAATCTTTCGCGCCGCGGCGCTGGCGGCGGCAGATGCCCGCATTCCGCTAGCCAAAATGGCGGTAGCGGAATCGGGCATGGGTATCGTTGAAGATAAAGTAATCAAAAATCATTTTGCTTCAGAATATATCTACAACGCTTACAAGGATGAGAAAACCTGTGGCGTGCTGGCAAGCGATGACACCTTTGGCACCATTACCATTGCCGAACCCATTGGCCTTATCTGCGGTATAGTCCCTACTACCAACCCAACCTCCACCGCTATTTTTAAGGCGCTTATCAGTCTGAAAACCCGTAACGGCATTATCTTTTCTCCGCATCCGCGCGCAAAAGATGCCACCAATAAAGCCGCCGATATTGTGCTGCAGGCGGCTGTCGCGGCAGGTGCCCCCCGGGATATTATCGGCTGGATCGACGCGCCTTCGGTCGAGCTTTCTAACCAGCTGATGCATCATCCGGATATTAATCTGATTCTGGCGACAGGCGGCCCGGGGATGGTTAAAGCGGCTTACAGCTCGGGTAAACCGGCTATCGGCGTTGGCGCTGGCAATACGCCGGTGGTCATTGACGAAACGGCCGATATTAAACGGGCGGTCGCCTCAATTTTGATGTCGAAAACGTTTGATAACGGCGTTATTTGTGCCTCTGAACAGTCGGTCATTATTGTTGATGCGGTCTATGACGCGGTCCGTGAACGCTTTGCCAGCCACGGCGGCTATCTGCTGCAGGGTCATGAACTGAGTGCAGTACAGAGCATCCTGCTGAAAAATGGCGCGCTGAACGCGGCAATTGTGGGACAGCCCGCCTGCAACATTGCTGCGCTTGCCGGCATCAGCGTCCCGCAGAGTACCAAAATTTTAATCGGTGAGGTTTCAGCCGTTGATGAATCGGAACCTTTTGCGCATGAAAAGCTCTCGCCAACGCTGGCGATGTATCGTGCAAAAGATTTTACGGATGCGGTAGAAAAAGCTGAGAAACTGGTCGCTATGGGCGGCATTGGCCATACCTCCTGCCTCTACACCGATCAGGATAATGAGTCCGGGCGGATCCACTATTTTGGCGACAAGATGAAGACCGCCCGCATTCTGATCAACACCCCGGCCTCGCAGGGCGGCATCGGCGACCTGTATAACTTTAAACTGGCGCCTTCTCTGACGCTGGGCTGCGGCTCCTGGGGAGGCAACTCTATCTCTGAAAACGTCGGCCCCAAACATCTGATCAATAAAAAAACTGTGGCTAAGCGAGCAGAAAATATGTTGTGGCATAAGTTACCGAAGTCTATCTACTTTCGCCGCGGCTCCCTTCCGATTGCGCTGGAAGAGGTGGCGGCTGAGGGTGCTAAACGTGCGTTTATCGTTACCGATCGCTTTTTGTTTAATAACGGCTATGCCGATCAGGTTACACGGGTGCTGAAGTCACAGGGTATCGAAACTGAGATATTCTTTGAGGTGGAAGCTGACCCGACCCTGAGCATTGTCCGCAAGGGCGCCGAGCAGATGCACAGTTTCCGGCCCGACGTGATTATTGCGCTGGGCGGCGGCTCGCCGATGGATGCGGCAAAAATCATGTGGGTGATGTATGAGCATCCGGAAACACATTTTGAAGAGCTGGCGCTGCGTTTCATGGATATCCGCAAGCGTATTTATACCTTCCCGAAAATGGGCGTGAAAGCCCGCATGGTCGCCATTACCACAACGTCAGGCACAGGTTCAGAAGTTACACCTTTTGCCGTTGTCACCGATGACGCCACCGGGCAAAAATATCCACTGGCAGATTACGCATTAACGCCGGATATGGCCATTGTGGATGCCAACCTGGTGATGGATATGCCGCGCTCGCTCTGCGCCTTTGGCGGCCTTGATGCAGTGACGCATGCGCTGGAGGCCTATGTCTCAGTGCTTGCCAATGAGTATTCCGATGGACAGGCGCTGCAGGCACTGAAACTGCTCAAAGAGAACCTGCCCGCCAGCTATCGCGATGGTGCTAAAAACCCGGTCGCACGTGAACGGGTTCATAACGCAGCCACTATCGCCGGCATCGCTTTTGCCAACGCTTTCCTTGGGGTATGCCACTCTATGGCCCATAAGCTTGGCTCAGAGTTCCATATCCCGCACGGGCTGGCAAACGCCCTGCTTATTGGTAACGTCATTCGCTATAACGCCAATGATAACCCGACGAAACAGACAGCCTTTAGTCAGTATGACAGGCCGCAGGCGCGGCGCCGCTATGGGGAGATTGCTGACCACCTTGGCCTGACTCAGCCCGGTGACCGTACGGCGCAAAAAATTGAAAAACTGCTGGCATGGCTGGATGAAATGAAAGTGCAACTCGGTATTCCTGCCTCTATTCGCGAAGCGGGTGTGCAGGAAGCAGACTTTCTGGCGAAGGTTGATAAGCTGGCTGAAGATGCTTTTGACGATCAGTGCACCGGTGCCAACCCACGCTATCCATTAATTGCTGAGCTAAAACAGATTATGCTGGATACGTTCTACGGACGTGATTATTCAGAAACGGACGTGCCTTCTGCAGAAATCTGTGAACTCCAGCCTGCCGCGCGGGAAAAAAAAGTAAAGAAAGCGTAACCTGCTGAAAATAAAAAACCCGCTGCGGCGGGTTTTTTTATGGCTGGCCAATTAAAGCGGCGGCGGATTAGCACCATATATGGCGTCGCGCGTGCCCAGATTAATCGCCTGCTTGTAATGTTTCCGGCATACAGATATATAACGCTCGTTACCACCAATTACGACCTGCTCCCCTTCGCTAAACGGTCTGCCCTCCCCGTCAAGGCGCAGCACCATACTGGCTTTACGGCCGCAGTGGCAAATTGTTTTAAGCTCCACCAGTTTATCGGCCCAGGCAAGAAGGTACTGGCTGCCGGTGAACAGCTCACCGCGGAAGTCAGTGCGCAGGCCGTAGCAGAGAACCGGAATATCAAGATTGTCTGCGACATCAGAGAGCGCATAAACCTGCTCACGCGTCAGGAACTGGCTTTCATCCACCAGCACGCAGTGTACGGGCTGGCGCGCATGTTCTTCTGCTATCGCCTCCGCCAGTTCTGTTTTGTCATTATACAGACAGGCGGGCGAAGAGAGCCCGATTCGTGAGCTGACCACGCCGGCACCAAATCTATCGTCTATCTCTGCGGTATAGACCAGGGTACGCATGCCGCGCTCCTGATAGTTATAAGAAGATTGCAGCAGTGCGGTAGATTTTCCCGCATTCATCGCCGAGTAATAGAAATAGAGTTGAGCCACTTACCAGTCTCTCCAGGGATACTAAATTCAGGGTGCAGCAGTTTAACACAAATGTATTGTCGCAGAGCACCTCACAACGTGCAGGGTTTACCGCAGCAGAAAGCCAGGCTGCTGCCTGCTGAAAATCAATGCCGGCGCGCTGCGTTTAAAACACTAATAGCGGTTAAATTAATTCAGTTAAATGGAATAGCTATCACGCAGCGTGACATATCGTGGATAATTTATGCAGCTCAGCTATGAATAATTAACTCTGCTGAAATAACCAAACAATAAATAAATGTCATCACTCAGGCTTCTCTATTGCAGTTATATATTCCCGACACTATTATGGAACGGCTTAACCACTCCTTTTTTATATTCTGAGATAAGAACAATGAGCGAAGCACTTAAAATCCTTAATAATATCCGTACATTGCGTGCTCAGGCTCGCGAATGCTCTCTGGAAACACTGGAAGAGATGCTGGAAAAACTTGACGTAGTGGTTAATGAGCGTCGTGAAGAAGAGAGTCATGCTCAGGCTGAGAATGCGGAACGCAGCCGCAAACTGGAACAGTATCGTGAAATGTTGCTGGCTGACGGTATCGATCCTAATGAACTGCTGAACGCGTTATCAGAAAATAAAACGGTAACCAAAGCACGTCGTGCTGCTCGTCCCGCTAAGTACAGCTATGTGGATGAAAATGGTGAAAACCGCACATGGACCGGTCAGGGACGCACGCCTGCTGTCATTAAAAAAGCGATTGAAGAGGGTAAACAGCTGGACGATTTCCTGCTGTAAATCCGGCGTGCTTCGTTTTTACTGCCTGCACTTTTACTGCAGTATCCGTTTCGCCAGGTAAAAAAAAAGGAAGCCCGCGGCTTCCTTTTTTACGGGCTTATTTCTGATAAAAATCGCGATACCAGTCGACAAACTGCTGGACGCCCTGCTCTACGCTGGTCTGAGGCCGGAAATTAATAGCGTCATAGAGAGGCTGCGTATCTGCGCTGGTGCCCAGAACATCGCCAGGCTGCATAGGCAGCATGTTTTTCTGCGCCTCAATGCCCAGCGCTTTTTCAAGCGACTCAATATAGGTCATCAGGCGCGTGGGCTGACTGTTGCCAATATTATATACCCGATAAGGCGCAGAGCTGCTGGCGGGTGAACCTTGCTCTACGCTCCATGCGCTGTCAGGCTGCGGCACAACCGCCTGCAGGCGAACAATGGCCTCTGCGATATCGTCTATATAGGTAAAGTCGCGCGTCATCTCACCGCGGTTGTAAACGTCGATCGCCTCACCTGCCAGCATGGCACGGGTGAATTTAAACAGCGCCATATCGGGCCGGCCCCATGGACCATAAACCGTAAAGAAACGCAGTCCGGTCGTCGGGAGCTGATAAAGGTGTGAGTAAGTATGCGACATCAGTTCGTTGGCTTTTTTAGTGGCCGCATAGAGAGAAACCGGATGATCAACGGTGTCATCGGTGGAGAACGGCATTTTGCGATTCAGCCCGTAAACAGAGCTTGAAGATGCATACAGAAGGTGGCCAATCTTATGATGACGGCAGCCTTCCAGAATATTCAGATGACCGATAAGGTTGGCATCTGCATAAGCATGCGGGTTATCAATAGAGTAACGCACACCCGCCTGCGCGGCCAGATGGATAACACGCTCAAACGCGTGCTGTTCAAACAGAGAAGAAATGGCCTGGCGATCGGCCAGGTCCATTTTAATAAAAGTAAATGCGGGATGCGGTAAAATCTGATCGAGGCGAGCCTGTTTCAGGCTGACATCATAATAGTCATTCAGGTTATCGATACCGACAACCTGGTGACCGGCAGCGAGCAAACGCTGGCTTACGTGAAAACCGATAAATCCTGCTGCGCCGGTAACCAGAAAATTCATACATCCCTCATTTATTACGCAATTTGAATAGACGCTCCGCGGCCGATTGCATAATAAACGAAACCGCGTTTGCTGATACGCTCTGGATCATACAGGTTACGGCCATCAAAAATCACGGGTTGTTTTAGCGCATTTTTAATTACGTCAAAATCAGGTGCCCGGAAATTCTGCCACTCGGTACAGATAACCAGACCATCAGCGCCCTGCAGCGCCGCTTCTTTAGTCCCGGTGAGTTTCAGATCGTCACGATGACCATAAATGCGCTGCGCTTCTTCCATCGCTTCCGGATCGTAAGCCTGAACCGACGCGCCCGCTTCCCATAACGCTTCCATCAGCACACGGCTGGAGGCTTCACGCATATCGTCGGTGTTTGGCTTAAACGCCAGACCCCACAGTGCAAACGTTTTACCACGCAGATCGTTACCAAAATGGCGCTTGATAAAGGCAGGTAGCTTGTTTTTCTGCGCGTCATTGACCTCTTCCACCGCCTGCAGCAGGCGCGGCTGGTAGCCAATAGACTCTGCTGTACGGATCAGCGCCTGCACATCTTTCGGGAAGCAGGAACCGCCGTAGCCGCAGCCAGGATAGATAAAGTGATAGCCGATACGGGAATCAGAACCGATACCCTGACGGACTTTCTCCACGTCGGCACCCAGCAGCTCAGCAAGATTAGAAATCTCGTTCATAAAGCTGATTTTGGTCGCCAGCATGCAGTTTGCCGCATATTTTGTCAGCTCTGCACTGCGGATATCCATCAGGATCATACGATCGTGGTTACGGTTGAACGGCTCATAGAGCTCGCGCAGCAGTTCCACGACATCATCATTATCAGTACCGACGACAATACGCTCTGGTCGCATGCAGTCATTAACTGCCGCACCCTCTTTGAGGAATTCCGGATTGGAAACCACATCAAAAGCAACGCTGGCACCACGCTGTTTCAGCGTATCCTGCATCACACTGCGTACGCGATCGGCCGTGCCAACCGGCACCGTTGATTTATCGATAACGACTTTGTGATCGTTCATGTGTTCTGCAATGGTACGCGCTACCGCGGTCACATATTTCAGATCGGCAGAACCATCTTCGTCAGGCGGTGTACCAACAGCAATAAATTGCATCACACCGTGATTGACGCCCTCTTTGGCGTCAGTACTGAATTTCAGGCGGCCCGATTCATAATTGGACATCACCAGCGGTGTCAGACCCGGTTCGAAAATCGGGATCACACCTTTTTTCAGGTTTTCGACTTTGTTTGCGTCGACATCAATGCAGAGAACGTCATGTCCGACTTCGGCCAACACCGCAGCCTGAACCAGACCGACATAGCCGATACCAAATACAGTGACTTTCATTAAATTATCCTGTGCTTAATGAATTACTTTTTATTGCCTACCGCGTTGTCCAGCCACTGTGCAAAATCTTTGCCTAGCACCGGGTGACGTACGCCGTACTCAACAAAAGCCTGCATGTAACCCAGCTTGTTACCACAGTCATGGCTCACGCCAGTCAGGTGATAGGCTTCTACAGTCTCTTTTTCCATCAGCATAGCGATAGAGTCGGTCAGCTGAACTTCGCCGCCTGCGCCCGGAGGGGTTTTTGCCAGCAGAGGCCAGATGTCAGCAGAGAGAACATAACGACCCACTACCGCGAGGTTAGAAGGCGCTTCATTCGCTTTTGGCTTCTCAACCACACCCACCATCGGTGCACTCTGGCCCGCGCTCAGCTCGGCACCTTTGCAGTCAACCACACCGTATGCCGTCACGTCTGCAACTGGCTCAACCATGATCTGGCTGTGACCGGTTTCTTCAAAACGCGCCAGCATCTCTGCCAGGTTGTCTTTGGTCGGGTTTGACTCATATTCGTCGATGATAACGTCTGGCAGAATGACCGCTACCGGCTCATCGCCTACCAGCGGATGTGCACACATCACCGCATGGCCCAGGCCTTTAGCGATACCCTGACGCACCTGCATAATGGTAACGTGTGGCGGGCAGATAGACTGGATTTCATCCAGCAGCTGACGCTTGACACGCTTCTCCAGCATGGCTTCCAGTTCAAAACTGGTATCAAAGTGGTTTTCGATTGAGTTTTTAGAAGAGTGCGTAACCAGCACAATTTCATTAATGCCCGCGGCAATACACTCATTTACGACATACTGGATCAACGGCTTATCGACCAGCGGTAACATCTCTTTTGGAATAGCTTTGGTCGCTGGCAGCATACGCGTACCTAAACCTGCAACCGGGATTACCGCTTTTTTTACTTTTGACTTATAGGCAGACATCAAATACCTCTCTTAATAGGCCGCTCAAGTTAATACTTGATATGTCGGTTTAAAAAACGAAATGAGTATATCAGTTAGTATCAGGCGGAATTATCCTGGATAAACTTAATCCATGGAATTTAAGACTTTTACCCAAATGTAAAGGATAGGTCTGGCGCTGTTGCTTAACTGATTTAACCCGCTGTTTAACTGCTTATTCTTCGCTCGATAACATCAGACGAAGCCTGCCTCCGGCGCCCCAGACATGGCATTGCCAGGCATCAGTATGCTGTGAAATTTGATTGAGATGGGTGCCCCCCATCGTTCCCAGCGGCACACCGCTGTTTAACTGCAGCTGGTTGTTTTCCAGATGCAGCGTTGCATTAAGACCTGCTGACACCAGAATCAATTTACGCAATTCGCGATGGTAATACCCCACTAAAAGCGGAAATTGCCCGGTCAGGTTTGCCTGACGCAGCAGCATATTCACCTGACGCAGCAGGCCGTTGAGTTCCGGCAACCGATGATGCTGTCCGGATAGCTGCTCCTGCAGCAAACCGTTAAACAGAGCCCGCAGCAGCAGAGCAGCCAGTACGCCGTTATCGCCTGCCCGGGTTACATCAAGGCAGTAAAAAGCGAGATCTTTATCAGATAGCGCAGCGATATCCAGCACCAGTCCTGGCTGTTCCGCCATGGTCAACTGTCGGTAATTGATGCGGCAGTGCGCAATAGTTTGCTGAACCGGCGGTTGCAGCTGTTTCAGCAATTTTGCCGCGGCGATTGGATCGCGTGCCAGCGCATCCCAGTCCTGAAACAGCTGCTCATCCTCCTCCACTTTGGAGGTGAACATTGAGGGATAAAGACACTCAAAAACGGCTTCACGGAAGCGTTCGATATTTTTCAGCGGTTTTAATAACACGTCCTGCACGCCAAGCCGCAAAACATGCGCGATATCCGCCATGTTCTGGGTGGCTGATATCACCAGAACAGGCACCGTATTACCGTGACTGCGCAGATGCTCAACAAAAGGAATGCCGCCCATCCGGGGCATTTCCAGATCGCAAATCACCAGATCGGCGTGGTGCGCCGACAGAATGTCGAGGCCTTCCAGCCCATCACCTGCCTCCAGGGCTGTTGCCCCCAGGCTGATTAGTACATTTTCCAGCAATGAACGGAAAACGACCTCATCTTCGACAATGAGTATCTTTTTGCCGAGTAGTGGTTTTTCCATTCTCTCCCCCTGCGTACCAGATATTGCAATAGTGGTTCATAAAATGCAGTTGCGCCTTTAATTATTGTCATCAGCGACAACCCCCCTGAATGAACAACTGACTATCTGCTACGGACCAGCGGTAATAGTTCATCCATTTTTTTCTCTACGGCCGCCTTACCGGCAGCCATAGCCTCTTCAGCACGATGAAAATCCAGCGTTGAAATCTGCGGACAAAACGGCTGAATCAGCACATCCGGCGGATCGCCCGCCATGCGGTTACGTTTAAGCCGGTTTTCCAGCACCTGAATTGACGTCGACATGATCTCCATTGCGCCGGGCGTCTGTGCCGCACGATGGCGTGTAAACCCCATCAGACGCTGACGCAATTTTTTGCCCCACGAAAGCGCCTCTGCCACATCGTCACCGTTTTCCGGCGTCACTGACAGCAGATCCTGCTGCATCAGATGCGCATCATGCTGAAGATCGACTGCAATAACAATGTCTGCGCCGAGCGCCCGGGTCAGAGAGATGGGTACCGGATTCACCACAGCACCATCTACCAGCCAGTATCCATTGTAGCCAACGGGTGGTAATAAGCCTGGCATACTACAGGAAGCGCGCACGGCCTGATGCAGATCGCCTTCAGTCAGCCAGAGTTCACGTCCGGTGCTCAGGTTTGTGGCAACCACGCCAAAAGGTTTCAAACCGCCTTCAATCTGGTCATGTGGAATAAGCTGACGAATGTGGCTGAAAACGCGATCGCCGCGTAACAATCCTCCGCGCTGCCAGGAAAGATCCATCAGGCGGATCACGTCCCAGTAGCGAAACGCGCTGACCCACTTTTCCATTTTTGCCAGGTGACCATTGGTGTAGGCCGCTCCCACCAGCGCACCTACCGAACAGCCGGCTACTACATCAATTTCAATACCGGCATGCTCCAGTGCATTGATGACGCCAATATGCGCCCAGCCTTTCGCTGCGCCCGATCCCAGAGCCAGTCCAATTTTGACCTTTCTCATCTTACCTCTGATGCTGCTGGTACGTAGCATCATGCCACGCAGTCGGCTACCATAGCGCACGCTTATGATAACGTTAACCACTCTCAGGAGATGATGTGTCCGAAAAGTGCCCCTGCTGCAGCGGAAAGCAGTATAGCTTATGTTGTCAGCCCTTTTTAAACGGCGATGCCATTCCACTCAGTGCTGAACAGCTGATGCGCTCCCGCTATACCGCCTACGCCACAGGTAATGCAGTTTATCTGACAGATACCTGGCACGCCAGCCAGCGCAGTGCCGATCTGACGGCGCGTTTATCTGAAAGTTTTGCCGGTACCACCTGGCTCGGACTAAATGTAACCTGTTGTAATCATGGCATCCATGAGAACGAAGCCTTTGTGACCTTTTTTGCGCGCTACCGCGAAAAAGCGCACGAGTCAGCGATCAGCGAGCGTTCACGCTTTCTTCGGGAGGAGGGTCGCTGGTACTATGTCGATGGAACAGTGCCGGCAATCGGGCGTAACGATCGCTGCCCCTGCGGCTCTGGCAAAAAATACAAAAAATGTTGTGGCTGATACCCGCTCCGCCGCAATGGTAATACCCTTATCGCTTTGACAGGACCTTGATTGAGATGCAAGCGCAAACACTGCAACGAAAAGTTTTACGGACCATTTGCCCTGATGCCAAAGGTCTGATCGCCAAGATCACCAACATTTGCTACAAGCATGAACTCAACATTGTGCAAAACAATGAGTTTGTTGATCACCGTACCGGCCGCTTTTTCATGCGTACCGAGCTGGAAGGCATTTTTAACGACAATACGCTGCTGGCCGATCTGGATAGCGCCCTGCCTGCCGGATCCGTACGTGAGCTGCACACTGCCGGTCGCCGCCGCGTTGTTATTCTGGTCACAAAAGAGGCGCACTGCCTGGGTGACCTGCTGATGAAAAGCGCGTTTGGCGGTCTGGATATGGAGATTGCGGCGGTGATCGGAAATCACGATACGCTGCGCTCGCTGGTAGAACGCTTTGATATTCCTTTTGTGCTGGTCAGCCATGAAGGCAAGACGCGCGAAGAGCACGACAACCGCATGGCGGAAGAGATCGACCGCTATCAGCCTGATTACGTCGTGCTGGCAAAATATATGCGCGTGCTGACGCCCGCCTTTGTCCAGCGCTACCCTAACCAGATCATCAATATTCATCACTCGTTCCTGCCCGCTTTTATCGGCGCACGTCCGTATCATCAGGCGTATGAACGCGGCGTTAAAATTATTGGCGCAACGGCGCACTATGTGAATGACAACCTGGATGAAGGCCCGATCATCATGCAGGATGTCATCAACGTGGATCACAGCTATACCGCAGAAGAGATGATGCGCGCCGGACGCGATGTGGAAAAAAATGTGCTGAGTCGCGCGCTCTATAAAGTGCTCGGTCAGCGCGTGTTTGTTTATGGAAACCGTACGATCATTCTTTAAGCGCGACGTTTGCGTGCCAGCGCGCTGAATTGTCTAACTCTTCAGCGCTGCGCATAAAAAACGGGCAAACAGGTTTTATTTTCACATCCAGTGCTTTACAGGCGGAACGCATTTGGTATGATGCGCCCCGCCTTCAGGCACAAAGATTCAGGCAAGTGGCGGGATTCCCGAGCGGCCAAAGGGAGCAGACTGTAAATCTGCCGTCATCGACTTCGAAGGTTCGAATCCTTCTCCCGCCACCATCTGAATCACTCTGCAGTGCCTGAATCTGAGCTTTATATCCCAGGCGGGATTCCCGAGCGGCCAAAGGGAGCAGACTGTAAATCTGCCGTCATCGACTTCGAAGGTTCGAATCCTTCTCCCGCCACCATCCTCTGTTCTGTACGCTCTTCCCCTGATAGCCTTACCCTGCCCTTTTCTGTTACTCCACTGCCAGCTTTCGTTCGGGCATGACTTTTTGCCTGAAAATCGTTACCATCGCGCCGCATACAGGTTATTAAAATGGCAGCGATATGAAATTTGTTTCATTTAACATCAACGGGTTGCGTGCACGCCCTCATCAGCTGGCCGCGCTGGTGGAACAGCATCAGCCTGACGTAATCGGCCTGCAGGAAACCAAGGTTCACGATGAGATGTTTCCGCTTGAAGCGGTCAGCCAGCTCGGCTATCACGTCAACTATCATGGACAAAAAGGGCACTACGGCGTAGCGCTACTGACCAAAACCGCGCCGGTACGGGTCATGCGCGGTTTTCCGGGCGATGACGATGACGCCCAGCGGCGGCTGATTATGGCCGAGGTGCCGGGTCCGTCAGGTAACATCACGGTTATCAACGGCTATTTTCCGCAGGGCGAAAGCCGTGACCATCCGCTTAAATTCCCGGCCAAAGAGAAGTTTTACCGCGATCTGCAGAACTATCTGGTGCAGCACACCGCCGCTGACAAGCCGGTGCTGATCATGGGTGACATGAATATCAGCGCCACCGACCTGGATATCGGGATCGGTGAAGAGAGCCGCAAACGCTGGTTGCGTACCGGAAAATGCTCGTTTCTGCCGGAAGAACGTGAGTGGATGGATCGGCTGCTGCAGTGGGGACTGGTGGATACCTGGCGCGCCAGAAATCCGACGACCCACGATCGGTTTTCCTGGTTTGACTACCGCTCGCGCGGATTTGATGATAACCGCGGGCTGCGCATCGATCTGCTGCTGGCCAGCCAGCCGCTGGCTGCACGCTGCGTCGATGCCGGTATCGATTATGCCATCCGCGGCATGGAGAAGCCGTCTGACCATGCGCCCGTCTGGGCAACGTTCGAACTGTAAACGCTGAGCGTGGCGCCCGGGCGCCACGCTTACCTATTTAATGATTTTCCAGAGCAGCGGATTGGTGCCCAGTACCTTTTCATCCCGTGAGCACTGCAGCAGTACCCCTTCGGCCTTGACCACTGCGCCTTCTGAATAGCTGCGATTTTCATAAATGCAGCACTGAAGGCAGCTGTTCTGCTGACGATTCTGGCCCTGCGTCCAGACCTCTGCCGGCATATCCACCACCACATCAGTATTACCCGTACGTGCCGGCTCCGGCATCCGGTTTGCCAGCGCTGCACTGCTGCAAACCAGCAGCGCCAGCGCCGTTACCGTTGTATACCTGCTCATTGCGTCTCCTTTGGTTTTCGCCGCTGTTTTTTTGCTTTACTGCGCGCCGGCGAGGCGGCGGCCAGCCCTTTAAATGCCTGCAAAGAAGGCCGTTGCCGCGCCTCTCCAATCAGCGTGGTCAGCGTGGATACCAGCGGCTGCATAAACTCATCATAGCGGCAGCTTTTTTCGCTGATACGCGTCAGGGTTGACTCCCACTGCGCCGTCATATCCGGACGCGCCGCCATTTCGGGCAGCGCATGGATCAGGGCTCTGCCCGCCTCTGTTGAGTGGATATAGCGACCTTTTTTCACCAGGAAAGTCCGGCGAAAAAGCAGCTCGATAATGCCGGCCCGCGTGGCCTCCGTCCCTAAACCATCGGTCGCGCGCAGCACTTTCTTTAATTCTTTATCCTGCACAAAGCGCGCAATGCCGGTCATGGCGGATAAGAGCGTGGCATCAGTGAACGGTCGTGGCGGCTGGGTCTGCTTTTCCAGTAGCTCACCGCGCTCGCACAGCAGCGTATCGCCTTTACTGACTACCGGCAGCGGCGTGCCGTCATTTTCCTCATCGCGCTCCTTGTTCCCGAGCAGCGCCCGCCATCCCGCTTCCGCCAGGAAACGTGCTTTTGCCACAAATTTGCCACCCCCGATTTCCAGATCGATAACGCATTTGCGGAATTGCGCATCCGGGCAGAACTGCATCAGATACTGCCGGGCAATCAGCGCATAGATTCGGGCTTCGTTATCGCTCAGTGCCACTTTGCCGGTACGCGCGGTAGGAATGATGGCATGATGCGCATCAACCTTTTTATCGTCCCAGCAGCGGTTTTTCTGTTCCGCATTGAAGTCAGCAGGCGGCGTCAGATCGGGCTGGTGGACAGCGATCGCTTTCAGTACGGCATGACGACCGGCATAGTGCTCATCGGGTAAATAGCGGCTATCCGAACGCGGATAGGTAATAAGCTTATGCGTCTCATAGAGGCGCTGGCAGCAGTCCAGCACGCTCTGTGCGCTGAGCCCGTAACGTTTTGCTGCCTCAATCTGGAGGCTGGAGAGCGAAAACGGCAGCGGTGCGGTTTCCGATTCACGCCTGTCGTTATAGCCGGTAACCTGTGCGGGCTGCCCCTGGATACGTGCCAGCACGTGCTCTGCCAGCGGCCGGTGCAGGACACGCCCCTCTTCATCCTGCCAGGGTTCGCAGGCGTCGCTCGGCACCCAGCTGGCAACAAAGCGCTCCTCCTTCGGCGTAACGATATGCGCTTTCACTTCAAAATAGTCTTTGGGTGCAAAGTGCTCAATTTCTTCATCCCGTCTGACTACCAGCCCGAGCACCGGCGTCTGCACACGCCCTACCGATAAGACGCCATCATAGCCGGCATTGCGTCCAAGCAGGGTCCAGGCGCGCGTCATGTTGATGCCATACAGCCAGTCAGCACGTGAACGCGCCAGCGCTGAGACGCAGAGCGGGATAAATTCGCGGTTTTCCCGTAGCCGGCTGACTGCACGTTCAACGGCCGCCGGATTAAGATCGTTGATCAGGCAGCGCTGTACCCGCTGGCGCTTCCCGGCCGGCAGCTGCAGATAATCCAGCACCTCATCCACCAGCAGCTGACCTTCACGATCCGGATCGCCGGCGTGCACAATTTCGCTGGCCTGCTGCAATAATCCTTCTATAGCCTTTAGCTGTTTTGCTACCGAGGGACGCGGCTGCAGACGCCACTTTTCAGGAATAATAGGCAGATCGGCCAGATTCCAGCGGGCATAGCGGCTGTCGTAGCTGTCAGGCTGCGCCTGCTCCAGTAAATGCCCGACGCACCATGTCACAACCTGATCGTTGCCGCAGGCGATATAGCCCTCTCCGCGGCGATGCGGCTTTGGCAGCACCTCTGCGATGGCGCGCGCCAGACTCGGTTTTTCAGCAATAAATAAACGCATGGAAGGCGCAAATCCTTTCTTTCAGCTTTAACGGAAATGATGACGCGATGGTAGCCTGGCGGCTTGCTGCAGGTAAGCTTTCTCTGCACGGATGCGGCGTTTTTGCGCATGACGCCTGCAATTCTGTCAAATTGCAGGCGGAAGAATCAAAACCAGGAGACAAATTCTGCAGTATCCGGTGCGACCACCGTGGTGCTGGCTTTAAGCTGCGGCGTGCCGAGATAGAGAAACCCTACAATCG
This sequence comes from Pantoea eucrina, assembly GCF_001691555.1. Lineage (GTDB taxonomy): Bacteria > Pseudomonadota > Gammaproteobacteria > Enterobacterales > Enterobacteriaceae > Pantoea > Pantoea borealis. The sequence goes on along the minus strand of NZ_MAYN01000008.1, from coordinate 1,054,696 downwards.
CATCTTTTTCCTTGCAGTTAAAAGCTGCCCGCACGTGAGGGTGATCGGTCCATGGGCCACTGCGCCAGATGCCGTTATACCCTTGCGCCAGCGCGGCCATCTGCATCGCCATGACGGCACAGCCAGCAGAGACAACCTGCTCCCACTGTGGCACTTTTTCAGAGGGTTTGTAGTCGGCAATCACGGTTATCACCATCGGGGCACGAAATGGCGCTGCCGCCGCTTTCGCAATGGCTTTTTCTTCCAGCGCGCTATCACGGGCAGCCTGCTCCAGTACGCGGCTTAGCCGATCCCGCCCCTCATTCTCTGCAATGACGAAACGCCACGGGCGCAGCGTACCGTGATCGGGTGCCCGCATACCGGCATGCAGAATATTCTGCAACACCTCTCCTGCCGGAGCGGGTTCAGTCAGCCGTGAAGCTGAGCGGCGATTGGTCAATAACTCCAGTGCATCCATAAGGGTTCTCCTGTGCCTTCTGATGATGTGCTAATCCTGGCACAGCGCGATCTTTTGTAACAGTCTGGTGCGAATTCCTGCTGACTTTTCAGCGGCTGCTCTTTAGGATGATGCCGATATCGGGGTACGCGCACCTGCTGCCGGCCCTGGCTACGTGAATATGGAGAGTTTATGCGCACATTGTGGCGAATTATTGCCGGTCTGTTCCGCTGGAGCTGGCGGGTTCTGAATTTTATCCGGGAATTTATCCTTAATCTGTTTCTCATTGTGCTGATTCTGGCCGGTGTCGGCATCTGGCTGCAGCTGTCGAGCGCAGGCAACAGTGAACCGGTCCAGCAGGGCGCGTTAAAAGTCGATCTCAGCGGTATGCTGGTGGATAAACCGTCGGTGAGTAACCGTCTGAGCCGGATCAGCCGCCAGCTGCTGGGCGCAAACAGCGATCGCCTGCAGGAAAACTCCCTGTTTGATGTGGTTGACGCCATTCGCCAGGCGAAAACTGACAGCAATATTACCGGTATCGTTCTGGATCTGCGCGATTTTGCCGGTGGCGATCAGCCTTCCCTGCAGTATGTCGGCAAAGCGCTGCGGGAGTTTCGTGATAGCGGGAAACCGGTCTATGCGCTGGGTGACAGCTACAGTCAGGCGCAATATTACCTGGCCAGCTTCGCCAATAAGATCTGGCTTTCGCCGCAGGGCACGGTTGATCTGCACGGGTTTGCGACCAACGGACTCTATTACAAAACCCTGCTGGAAAAACTGAAGGTGTCATCGCACGTTTTTCGCGTAGGGACTTACAAGTCAGCCGTTGAACCTTTCCTGCGTGACAACATGTCCCCGGATGCGCGTGATGCGGATAGCCGCTGGATCACTCAGCTATGGCAAAACTATCTGAATACGGTGTCGGCCAACCGCCAGATTACGCCAGAGCAGCTCTTTCCCGGCGCGGCAGGCGTTATCAGTGGACTGGAGGCCGTCCAGGGCGACACGGCTAAATATGCGCTGAATAACAAACTGGTGGATGCACTGAGTTCACGCGCAGCCGCCGACCAGGCGCTGGCTAAAACATTTGGCTGGGACAAAGCAAATAACGACTACCGCTATGTCAGCATTTATGACTACCGTCTGAAACAGCCGGCGCAGCAGAAAGGCAACATCGCGGTGATCCTCGCCAGCGGCGCAATCATGGACGGTGAAGAGAGCGCGGGCAACGTTGGCGGTGATACCACAGCCGCACAGATCCGCGAAGCGCGCCTGGATCCTGCAGTTAAAGCTATCGTCCTGCGGGTAAACAGCCCGGGCGGCAGCGTCACCGCATCGGAAGCCATTCGTGAAGAGCTCGCCGCCGCGCATGAAGCCGGTAAGCCGGTAGTGGTTTCTATGGGTGGCATGGCCGCATCAGGCGGTTACTGGATTTCAACGCCGGCAGATTACATCATCGCCGCGCCCTCTACTCTGACCGGCTCTATCGGCATCTTTGGTGTCATCAATACGGTAGAAAACAGTCTGGATGCTATTGGCGTGCACACGGACGGCGTAGCCACCTCGCCGCTTGCCGATGTGGCCGCGACCAAAACGCTGCCTGCAGAGGTACAACAGCTGATGCAGCTGACGATTGAGAATGGCTATCGCAATTTTATCGGACTGGTCGCCGCTTCCCGCCACAAGACACCTGAGCAGATTGATGCTATCGCACAGGGTCATGTCTGGACCGGCAGTGACGCCAAAAATAATGGTCTGGTTGATGCGCTGGGTGATTTTGACGACGCCGTCGCCAAAGCAGCCTCTCTGGCCAAAGTAACGCAGCCATCGCTCAACTGGTATCAGGATGAGCCAGGTATGCTCGATCTGTTGCTCAACCAGATGAACGCTTCGGCGCAGGCAGTACTGCCTGACGCGCTGAAAATCTGGCTGCCCGCGCCGGTGCAGGAGGTTGTAAGTGCCATGCAGGCGCAGCCCGGCCTGCTCGGTAAGCTCAACGATCCGCAAAATCGTTACGCCTTTTGTCTGAATTGCGGCAGCGTTCGCTAATTTTACAGCCCGGCCGCTGGTCGGGCTGCTTTTCCCTGCCAATCCCCTTATACTGCGCGTTTTACGGCAAGTCTGAGTACACTCATGCAAAAGAAAAATATCTATGTAGCCTACACGGGCGGTACTATCGGGATGCAGCGCTCCGCGCAGGGCTATGTACCGGTATCAGGCCATCTTCAGCAGCAGCTGGCCAACATGCCTGAGTTCCACCGGCCGGAGATGCCGGATTTTACAATTCACGAATATGCGCCACTTATCGACTCTTCCGATATGACGCCGCAGGACTGGCAGGCGATTGCAGATGATATCCGCCAGAATTATGACGCTTATGACGGTTTTGTTATTCTGCATGGAACCGATACCATGGCTTTCACCGCATCAGCCCTCTCTTTTATGCTGGAAAATCTGGCGAAACCGGTCATCGTTACCGGCTCGCAGATCCCGCTGGCGGAACTGCGCTCTGATGGTCAGCAAAATTTGCTGAATTCCCTTTATGTCGCGGCTAACTATCCGATTAATGAAGTGGCACTGTTTTTCAATAACACGCTGTTCCGCGGCAACCGTACCACAAAAGCGCACGCCGACGGTTTTAACGCTTTCGCCTCACCTAATCTCCCGCCGCTGCTGGAAGCGGGTATTCATATCCGTCGTCTGAATACGCCTCCCGCGCCACAGCAGACAGGCCAGCTGGTGGTTCATCCCATCACACCGCAGCCTATTGGTGTGGTAACCATTTATCCGGGTATTTCTGCAGATGTAGTACGCAACTTCCTGCGCCAGCCGGTTAAAGCGCTGATTTTGCGCTCTTACGGAGTGGGCAATGCGCCGCAAAACGCTGAGTTCCTGCATGAGCTTCAGCAGGCGAGCCAGCGCGGTATCATTGTGGTTAATCTGACGCAGTGCATGTCCGGCAAAGTGAATATGGGCGGCTATGCCACCGGTAATGCGCTGGAGCATGCCGGCGTGATCAGCGGTTTTGATCTTACCGTTGAGGCCACGTTAACAAAACTGCACTATTTATTAAGTCAGGATCTTAGCCCTGAGGAAATTCGTGCCAGAATGCAGCAGAACTTACGTGGCGAACTGACTGAGGATTGAACGGAGCAAAATGATATGAAGCGGGCATTGATAATTATCGATATCCAGAATGACTTTTGCCCCGGCGGGCCAATGGCCGTGCGCGAAGGTGATGAGACCGTAGCGGTGGCAAACCGCTATGCACGTGAGTTTCGCCAGCGCGGCGAATGTGTCGTGGCCCTGCAGGACTGGCATCCGGCCAATCACGGCAGCTTTGCCTCAGTATCCGGCGAGCCTGTCTATACGCTGGGTGAGCTCAACGGGCTGGCGCAGATCTGGTGGCCGGACCACGGTATTGAAAACAGTCCGGGTGCCGATTTCCATCCCGATCTTGATCGCTCACTGATTGACGCCGTATTTCATAAAGGCGGCGATGTCGACGTGGATAGCTACAGCGCCTTTTTTGATAACGGACACCGGCGCAAAACTGAGCTGGATAACTGGCTGCGCGAACGCGACATCACGCATCTGGTTATGCTGGGAATTGCAACCGACTACTGCGTGAAATATAGCGTGCTGGATGCGCTGGAGCTCGGTTATCACGTTCAGGTCGTTAAAGAGGGCTGCCGTGGCGTGAATCTCAGTCCGGAAGACAGTGAGATAGCGCTAACGCAAATGCAGGCGCAGGGTGCGGAAATAATCTGAAAAACAGGCTGGAATACCAGCCTGTTTTCTTAGTGCAGATTGATGCGCGTGACATCCGGCTCAATGCCGAACTCTTCTTTCAATTGCTTTTTAGACTTCGTCACGATATCGCCACCTTTGGCAATGCTCATATGCTGCGGCGACTCGTTATGACGCGCCTGCCACAGCATGACCAGCTGTAAACAGTGCTCGCGTTGCTCCTGCGTTAACGCAACGCCATCAGGCCATTTACCCGTCTCAACTGCGGTTGCCAGTCGTTCATAAATCTCAGGCGTCATCGCATCCAGCATCGCATTCAGTTCCTGATTCATCCTATCCCTCCTGCTGTTTGCCCTGCTCGTCAGTAAAGCTCAGCGAAGCGGAATTAACGCAGTAACGCTCACCGCTGGGCTGCGGCCCATCCGGAAACACATGACCCAGATGCGCGTCACAGCTGCCGCAGCGGATCTCAACCCGATGCATGCCGTGCGAGTCATCTTCCAGGTAACGTATCGCCTCATCGTTGACCGGCTGGTAGAAACTTGGCCAGCCACAGCCCGAATCATATTTGCTCTCTGACAGAAACAGCGGCGCCTGACAGACCAGACAGTGATAAATGCCATCCTGTTTGTTGTGTAACAGCGCGCCGGTAAAGGGTGGCTCCGTACCCCGATGCTGCGTGACGTAACGCTGCATTTCAGACAGCTGGCCGATTTTTGCTTCAGATGCGGTATCTTTTGCCATTTTTGCTTCCAGAGTATCTTTCTGTAGAAATCAGCTACTATTCTAACAAACGGACAACATTGCCCGCCGTTTTTTTTGTGCGAACTTTTCTGCTCTGGCTGCTGCAGCGTGGTTTTGTGATGACGATCACTCTTTGTGACAAACTTCCCTTTTCACACGCTAATCAGCGTAAGATAGACGCGCTGTAAAACAGGTGCGCAAGCGGTTGCATTACAGATTATTCCTGGCATTGGAATTGACCTGTCGCAACAATTGACACGATTCCGCTTGACGCCTGGTAAGGTTTTTGTAATTTTACAGTCAACCTTTTATTCACTAACAAATAGCTGGTGGAATATATGACTATCAAAGTAGGTATCAACGGTTTTGGCCGTATCGGTCGCATCGTTTTCCGTGCTGCTCAGCAGCGTTCAGACATCGAAATCGTTGCGATCAACGACCTGCTCGACGCCGATTACATGGCTTACATGCTGAAATACGATTCTACGCATGGTCGTTTCGACGGCACCGTAGAAGTACAGGATGGTGCGCTGATTGTTAACGGCAAGAAAATCCGTGTTACCGCTGAGAAAGACCCGGCTAACCTGAAGTGGGACGAAGCAGGCGTTGACGTTGTTGCTGAAGCAACCGGGATCTTCCTGACTGACGAAACCGCGCGTAAACATATCTCTGCTGGCGCGAAGAAAGTGGTTCTGACCGGCCCATCTAAAGATGACACCCCGATGTTCGTACGCGGTGCAAACTTTGATAAGTATGCGGGTCAGGATATCGTGTCTAACGCATCCTGCACCACCAACTGCCTGGCACCACTGGCAAAAGTCATCAACGACAAATTCGGTATCGTTGAAGGCCTGATGACCACCGTGCACGCTACCACTGCTACCCAGAAAACTGTTGATGGCCCGTCACACAAAGACTGGCGCGGCGGCCGCGGTGCAGCACAGAACATCATCCCATCGTCTACCGGCGCAGCAAAAGCAGTGGGCAAAGTACTGCCGGAGCTGAACGGCAAACTGACCGGTATGGCTTTCCGTGTACCTACGCCTAACGTCTCTGTGGTTGACCTGACCGTTCGTCTGGAAAAAGCAGCAACTTACAAAGAAATCTGTGAAGCTATCAAAGCAGCTTCAGAAGGCGAAATGAAAGATGTGCTGGGCTATGTTGAAGATGACGTGGTTTCTACAGACTTCAACGGCGAAGTGCTGACCTCAGTGTTTGATGCCAAAGCTGGTATTGCGCTGAATGACAACTTTGTAAAACTGGTTTCCTGGTACGATAACGAAACCGGTTATTCCAACAAGGTTCTCGACCTGATTGCGCTGGTTGCTGCTAAATAAGTAACCAGGCTATACAGATAAGGGTGACTTCGGTCGCCCTTTTTTTTCGACCAGACAAACAGAGGCTGAACGATGCCAAATACGCTTTTTACATTGCCTGTGACTGAGCAAATAACCCCTTATTTGTCTTTGCGTCAGCAGGACGATCTGCCGGTAGTGGTTATCAGTCATCCAAAAGTTCGTGCGGCTATCGCGCTTCAGGGCGCACATCTGCTCGCCTGGCAGCCCAGCGGTCAGCAACCTGTTATCTGGCTGAGTGATAAAAGTGCATTCAGGACAGGTAAAGCGATTCGCGGCGGCGTGCCGATTTGCTGGCCGTGGTTTGGTCCTGCCGGCGAACCGGCGCATGGGTTTGCCCGCACCCAGCCATGGACGCTGACGGCACACGATGAAAATGAAGACGCCGTTATGCTGACATTTACGCTGGAAAGTAACAGCCAGACGAAAAAGCTCTGGCCTCATGATTTTACGCTGCTGGCACGTTTCCGGCTGGCAGAGCAGTGCGAGATCGAACTCGAAGCCTGGGGAGATTTTGAAGCGACAGCTGCACTGCATGCTTATTTCAGCGTGACCGACATTGCCGGCACAGCCGTAAGCGGTCTGGGACATACCTTTATCGATAAAGTAGCAGATAACTCACCGGGCGAAAACAGCGAGGGCGTTCAGCGCTATCCGGGGCGAATCGATCGCATTTATACCGCGCCTGACGAATGCAGCGTAATCAAAGATAGCGGCGGCAGCCGGCAGATTGAGGTTTATCACCACTATCAAAGTGACGTTGTCACATGGAATCCGGGTCCGGAACTCTCCTGCAGCATGGCGGACATGCCAAATGACGGTTATAAAACCATGGTCTGTGTGGAAACGGCGCGCATAAATAAGCCACTGAAAAGCGCAGGCGAAACCCCTGCCCGCCTGGGGACAACCCTGCGCGTGCGCGGCGTTAAACCCGCTTAAACCACATCCAGCGGTACGCGCTGCTGCGGAGCAGGAAACAGCTGATCGAGCAACGCGAGATCGTCGGCGCTGAGCGTAACGTTCAGCGCCGCAGCGTTTTCCTGGACGTGTGCAACGCTTCCCGCTTTAGGGATCGCCATGACGCCGTCATGCCGGATCGCCCAGCTGAGCAGCAGCTGGGCCACGCTAATCTGCTTATGCCGGGCGAGTTCCAGCAGCTGGGCGTTATCAAACAGCGCCTGCCGCAGCCGCCCCGCCTGGGCCAGCGGACAATAGGCCATCACCGGCATCGCGCGCTGCTGGCAGAGCGGCAGCAGCTCATGCTCAATCCCGCGGGATGCGAGATGATACAGCACCTGGTTAGTCGCGCAGGAGAAGCCGCCCTGCTCTTCCCACAGCTCTTCCATGTCGTCGCTGTCAAAATTTGAGACGCCCCAGCTGCGTATTTTTCCCTGCGCCACCAGCTTCTCCATACCGCGAATAGTCTCTTCCAGCGGAATATTACCGCGCCAGTGCAGCAGGTAAAGATCGAGATAATCGGTGTTAAGTCGCTGCAGACTGCGTTCACACGCCCCGGTGATATCAGCTTCACCGGCGTTCCACGGATAGGCTTTTGACACCAGCCAGGCGCTGTCACGCCGCCCCTGCAACGCCTCACCCACCACTCTCTCAGCTTCCCCGTCGGCGTACATTTCTGCCGTATCTATCACCTGCAAACCGGCCGCAAGCCCCGCCTGCAGCGCCGCGATCTCCTGAGCACGCAGCGAGGGGTTTTCCCCCATATACCAGGTGCCCTGCCCGATAGCGGGCAGTGAAGCATCGTTGATCCAGACTTTTTTCATCATCCCTCCTGCGCTGTAGAGCTATAAAAAAACAACGCCTGATATCAGGCGTTGCGAAAGTGCATCAGAAACTGTAACTGAGGCCGGTCCAGAGCGTGACCTGGCCATTTTTATCCACCATCGGGCTATCTTTGATTTCATCATCAAAACGCGTGTAGCGCCCGGAAAAGCTGGCGTTCCAGTTCTGACTAAGCTGGTAGCTGGCATTCAGCTCCACATAAGGCGACCAGCTGTCATCCGGCCGGTATTGTGCAATACCGCTGCGGGCACTCTCATGCGAAGAAACGCCATAGTAGTAACGGTTTTGATTTGCACTGTTCCACAGGGCGCCAATACCGGGTGTCAGGCTGAATGCGCCGAATTCAAAGCGGTACAGATAGGTGAGATCCCAGATGATGCCATTACTGTTATTCAGCACATCACCCAGTAACGCCGTGCGGAGGATCCCCCACTGCGCGACATGGCGGTAGGTGCCGCCCGCCATCAGGGTCATACGACGCTTGTCCAGGGATTTCATGTCGCCAAGATCGTTATCATCCGGGTCATACTGCTGCGGCGAACCGAGCAGCGTCAGTGACAGCTGATTCTGCGGATCTTTCCACAGGTAATAGCCGCCCTGCAGACTGCGAAACCAGAAGTTTTCACCCTCATAGTTAATCACCGGTACGGGCAGATAACGATCCTGTCCGCCACGATAAGGTGATTGAGCATAGATAACAGAGGCGCCCAGCGACAGCGGATCAGCGTGGGCTGCAAATGCGCTCACCAGCGCAGGAGAAAGCAGCATAAATGCAGAAAGTTTAAATGTGTTCACTATGTAGTTTGCCTGTTAAGTCACTCATTGCTTTTGCAGTCTAGCGAATATTTTGCAACGGGGACAATCTGCTGTTAACCGGGTTAATCAGGAAGTGAAAGCGACACAGCGGTGCAGTAGCGGGCCAGGCAGACTGATGCGGGTAAACAACGCAGCCTCATTGTCGCCGCTGCCCGGTCAGAATTTAGTGGATGACTGGCAGAAATAATCCGTTCAAACATGCAGTTGCAAGCCATCAGGCAGAGAGCGGCTATCCCGCATTCCGGCACGCGTGCGTCACCCTCAGGCTTACTGTTTTGTCACGCCGGCTTAATGTATGCCACCGCTTAACCTGACGCCGTATCCGCCTGGCTGACTAATTCTGCCACTCTTCACATCTTGCAGAAATTTACGCACCGTATGCCGGACAGAGATGTTGGCATCTTTACAGGTCGTGTCCCGTCCTCACAGGCAAATATTTTGCAAAACAAGTTTGAGTTAAAACAATCTGCGGAAATTTGCGCGTTTTTTGAGCGCTAATCGTTTAATCCTGCGCCACTTACTACTTGATCTTTATCCGATACACGCTCATAACAATAGAGAAGCAGAGAGATTTATATCCTTAAAAATGAGAGGTTGGCACCACTGTTTGTAAGGTTACGCTTATTGTTCCCAACAATTCTAACAGGACGGGCATCGCTATGAATATATTCGATCACTATCGTCAGCGTTATGAAGCTGCCAAGGACGAAGAGTTCACACTGCAGGAATTTCTTACTATCTGTAAGCAGGATCGCAGTGCATACGCCAATGCGGCAGAACGACTGTTAACGGCTATTGGTGAGCCCGTTATGGTTGATACCGCTCAGGAGCCACGCCTTTCCCGTATTTTCTCGAATCGTGTCATTGGCCGTTATCCGGCGTTTGAAGAGTTTTACGGTATGGAGGAAGCGATTGAACAGATCGTCTCCTACCTGAAACACGCGGCGCAGGGCCTGGAAGAGAAAAAGCAGATTCTCTATTTACTTGGCCCGGTAGGTGGCGGTAAATCTTCTCTTGCCGAACGTTTAAAAGCGCTGATGCAGCGCGTGCCTATCTATGTACTGAGCGCCGATGGTGAACGCAGTCCGGTTAACGATCATCCGCTCTGTCTCTTTAACCCGCAGGAAGATGCCAATATTCTGGAGAAAGAGTATGGCGTACCGCGGCGCTACCTCGGCACCATCATGTCGCCGTGGGCAGCAAAACGTCTGCATGAATTTGGCGGCGATATTACCCGGTTTAAAGTGGTAAAAGTGTGGCCATCTATTCTGGAGCAACTGGCTATCGCTAAAACTGAACCTGGTGATGAAAATAATCAGGATATCTCTGCGCTGGTCGGTAAAGTCGATATTCGCAAGCTGGAAAATCATGCGCAAAACGATCCTGACGCCTATGGGTATTCTGGCGCACTCTGCCGTGCAAACCAGGGCATCATGGAATTTGTGGAGATGTTCAAAGCGCCGATCAAGGTGCTGCATCCACTGCTGACCGCTACGCAGGAAGGCAATTACAACGGCACTGAAGGCATTTCTGCGCTGCCCTTCAACGGCATTATTCTGGCGCACTCCAACGAATCGGAGTGGGTTACCTTCCGTAACAACAAGAATAATGAAGCCTTCCTCGACCGTGTTTATATCGTCAAGGTGCCTTACTGCCTGCGCGTATCAGAAGAGATTAAAATTTACGAGAAACTGCTTAACCACAGCGATCTCACCACCGCGCCCTGCGCCCCTGGCACACTTGAAACGCTGGCACGCTTCACTATCCTGTCGCGAATGAAAGAGCCGGAAAACTCCAGCATCTACTCTAAAATGCGGGTTTATGATGGTGAAAGCCTGAAAGATACCGATCCCAAGGCGAAATCCTGGCAGGAGTATCACGATTACGCAGGCGTTGACGAAGGAATGAATGGCCTTTCAACCCGTTTTGCCTTCAAGATTCTGTCGCGCGTGTTCAACTTCGATCACACTGAAGTTGCTGCTAACCCGGTTCATCTCTTTTACGTACTGGAGCAGCAGATTGAACGCGAGCAGTTTCCGCAGGATCAGGCTGAAAAGTATCTGGAGCATCTGAAAGGATATCTAATCCCGAAATATGCTGAGTTCATCGGCAAAGAGATTCAGACGGCCTATCTGGAGTCCTATTCTGAATATGGTCAGAATATTTTTGACCGCTATGTCACTTATGCTGACTTCTGGATTCAGGATCAGGAGTATCGCGATCCGGATACCGGGCAACTGTTTGACCGTGAGTCGCTTAATGCGGAGCTGGAAAAAATCGAAAAGCCGGCCGGTATCAGTAATCCAAAAGATTTCCGTAATGAGATCGTTAACTTTGTACTTCGCGCCCGGGCGCAAAATAGTGGTCGCAATCCAAACTGGACCAGCTATGAGAAACTGCGCACGGTCATTGAGAAAAAAATGTTCTCCAATACTGAGGAGCTGCTGCCGGTTATCTCGTTTAACACCAAAACGTCTACCGATGAGCAGAAAAAACATGATGATTTTGTCGACCGTATGATGGAGAAAGGCTATACCCGCAAGCAGGTACGTCTGCTCTGCGAATGGTATCTCCGCGTGCGTAAATCGTCATAATCGATCCGTAAGCGCGGCGCCTGGCTCGCCGTTAATCAGGCCGGAGAACCCTTTCCGGCCTGGCTTACACTGCAGTTGAGGGGAAACCATGGCCTATTTTATCGATCGGCGTCTGAACGGTAAAAACAAGAGTGCGGTCAACCGGCAGCGCTTTCTGCGCCGTTATAAGTCGCAAATCAAGCAGTCGATTTCCGAGGCCATCAACAAGCGTTCGGTTACCGACACAGAGAGTGGTGAGTCGGTGTCGATTCCCATTGATGACATCAATGAACCTGTTTTTCATCAGGGCCGCGGCGGCAACCGCCACCGTGTTCATCCCGGCAACGATCACTTTGTACAGAATGACCGTGTAGAGCGGCCTCAGGGCGGTGCAGGCGGCAGCGGCAGCGGTCAGGGCAACGCCAGTCAGGATGGTGAAGGTCAGGATGAATTTGTCTTTCAGATATCGAAAGATGAATATCTCGATTTGCTGTTTGAAGACCTGGCGCTGCCGAATCTGCGCAAAAATCAGCACCGTCAGCTCAATGAGTTTAAAACGCATCGCGCCGGCTTTACCTCAAACGGCGTCCCGGCCAACATCAGCGTGGTCCGTTCACTGCAAAACTCGCTTGCCCGGCGTACGGCCATGACAGCAGGCAAGCGCCGCATGCTGCATGAGCTGGAAGCGGCTCTGCATGAGGTTGAAACCAGTGAACCTGCACAGCTGCTTGAAGAAGAGAGGCTGCGGCAGGAGATTGCTGACCTGCGGGCGCGTATTGAACGGGTGCCGTTTATCGACACCTTTGATCTGCGCTATAAAAACTTTGAAAAGCGTCCTGAACCCTCGAGTCAGGCAGTGATGTTCTGCCTTATGGATGTGTCCGGCTCTATGGATCAGGCCACGAAAGATATGGCTAAACGGTTTTATATTCTGCTTTATCTGTTTCTGAGCCGCACATATAAAAACGTTGAAGTGGTCTATATCCGTCATCACACGCAGGCTAAAGAGGTTGATGAACAGGAGTTTTTCTACTCGCAGGAAACCGGCGGCACCATTGTTTCCAGCGCGCTGAAACTGATGGATGAGGTGGTTAAAGAGCGCTACGACCCGTCACAGTGGAATATCTACGCAGCGCAGGCGTCGGACGGGGATAACTGGGCAGATGATTCGCCGCTGTGCCACGAGATTCTGGCGAAACATATTCTGCCGGTGGTACGCTATTACAGCTATATCGAGATCACCCGGCGCGCGCATCAGACGCTGTGGCGGGAATATGAACATCTGCAGGCCATGTTTGACAATTTTGCGATTCAGCATATTCGTGAGCCTGAAGATATTTATCCGGTATTCCGGGAGCTTTTCCACAAACAGGCTGCTGAGGCCTGAATCACAAGCCGGTCACTGACCGGCTTTTTTATCTCTGATTACGACTTCTTTAACCGCTAAACGCCCCGCTGGTTGCAGGATTTTCCAGTTTAATGTCATCATAGCTCGTATAAACAAAAAACAGGAAATTAAGCGCTGACAAGCCGTTGATAAGGCATTATCTTTTGCACTTATTGGTACGAATTGTTCGTGCCTGTCGGTTTTGGCCCGGTTGCAGGAGAATACTATTGAATACCAGCATGATTTACAGTCTTTTTATCATTGGTTCCGTGCTGGTCGCTGCAAGCATTTTACTGAGCTCGTTTTCCTCACGTCTTGGCATTCCCATTCTGGTGATCTTCCTTGCGCTCGGTATGCTGACCGGCGTGGATGGCATTGGCGGCATCGCTTTTGATAACTATCCGGTGGCCTACCTGGTCTCCAACCTTGCCCTGGCGGTGATTCTGCTGGATGGCGGTATGCGCACTAAAGCCAGCTCGCTGAAAGTTGCGCTCGGCCCGGCGCTGTCGCTGGCAACGATAGGCGTCATGATCACTGCCGGCCTGACCGGTTTAATCGCAGCCTGGCTTTTTAAGCTCGATATGATGCAGGGATTTTTGATTGGCGCCATCATCGGCTCAACGGACGCCGCAGCGGTTTTTTCCCTGCTGGGCGATAAAGGCCTTAATGAACGCGTCAGTTCTACGCTGGAGATTGAATCAGGCAGCAACGACCCGATGGCAGTGTTTCTGACCATCACGCTGATTGATATGATCCAGCAGGGTCAGAGCGGCCTTAGCTGGATGTTTGTGGTACATCTGGTGCAGCAGTTTGGTCTGGGCATTGTCTTTGGCCTCGGCGGCGGCTGGGCGCTGCAGCAGCTGGTTAACCGCATCAGTCTGGCGCAGGGGCTTTATCCGCTGCTGGCGCTTAGCGGTGGCATTATTGTGTTCGCTCTGACCACGGTGATGGAGGGCAGCGGGATCCTCGCGGTCTACTTGTGTGGCTTTTTACTGGGCAACAGCCCTATTCGCAACCGCCACGGTATTCTGCAAACGTTTGATGGCATGGCATGGCTTAGTCAAATCGGCATGTTTATTGTGCTGGGGCTGCTGGTGACGCCCTCCGATTTGTGGCATATCGCTCTGCCGGCCATGATCCTCTCGCTCTGGCTGATTCTGGTCGCCCGCCCGCTTTCGGTGCTGGTCGGGCTGCTGCCTTTTAAAGGGTTTACCGGACGTGAGCGTATTTTTATCAGCTGGGTTGGCCTGCGCGGCGCCGTGCCAATTATTCTGGCCGTGTTTCCGATGATGGCAGGGCTGGAGAACGCCAGACTCTATTTTAATATCGCTTTCTTTGTGGTGCTAGTCTCACTGATGCTGCAGGGAACATCGCTGGGTTACGCAGCAAAACGTGCCAGAGTGGTCGTGCCGCCGCTGGCTTCTCCTGTCAGCCGTATCGGACTTGATATCCATCCGGAAAACCCGTGGGAGCAGTTTATTTACCAGCTGAATGCTGATAAATGGTGTGTAGGTGCCGCGCTGCGCGATCTCAAAATGCCGCGAGAAACGCGCATTGCGGCGCTTTTCCGCGACAACACATTGATGCATCCCAGCGGCGCTACCCGGTTGAAAGAGGGCGATGTGCTGTGCGTGATAGGCCGGGAGCGTGATTTACCGGCGCTGGGCAAAATGTTCAGCCAGACGCCGCCTGTCGCACTTGACCAGCGCTTTTTTGGCGATTTTATTCTCGACGCCGATGCGCGCCTGCGGGATGTGGCGCAGATTTATGGTCTGGAACTGGATAATGAAACAAACGATCAGCAGTCGCTGGGCCAGCTGGTCATGAGCCTGCTCGGCAGCACGCCGGTGGTCGGCGATCAGGTGGAGTGGAAGCAGCTGACGTGGACCGTGGCGGAAAAAGAGGATAACAAAATCATGAAAATCGGCGTACGGGTCAGCGAAGAGCGAGAATAATCCGAGGTTTTAGGGCACCTGAAGCGGTCAGCAGCGACTATGATTTTAGTTATCAGTCAGCAAACGGGAGCAAAAAATGGGAACGGTAGTTAAAATTGGTCGCTATGAAATTGTTGATGCGGAGATGGGAGGCGATAAACCGGATACCGTTTCAATCCCCTGCCAGACCAACCCGGGCCTGAGCTATCAGCTTGATGGCTGGGATCAGGAGACCAGCGTGCCGGCGTGGATCGATGGCGAGCCGGTGGATTTAAAAATTGGTCACTATGACAAAGAACAGGATCGCTGGGTACTTACCCGCCCTGCCTGATATCACCGCACCGTCATACCCCTGCGTATGGCGGTGATTCCTAAAAGTTGCCGAAAAAAAACGCTGTTTTTGCCCGTTTTTTCATCACCAACTGAGTGTTTTCAATAACATAACTGATAGTCCCTCCGCTCAATAATTTCCTTTTAAGAGTAATTCCATATTAACTCTGTCAGATTCCTCTTGCATACTCGTAAACGTTGCTGCTGTTTTCGTGACCTATATCACGTCTTATCCGGCCCTTGCCGTGCAGCGCTTAAGAGATCACCAATGATTATTGTGTTGATAGCAAAGGTTATTTTGTAAGTCAGCCGGTAGTCCTGAGCGCGTACTTGATTCTGGTCAGGCCATCTTTTACTTAAGAAAAGAGAGCGGGTGTTATGGCAAGTACAATTGTAATGAATGACGCAAGCCGTTCGTGGAGCGGCCTGCGAAAAAACCTCATTGCTAAAGTCGCATTAAGTCTGTCCGATCTTATCGCACTTAATCTGGCGCTGTTTTTATCGGCGGCCACCGTCCAGGGCATCTGGGGAGAGCTGGACAGCTTTATTCCGCCGCAGCAGATTGAGTACCGGTTTATTGCGCAGCTTGGCCTTTCGGTACTCTGCACCGCCTGGTTCTGGGTCCGGATGCGACACTACACCTACCGCAAACCTTTCTGGTTTGAGCTAAAAGAGATTATCAGGACGCTGTTTGTATTTTCACTGCTGGATTTAGCGCTGATTGCCTTTTCCAAATGGGATTTCTCACGCATGGTCTGGGTATTCAGCTGGAGCTGGGCACTGCTGCTGCTGCCGCTGATGCGTGCCCTGGTAAAACGGGCAATCAGCCGTGCAGGACAGTGGCAGAAAGAGACCATTATTATTGGCTCAGGCAAAAATGCGCTGGAAGCCTATGCCGCGCTGCAGAGCGAAGAGATTCTGGGCTATAACGTGCAGGCGTTTATCTCACTGGATGATGAAAACAATCCGGCCAAACTCAATGGCGTGCCGGTTATCACCCGTAAAGACATCAACTGGCAGACCATGGATCGCGATAACACGCAGTTTATCGTGGCGACCGAATATGAACAGCAGGCGGTACGCGATCACTGGCTGAAGTTTCTCTCCAAAATGAAATGCCGCTCTATCTCAGTGATCCCGACGCTGCGGGGCGTACCGCTTTACGGTACCGATATGTCTTTTATCTTCAGCCATGAAGTGATGATTCTGCGCGTCAGCAATAATCTGGCCAAGCGCTCATCGCGTTTCCTGAAACGCACCTTTGATATTGTGGTGGCCTCACTGCTGCTGCTGTTTCTTTCTCCGGTATTTGGTCTGCTCTGCTGGATGGTAAAACGCGATGGCGGCAATGCTATTTATGGTCACGAGCGCGTCGGCCAGGATGGAGCAAAGTTCAAATGCCTGAAGTTTCGCTCCATGGTAACAAATTCACAGGACGTCCTGCAGGCGCTGCTGGCAACCAGCGAGGAGGCGCGGGCAGAATGGGATCGTGACTTCAAGCTGAAAAACGATCCGCGTGTTACCCGCATCGGCGGCTTCCTGCGCAAAACCAGCCTTGATGAGCTTCCGCAGCTCTGGAACGTGATCCGCGGAGAGATGAGCCTGGTAGGACCGCGTCCGGTTATCGAAGCTGAACTGGAACGCTATGCCGGTGACGTTGACTACTACCTGATGGCCAAGCCTGGTATGACCGGTTTGTGGCAGGTAAGCGGCCGTAATGATATCGATTATGACACCCGCGTCTATTTTGATTCCTGGTATGTAAAAAACTGGGCGCTGTGGACTGATATTGCCATTCTGTTTAAAACCGCAGGCGTAGTACTGCGTCGCGACGGCGCCTACTGACCGATGTCTGTGCGATGCCTGCCGTCCGGCGGCAGGCATCGCCTTTTCACTTTAGCGCTTTCTTTTTACCCGCAGAGTCATTACCCTTCTCGCCTGTTTAACAGGACGTTTCTGGTTCCTCATGCAAAAATTTACGCTTCTTCTGCTGAGCCTGGTGCTGCTGGCTCCGCTGGGTATTGATCTCTACCTGCCTGTTCTGCCGCAGATTGCCGAAGGCCTTAACGCCCCGGTCAGCCTGATCCAGCTTACCATCCCGCTGTTCCTGCTGATTATGGGCATCGGTCAGCTGGTGACCGGCCCGCTGGTGGACAATTTTGGCCGCAAGCCCGTGGCGCTGATCGGCCTGTTGCTCTATATCGCAGGCAGCGCCGTGGCCGCTACCGCCACGCTCTGGCCGGTGTTTTTCCTCGCACGTGTTATTCAGGGCTGCGGCGTCTGCTGCAGCGCGGTAGTGGCATTCAGCGGCGTACGCGATCGCCTGAGCGGCGATGAGGCGGCACGTGCTTACGGTTTCCTTAATGGTGCGCTGAACATTGTACCGGCGCTGGCGCCGCTGCTGGGCGGCCTTCTGGCAGAAGCCTATGGCTGGCGTGCACCCTTCTGGTTCCTGTGCAGCTATGCGCTGGCGATCGGCCTGCTGGTGATAGTGGCCTTACCGGAAACCCGGCCGGCAGATACGCTGCGTGTGAAAGGGCTTCCGCTGGCACAATATGGCGCAATTCTGCGCCAGCCGCGCTTTCTTGCGTTTGCGTTTGCCAATGCAGGCGCTCTGGGTATGGTGCTGACCTACGTCTCTCTGGCACCGCATGTGCTGATGACCGAAGGTGGCCTGACGCCGCTGCAGTTTTCGTTTGCTTTTGGTGCCAACGGCTTCTGGATCATGGTGGTCAGCGCCTTCGTGAATAAAACAATCCGCAAAGCGGGCCGGCCATTTTGTCTGGCTATGGGTTTTATCACGATGCTGCTGGGAGCAATACTGCTGCTGGCGGGCGTTCACCTTCTGCCTGCTGAATGGCAGTATCACTGGGCGCTCTATATGATCCCGGTGGCGGTGTCAGTTGCAGGCCTCGCCTTTACCGTTGGCCCGGCTACCAGCTATGCGCTGGAACCCTATCAGCAGCAGGCGGGCGTAGCCTCGGCGCTACAGGGGTTTATTCAGATGGCGGGAGGCGCTGGCGGCAGCATGGCAATCGTGGCTCTGCCGATTGCAGAAAAATCGTCACTGGCCCTGATGATGCTGACGGGGGCAGCGCTGGCACTCACTGCCTGGCGCTGCAGCCGTAAGATACGCGGCAGCGTAACCGCGCTTAAATAACCTCAACCGGCACGCGCGGGGCGAGCGCGCACATCAGCTCATACCCTACCGTGCCGGCCGCTGCTGCGACCTCATCAATCTTCACGTCATTACCCCACAGCTCAACGGCGGTACCAATACCCGCCTGCGGACAGGGTTCAAGATCGATCATCATCATATCCATCGACACCGTTCCCAGCGTGCGGGTGCGCACGCCGCCCACGGATATGGGCGTGCCGGTAGGAGCATGGCGCGGATAACCATCAGCATAACCACAGGCAACAACGCCAATCCGCTGAGGTCCGCTGGCCCGGTAGCGATAGCCATAGCCGACGCCATCGCCCGCTGTCAGCTGCTGCACACCAATAATTTCACTGCTCAGCGTCATAACCGGCCGCAGCCCGGTACCGGCGATATCCTGCCAGCGACCGCTGGGCGAAGCGCCATACAGAATGATCCCCGGACGCACCCAGTCATGATGCGTGAGCGGATGCCACAGCGTGGCGGCAGAGTTGGCGAGCGAACGCGGACAGCTCAGGCCTTCAGCCGCCTGTTCAATGCGCTGCAGTGGCTCTGCTATCCCCTCCGGATTATCGGCATCAGCGAAATGTGCCATCAGCGTGATTTCACCTACCCCCGGCAGCGCGCGCAGTTTTTGCCAGGCGTTATGCACCTGTTCAGGGCGAAAACCGAGCCGGTTCATACCGCTGTTCATTTTCAGATACACATCCACGGGGGCGGAGAGCTGTGCGGTCGCCAGAGCGTTAATTTGCCAGTTACTGTGCACGCTGGTGGTCAGCCGGTAGCGATCGATAAGCTTCAGATCGTCGGCGTGAAAAAACCCCTCCAGCAGCAGAATAGGTTTTTTCCATCCCTGCTCGCGCAGCAGAATAGCCTCTTCGATGTTGAGTAACGCAAAACCGTCGGTGCTCTCCAGCGACTGCCAGACGCGGGCAATCCCGTGCCCGTAAGCGTTGGCTTTGACCACTGACCATACGTGTGACTGCGGCGCTGCCCGACGCACCACAGACAGGTTATGACGCAGCGCCTGTCGGTTAACCGACGCGCGCAGAGGACGTGACATAGTGTTAACTCTCCGTGAGTGTTAGCGTGCGATATCCGCGCGGCGTAAAGGCGATGCGTGCGAGGCAAAACCCGGCAGATAGCGCAATACAGAGAGATCGTCTGCGGCAATCGCGGGTTTCTGACCCGATACAATATCAGCCAGTAGCTGACCGGAACCACAGGCCATGGTCCATCCCAGCGTACCGTGTCCGGTATTGAGATAGAGATTGGTCAGCGGGGTACGACCCACAATCGGCGTACCGTCTGGCGTCATCGGACGCAGCCCCGTCCAGAAAGAGGCTTGTTCGATAAATCCGCCTTCAGGATAGAGATCGCGTACGACCATCTCCAGCGTTTCCCGTCGTGCCGGCAACAGTTTGGTGTTAAAACCAACAATTTCTGCCATGCCGCCCACCCGGATACGGTTATCAAAGCGGGTCACCGCCACTTTATACGTTTCATCCAGTATGGTGGAGCGCGGCGCGGCGTCAGCCTCTTTTACCGGAATAGTCAGCGAATACCCTTTGAGCGGGTAGACCGGGATCGCGAGGATATCTTTCAGCAGCGCGGTCGAATAGGAGCCAAATGCCACTACGTAAGCATCTGCTTTGATCACTTCATCACCGCACTTCACACCATAGATGCGGTTACCTTCCCGCAGCAGCTGATCGACCGGCGTATTAAAGCGAAACGTGGCGCCTGCCGCCATCGCCATTTCTGCCAGGCGTTGAGTAAAGAGCTGGCAATCGCCGGTTTCATCATTGGGCAACCGCAGGCCACCGGTCAGCTTGTGCGCGGTGGCGGCCAGCGCCGGCTCGGCACGCTGCAGCTCATGAGCCTGCAGCAGCTCATAAGGCACGCCTGCCTCTTTCAGCACGGCAATATCTTTGCTGGCGCTGTCGAACTGCTGCTGCGTACGAAACAGCTGCAGGGTTCCGCCCTGCCGCTCTTCATAGGCAATGCCGGTTTCAGCGCGCAGCGTTTTCAGGCAGTCGCGGCTGTATTCAGCAATACGTACCATACGGGCTTTGTTTTCCTGATAGTGGCGCATATCGCAATTGCGCAGCATCTGCCACATCCACTCAAGCTGGAACCGGCTGCCGTCCGGCCGCATCGCCAGCGGCGCATGGCGCTGAAACATCCATTTAATCGCCTTTAACGGCACGCCCGGCGCGGCCCAGGGCGCCGCATAGCCAGGAGAGATCTGACCGGCGTTGCCGGCACTGGTTTCCAGCGCGGCGGCAGGCTGACGATCGATGACGGTGACCTCATGTCCGGCCTGCGCCAGATACCAGGCGCTTGCCACTCCCACCACCCCACTTCCCAGAATCACGACACGCATAGGCCCCTCGAGACAAAAGCATAATTAACTGGTATGAGCATCTGAGTCAGAATAATCAGGCTGCTCTGTTTATCTTAGATTTTACCCGGCTATTTCACATCTTTTTTAACATTCTGCACACTTAAATCCTTTCCGATGGCAAAGATCAGAGTTTTACCGCTTCTGATGCGCTAACCGGAGCGCTTTTTCAGAAAAAAATCAGGGCTTTTTCCCTTTTTCAGCAGAATCACCCACTGCTGTCCGCGGGCTATTTTTTTAGTTTATTATTCTGCCATTTCATTTGGAGCCGGATTAATATCTTAGGCCGCGATGGGATTGCGCTATCCGGATGATTTTCTGCCAAAAAAATCGTTTGAGTTACGTTATCGGATGCGAGACAGTGAACTATCCTTGATCTGTTCGCTCAGTTTTTGGGCGCTCTTTCTCAGGACGAAGCCTTCACCCGTGTGGCAGGGTCTTCCTGCCGCCTGCAAAACAGAGGTGCGCTATGACGACAATGTTTGACGAGCCAACCCGTAGCAGTAAACGACTCAGTGACGGGCCCGACTGGACATTTGAGCTGCTTGATGTCTACCTGGCTGAAATTGACCGCGTAGCGAAAAGCTACGGTCTTGATACCTATCCGCATCAGATTGAAGTCATCACATCCGAGCAGATGATGGATGCCTACTCCAGCGTAGGAATGCCCATTAATTATGCTCACTGGTCTTTCGGTAAAAAGTTTATCGAAACCGAGCAGCGCTATAAGCATGGGCAGCAGGGGCTCGCTTATGAGATCGTCATCAATTCTAACCCCTGTATCGCCTATCTGATGGAAGAGAATACAATGACCATGCAGGCGCTGGTCATGGCTCATGCCTGCTACGGACACAACTCTTTCTTCAAAAATAACTATCTGTTCCGCAGCTGGACCGATGCGAGTTCGATCGTCGATTACCTGCTGTTTGCCCGTAACTATATTGCCGACTGCGAGGAGCGCTTTGGCGTCGAAGAGGTTGAGCGTCTGGTGGACTCCTGCCACGCCTTAATGAACTATGGCGTTGACCGCTATAAGCGCCCGCAAAAAATTTCACTGCAGGAAGAGAAAGCGCGGCAAAAGAGTCGCGAAGAGTATCTGCAGAGCCAGGTAAATACGCTATGGCGTACGCTGCCGCGTAAAGAGAAAGAGGCGTCACACGTTGAAGCGGCGCGCTATCCCTCTGAGCCGCAGGAAAATCTGCTCTACTTCATGGAAAAAAATGCCCCCTTGCTGGAGCCCTGGCAGCGTGAAGTGCTGCGCATCGTGCGTAAAGTAAGCCAGTATTTCTATCCGCAGAAACAGACGCAGGTAATGAACGAAGGCTGGGCAACCTTCTGGCACTATACGATCCTCAATCATCTCTACGATGAAGGCAAAGTATCAGAACGTTTTATGATGGAGTTTTTGCACAGCCACACCAACGTTATCTATCAGCCACCCTATAACAGCCAGTGGTATAACGGCATCAACCCTTATGCCCTGGGCTTTGCTATGTTCCAGGACATCAAACGCATCTGCCAGTCGCCAACAGAAGAAGATCGCCACTGGTTCCCCGATATCGCTGGCTCGGACTGGCTTAAAACGCTGCATTTTGCGATGCGCGAGTTTAAAGATGAGAGTTTTATCAGCCAGTTCCTGTCGCCAAAAGTGATGCGCGATTTCCGCCTGTTCACTGTTATGGATGACGATCGTAATAACTACCTGGAAATTGCGGCGATTCATGATGAGGCGGGCTATCGCGCGATTCGCCAGCAGCTGTCTGCCCAGTATAACCTCAGCAATCTGGAGCCCAACATTCAGGTCTACAACGTAGATTTGCGCGGTGACCGGTCGCTAACGCTGCGCTATGTTCCTCAGCAGCGTGCGCCGCTGGATAAAAGCCGGCGCGATGTGCTGAAACATGTTCACCGGCTTTGGGGATTTGATATTCATCTTGAACAGCAGAATGAAGATGGCAGCATAGAGTTGCTCGACCGCTGTCCGCCGCGGGCGCCCGGACTCTGAGCATGAAAAAACCGGACTGAATAGTCCGGTTTTTTTTAGCGCTTGCTGCCGAGATCGTCTGGCAGGTTTTTCTGCATACTGTACCAGATCTCTCCGCTGCGGCGGCCATATACCCGCACGCACTCAACGACCTGTTCCTGCGTCGGCTGCTGCGTACACATATCTGCCAGCTGCTGATAAAAACGGTGCGCCAGTTCACGCGCTTCAGGGTTAGAGAAATAGTGGCGTCCGACCCGCGTATAAAGCCCTTTCAGTCCGTTGAGGATCAGACCATAAATCGGGTTACCGGAAGCAAACGCCAGACCGCGGAATACCCGATAATCGAGTTCAGCATAGGCATCCGCCTGATCCTGCTCATGCAGCGCACTCTCCAGCACTTCGCGGGCTTTTTCCGGATGATGACGCAGCGCACGGCTGATAAAAATAGACGCGATATTGCTGCGTACCGACAGCAGATTATCAATCAGCTGCGGCACGCTGTCGTGATCGAGCCGGGCCAGCGTCTCAAGGATATTAAGCCCGGACGTTTCCCAGAAATCATTTACGCGCGTTGGCTTGCCATGCTGAATGGTCAGCCAGCCATCACGAGCAAGACGCTGCAGCACTTCGCGCAGGGTGGTACGGGTAACGCCAATCAGCTCAGACAATTCACGTTCAGCAGGCAGGATCGACCCGGGGGGGAAACGGCTGTTCCAGATACTCTCAATTATGTACTCTTCTGCGAATCCTGCAGGGCTCTGCGCCTTGATAACCATAGCGTTACGTTCTCATTGCGTTCTTTATCGTCATTACACTCATCATACCAGAGGGGCTATAGCGGAAATAGTCTGCAGGTGGATTAAAAGCATGGCCTGGCGCAAATTTCAGCATGCGGCTGAATGCTTTCACCTGCCCTGTGCCGCACAAACGGCTGACGGGGGAAACAATCTGCTGCGTAAACGATCTGCGTCATTTTTATCGCTGAATTCCGGATTGCAGGCTGGCAGCGTCGGGCTTTTGGTTTACACTGCCAGGCACTGATAGCTAAGGAAAATCCACTATGTTGCGATATCTGAATCTCTGCTCGCGCGGGCGTGGCGCCTGGCTGCTGCTGGCATTCACCGCGCTGGCACTGGAGCTGGTGGCGCTGTTCTTCCAGCATGGGATGGGGCTTAAGCCCTGCGTGATGTGTATCTATGAGCGATGCGCCCTGTTTGGCGTAATGGCAGCAGGGGTAGTAGGTGCGATTGCGCCGCAAACTCCGCTGCGCTGGGCCAGTCTTGCCATCTGGATTTACAGTGCCGCTGAGGGTCTGCGCTTATCCTGGGAGCACACCATGCTGCAGCTGCACCCTAACCCGTTTGTCACCTGCGACTTTGCCGCACGCTTTCCGGCATGGCTGCCACTGGACAAATGGCTGCCTGCAGTGTTTGTTGCCAGTGGCGACTGCGCTGAGCGCGGCTGGACATTTCTTGGCTGGAGCATGCCGCAGTGGATGATCGCCATTTTTGCCGCCTACCTGCTGGTGGCCATGGTCGTGCTCGTGGCTCAGCTCTTCAGGCCGCGTCCGCGCAACCTGTTTGGTCGCTGACGGACGGAGAATCAGCCATTGCGATCGGGACGGTCGATAATGTGATCTTCCCAGTCGCGTACTTCACTCTCCCGTACAGCGATGTAGCGCACAGAGATCCGCTGGGCATGCATCGCTTTTTTTGATCCTGCCAGCAGCGGATGCCAGGCAGGCAGCGCTTTGCCTTCACCAAGCAGCCGGTAGGCGCAGGTGCGCGGCAGCCAGTTAAACGTTGTAAGGTTTTCACGCGTGAGCTTGATACAATCTTCTTCATATTCAAACCGGCGTTCATAATTACGGCACTGGCAGGTTTTAATATTCAGCTGGTTGCAGGCGACATTAGTAAAATAGATTTCATCAGTATCTGCGTCCTGCAGCTTATTCAGACAGCACTGTCCGCAGCCGTCACACAGCGATTCCCACTCAGCGTCGTCCATTTGTTCCAGACGTTTGGTCTGCCAGAAAGGTTGGTCACTCATCATTGCGGTCCGGGTTGTTCAGCAAAACCGCACCTTATAAAGGTTAAGATGCGGTGATGCAAGTATTACAGCACGCGCGTGCTGATACCGTGACCCGCTAGCGATATCTCAAGTTTGTCACCTGAACGCAGCGGACCCACGCCCTCTGGCGTGCCGGTCAGGATCACATCGCCTGCGCGCAGCGTAAAAAACTGGCTCATATAGGCGATAAGCGGCTTGATTTTATGGATCATGTCAGACGTGGAGCCGTGCTGACGCACCTCCCCGTTCACTACCAGCTTCAGTTCACTGTTTTGCGGATCGCCCGTGTAGTCATTGACCGGAATAAAACCGGAAAGCGGGCAGGCATTATCAAACCCTTTCGCGCGCTCCCACGGCTGGCCCGCTTTTTTAAAGCTTGCCTGCAGGTCGCGCAGCGTAAGGTCCAGCGCTACCCCATAACCCGCAATCGCTTTCGCTACATGCTCTTCGCTTGCCTGCTTTAGCGTCGCGCCAATCAGGACGGCGAGTTCTACCTCATGATGCACATCACCCAGCGCGGCAGGAATAGAGAGCGGCTGCCGCAAATCGCATAAGGCTGTCTCAGGTTTAATGAACAGGACCGGCTCGTCCGGGGTTGCGCTGCCCATCTCTTTAATATGTTTTGCATAATTACTGCCTACGCACACCACTTTGCTGACCGGAAAATCCAGCAGAGCACCCTGCCAGTTACGATGCTGATACATATTTTTCACCTGCCTGAGTTATGTTTGCACTCTGCCAGCATGGCAGAGGCTCTGTGAGTAGCGGCCGGAACGGGGCGCCAGTGATAATAATATTAACGGTTATCGCGACAGGTGTAACAGAAATTGTCAAAAGAGATTTATCTTTCTTACGATGGCGGGCAAACAAATATTAATTGCCCATGACAAAAGCGGACATGGGCAATTAATTAATCACTGAACACTGAATATATTTACAGGCTATATTTTTTACAGATGAATCTGAATTAAACTTCTTTACCCTGCTCAAGATGGACGTTGAGCAAACTTTCTACAGGTGGGGGGATCTGCAAATAATAACCCTGCTCACGCAGTCCCTGCTTTACCTTTTCAATGTCTGCGTTGGCCAGCCTCTCACGCTTGTCCAGCGACAGCACCATCGCCAACTGTGGCTTGCCAAACCCTTTAAGCAGCGCTTCCGGCACGCGGGAAAAATCGTCCTTTTTTTCTACATAAAGATAAGTCTGGTCTCGTTGCGGGCTTCTATAGATCACACAAAACATATTTTTTACTCGAATTAACTGTTAGCGTCACTTGCCTGAATATTACAGTAACTATAACATGCTTGCAGAACTTCGAATATTGACCCGGGGATGTTAATGGCGATTTTATCGACGTTCATTTTCAGGTCAAAAAAACAGGACTGAGCCAGGACAGATGCCGCAATCGCCAATCGAATTCAAGGGAAGCAGTTTTACCCTGTCAGTTGTTCATCTGCACCATTCACAACCCGATGTGATTCGTCAGGCGCTGCAGGAGAAAATCGATCAGGCGCCGGCGTTTTTACAGAACGCACCGGTTGTCCTGAACATCTCAGCGCTCTCCGGGGATATTAACTGGAAGCAGATGCAGCAGGCGATCAGCGCGACCGGACTGCGTATTGTTGGCGTTAGCGGTTGCAAAGATGACGCCCAGAAAAAAATGGTGGCCCGCGCGGGTTTACCGGTGCTGTCTGAAGGTAAAGAGAATCGCAAAACGGCTGAAGCACCGCCTGCAGAAGAGGTTGCTGCACCTGCGGTTGTTACCGAGAGCATTAACAAAACGCGCGTGGTGAATACACCAGTGCGTTCCGGTCAGCAGATTTATGCCCGTAACGCCGATCTGATTGTCACCAGCAGCGTCAGCGCCGGGGCAGAACTGGTGGCCGATGGCAATATTCACATATACGGCATGATGCGCGGTCGGGCGCTGGCAGGTGCCAGCGGCGATCGCGACTGCCAGATTTTTTGTACTCACCTTGCTGCTGAGCTGGTCTCAATTGCCGGTGAGTACTGGATCATGGATCAGATTCCGGCGGAATTTTTTGGTAAAGCGGCGCGCCTCTGTCTGAAAGAGGGCGCGCTTACCATCCAGACACTTAATTAGGCCCCTTTTCTTTCGTTAAGGAAATCAACATTTATGGCACGCATTATTGTAGTAACATCGGGCAAAGGGGGCGTTGGCAAGACCACGTCAAGCGCGGCCATCGCGACAGGGTTAGCGCAAAAGGGCAAAAAAACCGTTGTTATCGACTTTGATATCGGTCTGCGTAATCTCGATTTGATTATGGGCTGTGAACGTCGCGTCGTGTACGACTTTGTTAACGTTATTCAGGGCGATGCGACCCTGAATCAGGCGCTGATCCGCGATAAACGCACCGAGCAGCTCTATATTCTGCCGGCCTCGCAGACGCGTGATAAAGATGCTCTGACGCGCGAAGGCGTCGAGAAAGTGCTGAACGATTTAGCCGCTATGGAGTTCGATTTTATCGTCTGTGACTCCCCGGCCGGCATCGAAACCGGCGCGCTGATGGCGCTCTATTTCGCGGATGAAGCGATCATCACAACCAACCCGGAAGTCTCATCCGTACGTGACTCTGACCGCATTCTCGGCATTATCTCCTCTAAGTCCCGCCGGGCTGAAAACAGCCAGGATCCGGTCAAAGAGCATCTGCTGCTGACCCGCTACAATCCGGGCCGTGTCACCCGTGGCGATATGCTGAGCATGGAAGATGTGCTGGAAATCCTGCGTATTCCGCTGGTGGGTGTAATCCCGGAAGATCAGTCTGTGCTGCGCGCCTCAAACCAGGGCGAACCGGTGATCCTCGACACCAATTCTGACGCCGGTAAAGCTTATGCTGATACCGTAGAACGCCTGCTTGGCGAAGAACGCCCCTTCCGCTTTATTGAAGAAGAGAAGAAGGGTTTCCTGAAACGCCTGTTCGGGGGATAACCAATGGCCTTACTCGATTTCTTTTTATCCCGTAAAAAGAGCACAGCCAATATAGCCAAGGAGCGGCTGCAGATTATCGTCGCTGAACGCAGGAGGGGCGACAGTGAGCCCCACTATTTGCCTCAGCTTAAACGCGATATCCTGGAAGTGATCTGCAAGTATGTCAAAATCGATCCCGATATGGTGACCGTACAGCTCGATCAGAAAGGCGACGATATTTCGATTCTGGAGCTGAACGTGACGCTGCCGGAAACGGAAGACGCCCCGAAATGAGTGGAGCAGATCGCAGCGTTTCCCCTGCGTAGTAACGCAGGGGAAAGTCGCGGTTTTACAGCGCCTGCAGAATCTGATCGATCCCTGGCTTCAGCAGCTCACCACGCCAGCCATTCAGCAGTTCGGGTGTGCGGTTTGCTGATTTCAGCCCCCAGTATATGCTGAGAACCTGATTGATCTGGCGGCGTGATGCCAGCAGTTCCTGACTGTACCCTGTCTCTTCGCTTACCTGCTGTACCAGCGCTTTAATCGCTTTAAAGACCTGCTTATAGTGCGGGTGCTCAATGAGATTGGGCAGCGGCGCCGGCAGCGTTGCCTCATCCTGTACCAGCGCATCCGCCACCAGCTCAATCATCGCTTTACCGTGAAAGCGGATTTCATGGCCGTTGAGTCCAAGGTGATCCAGTTCACCGAGGCTGCCAGGCAGATAGCGAGCCACTTTCCACAGATTCTCTTCACGCACTACAAAGTTAACCGCCATATCTTTCTGACGCGCCACTTTCAGACGCCATGCTGCCAGGCGCTGCAGTGCCGCCAGCTGGCGCGGGCGCAGCTGCCAGGCGTTGGTGATATCGCGCCACGCTTCCTCAGGCTGCACGATGTCCAGCCGACGCTGACACAGCATGTCGCACTCGCTCAGTGCTGCATGCATATTGCCGGCGGCGTCAGTCTGCGTCATCAGCTGACGAGCAATCGGCAGCAGGTACGCAACATCCGCTGCGGCATACTGACACTGGCGCTCGGTCAGCGGGCGCGCGAGCCAGTCGGTGCGGGCCTCACTTTTATCCAGTTCGATCTGGTTAAAGTGATTCACCATGGCCGCAAAGCCCCAGGAGAGCGGCTGACCGGAAAAAGCGGCCAGGATCTGGGTATCGATCATCGGCTGCGGCAGGCAACCAAAGCGATGCAGAAAGACTTCCAGATCTTCGCCACCGGCGTGCAGAAATTTCGTCACCTGCACGTCCTGCAGCAAAGCGATAAACGGCGCCCAGTCACCAATCGGCAGTGGATCGATCAGCACCAGTTGTTCACCATCAAACAGCTGAATCAGCCCAAGCTGAGGATAGTAAGTCCGGGTGCGTACAAATTCAGTATCCAGAGCAACAGCATCATGCTGGCGAGCCAGGCGGCACACTTCAGCCAGCTGGTGGTCTTGGTCGATCAGGGTGTAATTCACGTATTTATTCCCGCTGCGCAAACCCCGCGCAGCGCTCCATGTTAAAAGCAATAAAAACGCCGGTCGTTGCCGGCGTTAACCTGTGGAAGCGCGGCAACCTTATTGCCCTTCCCGCTTCGCCTCATCGCGCAGTTCACGCCGTAAAATTTTG
Organism: Pantoea eucrina; assembly: GCF_001691555.1. Lineage (GTDB taxonomy): Bacteria > Pseudomonadota > Gammaproteobacteria > Enterobacterales > Enterobacteriaceae > Pantoea > Pantoea borealis. The sequence goes on along the minus strand of NZ_MAYN01000008.1, from coordinate 1,025,401 downwards.
CCCACGTTTGTCTTTGGCAGCTCTTCACGAAATTCAATGATTTTCGGCACTTTGTAGCCGGTCAGCTGACGCCGGCAGTGATCCAGCACCTCTTCTTTGGTAAGTGCAGGATCTTTTTTAACAATACAGACCTTCACCGCTTCACCAGAGAGTTCGCTTGGTACGCCAATCGCAGCGGCTTCACGGATTTTTGGATGCTGCATCAGCACATCTTCGATTTCGTTAGGATAGACATTGAAGCCGGAAACCAGAATCATATCTTTTTTACGATCGACAATCCGGATGAACCCCTCGCTGTCCACGGTAACAATATCGCCAGTATGCAGCCAGCCATTTTTCAGCACTTCCAGCGTGGCGTCAGGACGCTGCCAGTAGCCCGCCATCACCTGCGGGCCGCGAATGCAAAGCTCGCCCGGCTCGCCCGGCGTCACTTCGTTATCCTGATCGTCAATAATCCGTACATCGGTAGAGGGCACCGGCAGGCCAATACTGCCGGTATGACAGGTAATGTCATAAGGGTTAACCGACACCAGCGGGGAGCATTCGGTAAGGCCATAGCCTTCAAGCAGATAATGCCCGGTGAGCTTTTCCCAGCGCTCGGCGACGGCTTTCTGAACTGACATACCTCCGCCAGCTGAGAGCCGCAGCGTGGAAAAGTCGAGTTTGTTAAAGTTTTCGTCATTGAGCAGCGCGTTGAACAGCGTATTCACGCCGGTGATGGCGGTAAACGGGAATTTAGCCAGCTCTTTAACGAACCCTGGAATGTCGCGCGGATTAGTAATCAGCAGATTAGTGCCGCCGAGATCAAGGAACAGCAGGCAGTTAACCGTCAGCGCAAAAATATGGTAAAGCGGCAGCGCCGTCACCACATGCTCCTGCCCGGCACGCAGCAGTTTGCCATAGGTGGCTTTTGTCTGCTCCAGATTGGCCTGCATGTTGCCATGGGTCAGCATTGCACCTTTAGCAACGCCGGTGGTGCCGCCGGTGTACTGCAGAAAGGCCAGATCATTATTACTTAACGCCGGGCGCTGATAAGCCATACGTGCGCCCTGCTGCAGCGCATGCCGCAGCGGCACCGCGCCAGGCAAATGGTATTTCGGCACCAGCTTTTTGATATATTTGACGACGAAGTTCACCAGCGTTGCTTTGACCGGTGCCAGGTGATCGCCCATACGCGTCAGCATGACATGCTTAACTGCCGTATCTGCCACGACCTTTTCCAGCGTGTGGGCAAAATTGGAGACGATAACAATCGCGCTGGCACCGCTGTCGTTGAGTTGATGCTTCAGCTCGCGCGGGGTATAGAGCGGGTTCACATTCACCACCACCATACCGGCACGCAGCACACCAAACAGCGCCACCGGATATTGCAGCAGATTAGGCATCATCAGCGCTACGCGATCGCCCTGCTGCAGTCCCAGCCCCTGTTGCAGCCAGGCGGCGAAGTCCCGGCTCTGCGCGTCAAGCTGGCGATAGGTCAGCGGCTGACCCATATTGATGAATGCAACGTTGTCAGCATAATGCAATACCGCATGTTCAAAGAGATCGACCAGAGAGGGATAGCGGTCGGCATTTATTTCTGCTGGCACATCTGGCGGATAGCGTTTCAGCCAAACTTTCGTCAAAGAGTCACCCCGATATTCTTGTTGCGTAGCCATCGCCGCCTCTGCAATCAGTGTTGTTAACAATACTTTAACTGATTGTACCAGTTTGCCGGTCGCGGCATTTTCAGGTTGCGAAGCCCATCACTAAATTTCGCGCGCCAGTTACGCGCCCAATAAAAAAGCCCGGCTGCGTGCACCGCAACCGGGCCGGAAAAGTATGCAGCGGCTATTCAGTCAGGATAGTCTGTACCTGAGCCGGCCCCCCCAGGTTCATTCCCCAGTAAGGGTTTGGCCCCCAGTAACCGGGATGATGCCGCGACGGACCATACCCGATCCAGGGATCGATCGGCTGAGGTGGCGTCATAACCTGCTGAGTAAGGTGCCAGCGCTGATAGCCACGCACATCAATTACAACAAAGTTATAACTGGCCTTGCCAATCTCACCTTTCTCGGTGCCCTTTATCGTACCCAGCACCGTAATATATTGGTTACTCAAATCGACCGGATCAACAAATCCGTTGATATCGGCGTATATCCGTCCGATTGAGGCAGCACCCAGCCGGGGCCGGGCGCTGTCATCCAGCGGCTGCGTGGCTATTTCCAGTCGCGTCAGTCCGTTAAGATTAGTAACGCGTACTACTTTACCGCCAAAACGCGACTCCTGGCCGACATAAAGCTGGGGGGCATTCATCACGCGCAGTAAATCCTGCTGCGGAAGCGCCGAGCTGCCTTTAATAGAATCGGGTACGCTGACGCAGCCGCTTAGCAGCAACACACACGCCAGTACGCTACCAGCGATTCCAGCACGATAACCTGGCATAAGCACATCTCCTGTAATTTTTAATTTAGACTGGAGGTGCAAAAATAAGTTGCGTAGCGGCTCAGCGTCCGGGCAACTTTTTCCACGCCACTTCGTTACGCAGGTAAACCGGCTCTGCATGCTCAACCGCTACGCTCTCCCCACGCTGCCACGCCTGCAGTGCCAGCGGCAGCATATCTTCAGCCGCAGGCAGCGTAACGGACGTTGCCAGCAGGGTTGCGCCCGGCGTGGTCATCAGCTCAGGCCAGGCCTGCCAGCCGGTGCCTGCGGTCGCCCACTCACCGCTCAGCGCGGCGATACGGGCGGCGGCAGCCTCTGGCTTCAGCACTGCTTCACTTTCAGCACCGTGCCAGTGGCCCGCTTCATCACGCTGATATTCAGCCCAGTAGACTTCGCCCATGCGTGCATCAATCGCCACCAGTACACGCGTGGCTCCGGTCAGCCGCCAGGCACCCTGCGCCATTGTTGCCAGCGAAGAGACGCCAATCATGGGTAAATCTGCCCCCAGTGCCAGTCCCTGCGCAATGCCAATACCAATGCGAACACCGGTAAAACTGCCCGGTCCGCGCCCAAACGCCAGCGCGTCCAGCGCGGTCAGTTCCAGCTGCTGCGCCTGCAGCAGCGACTGCACCAGCGGCAAAATACGTTGCGTGTGATCGCGCGGGGCAATTTCAAAACGGGCATCGATCTGCTGCTGATTCAGCAGCGCGGCAGAACAGGCTTCTGTCGCCGTGTCCAGTGCTAAAATTCGGGCGGACATAACAACCTCAGAGAATCAAAATGGCGCGCATCTTATCACAAAGCGGCATAAATTAGTGTTCCTCTGCCTGCCGGACAAAGTCGATCGCGCGCGCCAGATCGCGGGTACGCGGCGTGGGTGGCAGACTGTTGAGAAAGAGTTCGCCGTAGGGACGTGAAACCAGACGCTGATCGCAAATCACCAGTACGCCGCGATCGGCGGTGTCGCGGATCAAACGCCCGACCCCCTGCTTAAGGGTGATCACCGCATCCGGCAGCTGCACATCACTGAACGGATCGCCACCGCGCAGCCGGCAATCCTCCATGCGCGCTTTCAGCAGCGGATCGTCTGGCGAGGTAAACGGCAGTTTATCAATAATCACCAGCGACAGAGCATCGCCGCGGACGTCGACACCTTCCCAGAAGCTGCTGGTCGCGACCAGCAGCGCGTTGCCCGCCTCCAGAAACTGCTTCAGCAGCTGCCCTTTACTGGTCTCGCCCTGCAGCAGCACCGGCAGAGTCATTGACGCACGAAACTCGGCCGCCAGTTCACGCATCATTTTGTGTGAAGTGCAGAGAAAAAAGCAGCGCCCTTTATTAGCATCAATCAGCGGCTTCATCATCCGCGCCAGCTGCCGGGCTCCGCCGGGCGCATTTGGCTCCGGCATATTGCGCGGCACACACAGGAGCGCCTGCCGGGCGTAATCAAACGGACTGTCGAGGATCAGCGTCTGTGCCTGCTCAACACCAAGACGACTGGCGAAGTGCCCGACCTGTTCATTCACCGCCAGCGTGGCAGAAGTAAATACCCACGCCGCTTTACGTGTATCCATCACCTCACGAAAGCGTTCCGCGACTGAAAGCGGCGTCAGCGCCAGCGTAAAGTGCCGGCTGGTACATTCATACCAGTAGCTGAAACCGGGTTCGCTGATGGCGCGCAGTCGTTTCAGGCGGGTGCGATAGAGCGCCGCGCGCTCAAAAGCTGCGTCCAGCAGCGCCGATCGCCCCAGAGAGAGTTTAATGACGTCGTAACAGAGTTCGAGCGCATCATCCAGCAGGGTGAACATGCGCATAACGTTATTGTCACTGAGCAGATCGCGCAGATTACCGCGAAAGCCGGGTTCGCCAAGCGTCAAACGAAAATCCTGCGCGCACTGCGCCAGCCGATCGGCAGATTTTTGCAGCTGCTGCACATCGCGCACCTCGGTGCGATAGGCAAGAATGATATCTTTGGCGAGATCCTGCAGCTGGCGGCTGGAGAGCTGCTGACCAAAATACTGGCTGGCGATATCAGGCAGCTGATGCGCCTCATCGAAGATCATCACGTCCGCTTCCGGGATCAGCTCGCCGAACCCCCCCTCTTTCACCACCAGATCGGCCAGAAACAGGTGATGATTGACCACCACAACGTCAGCATCCATCGCTTTTTTGCGTGCTTTCACGACAAAACACTCTTTATAGAGCGGACAGTCACTGCCAAGACAGTTGTCATTGGTGCTGGTCACATAGGGCCAGATGGGACTGTCTTCGGCAACGCCAGCGCAGTTGCTGATATCGCCATCTTTAGTCTCTGATGACCAGCTGCGCACGTGGATAAGATCGCCCAGCGCCTGAACGGTAAGGTCGCCGCCGCTCTGATTTTGCTGCTCCATACGTTCGAGACAGAGGTAGTTAGACCGGCCTTTTAACAGCGCGGTTTTTCCGCTGAACTTCAGCGCCCGGGCAATGGTGGGCAAATCGCGATTATAGAGCTGATCCTGCAGCGCTTTTGATCCGGTAGAAACAATAACCTTCTTCTTTGCGCGTAATGCAGGCGCCAGATAGGCATACGTTTTACCGGTTCCGGTGCCCGCCTCCACCACCAGCTCTCCGCTATGCGTGACGGCGGCTGTAACCGCCTTCGCCATTTCATGCTGCGCTGCGCGCGGTTTAAAACCGGGAATTGCCTGCGCTAGCGCGCCATCGGCTGCAAAATCGTCTGCCACACATCCTCACCTGTTACCTGAAAACTACTGTAATTATGTCAGGATTCGGCAGACGCGACCACAACAGATGACATCCCGGCCCGGTTATGGCAGGCTGGCGCAGCAAAAAAACAGAGGAGAAAAGCATGTCTATTACGCGTATCGATCCCGAACATCGTATGTCTGAAGCCGTGATACATGACAATACGATTTACTATACCAGCGTACCGGAAAACCTGGATGCCGATGCAGAGGCGCAGACGGCCAACGCGCTGGCGGTGATTGACCGTATTCTGGCGCGCGCCGGCTCAGATAAAAGCAACATTCTTGACGCCACCATTTTTCTGGTTGATAAAGCGGATTTTGCTGCAATGAATCGTGCCTGGGATGCGTGGGTGTCGCCTGGCAATGCGCCAGTACGCTGCACCGTACAGGCCGGGTTGATGAACCCGCAATATAAAGTTGAAATAAAGATTATTGCCGCACGTTAAGCGGCACGGGCACTATTCGTTCTCATCTTCATCGTCGAAGCGTGCCCGAATTGCCTCACCCGTAAAGGTTTCGCGAATTTCCTGTGCCACCTGCGCAATCGCCTGTCCGCTGGACATACCGCCCGCCATCAGTTCCTGAATTCGCTCAACCGCCTGCTGCTGTTGCTCATGAGATAGTGCCGGAAGCCCTGTAAACATACGTTACTCCAGATTAAATCGGACGGGCATTATCCCACGTGGAACAAACAGGTGCCAGTGGCAAAAAAATATGTCAGGCTACGCCTCTGCCTGTTGAATGCTGCTGAACTCATGATCGCAAAAACCCTCACGCTTACCTATACCCCCGATGCCCTGCTGAGCCGCTTTGCCACGCTCGCGCATCGCCCGTGGGCCATGCTGCTGACCTCAGGTCAGGCCGATCACGCGGATAACCGTTTTGATATCCTGACTGCCGATCCGCGCGTCACGCTGACCACGCGCGGCAGGTATACTGAAATTGATGATGGCACCGGCATGCGGCGCTCTGAAGAGGACCCGCTGCAGCTGCTGCAGCGACAGATTGACCGGCTGGACCTGCAGCCCGCTTTCCACCCCGATCTGCCTTTTCAGGGCGGTGCGCTTGGCCTGTTTGGCTACGATCTCGGACGCCGGTTTGAACGGCTGCCGGATGTAGCGCAGCAGGATCTGCAGACACCTGACATGGCGGTGGGCCTGTATGACTGGGCGCTGATTGCCGATCACCACCTGCAGCGGCTCACGCTGGTTTCTCTCAGCGATGCTGACGCGCGCTGGCGCTGGCTGCAGGCGCAGGCGCTTACGCCGCCGCGGGCGTTTCGCTTAACCAGCGCGTGGCGATCTAACCTCACGCGTGAGGCCTACGCAGCCCGCTTTAATGCCGTACAGGCGTATATTCAGGCGGGCGACTGCTATCAGGTCAACCTTGCCCAGCGTTTCGAAGCACACTACAGCGGAGATGAGTGGCAGGCGTTTCTGCGCCTTACGCGCGCCAATCGTGCGCCCTTTAGCGCATTTCTGCGTCTGCCGGACAGCGCGCTGCTCAGCCTGTCGCCGGAACGCTTTCTCTCGCTGCAGCAAAACGTCATTGAAACGCGGCCGATCAAAGGCACGCTGCCGCGCCTGGCAGAACGGGAGGCCGATCGTCTGCAGGCAGAGAAACTGGCGCACTCGGCTAAAGATCGCGCTGAGAACCTGATGATTGTTGATCTGATGCGTAATGATATTGGACGGGTCGCTGAACCTGGCAGCGTTAGCGTCCCGGAACTGTTTGTGGTTGAACCGTTTCCGGCAGTGCATCATCTGGTGAGCACCGTGCGGGCCCGCCTGCCTGATGCTTTACGCGCTACCGACCTGCTGCGCGCCTGCTTCCCGGGAGGCTCAATCACCGGGGCGCCCAAAATCCGCGCGATGGAGATTATCGAAGAGCTGGAGCCGCATCGCCGGAACGCCTGGTGCGGCAGCATCGGCTACATCAGTCTGTGTGGCCGGATGGACAGCAGTATTACCATCCGTACACTGATCGCGGAAAACAATACCCTCTACTGCGCGGCAGGCGGCGGACTGGTGGCCGACAGCGAGCTGCAATCTGAGTATGAAGAGACCTTCCATAAGGTTAACCGCATTCTGCCCAGCCTTAGCGACGAGAAGTAAAATGACGGCCGAACTCAGCCAGTTTTTGACACGTTTTATGCTGCAGCCCCCGCGCGCCGCGCGCCTGCCGGCCCCTGCCGGACGTCATGCGGCAGTACTGGTGCCGATTATCAATAGCGCCGAGCCGGCACTGCTGCTGACGCGACGCTCGGCGCTGCTGCGCAAACATGCCGGCCAGGTTGCATTTCCGGGCGGCATGCAGGATGCCAGCGATACCTCACTGATCTGTACTGCCCTGCGTGAAGCACAGGAAGAAGTGGGCATCGATCCTCATCAGGTGAGGATCGCCGGTGTACTGCCGGCAGTCACCAGCAGTACCGGCTTTGCCGTAACGCCGGTAGTCGGTATCCTGCCAGCCATGCCGCTCCGGCTAAACCCGGATGAAGTAGAAAGCGCATTTACTATGCCACTGCGGGAAGCACTGCATCTGTCACGCTATCATCCTCTGACTTTGTATCGCGGCCAGCAGCAGCACCGGATCTGGCTCTCCTGGTATAACGATTATTTTATCTGGGGCATGACGGCCGGCATTATCCGCGCACTCGGTCAGCAGATCGCGCGGCCCTGAATCCTGTCTGCAAACTCCTGGCTGAAAAATCGATCCACTTCACAAAGGTACGGCCAGATAACTATTTCTGCGGTTTATAATTAGATTATTTCATGCGAAAAGCTGTTCTTTCGCCTGCCGTGGCGATTACTATTAGCCGCAATTACGGCTCAGGCCGCAGAAACCCGTATTTGTGAGGAGCGTCACCGTTGATTAGTGTTTTTGACATGTTCAAAGTGGGCATCGGCCCATCCAGTTCACATACCGTAGGCCCGATGAAAGCGGGCAAACAGTTTGTTGATCTGCTGGCTGAGCAGGGCAAACTGCAGGATGTCACACGCGTAGCGGTGGATGTGTATGGCTCTCTCTCGCTGACGGGTAAAGGGCATCATACGGATATCGCTATCATTATGGGCCTGGCGGGTTATGAACCTGCTACCGTGGATATTGATGCGATCCCGGCGTTTATCAAAGACACAGAAACGCGTGAGCGCCTGCTGCTGGCTAAAGGCGCACATGAGGTGGATTTCCCGCGTGAAGGCGGCATGGTATTCCGCAGTGAAAACCTTTCACTGCATGAAAACGGCATGACGCTGTATGCGTTTGCCGGGGATCTGCTGATCCTGACGAAAACCTACTACTCCATTGGCGGCGGGTTTATCGTTGATGAAGCGCATTTTGGTCAGCCGGTACTGGATGAAGTCTCTGTGCCTTATGCATTTCACTCCGCAAAAGAGTTGCTCAGCCACTGCAGTGAGACGGGGATGTCGCTGTCAGGACTGGTGATGCAAAATGAGCTGGCGCTGCATAGCCGTGAAGAGATTACTCACTATTTTACCGACGTCTGGCAGACCATGCAGGCGTGCATTGACCGTGGCCTGAACACCGAAGGCGTACTGCCCGGGCCGCTGCGCGTGCCGCGTCGTGCCGCCTCTTTACGCCGCCTGCTGGTCTCTTCGACCAAGCACTCTAACGATCCGATGAACGTGATTGACTGGGTTAACATGTTTGCCCTGGCGGTAAACGAAGAGAATGCCGCAGGCGGACGCGTGGTCACGGCGCCTACTAACGGTGCCTGCGGCATCGTGCCGGCGGTGCTTGCCTATTACGATCACTTTATCGAAAGCGTCACGCCCGATATCTTCATTCGTTATTTTCTCGCGTCAGGCGCTATCGGCATTCTCTATAAAATGAACGCCTCAATCTCTGGTGCCGAGGTAGGCTGTCAGGGCGAAGTTGGCGTCGCCTGCTCTATGGCGGCAGCGGGTCTGGCGGAACTGCTGGGTGCCAGCCCGGAACAGGTGTGCGTGGCGGCAGAAATTGGCATGGAGCATAATCTGGGTCTGACCTGCGATCCGGTTGCCGGCCAGGTACAGGTGCCGTGTATCGAGCGCAATGCTATTGCGTCGGTCAAAGCCATCAACGCGGCGCGCATGGCGCTGCGCCGCACCAGCGCCCCGCGCGTCTCGCTGGATAAAGTGATTGAGACCATGTACGAAACCGGGAAAGACATGAACGCTAAATATCGCGAAACCTCGCGGGGCGGTCTGGCCATCAAAGTACAATGTGACTGATGTTTATCCGGAGTGCGCTGATTACATTTAGCGCACTCATACTAATTTCTGCTTTTTTACCTACCTCGGCGTTGCCAAACCAGATATTGTAATTTTCCTGCGCGGATCCGGCAGGCCGCGTTTTTTATTGCCCTCTTTTTTACCGGGCAGCGCTAAACCTGGCCGTCCCTGTGCCGATAACCTTCACGTTAATTTGCTCCTGATCTGTGTCTTAACAAGGTGGTTACTGATGCTCATTCCCCAGCAATTTGTGGGTCAATTTCGCCGTAAGCGGCTGCTTATTGCGTTAGTGATCGCGACGCTGGTTTTGATCCTGACTCTGGCTTTTCGTTATATCGAAGAGAAGTCACGTATTGAGCAACAGTCGCTTAACTTTGCCAGCCGCGCCATTGAGCGGTTTGATCGTATGTTCTCACCGCTGGATGTTTCTGCCAATAATACGCTGGGGCTGGTGGGCCTGCCCTGTTCGCTGGTGCGTTATCCGCTGATCGAAAAGATCGCTGCACTGCAGACGGTGCGCACGGTGCTGCTGGTGCAAAACGACACTATCTACTGCTCCAGTATCTATGGTGCACGCGATATCTCTTTTAGTCAGACCTACCCGGAGCTGGCGCTCAATAATCAGCGTATGCTGCTGACTACAGATGATTACCTGCTTAAAGGCTCGCCGGTGCTGCTGCTGTGGACGCCAAAGTCGCTGGATAATCGCGATGGCTTACTGCAGGTGGTGAATGTTGAACTGATGAGCAATTATCTGCTTGAGCCTCAGCTGCCGTGGGTAGAGCGGGCTATTTTCAACGTTGGCGGTCAGAGCCTTGAGTATGGTAATCCGATGATTGAACATACGGTGCCCTCAGAAGATGAAGTTGCTTACGATCAGGCATCATTACGCTACCCGTTCACCATTACACTTTATGGTCCCTCACCTGCGCGTCTGGCGTTAAATACGCTGCCTTCCCAGCTGCCGCTGGCAATGATGCTGAGCCTGCTGATTGGCTATATTGTCTGGCTGGCCACGGCCAATCGTATGAGCCTCAGCTGGCAGATCAGCTACGGCATCACCGCCAGTGAATTTATGGTTTACTGTCAGCCGCTGATCAATGCCCGCAGCGAACAGTGTGAAGGTATTGAGCTTTTGCTGCGCTGGCATAATCCGCGCCAGGGATGGATTGCGCCGGATGTCTTTATCCCACTGGCGGAACGGCAAAATCTGATTGCTCCCCTGACCCGCTTTGTGATTGCCCGGGCCGTAGAGGCGCTGCCGCAGCTGCCGCAAAGCAGCGCGTTCCATATTGCGATTAACGTCGCCGCCAGCCATTTTCACGATCGCGCCATTGTGGAAGATTTGCAGCAGATATGGTGGCCCGCTAATCCGCATCCGCAGCTGGTGGTTGAGCTGACAGAGCGTGACGCCTTGCCGGTTATCGATCAGTCGGTCGTGGCGCAGTTGCACAACATTGGGGTGCGTCTGGCGATAGACGATTTCGGCACCGGACACAGTTCGCTGGCCTACCTGAAGGATCTGCAGCCCGATGTATTGAAAATTGATAAGATTTTTACGGCGGCTATTGGCACTGATGCCATTAACGCCACGGTAACCGATATGGTGATTTCACTGGCGCAGCGCCTGAAGATTGCGCTGGTTGCCGAAGGCGTAGAGACCGCTGAACAGGCCTCCTATCTGCGTGAGCGCGGGGTAGATCATCTGCAGGGTTACTTCTATGCGCGCCCCATGCCAATTGAAGATTTTCCGGCATGGCTGGCCCGGCATCAGGAAACAGAAGCATAAAAAAGGGCCGTCGCAATGACGGCCCTGTCAGCATAGTCACGCGTAATTACGCGTTTTCTTCATCTTCATCGTGAGGCGCATCTCTGGTCACCCGTACCAGGTCGATACGGTAATCCGTCGCTTCAACAATTTCAAAGTGCAGCGGCGGCAGATCAATCACTTCACCGGGCTGCGGCAGCTGACCTTTCTGCTCAATCAGCAGACCCGCCAGCGAAGCGTGATCGTCTTCCTGTTTGACCAGTTCATGATAGTCGAGCAGCTGCTGCAGCGAGTGCAGGTCGGTGCCGCCCTTGACCAGCCAGCCATCACCATCGGCGATCACATCCGGCGTCTCATCTTCATCCGGAAATTCACCGGCAATCGCTTCAAGTACGTCCAGCGGCGTAATCAGCCCCTGTACCATACCAAATTCATTGGTCACAATGACAAAACTGCCTTTCGCCCGGCGCAGCACGCCCAGCAGATTAATGGGATCCAGCGTCTCAGGTACAATAATTGCCGGTGAGCCAGATGCGAACGTGGTTACATCCATACCGTGTTCCAGCGCCACCAGCAGCTCCTTCGCACGCACCACGCCGATAATCTCATCCAGCTCACCGCGGCACACCGGAAACAGGCTGTGTGGCGTATCCAGCAGCTGCATGCGGATCTCATCCAGCGGGCGCGTCACATCAACCCACGAAATATCGCCACGCGGCGTCATGATGCTGCGAATTGAGCGCTGCGACAGCGTCAGTACGCCGTTGATCATAAAACGCTCTTCATCTTTAAACGCTTCCTGCGGCATGGCGTTATTCAGCGTATGATCATCCTGTGAAGGCTGCTGCTGACGATTGCGACCGCCCATCAGACGTAAAATAGCCTCTGCCGTCCGCTCACGCATCGGGCGACGCGCCTGATGGCGCATAAAGTTGCGACGGGCGATCTGGTTAAACAGCTCAATTAAAATTGAGAAACCAATCGCTGCATAGAGGTAACCTTTCGGGATATGGAAACCGAACCCTTCCGCCACCAGCGATAAACCAATCATCAGCAGGAAGCTCAGACAGAGCACCACGACCGTCGGATGGGCGTTGACAAAATTAGTCAGCGGCTTCGATGCCAGCAGCATTACGCCCATTGCGATCACTACCGCCGTCATCATCACCGGCAGGTGGTTAACCATACCGACTGCAGTTATAACGGCATCCAGCGAGAAGACGGCATCCAGCACCACAATCTGTGCAACCACCGCCCAGAAGCTGGCATAGTTGCGATTACCCTGCTGCTCCATCCCTTTATTTTCCAGGCGCTCATGCAGCTCCATCGTGGCCTTGAAAAGCAGGAACAGGCCACCAAACAGCAGGATCAGATCGCGGCCGGAAAAGCTGAAATCCATCACGCTGAACAGCGGACGGGTCAGCGTGACCATCCACGAAATCAGTGAAAGCAGGCCGAGGCGCATTACCAGTGCCAGCGACAGACCAATCAGTCGCGCTTTATCGCGTTGCTTTGGCGGGAGTTTGTCAGCAAGAATGGCGATAAAGACCAGGTTATCAATACCCAGCACAATTTCCAGCACGATCAGCGTTAACAGCCCCGCCCAGATCGAGGGATCCAAGAGAAACTCCATCAGTGACTCCTTGCTAATAAAGTAGACGCGCGAAAATCAGTCTGCACCGGTAAGTGAGACAGCTGAATAGTCGGGGGCGAAATAACGCTGAACGGCATGGCGATCTGGGCCGGCTGGCACAGTAAGGATAAGAAGCGACGTCGGTGACGGTCCATAAAGGTGAGCTTGAGCCCGGTACTCCTGAATAATAAACAGAAAGTTAATGTATCAGTTACCTCAACAAGATCAAAAAATTTTCTTACATTTACAAATAACTGCGCTGGCGCATAAAAATGGCATAAAAAAGTCCGCCAGGCCGCTGTTACCTCAGATAACCGACAGGCGTCACACTCTTTCTTCTTTCGCTAACTAAAATAAACGGCGACCTTAACGCAAATTGATAAATGCTCAGACCTTTATCGTAGCGGCTCATGCTTACCCTTCCTGACGAGTCCGGCCGCATCTTTATCCCTGTTAACGCCCTTTACTGACAGGGTTTCGTTGTAAACGGAGGTAGCAGGTGACCATCGCAATAGTCATTGGTACACACGGCTGGGCAGCAGAGCCGCTCCTGAAAACAGCAGAGATGTTGCTGGGCGAACAGCACAATGTGGCCTGTATCGATTTTGCACCCGGTGAAAATGCCGAAACGCTGATGGATAAGTATCGCGGCCGGCTGGCAGAACTTGATACCGCACAGGGCGTACTGTTTCTGGTTGATACATGGGGAGGCAGCCCGTTTAATGCCGCCAGCCGCCTCGTCACGGATCGCCCGGATCAGGAGGTTATTGCCGGCGTCAATATTCCGATGCTGGTTGAAACGCTGATGGCCCGCGATGACGACCCTGAACTGGCGGCGCTGGTTCAGGTCGCGACCGAGGCCGGCCGGCAAGGCGTCAAAGCACTAAAGGCAACCTCTGTCTCCTCTGTTGCAGCACCGGTTAAACCTGCTGCGCCGCCGCTGGCGCCTGGGCAGCATATGAAAATCGGGCTGGCACGCATAGACGATCGTCTGATTCATGGTCAGGTAGCGACCCGCTGGACCAAAGAGACCGGCGTCAGCCGCATCATTGTGATCAGTGATGAAGTGGCAAACGACCATGTGCGCAAAACCCTGCTAACTCAGGTAGCGCCGCCAGGCGTTACCGCGCACGTGGTCGATATTGCAAAAATGATCCGCGTCTGGAACAACCCTAAATATGCTGGCGAACGCGTTATGTTGCTGTTTACTAATCCCACCGACGTTGAGCGGGTTGTAGCGCAGGGCGTGAATATCACCAGTGTGAATATCGGCGGCATGGCCTTTCGCCAGGGTAAAACGCAGGTTACTAATGCGGTTTCAGTGGATGAGAAGGATATTGCGGCCTTTCGTCAGCTCAACGCCCGCGGTATTGAGCTTGAGGTGCGCAAAGTGTCTACCGATCAAAAACTCACTATGATGGACCTGATTGCGAAGGTCACTGCCTGATTTGCTGCCGCCCGGTAACCATAGCGGGCATCCTGAGTGTGCTGAGGAGATGCAAAATGGAAATAACCACGCTACAGATTGTACTGATATTTATCGTGGCCTGTATTGCCGGTATGGGATCTATCCTGGATGAATTTCAGTTTCACCGTCCGCTGGTCGCCTGCACCCTGATTGGCGCCGTGCTGGGTGACATGAAAACCGGCATTATTATCGGCGGCACGCTGGAGATGATCGCGCTGGGCTGGATGAATATCGGAGCGGCGGTAGCACCCGATGCGGCCCTCGCCTCCATCATATCCACCATTCTGGTCATTGCCGGCGGGCAAAGCGTCGGTGCCGGTATTGCGCTGGCGATACCGCTGGCGGCGGCGGGTCAGGTGCTGACCATCATTGTGCGAACGCTGACCGTGGCATTTCAGCATGCGGCAGATAAAGCGGCCGAAAAAGGCAACCTCACCGCCATCTCCTGGATCCATGTCTCCGCCCTGCTGCTGCAGGCGATGCGCATTGCTATACCTGCGCTGATAGTCGCTATCTCTGTCGGCACCAGCGCCGTGCACACGCTGCTGAGTTCCATTCCGGACGTGGTCACAAACGGCCTGAATATTGCCGGCGGCATGATTGTGGTTGTGGGATACGCGATGGTCATCAATATGATGCGCGCCGGCTATCTGATGCCGTTCTTCTACCTTGGGTTTGTCACCGCCGCGTTTACTGATTTCAATCTGGTCGCACTGGGCGTTATCGGCGTGGTGATGGCCATTCTGTATATCCAGCTCGCCCCGAAATATAACCGGGTCACAGGCGCAGCGCCGGCAGGCGCGACGCAAAACGACCTTGATAACGAACTTGACTAGGAACAGGTGCCACTATGGTTGACAGCACGCGAATAGCGAAAAAGCTCACTTCCGGTGATGTGCGCGCCGTGTTCATACGTTCTAATCTGCTTCAGGGATCATGGAACTTTGAACGCATGCAGGCGCTCGGTTTCTGCTTTTCTATGGTACCGGTGATCCGTCGCCTCTATCCGGAAAACGACGACGCACGTAAACAGGCGATCAGGCGTCATCTGGAGTTTTTCAATACGCATCCCTATGTAGCCGCGCCGGTACTGGGCGTCACTATGGCAATGGAGGAGCAGCGGGCAAACGGTGCCGCAATTGACGATGGCGCCATTAACGGATTAAAGGTGGGCCTGATGGGCCCGCTGGCAGGCGTGGGCGACCCCATCTTCTGGGGCACCGTACGGCCGGTATTTGCCGCGCTTGGTGCGGGTATTGCCATGAGCGGCAGCCTGCTGGGTCCGCTGCTGTTTTTTGTACTGTTTAACGTTGCCCGCCTGCTGACCCGCTATTATGGCGTTGCCTATGGCTATCGCAAAGGCGTTGATATTGTCAGCGATATGGGCGGCGGTTTTCTGCAGAAGCTTACCGAAGGCGCATCGATACTCGGCCTGTTTGTGATGGGCGCTCTGGTCAATAAGTGGACGCACGTTAATGTGCCGCTGGTGGTCTCCCGCATCACCGATCAGACCGGTAAAACCACGGTCACCACCGTTCAGTCTATTCTCGATCAGCTTATGCCAGGCCTGATCCCGCTGCTGCTGACATTCGGCTGTATGTGGCTGCTGCGCCGCAAAGTCAATGCGCTCTGGATCATCATCGGCTTCTTTGTTATCGGCATAATTGGTTACTGGATTGGCCTGCTGGGACTGTAGGCCGCTTTCAGGCCAGACGCATGACACAGGCAGTGTGAAGAGGAACTATGATGGCGCTGACCGATCTGCTGCTGATACTCTGCATTGCCGCTCTGCTGTTGTTTGCCATTTACCATGAAGCGGTGTTGCCGCGCCGTAAAGGCGTTACCCTGTTGCGGGTCGCACTGCGACGACGTCACCTGCCCGATAGCGCCATTTTTATCGGACTGCTGCTGATTCTGCTGTGGAAAAATGTCAGCAATGCGGGGTCGCCGCTGACGACAACGCTGATTATGGTGCTTTGTGCACTGACATTCTGGTTATGCTGGCTGCGCCGTCCGGTGCTGCTGCTGAAGCAGAAAGGGCTGTTTGATAACGGAATCTGGATCCGCTATGCACGCATTGCCGCGATTAATCTTTCGCAGGAGGGGGTTCTGCTGCTACAGCTGGAGCGACGGCGGCTGATGATTGCGGTCAATACGCTGGATGATCTGGAGCGTATCTGGCGTACGCTCCTCACTGCCCGCTAATCGCGCTGCCACAGCGAAAGCGTAAAGTCAGCGTCGCAGTGGAACGATTCTGCCTCTGCCAGCGTTTGCCATACCGTTTCCGTCGCACGCCAGGCAAAGGGAGTCATCTGCAGCAGGCTCACTGCTTCAGCACCGCTTAGCGTCAGGCCATAGCTGAGAGACTGCGACTCACACAGCGTAAAGCCGGTATAGGTTTTCTCTTCTGCAGCATGCAGCTGCACCTGCGAATAGATTAGCGCTTTAAACTGCTGCAGATGGTGCGGACCTGGCGTAACGGTCAGCAGATAACCGCCTGGTTTTACCACGCGGCTAAGCTCCTCTTCATTACAGGGCGCATAGATGCGCACCACCGCATCGAGTACGGCACTGGCAAACGGCAGCCGCTGGCTGGAGGCCACGCAAAACCGTACCTGCGCATAGCGCTTTGCCGCCATGCGGATTGCCGGTTTGGCGACATCCAGCCCAAAGAGCTGAGCGTCTGGCAGCGCGCTGGCCATGGCGCTGGTGTAATACCCTTCACCGCAGCCAATATCCAGAATCTGAGCCGCAGGCAATGTCAGCCGTTGTGCCAGTATTGCTGCCACGCGATCGCGTAGCGGCTGGTAGTGGCCTGCATCCAGGAAAGCGCGGCGCGCCTGCAGCATCTCCAGGCTGTCACCCGGCTCTCGCGACCCTTTGTGCTGCACCGGCAGCAGATTGACATACCCTTCTCTGGCCTGATCAAACTGATGACCAGCGTCACAGCGAAACGCGCCCGCCTGCTGGGTTAATGGCTGGCGACACAGGGGACAGATCAGGGACATAACAAACTCCGGTTCAACAATAAGCGGCGCAGTTTACCCTGAAGCAGAAGTAACAAAAAGCATAAAGAAAAGCCCCGCTCGGAGAGCAGGGCTTACGATTCGTTTCAGCAGGTACAGTGACCCGGGCTGAGCAGAAAATCAGATAGCGGTAACGTTAACCGCTGCAGGACCTTTCTGGCCATCCTGAATTTCAAACTCAACCTGCTGGCCTTCAGCCAGAGTTTTGAAACCATTACCCTGGATAGCAGAGAAGTGTACGAACACATCTTTGCTGCCGTCAGCAGGAGTAATAAAACCAAAACCTTTAGACTCGTTAAACCACTTAACCTGACCTTTAATCTTTGCCATTTTGCAAATTCCTTTAAATGTTTATTTTGCCCGAAGGCAGTATTGCAGAGAAAACAGAGACGTTACTGAATGAGGCACTAATTTAAGGTTCGGCAAGGAAGCGGTATTCAACGTCAACGTCTTTACTCAAAACTTCTTTACTGAAGATGCCATGCATAAACAGAACTGTACCTCGTTTGACCCGCTGATGGTTATCACATATCCGCTAAATAATGGCAAGGCATTTTTAAACAGTGGTCGACTTGCCGCACATTATTATCGGGGAGACCCATTCTGCAGCCCTGAAATAGAGGTCACAAACGGGCAATGCTGCACAAAACCCTTGATGATTAGCGCTTTTCTGCAACAACGTCAAGCGCAGCGGCAGCACGGAGATTTGTGTTAAGCGCCAGACACGACGTTAAACATGTTGCATTATTATGGCAGAGAGAAAGTATTTATCTCTGCCTTGTAAAATAACAGCGCCTGCTTCTCTCAATACACAGTGTGTACAATTAAGCCTGCGGGGTACAGGTTATAAAACGCTTTTGCACCAAAACCGGGAAAGTTATTATCGGTCCGCTCCGGATATAAGCATTAACCTGCTGAACTTATCTGTTATTTTTATAAGGCTACGGATCTGCACAGGTTAAAAAAACTGTACAGGATATGCATTGCCGCTCAGAAAAATCTTATACAACATCTGACAGTGTCCGGCTTTCCCCCACCCGCCACGGGCTGAAACGCCTGGCCAGAGGCGTTTCAGCGGCGGCCAGCGCACGCATCAGTTCAGCAGGAGGCGCATCCAGCGCTTCATCAGCCAGTTCATAAACGCCCCAGTGTATAGGTATGGTTAATGGATGCCCGGCATGTTGCCATAAGGTTACCGCTTGCTGAGGGTTCATATGCTGGCTGCGCATGAACCATTCTGGTGCATACGCGCCAACCGGCAAGGCAGCAAGGTTAAATGGCCCAAGCCGCTGCGTAATCTGCAGCAGGTTATCACTGTAACCGCTGTCGCCGGAAAACCAGAAGTTGAGGGTGCCGCAGCGAATTACCCAGCCGCACCAAAGTGAGCGATTGCGATCCCACAGCGTGCGCATACTCCAGTGGCGCGCCGGTACGGCAGTGATGCTCAGCTCCTGATTATTCGCAGACTCCCACCAGTCCATCTCGGTTACGTTGCGGGCGCCCCGCTTCCGGCACCATGCGCCCAGACCAAGCGGAACCCTTATCTGTACCTCAGGAAAGCAGCGCAACAGGCGCTTTATCGTGACCCGATCAAGATGATCATAGTGGTTATGCGAAATCAGCACATAGTCGAGCCGCGGCAGCTGTGTCACATCAAGCGGCGAAGGTATCTGACGTTCAGGGCCGGCAAAGGGCAACGGCGAAGCGCGCGGCGATAATGCCGGATCGATCAGGATATAGCGCTGCTTCAGGCGCAGCAGCAGCGCAGCGTGGCCCAGCCACCAGATGCGATCGTCACTGCCGCTCAGATCGGCGGGCTGATACCAGCGCGCGCTGAAATCCGCATAGCCGTTTGCAGGCGGCGGCGGGAGATGCTGCGCTTTACGTTCACGACGCCAGCGCTGTAAATCACCGGGCTGACGCAGCTCACCTTCGGGATTGCAAAATCCGTCAGGCGTATGATGTGCTTTTGAAGCGTCGTACCAGGGATTTCTGCGGCTCATGCTCTCTCCGTGTTTACAATCAGCGTTCCGGGATCAGCCGGATAAAATCGCGTGAGGCAGTGCCCTCGTCATCCTGTACAGCAGACGACGTTTCTCCCTGCGCCTCCGCAATACGTTGCAGCAGCGCGGTCTGTTTTTTCTGCTCTTCAACCAGTGTCTCCAGCAGCTGCAGATGCTCGCTGGCACGCACGCTGGCGCGATTAACAAAAAACCAGATGATAAAGGCCACAAGAATAATGAGTGCCACGATACCATAGTGCAGCAGCGGGCTGGAGTTTGCGGCTAATTCGTTCATAACGGCCTCAGGTGACGATCGGTAAAGTTTTAACGGCGCTAATTCTACCTGTTGCGTCAGGAAAAGATATCTTCTGCGGCAAAAGCAGATTTTGCCTGCCACAGCGCTTTCAGCTATCTCCGATCGTATTGGCGGGCAAAGCACGGCATGGTACGCCTGTCGCGCTTATAGCCAAACGGAAGCGGCGCATTTTCAATTTCGGGAGTTAATAATGAAATACTTTATTCGTCTGGTCATGCTGTTCGCACTGCTGTGGCTGGCCCTGCTCTTCACTGGCTATGGTGTACTGACCGGCAGCGCTGAAAAAGCAGCGGGTCTTGGCCTGGAATGTAACTATCTGACCGCGCGCGGTGTCATGACTGCCCGGTATCTACATACTGATAGCGGCATAGTCGGTGTAACGGCCTGCCCACTGCTGAAAAAAAGCGGTGAGGTCATTGATAACCAGTAATCCTGTCGGGCTCAGCGTGAGCCCGTTTTCATTTCTCTCACGCCGGCATCAGCGAATGCGTGTTTTTCACACCTGTGCCGATGCTTTCTGTCGCTGAATTGATTAGCATGATGATATTCACTTCCTTTACTTATCACTATTATGCCTTCAATTGCTCCTCAGGATGGACTTCCGCTGCCGCAGCGCTATGGCGCCATCATAACCATTGCGCTGGGTATTATGATGGCGGTGCTGGATGGTGCTATCGCTAACGTAGCGCTGCCAACAATTGCCCGCGATCTCAGCGCCAGCCCGGCTGAGTCAATCTGGATAGTCAACGCGTACCAGATCGCTATTGTGACCTCCCTGCTGTCGCTCTCCTTTCTGGGGGATATGCTGGGATACCGCCGTATCTATCAGGCCGGACTTATCCTGTTCATCGCAACGTCGCTGTTCTGTGCCCTCTCCTCCACGCTGACCACGCTGACTGTGGCGCGTGTGCTGCAGGGATTTGGCGGCGCCGCGCTGATGAGCGTTAACACCGCGCTGATCCGCATTATTTATCCGCAGCGCTTTCTCGGACGCGGTATGGCGATCAATTCCCTCATTGTTGCTGTTTCCAGCGCCGCCGGTCCCACAGTTGCCGCGGCTATTCTTGCCGTAGCCAGCTGGCAGTGGCTGTTTTTAATCAATATCCCGTTTGGGCTTGCGGCGCTCTGGCTGGCGCTGCGGTTCCTGCCCGATAATCCGCAAAAAGCGCGCCAGCAGAAATTTGATATTCCGAGCGCGGTGATGAACGCGCTGTTTTTCGGACTGCTTATCACCGCATTGAGCGGCTTTTCACAGGGGCAGCCCGCCAGTCTGATCGTGGCCGAACTGGCGGCGCTGCTCATTATCGGGATTGTCTTTGTGCGTCGTCAGCTGACCATGACGGTGCCATTGTTACCGGTTGATCTGCTGCGTCTGCCCCTGTTCTCGCTCTCCATTGGCACCTCTGTCTGCTCTTTCTGCGCGCAGATGCTGGCCATGGTTTCGCTGCCGTTTTATCTGCAGAATGTGCTTGGCCGGGATGAAGTGGCAACCGGTCTGCTGCTGACGCCGTGGCCGCTGGCAACAATGGTGATGGCGCCGGCTGCCGGACGTTTGATTGAGAAATATCACGCAGGCTTGCTGGGTGGGCTGGGACTGGCGCTGTTTGCCGCCGGGCTGTTTCTGCTGGCCATGCTTCCGGCGCAGCCTGCTGATGCGGATATTATCTGGCGTATGATGCTGTGCGGTGCCGGTTTTGGCCTGTTTCAGTCGCCTAATAATCACACTATTATCTCTTCCGCCCCGCGCAGCCGCAGCGGCGGAGCCAGCGGGATGCTGGGCACCGCGCGCCTGACAGGACAAAGCGCCGGTGCCGCACTGGTGGCTTTGATGTTCAACCTGTTCAGCGATAACGGCACGCACGCCTCTTTGATCCTTGCCGGAGGCTTTGCTTCCGTTGCCGCTGCGATAAGTCTGGTGCGGCTGACCCAGTCGCGTGCGCCAGCGGCCTGAGGCTCTTCGTGTGCCAATAAAAAAGGCATCACCGCAGTGATGCCTTTTTTCCGTCAGTCCGGGTTATTTCAGATACTGCCCGCTGCGCAGCGCTTCGATACGCTTATCAAGCGGCGGGTGAGACATAAACAGCTCACTGAACGACTTGTTTTTACCGTTGATGCAGAACGCCATCATACTGCCTGGCTCCTGTGGCTCGTAGCTGGTTTTCAGACGCTGCAGCGCGGCGATCATTTTCTCGCGGCCAACCAGCTTTGCCGACCCTGCATCAGCATGAAACTCACGGTGGCGTGAGAACCACATCGTAATAATGCTGGCGAGAATGCCAAAGAGCAGTTCCAGCACCGTTGCAACCGCAAAGTAGACCAGCGGATTACCGTTGCTGCTCTCTTCGCCATCGCGGTTACCGGACAGAAAGCCCGACGCAACCTGCGCAATAATGCGCGAGATAAAGATAACAAAGGTGTTCACAATGCCCTGAATCAGGGTCATGGTGACCATATCTCCGTTAGCGATATGCGCGATCTCGTGCGCCAGTACGGCTTCGGCTTCATCGCGGCTCATGTTCTGTAGCAGGCCGGTTGACACCGCGACCAGCGAGGCGTCGCGGCGGGCGCCGGTCGCAAAGGCATTAATATCGGGCGCGTGATAAATGGCCACCTGCGGCATCGCAATGCCAGCCTGCTGCGCCTGGCGACCCACGGTCTCCATCAGCCAGCGCTCGGTCTCATTGCGGGGCTGCGTAATTACCTCCCCGCCCACGGAGCGCAGCGCCATCCATTTGGACATCAGCAGTGAAACAAACGCACCGCCAAAGCCAAACAGACCCGCCATAATCATCAGGCCCTGAACACTGCTTGACTGGATTCCTGTCAGACTCAGAATGAGTCCGAATACCAACATCACCGCCAGGTTGGTGATCAGGAAAAGAGCAATACGCATCATAAATGTTATTCTTCCTCAGTTGTGCACGCGCTTGTACGCGGATATATATCCTATGTTCATTACGCGGCTTTTCAAGCGACCTTAATCTTTAAGTGCCTAAAAAAACAAAACTTTACATTCCACTCTGACGGTCATTTACAGACTGCTCAGACCACTTATTTAGCGAGTATAGTGCAAAAAAAAACACCGCCGTAGCGGTGTTTTGTGACCAGCTTCAGGATTACTTTGCCGGAGTGGCAGCAGGCTGAGAAGCCGCCAGCTGCGCCAGATCGTTGGCAATTTTTACCGTCTCGTCCAGATAAGGATCGGGCTCTTTATAATCCTTCGGCAGCGCTTCGAGATTTTTCAGCGGTTTTTTACCTTCCATCTGATAGCGCGCGTTAATACGCTCCAGGCGCAGCGCATCCTCTTCATGGCTCTCTTTTTCACGCTGAGCCAGGTTGAGCGACACGATGTTACGCTTGTCTTTCATCGCATTGAAACGCGCAATATCTTTCATGATGTACTGGAACTCGCGATCCTGCGCAATGCGATCGGCATGGGACTGCGTCAGCTTCGGCACCAGCGCGGTGATATCACCGGTTTTGGTATACGTCGCCGCATTGATGCTGTCCCACGGCAGCGCGTTATCTTCAAATTTTTCGCCGGTCTCTGCTGCTTCAACGCCGGTCGGCATCAGCAAATCAGGAGTGACACCTTTGCGCTGCGTACTGCCGCCGTTAATACGATAAAATTTCTGGATGGTATATTGTACCGACCCCAGCGCAGGCCATTCCGGACGCAGCATTTGATCGTAGATGCGGTTCAGAGAACGATACTGCTGTACGGTTCCCTTGCCAAAGGTTGGTTCGCCGACAATCAGCGCCCGGCCATAATCCTGCATTGCCGCAGCAAAAATTTCCGAGGCTGACGCACTGAACCGATCAACCAGTACCACCAGCGGACCTTTATAGTAAACAATGCCGTCGGTATCGCTGTCTTCACGCACCCGGCCATTGTTATCTCTGACCTGCACCACCGGGCCGCCCGGAATGAAGAGGCCGGAGAGTGACACGGCTTCAGTCAGTGCACCGCCGCCATTGGTCCGCAGGTCGATAACCACGCTGTCAACGTTTTGCTTTTGCAGTTTCTGCAGCTGTACTTTGACATCGTCAGTCAGACCAACATAGAAACCCGGAATATCCAGCACGCCGACTTTTTCTTTGCCAACGTTATGCACCGTGCCTTTTACCGCGCGATCTTCCAGACGGATTTTTTCACGCGTGAGCGTGACGGTCCGGGTTTTGGTGCCTTTACCGGCAGGCAGGATCTCAAGGCGCACTTTGCTGCCTTTTGGTCCCTTGATTTTTGAAACCACATCATCAAGACGCCAGCCGATGACGTCTTCAACGGGTTTACCCGGCTGACCTACCCCGACGATGCGATCGCCAACGGTAATCGATTTGCTTTTTGCCGCCGGACCGCCAGCAACCATAGAGTTGATAACCGTATAGTCATCATCCATCTGCAGCACGGCGCCAATCCCCTCAAGCGACAGGCTCATCTCAGTGTTGAACTGTTCAGTATTGCGCGGGGAGAGGTAGTTGGTGTGGGGGTCGATCTCATGAGCAAAGGCGGTCATTGCCAGCTGGAATACATCTTCGCTGTTGCTCTGAGCCAGGCGGCGGATGGCAAAGTTATAACGCTTAGTCAGCGTTTCACGGATCTCTTTGTCATCTTTGCCCGCCAGCTTCAGGCTGAGCTCATCATATTTCACTTTGGCATCCCAGAGCGCGTTCAGCTCTGCGGTGCTTTTTGGCCAGGGCGCCTTTGCGCGGTCAATATCAATGGAATCATTGCCGCTGAAATTCAGCGGACGATCCAGTACCGTTAGCGCGTATTGATAGCGCTCAAAACGGCGTTTTTGCGCCAGGTTATAAAGATCGTAAAACAGGTTCAGCTTACCGCTGCGCAGCTCATCGCCGAGCGTGGTTTTTTTATCCGCATATTGCGCAACGTCAGATGCCAGCAGCACATTATGGCTGTAATCCAGCAGATTCAGGTAGCGATCAAAAATTTTTGCTGAGAAGTCCTGATTCAGATCGAACTGGCGGTAGTGAGAGCGGGTAAAGCGCGATGTAACCCGCTCGCTGACGGTGGGATGCTGGGCTTCTTCGTGTAACTGCGGGATCTGGTCTGCACGCGTAATGTTATCTGCGGCAACGGACGGGCCTGCCAGCAGCAGGCCCGCGATCATACCGATCTTAAAAAAGCTGTTCATGCCAGGGTCGGGCCTCCGTTTCAGAACTGCAAGTGTTCTGCGCGCACAATCATTGCCAGGCCGGAAGCAAGCTGTACCCGAACGCCATCTTTAGTAATTTCAAGAATGGTAGCGTCCATAGCACTTTTGCCTGCTGTGACTTTAATAGTCTGACCTGGCTGCAAAGCTGAGGTGTCGGTAACGGGTTTTGCCCGCGGCGGACGTGGCGCGGCGTTGCGTTCTGCAGCACCGGTGCGTGGCGTCTGAGGGCGTGGCTTACGCGGCGCATCGCCTTCAGCCGCTTTACGCGGTGCTGGCTTACGCGGACGACGCTCTGCACTCTCTTCTCCCGCTTCGCGCTTTTTCGCCCGCTGCTGCTCACGCTGCGCCTGAACGCGTGCCTTTGCCTCTTCCAGCTGCTTACGCGCATGCTCTACGTGCTGCTCATCCAGCACGCCACAGGCGTTGCCATCAAGATCCACACGTGTTGCACCTGCTTTGATACCGTAAAGATAACGCCAGCTGGAGGTATAAAGACGCAGAGCTGAACGCAGCTGCGTTTTGCTCGGACTATTTTCGCCCTGAACGCGCTCGACCAGATCCTGAAAGATACCGATTTTGAGCGGACGCGCTTCACCTTCGGCGCTAAAGCAGTGCGGAAAACGTTCCGCCAGAAAGGCGATGACTTCTTTACTGCTATTCAACTTAGGTTGATTTTCCATGAAATTTCCTGATTACAACGGATTTGCCGACCAGAGAGGGCATGAACAGGCGACATTATAATGACAACATCGCCAAATGCCATGCAATCCAGACGATTAGCTATGCGACAGCGCAATAAATTTTTCGATGTTGCTGTTCGCCAGCACCTCACACAGCCCGTCGGCAAGGGCTACCAGCCCTGCTTCATCCTCACTATCAAAGCGGGAATGAAGTGTACTGTCGATATCAAGAACGCCTGCCAGAAGACCCTTCACTTTCAGAGGAATCACGATTTCTGCGTTGCTGGCGGCATCACAGGCGATATGGCCAGGGAACGCGTGCACATCATCCACGCGCTGGACACGCCCTTCTGCCATTGCCGTGCCGCAGACCCCTTTACCTACCGGAATGCGCACGCAGGCAATTTTGCCCTGGAACGGACCCAGTACCAGCGTATTCTCTTCCGTCAGCAGGTAAAAGCCTGCCCAGTTAACCCCTTCCAGACGCTCAAACAGCAGCGCACTGCAGTTAGCCAGCGCGGCCAGGAAAGAAGTTTCGCCCGCCAGCAGCGCCCGGGCATCACGATTTAGATCCTCGTAAAAGGCTTTTTTGTTCATTGATCAACCATAATTCATCACTGAGAGGTGTCAGTTTTCCCTCAGTCGTTAAAATAAGCACTAATAATCCAGCCCAACAAGGTGAATCATTGAATAAGTTGCTATACCCTTAGCACGCTATGATTGAGACTGATCTCGTACCACAAGATAGTGCAGGCTGCACGTTCTGTTCAGACTGCCGGCAACCGTAACGAATGATGGGCCACTCGCGTCACTTATGAAAATTCACGCTATCAGCCAGAGCTTGCCCCACGCACGTTATCAGCGTTGCCCCCAATGCGATACCCTTTTTTCCTTACCGGATGTGAAATCGCATCAAACTGCCTATTGCCCGCGCTGTCATGCCAAAATCCAGAACGGCCGCGACTGGTCAATGCGGCGTCTGACCGCAATGGCAGTCACAATGCTGGTGCTGATGCCTTTTGCTTTCAGCCTGCCGCTGGTTGAAATTCGTCTGCTTGGCATGCGCATTAACGCCAGTCTGCTGGAAGGCGTATTGCAGATGGCGCAACAGGGCAACGTGCTTACGGCCGCTATGGTCGCTTTTTGCACCATTGGTGCTCCGGTTACGCTGGTTGCCGGCATCAGCTACCTGTGGATCGGCAACCGGCTGGGCATGAATCTGCGCCCGGTGCTGCTGATGCTTGAGCGGCTAAAGGAGTGGGTGATGCTGGATATTTATCTGGTCGGCATTGGCGTAGCCTCGATCAAAGTTCAGGATTACGCCTCGCTGGCGCTGGGCTATGGACTGGCCGCTTACGTGGCCTTAACCGTACTGAGCCTGCTCACCATTATTCATCTTAACGTGGAAGAACTCTGGGAGCATTACTATCCGCAGGACACGCCCACTGCGCCGCCGGAGCGCTGGCAGGTCTGTCTGAACTGTCACCACACCGGGATGCCCGATGCGCGCGGCCGCTGTACGCGTTGTCATACGCCGCTTGATTTTCGCCGCCGCCACAGCCTGCAAAAGTCCTGGGCGGCATTAATCGCATCAATTGTCATGCTGATCCCCGCCAATCTGCTGCCAATTTCCGTGGTATTTGTAAACGGCTCGCGGCGCGAAGACACTATTTTTTCCGGTATTCTTGGGCTCGGCTCGGGCAATATCCCCATCGCGGCGGTGGTGTTTATCGCCAGTATTCTGGTGCCTTTCACAAAAGTACTGGTAATGCTGACGCTGCTGCTCAGCATTCACTTCAAATGTGAGCAGGGGCTGAAAACCCGCATCCGGCTGCTGCGCGTGGTGACCTGGGTAGGACGCTGGTCGATGCTGGATCTGTTTGTTATTGCTTTAACGATGTCGCTGGTCAATCGCGATCAGCTACTGGCTTTTACCATGGGACCTGCCGCGTTTTACTTCGGCGCAGCGGTAATCCTGACTATTATGGCTGTTGAGTGGCTGGATAGCCGCCTGATCTGGGATGCACATGCAACAGGAAACGCCGACTACACCGACTAGCGCAACCGTACGTAATAAACGTAAGTTGTCGCCATTCTGGCTTTTGCCCATTATCGCCCTGCTGATTGCCAGCTGGCTTTTGTGGACCAACTATCAGGAGCGCGGGACAACGATTACCATCAACTTCCAGACGGCAGACGGCATTGTGCCGGGCCGCACGCCGATTCGCTATCAGGGTGTGGAAGTCGGTACCGTGCAGGGCATTGAGCTGAGCGATGATTACCGCAGCATTCGCATCAAAGCGAGTATCAAAAGCGATATGCGTGATGCACTGCGTGAAAATACGCAATTCTGGCTGGTGACGCCAAAAGCTTCTCTCGCTGGCGTCTCCGGGCTGGATGCGCTCGTGGGCGGTAACTACATCGGTATGATGCCTGGCGATGGCAAAGAGCGCGACCATTTCACCGCGCTTGATACGCAGCCCAAATACCGGGTCAATACCGGCGAGCTGCTCATCCATCTGCATGCGCCTGACCTGGGTTCGCTTAATACCGGCTCGCTGGTCTACTACCGCAAGATTCCGGTGGGACACGTCTATGATTACAGCCTTAATGGCAATACCGATGGCGTCACGATTGATGTGCTGATTGAGCGGCGTTTTATCAACCTGATCAAAAAGCAGAGCCGCTTCTGGAACGTTTCCGGTATTGATGCCGATGTCAGCCTGAGCGGTGCAAAAGTGAAGCTTGAGAGCCTGGCCGCGCTGGTGAACGGCGCTATCGCCTTTGATTCCCCGGAAAAAGGCGACCCGGCTGAGAGCGAGCAGAACTATCAGCTCTATCCGGATCTTGCACACAGCCAGCGCGGCGTGCTGATTAATCTTGAACTGCCTGATGGTAACAACCTTAAAGCCAACAGTACGCCTTTGATTTATCAGGGGCTGGAAGTAGGCACACTGACCAAACTTACGCTGTTGCCTGGTGGTAAAGTTTCGGGGGAACTGACCATTGATCCGTCAGTTACCGGCCTGATGCGCAGCGGTACACGTATTGAGATGCGCGCACCGAAACTCAGCCTCACTGACACCAGCCTGAGCAGCCTGCTCACCGGTAACACGCTGGAGCTAGTGCCCGGCGACGGCGAGCCGCAGGACCATTTCAGCGTGCTGCCCGCCAGTGAAACGCTGCTGCAGAAACCGGATGTCCTGACCGTACAGCTCAGCGCGCCGGAAACCTACGGTATTGATGCCGGCCAGCCGGTCGTGATCTATGGCATGAAGATTGGTCAGGTGATCTCACGCAAACTGGATGAAAACGGCATCAATTTTGTCGTTGCGATTAACCCTGAATATCGCCAGCTGGTGCACGCTGACAGTAAGTTTATTGTCAACAGCCGCCTGAACGTGAAATTTGGCCTCGACGGCATGCAGGTGCTGGGCGCCAGCGCACGTGAATGGGTGGATGGCGGTATTCGACTCGATCCCGGCGCTAAAGGTAAAGCCTCCAGCCGCTATCCGCTCTATGCAGACGCCGAGCGGGCGGCGGAAGGGATCACCGGCGACCAGCCGCCAGCCACCCTTACGCTGACGGCAACCAGCCTGCCAGATGTCCAGGCGGGTTCGGTGGTGCTCTACCGCAAGTTTGAAGTCGGTGAAGTGGTCGATGTGGTGCCGCGTGCAGACGCGTTTGATATCTCAGTGCATATTCAGCCGCAGTATCGCAAGCTGCTGACCAGCGAAAGCGTATTCTGGGCTGAAGGCGGTGCCAAAGTGCAGCTTAACGGTAGCGGTCTGACCGTACAGGCGTCGCCAATTAACCGGGCGCTGAAAGGAGCAATCAGTTTTGACAATCTGACCGGTGCGCAGGCGAAAAAAGGCGTTAAGCGCGTGCTGTACGCGTCAGAAACCGCAGCGCGCGCCGTGGGCAGCCAGATTACCCTGCACACTTATGACGGCAGCAAACTGGCGGCAGGCATGCCGGTTCGCTATCTCGGTATCAATGTCGGTCAGGTAGAATCGCTGGCGCTGAGTCAGGATAACAATCAGGTGGTCGCCAAAGCTGTGCTCTATCCGGAATATGTGCAGGACTTTGCCCGCACGGGCAGCCGTTTCTCAGTGGTATCGCCGGAAATTTCTGCAGCAGGCGTCAACCATCTGGAGACAATTCTGCAGCCTTATGTGAACGTTGATCCCGGCAAAGGTGCGATGGCGCGCAGCTTTGAACTGCAGGAAAGCACGATCACTGACTCACGTTACCTGAACGGCCTGAACATTTATGTCGATGCCGCCGAGGCAGGCTCGCTCTCGCTGGGCACGCCGGTGCTGTTCCGTGGCGTTGAGGTCGGTACGGTCACCGGCACCTCGCTGGGTAATATGGCCGATCGGGTGCAGATTGCGCTGCGCATCAGTAAAAAATATCAGCACCTGGTGCGGAATAATTCGGTGTTCTGGCTGGCATCCGGCTATAACCTCGATTTTGGCCTGATTGGCGGCGTGGTGAAAACCGGCACCTTCCAG
Organism: Pantoea eucrina; assembly: GCF_001691555.1. Classification (GTDB taxonomy): domain Bacteria; phylum Pseudomonadota; class Gammaproteobacteria; order Enterobacterales; family Enterobacteriaceae; genus Pantoea; species Pantoea borealis. The sequence continues at coordinate 995,410 of NZ_MAYN01000008.1, read as the reverse complement.
CAGTTTATTCGCGGTGGCATTCAGTTCGCTACTCCGCCTACCGTACCGCTGGCACCGCAGGCAGGCGCCAACAAGCACTTCCTGCTGCAGGATGAGGCGCCGAAAGCGTGGCGTGAATGGGGTACGGCAATCCCGGCCCCCCGTTAACCAACCGGGCAGCCAGCAGGCTGCCCGTTCTCTTTGCGCGTGTTACACTGCGCGCATCATTTTTTAGCGCGGTAAATTGTTGTGTCCAGTCGTTTTCCTGAAGAGTTCATCACCCTCATGCGTGCCAGTCTCACCGACGAAGCTGAACTGCAACGCTTTCTCGCCATCAGCCAGCAGCCGCTGCGCAAAAGCCTGCGTGTTAACACGCTGAAAATCAGCGTGGCTGATTTTCTCGCCCGCACGGCACATTACGGCTGGCGTCTGACGCCGGTACCCTGGTGCGCAGAAGGATTCTGGATCGAGCGCGATGATGAGAGCCTGCCGCTTGGCAGCGTAGCGGAACATCTCAGCGGTCTGTTCTACATTCAGGAAGCGAGTTCTATGCTGCCGGTTACGGCGCTGTTTGCTGCCGCGCCGGAAGCACAGCAGGTCATGGATATGGCGGCCGCACCGGGGTCCAAAACCACGCAACTGGCGGCGCTGATGCATAATCGCGGCGCGATCCTTGCCAATGAATACTCCGCCAGCCGGGTCAAAGTGCTGCATGCCAATATCAGCCGCTGCGGCGTCAGCAACGTGGCGCTGACGCATTTCGATGGCCGGGTGTTTGGCGCAGCGCTGCCGGAACAATTTGACGCCATCCTGCTCGATGCCCCCTGTTCTGGTGAAGGCGTCGTGCGTAAAGATGCAGATGCACTGCGCAACTGGACGCTGGCCAGCACAGAGGCGATTGCGGCTACCCAGCGCGATCTCATCGACAGCGCTTTTCACGCGCTCAGGCCCGGCGGCGTGCTGATCTACTCAACCTGTACCCTCAACACAATCGAGAATCAGCAGGTAATAGCCTGGTTACTGGCACGCTATCCTGACGCCACAGAGATCCTGCCGCTGCAGGATTTGTTTGCCGGCGCAGAGGCGGCCCTGACGCCGGAAGGCTATCTGCACGTCTTTCCGCACTGCTTTGACAGCGAAGGATTCTTTGTTGCGCGTCTGCGTAAAACCGCCAGCGTGCCGGCCCTGCCGGCGCCAGGCTATAAACTCGGCAAGCTGCCGTTTACACCCGCCAGCCGTAAATTCAGCGCAGAGGTGATGCAGGCAGCCGCTAAGGTGGGCCTGCAGTGGGATGAGAACCTGACACTCTGGCAGCGGGACAAAGAGCTGTGGCTGTTTCCGGCCAGCGCAGAGCAGTGGCTGAATAAGGTGCGTTTTTCACGCATCGGCCTGAAACTGGCTGAAACCTTTCCCAAAGGCTACCGCTGGCAGCACGAAGCGGTCATGGCGCTGGTGCAGCCTGACGAAGCGCTAACGTTTGCGCTGAATGAAACAGAGGCGGAGAGCTGGTATCGCGGGCAGGATATTCATCCGGAGACGCTACCTGCCCGGGATGAGGTGATCGTCACCTGGCAGCAGCAGCCGCTTGGGCTGGCTAAAAAAGTGGGCAACCGCATTAAAAACAGCTATCCGCGCGAGCTGGTACGTGACGGCCGGCTATTTCGTTAGCAGGCTGCGGCTCATATTCTGATGGTTTAACGTCAGTTTACCCCAACCGGCATAGTGTAATGCCGGTATGGCGTTGCCCGTGGAGAGCACAGCATGAAAGGCCGTAAGCAGTTTATCATGGTGTTGATTGTGCTGGTGGCCGGCAGCCTGTTGCTGCTGGAGTCGCTGGCCCGGCTGGTGCATCTGCTGATAGTGGGTTAACGGGTGATCAGAAATATGGCCAGCATAAAAAATGCCCAGAGACCGGTAAAGGTCATCATACCCAGCCGGCGGGTTTTCGCCTGTCCGACAATGGCGCCAATAAACAGGCTGAGAATCGTTAGCGTCCCTGTCATCACCCAGAGTAAATAGTGTGTATCTACCATTACTAATTTGTCCTGAAATATAAAAAGCCAGATGCATTTTATATCATTTCAGGCTGTATGGCGCGGCTTTACTCTTTACGGATAAGCAGTCCAGCCTATTGACCCTATTCATAAAAAACCCCGTGCAGCGCCAGGCCAGACGGGGTCAACTGAGTGGTAAATGTATCCCGATTAAATTCTGCGCGTATCACCCGCAGGAATGGCGTCATCGTTGGGCACTGCGCCATCATCCATGGGCAAATCCTCATCTGCACCGGGTGCCTGTCCATCATCGGGGATAGGCTGAAGATCATCTGGACGTTCTGACATATTTACCTCCTGACCCTGGGTTGGGTATTTTCAGTATAGGCTTACCTGTCTGACGTACTGCGGCGGCCTGAGGGATATGTGCGCCAGCCGCAGAAAAAAAGATAAATGTCACACCCTGCTTATTTGGCGTCTACGCGTTATTTCCCTTTATCTTCCCAGGGATCTTTCTTTTCATCTTCACTGCTATCACGCGTACGGGGAATTTCGCCATGCTCGTCTGGTGCGTCCTGAACCGGATGATCGTCCTCTTCATACGCGTTTCCGGCAGAGGGTGCCGCTTCAGGCAATCCTTTGGCTACATCACCCTCATGTTTGCGCTCTTCATTACTGTTATGTTTGAACATGCTTGCCTCCTGTCATTAAGAACCTAAGTATAGGCAACAGAAGCGATGACGCCATGCACGGCAACGCCTGAGACAAGAAATCCGGGCCTGAGCGGTTTTACCGGTCAGTGAAATTAAGCCAGGCGCTAACGACAGATTGCATTTTATCAGCCAGAGTTAATGTGCAACGCCAGGTTGCTGTTAATCAGGGAGTGTATGAATGAAGCTGTTTTTTAGTGGCATGATTATCTCTGCCAGCCTGCTGATGCTGGCAGGTTGTCAGCAACCGGAACGTCCGATTGGTCCTGATGGCCGCCCCGCTCCGCCGATGGAGCATCCGGTGCCCGGGGGACCGATGAGTAAGGGCCCGGCAGGACAGCCTGAGGCCTGAACGCCTGCCCGGCACTGGATTATTTTGTAGTCTTGATTGGGCTTACCGCAGTACACCAGCATAAAAAAGGCCACCCGAAGGTGGCCTTTTGCATGACAGAGATCCGTTATCTGTGAAGCACTTCGTTATTCATTTTAAGCTTAGCTAACGTGTTCATCGCCGCCGGGTTAAGGGCAATCATCGCTGTTTTACAGAATATGCACTTAGCACCCGCCGGATTCTTCTCAGAAACGTCAAAGGCGGATTTACGATACTGCGAGCCCAGGCAGTGAGGGCAACGCATAGAGATTGAAACTGAAATAATTTTTATATCCTTTAGTTTAAAACGGCCTTTTGCGGCCTGTCTGTTTGTTATTGAGGATGCAGCGTTGTTTTTTACAAAACTCACCCTTTGCTATAACAATATAGTACAAAAAAAGAGTTTTGCTGCATTTTTAAGAGCAAACAGACCTAAAATCGGGTAGCGGGAGCAATGCTATTCAGCATACACGCTAAACAAAACTCACTTTATTCTCTGAACTTAATCAGTTAGCGGCTTGCTAAGATAACCGGCGCAATGCTGAATTCAGACAAAACGCACAGTCATTACGCTGCTTTAAAATAATCACCCACAATGATTAAATTTGACGAACTGTGATATCCGTCCTTGACTTCATCTGTACATATCCAGGAGGGCGAACCATGACTGAGCTACTGCACATTATTTCTGTTGGCACACTCGTTGCGGGTATTTATCTGCTGGAGTGAGAGTCTTGCCGGCTGCTGACTGCACTTTTCAGTCAGCAGCCAGTAAAGGAAAGGCCCTGCCAAAGCAGAGCCCTGAATTGGTGCGCCTGTTGATCGTCAGTGATTAACAAACAGTCCGTCGTTAGATGCGGCGCATTGAGATAGTACGCTTTAAGCATAGCCTGTTTACCTCAGTTCGCAAGTTTCCAGGCTTTTTCATTTTGCGTCAGACAGGCTTTATATAATCCATAAACCGCTTCTGGTTCAGCACTAACCATTCAGGCATGTAAGCTGAAGTTACTGGCCTGACAACCATTTTTCGTGAGCGATTCCAGATATCAACGTTTTGCTCAACACAGCGTCGTATATGGTCCGGGTTATTGAACTCCGGAACATTATGCTCGGTATGCGAAATAGTAGACATCTTTTCACTGATGCGTTCATCAGTCATGACCCAGGAAAAGTGCCAGCCTGCATCACTCACTGTACGTGTAAAAATTTTAAGCAGCTGCCAGCGCCACCAGCTATCACGAACAGGTGTTCCTTTACGCTTTACATTACGCAGCATGTCTGGCTGGCTACGAAAAAAACCTTTCAGGTTTTTCAGCGTTGTCATTTTGGGAAGTGTACAGAGGCGCGGAGAGCCATCCTCATTCAGTACCTGCACATTAAATTTATAGTTGTAAAAATTTTGATGAAGCACAGTACAAAGATGCCGATGGCTGAAGCACTGCAATGCAGAAGGACGTGGTATTTCATCGACATCTGACACCATAATTATGTCCTGATTGTCGGCTTCAGTTAATCCTTTCATAATGGCGTTACGTGCAGTAGTTTCGTTCTCCCACGGATCGGAAGTGCCAGCTTCTACGAATGAGCCATTCGAATGGAAACTTTGATGATGGATTTTTGGAACCGCATCATTGACAACATAAATTATTTTATCTTTGAATCGGCTAAATTTTTCTATATTAAAATGAAGCTTTTCTCTCCGAACACCCGTAAAGGTATACAACGACTCTACTATCACAAATTTATCAACATAGTCATAAAGAGTGTTAAGTCTTAACTCCAGCAGCATATCTTCGTCATAGTATAAAAAGCAGTCATATATCATAAATGTAAACCTGGGTTTATTTTTTTAACACGTTTAGTAAAAGCAGGGAAATCAGAATAGCCTAAAGCTAATTTGGGGCAAAAGAAAATCTACCCTGTCTATCGGAGATACAGAGCATACAGAAGTACTTTTGCCTTTGATAGTTTACTTTACCGCCTGAACCGCTGCTGCACACCGGATGGGAACGCACGCACTGTGCGCTTATTACACCAGCAGAGACAAAGCAGGCAGGCACCCCGTGGATGGGGGGGCGGGGCTAACGATAATGTTATTTAGTTCCGCTGCCTGTTATAAGACCTTTTCACGTGTATTAGCTCAGCAAGCGTTATCACCGGGCGCAGAAGCAACTGAAGGCTGCCGGCCACAAAAAGCCAGGTGCCATCTGTCATAAGTGAATCGTAAAAGAAAAAGATGCTGCCAATCAGAAACCATACTGCAATTAAGGCATCATTTATGGCGCCAAGGGCGCGGTATCTGCGCTCTATGACAATCTGCTCAGCGCCAAGATGTATTACTGCCTTATTTTTTTGGTTTGAGTTATCCATACTCACGCTGGATTGCCCTCCATGATTCTATTTTCACGTTAGTTATGAGGTGCTGGCTTTGATTTTATACCCTGTGGGCACTCAATACAGCGCGAATCGTCAGGGATAAGCATAGTGCAGAATAATGAGTTACAGCGATGAGAAGCACACAAGCTGATGATAGCGGCCGCGTTATGCTCGCTGCTCATGCATGTTTTCAGAGAGGCTGTCGCGGAAGAAGTGAAGATGTGCTGAAGCGGAACCGGCTGAATCAACGCGTATGCCTGTCCCTGCGGTTAAGGATAACGCCTGAAAGCTTCCCTGCTCTGAAAGCTATCGCACTTCACATAGGGGCGTGGCTGGCGAACGCTGACCGGCCGGAGAAGAGAGGATATTTCCAGAATGACTTTCAGCGAAGTCAGGTAAATCACCTTTTCGTCATTCAGAGTAAAACAGGACATATACTGGCCCTGCCCTTATTGCTGCCACCGGAAGCAGCCAGTGTCAGCCTGGCTGATATCACTGAAAAAGACCGTGAATAACGCGTCTGACAACAGCGTTTACTCTTCAGCCCGCCGGGGTTGAAGAAAGCCGGATGCTTATTTCCGGATGCCATCCAGGCGCATAGACAGAAGCAGAACATGTTGAGGGTCAAAAATATCTGGATTCACGTGGGCAGGAATATGTGATGATTTAAGCCGGATATAAAGATTTCGGACAAATTTCGGACATTTTCGTACGAACCTGAAAATAACCTTTAAAAACAATGAATTAAAAAAAGACCCAATACGATTCCTGTATCGGGTCCAGGGAAATGGCTCGTAGTGAGCCGTGCGCTAAAAGTTGGCATTTTTGCAGGCGAGGTGCCTTGCCATTTAAAGGTAGTTCAACGGCGAACATTGTCCAGCAAGCTGCCTGACGTGAGCCGGAAAGCTGCCAACTCTGTGATCGCGCTGGCACTACCAGACGCACGCAACGCTTTTGAGCTGCAGCGTCAGCCCTCTTTTAATTAGCGCACAGCTGCTGCGCACGATCGATAATCGGCTGTAGTGACATTTTGCTGCCAGGGTGCGCTTTATCATCTGCCAGAATAGTACTAATCGACTGCAGCGTGCCCTGCCCGGCATCGGCGCGCGCCAGCGCTTTTTCATTCAGCGGGTACTGCAGCAGCGTGCTGGGATTGATAGCAAACAGCGCGCCATCTTTTTCACAGGTCAGCATGACTTCTTCACGCGTGAAAGGCCACTTTGCCTTACCGATTTCAAAACGACTGACCGTAATAATTTCACCCGCCAGCGCCTGGCTGCAGAGCGCCAGCAGCATGCAGGCTGGGATCACTTTTTTCAGCAAAATATTGACCTCATTTCATCTTTACTGGCACGGCAGACTAACGGACTACCCGGCGGGTTTTCCGGCGCTGCCGCTGATGTGGCAGCAGGATACGCCGCCGGATTCAGCGTGTCGAGACCTGCAGTGCGATCCGGTTGCCCTTGATCCTGCTGCATGAAACTATTATTTTTGCCGCTGATTATCAGGAGAAAAGCATGCGTTATAATCTTGCACAGCTGTCGCAGGAAGAGAAAGACAAAGTCAACGTTGAGCTGGCGGCAGCGGGCGTCGCGTTTAAAGAGCGCTACAATATGCCGGTCGTGGCGGAGATGGTTGAGCGCGAGCAGCCGGAAGCGATGCGCGACTGGTTCCGCCAGCGCCTGATGCACTATCGTCAGGCTTCGCTCAGCCTTTCCCGCCTGCCCTACGAACCTAAGCAGAAATAATTTATGTTACGCGTGATAGATACAGAAACCTGCGGCCTGCAGGGCGGCGTGGTTGAAGTCGCCTCAGTGGATGTCATTGACGGGCAGATTGTTAATCCGATGAGCGATCTGGTCTGTCCGGATCGCCCTATCAGCCGGCAGGCAATGATGGTGCACCGCATTACTGAAGCCATGGTGGCAGATAAACCTCCGATAGAAGCGATCATCAGCCGCTATCACGGCAGTCCGCACTATGTGGCGCATAACGCCAGCTTTGACCGCCGCATGCTGCCCGCCATGCCCGGCGAATGGATCTGCACCATGACGCTGGCGCGCAAACTGTGGCCCGGTATTAAGTATGGTAATCAGGCGCTGCGGCACAGCCTGAAACTTGAGGTGACGCCGCCTGCTGACCTGCATGCACACCGCGCACTTTATGACTGCTATGTCACCGCCGCACTGCTGATCCGTATTATGGAGATTTCCGGCTGGAGTCCGGCAGAGATGGTCAGCCGCACCGAACCGGTTGCGGTGTCCGGCGATCTCTTCCCGTTTGGTAAATACCGCGGGCAGAGTATCAGCGCGATTGCACGCCGCGATCCGGGCTATCTGCGCTGGGTACTGGAAAATGTACGCGACCTGCGCCCGCCGCTGCGGCAGGCGCTGCGCAAATATGTCAAAGACGATCAGTAATCAATCCGATCCGGCAGGCTGCCCTGCGCCAGCGCAATCAGGAACGTAAACTCCTGCGCAACACCCTCATAGGATTTAAAGCGTCCTGATTTACCGCCGTGGCCGGAGTCCATGTCGGTACAGAGCAGTAACAGCGTGTCGCTGGTTTTATGTTCGCGCAGTTTTGCTACCCATTTGGCAGGTTCCCAGTACTGCACCTGCGAGTCGTGCAGTCCGGTAGTGACCAGCAGATGCGGATACGCCTGCGCGGTCACATTATCGTACGGACTGTAACGACTGATATAGTGATAAGCGTCGGGCTGTTCCGGGTTACCCCACTCATCATACTCACCGGTGGTTAACGGAATGGTCGGATCCAGCATGGTGGTCACCACATCCACAAACGGCACCTGCGCCACCACGCCATGGAACAGATCCGGCGCCATATTGACAACCGCGCCCATCAGCAGCCCGCCAGCGCTACCGCCCATGGCATAGAGCCGCTGCGGGTCACCATAGCCTTTGGCCACCAGCCCCTGCGTCACATCGATAAAATCAGTGAAGCTGTTCATCTTATGCATCAGACGACCACTGTCATACCACTGCTGCCCCAGCTCGCCTCCTCCACGTACGTGCACAATGGCATAGATAAAACCGCGCTGCAGCAGGCTGACGCGACTGGCACTGAAACCCGCTTCCATCGTGCTGCCGTAGGCGCCATAGCCATAGACCAGCAGCGGATTTTTACCGCGCTGGAAATAGTTACGGTGATAAACCAGCGATACCGGCACTTCGGTGCCGTCGCGCGTTTTGATCCACTGGTGCTCACTTTTATACTCATCCGGATCAAATCCCGGTATCGGCGTCTGTTTGAGGATCCGCCGCTCTCCGGTCTCCATATTCAGCTCAAACAGCGTATCGGGAGTGGTCATCGAGGAGTAACCGTAGCGCAGCGTATCGCTCTCCGGCGTGGGATTAAACGCCAGCCAGGTCACATAGGCGGGATCGTCAAACGCGATACCATAGCTCTCGCCGCTGGCCCGGTTGATCTGCCGCAACGTGCTGACGCCGCGCTGACGCTCTTCCACCACCAGCCAGCTGCGAAACAGCTGGAAGTCTTCCAGCACCACATGCTCGCGGGCAGGGATGAGGGTTTCCCAGCGCTGCTCCGCCAGCCAGGCGCTGCGATAGAGACCGAAGTTTTTGCCGTCGCGGTTTGAGCGGATATAAAAATTGTGATTGTAGTGATCGATGCTGTACTCGTGATCGCGCCGGCGCGGGCAGAACACCTGGGGCTGCGCATCAGGATATTCTGCATCCAGCAGCAGGATCTCACTGGTGGTGGTACTGAACAGCGCAATAAGAATAAAGTGCTCTGACGTGGTTTTATGTACGCTGAGATGGAAGCTTTCATCCTTCTCTTCATACACCAGCTGGTCGTCACTCTGCGGATGGCCCAGTTCATGGCGCCATATCTGGTAAGCCAGCAGCGTTTTGGGATGTTTGCGCACATAGTAAAGCGTACGCGAGTCGTTTGCCCACGCGACGCTGGATGACGCGTTATGCAGTACTTCAGGATACCAGCTGCCGCTCTGCAGATTACGAAAGCGAATACCATACTGGCGGCGCGATAAAAAATCTTCTGCCAGCGCCATAACCTGATTATCAGGGCTGATATCCAGCGATCCCATGGTGTAAAAGTCACTGTGCGCGGCGCGCATGTTACCGTCAAGCAGCAGCTGCCAGGCTGCCTCCGCTCCGCTTTCAACCGGCTGACGATAGAAGGCTGCATATTCGTTGCCGGCTTCATAGCGGCGCTGATAGCGAAAGCCATTTTTCGTATAAGGCACGGAGTAATCCTGGCCCGGAATACGATCAACAATCTCTTTCAGCACCTTATCCTGCAGTGCATTTTGAGACGCCATCATTGCCCTGCCGTAGCGGTTCTCCTCCTGCAGATAGGACAGCACACTGGGGTCTTCACGATCGTCATCGCGCAGCCAGAAATAATCATCAGTGCGTGTTTCGCCATGCAACGTCATGACATGTGGAATTTTTTTTGCCTGCGGCTGTTTCATAACGCGGTTTCTCCCTGAGAAATCGTTTTATGCAAGCGTGGCACCAATCAGGCGGGAATGCCAGAGCTGGCGCAGACGCAGCGGTATTAAGCCTGTCAGCCAGCAGATTCTGCAGCGATATCCCGCTGCACCCCGTCACGCACATCCTGCGGAATAGCCAGCGCATCACCCAGCGCGGCGAGATAGCTGCGCTCCATAAAATGGTCAACATCAATAGCAGCGCAGCTGAGCACGTAGAGTTCCAGCGCCTCCTCTTCATTTTTTACCCCGGCCGCGAGCCACTGTGGATCGAGCGGGCGCGCGATTGCCTGCTTAATCACCCGCTCTGCCTGCTCGCCGTAGCCCGCCTGCTGAATATTTTTCTCGATCGCAGCCTGTTCAGCCTCATCGATATGGCCATCGCTTTTCGCGGCAAATACCAGCGCAGTAATAAGTCGCTCTGCACGCTGGTCAGGCGGCGTCTGCTGCCCGCCAGTGCCGGATGCAGGCTGATACACGGTGCGAATACGATCTTTATATTTATTCCATAACAGCGCACCGGCCGCCGCACCGCCGCCCAGCAGCAGCGCCTTGCCGCCAAATTTGGTCAGCAGCTTACGTGACGATTTGCTGCCCGCCAGCAGGCCTGCCAGCCCGCCCAGCGCCCCGGGTCCCAGGAGGTCACCCAGCCCGGACGCTTTTCTGTCGCCCTCTTTTTTTGCCAGAACCGTCTGAAGCTGCTGCAGCCACTGATTCATTGTTTAACTCCCGTTTAAGTTAGTCCGTTTTATCCTGGCGCAACCTGCGTCAGAAAATGTCAGAGCGGGCAAAGTACGGAAAATCTTTACGAACGCGAAACGTGAGGACGCAAACGTTTTCGTATATACTGCTGGCGCTTTTTTTGACTGCTAAGGTGACAGGTATGACAACTCTCGGAACGGCGCTGCGCCCCGGGGCCACGCGCGTTATGCTGCTGGGTTCAGGTGAGCTGGGTAAAGAGGTGGCGCTGGAGTGCCAGCGTTTGGGTGTGGAAGTGATCGCCGTCGATCGCTATGCCGACGCGCCGGCGATGCAGGTTGCGCATCGCAGCCACGTAATCAATATGCTGGATGGCGAGGCGCTGGCTGATCTGATCGCCCGTGAACAGCCGCACTATGTAGTGCCGGAAATTGAAGCGATTGCCACCGATACGCTGGTTGAGCTTGAAGCCCGGGGGCAGAAAGTGGTGCCGACCGCACGCGCCGCACGCCTGACCATGAACCGGGAGGGGATCCGTCGCCTGGCCGCTGAAGAACTGAACCTGCCCACCTCACGCTATCAGTTTGCCGACAGCCAGGCGCACTTTTTTGCTGCAGCGGAAGCGATAGGGTTTCCCTGCATCGTTAAGCCGGTGATGAGTTCATCCGGCAAAGGTCAGAGCTTTATTCGCAGCGCGGACGCACTGCAGCAGGCGTGGGACTATGCCCAGCAGGGCGGCCGGGCCGGCGCGGGTCGGGTCATTGTTGAAGGCGTGGTCAGATTTGATTTTGAAATTACGCTGCTGACGGTCAGCGCCGTTGACGGTATCCACTTCTGCGCGCCGATTGGACACCGGCAGGAGGATGGCGATTACCGCGAATCCTGGCAGCCGCAGCAGATGAGCCCCGCTGCCCTCGCGCGGGCGCAGGAGATCGCCGCCAGCGTGGTAAACGCGCTGGGCGGATATGGCCTGTTTGGCGTTGAGCTGTTTGTGTGTGGTGATGACGTGGTGTTCAGCGAAGTGTCGCCGCGCCCGCACGATACCGGCATGGTGACGCTTATTTCTCAGGATCTCTCTGAGTTCGCTCTGCACGTGCGCGCGTTTCTCGGCCTGCCAGTCGGCAGCATCCGCCAGTATGGCCCGGCGGCATCGGCCGTGATCCTGCCCCGGCTGGAGAGTCAGGATGTGCGCTTTGCACACGTTGATGCCGCGCTGGGCGCAGGTCTGCAGCTTCGCCTGTTTGGTAAACCGGTAATCAGCGGCCAGCGCCGTTTGGGCGTCGCGCTGGCAACCGGAGAGAGCACGGAAGAGGCGGTGGCGCGCGCCGTCGCCAGTGCGGCAGCGATAACCGCCGAAGGCTGACAGCGCTGGCAGCAGGCCATATGCCTGCTGCCAGATACTGCATCCGGGACTACCGCGCGCCCGCGATTGCGTCACGCGCCAGCTGCGTAATCCGCGCCCAGTCGCCCTGCTGAAGCGCGTCATCCGGCACCAGCCACGATCCGCCAATGCAAAGCACGCTTTTCAGCGCCAGATAGTCACGATAGTTTGCCGGTGAAATGCCGCCGGTTGGACAAAACCGTACCTGCGGAAAGGGTCCGGCGAGCGCGGAAAGCGCCCTGACGCCGCCGTTAGCTTCAGCCGGAAAGAACTTGAACTCACGCAGGCCATGATCCATACCCATCATCAGCTCTGATACGGTGCTGATCCCCGGGATCAGCGGTACCGGCCCCTCTGTGGCGGCTCTGAGCAGCGATTCAGTCAGCCCCGGGCTTATCACAAACTGCGCGCCCGCGTCCGTGACCTCTTTCAGCTGCTGCGTATTGATAACCGTACCGGCGCCCACAATCGCTTCCGGTACTTCACGAATAATGGCGCGCAGCGCATCCATCGCGACCGGCGTACGCAGCGTTACTTCCAGCACCCGGATCCCGCCAGCGACCAGCGCTTTTGCCATCGGCACAGCGTGTTCAGGCTGGTTCACGACAATAACCGGCACGACCGGCCCGGTGCTCAGCACCTGCTCTGCACTTATCTTCCAGTTTTTCATGCGGTTTTCCTGTCACCGCAGCCCCGCCGGCTGCGTTAGCGTCATTAGCGCTCTACCATACAAGATAACGCTGCTCTGCGTCTATGACGCCCCCTGTGGCAATGCTTCTGTGGTACCTGCCCGTCACTGACAGGCATTACTGCATGCGGCGCAAAAAAATACCCCTGCATTGCAGGGGTATCAGCTGATCATGAAAATCGGCTTAATGCAGCGAGCGATTACTCGCTAAATTCATTCCATGAACGGCCGTCACGGGTGATCATGGCAACGGAGGCCACCGGTCCCCAAGTGCCCGCCTGATACGGTTTAGAGGCGTCGCCATCCGCGTTCCAGGCTTCGATAATGGAGTCTACCCAGGTCCAGGCGGCTTCTACCTCATCGCGGCGTACAAACAGCGCCTGAATGCCGCGCATCGATTCCAGCAGCAGGCGTTCATAGGCATCTGCCAGATGTGACTGGTTGAACGTTTCCGAATAGCTCAGATCCAGCTTGGTGGTCTGTAGCTTATGCTTGTGGTCCAGCCCTGGCACTTTGTTAAGAATTTCGATATCCACGCCTTCATCCGGCTGCAGACGAATAGTGAGTTTGTTCTGCGGCAGTTCAGAATAGGAGTCTTTAAACAGGTTCATCTCCGGATTCTTGAAATAGACGACAACCTCAGAGCATTTAGAAGGCAGACGCTTGCCGGTGCGCAGATAAAACGGGACCCCCGCCCAGCGCCAGTTATCGATATCTACCCGGATAGCAACGAAAGTCTCGGTTGCGCTCTGCTTATTGGCGCCCTCTTCTTCCAGATAGCCCGGTACTTTTTTACCCTGCACGAAACCTGCTGTGTACTGACCGCGTACGGTTTTTTCACGCACGTTGGTTTGATCAATCCGGCGCAGTGAACGCAGCACTTTTACTTTTTCATCGCGAATGGCATCCGCAGTGAGATCGGAGGGCGGTGACATGGCAATCATGGTCAGCACCTGCAGCAGGTGATTCTGAATCATATCACGCATCTGGCCCGCTTTATCAAAGTAACCCCAGCGGCCTTCAATGCCCACCTCTTCAGCCACGGTGATCTGCACGTGGTCGATGGTGCGGTTATCCCAGTTATTCACAAAGATTGAGTTAGCAAAGCGCAGCGCCAGCAGGTTCAGTACTGTCTCTTTACCCAGATAGTGGTCAATACGGAATACCTGGCTCTCATCAAAGAATTTACCCACGCTATCGTTGATTTCGCGTGAGGTTTCCAGCGAGGTGCCCAGCGGCTTTTCCATTACCACGCGGGCAGGTTTTGCGTTCAGCTTCGCCGCACCCAGACCTTCACAGATTGCCCCAAAGGTGCTCGGCGGCATGGCAAAGTAGTTGATGGTCACGCGCTCTTTTTGATCAAGCATTTTGCCCAGTTTGGTAAAATGCGACGTATCATTCACATCGAGGTTACAGAAATCGAGACGACCGCTGAGCTTATCCCACAGCGCTTCGTCGATTTTTTCCTTCATGAAGGTTTCCAGCGCCTCGCGCACCACTTTGGTATAGGCTGCTTTATCCCACTCTGCACGGCCTACCCCGATGATGCGGGTGGTTTCGTGGATCTGACCAGCTTTCTCCAGCTGATACAGCGAAGGCAACAGTTTACGGCGTGCAAGATCGCCTTTGGCACCGAAAATCACCAGATCGCATGCCTGGGCTGTTTGTGTTACCGCCATTTTCCTCTCCTCGTTGCAGGATCTCCCGGATGTGCATCCTCACCATCCCGGACCTTTATTGTCATGTTCTTACGGCACAATGTACTTTTTTCGCCGCGCCAGGACAAGCCAGTGTCCCGGTGTTCATGGCGATATCGCATGACTGACTGCCTTGCGCCACGTTGACAGGGTTTACATCGAAAACCACTGACTGGTGTCTGCAGAAGTATGACAAAGAATTCACCGTCGCACTTATCTGCCGCTGCGCGACTGCATTATTACAGAGCCTGGCTTTGAGTAAGCTGAAACCCTGTAAAGCAGCGATGTAAGCGCTTTCATGTCAGAATCGTGCTGTTCAGACGCCCATTTACTGTGACACACTGCTGTTTTATTACGCATGAGGAAATCGCTGAAGGGTAAAGGTGGGGGTTCAGCGCTCCGCTGGTGTCGGGTTGAACCATTCCACACGTTGACAAAGCAGACCTATCTTAACAGGGTCAGACATTTGGTGTACCTTAGGTGTAAGCGTTTACCTGGCGTTAATACGTTAAGCCCTTTTGCGTCAACACCCTGGAAGCAGTATCACTAGCCAAACAGAGACATGCGCATTTTAAATTTAATGCCCATCAATCAGATAGAATAAAAGGATCACCGAATGACCAGCCCTACAGCTTTCATCTCAAAATCCCCGTCACGTCGTCTCAGAAGAACCAAGATTGTTACCACCCTCGGCCCGGCTACAGATCGCGACAATAACCTTGAAAAAATCATCGCGGCAGGCGCTAACGTGGTTCGCCTTAACTTCTCTCACGGCACGCCAGAAGATCACCAGCAGCGCGCCGATCGCGTACGTCAGATAGCCGCCAAGCTGGGTCGTCACGTCGCGATCCTTGGCGACCTGCAGGGACCAAAAATCCGCGTCTCTACGTTTAAAGAAGGAAAAGTGTTTCTCAGCGTTGGCGATCGCTTTCTGCTGGACGCCAACCTGAGCAAAGGTGAAGGCGATAAAGAGAAAGTCGGCATCGATTACAAAGGACTGCCGGAAGATGTTGTGCCGGGCGATATCCTGCTGCTCGACGATGGCCGCGTGCAGCTGAAGGTGCTGGACGTACAGGATGTAAAAGTCTTCACTGAGGTCACCGTCGGTGGTCCGCTCTCAAATAATAAAGGTATTAACAAGCTGGGCGGCGGCCTCTCTGCTGAAGCCCTGACCGAAAAAGATAAGCTGGATATCGTGACGGCGGCAAAAATCGGCGTTGATTATCTGGCGGTGTCATTCCCGCGCAATGGCGAAGACATGAACTACGCCCGTCGTCTGGCTCGCGATGCCGGCTGTGATGCAAAGCTGGTGGCAAAAGTAGAGCGTGCAGAAGCGGTTGCGACACAGGAAGCAATGGATGATATTATTCTCGCCTCTGACGTCGTCATGGTAGCACGCGGCGATCTGGGCGTTGAAATTGGCGATCCGGAACTGGTTGGTATTCAGAAAGCGCTGATCCGTCGCGCCCGTCAGCTGAACCGCACCATCATTACCGCGACGCAGATGATGGAATCGATGATCACCAATCCGATGCCAACCCGTGCGGAAGTCATGGATGTGGCTAACGCCGTGCTGGATGGTACTGACGCCGTCATGCTGTCAGCGGAAACCGCAGCCGGGCAATATCCGGCAGAGACCGTGTCTGCGATGGCGAAGGTCTGCCTCGGCGCTGAAAAGATCCCCAGCGTAAACGTCTCTAAACATCGTCTGGACGTACAGTTTGATAACGTCGAAGAAGCCATTGCGATGTCCGCCATGTATGCGGCAAACCATCTGCAGGGTGTTTCTGCCATTATTACCATGACAGAATCAGGCCGTACTGCGCTGATGACGTCGCGTATCACGTCAGGCCTGCCGATTTTTGCGATGTCGCGCCATGAACGCACGCTGAACCTGACCGCACTCTATCGCGGCGTGACACCCGTCTATTTTGACAGCAACAATGACGGTGTGGCTGCTGCCCATGACGCAGTAAATCTGCTCCGTGATAAAGGTTTCCTTGTCTCTGGTGACCTGGTGATTGTCACGCAGGGCGATGTAATGGGTGCTACCGGTACCACTAACACCAGCCGCGTGCTGCGCGTCGACTAACGCTGACGCGTTACGCGTAGCGGCTGTAAAAATGGACAAACGCGACTGCTCTGGCGGTCGCGTTTTATTTTGCATTTTCAGGGAGGCTTGATGGCCCGCTACCAACCTATTGCCCGGTTAACCGGACGCACGCTGCTTTTTCCACTGGCGCTGGTTCTGTTTGAATTCGCCACTTATATCGCGCATGACATGATCCAGCCCGGCATGCTGCTGGTCACGGAGGAGTTTGCCGTCGGTCCGCAGTGGGTCTCTACTTCGCTTACCGCCTATCTGATGGGCGGCGTGGTGCTGCAGTGGCTGCTGGGTCCGCTCTCCGATAAGTATGGCCGGCGCCCGGTGCTGCTCTCCGGCATCCTGTTTTTTGTGCTGGCCTGCATCCTTACCACCTGGGTCAGCACGATTGAACAGTTTGTCACGCTGCGCTTCATTCAGGGTATCAGCCTTTGCTTTATTGGCGCCGTCAGCTATGCGGCGGTCCAGGAAGCGTTTGAAGAGGCGCTCGCGGTGCGGGTGATGGCACTGATGGCCAATGTGGCGCTGCTGGCGCCGCTGGCCGGTCCACTGGCGGGAGCAGCGTGGCTGACCGCAGGCAGCTGGCGCAGTATGTTCTGGCTGTTTGCGATCTGCAGCGTGGTAGCGTTCATTTTGCTGTGGCGCATCATGCCGGAGACGGCTGGCGATCGCAGTCGTTCAGTGGCGCTGCCGGTGCTGGCACGCGGCTATGGCCGGCTGGCCCGTGATAAGCAGGTGATGTACGGCTCTTTTGCTATCGGGCTGGTGTTTATCCCCATTCTGACGTGGGTCGCGCTGTCACCGGTGATCCTGATGCACGATGAAGGCCTGTCACGCCTGCACTACGCCCTGCTCCAGCTGCCGGTATTTCTGGCCATGATTGCCGGCAATCTGACGCTGGGCAAGCTGGCGGGTCGCGTGCCGATTGAACAGCCGGTGAAATTTGCCGCCTGGCCTATTCTGATCGGACTGAGCATAGCGCTGATTGCAAACCTGATGAACAGCCACACTTACCTGCTGTTAACGGCCGGGCTCAGTCTCTACGCGTTCGGGGCTGGCATGGTTAACGCTGGTCTCTATCGCCTGACGCTTTACGCCAGCAGTGAAGGCAAAGGCAGTATTGCTGCCATGCTGGGCATGATCAGCATCCTGACGCTGGCGGCGGGCATTGAACTGGCGAAAGCGGGCTATTTTCACGGCGGTACACCGTGGTTCAGTACGCTGAACTTTATTGCAGGTTTGCTGTGGTTTGCGCTGGTTACGCTGTTTCTGCGTGAGCGCAAGCGGCTCAGCAAGGTCGAAGAGATGGCATAAATCGCGCTGCCGCTATGCACAAAGGGTAGCGGCAGCACGCAGCACTATTTACGCGGATAGAGATCTTTGCGCCGGTAAGGCTCAATATCGCCTTCTTTACGCGTTTTCAGCAGCTTCAGGATCCAGGTATATTGCTCCGGATGCGGCCGCACAAAAATCTCCACTTCTTCATTCATGCGCCGTGCCAGCGTGGTGTCATCCGCATCCATGAGATCGTCCATCGGCGGTCGTACGTAGATCTCCAGACGGTGCGTTTTACTGTTGTATACCGGAAACAGCGGCACTACCCGCGCCCGGCAGACTTTCATCAGCCGTCCCACTGCCGGCAGCGTCGCTTTGTAGGTTGCAAAGAAATCGACAAATTCGCTGTGCTCAGCACCGTGATCCTGATCCGGCAGATAGTAGCCGTAGTAGCCCTGACGTACGGAGGCGATAAAGGGTTTAATTCCGTCGTTGCGCGCATGCATACGACCACCAAACCGGCGGCGTACGGTGTTCCACAGATAATCCATCAGCGGATCGCTCTGATTGTGGAACATCGCTGCCATCATCTGCCCTTCTGAGGCCAGCAGCATGGCGGGAATATCCACGGCCCAGCCGTGCGGCACCAGGAAGATCACATTCTCTTTGTTGTTCTGCAACTCAGTAATGATTTCACGGCCGTGCCACTCGACCCGCTGGCGCACCCGCTCCGGATTACGCATACCGAGTTCTGCCATCATGACCATCGCCTGCGGCGCAGTGGCAAACATGCGGTCAGCAATCTTTTCGCGCTGCGCTTCACTCAGTTCCGGCAAGCAGTAATAGAGATTGATCAGCGCACGACGCCGCGCACTTTTTGCCAGCTTACCGGCAAAGGTGCCTAAGCCACCCAGCACCGGGTCACGCAGGCGTGGTGGCAGCATTGCCATACCCGCCAGCGCACCAACTGCCAGCCAGCTTCCCCAGTATTTAGGTTTTAAAAAAGAACGTTGAAAAACGGGAATAAACTCGCTGTTATTTTTTTTTCGGGTTTCCATGCACTCGCCTCTGACAATGACGGCTCAATAATAGTGACGGCAGCTATTTTTGCAATCTTCACGCGCCTGAAAGCAAAAAACCGACGCATTAATCGTCGGTTTTACTTTCAGGCATCTGCCGGGTGTCTAAAGCGCCAGCTGAGGCAGCCAGGTTTTCACCTGCGCAAGATACGTGCTGCGATCTTTTCCGGTCAACCCTTCCATACGCGGCATTTTCGCCGTCAGCGGGTTAACGGCCTGATTATTAATCCACACTTCATAATGCAGGTGAGGACCGGTTGAGCGCCCGGTATTACCCGAAAGCGCGATGCGATCGCCACGTTTGACTTTCTGCCCGGGCTTCACCAGTGCGCGGCTGAGGTGCATATAGCGCGTCATATACTGCCGGCCGTGACGAATCGCCACGTAGTTGCCAGCGGCGCCGCCGTTTTTAGCCACTACCACCTCACCGTCGCCGACTGCCAGCACCGGCGTTCCCACCGGCAGTGCAAAGTCGACACCTTTATGGGGTGAGATGCGGCCGGTTACCGGATTAAGGCGGCGCGGGTTGAAGTTTGAGGAGACACGATACTGCTTAACCGTTGGAAAGCGCATAAAGCCTCGCGCCAGACCTGAACCGCTGCGATCGTAGAACTTGCCGTCTTCGGCACGGAAAGCGTAATAATCTTTACCGCCACTGCGCAGACGCACGCCCAGGAGCTGGCTCTGTGCGCTTTTGCCATCCAGCATCTCACGCGACATCAGCACGCTGAATTCATCACCCGAGCGCAGCTTGCGGAAATCCATTTGCCACTGCATCGCTTTGATGACATTGCTGGTTTCAGCGCTGCTCAGGCCGGCTCGCTGCGCACTGGCAGCAAAGCTGCCGCGCACTTCCCCCTTCAGCACGCTATTCTGCCATTCGCCTTTCTGCATCTCCTGCTGCATGCTGAAGCTGCCATTTGGCTGACGCGCATAGGTGCGGGTTTCGCGACGGTTAATTTCCCAGCTAAATGCCAGCAGCTGCCCTTCTGCATCCAGCGTCCAGCTCAGCTGCTGGCCCACCTGCAGATTGCGCAGCGCTTTATCACTGGCGACCAGCGCGGTGATATCACTGAGATCGATGCCATACTGATTCAGTGCGCTGCTTAAAGTATCGCCAGATGAAATGGTATAATCATGCTGATCGGGATTATCAGGCACATCTTTGTCGATGTCGTCCGCCGGCAAATCCTCTTCAGGTTCAGCCGTGGTTTGATCAATAGGCTCGCTGGCTTCCGGCAGCAAAGTGCGCAGCGGGTTTTTATCCAGCGCAATCTCTTTGACAACCGGCGCAACGTCACGGGGATGATAAACATACGGCCGCCAGACAGCGACGGCCAGTGTGACGACGGTTAATGACCCCAGCATAACGCGGTGGGGGCGCGGCAAATTATTAAATGCGAGGGCGACAGAGCGGGCTATCTGCTGCACTTTTATCTTTTCCTCTATGCTCCATTCAGGCAGCTCGCATACTGGCTTGACAGCTGTGAGAGGAATTTCACATAACTGTCTTTGGTTAAGCTGATCCCCATGCCTAATGGATCCAGCGTGCCTTTTCGTACGCTGGTGCCACGTGACACGGCATCGATGACCGCCGGCCTGAATTGTGGCTCAGCAAAAACGCATACGGCTTTTTGCTCAACCAACTGTGTTCGTATTTGATGTAAACGCTGAGCGCCAGGCTGGATTTCAGGATTGACGGTAAAATGTCCCGCGGGGGACAACCCGTAGTGTTTCTCAAAATAGCTATACGCGTCGTGAAAAACGAAATAACCCTTGTTCCGCACCGGCGCAAGCTGCGCGCCAATGTGTTTGTCCGTCTCGGCCAGTGCTGCTTCAAACTGCTGCAGATTGGCGTCAAGTTTGGCTTTGCTTTCGGGCATAAGTTCCAATAATTTTCCGTGGATTGCAACAGCGGATTCCTGCGCAATCTTCGGTGACATCCACAGGTGCATGTTATATTCACCGTGATGATGGTGAGTATGAGAGGAGTCCTGTTCTTCAGACTTATCTGAGGCGTGGCTTTCTTCATGCTCATCCTCATCTTCTCCGCCCCGAATCAGCTGAGATTTGACCGCCGGCAATGCGGCAATTTCCAGGTTTTTACTGGCGGGCAGAGTGGCGGCCGGTTTAGTCAGGAAAGCCTCCATTTCAGGCCCAATCCAGATAACTAAGTCCGCGTTTTTAATGCGTTTTACATCAGAAGGGCGCAATGAATAATCATGTTCTGATGCACCATCCGGCAGCAATACTTCAACAGGCGTAATGCCTTCTGAAATCGCCGCTGCGATAAATCCTAACGGTTTGATTGAGGCGACGACCGCTGAGTGCGCCGGAAGCGCCAGCGAGGATAAAAGGGTGGCGGCAGAAAGGGTAAAAAACAGGCGCTGCTTATTGTGTAACATAATGCGTCATTCCATCGTGACTGTGTGATGAAATGTGATATTATAACATTCTAATTTCAATGCAACCCGTAAATAACATGTCTCCTCTTGTTACACTTGACAATATTTCAGTGACCTTTGCCCAGCGCACTGTGCTGGCGGGCATCTCGCTGACGCTTCAGCCTGGCAAAATTCTGACGCTGCTGGGTCCTAACGGTGCCGGTAAATCAACGCTGGTGCGTACGGTTTTAGGCCTGCTTACGCCGGACCGGGGCAGCGTGCAGCGCGCGCCGGGACTGCGTATTGGCTATGTGCCACAAAAGTTGCATATCGATCCCACGCTGCCGGTCACTGTGGAACGCTTTATGCGTCTTACACGCGGCAGCAAGCGTGCCGATATTCTGCCAGCGCTTAAACGGGTGCAGGCCGGGCACTTGCTGCAGGCACCGCTGCAGAAACTTTCAGGCGGTGAAACGCAGCGCGTACTGCTGGCACGTGCTCTGCTGAACCAGCCGCAGCTGCTGGTGCTGGATGAACCCACCCAGGGCGTTGATGTAAATGGTCAGGTTGCGCTTTACGATCTGATCGATCAGCTGCGACGCGAACTTAACTGTGGTGTCCTGATGGTGTCGCACGATTTGCATCTGGTGATGGCGAAAACTGACGAAGTGCTGTGTCTTAATCACCATATCTGCTGCTCTGGTACGCCGGAAGCGGTGTCACAGCATCCTGAGTTTATTGCCATGTTTGGTCCGCGCGGCGCACAGCAGCTGGCCATTTACCGCCATCAGCACAACCATCGTCACGATTTACAGGGACGTATCGTTTTACGCAAAGGAAACAGCCCGTCATGATTGAACTGTTACTTCCCGGCTGGCTCGGCGGCGCACTGCTGGCGCTGGCAGCCGGACCGCTCGGCTCGTTTGTGGTCTGGCGTCGCATGTCATATTTCGGCGATACCCTGGCACACGCCTCATTGCTGGGCGTGGCTTTCGGCCTGCTGCTGAATGTTAATCCCTACTACGCTGTTATCCTGGTCACGATCTGCCTGGCACTCGGCCTGGTCTGGCTCGAACGTCGTCCGCATCTGGCCATTGATACGCTATTAGGGATCATGGCGCATAGCGCGCTTTCGCTTGGGCTGGTCGTGGTCAGCCTGATGCAGGGTGTGCGCGTTGACCTGATGGCCTATCTGTTTGGCGATCTGCTGGCCATTACGCCGGACGATCTCTGGCTGATGAGCGGCGGCGTGGCTGTGGTGCTGGCAGTGATGGCCTGGCAGTGGCGCGCCCTGCTCTCTATGACTATCAGTCCGGAGCTGGCCCAGGTGGACGGCGTTAATATTCAGCGTACGCGGCTGATGCTGATGCTGGTAACCGCCCTGACGATTGGCGTCGCAATGAAGTTTGTCGGCGCGCTGATTATTACCTCGCTGCTGATCATTCCTGCTGCAACCGCGCGCCGCTTTTCCCGCTCCCCGGAGCAGATGGCAGGCTACGCGACCCTTGCCGGGCTGATTGCGGTAACCGGTGGCCTGACGTTCTCTGCCACTTATGATACCCCTGCCGGCCCTTCTGTGGTGCTCTGCGCCGCCGTGCTGTTTATACTGAGCATGATAAAAAAACCGGCTGTCTGAGTTATCCGTTCAGCCATGCAAAACGGGCACCTGAGGTGCCCGTTTTTGTCTGCCAGCGTGCTGAAAACTACTCTTCGCGCACGATATCAAAGTGCCGGTAAGCGTGCTGCGTTGCCATGCGTCCGCGCGGCGTACGCTGAATAAAGCCCTGCTGGATCAGGAAAGGCTCTATGACATCTTCAATCGTTTCGCGCTCTTCGCCTATTGCCGCCGCCAGATTATCCAGCCCCACCGGACCGCCCATAAATTTGTCGATAATCGCCAGCAGCAGCTTGCGGTCCATGTAATCAAAACCCTGCGTATCGACGTTCAGCATATCCAGCGCGCTGGCCGCCACGTCACCGCTCATATTACCTGCGGCGCGGACATCGGCAAAATCACGCACGCGTCGCAGCAGGCGATTGGCAATACGCGGGGTTCCGCGTGCGCGACGGGCCACTTCCAGCGCGCCCTCTTCGCTCAGCGTCAGGCCGAGACAGGCCGCGCTGCGGCTGACAATGTGCTGCAGATCCGGCACATTGTAGAACTCAAGCCGCTGAACAATGCCGAAACGATCGCGCAGCGGTGAGGTCAGCGACCCCGCGCGCGTTGTGGCACCAATCAGGGTAAACGGCGGCAGATCGAGCTTGATCGAGCGGGCGGCCGGCCCCTCACCGATCATAATATCCAGCTGATAATCTTCCATCGCCGGATAGAGCACCTCTTCCACTACCGGGGAGAGACGGTGGATCTCATCGATAAACAGTACGTCATGCGGTTCAAGGTTAGTGAGCATGGCCGCCAGATCGCCTGCTTTCTCCAGCACCGGTCCTGAGGTAGTGCGCAGATTCACGCCCATCTCATTCGCCACGATATTCGCCAGCGTGGTTTTCCCCAGCCCCGGCGGGCCGAAAATCAGCAGATGATCAAGTGCATCGCCGCGCAGCTTTGCCGCCTGAATGAAGATCTCCATCTGTTCGCGCACCTGCGGCTGACCGACATATTCCGCGAGCAGCTTCGGGCGAATAGCACGATCCAGGCTCTCTTCTTCATTATATGAACTGCCCGAGACCAGGCGATCGGCTTCAATCATGTATTACCTCAGATAGCTGCACGCAGCGCTTCGCGGATCAGGGTTTCGCAGTCTGCGTCAGGTTTGCCCACCTTGCTGATCATGCGGCTGGCTTCCTGCGGTTTATATCCCAGCGCCACCAGAGCAGCAACGGCTTCCGCTTCGGCGTCATTGCCCTCCGGCGCGGCAGCTGGCGTGGTCAGCGTGAAGGCAGAGTCGCCGCCGAAGAGATCGCCATGCATGCCTTTGAAGCGATCTTTCATTTCAACCACCAGACGCTCAGCGGTTTTCTTGCCGACACCCGGCAGCTTCACCAGCGAAGCGACCTCTTCACGCTCAACGGCAGTAACAAACTGCTGCGCTGACATGCCTGAAAGGATCGCCAGCGCCAGCTTGGGGCCAACGCCGTTGACTTTGATCAGCTCGCGAAACAGCGCGCGCTCCTGCTTGCTGTTGAAACCAAACAGCAGCTGGGCATCTTCACGAACCACAAAATGGGTAAAAATGACCGCTTCCTGGGCGATGTCCGGCAGCTCGTAGAAGCAGGTCATAGGCATATGCACTTCATAGCCAACGCCGTGTGCTTCAAGCAGCACCAGCGGCGGCTGTTTTTCCAGAATGTTGCCTCGTAAACGACCAATCACCTGAGCAATTCCTTAATCTGTGAGTAAGCGGTTCAGGGTATTCCCTGAGGCCAGCGCAGCCGCTGGCCGTGTGATAGCGGCTATGTATAACATAAAAAAGGCTGGATGCATATCCAGCCTGTTAGTACGTCTGATGGCAGTTTATCCCGAGCGCAGCCGCCCGCGCGTCATCACCAGTTTGCTGTCGCTCATGCGCGCCGCATTCTGGCTTACGTGACAGTGGGTGATGGCGATAGCCAGCGCATCCGCTGCATCCGCCTGCGGATTAGCCGGCAGTTTCAGCAGCGTACGGACCATATGCTGCACCTGGCTCTTCTCCGCCCCGCCGGTTCCGGTAACGGTCTGTTTGACCTGCCGCGCCGCATATTCAAACACCGGCAAATCGGCATTGACCGCGGCCACAATCGCTGCGCCGCGGGCCTGGCCAAGTTTCAGTGCTGAGTCGGCATTTTTCGCCATGAACACCTGCTCAATCGCAAAGTAGTCAGGCGAAAACTGCGTAATGATTTCGCAGACGCCGGCGTAAATCAGCTTTAAGCGTCCCGGCAGATCGGTCACGTTAGTGCGGATACAGCCGCTGCCAAGGTAGCTCAGCTGACGCCCGGTCTGGCGGATCACGCCGTAACCGGTAATGCGCGAGCCGGGGTCAATCCCGAGAATAATCGCCACAACGCACCTCCGGTTGCCGGAAAGATAACCACGCCATTACAGCGTTTCCGCCACCTCGTCAGAGATCTCACCGTTGTGATACACCTCCTGCACGTCGTCGCAATCTTCCAGCATATCGATCAGCCGCAGCAATTTTGGCGCTGTTTCCGCATCCAGTTCCGCTTTGGTTGACGGGATCATGGAGACTTCAGCGCTGTCAGCTTTCAGGCCACCTGCTTCCAGCGCATCGCGCACGCTGCCCAGCTCTTCCCAGGCAGTGAAGACATCAATGGCACCGTCATCATAGCTCACTACGTCTTCCGCACCCGCTTCCAGCGCCGCTTCCATCACTGCGTCTTCATCCTGACCTGGCGCAAAGGAGATCACCCCTTTTTTGCTGAACAGATAGGAGAC
Organism: Pantoea eucrina; assembly: GCF_001691555.1. Taxonomy (GTDB): domain Bacteria; phylum Pseudomonadota; class Gammaproteobacteria; order Enterobacterales; family Enterobacteriaceae; genus Pantoea; species Pantoea borealis. The sequence goes on along the minus strand of NZ_MAYN01000008.1, from coordinate 969,786 downwards.
CGAGCCGTCAGTGCCCAGGTTACCGCCGGTTTTAGTAAAGGCGTGGCGCACTTCACCCACGGTACGATTGCGGTTGTCACTCAGGCATTCGATCATTACCGCAGAGCCACCCGGACCGTAGCCTTCATAAATGATGGTTTCCATGTTGGAATCATCTTCACCGCCAACGCCGCGGGCAATGGCGCGGTTCATGGTATCGCGCGTCATGTTATTGGAGAGCGCTTTATCCATCGCTGCGCGCAGACGCGGGTTGGAGCCCGCATCACCGCCGCCGAGTTTCGCAGCAGTGACCAGCTCGCGAATGATTTTAGTGAAGATTTTACCGCGCTTGGCGTCCTGCGCTGCCTTGCGATGTTTTGTGTTCGCCCATTTACTGTGACCAGCCATCTTACATTTTCTCCGATCTTTTACAGGGTGCAGGCTATCTGGCTTGCGCTCTTGTCTCCCCGGCAGCGCCATCCACCCACTGCAATACGCTGCGGTGGCGACGCCGGCGAACAATCACGCTGCGCCGATAATGCCTGACTGCTCAATATTAGCGGTGCGGTTTGATTAAACAGCACACGATAGTTGGACGAAGGACATACGCTTCGTCGAATGTGTGGAATTTACCCTGGTCGCCACCGGAAAACACGCGGCGGCGGTCATTCAGATAAACTCTTCAATCGCCTGACGATTGCTCCAGGATTTGGTCAACGCTGCGGCCTCTTCAGGCATCAGCCAGCGGGCAGCCAGGTGCTCACTCAGCAGCGGCATCCGTTCTGCCGGCAGCGCCAGCCGGAACCAGTGCTCGCGGTTATGCGTGACTTCTGGCGCATAGCGGTGACGAAAATGGGGAAAGATCTCAAATTCAATCTGCCGCTGACAGTCATCAAGCCGCAGCCCTTCGGCGCAGATATCAATTGCCAGCTCTTCCGCCACTTCACGTGCTGCAGCCTGAGCCGGACTCTCACCCGGCTCCAGACTGCCGGTGACCGACTGCCAGAAGCAGGGATCATCGCGCCGCTGCAGCATCAACACCCGGCCGGTATCTCGCGCAAATATGACCACCAGCACCGATACCGGATGTTTATAGCCCATTACTGCTGCTCTGGCTTTTCTTTCTTCGCCACAATCTGGATGCCCAGATCGCTCAGGGCAGCTGGATTTGCATGGCTCGGTGCTTCCGTCATCATACAGGCTGCCGCCGTGGTTTTCGGGAAAGCGATCACGTCACGAATATTATCGGTGCCGGTGAGCAGCATAGTCAGACGATCAAGACCAAACGCCAGACCGGCGTGTGGCGGCGTACCATATTTGAGCGCATTCAGCAGGAAGCCAAACTTCTCCTGCTGTTCTTCCGCAGTAATGCCCAGGATGCTGAACACGGTCTGCTGCATTGTGCCGTTGTGGATACGCACGGAGCCGCCGCCCACTTCGTAGCCGTTGATCACCATGTCGTAGGCGTTAGCCACTGCCTGCGTCGGGTCAGCTGCCAGCTGTTCAGCCGTAAGCGATTTCGGCGAGGTAAACGGATGGTGCATCGCTGCCAGCCCGCCTTCGTCATCCTCTTCAAACATCGGAAAGTCGATGACCCAGAGCGGTGCCCAGGCTTTCTCATCGGTGATCTGCAGATCGCGGCCTGCCTTCAGGCGCAGTGCACCCAGCGCATCTGCCACAACTTTAGCGCGATCGGCACCAAAGAAGATCAGATCGCCATCCTGTGCCGCAGTGCGGTCCAGAATCGCTTCCACGATCTCTGGTGTCAGGAATTTTGCCACCGGACTCTGCACGCCTTCAGCGCCACTGGCGCGGGCGTTGATTTTCATCCATGCCAGGCCACGTGCGCCATAAATCTCAACAAACTTCGTATATTCATCAATCTGCTTACGCGTCAGCGTCGCACCACCCGGTACACGCAGCGCGGCGACCCGTCCTTTGGCGTCGTTCGCCGGACCGGAGAACACCTTAAACTCTACGTCTTTCAGCAGATCGGCAACGTCTACCAGCTCCATCGGGTTACGCAGATCGGGTTTATCTGAGCCGTAGCGGTTCATCGCTTCCGCAAACGTCATCAGCGGGAAGTCACCAAGATCAACGCCTTTGACATCAAGCCAGAGTTCGCGGATCAGCCGCTCCATCTTCTCCCGCACTTCTTCAGCGCTCATAAAGGAGGTTTCAACGTCGATTTGCGTAAATTCAGGCTGACGATCGGCGCGCAGATCTTCATCGCGGAAGCATTTTACAATCTGGTAGTAGCGATCAAAGCCGGACATCATCAGCAGCTGTTTAAACAGCTGCGGGGACTGTGGCAGCGCATAGAACTTACCTTTGTGCACGCGGCTTGGCACCAGATAGTCGCGCGCACCTTCCGGTGTCGCTTTGGTCAGCATCGGCGTTTCAATGTCCAGGAAACCTTCGCTGTCCATAAAGCGGCGAACAAAGCTGGTGATTTTTGCACGCGTTTTCAGGCGCTGTGCCATTTCCGGACGACGCAGGTCAAGGTAACGATAGGTCAGACGCGCTTCTTCGCTGTTAACCTGGTTGGAGTCCAGCGGCAGCGGTTCCGCGCGATTAATGATGGTCAGCGCGTGCGCAAACACTTCGATATCGCCGGTCGCCATATCGCTGTTGCGGTTTTTCTCTTCACGCGCGCGCACCGTACCGGTGATCTGGATGCAGAATTCGTTGCGCAGCTCAGACGCCAGCTGGAAAGCCTCCTGATGATCGGCATCAAAAAACACCTGAGCGATCCCTTCGCGGTCACGCATATCGATAAAAATCAGGCTGCCGAGATCGCGACGGCGATTAACCCAGCCGCAGAGAGTAACTTGCTGACCCACATGAGACAGGTTGAGCTGTCCGCAATATTCTGTACGCATAACGTATCCTTTTAACTTCGCCGCTGCTGCCAGACAGCATCAGGGCGCGTAACCTCTGAAGATGCTGCCGCAAAAAAGGCAGCTATTATAATGGAAAAAGCCAGACAGGATAAGTAGAGCCGCTGCAAAGCGGCTAATTCATCGGCATTTGTCCGTTATCCTTTGTCTGCTTTCTCTTTTAACCTGCATCCGGAGTCCGTTTTGACGCTTCGTATTGGTTTACCGCAATGGCATCATCCGCAGTGGAAACAGTTTGGTCTGAATACGCTGGAGGATTATGCGCGTCTGTTTGGCTGTGTAGAAGGAAATACAACGCTGTATGCGCTGCCCAAACCTGAGGTGGTGCAGCGCTGGCGCGACATGACGCATGACGATTTCCGCTTCTGCTTTAAATTTCCCGCCACCATCTCTCATCAGGCGGCGCTGCGCGATTGTGATGATTTAGTCAGCGATTTTTTTCGTCTGCTGGACCCGCTCAGCACACGTCTGGGACAGTACTGGCTGCAGCTGCCCGCCAGTTTTTCCCCGGCACAGCTTAATGACCTGTGGCACTTTCTGGACAGCCTGCCGCGCAGCTTCAGCTATGGCGTTGAAGTACGTCATCAGGCATTTTTTGCCCGCGGCGAGGCGGAACGCCTGCTGAATCGCGGCCTGCATGCGCGCGGCGTTAACCGGGTGGTGCTCGACAGCCGGCCGGTGCACGCCTCTGCCTCACAATCTGCTGCTGCTATTGACGCTCGGGCGAAAAAACCACGGGTGCCGCCACACGCGGTGCGCACCGGCAGTCAGCCGATGGTGCGCTTTATCGGCAGTGATGATGTGGCAGAGAGTGAAGCACTCTTTCCCCCCTGGCGCAGCAAGCTGGCCGCGTGGCAGACAGAGAGCGATCCGCTGCTGTTTATCCATACGCCGGATATGGGCGAGGTGTTTCCGCTGGTGCAGGCGCTCTGGCCACAGCTGCAGGCGCTGGAGCCCGGCCTGCGCGATCTGCCGGTATGGCCGCAGCAAACCACACTGTTCTGAGCAGGGAAACGGGTGCAGCAGACGCGACTTTCTGCCAGAATAGCGCCCTTTCCGTTTTTCTCTTCGGATTTTCCATTATGTCTGACCGCGATACGCTATTTTCCGCACCTATCGATAAGCTGGGTGACTGGACCTTTGACGAGCGCGTGGCTGAAGTCTTCCCCGATATGATTCAGCGCTCGGTGCCCGGCTACTCCAATATCATTTCGATGATTGGCATGCTGGCAGAACGCTTCGTACAGCCCGACAGCCGGGTATATGACCTGGGATGTTCACTGGGGGCTGCCACTCTTTCAGTGCGCCGCAATATCCGCGTTCCCGGCTGCCAGATTATTGCCGTGGATAATTCGCCGGCGATGGTTGAGCGCTGCCGCCGCCATATCGATGCATTTCGCGCCGATACGCCGGTAGAGGTGCTGGAGGCCGATATCCGCAATATTGAAATTGAGAACGCTTCGCTGGTAGTGCTCAACTTTACGCTGCAGTTTCTGGCCCCTGATGCGCGCATCGCCCTGCTGGAGAAAATTGCCCGTGGCCTCAATCCTGGCGGTGCGTTGGTTCTGTCAGAGAAGTTCAGCTTTGAAGATGAGGACGTAGGCGAACTGCTGTTTAACATGCATCACGATTTCAAGCGTGCCAACGGTTACAGCGAACTGGAGATCAGCCAGAAGCGCAGTATGCTGGAGAATGTCATGCTGACCGACAGTGTGGAAACGCACAAAGCCCGGCTCAGGGCGGCTGGTTTTGCCCATGCAGAGCTCTGGTTCCAGTGCTTCAACTTTGGTTCACTGGTGGCGCTGAAATGATCGATTTTGGCCGTTTTTATCAGCAAATCGCTACCGGTCCGCTGGCGAGCTGGCTGGAAGTGCTGCCGGCGCAAATCGCGGCCTGGCAGCGTGACAATCTGCACGGACATTTTCGCAACTGGGAAAAAGCGGTGGAGTATCTGCCGCTGCTGACGCCACAAACGCTGGATCTGCTGCACAGCGTCAGCGCGCAGCGTGACGATCTGACCGCTCGTCAGCGCGCCGGTATCGAAAAGCTGCTGCGCAATCTGATGCCGTGGCGTAAAGGTCCCTATGCGCTTTACGGCACAGAGATCGACACCGAATGGCGCTCTGACTGGAAATGGGATCGGGTATTACCGCATATCTCTCCTCTTGCCGGGCGCACGATTCTGGACGTTGGCTGCGGCAGCGGCTATCACATGTGGCGTATGCTGGGCGCTGGCGCACAGATGGTGGTGGGTATTGATCCGATGCAGCTGTTTCTGTGCCAGTTTGAAGCGGTGCGCAAGCTGCTGGGTGACGATCGCCGCGCGCATCTGCTGCCGCTCGGTATTGAACAGCTGCCTGCGCTGCAGGCGTTTGATACCGTATTTTCTATGGGTGTGCTCTATCACCGCCGTTCACCGCTCGATCATCTGCTGCAGCTGAAAAACCAGCTGGTCAGTGAGGGTGAACTGGTGCTGGAGACGCTGGTTATTGAAGGCGATGAACATGCTGTCCTGGTGCCGGGTGAGCGCTATGCGCAGATGCGAAACGTCTACTTTATTCCGTCTGCGGCAGCGCTGAAAAGCTGGCTGGAGAAGTGCGGTTTTGTTGATGTGCGCATCGCCGACTACGCGGTCACCTCAGTGGAAGAGCAGCGCCGCACCAGCTGGATGACCAGCGAGTCGCTGGCAGAGTTTCTCGATCCGGACGACAGCAGCAAAACGGTTGAGGGTTACCCCGCGCCGCTGCGTGCCGTGCTGATTGCCCGCAAGCCCTGAAAATCCGCGCCGCGACGACGTCGCGGCGCGTCAGACCTTATCCTGCTACCGCTCGTCTGCTGACCGGTCCCAGTACTGGTACTTATAAGCGGAAGTAAGATGACGCTCAATGGTCCCTCTGGCAAACACCTCTTTTTCGTGCAGAAAACTCAGCGTGCAGTTGCCGGTTTCATCCCATAGCTGGCAGGTGTCAGTGGAGTGCAGTGTACTGACCGGCGTGGTCGCCAGGCCGCTTAATCCCAGCTCACGCCACTGCTTATCGTAACGCCAGATCTCGCGACTGCGTGCGCTTTGGGTTTCCACCACGCGATCCTGCGCATTCCAGCGCCAGCGGTTTTCACCATTACTCTCTTTATCGCTGCCACGCGTAATACTCTTCTGCACCCGCAGTCGCGGATCGTAGTGGTAGGCAATCGTCGCAGAACCTGCGCTGCCTCTGTTTACGAATTTATCAGTGGCGCTGATAATATTTCCCTGCGGTCCTTTGCGCCAGCTCAGCGTACCCTGCCGCTGATCGACCACTTCCTCCCGCCCCGCTTTAATCGCGGTAACCCGCCAGGCGTACTCCGCCACCCAGCCGCGCTGTACGCGGGCAATATGCTGCTCCATGCTCAGCACAATATTTCCTTCGCGCTTATCGTAGCTGATGTCGGCTACCATCAGGTCACCGCAGCGGTCAAACTGGCCCAGCACACGTTTCTGGGAATCAACATCCTTACCAAACTCTCCGGCAATGACCTGCCTCACCGCCCCTTTTGCCGCACCGCCCAGCAGGATCCAGAGATTGCTGCTGCTGATGTTATGGCTTAATGGCGGACAGGGAGCAGTGGCCGCCTGCGTCGGGCAGGCAGCAAGACTGGTCAGCAACAGCGTTGCACAAAGGTGGCATTTCATAGGGTTATCCGCATGGAGCCATCTGTTAAGCAAAGCACCTTTTTCGCCGGAGCGCTACGCTGACGGCTGGCGAAAAAATTCATACGGGTTGCAGCAAACAGCAAAAAGGCTGATGCAGCCTGAAAATATGCTGTTTTACCGGTTGTCGCTTCGCCTGCCTGTTTTTAACAGCGTAAAAAAAACCCCAGCAAATGACTGGGGCGTGGTACTTGCAAACATCACGTCAGGGTTGGTGGCGTGCTGTGCGGCAAAATCGATAGCGGATCAGGCGACCCGGTTAACGTTCATCTGCATCATGCTTTTCATGGCTTCAATGACATCGCCATCCACGCAGGAGCGGCTGAATTCATCAGTTTCTGCTTCGGCACACATAGATACGCCCGCTTTACGGTAGCGCATAGGCGAAGCAACAGCGCGACTGGCAGAGCTATGTACCTCCTGCAAACCGCAATCCAGAAACTTCTGAAGATTGCTCAGGCGCACGCCAGCACCGGCCATAATGATTGGACCCGTGCTTAATTCATTAAGTTCCCTGAGTAATGCAATTCCTGTTTCAGCACTCTGCTGCTGGCCTGAAGTCAGGATGCGCGCAACACCCAGATCGGTCAGTATCTCCAGCGCCCGCCTGGGGCTATGGCACAAATCAAACGCCCGGTGAAACGTCACGGCCAGGCCATCGCACAGCTGCATAATCTGCTGCATACGCACCCTATCAATATGCGCGTCTTCATCGAGAACACCCACGACGACGCCCGGGAAACCCCATTCGCGCACTCTCGCGATATCGGATTTCATTATCTCAAACTCCTGACGGGAGTAGCAGAAATCACCACCGCGCGGCCGGATGATGGGATGCACCGGAATAGACAGCTCGCGCCGTGCGGCCTGCAGCATGCCTGCTGACGGTGTCAGGCCGCCCTCCCGGGGTGCACTGCAGAGCTCTACGCGATCGGCACCGGCACGCTGGGCGGTCACTGCGCAATCAATGCCGTAGCAACAAATTTCCAGTTTCGTCATCGGTTTCTCCTTATCACGACTGCTGGCTCAGAGGGGATAGCTTCGGTTAGTCTGTTACTCCGTCAGTTTACGTGGAAAGCGCACTATGGTATTCGATTTTGATCAACGGATAGACCGCGGTCACAGTGATAGTCTCAAATGGCACAAATATCGTGACCGTGATGTCCTGCCGCTCTGGGTTGCAGAGACCGATTTTCGCTCGCCGTCCTGTATTATTGAGGCCATTCAAAAGCGGGTCGCACACGGCGTATTCGGTTACGGTGTCACGCCAGCCGGTCTGACAGAAATCATCGTACAGCGGATGGCAGAGCGTTATAACTGGACCATCAGGCCGGAATGGATAGTCATACTGCCAGGGGTGGTAAGCGGGCTTAACATTGCCGTGCGTGCTTTTACCGCAGCCGGTGAACGTACCGTGGCGCCTGCGCCCATCTATCCGCCGTTTCGTGGCGCTTCCCGACTGGCCGATCGCGCACAGCTCAGTCTGCCGCTGCAGCGGACAGAAAATCGCTGGGTCATGGACATAGATCGGGCGGAGATGACGGGCAACGAGCGACTGCTGATGCTGTGCAATCCACAAAACCCTGGCGGCACGGTGTACCGGCGCGATGAGCTATCCCGGCAGCTTGCGTTTGCGCAGCGCCACGATCTTATCGTCTGTTCAGATGAGATCCATGCCGATCTGGTGCTGACGCCGGGCGTGCAGCATACGCCGTTTGCCGCGCTAAGTGAGGATGCTGCACAGCGCAGCATAACGCTTATCTCTCCCTCTAAAAGTTTCAATATCGCCGGGCTGGGCGCCTCTATGGCCATTATTCCCGATGATACGTTACGCCGGCGCTTTAAGCAGGTGCGTGAGGGGATCGTGCCGGGCGTGGATATTCTGGCGCTGGTTGCCGCCGAGGCGGCGTGGCGCGAGGGTGAGGCGTGGCTGCAGGCGCAAATTGCCTATCTGCGCGCAAACCGCGACTGGCTGGCGAGCTGCATTGATGCGCTGCCAGGCCTGGATATGGTCGTGCCGGACGCAACCTATCTCGGCTGGATTAATGCCAGCGGTCTGCAGGTCGACAACCCGGCGCGCTATTTTGAGCAGTACGGGCTGGGCTTCTCACCCGGACACGATTTTGGCGATGACCGTTTTGTCCGCTTTAATTTCGGCTGTACGCGCGCCACCCTGCAGGAAGCGGCAGCACGCCTGCAGCGGGCGGTGGAAGCCCGGCGCTAGCCCTGTTCGCTGGCAACGATCTCCTCAAGCCGCCAGGGATGAAACTTAATGGTGGTTTCACCATCGGTGACCGCCAGCACAGGATTAGGCAGTCGTTCGTTTTCACCTTGCGGAGCGCTGGTTTTAAAAGAGATGCCGGGCTGCGTCAGAGCAGCATCAGAGAGCAGCGCCATAGCACGCATGCCCAGCGTTTCCGGCTCACCGCGCAGGACAATTTCAATGTGTTCCCAGCCCTCGTGCCGGTAAAGCTTCGCGCCCGGCCAGGGCAGTTCAATGACATCGACCTGCTGCCCTGCCAGCGTAATGGGCTGCCGGAGTTTAAACAGGCAAATCGGACGACCGTTGATCATCGCTTCTGAAAACAGTTCACCCACCTGCAGCAATCCGCGCTTCCAGCGCTCGGCGGTGGCAAACTGATGACAGCGCACGGCCAGATGATCAATCTCATGCGCCTGCGGTGAAAGTCCGATTCGCGTAGCAAAAACCTGCAGTGCCTGCTCAAAACGACAGAAATCTTCTGTTAAATCGTCCAGCTCTGGGGGAAAATCCAGCTTCATTACCTGAAACCTCAACGTCTGTTCAGTAAAATTAATTATTAAAATCAATATGTCAGATTTTTCGTCCTGACAAAACCTTCGGATTCATCCGATTTAGTCAATAAAAACCGTCAAAACCGGATAAAAACAGGCCTGTATTCAGATTATTCGCTTAATCAGGGCCAGGTATAACTTTATAAAAACAAGCTAACCTCATGATTAAATTGACGAATCTTTACACAATGAGATAACTCTTATTTGGCCGCCAATGAATTGCAGATAACCCCCCTTTCTTATAAATTTGAGTTTCTACCTAACAAGGAACGGCTCTATGTCTATGCTCATTGTTGTCGCGGTTCTCATTGCCTTAACGGGATTTGCAATTTCCCGCCACTGGAAGGTGCGTGAAGACAAAAGCGTTAAAAATCCTCGTCGCCACCCGCGCCGCCGTTAATCGGCGCGCGGTTTTGCCGTCAGCTGCCCGGTCCGGGCCGACTGCTGTTGCTGACGCATCCTAACATTTCACGTATACTTCCCCTCTCTTTTTTTCCGTCCCGACACGAGCGCGGGATGATGGTATCGGCTCGTCCTCTGCTGACGGGCCTTTTCAGCATATGAAGGTAACGCGGTGAATATTCAGGCTCTTCTTTCCGATAAAGTCAGTCAGGCGATGCGTGCAGCAGGAGCGCCCGACGATTGTGAACCGCTGGTTCGTCAGTCAGCTAAAGTCCAGTTTGGTGATTATCAGGCGAATGGCATCATGGGCGCGGCAAAACGGCTGGGTCAGGCACCGCGTCAGCTGGCTGAACAGGTGGTGAAGCATCTGGATCTGACCGGCATTGCCAGTCATACCGAGATCGCCGGGCCTGGCTTTATCAACATTTTCCTCGATCGTCAGTGGCTGGCACAGCAGGCAGCGCAGGCGTTGCAGCAGCCCGATCTTGGCGTCAGCAAGCCTGAACCGCAAACCATTGTGATTGACTATTCTGCACCCAACGTGGCGAAAGAGATGCATGTCGGCCACGTGCGCTCTACCATCATCGGCGATGCAGCGGTACGTACGCTGGAGTTCCTTGGTCATAATGTGATCCGGGCTAACCACGTAGGCGACTGGGGAACGCAGTTTGGTATGCTTATCGCCTATCTGGAAAAGCAGCAAAATGAAGACCACGCTGATATTGCTCTTGCCGATCTGGAAGCATTTTACCGCGAAGCGAAGCGTACCTATGATGAAGATGAGGCGTTCGCAGCACGCGCGCGCAGCTATGTCGTCAAGCTGCAGGGCGGCGATGAGTATTGCCGCGCCATGTGGAAAAAGCTGGTTGATATCACCATGAGTCAGAATCAGCTGGTGTATGACCGCCTGAATGTCACCCTGACGCGTAACGATGTCATGGGTGAAAGCCTCTATAACGATATGCTGCCGGGAATTGTGGCTGATCTGCGTGAAAAGGGGCTGGCGGTCACCAGCGAAGGCGCTACTGTCGTTTTCCTTGATGAGTATAAGAACAAAGAAGGCGAGCCGATGGGCGTGATCATCCAGAAAAAGGATGGCGGCTACCTCTACACCACGACCGATATCGCCTGCGCAAAATATCGTTATGAAACGCTGCACGCCGATCGCGTGCTCTACTATATCGACTCACGTCAGCATCAGCATCTGCAGCAGGCGTGGACTATCGTGCGTAAAGCGGGCTACGTGCCGGCCTCGGTGCCGCTTGAGCACCACGCATTTGGCATGATGCTGGGCAAAGATGGTCGTCCGTTCAAAACGCGCAGCGGCGGCACCATCAAGCTGGCCGATCTGCTGGATGAAGCCGTTGAACGTGCCCATACGCTGGTCAGCGCTAAGAACCCGGAGATGTCGCCGCAGGAACTGACCGATCTGGCAGAAATCGTGGGTATCGGTGCGGTCAAATATGCTGATCTCTCTAAGAGCCGTACCACAGATTACATCTTTGACTGGGATAACATGCTGGCCTTTGAGGGCAATACCGCGCCTTATATGCAGTATGCTTACACCCGCGTCCTGTCGGTGTTCCGTAAAGCGGGTCTGGATGCAGAGACCCTGAGCGGTGATATTACTCTGACAGATGAGCGCGAAGCACTGCTGGCCACGCGACTGCTTCAGTTTGAAGAGGTGATCACGCAGGTCGCGCGTGATGGTACACCGCATGTGATGTGTGCTTATCTGTATGACCTGGCCGGCCTCTTCTCAGGCTTCTATGAGCACTGCCCGATTCTGGCTGCCGAAGAGGCGTCCGTGCGTAACAGCCGCCTGCAGCTGGCGGCACTTACCGCGAAAACCCTGAAACAGGGTCTGGATACGCTGGGCATTAAAACCGTTGAACGGATGTAAGTCATACCGCCGATAAAAAAACCCGCCTTGTGCGGGTTTTTTATTATTACCGATAGTTTACGGTCACTTCACTGCTGAGTACCCGCAGGCCCGGTGGCAGTGATCCCTGCCCCTGAAAACCAAACGCCAGATAGAGCGGCTCTTCTGCTGGGATCAGCGCCAGACCGCGCGTCGAGCCGCTGGCACCGTCCAGCTCCACGCAGCGCTGGCTGGCGCAGAGGCGTACCACCAGCCCGGAGGGTGCCGGCCGGCTGAGCTGATAACGCCAGCTGACCACAGCGATGTTGCCTGGTGCCGCAGAGGGCGCCTGCAGCGCAGGCGATAACAGCCAGCTGCCACGTGCGCCGAGCCCGGGACCGCTGACGCTGGCGCTCCAGGCACCGGTAGCGGCGATGCCTGCCAGCGGTGCGAGCAGCAGCAGCGGCAACACTATCTGGTAGCAGCGACGCATTATTTGCCTCCAATAGTGGCGGTCATGCGGATCTGACGATTGTCACTCAGCTCCAGATTGGAGAGCACGACCAGCTGCGGCAGATTACGCCGCAGGAAGCGCGCCAGCAGCGCACGCAGCGGATGGTTCACCAGCAGCACCGGTGGCGCACCGCTCATCTCCTGCTGCTGCAATGCCGCCTGTGCCTGCATCAGCAGACGATCCGCCAGCCCGGGCTCCAGGCCACCGCCGCCCTGCAGCGCCTGCAGCAGCAGACGCTCCAGCATGGCATCCAGACCGATAACCTGGACCTCACCGTTACCCGGGAACCACTGCTGGGTGATTGCCCGTCCCAGCGCCACGCGCACTACGCTGGTCAGCTCCTGCGGGTCGCTCTGCACCGGCGCGTGCTCCGCCAGCGTTTCAATGATGGTACGCATATCCCTGATTGATACACGTTCGATTAACAGGTTCTGCAGCACTTTATGCAGCGTGGTCAGACTGATCACCCCCGGCACCAGATCTTCCGTCAGCTTCGGCATCTCCTGAGTAACGCGATCCAGCAGCTGCTGCGCCTCCTGCCGGCCAAACAGTTCGCTGGCGTACTGCCCAATCAGATGGTTAAGGTGTGTTGCCACAACGGTGCTGGCCTCGACCACGGTATAGCCCTGAATCTGCGCCTGCTCTTTCAGGGCGCTGTCGATCCAGATCGCTGCCAGGCCAAACGCCGGATCCACCGTAGGCTCGCCCGGCAGGCTGCCGGCTGCGGTACCGGGGTTAATCGCCATCCAGCGGCCCGGATAAGCGTCACCGCTGCCAATCTCCACCCCTTTCATCAGGATGCGATAACGCGCGGGTGGCAGCTCCATGTTGTCGCGGATGTGTACAACCGGCGGCAGAAAACCCACCTCCTGCGCCACTTTTTTACGGATACTGCGAATACGTCCCAGCAGTTCGCCATTCTGAGTATGATCAACCATCGGGATCAGGCGATAGCCCACTTCCATGCCCAGAGAATCTTCCAGCTGAACGTCAGTCCAGGAGGCTTCTACCGTGGCAGGCGTCTCCTGAGTTTTCATCAGGCTGGCCGATTCAGGCTGCTTCTTCGGCTGCATCTCACGGCCGCGCAGCCACCAGGCAAGTCCGAGCAGCGCGCCGGTAAACAGCAGAAAGACAAAGTTCGGCATGCCGGGTACCAGACCAAGCAGGCCGATCACCCCGGCGCTGAGCATCAGCACGCGCGGATTGTTAAACAGCTGCCCGACCATCTGCTCACCGACATCCTGGTCAGTGGCGACGCGGGTGACGATGACACCTGCTGCGGTGGAGATCACCAGCGCCGGGATCTGCGCCACCAGGCCATCACCGATGGTCAGCAGCGTATAGGTCTCCCCGGCATGCCCCACGTCCATACCGTGCTGCACAACGCCGACCAGCAGGCCGCCGATCACGTTGATCACCATGATCAGAATACCGGCGACGGCATCCCCGCGCACAAACTTACTGGCACCATCCATTGAGCCGTAGAAATCGGCCTCCTGGGTCACTTCAGAACGGCGGCGTTTTGCTTCATCTTCGCCAATCAGACCGGCGTTCAGATCGGCATCGATCGCCATCTGCTTGCCGGGCATCCCATCCAGTACAAAGCGGGCACCGACTTCAGCAATACGCCCGGCCCCTTTGGTGATAACCATGAAGTTAATGATGACCAGAATGATAAACACCACGATACCGATGGCGAAGTTACCCCCGACCAGAAAGTGGCCAAAGGCTTCTACAACGCGGCCCGCTGCATCAGCCCCGGTATGCCCTTCCAGCAGAATGATACGGGTGGAGGCGACGTTCAGCGCGAGGCGTAACAGCGTTGAGAACAGCAGTATGGTAGGGAACGCCGCAAACTCCAGCGTCCGCTGGGTGAACATCGCCACCAGCAGCACCATGATCGATAGCGCGATGTTAAAGGTAAACAGCAGATCGAGAATGAAGGCGGGCAGCGGCAGCACCATCATCGACAGGATCAACATTATCAGCACCGGTCCTGCCAGCACCTGCCATTGCGTCTCTTTAAAGCTGCCCGGTAAACGCAGCTTTTCGGCCAGATTAGCCATCGTCTCTGTTCTCTCCTGCAAAGTCCATCTCTGCCGGGACCGGCAGATGCTTAGGTTTGGTCGGGATCAGGCCGCCTTCGCGTTTCCAGCGCCGCAGCTGCCAGACCCAGGCCAGCACTTCCGCTACGGCGGCGTAAAGCGCACCGGGAATAAACTGGCCAATTTCAGTATGCCGGTAGAGCGCTCGCGCCAGCGGCGGCGCTTCGAGGATCGGCACGCGGTGCTCTTTTGCAACTTCACGGATGCGCAGCGCGATGTCGCCTGCGCCTTTCGCCACCACTTTCGGCGCGTTCATTTTGCCTTCCTGATACTGCAGCGCCACGGAGTAGTGCGTCGGGTTCGTCACAATCACATCCGCTTTTGGTACGTCGGCCATCATGCGCCGGCGGGCCGCCGCGCGCATCGCCTGGCGGATCCGCCCCTTCACGTGCGGATCGCCCTCATTCTGTTTGTGCTCATCGCGGATCTCCTGACGCGTCATGCGCAGCTTTTTGAAATAGCTGTAGAGCTGCCAGAACACATCAAAACCCACCATCGGAAACAGGCCCAGCATTACCAGCCCGCAGCTGGTGGCGACCATACTCAGGCCATGGTGTAGCGCGTTAACAGGTGATTCGCTAATCAGCCGCAGCATCTCCTGCCAGTGGCTCCAGAGATACCAGCCTGCGACGACGCCTACCAGCACCGCTTTGAGGATCGCCTTGACCAGTTCAGCCGCACTCTGGCCGGAAAACAGACGTTGTATACCCGGCAGCGGATTGAGCTTTTTGAAATCGAGTTTGATCGACTTACCGCTGATATGGATGCCGCCCAGCGCCATGGGTGCCGCCATGGCAACAATAACCAGCCCGCCCATCAGCGGCAGCAGTGCAACCACCGCCTGCATGATCAGATTGCCGATATGCGCCACGATGATTTTGTCATCATTCACCATACCGTGATCAAAGCGAAAGCCGGTCGCCACCATGCGGGCGAGCTGCGTGGCCATATGGGAACCGCCAAGCCAGAGGATCATCAGCCCGGTCAGCAACATCAGTACCGATGTCAGTTCGCGCGATCGCGGGATCTGCCCCTCTTCCCGTGCTTTTTCAAGTCGGTGGGGGGTGGGCGATTCTGTTTTGTCCTCGCTGCTACTCTCTTCAGACACAGCACACCTCAGCTGGCAGAAATTCTGCATAGAGAATGACAAACTTGCTCAGGACTAAAGCGCGGATTAAACGACGAAATAACCTGCTTATTGCGTCATAAGTAAAATCGTTGCCGTGCCCTGCCTGTTTTCTCAGCAGAAATCACGGACAAAAGATGTGATGCTGTCGGGATTTTGACGCGCCGGATAGCCGCGGAAAATCTTAAAATGAGAATTTTCTGTTAATACATCACAGCGACAGCCTCGCCATAAAACATAAGATTCTCTAACCTTTTATCATCAACACGCGTTTACCTGAAAAGATTCTTCGCTGCCCGCCCTTCCCGATGCCGGATGAAGCGTAAAAGTCGCTTAACTGTCGCTGGCCTCTGTCGACACGCTTTTCAGCTTCAGGCAAGATATTACGCCGCTAACACGCAATTTACCGCGATGCAATAGTTTGAATTCTCAAAAGTCTTAGGTAGACTGAGACACACGTTGTCCTGAAGAGATCTGGCTGTTTTTCGTGGTTTTTTCGCAACACACTGTGTTCATACTCGCCGGGTACGCCCACTGTTACTCTGCAATTAATCTGATGGAATGATAAGGATGATGGTGAAAAAAACGCTTATGCTTACGCTGCTGGCGACCCTGACGCTGGCCGGGTGCAAAACCCCGCCGCCAGCATTGACAGAGGATACGCTGGTAACCAGTACGGTTAACGGCGTTACCCTGACGCATCGTTATGCGGTTGCCGCGCCTGCAGAGTTCACCCCTGTCAACGCATCCTGGCGGGCACTCTATGCCGCTTCCGTTATGACCACCCCTGATTACGGTGGCAAAGTCGTGCGCTACCTTGATAACGCCCAGCGCTTTGAAGTGCTTGGCCGGGTAGAACATAACTGGCTGGCGATTGCTGAAGAACCAGAAGGCCAGCTGATAGGCTATATCCCCCCTAAAGCGGCCGTTGAGAGCAGCCGCTATGACGCCACGTTGCGCAGCGATCGCCCGCGTCCGCGTCGTGCTAAACAGGTGTGCGTGGCAGTAGGCGGTGCCAGCAAAGCGTGCCGCACCACTGATACCGCGACCTGGATCCTGGATTGAGTCAGCAATCTGGCGCATATTGGCGACAGTGGTGCCGCAGTTTATGGCAAAATAGCGCCGTTATTGCCAGGAAAAACGAGAATTAATGATGCAGGATCCCTTTGCCCGCGACGATATCAGCGCGGGCAACGATAACCTTTTGCTGAATGCCGCCGCCCCGGTGCTGAATGCTGTTGTCCGCATCCGGCAGGCTGCAACGCATGACGATCCGGCCGGATTACGCCAGCTGCTGATTGATGAAATCCGGCTGTTTGAACAGCGCTGCAAGCAGGCTGGTCTGCCGTTTGAGATGATCATCGGTGCGCGCTACTGTCTTTGCAGTGTGCTGGATGAAGCGGCAGCCCAGACGCCGTGGGGAACGCGCGGCGTCTGGTCAGGCAACGGCATGCTGGTGAGTTTCCATAATGAAAGCTGGGGAGGTGAAAAATTCTTTCAGCTTCTCTCCCGCGTTTCGCAAAGTCCGCAGCAGCATCTCTGGCTGCTGGAAGTGATCCACTACTGTCTGCTGCTGGGATATGAAGGTCGTTACCGCGGCAGCGAAAGCGGCCGTACGCAGTGTGAAGGTATTCGCAAACGTCTGGCGCAGCTGATCCACGACGCGCGTGCAGCGGAAAATATCGCCGCAACGCCGCTGGTAGAGGTGCATCCGTTAGTTAACAGCCTGACGCGTCCGATGGTCCCGCTCTGGGCCTGTGCCACCGTAGCGGCGCTCATTGCCTGCATGGTCTACAGCATGCTCAACTGGCGGCTGGGCAATGCGGCTGAACCGCTGCTGCGCGATATCTATCAGACCCCTCTGCCGCAGATTATGCCCGGACGACGTCCCGCTTCACCGCAGGCGCTGCTCGACCTGCGCCAGCGTCTGAATGATGTGATTGCTGCCGGCCAGCTGGAAGTCAGCGATGGCGCTTTTGGCAGTAAAGTCATCATCCCCGCCGATAAACTTTTTGTTCCGGATGGCACCGTCGTCAACCCGGTTGGCCGTGCGCTGCTGGCGCACGTCGCCAGCGCAATGAAAAGCGTTAAGGGAACTGTTCTGGTCTCGGTCTATAC
Organism: Pantoea eucrina; assembly: GCF_001691555.1. Classification (GTDB taxonomy): domain Bacteria; phylum Pseudomonadota; class Gammaproteobacteria; order Enterobacterales; family Enterobacteriaceae; genus Pantoea; species Pantoea borealis. Next base: position 952,279 of record NZ_MAYN01000008.1, on the reverse strand, counting down.
CGACAACCGTGCCGTGGATGGCCGTTTTGCCTCTACCTATGAATTTTCGCTGGCCCGCGCGCGTGCTATTACGCAGCTGCTGGCGACGCAGCTGGCCCCGGGGCAAAGTGTTAAAGCAGAAGGTCGCGGTGACAGTAACCCGCTGCTGCCTAACGACAGCAATGAAAACCGCGCCCGCAATCGCCGGGTGGAGATCACACTTTTTGCCGCACCGGAAGCGGCGGCAACCCCGGAGGGCAAACGCTGATGCGCACATCTGTTCGTCACCTGCTGACTCATCGCCTGCTCTGGAGCCTGATCGGTGTTACCGCCCTCAGCTGTCTGGTGTGGATGCTCGGCCCGCTGTGGGTCTGGGGTGAGACCCGCCCGCTGGAGCCGATCTTCTCACGACAGCTCGCCGTCGCCTTGCTCTGTTTCTGCTGGACGCTGTTTCAGCTTATTCCGGCAATATGGCGTGGCTGGTTCAACAGCAAGCTGCTGAATCGTCTGCAGAGCATGAGTCAGGAAGAGCTCTCCGATCGCCACTCCACCGAACAGGTGCTGACACAGCGCTTCAGCGAAGCCGCGCTGCGTCTGAAACGAGCGCAGTTTGGTCGTCATCATCAAAAAAGCTGGCTGGCACGCTTTCAGAGCCACTACCTTTATGAGCTTCCGTGGTATCTGATTGTCGGCGCACCGGGCGCAGGCAAAACCACCGCGCTGTTAAACGCCGGCCTCTCTTTTCCGCTGACGGATACGCATGGCAATAGCGCAGTGCGTGGCGTAGGCGGAACCCGCCACTGCGACTGGTGGTTTACCGACAGCGCAGTACTGATCGATACCGCCGGGCGCTATGCGCTGCAGGAGAGCCAGCGCGCGCGCGACAGCGCCGAGTGGCAAAGCTTTATCAATCTGCTGAAGCGCTATCGCACGCGTCAGCCGATTAACGGCGTGATCCTGACCATCAGCGTGGCCGACCTGCTGACCGATACCGCAGAGGCGCGGCATGCGCAGGCCACGGCGCTGCGCTGTCGTATGGCTGAACTGCATCAGCAAACCGGTATCCATTTTCCGGTCTATATCATGGTAACTAAAACGGATCTGCTGAAGGGGTTTCTGAGCTTTCATGCAGGACTCAGTAAGCCGCAGCGGGATGCCATCTGGGGATTCACCTTTCCCTGGGAACCAGGTAAACCTCACAAAGATGAGTGGCAGAGCAGCTTTACGGCGCGCTTCCGGCGGCTTGAGCAGCAGCTTAAGCAGCAGCTGGCAGAGCGCATGGCGGCCGAGCGCGATCTGACGCAGCGGGCTGATAGCTTTCTTTTTCCGCAGGAGTTTGGTTCACTTCGCCTGCTCCTTAATGAGTATCTCGACGTTATCTTTTCCCGTCATGAGGATGATATTGCCTGGTCTGCGCGCGGGCTGTTTTTTACCAGCGGAACCCAGGAAGGCCTGCCGTTTGACCGCATCATGGGCGCCCTTAATCGCAAGCTGCAGCTGCCGCAAAGCGGCGACCACACTCTGGCAGCCTGGGACAGCGTCAACCGCAGTAACCCTATTCCGGGCAATAAAGGCCAGAGCTATTTTATCCGCGATTTGCTGAGTGAACTGGTGTTTCGCGAAAGCGGTCTTGCCGGCAGCAACCGCCACTGGGAATACCGCAACCGTCTGCTGCACCGGATAGGCTATGGTGCCCTGGCGGGCGCGCTGGTTCTGTTATGCGGCTTATGGCTTACCAGCTATGTGCAAAATCAGCGCTATCTTGAGCAGGTGGCCAGCCGTATTGCGCCTCTGACGCAGCAAAGTCAGCAGGTCATCCATCAGCCCGTCGAGAATATTTTTGATCTGCTACCCTTCTTAAATAACCTGGTGAAACTGCCGCTGTCCGATCGCTTTTCGCTGGATAATCCGCCGCTTACTATGCGCGCCGGACTCTATCGCGGCACGCAGGTGAGCGATGCGGCATGGGTGCTTTATCAAAATGCGCTTAAGTCTCTGCTGCTGCCTCGGGTGGCACAGCAAATCACGCATTTGCTGCGCGACGATCCCGGCACCGACAACGCATATAGCCGCAACGCGCTACGCGCCTATCAGATGCTTTATCAGCCGCGTAATTATGACGGCACGTTTCTGCGCAGCTGGCTGATCGAAAATCTGCAGCGCACGCTGCCGGCGGACGTCAGCGTGCGCGATCTGCAGCAGCTCGACTGGCATCTCAGTCAGTTGCTCGATCAGCAGATACAATCTTCACCCTATGCACGTGATAACGCGCTGATGATGCGCAAGCTTGCAGAAAACCTGAAACGTGCGGGTCAGGAGAGCAGCGTGCTGGCGACCGCGCCAGAGGCTTCTGCCGGGCAGCTGACCCGCTATAGTGAGTAACGGTGAGGTAATCATGGCGAACCACAGCGCACCGGGCTGGTATGGCAAACTACCCGCTACCGGTGACTTTTTGCGGCAGCGTCTGAGTGAGGCCACTGTTTCTCCCTGGAGCCACTGGTTTCAGCAGGGATTAATTCACTGGCATCAGCAGGAGCACGCCAGCACGCAGCTCTTTTTACGCGCGCCGGTGTGGAACTTTGTTCTGCCGCTGTCGCCGCTGCGCCAGCAGGTGCAGATGGGCTGCCTGCTGCCCTCGTGCGATCGCGTGGGACGCGCCTGGCCGCTGCTGGCCCTGCGCACCTTTACGCTGAACGAGTGGCATCCGGCGCAGCTGACGATCTCCGGCGACTGGTTTCGTGAGCTGGGCGGGCTGCTCTGGTCAGCGGTGCGCGATCGTACCCTGCCGGAGAGCCTGGAAGCCCACATGCAGCAGCTTTCACCCTTACTGGTGCCGGACAATCAGCGCAGCGATATTATGGATGTCATCGGTTTTGCCGATCTTCCCTGCACCCTGAGCTGGCGGGAAGTGGCAGAACGGTTTGAACCACAGCAACATATCAGCTACTGGTGGAGCAATCGCAGTGACGGCTTTGCTCACGCCACCCATAAACACAGCGGCCCGCTGACCGCAGAGCTTTTTTCACTGTTATTTAACCCGGCGGCGGGTGCGCAGCCGGGGCGTAATGGCCTCTATCCACCCATGTTTGAATAAGCCGGCGCGTTTGCCTTATTAACGGGATGACTCATGCAATTTACCTTTGTGCAGTGCGATACGGATGTGCCCGCCAGAAGCGTCACCTTTATGCCGCCTGGCGGCACCATTGGCCGCAGTCAGGATAACGATCTGATACTGCCTGATGAAACGCGCGCCATCTCACGCCTGCAGGCGCTTATTCATCTTTCTGCCGAGGGTGAATGCCGTCTGACCGCACAGGGCAGCGTCACGGCGATTATGCTGAATGGTCAGGTCGTGCAGCGTGGCGCGCAGGCGCTGCTGCAGCATGGCGATCGGCTGCAGATTGGTCAATACACGCTGGACATTACCGACCCCGCGCAGCAGCCTGCGGTGCAGAACGATCCGCTGTCGTTTTTTAGCGAGGATGCCACCGATCCGCTTGGTATGCAGCAGGAGGCCGTTCTGAGTGCTGAACTGATGCCGGAACCCCCTCTCACTGCACGTCAGGAGCGGCGGCCCGATCCGCGGCTGGCCATCGATCCTGCTTATGAGCGCGCACCGCAAACCGGCCTGCCTGCGGAAGCCGGAGAAGAGAAGCTCATCGCCGCTCTGCTGGAGGGAATGGGACTGAACAATGGTCATCAGACCGCTATCAGTGAAGAGCAGATGCGCGTTACCGGCCGCATGCTCAGCCTGTTTTCTCAGGGAACCGTTGCTCTGCTCTCCTCGCGTTCGATACTCAAACGCGGCGTGAAAGCTGACATGACTATGATTCTGAATGAAGCCAATAATCCGTTTAAGATCCTGCCCTCCGGTAAAACCGTGCTGATGCAGATGTATCAAAGCCAGATGCCGGGCTTTATGCCGCCTGAAGCCGCGGTGCGCGATGCACTGGTGGATTTACAGGCGCATCAGCTGGGCATGATCGCCGGTATCCGGGCGATCATTGCTGCCATGCTGCAATCTTTTAACCCGCAGCGGCTGGAAGATCGCGCACGCGAGGATGGCGCGCTGCCTAAAATCGCCTTCAGCAGCGGGCGCAAGGCTGCCCTGTGGGACGCTTTTACGCGGCACTATCAGCGCACTGCTGGCGAGATTGAAGATGATTTCCACACGCTCTTTGGCGAAGCCTTTCTCAATGCGTATGACATGGAAGTTAATCAGTACAAAGATTCACAGACGCGGACGGACGAGACATGAAAATGATGTTTGCCAGCCGCTGTCAGCAGGGCCGGCGTGATGAAAACCAGGATCGTACCGGTGCGCAGCTCGACGATGAGCACGCCTGTTTTCTGGTATGTGATGGCGTAGCGGGACTACCCGGCGGCGACTACGCAGCGCAGCTGGTGCGCGATACCCTGCTGAGCGCGTTGCAAAACAGCCACAGCTTTACGCCTGACACCACGCAGGCAGCTATCACCCTCTGCCAGCAAACGCTGGCAGCGGAGCAAGGGAAGAATCCGAAATTTTCCCGCATGAGCACCACGCTCGCAGCCCTGTTTATTGACCGTAAAAAACAGCGTGCATGGTGGGCGCATGCAGGCGACAGCCGGGTTTACCACTTCCGTCATGGCACGCTGTGTGAGGTAACCCGGGACCACAGTCTGGCCCGGCATCTGCAGGAAGCAGGCTATGAAAATTCCGGCATTAACAGTAATTTACTCTATAATGCGCTCGGCACTGAGCCGGTACGTCCGGTCACGTTCAGTGCCGCGATTGACCTCCAGGACGGGGATGCGTTTCTGGTCTGCACGGATGGCTTCTGGCTCAACCTGACCACGCAGGAGATGGAACAGGCGTTACGTATGGTTAACGCCTGTGAAGAGTGGCTGACGCTGATGGAACAGGCGGTAAATCGCAGCGAGAAGCGGGACAACCTCAGCGCGCTGGCGATCTGGATTGGCGAACCGCAGGATGCCACGCTGCTCTATTCCCAGGCTGATGCGGCGCGCTTTGTGCCGCCTCACTATTGATTTGCAAGGATCCCTATGAAAGTGTGGTTGTCGGGCGTTGCCGCCCTGCTGCTGGCCCAGAATGCACAGGCAGAAGATTATCGTGTGGTCTATTCGCCCAGTCTGGCGCTGGAAGTCTGGATCGACAATGTTGCCAGTAAAGCGCCCGACGACTGGTGCAAAGAGACGCTGCCGTTGCGTATTGTGTCCGGTAAAAGCAGCGACACGCGTATTCTTACCAGCTTTCTGCCCCGGGTAGGCACGCTGCTGGCAAACCAGTGCGGCACTCTTGATGAGCTGCCGTGGCAGATGACCACCAAAGAAGGCAGCGTGCTGGCTAACGGCAGCGCAGCAAAACTGCAGAACTGGCGTCCGATTATCCTGAATGACGCCACTGCCAGCGCCAGCAGCACGACTGCGGCACCGCTGGATCTCTCCCGACCGGCGGACAACACGCCGCTGCAGCACTTTGCGCTGCCCGGTGGCTGTCATTTCCGCACCTGGTGGGATGATAAAGGCGCTTCGCTGTTTATCCCTGATGCGCCGGAACGGCGCTGCTCCACGGAAGGCTGGCTGGAAGGCGCAGCCAGCATGACGCTGCTGAGTAAAGGCGGGCCTGCGACGCTGCCGGTGGTCTTTTATCAGGGATACCCGGTTGCCGGTCTCGCGGCCGGCGCCAGGCCGCTGGAGATAGTCGCGGTCAACAAACAGCGGATGATTGTAACCCGGCCGGATGCTGCCGGGAGCTGGCTGGTGTTGCCGTTTGATGCGCGGGAACATGTCTGGCGTTTTAGCGGTGCCCTGCTGATTCAGATGGATAAAAAAGCTGGCAGTGAAAGCAGCACGGTAAAAGCGCAGGTCGATCGTTTACGCGGCATCTGGTCGCCGCAGTTTATGCCACAGCAAAAAGTGACAGTGTTACTGATTGACACCCTGCATGCGGATCTCGCCGATCCGGCTATCGGTGCCTGGCGTAACATTAATTAATCAGCGATCGCTGCCTGCTGCCCTGCGGCAACAGGCACTACAGGATGTGTTCAGAGAACTCACTATGTCGGCAAACGAAAATCATATCCCTAATGCCCTGCCTGCGGGCTACCGGTTTAACGAGTTTGAAATCAGGGACGTCGTAGGCGGTGGCGGTTTTGGCATCGTCTACCGCGCCTGGGATCACCAGCTGGAACGGTTTATCGCCATCAAGGAGTATATGCCGCAGTCGCTGGCCGTACGCGCAGCAGACATGTCGCTGGAGCTGCGCGGTGAGCGCTTTCAGAAGTTGTTCAACGCCGGTCGTAACAGCTTTATTCAGGAAGCACGCCTGCTGGCACGCTTTAATCATCCGGGGCTGCTGCACGTGCTGCGCTTCTGGGAAGAGAATGGCACCGCCTATATGGGAACGCTGTTCTATAGCGGTATGACGCTGAAAGCGTGGCAGGCAAGTCAGTCTGACACCGTGGATGAAGTCTGGATCCGTCGCCTGCTTCCGCCGCTGTTTGGCGCAATCAATACAATCCATACCGCCGGCTATCTGCATCGCGATATCTCGCTGGATAATATTCAGATTCAGGATAACCAGCTGCCGGTGCTGCTCGATTTTGGTTCAGCGCGCAAAGAGATCGGCAATCTGTCAGATGAAACCGAAATCATGCTTAAGCCAGGCTTTGCGCCGATTGAGCAATATAGTGAAGAGGGTGAGGTCGAACAGGGTCCCTGGACCGATATCTATGCGCTGGGCGCGGTATTGCATACGCTGATTACCGGACATGCGCCGCCGGTCAGCGTGGTGCGCTGCATCGAAGATAATTACCAGCCGCTTGCGGTAACCCGGCCTGAAGGCTATTCCCTGCCGCTGCTGCACGCCATCGACTGTGCGCTGGCGATGAAGCCTCAGGACCGTCCGCAGACCATCGACGCCTTCGCGCAGCTTATCGATCTGCCGGTGAGCGATGCCGAAGCGCTCAGCACGCCGCTGCCGGTGGTTGCCCTGCCCGCCGGGCTGCCGGACACCGCCGCAGAACCGGAACCCCCGCTGGTGGCAATTAACCCCGCTGCCGCCGCTGCTGAACCGCTCACTGGCGGTGCAGCAGGCCGACGCGCGTCGCCGGGCATAGTGGCGCTGGCTGCTGTGGCGCTGCTGGCGGTGGGTCTGGTTGTGTGGCAGACGGTGCGCCACGGTGAGACGCCACCTGTCGCGGCAGCGCCGGAAGCGGCTGCTCCGGCGACGCAGGCCCCGGCGGCAACCAGCGCACCCGCTATTGCCACACTCTATCTGCAGCTGCAGGCAGGCGAAAGCGTCGTGCTGAATGGTGAAGTGCAGGATATCAAAGCCGCCAGCAGCGGTTTTGCGTCACTCAATCTCGCTGCCGGCAGCTATCATCTTGAGGTGCGGCGCGGCGACCAGGTGCGCAGCCAGACGCTGACGATTAAGCAGCCTGGTACCTGGCTCATCAACCCTGGCAATTAAGCCTGAGGCGCTGCACGCTGCTGCAGCGCCCTTACCTCAGCGGCAAGCCGCGTCAGTGCGGCTTCCTGCATGCCGCGTCTGACCAGCTCCTGCTCAAGCGAGAAAAGGTACTGCGCATTGGTTCCGAGCGGCCCGCTCGCCTGCGCAATCAGCGGTGCAATGGTACTGCGGCAGGAATCATCCTCATACAGCGGATGACGCGGATCCATGATAAAGACCAGCGCCGTAACGCAGCGGCCGTCTTCCAGCTGCAGCTCGCACCAGGTGGGCAGATAGCAGCCGGTGATCATCTCGCGCTTCCAGAGCAGCTCCAGCTCTTCATGCAGGCGCGCCTCTGGCAGACGAAAAGCCAGGCCGCTGGTGCTGCCGCCCTCTTTTAACGCCAGCATGCGTCCTGGTGCCGCCTCGGTGCCGCGTCCGGCAGTGAGGCGCAGACAGAACGCGCGATGCCACCCCTCCAGGCGTCCTGAAGCCACCTCCTCCGCGTCAAAAACCGGGTTCCACATCAGCGAGCCATAGCCAAAGATCCATACCGGACTCTGGTCAGGCCGGCAGGCAAGCGTGGCAGAAAGCGAAGCGGCCCGCTTTTCGCAGCTCCACAGCAGCGCCTCATCAATATCACCAAACGATGTTTTGCAATCGGCTTTAAGTAAGAATTCCCGGGTTAACACTGCGATCTCCTCTACTGCACTGGCACCCTGCACGCCTGGATCCTGAACCGGTATCCTGAAAACGACGCGCGTCGGCTCAGTCAGAAACAGTAATGCATTCATTACTGCGGTTTCAAGATTGTCCTGACGCTTTTCACATAAAGAACTGTTTCAGATTATCGGCTGGCGGGAAGAAATAATGAGAGGATTAAAACAGGCGTGGTGCGGGCCGCTCTGGCCCGCATCAGCCACTACTTTTTCGGATGCCACTTGTCGTCATCGCCTTTCGCATAATCATGCTTTACTGCAGCCCAGGCAACTTTGTGCGCGACCTCTTCCCGTGATGCATCGCCCCGGCGATCTTCTTTATCCTTATATTGATCCCAGGCATTGTTAAAGGCGTTCTGATAGATGGTTTGTGCATGAGCCGGCAGCACGTGACGCACGCTGTCTGGCAGTTCGCTGGTTGATGAGTAAGGCATATCTCCTCCGGTGTCAGGTATATCGTAAAGTCTGGAACAGATGCGCTGAAATGCAAACGCTATCTTTTGCCAGCGATCGTTAAAACAGTCTTCTTAAAGCCAATAACGACCTCATATCACAGCTTCAAAGCGGCTTTTACTGCGCGATATTTGCTTATATTGAATTTATATCTATATGAATTTAAGTATAAATACTGAAATAACTGTTTATTTAACTCAATCAGATTAACTTAGCGCAAAAAGTAAAGTCGCGTAAAAAATCTGTTCAGCGAGTGATGAAAAGCTACACTGCGCCAGTGTGATTAATGCGTATAGTTAACAGGCAATGACGCCGGTTTTTAAACATTTTGCTAATGGGGATGGTGAATGGCTGGACATGAAAAAACCCGACACAGTGAGTTTTCGCTGATTCTTCCCGTTACTGCACTGACGGTGCTGAGCTTTTTTGGCAATCAGACAGCGCTGCTGCCGGTTATCGGCATCAACCTGCTGGCACTGGTGGCTATTCTGAGCAGCGCCTTTAGCGTTGTGCGCCATGCGGACGTGCTGGCGCACCGGCTGGGCGAACCCTACGGCTCGCTGATCCTGAGTCTTTCCGTAGTAATTCTTGAGGTAAGCCTTATCTCTGCGCTGATGGCAACGGGCGATGCCGCACCGGCGCTGATGCGCGATACGCTCTATTCCATCATCATGATTGTCACATCCGGACTCGTGGGCTGCGCGCTGCTGCTCGGTGGCAGAAAATTCGCTACTCAGTATGTCAATCTGGCTGGCGTTAAGCAGTATATGATTGCCATCTTTCCGCTCGCGATTCTGGTTCTGGTGTTCCCGAATGCCCTGCCAGGCGGTAACTTTACTACCGCGCAGGCACTGATTATCGCTGCTATCTCAGCCGCCATGTATGGCGTTTTCCTGCTGATTCAGACCAAAACGCATCAAAGCCTGTTTGTCTATGAGCACGAAGATGAGGGGGACGATCCGCACCACGGCAAACCCTCCGCGCACAGCTCGCTGTGGCACACGCTCTGGCTGATTGTTCATCTGATTGCGGTTATCAGCGTGACCAAAATGAATGCTAACCCGCTTGAACTGCTGCTGAAAGAGCTTAACGCACCGGAGCAGTTTACCGGCTTCCTCGTCGCGCTACTGATCCTGTCTCCGGAAGGGCTGGGCGCCATCAGAGCGGTGCTGACCAACCAGGTGCAGCGCGCCATGAACCTGTTTTTTGGTTCCGTGCTGGCGACGATTTCCCTTACCGTGCCGGCCGTCAGTATCATTGCCACGCTGACAGGACAGACGCTGATTTTTGGCCTGGAGCCCCCGCACATGGTGATGCTGATCGCCGTCCTGATCCTGTGTCACATTTCGTTCTCGACCGGGCGTACGAATGTGCTCAACGGTGCAGCGCACCTGGCGCTGTTCGCCGGTTATTTGCTGACGATCATGCTCTAATCTGATGCACAGTGAAAACAAAAAAGGCACCCGTCAGGGTGCCTTTTTCGTTTGCCACAGGCTGTCAGCTGCTGGTATCCAGTGCCGGGAAGCTCTTGACCAGATCGTCAATCGCTTTCATCTGAGCCAGGAACGGCTCCAGCTTATCCAGCGGCAGCGCGGAAGGACCGTCGCATTTCGCGCTGTTTGGCTCCGGGTGCGCCTCGATAAAGAGACCGGCAATACCAACGGCCATACCGGCACGAGCCAGCTCCGCTACCTGAGCACGACGACCCCCTGATGCGGCACCAAACGGATCGCGCGTCTGCAGCGCATGCGTCACGTCGAAAATGACCGGGCTGTTATTCGTGACTTTCTTCATTACGTTAAAGCCCAGCATATCCACAACCAGGTTGTCATAACCGAAGTTGCTGCCGCGATCGCAGAGGATAACCTTATCATTACCGCCTTCCGCAAATTTATCCACGATGTTACCCATCTGGCCCGGACTGACAAACTGCGGTTTTTTAACGTTGATCACGGCGCCGGTTTTTGCCATTGCTTCGACCAGATCGGTCTGGCGTGCCAGAAATGCCGGCAGCTGAATAACATCAACCACATCGGCAACCGGCTGCGCCTGCCAGGATTCATGCACGTCGGTGATGATCTTCACGCCGAACGCCTGCTTCAGCTCCTGAAAAATCTTCATGCCCTCATCCAGACCCGGACCGCGATACGATTTAATCGAGGAGCGATTCGCCTTGTCAAAAGAGGCTTTGAAGACATAAGGAATACCGAGTTTGTCGGTCACCGTCACATAGTGCTCACAGATGCGCATCGCCAGTTCGCGTGATTCCAGTACGTTCATCCCGCCAAACAGCACAAACGGCAGATCGTTTGCTACATCGATATCGCCAATTTTAACTACTTTCTCTGTCATGATCTTTCCTTATACCGGCAACGCTTAGTGTAGCGTGACCTGTTTCTGTTCGATTGCATGGATCTGTACTTTGATCATTTCACTCACCGGATCTTCCGGGCACTGCTCAACAAAATAGGTTAAGTCCGTGAGCGCAATATGCTCGCACTCCAGCTGAGCGTAGATTAAGCCGCGATCGCGAATTTCATACGGGTCGTCAGGATCGATCTCCAGCAATACTTTACTGACGTTCAGCGCCAGCTCCATCTGCTTCTCTTCCATCAGCGCCGCTTTCAGCGTATCGAGCATTTTCCGCATCACGCTGAGCGTCTTGGCTTCATCGAGATCGTCGGTATAGAGTTTTGCCGTAGGACTGATATTTCCCTTCAGCCAGACCTCAAGCGTATGGGTATCCAGCGTTTCACCATTGAAGGGGTTAATCAGCCACATTTCACCATCCAGCCAGTCTGCGCGCAGAATAAGCTGAGTCGGAAAAATAACCGGCATCAGCGGCAGTTCCAGCTGTTCGGCAATGTGCAGCAGGATTACCCCCAGCGACACCGCGGTGCCCTGACGGCTTTTCAGGACTTTATCGATCCAGAGCGCATCTGACAGGTTATAGACGCCGCTGGCGCCGCCAAAGCCCCATTCGCGATAGAACAGCTCCAGCAGCTTTTCCAGCCGCAGATCGGCATCCGCTGCGCTACTGATATAGTCGCGCGCCTCTTCCACCAGTTTTGACAGCTGCTGCTGAACCGAAGGGGCGGAAAAATCGTCGCGGATGGCGCAGGTTGCACCTATCACTGCTTCACTTAACGGTGTTTCATTAAAATCAAATTCTACTGATGAGGTCATACTATCCCCAAAATCGGCAGTTTGGTCATCGCCAGTTTGCCTGCAAACAGCAGAGCAACCAGCGCAAGCAGGCAGGCGAACCAGCGCGTGCTCAGCTTGCGCGGACGACGACTCAGTGCCACAAAACCCAAGGCGACGTAGATAATAACCGCTAACAGCTTCTCCGTCAGCCAGCTTCCTTGCGGTGTGAAGGGATAAAAGTGAGTAATTATCACCAGCAGCGCGCCGCTCAACAGTAAAAACGTGTCGCACAGATGCGGTACGATCCGCACCCAGCGCTGCTGCAGCAGGCCTGAAGCGGTAGTCAGCCAGTAAAAGCGCAGCAGAAACAGGCTGACGCTGATAATCACCATAAAAATATGAAACTGCTTAATCTGCGGATACCAGCCGGCCATCCTGTGTCCCTTTATGCATATTGTCCAAGCGTAACGCGCGGATTACCGCCATAGTCAGTGAGGGTGGTTACCTGCTGATAGCCCTGTTCACACATCAGGGCGCGCACGTCGGCACCCTGCTGCCAGCCATGCTCCAGCAGCAGCCAGCCCTGCGGCTGCAGCCACGCCGGGGCGCTGCGGATAATAAAACGAATATCGGCCAGCCCGGCTTCATCGGCTACCAGCGCACTGCGCGGCTCAAAGCGCACGTCACCCTGCAGCAGATGGGTGTCATCCATATCAATATACGGTGGATTACTGGCGATCAGGTGGTAGCGGGTAGCAGGCAGGTCATTAAACCAGTGGCTGAGCTGAAAGCGGACGTTGATAAGGCCAAGCCGCGCCGCATTCTCCTGCGCCAGCGCAACGGCAGCGGGAATGCGATCGCAGCCGGTGATCTGCGCGTCAGGACGTTCACTGGCAAGGGCCAGCGCAATGGCACCCGTACCGGTCCCCAGGTCAAGCACCTCACAGGGCTGTGCGGGCAGACGCAGCAGCGCCTGCTCAACCAGCAGTTCGGTATCCGGACGCGGGATCAGCGTGGCGTCACTGACACGCAGCGGCAGTGACCAGAATTCACGCTCCCCCGTCAGGTGAGCTATCGGTTCACCCCGCTGACGGCGTGCCAGCAGCAACTCAAGCTGCGCGAGCTGATCGTCGCTCAGCAGATGCTCGTCAAAGGCCAGCAGCCAGCTGCGCGTTTTACCGGTAACGAAGCTGAGCAGGATCTCAGCGTCCCGCTTCGGACTTTCGCCTCCGCTCAGCGCCATCACAGCCAGCTGACGCCAGCGGCGAATTTCCATCAATCCTGTCCGGCCAGCGCGGCGAGCTGATCGGCCTGATACTCCTGCACGATCGGCTCGATTAGCGTATCCAGCTTGCCTTCCATTGTCTCATCCAGCCGGTAAAGCGTAAGGTTGATGCGGTGATCGGTCACGCGCCCCTGCGGGAAGTTATAGGTGCGGATACGATCGGAGCGATCGCCGCTGCCAAGCAGGTTGCGGCGGGTTGAAGCCTCGGCAGCATGCCGTTTTGCCATCTCAGCCGCGTGAATACGCGCGCCCAGTACCGCCAGCGCTTTGGCTTTGTTTTTATGCTGTGAACGCTCATCCTGACACTCAACCACGATGCCGGTTGGCAGGTGAGTGATACGGATAGCGGAGTCGGTGGTGTTGACGTGCTGACCACCTGCACCTGAGGAGCGGAAGGTATCGATTTTCAGATCGGACGGATTAATATCCGGCAGTTCCGCTTCCGGCAGCTCCGGCATAACGGCCACGGTACAGGCCGAGGTATGGATGCGTCCCTGTGATTCGGTTTCCGGCACGCGCTGAACGCGATGCCCGCCCGACTCAAACTTCATCCGCCCATATGCGCCCTCGCCCGTCACCCGCGCGATCACCTCTTTATAGCCGCCGTGCTCGCCTTCATTGGCGCTCATGATCTCCACCTGCCAGCGTCGTCCTTCAGCGTAACGGCTGTACATCCGGAAGAGATCGCCGGCAAAAATCGCCGCCTCGTCGCCGCCGGTTCCGGCACGCACCTCGATAAAGCAGGGGCGTTCATCATCCGGATCTTTGGGCAGCAGCAAGACCTGTAGCTGCTGCTCCAGTACCTCACGTTTGTCGCGCGCCAGCCTGAGTTCATCCTGCGCCATTTCGCGCATTTCCGGGTCCTCAAGCAGCATCTCAGCGGTATCCACATCCTCCTGCACCTGCTGCCAGTCGCGGAAGCAGCGGGTAACGTCGCTCAGCTGGGCATATTCGCGTGACAGCGCGCGGAAACGTTCCTGATTGCCAATCACGCCGGCATCGCCCAGTAACGCTTCCACTTCTTCATGGCGTTCCTGTAACGCTTCCAGCTTGGCAATAATCGAGCTTTTCATCTAATTGTAGGTATCCCGGTGATAGGTCGTGACAGCGGAGATTACTCTAAACCGAGGCTGTCGCGTAAGATCTGCAGGCGTTCGCCATCGCCATCGCGGGCAGCCTGCTGAAGTGATTTGGTTGGTGCATGGATCAGACGGTTGGTGAGTTTATGTGCCAGCTCCTGCAGCACTTTTTCTGCATCGGCTCCCTGTCGCAGCGCAGCCAGCGCGCGCTCCTGCAGTTCAGCGCGTACCTGCTCTGCCTGCATGCGGTATTCACGGATGGACTCGCCAGCGCTTTGTGCACGCAGCCACGCCATAAACTCCCCGCTCTCCTGCACAACAATGCTTTCTGCCTGCAGGGCGGCTGCTTTACGCTGCGCCATATTCTGCTCAATGATCGCCTGCAGATCGTCCACGCTGTAAAGGTAGGCGTTAGGCAGCTTGCCCACTTCAGGTTCAACGTCGCGCGGTACAGCGATATCCACCAGCAGCATCGGCTGATTACGTCGCGCTTTCAGCGCACGCTCCACCATGCCTTTACCAATAATCGGCAGCTGGCTGGCGGTAGAAGAGATAATGATATCGGCGTCGGAAAGGCGGGTTTCAATTTCAGCCAGGCTGATAACTTCGGCACCCACTTCGTCAGCCAGCAGCTGAGCACGTTCACGGGTGCGGTTCGCGATCATCAGTTTTTTTACGCTGTGCTCGCGCAGATGGCGTGCTACCAGCTCAATGGTTTCACCTGCCCCTACCAGCAACACATTGACGGTGCTGAGCGACTCGAATATCTGCCGCGCCAGCGAACAGGCGGCGAAGGCAACAGAGACCGCGCTGGCGCCGATTTCAGTTTCGGTCCGCACGCGCTTGGCCACGGAGAACGTTTTCTGGAACATCCGCTCCAGCTCACTGGTCAGCGCACGATCGCGGGAGGAGTCGGCATGCGCCTTTTTCACCTGACCGAGAATTTGCGGTTCGCCCAGTACCAGCGAATCGAGCCCGCTGGCTACGCGCATCAGATGGCTGACTGCCGCGTTATCCTGGTGCCAGTAGAGACTGTTGCGCACATCCGCTTCCGGCAAATTGTGGTAATCACATAGCCAGCGTACCAGCTTCTCCTGCAAATCCGCCTGCTGCTCTACACTGAGGTAGAGTTCGGTGCGGTTACAGGTAGAAAGTACCACGCCGCTCTGTACCATTGGCTGCGACAGCAGGCTGTTCAGAGCCTGGTCAAGCGTATCCGGCGTAAACGACACGCGTTCACGCAGAGCGACAGGAGCAGTTTTGTGATTGATTCCGAGTGCCAGGAGCGTCATGTGATTGTGGCTGGGAAGTCCCATTGATTGTCTGGTTTTGTGAAGCGCATTCTACAAGATGCGGCAGATCATGAAAAGCCATACAAAGACTATGACAGTGATAAGATTAAACTGATCGTGCGCAATTTTCCGCTGGCCGGCATTGACGGTTATCAGGCGGGCAGTTAGCGTTATCGGTTACGAATTAAAAACGTGTCTGAGGAGATGACCACGTGATGCCATTGCCTACGCGCAAACTGTTGCGCCTTTTACCCCTTGCCAGCGTTCTGCTGGCGGCTTGCAGCATTAACAAACCGCAGCAGGGAGCGGGTCCCGCAACTACCGCGCCACAGTGGCAACAGCACCAGCAGCAGGTCGCCGGAATCAGCCATTATCAGACGCGCGGCGCTTTTGCTTACCTGTCCGATAAACAGAAAGTCTATGCCCGCTTCAACTGGCAGCAGACCGCGCCCGACCGCTATCGCCTGCTGCTGACCAACCCGCTGGGCAGCACCGAACTGCAGCTGGATGCCCAGGGCTCCGTGGTGCAGATTGTTGATAACAAGGGCAAGCGTTATACCAGTAATGATGCTGAGAAAATGATTTCGCAGCTTACCGGCATGGATATTCCGCTGGCCAACCTGCGGCAGTGGATGATGGGCCTGCCGGGCGACGCCACAGATTATCAGCTCAATAATAACTACCAGCTGAAAAGCCTGAGCTACAGCCGTAACGGCCAGCAGTGGCACGTGGCTATCGGCGACTACGACACAAAAGTCACACCCTCTCTGCCCGCTAATCTGGAGCTGACCGAGGGCGACCAGCGTATCAAACTGCGTATGGATAGCTGGACCCTGCAATGATGACCACCTGGCCCGCTCCGGCAAAACTTAATCTGTTTCTCTACATCACCGGCCGGCGCGCTGACGGCTACCATAATCTGCAAACGCTGTTTCAGTTTCTCGATGCGGGCGATACGCTGGAGATTACCCCGGATCGCAGCGGGCGTATCAGCCTGCTGACGCCGCTGCCAGGCGTGGCCGATGCGGATAATCTGATTGCGCGCGCGGCCCTGGCGTTAAAGCAGGCGGCGATGGCGAAAGGCACACTTGACGACCGCGCGGGCGCACAGATTGCGCTGGAAAAACAGCTGCCGATGGGCGGCGGGCTGGGCGGCGGCTCCTCTGATGCCGCCACGGTGCTGGTGGCGCTGAACCATCTGTGGCAGTGCAGGCTGAGCACAGATGAACTGGCTGCGCTGGGCGTCACGCTGGGCGCCGATGTCCCGGTATTTGTGCGCGGCCACGCCGCGTTTGCCGAAGGCGTCGGGGAGCAGCTGCAGCCCGCTTCGCCGCCAGAAAAGTGGTATCTGGTCGCGCATCCGGGTGTGAGTATCGCCACGCCCGATATCTTCCGCGATCCCGATCTGACGCGCAATTCACCGATACGCACATTAGATGAACTGTTGAGCCTGCCTTTTCATAATGATTGTGAAGCTGTGGCAAGAAAACGTTTTCGTGAGGTTGATGCGCTGCTTTCCTGGCTGCTAGAATACGCGCCGTCGCGCCTGACCGGGACCGGCGCTTGCGTGTTTGCTGAATTTAACACCGAGTCCGACGCTCGTCAGGTGCTGGAGCTTGCCCCGAAATGGATTCGCGGATTTGTGGCGCGCGGGCTTAACCTCTCGCCGTTGCAGCAAACCCTTTCCGGGCTTTAAGCGTTTACGTGACCGTATTACCCGTTCCAGATACGGCACGTTGCGCATTAACACACCGTATGAACAGGCTCAAACATATTCGCCGGTTATGTTTGAGCGGTTCATTCTCTGGACGTCCAAGCCTGAGGTTCTTCTCGTGCCTGATATGAAGCTATTTGCTGGTAACGCCACCCCGGAACTAGCACAACGTATTGCCAACCGCCTTTACACCAGCCTCGGAGACGCCGCTGTCGGTCGTTTCAGCGACGGCGAAGTAAGTGTACAGATTAACGAAAATGTACGCGGTGGCGATATTTTCATCATCCAGTCCACCTGTGCCCCCACCAACGATAATCTGATGGAGCTGGTTGTGATGGTCGACGCGCTGCGTCGGGCTTCTGCTGGTCGAATTACCGCTGTTATTCCCTATTTTGGTTATGCCCGTCAGGATCGCCGCGTGCGCTCAGCGCGTGTACCGATCACCGCTAAAGTGGTTGCTGACTTCCTCTCCAGCGTCGGTGTGGATCGCGTGCTGACCGTTGATCTGCATGCCGAGCAGATTCAGGGCTTCTTTGATGTGCCGGTAGACAACGTCTTCGGCAGCCCGATTCTGCTGGAAGATATGCTGCAGCTTGGCCTGGAAAACCCCATCGTGGTTTCGCCGGATATTGGTGGTGTGGTGCGCGCCCGCGCAATTGCCAAACTGCTTAATGACACGGATATGGCTATCATCGACAAACGTCGCCCGCGCGCGAATGTGTCTCAGGTTATGCATATTATTGGTGATGTCGCAGGACGTGACTGCGTGCTGGTCGACGATATGATCGACACCGGCGGTACGCTGTGCAAAGCGGCTGAAGCCCTGAAAGAGCGTGGTGCCAAGCGCGTATTCGCCTATGCCACCCACCCTATCTTCTCGGGTAACGCAGTTGAAAACCTGCGCAAATCTGTGATTGACGAGGTGATTGTTTGTGACACCATCCCGCTTTCGGAAGAGATGAAAGCGCTGCCAAATGTGCGCACTCTGACACTTTCCGGCATGCTGGCTGAAGCTATTCGCCGTATCAGCAACGAAGAATCAATCTCTGCTATGTTTGAACATTAATTGTTCACGCTTAACCGGGCCCTGCGCCCGGTTTTTTATGCTTATCCGCGCCCGCCTTCCTTTCTGAAGCTGCTTTTTTTCACGCTGTTCGCCCGATAAATTTTTACTCTGTACGCTATTCTCCCTGCCTTCTGCTCTTTTTCGTTTTCGCGCTGTCCGCTACTTCAGCCGCTTCGGAAATAGTGCTATTTTCAGCTCCACTTTTTTCCGGGAACGCCCACTGCCATGACGCTCGATATTTATACGCTGTTTGTGTGCGAGCTTTATGTGCTGGGGTTTCTGAGCATCATTATGATATTTGCCTGGGTCGGTGCCCAGTATGACCGGGTGCTGGGCTTTACCACGCTGACGCTGATACTGACGCTGTGTGCGGTATTTCTCAGCAGCCTGCGCAGTGCCGGCCTGCACTTTCTTCCGGTTGCGTTGGGCAATGTCATGGTTATGCTGGCTTACGGTACGCTGCTGTGCGCATTTCGTACCTTCTGTCAGCGACCCGTTGGCCTGCTGTGGCCCGGCGGCGCACTGCTCTGGGCGCTGCTTTGCCTGCTGCCCGGTTTTTATCACGGTCAGCCACAGCGGGTGCTGGTGCTCTGCCTGCTGTGCATACTCTATACCGCAGCGTTTATCATGCTGCTCTGGCGCGCGCGCAGCACGCTGAAAGTCACTTTCTGGCCTGCGCAGACGCTGCTGTGGATCCATCTCGGTTTTCATCTCGCCCGCATTTTCCTTGATGACGCTGTTGTCAGCCGCCAGCCGGGCGCCATTGGCGGATCGGGTTTCTCGATTTACGTTATCCTTGAATCGATTCTGTTTGTGATAGGCCTGACATTTACCCTGCTGGCGATGGTTAATGAACGATCGCAGGTGGCGCATAAGCTGGCGTCATTGCGCGATCCGCTGACCGGCGCATGGAACCGGCGTGCGCTGTTTGAACAGGCGGATAACGTGCGGCGGCGGCGGGCTCGGCTCTCTCCAGCCGACGGCTTTAGCGCGGTGCTGTTTGACCTCGATCATTTTAAAAACATCAACGATCGCTATGGCCACCTGCAGGGTGACAGGGTGTTAATCGATTTTTGCCAGATAGCTGAGGCGCATATGCCGGCAGAGAGCTATTTTGCCCGGCTCGGCGGAGAAGAGTTTGCCGCGCTGGTAACCGGCGACAGTGAGCAGGTTCGGCAGGTGTGCGAAGCTATTCGTCAGGCGACGCAGCACTCGCAGCCTGCCGGGATCGGTTATACCGTCAGTATTGGCTATGCCACAGCCAGCCCGGCTGCCAGCCAGTTTCCGGCGCTGCTGGCGCTGGCTGATGAAGCCCTTTATTGCGCGAAAGCCCGTGGCCGCAACCGCACAGAATACGCTTTTCCAGCGCCAAAGGCGGTTGCTGAAAGGGTCAGTTAATGGGGCGTATGGTTACGGCGGCAGCGGACATCACCGTGGTGACGATGCCAGTAATAACGATCTTCAATTTTTTCCCGACCGCTGACGCGCGCACCCGCCAGCCACAATAGTGCCCCGATAAAAATACCAAACATGGCACCACTGGCCAGCAGGGGCGGCATATTTACCGAAGGCAGCTGGTTGATAACGGATGAGGCGATGCCGGCAACCATGGTCAGCAGCCCCAGACACATTAATCCGTTACCTATAACGCGGCATTGATGACGTTTCATGATGTACCTCCATCCTTATGAGCAAAATAAAACCGCACATAACGTTAACCTGTCATAAGTTTAGGCAATGATAGCGGAGCATTTTGCGTCCAGGATCACACAACACAACCTGCAAATGACAAAAATTTACCTGCAGTATCTTGTTTTACATAGAAATTGACTAATCACGCAGTGACACTACTTCTGCCTGACAATCTTTGTCATCCCTGCCAGCAGGCAGTAAACTACCCTCCTTTCCGCAGGAGAACAGGATAACTATTGTGAGCAGCATTAAACTGATTGTGGGACTGGCAAATCCCGGTGCCGAATATGCGGCAACGCGCCACAACGCCGGCGCGTGGTATCTGGATCTGCTGGCCAGCCGCCATAATCAGGCGCTAAAAGAGGAGCCTAAGTTTTTTGGCTATACGGCGCGCCTGGCTCTGGCCGGGAATGATGTGCGGCTGCTGGTGCCAACGACCTATATGAATCTCAGTGGTAAAGCGGTGGCGGCGATGGCCACGTTTTACCGTATTACGCCTGAAGAGATTCTGGTCGCACACGATGAGATGGATTTGCCGCCGGGCGTCGCTAAATTTAAACAGGGCGGCGGGCATGGCGGGCATAACGGTTTAAAAGACATTATCAGCAGGCTGGGTAACAACAATAACTTTCACCGTTTGCGCGTAGGCATCGGCCATCCTGGCGATCGCAACAAAGTGACCGGATTTGTACTGGGAAAACCCCCCGCCAGCGAGCAGAAGCTGATTGATGACGCCGTCGATGAAGCGGTGCGCTGCACAGAACTGTGGCTGAAAGAAGATAAGATTAAAGCGATGAATCGTCTGCACGCCTTCAAAGCGGGCTAAGGCAATTCCCGCGCCGCGCCGGGCAATTCTGTGTATAATGCGCGAAATTTTTTGAATCAGGCGTGCCGCCCGGCGGTGCGCCACCCTCAGTGAGAAAGGTAATCAGATCATGGGATTTAAATGCGGTATCGTGGGCCTGCCAAACGTTGGCAAATCCACCCTGTTTAACGCGCTGACCAAAGCGGGTATCGAAGCAGCAAACTTTCCGTTCTGCACTATCGAGCCAAACACTGGCGTAGTACCGATGCCCGATCTGCGCCTTGATCAGCTGAGCGAAATTGTTAAACCTCAGCGCGTGGTGCCTACCACCATGGAGTTTGTGGATATTGCCGGTCTGGTAAAAGGCGCGTCGAAAGGCGAAGGCCTCGGTAACCAGTTCCTGACCAACATCCGTGAAACAGAAGCAATTGGTCACGTGGTCCGCTGCTTTGAGAATGAAAATATTATTCACGTCTCAGGCAAAGTTAATCCGGCAGAAGATATCGATATTATCAATACTGAGCTGGCACTCTCTGACCTGGATACCTGTGAGCGCGCCATTCAGCGCTGCCAGAAAAAAGCCAAGGGCGGCGATAAAGACGCAAAAGCGGAACTGGCTGCGCTGGAGAAGTGCCTGCCGCATCTGGAAAACGCCGGAATGCTGCGTGCCCTGAAGCTGGATGCTGATGAGAAAGCCGCTATCCGCTACCTGAGCTTCCTGACGCTGAAGCCTACCATGTACATCGCCAACGTTAATGAAGATGGCTTCGAAAACAACCCATACCTTGACCAGGTACGCGCTATTGCTGAAGCAGAAGGCTCGGTAGTGGTGCCGGTATGTGCAGCCGTTGAATCTGACATCGCCGAGCTGGATGATGAAGAGCGCGATGAGTTTATGGCTGAGCTGGGTCTGGAAGAGCCAGGTCTGAACCGCGTGATCCGCGCGGGTTACGCGCTGCTTAACCTGCAGACTTACTTTACCGCGGGCGTTAAAGAAGTACGTGCATGGACGATCCCGGTGGGCGCCACTGCACCGCAGGCTGCCGGTAAGATCCACACTGATTTTGAGAAAGGGTTTATCCGCGCACAGACCATCGCCTTTGATGACTTCATCACCTATAAAGGTGAACAGGGTGCCAAAGAGGCGGGCAAAATGCGTTCAGAAGGCAAAGAGTACATCGTCAAAGATGGCGATGTAATGAACTTCCTGTTCAACGTCTGATAACGGCGGCTGTTCCGCGGGATGCCCGTTACTCTCGCGCAGATAAGCAAGTGCTTTACTATCCACGCTCCGGCGTGGATTTTTTTTGGCGGCGTATGTTTCATCCCGCCTTCATTTCTGCGTTAAACCCCTTTCTGGCCTGCGCGCGCTGAAAACAGCTATTACGCGGCAATTTCCCCTTTTGCCATGACCCGGGGCATCCACCAGCGCTTGTCAACCGTTGATAATGTAATTCATTATCATTATTATCGCGGTCAGGAATTTCACGGATCAGCGCTTTTTATAAGAGAAAGGGTTAGATGAAAAAAGTCATTTGTGCATTTGCTTTGCTGTTTACTGCCGCCAGTCACGCCGTTGCTGCTCCCTACCCGCTGACCATCGAAAACTGTGGCTACAAAGAGACGTTTACTAAAGCGCCGGAACGCGTGGTTGCGCTGGGACAGAACACCACAGAGATCCTGCTGCTGCTCGGGCTGCAGGATAAGATTGTGGCCAGCGCTTTCTGGCCGACTAAAGTACTGCCGCAGCTGGCTAAGCAGAATGCCGGCATCAAAACGCTGACCGTTGAGATCCCGACGCTGGAGTCGATTCTGGCCCAAAACCCGGACTTTGTCCCGGCGCAGGCCCCGCTGCTGCTCGGCCCGGAAAGCAAGGTCGCGAAACGTGAGGATTTTGCCACGCTGGGGCTGAACAGCTATATGTCCCCTGGCATGTGCGCCACCAAAAAAGGCGCGGGCGATATGTATGGCAGTCGCCAGAAATTATGGGACATGACTTATCTGTACAAAGAGATCGACGATTTCTCCCGCATCTTCAACGTGGAAGATCGCGGTCAGGCGCTGATCGCTGACTTCAAACAGCGTGAAGCCGCGCTGCGCAGCGCCTTCAGTAAAAATGCCCGCGACCTTTCCTTTGTGTTCTGGTTCTCCAGCTCCTCGCCGGCGGCAGACGCCTACGTTGGCGGGAAGAACAGCGCGTCTGGTTTTATTGCCAGCGTGCTGGGTGGCCATAACGCCATTACTACCGAGACCGAGTGGCCTACCGTGGGCTGGGAAAGCATTATTGCCGCCAATCCGGATGTGATTGTTGTCTCCAGTCTCGATCGCAACCGCTGGACGCTGGACAGCGCTGCAGAGAAGATTAAATTCCTGAAGAGCGATCCGGCCGTGAGTCAGCTGGATGCGGTGAAAAAAGGGCATATCGTGGTTATGGATGGCCAGGCGATGAACCCGACTATCCGCACCATCTATGGCGCTGAACAGGTGGCAGAGCAGCTGCGTAAGATGGGACTGAATTAATGACCACCGCTGTTACCACCGTGCGGCAGACGCTGGTGCTCAGCACAAGTGCAGTCGCGGCGCTGTTGCTTCTGATCATGGTGATAGCGCTGGGCATCAGCGTGGGCGAACTGCCTGTGCCGCTCAGGAGCGTTTTTTTCGCGTTCAGTAATCGTCTGGGCCTGACGGCAGAACCGCTCAATCGCATTTATGAGAGCGTGATCTGGGACTTCCGGCTCAGCCGGGCGCTGGTT
The DNA here is from genome assembly GCF_001691555.1 of Pantoea eucrina. Classification (GTDB taxonomy): domain Bacteria; phylum Pseudomonadota; class Gammaproteobacteria; order Enterobacterales; family Enterobacteriaceae; genus Pantoea; species Pantoea borealis. The sequence goes on along the minus strand of NZ_MAYN01000008.1, from coordinate 928,842 downwards.
GCCGCCTGCTGCGGCGCGGGTCTCGCCATCTGCGGCGCCGTTCTGCAGAGTCTGCTGAAAAATGCGCTGGCAGAGCCTTACGTGCTGGGCGTTTCGGCAGGTGCCTCTACCGGCGCGGTCGCTATTGTTATTCTGGGGCTCGGCACCGGCGCCGTTTCGCTCTCGGCAGGGGCATTTGCCGGGGCCTTCGCCGCCTTTGCATTTGTCGCCTTTCTCACGAAGGGCGCGCGCAGCGGCAACGAACGGACCATCCTCGCGGGCGTCGCAGCCTCCCAGCTGTTTAATGCGGTAACCGCCTATACCATCAGCACGTCAGCCAGCGCTCAGCAGGCACGCGACGTGATGTTCTGGTTGCTGGGAAGTTTTAGCGGCGTACGCTGGCCGGAATTTCAGCTGGTGCTGATTGTGGTGCTGCTGGGGCTGGCAATCTGCCTGTGGTATTCACGCGCGCTGGATGCGTTTACCTTTGGTGATGATGCCGCCGCGTCGCTGGGTATTGCCGTACCGCGGGTACGCCTGATCCTGTTCACGACTACGGCACTGATTACCGCAACCATTGTCAGCATGGCAGGCTCAATTGGTTTTGTCGGCCTGGTCGTGCCGCACGTGATGCGCTTTTTCTTCGGGCCGCTGCATCGCACTCTGCTGCTCGCCTGCGCGCTGGCCGGAGCGATTCTGATGGTACTGGCGGATATCGCTTCGCGCCTGCTGATTGCGCCACAAAGCCTGCCGGTGGGCGTAGTCACCGCGCTGGTTGGCGTACCTTTCTTCGCTATCATTATCTACCGCTCAGGGAACAAATCATGAGTATCTGCGCTGAACATATTACGTGGAAAGTGGGCAGGAAAGTTATCGTCAATGATGTCTCACTGAACGTAGCGCGCGGACAAACCGTGGGCCTGCTGGGGCCAAACGGATCCGGTAAATCGTCGCTGCTGCGCGTGCTGGCGGGACTGCGACGCCCGCATGCCGGTCAGGTAATGCTGGATGGCAACGATATCCGCTTTATCGCAAAAAAAGCGCTGGCACGCCGGGTGGCCTTTGTGGAACAGCACGGGATGACGGATGCCAACATGCGGGTACGTGACGTGGTGAAGCTGGGACGTATTCCGCATCACTCCCCTTTCTCCAGCTGGAACGCACAGGATGACGCCACGGTTCTGGCAGCGCTGCAGCGGGTGGATATGGTGGAGAAAAGCGATCAGGGCTGGCAGAGTCTGTCAGGAGGCGAGCGGCAGCGAGTGCATATTGCGCGGGCGCTGGCGCAGGTGCCAACCGAAATCCTGCTGGATGAACCGACTAATCACCTCGATATTCATCATCAGATGCAGCTAATGAAGCTTATCAGCGAACTGCCGGTAACCAGCATTGTGGCGATACACGATCTCAATCACGCCTCCATGTTCTGCGATAATCTGATTGTGATGCAGCAGGGTGAAATTGTCGCCACCGGCACGCCGCAGGAAATTCTGAATGAGGATCTGCTGTGGGATGTATTCCGGGTGCGGGCAAAAATCGAAAATTCACCTTACCACAGCGGTAAACACATTCATTATATAGCCTGACGGAAACCTGCATGCCTGCGCCCCGCCCCGTTAAGCGGCTCTGGCTGCCCCTGCTGCCGGGCTGTCAGTTTGTTTTTAACCTTGGCTTTTACGCCGTGGTGCCTTTCCTGGCCATTTTTTTGCGCGACGATCTGGCGCTCTCCGGCACGCTGGTCGGGCTGATTCTGGGGCTGCGTACTTTCTGTCAGCAGGGTATGTTTCTGCTCGGTGGCGCACTCTCCGATCGCTTTGGCGCCCGGCGCGTGGTGCTGGCGGGCTGCATGGTACGCATCAGCGGCTATCTGCTGCTGGCGTGCGGCGACTCAGTAGCCCCGGTTATCGCCGGCGCCTGCCTGACCGGCATCGGCGGCGCGCTCTTCTCGCCCTCCATTGAAGCGCTGCTGGCGAAAGCGGGTACGCAAAGTGAAGCAGAAGGAAAACGCAGCCGCGCTGAGTGGTTTGCCCTGTTTGCCGTCTGCGGCGAGCTTGGTGCCGTTATCGGTCCGGCGGCGGGTGCGCTGCTGACCGGTTACGGCTTTCGCCAGATCGCCTTTGCAGGCGCAGCGGTCTTTATGCTGGCGATGATCGTGCTGTTTTTCACCCTGCCCGCTGCGCCCGCACGCCGCACTACGCTGCAGGTCGTACCGTGGTGGCGTACCTTTCACCAGCCGCGTTTTGTGGCGTTTATCATTGCTTACAGCAGCTGGCTGCTGAGCTATAACCAGCTCTACCTGGCGCTGCCGGTGGAGATCCAGCGTGCCGGCGGCCAGGAGAGCGATCTCGCACCGCTGTTTATGCTTGCTTCACTGCTGATCATCACGCTGCAGCTGCCGCTGGCGCGTTTCGCCCGCCGCACCGGCGCAGCGCGGATCGTCCCGTGCGGCTTTGCGCTGATTGCCGGGGCATTCCTCAGCGTGGCGCTGTATGCTGATGCCGCACCTGGCGCGGGCTGGATGCGCCTGCTGCCCGCAGCGGCTTTTGTCACGCTGCTGACGCTCGGGCAGATGCTGCTGGTGCCGGCCGCGAAAGATCTGGTGCCACGGTTTGCAGATCCGTCATCGCTGGGCGCGCACTATGGTGCCCTGGCCACTGCGGGTGGCGTGGCGGTGTTAATGGGTAATATCCTGCTGGGAGGCATGCTTGAACAGGCGCGCGTGCCGTCAGAGGCGGCCCGGCTGCCGTGGCTGCTGCTGGCGCTGTTTCCTCTCGTCAGCGCTTTTGCCATGCGCATTATCTGCGCGCCGCTGCGCAACGCGTAACCTGCGGCATATTGTGCCGCCCTCCTCCCTTACCCGCTGCGCCGCAACAGGCGGGCGACTCAATTCACGCTTTGGTGAATATTGTCCTCAGCGCTGACTATTCCGCTTGCCAGAGCATGCACCGGTGTGTATTTTTATGCATTAATTTTGCATAAATTGCACACCTTGTCCCTTCTCCAGGAGAATCATAATGTTTATCCGTTCAGCCCTGCTGGGCTTAGTGCTGGCGCTGTCAGCCACGGCGGCGCAGGCCGTCACCTATGTTGTCGGCTCTGGCGGCACTTACCGTCCGTTCGAATTTGAAAACGCGCAGAAGCAGCTGGAAGGATTTGATATCGATATCATCAAAGCCGTCGCCAAAGCGGAAAATTTTGATATCAAACTGGTTAATACCCCGTGGGAAGGCATCTTTGCCACCCTGAATTCGGGCGACCGCGACATCATCATCTCCGGCATTACCATTACCGACAAGCGCAAGCAGATGGTCGATTTCTCCGCGCCCTACTTCCCGGCTGAACAGGCTATTGTGGTGCCGGAAAACGCTAACGTAGCCTCTCTGGCGTCGCTGAAAAATCTGAATGTCGGCGTGGTGAACTCCAGCACCGGCGACATCGTGGTGTCTGATGTGCTGGGCAAAAACAGCACGGCAATTAAGCGTTTTGATAATACGCCGCTGATGCTGCAGGAGCTGTATGAAGATGGCATCGGCGCGGCCGTAGGCGATGTTGGCGTGGTGAAATACTACATTAAAACGCATCCGGAAAAGCAGTTTAAACTGGTTTCTGACAATAAGTTTGAGCGCCAGTATTTTGGTATCGCGGTAGCGAAAGGCAACGATGAATTACGCAGCAAGATCAACGCCGGCCTGCAGAAAATCATTGCCGACGGCACCTATGCGAAAATTTACGCGACCTGGTTCGACAGCAACGTTCCTGCTCTTCCCGCTCAGTAATCTCCCGTCGCCGCGCGCTCGCGCGGCACAATAAGGACGTTTTTATGACAGGCTTCCGCTGGGAAATCATCCAGGAATATATGCCGCTGTTTATCGACGGCGCGATGATGACCCTCAAATGTACCCTCATTTGTGTGATCACAGGCACCCTGTGGGGCCTGACGCTCGGCTTAGGGCGTCTGGCGTCGGCGCCGCATGGCCCGTGGAAATATCTACTGCATTACGGCATTCAGTGGCCGGTACGCATCTACATCAGCGCTTTCCGCGGCACGCCGCTGTTCGTGCAGATTATGGTGGTGCACTTCGCGCTGATCCCGCTGTTTATCAATCCACGCGATGGCATACTGGTGGCAAACGGTATTATGCCGGCAGAATTTGCCCGCGAGCTGCGCGCTAACTATGGCGCTTTCCTTTCCTGCGTAGTGGCAATCACCCTGAATGCGGGCGCTTACGTATCGGAAATCTTCCGCGCCGGGATCCAGTCGATCGATCGCGGTCAGATGGAAGCCTCGCGTTCGCTTGGCATGCCCTATGGCCGCACCATGCGCAGAGTGATTTTGCCGCAGGCGTTTCGCCGTATGCTCCCGCCGCTCGGCAATAATGCGATTGCTATCGTAAAAGATTCGTCGCTGGCGTCAGCGATTGGTCTTGCCGATCTGGCATATGCTGCCCGTACGGTTTCAGGCGCTTACGCGACTTACTGGGAACCCTATCTGGTGATTTCACTGGTGTACTGGGTATTTACCTTCCTGCTGTCGCTGCTGGTTCGTTACATGGAAAAGAGGTTTGGCAAAAGTGATCCACGTTGAAAACTTGCAGAAAAACTTTGGTGAAAACCAGGTGCTGAACGGCATCAGCTGTGACATTCCGGCGCAGGAGGTGCTGTGCGTGATCGGTCCGTCCGGCTCTGGCAAGAGCACGTTCCTGCGCTGCCTGAACGGACTCGAAAGCATCGATGGCGGTCGCGTGGTGGTGAACGGGTTTGAGGTGCAGGATCCCAAAACCCGCATCAATACGCTGCGTGAACATGTGGGTATGGTGTTTCAGCGCTTTAATCTCTTTCCGCATATGACCGTGCTGGAAAACCTGATTATGGCACCGATGGAGGTGCGCAAACTGTCGCGCCAGCAGGCCACTGAGCAGGCTAAAGCGCTGCTGGAAAAAGTGGGCCTGACTGATAAGATCAATGCCTGGCCAAACAGCCTCTCCGGCGGCCAGCAGCAGCGCGTCGCCATTGCCCGGGCGCTGGCGATGGAGCCCGACATCATGCTGTTTGATGAGCCTACCTCCGCGCTTGATCCCGAACTGGTCGGTGAGGTGCTGAGCGTCATGAAAATGCTGGCGCAGGAAGGCATGACCATGGTGATTGTTACGCATGAAATGGGCTTTGCGCGCGAAGTGGCGGATCGGGTGATGTTTATGGATCAGGGGATCATTCAGGAGCTGGACACGCCGGATGTGCTGTTCACCCGGCCGCAAAATCCGCGTACTCAGGCGTTTCTCAGCAAAGTGCTGGCGTAACCCATCACCCGGTCATAACAAAAATCCACGCCGCAGCGTGGATTTTTTTCTGTCTGCTATCCGCTTATTTAAGCGCCATCGCATTTTTTAGCGTGAAGAACAGATCGGTCTGGTCGGTCAGCCCCACCACGTTTGCCGCATGCGGTCCGTAAGCAGCAATGCGCAGCTGCGCACCGGTATGTTCCTGCGAATCCTCTTCCGAGTTGCCGTAGCTGATGGTCATTACCGCACCATCTTTCGTGTTCAGCGCCTGGGTCAGGCCCGGCGCTTTGGTGCCATTCTCAACAATCTGACTGCTGTGCGCGTGGTCGGCGGTGACCACCACCAGCGTATCGCCATGTTCGCGGGCATAAGCCAGCGCCACCTGTACCGCTTCGTCGAGATCGACCGTTTCGCCAATCTGGCCGCACGGGTTAGCCGCGTGATCCTGTTTATCGATTGAAGCGCCCTCGACCTGCAGGAAGAACCCTTTCTCATTTTTACTGAGCAGGTCGATCGCTTTTGTCGTCATCTGCGCCAGCGTCGGCACCGATGCCGGCCGATCCTGATTAACCTCACAGGTCACGACCGGTTTATCAATATTGCCATGATAACTGGCTTTGGGACCCTGCCAGCGCACCGGCATATTGCCCGGCGCAAACAGTCCCAGCAGCGGCTGCTGCTGAGTCGCCTGCTGTACCGCGTTCAGCGCGTCGAGATTTTCTGCCAGCTGATAGCCGCGCGCCTGCGCCTGTTCATACAGCGTTTTACCTTTATAGTCGCCAGCTTTCGCGACCTCATTAAAGCTTTTTGCACCGCCGCCCAATAACACATCCGGACGGGTCAGCAGCATCTGCTCGGTAATCGAGCCTTTGCCACCCTGCTCTAATGCGTTAGTCGGGCAGAGTTCACTGGTTTTCTCAGGACCGTAGCATTTGCGCGAGGTGACATGTGCCATCAGTGCCGCCGGCGTTGCATCCTGCAGTTCGGCGGTAGAGACATTCCCGGTGGCTTTGCCGGCCGCTTTGGCCAGCTCAAGCAGCGTGGTTTGATCCTGACCATTGACGTCGACACCAATAGCTCCGTTGTACGACTTGGTGCCTGTCGCCCATGCGGTGGCGGAAGCGGCAGAGTCAGTGACGTAGCCCGGTTTGTGCGTTTTTTTATCCAGCGAATAGTGCGTGTACTGTCCGGTAAGCGGTAGCGCATCAATACCGGCAAAAAAGCCGCCCGCGCCCATCGCCAGATTACGCGCAGCGGTGATCTCAGAGTCACCCATACCATCGCCGATCAGCAAAATGACATTTTTTGCCGTTTTATTACTTAGCGAGGCCTTCAGCGCCTCAGTCTGATCGCTGCTCAGCCGACGTGCGCCACCGTGCTGCGTCAGATCGCCGGTGGCTGCTCTATTGTATGTTGTAACGTCTGCCACCGCAGCGGTGGCGGTAAGCGTAGCCAGCAGTGAAACCGTCAGCAGAGGTAAGTGTTTCATTCTTCAGCATCCTTATCAGTGAGACAACCCGTTTATTTTCGCTGCCAAGTCTGCGTCAGCGGGATGACATTTTTGTGTCAGACACGCAACGTTTCAGTGACAATCACAGCAAAGTGAACAGGGTTAAGACAATCTGTGCAGAGCTTAAGCAGATAGAAAAAAAGGAGAAAATAGCACTTGACCCTTTTCAGCTAACTCCCTATAGTAGCGCCCCGTTGACCCAGCGCGGTTAGCGAAAAAATATGTGGTGAGGTGTCCGAGTGGCTGAAGGAGCACGCCTGGAAAGTGTGTATACGGCAACGTATCGGGGGTTCGAATCCCCCTCTCACCGCCACAAATTTGAAGAAGAGCCTGAACTTATGTTCAGGCTTTTTTTTTGCATATTGCATCGTGAGAGGGGTATGAGAACCCCCGGCCGGGTTCGACGGTGAACACTGTTCACCGGACAGCGGAGCCTGCGACGCTGCCCGCAGGGTGAGCAAAGCGAATCAATCCCCCTCTCACCGCCACAAATTTGAAGAAGAGCCTGAACTTATGTTCAGGCTCTTTTTTTTTGCATATGGCATCGTGAGGGGGGTATTCGAACCCCCCGACCAGGTTCGACGGGCAACACTGGTCACCAGAGCCTGTAATACTCGACCTTTTTTCAGTCTTACAGAGATCTTTTTGGAAATATCCGGACGGACCTCAGCACAGACCTGACCACCCTCAGCAGACTCAGGCCGCAGTTCTTCTTCAGGTCTGCTAAACTGATCCGGCAGCAACATTCAGCAGGGATAATGCGGATGGGGTGCCAGCGACCCCTTTCCATCAGCCCTGTTGAAAACTCCCTTTTTACGATGACACTCTTTGTATCATTACCAAAGCAGTCAGGGCGTTATCGCCCAAAGAAACGTTTGATTTATTAAGGAAAAAATTATGGATGATGTAGATCTGGCACAGGAACGAGAAGCGGCTCATCTTGAGAGCGCATTATTTGCCCGCCAGCCGCGCCTGGTGAGCACAACAGGCAAGTGTATCTGGTGCAGAGATGAAGCGATTGTTGCTGATACTGCATTCTGCTCTTCAGAGTGTGGAGAGGATTACCACAAGCATCAGCGCGAAATGAAGCAGCGGATCACCGGCGAATAGCCGGAAGCGGCGCTTAGCTAATCCGTAAAGCGCCGCACGCCATAACCTTGTGATGCATGCTTAATAAAGCAGATTAAGCCTGCGTTTTTTTACAGGATAACGCCCTTCAGATCCGCAGTAAAAACAGCATAGGCCAGATGTGGCGGATCAAATCCTGCCCTTCCGGATAATCACAATGGCATCACGGTATATCTCTTTCATAAAGTCATCATGGGTTGCCTGCCGGTAAACCTCAAGCCTGGCCAGCAATGCTTCAATGGTAATTTCGTTCCCGGTGTCAATGAGTTCGCGTACTGCTTTCAAAATGGCATTAGCTATAAATTCCACTCTGTCGTTATTATCATTTGTCATAAACCTCCACTTTTGATTCCAGACCACCGTACCACTCAGGCGATCAGAATGTCGGTTTATCGGGCCTTTTTATTAATTTACCTTCGCAGCTAATCTTCAGCTCAAACAGGCAGGGGTGGGAAAATATTTATTATTCAAAGAGATAATCAAGAACAGGAGCATGTTGCTAATGACTGAGTCGCAAAGGAAACTCCCCGCCAGAGGTAAGCTAATACCGGGCACAGCAAATAAAAAAGCCTGAACGCGCGTTCAGGCTTTTTTATTTACCGTCTGACCACCTTACTTTTTGGCGGGTAAAGCGGGTTCCGCGACGGCTACGCCGGTCAGTTCGCTCAGCCCTTCATGATTAATCTCACCGTCGGCCTTATCCACTGCCTGCGAGATAGTCAGCAGATTCTGCAGTTCGCTCAGCAGAATAGCAGCGTCAGACCTCAGCACGTCATCACTTTCAGCGGAGTCGATAACCGTATTGATCGCTTTGTTTGCGGCGTCAATCATTTCTGTTACTCCACCCTGCCTGCTGACGGCCAGTACCAGCGCGCTGATCAGCAGCGACTGAGCTTCCACACGGGCGGTCAGCTGTTTCATGTCCGCATCAATGTGCGATATTTTAGCCAGCATACTCAGGACGACGTTTTTCACTGGTTGTGCTCCCTGAAAAAACATCAATCTTACCGCGTTAGCGAACTGCTGCAACTATCATCACTCTGAAATACCGGCAGACGCTGTACGGCCAGTGTCAGTCAGAAAAAAACCCGGCCGGAGCCGGGTTTGTCGACTGAATGCTACTCTGTCAGCCGTAGGCGTGCAGTGTGCGCTGGCAGAGGGCTGAGCGAACACAGTCCTCTTTCGCAAAACGCACCACGCCAACCATCTCATCTTCTTCAAAACGCGCCAGCGCATCGGCAAGACCGGACTGAACGCTGGCGGGCAGATCGCACTGGGTAATATCACCGTTAACGATAACCGTGACATTTTCTCCCAGGCGGGTCAGAAACATCTTCATCTGCGCAGCGGTGACGTTCTGTGCCTCGTCGAGGATAACCACTGCATTCTCAAAAGTACGTCCACGCATATAGGCGAAGGGCGCAATCTCTACCTTGGCGATCTCAGGCCGCAGGCAGTACTGCATAAAGGAAGCGCCGAGACGTTTAACCAGAACGTCATAAACCGGACGAAAATAGGGGGCAAATTTCTCGGAAATGTCTCCGGGCAGGAAACCGAGATCTTCATCCGCCTGCAGTACCGGGCGCGTCACGATAATCCTTTCGATATCCTTATTGATCAGGGCCTCAGCTGCTTTTGCTGCGCTAATCCAGGTTTTACCGCAACCCGCTTCACCGGTTGCAAATATCAGCTGTTTCGTTTCTATGGCGTTAAGATAGTGCGCCTGAGCTTCATTTCGGGCTGCAATGGGTGCCCGGTCGCGCACATCGCGCGCCATGCCAATAGCATCTAACCCGCCCATCTGCACCAGCGAAGTGACCGATTCTTCTTCGCGCTGACGATGACTCCGGGAGTCATTACGAAGCACACGACGAGCTTCACGACGCGCTTTGATCACTGCTTTCTGTCTTCCCATAGTGGCACCTTACAGTTGGTTTCATGAATCGCGACGGATCACCCGCGGCGATGACTTGAACGCTTTAGAGGTTACATTGGCTTCCTTGTAGCCGTACTGATAGACAAACGGGGGTGTACAACAGCGCCGAAACGCCGCAGCGCACCGGATAAACACGGACTGATTGAAGAAGATAGTGGATGGATGGAAAGTAAAACGCTGACAGGAGGGTCTCCCCCGCAGAGAACTGCGCTTGCTGTGTTACACCTGCTGGTTCCGGAATGGAACACCTCATGCGCGAACTCCAGTGGCAGATGCCACATAACTGACAACGCTTATGATTAAAGTGAAACATAGCGCCGAAAATTTGCAACACTATTTTTACTTTTCGATGCAAATTAAGATTTTTAGTGGCGATCGGTCGATACCCAAAAAAGATAAAAAGACATAAATATCAATGCAATAAATAAAAACAAAAAGGATCCTTTACGGATCCTTTCATGAGGCGGAGAGCTATAAAGCATGATGCCGGGTAACGGCAACCGGGTTCAGGCTTCGATTAACGACTGCCCAAGATAGTGAGCGCTATCCGGCACGCCCGGCAGCGCAAAAAAGTACCCCCCGCCGACAGGTCGCACATACTCTTCCAGCGCCTCACCGTTAAGCCGCTGCTGCACCGTGATAAAACCTTTGCTGAGATCGTGCTGATAGCAGATAAACAGCAATCCCATATCAAGCTGCCCTGCGCCAGTGATCCCTGCGGAGTAGCTGTAGCCGCGTCGCAGCATCAGGCTGTCAGCCGTCTCCGGCGTGCGCGGGTTGGCAAGCCGGATATGGGCATCAAGCGCAATGACCTCACCATCCGGATCGCTGGCGTAATCCGGCTCATCATGCTCATGCTGTCTGCCGAGCGGCGCGCCACTGAGCTTTTCACGACCAAAAATAGTCTGCTGCTCACCCAGCGGGGTGCGATCCCATTGCTCAACGCGGAAACGAATAATCCGCACCGCCTGATAGCTGCCACCATATGTCCAGGCAGGCTCCTGCTGATCGGCCGTCACCCACAGCATGCGGTTCATCAGCGCGTCATTCTGCGTATCCGGATTTGCCGTGCCATCTTTGAAACCCAGCAGGTTAATCGGGGTTTCCTGCCCGTTACTGCGCGCTGCACGATCGGGAATAAACCCTTCGCGCCGCCAGCGTACCGCCAGCAAGTCGGGCGTGTGTTTGATGATGTCGCGCAGCGCGTGGATCACGGTGTCCTGACTGTTGGCGCAGATCTGAATCAGTAGATCCCCGTGACACTGGCTGGCGTCGAGCGAATCATTAGGAAAGCGCGTCATCGTCTGCAGCTGTGCCGGCTTATGCGCGCCCAGTCCAAAGCGTTCGTCAAACAGTGAACTGCCCACGGATAGCGTCAGCGTCAGGTTATCCGGCGCAATGGTGGCACCCAGAATGCCGGAATCAGCCGGCGGCAGTTGCGGATTCGTTACTGCAGGCGCAAGCCCGCCCTGCGTCAGAAACGCAAACCTTGCTGTCAGCAGACGCAGTAAACGCGTCAGCTCCGCTTTACTGCCGGCCAGTACGTCAAATGCCACCAGCATCATGGCGGCCTGCTGCGGCGTCAGGATGCCCGCCTGATGCTCACCGTAAAACGGTTGCACCTGCTGACGCGCATCAGGTGCAACCGTTCCCGGAGAAAAATGTTCCGCTGCGCCAGCGTGAAACGGACAGCTGCCCCCGAGTACAGCCGCACCGCCCAACACACCCAGCCCCTGCAGTAACCGACGGCGCGCCGGCTGCATGGCATCATGCTGTTTAGTCATGGTTAATCAAGGCCCAGCGTGCCGCGCAGCAAGGAGAGATCTTCCGCCAGCACGGTAATCGGCGCTTTTAACGCATTGCGATCGGCTACCGTCAGCTTCTCATACGATGCAAAACCGTCCGCCGTACGGTATTTATCCAGTATGACGTCAACTTTACTGAAGTTCGTATCGATTTTCGTCAGAAGCTGCGGATTACGCTGCTGCAACAGCGGGCGCAGTAATGAGACAATTTTCTGCGCGCCGTCGACGTTTGCCCGGAAGTCTGAGAGGTCAGTGCGGCTGTAACGATCTTCTTCTCCGGAGATTTTGCTCGAAGCGACCTCTTCAATCAGACCGGCTGCGCCCCCCACAACTTTAACCGGCGAAAATGCCAGCGCGCTGATGCGCGCCTGCAGCGCTTTTACATCCTCATTAAGCTGGCTGGCAAAAGGAGCGGCACCGGTCGTTGTGCGGTCGGCAAACAGCAGTTTCTCCAGCCGGTGGAAACCGGTGAATCCAGGATCCGCCGCTTTCTGCTCAAAATCATCTTCACGGGCATCAATCGTGCCATCCAGATCGGAGAAGAGTTCGGCAACAGGCTCAATACGCTCGTAGTGGGCGCGGGTCGGTGCGTAGAGCGCTCTGGCTTTGTCCCCGTCGCCTGCGTTGATGGCTGCCGTAAACGCTTTGGTACTGCTGACCAGCGCGTTAACTTCATTGAGAACGTAAGCTTTGTAGTCGGCGATAGGCTGAGCCAGCTGCAGCAGCTCTTTCTGCTCTGAGGCTGATGACTGCCCCGATCCGGTCACCGTTAGTTTGCCTTTGGGATTGCTCAGCAGGCCGCAGGTCATCTCATACTCACCCGCTTCCAGATTTGCCGTCAGCTTTTGCGTGAAGCCCGGCGCGATATTTTCCCGCTCTTCCACCACCATGACCCCTTTCAGGATCTCCCACTCCAGCGCTTTCTGACTGTGATTCTTAATAATGAACTGACTTTTACCCGCCGGCACGTTCAGCGTCATCGGCTCACACTGTTTGTCCGTAACGGTGACGGTGAACTGCGGGATCGCTGCGGCGGCAGTACCGGAAAGCAGCAGCGCGATGAAGGAAGCGGTAGTGCGTAAAGGCGTATTCATGAGGGTATCCGTGTTAAAGAGTCAGGTTATGACAATCGGTAATCAGCGCAGGCTGCGTGCAGCAGCCGGAGCAGGAGGCGTCGGGAAAAAGAACAGCAGCAGCGCCGGCACCAGGTAGATCAGCCAGGCTGCGACTTCACTGACGCTGGGGGCCTCCTGATAGCCAAGCAGGCCTTCAAGCAGCGTACCGGCCAGGGAATGCGTGGAGAGCACGTTGCTTATATCAAACGCCGTTGCCTGAAAGTGGTTCCATAATCCGGCCTCATGAAAAGCGCGGATTGCGCCGGCCGCAAGTCCGGCGGCAACAAACAGAATAAACAGGCTGCTCCAGCGGAAAAAGTGCGCCAGATTAAGGCGGACGCCGCCGTAATAGATCAGCATACCGAGCAGCGCTGCGGTCAGCAGGCCGAGCAGCGCGCCCGCAGGCGGAGCGTAGCCAACATCCTGCGTAAAGGCTGCCAGCAGAAAAAACACCGATTCCAGTCCTTCGCGCGCCACGGCGAGAAACACCATCATCACCAGCGGCAGGCCGCTGCCGCCCCGCTTTTCCAGCGCCTGATCAACGGATTTTTCCAGCGTCAGGCGCATGCTGCGTGCGACTTTGCGCATCCAGAACACCATAGTGGTCAGCATCGCTACCGCAATCAGCGCAACCACACCTTCAAACAGCTCCTGCTGCCTCTGCGGAAACTCACCGGTGGTGGCATTGATGGCCATACCCAGCCCCGCGCAGAGAACAATAGCGGCTATCACCCCGCCCCACATGGCCGGAAACCATCGGGTACGCCCGGTGCGCTTCAGGTAGCTGGCGATCAGGCTGACAATCAGCGCCGCTTCCAGACCTTCACGAAGCATAATGAGAAACGGAACAAACATCGTTTGCCTCTTAAGTGTTTAGCAGGGTAAATCTGTCGTAAAAAAACGTAAAGTGCGAACGATATCGATTATCATTATCGCCGAGAAAAAAACAAGTCACTGCGGGAAATTATTTTGCTGCGTGGGGAGAAATCAGGGGAATGGGCGTCCGGATAAAACAGCTGAGATCTTTTTGCCTGACGTATCAGACGTGCAGAGGAGGCACAGCGATGTGCCTCCTCTGTAATAACGGTGCCGGAACGCACCGCGCGAATACCTTAATCTGCCTGGTATTCTGCTTCCGCAGCGGCGAAACGCTGCTGTGCGGCGGCAGAAGGAGCTTTGCCTGCCAGGCTGAAGACCACGATGGCGATGCTGGCAAAAATGAAGCCCGGAATGATCTCATACAGCTCGGTATAACCATACTGTTTCCACAGCAGTACCGTTGCCGCACCAATCACCATACCCGCCAGTGCGCCGTTGCGCGTCATGCGCTTCCAGCAGACACCAAACAGCACAACCGGACCAAACGCCGCGCCAAAACCAGCCCATGCATAGCTCACCAGGCCCAGCACCCGGTTATCGGGGTTAGACGCCAGTGCAATGGCGATCAGCGCAATCAGCAGCACCATGGCGCGTCCTACCCATACCAGTTCTTTCTGACTGGCATTTTTGCGCAGGAAGCCTTTATAGAGATCTTCCGTTAATGCGCTTGAACAGACCAGCAGCTGGCAGCTCAGGGTAGACATCACTGCCGCAAGAATGGCTGACAGCAGAATACCGGCGATCCACGGATTAAACAGAATACGCGTCAGCTCGATAAAGATACGCTCTCCGTTCTGCGTAACGCCTGCGGCCTGCGCCGGGTTGTTCTGGAAATAAGCAATACCAAAGAAGCCCACGGCCACCGCGCCCGCCAGGCAGAAGATCATCCACGCCATCCCGATGCGACGGGCAGTACGGATGGAACGATGGGAATCTGCCGCCATAAAGCGTGCCAGAATATGCGGCTGCCCGAAGTAGCCCAGCCCCCAGCCCAGCAGCGAAATCACCGCGACAAAATTGAGTCCTTTCAGCATATCGAGGTTTTCCACGCTCTTCTCACGGATCACTGCCAGTGAGTCGTCAAAACCGCCTACGGCGATAATTACAATCACCGGCGTCAGGATCAGTGCGAAGATCATCAGCGTTGCCTGTACCGTATCGGTCCAGCTCACCGCTAGAAAGCCGCCTACCAGCGTATAGAGAATGGTGGCCGCAGCACCCGCCCAGAGCGCAGTCTGGTAATCCATACCAAAGGTGCTTTCAAACAGGCGCGCACCGGCTACCACGCCCGAGGCGCAGTAAATGGTGAAGAAAATCAGGATAACTACCGCGGAGATCACGCGCAGCAGTTTGCTTTTGTCTTCAAAGCGGCTGGTAAAGAAGTCAGGCAGCGTCAGGGCGTTATCGTGATGCTCGGTCTGCACACGCAGGCGACCCGCCACAATTTTCCAGTTCAGCCAGGCGCCAATCGTCAGGCCGATAGCGATCCAGCTTTCAGAGATGCCGGACAGAAAGATGGCACCAGGCAGGCCCATCAGCAGCCAGCCACTCATATCGGAGGCACCGGCTGAGAGCGCCGTAACAAAACTGCCCAGGCTGCGGCCGCCCAGAATATAATCATCAAAGTTTTTTGTTGACCGGTAAGCGATAAACCCTATCAACACCATCCCAAGGATATAGATAATAAAGGTCACCAGCATTGGTGTACTTATACTCATACTCTCTCCACTTATTATGTAATTGCTTAAGAGAAATTGTTTGCCCGCCCTGCCTGAACAGTTCTGGCCGGGCGTCTCCCTGGCGCGACTTATCACTTACCCGTCTGAATCACGGCAGTCGAATCAGCGCGGCAGCACCGGAACGGGGTGGCCACTGCGCGTTACCGCCGCCAGAGAAGCGAATTTCTCTTAAGGCGCGGTATCCTGCCGCAAAGGTGCGATGTGCACAATGGATTTAACACACCTGTTACCTGGGTTTCACCTCTCTTTCTCATTTCTTTGCTCAAAGGTTGCGCCCGCTCAAACTTTTGGTTGCACCAGAAAAGCGGTTTTTCGCGGTTTTCTGACCCCGGTTGCAACTCTGGCGAGATTCTTGCAGCAAGAAACGTGCCGTTTCTTTGTTGTTAACAAATAAGCGGTTTGAAAGCGTGCTACCTGAGTCACATTTAACATGGTTGCACAAAGTTGCAACCTGGGTGATAGTGCAGCCCACGCTGATGTTGATTTACTTTTTAAGACGAGGAATTCATGGGAACAACGACCATGGGGGTGAAGCTGGATGAAGCCACCCGCGACCGCATTAAGCTGGCAGCACAGAAAGTTGATCGCACATCTCACTGGCTGATTAAACAGGCTATTTTCAACTACTTAACCCAGCTTGAAGCGGGCGAAACCTTGCCGGAAATCCCGCTGCAGGCCAGCGACACTACGGTGGAAGAGAGCCTGCCTGAAGAGAGCCTGCAGCCGTTCCTCGACTTTGCTGAGCACATTCTTCCACAGTCGGTTACCCGCTCCGCGATCACTGCCGCGTGGCGTCGCCCGGAGACAGAAGCGGTGCCGATGCTGCTGGAACAGGCACGCCTGCCCGCCGCGCTGGCAGAGAAGACCCACCAGCTGGCTTACAGCCTGGCTGACAAGCTGCGGCACCAAAAAGGTGCAACCGGACGCGCCGGAATGGTGCAAAGCCTCTTACAGGAGTTTTCCCTCTCTTCGCAGGAAGGCGTGGCGCTGATGTGTCTGGCAGAAGCGCTGCTGCGTATTCCGGATAAACCTACCCGCGATGCGCTGATCCGCGACAAAATCAGTAACGGTAACTGGCAGTCGCATCTGGGCCGCAGCTCATCCATGTTTGTTAACGCCGCGACCTGGGGCCTGCTGTTTACCGGACGCCTGGTTTCGACGCACAACGAAGCGAGCATGTCCCGCTCGCTGAACCGCATTATCGGTAAAAGCGGTGAGCCGCTGGTACGCAAAGGCGTGGATATGGCCATGCGCCTGATGGGCGAGCAGTTCGTTACCGGCGAGACCATTGCTGAAGCGCTGGCGAACGCCCGTAAGCTGGAAGAGAAAGGCTTCCGCTACTCCTACGATATGCTCGGTGAAGCGGCCCTGACCGCCGCCGACGCCAAAGCCTATCTGCTCTCCTACCAGCAGGCGATCCATGCGATCGGCAAAGCTTCCAACGGACGCGGCATCTATGAAGGCCCGGGCATTTCAATCAAACTTTCTGCGCTGCATCCGCGCTACAGCCGCGCTCAGTACGATCGCGTCATGGAAGAGCTCTATCCGATCCTGAAATCGCTGACGCTGCTGGCGCGTTCCTATGACATCGGGATCAATATCGATGCCGAAGAAGCCGATCGTCTTGAGCTGTCGCTGGACCTGCTGGAAAAACTCTGTTTTGAACCTGAGCTGGAGGGCTGGAACGGGATCGGCTTCGTGATTCAGGCTTACCAGAAGCGCTGCCCGATGCTGATTGACTCGCTGGTCGATCTGGCACAGCGCAGCCGTCGCCGCCTGATGATCCGTCTGGTGAAAGGGGCTTACTGGGACAGCGAAATCAAGCGCGCGCAGATGGAAGGGCTTGAAGGCTATCCGGTTTATACGCGTAAGGTATATACCGATATCTCCTATCTTGCCTGCGCACGCAAGCTGCTGGCGGTGCCAAGCCAGATCTACCCACAGTTTGCCACGCACAACGCCCACACGCTGGCCGCTATCTATCATCTGGCGGGCAATAACTATTATCCGGGTCAGTATGAGTTTCAGTGCCTGCACGGCATGGGTGAGCCACTCTATGAACAGGTTGTGGGTAAAGTGGCCGATGGCAAACTTAGCCGTCCCTGCCGTATTTACGCGCCGGTAGGCACGCACGAAACGCTGCTGGCTTACCTGGTACGTCGTCTGCTGGAAAACGGCGCCAACACCTCCTTTGTCAACCGGATTGCCGATAAGAGCCTGCCGATAGATGAGCTGGTTGCCGATCCGGTAGTGGCAGTGGAAAAAATGGGTGCGGCCGAAGGCGCCGTGGGTCTGCCACATCCTAAAATCCCGCTGCCGCGCGATCTCTATGGCGACAAGCGTCCTAACTCAGCGGGTCTCGATCTTGCGAATGAACATCGCCTCGCCTCACTCTCCAGCGCCCTGCTGAACAGCGCCAGCCAGCCATGGGTGGCACAGCCGATGATTGAGGGCACCCCGGAAACAGGTGTCAGTCAGCCGGTACTGAACCCGGCGGCGCCGGCTGACGTGGTCGGCAGCGTACGTGAAGCCACTGAAACGGAAGTCTCTGCCGCGCTGGATGCGGCGGTCAGCGCCGGACCAATCTGGTTTGCCACCCCGCCAGCCGAGCGCGCAGCGATCCTCGAGCGCGCCGGTCAGGCGATGGAAGCGCAGATGCAGCAGCTGATTGGTCTGCTGGTGCGCGAAGCGGGCAAAACTTACAACAATGCCATCGCCGAAGTGCGCGAAGCGGTCGACTTCCTCTACTACTACGCTGGCATGGTACGCGATGATTTTGACAACGAAACGCATCGTCCGCTGGGTCCGGTAGTCTGTATCAGCCCGTGGAACTTCCCGCTGGCGATCTTTACCGGTCAGATTGCCGCCGCGCTCGCCGCCGGCAACAGCGTGCTGGCAAAACCGGCCGAGCAGACGCCACTTATCGCGGCGCAGGCGGTGCAGATCCTGCTGGATGCAGGCGTGCCCGCCGGCGTGCTGCAGCTGCTGCCTGGCCAGGGTGAAACCGTGGGCGCACAGCTCACCGGCGATGAGCGCGTACGCGGCGTGATGTTCACCGGTTCCACCGCCGTGGCAACCCTGCTGCAGCGTAATCTTGCTGGTCGTCTCGATCCGCAGGGGCGTCCGACACCGCTGATCGCCGAAACCGGCGGCATGAATGCCATGATCGTTGACTCATCTGCCCTCACCGAACAGGTAGTGGTGGATATCGTTGCCTCGGCGTTTGACAGCGCGGGTCAGCGCTGCTCGGCGCTGCGTCTGCTCTGTATCCAGGAAGACGCCGCCGATCACACCATCAAAATGCTGCGCGGTGCGATGGCGGAGTGCCGCATGGGCAACCCGGAGCGTCTCTCAACCGATATTGGTCCGGTTATTGACCAGGAAGCGAAAGAAGGTATCGAGCGCCATATCCAGGCGATGCGCAACAAAGGCTTTACCGTTTATCAGGCGGTGCAGGAAAATGCGCAGGATCGTAAAGAGTGGGAGAGCGGCACCTTTATCAAGCCTACGCTGATTGAGCTGGATCAGGTCAGCGATCTCGATAAAGAGATCTTCGGACCGGTGCTTCACGTGGTGCGCTTCTCACGCAGCAGCCTGCCGCAGCTGATTGAGCAAATCAACGCCACCGGCTACGGTCTGACGCTGGGCGTACACACGCGTATTGATGAAACCATCGCGCAGGTCACCGCGAACGCGCACGTTGGCAACCTCTATGTGAACCGTAATATGGTCGGCGCCGTGGTAGGCGTGCAGCCGTTTGGCGGCGAAGGTCTCTCCGGTACCGGGCCGAAAGCGGGTGGTCCGCTCTATCTCTATCGCCTGCTGGCAAATCGTCCGGATGGCGCGCTGCGCCTGACCTTCGATCGTCAGGATGCTGAGCAGCCGGTCGACAGCAGCGTGCGCACAACGCTGATGGGCGCGCACCAGGCGCTGCAAAGCTGGGCGCAGGATAAGCCAGCGCTGCAGGCGCTGTGCCAGCGTTACGATGAGCTGTCGCAGGCAGGTACGGTGCGTCTGCTGCCGGGTCCGACGGGCGAACGCAACACCTTCAGCCTGCTGCCACGTGAACGCGTGCTCTGTCTGGCCGATAATGAGCAGGATGCACTGATCCAGCTGGCTGCGGTTACCAGCGTGGGCAGTCAGGCGCTGTGGCAGGATGATGAGCTGCATCGTGGCCTGCTGAAATCGCTGCCGTCGGCCGTACAGCAGCGCATCCGGCTGGCAAAAGATGCCCTGTCCGGTGAGTTCGATGCGGTGATCTATCACGGTGATGCCGATCAGCTGCGTACGCTGTGTGCCGATATCGCTGCACGCGAAGGCGCCATTGTTTCCGTCCAGGGCTTCGCCCGCGGGGAAACCAATCTGCTGCTGGAGCGGTTGCTGATTGAACGGTCGCTGAGCGTCAACACCGCGGCGGCAGGCGGCAACGCCAGCCTGATGACCATCGGTTAAACGTCAGGTTATGACAGTAAAGGGCCCCCCGCGGGCCCTTTTTTATTGCGGGTTTGTCAGGGATGCATAAATACCCCAGGGACGCATTAATGCGTCCCCTACAGATTGCATTGTTATCCCATAGGGGCGCCATTAATGGCGCCCGAATATCACCATCGGCGCATAAATATGCCAGGGACGCATGAATGCGTCCCCTACAGATTGCATTGTTATCCCATAGGGGCGCCATTAATGGCGCCCGAACATCACCATCGGCGCATAAATATGCCAGGGACGCATGAATGCGTCCCCTACAGATTGCATTGTTATCCCATAGGGGCGCCATTAATGGCGCCCGGACACCAGCGCAGGCGTATAAATACGTTAGGGACGCATGAATGCGTCCCCTCCAGATGGCATCGTTATCCCTGTAGGGGCGCCATTCATGGCGCCCGGAAACCAGCGCAGGCGCATAAATACGTCAGGGACGCATGAATGCGTCCCCTGCGGTTAAAATTGTTGCCTCTGTCCGGAAACCAGCGCAGGCGCATAAATACGCAGGGGACGCATGAATGCGTCCCCTGCGGTTAAAATTATTGCCCCTGTCCGGAAACCAGCGCAGGCGCATAAATACGCAGGGGACGCATAAATGCGTCCCCTGCGGTTAAAATCGTTGCCCCTGCATTTATCTACGCTGCTTTGCGACGCTTCATACCGATCAGCGTCGGGAACAGGAACAGCGACTGACCCAGCCCGCGGTTGGTCACTGACCAGACCGCGACTGAACAGAGCGAACAGATCCCGACGATGGCCAGCGGATAGAAACAGGCCCACAGCACGGAGAACCACGCCTGCTCAAACAGATGATGGCGCTGGGCAAACAGAATCGCCGACATGCCGAAAAACTCAATAAAGATGCGGTGAATAACGTAAATCTGCAGCGTATTGCGCCCGACCCAGTTGAAAAAACACATACTGAAATGCTGATTAAGCCAGCGGCAGGCCGCCACGCTCACCAGAACAGCAATCACACACATAAACAGGCTCTTATCCAGACCCATAATTACGTGGAGGCCGGTCAGCACCGCCAGCGCCGCCCACGGCAGCAGGTTTTCACGGCGCAGTTCGCTCAGGCGCAACATCACCGGGCTCCAGAACGCGCCCAGCAGGAAGAACAGAAAATATTGCGCGACGCTCTGCGGGCCCCAGTACGGAATGATTTTTTCCACTGCCAGATAATTCAGCACGACAGCCACAATCAGCAGCGCCATTTTCTGCCGGTGGAAAATTTTTGCGCACAGGAAATAGATCGCCAGACCATACAGGTACCAGGAGGTACTCATCGCCATAAACGTCAGCTTGAGAAACTCCAGCAGCGAGCCGGCGTAAGCCGCATTAAGATTTTGTGAGATGCGTTGCCCGGTGATTTCTGTTGAAATCCCGACAATTGACCACCACTGAATAAAGCCCCACAAAATATAGAGATAAAACAGATTGGTAATTCGGCTGGTAAAGACCTGTTTCCATGAACGATTCAAAATGCCGTTGGTTGCCAGCAGGCCGGAAACAAAAAAGAATGCCGGCATACGTAATGGCGACAGTACCGTATTAAACTGTACCCATATTTCTGCCGGAAACCATCCGGCGCTCAAATATTTTATCGTTGTTTCAAATCCCGGTAATACGGTGTGATAGAGAACCACCAGCAAAATACAGGCGCCCTTTAGCGTATTTATCCAGCCTATATCATTTTTCCCGTTATCTTTCATCAGGTTGACTCCTAAAGCTGTGTAGGTCTGTAAGAGGTAAACGCAGTAATAATCAATTTGCGAGTTATGGTTATTAAACGATTATTCAACAGCACTGCAGCGAGTGTATCTGGCGAAAGTCCTAAATTGTCTTTACTGGCCCTGATGTAACAGGACTTTACGTTAATTAAAATGCATTTACATATGCAGCAGGCCGCGCAGGAAGATATAAACTGTGATGCAGGGAAAATAATCAGTAAGAAAAGCTGCTATTTAATTAAGAGCAATCTGCAAACAGAGAAGCCAGTTAATAATTTAGCAATAAGATAATGATATGGCTATGCACCAAAAGGATAAGAGAAACGCGAAGGGATATGATAGCACCATAATAAATAAGGGCCAGCGAACCGGCCCTGAATATTACTGATTAAGAAATTTATCAAGGAACTGCCGGGTACGCGCCTGCTGCGGATTGCTGAATAGGGTTCTGGCTTCCCCCTGCTCCACAATGCGCCCCTGGTCCATGAAGATCGCGCGATCGGCCACGTCACGCGCAAAACTCATCTCATGCGTGACGATCACCATGGTGCGTTTCTCCTGCGCCAGGGCGCGAATGGTATTAAGCACCTCTCCTACCAGCTCCGGGTCGAGTGCGGACGTCGGCTCATCAAACAGAATCACCTCCGGGCGCATTGCCAGCGCGCGGGCAATCGCCACGCGCTGCTGCTGCCCGCCGGAAAGCCGGCGGGGAAAGCTTGTCTCTTTACCCGTCAGTCCGACCTTCTCCAGCAGCTTACGTGCCCGCGCCTCAGCCTCTGCTTTCGGCTCGCCTTTAACGATCACCGGCCCTTCAATGATGTTTTCCAGTACCGATCGATGCGGGAACAGATTGAAGTTCTGAAACACAAACCCCACCTGCTGGCGCAGCTGACGCACCTTCTCTTTCTGTTTGTTAAGGCTCAGGCTGGCGTCGATGGTGATGCCGCCTACCGTCACGGTTCCCTGATCCGGCACCTCCAGCAGATTGATACTGCGCAGCAGCGTGGTTTTTCCCGAACCGCTGGGGCCGATGATAGCCACGACTTCTCCGGCAGCCACGTCGAGATCGATGCCGTGCAGCACCGTCTGCCCGTGAAATTTTTTCACCAGCTGGCGGACTTCAATTGCACTCATTTATCCTCCTGATCCTGACGATTGACGTGCGCTTCAAGCCGGTTTTGCAGCGCGGAGAGCACGGTCGCCATGATCCAGTAGATCAGCGAAGCGGCCAGATACATGGTGAAGACTTCCAGCGTGCGTGAGGTGATTAACTGCGCCTGACGAAACAGCTCCGGTACCTGGATGGTAGCCGCCAGCGAGGTGTCTTTAACCAGACTGATAAAGCTGTTGCCCAGCGGTGGCAGCGCTGTGCGGGCCGCCTGCGGCAGGATCACCCGGCGCAGCGTCTGCCACGGGGTCATGCCAATGCTGGCCGCCGCTTCCCACTGTCCGCGTTCAATCGAGGCGATTGCGCCGCGCAGTGACTCTGACGCATAGGCCGCCGTATTCAGCGACAGACCAATCATCGCGGAGGGAATGGGATCGAGTTCGATGCCAAACTGTGGCAGCCCGTAGTAGATCATAAACAGCTGGGCGATCAGCGGCGTGCCGCGGAAAACCGAGACATAGATGCGCGCCAGCCAGTTCACCGGCCAGAAGCGGGACAGGCGCATCAGGGCAAGAATAAAGCCCAGCAGCAGACCAAAAAACATCCCGCCGATGCTGAGCTGCAGCGTAAACAGTGCCCCTTTCAGTAAAAAAGGTGCTGAATCCAGCACCAGATGTACGCTCTCCAGCATTATTTGGTCACGTCCGTGCCAAACCATTTGTCAGAGAGTTTTTTCAGCGAGCCATCTTTCTGCATCTCTGCAATCGCCTGATCGATCGCTTTCAGCAGATCGTCGTTGCCCTTACGCACCGCCACGCCCGCTTCCAGACGCGAGAACGCCGGACCCGCTACGGCCATGGTGTCACCGGTTTTCTTCACCAGATCGAGCGCGGCCAGGCGATCAACCAGAATGGCATTCAGACGGCCGGAGCGCAGATCCTGATATTTTGTCGGATCATCATCATAGGTGCGGATATCCACGCCTTTGACGTTATCACGCAGCCACTGTTCATAGTTGGAGCCGAGGCCCACCCCTACTTTTTTCCCTGCCAGATCTTCAGGTTTGGTAATGGTGCCGGCGTTTTTCTTCAGCGTCAGCGCCTGCACGCCTGAGATGGTATACGGCGTGGAGAAGTCATACTTCTTTTTACGCTCATCGGAAATAGTGACCTGGTTTATCGCGACATCAATACGTTTCGAATCGAGCGACGCCAGCATGCCGTCCCACTTGGTCGGCTTCAGCGCTGCTTTTACGCCGAGATGCTGTGCCAGCTCCTGCGCAAACTCCACCTCAAAGCCGGTCAGCTTGCCGCGCTCGTCCTGGAAACTGAACGGCGGATAGGTGCCTTCAAGGCCCACGCGCAGTTCGCCTTTATTTTTGATCTGTGCCAGCAAATCTTCAGCGGCAAAGGTTTTAGCGTTGATGCCTGCGAGCAGCGCCACCGCCATCATTCCCATCGCCAGCGGGCGACGAATCAGAGAGAAAGCCATGTTTACCCCGTTATTATCTGTTGTGTGTGTCAGTGCAGGTGCGTCGCGTGACGCACCCTGTAACAGATAGCGTAGTCTTATTATCAGCGCCACAGAAATTACACGTCTGCGGTGACGTTACGCCTGTCTGTGGCAGCGATTATAAAGCGTTTCGTCAGCCTGTCTCATACCGAAGGATGATAAGCAAATAACGCCGGTGCGCCGCCGGTATGCACAAACAGCAGCGGCCCTTCACGCCGGAAGCGCTTCTGGCTGATACCGTCAATCAGACCGGCCATCGCTTTGCCGGTATAGACCGGATCCAGCATGATGCCCTCCAGTCGTGCCAGCAGCCGCACCGCTTCCATGCCCTCTTCGTTAGGTTCACCATAGCGCGGCGCGTAGTAGTCATCCCAGAGCGTGATCGCCGCCTGCGGCTGCAGCTCAAGCTGCTCAGCCAGCGCGCTGCGCAGACGCTCTACCACCGGCAGCTGCGCGGTCACACTACGTGACACTGTCACGCCAATCAGCTCACTTTCCGGTAAGAGTTGCTCCAGCCCTACTGCCAGACCGGCATGCGTACCGGCGCTACCGGAGGCCACCACCACCGCAGCGAAATCCACCACGCCCTCGCTCTGATGAGCGATCTCCTGGGCACACTCTACATAGCCCAGTGCACCCAGCGCATTTGAGCCGCCAACCGGCACGATATAAGGGCGATACCCCTGCGCTTCGAGACGCTCTGCGGCGTCGCTGAGCTGCTGCGGCGGATTATCCAGCGCTGCCACACTCTCAATCTCCACATCCATCAGGTCAAGCAGCAGGCGGTTGCCATTAGAGAGATAATTTTCAGCCGTGGTGGCAATCGGGTTTTCCAGCAGCGCCACGCATTTCAGGCCGAGCCGCGCCGCCACTGCGGCCGTCTGGCGCACGTGGTTGGACTGAATCGCACCCGCCGTCAGCAGCACATCCGCGCCCTGACGCAGCGCGTCTGCGGCCAGAAACTCCAGCTTGCGCAGTTTGTTGCCGCCCAGCGCCACCGGCATAACGTCATCACGTTTGATAAAAATATCGCGGCCAAGGTAATCGGAAAGACGCGGCAGATGCTCCAGCGGCGTAGGTGCGCCAAGCAGCTCAAGACGCGGGAACTGATGCAGAAGATGTAGGGACAATGCAGCCTCCAGGGCAGTATGCAGATTTCCCTGTAGTGTTGCAGAAGATGCGATGAGGCGCATCCGGAATTGAGGGATAACAGCTGCCCGTTGCGGCACAGATCACCGCAACGGACATCAATTATTGATCAGCCGCGCTGCCAGCCGAGGAACTGATCGTATTTGCGCAGTGCAATACGGTAGTTGTTATTACCGGCATCGGGCAGATCGTGCTGCAGACACTCATGCCAGCTATTGCCGGATAGATTTTCTGCCGGGAAATTTCTCGCTTTCAGCATGTCATCAAGTCGACGCAGGCGCACCACATATTCCCGAATCGTACTGTGGTTCATCTCGGTCTGTTCAAACAGATATTGTTTAAACGCCATGATGTCGAAGTAGTTCGGATGGGTATTACAAAAAATATCGCTGCAGAAACGGCATAGCGCTGTCAGTTCGGGCTGCAGCTTCATCCAGACCTGATCGTCAATCATCTGGTCCATACGGGCTATCGCCTCTTTATTAATGATCTGGCCACGAAATACCAGCGCCATACGATCTAATACCTTGCCACAGTGTGAACAGTTGCTTTGGCTATGTTTATAGTCTTTAAGATAACGACTTAACGGCCTGACTTTAATTTTGGCTCCCATTGCTGAGTCCCCGGTTTTTTTATTTTTGTTTCCCCAGGACTGAGTCTGTCAGCGCGCTCCCGCTAACCGGGCACGCAGGCGTTTGATCGCCTGACTGTGCAGCTGACTGACGCGGGATTCCCCCACTTCCAGCACCGCGCCAATCTCTTTCAGGTTCAGTTCTTCCTGGTAGTACAGTGTGAGCACGAGCTTTTCGCGTTCGGGCAACGCCTCGATTGCGTCAATCACGCGCTCACGCAGATTCCCTTCCATCAGCTGATGCAGCGGGTTTGCCTCTTCATGGCCCTCTGTCACCAGCTCCGCGCTGTCACCGTGCTCTTCCCGATACTCGTCATAAGAGAAGAGCTGGCTATTATTGGTATCCAGCAGGATCTGCCGGTACTCCTCCAGCGACACGTTCAGTTGCTGCGCCACCTCCTGCTCCGAGGCTGAGCGTCCGAGCGCCTGCTCCACCTGGTGCATGGCACCGGCTACCTCACGCGCGTTGCGCCGCACGCTGCGCGGCGCCCAGTCGCGGCTGCGCAGTTCGTCCAGCATGGCGCCGCGAATACGCTGCACGGCATAGGTGGTAAAGGCGGTGCCCTGCAGCGCGTCGTAGCGCTCCACGGCATTCAGCAACCCGATGCCCCCCGCCTGCAGCAGATCATCAAGCTCCACGCTGGCCGGCAGGCGCACCTGCAGACGCAGCGCTTCATGCCGCACGAGGGGAACGTAGCGCTGCCAGAGCGAATGTTTATCCATCACGCCGCCGGCGGTATAGAGATCGTTCACGTTGACTACCCTGCGTTAATTAAGTTATCGGCATGATTATCCAATTCTGTAGCGGTTTCGATTGGCAGAATAGGCGGGCAAAAGCGAGGTTATTTCAAATTAGTGATGGATGGCGGTGACGGACACCGCCGTTGCGGACGTTACCTGTTGCGCTGCTGTAAACGCTGCCTTGTGGCAGGCGGCACCGCGCACCACAGTGCGCAGATTTTGCCCGCCAGCGGCTGATAAGCGAAGCCGTCTTCCGCTTCACTCTCCAGCGCCGCGCTGAGCATCACCTGCCCGGTTTCACCATCAATGCTAATCAGTTTATTGCGGAACAGGCGCTGCAGATCGCTGCGTAAAAACAGGCCATTGTCGACGCTGTTATCCGCCAGCAGCCCCGCCTCGCTCTCGTCGGTGTTGATATGGCACGCCTCCACCCACGGCCAGCCGTGTGGTTCAGTAAGCGGCGTGCCGGTGATGACGCAGGCGCCGTAGCGCGCTTTCACCGCCGCCAGAAACGCCGCCTGGCTGGCGTGCTGCAGCACGCGGGTTTTCACCCGCCGCCCGACTTCGGTGCCGGGCATCACGGCGGCAGGCGCCGGCTGCTGCGGCGTACTCAGCACCACGATAAACTGCACCGCGCGCGACAGGGGAAAACAGGGGTGCGCCTGCGCGTCAAACAGCTGCCAGTACGCCTCCTCCTCCTGCTGACGCATCAGCACCAGCCGGTAGCCCCGGCTGGTGAGCAGGTTCTGCGCCGCCGCCGAGTGCGGATCGAGCATCGCATAGACCCGGCTCTCGCCCATCACTTTCCAGCGCCCGGCCTGGCTGGCGTCGTCGCTGCGGCGAAAATAGAGAAATGCCTGCTGCGTCTTCAGGTAGTGCTCAAAGCGGCGCAGATAGTTTTTGCGTTCGTTGTCATCGCTGATAAACAGCAGCTCGTCGAGCGGACTGTTCAGCTCCTGCTGCGCAAACAGCGCGCGGATCACCAGATGGCGATAGCTCGCCGAGGGGCTCAGCAGGCCGCGTGCAGTGAGCGCCTTTTCGCCGGGATGCTGCTGCGCATAACGCAGCGCGATCTCATCAAACGAGAGCAGCTCACCCGGTAACAGATCGTAGTTGAAGCGCATCGCCCCTCCCTGAGTGGAAAACGTGACCTATAGCGGAATGGTTCTGTAACAGATTATCGGCCGCGCGGCGGCAGGCTGTAGCAGACAGCTGCGGTTTTATACGCAAAAAAAAACCCCGCCGGAGCGGGGTTTTGACGCTTACGCGGTGAGCGATTAGCCCTGCAGCAGAGAGAGAACCTGCTGTGGAACCTGGTTCGCTTTGCCCAGCACGGAGTTACCCGCCTGCTGAACGATCTGCGCTTTAGACATGTTTGACACTTCAGTTGCGTAGTCCGCATCCTGGATACGGGACTGAGCTGAGGTCAGGTTAGTAGTGGTGTTGTTCAGGTTGGTGATAGCAGAGTTCAGACGGTTCTGCACCGCACCCAGGCTTGAACGGAATTTATCTACAGATGAGATAGCTTTGTCCAGCAGCGCCAGCGGATCGTTGCTTGCCGCACCGGCGAATTCAGCCGTTGCCGCAGTTGTTCCGTTCTGGCTCAGCTCGATTTTAGCCTGGTTACCAGTACCACCATCAATAGTGACTTTGGTAGCATCTTCAGTGTTATCTGCACCGTTAGCGTTTACCAGTGAACCGGTTGCGGCAAAGTTTTTGCCCTGCACGGTAACGAAACCAACCGCGTTACCATCTTTATCAGCACCAACCTGTACCAGGCTGCCGGTCTGAGTAGCGTCGGCAACGCCGTTCGCTTTGTCATTATAAGTGACGTCAGCTTTGTTCAGCTTAACGGTACCGTCCTGAGCAACAGAAGCCGCATAGCTCTTATCACCATTCTGTACAACGTATGTTGAAGTCGCTGCGCCCTCTTTAGTGACGTTGCGCAGGGTGAGCGCGCTGGCATCAGTTACACCCAGGTCAGTTGCTACTGAAGCATCCATCTTCACTGCGATTGGTGCACCATTACCGCTTGGGATCTGAGTGATTGGTGCACTTGTTTCCAGCTTGTTGTTTGATACAGAGAAACCGCTCAGGCCCAGAGTGGATGAGTCGATTTTTTTCAGGTCGATAGAGATAGTTTCGCCATCGTTCGCGCCAACCTGAATCTTCATGCTGCCATCTTTCGCCAGCACGTTTACGCCGTTGAACTGGGTCTGACCAGATACGCGGTCAATTTCGCCCAGACGGGATTTGATTTCGTCCTGGATTGAAGAGAGGTCTGAGTTTGAGTTGGTGCCGTTCTGCGCCTGTACGGTCAGTTCACGTACACGCTGTAAGTTGTTGTTGATTTCAGACAGCGCGCCTTCAGTGGTCTGCGCAGCTGAGATACCGTCGTTGGCGTTACGGGCTGCCTGAGTCAGGCCTTTGATGTTAGACGTGAAACGGTTAGCGATAGCCTGGCCTGCCGCGTCATCTTTCGCGCTATTGATACGCAGACCAGATGACAGACGCTCCATAGAGGTAGAGAGAGCAGACTGGTTTTTGTTGATGTTGTTCTGAGTGATCAGCGAGAGGCTGTTAGTGTTAATGACCTGGGCCATGATAAAGTTTCCTGTTTAATCAAGTCTTTCGGTTAAGGTGTGGGCTTCAACCCGTCGGCTTCATCGCCGTCAAAGTTGTTATCGTCTGCCCCTGAACAACCTTTAGATTTTTTTTAGGACCGGGTGAATTTTTTTCGCTTCACCTGCCATGCTTCTGGTTATCGCCACCCGCTTGCGCTTCTTTAGCCCCGCTTAACCTTTTTTTTACCGTCCGAATTACCTCCTTTACGCCCCTCTATTCCGTTTATCACTCACCGGTTATTAATTCTAAACTTTGCCGCGTTGACGCCGATAATTGCGCTATTCACTCTTTGCAGCGACAGGAAAAGGACACTACATGGCCAGCATCTCTTCCCTCGGCGTCGGCTCAGGCCTGCAGCTTGGCGATATTCTCGATAGCTTAACTACTGCAGAAAAAGCGAGCTTAAAGCCGATTACCACCCAGCAGAGCGCCTATACCGCAAAGCTTAGCGCCTACGGCACGCTCTCGAGCGCGCTGACCGCGTTCCAGACCGCCAACAGCGCGCTTAACAGCGCCGATGTCTTCAGCGCCACCACCGCAACCAGCAGCAGCACGGCGTTCAGCGCCACGACGTCGGGCAGCGTGGTGGCAGGTAAATACAGTATCAACGTGACGCAGCTGGCGCAGGCGCAGACGCTGACCTCCGCGGCGCAGAGCAGCAACAGCAGCGCGCTCGGCGACAGCGCCGCCAGCCGCACCCTGACCATTAAGCTTGCCGACGGCAGCAGCAAAGATATTGCGCTCACCAGCGACCAGACCTCGCTGACCGGCATGCGCGATGCGATCAATAAAGCGAACGCCGGCGTCTCTGCCAGCATTATTAAGAGCAACGAAGGCGAGTACCGCCTGTCGCTGACCGCCACCAAAACCGGTGAGGCGAACGCCGTCTCGGCGGTCAGCGTCAGCGGCGACGACACGCTGCAGGCAGTGGTCGGCTTTGATGAAAATGATATCGCAGCGAACAACAAGCTCAGCGTCAGCGTCGCGGCGCAGAATGCGCAGCTCACCGTGAACAATATTCCGATTACCAATAGCAGCAACAGCATCAGCGACGCGCTGGAAGGGATCACCCTGAATCTGACCGCGACCACCAGCGGCAACCAGACGCTTACCGTGGCGCAGGACACATCAAAAGCCACCACTGCGGTAACCAACTTTGTTAACGCTTATAACACGCTGCTCGATCAGTTCAGTACGCTGACCAAATACACCGCGGTGGAAAAAGGGGCTGACGCGCAGGACAGCAGCAATGGCGCGCTGGTCGGTGACAGCACCCTGCGCAGCATTCAGACGCAGATTAAGGGGCTGCTGACCAACTCCGCCAGCAGCTCCGCCTATAAAACGCTGGCGCAGATTGGCATTACCTCCGATCCCACCTCCGGCAAGCTCACGCTGGATGACAGCAAGCTGAAAACCGAGCTGGCGAAAGATCCGGACGGCATTAAAGAGATGATTATTGGTGACGGCAAAAAAACCGGCATCACCACGCGCCTCGCTGAAAACCTTACCAGCTGGCTCGCCACCAAAGGTCCGATCCAGACCGCCAAAGATGGCGTCAGCAAAACGCTGAATGAGCTGACGCAGAAATATAACGACATGAACACGCGCATCAACGATCAGATTGCGCGTTATAAAACCCAGTTTACCCAGCTGGATCTCGCCGTCAGCAAGCTCAACAGCACCAGCGACTATCTGACGCAGCAGTTTGACAGCATGACCAGCAGCTCGAAAAAATAAGGAGTGACCATGTACGGTGCAAATGGCACGCAGGCCTATGCAAAAATTGGCGTTGAGAGCGCCGTAATGAGCGCCACTCAGCCGCAGCTGATGACGCTGCTGTTTGATGGCGCCGTCAGCGCCGTGGTGCGCGCGCGTCTGTTTATGCAGGATGGCAACATTGCGGGTAAAGGCAGCGCCATCTCAAAAGCGATCAATATTATCGAGGCCGGCCTGAAACAGGGTCTGGATGAGGCGTCGGGCGATGAGCTGACGCTGAACCTTATCGGCCTTTACTCCTATATGGTCCGCCGTCTGGTTGAGGCGAACATCAGCAATGACGTGGCAGCGCTGGAAGAGGTTGAAACGCTGCTGCGCAATATCGCTGACGCCTGGAAAGAAGTCGCTTAATCTTAACTCTTTAGGACGCTATGTTATGACTACTGCACCGCACCTGATGCTGGCTTATCAGCAGATCCTCACCCTCAGCCACGGCATGCTGCGCCACGCCAGCCGCGGCGAGTGGGATGATTTGATTACTCACGAAATGGATTACGTCAGTGCGGTGGAGCGTCTGGCGCAGAGTACGGAAACCACGCCGCCGTCAGGTCAGCTGCAGGAGCAGCTGCGTCCGGTCCTGCGTCATATTCTGGACAATGAGAGCGAAGTGAAGCGTCTGCTGCAGGCGCGGATGGATGAGCTGACGCGGCTGGTCAGCCAGTCCTCAGTACAGAAGTCGGTCATGCGTGCTTATGGCCAGCAGGGCGACGTCTGGCTGCCGCAGAGCTGAATGCCTGCCCTCTCCCGCCGGGAGAGGGCCTCTTACTGCGTTACTGCGCGGTGTGTGCCGCGACCGGTTTCATCAGCTCTGGCTCAATATCCTGAATCACCGCCTCATCGGGCCGCTTCGCTACCTCTTCCAGCGCCTGCTGGCACTCTACGGTGGGCTGTTCCACTTTACGCAGGCGCAGACCATCATACTGCAATTCACCGTTTTCCAGCACCAGCGGCATCACGCGCGACTGGCGATTGACGTTGACCCAGTTGTCGCTCAGGCGGGTCAGCTTGCCCGGTTTGGCAATCACCCGCTGCCACTGGCGGCAATCCAGCGTGTCGCCGTCGGCGGTGATAATCAGGCTGCCCAGCGCCTGGCCGCTGATCAGCTTGCTCTGCGGCCCGGCGGTCTGCCAGTTGCCCTGCAGCGCGGCCGGCGCCGGGGTTTTAACCGCATCACTGTAGCTGTTAATCTGCGCACACCCGCTGAGTGCGACGGCGGCCAGCACGATCCACTTTTTCATTTTGATTCCCTGTCCTCGCGTTAATGGCGGCTACGGTATAATTTTTCTCAGGCGTAAGGCAAGCGGTCTGCAGCAAAACCCGGCGCGCCTGACAACGCGCCAGGTTACCGTTACACTATGCGCCGAGTTAATGACCCGGAATAGAGCATGAAAACCCCTGAAGAGTACTATAGCCTGGCACGCAGCCTGTTTTTTACCGCCCACCCTACCTTTCAGGCCGCGCTGGATGAGCTGAGCGAAAGCGACGCTCGCGCGGCGAATATGTCACTGCGTGAACTGCGTGACTGGCATGCCGAACGTATCTATGCGGCTTTTATCCGCCAGAAAAAACTGGATGGTATTCTGTTCTCTATTCAGCTCGCCGAGCCGGATAAGGCGGTCGCCGCAGAGGCGATTGAAGCTTATCTGAAGACGCACGCTGAGGCACTGGGTATGACGTGGGAAGAGTTTTGTATAAAGAATGAGCTGTAGCGCTGCACGGCAGCGAGCAAAGTTGTACAACAGAGAAAATATAGTTGTACAAAGGAATATTTTTGTATAAGTTACGCACCATGACAACCGTCAAGGATTGTCCCTTAACGAATGGTGCGTGTGCGCCACCTCTGGAAGTGGTGCTGGTTTTCCACTTCCAGAGGTTCATTTTTTTCCCTGCTTTTTCAGGCAACCCTTCCTGATTCACCGATGCGTACACTTTTTTCCCTTCTGTGCCGCCTGCGCCCCTTGCTACTGTTTTTATTTACAGTAATATGATGCCCTGACCTTATTTGATGGATGGTTCTGATGTTTGTAGAGCTGATTTACGACAAGCGCAACGTCGCAGGCCTGCCCGGCGCGCGCGAAATGATTCAGGCTGAGCTCGAAAAGCGGGTGCAGCGTGTGTTTCCGGAGGCTGAAGTACGGGTAAAACCGATGGAGCGCAACGGGATCGAAACCGATTTAAGCAAAAACGATAAAGCGACCGTTGCGCGCATTGTCGAAGAGATGTTCGATGAGGCGGATATGTGGCTGGTGGCCGACTAGGCCACCCTGCCGTATGCGGTTAGCTCTCCTGCTCAATATGGTTAACCGCAATCTCTAAATCCTGAATTGTCTGATCAATATTCTCCAGCAGTTTACCCTGCTCATTAATCAGCTGCTCAAAACGTCCTGCGTACTCTTTGTCTTTGTACTCACCGGCATCAAACGCCAGCCAGTGTGCAGAGAGCGTTTCAGTGTTGGTTTGCGCATAGTGACGCATCTCTTTAAGCTGTGAGGTAACATCGCGCAGGTACTCAGGTTTGGTTTTAATCGCTTCTGAATCGCTCATGCTATTTTCCTTTTTGCTTGTTTTGCCAGTTAAAATAACGTCTGAGTGATTAAAGATAGTCGATAATAGCGAAGCCGCACTAAGAATAGTCGGAAGTCTGTGAACGGCTGAAGCTGACATCCCTGTCAGTATAGATGGCTGTACATCAGAGGTATTTTCGCGCCAGCGTTATCAGTTCCGCTTTGGCTGCTTCCCCCAGCTGGCTCACGCCATGTTCAACAAACGTAAATGCCTGCACAAAATCCTTTACCCCGGCATCCAGTGCCGCTGCGGCCGGTGACGTTTTCTCCTCAGCGTTTTGGGCCGGTAATACCGCCGGAGCAGCGTCCGTGCTGGCCGGTGTTGTCGCCAGCGGATCGTCTGCTGCTGGCTGCGCCGCTGTATCAGCCGGTACTCTCTCCTCTGTTGTCGCGGTGACTTCTGCGCCCGCTACGCTCCCCTCCGTTAACGCCGGCGCAGCAGAACTGGCCGGTGCCGTTTCGTTGGCAAAACTCTCCAGCGGGGACACATCGTGCGGCTCCGCTGCTGCTGCCGGGTTAATGCTCTGTTGTTCACTCATGGTACTCTCCTTCTTCCGGGTTAACGATCGCCGCTGCCGTAGCCATACTGCGATCTGACTGGTAATACTCATCAGCGCCTCCCTGCTGCTAGCTGCTGCGTTTAGCCGGTCTGGCCTTTTCCCGCACCACTATTCCGTCAATTTTTAGCTGCAGTTCTGCCAGCTGCTCCGTCAGTTCAGCCACCCGCGCTTCGCGCCGGTCAGAGATTTGCCGGTACTCTTCCCGGATATTTTCGACGCGCTGGTTAGCCTCATTGCTGACGTAGATAAACATGGCCGTCATACCAATGCATATCAGCGATAACAGCAGCATCATTCCTCCCAGCAGTAGCTGACGCCGGTGGTTTCTTATCGTAAATTCACTGTTTATCTGCACCATCACGATTCTCCTCAAGCGTGGTTATCAGTTGATTGATCTGAGTGCGAAGTTTATCGCTGTGATCGGTTTCCGTTGTGGCCAGCAAAATGCCCAGCGCATTTTTTATCAGGCGCAGATCGGTCTCCAGTGAAGAGATGCGGCGCAGATTGCGATCGTGGCGAATGCGCAACTCATCGTTCTCCTGCCGCATCAGCGCATGACTCTCTTTCAGTAACATCACCTGCTCTTTGTAACTGGTGATAATCTCTCCGCCTGCACGATTGCTGGTTACGATGGTTGCTATGCCGGCCAGTAATGGTTTCCAGAACACCGCGGCTGCACCACCGCCGAGAAGCAGTGCGCCAACGCTGGTGATCATACTACTCTCCATGCCTTACCTCTCAGTACTGGCAAGGGCTCCGCCCGGAATACACTGACCTCCCCTTGCCAGTCATATGGTCAGTGTATTTTAAGTTTACTTTAATCAATTAATTTAAGTATACTTAAGTAAATCTTTCAGGAGTTGTCAAGATGCAGAATCAGGAAACGCCAGGCCAGCGTATTCGCGCTCGCCGTAAAATACTGAAACTCACCCAGCAGCAGCTGGCGGCAGACGTCGGGGTGTCGCACGTAGCCATTTCACAATGGGAAAAAAATGAGACGCTGCCGCGCGGCGAACACCTGCTCCGGCTGGCAGAGCTGCTCCAGTGCCCGGCGGCATGGCTGTTTGATGGTGAGGGGGAACCGTTTGCGGTCGTCAGCAGCCACAGCAGCGTGCGGGCTGTGCCGCTGCTGACGCTGCAGCAGGTCACCGGCTGGCTGGATGAGACCCGCCTGCAGCTGCAGCGGGAAGCGGATCGCTTCCTCTACTGTGACAATGCGGTAAGCGACAGTGCTGTCGCCGTTCAGCTGAACGATCATTCCATGCAGCCAGCCTTTCTGCCCGGCGATTTGCTGATATTTGAACCACAGCGATCTGCAGCACCCGGTGAGGTTGTGCTGGCGCTGTATGCCGGGCAGGCGCTGGTCAGAATGTTACGGGTGCACTCTCCTTCTCAGAACGAAGAGCATTTTTTATTGCGTCCGGTTAATGAAGATTATCCTGTGCTGCGCACGGACAGACATGAGGTGCAGATTATCGGCGTGCTGGCTGAGCAGCGCCGGCGTTACCGCGCTGACGATCGGTAAAAACCCGCACGGGGCGGGTGTGGCATAGGGTATTTACCTGTTACAGAACGTCGGTCAGGCGATCGATAACAACCCGGCCTGATGCATCCGTCTGCGTAATACGGTAGTTCACGTTCCATGAGCGGCGGGTAGTAAATCTGTCGCTCAGCACGACGCTTCCTTTTGCCCTGCCCTGGCTGTCTGTGATCTGCCAGCGGGTAGTGGCTTCCCGATCCTGCCTCGCAGCCTGTGTATCCTGCTCAATCAGACGATCTTCTGCGTCCAGTTTTAAGTAATCGCGTAACATTTTATTCCTCCGGCTAACGCCGTTTAAGATACGCATTTCGTTAATCTATTCAATCGAAAATATTTATCGTTAGTGCATATTCATTTCGTCCGATTGATAAATTGAATTGACGCCTGTTATGCCGCCGCGCTTATCAGATAAATAGGTAAATTTTATGCTGATTTAGCCTCTCCGGGCTGGACATCTTTGCCGGTTCGACGGTTAATGTAGAGGCTTAAATAACGTTCCGGCAGGACAATTGCATGCTGACCACTATTCTTTACCGCAGTCATCTTGATGAACATGTTCCCGTCAGAGTTCTTGAAGATATTGTGGCCCGCGCAAACACCAAAAATGCGCTGTCGGGCATAACCGGCATTTTATTATTTGATGGCCGGCATTTCTTTCAGCTTCTGGAAGGACCGGATCGCGCTGTCAGGCATATTTATGAGCGTATTCGTCAGGATGCACGTCATCACAACCTGGTAGAGCTGATGCATGATTTTGCGCCGGCGCGCCGCTTTGGTAATACCGGTATGGAGCTGTTTGATCTGCGTCAGCACGCCAGAAGCAGCGTGCTGCAGGCCGTACTTGATAAAGGTACATCACGCCATCAGCTGACCTACGACGATCGTGCACTGCAGTTTTTGCGTACCTTTGTTGAGGCGCGTGAAAAAGAGAACTATTTTGAAATCCCCCCGGCGAACACGTGGGAGTTTGTCGAAGATGATACAGCACTCCGCGAGCTGAATGACTTTCAGCATTTCATTCAGGATTGCCGCTTTGCTTTCCAGCCTATTGTGGATCCCTTTTCACGGCGCATTGCTGCCTATGAAGCGCTGATCCGCACGCCTTCCGGCGGTGCGCCGGAAGAGTATTTCGCCGCCTTTGGTGGTGATGCGGTTTATCGGGCCGATATTCAGTCAAAAAGCCTGGCATTCAATCTCGCCAGCAAGCTCGGGCTGGGGCAGCATACACTCACTATCAATCTGCTGCCGATGTCTCTGGTGACCGTACCCCATGCGGTAGATTTTTTGCTTGCAGAGATCCACGCCAGCGGTCTCATTCCTGAGCAAATCGTGGTGGAAGTCACAGAGAATGAAATCATTTCACGCGCTGATGAATTTACAGCGGAAGTGCGGAAGTTAAAGGCTGCCGGTATCAGTCTGGCGCTGGATGATTTTGGTGCCGGCTTTGCCGGACTCTCTCTGCTGGCAAAATTTCAGCCCGATAAAATAAAAATCGATCGCGAAATTATCAGTGACGTTCATAAAAGCGGCCCGAAGCAGGCAATTGTGCATGCGATTATTAAATGCTGCGCTTCACTGGAAATTGCCGTAGTGGCCGAAGGCGTTGAAAAAGCAGAAGAGTGGATGTGGCTTGAAGCAGCCGGTATTAATCAGTTTCAGGGCTATCTTTTTGCGCGGCCAATGCTGAATGCATTTCCGTCAATCGCATGGCCTGAAATCAGATAGCATCCGTCAGAAGCGCATCTCTGACTACGATTTACTGCGCCTGCAGCTGCTTTGCAGGCGCATCAAGCCGCTCGCTGAGGATGACATACTTCATCATTTCAAAGGTGCGCTGCGTCATCGGAACCGCGCTGCAGGGACGAAACCAGCCAAACTGCCGCTGATAGAACCATACCTCCGGGTAGCGCTCACCATCTTTCACCCAGTAATATCCATCTTTCATAAGCCTGCTCGCCTCTGTTTCAGCACTGACATTCACCGCCGCTGTTCACGGCATCTGTAAGTGTAGCAGCTGTCGTTCTGTTCGCGGTAAAGCGGAGCGACTCCCGATAGCAACAGCAAACGATCAGGCTGCCATTACCGGTTACCGTCCCGCGCCTGTTTTGCTGGCAGCCAGTTCAGAATGCGGAAATAAATCTGGTTATTAACGCGCTCTTCGTTTCAGAAAAAACAACAGGAATACCGGGTTCATTGTCCTGACAACTTTGTATGAAATAGATTTTGTTTTGCATGAAAAGAGGATAATCATATTCAGCAGTAAATCTGCTATGAATTATATTCATCTATGGAGTTTTTTTTCTATTACTCAGCAGCGTATTACGCGGTTAATTATACAGCTGTAAAACTCATTTACTGTTTCAGTCCCGAGCGGG
This sequence comes from Pantoea eucrina, assembly GCF_001691555.1. Classification (GTDB taxonomy): domain Bacteria; phylum Pseudomonadota; class Gammaproteobacteria; order Enterobacterales; family Enterobacteriaceae; genus Pantoea; species Pantoea borealis. Next base: position 890,673 of record NZ_MAYN01000008.1, on the reverse strand, counting down.
CCTGGCCAGTCAGATAAAAAGGCGCCTGATAACGCCATACATAACACCTGAAGTTATACATGATTTCTCCATTCGTATAAGTTGCGCTTTATCAATTCGTGCGGTCAGATGAGATCGTACTTTTTATTTCAAACGCGCATAATTTCAGTGCTCCCGATTTTGTCTCGCCTATCATCAGCTTAATCAGCCCTGAGCCTTCTCTTTTGTTTAAAATTAAAGCAAAACGCAACGCCTTTTCGTTACGGGAATTAAAACACCAGACGCTTCTATACAACCAGCGCAAAGCTGTACAACTTTGATGAGCTGTACAACTTAGCCTGACTCCGTGTAAAGTGTGAAATCGATTTCGGCCGTTAAATGTAAACCTGGCAGTGAAAGCCGAAGCCTGTCTGGCACGGCATTGCTGTTAATCGGAAAGCGCAGGCAGGCTGAACGTTAACCCCCGGATAACAGGCTTCTGCTGTGCTGCACCTGGTAATGAAATTCAGACTGATAATGAACAGGAGCCGTATTCTGGTTAATGCAGATACGTATGTTGTGCATAGCCAGAGGATATTCGGCACCTCACAAGGTAAGTTGTAAAATAAGCGAAGCGGTAAACAAGATTGATTATCGACTTTACCTGATACATCATTTTGCGGAAATTTAAGAAGGCGTGCCTTCATTCATTTCTGGAGAGCACTAATGGAAACGGGTTTTTACTGGGTGGGTAGCAGAACAACTGAGCCAGAGGTCTGGTTCTGGGATGCGGGGCGCGGCTTTTACCGGCCCATGGAGCCAATACCTCTCTCTCTGGCGCGCTTTAAATCCGCGGGCTTTGTGCTTCTCAGCGAGAAACTGACGCCTCCTGAAGAGCACTGACGGCACATTTTTCTGTAGAGAATGGCGCGCAGTGCTGTTAAGCGTAGCGCAGCTGAACTATAGTCCTCGCAGGAGGATAAGACGATGCAGGAAGGCTATTACTGGGTGGAATCAGCCACAACGGAACCGGAAGTGTGGTATTACGCGGGAGAGCACAACCCGCGATGGTTTGGCCCAGGCAAAAAAGAGCCGCTTGATGCTGACGCCTTTGCCGGATCAGGCTATCGGGTTATCAGTGGCCGGCTTTCGCTGCCCTGACTGTCTGCACATAATCAGACGGCTGCTCAGCGCAATAAAAAAGCCAGACCGGGTGCTGGCTTTTTTATTGCTGTACAAATGTACCCACGCGATGCCTCCTTTCTTCTTCTGTATACCTTTTGTTCAGACGCTCTATTAATTTTGCTCTCCCCCTGCTCCCCGGCGAAACCTGTGCCATGCTTAACGGGTCGATTGATTTCAAGGAGAGTGACATGAATAAAATTACATGGGCTGCTGTGATGCTGTGTCTGAGCTTTGGCGCTTACGCTGAAAAAGGGGGATTTGAAGCGGGTGAAACGCCGCCGCCGCAGCATAAAGAAGATGCAGGCTATAAAGGATCAGAAGATACCGGTCAGACGCGCGTGTCGCTGATCCGCGATTTCCGTCAGGGCGGATACGTAACCCTTGAAGGGTACATCCTCAAAAAGATCGGTGATAACAGCTATCAGTTCCGCGACAGCTCAGGCACCGTGCGTATTGATGCACCTGCTGAGACCTTTAAAGGTAAAACCTATGATGCCACCGACAAAATCCGCGTTAGCGGCAAAGTCTATGGCAAAGGCAACAGTGCGCACCTGAAAGTTTCCCGTATTGATGAGCCCTGATATCAGGCTGAAAAATTATTGCCGATCGTCACGATCGGCAGTGTTTTATCAGGCGCTGATTTGCCGGTAATACTGTACTGCAGTGTTTTTTCTGCTCTTTACCCGATAACGCGCGTGATTGATAACGGTGATCCATGAAGGATGAGCCGTATTGCGGCTACAGTTATCGAGGATCGCCAGCAGCTCACCCCACATCTCGATTTGCTCCGTTTTATCAACGGTCATCCCCTCTTTCATCGTCTGAATAACCGCATCGACCTGGTGTTTTACGTCGCTAAGATCTTTTCCTGTCTGGTGAGCGGCAGCAAGTTTACGAATCGCCAAAGCGTACAGATTGATACTGACCTGTTGTGAGTGCATGCGCACCTCTGTTGATTATTGGTCTGAGCATTAAAAGTAGCCTGACTTACAGATTTCGCGCTGCGTTTAGCAAAATAAAATGGGTGAAAATCCGCTCCCGGCCTCTGCCGGATCAACCGCGCACAAAATTTCTCTTTCAGCGCGGTTCGCGTGAAGATTGTGCGCTTTGTTCCGCGCTGCACTAACGTCCTGCTTATAAAGGAAATGATCGATCCAAAAAATAGCGCGCCTATTTTGATGCATATCATTTACACGTACGACCACACAAAAGAGCGCTGCGCGAGTTGTACAACTACGAAAATCTTGTATAAGTTTATTGCAGCGCGGAGAGCATACGCTTTTGCCACCGCCAGACAATAACATGTGTGATTTCTCTTTTTGTGAGGCTTAATATGAAACAGCTTGCTACCCCGGAGTCTCAGCTCAGCGACTACTTTAAAACTACCGGTGAACAGTATCTGAGTGAACGTGTGATCATCTCTGAAATCCGGCTTGAACTGACCACACGCAAGATCCGCGTGACGAACAAAGATATCATTCTGGCCCTGATCATGCGGCTTGAAGCGGAACAGGATATTGTGAAACAGGATATCTACCGCAACGCGCTGGAAATTGTGATCCAGCGTACGCCTGAAGATATGGGTAACTGAATGTCAAAGCCGGGTAATTGAAACAGGGACGTTATTTCGCGATCGGCAAATCGGCGTAACGCGTCGTGTAAGACGGGGACAACATTTCCTGCTTCATCGCCCAGGGTTTCGCGATCCCCTGCCCTGCAAACCACAGTTGCCCCCTGCCTTCCTGGTTGACCTTATCCATTACCTGCATCAGGGCTGCGCTGTTTGCGCGCGGCTGGAACTCATCAAACAGGTTAAGCTGCGCCACGCCCTGGCTAAAAAAATCGCCCAGCATGACGCCCGCTTTCATATATCTCCGGCCCTCGAGCCAGATACGATCCAGCGCGTCTGTCGCCACGCGGATAATATCCCGGCTGTCGTGAGTCGGGATAGCCAGCCTGCCCAGCGCCTGATTGCCGTAAAATACCTCATCGTCGGCGTGCGGGCTGGTGCGGATAAACACCGCTATCTGCCGGCAATACTGGCGTTCTGCTCTGAGCTTTTCAGCGGCCCGTACTGCAAAATTGCAGACCGCCTCGCGCATATCACGATATTCGGTGATGCGTGAACCAAAGGAGCGCGAACACACTATCTGCTGTTTGTCAGGCGCTAACGCTTCCAGCTCAAGGCAGGATTCACCACGCAGCTCTCTGACCGTGCGTTCCAGCACCACGCTGAAGTGCTTACGGATAACCCAGGTGCTTTGATCAGCCAGATCCTTAGCCGTGATCACGCCCATCGCGTTCAGTTTTTTACTGAGACGCCGGCCCACTCCCCATACGTCTTCTACCGGCACCAGTGCCATGAGTCTGCGCTGCCGTTCTGCATCTGACAGATCCACCACCCCGCCGGTTTTGGTCCATTTTTTAGCTGCATAGTTAGCCAGTTTTGCCAGCGTTTTAGTCTGAGCAATACCCACCCCTGTGAGCAGGTGCATCTCCTGGTATATCCGCTGCTGGATCGCTCTGCCATAGGTTTCCAGCGATGTGTAGCGCTGCATCCCGGTCAGATCCATAAATGCTTCATCAATCGAGTAGATTTCAACGGCTGTCGCCATCTCCTCCAGCGTGGTCATCACCCGGTCACTCATATCGGCATAAAGCGCATAATTAGAGCTGAACACCCGCACATTGTGACGCGTCAGTTCATCTTTCATTTTAAAATAGGGCGCGCCCATTTTGATACCCAGCTTTCTGGCCTCAGCCGACCGGGCGATCACGCAGCCATCGTTGTTACTCAGCACCACAACCGGCGCGCCTTTCAGATCCGGCCGGAATATCTTTTCACACGACGCATAGAACGCGTTAACGTCCACCAGCGCGAACATCTAGGGGCCTATCGTCTTAATGGCATGTCTGACCACACCAAAAATTTCAAACTGATCGGCGTCCTCAATTGCAATGATCGCATGCGCCGCATTCATGGGCCTGAGATGCAGAAACGGGCGCAGCATAAGCTGTTTAACTGTAAATTCGCCACAGACTGAAGCGACTACCACATCACCGTGTCCGGCTTTGAGCGAGCTGTCTACCACCAGCATATCGCCGTCGTTGATGCCCCCTTCAATCATTGAGTCACCGCTGACTTTAATGAAATATGTCGCGCTGGGATGCTGTACAAGCAACCTGTTCAGGTCGATTCGCTGCTCCACGTAGTCCTGAGCCGGCGACGGAAAACCGCAGGGAACGCGGCTGACATAAAGCGGTAATTCAAGGATGGCGCGGATGTCCGCCGGGTGTAAAAGCTCCATATCCATGGTCTCAAAATGATTACTGTATATAAATACAGTAATAGCAGTTCCCGTAAACGATCAAGCAAATACGCCTGATGTTTTTGTAAAGCCTGTGCAGATAAGACAAATTGAGTGAATTACAGGCGCAAATTGATGAATGTTCGCGCGGCTTACTCTTCAGCGCGCGTGCCAGTCACAAAATGAGCGCCGTGCTGAAAACGTTATTAACATATTCACAATTTGCATAATTGGGGATTTTTTCCAGGCTTATCAGGTAACCCTAACCGAGGAGAAGATATGTTGGATCAATACAAACAGTGCATTGAAGCCTGCTACCTTTGTGCAGCCGCCTGTGATAACTGTGCCGTTTCATGTCTTGAAGAGGAAAATCCGGAGATGATGCGGGAGTGTATCCGGATGGATATGCAGTGTGCGAATATCTGCCGTCTCGCCGCACAGTTTATGACGCTGAAGAGTGAGTTTGCGCCCGCGCTCTGCCAGCTTTGTGCAGAGATTTGCCAGAAATGTGGCGATGAGTGTGGCCAGCACCAGCACGATCACTGCCAGGCATGCGCGAAAGCCTGCCATCACTGCGCAGGACTGTGCCGCCAGATGGCCGCATAATCGCGAAGCCTGAAAACCCGCTTACCGGCGGGTTTTGAGATGCAGGCAGGGTTCTTATCTCTGTCTGCTGGCGCAGGCATAGATTTCAGCCTTATAAATCTGCACGATTATCGGGGAGGAATCACCGTAATCGTGTCTGTGAATATAAGGAGTTAACGAACTGGAGTTTTCAAGGGGTTACAGAACGTTTTGATACGTAATACATCATTCTTGCTCTGAGAAAATCTTTGGTTTCCGGATACGATAAATTTATTTCTTTCTCTATCTTTCTGTACGTTTCTGCTCCTCTGACTGGGAGGCTTAAGCAGCCATCTTTTTCTATGGCGTTACCAGAAGGCCAATCTCCGTCAGCTTCAACTATCCCATGGGTAGCAGAAAAACTATAAGCTTATCCTCACAAATCCTCTATGAAAAGGGAGATCACATAATTCACATTCCCATCAAACCTCTGGACAAAGTGTAATGCAAAACCTGGATAGATTTGTTAGAAAGATGGAAATCCACCGTAAATAGTAGATTCTGCGCGTCGATTCGCCTTTGCACTGATAATACGGGCAGTCAATAGACCTTTTCTCGCCTGTCTGTTCTGTAAACAGCTTTTCCTGATGTAAAAATAGAGCGAAACGCATACACCACCCGGTTTTTACTCAAATCGGTGTGAGTGATAGTTGTCTCTCCGCAGAAGCTTTTTTAAGATATCTTTCTGACAGGCTACAGTCTGATCTACTATGTTGCAAACCAGATAAATTTCATACGGAATTATTAAATGATAGCCAATAAAAAATCCAAGATTGAAGCCATAGAAGGCATCCGAGGTATGGCCTGCCTTATGGTTTTTCTGTCTCACCTCTCATCTACCTTTGCTCCCTCTATGCATACCGGTAGTATTGGCGAGGTAAAAACAAGCCTTGATCTTTTATTGCATAACTCTCCTTTTGCTTTCATATATTCTGGAGCAGCAGCTGTTGGTATTTTCTTTGTCCTCAGCGGATTTATACTTTCTTATGCTATATCTGAAAAAGGAAGCATCATCGAAAATGCTTCTGCAATGTTTGTGAAAAGATATTTCCGTCTTATGCCAGTTGCACTATTCTCTTCTATTATTGCATTTTTGATATTTAAATACACATCCGTTGATACATCTGACCTTGCTCAATGGGCTAAAAACTACGATATAAAAAATCCGTCTATTAAAGAAGCAGTTTATCATGGATCAGTCACGCCATTTTTTTCTGGCTTCTCGCCTTATAACTGGTCTTTATGGACTATGAAAATTGAATTTTTTGGTTCAGCTATAATATGTTTTCTTTGCTGCATTATAACTCAAGTAAGATACAAGAAATTTATTGTATTGATTTGCATGATCATTCCTTTTCTGATGAATGTAAAGAAAGGGGATGATATATATTATGCTTCTTTTATATCAGGAATGCTGATCTATCATATGAAATCAGAGATTAACAGGTATGCATCTTTTTCTTTATTTTTAACAGGCATCTATCTTTGCGGTTTTCATACAACCTCTTCATTTTATCAATGGCTCAATGAGTTAACTAACATTAAAATAGATGGAAGGACAATTGATAATTACAGCTTATATAATAATCTGGGTGGATTCCTTGTCGTTTTGTCCGCCATCAAAAATGATTCCCTTAACAAAGCTATGTCTTTGAGGCCACTGGTATATATGGGCACACTCTCTTTTTCTGTGTACGCTTTGCATCAACCTATTATGCACTTTACCTGCCCAAGCATTTATACACTAATGAGAAACATTGATCTAACTTACAGCCAGGCCGCAGCATTAGCATCATTAATAACACTAATAATTTGCTACATAGTATCCATCCCTACACATAAGTATGTCGATTCCATTAGTGTAAAAGCCTCAAAAAAAGTACAAGGTTTATTAATAAAAAAACACAGTCAAGAAGCGTCAGATTAACATATAAAAATGCATCTAGAATTTTATTATTTTTCCACTTAATAACGCAGGAAAACCGTATTTAATCTTTTAAGAAATCATTAGTGGCTGGTTATAAATACTTAATCAGTCACTATTTAGCTTACTATTACACAGCCTGCTCTATCGACACGGTCTGCGATTACACTGTTATCAGGGCTTTTTTGAAGCTAGCTGGTCGTTGTGGATTGGGGTTTGTTTAGCCTATTATGCCTGATTTTGTCTGCCAGTTTATAGCCAACGTTTACGCTGGGTTTTTCAATGAAATTGAAGGCCAGTTAAGACACTATGAACATTAGAATAATCTTGGCGGGTTGGGAATGAATACTGCACTGAGGCTGAGCGTAGGACTCTATATAGTCCTACGCTGGCGAAGGAACCCAATTAGAGACTACCATTAAAATTCAACCGAAACCACGTCACGTTCACCCTTATGCGTTGATACATTCGGAAGGTGTTCATAGAATTACTAATGCACTCATTCGCTGCTTTGAGCGTGAAGTACCAGATAACATGCTTCGGCTCTTCAATGAGATCAGCAGTAATAATGATGCTGCGGCCTGATGGCTTGCGCTTAATGGAATTGATGAACACTTCTCTGATCCGGCACTCGCAGAGCATGGTCAAAAATTTCTTTGATAAGAACTGTATATATGCATTAATAGCAATCAGTAGATCGGATCAAGACGCGTCAGCAGTAGATTTTGCAAAATCGTTACCAGATATGGATTTTTATTTGCTGCGACTCGCATGAGTGATCATTTTTAGGCACCCGCTCATTAATCTGCTTAGATCGGCGTGGTACAGGATTGCCCCCGACGCCGGGGCTTTTTTATGCGATTGTTCTTAAAGGGTTGCAGTCTGTTTAACTATGTATAAGATCGGTAAATTCTTAACTTAAGCTAAACCTTATGCTCAAACTATTTTCGCGTTATGTCAGTGTTGGCGTGCTGAACACTGCTATTCATTGGGCCGTCTTTTATCTGATACTTTGCACCTCAGATGCCACTCAGTCACTCGCCAACTTTGGCGCATTTTGCGTTGCAGTAACGTTTTCGTTCTTTGCAAACGCGCGCTGGACGTTTAACTCACAGACAACAACTCTGCGCTACATGATTTATGTCGCCTTTATGGGATCTCTGGCTTCAGCTGTTGGCTGGGCGGCTGACAGGTCGGGATTAGCACCGCTGGTTACTCTTGTAGCATTCTCCGCAATAAGCCTTTTCTGTGGCTTTATCTATTCACGGTACATCGTTTTCAGGGAAGCAAAATGAAGATATCCCTCGTGGTGCCCGTCTTCAATGAAGAGGACGCGATACCAATTTTCTATCAGGAAGTACGCCGGGAGCTTACCGCGTACGAGGTTGAAATTGTATTCGTCAACGACGGTAGCAAGGATGCCACTGAAGAGATAATCAATGCTCTGTCAGTGTCAGACCCATTGGTTAAAGCGCTGTCCTTCACACGCAACTTTGGCAAAGAGCCCGCGCTTTTCGCAGGGCTTGAGCACGCGATCGGTGATGCAGTGGTCCCAATCGATGTTGACCTGCAGGACCCGATCAATGTCATTCCGCAGCTTATTGAGCGCTGGCAGGCAGGGGCTGATGTGGTACTGGCCAAGCGTGCAGATCGCAGCACTGACGGCCATCTGAAGCGAAAAACAGCGGAGTGGTTCTATCGCCTGCACAACAAAATTAGCTCGCCAACGATTGAAGAGAATGTTGGTGACTTCCGCCTCATGTCGCGTGAAACGGTCGAGCACATCAAACTCCTTCCGGAGCGCAACCTGTTTATGAAGGGTATCCTGTCCTGGGTAGGCGGCCGCGTGGATGTGGTTGAATACACCCGGGCTGAACGCGTGGCTGGCACGTCAAAGTTTAATGGCTGGAAACTGTGGAATCTGGCTTTAGAGGGCATTACAAGCTTTTCAACTTTCCCGCTGCGCATGTGGACATATATCGGCTTGTTCGTCGCTGCAGCCTCGTTCCTTTACGGAGCATGGATGATTTTCGACACATTGGTATTTGGTAATCCTGTAAGGGGATATCCCTCTATCCTGGTATCAATTCTTTTCCTCGGCGGAGTGCAACTCATCGGGATAGGGGTGCTCGGTGAGTACATTGGAAGAATTTACGTAGAAACTAAGCAAAGGCCACGCTTCATAATTAAGCAAAGGAATGACAATGATTAAAATTAATAAGCTGGATAGTGGTGGATGGGCCATAGTTATCGCGACTGCTCTTTTCATTCTTCCGATAATGCTTTCTGGGATACTTTATCAGGATGATATCCTGAGATCCGCTAATGGTGAGCCATATTGGGGTGTGCTAGGTCGTCCGCTTTCAGATGTTGTGGTAATGGCTTTGGGGTTTGGAAATGGCTATGTTATTGATGCATTTCCTTTTTCTTTGGTAGTTGCCGGCGCTTTGCTTGGCGCTTCTTCATTGATCTTATATTCACGATTTGCCTTACAAAGAGGCATATCTTCCGGTATCGTATTTTCTCTGTTCTCACTAAGCCCGTTTATACTACAAAACTTATCGTATCGTTTTGACTGCTTCCCTATGATGTTGGGCGTTTTCCTCGCGGCGCTACCCTATTCTGTTGCTGTCTCTTCGTTACGCCCCTGGGTGCGCGTAGCAACTGGCACCGTTTGCTTAGTTATGGCGCTGAGCCTATATCAGGCAACCATAAATGTATTCTTATCACTTTGCGCAATAGAAATAATTTACCTACTTTATACGAATAGGAGCGGGACTAATGCGTTAAGGATCTCTATCGAAAGGGCTTTATCTGCAGCTTTATCTATGCTGGTTTACATGAAAGGTATTACTCCCTTTTATCTTTCAAAAAATGTTCACTCAGATTTAGTAACTAAGGCTGAAAATCCTGCTGAAAGCCTAATGTACAACATTGATAGGTTCTGGAATATTGCAAACAGCCTAATGAACCATTCCTTATTCATGGCTTGGATATTAGCTCTGATCGTAGCCATTGCTGGATTGATATTTCTTGCCATAAAAATAATAAAATCCGAAGAATCGCCATTTTCAAAGTTTGTTGCTTTTTTGGTTATCACTATTGGAATTATTGTTACTGCCTTCTCTGTGACAGGCCCTTTTGTATTTATCGATAAAACCGTTGTTGCACCTCGGGTTATGATGGGATTGCCTGGTCTAATGCTACTGGTCGGGTATCTTGCATCAACGATAGGGAATAGAAAAGCCTCAGCTTTCGTATGCATTATCCCTGTTGTGTTCTCTCTGTCTTATGCGTCAGCTTATGGTAATGCCAGTAAATCGCAAAGGTCACTTGAGGATAAGGTTTTCTACGAAATTTCATCCTCAATACCTAGAAACTTGGAAGGCAAGAAGATATATATCAGTGGCCAGATAGCTACAAGCCCGGCGACTAATATGGAGTTTAAGAGATTTCCTTCCCTTAAATGGATGGTAATGCCACTCTACAGCTGGTCTGGAATGGTCATGCTCAAGCAATATGGCATTGAGGCTGAGATGGGTGTGCCTCCTGCCAGCATGCTTGTTAACAAATCAATCGCTACCCGCTTTTTTGATCTGGATACCGGGTCAGGCATCCATATAAAACTCAAGTAGAAATTACTTGTTCACCTTCAGCCTGAGCTTATAGTTCAGCCTGAAGGTGTTAGCTGCATTTATCGGTGTTTGTAAATTAACCCCAGTGTCACTGAGGCTTACAATGCCTACCGGCGCGACTGAGGTTGCCTGCCTTCATGTTCTTATAATAATCCACGCCTCAAAACCAATTACTTTCCATCCTGTCGGCGGAATCAACTGTACAAGCTCATCACCTCTGTTTATAAGCTGAGTTGAATATGTAGACGCATATGACACCCCTGCCCTTTACACTTATATTCATTTGGAACGAGATAGAACCAGCAGAAACAGATTTAAGTAGTCCAACTGACCAGCGGTAATATTCATCATTTGAACACCTGAAAAGCAATTCATTAGGTAATGTTAACGTTGCCCCATCCTTAAATGAATCTTTAAGGATCGAGCCAAAACCGCTGATAGCTTGCTGTACCAGCTGACGTAAGCCTTCAATGGTGTGATGTTGATATCCGAAGCGATCTGTATAATAAAGAGCTAATGATGTTACAAACTCATCGATTTTTCCGGCGTTAAACCCTAGAAGCGGGCTAACAGAGTCATCAGCATGATTGACGCAGCAGTATAGATTCTCCGGGACCAGCGCCAACTGACAAGAATGTATCCACAGATATCATTCACCTTTCATACCAGGGAGTACGGAGAAGTATGGATATTTATTTGCTACGGCCGGCGTGAGTGGTTACTGTTTAGGCTCCCACCCGCAGCCCGCTCAGATCGGCGCGGTACAGGATTGCCCCGTCGCCGGGGCTTTTTTATGAATCATGGCGTGCTGGTAGACTTCATCTTGCGTAATCTATTGCGTCTTATGCTTTCTGCGAGTTTATGCCCAATGCTTACGCTTGGTTTCTCAATAAGGTTGTAAGTAAGGTATGACATAGCAAAAGTTAAAATAAAAAGAATCAGGAACAAAGTTATACCGCCGTTAGCTTTATATATTCCAAAATCTCTTAAATAAATTCCAGCTAGTTTTTTAACCACCATGTGGTTTATGTAAATAGAGTAAGACATCTCCCCTATCATAATCCAGAAGCTGCCAAACTTAATATCAATGTGTTTACTTAACATTACAAGCGAACCGACCAGAGCGAAAGAATAAAGGCCCCACCGTTCAATGCCGCCGCCTCTGTTATATCCAGAGATTATCAACGCAACAGAAACCCAGAAAATGCATACCATAAGCATAATAAATGCTTTATTTCCTGTTAACTTATCGCTTGCCCGCATGTAAAACTCAGCAATAAACATACCAAATATGAAGTCATAAATAATCGGGCTGGAAAGAAACGTAAAATTGCGCAGCAAAGAGTCTGGGCCAGCATCCCTTGTAATTGGGTCAACCTGCAGATATCCACGGAAGTAAAGCTGGCTTGCGCTGACGACAGCTATCACCAGAAATATACATAGTAAAGTCCTATACTTATGGCTGACTCCTATAGAAACAGCAAAAAGAGCATAAAACATTACTTCATATGTAAGTGTCCATGCCGGCAAGTTGATGCTAAACCCAAACCACGGACCTATAGAGTTGTAATCATTTGGTATTAACAGCAAACTCTTTGCTATTTTAGAGAATGAATATGACTGCGCAGAGTCACAAAAAACAAGAAACATTAAAACAAGAAAGTACACAGGATATAATCTAAAGAATCTTTTTATGCAAAACTCAGTTGCAGTATTATTTTCTCTATTTTTTGATGAGTAGACAATTATAAAGCCACTTATAACAAAGAAAATATCTACACCAACCTCTCCTAGACCAAACAATCTGTCTCCGAGATCGGATTGTGCATAAACAGAGTTTATGTACTGTCTAAAATGAAAAGCGATCACTAATAGCACTGCTATCCCACGAAGGAACTGTATAGAATCGAGTTTCCTGCTCTGCATTGATTTTATCCATCAAACGATTTTACATAATTATAACGATGGCTTAATTTTTTACAATCTTTACAAGTTAGATGAGTTGTGCTGCAAGCCTCTTATGGTAAAAGGCGATAAAGGCTACCCAGCCACTTTAATAGGCTGTAGTGCTTGAGAAGTCGCAGTTTGGCCGCAAACAAATGATGAACCAGCATTACATACAAAACAATGGCGGTTTCCGCCATTCGGAGCCGGATATGGGTCCGAAATCCCATTAGGTTTGCAATCGAATAGTAGGCTGATTGCCGGCCCGTTGTACTTAGGATGTTATATTCCTGATTCCAGTGCTCAGTTATTTTCACATTATTGGCATCAACGTAAGCATGAACGTCTTGCCACGCCCCTATTCTGAGGAAAAAATCACAGGCTACACAACCTATATCAGTCACAGCAACAGCTTTTTCATTTATTGAGTCATGGTTAGCCCTACCAACAAGCACCCCCTCAACAAAGCTGGTAAATTTCAAATAATGGCAGTTACGCGTGATGATACTCAAAGGGCATGCGGCAACACGAACCCTGAAATAAAAGCTTGTGTTAGAATTTGGCGGTGGTGATTTATTTTAAGGCGTAGCGTAACCGGATAAAAGAAGAAACCTTTGTGGCAGGAATATATAACCATAACCCTTATTGATCCCCAAAAGTAATAACCGAAAACTTCGTATTCCGCTCCTTTAACGGCAACCTCAAGGCATGCGCTAATGCCATAGTTGAAGTGCAGATCTATACACTGCAAGTTCTCCGAAGCCGTACGGCTTGGCAGGCCGTAACTAAGGCAAAACACTTTGCCCCATTACAAACTCATCAGCGCTGCCCGCAGCGCTGATGAGTTTTTGATACGAACAATGCTGCACTGACCAAGGGCTGACTCTCTATACAGGAGACTGAAATCAGCCGTAACTTGCTTGACTCTTACAAAACCCGGCTAACAACAACGATCGGGATTATCGGCGCCGACAGGATGAGTCGGGCAATCAAGACGGAGGATATCCAGCGCATGCGGCTGGAGCTATTGAAAGGAAGCTACGTATACGGGCGCGGAAAAAATAGGCATGGCAAAGGCAGGTCGGTGGCATACGTCAACACGTGTATGCCAGACCAGTACTCACTTTTTAAGTTTGCGTATGAAAACGGTTATTGTGTATACCGGATTGCGACATAGCGAACTTTGCGCACTCGCATGGGAGGACATCGACCTGATCAGGGGAACCATCACCGTCAGGCGAAACCTCACTAACCAGGGAGACTTCACTCCACCCAAAACAGACGCGGGTGCGCGCACCGTATTTTTGGTCGACTCAGCAATTAGGGCATTGAAGGATCAGCTTGAAATCACCAGAATGCGTCCGCCGGCAGTCATTACTCTGTTATCGCGTGAGTATGGGAAAGCAGTAAGGATGAGGTCACATTCGTTTTCAATCCAAAAGTAAACGCGATAAACAATGTCAGCAATGATTACTACACAATTGGTTCTATTCCTCAGACATGGCGGGCAGCAGTTAAGCGTGCAGGCATAACTTACCGTAAGCCATATCAATCCAGACACACATACGCCTGCTGGTCACTTTCTGCAGGGGCAAATCCCAACTTTATCGCCAGTCAGATGGGACACGCTAACGCACAGATGGTTTATCAGGTGTACGGTTCCTGGATGAAAGAAAATGATGAGGACCAAAGGAGTCTTCTTAACGAAAAACTGAATGATTTTGTCCCATCACTGTCCCACATTAAAGCCATCTGACTAATAACTATATTTAGATCATATAGTTAATCTACCTAAACCTGCATATTCATAATATCGCTGTACGCACTCACCAGCTTGTTGCGCACCTGAATGCCCATCTGCATAGAGATAGAGGACTTCTGCAGATCAACCATGACGTCGTTAAGCTGTACGCCAGGCTTACCGAGCTCAAAATCCTGCGCCTGCGTGCGGGCGGTGGTCTGGGTTTCACTGATCTTGTCCAGCGCCGCTTTCATCGTGGCACCAAAATCGAGCTGACCGGAGGAGTGAGTTTCCTTGCCGGCAGCCTGCAGTGAGGTCATCTGCAGCTGCTGCAGCACGCCATCTATTGCCTGAATTGACATCTTTATACCTCGCAGAAAAAGGGAGTGAATTTTTTACGCCTGCAAAGTTAGCACAGTGTCAATAGGACAAAGGCGCTAAATAGCCCCTAAAACCCCGGCTTATTCAGCCATCGAAGTCATGCGATTCATCAATAATGCCTGCCATAAGATTGGAATTTCATTTTTACCCTAAAGTTTTTGCGGCGCGGTCCGAAAGGAAACGCCCGTGCGGGGAGCTCACTTCGTCAGCTACCGCCGGCACTCTAATGGCCAGCAGCGCAATTACCGGGTAGACGTATCAGGGAGTCTGTTTTGTTACCACAACTTACCCGGTCAATTATGTCAGGCAGGAATCGGTCATGAATGCGAGTGCAGCCGCTACACAGGATACAGCAAAGAAAGGCATAACAGACCTTTTCGCCCGCCTGCGCGCTAATCCGCGAATTCCCCTCATCATCGCTGCGGCCGCAGCCATTGCGGTTGTGCTGGCGCTGGTGCTCTGGGCCAAAGCGCCCGATTACCGCGTGCTCTATAACAACCTCTCTGATGAAGATGGCGGCGCCATTGTCACCCAGCTGACGCAGATGAACATCCCCTATCAGTTCGCTGAAAACGGCGGTGCCCTGATGGTGCCGGCCGATAAAGTGCATGAACTGCGCCTGCGCCTTGCGCAGCAGGGCCTGCCGAAAGGTGGCTCGGTAGGCTTTGAGCTGATGGATAAAGAGAAGTTCGGTATCAGCCAGTTCAGCGAGCAGATCAACTACCAGCGTGCGCTGGAGGGTGAACTGGCACGCACGATTGAAACGCTGGGTCCGGTCAAGGCCGTACGCGTGCACCTGGCGATGCCGAAACCTACCCTCTTCGTTCGCGAACAGAAAGCGCCGTCGGCTTCAGTGACGCTGACGCTGCAGCCTGGCCGGGCACTGGATGAAGGGCAGATCCAGGCCATCCAGCATATGGTCTCCAGCAGCGTGGCGGGCCTGCCGCCGGGCAACGTGACCGTGGTCGATCAGACCGGCCGCCTGCTGACCCGCTCCGACAGTGAAGGACGCGATCTCAACGACGCCCAGCTGAAATATGCCGCTGAAGTTGAAGCGCGTTATCAGCAGCGTATTGAAGCGATCCTGAACCCGATTGTTGGCCAGGGCAACGTACACGCGCAGGTCACCGCTCAGATTAACTTCGACCGCAGTGAACAAACGGATGAGAAGTATCAGCCAAACGCCAATCCAGCTAACTCGGCAGTGCGTTCGCGTCAGACCAGCACCAGCGATCAGAACGGCAGCGCTTATCCGGGTGGCGTACCTGGCGCCCTCTCTAATCAGCCCGCGCCTGCTAACAATGCACCGGTGACAAATCCGGCGCAGCAGAACGCGGCTAATGGCCAGAACAATGCGGCGCAGAATGCCGGTACCACCACCAGCACCGCCAGCCAGAGCAGCGGCCCGAGCAGCTCCAGCCGTAATGATACGGTGAACTATGAGCTCGACCGCTCAATCCGCCACACCAAACTCAACGTTGGCGATGTGCAGCGTCTGTCAGTCGCCGTGGTCGTGAACTACCGCGATGACGGTAAAGGCAAAGCGGTCGCGCTGAACGATCAGCAGATCAAACAGATTGAAGATTTAACCCGCGAAGCGATGGGCTATTCACAGACGCGCGGCGACAGCATCAATGTGGTGAACTCGGTATTCAATACCACCGAGCCTGCAGGTGGCGATCTGCCGTTCTGGCAGCAGCAATCGTTCTTCGATCAGCTGATGAATGCCGGCCGCTGGCTGCTGGTGGCGCTGGTTGCGTTCATCCTCTACCGCAAACTGGTGCGTCCGCAGCTGATGCGCAAACGCGAGGCGGAACAGGCCGCTGCTGAAGCCGTGGCTGCCCGCGCCGCTGCGCAGGAAGAAGAAGCTGCTTATAGCGTGCAGATTAATAAAGATGAGCTGGACCAGGAGCGTAAATCTTCTAACCGCATGAGCGCCGAAGTGATGAGCCAGCGCATCCGCGATATGTCTGAAAACGATCCGCGCGTCGTGGCGCTGGTTATCCGTGAATGGATGAGTAACGAACTATGAGTCTGACCGGTACAGAAAAAAGCGCCATCCTGATGATGACCATCGGCGAAGAGCGCGCAGCTGAAGTGTTTAAACACCTGAACCAGCGTGAAGTGCAGCACCTCAGCGCGGCGATGGCCAGCATGAAACAGATATCGCACAAGCAGCTGACGGAAGTTCTGCGCGAGTTCGAGACCGATGCTGAGCAGTTTGCGGCGCTGAGCCTGAACTCCAACGACTACCTGCGCTCGGTACTGATCAAGGCGCTGGGCGAGGAGCGCGCCTCCAGCCTGCTGGAAGATATCCTGGAGACGCGCGAAACCACCAGCGGTATGGAAACGCTCAACTTTATGGAGCCGCAGGCGGCTGCCGATCTTATCCGCGACGAACATCCGCAGATCATCGCCACAATCCTGGTGCATCTGAAACGTGGTCAGGCGGCCGATATTCTGGCGCTGTTTGACGAACGCCTGCGTCACGATGTGATGCTGCGTATCGCCACCTTCGGCGGCGTTCAGCCGGCGGCGCTGGCGGAGCTGACTGAAGTCCTGAACAGCCTGCTGGATGGCACCAACCTCAAGCGTGCGAAGATGGGCGGCGTGAGAACCGCGGCCGAAATTATCAACCTGATGAAAACGCAGCAGGAAGAGGCGGTCATCGAAGCGGTACGCGACTTCGACGGCGAACTGGCACAGAAAATCATCGACGAGATGTTCCTGTTCGAGAACTTGGTGGAAGTGGACGATCGCAGCATCCAGCGTCTGCTGCAGGAAGTGGAGTCCGAGCAGCTGCTGATTGCGCTGAAAGGTTCCGAGCAGCCGCTGCGCGAGAAGTTCCTCAAGAACATGTCTGCGCGTGCAGCCGACATCCTGCGCGACGACCTGGCCAACCGCGGTCCGGTGCGTATGTCTGCAGTAGAGAACGAACAAAAAGCGATTCTGCTGGTGGTACGCCGTCTGGCAGAAGCGGGCGAAATGGTGATTGGTGGCGGCGAGGAAACCTATGTCTGATGCATTTTCTGCCCGTCCGTGGCAGCGCTGGCTGCCTGACGATCTGGCAGCGCCGCTGAGCACCACGCCTGACCTGCCGCCTGCGGGGCATGATGCTGACGCTGATGTCATGACGTTCAGCGAAGAGGATGAGCAGCAACAGCAGCTGGAGCGGATGCAGCAGCAGATGCGTAAAGATGCGCAGACGCAGGGCTACAGCGAAGGCTACCAGAAAGGATTTGCGGAAGCGCAGCAGAATGGCTACGACGCCGGCTTTCAGCAGGGTCTGGCCGACGCACAGCAGCAGCAGGCGCCGCTGCAGGCGCGCATGCAGCAGCTGGTGACCGAGTTCCACCATACGCTGGAAGCGCTGGACAGCGTCATCGCCTCGCGGCTGATGCAGCTGGCGCTGGAGGCCGCCCGTACCGTTATCGGTCAGGCGACGCAGGTGGATGGCAGCGCCCTGCTGCGGCAAATCCAGCAGCTGATCCAGCAGGAACCGATGTTCAGCGGCAAACCGCAGCTGCGCGTGCATCCGGACGATCTGCAGCGCGTGGAGCAGACGCTTGGCCCCACGCTTGATCTGCACGGCTGGCGGCTGCTGGCGGACAGTACGCTGCACCCCGGCGGCTGCAAGCTCAGCGCTGAAGATGGCGATCTTGACGCCAGCGTGGCAACCCGCTGGCAGGAGCTGTGCCGTCTGGCAGCGCCGGGAGCACTCTGATGACGTCTCGTCTGTCGCGCTGGCTTGGCGCACTCGACTCCTTTGAACAGCGTATCAGCCAGGTGCAGACCGTGCGACGCTATGGGCGCCTGACGCGCGCCACCGGGCTGGTGCTGGAAGCGACCGGGCTGCAGCTGCCGCTGGGCGCAACCTGCATTATTGAACGCCATGACAACGGCCACATCACCGAAGTAGAGAGTGAAGTGGTGGGCTTTAACGGGCAGAAGCTGTTTCTGATGCCGCTGGAAGAAGTTGACGGTATTTTGCCCGGCGCCCGCGTCTATGCGCGGATGAACGGCGATCACAGCGGTAAACAGCTGCTGCTGGGACCGGAACTGCTGGGACGCGTGCTGGATGGCAGCGGCAAGCCGCTTGATGGCCTGCCTGCGCCTGAAACCGGTTATCGCGCACCACTGATCACCCCGCACTTTAACCCGCTGCAGCGCACGCCGATCCATGACGTGCTTGATACTGGCGTGCGGGCCATTAACGCCCTGCTGACGGTGGGACGCGGCCAGCGCATGGGACTGTTTGCCGGTTCCGGCGTGGGTAAGTCGGTGCTGCTGGGCATGATGGCGCGCTATACCAAAGCCGACGTAATTGTGGTTGGCCTGATTGGCGAACGCGGCCGTGAAGTCAAAGAGTTTATCGAAAATATTCTGGGTGCCGAAGGCCGCGCCCGCTCGGTGGTGATCGCCGCGCCGGCCGATGTCTCCCCGCTGCTGCGCATGCAGGGCGCCGCCTACGCCACGCGCATTGCGGAAGATTTTCGCGATCGCGGCCAGCACGTGCTGCTGATCATGGACTCGCTGACCCGCTACGCGATGGCGCAGCGTGAAATTGCGCTGGCAATTGGTGAGCCGCCGGCAACTAAAGGCTATCCCCCTTCCGTATTCGCCAAGCTGCCGGCGCTGGTAGAACGTGCCGGGAACGGCATCGACGGCGGCGGGTCAATCACGGCGTTTTATACCGTACTGACCGAGGGTGACGATCAGCAGGATCCTATCGCTGACTCCGCGCGCGCCATTCTGGACGGGCATATTGTTCTGTCGCGCCGGCTGGCGGAAGCGGGTCACTACCCGGCTATTGATATCGAAGCGTCGATCAGTCGCGTAATGACCTCGCTGATTGATGAAACACATTACGCCCGCGTGCGGCAGTTTAAGCAGCTGCTGTCCAGCTATCAGCGTAACCGCGATCTGGTCAGCGTTGGCGCCTACGCCGCCGGCAGCGATCCGATGCTGGACCGGGCAATTACGCTCTATCCGCAGATGGAAGCATTTCTGCATCAGGGGATTTTTGAGCGCAGTGAATATGATGACGCCTGCCTGCACCTGCAGACGCTGTTTGGTTAACGCTGTTATCAGACGAGACTGACCCATGAAAACCGCCAGTGCAATTGACACCCTGCGCGACCTTGCCGAACAGGATCTGGACGATGCTGTCGTCCATCTTGGCAACATGCGGCGCGGCCAGCAGCAGGCTAATGAACAGCTCAGCATGCTGCTGGACTATCTGGATGAGTATCGCAACAAGCTCAACCAGGATATGTCCGGCGGTATTACCAGCATGCGCTGGAGCAACTACCACCAGTTTATTCAGACGCTGGAAAAAGCGATTGACCAGCATCGCCAGCAGCTCAGCCAGTGGGATCAGCGCACTGAACAGGCGCTGGGCAGCTGGCGGGAAAAACATAAAAAACTCAATGCCTATCAGATGCTGATCACCCGCGCTGAAGAGAGTGCATTGCGTCAGGAAAACCGTCTCGATCAGAAACGGATGGATGAATTTGCCCAACGGGCCGCACTGAGGAAAAGCGAATGACTACGCTGCAAGCCCTGCTTACGCATACTGCAAAAGTCGCTAAAACAGCTGTCGCAACGGATGCGGCACCAGAGAACACGGCAACGGGTGACAGTCTGCCGTCCCATTTTATCACCGAGCTGGGTAATCAGCTGCTGGCGCTGGCGAAACAGCAGGGAAAACTGCAGCCGGGTGAGACCCGCGGCGCTGAAGAGGCTGCCGGTAAAGATGATAAAACATCACTGAGTACGCTGCTGCAGGCACTGGACAAACCAGATGCCTTAAATGCACTTTTCCAGCCGGCGGGATCTAAAGCCGGGCTTAAATCCGCCGATGATAGTGATGAGCCTGCCGTTACCCCGTTAAGTGCCAGCGACTTACAGAACGTGCAGGCGCTGTTTGCCATGCTGCCGGCGATGGTGGAAAACCGTCCGCCGCTGGCCTCCGTTGCTCAGCCGCCGGTAGCCGCTAACGCCACCGCAGGTACACCGCTTAACGCGGCGCTGACAGGGGCGCTGCTGACGGGCACCGCGCAGGCAACTGAGCAGGCAGACGCGGCGGTACCCCACACCGGCAGTCAGGATGCGCCAGCGCTTACCGCGCGCGCTGACGCCCTGGCCGCCAGCAGTCACAGCAGCACCGCGCCCGCCAGTAGTGGGGCACTGACGCTGGATGAGAGTTTCCGGCAGATGCTGGGGGGACTCAGTAAAAGCGATGAGCGGCACGCGCTGTCAGCCGGACAGGAGCAGCCAGCCGCGCATCTCAGCACCCTGTTCAGCAGCAGCGCACCGGTTAATACCGCCAGCGCCAGCCTGCAGGGCACGCCGTCAACGCCGATGCTGAATGCACAGCTTGGCAGTCAGGAGTGGCAGCAGGCGCTGGGTCAGCAGATTGTGATGTTCAGCCGCAACGGGCAGCAGAATGCTGAACTGCGGCTGCATCCGGAAGATTTAGGCGCGCTGCAGATCAGCCTGACAATGGATAAGGACCAGGCGCAGCTTACGCTGGTTTCAGGTCACAGCCATGTCAGAGCGGCGCTGGAAGCCGCCCTGCCTCAGCTGCGCAGTGCACTGGCGGAGAGCGGCATTAACCTGGGCCAGAGTCAGGTCAGCAGCGACGCGTTTGCCCAGAGCCAGCAGCAGCACGCCGGACAGCAGGAGAATCAGCGCGACGGCCAGTATGGCCGCTTTACTCAGGCGCTGGAGAGTGACAGTGAGATAACACCTGTAGCCGTTCCGGCGACCCTGCAGGCGCGCGCTGCCGGCAGCGGTGGCGTTGATATTTTTGCCTGACAGCGGCTAAACGCTGAAGGTAAGCGTAAAACCCGCGTCTTTTCTTCCCATTGTTTGACTTAAGACGCGGGATAATCTGTTCAGGTAAGCCGAGAGGCTTGCCCATAATTCACAGGAAGTACTGCAAACATGTCTGATAACGCGAAAGCAAAAGGCCGCAAACGTTCATTACTGATTCCGGTGTTACTGATTTTAACACTGGCCGCTTGCAGCGTAGCAGGCTATGCAGTCTGGCGAATGATGAATAAACACGAGGGTGACAAACCGGAGGCCGCGAAAGTTGAGCCACCGCCCGCCCCCGTCTTTTTTGCAATGGATACGTTTACGGTTAACCTGGTCAATCCTGACAACGATCCCGATCGCGTGCTGTACGTAGGCTTTACGCTGCGTCTGCCGGATGAGGATACCCGTCGCCGGTTGAACGATTACCTGCCGGAAGTGCGCAGCCGTCTGCTGCTGCTGCTGTCGCGTCAGAACGCGGCGCAGCTGGCAACCGAACAGGGCAAACAGGCTCTGGTTGAGCAGATAAAACAGGTGATGGCGCCGCCGCTGGTAACCGGACAACCTGCACAGGCCGTCAGTGATGTGCTGTTTACCGCCTTCATTTTGAGGTGATTTAATGGGCGATAGCATTCTCTCCCAGGCTGAAATTGACGCGCTGCTTAACGGCGACAGTGACAGCGCGGAAGTAGAGAAAATTTCCACCGGGAGCGATGGCGACATTCGCCCTTACGATCCCAACACCCAGCGTCGCGTGGTACGCGAGCGGCTGCAGGCGCTGGAGATCATTAATGAACGTTTTGCGCGCCATTTTCGTATGGCGCTGTTTAACCTGCTGCGCCGCAGTCCGGATATCAGCGTAGGGGCGATAAAAATTCAGCCCTACCATGAGTTTGCCCGCAACCTGCCGGTGCCAACCAACCTGAACCTGATCCATCTGCAGCCGCTGCGCGGCACGGCACTGGTCGTGTTCTCACCAAGCCTGGTTTTTATCGCCGTCGATAACCTGTTTGGTGGTGACGGTCGCTTTCCGACCAAAGTAGAGGGACGTGAGTTTACCCATACTGAACAGCGCGTGATCCGCCGCATGCTGAAGCTGGCGCTGGATGGCTACAGCGACGCGTGGAAAGCGATCTACCCGCTGGAAGTGGAGTATGTCCGTTCAGAGATGCAGGTGAAATTCACCAACATCACCACCTCACCTAACGATATTGTGGTCAACACGCCTTTTCAGGTGGAGATTGGCAACCTGGTGGGTGAGTTTAACATCTGTATTCCGTTTTCCATGATTGAGCCGCTGCGCGAGCTGCTGGTCAATCCACCGCTGGAGAACTCCCGTCAGGAAGATACCCACTGGCGCGATAATCTGGTGAAGCAGGTGCAGCACTCTGAGCTGGAGCTGATTGCACATTTTGCCGAAACCTCAATGCGCCTGTCGCGCATTTTGCAGCTTAAACCCGGCGATGTGCTGCCGATTGAGAAGCCGGATCGCATTATTGCCCATGTGGATGGCGTTCCGGTGCTGACCAGCCAGTACGGCATGCTGAATGGCCAGTACGCGCTGCGCGTTGAACATCTGATAAACCCGATTTTGAATTCGCTGAATGAGGAACAGCCCAATGAGTGACAGCAAAAACCCGTCCGACGATATCTCCGCGGACGATCTGTGGGCTGAAGCAATGAACGAGCAGACCGGCAGCGGCAGCGCACCGGCCGCCAGTGAAAATGTTTTTAAGGCGTTTGAGAGCGCCGGCGCCAGCGGTGCCATGCAGGATATCGATCTGATCATGGATATCCCGGTCAAACTTACTGTTGAACTGGGACGTACCAAGATGACAATCAAAGAGCTGCTGCGTCTGACGCAGGGTTCTGTGGTGTCACTGGATGGCCTCGCCGGTGAACCGCTGGATATTCTGATCAACGGCTATCTGATTGCACAAGGTGAAGTCGTGGTCGTGAATGATAAATATGGTGTACGCATCACCGATATCATTACGCCTTCTGAACGCATGCGTCGTCTGAGCCGCTGATGATGCAAAACAGCGCACAAACCCTGCAGCCGGCGCACACACAGCCCGTGGTCTCTACCGGCTCCGTGGTGGGCCAGGTCGGTACGATGCTGGCAGTTATCGTTCTGCTGATTCTGGCCTGCGGCTGGCTGGCAAAACGCATGGGTTTTGCGCCAAAAACGGTGAATGCGCAGGCGCTGAAAGTCAGCGCCAGCGTACAGGTCGGGCGTCAGGAGCGGGTGGTGATCGTTGAAACCGCCGATGCGCGTCTGGTGCTGGGTGTGACAGCGCAGCAGATCACCCATCTGCACTCGCTGCCGCCGTTACCGCCTGAAGAGCACCCACAGGCTCAGCCTGTACCACAGGATTTTCGTCAGATCCTCCACAACCTGGTTAAACGTCCCGGAAAACCTTAATGATGCGTCGATTACTCTCTCTGCTGCCGCTGCTGATGCTGCTGGCACCGGCTGCGCACGCGCAGTTGCCTGGTCTGGTCAGCCAGCCGCTGGCTAATGGCGGGCAGAGCTGGTCACTGCCGGTACAGACGCTGGTGTTTATCACCTCGCTGACCTTTATCCCGGCCGTACTGCTGATGATGACCAGTTTTACGCGCATCATTATCGTGTTTGGCCTGCTGCGTAACGCGCTGGGTACGCCGTCGGCGCCGCCTAATCAGGTGATGCTCGGCCTGGCGCTGTTCCTGACCTTTTTCATCATGGCGCCCACGTTCGACAAAATTTATGCTGATGCCTACCTGCCCTTCAGTCAGGACAAAATCAGCATGGAGGTGGCGCTGGATAAAGGTGCCCAGCCGCTGCGCGAGTTCATGCTGCGCCAGACGCGCGAAGCCGATCTTGCCCTGTTTGCCCGCCTGGCCAATACCGCGCCCATTGATGGCCCGGAAGCGGTGCCGATGCGTATCCTGCTGCCCGCGTACGTCACCAGCGAGCTGAAAACCGCATTTCAGATTGGCTTCACGGTCTTTATCCCTTTTCTGATTATCGATCTGGTGGTCGCCAGCGTACTGATGGCATTAGGTATGATGATGGTCCCGCCGGCGACAATTGCGCTGCCGTTTAAGCTGATGCTGTTTGTGCTGGTTGACGGCTGGCAGCTGCTGGTGGGATCGCTGGCCCAGAGCTTTTATTCCTGACCCTTCAACAATCTTTCCCTGACAGGAGCACAGTATGACCCCGGAATCGGTAATGGTAATGGGCCAGGAAGCGATGCGCGTTGCGCTGATGATGGCGGCTCCGCTCCTGCTGGTCGCGATGGTAAGCGGACTGATCATCAGTATCCTGCAGGCGGCAACGCAGATTAATGAACAGACGCTCTCTTTTATCCCCAAAATTCTGGCGGTGGCGGCCACCGGCGTGATCGCCGGTCCGTGGATGCTGAATCTGATGCTGGATTACATTCGCACCCTGTTCAGCAATCTGCCTTACATCATCGGCTGATGGTTACCCTCGACAGCAGTCAGCTGATCCACTGGGTGGCGCAGTTTTTCTGGCCGATGGCACGCCTGCTGGCGCTGTTTGCCAGCGCGCCGGTGCTGAATGAGCGCAATATCCCCAAGCGGGTAAAGGTGGCGCTTGCGTTTGTGATCACCTGGATTTTACTGCCGCTGCTGCCACCGGTAGAGGTTACCCTGTTCTCCCCTGCCGGCTTCTGGATGCTGATTCAGCAGCTGCTGATTGGTGCGGGCATCGGTCTGACCATGCAGATGGCGTTTTCAGCCGTTAAGCTGGCGGGTGAAATCATTGGTTTACAGATGGGATTATCTTTCGCTACGCTGCTGGACCCGAACACGCGGGTCAACATGCCGCTGCTGGCTCGCTTTCTGGATATGCTGGCCATGCTGCTGTTTCTGACTTTCAACGGACACCTGTGGCTAATCTCGCTGCTGGCAGACAGTTTTCAGACGTTGCCTGTCAGCGCAGAGCCGCTGAGTGCTGATGCCTTCATGGGACTGGTCAAAGGCGCCGGGTTAATTTTCCTTAATGGCATGATGTTAGCGCTGCCCTTAATCATTTTGCTCCTCACGCTAAACCTGGCACTGGGTTTGTTAAACCGTGTTTCACCTCAACTGTCGGTTTTTGCTATTGGCTTTCCTGTTACCTTAACGGTCGGCATCCTCTCCATGGGTATGCTGATGCCCCTTCTTGCCCCGTTTTGCGAACATCTGTTCAGCGAAGTCTTTGATTTACTCGCCCGATTTGTCTCAGAACTTTCCCCTGCACGTTAGTTAACGATACTGTTACCATTCTGAAGTGATAGTTAAGCAGTCAAAATCATTCCGTATACTTTTCAAACCATTTTTTTCAGAAATCAACTGAGGAAATTCTGATAAATCGATATTTATCGTGAAAAACATTCTTATTAAACGGTGCCTGGAGTATTTTAGTCAGACGATTCTTAAGGTGGTTTCCCTGACGGATCGGTTGGCAAAGTGCTCAAGGGTATGTTTTTAAACAAAAAAAATTTAAAAGCGATTTTTCTTGTCTAATTTCCCTTTTTCCGGCATTGTCAACACTCGCTGAAGCGTCACACTTTCGCGAAACAAATGTTTTTAAGATTTGTCCTATCAGAATTGCCTGTAACATGCGCGATAGTGACACAGCTCTCAAAAACAGAGCGGAAGGTATACCTAAAGCAAATTCCTGGTGATTCCCGCTATCGCCGGGAAAAGAATGACGTGGATGGAACACAAAAAACTTCGCAGAACGGGTCAGGGAAGAGTCATGATGGCACAGGGATATAATTTGCCAGACTGCAAAGCAGAATAAAAAAGTGTCTTTGAAAATTTCTCTCGTACCGCAAACGCGTATTCATCGTTGATTTAAACGGATAACAAATTGGTGAGGGTCGCTATAATGCCAACGATTATTATGGATTCATGTAACTACACACGCCTGGGCCTGTCGGACTATATGTCGGCAAAAGGAGTTAAAAAGAAAAACATTACTGCAGCCACGGATATCGAACAGCTACAACAAAAATGCGAGCAACTAAAACCTGGCGTAGTATTTATTAACGAAGATTGCTTTATTCACGAAGCCGATTCAAGCGATCGTATTCGTGCTATTATCACACAGCACCCGGATACTCTTTTCTTTATTTTTATGGCGATCTCAAATATCCATTTTGAGGAATATCTCTACGTTCGTAAGAACCTGATTATTACATCAAAATCGATAAAGACGTCAACACTGGATTCCCTGCTGGGCACTTACCTGCAAAAGAAACTCAATGCGTCACCGCGTATTTCCGCCGGGATGGATATTCATCCACTGACGCTGAGCCAGACTGAATCAAATATGCTGAAAATGTGGATGTCAGGCCATGACACTATTCAGATTTCAGACAAAATGCAGATCAAAGCTAAAACCGTTTCATCTCATAAAGGCAATATTAAGCGTAAAATCAAAACGCATAATAAACAGGTTATCTATCATGTGGTACGTCTGACAGATAATGTAACCTCCGGCATTTATGTTAACGTGCGATAAACTGTCTGCGACATAATTTATGCTGCTGCAGGGCTGGTCTATTGACCGGCCCTGTTGTTTTTTAACGCTTTTGCGATCGCGATCTCATATTCTCATCTAAGTCTTTACCCCGCCCTGCCGATGTTTGTTTTCAGAACCCTTACCACTATGAGAGCAAGGAAATGAAAACAGCATCGATCGATGTAGATAATAAGCTCAGCCTCTGGCAAAACCTGCGCCTGATGCCACTGTTCAGCGTAATATTCGGCGGCATTTTGCTGCTTTTTGCCCTGTGTATTGGTCTTGCCAGTTATTTTCTGATCCAGAGTAACAACTCGCTGAACGACGCAACGGAAGAGATTCAGGTGCGCATGGGGATATCCAACAGCTCTAATCACCTGCGCACCGCCCGACTTAATATATTGCAGGCAGGCGCGGCAACGCGTATTGGCGAGATGGAGAGTTACCGCGCCGATCTGGCGCGGACGGAAACCCGTATTAAACAGGCACGCGAAGGATTTACGCTTTATATGGCGCGTGATGTCAAAACGCCCGCCGATCTGGCACTGGACGCGCCGCTGACTGCCAGCTTCAATCAATATATTGAGAAAGGCGTGAAGCCGATGATTGAATCGGCGCGTCAGGGCAGCTTTGAAGGCATTGTGGCGCAGGAGACCGATGTGACCCGCAAGCTGGATGATGCGTATAACGCGCTGCTGCTGAAGGCCATTAAAATCCGCACCGAACGAGCCGAGATGATTAACGCCCAGGCGGCGCACCAGGCACGCCTTGGTTTTATCGCCATGGCAGCGGCATTTACAGCGGCTTTAGTGCTGGTTGTGCTGACCTTTATCTTTCTGCGTCGCATCATTATTAATCCACTGCGCCAGTCGGTCGTCCGCATTGAGCGTATTGCCCGGGGCGATTTGACCGCCGCCGATGTGCCGTGCGGGCGTAACGAAATCGGCATGCTGCTGCATAATCTGCAGCTGATGCAGGCCGCGCTGGTACGCACCGTGGGCAGCGTGCGTGAAGGGGCGGAGGCGATTTATCAGGGAACCAGTGAAATTTCCGCCGGCAACACCGACCTCTCCTCCCGTACCGAGCAGCAGGCTTCAGCGCTGGAACAGACCGCCGCCAGTATGGAGCAGCTCACTGCCACCGTGAAGCAGAATGCGGAAAACGCCCATCACGCCAGTCAGCTGGCAGCTGACGCTTCTGACAAAGCGCGCAACGGCGGCGATCTGGTCGGCGGCGTAGTGAAAACCATGAACAATATCTCCGGTAGCTCGAAAAAGATTGCCGAAATCACCAGCGTTATTAACAGCATTGCTTTTCAGACGAATATCCTGGCGCTTAATGCCGCCGTAGAAGCCGCACGGGCGGGTGAACAGGGTCGCGGCTTCGCCGTGGTCGCCAGCGAAGTACGCAGTCTGGCGCAGCGCAGCGCTCAGGCGGCGAAAGAGATCGAGACGCTGATTGCCGAGTCGGTGGCGCTGATTAGCAACGGATCGCATCAGGTGGGCGAAGCGGGAACAACCATGAGTGACATTGTTGAAGCCGTACGGCGCGTCACCGATATCATGGCAGAAATTGCGGCAGCGTCAGATGAGCAGAGTCGCGGTATTCAGCAGGTTAGCCTGGCGGTTACAGAGATGGACAATGTGACGCAGCAAAACGCCTCACTGGTTGAAGAAGCCTCCTCTGCAGCGGCCTCGCTGGAAGATCAGGCGGGTAAACTGACGCAGGCGGTGGCCGCATTCCGCCTCAGCGATACGGGTTCCGCTATGATGAGAGGTGTGGCCCCCGTAAAAGCAGCACCTGCGGCTCAGCGCCCGGTACGTCCGGCACTGGCGGTATCAGGCAGCGATAACTGGGAGACCTTCTGACAGCAGGCGCCCCGCTGAATCGTCAGCCGGGGCGCGCTGTTTTATCTGTTCAGCTGCTGCAGGCAGGCTCAACAAAGACGCCTTCAGCATGGTCGCTTTCGTTGAAAAACCAGATGCCCAGCGGATAATCCTCCAGCGCGACCAGATACATAGTGCCTTCGTTAAACGGCTCCACCGCCAGTAGTTTACCGGCGCGGCGCGGGCCGCCATCTGTTTTCACCGTTACGCGTTCGCCAACCTGCATTGTGACCTCTCAGCTGCTGTTTTGCGCCAGTGTAACGTAAACAGGCCGCGAAATAGTGATCGCGATCAGCGACGGGCGATAACCCAGACAGCGTGAACGATGCCGGGAATATAGCCGCACAGCGTCAGCAGAATGTTCAGCCAGAACGCTCCGCCAAAGCCCACCTGCATAAATACGCCCAGCGGTGGCAGCAAAATAGCGATAATAATGCGCAGCAAATCCATACTAACTCCTTGTTATCAATAATAATCAGACAGCGTTAAGCATAGCTGCTTCTGGTAAAAACAGGAGCGACGGCAGGTAAAGAACTGTCAAAAGCCATATTTGCACGCTCTCAACGTCTTGCAACGAGATACCTGCCAGAAAAAATGCCGATCTTCTTTTCGCTGTACTCCCCCTCAGAGAAGCAACCAGCCTAAAAGTAACAACGCTTTTTGCCATACAGCGCAGGCTTTTTTTGCCTGTCGGGCTGCGCGCGTATGACGGAGCCGCACTATACTTATGGCTCACCCTGGCTTCCCGGAGTCCCCATATGCGTGCAGAAGAGACCCGCCCTCGCTTTCCCCCGGCAGGCAGTCCGGAGCAGAAAAAAGAGCGCGATACCGAATGGTTTGATTCATCCGCTAAAACCGTGGATCAGGCACGCTGCCTTTCTGAACAGTGTGAAGTGGATATACACGACTGCAGCTTCTGTGAAACGAATCGCTGAAATCGATTTCAAAAAAAACCCGGCTCAGGCCGGGTTAAATTTATCAATGAATTCGTTACACCAGGAAATGGTAATGCCGTTTCAGATTACGCTCACTGTGCATGAAGGCAACCAGCATTTATGCATATAAAGTGCAGAAATGTGCATATCACGTAGCGTTAAACCAGCCGGATGGCCGCCCCGCCTGCGCTTTTCGCTGCATAATTCACGTACCGTCAGCCTGACCTGCGCCGCGTTTTAAGATTATTCCTGGTTGTCGCGTTCAGCAAGCCGGAAAAACGTGCAATCTTCATAACGCTATTATACTGATTACTCTCTGCTTTACTCACATCTGTGGTGTAAGGAGTATGACGATGATTGACCCTGATTCCCCTCTGCTGGTAGTGACCGATCTGGATGGCTCGCTGCTGGATCACCACGATTATAACTGGGAAGCTGCCCGCCCGTGGCTGGAACACTTTGCTGCACGCCAGATCCCGGTGGTGCTCTGTTCCAGTAAAACCGCCGCAGAGATTATTCCGCTACAGAAGCGCCTGGGTATCAGCGGTGCGCCGTTTATCGCTGAAAATGGTGCCTGTATCAGCTTTGGTCAGGACGTTACGGTTAATGATGAGCCAGCCGCTGGCTATCTGGCGCTGTGCGACATTCTTGGTGCGCTGAAAGCGGAATTTCGCTTTACCGGCTTTCACGATCTCAGTGACAGCGACGTGGCGAGCTTTACCGGTCTGCCACTGAGCGAAGCCCGGTTAAGTCGTCTGCGTGATGCCTCGGAAGTGATTTTATGGCGCGACGAGAATGAGCAACTGGATGCGTTTCGCGCCGCGCTGGCCCGCCATCAGCTTGCGCTGACGCAGGGTGGTCGCTTCTGGCACGTGATGCCGGAAAACTGCGGCAAAGGGATAGCGCTGACGCAGCTGCAGCAGCAGCTGATGCAGCAGGATGGTGTACGCCGGATAACGCTGGGTCTGGGTGACGGCCCCAATGATATTCCGATGCTGGAACAGGCAGACTATGCGGTCATTATTAAAGGCTTCAGCAAGTCGCCGGTTGAACTCAGCCGTACCGACCGCGACCATATCTATCGCACAACGCAAACCGGACCGGAAGGCTGGTGCGAAGGCATAGATCATTTTCTGGCCCCCCATAAGCCGTAATCTGAGGATGAGACGATGAGTGATTTTTATCAGAATGGCGTGATTACGAATTTTCATAACCTCACCCATCGCCGTACAGAGTCGCTGGAAAAAGAGATGGTGCAGTTTGCCCGCCGGCGCAAAATGGGTCTGATTCTGCCGTCGCTGTTCTCCGAACTGGAGGGCCCGGCGCTGGATAATATTGTCAATGAACTGGCGCAGGTGCCTTACCTGGAAGAGATTGTGATTGGTCTCGACCGCGCCGATCGCGATCAGTTTCTGTTTGCCCGCGACTTCTTCTCACGCCTGCCACAGCGGCACCGTATCCTGTGGAATGATGGCCCGCGCCTGAAAGCTATCGATGCTGAACTGGATAAGGAGGGTCTGTCCCCCAGCCAGCCGGGCAAAGGACGCAACGTCTGGTTCTGTACCGGTTATACCCTGGCATCCGATCGCACCCAGTGCGTAGCGCTGCACGACTGCGACATTGTGACCTACGAACGCGGTATGCTGGCGCGCCTGCTCTATCCGCTGGCCAACCCTGCGTTTCAGTATGAATTTTGCAAAGGGTTTTATGCGCGCGTCGCGGACGGCAAGCTTAACGGCCGCGTTGGCCGTCTGCTGGTAGGACCCATGCTGCGTTCGCTGCAGCAGGTGTACGGTCACTCGGAGTATCTCGAGTACCTCAGCAGCTTTCGCTATCCCCTCTCCGGCGAGTTTGCCATGCGTACCCATGTGCTTAACGGCATTAAAATACCCGGCGACTGGGGACTGGAGATAGGCGTGCTGTCTGAGATCTACCGCAACTACACCACCCGCCAGAGCTGTCAGGTAGAGATTGCCGATCACTATGACCACAAGCATCAGCCGCTGGCCGAAGAGGATGGCACCGGGGGTCTGAAACGCATGAGCAGTGATATTGTGCAATCGCTGCTGCGTAAGCTGGCCACAATGGGTGTGCCGCTGACCAGCGACTCATTTCGCGTGCTGAAAGCGACTTACTACCGTAATGCACTGGATATGATGGAGATCTACCGGCATGAAGCGACAATGAACGGTCTGTCGTTCGATCAGCATAAGGAAGAGGCGGCGGTGGAGATGTTTACGCAGGCCATTCTTGACGCCGGTCAGTCGTTTATTGAACGTCCCAACGATAAGCCCTTTATTCCGAGCTGGAGTCGCGTTCAGTCGGCGTTCCCGGATATTCTGCAGCGGATTTATCAGGCGGTCGAAGAAGATAACGAGGGCAACGTGTAAGGCGATACGGGACGGTGAAACCGTCCCGGACAGATTCAGCTGGCAAGCCGGGATTCCGTCGTTATGTGACTCAGTTCATCACTACGGAATGCCTCACGACGCACGCTGTAGCCATCATACCAACGGCACTCTACCATTCCGCTGGCATAGCCGGTTACCACCATCGTGGGTCCGCCCTGTTTGTGCTGAACTTCATCACTCACTGCAAAGGTCATACCGCGCTCTCCCTTTTACCGTTGATTGAACGCTTAAAGGTATAGCAGCCGGGCAGACAATCTGCCTATAGGATAATGTTATTAATGTGATAAAAGAGGAATAAGCAGTGCAAAATCTTGTTCATAAACAAAGCCGGTAATGTTTATTACCGGCTTTGAAATTTTTTTAACTGCCGCAATCAGATTTTGCAGCCTTCACACTCAGCATCGTCACTGAGTTCAGCGGGTACTTCGCTGGCTTTTTCCGCCGCTTTCGCTTCAGCCTGTTCCAGCTGGGCATCGATATCAAATTCAAACATATCGTCGTTCATCATCACTCTCCTGAAAATTAGTGTGCCGCGCGTTATATCGCATTGTCAGAGATAAGCGGTAAGCGGCTTGTGCGCCGCTTGCCGCACAGGCCTTTTATGCCGACTTACCGCGCACTTTGGCAATCAGGTTAACCACCAGCAGCACAACTGCGCCGACAATAAACCCGAGTACCAGATTGGCCCCGTTGCTCAGCAGGCTGGAGACCACGCCGTTAAAGCCGCTGCTGTATTCGCTGATAGCGTGATGCAGTGGCGTAATACCGTGCACAATGATGCCGCCACCCACCAGAAACATCGCCAGCGTGCCGACCACGGTAAGAATTTTCATCAGCCACGGCGCCATCGCCAGCAGAAAACCGCCTACCGCCTGCGCCAGTGCAGAGGACTTTTCCCGCAGCCAGTAGCCGAGGTCATCAATCTTCACAATCATCGCCACAATGCCATACACACCAATGGTGACCAGAATGGCAATACCGGCGAGGATCAGCACCTGGTTAAGCAGCGGCGCCTCTGAAACGATGCCCAGCGTAATGGCCACAATCTCTGCAGAAAGAATAAAGTCAGTGCGCACTGCGCCTTTGACCTTGCTCTTTTCGTAGGCGCGCGGATCCTGCTGTGCCAGATTGTCGAGCCGCTGCTGACGCGCCTCCGGGCTTTTTTCTTCTTTATCATGCTGCAGGCTGTGTAACACCTTTTCCACCCCTTCATAGCAGAGGTAGGCGCCGCCCAGCATCAGTAACGGCGTGATAAGCCAGGGGGCAAACGCGGAAATCACCAGCGCCAGCGGCACCAGGATCAGCTTGTTCAGAAATGAGCCCTTCGCCACGCCCCAGACCACCGGCAATTCGCGATTGGCTTTGACCCCGGTGACCTGCTGCGCATTAAGCGATAAATCGTCGCCCAGCACGCCAGCGGTTTTTTTTGCGGCAACCTTGCCCATGACTGAAATGTCATCCAGCAGCGTTGCGATATCATCCAGAAGCGTAAGTAAACTGGTTCCTGCCAAAATGGTAATCCTTATTCCGGTTAGTGTTCCTGACAACAGGGGCAGCGCTCAACCCATGTCACCGACATGTCGGCGATGCCCTCACAGTCCCATTCAACGCGTAGCGTTTTTCCCTGCGTATCCGCTGCATGCAGATATTTGCTTACCGGACTCTCGGTCATGCCGCTGATCTCTTCCGTGGCAATCAGCCGATCGTCCAGCCAGATGCGTGCCGTGGCCTGTGTCGCCACCAGCCGCTCGTCGCGCAGCTGATAGAGCCGTCTGACCGTCAGTTTGATACTGCTCATGGTAGTGCTCCGCGTCCCAGAGAAAAACGTGATCTAAACGGTTATTGCCGCGAAAAGCAATCATCGCCGGCTAGACGGGCCGGTAATGATGCAATCCCTGGTGATCCAGCTCAGCGCTCTGCCCGGCAGCCAGCAGCCACTCCTCAAGACGCTCAATCAGCTGACCGTCGTCCAGCCGCAGCTTACCGCGCAGCGCGCACTCCCAGACAATCAGCACCTTCCATCCGGTTTCCTGCAGCTGCTGCACATAGCGTCTGTCACGTTCAACGTTACTGTTGATTTTACCGTTCCAGAAGCCGGTGCGCGTGGCAGGCATTTTGAACAGATAGCAGTGATGGCGATGCCAGAAACAGCCGTGCACAAAAATAATTGCCTGCTGCTCAGGCAGCACGAAATCGGGCCGTCCCGGCAGCGCTTTATCCTGCACGCGAAAGCTGAAGCCGCGATCTTTCAGTATCGCGGCCACGCGTTGTTCAATCGCCGTATCCTGATTACGGATCGCGCGCATATTTTTACTGCGGATCGCTTGTGAGTGCACGTCAGCCATGCCGTTTCCTTTTCCTGCGGGCTTATTCAACTTTAGCGTTTTACGGCAAAAGCGAAAGCGGCAGCGTGAAAGAGTGCGGCACGCCACGCAGCGCACGCCAAGACACGACACGACACGACACGACACGCTAATTTCAACCCTGGCAGATGAGTGGTAGCATAGCCGCTCAACTGTTAAGGAAAAACGCATGCTCGTTCCCGATCCCGCCGCACCGGCTACCCCCTCTTTGTTAACCGCTGCGCAGGATGACTTAGCGCTGTTACTGCAGGTACTCGATATCTACGCAGCGCGCGATGTGATGCAGACCCTCAACGCCGCCGGCACAGGTCACTGGAGCATGGCGAAGCTGAACCGCCTGCGCAGTGGCAAAGGCACATCGGCCACGCTTCTGC
Source organism: Pantoea eucrina (assembly GCF_001691555.1). Lineage (GTDB taxonomy): Bacteria > Pseudomonadota > Gammaproteobacteria > Enterobacterales > Enterobacteriaceae > Pantoea > Pantoea borealis. Next base: position 855,667 of record NZ_MAYN01000008.1, on the reverse strand, counting down.
CGTCTGAGATCGCCAGCCTGCGCGCCCTGCTGCCCTCACGACCGGACCACTATGACAGGCCCGCCTTCCAGTTTATCGATCTCTTTGCCGGTATTGGCGGCATCCGGCGCGGCTTTGAGCAGGCCGGCGGCGAGTGCGTTTTTACCAGCGAATGGAATAAAGAGGCGGTCCGCACGTATAAAGCGAATCACTACTGCGATCCGCTGCGCCACCAGTTTAATACGGATATCCGTCTTGTGACGCAGCCAGCCGGCCTCACTGAAGAGGCGGCTATTTATCAGCATATCGATCGCGCTATCCCCGATCATCAGGTGCTGCTGGCCGGCTTTCCCTGTCAGCCTTTTTCGCTGGCGGGGGTCAGTAAAAAGAACGCCCTCGGTCGGGCGCACGGGTTTGAATGTGAGGCGCAGGGCACGCTGTTTTTCGACGTGGCGCGCATTCTCGCGGCTAAAAAACCGGCGTTTTTTGTGCTGGAAAATGTCAAAAACCTGAAGAGTCACGATAAGGGCCGCACCTTCGCCATTATTATGGCCACGCTGGATGAGCTGGGTTATGACGTGGCGGATGCTGACGATAAAGGCACGCCGGACGCTAAAGTGATCGACGCGCGCTATTTTCTGCCGCAGCACCGTGAACGTATTGTCCTGGTCGGTATCCGGCGCGACAGCGGCGTTAATCAGCCCTTTTCACTGCGCGCTCTGCCGGCACTCTATCCGCCACAGGTGCCGCCACTGCAGAGCCTGCTGGACGCGGATCCGGGCGAAAAATATACCCTCTCCCCCACGCTCTGGCACTACCTGTACCGCTATGCACAAAAGCATAAGGCGAAAGGCAATGGCTTTGGCTATGGTCTGAACGACCCGCAGGATCCGCACTGCTGCGTGCGCACGCTTTCAGCGCGCTACTATAAAGATGGCTCGGAGATCCTGATCGATCGCGGCTGGGATCGCGCGCTGGGTGAGCAGAACTTTACCGCTGCTGAAAACATGGCACGCCGCCCGCGCCGGCTGAGCCCGCGCGAGTGCGCGCGCCTGATGGGATTTGAAGCGCCGGGCGAAGCGACGTTTCGCATCCCGGTCTCTGATACGCAGGCCTATCGTCAGTTTGGCAATTCCGTGGTAGTGCCGGTATTTGCTGCGGTCGCGAAATTGCTGCTGCCGCTGATTGAACAGTACAGGCTGAACCCGTCAGATCGGGCTGCTGGCTGATAATGCATCAGAAAGCACTTACCCGCCGGACGGCGGGTGAGTGCAAACATTACTTCTTCTTCTTGCTCTTTTTCAGCAGCGCCCGGATTTGACGCAGCTCCGTGGCGCTTAACCGATCGTCCGGCGTCTCGTCGGAGTGCAGATTATCTGCCGCTGTCTCCTGCTGCGGGGCACTCTGCAGGCTCGCCTGCAATCGGCTGATAATCTCCTGACTCATTGAAACCTGATTATCAGCGGCCAGCTGCTTAATCTCCTCTTTCAGCGCCGGGTCAATTTTTATCGTAATGTTCACGGTTTCAGTCATTTCCATACTCCCTGCTATTTTTTTCACAAACGTAACGGAAGATGACGTGAGTTAACAGTCTGTCACAAAAATTTAATATTCCTGTAACGTGCAACAAAAGTCGCGCAGTACGGATTCATCAACCCCGGCTAAATTACCCTGCAGTTCAGCACAGAGTTTGGCCATGTAGTGCACCAGAAAATCCGCGTTGTATTCTGCCAGACGGCGTCCTGCTGCCGTTTGCATGGTATCGGGCAGGCGCAGCAGCTTTTTCTGAAAATGATCCAGCGTCCACTTCACATCATCGAGTTCGCGATCGCGGCCCAGCGGATCGTCACTGTCAAACAGTGGCCGGCCCAGTGCGCCAGCGGTATAGAACACGCGTGCCAGCCCGATAGCCCCCAACGACTCCAGCCGATCGGCATCCTGCACAATTTTTGCTTCCGCTGTCAGCGGCGTAATTGCGGCACTGAAACTGTGCGCCTGCACGGCGTGCGCCACGCTATCCATAAGCTCAGCGGGAAAATCGGGGAAATCCTGCTGCAGAATACGGCGCGTCTCTTCAGCGGCAAAAGTCGAGGCGAGATGACGCTGCGGATGGTTCTTTGGCAGATTAACCACATCGTGAAAATAGCTGGCGGTCAGCACCACCATGGCATCGGCGGGCGTCTCCTGCATAATGCGCGCTGCGCTCATCCAGACCCGACGCAAATGCCCCACATCATGCGCCTTATCCTCATGCTGCCAGTTCAGCCGCAGCCAGTGTTCATAGCGTTGTTGCCAGTGTGTAATGGACATGATGCTTCTCCTGTTATGGCATGTGATGCGCGGCGGGAGCCACACAGGCTCACCTGCTATCTTAGCGGGCAGGTCATGACACTTTTCTTACAGCATTTTCAGGGTGGGAGGAAAAATTTTGCGATCCTGATCATGTTATAGCGTTGTTAAGCGCGCTTTCCCAGTGGCCTTTTTGTTTTCAGTTTTTCCTTATGCCGTCCGGCTGTCGCTAAATATGGTTAACACAGTTTATGTATCTCGCTTAACTGCGATGCCGGCTTAGTGTAAATTTCAGGGGCCAGCCATCGCTGACTGCCAGCCAGTTATTAGCGGAGAAAAAGGTGAAATAGTCTGAAAATATTTCTATTTTGGCCGTTATAACGTACTGTATAGGGGAAATTTCCGCATTTCGCCGATGTGTTAAGCGATCTGCACCCCACTTTTTGCCTGGATGTTTTTTTAATACCGGAACAGGAAGAGGATGCCTGATTATCAGGTGACAAATTATTAAGCAAATTTGTTTGAAACCTTTATGCTAATGTTCTCATCCTGTACAGGATGTACCGTTAACGCTTTCCGGGTTCGTGATATAACAAGAGGTAAAAAATGAAAGAACGGCCGATTCTTTTTTCCGAACAGCGGGTTCGCGCCCTGCTGGTTGGCCAGCAAACACAGACCCGACGCATTATGAAGACGCAGGCATTTGGTCCAGGACAGGACCACCATGAAGGCGTTCATGCGTTTGATGTCAGTGCAAATCATCTTCACGGCTACAAACTGATGTCGATGTCCGATATCAGTGCGCACTGTCCGTTCGGACAGGTTGGCGATCGTCTGTGGGTGCGTGAGACCTGGCGCGGCCCGATCGTACCGGAAGCGCAGCTGGCTGAGTACGATCGCGATCCCCAGCTATTTCGCCATCCCGATTACTGCCAGTATCGTGCTGACAGCAATGAATTTGGTCAGCTGGAAGACGATCTGCAGGACGCAGAGCAGTTTGGCTGGCAGACGGCAATCCACATGCCACGCTGGGCAAGCCGCATCGATCTGACCATCACCGCGATTCGGGCTGAAAAGATTCAGGATATCAGCGAGGATGACATCATGGCAGAGGGCGTTCAGACTGACTCACACTTCCTGAACAACTTCTTTACCATGAATATGAATTCAGAATCGCCCAAAGAGGCGTACCGCAAGGCGTGGCAAAAGCAGTATGGTGCAACCAGCTGGGAAGTTAATCCCTGGGTCTGGGTCATTGCATTCGAACGCGTTGCCCGCGAAAGCTGATCGCCGTAAAACCGCGCCCTGCGCCTCTTCTCTCTGCCGGAAGAGGCGCTTACGCTCTCCCCCCGCTTATTTTGCTTTTCACTTTGCAAGCGCAATCACAGACTCCGTTCCCGCTAACAGGTTGAATAATGGGTTTGACGTCTGGCACATTCTGCCCCGTCAGCACCCTTTTTCTCCTTTCATACAGGCGCTGCGATGTTTAAATGGTCCCGGAACGCCCCTAAGTCCGATGCTGCCGCTGAGCTACCCTGGACGCAGGCGCTGCGACAGCCTGTTTTTTCACTGCTTAATCACGACGAACACGCCATGCTGATCGGTATGGCGCAGCGTTTTTTGCAGCAGAAAAAATTTGTGCTGCTGCAGGGCACTGAAATGGATGCGCTACACAGCGCCCGTCTGGCGCTGCTGTTTTGTCTGCCGGTACTGAAGCTGGGGCTGGAGTGGCTGGATGGTTTTCACGACGTGCTCATCTATCCTGAGCCGTTTGAGGTTGATGACCGCTGGGAAGATGAGAGCGGCCTGGTGCATCAGGCGCCCGCGGTACACGCCGGGCAGAGCTGGACACAGGGACCTGTGGTGCTCAACGCGCTGGATATTCTCGACGCGTTTGATCTTTCAGGCTATAACCTGGTGATCCACGAAGTAGCGCACAAGCTGGATGCGCGCAGCAGCGGTTACACCAGCGGCATTCCCGCCATCCCGCTGCGCGAGGTTGCGGCATGGGAGAAAGATTTGCTGCAGGTTATGCATGAAATTGAAGACGAAGTGGCGCTCACCGGTGAAGAGGCGGCAACGTTTGATCCTTATGCCGCCAGCGATCCGGCCGAATGTTTTGCTGTGCTGTCAGAATATTTTTTTACTGCACCTGACCTCCTCCGGCAGCGCTTCCCGGACATGTATCGTCATCTGCAGCTGTTTTACCGTCAGGATCCGGCTACCCGGCTCACCGCGCTGACAGCGGAATCTGCCTGATCCCTGTGCGGGTTGTATCTTTGCTAGCCAGTTGAATGCAATTGTGTTTTAAGCGGTTGACAGGCTCGCCCGGGGCCACTACTATTCGCCTCGTTCACACGATTCCTCTGTAGTTCAGTCGGTAGAACGGCGGACTGTTAATCCGTATGTCACTGGTTCGAGTCCAGTCAGAGGAGCCAGAATCAGAAAAGCCCGCTCAGGGAAACCTGAGCGGGCTTTTTGCTGTCTGCGCCGGCGTTAAATCACCGCCACCCCGCCGGTTACGGCAATGGTTGCCCCCGAGATATAGCTGGCTTCGTCGCTGGCCAGCATGACATAAGCAGAAGCCAGTTCAGCAGGCTGCCCCATACGCTGCAGCGGCACCTGGCTGCCAAAACTTTCAACCTGCTGCTGCGGCATGGTGGCCGGGATGAGCGGCGTCCAGATAGGCCCCGGTGCGACCGCATTGGCACGAATGCCTTTATCCGCCAGCAGCGCGGCAAGGCTGCCGGAGAAGTTAATGATGGCGGCTTTGGTGGCCGAGTAGGCAATCAGCTTTGGTTTCGGCTGATCGGCGTTGACTGACGCGGTGTTAATAATGGAACTGCCGGCTGGCATATGCGCTACCGCGGCTTTGCAGATATAGAACATCGCATAGAGATTGGTTTTCATCGTGCGGTCAAACTCGTCATCATCAATCTCATCCAGCGAGTCGCGCGTCATCTGGAAAGCGGCGTTATTGACCACAATATCAATTTTGCCAAACCGCTCTGCCGTCTGTGCCACGATGCTGCGGCAGTGCTCCGCCTGCATGATATCCCCCGCGATCAGCAGCGCCTGCTGCCCGGCAGCTTCCACCAGCTGTGCGGTATCTTTTGCATCTTCATGTTCATCCAGATAAGAGATGACCACATCGGCGCCTTCACGGGCGTAAGCGATAGCCACCGCACGGCCGATGCCGGAGTCGCCGCCGGTGATAATCGCCGTTTTCCCTTTCAGACGGCCGCTGCCCTGATAGCTGGTTTCGCCGTGATCGGGCACCGGCTGCATCTCCCGAAAACTGCCGGGCCACTGCTGCTGCTGCGCCTGCTGCGGATTTTGTGGGCGATCGGTCATAACGTGCTCCTTTGTCAGCGAAGAGATAATTTGGCTTAGGTGAACAGCATCAAGTGTAGCAGTCATAACCAGAATGCAAGCCAGTCTGATAAGCGTAACGGCCTGAGAGATAAGCCTATTCCGACATAACATGGCGGTTATGCGGACACATTATGTGCAAAAACATTGCGGCAGCAGGCGGCAGATGCAGAGGAAATCAGCAGGTTGCTGCAGGAAGCAGCAAACAACCGGCGAGCGGTAAATCACATTTTGACAGCCGCATAAGAGTTGATTATTATGCGCGCCGAAACACAATTCCTCTGTAGTTCAGTCGGTAGAACGGCGGACTGTTAATCCGTATGTCACTGGTTCGAGTCCAGTCAGAGGAGCCAGATTAAAAAAGCCAGATGTCAGCTGACATCTGGCTTTTTGCGTTTTGGCTGAAAGGCCGTGCTCCGGATTAGAACTCCACCACCACATTGCCTTTTGGCACGCTGCAGCAGGAGAGGATATAGCCCTCTTCGGCATCCTCGTCGGTGATGCCGCCGTTGTGGTTCATCTCAACCTCCCCTTCCAGACATTTCACCTTGCAGGTGCCGCAGATCCCCATGCCGCACGCTTTCGGGATATGCAGACCCAGCTTGGCAGCGGCGGCGTGGACCGTCTCGCCGGGCGCAATTTTCACGCTCTTGTCACTCTGCGTGAACGCCACGGTCAGCAGTTCTGAACTGCAGAGCGCATCGGCCAGCTCGGCCGCCTCTTCCGCCTCCTGCACCACCTGTTCCTGTACCACCTCCGGCGTGGCGCCAAACGACTCTTCATGATAATGCGTCATATCGTAGCCAACGCTTTCCAGAATCGCTTTCACCGCCCGCATATAAGGTGTCGGTCCGCAGCAGAAGATCTCCCGCTCCATAAAGTCAGGCGCAATCATCTGCATCATGGCATGGTTCAGGAAACCGCGAAAACCTGACCAGTATTGCCCTGATTCATAGCGTTCGCAAATGATGCTCAGTTTAAAATTGGGGATACGCGCCGTCATATTTTCCAGATCGCGGCGGAAAATAATATCTTCCGGCGTGCGGGCGCTGTGCACAAACACCATGTCCACGTCGGCGTTAGTGTCAAAATACCAGCGCGCCATCGACATCATCGGCGTAATGCCGACGCCACCTGAGAGAAACAGCGCCTTATCACCGGGGTAATCGATGCAGTTAAACTGCCCTACCGGGCCATGCACCGCCAGATCCATGCCTTCGCGCATATTCGCATGCAGCCAGTTGGAGACCACGCCGCCCGGCACCTGTTTCACCGTGATTGAAAAACTGTAGGGTACCGAAGGAGAACTGGAGATGGTGTAGGAGCGAAACACGGTCTGCTCCTCTATCGTCAGCTCCAGCGTGACAAACTGCCCGGGCTTAAAGAAGAACATCACCGGCTGCTCGGCCATAAAGCAGAAGGTTTTCACGTCCCAGGTTTCCTGTATGACTTTAACGCACCGCACCGCATGACGGCCATTGGTCCAGGTCTGCGTGGTGACAGGCTCAAAAGCATTGGTATTCAGTACCGTGATATTTCTCTCTGTCATACATTTCATTCCCATCAGGATTGGAGTGATCAATTGCCTGTATTGACGCATGGATAACCACAGGCTTTTGAGCCAGAAACTGCGATTCTCCGTGTAACCCTGTGACAGCATTTAGTTATACGCGACACGGAAATGCCTGAAAAACCCACATCGGCAGGAAATTCTGCGTACGCGTCTTTAACAGAGGGGATTTATGTCGCTGGCAGAACATTGACGGGTGCCTAACCGGTGCAGCATGGATTGCACATGTAATCCGTAGCGATCTTACGGGCTTCCAGCCAGGCGGAAGTCCGGTTTTGTTGATATCCGGCTGCGCCTGTCGGGCGCGAACCACTCCCTTTTCAACCGCGCGAGAAGAGCAACATTATGAGTCACAACGATCTGCTGAATATCACCTGTACAAGCCTTGTCGATGCGAGCGACCGTATGCAGGATCTGCTCGAAAAACGCCAGCCCAACTATTCACTGCCGCAGGCGCTTTATAATGACCCGACTCTGTTTCGCATTGATATGGAGGAGGTGTTTCAGAAAGAGTGGCTGTTTGCCGGTATGAGTAGCGAAATCCCGAAAAAGGGTGACTACTTTACGCTGGAGGTCGGACAGAACCCGGTGCTGGTTCTGCGCGATGCAGAAGGCAACATCAACGCGTTTCACAACACCTGTCGCCATCGCGGCTCGCGGCTCTGCTCACAGCAGCGCGGCAAGGTGGCGAATCTGGTCTGCCCCTACCACCAGTGGACATACGATTTAAAAGGCAACCTGCTGTTCGCCGGCTCAGAGATGAACCAGTCGTTTGACATGAAGCAGCACGGCCTGAAAAAAGCGCACTGCAAAACCGCGGGCGGATTTGTCTTTATCTGCCTGGCCGAGACGCCACCGGAGTCTGACTTCGATGAGTTTCTGGCCACGCTGGCAGAGTATATGGAACCTTATGATGTGGAGAACACCAAGCTGGCGGCAGAGTCCCACATGTATGAAAAAGCCAACTGGAAGCTGGTGCTGGAGAATAACCGCGAATGTTATCACTGCGCCGGCAGTCATCCGGAACTGCTGAACAGCCTGCTGGAGTGGGATGACACCAACGATCCACGCGCACCGCAAAGTTTTCACGACTACTACAACAAGCAGGCGGCGCTGTGGGATGAGCAGGGTATTCCGCATCGCCATCAGAGCTTCGGCCTGCGCAACCGGATTGTGCGTATGCCGCTGAAGGAAGGCACCAAAGTCATGACCATTGACGGTCGTGAGGGCTGCACCCGGCTGCTGGGTCGTTTCACCAGCCACTATCAGGGATCGATGCGTATTCTGCACCTGCCCAACTCATGGAACCATATGCAAAGCGATCACTTTATCGTGTTCCGCGTGCTGCCGATCTCCGCACAGGAGACGATGGTCACCACAAAATGGTTTGTGCATAAAGATGCGGTGGCGGGTGTCGATTACGATCCGGAACGTCTGCGCACCGTATGGGACGCAACCAATGAACAGGATCGCGTTCTGGGCGAAGAGAACCAGCGTGGCATCAACTCGATCGGCTATCAGCCTGGTCCCTATTCAGAAACCTATGAATTTGGCGTAATTAACTTTATCGACTGGTACAGTGAAACCGTGCTTAAAAACGTAAAAGGCTGATCTGATAACAGAAAACCCGGCTGGCGCAGTGAAACGCCAGCCGGGTTTTCATCGTTCAGAGAGGCGGTTAGCGGATCACGCCTTCCTCCAGCAGCAGATCAAAAACTGCCTGCGCCATCTCATTCGCCGGCTTATTCTGCAGCACTTTGCCGCCTTCGCTCTGTGATTTAGCCGTGGCTGCTTTAAAGCGATCCGCAGCTGTTTTAGCTTTCACTTTTTTCAGTCGCTTAGGCCGCTTACGCGCAGGCGCAATCTCCCAGGCTGCCATCGCCGCATCCGGTACCTCCCTGCCCGCAGCGGTGACAATCTCTGCACGGTTAGCCGGACCAAACGCGCTCTGGCGCGGCGCGGCGGCAGCCATGTCCACGCTGGCGATAAACGGGAGCGCAACCCGCAGCAGGCGCCGCTGGCCGCGCGGCAGCGCCTGTAACACTTCGGCGTCAGTGCCGTTCAGGCTGACTATCTCTGCCACACCCACCACCACCGGGATCTCCAGCGCTTCTGCCAGCAAAAAAGGCAGCATACCCGACGACTCGCCGCGCTCCGCCCGGCCGCCGGTGAGGATCACATCCGGGTGATCCTGTTTAAGATAATGACTCAGCACCGCTACCGCATCGCCCTGTTCTGTCATTGGCAGCACGCGCAGCGTCTCCACCCCCATGCCGGCGTAGCTGCGCAGCGCCACGTTGTGCGGATCGCCGGCGTGAAGCAGTTCCAGATCGCCGGAGGCCAGCGCCAGCCCCATTTCTACCGCACGCGCATCCTGTCCGGCGCGGCGGGCTCTGCCCGACTCCGGATGCAGTCCGACGGATATCAGTGCCGTAATACGGCACCCGCTGTGGTGTGCTTTATGCTGCATGGTTAAGTTCCTCATTACGCCAGGCGCGCGCCAGGCGCGCCAGCTCGGCCAGAATCGCATCGCTGTCGCCGATGACGCTCAGCGACGCGCGGCTGACCATATCGCAGCCGGGATCGGTATTAATGGCAATAACCCGATCGCACTGCGCAATCCCCTGCAGGTGCTGCACTGCGCCGGAGATGCCCACCGCCAGATAGACCCGCGCCGTCACCCAGGTGCCGGTAGCGCCGACCTGACGGAAACGCGGCATATGGCCATTATCAACGGCGACGCGGCTGGCGCCTTCGGTGGCCCCCAGAATCTCTGCGGTCGCATGGAACTGCGCCCAGTCGCCGACGCCGTTACCGGCAGACAAAATAAACTCCGCTTCACCCAGCGGCACGGCTGCCGGATCAACCGGCATCAGACCACAGTCGGTGATGCGTGCGGCGCCAATACTCTGCAGCCCGACGCTCACCGGCAGCACTTCATGGCGGGTTTCATCCACGGGTTCAGCGCACTCTGCTGACAGCAGCATCACGCGCGCAACCGGACGAGTAATATCAGCACTGCCGCCTGCCGCCCGACTGATGCAGCGCTCGCCTTCTATGCGCCACACCTGCGTGGCGGGTCGTTCACCGCAGCGTGCGGCAAAACGACAGCCCAGCTCAAAGCCGGCAGCAATGCTATCCGGAAACAGCCAGAAGCGCGGTGTCAGTTCATTTTCTACCGCCATCAGCGCATGGATGCGCTGTTCCGGGTTATACCCCTCATAACGATCGCCGCTGAAATGCAGCAGCCGGTCAACGCCCGCAGTGGCAAAGCTCTCTTCACGGTGTTCACCAAATACCACGGCCATCACCACACCTGCTCCGCCGGCCTCACGCACCAGCTGATGCGCCTGTCCCAGCACGTCGCGATCGTGGCCGGTTAGCCGGCCACCGGTCATGTCCAGCACTACCGCCACGCAGTAATCCGGCTGCGCCACGCGGTGCAGCGGCAGCTCCGCAACGTGCGGTGTCCCGCTACTGCGCCGGCCGGAAAGCTGGGTAAATGCATTGACGTTCTCGCGATCGATTCGCTTCAGTCCATTTGGCCCGGTAAAGCCGACAGCGTGCGGATTCTTACGCAGCAGCCCGGACGGGCCACGGCTCTCCTGTACCGGCAGCATCAGCTCTGCATGCTGCGGATGCAGCCGGTTGCGGGCAATCCACTCAAGACGCGGATCGCGACGTACAGGGGTTTCCATCAGATCACCTCCACAGCAATTTGGCGCTCGCGCAGCTTCGCCGGCAGCGGCTTTTTCGGCTCGCTGAGGGCTTCAGCCACCAGTTCAGCTATATCTTTTACGTCCGGACGCGGTCCGACGACACCTTCCAGCATGGCGGTACACTGCTGACAGCCAACGGCAATCAGCTCTGCACCGGTCTGTTTTGCATCTTCCATACGCATGTCAGCAATACGCCGCTCTCCCGGAATATCAGTGATGGGCGCACCGCCGCCGCCGCCGCAGCAGCGTGAGCGAAAGCCGGAGCGGTCCATTTCGCTGAGTTTGATCCCCAGCTCTGCCAGCAGCTCACGCGGTGACGCATATTCACCGTTGTAGCGGCCGAGATAGCACGGGTCATGCCAGGTCACGCTGCCGCCTTTGTAATCTTTCAGATCCAGCAGCTGCGCCTTAACCAGCTCATTAATGAAGGTGGTGTGATGCAGCACCTCATAGTCAGGCTGCGTACCTGCCGGGTAAAAATCGGGATACTCATTTTTCAGGCAGTGAAAGGCGTGCGGATCGGTGGTTACGATGCGGTTAAAGCGATATTTTTGCAGCGTGGCAATATTGCTGCGGGCGAGCCGCTGAAACGTGGCGTCATCGCCGAGGCGTCGCGCAACGTCTCCGCTATCCAGCTCTTCATCACCCAGCACTGCAAAATTGACGCCGGCGGCCCTGAGCACCTTGACAAACGCGCGCAGAATACGCTGGCTGCGCATATCAAACGCCCCGTCTGAGACCCAGAACAGCACGTCAGCCTGCCCGACATCCTGCATCAGCGGCAGGTTCTGATCTGCTGACCAGTGCGTGCGGCTGCGCGGATTAAACCCGCCGGGATTATCCGTCTGGCTGAGATTATCCAGCACTTCAGCGCCTTTGCCGGGCGTCTGCCCCTTTTCCAGCGTCATAAAGCGGCGCATGTCCACAATCGCGTCGACGTGTTCAATCATCATCGGGCACTCCTCCACGCAGGCGCGGCAGGTGGTGCAGGACCAGAGCGTCTCTTCTTTGATCAGCCCCCCGACAATCGGCTGATGCGGCTGCCCGCACGCTTCCCCCACCGGCACGCCCGGATAGGGGCTGCCGGCAAAGCGCGCGTCGCTGCCGCCTGCCATCCCGATGACCATATCCTGAATCAGCTTTTTCGGATTCAGTGGCTGACCGGCCGCAAACGCCGGGCACATCGCTTCACATTTACCGCACTGTACGCAGGCGTCAAAGCCCAGCAGCTGGTTCCATTTGAAATCTGCCGGCTCGCCGACGCCAAGCTTTGCGGCTGTCAGATCAACCGGCTTCAGGCCCACAGAGCGACCGCCGCCAAAGCGGGCCGGACGGCGATGAAAGGCAAGATGCAGCGCACCGGCAAACGCGTGTTTCATCGGCCCGCCCCACGCCATGCCGAACAGCATTTCACCCAGCCCCCAGCAGATGCCCGCCAGCAGCAGTGCAGCCATGACCCAGCGCCCTGCCTCGCCAAAGAGATCGGAGACCGGCAGCGTGGTGATAAAGAACGTGGCTGCAAACACCAGCAGGCTTTTTGGCAGGCGCATCCACGGTCCGCGCGAAAGACGGGCCGGCGGATTGCGGCGGCGATACCAGATAAACAGCGCACCGCTAAACATCACCAGCAGCGCACCCGCCAGTACCCTATCCACCAGCGTGCCGCTGACGCCTGCCAGATGGACCATGAGGATCAGCAGCATCGACAGCACAAAGCCGCCGGCGGTTGCCACATGGCTACGTGACATATATTTGTCACGTGCGACCACGTGATGCAGGTCAACTAAATAGCGGCGGGGCATCGCCATCAGGCCGCTTAGCAGGGCAACCTGCTCCGGTTGTCCGCGCCGCCAGAGCAGAACGCGCCTGACCATACCCACGATGGCCAGGATCACCGCGCCAAGAAGTAACCAGGGGAGTATCCGATCAAGTACCATGATGTGCCCTTTCCAGACAATTTCTGTTAAATGCAGCGTGCGGTACCGCTTCCGGATACCGCACGCTTTGCGTCAGCGACGGCGAAACTACAGGTCCTTGCAGAGACGCAGCGCATCGTAGATCGCGGCGTGGACATTGCGCTGCGATACGCAGTCGCCAAGCCGCCACAGGATCATGCCGCTGCCCGCCTGTTCCAGCACCGGCTGGGGCCGGATATCAAACAGCGCTTCTACGTCAATCTGTCCCTTGTTACGCGATTCTGCTTTCAGCGCGTAGTAGAGTTCCTCATTGGGGCGGGTGCCGTTTTCCACGACGATCTGATCCACCACCCGCTCCTCTTTCTGCCCGGTATACTCATTCTCCAGCACTGCCACCAGCTTCTCGCCTTCGCGGTAGACCTTTTCCAGCGCCAGATCGGAGGTCATTACCACTGCTTTTTCATACAGGCTGCGGTAGTAAGTCGGGAAGGTGGTGCCGCCAATACCCACGCCGGGTTTGATATCGCCGGTCACCAGCTCCACCAGCGCACCGCGGGCAGCGAGGAAATCGGAGACGGACATACCGGAAAACTCACAGATAGAGTCATACACCAGTACGTTCTTGCCGGGCTCCACGACGCCGTTCAGCACGTCCCAGCTGGAGACCACCAGCCCTTCTGCCGCGCCCCATTCCGGGTTCTGCTCAAGGAAAGGCTCTCCGCCGGTTGCAAGAATGCAGACGTCGGGCGTGAGATCGCGGATCATCGCCATATCCGCCGTGGTGTCGGTCATTACCTTAACGCCAAGACGCTCAATCTCCATCGCTAACCAGCGCGTGATGCCGGCCATCTGATCGCGCTGTGGTGCTTTTGCTGCAATCGTAATCTGACCGCCCAGCTCGCTGGCACGTTCTATCAGCGTGACCTTATGCCCGCGCTCTGCCGCGACCCGTGCCGCTTCCAGCCCGCCCGGTCCGCCGCCAATCACCACGACGTTGCGCACCGGCCCTTCGGTTTTGGTGATGATATGTGGCAGCCCCATATATTCGCGCGAAGTGGCCGCGTTCTGAATGCACAGCACATCCAGCCCCATATATTGCCGATCGATGCAGTAGTTGGCGCCGACGCACTGGCGGATTTGATCCACCTGATTCATTTTGATCTTGGCGATCAGATGCGGATCGGCGATATGTGCACGCGTCATACCCACAAAGTCAACGTAGCCCGCTTCGAGAATACGCTGCGCCTGATTGGGATCTTTAATGTTCTGCGCGTGGATCACCGGCACCGTGACCACTTCTTTAATACCCGCCGCCAGGTGCAGGAACGGCTCAGGCGGATAGCTCATATTCGGAATAACGTTCGCCAGCGTGTTGTGGGTGTCGCAGCCGGAACCGACCACGCCAAAATAATCCACCATGCCGGTTTTATCGTAATAGGCGGCAATCTGCCGCATATCTTCATGGCTGAGGCCGTCGGGATGGAACTCATCACCGGTTATACGCATGCCGACAACGAAATCGGGTCCGACTGCGTCACGCACCGCTTTCAGTACCTCGATGCCAAAGCGCATCCGCTTTTCAAAACTCCCGCCCCACTCATCCGTGCGCTTATTGACACGCGGTGACCAGAACTGATCGATCATATGCTGATGCACGGCGGATAACTCTACGCCGTCGAGCCCCCCCGCTTTGGCACGCTGTGCCGCTTTCGCAAAGTCGCCAATGACGCGCCAGATCTCCTCTTCTTCGATGGTTTTGCAGGTGGCGCGGTGCACCGGCTCACGGATGCCGGAGGGTGACATCAGGTTAGGCCAGTTCTCGCCATCCCAGCGCGAACGCCGCCCCATATGAGAGATCTGGATCATGATTTTGCCGCCGTGCTGGTGCACGGCATCGGCGAGATTCTGGAAGTGCGGAATAATCCGGTCGGTACTCAGGTTAACCGAACTCCACCAGCTCTGCGGACTGTCGATCGAAACCACGCTTGAGCCACCGCAGATACAGAGCCCGCAGCCGCCTTTGGCTTTCTCTTCGTAATATCTCACATAGCGATCGGTGGTCATCCCGCCGTCAGTGGCATACACCTCGGCGTGAGCGGTGCTGACAATACGGTTACGGATAGTCAGTTTATTTATTTTTAATGGCTCAAACAGCAGATCAAACTGTGACATAGCTTCACCTTAATTCCGTTCTGATATCCGGCCCGCCAGCCTGCGGTTCAGTGGTAATGCGGGGGTACGCAGCCAGCGCTGCGTACCGGGTCTTATACTGGCGAAACGGTAAAAACACCGTACTCACATCCCTCTTCGGCGGCGCTCTGCGTCTGTACCGCCTGGGTTTTCACGCTGTAGCCGAGGCTCTGTGCAATCTGGTCCATCGCGCCGGCAAACCAGCCGGTAAACATGTAGTCCACCTTGCGGTTGACTTTGCCGTACTGGTAGACAAACGCAGAGTGATCGAGCCGGATACGCGCAGTGCCCTGTTTAAGATCCAGGGCTTCGGTAGAAAACAAGCCCCAGCCGCGCTGAGAAAGACGTTTCATGTAGTGCTCAAACACTGCATCGCCAGACAGGCCATGCAGTTCAGCCTCTTTTTCGCACCAGTGCCAGGCCGATTTATAGCCCGCTTTATACAGGATGGCGGCGTAGCGTTCTGCGCCAATTTCCTCTTCAATCCCCATATGGTTGTTCACAAAAAAGTGCCGGGGCACGTATAACATGGGTAACGCATCGGTGGTCCAGACGCCGGTTTCATCATCGACGCTGATCGGCATTTCAGGCGCATGTGCCATGGTTTACCTCGCTTATTCGTGTTAACAGGCCAGATGATCACTCGTGCCAGACATTTGCCAGCAGGTTGAGCCAGTTCTCACCCATAAATTTGCGCACCTGCTTCTCGGTAAAGCCGTGGCGCAGCAGTGCAGCCGTTAAATTCGGGAACTCACCCAGCGTGCGAATGCCTTCCGGGTTGATGATTTTGCCGAAGTCGGTGAGCTGACGGGCGTAGCCTTTATCGTGCGTCAGCCACTCGAAAAACGCCTGACCGTGGCCCTGCGTAAAGTCGGTGCCGATGCCGATCTGATCTTCCCCCACCAGATTGAAGATGTAGTCGATCGCTTCCACGTAGTCCTCAATCGTGGAGTGAATGCCATTCTTCAGGAACGGAGTAAACATGGTGACGCCCACAAATCCGCCGTGGTCCGCAATGAATTTCAGCTCTTCGTCAGACTTATTGCGCGGATGATCTTTCAGGCCAGACGGGAGACAGTGGGAATAACAGACCGGTTTTTTCGACGCCAGGATCACCTCTTTAGAGGTCTGCGCGCCTACATGAGAGAGATCGCACAGCATGCCGACGCGGTTCATCTCTGCCACGACTTCATGACCATAACCTGAGAGGCCGCCATCACGTTCATAGCAGCCGGTGCCCACCAGGTTCTGCGTGTTATAGGCCATCTGCACGACGCCGACGCCCAGCTCTTTAAACACCTGAATGTAGCCCAGCTGATCCTCAAACGCGTGCGCATTCTGGAAGCCCATCAGGATGCCGGTTTTGCCTTCATCCTTGGCGCGCCGGATATCGCGGGTGTTGGTCACTTTGGTGACCAGATCGGCGTTCTGCGCAATGAGGTTATTCATTTCCACGATATTATTCACCGTGCCCTGAAACCCTTCCCACACGGAGACCGTGCAGTTGGCAGCCGTCAGCCCGCCGCGGCGCATATCTTCAAACAGCTCTCTGTCCCATTTCGCAATCACCAGCCCATCGATGACAATCGCAGAATTATGCAATTCAGTAGCGTTCATATCTTCCTCTCTGGTTTGATTCATAACCGGGTGCGGCCGAATGAAAACAGAATAGGGTTTACGCTGCGGATGAATTGTTCTGAAAACGTCACTTGCCTGACAGCTGGCGCAGCCCGGAAAGGGAACAGGCGATTTAAACCGATGAGCGGACATAAAAAAGCTGCCATGAAGGCAGCGTTTTCAGCCGGCGTGAATTACAGGCGGGATGCGTCAGACATCCGTTGATAAAGCGACTGAGCCAAAGGTTGGCTCAAAACGCGCTTCATTCAGGATGCGCAGAGAAGCCGATACCGTACTCTCCTGCTGCCAGTTGGTCAGACCGGGCAGTTCTGCCATAAAAAATTGCGTCAGCGTTTTGCCGCCTCCCTGGCTGTGTACGCCCCGCCGCTCTTCGCGTGGCGGTACGCCAAGGTGTTCGCGGTAACATTTGCTGAAGTGCGGCGTAGAGACAAAGCCACACGCCAGGGCTATTTCGATAATCGACATTGAGGTCTGTTTCAGCAGCTGGCGGGCGCGGAACAGCCGCAGCTTGAGATAGTATCGTGAAGGCGAACAGCGCAGGTATTTCTGAAACAGCCGTTCCAGCTGGCGCCGCGACAGGCCCACGTAGCCTGCCAGCTCGTCAAGATCGATCGCCTCCTCAATATTGGCCTCCATCAGCGAGACCGCTTCAACCAGGCTTGGCTGCGCCGTACCGAGTACGTGGCGCAGCGGAATACGCTGGTAGTCTGATTCATTGCGTACGCGATCGCAGATGAACATCTCTGAGATCCCGGCGGTAAGCTGGTGACCAAAATGGCGCTGGATCATCGTCAGCATCATATCCATGGGCACGGTGCCGCCGCTGCTGGTCATGCGATCGTGCTCAATCACAAACAGCTGGTTGGTACAGATGACTTTGGGATACGCCTCCTGCATTGACGCAATACACTCCCAGTGTGCGCTGCAGTGATACCCATCCAGTAGCCCGGCTTCCGCCAGCAGATAGGGTCCGGTACAGATGCCGCCAATCAGGATTTTGCGGCGCGCCATGCTCTGCAGCCAGCTCACCTGACGGCTGGTATAACTGCGGGTAATGTTGACACCCCCGACCACGATCAGCACATCCAGTGCTGCCACGTTAGCCATCGAATGATCGGGCGTAATTGAAATACCATCACTTGCCACAACGGGCGCACCCTCTTCACTGACGGTACACCAGCTATACAGCTCTTTGCCGCTTAGCTGGTTCGCCATGCGTAAAGGTTCCACTGCGGTTGCCAGAGCCATCATGGTGAAATTATTGACGAGTAAAAAGCCTACGCTGCGCTTTTTAATATCATTAGAGGGACTTTTCAAAATTGCGTCTGTGTCGAACATGTGCGCTGACCTCTATATAGGCTAAACAGAAACATTACCCGGGGGCATTTCCCCCAATCGCTTTCCATCACCTATAGAGTAAGCAACAGACATGCCATTCGTCACCAGGATAGACATCCCGAAAATGACACACAGTTAACATAAGCGAAACAAATGTTTGTTCAGCTTCACAGATTTGATCTTTGCTGCCGCGTCAGCGTCTGTTAGCCTCAAAACAGTGCAGGCGCTGACCCGTTTTGGTTAAGTCAGCGCATTTTGCACCCTTTTACGTCACTGTTCACTGCCTGCGCACATTACGATCTGCATAAGATGCTGTAACCAATTACTTACACAGCATTAACATTCAATCGCATTGACCGCCAGACCGCCTTTCGACGTCTCTTTGTATTTATCCTGCATGTCGCGTCCGGTATCGCGCATGGTACGGATCACTTTATCCAGCGAAATAAAGTGCTGACCATCACCGCGCAGCGCCATCTGCGCGGCATTGATCGCTTTCATTGCCGCAATCGCGTTGCGTTCAATACAGGGAACCTGCACCAGTCCGCCCACCGGATCGCAGGTCAGGCCAAGGTTATGCTCCAGCGCAATTTCAGCCGCGTTCTCTACCTGTTCCGGCGTACCGCCCAGCACTTCTGTCAGCCCGGCTGCCGCCATTGCACAGGCGGAACCGACCTCTCCCTGACAGCCCACCTCAGCGCCGGATATAGAAGCATTCTTCTTACACAGCGCGCCGACGGCCGCCGCGGCCAGCAGGAAATCCACCACATCTTCTTCGCGCGCGCGCGCTTCAAACTGCATGTAGTACATCAGTACGGCCGGTACAATACCGGCTGCGCCGTTGGTCGGTGCCGTCACCATCCGCCCGCCTGCGGCGTTCTCTTCGTTGACCGCCAGCGCATAGAGGTTGATCCAGTCCATAGCAGAGAGCGTGGAGCTGATGACATTCTCCGCTGAGGCGCGGCGCAGGGACTGATACAGCGCTGGCGCACGGCGGCGCACCTGCAGCCCGCCAGGCAGTATGCCCTCCTGGGCCAGCCCGTTAGCGATACACTGCTGCATCACCTCCCAGATCTGCGCCAGCCCGCTGCGGATCGCCGCTTCGTCACGCCACACCTTTTCATTTTCCAGCATCAGCGTACTGATACGCAGCCCTTTTTCGCGGCAGTGCGCCAGCAGTTCCGCTCCGCTGTTAAAGTCATACGGCAGTGAGCACTGCGGCACCAGATGTGCCGTGGCCGTTGCCTCCTCTTCATCCAGTACAAAGCCGCCGCCAATGGAGTAATAGACCACGGAAAGGCTGTCGCCGGTGCGAAAGTACGCGCTCAGCCGCATGGCGTTCGGGTGATAAGCGAGCACGTCATCCACGAACAGCAGATCCTGATGCCAGTCAAACTCGATGTTTTCGCCCCAGGGCAGTGTTACCGAACCGGTTTCGCAGATCGCCTGCACCGTGGCGTTAATGATGTGCGGATCGATGGTATCCGGTGAGGCTCCCATCAGCCCTAACAGCACCGCTTTATCAGTACTGTGGCCGCGTCCGGTTGCGCTCAGCGAGCCAAACAGTTCGATCTTGATGCGGCAGAGCGCCTGCCGCCTGTCACTGTGGCTCAGCTGCTCAACAAAGCGCTGTGCCGCGCGCATGGGCCCGACGGTATGCGAACTGGAGGGGCCAATTCCGACTTTAAATAAATCGAAGACGCTAATACTCATTCTGCTCTCCCGGGCTCACGGCCATGTAGTGTTTAACCGCCGCATTATCGGTGGCGTAAAAAATTAATGGATGCCGGATAACGACGCATTTCACCGTGAACTCGCCATTTTCCGCCCGGCACGGCCGCGCCAGCCTGCTGCAGACAGGCAGGCGCCGCCCTATGTCGCAAATTGACATAGCCCCGGCGTTACCAAACATCCTGGCCGCAGTGGCGCTGGGTATTATCAACCCACACTCAATTTACCGCTGCCCTGAATGGCTCAGTACCGGAGCAGGCGCCGCGCGATTATCCGGGCAAGGAGACAGGCATGTTTGCGAAGAGCGACACGATTCAGAGCTTTGACAGTGAACTGTGGCAGGCGATAGAGCAGGAAGCGGTGCGTCAGGAAGAGCACATCGAGCTTATCGCTTCAGAGAACTACACCAGCCCGCGCGTTATGCAGGCGCAGGGTACGGTACTGACCAATAAATATGCGGAGGGCTATCCGGCCAAACGCTACTACGGCGGCTGCGAATATGTCGACATCGTGGAGAAACTGGCGATAGAACGCGCCTGCACGCTGTTCGGGGCCGATTATGCCAACGTGCAGCCGCACTCCGGCTCACAGGCCAACGCGGCGGTGTACATGGCGCTGTGCCAGCCGGGCGACACCGTTCTGGGCATGAGTCTGGCGCACGGCGGCCACCTGACGCACGGCGCACACGTGAACTTCTCCGGCAAGATCTATCACGCCGTGCAGTATGGGCTGAATGAAGCCACGGGCGAGATCGACTACGACCAGGTGGAAGCGCTGGCGCTGGAGCATAAGCCAAAGATGATTGTGGCTGGCTTCTCTGCCTATTCACGCGTGGTTGACTGGGCACGCTTTCGCGCTATCGCCGACAAAACAGGCGCGTGGCTGTTTGTCGATATGGCGCACGTCGCGGGCCTCGTTGCCGCCGGCATCTACCCTAATCCGCTGCCGTTCGCTGACGTAGTTACGACCACCACGCATAAAACCCTGCGCGGTCCGCGCGGCGGTCTGATCCTGGCGAAAGCCAACCCGGAGCTGGAGAAGAAGCTGAATGCTGCCGTGTTCCCCGGAGGCCAGGGCGGTCCGCTGATGCATGTGATCGCCGCTAAAGCCGTGGCCTTTAAAGAGGCGATGCAGCCTGACTACGCGAAGTATCAGCGTCAGGTCGTTAAGAATGCGCAGGCGATGGCAGAGGTATTTGTCTCGCGCCAATACGATGTGGTGTCAGGGGGTACAGATAACCATCTGTTTCTGCTTAGCCTGATCAAACAGGGCCTGACCGGTAAAGCGGCGGATGCCGCGCTGGGCCGCGCCAATATTACCGTTAATAAAAATGCCGTACCAGGCGATCCACAGTCGCCGTTTGTGACCTCCGGCCTGCGTATCGGTGCGCCGGTGATCACCACGCGCGGCTTCAGTGAGGAGAACTGCCGCACGCTGGCAGGCTGGATCGCAGACATCCTCGACGTGATGCACAACGAGGAGCATCTGGAGGCGAAAATTGCGCAGGTGAAACAGCAGGTGCTGTCGCTGTGTGCAGATTTCCCGGTTTATCGCTAAGCCAGAACGCCCCCGGCCAGCCGCGGGGCGCCGTCTTACCCTCTGTCCATTCGCACACGCGGTATCGTTACGGGAGTAGATAACTATGCAACGCTATTCAGGATTTGGCCTGCTCAAACACAGTCTGAGCTATCACGAGAACTGGCAGAAGGTCTGGCGCAACCCGACACCGCAGAAACGCTATGACGTCATTATTATCGGCGGCGGTGGCCACGGCCTGGCCACCGCTTACTATCTGGCAAAGGAGCACGGCATCACCAACGTGGCGGTGCTGGAAAAGGGCCACCTCGGCGGTGGCAACATCTGCCGCAACACCACCATTGTCCGCTCTAACTACCTGTGGGATGAATCAGCCGCGCTCTATGAGCACTCCATGAAACTCTGGGAAGGACTGTCGCAGGAGCTGAACTACAACCAGATGTTTTCGCAGCGTGGTGTCTATCACACCTGCCATACGCTGCAGGATCTGCGCACCAATGAGCGGCTGGCTAACGCCAACCGCCTGCAGGGCGTCGACAACGAAATGGTCTATGGCGACCAGCTGCAGCGTGAGATCCCGGCGCTCGACTGCAGTAAAGATGCGCGTTATCCGGTGCTTGGCGCTTCAGTACAGCGGCGCGGCGGCAACGCCCGTCATGATGCGGTGGCCTGGGGGTATGCCCGCGCAGCCGACAGTCTGGGTGTGGATCTGATCCAGAACTGTGAAGTGATCGATATGGAGATCAGCGACGGCAAGATCACCGGCGTGAAAACCCGCAACCATGGCGTAATCAAAGCCGACCGCGTGGGCTGCGTGACCGCCGGCAACTCCGGTGTGATGGCAAAAATGGCGGGCTTTGAACTGCCGGTTGAGTCGCATCCGCTGCAGGCGCTGGTTTCAGAGCCGATTAAACCTTTCCTGGATACGGTTGTGATGTCCAACCATGTACACGGCTATATGAGCCAGTCTGATAAAGGCGACCTGGTGATTGGTGCCGGCATTGACGGCTGGGTCGGTTATGGTCAGCGCGGATCGTACAGCGTGATTGAGCATACGATCCAG
Organism: Pantoea eucrina; assembly: GCF_001691555.1. Classification (GTDB taxonomy): domain Bacteria; phylum Pseudomonadota; class Gammaproteobacteria; order Enterobacterales; family Enterobacteriaceae; genus Pantoea; species Pantoea borealis. The sequence continues at coordinate 833,326 of NZ_MAYN01000008.1, read as the reverse complement.
GCGATTGTTGAGCTCTTCCCCTGCACCAGCCGCGTACGCATGAACCGTCAGTGGGGCGGCATTGTCGATACCTGCCCTGACGCCAGCCCCATTCTTTCAGCGACCCCGGTACGCAACCTGTTTTTCAACTGCGGCTGGGGCACCGGTGGTTTTAAAGGCACGCCCGGCTCCGGCAACCTGTTTGCTCACCAGCTGGCGCACGGCACGCCGCATCCAATCGCTGAACCTTTTGCAATGTCCCGTTTTTACACCGGGGCCCTGGTTGATGAACATGGCGCTGCGGGCGTGGCCCACTAAGGACTTTTAGCATGCTGCACATTTACTGTCCTCACTGTGGTGAGTATCGCGAAGAAGAAGAGTTTCATCCGCGCGGTCAGGCGCATATCGCCCGGCCCGCTAATCCGGATGCCTGCAGCGACGAGGAGTGGGGAACCTTTCTCTATTTCCGCAAAAATCCGCGCGGTATGCATAACGAACTCTGGGTACATAGCGCCGGCTGCCGTAAATTTTTTAACCTGACGCGTGACACACAGACGTATGAAATCAAACGTGTTTATACACTCGATGAACAGCCTGAAGCCGGCGAGCAAGGGTAAGGAGCGCAGAGCATGAGCCAGAAAAATCGCCTGCCGTCCGGCGGCAGAATCAATCGTTCCACCCCGCTGAACTTTACCTGGAACGGCCGTCAGTATCAGGGCTATGAAGGCGATACCGTCGCGTCTGCCCTGCTGGCCAACGGCATTGATATTGTCGGACGCAGTTTTAAATACAGCCGCCCGCGCGGCATCGTTGCCGCGGGCGCGGAAGAGCCGAATGCCGTACTGCAGCTGGGTGCAACGGAAGCGACTCAGGTACCCAACGTGCGCGCCACGCAGCAGACGCTCTATGAGGGCCTGGTCTGCTCTGCCACCAACGGCTGGCCCAATGTGGAATCTGACCTGATGGGGCTGGTGGGTAACCTCGGCGGCAAAGTGATGCCGCCCGGCTTTTACTACAAAACCTTTATGTATCCGCAGTCAATGTGGCCGACTTACGAGAAATTTATCCGTAAGGCCGCCGGGCTGGGACGCGCGCCGCAGGAGAAAGACCCGGATATTTATGACGCCATGAATCAGCACTGCGATGTGATGATCGTGGGCGCCGGTCCGGCGGGCCTGATGGCGGCGCTGACCGCCGGCCGCAGCGGTGCGCGCGTGATCCTGGCGGATGAGCAGAGCGAACCGGGCGGACACCTGCTCGCCAGCCGCGAACTGATCGAGGGCAAGCCGGCCGCCGACTGGGTTGCAGAGGTGGTGGCAGAACTGGCCACCATGCCGGAAGTGACGCTGCTGATGCGCGCGACGGTGAACGGCTATCACGATCATAACTTCTTAACCATTAATGAGAACCGCACAGATTACCACGGCGACCGCGCGGCAGCCGGACAGGTACGTCAGCGCATGCACCGCGTGCGGGCGCACTGGGTAGTGCTTGCCACCGGTGCGCAGGAGCGCCCGCTGGTCTTCAGCCATAACGATGTGCCCGGCTGCATGATCGCTTCCGCCATCTCCGTCTATATCAATCGCTATGGCGTGGTGCCCGGCAATCAGCTGGTGCTGATGACCACCAACGACAGTGCCTATCAGACTGCGCTGGACTGGGCCGATGCCGGTCGTGAGGTTGTGGCCGTGGTCGATACGCGCGCCGCCACTAAAGGTGAGCTGGCCGCCGCCGTGCGCCGCCGCGGTATTCGGGTGATCAACGGCAGCGCGGTGATCGACGTACAGGGTAAAAAGCGCGTCAGCGGCGTCACCATTGCCGCTATCGATAAGAAAGGCGATGCCCTTACCGGCAAGCCCTTTACCCTCTCCTGCGATACCGTGGCCAGCTCCGGTGGCTGGAGCCCGGTGATCCACCTCGCCGGACATACCGGCAGCCGTCCGGTCTGGAACAGCGACGTCATTGGCTTCCTGCCTGGCCCCACCACGCAGCAGCAGCTGACGGCGGGTGGCATCAACGGCCGCTACGCGCTCGACAATGTGCTGCAGGAGGGGATCAAAGCGGGTCAGGACGCCGTGCTGAAACTTGGGCTGACGCCGGTTGAGGTCGCGCTGCCTGAGGTGAAAAAGTGGATTGAGCATACGCCCGCCGCGCTGTTTCATATTCCGCACACCAAACCAATCAGCCGGGCGCCTAAACAGTTTGTTGATTTCCAGAACGACGTGACGGCGGCCGGCATTGCGCTGGCAACGCGTGAAGGGTTTGAGGCGATTGAGCACATCAAGCGCTATACGGCGATGGGGTTTGGTACCGATCAGGGAAAGCTCGGCAACATCAACGGCATGGCGATTGCCGCCAAAGTGATGGGCAAAACCATTCCCGAGACCGGCACCACGGTGTTTCGTCCGAACTATACGCCGATCGCTTTTGGCGCTATCGCGGGGCGTAACTGCGGTGAGCTGTTTGATCCTAAACGCTTTACCGCCATGCATAAGTGGCACGTACAGCAGGGTGCGAAGTTTGAGGATGTCGGCCAGTGGAAACGTCCGTGGTACTACCCGCGTCCGGGGGAAACCATGCAGCAGTCGCTGGATCGCGAATGCCGCGCAGTGCGCAGCGGCGTCGGTATCCTTGACGCGTCCACCCTCGGCAAAATTGATATTCAGGGTAAAGATGCGCGCGAGTTCATCAGCCGCGTCTATACCAACGCCTGGGCTAAGCTCGGCGTGGGCAAGTGCCGTTACGGCCTGATGTGCGGTGAAACCGGCATGGTGTTTGACGACGGTGTAACCTCCTGCCTCGCGGAGAACCATTTTCTGATGACCACCACGACCGGCGGCGCGGCGCACGTTATGGAGTGGCTGGAGCTCTACCATCAGACTGAATGGCCGGAGCTGGAAGTGTTCTTCACCAGCGTGACCGATCACTGGGCAACCATGACCATTTCCGGTCCTGAGAGCCGCAACCTGCTGGCGGAACTCTGCAGCGATGTCTCTCTGGATAAAGAGACCTTTAAGTTCATGGACTGGCAGGAAGGCACGGTTGCCGGCGTACCGGCGCGTATCTTCCGCATCTCATTTACCGGTGAACTGTCGTTTGAGATCAACGTGCAGGCAAACTACGGGCTTGCGGTCTGGGAGAAGCTGTTTGAGCACGGGGCGAAATACGATCTGACGCCGTACGGCACGGAGACCATGCACATTCTGCGTGCGGAGAAAGGTTTCATTATTGCCGGTCAGGATACGGATGGGTCCGTCACGCCGCACGATCTCAATATGGGCTGGTGCGTCGCCGATTCAAAACCGTTTAGCTATATCGGCAAGCGCGGTATGGCGCGGGAAGACTGTGTGCGCGAGCAGCGTAAACAACTGGTGGGCCTGAAAACGCGTGACCCGCTGGTGGTGCTACCGGAAGGTGCGCAGGCGGTAGCCAATCCGCAGCAGTCGGTGCCGATGGATCTGCTGGGCCACGTCAGCTCCAGCTACTGGAGCGCCAATCTGAACCGCAGTATCGCGATGGGCTTTATCAAAGGCGGGCTGCAACGTATGGGCGAAACCGTGTTTTATCCGCTGGCAGATGGCCGTGTGGTTGAAGCGGAAATCTGCAGCCCGGTCTTTATCGATCCGAAAGGAGAACGTCAACATGTCTGAAACCCTCTTACCTGAAACCAAACCCGCAGGGACCGTCAGACAGGTCGCGGTCATGAACCAGGTCGCGCCGCAGGTGCGCGCCGAGTCGCCGCTGCATCACGCCGATCGCGGTCCCGTCACCGCCAGTCAGTCTCAGCAGGCAGGCGTTGAACTGCGCGAGCTGGCGCTGTACGGGCATCTGGTACTGCGCGGTTCGCAAAACAATGCGAGCTTTATGCAGGGCTGCCTGACGGTATTAGGTGTCCCGCTGCCTGCCGCGCCGCTGACCTCTGCCGAAGATGGCGATATCTCCGTGCGCTGGCTCAGTCCCGATGAGTGGCTGGTGGTGCTGCCAATGGATCAGCTGTTCCCGGTAGAAAAAGCGCTGCGTGCCGAAATCGACGGCCACTGTTCGGTGGTGAACGTCAGCGGCGGCCAGACCATTCTGGCGCTCTCCGGTAAACATGCTGTGGATGTGCTGAAAAAGAGCACGGTGCTTGATCTGCATCCGTCACAGTTTCCGGTCGGCAAAGTTGCCGGGTCGGTGTTTGCGAAGAGCAGCGCGCTGATCCGCCGCACCGGTCCGGAAAGCTGGGAGCTGGTGATCCGCCGCAGTTTCGCAGAGTACATCTGGCTCTGGCTACGGGATGCCAGCCGTGAATATGGCCTGAAGATCACCACGTAATATCCGGCCGTGCCGGCGCGGCTAACTGCCCGCCGGCACGCCTTTCTCTTATTATCAGGAGTCGCCCATGAGCGTGCTGCCCGATTCATGGATTTTTACCGCCAGCTGCCCGAGTAAATTAGGCACGGTGGATGTCGTGACCCGGTTTATGGCGGAATCGGGTCACTATATTAATGAAATCCATTCGTTCGATGACCGCGTCAGCCACCACTTTTTTATTCGCGTTGCTTTTTCACCCGCTGCGCAATTCAGTACCGATATATTCCGTGATAATTTCACTCCGCGTGTAGCCCCGTTTGAAATGCAATGGCAGCTTACCCCGCCGCAGCATCGTGAGCGCGTGGCCATTCTGGTCTCTAAATTTGATCACTGTCTGAATGACCTGTTATTCCGGCATCGCACCGGACAATTATCTATTGATGTGCCCCTGATTATTTCTAACCACCCCGATCTCTGCTCACTGGCTGAATGGCACGGCATTCCCTGGTACCATCTGCCGGTAAATAATGCGAATCGCGCAGAACAGGAAGCTCAAATTCTTGCTCTGCTGGATCAATATAATATCGACCTGGTGGTACTGGCACGCTATATGCAGGTTCTTTCGCCGCTGATGTGTGAAAAGCTCGACGGTAAAGCCATTAATATTCATCACTCACTGCTGCCCGGATTTAAAGGCGCACGCCCCTACCATCAGGCGTGGGAAAAAGGCGTCAAAATGGTCGGTGCCACAGCGCACTACGTTAATAATGACCTGGATGAGGGACCCATTATTACGCAGGGTATTCAGAGTGTCGATCACGCGCTTTATCCCGATGACCTGATCAGTCGCGGCCAGGATATTGAACGCGTCACGCTATTTAATGCAGTACGTTATCACGTTGAAAAACGCGTATTTTTAAGCGGCAAGCGCACGGTGGTTTTCAGTTAACCGGTGCAATCGCCAATAAAAAGTGCAGTGAATGCACCAGCAGGCTGCACGTTTTTATCTTTTTTCGGAAAACAGGGTAATCAGGGATTGATCACGACCTTCAGCGTTAAATAAAACAGAACCTGTCCTGACATCAGCGGCAGGTTTTTAACAACAACACGTAAGTCGCGAGGAAATCACTATGGCGGATTCCAGAGATCCGATGACGCCTGATGGCGAAGTATCGCCCTATGATACTGACTATCAGGTAGGCCAGGATAATATTATCGTGAATGTCGGACCCTTTGGTCTGGATATTCACAACCGGGTATTTGCGATATCCGGCATCGCCGTAATTCTATTCGTTATATTAACGCTGGCGTTTCAGAGTGATGTTGCCCCGCTGTTCAAAGGCATGCTGAGCTGGCTTACCACTAAACTCGACTGGTTTTTCATTGGCGCAGGCAATATTTTTGTCATCATCTGTCTGGGACTGGTTTTCTCACCGCTGGGCAAGGTTCGGCTCGGCGGCACCCTCGCCCGTCCCGATTACAACTACGTCACCTGGTTCTCGATGCTGTTTGCCGCCGGCATGGGTATCGGCCTGATGTTTTACGGCGTCTCTGAGCCGCTGTCGCATTTCTCCAGCGCGATAGGCGGCACGGCCACTGAAAATGGCGTGCGTACCGACTGGGCGCCGCTGGGCGGTGCGAGTGGATCAGCAGAAGAGGCTACGCGGCTGGCCATGGCGGCTACGATTTTCCACTGGGCGCTCCATCCGTGGGCGATCTATGCGGTTCTTGCCCTGGGGCTGGCCCTCTTCACCTTTAACAAAGGCCTGCCGCTGACTATCCGGTCACTCTTTTATCCGCTGCTGGGTGATGCCGTATGGGGCTGGCCCGGTCATCTGATCGACATTCTTGCCGTGCTGGCCACGCTGTTTGGCCTCGCCACCTCCCTGGGGCTGGGTGCTTCGCAGGCCGCATCCGGACTGAATTTCCTGTTTGATGTACCGCTGGGACAAACCACGCAGATTGTACTGGTGATCGCGATTACCGCTATTGCCACCTTTTCTGTGGTCGCCGGGCTGGACGCCGGGGTGCGGCGCTTATCAGAAGCGAACATGATCCTCGCCGGTCTGCTGCTGCTGTTTATTATCGTGGTCGGCCCGACCATGCTGCTGTTTAGCGGCTTTTTCTCTAACCTCGTCTCCTATATTGAGTTCCTGCCCGCGCTCTCCAATCCGGTCTCCCGTCCCGACAGCAATTTTGCCGCCGGCTGGACCTCCTTCTACTGGGCGTGGTGGATCTCCTGGTCACCGTTTGTCGGCATGTTTATCGCGCGTATTTCACGTGGCCGCACGGTACGGGAGTTTATTATCTCCGTGCTGCTGGTCCCGTCACTGGCGTGTGTACTGTGGATGACGGTACTGGGCGGCACCACTATCCATCAATATTTTACTGAGGGATATCAGAGTATTGCTGATGCCATTCTGCCGCTGCAGCTCTTTACCATGCTCGACACGCTGCCGCTGGCAAAAATCACCTGCGTGGTCGCCATCATTCTGGTGGTGGTGTTCTTTGTCACCTCAGCTGACTCCGGCACGCTGGTGATCGATATCATCGCCTCCGGCGGTAAAATTGAATCCCCGACTGCGCAACGCGTATTCTGGTGCGTGTTTGAAGCGCTGGTCGCCATCGTACTGATCCTCGGCGGCGGGCTGGATGCCCTGCAGGCAATGGTGGTCTCCACCGGATTGCCTTTTGCACTGGTGCTGCTGGTCGCATCGGTCGCCGTTGTAAAGGGATTGCTCTCTGAGCCACGCCCGACGCGCCCGGCTCCCGCTGTGCGCAATCAATAGCACGCACGCAGGCGGATAGCCGGCCAGGCTATCCGCCGCTGCAGGTGCAGGAAGGGAGATTGCTATGCAGGCCGGACATCAGGAAATCATCGACTTTATTCAGCGCTACCCGCCGTTTAACAGCCTGCCGCTGGCGGCACTGGCGCGCATTGCTGCCACCCTTGAAGTGAGCTATTACAAAGCCGGTACGCCGATCCTCACCTTTGGCCAGCAGGTCGACGCCTGGTATATCATCCGCAGCGGCGCGGTAGAGATTTATCGCCGCAACGGCGACCTGTATAACCGACTGAGCGCCGGCGGCTATTTTGGTGAGTTCGGTTTATTGCGTGAGAACAGCGTGCGCTTTCCGGTTACCGCGCTGGAAGATACGCTGACCTATCTTATTCCCGCCCCGATTTTTAATGAGCTATTCAGCAAATACGAAGAGTTTGCCGATCTGGTCGAGGTGGAAGATCGCACCCGCCTGCGGCAAACCGTTGCGCGAACCGAAGAGGCGAGCGGCCTGATGACGTCACGCATTGAAGCGCTGATTAGCCGGCTACCGGTGACCATCGACAGCCGCGCCACGGTGTGTGAAGCGGCGCAAAAAATGAGTAAAGAAGGGGTGTCGTCACTGCTGATTGTGACCCCGGATGCTGACGGGGAAACCCCGCAGCGACTGGCGGGCATCGTGACGGATAAAGATCTGCGCGATCGGGTCATTGCCCGCGGGCTGAACTTCAATACGCCGGTCGGAACGATCATGACCGGGCAGCTGACGCACGTCGCTCATCATCAGCTGGTATTTGAAGCGATGCTGATCATGATGCAGCACAACATACATCATCTGCCGGTGCTGAAGCAGGGTCAGCCGGTCGGGGTGATCTCTCAGTCAGATATCATCCGCTATGAGTCGCAAAACAGCCTGTTTCTTGTCAGCCGTATTTTTCACTGCAACAGCATCAGTGAGCTGAGCGCGCTGAAAAATGAGGTACGCGCCTGTTTTAGCCGCATCGTGCGCGAAGACGCCAATTCGCAGATGACGGGCCGCGCCATGGCGGTTATCGGGCGCAGCTTCACGCAGCGGCTGCTGGCGCTGGCTGAAGCTGAACTGGGGCCGCCGCCGGTGCCCTACTGTTTTATTACGCTGGGATCGATGGCACGTCAGGAGCAGCTGCTGGTCACCGACCAGGATAACGCGCTGATCCTCGACAACCGGTATGACGCCTTCCGGCATGAAGCCTATTTCATGGCGCTGGCACGCCGCGTCTGCGATGGCCTGGCGGCCTGCGGCTATCACTACTGCAGCGGCAATATCATGGCCACCAACGGGCGCTGGCGTCAGCCGCTGGCCGTCTGGGAAGGATACTTTGATGAATGGATTGACACCCCTTCCCCGCAGACGCTGCTGGATAGCGCAATTTTCTTCGATCTTGATGCCGTCTGGGGTCAGCTGGAGTGGGGTGAGCAGCTGAATAAACGCATCACGCATAAGGTCCGGCACAACTCGCGCTTTCTCGCCTGTATGGCGCGCAACGCGCTGCTGCGCAAACCGCCGCTGGGTTTCTTTAAAAATTTTGTGATGGAGCCTTCGGGTCAGCACACGCAGTCCATCGATATGAAACGTCGCGGCACTGCCCCGCTGGCCGATCTGATCCGCGTGCATGCGCTGGCTGCCGGTTCAGCAGCACGCAACTCGTTTGACCGGCTGCAGGATATTATGCAAACCGACCTGCTGCCGCACGGGCGCGGTCAGGATCTGCGTGACGCACTGGAATTTATCTCGATGGTACGTATCCGGCATCAGGCGCAGGACGTGGAGAGCGGTCAGGAGCCGGATAACCGCATTGAGCCGCTCAATCTCTCTGAGTTCGAGCGCAAAAACCTTAAGGATGCCTTTCAGATCCTGAGCAACGCGCAGAAATTCCTGAAATACCGTTATCAGCCAGGCCGGAAAGTGTGAGGTAACTATGCTGCATATCAGTAAACAGCTGCTGCGATCTGCACCGGCGCCGGCACCGGCACCGCGCGCAGGATTCGCGCCGGACTGGCCCGCGCTGCTGGCGCAGCAGGCAGAGACAGCACGCCATCCGGCGCTGCAGCACTACTACCGGGCTGGCGTACCGGATGCGGCGACGCCCATCAGCGAGGTGCCGCTGCTGGCAATGGACTTTGAAACCACCGGGCTGAATACCCGGCGCGACGATATTGTCAGTATCGGCCTTATTCCCCTCAGCCTGACGCGTATCCGGCTTAGCGAAAGCGTGCACTGGATCCTCAACCCGCGTGCCGATCTGCGCCATGAATCAGTGGTCATTCACGGCATCACCCACGCGACGGTGGCGCACGCACCCGATCTGAGTGAACGGCTGCTGAAGCTGCTGACCATGATGGCGGGCCGTGTGATGGTGGTTCACCATCGCGGCATTGAGCAGCATTTTCTGAACGCGGCGCTGCAGCGGCGCATCGGAGAAGGCATTATTTTTCCCTGTATCGACACGCTGGCGCTGGAAGGGCTGCTTTGTCAGCACGCACCGGTCAGCCGGCTGCGAAAACTGTGGCGCGGCAGCGCCCGCCCCTCGCTGTGCCTGCCGGAGAGCCGGGCGCGTTACCATCTGCCGCACTACCCGGCACATAACGCGCTGACGGACGCACTGGGCTGTGCCGAGCTGCTGCAGGCGCAGTGTGCCCACCACTTCCCGCCGCAGACGCCATTACGCGAGCTATGGTGCTGAGCCACCTGCTTTCGCCAGCATGCGCCGGTAGTTGCTTAGCCATTTGCCGCTGCTGAGTCGCCACCAGAAGCAGAGACCGCGCACCGTCCAGTCAAGGAACATACCGAGCCACACGCCGACCACCCCCATGCCAAGTTCAATGCCCAGCAGATAGCCCGCTACCACGCGCGCGCCCCACATACTGAACATCGAGACAAACATCGTGTAGCGTGCGTCGCGGGCCCCTTTCAGTCCGGCGGGCAGCACCCAGGAGGCGGTCCAGATCGGCATAAAGGCGGCGTTGAGCCAGATCAGATGTTTTGTGACCTCAATTACCGCCGGATCGCGGGTATAGAAGCGCGCCAGCGTACCCGCCAGCGGAACGGTGAGCAGCGCCAGCGTACAGAGCCCGATCATCGCCAGCCAGAACACATGCCTGATTTGACGCTCCGCCTGCATCACCTGATTCCGGCCAAGCCGTTTGCCGGTAATGATGGTGGAGGCAGAACCCAGCGCGTTGCCCGGCAGGTTGATCAGCGTGGCAATAGAGAACGCAATAAAGTTACCGGCGATTTCATTGGTGCCCATACCGGCGACAAAGATCTGCGTCAGCAGCTTACCGCCGTTAAACAGCACGGACTCAATACTGGCCGGCACGCCGATCCCCAGCACTTCCATCAGGATGGCGCGATCCCAGCGGCGGAAGTAGCTGCTGAGCGTGAGCTTCAGCGCCGGGCTGATACCGCGCCAGAGCGCATAGAGCACCGCCAGCGCACCGATGTAGCGTGAAATTGTCAGCCCGAGGCCCGCCCCGATGAACCCCATTCCTTCCCAGCCCAGCGCGCCATAAATCAGCACGCTGCTGATCATGATGTTCAGGATATTCATGCCGCCGTTGATCAGCATCGGAATTTTGGTGTTACCCGCGCCGCGCAGCGCACCGCTGCCAATCAGCGCAATGGCCGCCGCCGGATAACTCCAGGCGGAGGTCTGCAGATAACTCAGCGCCAGCTGTTTGACCTGCGGGTCTGCGCTGCCGGCGATGACGTCAATGATCAGGTGTCCCCAGAACTCAATCGCCAGCGCCAGCACCAGCGCCAGCACGGTCATCAGCCCCAGCGACTGCCGGGTGGCCGCGCGGGCGCGTTTCCCGTTGCGGCGCGCCAGGCTAAACGCCACCACCACCGTGGTGCCGAGATCGATAGCCGCAAAAAAGGAGATGATCACCATGTTGAAGCTGTCTGCCAGCCCGACACCCGCCATCGCCTCTTTGCCCAGCCAGCTGACCAGAAATGTGCTCAGCACGCCCATCAGCATGACGCAGAGGTTTTCGATAAAGATAGGGATCGCCAGCGGCGCGATCTCACGCCACAACAGCGTGCGGTAAGTCCGGCGCCGGGGATACCACGCCGTGTTGCGAACCGCCCGCATTACTGCCACACCGGGATTTTGCAAGAGAGTACCAAATCACTTTGGATGAGAGAGGAGAGGTAATGATGATAGGCGGCCAGCGATTATGCAAAGTCTTTGCGGCGGCCATTTAATCATTATTACAAACTTTTTATTTCTGCCCGCTTTGCGCAGCCACGTTAATTTCTGTACGCAATAATTACGCTGGCATAGCGTCACAGATTCTTAATTATATCAGCCGGTTTATCCGCTATGCTCTGCTCAACCTGATCCATTTTCCTGAAGGAGAATCTATGCAAACACAACGGAACGGATTGACTGCCCATCAGGCACTGGATGAACTGGAGCGCTGCTACGATGCGGCGGTTGAGGCGCTGCGCAACGCTATCCGCGACTTCACTGAACAGGGTACGCTGCCCGACGCAGAGCAGCGGCAGCAGGGGCTGTTTGTCTACCCGGAGCTGCGCCTGACCTGGCAGGGAGAGGGTCCGCAGCAGAACCGCACCCGTGCCTGGGGCCGCTTTACCCATACCGGCCGCTACAGCACGACGATTACCCGCCCTGCGCTGCTGCGCCACTATCTCAGCGAGCAGCTGCAGATGATTGAGAAAGAGTATGACGTGCTGATTGAAGTGGGGCCGTCGCAGCAGGAGATCCCCTACCCTTACGTGATTGACGGTTCGGATCTGTCGCTTGACCGCTCGATGAGCGCCAGTATTGCCCGCCATTTCCCGACCACCGAGCTGTCGCAGATTGGCGATGAGACCGCAGATGGCCTGTTCAACGCCGATGCCCGCTTCCCGCTCTCCCATTTTGACGCACTGCGTACCGACTTCTCGCTGGCGCGCCTGCGGCACTACACCGGTACGGCTGTGGAACACTTCCAGCCTTTCGTGCTTTTCACCAACTACACCCGGTACGTCGATGAGTTTGTACGCTGGGCGATAGAACAGGTGCAGGATCCTGCCACGCCCTATGACAGTCTCGCCTGCGCCGGCGACGTAGTCATCACGGCGGAAACGGCCGATCCCGCCGCGATGATGTCCGATCTGGCGTGGAAAAAGCACCAGATGCCCGCCTGGCATCTTACCTCCCCCAACCGGCGCGGAATTACGCTGGTCAACATTGGCGTAGGCCCTTCTAATGCCAAAACTATCTGCGATCATCTGGCAGTAACGCGTCCGCACGCCTGGCTGATGATTGGCCACTGCGGCGGCCTGCGCGAAAGTCAGAATATCGGCGACTATGTGCTGGCCCACGCCTACCTGCGTGATGACCATGTGCTCGACAGCGTGCTGCCACCGGATATTCCGGTACCCAGCATCGCCGAAGTGCAGCGTGCGCTCTACGATGCGACCAAGTCAGTGAGCGGCATGCCGGGTGAAGAGGTTAAACAGCGGCTGCGTACCGGTACGGTGGTCACCACTGACGATCGCAACTGGGAGCTGCGCTACGCCGCTTCCGCGCTGCGTTTTAACCTGAGCCGCGCCGTGGCGGTGGATATGGAGAGTGCGACTATTGCGGCGCAGGGCTACCGCTTTCGCGTGCCTTACGGTACGCTGCTGTGCGTTTCTGATAAACCGCTGCACGGTGAGATCAAGCTGCCGGGTCAGGCGAACCGCTTTTACGAGGGGGCCATTTCTGAACATCTGCAGATTGGCATTTGTGCGGTAGAGCTGCTGCGCGCCGAGGGCGATAAGCTGCATTCCCGCAAGCTGCGAACGTTCAACGAGCCGCCGTTCCGGTAACGCACCAGCCTGCGTCCATCAGCAGGGAAGCCCGGGCGGGCTTCCCTTTTTTGATCAGGCGCTGAGCCATCCCAGCTTGATGACAAACAGCAGTGAGAGGATCACCAGTGCGCTATTGACCTCCCTGCTACGACCGCTCAGCAGCTTAACGACGGTCCAGGTGATGAAACCAAAGGCGATGCCGTTGGCAATGGAGTAGGTCAGCGGCATGGTCAGCGCCGTTACCGTTACCGGTGCTGCCGTCGTCACATCTTTCCAGTCAATTTCCGCCAGGCCGGACGCCATCAGTACGGCGACAAACAGCAGCGCCGGGGCAGTGGCCCAGACCGGCACGCTGCCCGCCAGCGGTGAGAAGAACAGGCTCAGCAGAAACAGCACGGCTACCACAACCGCCGTCAGACCGGTGCGTCCGCCGGCGCTGACGCCAGCCGCAGATTCCACATAGCTGGTGGTGGTTGAAGTGCCGAGCAGTGAGCCAAACAGCGCCGCCGCGCTGTCAGCGATCAGTGCGCGTCCCATTTTTGGCACGTTGCCATGCTCATCCGCCAGGCCTGCGCGTTTCGTCACGCCCAGCAGCGTGCCCGTGTTATCAAACACATCAACAAACAGAAAGGCAAAAATTACGCTTACCAGCCCCACATTGAAGGCGCCGGCGATGTCGAGCTGCATAAAGGTAGGCGCAATCGAAGGCGGTGCGGAGAAGACGCCGCCAAACGGCGTCAGGCCGATGCCCATAGAGATAAAGGTCACCACCAGAATACCGATCAGCACCGCGCCGGTCACGCGGCGCGCTTCCAGTACCACGATGATAAAAAAGCCGAGCAGCGCCAGCAGCGGCCCCGGTTTGGTCAGATCGCCCAGCCCGACCAGCGTCGCCGGGTTATCCACCACAATGCCGGCACCTTCCAGCGCGATCAGCGCCAGAAACAGACCGATACCGGCGGCAATGCCGGCCCGCAGCGGCAGCGGGATGCTGGCGATAATCCACTCACGAATTTTAAAGATGGAGAGGGCAAAGAAGATCACTGCCGAAAGAAACACTGCGCCCAGCGCAATCTGCCAGGTGTAACCCATATGCAGCACAACGGTGTAAGTGAAAAACGCGTTCAGCCCCATGCCGGGGGCCAGCGCAATCGGATAGTTAGCAATCAGTCCCATCAGAATTGAGCCGATTGCTGCCGCGAGACAGGTCGCCACGAACACCGCCCCTTTATCCATGCCGGTCGCGCCCAGAATCGCGGGGTTAACAAACAGGATATAGGCCATTGCGAGGAAGGTGGTGATCCCCGCCACGATCTCCGTGCGCACGGTGGTGTTGTGCGCCTTAAGCTTAAACAGTTTCTCTAACATCATTCTCTCTCATGAACGGAGACGCAGCGGCTGCGCGTTCTCACTGGCCAACGTGGTTAACAGCTGATTGTTTTTTGCTGAAAGCGAGTCTGCCGGACGTAAGGTTGCCCCCTCCGCTTTCCCCTGTCCTGATAGCAATTGCTGTGCCATCCTCTGCGCAATCGTTTACGTTTTCAGATACGCATCCGGTTAAGAAAAGTCTGAACCAGAAAGAAGCGCGATTATGGTGCATTGCCCCGCTGCTGCGCAATCGTTTTCCTTCATGCCACGCTGTGCGCAATAATTTTGCGGTGCCGCACGCTTTCGCGTTCTGCCTGGCGATATCGCTCACGTTTCTGCTGCACGATTCAGCAGGTCAAAAACAGCAGGTTATAGTGCCTCTACTCTCTGCATGATAACGAGGCCGCGCCATGAAGCCCGCGATACTGATCGTTGACGATGATCGTGCCATCTGCGAACTGCTGCACGATGTCTTAAGTGAGCATGTTTCTGCCGTCTATCGCTGCCACCTCGGGCGCGATGTTCAGGCGCTGCTGACGCTGCACCCGGACATTTCGCTGGTGATGCTCGATATGATGCTGCCGGATACTAACGGGCTGCTGGTTCTGCAGCAGATCCAGCGAGAACATCCGGGCGTGCTGGTGATCATGCTGACCGGTATGGGATCGGAGGCCGAAATGGTGGTTGGCCTCGAAATGGGTGCCGATGACTATATCGCTAAGCCGTTCAATCCGCGTGTGGTGGTGGCCAGAGCGCGCGCCGCGCTGCGCCGCAGCGGCAGGCACGGGGAACCGGAGAGCGTCCCCCCTGCAGGCTGGCAGTTCAACGGCTGGCAGCTGGATGAGATGCGCTGCCAGCTGCTGAATCCGCAGCGTGAAAGCGTGCCGCTGACGCAGGGAGAATATACGCTGCTGCGTGCGCTGGTTGCCCATGCCCGCAAAGTGTTAACGCGCGACCAGCTGCTGGAGCTGACGCACAGCGAAACGCTGGATGTCTTTGACCGCACTATCGACGTGCTGATCATGCGGCTGCGGCGTAAAATCGAAGTGAACCCGCATCAGCCAAACCTTATCCGCACCATTCGCGGCCTCGGCTATGTGTTTTCAGCCGACGTAGTGCGTCCGGCGGCGCCCGTGTCGCAGATCGCCTGATCCATCCAGCGCTGCATTTCCGGTAACGGCCGGATACCATCCAGCGCATTCGCCGCGCGCAGGTTAAAGCAGGCGCAGGTGTGCGCCAGCTGCAGGGTGGCTGACAGCGTATAGCCCTCGTGGCTGGCGTACAGCACGCCGGCGCAGAAAGCGTCCCCGGCCCCCACACTGCCGACAATATCGCTGGCATCAAGCTGCCATGCCGGCTGCCAGCACGCCTCTCCGCCCCTTTCTGCCCCCCATGCGCCTTCCGGTGCGTGGATCACCACGCGCTGACGCACGCCCTGCTGCAGAAGCCAGACGCCCGCGGCGGCAAACGTCTCCGGCGGTGCCAGCCCGGTGCCGTGCCGCAGCGGGATGCCGGTCAGCGCTGACGCTTCCAGTTCATTGATGATCAGATAGTCGAGCCAGCGCAGCGCCGGCAGCACCAGGGCGCGGTGATCGCCGGCGCGGGAGACCAGATCGAGCGAGGTCAGATAGCCGCGCTGCTGCATCTGTGCCAGCAGCCGCGCGCTGCGCGTGCCGAACTGCGCGTCAGGCTGGTCAAGCTGGTCGAGCAGCAGCAGATAGCCGAGATGAAAAATGCGGTGCGGGGTTGCAAGCTCGCGGAAATGCGCCACATCAAGCAGCGCGCTGGCGCCGCGCGCGTGGAAAAAGGTGCGCTGACCATCCGGCGTGGTCATCACCTGCGTCATGGCGGTGGCCGCCGCACGGGTGCGCGTCACGCCGTGGCAATCCACGCCCTCCTCACGCAGCCGCTGCAGCAGATAGTCACCGTCCGCATCCTCGCCCGTGATACCGGCACCCGCCAGCGGTAAACCTGACTGCATGCGTGCCAGCGTCAGGATCACATTCGGCACCGCGCCGCCGCTGCAGCGCTCGCGCGCCACAATTTCGGTCAGCCAGCCCTGCTCCGGCCAGTGCGTAATGCGCTGTACATGATCGACCAGCAGAGTACCGGCGGCCAGAATGCCGCTGCGCGCCGTCATCTCAGGCGCGTCCGCTGCTGCCGAAGATCTGCATCTGCTGCGCGACCACGCTGCTGATATTGCGCTCCACCGCCATAAGCAGCTCAGCAAAACTGTCATAGCGGGCGTCGCGCTGGCCGATCTGCGTTTCTATTGCGTCCAGCGCCGCCTGAGACATGCCGGTGTAGAAGTTGATTTTATGAATGCCAAGCGTAATAGCGCGGCGAAAGTCGGCGTCGCTAATCCCCGAGCCGCCGTGCAGCACCAGCGGAATACCTGCTGCGCTGCGGATCGCCGCCAGCCGGTCGAAGTCGAGGCGGGGTTCGCCTTTATATTTACCGTGCGCGTTGCCAATCGCCACCGCCAGGCAGTCGATGCCGGTGCTCTTTACAAAATCAGCCGCCCGCGCCGGATCGGTAAACTTTGCGCTGTCCGCTTCACCGGTCAGCGCTCCGCCTTCGTCGCCGCCCACCGCGCCCAGCTCCGCTTCCACCGAAACGCCCACCGCATGACAGAGTCTGACGACTTCCTGCGTCTGACGCACATTCTCGTCATAGCTCAGCCCGGAGCCGTCAAACATTACCGAGGTAAAGCCGAGGCGTACCGCCTGTACCACCGCCTCAAAATGCAGACCGTGATCGAGATTGAGCACCACCGGAATCGCGTGCCGTGCCGCCTCACAGCGAATCGCCGCAACCAGGTGATCGAGGCTGACATACTTAAAATGCACCTCGGCGAGATTGATGATAAAGGGTGAGCGCTGCTGCTCTGCCGCCTGGAACAGCGCGCGCAGAAAGTGGGTGTCGAGGACGTTGAATGCGCCCAGCGCGTAGCCGTGCTGCTGCGCATGGGCCAGCCCCTGCGCCAGAGATATCAGTGCCATGAAGTGCTCCCGTCACGTGAGGGGTAAATGGATGGCGCAGCGGCAGACAAACGTGTTGCCGCCGCAGCCCTCTCCCGCCTGCGGGAGAGGGATTACCGCCGGAATATCCGGCGCGTTATTTCACTGTCCAGCCTTTGTAGCTGCTCACGTTGTTGCGATCGATCATCGTCACCGGAATCAGCACCGGTTTGTCAGGGGCAGGTTTACCCTGCAGTATGTTGTAACCAATTTCTACCGCTTTCTCCGCCATCACCTGCGGATCCTGCGCCGGGGTCGCCACAAACAGCGAGCCTTTGCGCTTCAGCGCCTCTTCCCCGTCCGGCGAACCATCGACGCCCACAATAAAGAATTCGCTGCGCTGCGCCTGTTTTGCCGCCAGATCGGCGCCGATTGCGGTCGGGTCATTGATGGCAAATACGGCGTCGATCTTCGGATTAGCCGAGAGCAGACCGGTCATCACTTCCAGCCCGCCTTCACGGCTGCCTTTGGCGTTCTGGTTGTAGGAGAGCAGCTTAATATCGGGGTGCGTTTTCAGCTCGTTCATGCAGCCTTCGACGCGGTTCTGCACCGCCGAAACCGGCGGCCCGTTGATGATCACGACGTTGCCCTTCGCGTTCAGGCGGTCAGAGATATATTTGCACGCCATGGCACCTGCCTGGGTGTTATCCGAGGTAATCGTCGCGTTAGCACCATCGGCGGCCACGTCCACCGCCACCACAACAATGCCAGCGTCACGCGCCCGCTTCACCGCCGGCGCAATGCCTTTAGAGTCGGCGGCGTTAAGAATGATCATATCCACTTTGGCGGCGATGAAATTATCAATCTGCCCCACCTGCTGACCGAGATCATAGCCGCTGGAGACCAGCGTCACGTTGACCTTGTCGCCCGCCAGCTCGCGGGCTTTCAGCTCGGCACCTTTGGTGATCTGCACAAAGAACGGGTTGGCCAGATCGCCTACGGTCACCCCTATCGATTTCAGCTCTTTCGCCTGCACCAGCGGCGCGCTCAGCAGCGTGGCCGCCAGCAGTCCGGTTACAATCGGATTAAAACGCATAGTTGATGTTCTCCTGCTTTTTATTGTTAGCGGTCCGCGGGATCGCCACCTGGAAATGCTGCACCGGCCTCAGCTAACGTGATGACGGGTACGGTATTTATCGATTAATACGGCCACGATGATCACGCCGCCTTTGATCACCAGCTGCCAGAAGTAGGAGACGCCCATCAGCGTCATGCCGTTGTTGAGCGTGGCGATAATCAGCGCCCCAATCAGCGTGCCGGTGATGGTGCCGATACCGCCGACAAAGCTGGTGCCGCCGAGGATCACCGCAGCAATCGCATCCAGTTCATACCCCACGCCAAGGTTGCCGTTGGCGCTGTAGAGCCGTGAGGCGCTCATCAGCCCCCCCAGCCCGGAGAGCAGACCGCTCATGGCGTAAACAAAGATCAGCACCGCGCCCACTTTGATCCCGGTCAGACGAGCCGCCTGCATGTTGCCGCCCACGGCATAGATATGAATACCCAGGGTGGTACGGCGCAGAATGAACCAGCAGAGCGCAATGACCGCAAAGGCGATAATAATCAGCCACGGCACCGGGCCGAGATAACCGTTACCTATCCATTCAAAATTGATATTGGAGTTAATGACCGTCGTGCCGTCAGCCAGCAGGTAGGCGGCCCCGCGCAGGGCGGTATAGGTGCCGAGCGTGACAATAAACGGCGGCAGTCCGGCCCAGGCGACCAGAATGCCGTTAAACAACCCCATGATAAGCCCGGCCCCCAGCGCTGCAGGGATCGTCAGACTGGCAAAGGCGGGATCGAGCGATACCACCATGGCCACTACCGCGGTGGTGCCGAGCATCGAGCCCACCGACAGATCGATACCGCCGGTCAGAATGACAAATGTCATCCCCGCCGCCAGCACGATATTGATAGAGGCCTGCCGGGTTATGTTCAGCAGGTTCGCTTCGGTAAAAAAGTTAGGCGCAATAAAGCCAAACACCGCCACAATCAGGATCAGAATCGGCAGGATCCCCACCGTCTGCAGCAAATCACTCATTAACGCCCGTTTCAGCGTCGGGCTGGCTACGCGTGTGGTTTCGCTGGTCATTCCCCTCTCCTCAGGCTGTAACCGGCTGAGCGCCGGTGGCCAGTGTCATGATATTTTCCTGGCTGATTGCGTCACCGCTCAGCTCGCCGGCAATGGTGCCTTCACGCATGACGTAGACGCGATCGCTCATGCCCACCACCTCCGGCAGTTCGCTGGAGATCATCAGAATCGCCACGCCCTGCTGCGCCAGCTGATTCATCATGCGGTAAATTTCACTCTTCGCCCCGACATCCACGCCGCGCGTCGGTTCGTCCAGAATCAGAATGCGCGGCGCAATAGATACCCAGCGCGAAATCAGCAGCTTCTGCTGGTTGCCGCCTGAAAGCCCGCCCGCGCGTACCTGCGCATGCGGCACGCGAATATTGAGCGACGCGATAGCGTCACTGGCGATCTTCTGCCCCTTGCGCCGGTTCAGCAGGCCGTAGCTGGCGTCGCGCTCCAGCGTCGCCATCACAATGTTCTCCCGCGCGGCCAGCTCCAGAAACAGCCCCTGCTCTTTGCGGTTCTCGGTAAGAAAGCCGATGCCGCGGGCGATCGCTTCACGCGGAGAACGGATGTGCACTTTTTCACCGTCGATCCAGATCTCTCCGCCCGCGGGCTGCTGCACGCCGAAAATCAGCTGCGCCAGCTCGCTGCGTCCGGCCCCCACCAGACCGGCGAGGCCGACGATCTCACCGGCACGCACCG
The DNA here is from genome assembly GCF_001691555.1 of Pantoea eucrina. Taxonomy (GTDB): domain Bacteria; phylum Pseudomonadota; class Gammaproteobacteria; order Enterobacterales; family Enterobacteriaceae; genus Pantoea; species Pantoea borealis. The sequence continues at coordinate 813,268 of NZ_MAYN01000008.1, read as the reverse complement.
CCAGGCTGCTGGGGTGGACTTTGTTCCGGTCAGTCAGGTGATTGACCGCCAGACGGATAGCCCCAAATGGAATGTCGCGCGCTTTATTAAACAGGTCGCTGAGCGGACGCCCGACCATCATGCGCACCAGCTCGCTGGCGTTAAGCTGCTCACGCGTCAGGCTGCCCACATACTCACCGTCGCGCAGCACGCTGACGCGATCGGACAGTTCATAGACCTCAGCCATACGGTGGCTGATGTAGATAATCGCCATACCTTCACTGCGCAGCCGCTTGATCAGCGCAAACAGCTGTTCCGTTTCCCGGCTGGAGAGCGCGGCGGTAGGTTCATCCATCACCAGAATGCGGCTGTTGCGGTGCAGCGCGCGGGCGATCTCTACCTGCTGCTGCTCGGCGATGCTCAGACGCCCGACCAGATCGGTCGCGCTGAAGCGCGCGCCCAGCCGCGCAATCACCTGCTGCGCCTCTTCTGCCATCTGCCGGCGTCTGACCAGCCCGCCGCGCGCAATCTCACTGCCGAGAAAAATGTTTTCCGCGACCGTAAGGTTGGGTGCCAGATTGATCTCCTGATAGATCAGCGTAATGCCCGCCGCCAGCGCCTCTTTGGGGCCGCGGATGACGTAAGGTTTCCCTTCAATCAGGATCTCCCCGCTGCTGGCGCTGTAGGCACCGGCCAGAATCTTCATCAGGGTGCTCTTACCCGCCCCGTTTTCCCCCATCAGCGCGTGTACTTCGCCCGGCCAGACGGTGAGGTTCACGCCCTTCAGAGCGTAAAAGCTGCCGAAGCGCCGGGTAATACCGCGCATTTCCAGTATCGGTGCTGTCATTGCCGCGCTCCTGCTGCCGGATAGTGCTGAGCAGTGTCACCGCGCAACATAAATGGAAAATGTCAGCGTCTGTTCATATTTGTCATATTGCTTCTGATGGCCACTTTTATACTCGGCTGACGTTTCGCATCACGAGGTGGCGCATGAGTCAGACTCTGCCGTGGTATGCCGGTGCCCGTGGCCGCCTGCTGCTGTTTAATCTGCTGGTGGTCGGCGTAACGCTGGCGGTCAGCCTGGTGGCGATTACCGGATTCCGTCACGCCGGCACGATTCAGGAAGAGGCGCAGGCGCAGACGCTGGCCGATATGAATGGCAGCCTGGCGCTGGCACGTGACACGGCCAACGTGGCGACGGCAGCGGTACGTCTGTCGCAGGTCGTGGGCGCACTGGAGTACCAGAGTGAATCGGCGCGTCTGCAACAGACACAGCAGGCGCTGCAGCAGGCGCTGACGCAGCTGGCGGCGGCACCTGTTGCCAGACTGCAGCCCGCCCTGCTCAGCCGCATTCGTGAGCGCAGCCAGATGCTGGAGCAGAGCATCACGCTGCTGCTGCAGAGGGGGCATCAGCGGCACCTGCAGCGTAATACCATGCTAAGCGGGCTGTGGCAGGCCCAGCTGCTGCTGAACCGCATTAATGCCCTGGCAAGCAACGCCGCTTTTCTGCCGCTGCGTCAGCAGAGCGAGAGCCTGCTCGCGGTAGCGATCCGCTCCGCCACGCCGCAGGCTGCGGTACAGCAGCTCACCTCTATTTTGCCGGTCTGGTCAGCCCTGCCGCTGGAGGGGGTGCTGGCACTGCAGCGGGCGCGCTTTATCCGCGTTCTCAGCGCGCTGGAGCCCGTTGCACTGGACCTTGAAGAGAGTGATACCGGCATCGCTTACGCGACTTATCGCATCAAGGCGCTGGTGGCGATGCTCAATGAGGACATTACCCGCTATGTGCAGCAGGTCGCCCAGCAGAGCGATGCACGCAGCGCCAGCACGCACCGTGAACTCGACTCAGTCATCGGGTTTATCGCACTGTTTATGCTGCTGGCGCTGCTGATCACCGGTTACGCCGGCTACTACATCTACCGCAATCTCGGCTCCGGTCTTACCGCTATCGCCCGCGCCATGACGCAGCTGGCGCAGGGAGAGAAAGGCGTCAGCGTGCCCGGTCAGACGCGGCGCGACGAACTGGGCGATCTGGCGCGGGCGTTTAACGTTTTTGCCCGCAACACCGCCTCACTGGCGCACACCTCTTCACTGCTGAAAGAGAAAAGTACCCAGCTGGAGTCAACCTTTCTCGCCATGCGCGACGGCTTTGCGCTGTTTGATAACAGCGGGCAGCTGGTGGTCTGGAACGCGCAGTATGCGCAGCTGCTGGGTATTGCGCCGCATGAGCTTCAGCGCGGCCTGCACTATCAGCAGCTGCTGGCACGACTGAATGTGCAGCTGCTCAGCCTGCAGGATGCGCAGGAGGTGCGGCTGCCCGACGGGCGTACGCTGGAGCTGCGTTTCAGTCCGGTGCCGCGCCGTGGCATGGTCAACACCGTGCTGGAGCGCACCTCGCGCAAGGCGCTGGAAGAGGCGCTGCTGCACAGCCAGAAAATGAAAGCGGTGGGCCAGCTCACCGGCGGCCTGGCGCACGATTTTAACAATCTGCTGGCCGTGATTATCGGCAGCCTGGCGCTCACAGCCGATCAGCTGCCGGCTGGCACGCTGGCGACCCGCATAGAACGCGCCCGCCAGGCCGCGGACCGCGCCGCGCAGCTTACCCAGCGCCTGCTCGCGTTTTCCCGTAAACAGGCGCTCTATCCGCGGGCGGTCGCGGTGGTGGATCTGGTCGAAGATCTGCATTCGCTGCTGCAGCACGCCCTGCTGCCCGGTCAGCAGCTGGTGACCGAGGCGCCGCGGCCCGGCTGGCCGGCGTGGATTGATGCCGGTCAGCTTGAAAATGCGCTGATGAACCTGGTGGTCAACGCGCGCGATGCGCTGCAGCAGCAGCCCGGCGAGATTGTGCTGCGCGTCTGGAACCAGCGCAAAGCGTCGGCAGCGGGGAAACGCGAGTGGGTGGTGGTAGAGGTCATCGATCGCGGCTGCGGCATGTCAGCGGAAGTCCGTCAGCAGGTCTTTGAACCTTTCTTCACCACCAAACCTACCGGCAGTGGCAGCGGACTGGGGCTGTCGATGGTCTATGGCTTTGTGCGGCAGTCGGGCGGTGAAATTGCGCTGGAAACCGCGCCGGGCCAGGGCACCACGGTACGCCTGCTGCTGCCGCGCGCGGCGGAAGCAGCACAGCCGGTCGCTGCGCCTCCGCCTGCTGTACCCGGCGCCAGCCGCGATCGTCTGGTGCTGGTACTGGATGATGAACCCGCCGTGCGGCAGACGCTGTGTGATCATTTGCATCAGCTTGGCTATCTGACGCTGGAGTGCGGCGACGGTGCCAGCGCGCTGGCGCTGCTGCAGCAGACGCCTGATATCGATCTGCTGATCAGTGATCTGATGCTGCCCGGTCCGCTCAGCGGCGCCGATGTAATACGTCAGGCGCAGCAGCAGTGGCCGCAGCTCGCGACGCTGCTGATCAGCGGGCAGGATCTGCGCCGGTCGCAGGTGACGTTACCGCTGTGCGAGCGGCTGGCGAAGCCCTGGCAGCAGGCGCAGCTGGTTCAGGCGCTGGAGCGGGCCTGGCAGCGCAGCGCACGGCTGAGCCGCGCGCGGCAGGCTGCGCCTTCAGCACCGGTATCCCGCGGATAGCATCTGCTCAGCACACCGTGACCCTGACGTCATGCGGCAGCGCCATTAATGTTTCGCCGCAGGTAAACATTAAATCCCCCCGCTGCCGGGAGGGGTGCGGATGCTCGCGCAGATAAGTGAGCACCGCCGGCGGCAGCTGCGGTGCGACCGCGCGCGTTTCACGCAGCCCGCCGCCGCTGAGACGCAATGTCAGACCGCCGTTCAGGCCTGGTAACTCAATAATCAGCGTACGGATATTGCCGGCGGCATGCTGCCGGCCCATCAGACAGGCGGGATCGGGATTTGCCCTGGCGTGACTCAGGGCCAGCGACGCCTCACAGGCGGGGACCAGCGGCATGCCGGTACAAAAATGCAGCGTGCTGCGCAGCGCCGCACTGTCAATCTGCGGATCGAGCCAGAGCGTATCGGCCCCCTCTTCCCGCGTCAGCAGCAGTGCGCTGGCGGCTGAGGAGAGTTCGTTTCGCCCCGGCATCAGCGGCAGCGACACCACGACGCCTGGCTCGCTCATCGCTTTGCGGAGGCGGCGGGACGCCTGCTGAGCATCCGCGACGGAATAATGAAAACTGGCCAGTAAGCTCATGGGTCCTCTTTGTGTACCGGAATAAAAAATAAACCGCCGGGCTGTTCAGCGCCCTGCTCCGGGCTGAGACGGGATCGGCCCTGCCCGGGTGGATAGACGCTCAGGATGCGTGGAGCAGATGACAGCGGGGTGACGACGGCATGACGGCCTGATGAATCTGCCGTCGCGCCTCCCTGATGCATCAGGATGATTAATAAGTCCATCTGACGCTGTGCCGCTTACCGCCAGGCACAAACCCGCCTTTCTGCTAACTTATTCATTAGGGCCGCCTGTTTATATGAAGAAAAAATAATGAATTCAATCAGAACATCCCGTCAGTTCCGGCACAGTTTTTTGCGTCAGGTGGTCGCGCCGCTGATCGCGATTCTGGTGCTATCGTTTGCCGGGGCCGGCAGCGGGCTTTACTGGGGGACATCCGTGACCAACAGTGAAGCGCGTGAGCAGCAGCAGCGTATGATTTCCGCCTCATTTGACCAGAGCCTCAGTGAACATTTGCGCCAGCTGCGCAGCCTGACGCGCTGGTCACCGCTTGCCGGCCATCTGACACGGGGTGACGCAGACCAGGCCTGGCTGGATCAGAATGTTGGCAGCTGGCTCTATGAGATGTTTGCGCATCAGCTGATCCTGCTGCTGGACAGCAGGCAGCAGCCGGTTGCCGTCTGGCGCAACGGTGAACCGGTCAGCCCACAGGCGGTCGGTCCGTGGCTGCGCGATCTGCTCGCCACGCCGCTGGTAACCCGCGCGGCTGGCGCAGAGGACCGGGCCGATTTTGTGCGTATTGCCGGCCGCGCTGCTGCGCTGGCCGTGGGCAGGATCAGCGCACCTGATAGTACTACCCGGTTTAGCCTGGTGAGCGTTGCGTTTCTCGATGACGGCTATCTGCGCCACCTCTCCGAACGCAGCCAGCTGGCGCAGCTGCACTTTAGCGACACGCCGCCTACTGATAAGAAGAGCGCGTTCTGGACACTTTCATCGCAGAGTGGCCAGCGGGTAGGCTATCTGAGCTGGCAGCCCGACAAGCCTGGCGCACAGATGCTGCGGACTATCATCCCCTCGACGCTGCTGTCGGTGATGATCATTACCCTGCTCTGCCTGTTTATGGTGCGGCGCATCTGGACCTCTTCACTCAGTCTGTCACAGTCGCTGGTCCGGCTGGGCGCCAGCGAGGCGCAGGCGCAGCATCTTGCGTTTCATGACGTGCTGACCGGCCTGCCCAACCGTGCGCTGGTAGAAGATCGTCTGACCCAGGCGCTGGCCGCCGCGCTCCGGCACGATCGCCGCGTGGCGCTGCTGCTGCTCGATCTGGATCGGTTTAAAAATATCAATGACACCTGGGGTCATCACGCCGGTGATGAACTCATCCGCGAGGTGGCGCGTCGCCTGAGCGAGATGGTGCGTACCAGCGACACCGTGGGACGCATTGGCGGCGATGAATTTATTATCGTGATGCCGGATACGGAGACTATCGGCCAGGTGCATGCGCTGGCGCAGCGCATCATCAGCACGCTCAGCGCCCCTTATCATCTGCTGGGTAATGAGCTGTGGGTCGGCGTCAGCATCGGGCTGGCGCTGGCACCGAAAGATGGCACAGACCGGCTGGAGCTGATGCGTAAGGCAGATATCGCGCTGTATGACGCCAAAAATCACGGGCGCGGTCAGTTTCGCCAGTTTGAAAAAGCGATGGATGAGTCGCTGCGTACGCGGCAGGAGCTGGCGGCCGAGCTGCGTCAGGCGCTGGTCAATTTTACCGGCCTCGCCGTCTGGTATCAGCCGCTGATGGAGATTAATGGCGAGCGCGTCGTTGGCGTTGAGGCTCTGCTGCGCTGGCATCATCCGACACGCGGCGATATCTCCCCGGCTGACTTTATCGCTATTGCCGAAGAGACCGGGCTGATCCTGCCGCTGGGCGAGTGGGTGCTGCGCGAAGCCTGCAAGACATCGCTGAAGCTGCCGCAGGTGGTGGTGGCGGTGAACGTGTCACCGGTGCAGTTTCGCAGCAGCGGCTTTGTGCCCCGGCTGCTGGAGATTGTACAGAGCGAAGGGGCCGATCCGCAGCGTCTGGAGCTGGAGATCACCGAAGGCGTGCTGATTGAGGATGAGCATGCGGCACGCAGCTGTATTGTCGCGCTGCGTGAAGCGGGCTTCCGTATCGCGCTGGACGATTTTGGCACCGGTTACTCCAGTCTCAACTATCTGAGCAGTTTCCCGGTCGATAAGATAAAAATTGACCGCTCATTTACTCAGTCGCTCGGTGTGGCCGATAATTCAGCCGCGATTATCGAATCGGTGGTGCGGCTGGGACACGCTATGGGCCTTACCGTGACCGCCGAAGGCGTGGAGACGGAAGGACAGATGCACGCCCTCGCCAGCGCCGGCTGTAACCAGCTGCAGGGTTACCTGTTCAGCCATGCCGTCCCGCTGGCCGAGATTGAAAAAATGGTATAGGTGTCAGGGACGTATAAATGACGCCAGGGACGCATTAATGCGTCCCCTACGAGCACCGGGAATGCGTTGGTTATCGCGCCCGAATATAAATCTGCAGGGGCGCCATTAATAGCGCCCGGATAACCGGCACCGCCTTACCCGTAGGGGCGCCATTCATGGCGCCCTGGCAACAATGAAGTACGGCGCATAAACGGGGCCTGGGGCGCATGAACGAAGCCAGGGGCGCATGAATGCGCCCCCTACGGTGGATATGCAGGAGCGCCATTTATGGCGCACAGATAACCGGCACCGCCCTACCCGTAGGGGCGCCATTGATGGCGCCCTTACTTTTTCGCGACATCTCGCATTGTTAACGTGATTGACTCGCCTTTCTGCGCTGGAAAGAGAAAATAGCGGCTCAGGGAGGCACAATGCGAAACCGTAAAAATCCGCGTCTGACGCAATTTGATTATCGTACACCCGGCGCTTATTTCATTACCCTGGTCACCCGACAGCGCGCGTTACGGCTGGGGGAGATCCTGCCCGGCAGCCTGCACGCTTCGCCAGCCGGCCTCTGCGTGACCGAAGAGTGGGAGCGCCTTTCTGCCCGTTACAGCACGCTGGCAACAGATGCGTTTGTGGTAATGCCCAATCATCTGCACGGCATTATCTGGCTGCATCCGGGTAATCGTTGTTCGTTATCAGCCATTATTAATCACTTTAAAGCAGGTATTTCACGGCGCGCCGGGGTGCCTTTATGGCAGCGCGGCTTTTATGACCGCGTTATCCGTACGGAACAGGAGCTGGACGCGGTTCGCCGTTATATTGCAGAGAATCCACTGAAGTGGGAGCTGGATCGGTTGTTTGTACGGGAACCGCGGGATAAAAACAGGGGCGCATAAACGAGGCCAGGGGCGCATAAACGAAGCCAGGGGCGCATGAATGCGCCCCCTACGATAGATATGCAGGCGCGCCATTTATGGCGCCCGGATAACCGGCACCGCTGTAACCGTAGGGGCGCCATTTATGGCGCCCGGATAACAGACAGAGACCCGGCGGGATCAGCGTTTAGGGCGGATAAGCTGGCTGGCGGTGTCACCGATAATCTGTGCCACCCCACGATCGCCTTTTACCATGGATGCCATAAACGATTTCGCCTGCTTAAACGTGATATGCGGCGGCAGCGGGGCCACTTCCGGATCGGTTTTCACCTCCAGCACCACCGGACGGGTTGCGCTGAGCGCCTGCTGCCAGGCGGCGGCTAACTCATCCGGATTATCAACCACGATCCCCTGCAGGCCGAGACTTTCGGCAAAGCGCGCGTAAGGCACATCGGGCAGCTGCTGCGACGCCTCGAAGCGTGGATTACCTTCCATCACGCGCTGCTCCCAGGTGACCTGATTAAGATCCTGGTTATTAAACACGCAGACAATCAGCCGCGGATCGGCCCACTGCTGCCAGTATTTCTGAATAGTGATGAGTTCAGCCATATTGTTCATCTGCATCGCCCCGTCTCCGACCAGCGCCACAACCGGTTTATCGGGATAAGCAAATTTGGCGGCGATAGCAAACGGCACGGCGGCGCCCATACAGGCGAGACCGCCCGACAGGGTGGCGCGCTGTCCCTGCTTCACGCGATAGTCGCGCGCAAACCAGTTGGCGCAGGAGCCGGAGTCAGAGGTGACGATAGCGTTTTCCGGCAGCTGCGGCGACATCTCCCACACCACCCGCTGTGGATTGACCGGGTTAGCCGGCGCCAGCGCCCGCTCCTCCATCAGCTGCCACCAGTCGCGTACCTGCACCGCGATCTGCTCCTGCCAGTGGCGATCGCTTTTATGCTGCAGCAGCGGTATCAGCGCCCGCAGCGTTTCGGCGCTGTCCCCGTGCAGGTTAACTTCACAGGGATAGCGCAGGCCCAGCATTGCCGGGTCAATATCAATCTGTACCGCACGCACCTTGCCTTCGGCGGGTAAAAATTCGGTCCACGGGAAACCGGTGCCGATCATCAGCAGCGTGTCGCACTCCTGCATCAGATCCCACGACGGTTTGGTGCCGAGCAGGCCAATCGATCCGGTGACAAAAGGTGCATCGTCCGGCAGCACATCTTTGCCCAGCAGCGCTTTGGCAACGCCCGCACCGAGCAGGTTCGCGGCCTGGACGACTTCCACTGCCGCACCGCGTGCGCCTGCACCTATCAGGATCGCCACCTTGCTGCCGGCGTTGAGTACCTCTGCCGCGCGCTGCAGATCCGCCTCATACGGGACGATTTTCGGTCGCTGATAGCCGGGGCCCGAGTGGGTAAAGCCGTGCGCATGCTGCGGCGGCTGCCAGGTTTCATCCTGAATATCTTTTGGCAGGATCAGCACCGCCACGCCGTTCTGCGCTTTTGCGATACGCACGCCGCGATCGACCAGATGCTGGATCTGCGCTGGCGCGGCTGCTTCCTGCACGAAATTGGCGACATCAGAAAACACGCGATCGAGGTTCATCTCCTGCTGATAACTGGCACCGCGCGCGGTCGCCTCAGCCTGTCCGGCAATCGCCAGCACCGGCGCATGATCCATTTTGGCATCATAAAGGCCGGTCAGCAGATGGGTAGCGCCCGGTCCGCCGGTAGAGAGGCAAACGCCAAGCTCACCGGTAAATTTGGCGTGCCCGGCGGCCATAAACGCCGCCATCTCTTCATGACGCACCTGAATAAATTCAATACCGGCACCCGCTTTGTTGGCGCGCTGAATGGCGCCCAGTACGCCGTTGATACCATCACCCGGATAGCCGTAAATGCGCGTGACGCCCCACGCCTGCAGACGCTCGACAAAAAAATCGCTGGTTTTTTTACTCATCCCGCTGCTCCCTTAGAGGCTGTTGTCAGCTTTTAAGGGTAGCTGACAGAAACGGGCGTGCGGAGAATCTGCCGGATTAAGGTTTGCTGACGCTGCCGGATGACACGCTAACTCAGTGCCGGAGAGACCAGCGCAAAACAGTGTATGTCGTCTGCTGTGCGCCAGGGGGTGCCGTGCACCATGATGTGCGGTGCGTCGACCTGCTGCAGACCCAGCGTTGCCAGCCAGGCCGCCAGCCCGGCGTCAGGCGTATCAAGCCGGACGAACTGACCGGTCAGCGTGTGCAGCAGCGCGGCAATGAGCGCCTGCGCTACGATACCGTCGCGGGCAATAACCGGGCCGATCGTCCACCCGCGGCCAAAGCGCCGCAGACTGGCAAAACCCTGCACGCTTTGCGCATCGCGCACCAGCACGCTGCCGGGCAGCAACTGCTGCAGCAGACGCGCACGCTGCAGACCGGTCGCCTGCCGGTCAAGCGCACACATATCCGCATACGCTGCGCTGCACGCCGGTTCCAGCCTCAGCGCAGGCGGCAGCGGTACAGCGGGAGGTGCGGCTAACGCCGCGGTCTGGTACTGCCATACCTGACCACACTCCCTGAATCCCAGCTGTGCATAGAGGCCTTTACCCATTTCCGTTGCATGCAGGCGCAGCGTACAGCCGGCGAAACGCGCGATCAGCGCCTGCATCAGCCTGCGCCCGATGCCGCGTCCGCGCGCGGTCTGGTCCACCACTACCAGGCCGATGGTGGCAGCCGTGCTTCCCCAGCGCCAGCCAAGCGCGCAGCCGGTCACCCGCCCCGCCTCTTCCATCACAACACCTTCCCCCAGCGCAATCAGCTGCTGCCAGTCCTCAATACGGTGTGGCCAGCCCGCCTGCTGCGTCAGGGCATGGCCAGCCGCGGCATCTGTCGCCGTAATATCACGCAACGTCATGCTCATGCGATTCTCCCTTAATGAATGCAGAAGAAGAGTGCCATACCGCGGCCGTGCCTGACAGTCTCAGATCTGAAAATCGAGCGCGGGTTCTTCCTCACTCTCATATGAGAGCGCCTGACGCCTGATCTCCTCCAGCGACAGGTTGGCGTTGCAGAGCTCCAGAAACTGCCAGACATAGTTGCGCTGCAGCTGCCCGCGCTTCAGGCCAAGCCACACGGTGTTAGCCTCAAACAGATGGCGGGCATCAATCCTGACCAGATGGTCGCCCTGATAGATATCGCACGCCTGATCGGCGAGGATCCCCACGCCGAGCCCCAGCTCCACATAGGTTTTCACCACGTCAGAATCCTGCGCGCTCAGGACAATATCAGGCCGCAGGCTGGCTGCCTGAAACGCCCGGTCAACGCGTGATCGGCCAGTGATCCCCTGCCGGTACGTGACCAATGGCCAGGCGCTCAGGCTTTCAAGTGACACCGGCTGCTGCTGCAGCAGGTCGTGACCGGGCGGCACCAGCAGCGAATGATGCCAGCTGAACCAGGGAAAAGCCGCCAGGCTGGCATGGTTAACCAGCTGCTCAGAGGCGATACCGACATCCGCTTCGCCTGCCAGCAGCATCGCAACAATCTCCTGCGGCGAGCCCTGATTCAGCTCCAGCCGCACGTTGGGATAGAGCTCGCGGAACGCTTTGATGACGCGCGGCAGGCTGTAACGCGCCTGCGTGTGGGTGGTGGCGATCGTCAGCACGCCGCTGGTCTCGTTGGTAAATACATCGGCCAGACGCCGCACTTTGCCTGCCTCATCCAGAATGCGTTCGGCAATGGTCAGCAGCGCTTTACCCGGCTCTGTCATGCCCAGCAGACGCTTTCCGCGCCGGATGAATATCTCCACGCCCAGCTCATCTTCCAGATCGCGGATATGCCGGCTGACACCGGACTGCGAGGTAAACAGCGTATTGGCGACTTCGGTCAGATTGAAGTCGCAGCGGGCGGCTTCCCGTATAATTTTAAGCTGCTGGAAATTCACACCCTCTCTCCTTTCTGGCACGGTTTTCGCCATGGTAGGGAGCGGAACTAAATACAACAAATAATAAAAAACCGCCTGTTATGCGGTTTAGTAATAAGGCGTGTGGCTGCGACAGGCCGTTTTTAGCCCACCAGCATCAGCTCGCGATCGGCGACAGTGGGCTTATTCAATAGCGACAGCAGAATGGTTTTTACCGCCTGTGCCGCAGGCGAGAGCGGCAGCTGCGCAGACATGTTCAGCGACAGCGGCAGCGTTAGTGAGGGTGATGTGATGCGGGCCATCCAGGCGTGGGTTGAGCTGACCAGCGCCCGGGCAGCGGATTCCGGCAGCACGGTTACGCCCAGCCCGCTGGACACCGCGGCGGTCAGGGTGGCGATCGATTCAATTTCGCCAATGATGCGCGCGCTCAGACGGCGCAGTGAAAACGCTTCATCTACCCGCTTGCGCACCGCGCTGTAGTCACGCGGCAGAAACAGGTTCATCTGCGCGACGTCGGCCAGATCCACCGCTGACCCCGGGCAGGCGGTTGCGCCGACCAGGTAAAGCTCCTCTTTCAGCAGCGGCAGGCTGGTCACGCCAGCCGTGGGCGCGCGATCGTAGAGCACGGCCATATCAAGCTGACCGTTCAGCACTTTATCGTTCAGTGAGCTGCCGCTGTTTTCATGCAGATACACCAGCACATCCGGATACTGCTCGCGCACGGTCTGCAGCAGCGGCATGGTCAGAGCGGAGGCCGCCGTGCCGGGTGCCAGACCAATAGAAACCTGTCCGGTCAGCGTCTGGCCCGCCTGGCTGACGGCGGCCTGCGCCTGCTCACACTGACGTAATATGGTGCGGGCGTGCGCATAGAGAATTTTACCCGCGTCGGTAGGCGTTACGCCGCGCTTGGTACGGATCAGCAGCTGCTGATCCAGTTCGCTTTCCAGCGTTGCCACCTGCTGACTGAGGGCCGGCTGCGCAATATGCAGTACTTCGGCGGCGCGGGTCAGGCTGCCGATATCGACGATGTTCACAAAATACTTCAGCCGTCTTAAGTTCATGTTGCCTCCGTCAATTCCGGTTTACCCGTTAAGGGCGTGTGGCCTGCTGGCCGATAAACAGAGTTTTGCAATAAGCAGGCCAGTTATTTCATCGCGGAAAAAAACGGCGTATCACAGAGATTAAAAGACTGGAAAATAAGCTTTTGTGATTACCTGAAAGGAAGCAGAGTGTGCCGGTGCCGCAGCGGGCGGGTAAAGCGGAGGACGACATGCACTCTGCTGGTGCAAAACCTGCAAGGCAGACGTGCAAAAAAGTGATGACAGGAAACCGGTACGTTGTTTTTGCCTCCGGCCTGACCCCGGCCCTGCCGGGGTCAGTTGTGCCGCAGAGAGCGGTGACTTAGCGTTTTTTGCGGTTGCGATGCATATCAATTGACACCGCAGCAACGATAATCATGCCTTTGATAATGTCCTGCACATAAGCGTCTACACCGACGAAGGTAAAGCCGCTCTTGATGAGTCCCAGGATCACGGCACCGATCAGCGTGCCGGTGATGCGCCCCACGCCGCCCATCAGGCTGCTGCCCCCGATAACCGCGGCTGCGATCGCATCCAGCTCATACGCCATCCCCATGCTTGACTGACCGCTGCTGACGCGCGCTGCCAGTACCACGCCTGCCAGGCCTGAGAGCGCACCGGCAATGGTATAGACGATGATCAGATACTTATTAACATTGATGCCGGACACTTTGGCTGATGTCATGTTGCCGCCAATGGCATAGACATATTTGCCGTAGCGGGTATGTTTCAGCGCGATATGGAACAGGAACGCCACCACCAGGAAGATGATAACCGGCATTGCACCCTGACCAATCGAGGTAAAGCTGTCTGACAGAAAGCTGATGGGATTACCCTGCGTATAGTATTGCGCCAGGCCGCGCGCGGATACCATCATCCCCAGCGTGGCGATAAAGGGCGGAATACCGGTACGGGTGATCAGCACGCCGTTGATGACGCCGCACAGCAGTCCGACACCGATACCGGCGCCGATGGGGATGGCCGCAGGCAGGTTAACCAGCGAGGGGAACATTGGCGACAGGCTTTCTGAGGTCTGCGCCAGGCTGGCCGCCACCACCGCCGTCAGGGCGATAACGGAGCCGGAGGAGAGGTCGATGCCGGTGGTGATGATCACCTGCGTAACGCCGACCGCGATAATGCCGATAATGGCCACCTGCAGGACAATCAGCACTAAACGGTTGGTGTTGAGCAGAAAAGACTGATCGCGTACGTACCAGCCGGCAATTTCAAAAATCAGCGCAATGCCTAACATCACCACAAAAATGCCGGTATCTTTCGGCAATTTATGGCGCAGATTACTGAAGAAAGAGCTTTGTTCAGTGGCCTGCGGGGCCGTAGCTTTTACATTATTCATAGGGATCTCAAGCCTCACTCAGATGCCAGCGACAAAATGGTTTCCTGGTCGGCCTCTTCTTTACTGAGGATGCCGGTTATGCGCCCGCCGTGCATCACCATGATGCGGTCACTCATGCCGAGAATTTCCGGCAGTTCAGAAGAGACCATGATGATAGCCACACCGCGATTAGCGAGTTCACTGATCAGGCGGTAGATCTCGGCTTTGGCCCCTACATCGATACCGCGGGTCGGTTCGTCCAGAATCAGGATCTTCGGCTGCGCCAGCAGCCAGCGCGCAATCAGCACTTTTTGCTGGTTACCGCCGCTGAGGTTATTGATGATCTGATCCATGGTCGGCGTTTTAATATTGAGCTTGCGGATCTGATCCATACAGTCCTGCGCCATTTTCACATGGCTGACAAAGCCGCTTTTGCCGGTGTAATCGGGCATGTTAACGATGCTCATGTTCTCCATCACCGACAGCACCAGAAACAGCCCCGACTTTTTGCGATCCTCAGTGAGAAACGCCATGCCTTTTTCAATGGCCATAGAGGGCGAATCGATGCTGACCGGTACACCATCGATCAGCACTTCACCGCTGTCATAACTCTCCATACCAAACAGGCTTTCCATCACCTCACTGCGTCCCGCACCCACCAGCCCGGCGACGCCCAGAATCTCCCCTTTGCGTACGCTGAAGCTGATATCGCTGAAGCGATCTTTGCTGGTCAGGCCGCGCACCGTCAGCACATCTTCGCCGATGGTGCCGTTGAATTTCGGAAACAGCTGGGTCAGCTCGCGCCCCACCATCTGGGTGATCAACGACTGCCGCGTAAACGCGCTGGTATCGTTGCTTCCGACCCAGGTACCGTCACGGAAGATGCTGATTTCATCGGTAATAGTGAAGATCTCATCCATCTTATGGCTGATATAGATAATCGCCTTGCCCTGCTCCCGCAGGTCGCGAATGATAGTAAACAGATGCGCCACTTCGGTTTCGGTGAGCGCGGAGGTGGGCTCATCCATGATCACCACGTCAGAGTTCCATGATACCGCTTTGGCAATCTCCACCATCTGCTGCGCCGCAATGCTCAGCTCGCCCACCATGCGATCCGCTTTGAGGCGAATATTGAGTTTATTAAGCAACTCCTGCGTCTGGCGGTTCAGCAGCGCGTGATCGACGAAGCCAAACTTCATCGGCTCACGCCCCAGCCAGATATTTTCCGCCACGGTCATATGCGGCACCAGGTTCAGCTCCTGATGGATCATTGAGATGCCGGAACGCAACGCGTCCATGGTGTCCTGGAACTGCACGGGTTCCCCTTTGATGCGGATAGTGCCCTTATCGGGACGGTAAATCCCGATAAGGCATTTCATCAGCGTGGATTTGCCTGCGCCATTCTCGCCCATCAGGGCATGTACCGACCCCGGCCTGATTCGCAGTGAGACATTGTCGAGTGCCTTCACTCCGGGGAAGAACTTGCTGATGCCTTCGGCTTCAAGCGCAAAAGCGGTCATACATCACCTCCATACGGCTTAAGGGGGGAGCGGTTATTTCTGGTTGCGGTTCTCAAACTGCGCCATGTTCTCTTTGGTGATCAGCTGATAAGGGATGTTGATCACTTTCTCAACTTTCTCACCTTTGGCCAGGCTGACAGCAGCCCGCACCGCGCCTTCACCCTGCCCTTTGGCATCCTGGAAAACCGTGGCGACCATTTTGCCGTTTTTCAGCATCTGCAGCGCATCCGGGGTGCCATCCACGCCGGCAATCAGGATATGGTTCGGGTTTTTGCCCAGCGCCTGCAGGGCACCAATCGCCATTTCATCGTTGTTAGAGGCGATGGCCTGGATGTCATCGCCGGCGGTCATCCAGTTGCTGACCACATCCACCGCGTCGTTACGGGTGAATTTTGCCGTCTGCTTCTGCACCACTTTGATATCAGGATATTTCGCTACCACCGCTTCCACGCCTTTGGTGCGGTCGCGCGTTGATTCGTTCGCTAAATCACCCATCAGGATCGCCACGTTGCCTTTGCCGTTCATCGCTTTGGCCAGCGCTTCCATCTGCAGGCGGCCCGCCAGCTCTGAGTCTGAGCCGACATACGCCATTTTGTTTGTGAGTTCACCGGCAGGTTTACGGTTAACGAAGATCAGGGGAATATCCGCTTTCTTCGCCGCGTCCATGATCGGTTTCACGGCGTTGGTATCCACCGGGTTAACGATAATGGCGTCCACGCCCTGCCCGATAAAGTTCTGTACCTGCTGCAGCTGCTGCGACACGTCCCCTTTGGCATCTTCCAGCTGGCCTTTAACGTTATCTTTCTGCATCTCTTTCTGCATTGCCGTGCGCAGAATGGTCAGAAAGTTGTCGTCAAACAGCGCCATTGAGACACCAACCTGCAGATCTTTCGCCATAACCGCAGCGGGCAACATGCAGGCTAACAGGGAAGTGACTAACGCTTTTTTAAATTTCATAGGGCACCTTCTTATTGTTAGTTAACGCACGCACAGCATGATGCATCAGGTAAATGAAAAAAATCTTTTGCCTTTGCGCACCGCGACTGGCGTTATTTATGGGTACAGATTTCGGATAGTTGCACTTTTCGCGCTGAAGCCAGCTGATGTTGCTCTGAAGAACGCGCTCCTTATCAACAGGTTAATTTTGCTGTCACCGCCGCCTGTTAAAAAGTAGTTTCCGGCGTGATGATAAGCAGTTCATTTGTTTCATACTTGCTTCATATGAAATTTTCATCATAAAAGCACTGAAACAGTTGTTTTAAAATCAGCAAACCGCAAAAATTTGACACGCCTCTAACATCTCAGCGGAAATGCCTCTGAATTGAGATCCTGTTGGCAGTTTGCTTTGCCACCACATCAGGCAGAAAAGCAGCAGAATGGTGCTTTTGCGCGCACTTAAACCAAAAGTGTGCAGTACAGCTTTGACAAGCGGGATCGCGCTCGCTACTATTCGCCTCGTTCACACGATTCCTCTGTAGTTCAGTCGGTAGAACGGCGGACTGTTAATCCGTATGTCACTGGTTCGAGTCCAGTCAGAGGAGCCAGAATTAGAAAAGCCCGCTCAGGGAAACCTGAGCGGGCTTTTTGCTGTGTTGCGTTTTGATGTGGTACTGGCTGGTACTGCGCCAGACTGGCCCGAAGGGTCAGGCTTTGCGGAGTGTTAACTGACTTTAACCAACACGTCTTCGTAGCTTCGCATAATGTGATAAAGAGATGTATTGCTTTCGGCATCTCCTTCAAGCGTGGAAGAATAACTTAACGTGTCGCTGTCTAAATTTGTTCCAGTCATATATCCTGTCGCGAAACCGGAATCCGCTCCGGTTGTCTCCCACGATAAAACAGGAGGCGAGGTTTCGTTATATGTAGCGGTTTTCGGCAAGATATTTACCTGTGATTCTGATTGATTGCTGACAGAGTGCTTAGCTTCATTATACTTTTTTATTTCCTCAGAGGGCTCTTCCTCTTCCTTATCCATGTTGATATAATTTGATGTTATAGCTTCTTTTTGTGAATGTTCATTTACAGCGCGACTTCCTCTCATATCTGCATCAGCTCCATTCAGGGCTGCAGAATCAACGAAATATACTAAATCGCTATTTTTAAAATAGTCTTCTTCTATATCTACCTGCAAAATTGAATCAAGGCTAAAAACTTGTGCAGATATATGATATATCCCTGTATTACTATCTTCAATAATATTCAGACTCTTTTGAACTGATTCTGATAGGTTACACCTCAACGGAACTGGTATATCCATTAAATTTT
The DNA here is from genome assembly GCF_001691555.1 of Pantoea eucrina. GTDB lineage: Bacteria > Pseudomonadota > Gammaproteobacteria > Enterobacterales > Enterobacteriaceae > Pantoea > Pantoea borealis. The sequence continues at coordinate 795,726 of NZ_MAYN01000008.1, read as the reverse complement.
TTACAACACTATCAAAAGATGATCTGCTATCGGTAATATCTGACAGATTAATCTTTCCTTCGGGCGTAAGAAGATCATTCTCTCTGCTCAGCCCTAATTTTTCCCTGAGCATAATCGATGAACAGAGAACAGTAAAATTGCTGTCAGGTACAAAACTTTCTGCCTTTTCACTGCCTCTGGATACGGTAATCTGCATTGCGTTGTACCGGCTATCTGGCCTTAGCGTAATGTCCATTTTATTGAGATGTAGCTCTATTTTCCCCATGTTTTGCAGTGACTCTGGTGTAGCTTTTCTGTCCCGAAGTTCGGTTCTAAGTTGAGCTATCACTGACTTATAAACTTCCTCTTTTTCTCTTCTGACGCCACCAAGCGTAAATATATTAACAAGGTGTTCCAGCATACCTTTAGGTCTGGCAACATCTTTCATATTTAATTCACTGCCTATACCCATGGCATATGCACTAAGTCGGGAAGCTTCTTTGGTACTGATTAAAGCGGGAACTGACATAATTTCTCCTGAACTGCGTCTAAAAAACAGCCCTATAGTTAAAATGATCTCCTGTCCGCGCGCTCTCTAAATTCGCTCCTTATGGTTCAACGTCCCTGGCTGGCTTCGCGCCACACGTACTGCTGTCCGGGCTGGAGTATGCCTGTGTTATCATGGGGTTTTTGATCAACGCTGTGAAAACCATGTCTGAGACCCCCAGTAAACGCAAAAACGATCCGGAAGGATTAAAGCGCCGTATCATTGCGGCTGCGCTCTCTGTTTTCGCCGAATATGGCCTGACGGGCGCGCGCATGGAGCAGATTGCAGCGCTGGCGCAGACCACGAAGCGCATGGTGGTTTATCACTTCACCAGCAAAGAAGCGCTCTACATTGAGGTGCTGGAGCAGGTGTATCGCGCCATGCGCGAGCATGAAACCAGCCTGCAGCTTGCCATGCTCGAACCGGAACAGGCGATGATCAAACTGGTTGAGGCGAGCTTTGATTATCATGTGGCGCATCCGGATTTTATGCGGCTGGTCTGCAGCGAAAACCTGCTGCGCGGCCGCTATATCATGCAGTCTGAGCGGATCAAAACGCTTAACCGCAGCGCGCTCGAACTGCTTGAAGCGATACTGACGCGTGGCCAGCAGCAGGGACTGTTTTGTCGCGACCTCAGCAGCGTGGATGTGCACCGCCTTATCAGCAGTATCTGCGTTCACCATGTGTCGAACCGCTATACCTTTCATACGCTGTTCACGCCTGACGACAGCGAAGCGGAAACCATCCGCCGCAACCGTCAACTGGCGGTGACGGCAACGCTGCGTTACATTCGCCAGGCCCCGTCGTCTGCGGGTTCGCTGTGATGGTCTACGCTTGATCTCATCAACGGGACGGTCACAGACCTGAGACTAAGGAACACTGAAGTGAACAAAGATGCCCTTCTCTATCCGTTACGCAACACCCAGGATACTGAACACGATACAGCCCTCTGGAACTGGGCGCAGAACTCTGTGGTGGGCCAGCGTCAGCAGCTGCACCAGCCACAAACGGAAGCTGAGCTGCAGCAGCTGCTGCGCGATACGCGCGGAAAAGTGCGTCTGATGGGCAGCCGGCTGTCGCCAGGCCGGATGCTCTGCGTGCAACCCGACGATCTGTTGCTCGACCTGAGCGCCTTTACCGGCGTACTGGCTGAAGATGACCACACCATTACCTTTGCGGCCGGTACGCTGCTGCAAACGGTGTATGACACTTTAACCGCGCGCGATCGCATGCTCGCCTCTTCCCCCGGCGTGATTGCCGTGCAGACGCTGGCGGGTGCGCTGGCGACCGGGACCCATGGTCAGGGATTACAGCAGAGTTCGCTGGCGGATGAAGCGCTGCGCATTCGCATGGTGCTGGCCGATGGCAGCGTGCGTGAGTTTGCGCGCGGCGAGCCTGACTTCCCGGCAGCGCAGGTTGCCCTGGGTTCGCTTGGCGTGGTAACTGCGGTTACGCTGCGCACCCAGCCGTTTCGCTTATTTACCTGCTATAAATTTGCCGTCAGCGCCGATGCGCTGGAGCAGGATCTGCTGAAGTGGAACCGTGACTATGAGCTGAGTAAAGCCTGGTGGTTTGTCGATGACAACCTGATGCATGTCTGGAACGCTGAGCAGGCCAGCGAAGAGGATACGCAGGCCTGGCACGCCAATGGACGTCAGGTGATTGAGCATGGCGATAACGCCGACAGCAGCCTGAACCATACCATTGATCAGACGCTGGCCCAGATGCACCGCGATACGCAAATCCACGGCAAAGGCGGTAAACAGTTCCGCACCGTTACCCGCTTTCGCGACTTCACCGATGTCAGCGGCGATATTTATCAGCTTTTTTGTCGCGGCATCGCGGTCCCGCAGATCAACGTAGAAATTGCCGTGCCGCTCGATAAAACGCCGCAGGTTATCAGCAAGATTAAAGCCTGGTATGCCGAAAATCAGCCGCACATGCACTACCCGATTATCCTGCGCTGTACCGGCGCCTCAGAAGGCTGGCTGAGCCCGTCACATCAGCAGCCCTCCTGCTTCTTTGGGTTTGTCGTGTACTACGCGGATGATGGCTCGCTGTCGCAGGAGGGTCTGCATTTTCTGACGGAAGTAGAGAAACTGCTGGCAGCTGAAGGCGGACGCCCGCACTGGGGGAAATATTACGATCCGCAGCGCTATCAGTGGCGCGATATTTATCCGCAGTGGGATGCTTTCCGCGCGGTGCGTGAGACGCTGGATCCCACCCGCCGTTTCAGCAACGACTACACCACTGCGCTTTTTGACTGATGTCTGAACAGGGAGAGAATATGTTCGCCTGGGTAACGCTGCTGACGCAGCCCGATTATGTTATTGGCGTGAAAGCGCTGCACCGTTCGCTTCAGCGCAGTGAAACCCGCTGGCCGCTGGTTGTGATGGTCACGGATGCGATCGATGCCGGGACGCGCGCTGCGCTGCAGGCTGCAGGCTGTGTGATTAAGCCTGTTGCGCCGCTGATGCCCGACAGCGCGCTGGAGCAGCACTACGCGTCGGCACAGTTTGGCGAGGTGTGGAGCAAATTACGCGCGTGGGAGCTGACCGACTATGAGCGCGTGGTTTTTCTGGATGCTGATATGCTGGTTCTGCAGAACATGGATGAGCTGTTTACGCTGGATATGGGTAAATATGCGCTGGCCGCCTGTCACGCCTGCCGCTGTAATCCAAACCAGATTGCCAGCTATCCGGCCAGCTGGCAGCCGGAAAACTGTCACTATACCTGGCATGACCGGGGCGAAGCGGCACCTGCCACGCTCGACGCTTATCTTAACGGCGGTTTTCTGGTGCTGAAACCGGATAACGCCGTGTTCAGCTGGCTGCAGCAGAAAGTGCAGGAGATTGACGATCTTAAACGCTATCCCTTCTCGGAGCAGGATCTGCTGAATGAAGTGTTTGCTGGCCGCTGGTTGCCGCTTTCCTACATCTATAACGCGCTAAAGACGCTGCCCTTTCAGCACAGCGCCATGTGGCAGCAGGATAAGGTTAAAAACCTGCACTATATCCTCGCCAAGCCGTGGAAGCGCGATCTCACCCAGCCGGAAGAAGAACGCGACCGTTATTATGCGCTGGACAAACTGTGGTGGGAGCGTGGTACCGCATAGCGGCGCCGGTTTTCATACGCGGCCAAGGCGCCATGAATGGCGCCCCTGCGGTGATGGTGTACCGTAGGGGCCGCATTATTGCGGCCCTGGTTTCATACCCGGCAAAGGATGCCATGAATGGCGCCCCTGCGGTGATGGTGTACCGCAGGGGCCGCATTGATGCGGCCCTGGTTTCATTTACGGCCAGGACGCCATGAATGGCGCCCCTGCGGTGATGGTGTACCGTAGGGGCCGCATTGATGCGGCCCTGGTTTCATACCCGGCAAAGGGTGCCATGAATGGCGCCCCTGCGGTGATGGTGTACCGTAGGGGCCGCATTATTGCGGCCCTGGTTTCATTTGCGGCCAGGGCGCCATGAATGGCGCCCCTGCAATGATGATGTACCGTAGGGGCCGCATTGATGCGGCCCTGGTTTTATATGCGGCAGGTTAACGCCAGCCAAGCGCCGGGGCGACGTGGGTAAGGATGCTGTCGATAACGTGCGCGCAGTAATCCACGCCGAGCTGATTTGGAATAGTCAGCAGCAGCGTATCTGCCTCTGCAATACCCTCATCTTCTGCCAGCATCTTTATCAGGCGATCCGGCTCGGCTGCATAGCTGCGGCCGAAAATGGCGCGCGTCTTCTCATCCAGAAAACCAACTGAATCCTGATCCTGACCGCCGCGGCCGAAGTAAGCGCGATCGGTATCATTCATCAGCGCAAAGATACTGCGGCTCACCGACACGCGTGGCGCACGCTGATGGCCTGCGGCAGCCCATGCTGCGCGGTAGGCACGGATCTGCTGTGCCTGCTGCACATGGAACGGTTCGCCGGTTTCATCATCTTTCAGAGTGGAACTCTGCAGATTCATTCCCTGCTCTGCGGCCCAGACGGCAGTGGCATTTGAGCCAGATCCCCACCAGATACGCTCGCGCAGGCCTTCAGAGAACGGCTCCAGACGCAGCAGCCCTGGGGGATTCGGGAACATTGGCTGGGGATTTGGCTTTGCAAATCCCTCACCGCGCAGCACGTCCAGCAGCGCTTCCGTGTGCCGGCGCCCCATATCCGCGTCGCTCTCGCCGGCGCGGGGATCAAACCCGAAGTAGCGATACCCCTCAATCACCTGCTCCGGCGAACCGCGGCTCAGCCCCAGCTGCAGACGGCCGCCGGAAATCAGATCGGCTGCGCCCGCGTCTTCTGCCATATAGAGCGGATTTTCATAACGCATATCGATAACGCCAGTACCGATTTCAATACGGCGGGTCTTTGCCCCCACCGCAGCCAGCAGCGGGAAAGGCGAACTCAGCTGGCGGGCAAAGTGGTGGACGCGGAAATAGGCGCCGTCTGCCCCCAGCTCTTCTGCCGCGACCGCAAGGTCAATAGACTGCAGCAGTACATCCTGCGCCGAGCGGGTGGCAGAATGGGGTGATGGCGTCCAGTGACCGAATGAGAGAAAACCAATTTTTTTCATGTTTCAGTACTCCCCGCCAGCGACAGAATCGCCTGACGTTACCTATGTATAAATCGATAAACAAAGGGTACGCCAGCACGGTGATGAGTGATAGCCAATAGTTTTCGTGCGCATCTTCAACTTTTTTGTACAACCGCACCCACCCTCTCGCCTATCAATCTCAGCTATCTTTAAAACACCGATTTGCCAAACAGACTGATGCACTCAGGGATGCCTTATGCACCTTATCTCTTTACCTATGTATGACATCGACAGCGCGACAACGGCGGCAACTACCGATGCGCTACTGAAACTGCTGGCAAAACGCGATGTGACAGCACAGGTGGTTGCACCGGACGATCTGCTCACCCACTGGCACGACGACAATCTGCTGCTAAGCCAGACCTGCGGCTATGCGCTGGTCAGTCAGCTGCCAGAGGTACAGCTGGTCGGCACGCTGCAGTCGTGTGCACCGGGCTGTGAGGATCTGCGTTACCGCAGCTGGCTGGTGGTACGCCGGGAGGAGGACGATCGCATGCTGGAGGATTTCCGCGGACGGCGTGCCGTATGCAACAGCGCTGACTCTCACTCAGGCTATAACGCCCTGCGCTATGCGATCGCACCGCTTGCGCGGCACGGTAAGTTTTTTGCAGAAACGCACTTTAGCGGCAGCCATCAGCAGTCGCTGGCGGCGCTGCGCCGTAACGAAGCAGATATCGCGGCCATTGACTGTATTACCTGGGCGCTGCTGCAAAAATATCAGCCGCAGGCGCTGGCCGGGGTGACCATTATTGGCGAGACGCCGCTCTGTCCGGCCCTGCCGCTTATTACGTCTGCCCGCACCGACAGTCTGCTGCTGGAAAAGCTGCGCAGCGCGTTATTTGAACTGGCCAACGTTGAGGATTTTAAACCGCTGATGCAGGCCAATCTGCTGAACGGTTTTTCAGTGCCCTGCCGCAGTTACTATGATGAGGTCCTCGCATGGGAGCAGCAGGCGGCGGCACTGGGCGTGACCCGGCTCTGAACAACGCAGGAACAGGTGACAACCGGGAAAATTTGGTACACTCGCCGCAGTCAATTCAGGAGAATGTAATGACCGCGCGCTCTGTAACGCTGGATGATGTCGCCCGCCTGGCTGGCGTCTCATATCAAACGGTATCCCGGGTACTAAACCATTCGTCACAGGTCTCAGCTCGCACGCGTGCCCGGGTAGAGGCGGCGATGGCAGAACTCAGCTACGTGCCCAATCGGGTGGCGCAACAGCTGGCGGGTAAGGCAACGCGCACGCTGGGACTGGCCACCAGCGATCTGGCGCTGATGGCACCGGCACAGATCGCTTCTGCGATTCAGCAACGGGCCGCTGCCGGGGGGTATCATCTGGTGATCGCCATGGCTAATGCACAGAGTGCCGCGCAGGATACGGTTAATGAGCTGCTGGCGCAGCGCGTTGATGCGCTGCTGATTAACCTGCCGCTGGATGCCGGACAGGCGGCACAGATCCAGCAGCAGTGTGGCAGTAAACCCGCCCTGTTTCTCGATGTCGAAACCTGTGCGCCGGTACCGCAGTGTCAGTATCAGAGCAGCTGCGGCGCACAGCAGGCGGTGGATCATCTGGTGGCGCTGGGTCACCGTGAAATTGGCGTGCTGAACGGTCCGGCGCGCTCAGCGTCGGCCCGCGCCCGCTTTGCTGACTGGCAGCGGGCGCTGGCACACCATCAGCTGCAGCCTTATTGTGTTCTGGACGGTGACTGGAGCGCGGCGTCCGGCTATCAGGCGCTGCTTACCCTGCTGCCGGATCGGCTGCCGCAGGCGCTGCTGGTCGCTAACGATCAGATGGCGCTGGGGGCAATGCGCGCGCTGCACCAGCACGGCGTCGCGATCCCGGCGGATATCTCGCTGATTGGCTACGATGACACCGCAGAGAGCGCCTGGTACCAGCCACCGCTGACCACCGTCCGGCAGGATCTGCAGCAGCTGGGGCGTATCAGCGTGGAGCGGATCCTGGCGCAGCTGGCCGGACAAACGCTGCGCGCGCTGCCGCTGGAGACGGAGCTTGTTCTGCGTGAAACCACGGCCGCTCCGCAGCACAATGGCGTCGATACGGGCGAAATTGCCCGCCAGCTGCAGGCACTGGCGCAGGCATTAAAAAGGTCGCCATAATGGCGACCTTGTCACAGTGAAACCTTACCGCTGCACTTAGTGTTCTTTCGGCTCACCCATGCTTTTCAGTTTTTTCGACAGATCGCGACGTTCTTTCGACAGATCGGCATTTTTAATGATGTATTCATCCACGCGATCTTCATAGTCCACGCGCATAGAGGCGATAATTTCCTGGATCGCCTCCACGCTCATGCCGGGTTTGATATATTCACTCAGGTTATCCAGCAGCAACACACGTTTCTGGTTATCACGGATTTTCTTTTCGTTATCGTGAATTTCGCGCTGCAGTTTGTTTTTACGACGAAACATACGCACAAACTCCAGCACGTCCTGAAATGATTGCTTGGCATTTTCCATGTTGGCACCTTTCTTAAGGCCTGCCGCAGCAGGCGGAATAGTCATATAACGTCAAGAGTTGTAGCTTAGCGGCTGTTGAGCCGGGTTAGCAATTCTCACAGCAAATTTCAGACTGGCTCTTATCTTAGCGCAAAGAAAGGGCAATTCGCACTAAGTGGTTGCCAGAGAAAACTATTTGCGCAGCGCCAGCCGGACCAGATCGGTCATACGCTCCAGCTGCCGCGCCTGCTCCAGACTTAGCCAGACGTAGCCGTATATCGCCGTGGTTTCCAGCTGCGCGCTGCCGCTGGCGATCAGCGCCTCCAGCTCCTGCACAATCTCCTCCAGCGCGTGGCTGTTAGCGATAACCTGTTCCGTCTCCCCTTTTTGCAGCAGCAGCGCCAGCGCGTTCAGCGTCTCTTCCGTCATCTGCTGCGTGCGCCGCAGCGCGGGTGCATTCAGCAGCAGCAGATGACTTTCACGTGAGGCCCACCAGGCTTCAATCTGCATCTGCATGGTATTGACCATGTTACGGTTGATGGTCTGGATCGCCTCAAACACCGATTTCGGAATGCGCGTCTCTTTACTGGCGGGCTCCAGCAGCGCACGCATTCTGATGACGCTGCTGAGCAGCTTCTGAAAGCGCGGACTGAGACGCGGTTTCTCGACCAGATTGGGTGAAAAACCGGCGTGATGGATCTTTGCCATGCTGACAAACGCATCGGAGAGCTGAATACGCCAGTGGATGTAGGCACGCTGCGCCCAGATGGCACTAAACAGCAGCGCCATCAGCGAGCCTAAAATGACATCGCCGCCGCGCCACAGCGCCACGGTGAAATCACCGGCCGGCGCCCCCACCACCACGCCGAGCGTGATACCAATCAGCAGGGCCATATAGGGATGCTTGCCCAGCGTCAGGTAGCCACAGACAATCATGACCGCAAAGCACCAGACCAGCATCAGCGGCAGCGAGATAAGCTCCAGCTTTAGCGCAATCAGACCGGAAATCAGCCCGGCAAAGGTTCCGCTGATACGCTGGATCACGCGCGGCAGTACGTTACCCCAGGTAGAGATGGGTCCCATCACGACCACCAGCGTAATCAGCGGCCAGGTGCCTTCAGGAATATTCGTCAGCCTGACAAACAGGAAGCAGAGTACAAAGGCGATAGCGATACGCACACCGTGAACGGCGCGGTAGTGGCGGTAGAACCAGAATTCAATCGACGAGACAGGCTTGTCAGCGCGTAACATGGTTATCCGGGAACGGGAAAAATTTGCGCGCTATGTTACCCTGGCATGGCAGCAGGCTTCAGCCCCTGCCGCCGCTTTTTCCCGCTTTTTTTATGTTCGCATACATCAGATAACAGTGGCGTCACATTCTGCTTTCAAAACAGAAACGCAGCGATAACGCCACGGTTAACCCGATCAGAGTTTACGCTTCACGTAGTCGCTGATACGGGTCACGATGCCCGCCTCTTCCACCGTCTGCAGCGCATACAGCGGATAGCTTGCCAGCTGTTTATCTTTATCCAGTACCTGAATTTCACCAATCTGCTCGCCGGCTTTCAGCGGTGCGGTGAGATCTTTGCGATCGATAACATATTTCGCCATTACGTTAGCCACTTCGCTGCGCGGCAGCGACAGATAGATATCCTGCGTGGTACCCACCTCGACTTTATGCGGATTGCCGTACCAGACGTTTTCGCTGCCGATCTTCTTGCCGGCATGGAACAGCTGCACGGTATCAAAGTTGCTTTGCCCCCACGTCAGCAGTTTGCGCGCCTGCTCTTCGCGCCCTTTGGAACTTTTGCCGCCCATGATCACCGCGATCAGCCGGTGGCGGCCTTCAACGCTGGAAGCGACAATGTTAAACCCGGCGCTCTCGGTATGGCCGGTTTTCATCCCGTCTACGTGCAGATGCTGATCCCACAGCAGGCCATTACGGTTGTTCTGCGTAATGCCGTTATAGCTCAGGGTTTTCTCGCTATACATAGCGTAAAAGTCCTGCTCGCCATTAATAATGGCGCGTGACAGCACCGCCAGATCGCGGGCCGTGGTGTGCTGGCCCGGTGCATCGAGGCCGTGTACGGTTTCAAAATGCGTATGCGTCAGTCCGAGCTTCTGCACATAGTGATTCATCATGGTGACGAAACTCTCCTGGCTGCCGGCCACGTAGTCTGCCAGCGCCACGCAGGCATCATTACCGGAATCGATAATAACCCCGCGCATCAGATCGCGTACCGTGACTTTATCGCCCGGCTTGAGGAACATCAGCGAGGAGCCTTTGAACACCGGATTGCCCGCCGCCCAGGCATCTTTGCCCACGGTGACAACATCATCCCGGGTGATTTTATGCTGATCGACCGCGCGATCGACCACATAGCCGGTCATCAGCTTGGTGAGGCTGGCGGGATTACGCTCTGCATCCGGATTGCCGGCAGTGAGGATCTGCCCGGTGGTAGCGTCCATTAATACCCATGATGCGGCATCAATACCCGGCGCCGTCACGGGAAACGGCAGGCTGTCATCCGCCTGCGCCATTGATGCCATCACCACTAATCCAGAAAGAGTTACCCACACACGCCTTTTCAACACATTGTCCTCAGTTTAAAAATGAATTTACCGCCGCACGTTGTACGGCAAATGGCGCTTTGATATCTGAATAAATTGAAAAAAAGTATGTCCCGTACAGAAAAAGTGCAGGTCCGCCCGCAGCGCGGCGGATGAGGGTTGTGCTGGCTGAAACGCCCGACTATTCTGTGGGTTGATTTTTCAATCCAGGATAACGCCGTGCCCGCCTCTGAGTTCACCTTTCTGTTCCATGACTATGAAACCTTCGGTAAGAGCCCGTCGCTGGATCGTCCGGCCCAGTTTGCCGGCCTGCGCACCGATGCCGACTTTAACCCGGTGGGTGAACCGCAGGTGTTTTACTGTCAGCCCGCAGATGACTATCTGCCACAGCCGGAAGCGGTGATGATCACCGGCATTACGCCGCAGGTTGCGCGCACGCGCGGCGTCACGGAAGCGGAATTTGCCGCACGTATCCACTCACTGTTTACCCAGCCCAATACCTGCGTGATCGGCTATAACAACGTGCGCTTTGACGACGAAGTCACGCGCAATATTTTCTACCGCAACTTTTTTGATCCCTACGGCTGGAGCTGGCAGAACGGCAATTCGCGCTGGGATCTGCTGGATGTGATGCGCGCCTGCTATGCGCTGCGGCCGGAAGGGATTGTCTGGCCTGAAAATGAGGAAGGCTTTCCCAGTTTTAAGCTGGAGCATCTCACGAAAGCCAACGGCGTGGCGCACGAACAGGCGCACGATGCGATGTCTGACGTGTGGGCTACGCTGGCGATGGCAAAACTGGTCAAAGAGAAGCAGCCAAAGCTGTATGCGTTTCTCTTCGCGCACCGCAATAAGCAAAAGCTGATGACCCTGATTGATATTCCGCAGATGAAGCCGCTGGTTCACGTCTCCGGTATGTTTGGCGCTGCGCGGGGCAATACCAGCTGGATTGTGCCGCTGGCGTGGCATCCTGATAACAAAAATGCGCTGATTGTGGCTGACCTGGCCGGCGATATGACCCCGCTGCTGGAGCTGGAGCCGGACGCGCTGCGCGAGCGTCTCTATACGCGGCAGAGCGAGCTGGGCGATGCCGCACCGGTGCCCATTAAGCTGGTACACATTAATAAGTGTCCGGTGCTGGCTCCGGCCAGCACGCTGCGCCCGGAAGATGCGGAGCGACTCGGGATCGATCGCCAGTACTGTCTGGCGAACCTCGCCCTGCTGCGCCAGCATGTCGCCGTGCGTGAGAAAGTGGTGACGCTGTTTGCTGAAGCGGAACCCTTTACGCCGTCAGCGGATGTCGATGCGCAGCTGTATGACGGCTTCTTCAGCGATGCCGATCGCGCCGGCATGACGATTCTCCGTCAGACGGCGCCGCAGAATCTGCCGGCGCTGGATCTTACGTTCAACGACCCGCGCGTTAATCCGTTGCTGTTTCGCTACCGGGCGCGTAACTTTCCCGGCACGCTCGACGATCGCGAGCTGCAGCGCTGGCTGCAGCATCGCCGCGAAGCGTTGAATGCCGAACGGGTGCAGGCATTTTTGCTGGAGCTGGAATCCCTGGCGAGCCTGCATGAAGAGGATGCGGAAAAGATGGCGCAGCTGAAGGCGCTCTATCACTACGCCCAGGCGCTGGTTTCCTGAAGTGAAACAGGTGTCAGAAGTGAAACCAGGTTAGTGCAAATATACCAGGCGAAGGTAACGGGTGTGTAGCGGGGATAACTCTTGCAGAAAGCAGACCGGAGGCGCAGCGCCTCCGGTCACGGGCATTACACTTCTTCGCTGAACTGCGGGACCGGATTACGGAAGGTACGGGTGACGAACGCCAGGTAGATAATACCAATTGCGCCCCATACCAGACCCAGCACCATGGAGGTCTCTTCGAGGTTGATCCATAGCGCACCCACCGTCAGCGCGCCCATTACAGGCAGCACCAGATAGTTCAGGTGGTCTTTCAGCGTCTTGTTACGCTTCTCGCGGATCCAGAACTGTGCGATCACGGAGAGGTTAACAAAGGTAAATGCGACCAGCGCACCAAAGTTGATCAGCGCCGTAGCGGTCACCAGATCAAAGTTGATAGCCAGCAGTGCCACCGCGCCCACCAGCAGTACGTTCAGTGACGGCGTGCGATATTTTGGATGCACGAAGCCAAAGATGCGCTGCGGGAACACGCCATCGCGGCCCATTACGTACATCAGACGTGAAACGCCTGCGTGTGCCGCCATACCTGACGCCAGCACGGTCACCACAGAGAAGATCAGGATCCCGATCTGCAGCGCTTTACCGGCCACAAACAGCATGATTTCAGGCTGTGACGAGTCCGGATTCTGGAAACGCGAGATATCCGGGAAGTAGAGCTGCAGGAAGTAGGAGACCGCGATAAAGATCACGCCACCAATCAGCGCCGTCAGGAAAATCGCGCGCGGGATCGTGCGTTCAGCATCTTTGGTCTCTTCCGACAGCGAGCTGATGCCGTCAAAGCCGAGGAACGAGAAGCAGAGAATCGTCGCACCGGTGATCATCGGCACCACCTGAGCATGCTCAGACCAGAACGGTTTCGTGCTTACCAGCGTACCGGAGCCAATACCGTGCGCCACACCGTAAACCACCATACCGGTAATCACGGCCATGACCACAACCTGCAGCACCACAATGACGCTGTTAAAGTTAGCCACGGTTTTGATACCACGCAGGTTGGAGATGGTCATAAAGGCCACCAGCAGCACAACGAAAATCCACGACGGAATACCCGGCACCAGCGACTCAAAGTAGCTTTTTGCCAGCAGGATGTTGATCATCGGCATGAACAGATAGTCCAGCAGCGATGACCAGCCCACCATAAAGCCGACGTGCGGACTGATGGCTTTCTGAGCGTAGGTATAAGCGGAGCCCGCAGATGGGAAGCGGCGTACCAGCTTACCGTAACTCACAGCCGTAAACAGAATCGCAATCAGGGCGAAAGCATAGGCAGTGGCGACGTGGCCGTCGGTTAAACCTGACACAATGCCGAAGGTATCAAACAGGGTCATTGGCTGCATATACGCCAGGCCCATCATGACGACCGGAAGCAGGGTCAGAGTTTTTTTCAGATGTGCACGCTGAGGTGCGGCAGAGGTATTAAGCGCCATTGTTCAGACCCCCTACAGCAGCAACTGATGTCAGTTGTACCACAGGGATACTGCGCAATGTGCTGCAGTGAGAAGTGATATTAGTGTTTGCGATTGTCGCCGCGCCGTAATCATCACGAAAGCGAGAACCAGCCAGTGCTGGTGCAATTGTAAACAGTCCCATCTTTGTTCCTCAAATCTCACGCAGAAGCGTGTTTCGGTGTCTATCTATCCGGATACGCGTCCGGCCTCGGTTATGTATGTATTAAAAACATTATGCAAAAAAATAACCGACGCTCAATGCGTCGGCTATGTTCTGTCTTTTGCAGGGGGCATATTTTGCCCCAACTTATACCATCGACACAAGACGTTAACGCAATTCTTCTGCTCGTCAGGCGTTCTTTAGCATCCAGTCAATCTCTGTAGCGGTGATCAGGCGTTCAAATTCCCGCAGCTCACACTGCTTACAGCTGTGCCATACGCGGCTGAAACGCTCTCCCAGCAGCTTCTGCAGCGGGTAGCTGCTTTCAAATTCATAAAGGGCGTCGCTCTGGCGAACCGGCAGTGCCAGCCCTTCTGCAGCATGTCCGTTTCCGGTCACCGCATGAGGTAAAGGTAGCTGATTATCCAGACCGTGCAAAATCCCGGCAAGAATTGTTGACACGACCAGGTAGGGATTGGCATCTGCACCCGCCACGCGATACTCCACGCGATGGTTCTCTTTGTCACCGCACGGTATACGCAGCGCCACGGTGCGATTGTTATGTCCCCACGACGCCTGCAGCGGCACAAACGACTCTGGCGAGAAGCGCCGGTAAGCATTAACGTTGGGCGCCAGCAGCGCCATTGACGCCGGCATCAGATCAATCATACCTGCCAGCGCGCGCTTCAGCAGCGGCGAGTTGCTGCCATCATCCAGAGAGAATGCGTTATGGTCTGCCGCGTCGAGCATGCTGATGTGTACGTGCATGCCGCTGCCGGCATACTCCTCATACGGCTTCGCCATAAACGTGGCGGTCATACCGTGATTTTCCGCCACCTGTCGCACCAGCCGCTTCAGCAGAACCGCGTCATCACACGCTTTGAGAATATCCTGCGTGTGATGCAGATTGATCTCAAACTGCCCCGGCGAGGCTTCTGCCAGTGCCCCATCGGCCGGGATCCCCTGCCGCTGCGCCAGCGCATCGATATCACGCAGCACGTCAGCAAAATGATCGAGGTTATCTACTGAATAAACCTGACAGTGCATGTTGCGCTCTGCGCTGCCTGGCGAGCACGGCGGCTGAATAAATCCGCCGGCATCACGTTGCTTATCAACCAGATAGAACTCCAGCTCTACCGCTACCGCCGGAAACAGTCCGCGATTACGCAGCTGCTGCCACAGCCGGTTCAGCACGTTTCGGGGTTCAACGTCAAAGGGAGTGCCATCTTGGTTGCACATCGTCAGCAGCAGCTGAGCAATGCGTTGCGGATCGGAAGCAGAAGGAATAAGCGTGCCGGGAACAGGAATGCAGAGGTTATCGGGTTCGCCAAGCGCCTGGCCGAGACCGGCTTCTTCAACGGTGTTGCCGAGAATGTCCATGGCAAAAACAGAGGCGGGAAAGTAACACCCTTTTTCAAGCCTGGGGAGCGCGGCGACAGGGATCCGTTTACCGCGAAAAACACCATTTAAATCATTTAACAGGATATCGACATACTGCGTTTCAGGATGGCGTTCCAGCCAGGTTTTCACCTCCAGCTGGAACGCGCTTGTTCGCTTCTCTTCACTGTGCCGCGTGAAGTCTTCTACTTCCACGATATTCGTCATATACCACCCGCCAGTTACCGTTAATGAGGTTTGCGCGATGCTTTAATTCCGAACTACAGCTCTAACATAGCGCCAACACAAATAGTGTGCAAATGTAACAATCTGGTTTGCAGTTCGGCGCGGGCAGATTAGATTGAGAATAACAGGCTCGCTTACGCGCCTGCCTGACCCTGCCGGCAGAGCGATCGTACTCTCAGCGTGGTAACCGGATGATGACAGATTCTGTAAAACCGCTGATCGGGATAGTGATGTGCCAGAATATGACTGGCCCCCACCCCGCTCAGACGCTGCACAATAAATATCCGGATGCGGTGGTCGCGGCGGGCGGTGTTCCGCTGCCGCTGCCGCATCAGCTGCTGGACGCACCAGAGTTGCTGGCGCAAAGCATGGCGCTGCTGGACGGCCTGCTGCTGCCTGGCAGCCCCAGCAACATTGAACCCTGGCACTATGGCGAAGCGGGCAGTGAAGCGCACAGCGACCCGGCCCGCGACCGCCTGGCTTTTGCTGCCATTACCTGGGCGACCAGCCGGCAGATGCCGCTGTTTGGTATCTGCCGCGGCCTGCAGGAGCTGGTGGTCGCCAACGGCGGTGCCCTGCATCGTCAGCTGCATCAGGTTAAAGGATTTCAGGATCACCGTGAAGATCCTGCCCGGCCGCTGTCGCAGCAGTACGCGGCGGCGCATCTGGTCACGCCGGAACCGGGCGGGTTGCTGAGTCAGCTGCCTGACTGCCATGCCCCCTTTACCGTTAACTCACTGCATGCGCAGGGCGTACGCACGCCGGGACCGCAGCTGCGCATAGAGGCGCGCGCCGCAGATGGCGTAATTGAGGCGGTGAGCCTGCGTCATCATCCTTTTGCGCTGGCGGTGCAGTGGCATCCGGAGTGGCAGTCTGAGCAGAACCCGGTTTCACGTCAGCTGTTTGCTGCATTTATTCAGGCCGCCAGCAATTATCACCGGTCACGACCCTGAGGAGGATGTGATGCATCATGTGGAGAGCTATTACGCAGCCAGCGCCAACCCGCACGCCCCCTGGCCTGCGCTGCAGGAGAGCATTCAGTGCGACGTCTGTATTATCGGCGGCGGCTTTACCGGCCTCTCCTCGGCGCTGTTTCTGACCGAAGCGGGCTACGACGTGGTTGTGCTGGAGGCGGCCACCATCGGCTTTGGCGCCAGCGGACGCAACGGCGGTCAGGTGGTGAATTCCTACAGCCGCGACGTGGATGTAATAGAGCAGCGCTACGGTAAAGCGACCGCAGCGATGCTGGGCAGCATGATGTTTGAGGGTGCCGATATTATCCGCGACCGTATCGATCGCTATGCGATCAGCTGCGACTACCGGCCGGGCGGTATTTTTGCCGCCCTGAATCAGCGGCAGATGGGCCACCTGCGGCGTCAGCAGGCGAGCTGGGCGCGCTACGGTAATCAGAGCCTGGAGCTGCTGGATGAGCGCGGTATCCGGCGGGAGATCGCTACCGATCGCTATGTCGGTGGCCTGCTGGATAAGCGCGGCGCACATCTGCACCCGCTGAATCTGGCGCTGGGAGAAGCGGAGGCGATCCGCCGCCACGGCGGGCGCATCTATGAACACTCTGCTGCCCTCGGCGTACACTACGGTACACCGCATCGCATTACCACCGCGCACGGAGAGGTGCACGCCACCTTTGTCATTTTTGCCGGTAACGCCTATCTGCCGGCGCAGCTGGAGCCGCGCCTGAGCCGTAAAAGCATGCCGTGCGGCTCACAGATTGTGACCACCGAACCGCTCAGCCGTGACCAGGCGCTGGGGCTGCTGCCTAACAACTACTGCGTGGAGGATTGTAACTATCTGCTCGATTACTTCCGTCTTACTGCGGATAACCGCCTGCTGTATGGCGGGGGCGTGGTGTATGGCGCGCGCGAACCGGCTGATATCGATGCCCTGATCCTGCCCAAGCTGCAGCGCACGTTTCCCCAGCTGCGCACTATCAAAATCAGCCACCGCTGGAGCGGTAATTTCCTGCTGACGCTGTCGCGTATGCCGCAGTTTGGTCAGCTGGAGCGCAACGCCTATTTTATGCAGGGCGACAGCGGCCACGGCGTTACCTGCACGCATCTCGCCGGCAAGCTGATTGCCGAAGTGCTGCGTGGTCAGGCGGAGCGGTTTGACGCTTTTGCCCGGCTTCCGCACCTGCCATTCCCGGGCGGACGCCGGTTTAAAGTCCCGCTGACGGCGATGGGTGCCGTATGGTATGCGTTACGCGATCGGCTGGGCGTCTGATCCGCAGCGGGAGATGCGTCTCTCCCGCTGCGTTTAGGCCAGCGGCATGCGCGCCGGATCGGGATAACGATACTCAAAGCCGAGCTCATCACAAATTTTTGTGCCATCGATCAGCTTCCCGGTTGGCCGGTCAGGCTGCGCACTGAACGTGGGCGGCACCAGCCCCAGCTTCTTTGTGACGTCAGGATAAAACGTATCCCGCGACGGATGATGCGGCGCGCAGAGGTTGTAGGTATGCCCTCCTTTCGGCCGCTGCAGCAGCAGCATAATCGCTTCCACCACATCGTCCAGATGCACCAGGTTGACGCCGTGGCTGCCGTGTTCCAGCCCGGTTTTTCCGGCAAGAAAGCGGCCAGGATGGCGGTCTGGTCCTACCAGGCCGGCGAGCCGCAGAATATCCACGCTGGTGCCTGGCAGGCCGTGCAGCCAGTTCTCCAGCTCAACCAGCGTTTTGCCGGCGACCGTCTCCGGCTGCAGCGCACTCTGCTCTTTCATGACCCCCTCGCCTGCGCCATACACCGAGGTGGAGCTGGTGAATATAATGCGTGGCACCCGGCTTGCCAGCGCCGTGTCCACTACGTTTTGCACCGCCTGCATATAGGCATCAGCACCCTGCACGGTGCGACTGGCAGGCAGCGTGACCACCAGCGCATCCACCTGCATCAGCGCCTCAAGTTCATCTGCATCACACTCAATTTCCGGCGTCAGTTTCAGCTGAAACGCCTCAATGCCGCAGCGCCGCGCGGCTTCAACGCCATCCGGCGTGGTTTTCGTGCCGGTGACGTCCCAGCCCCGCGCCGTCAGCGCCATTGCCAGCGGCATACCCAGCCAGCCCAGACCCGTAATCGCGACTCGTTTCATCTTTGCTCCTGCTGTTGCGCGCCATTGTTCTCTCATCTTAGAGCGGGGCTGCCCGGCAAACCAGCGCAAAGTGTTGCGGAAGGTTCCGTAAACTGACGTTAAAAAAGGGTTGCCAAGCCGCGCCATCTTCGCTAGGTTAATCAGCACGCAAATGAATACTCATTCAGCAACGGAATTTATTATGACACGCGTTCAGTTCAACCATCATCACCACCATCACCCTGACTAGTCTTTCAGGCGATGTGTGCTGGGAGACGTTCAGGATCTTCCAGTGGTGCGAGCGCAAAGAGAGCCCCCGGAAGATCATCTTCCGGGGGTTTTTTTATGGGCGAACGCAAACGCAACACGTTCAGACAGGATCAAATAAGAGGACAGGAACCATGTTAGATAACACCCGTTTACGCATAGCTATGCAGAAATCTGGCCGTTTGAGTGATGAATCACGCGAACTGCTGGCGCGCTGCGGCATCAAAATCAACCTTCAGCAGCAGCGTCTGATTGCGTTTGCGGAGAACATGCCTATCGATATCCTGCGCGTGCGCGATGACGATATTCCCGGCCTGGTTATGGATGGCGTGGTCGATCTCGGCATTGTCGGTGAGAACGTGCTGGAAGAGGAGCTGCTGACCCGCCGTTCACAGGGCGAAGACCCGCGCTACTTCACGCTGCGTCGCCTGGATTTCGGCGGCTGCCGCCTGTCGCTGGCAATGCCGGTTGATGCCGAATACACCGGTCCGCAGTGTCTCAGCAACGCCCGCATCGCGACCTCTTATCCGCACCTGCTGAAGCAGTATCTCGATAAACAGGACATCGCGTTTAAATCCTGCCTGCTGAACGGCTCTGTAGAGGTCGCGCCGCGTGCGGGCCTGGCCGATGCGATCTGCGATCTGGTCTCTACCGGCGCCACGCTTGAGGCCAACGGCCTGCGCGAAGTGGAGGTGATTTATCGCTCCAAAGCGGTACTGATCCAGCGCGACGGTGAGCTGCCAGCCGCAAAGCAGGCGCTGGTTGACACAATGATGACGCGCATTCAGGGCGTCATCAAAGCGCGTGAATCGAAATATATCATGCTGCACGCGCCGAGCGAGCGTCTGGAAGAGGTGATCGCTCTGCTGCCAGGTGCCGAGCGCCCGACCGTGCTGCCGCTGGCGGGCGAAGTGAGCCGCGTGGCGATGCACATGGTCAGCAGCGAGACGCTGTTCTGGGAAACCATGGAAAAACTGAAAGCGCTGGGTGCCAGCTCAATTCTGGTGCTGCCAATTGAAAAAATGCTGGAGTAACCGATGAGCACCCTGATGACCCCAATCAGCTGGCAGCAGTGTGACGCTGAACAGCAGCAGGCCTTGCTGCAGCGCCCGGCAATCGCCGCTTCTGCCACCGTCAGCGCCACCGTGCAGAACGTGCTGGCAGAAGTGAAATCGCGCGGCGACGCGGCACTGCGGGATTTCAGCGCGCAGTTTGATAAAGCGCAGGTCAGCAATCTGCGCGTCTCTGCGGCAGAGATGCAGGCCGCCGGTGCGCGCCTGAGCGACGAGCTTAAACAGGCGATGGCGGTGGCCGTGCGCAATATTGAGACCTTCCACAACGCCCAGATTCTGGCCGCGGTGGATGTCGAAACGCAGCCCGGCGTGCGCTGTCAGCAGATCACACGGCCGGTGCAGTCGGTGGGCCTCTATATTCCGGGCGGTTCAGCGCCTCTCTTTTCCACCGTGCTAATGCTGGCAACGCCGGCGCGCATCGCCGGCTGCGGCCGCGTGGTGCTCTGCTCCCCGCCACCGATTGCCGATGAAATTCTGTATGCCGCGCAGCTGTGCGGCGTTCAGGAGGTATTTCAGGTCGGCGGCGCGCAGGCGATTGCTGCGCTGGCTTTCGGCACAGAAACAGTGCCGAAAGTGGATAAAATCTTTGGCCCGGGCAACGCCTGGGTGACGGAGGCGAAGCGGCAGGTCAGCCAGCGGCTCGACGGCGCGGCTATTGATATGCCTGCCGGCCCCTCTGAAGTGCTGGTTATTGCTGATGACGGGGCAACGCCCGCGTTTGTCGCCTCCGATCTGCTGTCGCAGGCGGAGCACGGTCCTGACTCCCAGGTTATTCTGCTGACGCCATCGCAGGCGCTGGCTGGCGAGGTGGCGCAGGCCGTTGAGACGCAGCTGGCTGCACTGCCGCGCGCCGCAACCGCACGTCAGGCGCTGGCGAGCAGTCGCCTGATTGTGGCCCGGGATCTGGCACAGTGTGTGGCGATCTCAAATCAGTATGGACCGGAGCACCTGATCATTCAGACGCGCCAGCCGCGCGATCTGGTCGATGCCATCACCAGTGCCGGCTCGGTGTTTCTCGGCGACTGGTCACCGGAATCCGCCGGGGACTACGCTTCGGGCACTAACCACGTGCTGCCAACCTATGGTTATACCGCCACCAGCTCCAGCCTCGGACTGGCAGATTTTCAGAAGCGTATGACGGTGCAGGAGCTGACGCCGCAGGGCTTCATGAACCTGGCCGCTACCATTGAAACTCTGGCCGCCGCCGAGCAGCTTGATGCACACAAAAACGCCGTTACCCTGCGCGTTGCCGCCCTGAAGGAGCAAGCATGAGCACTGAAATTGAAGCGTTAGCGCGCGCTAACGTCCGCGCCCTGACGCCTTACCAGTCAGCGCGTCGCCTGGGTGGCAACGGTGATGTCTGGCTGAACGCTAACGAATTTCCGCTGCCGGTGCCGTTTGAGCTGTCGCAGCAGACGCTGAATCGCTATCCGGAGTGCCAGCCGCGCGTGGTGATTGAGCGTTATGCCGCCTACGCCGGGTTAACGCCGGAGCAGGTTCTGGTCAGCCGCGGCGCTGATGAAGGCATTGAGCTACTGATGCGTGCGTTCTGCGAACCGGGTAAAGATGCCATTCTGTTCTGCCCGCCAACGTATGGTATGTACAGCGTCAGCGCGGAAACCATCGGCATTGAGTACCGTACCGTTCCGGCGCTGGACAACTGGCAGCTTAACCTGCCGGCGATTGCCGGCAAGCTCGACGGTGTAAAAGTGGTTTATCTCTGCAGCCCGAACAATCCGACCGGCAACCTGATCAATCAGGATGATATCCGGGCGCTGCTGGCCATGACCGCCGGTAAAGCGCTGGTGGTAGCAGATGAGGCATATATTGAGTTCTGCCCGGCCGCAACGCTTGCGGCATGGCTGCAGGAATTTCCGCATCTGGTGATCCTCCGCACCCTGTCAAAAGCGTTTGCGCTGGCGGGTCTGCGCTGCGGTTTCACCCTGGCGAACAAGCCGGTGATCGACCTGCTGATGAAGGTGATCGCGCCTTATCCGCTGGCCACGCCGGTCGCTGACGTTGCAGCACAGGCGCTGAGCGAGGCGGGTATCACGCTGATGCGTCAGCACGTTGCCGAACTCAATGCGAACCGCGCATGGCTGTGCGAACAGCTACCGCAGCTGAGCGTGGTGGAGCAGGTGTTTCCGAGCGAGACTAACTATATTCTTGCGCGCTTCACCGACTCGCCAGCCGTGTTTAAATCGCTGTGGGATCAGGGCATTATTCTGCGTGACCAGAACAAAAATCCCGGTCTTGCCGGATGCCTGCGCATCTCAATTGGTACCCGAACCGAGTGCGAGCGTCTCATCGCCGCGCTGCAAGCCCTTTCCGTGGAGTAAGCATGAGCCAGAAGATCCTTTTTATTGACCGTGACGGCACGTTAATTGCCGAGCCACCGTCCGACTTTCAGGTAGATCGCCTGGATAAACTGGCGCTGGAGAAAGATGTTATCCCTGCCCTGCTGGCGCTGCAGGAAGCGGGTTACCAGCTGGTGATGATCACCAATCAGGATGGCCTCGGCACCGAAAGCTTCCCGCAGGCCGATTTTGACGCGCCGCATACGCTGATGATGCAGATCTTCACCTCGCAGGGAATTAACTTCAGCGACGTGCTGATCTGCCCTCACCTGCCCGCCGATAACTGCGACTGCCGCAAACCCAAAACCCGGCTGGTAGAAGCGTGGCTGGCAGAAGGCGCGCTGGATAAAGCCAGCAGCTATGTGATTGGCGATCGTCAGACCGATCTGCAGCTGGCGGAAAACATGGGTATTCAGGGCCTGCGCTACGGCGCTGAAGGTGAGAGCTGGGCATCCATTCAGGCGCGCCTGACTCAGCGCGACCGCTATGCGCTGGTGAACCGCAACACCAAAGAGACCCAGATCAAAGTGGAAGTGTGGCTCGACCGCGAAGGCGGCAGCAAAATTAACACCGGCGTCGGCTTTTTTGATCACATGCTGGATCAGATCGCGGTACACGGCGGCTTTCGCATGAACATCGATGTGAAAGGCGATCTCTATATCGACGATCACCACACGGTAGAAGATACCGGCCTGGCGCTGGGTGAAGCGCTGCTCAGGGCGCTGGGCGACAAGCGCGGTATTGGCCGCTTCGGCTTTGTGCTGCCAATGGATGAGTGTCTGGCGCGCTGTGCGCTGGATATCTCCGGCCGGCCGCATCTCGAATACAAAGCGGAGTTCAGCTATCAGCGCGTGGGCGATCTCAGTACAGAGATGGTCGAGCACTTCTTCCGCTCGCTCTCCTACGCCATGATGAGCACGCTGCACCTGAAAACCAAAGGCCGTAACGATCACCATCGCGTGGAAAGTTTGTTCAAAGCGTTTGGCCGCACGCTGCGCCAGGCGATCCGCGTGGAAGGTAATACCCTGCCGAGCTCAAAAGGAGTGCTGTGATGAACGTGGTCATTCTCGACACCGGCTGCGCCAATCTCTCTTCGGTAAAATGGGCGATTGAGCGTCTTGGCTATACGCCCACGGTCAGCCGCGATCCGGATGTGGTACTGCGCGCCGATAAGCTGCTGCTGCCGGGCGTTGGCACCGCGCAGGCGGCGATGAACCAGCTGGCAGAGCGCGAGCTGATTGAGCTGATCAAGGCCTGTACGCAGCCGGTGCTGGGGATCTGTCTCGGTATGCAGCTGCTGGGGCGCGGCAGCGATGAGAACGGCGGCATCACTACGCTGGGCATTGTTGATGAGCCGGTGGCGCTGATGGATACGCAGGATCTGCCGCTGCCGCACATGGGCTGGAATCAGATCACTGCAAAAGCGGGACATCATCTGTTCCGCGATATTCCGGATGGCAGCTACTTCTACTTTGTTCACAGCTACGCGATGCCGGTTAACGCCGCGACTATCGCGCAGTGCGACTACGGCCTGCCTTTTACCGCCGCGCTGCAGAAAGATAACTTCTTTGGCGTGCAGTTTCACCCCGAGCGCTCCGGCAAAGCGGGCGCGCAGCTGCTGAAAAACTTTCTGGAGATGTAATGATTATCCCCGCGTTAGATTTGATTGATGGCAAGGTGGTGCGCCTGCATCAGGGCGACTACGGCCAGCAGCGCGACTACGGCAGCGATCCGCTGCCGCGCCTGCAGGAGTATGAACGCCAGGGTGCCGGTGTGCTGCACCTGGTGGATTTAACCGGTGCGAAAGATCCGGCTAAACGCCAGATCCCTCTGCTGACCACGCTGCTGCGCGGCGTCAGCGTGCCGGTGCAGGTTGGCGGCGGCATTCGTCACCGTAATGATGTGGCGGCCCTGCTTGCCGCCGGAGCCACGCGTGTGGTGGTTGGCTCTACGGCAGTCAAACAGCCGGAAGCGGTGAAAGCGTGGTTTACCGAATTTGGTGCGGACGCCATTGTGCTGGCGCTGGATGTGCGTATAGACGCGGCTAACCGTAAAGAGGTGGCGATCAGCGGCTGGCAGGAAGCGGCGGGCGTTACGCTGGAAGAGGTGATTAGCGGGTATCAGTCCGTGGGCCTGAAGCACGTGCTCTGCACTGACATTTCGCGCGACGGCACGCTGAGCGGCTCAAACGTGGCGCTGTATAAAGAAGTGTCAGACGCTTTCCCGGACATCGCCTTTCAAAGTTCCGGTGGCATTGGCTCACTGGCAGATATCGCCGCGCTGCGCGGCAGCGGTGCGCAGGGTGTGATCGTCGGTCGCGCCCTGCTGGAAGACAAATTCACGGTAGCGGAGGCGATTTCATGCTGGCAAAACGGATAATTCCCTGTCTGGACGTGCGTGACGGACAGGTTGTAAAAGGCGTGCAGTTCCGCAATCACGAAATCATCGGCGACATTGTGCCGCTGGCGCAGCGCTACGCGCAGGAAGGGGCCGACGAGCTGGTGTTTTATGACATCACCGCCTCATCGGATGGCCGCGTGGTCGATAAAAGCTGGGTCTCACGCGTAGCAGAAGTGATCGACATTCCGTTCTGCGTCGCGGGCGGCATCAGGAGTGAGGAGGATGCCGCGCGCATTCTGCAGTTTGGTGCCGACAAAATCTCTGTGAACTCCCCGGCACTGGCGGATCCGACGCTGATCACCCGTCTCGCCGACCGTTTTGGCGTGCAGTGCATCGTGGTGGGGATTGATACCTGGTTTGATGAAGCGAGCGGTAAATATCACGTTAATCAGTACACCGGTGATGAAGCGCGTACTCAGGTGACGCAGTGGGAAACCCTTGACTGGGTCAAAGAAGTACAGAAGCTGGGCGCGGGCGAAATTGTACTGAATATGATGAATCAGGATGGTGTACGCAACGGCTATGACCTGGTTCAGCTGCAGAAAGTACGCGACGTGTGCAGGGTGCCACTGATCGCATCCGGCGGAGCCGGCACCATGCCGCACTTTCTCGACGCGTTTACGCAGGCAAACGTTGATGGCGCGCTGGCGGCGTCAGTGTTTCACAAGCAGATTATTAATATCAGGGAGCTGAAAAACTTTCTGATCGACAACGGTGTGGAGATTCGCGCGTGTTAACAGCAGACCAACTGGCCCGCCTGGACTGGGTCAAAACCGCGGGCATGATGCCCGTTATCGTGCAGCACAACGTCTCCGGCGAAGTGCTGATGCACGGTTATATGAATGAGGCGGCGCTGGAAAAAACGCTGGCGGAAGGTAATGTCACGTTTTTCTCGCGTACCAAAGAGCGGCTCTGGACCAAAGGCGAATCCTCCGGCCACTTTCTGCAGGTGGTGAGTATGACACCGGACTGCGATAACGATACGCTGCTGGTGCTGGCAAACCCCATCGGGCCGACGTGCCATCTTGGCACCACCAGCTGTTTCTCACCCGCCGCCCCGGAGTGGGCGTTCCTTTACCAGCTGGAACAGCTGCTGGCGTCGCGTAAACACGCCGATCCTGCCAGCTCCTATACCGCCAGCCTCTACGCCAGCGGCACCAAGCGTATTGCGCAGAAGGTTGGTGAAGAAGGCGTGGAGACCGCGCTGGCAGCCACGGTAAACGATCGTCATGAACTGACCAATGAAGCCTCCGACCTGCTCTATCACCTGATGGTGCTGCTGCAGGATCAGGATCTGGATTTAAGCGCAATCGTTAATAACCTGCGCGCCCGTCATAAGTAACCAATTGTGCAACATGCTGCTCAAAATCAATGAAAATGAACCATTTTGAGCAGCATTCTTCTCAAAAAAATTAAATTCAGCCAATATTGAGCAATATACTGCGCAAAAAGGGCTGGCTATGCTGACCTTACAACTTTACCTTGACGGTGTCTGGCATGATGCTGCCATGCTCAATATTAACGTCCCCCAGCTTGGTCGTGGCAGCGAAGCATTACTGGCTTATGACTTTACCTATGCAGCAGAACACCTGGAGCGCAATGATATTGCCAGTTGTAGCCTGAATTATCCTGTCATGCTAATCGGTAGCCATTTTGCGCAGCCCTGGTTTGGGTTTCTGGATGATATTATTCCGGCCGGTGCCAGCCGTCGTTATTGGATCAGCCAACCGGGACTGCAGTGCAAATCCGCAGGTGAGCAGGATTACGTGCTATTGAAAGCGGGTACCATCGCCCCCGTGGGTAATCTGCGTATTAAAGAGTCTCTGCCACAGCTTCCTGTGAATAGTACTCTGCCAACCCGGCGTTTTTCCGCAGAATGGGCTATTGAGCGCGACAGTGATTTTCTTGAATACGCACAGCAGATGGGCGCGGCCAGCGGCAGTGCAACGGGTGCAGGCGGGGAAGCGCCAAAATTATTGTTACGCCGGAATGCACAACAGGAAGTGTGGATAGATACCTGGCAAGACGATCCTTTGAATCAGGATACCCCTTATCTCGTTAAATATCCGCGTGGTGCTCGCAGCCCGATTGATTGCGATATTCTGCGCGCCGAGTATCACTTCTATCATGAACTTCAGGCACTGGGCATAGACACCATTGATACCAGGCAAATGCTGTTGTGCGAAGGCACACGTTACCCATCGCTATGGCTACCACGATTTGATATAGCGTTCGTTGAAAACAGAAAAGTCCTGTATGGACTGGAATCCGTCTACTCACTGATGCAAAAAGCGCCGGGAAGCTATCTCAACCATTTCGACATCATTCACTGTCTGATTGAAAAGTTGAATTTGGCAGAGGCAGAACGCGAATCACTGGTTATTGAATGGGTTAAACGCGACATGCTGAACATTGCCTTTGGCAACTCCGATAATCA
Source organism: Pantoea eucrina (assembly GCF_001691555.1). GTDB lineage: Bacteria > Pseudomonadota > Gammaproteobacteria > Enterobacterales > Enterobacteriaceae > Pantoea > Pantoea borealis. The sequence continues at coordinate 769,044 of NZ_MAYN01000008.1, read as the reverse complement.
TGGCCGTAACAGTGCTATTTTGAAAAAAACCAGCGGTATGTGGCTTGCCCCCGTTTACGCCTTTGCGCCCATGAAAGCCGATCCTGAAGGTGTGGTTCGTACTACACAATGGGGCTCACCGTATGAAGAAGGCGGTCATTACAACTGGCATCTGATTGCACAACGTCTGAACTATCTGGTCTCTGAGAAAAGGTTACTGGAGGTGCTACGTATACTAGCGAAAAAGCTGACTGGTCTTAAGGCGCGCCTGGCGCAACGCGGTGTGCCTGTGTCAATTCTCGAAATGCCCGGCGTTGGCTTCAATTTTCTGGATGAGCGTATCGCAGGGTGGAAATTATGAAGAAAACCATGACGCCGTTTGAACGTGAAGCGTTATTACTGGCGTTATTACGTCAGTCGATTGAAGAAAAAGCCAGCCACGGCAAGTTACTTATGCAACTCCGCAAACAGGTGCTTGGATTTTCACAGGATCGCTATGCGACGCTGGCTGGCATCAGCCGGCGTACCCTGTCAGATATCGAACAGGATAAAGAGAGCGTGACCCTGAATGTGCTGAATCGCGCTTTCAGGCCGCTGGGGCTGGAAATGGGTTTGTTGCCACAACAATCTCATATGCGGCAAACGCTGATTGCGCTGCTGGCTCAACAAAGCGCATCCCATGACCACCCATGAAAAACTTATCGCCCTGCTCGACCAGCACGGCGCTCAATATCGCCTGCTGGAGCATGCAGCGACCGGGAAGTGCGAAGCAGTGGCGGCTTTGCGAGGTACAGAGGTGGGCCAGGGTGCGAAAGCGCTGGTGTGCCATGTCAAAGGTAACGGTATCAAACAATATGTCCTGGCGGTACTGCCGGCCGATCGGCAGGCAGACCTGAGTAAAGTGGCGGCTGCGGTGGGGGGACGTCGTGCCTCGCTGGCCTCCCCGGCAGAAGTGGATGCCCTGACCGCCTGTGTATTTGGGGCGATTCCACCGTTTAGCTTTCATGAAGATTTACGGCTGGTAGTCGATCCGCTGTTGTTTGAACGCTATGGTGAAATCGCGTTTAATGCCGGAGTGCTGGAGAAATCCGTAGTGCTGAATATTAACGATTACCAGCGGCTGCATAATGGTAACGTGATGAAAATAATCCTCTAATTGCCATCCGCCATTGCGGGGGGTACTCTCGGAATACCGGCTTTTACAACAGAAGAACCCGTTTATGGCACATTCCCGTTTTACCGCGCGTCTGCGCAATACCGTAGCGCTGGCGCTGCTGGCTGGCTGCGCTTTTGGCGCACAGGCAAAGATTGATCAGGTGCGCTTTGCCGTTGATCCGACCTATCCGCCGTTTGAATCTAAAACGCCGCAGGGAAAACTGGTGGGATTTGATATCGATCTGGGTAACGCGCTGTGCGCGCAGATGCAGGCAAAATGCGTCTGGGTTGAAAGCCAGTTTGACGGCATGATCCCGGCGCTGAAAGCGCGCAAGTTTGACGCTATCCTTTCTGACATGGGCGTGACCGAAGAGCGTCTGAAGCAGATCGACTTTACCGAACCGATGTATGACACCCACGTGCAGCTGATGGCGCGTAAAGGTTCCGGTCTGCTGCCGACGGCGGAGTCGCTGAAGGACAAGAGCGTGGGCGTTGAACAGGGCACGGTGCAGGAGCGCTATGCGCGTGCCAAATGGCAGCCGCACGGCGTAAATGTGGTGCCCTATGGCGACCAGGCCCAGGTGGAAAGCGACCTGATCTCCGGCCGTCTGGACGCGGTGTTTACCGACGCGGCACAGGCGGCTATCGGCTTTCTGAAGCATCCGCAGGGCAGTGATTTTGCGCTGGCAGGCCCGATTGTACAGGACCCGCTTATCGGCCCCGGCACCGCCATTGGCCTGCGTAAAGGCGACACCGAACTGAAAGCGGCGCTTAACAGCGCGTTTGATGAGCTGAAGAAAAACGGCACGTTTGACACTATCCAGAAGCGTTATTTCGCGACAGATATTTCTGTTCAGCCCTGAATATCCGGCGGCGCGTTTGCCGCCGTTTTTTTAACGGAACTATAATCTGTTCAGTCACCCTAACAGGCATGCGCGCTACTGCAGCCTCAGAAACAGGACACCGGCCGCACTATGCAACAACAACATCATCCATTACTGAGCGCCTCGCTGGGCACCCAGCGAGAGATTGTCAGCTTTCATTTCGGCACCGACTCGCAAAAGCGCGTTTATATTCAGGCCGCCCTGCACGGGGATGAGCTGCCGGGCATGGCGGTTGCCTGGTACCTCAAACAGAAACTGCTGGCGCTGGAGTCCGCAGGCAAACTGAAAGCCAAAATCACGCTGGTTCCGGTAGCCAATCCGCTGGCGCTGGGTCAGCACTGGCACGGCACGCATCTGGGACGTTTTCATACTCTTTCTGGTCAGGATTTTAACCGGCGCTTTCCGGCACTGGGTGAGAAGCTGGCGGCTGACCTGGCGGGATCGCTGACGCAGAGTGAATATGAAAACAGACGCCTGATCCGCGATGCTATCGACCTTTACTACCGCGATCAGATAGCCAGAACCGAACTGGAGTCCCAGCGCTATACCCTGATGCGCATGGCAAGTCAGGCCGATCTGATGATTGACCTGCACTGCGACTGGGATGCACTGCCGCACCTTTATACGACGCCTCACGCCTGGTCTGAGGTGGAACCGCTGGCGCGCTGGCTCGGCAGCGAGGTGCAGCTGCTGGCGCAGATTTCTGGCGGTGAACCGTTCGACGAAGCGTGCTGCGAACCCTGGCTGACGCTGGCAAAACGCTTTGGTGATGATTACCCGATGCCGCGCGGTCTGCTGCCAGTGACGCTGGAGCTGCGCGGCGTCGCCGATGTCTCTCCGGAACAGGCGGAGAAAGATGCAGATGCGATTATTAACGCGCTGACCGAAAGCGGTTATATCAGCGGCGATCCGGGCGTCTCCCCGGCCCTGCGCCATCCGCCAACGCCGCTGGCGGGCTGTGAATATATTTATGCCCCCTACTCCGGTCTGCTGCTGAACCGGCGCAAGCTGGGCGAATGGATTAAACCAGGAGAAGTGGTGGCAGAGGTTGTTGATCCGGTTACCGATCACATTACGCCGCTGGTTGCTGAATTTGGCGGCGTACTCTACGCCAGAAACCTGACCAAGTTTGTCACGTCCGGGATGCTGGCGGTGCGGCTGGCGGGGGAGAAAGCTGGACGCAGCGGAGAGCTGCTGGTGATGTGATGGCATAAAAAAACCGGCCACAGGGCCGGTTTTTTGTTTTAGTGACGACTGCGGTAGTTGCTGACAACACTGCGGCCAATCACGATGGCGGAGCCCAGTACGCCGCCCAGGATCAGGGCTAACAGTACGGTCAGGGTCTTTTTCGGACTGTCACGGCGAATCGGCAGGTCTGCTTCAGCAATGTAGCGGAACGACTGCAGATTGTCGGTCTGAATGGTGACGTGCGTAATCGAGAGCAGCGCGCGCTCGGCACTGTAATAGTCATCATCAAAATCGAGCGGTTTGGTCGCCTCATTGGACACCATCGCGCGTAACGCTTCACTGCCCAGCAGGTAAAGCGTGTCATCAGAGAGATACTCTGCCTGGCTCAGCTGCGATTTTGTCAGGCCGGCTACTTCAGCCACCTTCAGCGCCTGATTAATCACATCCAGTCGATGCTGTTTTTTATTAATAGCGATCTGTTTATGCGCATCCAGGATTTCTTTCAGCTCTTTGGCTTTTACGCCCAGGCTATGTTTTATATCCTGGCCATAATCACTGACCACTTCGTTATTAACAGTTGTGAGATACTTTTTCAGCTGCGCCTGCGCCTCTTTTGCATGCTGCGCGACAAAAGAGACCGTCAGTGCATCGTTACTGCCTTTATTCACCTGGCTGATTTTTAATGTTTCGGGCTCTTCCTGATTTGCCAGCGCGCCGGCAAGCGCATTCACTGACGCACTAAAACGACTAAAGAGCTGGTTTTGCAAATCGGTAACTGACGGCTTTTCCTGAATGTTTTGCGCATACAGCACGCTCAGGGTGGCATTATAGCTGGCAACCTGTCCCGCTGAAGGCAGCGTAACAATGGCCTCAGACGTCCATTTCTCTTTCGCCACGCTTAAATAGACAATGCTTAGCAACATTGTCATTACCATCGTCGCAATAACTATCCATTTGCCTTTCCACAGCTGGACAATTATGTCGAGCAAATCTATTTCATCATTATTATTTGAAGCCAGAACGCCCGGATCGTTATTCAGTCCGGGCTTATTGTTTGCATTCATAAATTCAGTACTCGCCAATCATTGTCAGCATAGAAAAACACCTCCCGGACGGGAGGTGTTAAGAACAGTTACTCTAACCACTCGGTGTGGAACACGCCTTCTTTATCGGTACGCTTGTAAGTATGCGCACCAAAGTAGTCACGCTGCGCCTGGATCAGGTTGGCAGGCAGCACCGCTGAACGGTAGCTGTCATAGTACGCGATAGCAGCGGAGAAGGTCGGGGTCGGGATGCCGTTCTGTACTGCATAAGCCACCACATCGCGCAGCGCCTGCTGATACTGGTCAGCGATATCTTTAAAGTATGGCGCTAACAGCAGGTTGGCGATATTGGCATCGGCAGCATAGGCATCAGTAATCTTCTGCAGGAACTGCGCACGAATGATGCAGCCGGCGCGGAAGATCTTCGCGATTTCACCATACTGCAGATCCCAGCTGTACTGCTCAGAAGCCGCACGCAGCTGTGAGAAGCCCTGCGCATAGGAAACAATTTTGCCCAGATAGAGCGCGCGACGTACTTTCTCAACGAATTCAGCTTTATCACCGCTTACTGCCTGCGCCTGCGGACCGCTCAGTACTTTAGAGGCGGCAACGCGCTGCGTTTTCAGCGAGGAAAGGTAGCGGGCAAAGACCGATTCAGTGATCAGCGACAGTGGCTCACCCAGATCCAGCGAGCTCTGGCTGGTCCATTTACCGGTGCCTTTGTTCGCTGCTTCATCCAGAATCACATCGACCAGGTAGTTACCCTCTTCATCTTTCTTGGTGAAGATATCTTTCGTGATGTCAATCAGGTAGCTGCTCAGTTCGCCGTTGTTCCAGTCGGTGAAGGTTTCAGCCAGCTCTTCATTGCTCAGACCCAGCGCACCTTTCAGCAGCGCATAGGCTTCAGCAATCAGCTGCATATCGCCATATTCGATACCGTTATGGACCATCTTCACATAGTGACCGGCACCGTTCGGGCCGATATACGCCACGCAGGCGTCGCCATCTTCTGCACGGGCAGCGATTTTATCAAAGATAGGGGCAACGAGTTCATAAGCTTCTTTCTGACCGCCAGGCATGATAGAAGGACCTTTCAGCGCGCCCTCTTCACCGCCGGAGACGCCGGTACCGATGAAGTTAAAGCCCTGTTCACTGAGTTCCTGATTACGACGGATGGTGTCTTTGTAGAAGGTGTTACCGCCATCGATCAGAATGTCGCCTTTATCCAGATGCGGCGTCAGCGATGCGATAGTTTTGTCTGTCGCTTCACCCGCCTGCACCATCAGCAGAATACGGCGCGGTTTTTCCAGTGACTCAACAAACTCTTCTACCGTGTAAAACGGAGCAAGCTTTTTACCCGGATTCTCAGCAATGACTTCATCGGTCTTTTCGCGTGAGCGGTTGAAGATGGACACGGTGTAACCACGGCTTTCAATGTTAAGAGCCAGGTTACGGCCCATTACTGCCATCCCTACTACGCCGATCTGTTGCTTAGACATTACATACTCCTGTCAGATGTATTTACTGCTGATGTGATTAGCAGCACAAAAGTACTTCGATGTTAACTCACTCATCTCAGATTTAGATAGCCTAAGATGCTTCCCCCGGCTCATTTGCGTAAATGTCAGGCATGAAATCAGATAACCCGCAAAATGAATGGCTTAGTTATCAGCCCATGCCGGAGAAGCTTTTGCAAACGCGGGATCAAACGGTCCTTCTTTAACCTCAAGCATCAGGGCGCGTTCTGAAAGGCATTCGACGCTATGGATATCACCCGGATTAAATTCAACCAGCGTGATACCTGAGCGCGGCCCTGCAATAAACTGACGTACCACAGCACCCTGCGTATCATAAAGCCGGATATCCAGCTCCCCTTCCAGTACCGTGAACAGCTCCCACTGATGCGAAAGCTCATGGTAGTGAGGCTCAACAACGCTTCCGCTGACTAAACCAATCAGCAGACGCTGAACTTTGTCATCATGGGAAGCGTGCAGAAGAAAATGCGCGCGTTTGCGCACTGACTGCTCAGCATCCCGATAGAGCTGCTCGGTAACAGCCTTATCAATTACTCTCATGATTTACTCCAAACGCGTTTTCAATCTGACCTGCGGCAGCGCCCACTGAAAATTGCTCCAGCAGCAGCTGATAAGCAGCCGCACCCATCTCTTTTCTCAGTGCTGCATCCTGCGTAAAGTTTATTGCCGCCTGCAACAGACACTCATCTTCACCGTTGATGAAAATCGTTCCGGCTTTGTTAGCATTAACGATATCGGCCAGATCGTTACCTTTATTGACGCTACCGAGGATTGGGATACTTTGCACCATATACCCCAGCAATTTTCCCGGAAAATTGTGTGAGGTATGGTTTGCTGCCAGAGAAAACAGACCAACATCAACCTCGGTCAGCAGACATTTAAAGGTCTTTTGATCCACCGACGGGAGATAGGTGAAGTTTGTCAGCGCCCATTCCTGAGCGAGTTGATTAATCAGAGTGACTTCATCGCCCTGACCGACAAACAAAAAATGCGCCTGTGGAAAGGCCTGCATACCCTTTACCAGCCGCATCAGGTTCGTCATATCCTGTGCATGACCAATATTACCGCCGTAGAAAAACACCGTTTTGTTCTGCAGGCCGGATGTCTTAACAATTGAATTGTATCCGCTATCCCCTGCACGAGCAGGTTCAATACTGGCCCAGTTGCGCAATACTCCCGCTTTTCGGTGCGGGTTATGCTGCATAAACAGCCTGAGATTATTTTCTGACATTAGCCCTATAAAACCGGCTTCATCGTAGAGGCGTTTCTCGAAATGACGGAAATACTTTTCGGTCAGCGAGCCCTGCTTAATCATGCCCGCATCAATGGCCCACTGTGGAAAAAAGTCACGCAGAATCAGATAGGATGAGCAAGCGCAGCGCTGTTTGATTTTCCTGACTAAATGCCCCCAAAAAACAGAGGGCGAATAATACACAATACCATCGAATGAGTTTGCTTTTATCTTATGACGTACCGCTCTCCACGCACGCACTGACAGCAGGCTTTCATTAATGGCCCGCTGGACATGACTGACATCTTTGATTGGACCCGTTCTGAAGCGCCAGACGGCAACCCCCTCTAACCTATCTTCCTGCAGTGCGTGCTGCAGATTTGCATCCGGGGTAATAACCGTAACGCTATGACCACGCTGAATGAACTCCTGCGCCAGCTCATGGAACATCTTTGCGCCGACGCGGGTACTGTGCGGAAGATAATCGTCAATTATAAAAGCAAATTTCATCAGTACTCTTTCCAGACAACCCGTTTAATGTAGTCAGTGTAGGAATGAATAATCCGGACAACTTTGTCTGATACATTCGGCATGCTGTAATCATAGACCTGACGCAGCAACCGCTCTTCGCCGCGCGGCTGAGTCTCAAGCACGGCAAGTGCCTGCAGCACGCGATTGCGCTCCAGACCTGTCATCATAACCGAGGCCTCTTCAAAACCTTCCGGACGCTCATGCGCTTCGCGAATATTCAGCGCCGGGAAATTCATGATTGAGGACTCTTCAGTGATGGTTCCGCTGTCAGAAAGCACCGCTCGGGCATGTTTCTGCAGGTGATTATAGTCATGGAACCCAAGAGGTTTCAGCAGCTGGATTTTTTCGTGAAACACAATGCCGTTGGCTTCAATGCGGTTACGGGTACGCGGATGCGTAGAGACGATAACCGGCAGCTGATACTTCTCGGCAATGGTATTCAGAATATCCGCCAGCTTAGCCAGCTGCTTCGGCGAATCGACGTTCTCTTCCCGGTGCGCACTGATAACAAAGAACTGATTTGCCTGAAGCTGCAGGCGCTCAAGCACATCAGAGCCGTCAATCTGCGGCATGTAGTGCGTTAATACTTCATACATCGGACTACCGGTTTTGATAACCCGATCTGCCGGAAGGCCTTCAGCCAGCAGATACTCACGCGCAATATCGCTATAGGTGAGGTTAACATCTGCGGTATGGTCAACAATCCGACGGTTGGTCTCTTCAGGAACGCGCTGATCAAAGCAGCGATTTCCCGCTTCCATATGGAAAATAGGGATTTTGCGACGTTTAGCCGCGATAGCAGAGATGCAGGAGTTGGTGTCCCCTAAGACCAGCATCGCTTCCGGCTGGACTTCGGCAAACACCTGGTCAATCTTAATGATTACCTGGCCAATCGTTTCTGCCGCGTTTTTTCCCGCAGCATCCAGAAAGAAGTCCGGCTTACGCACATTCAGGTCGTTGAAAAAGACTTCGTTAAGCTCATAGTCGTAGTTCTGACCGGTGTGAACCAGAATATGCTCACAGTACTGGTCAAGTTTATCCAGCACGCGCGACAGGCGGATAATTTCCGGACGCGTTCCTACAACTGAAACAATTTTTAGTTTTTTCATAAATTACTTATCTAATTTAGAGAAAATAGTATCGGGATGAGCAGGATCGAAGACTTCATTAGCCCAGACAATAGCTATAAGCTCTTCATCACTGATATTAGTCACATCGTGAGCCCATCCAGGAATCGTTTCTACCATCACCGGTTTATCACCGCTGGTAACCGTTTCATAATATTCATCAGTTAGCATATGGCGAAACCTGAAACGAGCCGTACCACTTATAACCATAAATTTTTCAGTTTTGGTATGATGGTAGTGCCCGCCACGTGTGATGCCAGGATGAGCAGTAAAATAAGAAACTTGCCCGGAATCTTTACTCTTGAATAACTCGACAAAGCTGCCACGCGGATCGGTATGTTGTTTTACCGGATATGAGAAATCCTGCTCAGGCAGATAGCTGACATATGTCGAATAAAGCGCTCTCAAAAAACCAGTACCGACGCGCTCAAGTTCCAGAGAATTACGGCCCTCACGAAAACTGGTTATGCTTTCAGCGATCTCACCTAACGCAACGTTGTATTCAGGTACAACATTAATAAAATGCTGCTTAGCTTCAGGTTTTATTTCCTGGTCCAGCAAATCCGTGAACACCTTAACAACATCGTCTATATACACGAGCCTGAGAAGATATTGCGGATCGTTGACGGTAACAGGAAGATCATGCGCTATATTATAGCAAAACGTTGCAACCACAGAGTTATAGTTCGGTCTGGCCCACTTACCAAAGACGCCCGGAAGACGGCTGATAAACACCGGATTACCCGTTTCGCTGGCTAAAGCGGCGAAAACATTTTCTGCTGCTAATTTTGTCCGGCCATACTCATTGTCGGCAGACGCGTGAATTGAAGAACTAAATACAACCGGGATATAACGCCCAGTTTCATTAACACATTTTTTAATCGCTTCGCTGACAAGAGAAGATAAATCAACATTGCCACGCGTAAATTCAGCGGGGTCCTGAGGTCGATTGATTCCCGCCAGATGGAATATAAAATCCGCTTTTTCAATCAAAGCAGAAAGATCTTCAGTTTTGCTTTCACGATTGAAAGACATTACCTGGATGTTCTGACGTTGTTGCAGGCTTAAAGCCAGGTTTTTTGCTATAAAACCATCAGACCCCGTTATCAGGACTTTCAAGGCTTACTCCTCCGCGTCAGCGTACTCGCCATTTGCAATTTTATGCATAAACTCGAGTTTCATAAGAAGCTTAATCATCCCTTCAACGTCAAGTCGAACTGTATTATGAGAATTATATTCTTCACCGCATAGAGCATCCGTGATTTTTTTCTCACCTTCTTCTACAAACTTCGCATAATTCAGATCGCGGGTATCTGCTGGAATACGGAAATAATCACCCATATCTTCAGCGCAGGCACGTTCTTCTTTGCTGAGCAGAGATTCATACAGCTTTTCACCATGACGGGAACCGATGACGCTGACCTGGTGCTCAGGCTTATTCATCACTTTCAGGATGGCTTTGGTCAGGGTTTCAACAGTAGCCGCCGGTGCTTTCTGAACGAAGATATCACCATTGTTACCGTGCTCAAATGCATACAGCACCAGATCAACCGCATCCGCCAGGGTCATCATAAAACGCGTCATGCTGGGTTCAGTGATAGTAATGGTTTTGTCCTGCTGTACCTGCTGAACAAATAGCGGGATAACAGAACCGCGTGATGCCATTACGTTACCGTAGCGGGTGCCACAGATGACGGTGCCAGTGCCTTCAAGATTACGACTGGCCGCTACCATGACTTTTTCCATCATCGCTTTACTGATGCCCATAGCGTTGATTGGATAAACTGCTTTATCGGTGCTCAGACAAACGACACGTTTTACGCCAGCATTGATTGCGCAGTTCAGCACGTTTTCGGTGCCGAGAACGTTAGTGCGCACAGCCTGCATCGGGTGGAACTCGCAGGAAGGCACCTGTTTCAGCGCTGCCGCATGAAAAACATAGTCCACACCACGCATTGCAGCAGCAATGCTGTTTTCGTCGCGTACGTCTCCCAGATAAAATTTCAACTTATCGCTGTTGAACTTTTTGCGCATGTCATCTTGCTTTTTTTCATCGCGACTAAAAATGCGAATTTCACCAATATCGGTGTCAAGAAATCGTTTGAGAACTGCATTGCCGAAAGAACCTGTACCACCAGTAATCAAAAGAGTTTTAGAGTTGAACATAAGCTGTACCCTTAATTAAATATATTTACTTTACTTAATGAGTTTTCTTTAAAAGAATATCTCTATAAGCTACTGCCCGATCAACTGCGGAGGGCAGCCGGGATTGAATGTTATACATGATTTCAATTTTTTCTTTTATCTTGTCAGGATTTTTGTATGCATTGGTTATCACTGATGCAATATTTTTGCAATCCATAGGATCAAAATAAAAAGCACCATCTCCGCATATTGTTTTCGCGAAACTAAGATCTGAAGTAAAGATCGGAACTTTCATGAATCCTGCTTCAGGATATGAAGCACTAAAGCATTCAAGTAAAGTAGGAAGGAACATTCCATCTGCATGTGAATAGACTTCAGGGCATTGTGAATTTTTAATTTTCCCAAGCAGAATAAACCTGTGCCAAAACTTCTTATCAACACTTTCTAAAAATGAATCATCTAAAGTTAAAACAAACTTATAACGCTCTGGCAGTATATTTATTAGTTGATGAATAATTTCCAGATTCTTATGAGGGTAGTTATGAGATACTGTTAAAAGCCATATATCACCCGGCGTTTTTTTTAAGTCTAATTCTTTAGATGACAAGTGATCTCTTTTACAGTTAAAATAAGAACTTATTGTATTAGGAACAACAAATATATTATCTTCTGAAAACCCAATCTTCTTGCTTAATAAATTCTTAGCATCATCAGTTTCTACAATAATTTTATGCGCATTTTTTTTGTAAAAATAAGGCTGAAGCTGCAGCAGAAGCATTTTTTTAGCTTTCTGTAAAAATGATAGCTTTCTGAAAACCAGCTTCGTATCATATATAAGCCATGGAAGGGCAAAACCAACAGTATGATTATCTACTTTAGGGCTCCAATAACTGGGTCCAAATACAGTAAATACATGCAATATTTTATAATCTGCCACAAATTTATCAAGCTGTCTGCGTGCTTCAAAATTAAATAATCCGGAAGGACTTTTATTTATAACAAAGCATTTTTTTCTGGCATTGTGGCTTAATTGCTCGAAAACAGGTGGTGATACTGCAGCTATGAACTCATTTTCAATTTTAGCGAGCTCTTCAATCACGGAAATGCCTACCTGCATTCCACCACCTACGTAAAGATTACTTGCATTGATCAATATCATTTATCGCTTTTTTTCCAATGTTCATAGACAGACTTTGCTCGTTCAGCATCATCTGTCTGCGCATCAATCATTTGAAGCAATGAATTAGAGTATGGTAAGTATTGCTTAGTAAAGTATTCGTTATCTGAAAACTTCAACCAACTCAAAACTATTGCAGCTATAAAAGCAAAAGAAAAAACAAGTCTATTGAATATAAAATATTTTACTCTGATTACATATGCAAAGGATATTAACATTACTGGAATAAAATACTCATCATATCTAGAGGTTATAGTTGAAAACGGCATAAAATATACGTCTATTAGCAACATAATTGCAAATAGTATTTCAACAATATTAATCATCGATGTAAGAATGCGATCTTTAGCTAAACTTTCTTTTATTTTGCGCCTATTTAAGCAATACAAAGTAAACAGTAATAATTTGAATAGATAATTGAAAGTTATAGCTGTTTCTTCGCTAGCGTTTGTAGCATACCAAACTATTTTAGCTAAATAAGGATTACTAAAGGCACCACTCAAAAATTTTATGATTTCAACTACAGGAAAAACTTTTGCAATAGCAAGCGCAAACCCACAAAAAGCGACTACTTTTATAATGTTAAAAGTGTTAGCTCTAAATATAAATGGTATAAATACAAAGGGCAATAATGAGATATGTAAGGAAGACCCAATCAAACAAAAAATATAGTACTTCGATTTTTTCCCTTCGATAAAATATTTAAGTGCAATATAAAATAAAGCAACTGCAATTATCTGTCTCAATGCCTCAACGTTAAAGCCAAAAGAGATAATAAAATAACAACATATTGAAAAAACTGGATAGGGAGAGTAACTAGAAAAAAAACGGTATAACGCTAAGATTATTATGCCGGTAACACATGCTGAAAAAAACCAGAAATTGAATATAAATGAGCTGAGCGAAGCTAGAAAAAGATACCCGGGCTCAATAGTAAGGTTTTTCTCCAGCCCTTCATAACTCTCCTGATAAAATAACCAGTCAACACCAACTTCATATCTAAGACCAATAAAAGTGAAAATAAAAAAAGAAGCTATTATCAATAGTTTATTTTTATGGCTCATTGATACTACATCAAGCAAAGCAAAAGATGCCGTAGCAATAATAAAAAGAAAATAAGATATCATTCTAATCGCTCAGTTTTTTAAGCAAATTAACTTTGAGGAGAAACGCTGTTATTAAACCAGTCAAGATTATTTTTATTGTAATTGCAATCCATAAAGTAAAACTCTTGTCTACAACTCCCGAAACATAATAAGCAGCCATAAGGACAAACAAATATATGGCAATATAAATAAAACTAATGCTGTTATTTTTTGTAAGGAAGGTTGATGTGAGATAATGGAATATCGTTAACATCAAGTAAGCAAAAGCCGTAGCCCAGGCAGAACCAATTATTCCGTATTTAGGTATCAATAATATATTAAGGCCTATATTTATCGCCATAGCCAGCATGGTAGCAAACGATATAAAAAAAGCTCTTTTTTTATAAAAGACGAAGTTGGCGTAACACAAGTAAAGATGCGTAAAAGCGTTGGCAATTATTATAATAGGTAATATTTCAATGCTTGAATAGTAGTTTTTGTCTGCAACTAAGAGAATAACTTCTTTTGAAAAAAAGATACCAATAACACCTATAGCAAGAATAAGATAAGCACTGGCTTTAGTCGTATCGGTGATTTTTTTCCTTGAATCCATCTCAATATGTTTGAATAATCTTGGTTGCCATGACGAGTTCCATGCCATGATCAAGACCACCATTCCCATAGCTATATTGTAGGCAAATGAGTAAATACCAGCTTCTCCGGAACCAATCATATTATTTATAATAATTCTGTCCGCTTGTGATAAAAGCGAGTTAGAAAGAACGTGTATAATTAGCGGCACAGAAAAATACAAGGCGTCTTTTAGCTCACTTGAATTAAATGAACCATTGGAAATAGACTTTAGCTTCCTGAACAAGAAAAAAATTATAATCGTACTGATGATTAGCTGAGCATATATTTTTGAAAGATACTGCTCCCTGGTCATGAAATATGCGAATGTGAATATTAATATGATTTCGCTTATTTTAGATAAAACATTTATTTTTACATAGACTCCACTTTGACGAGATGCCTGAAGATAACTGGTATATATATATATATAACTTAATAACACGCAAATTAACATAACCCATAGAAAATCACTTTCACTAATACCCAAAATCACAGCCATATATTTTGCTATAATTGGTGAAATACAAATTAAAAACAGCTGAAATGGTATCAAAAATGAAAAGATAGATTTTAGATAGTTATTGAAACCTTCGGATTTTAGCATATATCTGTTAGTGACTGCGTTTTGAAGATTCAAACTCACAAATACATACATTATCATTATTGCGGTATTTATAATGGATAGCTTTCCATATTGTTGCGGATCCATTATTCGCGATAAGAGAGGCAGCGAAATAAACAAAAAACCCTTTACGAATACATCTCCTAGAAAATAGTTTCTAAAGTCGCGAATCATTTTACTTTTCATAATTATTTACTTAGTGACTTTGTATAGGAATCGATCTGGATCTTGCTATTTTCATTGATATCCATACTCTGCAATTCTTTTTTGAAATATAGATATAAATTGCTCATATCATTGATTGCACGTTTTAAGTCACCCGCGCTATCACTGTTAAAAACAATTCCATTATTGCTTTTAACAATGTCCTTATTGCAACCAACCTTATCGCTTACTATAACAGGTAATCCTGCAGCAAGCGCCTCTTCTACTACAAGCCCCCAAGGTTCTACAATCGATGGCAGAATGAAAACATCAGATTCAAGTAGCAAATCGCTAAGCGCTTCATTTTTTATATAGCCCGTAAATTCTATATTTTTTTCCGCCAGCTGCTTTAATTCGTTAGATTGCGGACCTTCGCCAACAATTTTTAAAGGGATTCCTGTTTGGTTGAAAACCTCAATTAATAATTTTAAGTTTTTTTCGTGAGATAATCTCCCAATATATATATATCTTAATGCATCACAATTAGCTGTTATTTTATTTTTATTAGCTTTTAATTTATGATTGATAATCCCTACACCATGAGTTATGTGTATATCACCTTTAAAAATAACATTCTTCAAGATCTCATTTTGTAAGAATCCTGCTGGATAAGCTGATGACATTCTTTTTATGTAAAGAGATTTTATTTTACCTTTTAATCCAGTAAAGTCACTCTCTATAACACTGCTTTCTATAGCAATAGCATTTTTGTTTTTATTTGTAAATAATGAGTTAAAGAAAAACTCTTTTATTTCCCAGCCCGGGTAAATTAACCTTTCATATTTGATGCTGGCTAGCTCTTTGGCAAGTCTAAGCGAGCATAAAAATTTATTTCTATCCTCGTAATTTCCATCAGATAAAAATACATGCTCAAAATTCATATCAAAATTAAAGAAATCGTTATTTCTAATGTTTGATTTATTAGATACAAATATAACTTTTATATCAAGATGCTTAGATAAGCCATTGAAAAGATTTACTTTATAAAAAGCAGGGAGATTTGTTATAAAAACAATGTCAAAACTCTTCATTTATCACCCGATCTATCAAATGCTCCCATTGCTTTAGCACAGTATTAGCTCGAAAATCATCAATGCTCTCAGGAGCTATTTTATTTAATTGTTCGATTTTCTCTGGATTAGAAATCATTTTTTCTAACTCTATAGCAAGAGCTGAGACATCATTGGCTTTCACTAAAATTCCATTATTTTTATTAAGAATTGATTTAGGTCCGGCTGGGCAATCAAAACTAATACATGCCAGACCAAACGATAACGCTTCGACCAAAACCATGCCAAGTCCTTCATAACGCGAACTTAATACAAAAACTTTTGCTTTGTTATAATAGTCTGCAATATTCTTTTCGAACGGTATTATGTTTGCGTTTTTTAACGATTTATCTTTAATAAAATTGAGAAGATTGTCTCTCTCTTCCCCATCCCCCACTATTAACAATTGCCAATCCGAGCTGTCAATTTTTTCCCAGGCACGTAATAATAAGTCAAATCCTTTTTGATGAGTTAATCTGCCAACTGCTAAAACAACATTTTGTCGGGCATCAGGGGGTAAAATAATAACAGGATCTTCAACTATATTATTAATTACGAAATGTTTCCCTTTCGGGAGCCATGCATATTTATTTTCATCTTCCCGGGTAAGCGATACAACAGCACTTATTTTTTTATAAATTTTTATTCTTGCTTTCTTTAAAAGACTATTTATTACATCATACTCAAAGTGCTCAATGGCTATAACTTTATCATATCCTGACTTTTTGATGAGCGCCGTCATTTTTACATCACAACTAATTGCTACAGCTGTTTCAGGATTGATGATATTTCTTAACTTACGGGATTTATTTATTATGTAGTAAATATCAAAAAATGCACCTTTCAACAGGCTCATTTTCCTGTTGTACATGCTTTTTTCTAACTCATCACTTAAGGTAATTAACTCAACTTTTCCATTAATATTAAAACTTACGTCTGAATTCTCTTTATATAAAGAAACTATTTTTACACGATATGATGAGCTCAATGCGTTTGCCAGAGATATCGTCACGCGTTCTATTCCACCTTTAGCTGAAACATCACCTAAAAACAGATGTATTTCTTTTCTTTTATCTAATAAATTGCCTGAACACTCGCTCACTATTTTTATTATCCTTATGCTTATTTATCATTTCTGATATTTCGTTCCTTTTACCTGCGAATATATCATTCCCTTTTGCCAATTCTTCGAGTTCGATAAGAAGTTCTTTTTGCGTATGAACTTTAGCGCCAGGCATCCAGGACTCCACTGGCTCTAATGTAAAACCGCTCCTGTTTTCAGCGTAAGCATCAAGGTCAGGAATTAAAAAACAAATCGGCCTATTTAGTATCATGAAGTCAAAATAAGCGGACGAGTAATCGCTGATCAAAATATCAGATTTTGCCATCAAATGATTAACATCAATATCTTGCTCTCTTAGAATAGCAGTTGTTATTAGCGTTATACATTCTCCGAGATTGATGTTTAGCAAAGAATTTTCTTCATATGGATGTAATTTGACAATAAGATGATAATTTTTCCCAATTAAAAAATCATTTAATTCAGTTAAAGAAAAATCTTTTACTCTGAGAAAATTATCTCTTTCTATTTTTTCACCGTCTGAATATTCTTTCGCTTCTTGATTCTCTCTGAAGGTTGGCATGTAAAGTATAACTTTTTTATTTTCTTGGATTCCTGCTAATAAGTCATTTGCTTTATCTTCCTCAAAAAGATAATCGTTCCTGGGTTGCCCAGTGATGTATACATTGTTTGCTTTTTCTCTAAAGCTTGCTGAAATAATTGATCGCATAATTTCTGATGAGGCAATTCGGTAAGCGGAATAATCCTCCATTCCCTGATAATCATAATCCCCAAGATAACATATCTTTTTTAATGGCATACCATGCCATAAGCTGATATAAACCTGGTTCTTACCTTTAACGCCAATCATTTCATTATGCGTTGTAACAATATATTTTGAGCGTATAAAGCAGAAAAACCATCCTACTGATTTTGGTTTGACCGTTTTCAAATCTGGATATGCGCTTTGATTTTCAATTACCCAGACTAAATCAAACTCCGAATGATTTAGTTTTATAAATTCATAGAAGGCTCTTGCATTACCACTGAAGTCAGGCCTGCTTTTGAATAGAATGAGTTTATCTTTTTTAGGTATGATTGAGTTAATTGCACAAAATAAAGCTTTTAAAATTTTAACGACTATTTTTTTCATTGTCATCTTTTACTCGACTTCACAACTTCAATAATTTCTGTGGTAGATATTGAAGGTGTTCTTGGCAGATAGATCACTTTACATACATCATTCACCCAGTCAAATCTTCCCGCCCAGTCATCACCCATAACCAACACATTGGCATCATAGTTGAGTATATATTCTTTCTTTTTTTCTAAAGATTCTTCTATAAATACCTCATCTACATATTTTAAAGCGCTGATTATTTTACATCTGTCATTTTCATTGTATATGGGGTATCGACCTTTTTTACTGAAATTCAAATTATCAGAACTGACTCCGACAATCAGATAATCCCCTTGTTTAGCAGCTCTTTCCAGAATATTGATATGCCCTACATGAAAAACATCAAAGGTTCCGAATGTTATTACTTTCTTCAACCCGAATCTCCTTAAGACAAATGAATATAAAGCTCGTTCAGAGGTAGAAAAATCAAGGGGAAAATTTTAATTTTTACCTATGATTCAAAGAATTATTAAGAAAATGCAATGCTACCGCCCCTGGCATAGCTACCAGAAGCTCAAATCATTCAATCTGTTAAGCATCCATAATACAAATTATCACCTGCAAGGATAATTGCTAAACTTTCAATTAACAACTAAATTCAATCAAACATTGCTTTAATTTTAAACGATTAAGCTGCGCAATATAAAAAAACCCCTCGGACATCTGTAACTCTGTTACAGCGTCTGAGGGGTATATTTATTAGATTGGCTTAATTATAACCATTCGGATTCTTTGACTGCCAGTTCCACGTATCGCGCATCATCGCATCGATGCCGCGGGTCACGCGCCAGTCCAGTTCATTGTTCGCAAGCGTTGCATCGGCCCAGAAAGCGGGCAGATCGCCGTCGCGGCGCGGTTTGAACTCGAACGGGATCGCTTTACCGGAAGCCGCTTCGAACGCTTTGATCATCTCCAGCACGGAGAAGCCAACGCCGCCGCCGAGGTTGTAAGCTTTATAACCCTCAACCTTGCTGAGGTGATCCAGCGCTTTCAGGTGCCCTTCTGCCAGATCGACGACATGGATATAGTCGCGCTGTGCGGTGCCGTCTGGCGTTTCGTAGTCGTTACCAAACACGCCGAGCTTGTCGAGACGACCAATCGCTACCTGTGCAATGTACGGCAGCAGGTTGTTCGGGATACCGGTCGGGTCTTCACCAATCTCGCCAGACTCGTGCGCGCCTACCGGATTGAAGTAGCGCAGCGCGATAGCTTTGAATTTAGGTTCCGCTTTGGCGAAATCGCGCATCACAAACTCAGTCATCAGCTTGGAGGTGCCATAAGGACTGGTGGTGCCGCCAATCGGCGTGGTTTCCACATAAGGAACCGGGGCGTCAGCACCGTACACGGTGGCTGATGAACTGAAGATGAAGTTCCAGACGCCCGCGTCGCGCATCTCTTCCAGCAGGACCACGGTGCCGGCTACGTTGTTTTCATAGTATTCCAGCGGCTTGCGCGTGGATTCACCAACGGCTTTCAGCGCAGCGAAGTGGATCACAGCAGAAATGCTGTGGCTGGCAAACAGATCGCGCAGGCAGGCGCGGTCGCGGATATCGCCTTCAACGAATACCGCTTTTTTGCCCGCCAGTTTTTCAACGCGGTTGATCGCTTCGCGTGATGCATTGCAGAGGTTATCCAGAACCACCACGTCGTCACCGCGCTCCAGCAGCGCCAGTACCGTATGGGATCCGATATACCCTGCCCCGCCCGTTACCAAAATAGCCATGTCTACTCCTTGGAAACCGCGCAGGCTGCGCGGTATGGAAATGCTTACTTATCCAGAATCTTATGAATCGCTTCGCGGAAGTCGCGGCCCTGTGCGTTGCTGCGCAGGCCATAAGAGACAAACGCCTGCATATAGCCGAGTTTGCGGCCGCAGTCGAAGCTGGTACCGGTCAGCAGCTGCGCATCAACCGGTTTGGTTTTGCTCAGCGAGGCGATGGCGTCAGTCAGCTGAATACGGCCCCATGCGCCTGGCTCGGTTTTTTCCAGCTCAGCCCAGATGTCTGCAGAGAGCACATAGCGGCCAACCGCAGTCAGGTCAGAATTCAGCTCAGCGGCATGCTCTGGCTTTTCAACGATGCTGGTAATGGTGCTGATATCACCCGGGTTATCGATAGGCTGCTCAGTGGTCAGTACGCCATACTCAGAGAGATCTTCATTCGGCATATGTTTTGCCAGGACCTGGCTGCGGCCGGTCTCTTCAAAACGCGCGACCATGGCGGCCAGGTTATAGCGCAGGTGATCGGCAGTGGAGTCATCCAGCAGCACGTCTGGCAGCACAACCACAAACGGGTTGTCGCCAATCATCGGGCGCGCGCAAAGTACAGAGTGACCCAGACCCAGCGGATCGGCCTGACGGACGTTCATGATGGTAACGCCTGGCGGGCAGATGGACTGCACTTCGCTCAGCAGCTGACGCTTTACGCGCGCTTCCAGCAGGGCTTCCAGCTCGTAGGTGGTGTCGAAGTGGTTTTCCACCGCATTTTTGGAAGCATGGGTGACCAGCACAATCTCCTTAATGCCTGCCGCCACGCACTCGTCAACGATATACTGAATCATTGGTTTGTCGACGATAGGCAGCATCTCTTTTGGAATGGCTTTAGTCGCAGGGAGCATATGCATACCGAGGCCCGCAACCGGGATTACTGCTTTAAGCTTGGTCATATTTGTTCCATTTTATGAAGTGTAGACATGCATCGATTATGCAGTAATGGCCGCTCGGGCAAGTATAATCTTTATCTGAAAAGCCGACACTAACTCTCTGTCACAGCATCAGAAATTAGTGATCAGGGGCGGTCAGCGTCGGTAATTTTCCGGGCAAATTCAAGCGCTAAAGGCGGGTAAAAGCGTGACGTAAATAGCATTCTGCTATGGGGGTTAAGACCGGCGTTTTTCAGAATGATACGACGTGCAAAGAGCAGTCAGACAGCAAACAGGGGCGTCGTGAAGAACGCCCCTGCAGGATCGGCTTTTTGGCCAGCGCATAAGCCTGACATCGCCGCACCCATCACTGCGCCGATAACCCGTCCGCCTGCGCTTTCATACCCCTTACACCATCTGCTCCAGAATTTTCGCCAGCTCTCCGTAAGCAATATGCTGGTTAAACTCGGTTTCAACTTTATGGCGCGCGGCAGCCACTACCGGTGCAACATCAATGTCGCCGCGCGACAGGCGCAGTAATGTAGCAGCCAGCTCATCGGCATCGTTCTCAGAGACCAGCCAGCCGCTGACGTTGTTCTGGATCAGCTCCGGAATGCCGCTGTGGTAGGTGGATACCACCGGCAGCCCCACCGCCATGGCCTCCATCAGCGCCACGGGGATCCCTTCCATGTCACCATCGGCAGCCGTTTTTGAGGGCAGCAGGAAAATATCAGCGTCGTTAAGCGCCTGACGGATCTCCTCCTGCGGCTTGAAGCCCGGCATGCTGACCATCTCTTTCAGGCCGGCACGGGCGATATGTTCACGCATCATGCCTTCCTGCTCGCCGTTGCCGATGATGGTGAATTCAAACTGGCCGCCTTTATCGCGCAGAATTTCACTGGCTTTAACTGCAACGTCCAGCCCTTTTTTCTCAGTCAGGCGCGCCACAGAGACGATGCGCAGCGGCTGGTGAAACGCTTCGCGCGGCCGGAAGTTGAATTTCTCCGGTTCGATACCCATCCGCGTTACGTGCACTTTTTCACGCGGACAGCCCATCTCAATCAGTTTGTTTTCCCAGAGGTGGCTGATAGGCAGCATCAGTTCGCTCTGCTTAAACAGATTAATGTAATCCTGCTTGTGCTCCTCGAGGATATGGCGGCGTGAGATATCTGCACCGTGGAATACGGTCGCCTGCTTGCCTTTCAGTACGCCCAGTTCACGCAGTTTGTTTGCCAGCGCGCCGGCATAGCCGAAATGCACCAGAAAGACGTCGGCGGTGAAGGTCTGCTTCGCGTTAGCAACGATCGCCGGCAGCAGCAGCTTCTTTGCCTGTGCGCCGTAGCGTCCCACGTTGAGCGATTTGATCAGCGCCGGTTTGGCGATCTTCGGCAGCATCAGACCGATACGCTGCGTGAGCTTGTCGAGGTTCGATACCTTCTCTTCCGGCAGCAGATAGTGCGTTTTTGCCGCCAGGTTATAGTCGTCGAACGCGGCGTGACGGTTGATCATGTCACCCGGGAACACCGAGATGATTTCAACGTCATAGCCGGCATCAATAAAGTGGGTTACCTGGTTGAGGACAAACGTCTCAGAGGCAACCGGAAAACGCATGGTGAAAAAGGTTAACTTCATCACTTACCCCAATACATTCAGAAGTTCTTCGGTGATGCGGTTGCCTGTTTCACGCTTCTGCGCGACCGCGGTATTTACGTTCAGTTTCAGATTGCCGTGGTCAGCCAGCACTGTCTTGCGCTGAACGCGGGCCATCAGGCTCCGGGGCGTTTTACTGTTGTGCGTAAACAGCGCATTCTGCTGCTGCAGATAACCCGGGCTGGCCGGATAACAACGGATACCGGCACTACCCGGGTTTGCGCATGCTGCCTGCAGTGAGTCAGTCAGCCTGTACAAAATTACACCACCACCGCCATTCCCGCAGGTATGATTACCCGCCAATAAAATCGTCATACAAACTCCAGATATATTTTTTGTAATTCTTACAAGCCGCCGCTTCTATCCTGAGCAGCAAAGTGAACTCTGGCAAAAAAAACTGCAATGGGACAACGCCCGAAAAATGGTGCCAACTGCCTGTTATCTAACCTAAAGCTTCTTACGTAATTTCAGGGGCGCATAAATGCGCCCCCTACCTATTTCGCAGGGGCGGCATTCATGCCGCCCCAGGTTCAACGTTTTTTACCCCTTGAGCGCAAAATAAGGCATCGCGACCTGCTCGCCGTTGATCACCACTGACACAAACCCTTTAGGCTGGCGCGTATCCACCTGTTCCGGTTTCAGCTCGCGTGACGCCATCAGCAGGTCACCCTGCTCATTGCCGCCGATGCCCGCTTTACCGTTATGCAGGCTGAACCGCTGCGGCGCCTGCTGGCTGCCGTTGCCCGGCGTGCCTTTTACCATGGTGGCATCAACGCGCGCGCAGCGTCCGGTCATAAAGCGATCTTTGGCGGTGCTTTTTATCAGCACCACGGTGGCCGGCGTCCAGCCTGCCAGCCTGACCCAGACTTTGGTATCGGTGTCGGAGCGCGCTACCAGCCGTACCTCCAGCACCGGAGCGCTGCCTTCGGCTGACCAGCTCGCCTCCGCTTTCTGCGTTTTGCGCTGCAGATGGATCACCGCCCGCCCGCCGGTCTGCTTGCCGCCGGTGACATCCATCATCGGCGTATCATCGGTGCCGGGGCTGAACTGTGACTGGCCAAACAGCTCAATCTCCCAGCTATCGCCCACGTCAGGTGAGTAGAAATTACCCAGTTCGAACCACGTCGCCTGGTTGGTGTTATTACTCAGGCGGAAGCGCGAGGTGATGTAGTTGTATTTAAGGCTGCCGTCGATGGCAACGCCATAAGACTCCACGCGGGTGGAGCCCATCTCCCAGATGCTCAGCCAGCGCTCGCCCTGCAGCGAGTTGTCGATCCAGCTGCCTGACTGCAGGTTCGTCTGGCGCATATTGAGACGCGAGTTGCGCGCATTAAGCGGGTTTTTGCAATCTTCCAGGCTCAGCGCGTCGATGATCCACTGTCCGTTAGAGATATCGCCAGGGTGCTCGCTGTGCTCAATCCAGCCGTTATGAATAATCGACTGACTGCAGCGCGGCAGGTTCAGCACCATTCCGCCGGTACAGCGCTGGGCGTTGAAGTTAGAGAGCTCTATCGCCGTGCTGTGATCCCAGACACCCGCTTTCTGACCTGACCAGCCCGCTTTGATGACGTCACCGGTACAGGTATCGGCATACCACTGGTCAATTTTGCAGTCGAGCGTATCGAGCAGGCTGATTGAGGTGCCCCCTACGCGGTTAAAGCGCAGGCAGGCGCCGCGAAAGAACTGGCCGCCCGGGCAGGTGTTGCTGAACAACCCCTGCCGGTTGGGCCGCTTATCATTCTGGCCGTTGAAGTTAAGGTTTGAGATCTCCGTCCAGCGCGCTTTGACTTTAAACACAAAGTCAGAGCGGCCGTCAGAGACCAGCGTGGTCGCCGGAAAATAGCCGAAGTTAACCATCGCGCCGGAGATGCGGAAGAAGCGCTGCTCCTCCTCGCCGAAATCACAGCCGGTGACAAAAAATTTACCGGCCGGGAACTGCACGCAAATAGGCTGATTGTTATCGAGCGACCACTGATACATCGCTTTGATGGCCGGGGCCGCGTCTGTTTTTCCGTCGGCAATAGCACCAAACTCAAACAGCGTCAGGCGATTAAAGTCTTCCACCACGCGCCGCCAGTAAAAACCGTTGCCGCTTAAGATAACGCCGTCATCATCGCGCGCATCGCCATAGGCACCGACAAATTCGCCGCCCCCCACTTCCAGCCCTTCATGCCAGCTCTTGAGCTTGATCTTGGCACCGGCAAACAGCGGGCGGGTTTTACGCAGCTCCTCAACGGACGGGATCTCACCAATCAGCTGATAGCCGTTCGGCTGGGCCAGGCGCTGGCTGAAATTATTCTGACCGGGGCGTGAGACATCGGTAATGGAGAAGAGCGTGTTTCCCTCGCTGTCTTCCACCGCCATGGAGTGCGCCGGATTAGCGATCAGCGCAGCGTTATCATGGATAAATTGCGCAAAGTTACCTTTGTTCAGCGCAATCGGCTGGCTGATTTGCGCCACTTTGCCGCTGGCGTCGCGCAGGTAAACCGGGATCTGATTGCCTTTTTGACTGGCGTCGCTGCCCGCTTTACCGATCCACAGCCTGCCTTCAAAGTTCTGCCAGAACTGCGGCGGCATGGTATAGACATTTTCCGGCGTGAGGATCGGCACATCGCCCTGCGGGACGCTGGCTGGATCGACCGGTTTCAGCGCGGGCTGGCCGCTTTTCGCTGCGTAGCTGGAAAATGCGCTTACGGAAAGCGCGGTCACAATGGAGGAGGCGGCTGCCTGCAACACTTCTCTTCTTTTCATGCGTTCAATCCCGTGGTCAAAGTCAGTGTGTCCCGGCAGGCATCAAAAAGCATGGCGCTTATACCAGCGCCAGCCAGCTCTGTTTGATCTGATTACCGTCAAACTTGAGTGCGGTCTCTTTTGTCTTATCGCTCATGGCAAAGAACAGCGCATCATCGCTGGCAAGCTGTTCCATCCGCGCCAGAAACGTGGCTTTATCATTCATCGGCACCAGGAAACCATCTTCGCCGTGATTGATGATCTCCTGCGGGCCGGTCGGGCAGTCATAGGCCACCACCGGCAGGGACCAGGATTTCGCTTCCAGCAGCACCAGCGGCAACCCTTCATAGCGTGACGTCATCAGCGCCATATCGCTGTCGCGGTAATAGTCGTTAATGTTGCTGACCTTGCCGACAAAGTTCACGCTGTTGGTAATACCGAGTGCGGCAGCCTGCTCATGCAGCTGCTGGCGCAGCTCGCCATCGCCGGCAATCGCCAGCGTCCACTCCGGATGCTTTTTGCTGAAATCTGCCCAGATATCCAGCAGCAGATCGAACCCTTTCTGGTTATCAAGCCGCCCCACCGCCAGCGCCTGACGACTGCGCTGACGCCGTTCAAAGCCTTTGTACACTACCGGGTTGGGGATCTGCTGGCTGCGGATATGCCAGCGGCTGAAGACCTGCTGATCTTTATCCGTCAGGACAATCACGCGGTCGTAGTAGCGCAGCAGCAGCCATTTCATGAGTTTGATCGGCTTGCTGAAAGAGTTGATGGCGATATGCTCGCAGGCGTAGGCTTTAAAGGTTTTTTTCTTTAGCGTCATCAGATTCCAGAACGCAAACATCACGCTCAGGCGGCCCATACTGATGAGGAAAACGCTGTCAAAACCGTCCTGATGGATACGTGCTACGGCGCTTTTAATCGGGTTGCTATGGCCTTCGAAACTGACGATCTCTTTTACATGCGTAAAGGGATAAAAGGTTTCGCCATGGCCCTCAAGAGAGTAAATAGTGACGGCGTGCTCTTCACCAAGGCACTCTGACATGAAGTTACAGATGTTCTCGGTGCCCGCATAGGAGTAGGCATCTTTGATCACCAAAACGACTTTTTTCATTTAACGCTTTCCACCTCAAAAATACAGAACGTAAAACCCATACTGGCTGCATGACTGCACGCAAACATGCGGATTTCAGCGATGCTTCAGGGCGAAAAGAACGCCATTCACCATATACCATGTGTAATAGTAATAGACTTTTAATGGGTTGTTTTTATAGATAATTCTTAATAATTCCAGATGCCATTTCGCCGCCTTGTTTTTGTTCCGCGACAGAGAATCACCCAGCTCGTAATAGTTCACCAGCGTCTTGCGGATCACCCGCGCCTGTTTGTAGCGGGAAAAGAGCTCGTAGAGGAAAAGAAAGTCTTCATGCCCTTTACGCTGGAAGAAGATCCCCTGCGGCGGACGACGGAAACAGACTGATGAGAAGCAGACGCGATACTGCTTCTTCACAAAGTTATCCTGCTGCAGATACGGTTTGCCCCAGGTGATATCGTGTTCGGCGCTCTGCGTTTTATAGTGGTAATGCGTGATAACAAAGTCATCGCCGGCGGCGATGGCGGCAGCCTGCTCAGCCAGTTTCTCTGGATGCCACTCATCATCGCTGTCGAGAAACGCGATGATCTCTTCACTCGCAGCACGCAGCCCGACGTTGCGCGTTTCTGCTGCGCCCTGATTAACCTCATTGCTGAGAATAGTAATGCGCGCATCCTGGCAGTGCTCACGCACCAGGGCCAGAGAGTCGTCGGTGGAGGTGTCATTAACCAGATAGAGATGCCAGTCGCTGTAGGTCTGTTTAACAATCGACTCAACCGCGCGCAGTACGGTTTTACGTGCGTTATACATCGGCATCACAATACCGATGGTGCCAACATGATTTGTCATTTTTATTGCCCGGAGTGTCAGGAACCAAAAAAATTGCTCCCGCGCGGGGAGCAAGTGAATGCGTGTCAGGAGACCGCTTTTCTGCCGCCAAACCGTGATTTCACCTTATCCATCAGACGATTCATAAAGTAGGCGCGGTTGTCGCGGTTGGTCAGGAAAAAGTAGCGGGCAAAGCTCAGGCTTGCCTGCAGCGATTTACCGTCCATCTTGTAGCGCAGCGGCAGTTTGAATGCCTTATAGGTATGGACGTCACGCGTCGTCAGGTGCGGCTTCATGCTATCCAGCCAGAAGTAGGAGTACTTTACCGACTCCCCTTTGTGCTTAGAGCCAAATTTGGTCACCAGGTGATAGGTCGCCAGCGGTTTGGCAATCATCACAAACTCATAGCCCAGGCGATCGGCGCGGATACAGAAATCGTAGTCCTGATGGCGGATATAGCGCGTATCAAACTGGATTTTCAGCGCATCCTCGCGCTTCAGCACGATGGTACTGGTCTGGATAAAGCCGTAGCAGCCAAACAGATATTCAGCGACGGTCTCATTTTTGCCCGGTGCCTGCATCGGCATCACTTTCAGAAAACGGCCATCCTGGTGAATATTGACCTGGCTGAAAATGACATAACGTGACTTCCCCTGCGCTTCCAGACGCGTAATGGTGTCGCGTACTTCTGAAAGTTTATCCGGGTGCCACTCGTCATCCGCATCAAGGAAGCTGATAAAGTCGCCTTCAGCCAGTTCAATACCTTTGTTACGGGCGCCGGCGCCGTTGAGTTTGACCTCAGAAAGCTCCAGCTTAATTGTCAGCTCCTGATAGCGTTCATCCCGTACCACCTGCGCCAGCTCTGCCGCGTCAGCCGATTTGTCATCCACAATGATGACTTCAAAATTACGATAGCTTTGCGCTTTAACGCAGTCGAGCGTGGTGATAATCGATTTCGACGCGTTATACGCCGGAATGACGATTGAGAAGCGAATGTCCTGCATTGCCAGCACCTCTTAAACAGCTGTTCCAGATCCAACGGTAGCGCGAGCAGGCCCCGGAAAGAAATCGGTTTTATTCCGAAAAATCATACCGTTATTACTCTTTCTTCTGAGGATGCCGCGTACCATTACGGAAATACCAAAGATTGTGCTGTGTGTATATTTGAGTGCAAAACGCACCGAAAAAATGGCGTCAGCCTGAAAAGGCGTTGCCCGGCTGTGAGCCGCTGTGCTTCACCATAAAAACGGGGCGGATAAACCGCCCCGTGAAGGTGTTATTTAGCTTTTAGCTTCTTTGCCGTATTCGTAGTTGTAGTAGTCGTAACCATAACCGTAGGCGTTTGACGCTTTGCGTACCACGGCGTTGAGGATCACGCCCTTGATCTCAATGCCGTTCTGCGCGAAGCGCTTGTAGCTGACATCCAGTTCTTTCGTGGTGTTGGTTTCAAAGCGTGCAACCATCAGCGACGTCCCTGCCAGCTTACCAATGATAGAGGCATCGGTAACCGCCAGGATTGGTGGGGTATCGATCAGCACCAGGTCATAGTTTTTGCTCGCCCACTCCAGCAGCTCACTCATGCGACGATGCATCAGCAGCTCAGACGGGTTAGGTGGCACCTGACCGCGTGGCAGGAAATCAAAGCCGTAGACGCCGCGCTGAATCATCGCCGGAGAGAACTCAGTCTTGCCGGAAAGGACGTTAGAGAGGCCCTGCTTGTTATCCGCACCCAGCAGCTCATGGGTGTAGCCGCGACGCATATCACCATCGATAAACAGCACGCGCTGACCCGCTTTGGCGACCAGAGTTGCCAGGTTGGCACAGACAAAGGTTTTACCAATGCCCGGGCTGGCGCCGGTGATCATCAGGATGTTGTTCTTCGCTTCCATCATCGCAAAGTGCAGGCTGGTACGCAGGCTGCGAATCGCTTCGATAGAGAGGTCAGTCGGGTTACCCAGCGCCAGCAGCGTATTGTGCGGATCGCTTTTCTCTTTGTGACCACGACGCGCCAGTGCTTCAGTATCTTTCTTGCGCTGCCACTCAGAGAGCGGGACGCTGGCGTAGACGTTCATGCCCAGCTCTTCCAGCTGCTCAGGGTTGTCGATACCGTGATGGAACAGCGCTTTCAGCAGCACCAGACCGACCGACAGCAGCAGACCCAGAATCAGGCCAGCCAGTATAATCAGGGTTTTCTTCGGTGCAACCGGGCTACCGGCCGTTTCAGCGTTATCGATGATGCGGACATCACCTACGGTGCTTGCCTTGCTGATCCCCAGCTCCTGCTGACGGTTCAGCAGCTGCATGTAGATCTCCTGGCCCGACTGTACGTCACGCGTCAGTCGCAGGATCTCCTGCTGCGTCTGCGGCATAGAGGAGATGCGCTTGTTCAGCTGAGCCTGCTCCGCTTCCAGCGTTTTGCGTTTATCCAGCAGCGCGCGGTAGGTCGGGTGATCTTTGGTGAACAGCTGCGACACTTCTGCTTCACGGAAGGTCAGCTCGTTCAGCTGGCTCTGCACGCTGACAGAGGTATCCAGAGCGGACTTCGCTTCCAGCGACATATCAACAGACGCGTTCTCGCGGCGGAAGGTGTTCAGCTTATCTTCCGCATCATCCAGCTTGGCACGCACCTGAGGCAGCTGATTACGCAGGAACTGCAGGCTCTTTTCCGCCTGTTCAGACTTGCGCTCAACGTTCTGCAGCAGGTAGTTGTTGACGATCTGGTTCAGGACACGGCTCGCCTGCTCCGGATCTTCATCACGGTACTCAAGACCCAGTACGCCGGTGCTTTTGCCTTTATCGGCCACGGTCAGCGCGCCCAGTACGGTTTTAATCGCCTGCAGGTCGGTCAGTTTGGTGACGCTGAAGGTCGTGCCTTCATCTGCCTGAATACCGCTGACCAGCATGGTGACTTCGCCATGCTGCTCCAGCTGACCCACGCGGCCTTTGAACAGTTCGTCGCCGTCGCTGCTCACGGTATAGGTATCTGCACCGGTAACTTCCAGCTCAACGGTACGCTTGTCGATGCTGCGCGGGATCTCCAGACGGGAAATAGCGATCTGTCCCGGCTTGTTACCCATCAGGCGCGACAGGCCTTTACCAATGACCGGGAAGTAGTGCTGCTGCACTACGCTGTCCAGACCCAGATCCTGAACGGTTTTGCCGATGACCATACGGGATTCAAGGATCTGAATCTCGGTATCAGAGGCTGGCATGGCTGGCAGAACGTCGGTCAGATCGTTCAGCACCGAAGCGGTGTTTTTCTGCTCAACCTGTACCATGGCGTCTGCGCTATAGATTGGCGTCGCAAACAGTGTGTAGAGCGTTGCCACCAGCATAAAGAAGGCGGTAACGGCAACAATGATCCAGCGGTGATCAACCAGCTGTCCCACAAGATGCGCCAGATCCCATCCATTCGAATCTTCTTTTGGCGCGGTCATGACCTTGTTTTTAATATTCATGGATAATCCCAACTATCGGCTTAATACGTTGACCCATTTCTGGGTTGCGTTGTCCAGTAACCCGTACACAGCGTCGAAGGCCTCGCGGCTCTTTCGGTACGGGTCCGCAATTTCCTGTTGATTAAGCCAGTGCCCCAGCAGCATCGTTTTTCCGCGCGCGGCGGGATCGATGCGGTTGACCTGCTCAATATGGCGCTTCTCCATCACCAGAATCAGGTCGAAGTCACGGCACATTTCTGCCGTTAACTGCTGTGCCTGATGTCCGTCGAGTGAGAGGCCATGCTCAGCGGCAACCTCACTGGCCATCTTATCGGCCGGATACCCTTCCAGGGCACCCAGGCCGGCCGAGGCCACGCGCGTTTGCGGCAGTGCCCGTTTCAGCAGCCGCTCGGCGGTTGGCGAACGGCAGATGTTACCTACACAAACCACTAACACTGACTTAATCATGGTAAAACCTTAGTTCGACCAGTTGCGGAAGCGCAGCGCTGACGAGCTTGCATCGTCGATACCTACGATGGTCGGCAGCAGTCCGGAGATAACGCGGTTCCAGCGGGTAATCGGCGTGGCGGTGACGTAGACGATGTCATACGGTTCCAGCTGGAACTCCGTACCCATCACCATTGACGCCGCATCCTTGGTATTCAACTGATAGATGTTGGCGATTTTCGTGCGGTTAGCGCCGCGAATCGGACGGATAACGAACACGCCGGTTGCATCAGAGGTGGTCTGATCCATGCCCTGTGCATTGCCCAGCGCTTCTGCCAGCGTCATGCCGCTGCGATCCATCTTCAGGGTAGCCTGCTGACGCACTTCACCCATTACAAAGACTTTGAGATCGTCATTACGCGGTACGTACAGAATGTCGCCCGGATAGAGCAGATGGTTCTGGCTCAGGTCGCCATTTTGCATCAGGGCCTGCAGCGAAATACGCTGTTCGCGGCCGTTATGCGTCAGCACAACGTTGCGCCAGTCAGCATCAGCGGCCAGGCCGCCCGCGGCGTTGACCGCATCCAGTACGGTAAGCGGCACGTTGGTAATCGGCTGCTGACCAGATGTGGTCACCGACCCGGTGATATACGCTTTCTGCGAGCGGAAAGCCGCCAGGTTAACATCTACCTGCGGGCTTTCAATGTACTGCGCCAGACGACGCGCAATCTCCGCACGCACTTCCGTTACGGTGCGACCCGCGACACGTACTTTACCGATGTACGGATAGAAAATTGTGCCGTCAGCCTGCACCCAGTTGCCGGTGTCGCTGGCGCTGCGGTACTGGCCGGCTGGGGTCGTCAGCTCCGGGTGATCCCAGACGGTGACATTCAGCACGTCGCCCACACCGATGCGATATTCGTAGCTCTGAATCTCGTTCTGCAGCTGTGGGTTAGCCTGTGCAACCAGCGGCTTAGGACG
Organism: Pantoea eucrina; assembly: GCF_001691555.1. GTDB lineage: Bacteria > Pseudomonadota > Gammaproteobacteria > Enterobacterales > Enterobacteriaceae > Pantoea > Pantoea borealis. The sequence continues at coordinate 737,410 of NZ_MAYN01000008.1, read as the reverse complement.
CATCTGCTCAACCAGACGAGGTGTCATCGGGAAGACGTTTACGTATTTATCGATGTCAAAGTTGCTATCCTGTTGCTCAATGACATCTTTTCCACTGGTGGTAAGGTGCGAACCTGGTTCGATGGTGCACCCGGAGAGAAAAGTTGCGGATACCAGTAAAGGTATCAATTTAGTTTTCATTATCATCTGGTTATTCGCTATCAGTTAATGATTGATAGAGGCGAAAACGCCGCTGTGTAAGCGTCTTACAAAAATTTAATTTAACGGGTTAAACACTGAAACTGTGGGTCATTATCATTGCTCCCTTGGTTTTTATGTTGTCACCGTGCCCCCGGACGACATCAATTAAAGCGGAATAGTGCCACTCAACAACCTATTCGCTTTAATCAGGCTCGATAATGGCAGTGTTCAGATAACAAGACTCCCAGCACCGGCAGTTATTCAGCGGGAGAGGTACCCTCTCCCGCCTTCGCTGTCTATCAATACGCGCCGTCGCGCTTAAGCACTACGCCGACTGTCTTAAACAGGATCGCAATATCATTCCACAGCGACCAGTTTTTGACATACCACGAGTCGAAATAGACGCGTGTTTCGTAGTCAACGTCGTTACGACCGCTGACCTGCCACAATCCCGTCATGCCTGGCTTGGCCATCAGGTAGTAATCTACATCCCCGGCATAACGGCAGAGTTCATCTTCAATCACCGGACGTGGCCCCACAAGGCTCATGTCGCCACGTACCACGTTCCACAGCTGCGGCAGCTCATCCAGACTGGTTTTACGGATGAAATGGCCAACTTTGGTAATACGCGGATCGTTCTTCAGTTTGAAATCTTTATCCCACTCCGCTCGCGCAACCGGATCGGTGCGCAGCACCTCTTCCAGCACTTCTTTGGAGTTGATCACCATTGAGCGAAACTTCAGGCATTTAAATTTACGTCCGTTCATACCGACACGTTCGTGACCGTAAATCGGCGGTCCGCCATCGCGGCCAACCATAAAACCGAGTACCAGCAGCGCCGGCGACAGCGCCACAATAATGCCGAGTGCACCGACGATGTCGAACGTGCGCTTGAGGAAACGCGAGGTGCGCTTCGCCAGGTTGTTGTTCACGCGCAGGATCATGACTTCGTGGCTGAAGATATAGGCCATGTCCGTTCCGTAGAGCGGTACACCACGCAGCGTCGGAATAACGGATACCGAACGGCAATTATGCATAGCCAGGTTTTTCAGCCAGAGGTCGCGATACTGACTCTGTTCAGACTCAACCGCAACGATAAACTGCGTTTCGCTGTTGGTTAACTGCCAGAGCTCAGCTTCGTTATGCAGTACCGGTACGCCGGAAATGCTGGCCTGCGGGCAGCTGCCATCAACATCAAAGAAGGCGATAACGTCAAAGCCCATCACCTCTTCACTCTGCAGCGCCTGCCAGGCTTCCTGTGCGTTACGGCTGCTGCCAATGATGATGGTCTGCTTTTTCCACATACCGAAATGGTTCAGTACACGCTTGGAGACGGCACGCGCAACCGGGATCAGGATCAGCGCCAGAATCCAGGTCAGTACCCAGACAAAACGCGACATCTGCCACTGCGATAATGCAGAAATAGACAAATCGATGACCGAGAAAATAAACACGGTACGAAATATCTCTTTCAGCTCAAACCAGAATGGCTTGCGGTAGGTGTAATGGCGCAGACGCACCCAGAACCAGCCCGTACAGATAATTGACAGACAGATGTGAGTAGCAATTTTTAAATTGAGATCTTTTTCAGAGATATCAGCCAGTGGCGAGTCAGATAATGAATTAATCAGGGCGAGTGCAATAAACAACGCCGCGTTAAAACAAATTAAATCCGAGCACGCCAGTAAAAATTTGGTCAGAAGACTTTTATATGTAAATTCGTTATCGCGCATATTTAACTCTTTTATTTTATTTCCCTAATCCCTAACGCTACAGGCCTGTGTAATAAATGAGCGATACTCAGTCGGAGCCTGTTGAGCAAACTGCGGCGAACTCCCCGGTATTTAGGTCAATTCTCTATTGATTTTCGACAGAAAATTGTGATAAATACCAACGGATTAGTCTGAGTTCCATTGCCGCTACACCAGACAGTTCATTTCCTGTTTACGCCAGTTCAGGCACGCTACCGCCCCTGGCTGTCGCTGCCAATACCGTCTGCTCATCCTGTTTTGCGCTTTTTTAACCATTTTCCCAGGATAACTCCTGGCCGGATCGCGCAGGTTCACAATTCACAACTTTAAAATGCATAACCCTGCGCTATTAACCAGATTGGCGCGGACATTTACTGACACGTTGCTATACTAGTTATTACTGGCTTGTTTACAAGTAGGGCCCGTGCCCCCTGTGCTATTTTAGGAAAAAGACTACCAGCCATTAGTAATGACGCCACATCTGCCGCGCAATCAGCGGTGAAAATTCAGAATTATTCGGATATACGATTGATAAAATGTAAGCGGTAATCCTGCTCAATCGGCATAACAATTAATTATGCGTAGCGTCCCTTCTCCTGCATTCTTAATCCATACAGTTTGCTTATTTTGTCTGCTGCGGCCCGAGCATTTCCCTGGCCAGCGTGCAGAACCTTATACCAGCAGGCCCGGCAGCGTTTTTCCGGTTTCCGGCCATTCGCTGTCATCAGATAAACCCCATTTTGAGACATTACGCTGACACGAGTATGCGGACGTGAATCGGCGATCCGCCGATCCGGGCGGGGTTAGTCACGCTAATCATTCAGCAGCGGGCACCGGACATTAATCGCCTGTGTTTATTGCCATTCTGGTTGAAAAGCTGCCGCGACCGGACGCGCGTGACGTGTCTGATGCTGGCGCTACCAAGCCGCGCCGGGCTGCTGGCCTCGCTCTCGTGGCCGGTGACGCTGCTACCGCCCCTGCTGACGGTCTGACCGCGCACGCGACCTGCTGCGCTTACCGGACGGTACTGTCCTGCTCTGCAAAGCAACCACTGAACTGATTGTGCGGCGGGAAGGTGGTGATAACGAGAGCGGTCAAAATAAGAACGGCGCTAAATTCTGGCCGGTGATGCAGGTGGTCGATCTGCTGTATCAGTCGCCGCACGGTGATTCAGCTGGTCTGCGCACACCGATCCGTCAGGCGCACACGCATTTTGCCTTTATTGTGGATGAGTCTGGATCAGCTTAAGGGATCGTGACGCTGAGGGACGGGGTAAAGGCTAACGTGCCCTCCGGGCGCCCTCAATGGCGCCCCTGCGGTGTTCTGCAGGGGGCGTATTTCTGTCACCGGTCAGCCTCAGGGCTTTTTCGTGGACGGATGGCGATCAAGCCACTGGTTAAGGCGCGACTTCGCCTCGCTCTGCAGCTGCTGACGCACAACATCATCTATCGGCAACGAATACTGCAGCTTATCCCAGCGGCCATACATACGCAGCGGAACAGGCTGCTGATTGAGCACTTTCGCCAGACGCTCATCCCCTTTCCAGCCGCGCAGCATCATATTGATGGTGACATCCAGCTGCTGCTGCACAATATCGACCGTTCCGTGCGTCTGTAGCGCCAGCTGGTTGCCGCCACCCTGCAGATCGGTAAACGCAACGTTGCCCTGCTGCAGACTGATACGCCCTGACAGCTGCTGGATGCCCTGATTATCAGGCTGATCGTTCGTTACCTGATTACTGGCGCGCGCAACGGCCCGGCGTACCATCTGTTGCAGATTAAGCTGCGTGAGCTGCAGATTGGTGGCCTCAATATCCGCACTACCCTGCCAGTTCTGCTTCGCCTCTTTTACGCTCAGCCCTGCCCCGCTCACCTTACCCTGCAGTGATAACGTTCCCTCAAGTGCAGCAGGCAGCGCCAGCGCTTTCAGCAGAGGGACGATGGCGATATTTTCCAGTTCAGGCTGAAACGCAGCCCGGGTAACCGGCTGACGAATATCAATTTGTCCCGGCAGCGAAAAATGTCCGTCACCCAGCCTGCCCTGCAGCCGGGTGAGCGTCATCAGCCCCTGCTGGTTGCTGGCGTCGATCTGCAGATTACTGAGCGTCAGCCCGCGCCACTGGCTCTGGTCCGCTTTCAGGGCAAGCTGCAGATCGAGCGTATTGAGCGGTGAATCGGCGTTATTGCGGAGGAGAGGTTCTGCAATCACCGGCGGCTGCACCGGCGCAGCCTGCGCGGTCCCGCTATCGCTGCTGACGGGCGCGCTAACGGCAAGGTTATCGATATTTAGCGAGGTTGCATGCAGCGCAAGGCGCAGCTGCTGCGGCATCGCAATACGCCCTTCGGCACTGCCCTGCAGCGTACTGTCGTTCGCGGTAAGCTGCATATCGGCCAGGGAGAACCGCTGTTTATCGGCGTTCCAGATCGCTTTTCCGCTCAGCGCGCCCTTGATCCCCTGCACCGGCAGATTCGCGCCGTCCAGCGCATAATCAAGCTGCGCCAGCGTGCCGCTGAGCTGATGCGGATAACGTGAGACATCCATCTCGCCCTGCAGCGCGACGCTGAGGTTGCGCTGATTACGTGACAGGCGCGTGCTCAGTTCAATGTGATTCTGTTTGCGGCTGTCCTGATCCAGACTCAGATTAAGATTGCGGAAGTTATACTCATCCCCGCCCGGCTGCTGCCAGATAAGCAGGCTGTCGGCCACGCGCAGTTTCGCGATCGCCAGGCTCCAGCTCTGTGAGGCGGCTAATGCCGGTTCGCTGTCGCCGGGACCGACGGGAGCCCCGCCGGGTTTCTGCGGCGCACTCTCCGGCGTGGCGCGAATAATCGCGTTTTTCAGCATCACCTGGCTGACACTGAGCTGATGCGTGAGCAGCGGCCAGAGATCGACATCCAGCCGCATGTTTTCGGCGGTCACCAGCGGCTGGCTGGCACCGGGTGCGGTGAGGCTCATGCGCCCGGAAAGAATGCTGAGCTGAGGCCAGACGTGCCAGCGCAAGTCGCTGCCTGTGACCAGCTGATAACCACTGCGCTGCTCTACCTGTTTTACCATGTAGGCACGAAAATCGTTGGGATTAACCAGTAGCACCAGTGCGGCCATCCCTGCCACCACTACCACTAACAGGATGACCAGCGTGGTTATCAATCTTCTCATTGCATCCTCAATGTGATGACCCGCGCCTCGTCAGCCCTGCCCGGGCGCGGGTACAGCGATTAATCTTTATCAATACGGCTGGCGTCAGCACCCTGCTGACCGCGATATTTTGCATCTTCACGCCGGTTATAAGGACGTGCGGCCGGACCCGATAGCGGCTCAAAGCTCAGCGCCCCAATCAGCATACCGGGACGCAGCGCCAGCGGCAGTTTGCCGGAGTTATAAAACTCCAGCACGATACGCCCCTGCCAGCCAGGATCGATGCGGTGCGCCGTAACGTGAACCATTAACCCTAGTCGCGCCAGGGAAGAACGTCCATCCAGCCAGCCAACCAGATCGTCCGGAATGGTCACCGACTCCAGCGTGACCGCCAGCGCCAGCTCACCCGGATGCAGGAAAAACGCTTCACCTTCCGGTAACACAATCTCGTCACTCATTACCCGATCCAGCGCGGCGCTGACCGCGTGCTTGGGTCCGCTCAGGTCGATAAAGGCGGCTGTGTGACCGCTGAACGTACGAAATCCGTTACCCAGCCGTACATCTACCGTGGCGCCGTTAATGCGTTCCACCGGGGGACGCGGCTCAATGGCCAGCTTGCCGCTGTCGAGCCAGGCTTCAATATCGCGATCGCATAATCTCATCGCAGGAACTCCCTAATTAAGTGTAGCGAAAGGCCGTCAGCACGGTGACAGCCCTGACGCATTCAATCCATGCCGAAGCAGCGTATCAAAGATACTGATTAATTTTCGCTTTGAGAATATCGATAGCGATACGGTTTTTACCGCCGCGCGGCACAATAATGTCGGCGTACTGTTTGGAAGGCTCAATAAACTGCAGGAACATCGGACGGACCGTTTTCTGATACTGATTCATGACGGAATCCATGGAGCGACCACGTTCATTCACGTCGCGCTTCATGCGGCGCATCAGACAGATATCCAGTGGCGTGTCGACAAAAATAGAGAAGTTCATCTCCTGACGCAGACGCGCGTCAGTCAGCAGCAGAATGCCCTCAAGGATAATCACCTTTTTGGGCTTCAGATGAATGCTTTCGCTGGTACGGGTATGTTCAACATAGCTGTAAACCGGCAGATCGATATCCTGTCCTGACTTGATCGCACGCAGATGCTGCAGCAGCAGATCGTGATCCATCGCGCTCGGATGGTCATAGTTGGTTTTTACCCTCTCTTCCATGGTGAGGTGGCTTTGATCTTTATAGTAGGCATCTTCGGGGATCACACCGATATGCTCGTCACCGACCTGGTCACGGATTTCACGAAAGAGCGTGCTGGCAATAAGGCTTTTTCCGGATGCAGATGCACCTGCGATGCCAACGATCACGCACTGATGGGACTTGTCAGTCATACTTTTTTAAGACCTGATAACTGGGAGCACGCCTCTGCCGAAGCAGCAACGGGCCAAATGAGAGGGTTTGGTGGCGGCAATTATAGGTATTTCGCTGGTTTGACGCCAGAGTAAATGCGGCATCGCCTTTTTTCAGAAAATCTCCTTTTGGCAGGCAGCCGCTGAACCGATAGACTGTCAGGCTGCCCGTACCCGGTTGGTGCGGGTCGCCCGTTAGCCCTGCAAGGAAAAATATGAGCTGGAGAACACTGACCTATTTTGGCGACAGTATGCTGCTGATCCCCACCGCGGTGATCATCGCCCTGGTGCTGCCGTGGAAAAGCAACAGCCGGCGTACCGTCTGGTACTGGCTGCTGGCGTTTGGTCTCGCCGGTCTGCTGGTCAGCCTGTCTAAAATTATGTTTCTCGGCTTTGGCATTGGCAGCGCACGCTTTAATTTCACCGGCTTCAGCGGGCACAGCGCCATGTCATCCACGCTCTGGCCGGTGATGATGTGGCTGATTTCCGGGCGCTGGTCCACCTTCTGGCGCGCCGTAACCATCGCCATCGGCTACGCCATCCCGCTGATGGTCGGTTTCTCCCGCCTGGTTATTCACGCACACTCCGTCAGCGAAGTGCTGGCAGGCCTGCTGCTTGGCTTTACCCTGAGCAGCGCGTTTCTCATCAGCCAGCGCCGCACCGTACTCAAAGGCTTCAGCGCGCTTCAGGTCGGCGTCGCCTTTCTGGTACCGCTGCTGCTGATGGGGCACGGGCGCGTCGCCACCACGCAGCAGTTCCTTGAGCGCCTGTCGGTAAAGCTCGCCGGACTGGAAAAACCGTTTAAGCGTGCCGACCTTTTTCGCTGACAGCATCGTGACTTAAACCAATTCGGCGTAAAGATCCTGTCTGAATGTGCTAGCATGCTGAGCAGAAATTGACTGGCGTATTTTCCCCATACCGGGTTGCGCGCTGCTGGACTGGTACATGATTGTTAAGATAGTCACCGCGCAGGATACATCGCCAGGCCGCTGGCTGACTGCCGTCAGACTGAGCATACTGGCTTTTCTGCTTACGCTGTTTTGTCTGGAACTGATTGTGGTCAGCGGGCGTATTTCGCCGCTGTGGTATTCAACGGCGCTGATGACCGGCGTTATTTTCCGCGCGCCGCTGAAGCATATTCCGCTGCTGCTGGCTGGCTGTGTCGCGGGCACGACGCTGGCGAATTTACTCATTATTGGCCCTGCGCTCAGCAATGTTAAATTTGCCATTCTGAACCTGATACAAGCGCTGCTGGCAGGCGGGATGCTGCGTCTGCTGCTGAATCGCCGCGCGCCACTTAATGCCCTGCCCGACTGGATCCGCTTTGCCCTGTGCGCCGGTGTGCTGGCCCCTCTGCTGGGCGGACTGATTGCGCTCTGGCTGCTGCAGGTGGATAAGCAGGCGCTGCTGCCCTTTTTAACGACCTGGGTGATTTCGGAAGTGATCGGCGTGCTGGCTTTTGGTCCGGTGGTACTGCTGTGGCCCGATAAGCCGCTGCGAGAGCTGATCGCCCCGGGCCGTCAGCTGGAGACCCTGCTGACGCTACTGGTTACCCTGCTCGCCAGCTATCTCTCTCTGCGCTTTCTGCCGTGGCCCTTTACCTTTATCGTGGTGATCCTGTTTTGGTGCGCGGTCCGGCTGCCAAAATTTGAAGCGTTCCTGCTCTGTTTTATTAATGCCAGTTTTATCTCGCTGCTGCTGGCGCTGGACTGGGTCAATCCGGTACAAACCGGCGCGTCACCCGGCCTGGTTTCAGCCTGGCTGCCCTTTCTGCTGGTGCTGCTGCCCAGCCATATCATGGCGCTGGTGATGGACGCATTCCGGCGCGAGAAAAATCATATTACCGAGAGCGAAACGCGCTTCCGCAACGCGATGGAGTACTCTGCTATCGGTATGGCGCTGGTCGGCATCAACGGTAAATGGCAGCAGGTTAACCAGTCCCTTTGCCGTACGCTGGGTTATCGCGCGTATGAACTGACGCAGCTGACCTTTCAGGAGATCACTCATCCGGATGATCTGCACAGCGATCTGCAGCTAATGGAGCGTCTGCTGGCGGGCGATCTGATGTCCTACACCTTTGAAAAACGCTATTTCCGCAAAGATGGCGAGATTGTCTGGTCGCGTCTGACCGTCTCTATGGTGCGTGACGCGCAGCAGCAGCCGCTCTATTTTATCGCGCAGATTGTCGATATCTCCGAACTGCGTCAGAGCGAACAGCGGAACCGCCAGCTAATGGAGCGCATTACGCTGGCCAACGAAGCGGGCGGCATCGGCGTGTGGGAGTGGAACCTGAAAACCGGGGAGATGCTCTGGGACAAGCGCATGTATGAGCTGTTTGCGCTGGAGCCGGAGCAGAAACCCACGTATGACCTCTGGCTGCATCTGGTCGATCCGGCCGAGCGGGAAAGCCTGGCGCTGACTGTGCAGCAGGCCATTGAGCGCCGCTCGGCGTTTCATCTTGAGTATCGTCTCAACCTGCCGCACGGCGTACAGTTTATCCGCTCAGAAGCCAATCGTATTCTGAGTCAGGATGGGCAGATCGAGCGCATGCTCGGTATCTGTCAGGATATCACCTCACTGCGTACGCTTAACGAAGCGCTGTTCCAGGAAAAAGAGCGTATGGCGATCACCCTGGATTCGATTGGCGAAGCGGTGATCAGCACCGATGATGAGATGTGCGTGACCTTTATGAACCCGGTCGCTGAGAGCCTGAGCGGCTGGCCGCAGGAACAGGCGGCGGGCACGCCGCTCAGCGAGCTGCTGAATATCACGCGCGGCGCTGATGGCCCGCGTATTGAGAATCTGCTGCTCTGCACGTTACCGGATGAAAAAGTTTCTCCGGCGCTGGATGAAGGGCTGGTGCTGCATACGCTGGCAGGCGCGCAGATTGAGATCCACTACAGCATTACCCCGCTGAAAACCCTGGCGGGCAGCACCATTGGTGCCGTGATGGTCATTCAGGATGTCAGCGAGTCGCGCCAGATCATGAAGCGTCTGAGCTATAGCGCGTCACACGATATGCTGACGCAGCTGCCCAACCGATCCAGTTTTGAGGATCAGCTGAAACGGCTGGTCAATGATGCGGCCGTCACCGGCACGCCGCATGTGCTGGTGTTTATCGACCTGGATAAATTTAAAGCAGTCAACGATACCGCAGGGCATGCGGCGGGTGATGCACTGCTGCGTGAGCTGGCGGTGCTGATGCAGCAGCAGCTGCGCAGCAGTGATATGCTGGCGCGCCTCGGTGGCGATGAGTTTGGCATCCTGCTGCCGCACTGCGAGGTCGATCACATCCGCGATCTGGTACAGAGCATTGTGGATGTTGTGAATGACTATACATTTTACTGGAAAACACACCCTTACCATGTGGGTGCCAGCGCCGGCATCACACAGATTGATGCGCGCAACTGCCTCAGCAATGTGGTGATGTCGCAGGCCGATGTCGCCTGTTACAGCGCTAAACATGCCGGACGCGGTCAGTATCAGGTTTATCAGGATGCAGAGAGGTAAAGCAGCGCACTGCATATTGCCAGCATGACCAGCCTGCGCTAAAGTCGCCCCCTTTTTTTCTGGCATGGGGCATAAGATGTATATCGGTTTTGACTACGGCACAGCGAACTGCGCTATCGCAGTAAGCGATAACGGCACGCCGCGGATGCTGGCGCTGGAAAATGACCAGCCGCTGCTGCCCTCAATGATTTGCGCCCCCGTACGCGAGGCGATTAGCGAATGGCTGCATCGCCACCATCAGGTGCCCACGCCGGCGAGCGAAAGCACCGCCCTGCTGCAGCGTGCACTGCGCTATAACCGCGAAGAAGATATCGAGATAACGCCTGGCAGCGTGCAGTTCGGGCTGACCGCGCTGCAGCAATATATGGTGGAGCCGGAAGATGTCTGGTTCGTCAAATCACCGAAATCCTTTTTAGGTGCCTCTGGCCTGAAGCCGCAGCAAATCGCCTTTTTTGAAGATCTGGTGTGCGCCATGATGGTGCATATCCGCCAGCAGGGTGAGGCGCAGCTCGGGCAGCAGATTGACCAGGCGGTTATCGGTCGCCCGGTGAACTTTCAGGGGCTGGGCGGTGACGATGCTAACCAGCAGGCGCAGGGTATTCTGCTGCGCGCGGCACAGCGGGCCGGCTTTCGTGACGTCGAGTTTCAGTTTGAGCCGGTCGCAGCCGGGCTGGACTTTGAAGCCACGCTGGACAGAGAGACGCGCGTGCTGGTGGTCGATATCGGCGGCGGCACCACCGACTGCTCCATGCTGCTGATGGGGCCAGAGTGGCGCCAGAAAGCTGACCGTCACGCCAGCCTGCTGGGCCATAGCGGCTGTCGGGTCGGCGGTAACGATCTCGACATTATGCTGGCGTTTAAAACGCTGATGCCGCTGCTGGGCCTGGGTGGCAGCACCCGCAAGGGCACGGCGCTCCCCGCCCTGCCGTGGTGGAACGCCGTCGCAATCAACGACGTTCCGGCGCAAAGCGAGTTCTATTCTGCGGCCTGCGGTAAGCTGCTGCAGGATCTGGTGCGGGATGCAGAAGCGGGAAACAGCGTGGCGCATCTGCTCAAAGTGTGGCAGCAGAAGCTAAGCTACCGGCTGGTACGCGCGGCTGAAGAGAGCAAAATTGCGCTCTCAGCACAGGCGGAAACGGATGCGTCGCTGGCGTTTATTGCACAGTCACTGCAGGCAGAGATCAGCGCGACGCAGCTGGAAGAGGCGATCAGTCAGCCGCTGGAGCGGATGCTGGAACAGGTACAGCTGGCGCTGGCCACCAGCGAGACCCGCCCGGATGTGATCTATCTCACTGGCGGCAGCGCACGCTCGCCGGTGCTGCGTGCCGCGCTGCAGCAGGCGCTGCCTGACACCCCGATTGCCGGCGGCGATGACTTTGGCTCGGTAACCGCCGGACTGGCGCGCTGGGCAGAAGTGATGTTCCGCTAGTCAGTCGTAAGAGGAGGTGCAGCCTGTGCGCCTCCTCTTAGTCCGTCAGAAGTTGATATTGGCTGAGATACCGCCGACAAAGGCGTCTTTCACCTCTCCGACCGCGCCCGGTGCCACGACATACTGCAGGTTAGGTCGCAGCTGCAGCCACTTCGCCAGCTGCGCATTGTAATAAATCTCATAGTTGTATTCCGAGCCCGCCTGCAGCGGCAGATAGGCCGGGCTGTCGAAGCGCGTTTCGCCGCTGGCCGCATTCTGCTGGCGCAGGGCGCGGCTGTAAGCGCTGTTAACGTGAATACGCGCGACGCCGGCACCTATCTCATCCTGCGGACGCGCATCGAACGGCCCCTTCCAGGTAAAACTGATGGACTGATAATTATCGGTTTTCGACGTCTTACGATCGTTCATGACCGCCTGCACCGTTATCCCGAGCCCGCGGCTGGCGTCCCCGCCCTGCGCGGTCAGCTGCTGCTGCAGCAGCAGGTAGCCGCCATACGCGTGATCCTGACGCTGATAGCCCCCTTCACGCCAGCTGCCGTAATTATCTCCGTTTACCGAGGAGTAGTAATAGCCAAGGCGATAGTTACCCGGCAGACCCGCTGCGCCCAGGGTCGGTTTCCAGCCCAGCTCGACCGGCACCAGATTGCCTTCTGAATGACGGGTATCCAGACGGAAACCGTCGCCGCGATCGTAGTTGGCGCGATTCTGGTTGTAAAAGCCGACCTGGAAGAAGAGATCGGGCGTGATGTTCGCTTTCAGGCGTCCGCCCCACTGTGAAACCGGCCAGTTGAACCAGCGATCGCCGCGCCAGTTGCCTGCCTGCCCGCTGCCAAATGCAAGGTTCTGAAACTTGCTGTCAAGGCTGTCAAAATCTTCACCTACGGTGACCCGTCCGGCCTTGAGATTGACCCGGTTGTCAAACAGCCCTTTGCTCAGCCAGAACTGCGTCAGACGCCACGTCTGCCCGCGACCATAAACCTCCTGCACGGAGGAGAGCATGCCGGTGCGGCGATCGGCTACCTGATCAGAAATATTGCGCCCGTCGCGATTAGTCACCGTTACCTGGAACTGCGCATCCTGCCAGTCGAGCAGTTTCTGCAGATCGAGATTCGCGCCAAATGCCCACTGATCGCTGTAGCGCATAGAGGTGTGACTGTCAGCCCCGCCACCGAGGTTGGCGGCGCTCTCCATGGTGTAATTAACGTCAAACTTCACGCCCTCATTTTCCAGCTGCGCGCGGCTACCGTTCCAGTCGCCCAGCATCCAAGGTGAATCGTAGCTGAACGCATCTGCCGCGATGGCGCCAGAGCTGAACATAGCCAGCATCAGCGTGCCCGCAACCAGGCGTGGCAGCGGACGCAAAGCAAAAATTGTTTTCATCGTTGTTATCTTCTGCAAGTTATAAGGGAAAATCGCGCAGAGGATAGTGCCGGGCAGCAGCAGGGTTTTGCAGTTTCGTGTGGATTTCGATCTGTACTGACAGTGGATTATCGCATTTGTGATGAAGATCTAAGATTTAAACATTTAAAACGTGACGGTGACTATTGATTGCTCTGCATCAATGTATGGGGTGCCGCAGCACCCCGGCCGGGATCAGACGCGGCTGGCGCGCGCCAGCTCCTCAATTTCCTGTTTGCTCAGCTCCAGCTGAGTGGCTTTGACCAGTTCATCCAGCTGCGACAGCGAGGTTGCGCTGACAATCGGTGCGGTGATGCCGGGACGCGCAATCAGCCACGCCAGCGCCACCTGCGTGGCTGAGGCATCGTGTGAAGCGGCGATATCTTCCAGCGCCTCAATAATGCGACTGCCGCGCTCATTAAGATATTTTTCCACTATCGCCTGCCCGCGCGGGCTTTTGCTGGCATCCTGCGGCTTTTTGTACTTCCCGCTGAGAAAGCCGCTTGCCAGTGAGTAGTAGTTGATCACGCCAAGCCCGTTTTTCACTGCCACCTGCTCCAGGCCGTTCTCATACCCTTCGCGATCGTAAAGGTTATATTCCGGCTGCAGCGTTTCATAGCGAGCCAGCCCTTCTTTGCTGCTGACATCCAGCGCTTCCTGCAGGCGCGCTGCGGAGTAGTTTGAAGCACCGATGGCCCGCACTTTGCCCTCTTTGATCAGGGAGTCGAACGCTTTCAGGGTATCCACCAGCGGCGTCTGCTCATCATCGCGATGCGCCTGATAAAGATCGATCACATCCGTCTGCAGCCGGCGCAGCGAATCCTCTACCGCCTGACGAATGTAAGCGGGCTTCAGTCCGGTTTTTTCCGGCGACAGCTCCATGCCGACTTTGGTCGCCAGCACGATCCGATCGCGCTTGCCGCTCTGCTTCAGCCACTTGCCGATAATGGTTTCCGACTCCCCTCCCTGATTGCCCGGGACCCAGCGGGAATAGACATCCGCGGTATCGATAAAAAACAGGCCGTGTTCGACCAGCGCATCCAGCAGTGAAAACGAGGTCTTTTCATCGACCGTCCAGCCAAAAACATTGCCACCAAACGTCAGGCGCGGAACGGTAATACCACTGTCGCCCAGCTGGCGGGTTGCAGGTTGTTTCATTGCGCTCTCCCTGATTAAAGATAGGTTTGTCTTTAAGCGTAGCAAATGAAAAAGTCGCAGCAGGGTCTATTCATGCCAGAATAGTGTCAGCATTGGGGATCCTTTACGCCGCGCTGAGCAGATATTCTTAATTCCTTCAATTTTCGCCTGGCGCAGGCGGCTACACTTATTTTCGTTTGCGCTGCCCGGATGTCGGGCAGGCATATCAGGAAGACGACATGGCTGGAGAGCACGCAGAGTAATGAAGAGTCGAACCAAAACGGGTCTGTTAGTTCTTATTGCGCTGGCGGTAGCGGCCGGCGGTTATTACGCCTGGCATTCGCGCACCACGCCATCACAGACGGCACCGGCTAACGAGAAGCGTGGCGCAGCAAACCGGCCAGCTACGCCGGTACAGGCCGCAGCCGCCGTGCTGCAAAGCGTGCCTTACTACCTGAATGGCCTCGGCACCGTCACCGCTGCAAATACGGTCACGGTGCGCAGTCGCGTTGAGGGTCAGCTGATGGCGCTGCATTTTACCGAGGGTGAACAGGTTGCTGCCGGCACGCTGCTGGCTGAGATCGATCCGCGGCCGTATCAGGTTGCGCTTACGCAGGCGCAGGGCCAGCTCGCCCGCGATCAGGCCACGCTGGCGAACGCCCGTCGCGATCTCAGCCGGTATGAAAAGCTGGCGAAAACATCACTGGTATCACAACAGGATCTCGATACCCAGCGGGCGCTGGTCAGTGAAACGCTGGGTACCCTTAAAGCGGATGAGGGCAACGTCGCGAGCGCGCAGCTTAATCTGACTTACAGCCGCATTACCGCGCCGATTGCCGGACGTGTCGGGTTACGCAAGGTTGACACCGGCAACTATATTAGCGCCGGCGATACTGACGGCCTGGTGGTGATCACCCAGACGCATCCGATTGATGTGGTATTCAGCGTGGCTGAGAACAATATCAGCCAGATCCTGAAAGCGCAGAAAAGCGGTCAGCCGCTGGTGGTGGAGGCCTGGGATCGCAGCAACACCACGCTGCTGACGCAGGGCACGCTGCTGAGCCTGGATAACCAGATCGATACCACTACCGGCACCATTAAGCTAAAGGCACGCTTCAGCAATGAAGATGACACCCTGTTTCCCAACCAGTTTGTTAACGCACGTCTGAAAGCTGATACGCTGCAGAACGCCGTGACTATTCCGACCGCCGCGCTGCAGATGAGCAATGAGGGTCACTTTGTCTGGGTGGTGAACAGCGAGAACAAGGTAAGTAAGAAACGCGTCACCGCCGGACTGCAGGATAGCCAGAAAGTGGTGATCAGTGCCGGACTGGAGGCGGGCGAGCGTGTCATCACCGACGGCATCGATCGCCTCACTGACGGCGCGACGGTAGACGTTGTGGCACCGCAGAGTACGGCGACAGAGACCACGCGTGCCGCGCAGCCAGCACGGGGAGAGCGTCAATAATGCAGGTGCTGCCTCCTGACGCTGGCGGCGGGCCGTCACGTCAGTTTATTTTACGCCCGGTGGCCACCACGCTGCTGATGATTGCGATTCTGCTGGCTGGCCTGCTTGGCTACCGCTTTCTGCCGGTTTCAGCGCTGCCGGAAGTGGACTACCCCACTATTCAGGTTGTCACGCTCTACCCCGGCGCCAGTCCGGATGTGATCACCTCGTCGATTACTGCCCCGCTGGAGCGTCAGTTCGGGCAGATGTCCGGGCTGAAACAGATGGCGTCACAAAGTTCCGGCGGCGCCTCGGTGATCACGCTGCAGTTTCAGCTGTCGCTGGCGCTGGATGTGGCGGAGCAGGAAGTTCAGGCGGCGATTAACTCCGCCACTAACCTGCTGCCTGACGATCTGCCTAATCCGCCCGCGTACAGTAAGGTGAATCCCGCCGATCCGCCGATTATGACGCTGGCGGTCACCACAACCAGCCTGCCGCTGACGCAGGTGCAGGATATGGTTGAAACGCGCGTGGCGCAGAAAATTGCTCAGGTCTCCGGCGTGGGCCTGGTCACGCTGTCCGGCGGACAGCGTCCGGCGGTCCGGGTAAAAATGAATGCGCAGGCGCTGGCGGCGTTAGGACTGACCAGCGAAGATGTGCGCACCGCTATCCGTAATGCCAACGTTAACTCCGCGAAAGGCAGCCTTGATGGCCCGTCACGATCTGTCACGCTGTCAGCAAACGATCAGATGACATCGGCAGAAGATTACCGCCGCCTGATTATCAGCTACAGCAACGCCGCACCGGTGCGGCTGGGGGACGTTGCAACCATAGAATCGGGCGCAGAGAACAGCTGGCTGGGAGCCTGGGCTAACCGCCAGCAGGCGATAGTGCTTAACGTGCAGCGGCAGCCCGGTGCCAATATTATCGACACCGCCGATAACATCCGGGCGCTGCTGCCGTCACTGACCGCCACGCTGCCTAAATCGGTCGACATGAAACTGCTGACCGATCGCACAACAAACATACGCGCTTCGGTATCTGATACGCAGCATGAACTGATGCTGGCCATGGCGCTGGTCGTCATGATCATCTACCTGTTTCTGCGTAATATCCCGGCCACGATCATTCCTGCCGTGGCGGTCCCGCTCTCACTGATTGGTACGTTTGCCGCCATCTATTTTATGGGCTTCTCGATCAACAACCTCACGCTGATGGCACTGACCATCGCCACCGGCTTTGTGGTGGATGATGCCATTGTGGTGATCGAGAATATTTCACGCTATATCGAGAAAGGTGAGAAACCGCTGACTGCCGCGCTGAAAGGCGCGGGAGAGATCGGCTTTACCATTATTTCGCTCACCTTCTCGCTGATTGCGGTGCTGATCCCGCTGCTGTTTATGGGCGATGTAATTGGCCGGCTGTTTCGTGAATTTGCCGTCACGCTGGCCATTGCCATTCTGATCTCAGCCGTGGTGTCACTGACGCTGACGCCGATGATGTGCGCGCGCATGCTGAGCGCAGAGTCGCTGCGCCGGCAGAACCGCTTCTCCCGCGCCAGCGAGGCGCTGTTTGAGCGGGTCATTGCCGGTTACGGACGTGCACTGACACGTGTGCTGCGGCATCCGTGGCTGACGCTCAGCGTGGCGCTTGGCACGCTGCTGATGACGGTATTGCTGTGGATCATGATCCCGAAAGGCTTCTTCCCGCAGCAGGATAACGGCATTATTCAGGGCACCCTGCAGGCGCCGCAGTCGGTCTCTTACGCCAGTATGGCGCAGCGCACGCGTGATGTGGCCTCCGTGGTGATGAAGGATCCGGCGGTTGAAAGCCTGACCTCTTTTGTCGGGGTGGACGGCACCAACCCTGCGCTTAACAGTGCCCGGCTGCAAATTAACCTTAAGCCGCTGGATGAGCGCGACGACCGCATTCCGGTGGTGCAGGCGCGGCTGCAGCAGGCGGTGGCGCAGATCCCGGGGGTCTCACTCTGGCTGCAACCGGTGCAGGATCTCACCATTGAGACGCAGAGCAGCCGTACCCCTTATCAGTTTACGCTGCAGTCTGGCTCGCTTGACGCTCTGAGCAGCTGGGTACCCGCCCTGCTCAGCCAGCTGGCTGAGGCCCCCCAGCTGCGCAATGTCAGCAGCGACTGGCAGGATCAGGGGCTGGAGGCGTATGTGCGCGTTGATCGCGACAGCGCCAGCCGGCTCGGGATATCCATGGCTGATGTCGATAATGCGCTGTATAACGCGTTTGGTCAGCGGCTGATCTCAACGATTTACACGCAGGCAAACCAGTATCGTGTGGTGCTGGAGCAGGATAATGCACAGACGTCGGGGCTGGCGAGCCTGGAGGGTGTGCGGCTCAAAAGCAGCGACGGCGGCAGCGTGCCGCTCAGCGCTATCGCCAGCACAGAAGAGCGGCATACCGCTCTCAGCATCAATCACCTCGATCAGTTCCCGTCCGCGACGTTCTCTTTTGACGTAGCCGACGGCTATTCGCTGGAGGAGGCGCTGCAGGCCATTACCGCAGCAGAAGGGGCGCTGGGTATGCCGTCGGATATTGTCACGCAGTTCCAGGGCAGTACGCTGGCGTTTGAAGCGGCGCTGAGCAGCACCGTCTGGCTGATTGTGGCTGCCGTGGTCGCAATGTATATCGTCCTTGGCGTGCTGTATGAGAGCTTTATCCATCCGATCACTATTCTCTCTACCCTGCCCACTGCGGGCGTGGGGGCACTGCTGGCGCTGATGCTGAGCGGCAACGAACTCGATATTATTGCCATTATCGGCATCATCCTGTTGATCGGTATTGTGAAGAAAAACGCCATTATGATGATTGACTTTGCGCTGGCAGCAGAGCGTGAACAGGGCATGGCGCCGCGTGACGCGATCTATCAGGCCTGCCTGCTGCGCTTCCGCCCGATCCTGATGACCACGCTGGCGGCGCTGCTGGGTGCGCTGCCGCTGATGCTCAGTACCGGCGTCGGGGCCGAGCTGCGGCATCCGCTCGGTATCGCCATGGTGGGCGGCCTGATCCTCAGCCAGATCCTGACGCTGTTTACCACGCCGGTCATCTATCTGCTGTTTGACCGGCTGGCGCACGCTACCCGCCGGCGCTTCAGCCGTCCGGAGGCGCAGTCGTGAGGTTTTTTGCCCTCTTCATTCATCGTCCGGTCGCCACCATCCTGCTGACGCTGGCGATTGCGCTGGCGGGGATGCTCGGCTTTCGTCTGCTGCCGGTTGCCCCGCTGCCCCAGCTCGACTTTCCGGTGATTATGGTGTCGGCGTCGCTGCCGGGTGCGTCGCCGGAAACCATGGCCGCCTCGGTGGCCACGCCGCTGGAGCGCTCGCTGGGACGCATCGCCGGCGTGAGCGAGATGACCTCCACGAACTCACTGGGCAGCACGCGCATCATTCTGGTGTTTGATTTTGACCGCGATATCAATGGTGCCGCGCGCGATGTGCAGGCGGCGATTAATGCGGCGCAGAGCCTGCTGCCGTCGGGTATGCCGAGCCGGCCTTCTTATCGAAAAGCGAACCCCTCGGATGCGCCGATCATGATCCTGACAGTGACCTCGGACGACTATAATCCGGGTCAGCTCTATGATTACGCCTCGACGCAGCTGGCGCAAAAACTGTCGCAGATTGAGGGCGTCGGCGACGTCACGGTAGGCGGCAGTTCGCTGCCCGCCGTGCGCGTCGATCTCAATCCGCAGGCGCTGTTTAATCAGGGGGTATCGCTGGATGCGGTGCGCAGCGCCATCAGTAACGCCAATCAGCGAAGACCACAGGGCGCAATCGACGATCGCCAGCAGCGCTGGCAGCTGCGTACCAATGATGAACTGCAGAGCGCCAGCGCCTATCAGCCGCTGGTGGTGCACTATAACAACGGTGCGGCGGTCCGGCTCAGCGATGTCGCCAGCGTGCAGGATTCGGTGCAGGATGTGCGCAACGCCGGAATGACCAACGGCAAGCCAGCGGTGCTGCTGGTGATCCGGAAGTCGCCGGACGCCAATATCATCGATACCGTGGATCGCATTCGCGCTGAACTGCCGGTGCTGCACGATTTCATCCCGGCGGCGATCGATCTGCAGATTGCCCAGGATCGCTCGCCAACTATTCGCGCCTCGCTGCATGAAGTGGAGCAGTCGCTGGTGATTGCCGTGGTGCTGGTGATTCTGGTGGTGTTTTTGTTCCTGCGCGACGGCCGGGCCACGCTTATTCCTGCCGCGGCGGTGCCGGTCTCACTGATTGGCACCTTTGCTGCCATGTATCTGTGCGGCTTCAGTCTTAACAACCTGTCGCTGATGGCGCTGACTATCGCCACCGGGTTTGTGGTGGATGATGCGATTGTGGTGCTGGAGAATATTGCCCGGCACGTGGAGGCTGGTATGAAGCCGCTGCAGGCGGCGCTGACCGGCGTCCGTGAAGTCGGCTTCACCGTGCTGTCGATGAGCCTGTCCCTGATTGCGGTGTTTTTGCCGCTGCTGATGATTGGCGGCATTATCGGACGCTTCTTTTCGGAGTTTGCCATTACGCTGTCGGTGGCGATCCTGATCTCGCTCTTTATCTCCGTCACGCTGACGCCGATGATGTGCGCATATCTGCTGAAGCCGCAACCGGCGCAGCCTGCTGCCCCGGGGCTGTTCAGCCGGCTGCTGCAGCGGACGCAGGACGGCTATGCGCGCTCGCTGCGCCGGGTGCTGCAACACGCTATCTGGGTGCTGCTGCTGCTCGGCGGCACGGTAGCGATGACCGTCTGGCTGTTTATTACCATTCCCAAAACCTTTATGCCGGAACAGGATACCGGTCGTCTGAGCGGCTTTTTGTCTGCCGATCAGAGCATCTCATTTCAGGCGATGCGCGGTAAGCTGGAAGATTTTATGAATATCATCAAAATGGATCCGGCGGTGGATAATGTCACTGGCTTTATCGGCGGTCTGGGCACCAACAGCGGCCTGATGTTTATCGCGCTGAAACCCCTCACTGAGCGCAGCGAAAGCGCCCAGCAGGTGATCGCCCGTCTGCGTACTAAACTGGCCAAAGAGCCGGGTGCCAGCCTCTATCTGAACGCCGTGCAGGATATTCGCGTCGGCGGGCGCGAGTCGAACGCCAGCTATCAGTACAGCCTGCTGTCGGATAACCTCGCCGACTTGCGTGAATGGGAACCCAAAATTCGCAAAGCCTTCTCTGCCCTGCCGCAGCTCGCTGATGTTAACTCCGATCAGCAGGATAAAGGCAGCGAAATGGCCATCACCTACGATCGCGAAAGCATGGCGCGCCTGGGCATAGACGTTTCAGCCGCCAATGATCTGCTGAACAACGCCTTTGGCCAGCGCCAGATCTCAACCATCTATCAGCCGCTGAATCAGTATAAAGTGGTGATGGAGGTGGATCCGCGCTATACCCAGGATATCAGCGCGCTCGACCAGATGTTTGTGGTCAGCAGCGACGGTAAAGCGATCCCGCTGAGCGGCTTTGCCCGCTGGCAGCCCGCTAACGCACCGCTGTCCGTCAACCATGAGGGGCTTTCTGCGGCGACAACCATTTCGTTTAATTTGCCGGAAGGCGTTTCACTGTCGCAGGCCTCTGCGGCGATCGATCGCACCATGACGGCTCTGGGGGTGCCCTCCAGCGTGCGCGGCAGCTTTGCCGGTACCGCGCAGGTGTTTCAGCAGTCGCAGTCCAGCCAGCTCTGGCTGATGCTGGCGGCCATTGCGGCGGTCTATATCGTGCTGGGTATTCTGTATGAGAGCTATGTACACCCGCTGACGATTCTGTCGACGCTGCCGTCGGCCGGAACCGGCGCGCTGCTGGCGCTGAAGCTGTTTGATACGCCGTTCAGTCTGATTGCGCTGATTGGTATTTTGCTGCTGATAGGCATTGTGAAAAAGAACGCCATCATGATGGTCGATTTTGCGCTGGAGGCGGAACGCCGGCAGCAGCTGAGTCCGCGTGAAGCGATTTTTCAGGCGTGTCAGCTGCGTTTTCGTCCGATTCTGATGACCACGCTGGCCGCGCTGTTTGGTGCACTGCCGCTGGTGCTGACCAGCGGTGACGGGGCCGAGCTGCGGCAACCGCTGGGCATCACCATCGCCGGTGGCCTGGTGGTAAGCCAGCTGCTGACGCTCTACACCACGCCGGTGGTCTATCTGCTGATGGATAAATTACGCCGCCGCAGAGCAGTTACGGAGCCGGCAGCCACCCGGATGCCGTAGGGGGCGCATTTATGCGCCCCTGGCAACCGAACGCACATGAATCCAGGGCGCCATTAATGGCGCCCCTACGCGGACGATTGCGGCATTAATGCGCCCCTGGCAAACAACGCGCACGAAACCCGGGCGCCATTAATGGCGCCCCTGCAGGGGCGATAATGCATTAATGCGCCCGGATAAACGAACGTGCCCTTACGCTGGAGGAGAGAAGATGAATACACCTGCCACCACGGTACGCTGGCAGCTCTGGATTGTGGCGTTTGGCTTCTTTATGCAGACGCTGGATACCACCATTGTCAACACCGCGCTGCCCTCTATGGCACAGGATCTCGGCGTCAGCCCGCTGCATATGCATTCCGTTATCGTCTCTTACGTTCTGACGGTTGCGGTGATGCTGCCGCTGAGCGGCTGGCTGGCTGATCGCTTTGGCGTGCGTAACATCTTTTTCAGCGCGATTGTGCTGTTCAGCGTCGGATCGCTGTTTTGTGCGCTGGCTGCCACGCTTAACCAGCTGGTCCTGGCGCGCGTGGTGCAGGGCATCGGCGGCGCGATGATGGTGCCGGTGGGCCGCTTAACGGTCATGAAAATTGTGCCGCGCGAGCAATATATGTCCGCCATGACCTTTGTCACCCTGCCGGGGCAGATTGGCCCGCTGCTCGGTCCGGCACTCGGCGGCGTACTGGTTGAATACGCCAGCTGGCACTGGATTTTTCTCATCAATATCCCGGTCGGGATTATTGGTGCTATCGCCACGCTGATGCTGATGCCTAACTACACCATGCAGACGCGCCGGTTTGACTTTGCCGGCTTTCTGCTGCTGGCGGCTGGCATGGCGGCGCTGACGCTGGCGCTGGATGGCGGCGGCAGCGGCGCACTGCTGCCCGGTCTCCTGATCCTCACCGGTGTACTGTCGCTGCTGTTCTATCTGATGCACGGCCGCCATAATGACAACGCGCTGTTCAGCCTGCGGCTGTTTGATAACCGTCTCTATTCGATTGGTCTGCTCGGCAGCTTTACCGGGCGCATCGGCAGCGGCATGCTGCCGTTTATGACGCCGGTGTTTCTGCAGGTAGGTCTTGGCTTCACGCCGTTTCATGCCGGGCTGATGATGATCCCGATGGTGCTGGGAAATATGGGCATCAAGCGTGTGGTGGTGCGCATCGTGAATCTGTTTGGCTACCGCCGCGTACTGGTCAGCAGCACGCTGGCGCTGGCAGGGGTCGTAGCGCTGTTTGCCGTGGTGGCGCTGGCCGGCTGGATCTGGCTCCTCCCGCTGGTATTGCTGCTGCTCGGCATGGTCAATGCCCTGCGTTTTTCCGCCATGAATACCCTGACGCTGAAAGATCTGCCGGACGATCTCGCCTCCGGTGGCAACAGCTTGCTGTCGATGATCATGCAATTGTCGATGAGTATCGGCGTCACGCTCGCCGGTCTGCTGCTTGGCGCGTTTGGCCATCAGGCCGCTGCCGGCAGCGACATGGCGCAGCAGACCTTTGCCTGGACCTGGCTCTGTATGGTGGTGGTGATCGCCCTGCCGGCGCTGGTGTTCTGGCGGGTACCGGAAGCCCTCAGTAAAAATGTTGATCTCAGAACCAGGAGCAATAAGTGATTGCGCGTTTCCGGCCCGGCATCGGCGCCAAACTCTTTATGGCGATTTTTGGCACCTGCATGCTGGTCATTATTACTATGCACTGGGGAGTACGGCTCAGCTTTGAGCATGGCTTTGTTGATTACATTAAAAAGGGCAACGAACAGCGGCTGACGCTGCTGAGTGATGCGCTGGCGGATCAGTATGAGCAGCACGGCAGCTGGGATTTCCTGCGCCAGAACGATCGGCTTATCTTCACCATTCTGCGCTCGCTGGAGCAGAACCCTGGCAGCCACAATCCGCTGCCGCCGCACGGCTGGCGCACACAGTTCTGGATCATCGATCAGCAATATAAGGTGCTGTCAGGCCCGCGCGCACCAATTCCGCCAAAAGGAACCCGGCGTAACATCACCACCAGCACCGGTAAAATTGTCGGCTGGGTGATTGCCTCGCCGGCGGAAAACCTGACGCGCAGCACCGATATCAATTTTGACCGGCAGCAGCGCCAGACCAACTGGATGATCGTCACGCTCTCTACCCTGCTGGCGGCGCTGGTGACCTGGCTGCTGGCACGCGGCCTGCTGGCGCCGGTCAAACGGCTGGTAGAGGGCACGCATCAGCTGGCAGCGGGTAAATTTGCTACCCGGGTTAAGGTTGATAGCGGTGATGAAATTGGTCAGCTGGCGCGCGACTTTAATCAGCTGGCGCAGTCGCTGGAAAAAAATGAGAGTAATCGCCGCGCGTTCATGGCGGATATCTCCCATGAGCTGCGCACGCCGCTGGCGATCCTGCGTGGCGAGCTGGAGGCGATACAGGATGGCGTGCGGCAGGTCACGCCTGAGGCGATAAGTTCGCTGCAGAGCGAGGTGGTGGTACTGACCAAGCTGGTGGATGACCTGCATCAGCTGTCGCTCTCCGATGCGGGTGCCCTTGCCTACCGCAAACAGCCGCTGGATCTGGTTAACCTGCTGGAAGTGATCGCCGGCAGCTTTGCCGGACGCTATCGCACGCACCATCTGACGCTGCAGCTGCAGCTGCCTGCAGAAGCCAGCAGCTTTGGCGATCCTGACCGGCTGATGCAGTTGTTTACGAACCTGCTGGAAAACAGCCTGCGCTACACCTATCCCGGCGGCGACGTCCGCATTACCATGCGGCAGCAGGAGGATCAGTGGCTGCTCTGTATTGATGACAGCGCACCCGGCGTAGCGGCGGCGCAGCGCACGCAGCTGTTCGAGCGCTTTTTCCGTGCGGAAAACTCCCGCAATCGCGCCAGTGGAGGCTCCGGTCTGGGGCTGGCTATCTGTAAAAATATCGTCGAGGCGCACGGCGGTACGATTTCTGCAGAGCACTCTGATTTAGGTGGCGTACAAATCAGGCTAAACTTGCCCTATGTTCCCCAGTAGAAAGCCCGTATGAGCCCGGAAAATAGCGATCCACTAATTCTTGTTGTTGAAGATGAACCCAAGCTGGCGCAGCTGATGATCGATTATCTGCAGGCGTCGAACTATCGCACGCATCATATTGCCAGTGGCGGCGAAGTGCAGGCCTGGCTGCAGCACACTACGCCCGCGCTGATGCTGCTCGACCTGATGCTGCCGGGCTGCGACGGTATGACGTTGTGCCGCGAAATACGCCGCAGCTCCGACCTGCCAATTATTATGGTCACCGCCCGCACCGAAGAGATTGACCGCCTGCTGGGGCTGGAAACCGGCGCGGATGACTATATCTGCAAGCCGTTCAGCCCGCGCGAAGTGGTGGCGCGCGTGAAAACCATTCTGCGCCGCGTGCGTAAATCGCCGGAAGAGACGCAGCAGGCGTCGCTGCTGATGATTGACGAAGGTCGCTTTCAGGCCAGCTGGCGTGCCGCTCCGCTGGAGCTGACGCCGGCGGAGTTCCGCCTGCTGAAAACGCTGTCGCTGGAACCCGGTAAAGTGTTTTCCCGCGAGCAGCTGCTGAATCAGCTTTATGATGATTACCGTGTAGTGACCGACCGTACTATTGACAGCCATATCAAAAACCTGCGCCGCAAGCTTGAGGCGCTGGATGCCGATCAGCCGTTTATTCGTGCGGTATATGGTATCGGCTATCGCTGGGAGGCGGATATGTGCCGGCTGGCATAGCCTGTTATTGATCCCGATCAATTTACTTCACTCCGCACCCTGCCTACAATTCCCGCCTCTTTTGCAGAGCCGCACGCTGCGGCTTCTGCTGCGGCCATCCGCGATGGCCAGCTGACCTGACATCAGTGAGTCTTCCATGTTTAAACCTGAACTGCTCTCCCCGGCGGGAACGCTGAAAAATATGCGTTACGCCTTTGCCTACGGCGCTGATGCCGTTTATGCCGGGCAGCCGCGCTACAGTCTGCGCGTACGCAACAACGAATTCACACATGACAATCTGGCGCAGGGGATCGCTGAAGCGCACGCGCTGGGTAAAAAATTCTATGTGGTGGTTAATATCGCGCCGCATAACGCCAAACTGAAAACGTTTATTCGCGACCTCACACCGGTGGTGGCAATGCAGCCGGATGCGCTGATTATGTCCGATCCGGGGCTGATTATGCTGGTGCGCGAGGCGTTTCCGGCCATCTCCATCCACCTTTCCGTGCAGGCCAACGCCGTCAACTGGGCCACGGTAAAATTCTGGCAGCAGATGGGGCTGACGCGCGTCATTCTGTCACGCGAGCTTTCGCTGGAGGAGATTGCGGAGATCCGCACGCAGGTGCCGGAGATGGAACTGGAGATCTTTGTTCACGGCGCGCTCTGCATGGCCTACTCCGGCCGCTGCCTGCTCTCTGGCTATCTCAACAAACGCGATCCAAACCAGGGCACCTGTACCAACGCCTGCCGCTGGTCGTATAAGGTCTCCGAAGGTCAGCAGGATGAGGTCGGCAATATTACCGGCATGCATGAGCCGTCCGGACAGCAGGCTCCCGTGCCCGGCCACAACGCACCAACCGACCGGCTGTTTCTGCTGGAAGAGAAAATGAAGCCCGGCGAGGTAATGAGCGCCTTTGAAGATGAGCACGGCACCTACATCATGAACTCAAAGGATTTGCGTGCGGTGGCGCACGTGGAGCAGCTGAGCGCGATGGGCATCCACTCGCTGAAAATTGAAGGACGCACCAAATCATTCTACTACTGTGCGCGGACCGCGCAGGTCTATCGCCGCGCCATCGATGACGCCGCAGCGGGTAAACCCTTTGATACTTCTCTGCTCGCCACGCTGGAAGGTCTGGCGCATCGGGGTTATACCGAAGGCTTTCTGCGCCGCCACACCCATGACAGCTACCAGAATTATGAGCAGGGTTTTTCCGTTTCTGAGCGCCAGCAGTTTGTGGGCGAGTTTACCGGCGAGCGGCGCGGTGACTGGGCACAGATTGCGGTGAAAAACAAATTTCTGCAGGGCGATGCGGTGGAGATCATGACGCCGCAGGGCAACCTGACCTGCACGCTGGAGGCGATGCAAAACGATCGCGCTGAAGCGATCGGCATTGCACCCGGCGACGGTCATCGGGTCTGGATCCCGGTGCCGGCAGAAGTGGATCTCACTTTTGCACTGCTGCTGCGCAATCTCCCTGAAGGCAACACCACCAGCGATCCGCACGGCAAAAATCGCACAAAATGAAAAAAAGGCGGCGAAGTTAGAACAGGATCACAGACGGTCGCAACGCCGCGCTTTAGAATCGCGCCTGCTGCTAATGAGTAACAATATCCAGCATGCACGACCAGGAACCACCTCATTTACCCGCCCGGCTCCCCCGCGCGGGTTTTCTTTTTTCAGCGCCTGCCGATAAAGTTCCCGCCGCAGCTATGCTATAACCACATCCCTGTCTCACGTTTCAAGGAACTGAAGATGCACACTACACCGCTCACGCTGCTGATCCTGAATGGAAAAGGCGCCGGCAATGAGGATCTGCGCGCGGCCGTTAATACGCTGCGCGAAGAGGGCTTTAATCTGGCCGTGCGCGTCACCTGGGAAAAGGGTGATGGCGATCGCTATGTACAGGAAGCGGTTGCTCTGCAGGCGGAAACCGTTATCGCAGGTGGCGGCGACGGCACCATTAATGAGATTGCCACGGCGCTGGCTGCCGTGCCCGACGCCTCGCGTCCGGTGCTCGGTATTCTGCCGCTGGGCACCGCCAACGATTTTGCCACCAGCGTGGGTATTCCGGCTGAAATGGAGCCGGCGCTGCGCCTTGCCGTAGTGGGTAAAGCCACCGCTATCGATCTGGCACGGGTCAATGGCGACCGCTATTTTATCAATATGGCGACCGGCGGCTTTGGTACGCGCATCACCACCGAAACGCCGGAGAAGCTGAAATCCGCGCTGGGAGGCGTCTCTTACTTTATTCACGGTCTAATGCGCGTGGATGCGCTAAAACCTGACAGCTGTGAAATCAGCGGGCCTGGTTTCAGCTGGCAGGGGGACGCGCTGGTTATCGGTATCGGCAATGGTCGCCAGGCGGGTGGCGGACAGCGCCTCTGCCCGGATGCGCTGATCAACGATGGTCAGCTTAACCTCAGCATCGTGACCGCGCAGGAGCTGCTGCCAACGCTGTTCCATTCGCTGACGCGCGATGATGAGAACCCTAATATTGTGTCGGCTCAGCTCGACTCCCTGACCATTCGCTCGCCGCATGAGATGACGTTTAATCTGGACGGTGAACCGCTGAGCGGCAGTGAATTCACCATTGACGTGCTGTCGGGGGCAATCAGCTGTCGCCTGCCGCCACAGTGTGCGCTTCTGGCGTAACAACGGGCGTGCGTAACATCAGGGGCGCATCAATGCGCACCCTGTGACTTGCAGGGTCGCCACACCCGGCGACCTCCTCAAAAGCCGCTCTGCAGTCAGGGCGACTGGCTTAACCCTCCGCATCACACCTTCATCCAGCGCCGCTCAGCCGCCGAAACTGCGATGGCTTCCAGCACCTTTTGTACCTGTAACCCTTCGGCAAAGTCCGGCCACATACGATCGCCCGCCGCGATGCCGTTGATCAGGTCGCGGATCTCCACGGTTTTCTGGTCGTTAAAACCAATACCGTGTCCGGCAGAGACGCAGAAGCTGGCGTAGTCCGGATGCGCCGGCCCGGTGAGCAGCGTTTTAAAGCCCTGCCGCCCGGCAGGCTCATCGTGGAGATAAAGCTCCAGCTCCGCCATGCGCTCCTGGGTATAACGCAGCGTGCCCCGGGTGCCGGTCACTACGTAGGTCAGCCCCATTTTGCTGCCGCAGGCGATGCGTGAGGTCTCAATAACCCCGTGCGCGCCATTTCTGAAGCGCAGCAGCGCGCTGGCCTGATCTTCATTCTCTACCGGCAGCAGACGCGCAGGATCTTTAGGGTCGGGCCGCTGCGTGATAACCGTCATCATGTCACCGCTGACTTCCTCGATGTCGCCCACCAGATAGTGCGCCATATTGACGATGTGCGCTGCCAGATCGCCCAGCGCGCCCAGCCCCGCCAGTTTTTGCTGACAGTGCCAGTCCAGCGGCGTCTGCGGGCTGGCGAGATAATCTTCGTTATGGGTGCCGTAAAAATGCACCACGTCACCAATCTCGCCGCGCGCAATGATCTCCCGCGCCAGCTGGCTGGTCGGGTTTTTCATGTAGTTAAAGCCCACCAGCGTTTTTACACCTGCCCGCTCTGCGGCCTGTACCATCTCCTCTGCATCCGCTACGCTCAGCGACAGCGGTTTTTCCGAGTAGACATGTTTGCCGTGGCGAATCGCCTCCAGCGCCATCTCTTTATGCAGGAAGTTGGGCGCGCAGATATCCACGACATCGATCTGCGGATCGCTGACCAGCTCGCGCCAGTCGCCGGTGGAACGGGCAAAGCCAAACGTGGCGGCCTGCTTTGCCGCCAGGGCCGGGTTTACTTCAGCCAGCATCTCACGCACGATCTCCCCCTTCAGGGCAAATACCGTGGGTGCCTGCGCATAGGCGATAGCGTGACACCGCCCGATATATCCGCTGCCAATCATTCCGATTCTGACTCTGTTCATGCTGCACCCGTGAAAAGTAGAGAAGGTTTCGCGGAATATATGTTTCATATTTCGGCGCCACAATGGCGAAATGAAATATCTGTGATCATTGATGTGGGGCACACGACAAAACCAGCAATTACCGCTGTAAGGTTGCAGTACTTTGGTGATATTCCTCACATTGTGTCAGGGAGTGGCGGTTTATTCAGCAGTCGGTGAAAATTTTGCAAAAGGGCTTTGACACGCAGCAGGCTGCCCGATATTATGCGCCCCGTTCCACACAATTCCTCTGTAGTTCAGTCGGTAGAACGGCGGACTGTTAATCCGTATGTCACTGGTTCGAGTCCAGTCAGAGGAGCCAGATTCTTAAAAAGAGCAGCCTGTAAGGCTGCTTTTTTTATGCCTGCGTACTATCCGCCTGCGTCCTACCACCAGTGATGAAAATGATGCACCGGCCCGATGCCCTTTCCTGCCTCCAGTGAATCGGCCTGCAGCAGCGCCTGCTGCAGCCAGCCTTTTGCCGCTGCCACTGTATCAGCCCAGCTCTCATGCCGTGGTCGCAGCGCCGCCAGCGCTGCCGACAGTGTACAGCCGGTGCCGTGGGTATGACGCGTCGCCACGCGCGGCGCCGTAAAACGGGTGCGACCGCTGCGGGTGATCAGCCAGTCAGGGCTCTCTGCATCCTCCAGATGGCCGCCCTTCATCAGCACCGCTGCACAGCCGAGATCCAGCAGTCCCTCCCCCTGCTGCAGCATGGCGCGCTCATCCCGGGCAGGTGCCGTTTCCAGCAGCGCCGCCGCTTCCGGCAGATTAGGCGTGATCAGTGAAACCTGCGGCAGCAGCCGCTCACGCATCGCTGCCACCGCCTCGGGGGCCAGCAGCGCATCGCCGCTTTTGGCAATCATGACCGTATCCAGCACCACAAACGGCAGCCGCGCACGCGCCAGTTTTTCTGCTACGACCTCCACGATATCGCTCCCGGCCAGCATGCCGATTTTCGCCGTATCGATACGGATATCGCTCAGGACCGAATCGAGCTGTGCGGCGACAAACGCCGGGGAAAGATAACAGACCGACTGCACGCCGCAGGTGTTTTGCGCCACCAGTGCGGTAATGACGCTGGTGCCGTAGGCGCTGAGTGCAGAAAAGGTTTTGAGATCGGCCTGAATCCCCGCGCCGCCGCTGGGATCGGTGCCGGCAATGGTCAGGGCATTTATACGGGGCAAGCCGCGCGGCAAAGCAGAGAAAGGGTGGGTCATCATAGCGCTCCTGTCAGGCGTACAGGAAGGCGAATGCGCGCAGGCATCTGACTTCCCTACGCTGGCATTATCCAGATCAGGTAATACGGGTATTTCTCAGCCTTCACAAAGAAGGGCACCCCGAGTCATGGTGTCTGTTACGACACACCGGCAGCTTAGGGGAAGTGATCGCCTGAAGCAAGCCACAGAGAGCAGAAACATTGATCTGCGCGGTTGCAGAGGCAGACAGACCGCTGGGGTGACCGGTTTATTGATACAGCGCAAGCCGCGATAACGCTGCTGCGTGCTTAATCTGCTGCCGGACCACCCTGCCGGATATCACCATGATTAACCTGCTGCGCCATCTTATTCCGCATGCTCACCGCTGGCATCAGATTACAATCAGCCGCCCCGGCGTTCTGAACCCTGCCGGACGTTACTGCCTGGCCACCTGTATCACCGCACGCTGTCGCGGCTGTGGCGCGCGGCTGCACAAGCTTTACTACCGCGACCTCAGCGATAGCGAAGCACGCCGCTGGCTTGGCTGATTAACGGCAAAAAAAAGCCCCGCAGCAAGGTGCGGGGCGCAGGCCGGATAACAGAATTGAATTTACTGTGCCGGCTGGGTGCGGATCAGATAATCAAAGGCGCTGAGTGACGCTTTAGCGCCCTCGCCGCTGGCGATGATAATCTGCTTATAGGGCACCGTGGTGCAGTCGCCGGCGGCAAACACGCCTTTCAGGCTGGTTTCGCACTTCGCATCGATGATCACTTCACCCATGCGGTTACGCTCTACCGCGCCTTCAAGGAAGCCGGTATTAGGCAGCAGACCAATCTGTACAAAGATGCCGCTCAGCGCCAGCTCGTGCGTGGTCTGCGTGGTGCGATCCAGATACGCCAGGCCGGTGACTTTGCTGCCGTCGCCTTTGACTTCGGTAGTCTGGGCGTTGAGGATCACGTCGACATTTTTCAGGCTGCGCAGTTTATCCTGCAGCACTTTGTCGGCACGCATTTCACCGGCAAATTCCAGCAGCGTAACGTGCTCAACGATACCGGCCAGGTCGATGGCCGCTTCCACGCCGGAGTTACCGCCGCCAATGACCGCGGTGCGCTTGCCTTTAAACAGCGGGCCGTCGCAGTGCGGACAGTAGGTTACCCCTTTGGTACGATACTGATCTTCGCCCGGTACGCCCATGTTGCGCCAGCGCGCGCCGGTGGCGATAATGATGCTGCGTGATTTCAGCACCGCGCCGGAAGCGGTTTCAATAGCGTGCAATCCCCCTTCCTGCGCGGCCGGGATCAGTTTAATCGCGCTCTGCGTGTCAATCACATCCACCGCGTAATCATCGACGTGCGCGCGCAGTGAACCCGCCAGCTTCGCACCTTCTGTTTTGGGTACAGAGATGTAGTTTTCAATATCTACTGTATCCAGCACCTGGCCGCCAAAACGCTCGCCCATCAGGCCGGTGCGAATACCTTTACGCGCGGAGTAGATAGCGGCCGCGGCGCCTGCCGGACCACTGCCGATGATCAGGACTTCATAAGCGTCACGCTTGTTCAGCTCTTCTGCCGCACGCTTATCAGCGTTGGTATCTACTTTTCCGACGATTTCAGCCAGGCTCATGCGGCCCTGACCAAACTCTTTGCCGTTAAGGTAGACAGCCGGCACGCCCATGACGTTGCGCTCGGTGATTTCATGCTGGAACACGCCGCCATCAATGGCGGTGTGGCTGATACGCGGGTTAAGCACCGCCATCAGGTTCAGCGCCTGCACCACGTCCGGGCAGTTGTGGCAGGAGAGCGAATAGTACGTTTCAAAGTGCAGATCGGTATCGAGTGAAATAACCTGATCCAGCAGGCTTTGCGCCTCTTTAGAGGGATGTCCACCGGTCTGGAGCAGGGCCAGCACCAGTGACGTAAATTCATGGCCCATTGGCGAACCGGCAAAGCGCGGACCGCTCTGGCTGCCTGGGTTGGTAATCAGAAACGATGGCTTGCGGACCGGACGATCGTTCTCTTCACGGAAGCTGACTTTGTCAGAGAGCGCAGCAATGTCTGCTAACAGCGTACGGATCTCTGCAGATTTAGCGCCCTCATCCAGGGTAGCAATCAACTCAACCGGTTTCGTTAGTTTCTCAAGGTAAGCCTTAAGCTGGGTTTTTAAATTGGTGTCGAGCATAGTGAGTTCCTGTGAAGAAAATCGGGTGCCGCAGCACCCGATAAAAAAGAGACCGAATGGTGTCAGGTAACTTAGATTTTACCAACCAGGTCCAGTGACGGAGCCAGCGTGGCGTCGCCTTCTTTCCATTTAGCCGGGCAGACTTCGCCTGGGTGAGAGGCCACGTACTGGGCGGCTTTCACTTTGCGCAGCAGGTCAGATGCGTCACGGCCAATACCTTCAGCGGTGATTTCGATCGCCTGGATGATGCCTTCAGGGTCAACGATGAAGGTACCGCGATCGGCCAGACCTTCTGCTTCACGCATGATTTCAAAGTTGCGGGTCAGCGCGCCGGTTGGATCGCCGAGCATGGCATACTGGATTTTGCCGATGGTCTCGGAAGAACCGTGCCAGGCTTTGTGGGTAAAGTGCGTGTCAGTAGAAACAGAGTAGATATCTACGCCCAGTTTCTGGAACTCTTCGTAGTGGTCTGCAACGTCACCCAGTTCAGTCGGGCATACGAAGGTGAAGTCAGCCGGGTAGAAGAAGAAAACACTCCATTTACCTTCAACGTCTTTCTCGGTTACGTCGATGAATTCGCCGTTTTTGAACGCTGCGTTTTTGAACGGTTTAATTTTGGTGTTAATGATTGACATAGTGACCTCCGTTAAAAAGATGTGATGCAGGCTACAGTTTTTTCGGGCCAGGTGCTAATACGCAGACGTTATCACTCAGATAAACAAAAGCTATCAATGCAGCGAGACCAGATCCGGTGCGGCTTGCCGCGGCATTCTACACAGAAAAGCGGCGGCGATAACAGGCTTTCTCAGAATGCGGCAAAACTGCTATTTTTTTTACAGGCTGGTGCGTATGACCGCGTGCCATAAGCGATGCTTGCGATTCAGGAGACCCCGCACGTGAATATCCGACCTTTTCAAGAGAGCGACCGTCCGTTTCTGCGCACGCTGTTTCTCGCCGCGCGCCGGCACAGCTGGACATGGCTCAACGGTGATGACTGGCAGCTGGAAGATTTTGATGCGGTGATCCTGGGCGAAACGGTGCTGGTAGCGGAGATAAACGGCGAACGCGCGGGTTTTGCCGGTATTCTGGACAACGATAATTTTCTGCACAGCCTTTACGTTGACCCGGCGCATCAGGCTCAGGGGGTGGGCAGCGCGCTGCTGCAGCAGGTTACAGCACGCTTTACCTCAACCGGCGCGCTGAAATGTCTGGCAGAGAACCGGGCCGCGCTGGCGTTCTACCAGCATCACGGCTGGCAACGTGTCGCCAGCGGTGAAGGCGAACAGGGTACCTATGTGCTGATGCATTATCCGCTGGCGGGACGCGCCAGCGAAACAGCGTAAGCTACACCGCCCGGAATGCGATGTCGCCCGGGATAATCTCGCCCTGCCAGTAGAGCTGAGCGGCTACGCGCCCCGCCAGCTGGCGATAGAGCGCGGTAAACCCGCTCTCTGGCCGGCGGATCACCGTAGGCGTTCCGTCATCCAGGTCTTCCCGCAGATGAATATGCAGCGGCAGCTGTGCCAGCAGGCGGGTGTGGTAATCCTGCACCAGCCGCTCAGCCCCGCCGGTACCAAAGATTGGCTCGTGATGGCCACATTCACTGCAGATATGCATGCTCATGTTCTCCACCACCCCCAGCACCGGCACCGCCACTTTTTCAAACATCACAATGCCTTTGCGCGCATCCAGCAGCGCAATATCCTGCGGCGTAGTTACCACCACGGCGCCGGTGACCGGTACGCTCTGCGCCAGCGTCAGCTGTATATCCCCGGTGCCGGGCGGCATATCGAGCACCAGATAGTCGAGATCGGGCCACAGCGTCTCGTTGAGCAGCTGCAGCAGCGCCTTGCTCGCCATTGGCCCACGCCACACCATGGCGTTATCGTCCGTGACCAGATAGCCAATGGAGTTGGTGGCAAGCCCGTGCGCCATAATCGGGGCCATGTGCGTGCCGTCAGGCGACGTCGGACGCTCCGCTTCCGTTCCCAGCATGTTCGGGATAGAGGGACCATAAATATCCGCATCCAGCAGGCCCACGCGCGCCCCTTCCGCCGCCAGCGCCAGCGCCATGTTGACCGCCGTGCTCGACTTGCCGACGCCGCCTTTGCCGGAGCTGACCGCAATAATATTTTTCACGCCGTTCACGCCCGGCTGATTTTTTACCCGCTTCAGCGTGGCGATATCGTGGCGCAGACGCCAGTCGATAGCGCGTGCCTGCGTCAGACGCAGCAGCTCCGCGCTGACCTGCGCTTTAAGATCCTCAAATGCGCTATGCCAGACAAACGGCATAACCAGCTCAATATGCAGTTTTTCATCCAGCAGCGCGACATGCCGCAGCGCTTTCAGCGTAGTGAGATTCTGCTGCAGCGTGGGGTGCGTAAACGCGCTCAGCACGCCGCTGACCGCGGCACGCAACGCTTCAGGTGAATGATAATCCCGGGATTGTGTGCTCATCCCCTCTCCTTATTTCATCATGACGCCAGAATGTAGCGGTATAAGGTCAATCATATCAGAGCCGCGCGGAAAAGAGCGCGACGCGCCTCCTGTGTTTACGCCGGAGGGTGCTTCGGTTACCATCTAACCCCCGATTTTTTATTAACGGAAAGCTACGCAAATCATGACTCAAGTCGCTAAAAAATTACTGGTAACGTGCGCCCTGCCGTACGCAAACGGCTCTATCCATCTTGGTCACATGCTGGAACACATCCAGGCTGATGTATGGGTCCGTTACCAGCGAATGCGTGGCAATCAGGTTTACTTCATCTGCGCAGACGATGCCCACGGCACGCCGATTATGCTGAAAGCGCAGCAGCTGGGCATCACCCCGGAGCAGATGATCGCCGATATGAAGCAGGAGCACGAAACTGACTTCGCCGGTTTTAATATCAGCTATGACAACTATCACTCAACGCATGCCGATGAGAATCGTCAGCTGGCTGAGCTGATCTACACGCGCCTGAATGAAAATGGCTTTATCAAAAAGCGCACCATTTCACAGCTCTACGATCCGGAAAAAGGGATGTTCCTGCCCGATCGTTTTGTGAAGGGCATCTGCCCGAAATGTAAAGCAGCCGATCAGTATGGCGATAACTGCGAAGTATGCAGCGCCACCTACAGCCCGACGGAGCTGATTGAGCCTAAATCAGTCGTATCAGGCGCAACGCCGGAACTGCGTGACTCCGAGCACTTCTTCTTCGATCTGCCGTCGTTCAGCGAGATGCTGCAGGCGTGGACCCGCTCCGGTGCGCTGCAGGAGCAGGTTGCCAACAAGATGCAGGAGTGGTTTGAGTCGGGACTGCAGCAGTGGGATATCTCCCGCGATGCGCCCTACTTTGGCTTCGAGATCCCGGACGCGCCGGGCAAATATTTCTACGTCTGGCTTGATGCGCCAATCGGGTACATGGGCTCGTTTAAGAACCTGTGCGATAAGCGCGGCGATATCGACTTCAGCGAATTCTGGCAGAAAGATTCCGCGACCGAGCTCTACCACTTTATCGGTAAAGATATCGTCTATTTCCACAGCCTGTTCTGGCCAGCCATGCTGGAAGGCAGCGGTTTCCGCAAGCCGACCAATCTGTTTGTACATGGCTATGTCACGGTAAACGGCGCGAAGATGTCAAAATCGCGCGGCACCTTTATCAAAGCCAGCACCTGGCTGCAGCATCTCGATGCCGACAGCCTGCGCTATTACTACGCGGCCAAGCTCTCTTCGCGCATTGATGACATCGACCTGAATCTGGAAGATTTTGTGCAGCGCGTTAACGCTGACATCGTGAACAAAGTGGTTAACCTTGCCTCGCGCAACGCCGGTTTTATCACCAAACGCTTTAACGGTGAACTGGCTGCTGAACTCGCCGATCCGGCGCTTTATCAGACCTTTGTGGCGGCGTCAGAGAAGATTGGCGAAGCGTGGGCGAACCGCGAATATAACCGCGCCATTCGTGAAATCATGACGCTGGCCGATCTGGCAAACCGCTATGTTGATGAGCAGGCACCGTGGGTGGTGGCGAAACAGGAAGGCCGCGACGCTGACCTGCAGGCGATCTGCTCAATGGGCATCAACCTGTTCCGCGTGCTGATGACCTGGCTGAAGCCGGTACTGCCGTCGCTGAGCGAACGTGCTGAGGCGTTTCTGCAGA
The DNA here is from genome assembly GCF_001691555.1 of Pantoea eucrina. GTDB lineage: Bacteria > Pseudomonadota > Gammaproteobacteria > Enterobacterales > Enterobacteriaceae > Pantoea > Pantoea borealis. The sequence continues at coordinate 700,680 of NZ_MAYN01000008.1, read as the reverse complement.
GCGAACTGAGCTGGGATGGCATCGCGCAGCCGCTGCTGAACCACAGCGTGGCACCGTTCAAAGCACTCTACGGCCGCATTGAGATGGCAAAAGTGGAAGCGCTGATTGCGGCATCGAAAGAGGATGCGGCGGCAGCCAGCAAACCTGCCGTAAGCGGCCCGCTCGCTGACGCGCCGATTGGCGACACCATCACCATTGATGATTTCGCCAAAGTCGATATGCGCGTGGCGCTGATTGAGCAGGCGGAGCTGGTTGAGGGTTCAGACAAGCTGCTGCGCCTGCAGCTCGATCTCGGCGGTGAGAAGCGTCAGATCTTCTCCGGCATTCGTGCGGCTTACCCCGATCCTTCCGTGCTGGTGGGCAAGATGACCATTATCGTGGCCAATCTGGCGCCGCGTAAGATGCGCTTTGGCGTATCGGAAGGCATGGTGCTCTCAGCCGGCCCGGGCGGCAGCGATCTGTTCGTGCTCTCGGTGGACAGTGGCGCACAGCCAGGCATGCCGGTTAAGTAAGCTCTTTTCTTCGTTTACAGCCCTCTTCTTTCCGGAGAGGGCTGATTTTTAGTGCCATTCTATATAAAACCCGATTCAGCCAGAAAAAAGATTTTTCGCGATACCGTGTCAGAACCGCATATTTTCGCTGCTGCTGTTAATAGCAGACACCTGTGAGATACAGAGCAAAATAAATCATTCTGCTTTTAAATGAGCTAAAAGCAATTTAATCATATTCAAATAGTGCTGAGAATTCGGCGCACCAATCCGCAAAATATTGATAAAAAATATCAGGCTAAATTCCTGTGCGCCTCCGCCAGAATGAATATCTTTTTTTTGCCAGCAATCCTGTACTTTTTAGTTCTGAAGCAATATTTTCTATTTATGTTAACGAAGCGCTGTTATTCTTTCACAGGCTAAAATAATCAACGCGGGCGCACAGATTTTCACTTAAAACAGCGGACATCTATTTCCTGCTGTTCAGGGCATACAGCTCTGTTTTTTGTGGTCAGCAAGGCTCGCGACCATACTTGTGGCATATAAACATTACCAGGTAAAGCTTCCCGCGCCAGCAGCATTAACTCTCGCAGCAAAACATACCGGCTCAGGCCGGCGCTCATAATGTATCGACATTACAGGACCCATAATGATGAGCCATAAATTGTTTAACCTGTCTGCACTGGCGCTTGCTATCGCAGGGGCTTTAACCACTCCGGGCACCGCGTTTGCCACCATAACCTATCAGGGTAACGTTACGGGTACCACTTCTTCTCCGCCCCCCAACGGTGCTGACTGGATTGATGCCAGCAATGACATCACCGCAACTGAAACGTTACCCGGCGTTGGCGGTATGTTTATTACCAGTGGCAGCCAGCTTACGGCTAACAGCCTGAAGTTTGCAGGTGAAGGAGATTTAGTACTGTCAGGAGCCGGAACGCGCGCAACGCTCGGCACGCTGACAACGGATAGAAATGTGGCAATTACTGTCGGCAACGGTGCATTGCTAAGTGCGAATAACATTTTCCTGCGTTTAACCTCTTCTTTTGTAATTGGAGGCTCTATTACGGGAGTCGCGCCGGCTCCGGGTTCAGTTTCTGCTTCATCCGTGACGCTTGCTGATATCTCATTTATTAACTTCTCCCATAACAGTAATAACTATATTTTCAATGCCAGCATTCTCAGCAACATAGCAGGAGATGGAGACATTTATGTAAGAGAAGGCACAACTACGCTGGCGAAAACAGGCAACTTCTCAGGCTCCTATCTGATTGATAATGGCTGGACACAAAACTACGCAACGCTGCTTGCTGGCGCGCCGAATGCACTGGGGCAGAATGCCACATTTGAAATTCGCTCTAAAGGCACGCTGGATACCAATGGTTACAGCCAGCAACTCGGATCGATAACCAATAATGGCGGTAACGTTATCGTTCAGGGTGCTACTGCCGGCACCCGGGTTAATATCGCGAATGGCTATGATGGCAGCGGCGCACTGACGGTTACCGGCCGTGGCGTCACGCTGAACGTGGCCAACGGGCTGGTTAACCGGGGCACGGTGGCGGTGAGATCGGGCGCCACGCTCAGCGCCGACACGCTCAGTAATAACAATGGTGCCTTATCGGTGAGTAATGCGGGCAGTGCACTGGCGGTATCTGGGCTGTTTTCAAACAACGGCCAGACGCGGTTTACCGATGGTGCCAGGATAACAGCAGATGCAGTAAACAATAATGGCTCTGTTTTTACTGTCAGCGGCAATACCACCAATTTGCAGGTCAGAAACCAGCTCAGTAACCTTCGGACAGTACAAATTCTGGACGGCGCAACTGTATCTGCAGGCAGCCTGAATAACAGCAGCAACCTGTTACTGGACGGAAATGGCGCTTCTCTGACGGTTGCCGGACAGCTGACAAGCTCACGTTCAATAATAGTAAAAAATGGTTCAGCGCTGACAGCAGACAATATCCTGATAAATGGGACTGGCACATTTGCCCCTTCTTCGCTCTCTTTAGGCAGTATAAATGGCGCCACTGCCAGTCGCGCCGGTCGCGTAAATGCCAGAGAAATTACACTCGCCTCTACGCCTGTATCACGCGCGCTCATTTACGTTAACCATACCGATACTGATTATGATATCGATACGCGTATTACGGGAGATGGTGATATTGCTGTGTTATCAGGAGTGACGACCCTCTCTGGTATCAACAACTATTCAGGTACCACCACTGTAACAGGTGGCATGCTTCGGGCCGGCTCAGATAATACGTTTAGCGCAGCCTCAGTCTGGGATATCGGCAGCAATGGCGAACTGGATTTGAACGGCTACCGTCAGACGCTGGGCGACACCACCAATGCCGGAACTATCAGACTGTCCGGTGCCACTGCCGGCAATGTACTTACCGTTGATGGCAACTACACCGGCAACGACGGCACCCTGATTTTCGGCACCGAACTTGACGATGACAATGCCCGTACCGACCGGCTGGTGGTCACCGGCGACGCCGGAGGCACCACTAATATCCAGGTGAACAATCTTGGTGGACGCGGCGCGGAAACGGTTAACGGCATTGAGTTGATCGAAGTTCAGGGCAGCGCCGACAGTAGCGCATTCAGGCAACAGGGACGCATCGTTGCGGGCGCCTATGAATACCGCCTGCTGCGCGGCAATAAAAACTGGTACCTGACCAATCGCATTAATCTGGAAACAGGCCTGCCTGTTATCGGTGAGGGCGGTGACAACGGCGGCAGCGGCGGTGACAACGGCGGCGGCGGTGATAATGGCGGCAGTGGCGGCAACGGCGGTGGTAGTGATAACGGCGGCGGCGAAAGCGTGGCAGTTCTGCGCCCGGAAGGCAGCGCTTATGCAGCTAACCTCGCCACTGCATCCACGCTGTTCGATACCCGTATGAGCGATCGTCAGGGCACCTGGTACCTCGATCCGCTGACCGGCGAACAGCAGTACACGTCACTCTGGCTGCGCGTCGCCGGCGATCACAATCGTCAGCACGCCGGTGACGGCCAGCTGCGCACCCGCGCCAACAGCGTAGTGACCCTGCTCGGCGGCGATATTGCCGCTACGGACACTGCCCGCGTCGGCCTGATGGCGGGCTACGGCAACAGCAAAAGTAACACCACATCCGGGATCACCGGCTACCGCGCCCGCGGCCAGATCAATGGCTATACCACCGGTATTTATGGTACCTGGTTTGCTGAAGGCACCGACGAGAAAGGCCTGTGGGCAGACAGCACGCTGCAATACAGCTGGTTTAACAATCAGGTAGAAGGTGAGGATGAAGCGGGAGAATCTTATCGCTCTAAAGGGCTTAGCGCCTCGCTCTCTTCCGGCTACGTTATTCCGCTGGCACAGAGCGAGCGTCGTGCTTTCTTTCTGCAGCCGCAGGCGCGCATCGGCTGGTCCGGTATCAAGGCTGATGACCATACCGAGCGCAACGGTACCCTGGTGCAGGGCAAAGGTCAGGATAACGTCAGCAGCAGCCTGGGGGTTAAAGCCTTTATGAAGAGCCATGCTGCGCAGGACGATCGCAACGGCCGCCGCTTCAGCCTGTTCACCGAAGCCAACTGGATCCACAACAGCCGTGAATACGCAGTACGCATGGATGATGTAGTGGTCTCACAACAGGGCAGTCGCAATATTGCCGAAGCGCGTGTGGGCGTGGACGGTTCGCTGGGCGGTGGCCTGGGCCTGAAAGGCACTATTGGCCAGCAGGTGGGTGATAACAGCTGGTCTGAGACCCAGGCGGCGATCAGCGTCAGCTATCGCTTCTGACAACGGCTCCGGGCATCGTCTGTAAACCGCAGCGGACCCGGGTGCGTTTTTTTGAGTTTCTGGTTCAGCGCCGGCTTTTGTGACGTCTGGCACGCTAAGCGCGTAATGCGTATGATGTAAAACAGATGACCGAAGCCGGAGATGTCTGACGTGTTAACTGCCTGCTGGCGCTATCTGCGCGCCTTTATGATTATCTATGCCGCGCTCTATGCCGGTATCGCGCTCGCCGCCCTGCTTCCCTTCACTATTCCCGGCAGTATTATCGGTATGCTGCTGCTGTTTTTACTGCTGGGGCTGCAGATCCTGCCGGTTCGCTGGGTAAAACCCGGCTGCCATCTGCTGATCCGCTATATGGCGCTGCTGTTTGTACCGATAAGCGTTGGCGTCATCAGCTATACCGATGTGCTTTCCGCGCAGTTTGGTCCGATTGTGGTCTCCTGCCTCACCAGTACGCTGATGGTGCTGGTGGTGGTGGGTTTTAGCGCTGAACGCCTGCAGCGCCCGAAACAGGAGCAGCCGCATGAGTGATGTCTGGTGGTCCCTGCCGCTGACGCTGGCTGCTTATTTTGTGGCGCGCCGGCTGGCGGCAAAGCTTAAAATCTCGCTGATTAACCCGCTGCTGGTAGCCATGGCCATTATAATTCCGGTGCTGCTGCTGACGCATACCCCCTATACGCGCTATTTTGCCGGCAGCGCACTGCTGAATCAGCTGCTGCAGCCAGCGGTCGTGGCGCTGGCGCTGCCGCTTTATGAGCAGATGCATCAGATCCGTGCACGCTGGAAAACCATCATCAGCGTCTGCTTTATTGGCAGCCTGACCGCCATGGTATCCGGCACTGCGATGGCGCTATGGCTGGGCGCCACCCCGGAGATCGCTGCGACGCTCTTACCCAAGTCAGTCACCACCCCGATTGCGATGGCGGTCTCTGCCTCGCTGCACGGTATTCCGGCCATCAGCGCTATCTGCGTGCTGATCGCAGGCGTATTTGGTGCCGTCTTCGGGCACATGCTGCTGAACCTGCTGCGCATTCGCAGCAAAGCATCGCGCGGCCTGGCGATTGGCAACGCGTCACACGCGCTGGGCACGGCGCGCGCGGCGGAAATCGACTATCAGGAAGGGGCATTCAGTTCACTGGCGCTGGTGATCTGCGGCATCATTACCTCGTTACTGGCACCGTTTATCTTTCCGCTGCTGCTGGCGTGGTTTGGCTGAAAGTTTGCGAGAGATCTCGCAAAGTTGAAACAACTCAATCAGCTTGCATTGTCATAGCGACATGGATCACATATAACTCAGCAGGCGGCGCCCCGCCGCTGATGAGTTAATGAGGCCTGACACCATGCACCCACGATTCTCTTCCGCTTTCTCCGACCTGCCGGCGGCCCTGCAGCAGGCGCTGCAGCCGCTGCTGGACGCGCCCGATTTTCACGGCGTGCTCCGCCCTGATGAGTTGATACAGCTGCAGCAGGTGACCGGACTGGAAGAGGATGCACTGGCGCTGGCGCTCCTGCCGCTCGCCGCCTGCTGTGCGGTTGCGCCGCTCTCCCGCTTTAACGTTGGCGCTATCGCGCGTGGCGTCAGCGGCCACTGGTATTTTGGGGCAAATATGGAGTTTCGCGGCGCCACGATGCAGCAGACGGTGCACGCTGAGCAGAGCGCGATTACCCACGCCTGGCTGCGCGGTGAAACGGCGCTGGCGGCCATCACCGTAAACTACACGCCGTGTGGCCACTGCCGTCAGTTTATGAATGAGCTGAACAGCGGTACGGCAATCCGTATCAGCCTGCCGGGACGCGAAGTGAGCACGCTGGCGCACTACCTGCCCGATGCGTTTGGTCCTGCTGACCTTAATATTGCAGAGCGGCTGATGACGCCGGTTGACCATGCCTTTGCCCCGGCCGGCGATGCGCTGCAGCAGGCGGCCATCAGTGCCGCCAGTCAGAGCCACGCCCCTTACAGCTACAGCTATAGCGGTGTGGCACTGGAGAGCCGCAGCGGCGCAATCTATAGCGGCCGCTATGCGGAAAATGCCGCGTTTAATCCCAGCCTGCCCCCGCTGCAGGCCGCGCTGATCCTGATGAATATGCATCATGAACCGCTGGAGACCATCTGCCGCGCGGCGCTGGCTGAGTCCGCGCAGGGTGCGCTGACGCAGGCGGATGCGACGCGCGCGACGCTTGCCGCGCTTGGCTGCCACGCGCTGACGATTACTTTAGTTTCAAAAACATCCGTTTAGTGATCCTTTTACCGCTTTTGTGACCTGCTGTTAACAAAAGCTGTACATCTGCCGGAATTTTCATAGGATCGGGCGCCAGACCTTTACACTAATCAGATCTGGCGTGAGCTTTTCGTCGCGATACGTCAGCAAACACTGCAACCGGAGCAAACATTGCATGGAACTCGAGTACGAAAGTAAACGTCCGCTCTATATCCCTTATGCGGGTCCGATTCTGCTGGAATTTCCGCTGCTGAATAAAGGCAGCGCTTTCTCACTGGAAGAACGTAACGAATTCAATCTGAATGGTCTGCTGCCGGATGCGGTTGAGACCATTGAAGAGCAGGCGGAACGCGCCTGGCGTCAGTTTCTGGATTTCAAAAACAATAACGACAAGCACGTCTATCTGCGCAATATCCAGGACACCAATGAAACCCTGTTCTACCGCCTGCTGGACAATCATCTGGAAGAGATGATGCCGATTATTTATACCCCGACCGTGGGTGCAGCGTGTGAGCATTTCTCTGAGATCTACCGTCGCGCGCGCGGCGTGTTTATCTCTTACAACAATCGCGATCGCATTGAAGACATGCTGCAGAACGCTACCAAGCAGAATGTGAAGGTCATTGTGGTAACGGATGGCGAGCGTATTCTTGGTCTTGGTGACCTCGGTATCGGCGGCATGGGTATTCCGATTGGCAAGCTGTCGCTCTATACCGCCTGCGGCGGCATCAGTCCGGCCTACACCCTGCCGGTGGTGCTGGATGTCGGCACGAATAACCCGCAGCTGCTCAACGATCCGCTCTATATGGGCTGGCGTCATCCGCGCATTACCGGCGAAGAGTATGAGTCGTTTGTGAATGAATTTATTCAGGCGGTGAAACGCCGCTGGCCAAACGTCCTGCTGCAGTTTGAAGATTTTGCACAGAAGAACGCCATGCCGCTGCTGCAGCGCTATCGCGATGAAATCTGCTGCTTCAACGATGATATTCAGGGCACCGCAGCCGTTACCGTAGGCACACTGATTGCCGCCAGTCGCGCTGCAGGCAGCCGCCTGTGCGAGCAGAAAGTGGTCTTCCTCGGCGCCGGTTCTGCAGGCTGCGGTATTGCTGAACAGATCATTGCGCAGATGAAATCTGAAGGACTGAGCGATGAGGAAGCGCGTTCGCGGGTCATGATGGTTGACCGCTTTGGTCTGCTCACCGACAAGCTGCCAAACCTGCTCGATTTCCAGAGCAAACTGGTGCAAAAAAGTGACAATCTGAAGGCGTGGGACGTCACCAGCGATACAATTTCGCTGCTGGATGTGGTACGCAACGCACAACCCGATATTCTGATCGGCGTATCGGGCCAGCCAGGCCTGTTCACCGAAGAGATCATTCGCGAGATGCACAAGCACTGCAAACGCCCTATCGTGATGCCGCTCTCTAACCCGACGTCACGCGTGGAAGCGACGCCGGCAGACATCATCGCCTGGACCGACGGCGCCGCGCTGGTTGCAACCGGCAGCCCGTTCTCACCGGTAACCTGGAAAGGCAAAACCTATCCGATTGCCCAGTGCAATAACTCCTATATCTTCCCGGGTATCGGCCTGGGCGTGATTGCCGCAGGCGCAACGCGCGTGACCGACTCCATGCTGATGACGGCCAGCCGCGCGCTGGCTGACTGCTCGCCGCTGGTTAACGACGGCGAAGGCCCGGTACTGCCGGAGATCAAAGATATCCAGGGCGTCTCCAAACTGATTGCGATGGAAGTCGGCAAAGCAGCACAGCTGGCTGGCGTTGCCGTGGTGACGTCGGAGGATGTGCTTTCTAAAGCAGTTCACAACAACTTCTGGCTGCCACAGTATCGTCACTATCGCCGTACCTCTATCTGATGTATAGCGTGCCGGATTTCGATCCGGCACTGCCGAAAAAAACATCAGCCAGCCGGGGTGAGCTTGCTTAGCTGCCCCGGCTCAAGTAGCCTTGAAGCACCCTGAATCCTGCCTGTTGAGTTGCCGCGCGCATGCTGAAACGCGTTTTCTTTGCTCTGATCATCATCATCTTAGCGATGGTGGCGACCGCGCTTGGCTTTGATCGCTGGATCAGCTGGAAAACCGCGCCGTTTATCTATGAAGATGTTGCCTCGCTGCCGCATCGTCAGGTTGGCGTGGTACTGGGCACCGCAAAATATTATCGCGCCGGCGTTATCAATCAGTATTACCTCTATCGCATGCAGGGCGCGCTTAACGCCTATAACAGCGGCAAAGTTAACTACCTGCTCCTGAGCGGCGACAACGCTCAGCAGAGCTATAACGAGCCTGCCACTATGCGGCGCGACCTGATTAAAGCCGGCGTCGATCCGTCTGATATCGTGCTGGATTATGCCGGTTTTCGTACGCTCGATTCGATTGTGCGCACGCGTAAGGTGTTTGATACCAACGACTTTATTATCATTACCCAGCGCTTTCACTGCGAACGTGCGCTCTACATTGCGCTGCACCTTGGCATTCAGGCACAGTGCTATGCCGTACCCTCACCGAAAAATATGTTGTCAGTACGCGCACGCGAAGTCGGTGCCCGGCTGGGCGCGATGGCCGATCTCTATCTGATGAAGCGCGAGCCGCGTTTTCTCGGACCGCTGGTGCCGATTCCGGCAGTGCATACGGTGCCGGAAGATGCGCAGAGCTACCCGGCGGTCACGCCTGAGCAGCTGCTGGAGCTGGAAGAGAAGCTGCGTAAATAGCGTCTGCTGAGGTAAGCGGCAGGCCGCCGGCCATAAAAAAAGGCTGCGTCAGCGCAGCCTTTTTTCGTTATGTCAGTGTTATTTCTTGCGCGAATACTTCAGGGAATCCAGCGCCACCGCAAAGATGATGATGCCGCCCTTGATGATGTACTGCCAGTAAGGGTTAACGCCAATGTAGGTCAGGCCGTAGTTGATCACGGTGAAGATAATCACCCCGGTCACCACGCCTGCAACCGTGCCCACGCCGCCGGCGAAGGAGACACCACCCACCACGCAGGCAGCAATCGCATCCAGCTCATACATAAAGCCGAGGTTGTTAGTGGCGCTGCCGATACGGCCCGCTTCCAGCAGACCGCCAAACGCGTAGAACACGCCTGACAGGGCATAGACCAGAATCAGGTTAAACGGTACGTTGACGCCTGAGACCTTTGCCGCTTCCGGGTTACCACCGATTGCGAAAATGTTTTTGCCGAAACGGGTTTTGTTCCACAGGATCCAGACAAACACGATAGCGATAATGGCGTAGAAGGTAATGAACGAGAGCTTGAAATCACCAAAGCGCAGGAAACCCTGGGTAAAGGTGGAGAATCCCGCGTCAAAACCCGCAATTGGCGAAGCACCGACAAAATCGTAGTAGAGCGAGTTAATGCCATACACGATGATCATCGTACCCAGCGTGGTAATGAACGGCGTTACCTTGAGGTAGGCGATGATTACGCCGTTAACCAGGCCAATCACGCCGCCAATAATGCACACCACCAGAATCACCAGCGGAATCGGCATGGTTTCCAGATGCGGGAAAACCTTGTTCGCGTTATCCATCGACTGCAGCAGCGTCGCCGCCACTACCGCCGCCAGTCCCACCTGCCGTCCGGCAGAGAGGTCGGTACCCTGAGTCACAATCAGCCCGGCCACGCCCAGCGCGATAATAATACGCACCGACGATTGCGTCAGGATGTTACTCAGGTTCATTAAACTTAAAAACGTCGGATCCTGGAAAATAATAATCGCCAGCAGAACAAACAGGACGACGTAAATACCGCCCTCTTTTAACCAGGTTAGCGCATTCTTTTTAGTGGTCGCTTTCATTTTAAAGCCCTTGCTTCATTAAAGGTGTAATGACGCTAAACGCAGGATTTCATTCTGCGAGGTCGTTTTTGTATCGACAATACCGGCTACCTGACCGTTACTCATGACCAGAATACGATCGGTTATACCCAGCAGCTCTGGCATTTCAGAGGAAATAATAATAATGCCCTTCTCTTTTTTGGCTAATTCTGAAATCAGCTGATAAATTTCAAATTTTGCCCCCACGTCAATACCGCGTGTAGGTTCATCAAGCATTAATATTTCCGGCTGCGTTAACAGCCAGCGACCAATAATCACTTTCTGCTGGTTACCGCCAGAAAGCGATCCGATCTGCGTATGGTGCCCTGGCGTTTTTACCCGCATGGAGTCAATAACCCATTGGGTGTCACTCTTCATGCGTTTATTATCGAGCAGGCCGATACTGGATTTATATTTTTTAATATTGGAGATAAGCGAGTTAAAACCGATATCGAGATAGGCGTAGATCCCCGTAGAACGACGTTCTTCTGTGACCAGCGCAAAACCGTGGTTAATCGCCTCGTTCGCACTATGGTTGTTGATCGCTTTGCCATGCAGCCGGATAGTCCCGCCCGATTTTTCACGAATGCCAAACAGCGTCTCCACGATATCAGTACGTTTCGCACCGACCAGCCCGGCGACTCCGAGGATCTCCCCTTTATGCAGGTCAAATGAGATATCGCGAATCGAAGGCTGCCGCAGTGAAGTCAGGTTGCGGACTTCAAGAATCACCTCGCCCGGCACGTTGCTCTTATCCGGGAAACGCTGGTTAAGCGAACGGCCTACCATCATGGCGATGATCTTATCCATATCCAGCCCTTCCAGCGACTGGGTGGCGATCCACTGCCCGTCGCGCAGAATGGTGATCTCATCGCACAGCTGAAAGATTTCTTCCATTTTATGGGAGATATAGACAATACCGCAGCCGCGATCTTTCAGTTTACGGATAATAGTAAACAGATGGTTAACTTCTTTCTCCGTCAGCGAAGAAGTCGGTTCATCCATAATGACAATTTTGGCGTCATAAGAGAACGCTTTGGCAATTTCAATCATTTGCATTTGCGAGACAGACAGATTCGCCACTTTATCACGCGGATCGATATCGATATCGAGTTCATCAAAAATCGCTTTAGTATCGCGATACATTTTGTCCTGATCGACAAACGGCCCTTTACGCGGGTAGCGGCCCAGCCACATATTATCCATCACGCTGCGCTGCAGCACGAGGTTTAATTCCTGATGCACCATTGAGACGCCATTTTCCAGCGCTTCTTTGGAGCTTTTATAGTCAATCTCCTGGCCCTGAAAAAGAATACTCCCCGTATCTTTTTTATAGATGCCAAATAAGCACTTTAATAATGTCGATTTTCCGGCGCCGTTTTCACCCATTAAGGCATGGACGGAGTGCGGCCGCACTTTCAAATTCACATTATCTAAGGCTTTCACCCCTGGAAATGATTTCGAGACATTCGTCATCTCCAGCAGATATTCACGCTGTGTGGTCGGATTCTCACTGGCCATAATTTACCTGGCTAAAAAAAGCGTATGCAGATGCAATAAGGCGCGGCAAATTGCCGCGCCCGGAATGGATTACTTCACAAACTGAGAGAGGTTCTCTTTATCCACGGCAACATACGGCACGCGAACGACTTTGTCTTCCATCTTGAAATTCGTTCCCGCGGTTGGCTCTTTGCCATCTGCCAGGTTCTTCGCAATATCCAGCGTGGCTTTTGCCTGGTTTTCCGCATCGTTCAGCACGGTACCCGCCATGGCGCCCGATTTCACCAGCGCCAGCGCTTCTGGCAGCGCATCGACACCAAACACCGGAATGCTTGATTTGTTGTGTGCTTTCAGTGCTTCAACCGCGCCCATCGCCATCGCATCATTGTTAGCGATGATTACTTCAATTTTGTTGGCATTCGGACCAGACAGCCACGCATCGACTTTATCTTTCGCCTGTGCGGTATCCCACATCGCGGTATCCATCGCCAGCTGCTGCGTTTTGATGCCATCTTTGTTCAGCGTGTCGATAACATATTTGGTACGCGCTTCAGCATCCGGATGGCCTGGCTCGCCTTTCAGCAGTACAAACTGAATCTGTCCATCTTTGTTCAGATCCCATGCCGGCGTCGATTTCCAGTGCTTCTCAATCAGCTCACCCTGCTTGATACCTGACTCTTTGGAATCTGTACCGACATAGTATGCCTTTGGATAGCTGGCCAGCACTTTAGCGTTAGGCTCTTTGTTGAAAAACACAATCGGTACGTCATTGGCTTTGGCTTTATCAATTACCACGGCCGCTGCCGCCGGATCCACCAGGTTAATTGCCAGCGCTTTCACGCCTTTGGCCATCAGCACGTCAATCTGGTCATTCTGTTTGGACTGGTCATTCTGTGAGTCATTCATCAGCAGCTGAATGCCGCCCAGCGCTTTGGACTCTTTCTCAATATCCTTGCGCACCATTGACATGAAGTTGTCGTCATATTTGTAAATGGTCACGCCAATGCGGGTATCGGCGGCGTGCGCAGTTGCACCAAACATCATGCTGGCAACCAGTGCTGTGAGCGTGAAAACCTTCTTATTCATGGTATCTCCGGTTTTAATTATGCAGGGTATTTCCTGCGCCATGCTGCCTGCGGGCGGCGAGCGCAGTCGGTTGAAACGCTATCATTCTGGAGCAGGCGCTGGCATTGGCCGGACCGCTCTCCCTATCCTGACTTCCCTGTACGTAACCGCTTCCTGAAGAGTGTTGTGAATCATTTCAACCGGCTACTGAAACCTGTCCGGAGGGGCGTGACCCGGCGTTTCATGATGTTTCAGTCCGGTAAGACGCTGCCATCATAGTGAGCGGTCTGGTAATTAACTGTGAATGTAATCACATATTGGAAACGGTTACATGGCGCTATCGCCTGGATTAGTGATCGACTCCACAATTTGCCGCTGGGCCACTGAGTGACGCCGCACCAGCGTGGGCATAAAGCAGTGTGACGCCTGAGGATCCAGCTCGCCGGCTGCGCCTTTCAGCGCCAGTTCTGTCGCCAGTTTTGCCATAGAAACAATAGGATAGCGGACAGTTGTCAGCTGGGGATCGGTGTAACGGGAAATGGGAATATCATCAAAGCCAATGACAGAAAAATGCTGTGGCACCTGAATGCCGTTATCTTTCAGCGCCGTCAGGGCGCCAGCTGCCATGCCATCGTTATAGGAAAAAACGGCGGTCAGATGCAGATTACGTCCGAGCAGCTCTACCATAGCGGCTTCACCGCCCTGCATATCGGGTTCAGCATGGGCGATCCACGCTTCCGGTGGCTGAATGCCCTGCTCTGCCAGGGCCTGCAGCCAGCCATCGCGGCGCTGCGTGACATCCTCAATTGGATGGCTGGAGCTAAGGTAGCCAATACGCTGATGTCCCTGCTGCAGCAGCATGCGGGTGGCAACCTGCGCACCGGTTACATTATCAAGACAGACACAGCGGTGTTCATAACCGCGGATGACGCGGTTAACCAGCACCATGCCTGGTACCTGATCCATAAACTGCGTGAGTTCAGCGTCTGAAAGCGTTTTCGCATGTACCACCAGCGCATTGCAGCGCTGACGGATCAGCACCTCAATGGCATGCCGCTCTTTATCTTCCTGATGCCAGGAGTTACTGATGAGAACGTGCTTGTGCACGCGCTGTGCCACGGTATCCACCGCTTTCACCAGCGCACCAAAAAAGGGATCGGAAACATCCATAACGACGACACCGATCGTGTCGCTGACCTGGGTGGCAAGCGCCTGGGCGTTGGCATTCGGACGATAGCCCAGCGATTCCACCGCCTGGAGCACGGCGTCGCGGGTATCAGAGGTGACTGCACTGCTGTTGTTGAGCACGCGCGACACGGTGGCAACAGATACTCCGGCCAGTCGGGCGACATCACGAATCGTTATCATGCAGCGGTTCCACAAAGGCTGAAAGGCGCGACGGGCGCGTAATAACGCTATTTTGTCAGGCCACAGGCTTCAGCTACGTGAAACAGCTCACACCAATGAAAACGGTTACATTGCTTTATGTGATCTTTGTGATGCAGGTCATTATCTGACAGGCGACGATGCGGTGCCTGATGCACACAGGCGCTGCGTCAGCCAGCGCCACAGCCACTCCAGCGGTCCCTGACGAAAATAGCGCAGCCAGAGCGCTGAGAAGAGCAGATTCATTGCCCAGATAACGGGCACCAGCGCCAGCAACTGCAGCCGGTCAAAGCGCAGGAACAGATCAAAGCGGTAGAACAGTGTGGTACAGATCAGCGTCTGTAACAGGTAGTTGCTCAGCGCCATTCGCCCTACTCCCTGAATCAGCCTGCACAGCCGGCTACGCGCCAGCACAGGCCAGAAGCCGAGACAGAGCGCCGCATAGCCGAGGCTGATAAAAGGAGCAGCCAAGTCGCGCGGCACCTGCAGATAAAAGCTGGTCCAGCGCTGAGCCCAGTGCAGCTGCCACTGCGCAGCGATACCCGGCACCGCGATCAGCCAGCCGGTGGTCAGCAGCAGCAGTGCAGCGCGCCGATAGTGCTGCAGGCTGAACGCACCGGTCAGCCAGCCGCAGCGCAGCAGCGCGGCACCCATCAGCATCAGTCCCGCCAGCTGCCAGCCATACTGAGATGCCAGCGCCATCAGACCGGATGCAAGCAGATCGAGCCGGTTGCGCACCGCTTCCCAGCCGCCCACCAGCTTCCAGTAACTTTCATACTCCAGCGCGGCGGCACCGGGCTGCCAGCCGCTGCTGCTCTGATTACCGGAGATCGCGCCGAAGATAAGCAGTACCGCACAGCCCACCAGATAGAGCAGTACGCCGGTCTGAAACAGCGCACGCTCAGAGGGCACCTCACGCAGCAGGCGCCAGATAATCAGGCCGATGAGCCCGTAGTCCAGCAGAATGTCTCCTTCCCAGAAGAAGACGCCGTGAATAAACCCGATAAACACCAGCAGCGTGAGCCGGGTGGAGATCCAGCGCTTGCCGCGCGGGATCTGCATGGCCAGTCCGGCGCCAAACAGGAGTGCAAACAGCGTAAGGAATTTCAGCTGTGCCAGCCCGTCCAGCACTGCCCAGGTCCAGGCATCCTGCGGCGTAACGCTGCCCTGCCAGGCAGGGTTAAGATAGGCGGCTGACGGCAGGCCAAAGCCGGTGATATTGAGCAGCAAAATGCCCAGCACCGCGCATCCGCGAATAAAATCCAGCGCCTGATAGCGTTGCATTGCTGCCCTCAGCCATTAAAAAAGGCGGCACCGGGGCCGCCTGGGGATCAGATATGACGTACCGCGCGCAGAAATTCCTGACGTGTATTCTGGCTCGATTTAAACAGTCCGCCCAGCGAGGTGGTCGTGGTTGCGCTGGTCGCATCTTTCACGCCGCGCGCTTTCACACAGTAGTGGACGGCATCAATCGATACCGCCACGTTAGTGGTACCAAGCAGCGTCTGCAGCGCCACCAGCACCTGCTGCGTCAGCCGCTCCTGCACCTGCGGGCGCTGGGCGAAAAACTGCACAATACGGTTAATTTTTGACAGGCCGATCACTTTGTCTTTGGGAATGTAGGCCACCGTCGCCTTGCCATCGATGATCACAAAATGGTGTTCGCAGGTGCTGGTCAGCGTGATGTCGCGCACCGTCACCATCTCATCCACTTTCATTTTGTTTTCAATAACCGTGATCTTCGGGAAGTTGGCGTAGTCGAGACCTGAAAAAATCTCATCCACATACATTTTTGCGATGCGATGCGGCGTCTCCATCAGGCTGTCATCTTCCAGGTCCAGATTCAGCAGCTGCATGATTTGCGTCATGTGACCGGCAATTTCACGCTTGCGCGTTTCGCTATCCATTTCGCGCACCGGGGCGCGTAACGGCGTTTCCAGACCGCGCGCCAGCAGCGCTTCATGAACCAGGGCGGCTTCCTGACTTAAGGTGCTCATCGTTTTCATTCTCCGGCAGGTGATGCGCCCGCGAGAACATGGCCCGCGGGGGAAATTCTGAGCGCGTATTGTGAAACACAACGCAGGCTTAATCCAGCAATCAATCTGATTGGAAATCAGCGGGTGTATCACCCTGACGCTATAAGGCACGAAAAGGCGGCTGTGACTGTCGCTAACACTACACTTATCAGCAGCACGCCTGGCTAAACTGTAAAAGAGCAGCCATAACGCACTTGCCAGCAGCTAACGGGCGGTTTAGACTCACGAAATATGAATAACATCACACTTTTTGTTTACGGGATGAGAATATGGATTTAGTTCAGCTGCGAATGTTCTGCTGTGTGGCCGATACCGGTTCCCTGGCGCGCGCCGCTGAACAGCTGCATCGCGTGCCTTCCAATCTCACTACGCGCCTGCGCCAGCTGGAAGAGGAGATCGGGGTTGATCTGTTTATCCGCGAAAAGCAGCGCATGCGTTTATCACCGATGGGGCATAATTTTCTCAACTATGCCCGCCGTATTCTGGCACTGAGCGATGAGGCGCTGAATATTGCCCGCGCCGGTGAGCCTGGCGGCAACTTTGCCTTTGGCTCCATGGAGAGCACGGCGGCTACCCGCCTGCCGGCCCTGCTGGCCGCCTATCATCAGCGCTATCCGGCGGTGGCACTCTCTCTGGTGACCGGTACCTCGGGCGATATCATCGATAAAGTGCGCGCCGGCACGCTGGCGGCGGCGCTGGTTGATGGCCCTGCGCCCTATGATGACCTGAACGGCTGTATCGCTTTCAGCGAGGAGATGGTGCTGATATCCAGCCCTGAACACCCGCCGATCCTCAGCGCACGTGATACGCAACAGGATACGCTGTTTGCCTTTGGCAACAGCTGTTCCTATCGCACCCGGCTGGAGAGCTGGTACCGCGACAGTCAGAGCGCACCGCGCAACGTCATGGAGATCCAGTCCTATCACGCTATGGTTGCCTGCGTAGCGGGCGGCGCCGGCGTGGCGATGCTGCCCGCCTCCGTGCTGGCGCAGATGCCGGCGCGCGAGCGGGTACAGGAGCACGCGCTGCCGCCGCTCTATCGCGATACCGCTACCTGGCTGATGTGGCGACGCGACGCGTTTACGCCGAACGTTGAAGCGCTGAAATACCTGATCATCGATATGTTTGACGACCGGCCACAACACGACGGGCTGCTGCATCCGCTGCCGGACAGCGAGCAGACGCCGCTCAAATAAGTAATGACCACCAGGGCCACTGGCCCGCATCTACCGCAAGAGGGATTGCATGAATATGATTAAAACCCGCGCCGCCGTTGCCTGGGCACCTGGCGAGCCGCTGAAAATTGAAGAAGTGGATCTGATGCCGCCGCAGAAAGGCGAAGTTCTGGTACGCATTGTTGCTACCGGTGTCTGCCATACCGATGCCTATACGCTCTCCGGTAAAGATCCTGAAGGCGTCTTCCCGGCCATTCTTGGTCATGAAGGTGGCGGTGTAGTGGAAGCGGTAGGCGAAGGGGTTACCAGCGTGGCGGTGGGCGATCACGTTATCCCGCTCTACACCCCGGAGTGCGGCAAATGTAAATTCTGCCTCTCCGGTAAAACCAATCTGTGTCAGGCGATCCGCGCTACCCAGGGCAAAGGACTGATGCCGGATGGCACCACGCGTTTCTTTAAAGATGGCCAGCCGATTTTCCACTATATGGGTACCTCAACCTTCTCGGAGTACACCGTCGTACCGGAAATCTCGCTGGCCAAAATCAGCAAAGAGGCACCGCTGGAAGAAGTGTGCCTGTTAGGCTGCGGCGTGACCACCGGGATGGGCGCTGTCATGAACACCGCAAAAGTCAAAGCAGGCGACACCGTAGCGATCTTTGGCCTTGGCGGCATTGGCCTCTCGGCGATCATCGGTGCGCAGATGGCGAAAGCGGGCCGCATTATTGCTATCGATATCAATACCAGCAAGTTTGATCTAGCCCGCAAGCTGGGTGCCACCGACCTGATTAACCCGAAAGATTATGACAAGCCTATTCAGGATGTCATCGTTGAGCTGACCGATGGCGGCGTCGATTTCTCCTTTGAGTGCATCGGTAACGTCAACGTCATGCGCTCGGCGCTGGAGTGCTGCCATAAAGGCTGGGGTGAGTCGGTTATCATCGGCGTGGCCGGTGCCGGTGAGGAGATCTCCACCCGTCCGTTCCAGCTGGTCACGGGTCGCGTCTGGCGGGGTTCCGCGTTTGGTGGTGTGAAAGGCCGCAGCCAGCTGCCGGGTATCGTACAGGATTATTTGGATGGCAAGTTCGCGCTGAACGATTTCATCACCCATACCATGGGGCTGGATGAGATCAACGACGCTTTTGATCTGATGCACGAAGGAAAATCGATTCGCTCTGTGGTGCACTTCAACAAATAACCGGAGGCGTTATGGCATCCACGCTGGAACTGCTGGAAGAACACCGTATTTTTGGTGGCTGGCAACAACGCTGGCGACATCAGTCAGCGGTACTGAACTGTCCGATGACGTTCAGCATTTTTCTACCGCCGCCTAAAGCTGATACGCCGCCGCCTGCGGTCTGGTTTCTTGCCGGGCTGACCTGCAGCGACGAGAACTTTACCACCAAAGCGGGTGCCCAGCGCGTGGCCGCCGAGCTGGGTCTGGTACTGATTATGCCGGACACCAGCCCGCGCGGTGACGCAGTGGCTAATGATGAGAGTTACGATCTTGGCCAGGGCGCCGGGTTTTATCTCAACGCGACGCAGCAGCCGTGGGCGGCGCACTATCGCATGTTTGACTACCTCAGCGACGAGCTGCCGGCGCTGCTGGCAGATAACTTCAAGCTGAGCGACCGGCAGTCGATCATGGGCCACTCAATGGGCGGACATGGTGCGCTGGTGCTGGCGCTGCGCCTCGGCGGACGCTTTGCCTCCGCTTCCGCCTTTGCACCGATTGTGAATCCCGGCGAGGTGCCGTGGGGACAGAAAGCGTTTACTGCCTACCTCGGCGACGATCGCCAGGCATGGCGCGAGTGGGACAGCTGCCTGCTGATGCAGGAGGCGGAGCAGCGTCTGCCGCTGCTGATCGATCAGGGTGACGGCGACCAGTTTCTGGCTGACCAGCTGCGTCCGGAGCGCCTCGAGGCGATTGCGCGTGAACAGGGCTTCCCGCTGGAGCTGCGTATTCAGCCGGGTTACGACCACAGCTACTTCTTTATCGCCACTTTTGTGGAAGATCACCTGCGCTTTCACGCGAAACATCTGCTGGTATAACGGTATCGCCCTGCAAGGCGATACTGCGCAGGGCGCGCATTGATGCGCCCCTGCATTACATCAGCGATTCTGCCACCAGCCCGTCAATCATCACCTGCGGCATGCCCTGCGAGCAGTGCTCAATCCGGCCGCGCACGCCATAGACCTGCGCGAGCGTCTGCGGCGTGATCACCTCTGCGGGTATCCCATCTGCCAGGCGCCTGCCCTGCTTCAGCATCAGCGCATGGTCAGCATGCCGCAACGCGATATTGATATCGTGCACCACCACCACCGTGACCATATTGCGCAGCCGCGTTTCGCGTCGCACCAGATCCATCACGTGAAACTGATAGTTGAGATCCAGCGCGCTCAGCGGCTCATCCAGCAGCAGCAGCTCAGGCCGGCGGATCAGCGACTGCGCCAGGCCCACCAGCTGCTTCTGGCCACCTGAGAGCTGATCGAGATAGCGCATCGCCAGATGGGCAATGCCCAGCTGCTCCAGCAGCGCCATAATCTCCGCTTCGCTGTCAGCATTGTGCAGGCCACCCGACGCGCGCTGCGCCACGATAATCGATTCCAGTACATGCAGGTGGACCCCGGCGGGCAGCGTCTGCGGCAGGTAGACCACGCGCTGTGCACGCTGCGTAAAGGGCTGCGCCATTAAATCAACGCCGTTCAGCCAGAGTGCGCCCTCGCCTTTACCCAGGCCCGCCAGCGCGCGCAGCAGCGTGGATTTTCCGCAGCCGTTCGGGCCGAGCAGCACGGTAATCTTACCGCGCGGCAGCGTGGCAACGTCCAGGTTGTCGATCACCTGACGTTTAGGATAGCCGGCGCTGAATTGCTGAATACGTAAACCTGAACTCATTACACGCTCCCCCGGTGACGCAGGATAATACTCAGAAAGAACGGAACGCCGACCAGCGAGGTGACGATCCCCACCGGAATAATCACGCCCGGGATCAGGTTTTTCGACGCAACCGAGGCGAGCGACAGCACCAGCGCACCGACCAGCGCACTGGCAGGCAGATAGTAGCGGTGATCCTCGCCAAACATCATGCGGGCGATATGCGGTGCTACCAGGCCGATAAAGCCGATAGGGCCGACAAACGCCACCGCCAGCGCCGAGAGAATGCTGATGCGTAACAGCGTCGCCAGCCGCAGGCGGCGTACGTCGATACCAAAGCTGATAGCGCGATCTTCTCCGAGCCGCAGCGCGGTCAGCTTCCAACTGCTGAGCATAGAAAACGGTACCAGCAGCGCAAAGGCGGCACTGAGCACACCCAGTTTTTCCCACGATGCACGCGCCAGGCTGCCCATGGTCCAGAACACCAGCCCCTGCAGCGTGTCTTCACTGGCGATAAACTGCATCATCGATACCAGCGCGTTAAAGGTAAACACCAGGGCAATACCAAACAGCACCACGCCGGAGGTCGAGACTTTGCTCCAGCGCGTAATGCCATCCAGCATCAGCGCGGCAAACAGGGCAAACACAAAAGCGTTAGCGGAGATAAACCACTGATCGGAGAGGCCGGGAAAACCGACGCCGAGGATAATGGCCAGCGCAGCGCCAAAGGCGGCAGCGGAAGAGACGCCCAGCGTAAAGGGGCTCGCCAGCGGGTTATTCAGAATGGTTTGCATCTCTGCGCCTGCCAGTCCCAGCGCCAGCCCGACCACCACCGCCATCAGCGCATAGGGCAGACGAATATCCCAGACAATTACGCGGGTGCCGGCGTCCATTGCGGCCGGATGCAACAGCGTCTGACCAAGCGTTTCCAGCGAGAGTCCGGCCGGGCCGAGGGTGAAATCGAGAATAACCGAGGCGAGAATAGCCACAACCAGTACGCCAGTCAGCAGCAGTCGCTGACGCAGCACCTGACGATAACGTGTCAGGGTGTCAGCTTCAGGGGGGTGTTCCGCTATCAGCACGGAATCCGTCGTACGCATGAGTCTACCTGTATAGCCGTAATCATAACGGCTGACACAATAGAGCAGGTGATAATAATTATCAATTATATCTCTGTAACAAAGCTCAAACGGTCCGGGACGCATAAATGCGACCCCTACGTATCGTGCAATTGCAGGGGCGGCATTGATGCCGCCCTGGCCCGGGTGAATCGCATGAAACCAGGGACGCATAAATGCGTCCCCTGCGTATCGTGCAATCACAGGGGCGGCATTGATGCCGCCCTGGCCGCGTCACGCACTGGAACCAGGGACGCATAAATGCGTCCCCTGCTTTTGAATTGGAATGCCGCCACGCCAGGTTTTACTGCTTAAAAACCGGGAACTCCATGTCGCTGTATTTCACCACACGACTGCCGCGCGTCAGCCGGTAACCCATCCAGATAATCAGGAATAGCGGAATACCGATATAGGTTGCTGCCACGCCATACCAGTCGATGGTATCGGCGAGGAACGCCTGATAGTTCTGTCCCAGCGTAATAATCAGGCAGAGCACAAAGGCGAAGATGGGGCCCAGCGGGAAAAAGCCGGATCGATAAGGTAAATCAGCGAGATCGCGTCCCTGAGCCTCATAGCCACGGCGGAAACGATAGTGACTGATGGCAATCCCCAGCCAGGCGATAAAGCCGGTCATACCTGAGGTATTAAGCAGCCACAGGTAAACTTCCTGATTACCGAACTTTGATGTCAGGAAGCAGAGACCCGCTACCACGGTGGTCGCGATCAGCGCGTTGCGCGGCACGCCGCCTTTTGAGAGTTTTGCAAAGATACGCGGCGCTTTGCCCTCGCGGGCGAGATTAAACAGCATGCGCGTTGAGGCGTACATACCAGAGTTACCCGCCGAAAGTACCGATGTCAGGATCACTGCATTCATGATCGCCGCTGCGGAGAGCAGACCGGCATTCTGGAACACCAGCGTAAACGGGCTGACGCTGATATCGGTTACGTCATTGTGCAGCAGCTGCGGATCGGTATAGGGCAGGATCAGGCTGATGATCAGAATCGCAAACACATAAAACAGCAGGATACGCCAGAAAACCTGTCGTACCGCGCGCGGAATATTTTTTGCCGGATCTTCCGACTCCCCGGCGGCGATACCGATAAGCTCAGTGCCCTGGAAGGAGAAGCCGACAATCATCGCCACGCCAATCATTGCGGAAAACCCGCCGGCAAAAGGCGCATCGCCCACGGTCCAGTTGTGCCAGCCTGCGTGTTCTGCACCGCGCATGATGCCGGTGATCATCAGAATGCCGACCATAATAAAGATAATCACGGTGGCGACTTTAATCAGCGAGAACCAGTACTCTGCTTCACCAAAACCCTTCACTGAGATGAAGTTAATCAGAAACATCAGGCAGAGAAAGGTGGCGCTCCAGATCCAGCCGGGCGTATCGGGGAACCAGTAGTTCATCACCAGCTGCGAGGCGACCAGATCAACGGCGATGGTCACCGCCCAGTTGTACCAGTAGTTCCAGCCCAGTGCGAAGCCAAAGCCCTCTTCAACATATTTTGCGCCATAGGTCGCGAAGGAGCCGGAAACCGGCATAAAGGCAGCCAGTTCGCCGAGGCTGGTCATCAGAAAGTAGACCATCAGCCCGATCAGGGCATAGGAGAGCAGCGCGCCGCCGGGTCCTGCCTGTGAAATGGTGGCGCCGGAAGCGACAAACAGGCCGGTGCCGATGGAGCCGCCGATGGCGATCATGGTGAGATGGCGCGCTTTTAATTCACGGCGCAGCCCAGGTTGTTGTGTTGTTTTTGAGTCATTATGCATGTGTAAACGCTATGCCGGATAAAAATAAGGCGCGATTGTAGCAGCTAACCCTGCGCTGTATAGCATTCACCTCGGGTTATTAGTTACCTTCATGATCGGCGGGCGATTATTAGCAGTACCCGCCGCCGCAGGCTATTCACAGCAGTACGCGAGAAAGCGGTTGAGCGCGTTTGAGAGATGTTTTTGCCGGTGGTGGATACGGTAGAGCGTGCGCGTCAGGCGCGGCAGCGGTACCTCAACTTCTGCCAGCGTACCTGCTTCAAGCAGGTCGGCGATCACCCGACGCGACAGGCAGCTGATGCCCATACCGTGCCGTACCGCATGCTTGATCGCTTCGGAGTTACCCAGTTCCATACCGAGCTGAAACTGCGGCAGATGCGACAGCAGCTGGTAGTCAACGATTTCACGCGTGCCGGAGCCGCGCTCACGCAGGATCCACGGTGCCGCCGCAAGGCTTGCCAGCGTTACCGGCTGCTGCAGCAGCGCCGAGTCAGGTGCTGCAAACACCACCAGCTCATCTTCCAGCCACGGCGTGCTGATGATATCCGGCTCGTGGCATGGCCCTTCAATCAAACCGATGTCGACGCGGAAATCTGCCACCGCCTGAATCGCATCCTGACTGTTGCCGACGCTCAGTTCCAGCGGCAGTCCGGGAAAGTCGCGCCGGTAAGCGGCAATCATGCCAGGCAGCAAATAGTTACCGATAGTGCTGCTGGCAAACAGCCGGATCGCCCCGCTGTCTTCCCGAAAAAGCTGCTCAATTTCACCCGCCTGCTCCAGCAGCCCCACGGCGCGCGGATAGAGCAGCCGGCCATGTTCATTCAGTACCAGCCGCTTGCCGACGCGGTCGAACAGCTGTACGCCGAGCTGGTTTTCGAGATCCGCCAGCGCCGCGCTCACCGCCGACTGCGACAGCGACAGCACCTGCGAGGCCTGGGTGGTTGAACCGCTCTTCAGCACCTCAGTGAACACTTCAATCTGGCGTAGCGTGATATGCATGATTGCTCCTCAGGCCATATAGCGCTGTATCAGCCAGACGATAATGCCGATCCAGATCAGCAGGATCAGGGCAAAGCCGGCACGACTGACAATTCTCACCCCGCGCGCACGCTGTACCTCCGCGCGTTCAGCGCTGCTGATACGAATGTCGCGCGGCAGCAGACGCAGCAGAATGATCACGCCGAGCGGCACAATGATGGCGTCGTCCAGCAGACCAATAATCGGGATGAAGTCGGGAATAAGGTCAATCGGGCTGAGCGCATAGGCTACCAGTCCAAAGGCCATCAGTTTGAACCACCATGCCGTACGCGGATCGCGACAGGCAAACCACAGCGTCAGAACGTCCCGCTTAATCAGCTGTGCCCAGCGGCGCAGGCGCACAAACATAGCCCTTCTCCTTATCACTTATTCCGGTCGATTATAAAGATATTATCAATTTCACTTTTATAACAGAGAGGCGCAGGCTATTGCCATACTCAGGAGGTGGTTAATGGCTGAATTTAGCATATTAAAACCGGCGCTCCCGCCCTGCCGGGTGGTGCCGGGTCTGGTCCTTACGGCGGCACTGGCAGCTGGCGCCGCCTGGCTTACCACGCTGCCGTGGCTGTCTCACGCCGGTCTGGGCGCGCTGACGCTGGCAATTATTGGCGGCATTATTGCAGGTAATACCTTCTATCCGCATATAGCCATTCACTGCGATAGCGGCGTGCTGCTGGCTAAACAGCGCCTGTTGCGCCTCGGCATTATTCTCTATGGCTTTCGCATCACCGTTCAGCAGATCGCCGGCGTTGGCCTGCGCGGCGTCGTGATCGATACGCTGATTATTGGCACAACGTTTCTGCTTACCTGCCTGGCGGGCATCCGGCTGCTGAAAATGGATCGCGAGACGGTGTGGCTGATCGGTGCCGGCAGCAGCATCTGCGGGGCGGCGGCGGTGCTGGCAACGGAACCCGTGGTCAAAGCTGACGCCTCGAAAGTGGCGGTGGCAGTGGCAACGGTGGTGCTGTTTGGTACTGCCGGGATCCTGATTTATCCCCTGCTGTTTACGCTGCTGCCGGCTGTCAGCGCCGCGCAGTTTGGCATCTTTACCGGCTCCACGCTGCATGAGGTAGCGCAGGTGGTAGCGGCCGGACACGCTATGGGCGCTGAAGCAGAGAACATGGCGGTGATCACCAAGATGCTGCGCGTCATGATGCTGGCCCCTTTTCTGCTGCTGCTGGGCAGCTGGCTCCGGCGGCGTGGCCCGCGCACGGCCACCTCTGCACACAGCTTTCCGTGGTTTGCGCTGCTGTTTATCGCAGTCGCGCTGGTTAATTCACTGCAGCTGCTGCCGGCCGGACTGATTAGCGCCCTGAACCAGCTGGCTGATCTGCTGCTGGCGATGGCGATGGCAGCGCTGGGTCTGACCACGCGCTTCTCCGCGCTGAAGCAGGCGGGCGCGAAGCCGCTGCTGCTGGGGCTGATAATGTTTTGCTGGCTGATCGCCGGCGGCGGTGCGCTGAATTTGCTGGTGCAACATTTCATGGCATAGCGGCTTCCGCTATCATGTGCGCCTTGCTTTTGTTAACGCCCACACAGGAGAGCGGCATGAAATATATCGGTGCACACGTCAGCGCATCCGGCGGCGTGGATCAGGCAGTGATCCGCGCCCATGAGCTGGAGGCCACCGCCTTTGCGCTCTTTACAAAAAATCAGCGTCAGTGGAAAGCTGCGCCGCTCTCTGCGCAGACCATTGACGCGTTCAAAAGCGCCTGCGCGCGGTATAACTACTCTTCCGCGCAAATCCTGCCGCACGACAGCTTTCTGATCAATCTGGGTCACCCGGAGGCTGAGGCGCTGGAGAAATCGCGTGCCGCTTTTCTGGATGAGATGCAGCGGGCCGACCAGCTTGGTCTGACGCTGCTGAACTTCCACCCCGGCAGCCATCTGCAGAAGCTCGATGAAGAGACGTGCCTGAAGCGCATCGCCGAATCGATCAACATCACGCTGGATAAAACGCAAAACGTCGTCGCGGTGATTGAAAATACCGCCGGCCAGGGCAGCAATCTCGGCTACCGCTTTGAGCATCTTGCGACCATTATTGAGCACGTCGAAGATAAATCACGCGTGGGGGTCTGTCTGGATACCTGTCACACCTTTGCCGGCGGATACGATCTGCGGACCGAAGCCGACTGCATCGCAACCTTTGCCGAATTTGAGCGCGTGGTGGGCTTTAACTATCTGCGCGGGATGCATCTGAACGACGCCAAAAGCGCACTCGGCAGCCGCGTCGATCGCCACCACAGTCTCGGTGAAGGCAACATTGGCAAAACCGTGTTCAGCTGGCTGATGAAAGATGCACGCTTCGACAATATTCCGCTGATTCTGGAGACCATTAATCCCGATATCTGGAAAGATGAGATCGCCTGGCTTAAAGCAGAGCAGCACGCCTGACAACAGGCAATAAAAAAGGGAGCCTTAGCTCCCTTTTTTTATGTCCGTCGGGTTACGCGGCTTTCGCCAGCTCCTCTTCCGGACGCTTCAGTACGGCGTAACCGAGACCGGCAATCGCGGTACCGATGATAATCGCCAGCAGATAGCCCAGCACCGGCGTAATCGCCCCCGGGATCAGCAGCACAAACAGACCGCCGTGAGGTGCCATCAGCTTCGCGCCAATCGCCATTGAGATAGCGCCAGTCACGGCACCGCCAATGATGCAGCACGGCAGCACGCGCATCGGATCGCGCGCCGCAAACGGAATAGCCCCTTCAGAGATAAAGCAGAGACCCAGCACCAGTGCCGCTTTACCGCCCTCCTGCTGTCCTTTGTTGAATTTGCGACGAGCAACCAGCGTGGCCACACCCATTGCCAGCGGTGGCACCATGCCCGCAGCCATAATGGCGGCCATTGGCGCATAGGTTTGCGAACTCAGCAGACCGACGCCGAAAGCATAGGCTACTTTGTTGACCGGACCGCCCATATCGGTACACATCATCCCGCCGAGAATGGCACCCAGCAGCACGGCGTTCGCAGTACCCATGTTGGACAGCCAGCTGGTCAGACCGCTCATGATGCCGGCAACCGGTTTACCCACAACGTAGATCATCAGCAGGCCCGTGATCAGGCTCGCGACCAGCGGAATAATCAGTATGGGCTTCAGGGCTTCCATGCTCTGCGGCAGCTTCACTTTGCTGCTCAGCAGCTTCGCTGCGTAACCTGCAATGAAACCGGCAATGATGCCGCCGAGAAAACCGGCGTTAATGCTGGTAGCAATCATCCCGCCAATCAGACCAGGCGTCAGGCCCGGGCGGTCAGCGATAGAGAAGGCGATAAAACCTGCCAGAACCGGCACCATCAGCGCAAATGCGCTGCCGCCGCCAATCTGCATCAGCGCCGCAGCCAGCGTGCCTGGCTCTTTAAACGCGGTGATCCCAAACGCGAACGACAGCGCAATGCTCAGGCCCCCTGCCACCACCATCGGCAGCATGTAGGAGACACCGGTCAGCAGGTGACGATAGGCGCCCGCTTTCTCTTTACTGTCACTCTGTGCGCTGGCGCTCTGACTGCCGGAAGGCTGATAAATTTTCGCTTCCGCCTGCGCTTTATCCAGCTCCTGCGCCGTTTTTTTCAGCGCCAGGCCGGTGGAGGTGCGATACATCGGCTTGCCGGCAAATTTTGCCAGATCGACGTCGATATCTGCGGCCACGATCACCAGATCGGCGGCAGCCACCTCTTCCGGCGTAATCGGGTTACCGGCACCCACGGAACCACGGGTTTCTACTTTCACCCACCAGCCGCGTTTTTTCGCTTCCGCGTCAATCGCTTCTGCCGCCATAAAGGTGTGTGCTACTCCGGTCGGACAGGCAGTAACAGCAACAATGCGTTTCTGTGCTGTCGCCGCAGCCGGCACCGCCGCAGCGCCTGCTGCCGGCGCGGTTGCAGGCTGCCAGCGCTGCGCGCTTGCCCGCGCCTGTGCGATCGCCGCCTGCGGATCGCGCAGCGCCTGCTGCACATCAACGCACGCCACGGATTTGCCCGCCAGCTGCGCATCTTCCGGAATATGTTCACCGGCAACCAGGATCAGTTCGGCTTCAGCGGCACTGTTGACCAGCTCCAGTCCGGCCTGTGCTGCTGCAGCGCGCAGACGTTCAGTTGCCAGATGTGCGGAGGCCAGTCCCAGTGAAGAATCTTTTATCAGCAGCGTTTTCATTATCATCGCTCTCCTGCTGTTAGTTAACGGGTTGTAAGTCGACGCGCGCCATCATCGCGGCCAACCGGGTACGATCGGCTACGCCGACGTTGCTCTGACTGACAGCCATCGCCGCCACAGCGGTAGCGAGTCGCAGCGTATGTTCGCTGGATTCACGCATCAGCAGGCCATAAATCAGGCCGCCGACCATGGAGTCACCGGCACCCACTGTGCTGACAACCTCACAGACCGGCGGTTTTGCCAGCCATTCGCCAGATGCGTTGACCCACAGCGCGCCTTCTGCGCCGAGCGAAATCACGACGTGCGCGATACCCTGCTCGCGCAGCTCATGCGCCGCGTTAATGACATCCTGCAGTTCAGGCAGTTTGCGGTTAGCCCAGATCTCCAGCTCGCGCCGGTTAGGTTTAACCAGCCACGGCGCTGCTTTCAGGCCTGCAACCAGCGCATCGCGACTGCTGTCAAAAATAATGCACGGGCAGAGCGTACGCAGATCGCTCATCCAGCGGGTAAACGCTTCAGGCGTCACGCCGCCGGGCAGGCTGCCGCTGACGCAGACCATATCGAACTGGCCGAGCCAGGTCAGAGAATCTGCGGTAAAGCGCTCCCAGTCCTGTGCTGTCACCTCAAAGCCGGAGAAGTTAAGGTCTGTGACCTCCCCATCTTTTTCCGTGAGCTTTACGTTAATACGGGTACGACCCTGCACAACCTGAAAGCGGTTAGCTATCCCCAGCTCGCTGAACAGCTGCTGGAAACCGTCCTGATTTTCCCGGCCCATAAAGCCACCGACAGTGACGTCGATGCCGAGATCTTTAAGCACTTTGGCTACGTTGATGCCTTTGCCTGCCGCATGCAGGCCGGTGGTTTTCACCAGATTGACTTCACCGCGCTCTATTTCCGGCGTAAAGCCTACCAGGTCATAAGCCGGGTTCAGCGTAATGGTGGCGACGCGACGGCTCATGCTGCCCCCTCACCCAGACCGGAATTAATGGCTTCTTCAATTGCCTGCATCGCCTGTGGCGCATCATCACCGCTGGCGGTAAAGCGCAGGCGATGGCCTTTCTTCACGCCCAGCGCCACCACTTTCATCAGGCTGCGACCGTTAGCAGGCTTGCCGCTGCCGTCGAGATTAGTCACGGTGACGTCACTGTTAAACTGTTTGATCACGCTGACCAGCGCCGTGCCCGGACGCGCATGCAGGCCATGCTCATTGCGGATGGTAAACTCTGCGGTCAGGACTTCAGCCGCTTCATCCACTTCGCTGGTGAGCAGCGCCAGTACACCGGCTGCGTCCGCTTTCAGCAGACGTTCAGCTTTATTGTTCTGCAGCAGATTGCTCAGGTAACCCAGCACCTCCAGCGGACGCTCATCCACAGCGGCAACCGTCAGCAGCAGCGCCACGCGTTCGCCCTGCCAGTCAAACGGTGCTGCCGGGCGGCTTACCGCGACTGCGCTGCCCAGGTTGCCCTGCGCGCTGTCATTCAGCCAGATCCCCTGCCCCAGACTCAGCGGTGTGCGGGAGATAACCTCTGTAATAAATGCCGCGTCAACTGCACCGGCAGCCTGCAGACGACCGGCATTCAGCGCCTGCAGCGTGATCAGATCGTTCGCCGCCACATCCACCGCAATCAGCGAGGTATCAAAGGTAAATTCAGCTCCCTGCTTCTCACCCATCAGCAGCGCGCGCAGATCTTCGGCGGAAGCCGATTTCAGCTGCTCTGCCACGCTGTCATCGCTTAACACATGCGTCAGCTGACGCAGCAGCGCCAGATGCTCATCTGATTTAGCGGCGATGCCGATAGCGACATAGGCGATCTGCCCTTCGCCCCACTCTACGCCCTGTGGAAACTGATAAACCTGCACGCCGGTTTTCAGCACCAGGTCACGGGTGTCGGTAGTGCCGTGTGGAATAGCAATGCCGTTGCCGAGAAAGGTGCTGGTCTGCTGTTCGCGAGCCAGCATGCCGCTGACATAGCCTTCAGCAACATTGCCTGCTGCAGTCAGCGCGGCAGCAACCTGACGAATAGCGTCTTCTTTTGTCTGTGCCGTGGCGCCGGTATGGATGGCCTGAACTTCGAGCTGGAACATATCTCTCCTCGCTTGCTGAATTGAATCGTTTCAGCTTAATGGCGAAAAAACACGCTGCATCACAGCCACTTAGCCGCAACTACAACGCTGAAACGTTTCAGGGAATATGGTACAGGCGGACCTTTGAGGCAAGAAAATGCGTAAACCAAAGAACAGATCTTTGACGCTACGCACACTTCATCGGGAAATTAAGATTTTTCGCACGCTACAGCTGATGAATGTGCTGAAGGTGAAGGCAGCCGGTTGGGCAGATTTTCAGCAGACTTACAGCACGTCAGGGTGCCGTCTCTGCTTCAAGCTGCAGCAGATAGGTCATCGCCTCTTCCCGGCTACGGCCGCACATTTCCGGTCCAGGCTGCAGGCCTGCGCAGACGGCCGGACGCAGTGGCGAACCAAACAGCTGGCAGCGCTGCTGCGCATCCAGCTGAATGCAGGGCGTATTGGCAGGCTTGCCGTGAGGCATACCCGGAATAGGCGAAGAAATTGAGGGCGCGGTGCAGCAGGCACCGCACTGGTCGCGGCATAACATGAGGCGCTCCGGCAGAGATTTCGCGGCGACAATAGCAGCCCTGCCCCCTGAAAGCTATGCGCGGATAACAATTTTACCGGGCCTCACTTGCCTGTTTTCGATCGCGCGCGTAACGTGACGCGCACCTCTCTTTTCTGAGTGAAGAACATCATGCCTAAGGCAAACGAAATCAAAAAAGGAATGGCCGTTACCTGGAACGGCAAGCTGTTGCTGGTGAAGGATATTGATGTGCAAAGTCCCAGCGCACGCGGGGCGGCAACGCTCTATAAAATGCGGTTTACCGATGTCCGTACCGGCCTCAAGGTCGAAGAGCGATTCAAAGGCGACGATATTATCGATGCCATTCAGCTGAGCCGTCGGCCGGTAACCTTTTCTTATATCGATGGCGATGAATATGTGTTTATGGATGATGAGGATTACACGCCCTATAACTTTAAGCAGGAGCAGATTGCCGAGGAGCTACTGTTTATTCCGGAAGGCGGGATCCCCGGCATGCAGGTGCTGACAATGGAGGGTCAGGTACTGGCGCTGGAGCTACCGCAAACGGTGGATATGGTGATTGCTGATACGACGCCGGGCATCAAAGGCGCATCCGCCAGCGCGCGCACGAAACCCGCAGTGATGAGTACCGGCCTCTCGGTACAGGTACCTGAATACCTCAGCAATGGCGATCGTATTCGCATTCATGTGGCTGAACGACGCTATATGAGTCGAGCCGACTGATCGCCGCGTTGTCCGCGCCCGTCAGGTTGTTATACTATAACACTATCGGGCGCGGTCCGCGTTGCCGGCCGCACGCTCAGTTCACTGCCTGCCAGATGCAGCAGGCCACAGGGAGAAACTATGACGCGCGTCAACCTCATTACCGGCTTTCTCGGCAGCGGCAAAACCACCACGCTGCTGCATCTGCTCGCCCATAAACCGGCCAATGAGAAATGGGCGATTCTGGTCAATGAGTTTGGCGAGGTGGGCATTGATGGTGCCCTGCTGGCCAACCGCGGCGCGGCGCTAAAAGAGATACCCGGCGGCTGCATGTGCTGCGTTAACGGCCTGCCGCTGCAGGTCGGACTCAATATGCTGCTGAAGCAGACAAAGCCCGATCGTCTGATCATCGAACCTACCGGCCTAGGCCATCCCAAACAGTTACTTAGCATGCTTCGCGCTGCGGTGTATCAGCCGTGGATAACAGTGGATGCGACGCTGACCCTGCTCGATCCACGCCAGCTTGCCGATGCGCGCGTGGCCGCAAACGAAAATTTTCGCGATCAGCTCGCTGCCGCTGACATTATTGTCGCCAGTAAAAGCGATCGGTGGCAGCCGGAAGATCGCCAGCGTCTGGCGGACTGGCAGCGGGATAACCTGGGTGACCGCCTGCTGACAGAAACCGCATGGGGTAAAATCGACCCGGCCCTGCTGACACAGCCGGCACAGATTGATCGCCCGCTTCCTGACGCGGTCCATCATCCCCACAGCTCGCGCCAGCAGGGTCTGGCGGCGCTGAAACTGGAGGGTCAGGCGCGCTGGCGGCGTGCGTTAAACGAAGGTCAGGGCTATGCTTCCTGCGGCTGGATTTTCGATGAAGAGACACAGTTTGATACCATTCCGCTGCTGGAGTGGGCGCGACATGCGCCGGTTGATCGCGTAAAAGGCGTGCTGCGTACGCCGGATGGTCTGGTGAACGTGAACCGACAGGGTGACGATCTGTTTATTGAAACCCGCCCGGTTACCCCGCCTGACAGCCGTATTGAACTGATCCATCATCAGCCAGCCGACTGGAATGCGCTGCAGACCTCGCTGTTGAAGATTCGTTTAAATTAATTGCGCTAGGTTTGCCTGTTATTTTACTTTTTGGGTGTCACTTTTTATGCGCGCAACACGTCTTGTCACTATCCTGCTGCTGAATGCACTGGGTATGATGCTGTTTCTCTCCTGGTACCTGCCCGCTAATCACGGTTTCTGGTTCGCTGTCGATAAAGGGATCTTTTTCAGCTTTAACGATCTGATGGTCGATCACCACGCGTTTGCCGTGCTGGTAGCGATAACCAACTATCGCGGGTTTGATGCGGTTTCCCTGCTGGCGATGGGGCTGCTTTACCTCGCGTTCTGGCGACGCGAAACGCCGGAAGGACGCCGGCGCATGCTGGCTATCGGGATCACCATGCTGCTGACGGCCGTTGTATTAAATCAGCTGGGCCATCTGCTGCCGGTGAAACATGCCAGCCCGACGCTGTTTTTTGATAATGTTCATCGCGTCAGCGAACTCACCGGCATTCCCGCAAAAGATGCCTCGCGCGATAGCTTTCCTGGCGACCACGGCATGATGCTGATTATTTTTGCCTGCTTTATGTGGCGCTATTTTGGCTTCCGGGCATTTTTAACCGGCGTGCTGATTGTGGTGCTGTTTGCTCTGCCGCGCATAATGGCCGGTGCCCACTGGTTTACCGATATTGCCGTGGGTTCGCTGTCGGTAATATTAGCTGGCTTAAGCTGGTGGCTATTAACGCCCGCCAGCGACAAACTGGTGACGTGGCTATATCGCACGCTGCCTGGCAAATATAAGCCACGCGCGTAATTGTTTAGCGCAGGTAACCGGAGAGCAAAAAGTGACCCGCCTGCGCTTATTTAATGCTTTAAAAAACTATTAGCGACCTAACAGTTTGCCATCAAAAGAAAACATGATGGCAAACAAGCCTTAACATTTTCTCTTGTTATCCCCTGTCCAGTCAGAACCCGCTGAAAATCAGCATTAACGCCGGAATTGCCCGCTTAAGCGGCGGCTTATTTGCGCATTAATTACGCCCACCTGGTGATAAAGTAGCCGTTCAGTGAATGTTTTAATTTACATCAAAAAAACCTATAGAAATTTATATAAAACCACTCGCCACGCGGTCTGTAATCAGTTAACCTCAAGCTCGATTACCCTGGTGCAGCATAAAATGTGGTGGCAAACCGAGCGAAAAATGTGTCCATTAACACATTTTAGTAATTAAGGATTTGTCTTAGACCGCGGTACTTATTAATCTCAACCCGTTTTGTCATCTGGCTGGCGACATTCTGTCGTAAGGACATCGAAGGAACACACGTATAATGGTCAAGTCTCAACCAATTCTGAGATACCTCAGGCGGATTATTCCCGCGGTAGTATTAGCCACACTTTTATCAGCATGTAGTAGCAGCCATAACGGCCAGAATGCGAAAAACGAGAATCATGAAGTTAACAACCACAATGGTTTTTTACTTCAGGCGTCTCAGGACGAATTTGAACAAATGGTGCAGAATGTGGACATCAAGTCCCGCATCATGGAACAGTACAGCGACTGGAAAGGTGTCCGCTATCGCTTAGGCGGTGATACCAAACGTGGCATCGACTGTTCTGCTTTTGTTCAGCGCACCTTTCGCGACCAGTTTGGTCTGGAGCTGCCCCGCTCAACGTATGAGCAGCAGGACACGGGTAAAGGGATTTCACGCGGTAAACTGCGTCCGGGTGATTTAGTGCTGTTCCGTGCCGGCTCTACCGGACGACACGTTGGCATTTATCTGGGCAATGATAATTTTGTTCATGCCTCTACCAGCAGCGGCGTAATGATTTCAAATCTTAATGACAGCTACTGGAAGACACGCTACCGCGAAGCACGACGGGTTCTGGCTAAAAATCCAAGCTGATCCCTTTTCTCCGATGATTCTCTCAGCCAGAGAAAACAGAAACGCTGCCCCGGCAGCGTTTTTTTATTGCGGATAGATACCCCGCTAAAATCCGGTTGGTAATCAGAAATATAACAAGACTTTCTTTGCATCCTCGTTATATTCTCACTGCCTATCCAGTGCAGCCGTATACGGTTTTACTTACATGGCAATATCAGGAACATTGACACCATGCCTCTGTCGCGGACGCTGAAACCGCACGCTACGCATACGCGCCGTCTGTTCCGGAAGAGTGCGCTGGCAGGTATGGTTTCGTTTATTCTTTTCATCAGCATCCTGCTGTCGCTGACCTGGCATAAACGCCAGCAGCAGCATGAGCTGCTGCTGCAACACAGCGTGGACGACCTGCAGCAGATGCTGTCAGCGCTGACCGATACGCTGCGTCCGCTACAGCAGTATACGCTGCTGGATTGCAACAGCGTCAGCCGTGAGCTCACCTCACGTGCTGCCTTTGCAGATAATATCCGCGCGATTCTGCTGGTGCGGGACGGCCTCGCCTATTGCTCATCGGCCACCGGCGCCTTCAGACTGCCTGCCAGTGAGATTTCACCCGCCACCGACCTGGAAAGCGATCGCGATTTACGGCTGCTGCCGGGCACCCCGCTGCTGCCGTCGCGCCCGGCGCTGGCGCTGTGGCTCAAATATCCCGGCAGCGCTGAGAGCGGCATTATGACAACGATTAACCTCTCCCTTGCGCCCTATCAGCTGCTCGCCTCTTATTACCCTGAAATCACCGGCATGGCGCTGGTTATTGGCAATGATGCGCTGAAGAGTGACGTCAGCCACACTATTCCGCGCCGCGACCTGCCAGCCGGACTGGCTACCCTTGCACTGCCTCAGAGTGATATTCGTTTTGTTCTTTATGGCAGCACGCTGGCAATGCGCGACTATCAAATGACGCTGCTGACGGGCGTGCTGTTTGCGCTGATGATCGGCTGCCTGACCGGCGTGCTGCTTAACCGCCGCCAGCGCCCGGCGCGCGAGATTATGCTGGCCATCAGGCGCGGGCAGTTCTATGTCGAATACCAGCCGTTAATTACGGCGCATAACGAACAACCTTATGGCGTGGAAGCCCTGCTGCGCTGGGCACATCCCATCGAAGGCGCGATCCCGCCCGATGTATTTATCAGCTATGCCGAAGCGCAAAACCTGATTATTCCGCTGACCCGGCATCTGTTTCACCTGGTGGCGCGCGACGCGCATACCCTTAGCCAGCAGCTACCGCGCGGCACGCGTCTGAGCCTTAACCTCTCACCTCTGCATCTGGCAGCCGACAGTTTCCGTCACGACGTGCGGACATGGCTGGCCGGAATGCCGGCAGATCACTTCAGCTATGTGTTTGAGATCACTGAACGCACTATGGTGAGAGAAACGAATGCCGGAGAGGTGTTTGCCTGGCTGCATGCTAACCAGTTCAGCATTGCCATTGATGATTTCGGAACCGGACATAGCGCCCTGATCTATCTGGAAAAGTATCCTTTTGACTATCTGAAAATCGATCGGGGATTTGTTCAGAGTATCGGCACGGAGACGCTGACCTCTCCGGTACTGGACGCAGTGCTGCTGCTGGCTAAGAAGCTCAATCTGAAAACGGTGGCTGAGGGTGTGGAGACCCGCGAGCAGGCCAGCTGGCTGGTCAGCCGTGGCGTGACGCACCTGCAGGGATATCTGTTCAGCAGGCCGCTGCGGCCGGAAAAGTTAGTCAGCTACTATCAAAACTTTCCGCATTTCGGGTATGGCGATATAAATACGCTTACCGGCTAAGCTGAAGCCCGGCTGTCAGCGGCCGGTAAAATCTTCTGCAATCGCCACGCCCTGATTTTTCAGGCAGCAGCTGGCGGCACTTTCGTTAATCCGCTGGATCAGCAGACAGGGATGCCCTTCACAACGGGCGATTTTGCACTCTACCTGGATTTGCGCCAGCGTTTCGCGCAGCTGATGCAGAATATCCAGCGCCAGCGACCCTTCATGGCTCAGCAGTCTCAGCGCAACCAGATCTTCATCATTAATGCCGCTGGTGGTTTCCAGCAGTTCAATCTCGCCTATCTGATCTGCAGACCAGCGATAAAGCTGTGGCAGACGATGCACAACAGAGAGTTGCAGCATAGGGTTCCCCAAAGATATTGATCCTGTTTCCCGCCAGAGCCCGCATGCTCATAGCCGGAAATCCCACCTCAAATCAAAAAACGGATGTCAGTGATGACCTTCGCGTTTTAAATACAAAACCATCGAAAAAAAGCGTTATTTGCGAGCGTTCTCGCAGTCAGGCCTATGTTTACCGCGATCGTCAGATACAGACAACCAGTTTATACGCATTAGCGTTACTTTTTTGTCTAAAAATTTTCACATCATGGAAACATTAAGCATAACGAATAGCTGGCGATTCGCGAGCCGCGTTCTCTTTTTTGCCTGAGGAGGGGAAATATGCCGTGCGCGTATGAATATGCCAGGGCCGCATAAATACGCCAGGGCCGCATAAATGCGGCCCCTACAGGGGGCAGAGCACCACCTATATGCGGCCCGGGAGCGGAAACCAGCATTTGCGGCCCGGAGGGGATAGAGCACCACATAAATGTAGGGGCCGCATTTATGCGGCCCTGAGCGGTATGGGGCGCCGCATTTATGCGGCCCTGGGGGATTAGGTGGTTTTGCGCGGGCGGGCAGCGTAGCTAAACAGAATCAGGGAAAGGGTGGCGCACAGTGCAATTGTTGCCACCATTGGCCATGCGCTGTTCATGCTGACCAGCGACAGCAGCGCACCCACCAGGCCGCCGACGCCAAAGCGCAGCGTGCCTGCCAGCGACGAGGCAGTTCCCGCCATGTGCGGAAACTCATCGAGTACAATTGCCATGGCGTTAGAGGAGACGATAGAAACACAGCCGATAAACATCGCTACGCCCAGCACCAGCGGCAGAAAGCCGAGCTGCAGCGCGCTGACAATCAGCAGCCAGAGGCCCATGGCAAACTGAATGGTCAGTCCCAGGCGAAACATCTTCAGCGGGCCAAAACGGCGCACCGCACGGCTGTTAATCAGCGTCATCACAAAAAGA
Source organism: Pantoea eucrina (assembly GCF_001691555.1). Lineage (GTDB taxonomy): Bacteria > Pseudomonadota > Gammaproteobacteria > Enterobacterales > Enterobacteriaceae > Pantoea > Pantoea borealis. The sequence continues at coordinate 662,881 of NZ_MAYN01000008.1, read as the reverse complement.
AAGATGATATTCAGGCCGAAATAGTAGCCAAAATCCTGCGGCGAGACGTGATTGACTTCGATATAAACAAAGGGACCGGCGTTGAGAAACGCAAATAAACCGGCAAACGAGAAGCCGCTGGCCAGCATATAGCCGAACACCCGCTTATGGCGTACCAGCGCTACAAAATTGCCCAGCATGGTACGCAGATGAAAGCGCTGACGCTGTTCCGGCTTCAGCGTCTCACGCACCTGTGTCACCACCAGCACGGTGGTGATCAGCGCGGCAATCGCCAGCGCCCAGAAGATTGCGTGCCAGCTCCAGATAAGCAGCAGCCACCCACCCAGCACCGGTGCCACCAGCGGTGCGATGGTCGTGATCAGCAGCACAAACGACATCATGCGCGAAAAGTCCTCTTTTGAATAACTGTCGCGCATCAGGGCGTTAATAACCACGCTGGCAGCAGCAGCAGAGAGACCATGCAGAAAGCGCATCAGGATCAGCTGATCAATAGAGCCGGAGAGTGCGCAGGCGGCGGCGGCACAGGCAAAAATCAGCGTGCCCAGCACAATGACCGGCTTGCGGCCATAGCTGTCGGCCAGCGGACCATACACCAGCTGCCCGATAGCAAATCCCAGAATGTAGAGATTCAGCGTCATCTGCACGCTGCCCGCGGACACGGCAAACTCGCGGGCAATCTGCGGCATAGCGGGCAGATACATATCAATGGAGAGCGGCATCAGCATCGCCAGCAATCCCAGAATCACCACTAATCCCGCCGGGGAATTTTTCTCCTTGCGCACCCTTTACTCCGTTATTTGTGCTGTTTCAGTTCGTCTGGCAGCCCGATGCTGTCAATCTCTTCCGGGGTCAGTGCGCGATATTCGCCCTCTTCCAGCGCCTCATCCAGTACAATCGTGCCGATGCTCTCACGATGGAGCGCAACCACATGATTTCCCATCGCGGCAAACATGCGCTTCACCTGGTGATAACGGCCTTCGCCGATCGTCAGTCGCGCTGCTTTCTCATCGAGGATCTCCAGCCGGGCAGGCCTGGTCAGCGTCTTCTCATTGTGCAGCTGGATACCGGCAGCAAATGTTTCCACCAGCGCCGGATCGAGTGGCGCTTCCACCTCTACCAGATAGGTTTTCTCTAAATGATGACGCGGCGAGGTGATGCGATGCGACCACTGACCATCATCCGTCAGCAGCACCAGACCGGTGGTATCAATATCGAGTCGCCCGGCGGCGTGCAGCTTATAAGCTGACGGCTCCTCAATAAAATAGAGGATAGTGGGATGATCGGGATCGTCTGTAGAGCAGACATAGCCCTGCGGCTTGTTCAGCATAAAGTAGCGCGGTCCCTGCTGAACCACCAGCGGGTTGCCATCATAGGCAATATCATCTTCCGGCATCACTTTGTACGAGGTATCGCGCACAATTTCGCCATTGATGGTGATCTTTCTGGCGCGAATTTCGCGGCCAGCGATAGCACGGCTAACTTCCAGTTGCTGAGATATGAATTTGTCGAGTCGCATGAATTCGCTTTGCCTGTTACTGCGGGGGAAAAACTGAAACGGTGCCTGTGCACGGAATACGTCCGCCGGGTTAACCGTTAAAAAAGTGCGGGCAGTATAGCCTGAAGCTTTGCCTGCTAATAGTGCCGATCCTGCGTTTCATCCGCTTACATGGCATAATATGCCTCTGATCCAGAAAAAAGTTTATGCTGATGGCCTTTACACTTCGTCCCTATCAACAGGAAGCGGTTGATGCAACCGTCGCACACTTCCGGCGCCATACCACGCCGGCAATGATTGTGCTGCCCACCGGTGCCGGTAAAAGCCTGGTGATTGCTGAACTGGCGCGGCTGGCGCGTGGCCGGGTGCTGGTGCTGGCGCACGTCAAAGAGCTGGTCGAGCAGAACCACAGCAAGTATCAGGCTTACGGGCTGGAGGCGGATATTTTTGCGGCCGGCCTGCAGCGCAGGCAGAGCGACGGCAAAGTGGTCTTTGGCAGCGTACAGTCCGTGGCGCGTAATCTTGATCGCTTCGACAGCGCATTTTCACTGGTGATTGTCGATGAGTGTCATCGCATCAGCGACAATGAGGAAAGCCAGTATCAGCAGCTGTTCAGCCACCTGCGCCAGCATAATCCGCAGCTGCGCCTGCTGGGGCTGACCGCGACGCCGTTCCGGCTGGGTAAAGGCTGGATCTATCAGTTCCACTATCACGGCATGGTACGCGGCGATGAAAAAGCGCTGTTTCGCGACTGCATCTACGAGTTGCCGTTGCGCTATATGATCAAACACGGTTTTCTGGTGCCGCCGGAACGTCTTGATATGCCGGTGGTACAGTACGATTTCAGCCGGCTGGTGCCGCAGAACAGCGGCCTGTTCAGCGAAGCGGATCTCAACCGTGAACTGAAACAGCAGCAGCGCGTCACGCCACAGATTATCCGCCAGATCGTTGAGTTTGCCGACGATCGGCGCGGCGTAATGATTTTTGCCGCCACGGTTGAACACGCGCGTGAGATATTATCATTGCTGCCGGAGAACAGTGCCCTGGTATCGGCCGAAACCGCGGTTAAAGAGCGCGACCGGCTGATTCAGCAGTTTAAAGCGCAGCAGCTGAAGTTTCTGGTTAACGTGGCGGTTCTGACCACCGGTTTTGATGCGCCACACGTGGATCTCATCGCGATTCTGCGCCCGACTGAATCCGTCAGCCTCTATCAGCAGATAGTCGGACGCGGACTGCGCCTGGCGCCGGATAAACGCGACTGCCTGATCCTCGACTACGCCGGTAATCCGCACGATCTCTTTACGCCGGAAGTGGGTGCGCCAAAAGGCGCCAGTGACAATCAACCGGTGCAGGTGTTCTGCCCCGCCTGCGGGTTTGCTAATACCTTCTGGGGCAAAGCCACTGAAGACGGACAGGTGATTGAACATTTTGGCCGCCGCTGCCAGGGCATTCTGGAGGATGATGAAGGCGGACGTGAGCAGTGCGATTTTCGCTTTCGCTTTAAAAGCTGCCCTGACTGCGGCGCTGAAAATGATATCGCCGCACGGCGCTGCCAGCAGTGCGACAAAATATTAGTCGACCCCGATGACATGCTGAAAGCGGCGCTGAAGCTGAAAGATGCGCGGGTGCTGCGCTGCAGCGGTATGACGCTGGCGCATGGCCGTGATGACAAGGGAGAATGGCTGAAAGCCACCTATTACGATGAGGATGGCAGCGACGTCAGCGAACGCTTCCGGCTGCAGACACCCGCACAGCGGAAGGCGTTTGAGCAGCTGTTTATGCGGCCGCATCAGCGCGCGCCCGGCATGGAGCTAGGCTGGCAGCAGGCGGCCGATGTGGTCGCGCTGCAGCCGCTGCTGCGTCATCCTGACTTCGTGGTAGCGCGTGCCCGGGGACAGTTCTGGCAGGTGCGGGAGAAAGTGTTTGATTACCAGGGGCGCTTCCGCCGCGCCAATGAGCTGCGCTAGATGGCAGAATCATTTGCCCCCCTGCCCCGATCCGGCTATAATCCCGCCCGCTTTTGCATCCGCACAAGCGTTTGAATAACCGTCCTGTTGCTGGGTCGCCTGTAGCAGGAATTATTGAAGAGAAATAATGATGTTCACTATCAACGCAGAAGTACGTAAAGAGCAGGGTAAGGGTGCGAGCCGCCGCCTGCGCACAGCTAACAAGTTCCCGGCTATCATCTATGGCGGAAATGAAGCTGCAGTTTCTATCGAACTGGATCACGACTCCGTGATGAACATGCAGGTTAAGCCTGAGTTCTACACCGATGTGCTGACGCTGGTTGTTGACGGTAAAGAAACGAAGGTTAAAGTTCAGGCTGTTCAGCGTCACCCGTTCAAGCCAAAACTGCACCACATCGACTTCGTTCGCGCGTAATCGCAGACGACATCGGGAAAAACGCCGCTTTTGCGGCGTTTTTTTATGCCGGTGATTTACTTCCCGCCGGTACGACGCTGCAGCTGATCGCGCAAATTAGGCGGTGTGCCTTTAATCGTCAGGGTATCGGTTGCCGGATCCCAGAAGATACGCTCGCCAAGCAGCAGCGCATCAAAATTCAGCGTTAACCCGCCACCGCTGCCGGAAAATTTAGTCAGCTGGCGCAGCGTGCTGCGGTCAGCCGGAAAGTGCTCCTCCAGCTCATAACCCTGCTCCTGCGTAAACGCCTGAAAGCTTTTATCACCCAGAGGTGGTAACTCCTGTGAGAGATCGTCCAGCGCAATCTCCTCACCCGCCTGCAGCTGTTCGTTACAGTAGCTGTAAACCTGCTGACGATAGTTCTGCCGCTCGTTCTTATCCAGATTTGACTCAGCGCAGTAATCATCGACCGCCTGCAGCAGGCCGCGGTTCTGCGCCTTAGTGTCGAGGCCCACGCTGGCGCCGAGAAAATCCATAAAGAAGTCAGCAACCTTGCGTCCGACGCGTCCCCGCAGAAAAGTAAGATAGCGCGTTGATTCCGGGTTGGTTTCCCACTCGGTAAGATCGATGCGCGCCACAATATCGGCGTGATTGATGTCGAGATAGTGCGTGCTGCTGATATCCAGCTGTTCATTAACGCGCATGCTGGACTGACTGTTCAGCACCGCAACCAGCAGATACTCTACCGCCAGATAGCGGTAGTGCATAAACAGCACCACGCCACCGTCAGCAAACGGGTATTTACTCAGCTCATCGCGGAGACGGCCGGTGGCAGCCCGGCTGAATGCCAGGAAGTCATCCTGCCCGCGACGACAGTTGCGCAGCGCGTCGGCCAGTTCGCTGTCTTCATTAAACAGACCATAGGCTTTGCTTTTAGCACTGTAAACGCGATGCAGCTCTTCAGCCATGCTGCTTACCGCCTGCGTAACCGGCAGCAGCGTATCGCGCAGTACCAGCTCCAGCTGATTCTCGTCGCGTTTGATTAACTGATGCAGGGCAATCTGGTCAATATCCAGACTCATGATAGACTCTCCTTTAAACTCAGGGGCGTATTCAATCACCGCCCGCCGCCGCTTTCAACTGCGCGCACAAACTGATCGCTCTGCCTGCGATAAAAGTGCGGAAAAAAGCACATGGTTACGGTACTATACCGGCTTTTCACACTTGATTAGTCGACGATATGCCACAATCATCCCGTTATAGCGACGAGCGCGTTGAGCAGCTTCTCGCACAGCTGGCGCAGGTTCTTGAAAAAGACAAAGCGCCTCTCGATCTTTCCCTGATGGTTCTGGGAAACATGGTCACCAATTTGATCAACTCCGATATCGCACCAGCCCAGCGCCGCAGCCTGGCCCGGTCATTTGCGGAAGCGTTGCAGTCTTCCGTGCGCGATGATAACGCTCATTAATTTGCAGATCTGATCCCTATATATGGTAACCAACCGGCAGCGCTACCGTGAAAAAGTCTCCCAGATGATTAGCTGGGGGCACTGGTTCGCGCTGTTTAATATCCTGTTTGCGCTGGCTCTCGGCAGCCGCTACCTGTTGGTCGCTGACTGGCCCTCCTCACTGGCGGGCCGGATTTACGCTTTTACCAGCTGGATGGGGCATTTCAGCTTTATCGTTTTTGCCGCCTATCTGCTGATCATCTTCCCGCTTACCTTTGTGGTGATGTCGCAGCGTCTGCTGCGGGTACTCTCCGCGATCGTTGCCACCGCCGGGCTGACGCTGATCATGGTCGACGGCGCCGTGTTCAACCGCTTTCACCTCCACCTTAATCCGGTGGTCTGGGAGCTGGTGGTTAACCCCGATCAAAGTGAGATGGCGCGTGACTGGCAGCTGATGTTTATCAGCGTGCCGGGCATTTTTCTGGTGGAGATGCTGTTTGCCACCTGGAGCTGGCAAAAACTGCGCAGTCTTAACCGGCGCTCATTTGGCAAGCCGCTCGCTGCGCTGTTTATCAGCGCCTTTTTTGCCAGTCATCTGCTCTACATCTGGGCCGATGCGAATTTCTACCGCCCTGTCACCATGCAGCGCGCCAATCTGCCGCTCTCTTATCCCATGACGGCACGCCGCTTTCTGGAGCGTCACGGTCTGCTGGATGCACAGGAGTATCAGCGCCGTCTGGTGCAGCAGGGCGATCCTGAAGCGCTGTCGGTGCAGTATCCGCTAAGTGATATTAGCTTCCGTGATGGCGGAACGGGTCACAATCTGCTGGTGCTGACCATTGATGGCGTAAATAACGCCACTATGGACAGCGCGCTGCCATCGCTGAAGCAGTTCGCTGCAGAGAATGTCCGTTTTACCCGGCACTACAGCGCCGGCGTACAGCCGGAAAAAGGCGTGTTTGGCCTGTTTTACGGCATCTCTTCCAGCTATATGGATGGCGTGCTGGCATCGCGCATTCCGTCGGCGCTGCTGAACGCACTGAACGCACAGGGCTACCAGTTTGGCCTGTTCTCCTCCGATGGCTTTAATCAGCCGCTCTACCGTCAGGCGCTGCTGGCGGACTATACGCTGCCGGAAGCGACCTCGCAGCCTAACAGCCAGACCGTCTCACAGTGGCAAAACTGGCTCAATGGTCAGAAAAGCAGCCGCTCTCCCTGGTTTTCCTGGGTAGCGCTGAACGGTATAACGGCCAGCGGCGACAGCACGAAAGCGCGTCAGCGCAGCTATATGCGCCAGGCGGGCAGCGTGGATGAGCAGATTGCTGCAGTACTGACCACGTTGCAGCAGCGCGACCTGCTGAAAAATACGGTGGTGGTGATCACCGCCCAGCGTGCGGTAACCTTTAATAACAGCGATAACCCGGGCAACCGTGCGATGCTGCAGATTCCGCTGGTGGTGCACTGGCCCAACACGCCTGCACAGACGATCGATCGCCTGACCGATCAGCAGGATGTGATGGCAACGCTGATGCAGCGTCTGCTGCACGTGCGCACCAGCCCGGTCAGCTATTCGCAGGGTGAAGATCTGTTCGCCGCTCAGCGCAGCCATAACTGGGTAGCCAGCAGTGAAGATGGCAAACTGGTGATCACCACGCCATCGGTAACGCTGATGCTGAATAACAGCGGCAGCTATACCGCATGGGATGCCAGCGGTCGCGAGCTGAAAGATCATAAGCCGCAGCTGGCGCTGCTGCTGCAGGTGCTGACGGAAGAGAAGCGCTTTACGGCAAACTGATTAAATATGAGGCAGTTAACGCTGGCGCATCTTGCAATCGTCTGGGGAATCAGTAGTATGGTTTTCCACGTTCGGCACGTAGCGCAGCCTGGTAGCGCACTGTCATGGGGTGTCAGGGGTCGGAGGTTCAAATCCTCTCGTGCCGACCAAATTATCCCGTAAAAAAGCAGCCTTCATGGCTGCTTTTTTATTGCCTGTCCGGCGCACTATCGATACGTACCCTTTTTTTCTCAAACTCTCATTTTTCAGCCAGTTGCCTCTGCAACTGAGCGCGATCACATTTTGCGCCTGTCATGGTGTGCTTTCATCAAAACGCAACAAAAGTGTCATGAACATCCCCTACTCTGATGCTCTCTTTTATTTGACGGGAATCGATTATGGTCATCAAAGCAAAAAGCCTGCAGGATGCAGAAGACCTTCTGTATTCAGGCATCAGCAAAGTAGAACTGGCCTATGACATCGGCAGCGACGACTTCTTTCGTCTGGCAACGCACTGGTGCGATCGCGGTGCCCGTATTACCCGCGGCCATCAGCATTTTGTTGTACAGCTGAAAAGCTTTGCCATCCCGCCCAATCACTGACGCTGCCGCGTTCCGCCAGCCGCCTGTAACCGGCTCAATGGCCGGTTATGACTGATGTATTAGCGTTACGTTAACGACCGGTATCCGTTCGCTCAACCGCATCGAGCGTGGCCATATCGCGCTCGCGGCCGCTGAGTTCCACCAGCTGCCCGTTGCGCATCTCCAGCAGCCGATCGGCGTGAGTAAAGTAGTGATCGTCATGACTGATGGCAAACACCGTTTTACCTGACGCCTGCAGCCAGGGCAGCAGCTCGCGGTAAAAGATTCGGCGGAAATGCGGATCCTGGTCGGCGGCCCATTCGTCCAGCAGCAGAATATCCCGCTCTTCCGCGGCGGCCAGCAGCAGCGCCAGGCGCTTGCTCTGCCCTTTCGACAGCTGAAGATTCAGCACCCGGTTGCCATCAAGCTGCAGTTTTTCGCTCATTTTCAGCCGCTCCAGCCAGCGCTGAACCAGGGCCGGATCGGCCGGCTCACCGCCGTGGCCAATCAGACGGTCAAACAGATGCACATCGGTAAATACCGCTGAAAAGTGCTGCCGCCACAGATCGGGTTGCTTACTGCTTATCTCTTTACCATCCAGCAGCAGGCTGCCAGCGTGCGGCTGATAGAGGCCGGTCAGCAGCATCGCCAGCGTGGATTTACCGCTGCCGTTACCGCCAATAAGAAACAGCAGTTCGCCACGCCGCAGCGTCAGGTTGACCGGGCCCACCGCAAATCCCTGTTCGCCGTAATGGAAACAGACGTCGCGCAGCTCCAGCGTTTGCCACGTGCTGACTGGCGACGGGACGCTGAAGGCAGGCTCATAAGGTGCCAGGTCGAAGCGGTTGAGTTTGCGAAACGCCACCTGAGCGCTGAGCAGCGTTGGCAGCGCCCCCACGGCAGAGAGCAGCGGCGTGCGCAGAAACAGCAGCGTCAGTGAATAAGTTGCCGCCACGGCGGTGTTCGCCCAGCCAAGACCGTTTGCCATAAAAAACACAATACCGATGCCGCCCAGCATCATGATGTTAGACCAGTTAACGGCGCTGAGATGGAAGGTGTCGGCGCGCACAATATGGTGGCGATAGCGGCCCGCATTCTCCTGATAAACCGTGTCATAAATCAGCCGCGCCCGATCGCGGTTAAGCTGCAGCTCTTTACGCCCTTCGATAATGGTCTGGAAATCACGATAGAGATCGTCTTCGATATCACGCAGCTTTGCCATATGCTGATAGACGCGCGAAACCAGCAGCCAGCCGCCCACCAGCGTGATGGTCAGCCACAGCATGGTCACCAGCAGCATTTCCGGGGAGAGCCACGCGAGATAAAGCGCCGAACCCAGGGTGATAATAATGCCCTGAATCAGCTCCGGCAGCCGGACAAACGCGATGGTAATGGCACGCACATCGCTGGTCAGCCCCGCCAGCAGCTGAGCGCTGCCCAGCTGTTCAATGCGCTCAACGCTGGTATCGAGGATACGCTTGATAAATTCGCCCCGCAGCCGCCAGACAAAATGGTGTCCCAGCTGCGTCAGCGCCAGCTGCGAAGCGAGCGTGACCGCCATCAGCAGAAACAGCTGACCGAGAAACGCCGGCAGCACCGTTGCGTCACTGTTGATCGCCACAATCAGCTCATTGTTGATATAGGCGATGAGGCCTATTCCGAGTGCGGCACTCAGCAGCGTAAGAAGGAGCACGCCGGTAAACGGCCAGCGATACTGACGAAAAACCACCTGAAGCAATGCCATCACTCTGTTCCAAAGGTCAAAAAAATGCTGCCTGCAGTTTAATGACCCCTCAGATGATAGCAAGAATAATTCTCATTCCCTGTTGCATCAGTGTGCCCGGCGAAAGGTCAGATTATAGCGAACGGTACCCGCCTCAGGATGTACACCGGGTTTGAGCGGCAGAATACCGTGATAGCGCAGCCGCGACGGGCCACCCCATACCACAATATCGCCATGCTCCAGCAGCACGCGCTGCGTGGCGTCACCGCGCGCAAACCCGCCAAACTGAAAGACCGCCGGCAGCCCCAGCGAAACAGAGACGATCGGCTGATGCAAATCGCGCTCATCTTTGTCCTGATGCAGCGACATTTTTGCACCTGGCGCATAGCGGTTGATCAGGCAGGCATCCGGCGTAAAGTGACTGAAACCCGCCTCCTGCGCACACTGCTGTGCCAGCTCACGAAACAGCGGCGGCATCGCAGGCCAGCGCTGACCATTGCTGACATCCTGTTCACTGTAGCGGTAGCCGCGCGCGTCACTGAACCAGCCCACATCACCGCAGTTGGTCATCGCCACGGACATACGGTAGCCCCCTGGCGTAATACGGTGCGTGAACGGATGCTGCGCCGCAATCGTTTCAATTGCTGCCAGTAGCGCGGGTGCATCAGCACGGGCGCGGCGGCGCAGAATGACCGCCCCCTCCGCCAGCGGCTCCTGCCACGGCGCTTCATCGCTAAACAGATCCAGCATTATTGCCTCCGGTTACGATTTATCGATAAGAAATGCCCTGAACCGGGGGGACATCCAGTGGCTGAAGCCGTCACCCTCTTTGGTGATCAGATAAACAGCCAGATGCTCTTTCAGCGCCAGCGCTTTTGCGCGTTCGGTGCCCAGCACCATCAGTCCGGTATCCCAGCCATCCGCTTCCAGCGCCGTTGTGGCAATCACCGTCGCAGAAACCAGCTTATGCTGAATGGGCCGCCCGGTTGCGGGATCGATGACGTGCGAAATGCGTTTGCCATCCAGTTCATAATAGTTGCGATAGCTGCCGGAGGTGCTGATGCCGTGCCCCTGCAGGTCAACGCGCGCCTCAACCGCGTTTTCGCGATCGGTGGGTTTCTGAATAGCCACCCGCCACGGCTGCTGGCTGGCATTGCGGCCGCGACTGAGTACAGCCCCGCCGACCGATACCAGATAGTCGGTTATTCCCTGCTGTTCCATCAGTCGCGCCAGGTGATCGGTGGCATAGCCCTCCCCCATAGTGGAGAGATCCACATAAAGGCCCGGCAGATCTTTCTGCAGCCACTGCCCGCTTACGCTCTGGATCACCCGCAGATGCGCGAGGCCGGTTTCAGCTTTGGCCGCCGCGATTGCTGCCTCATCCGGCTGATGCGCCGGTTGCCCGGCAGGCCCGAAACCCCATAAGTTTACCAGCCTGCCTGCCGTGATATCCATGGCACCCGCGGTTTTGGCGCCAATGCGCAGTGAGAGAGTCACAATATCCGCCATATCTGCACTGACGGGCTGCGGCGCTGTACCCTGGTACTGATTAAAGCGCGACAGCACTGAAGTGCTTTTCCAGGTAGAGAGTTCACCGTCATCGCGATCAAGCTGCTGCTGGATGGCCTGCTGCAGCGCGCCCTTACGCTGCGGGTCGACACCGGCAAGCGTGACCCGCCAGACGGTGCCCATGGTGTTGCCCTGCAGAACCAGCGGCTCACGTTGCGGAGTGCGGTCGCAGGCCGTCAGCCCCGCCACCACCAGAGTCGTCAGCAAAATATTCCGGAAATACATCTTTTCCTCGTCTGTTACACAGAAATACAGCGTATTACAAAGCATAAGCTGCGGGTAATTTACGCTAAATCTCATTGAATTAACGCCGATCATGCTGCAGGCTTTAACACCAGGCATAATCCCTTTAAGGAGCACAGATGATGTATGTATTAATCGCCGCCCTCTCCGCCGCGCTGTTCCTGTACGGCAGTTATCGCAGCTGGCAGCACGCGCGTCAGCGTTCACTGGAAAGCTACAGCGCACGGCGACGTTAAGCCCTGCACTATTATTATCCACTCTGCACTACTTCAGGGCTGGCGCAGTGTAACAAACCCCGTTTGAGGCGTGTGACGCTGAGAGCGGCAGCATGGCATAAATGCTGCATTGTTGAGAGCAGGTTTATTCTCAGCGAGGTGCAGTATGGCGATGTCGAAAACGCAGAGTGAAAAGTGGCAGCGGTGGCTGAGCTTTTCTGCTTTTACCCTGGCAGGTATTGCGCTGGAGGGAGGTCAGCCCGCTGCAGCGGCGCAGACTGCACCGCGTCCGGCGGCAAAAGCCCGGCGCTGGCGTGGCGTACAGTAGGTCAGATGCTGAGCCCGCTTAATGCCGGCCTGCGGATAAATGCGGATATCACAGAATAAAGCGGGAAAGGTGGCGCGCAGCCCGCAGGGCGGCGCGCCAGATACTCAGAACTGGTAAACCAGACCCAGCGCCACAATGTCATCGGTATTGATACCGGCATTGTTGGTAAAGGTGTTGTCATCCAGCAGATTGATCTGATAATCCACATAGGTCGACATGTTTTTATTGAAGTAATAGGTCGCGCCCACGTCGATATATTTTTTCAGGTTCTGGCTGCCATAACCTTCAATATCTTTACCGCGTGAATTGACGTAAGCCAGTGACGGACGCAGGCCGAAGTCAAACTGATACTGCGCAACCACTTCCCAGTTGTCCGCTTTGTTTGCATAACCGAAAGCGTCAGAATCCACTGAACCAAAACGCGTTGCGTTGTAAGAGCGGGTATACATCGCAGCCAGATAAATGTTGTTTGCGTCATATTTCAGGCCGCCGGTATAAGCTTCCGCTTTATCACCCTGACCCAGTACACCTGCAGCATTCTGGTTATTGGTGCGATCGGACTGGAACATCGTACCGCCCAGTGCCAGACCATTACCCAAATCATAGGTGGTGCTCAGGCCCCAGCCGTCACCGTTTTCACCCAGAACATCACGGCCAGAGGCGGATTCAGTCGGGTTGTCATTTTTGCCCTGGTACTGAACGGCAACGTTCCAGCCATCCACCAGACCAAAGAAATTATTATTACGGTAAGTTGCCATACCGTTACCGCGCTGGAACATAAAGTTGTCCGCGCCATAAGTATCGCCACCAAACTCCGGCAGGACGTCAGTCCATGCGCCAATATCATACGCAATGCCGTAGTTGCGACCGTAATCGAAAGAGCCAGCGTCACCAAAACGCAGACCGGCAAAGCCGACGCGGGTATAGCTGTCTTTGGTGCCTTCGCTCTCAGCCGTGTTCAGCGCGGCCTGGTATTCCCACTGACCGTAACCTGTCAGCTGATCGGTCACCTGAGTTTCACCTTTAAAACCAAAGCGCAGGTAAGACTGGTCACCGTCTGAGCCATCGTTGTCAGAGAAGTAGTGCAGACCATCTACTTTGCCGTAGAGGTCGAGTTTGTTGCCATCTTTATTATAGATCTCGGCTGCGCTTGCTGAACCCGCCACCAGCAGTGCCGGGATCATCAGGGAGAGAACGCGACGATTCATTTATTTACCCTCGGTTATGTGCCTTTATAGTTATGCCACTGCAAACTGAATGTTAAAAATTCAGCCGGCAATTCATTGTTGTTTTATAGTGGGCAATAATCTATCAGGAAAATGATACTAAATTTCCGAAAGTGTTTCATTTGATTACAAATTTATTGCCACATGTAAATATCGTGGAACTAATAATCAGCACGCATTGATAAAAAATAAAGCACAAATAAACAAACGTAATTAAATTCCTTTTAATTCAACGCAGTGCATTAATTTAATGCCGCACTGAATGATAAAACTTTGTTGCCGTCAGCCTCTACAATTATCAACGCTATCATCATTTATTTTATTATTATCTTCATTCACCCCGAATGAGTGTTTTACCCTGATTCCCGCCGGACATATTTGTCCGGCATTTTTTTATCTGCTCTGTTTTCCCGCCAGTATAATAACGCAATCAGCGCTCACGCAGCGCTTCAGTCGCTTTATTCAGTGGCTTAAGCAGATAATCCAGCACCGATTTTTGCCCGGTTTTTATCTCTACATCTGCCAGCATACCCGGCAGCACAGGAAAGTGCTGTCCGCGCCGGGTGGTCAGCGTTGCCGTCTGCGTTCGCACATAGACCCGAAAATAGGGTGGCTCGCGCGGGTCGCTCCCCTCCAGTGTATCCGGTGATACGCTCTCAACGATGCCCGGCAGATCGCCATAAATAGCGGTATCATACGCAGTGATTTTCACCGTTGCAGGCAATCCGGCACGGATCCAGGCGATATCCCGCGGCGCAACGCGCGTCTCGATCAGCAGCCGATCTTCCAGCGGGACGATCTCCATCAGTTTGCCGCCTGGCTCGACCACACCGCCCGGCGTGGTAATCGCTATCGCTTTAACGATGCCATAAACCGGCGAAAGCAGTGCAGTACGCGTCAGCTGATCTTCTCTGCCTGCGGCAACCTGCAGCTGCGCATCCAGCTCTGCGCTGTTTTTGACCTGTTCTTCGTGCGTCCGCACCGCGTAGTCGTTGCGCACCTCATCGATTTTTCCCTGCAGATCGCTGACCTGGCGCCGCAGCCGGATCGCTTCGACTTTCCCCGCCGCGCCGCGGGCCACCAGCGGCTCAGTCAGGTTGAGTTCTGCCTGTACCAGCGTCAGCGACTGCTGAAGATTCTGCAGCGTTATCGCCAGATTTTGCCGGCGCGACTGATAGAGCTGGCTTTCGCGCGCAACCAGCTGCGGGTAGCGGCGAATATCCGTGCTGAACTGCAGGGGTCGATCGCTGAGCTCGGCATCCAGCCGCTCTGCCGTTGCCCGCAGTGTCCGTACTCTGGCGCTGGCTTCGCCATAGCTGGACTGGTAGCGGGCGGGATCGAGCGTGGCCAGCAGCTCACCCTTACGAACAATATCGCCCTCGCGCACGCTGAGCTGTTTGAGGATCCCGCCATCCAGATTGTTGATAATCTGTGCCCGGCTGGAGGGCGTGACTTTGCCGCTGCCTGTTGTGACCTCATCCAGCACGGCCACGTGCGCCCAGATCAGCAGCAGCAGCAGCGTAAGCGCGCAGAGCCAGATAATGCGCGACGCCGCCGCCTCGTTATCCGTGTTCATCTGCCACCTCCGGCTGCGGAGTACTGCGCTGCAGAATGGCATCGCGCGGGCCATCAGCCACGATTTCGCCGTTCTTCATGACGATAATCCGATCAACCAGCCCCAGCAGCGCCGGACGATGCGTGACCAGCACCAGTGTACGCCCCGGCAGCCACTGCGCCAGCTGACGGATCACCTGCGCCTCCAGGGGTTCATCCAGCGCCGCCGTAGGCTCATCCAGCAGTACAATCTGCGGCTGACGCAACAGCATCCTGCTGAGCAGAATCATCTGCCGCTGACCGCCAGAGAGCCCGCGTCCGCCTTCATGAATGAGACGATCAAGCGCGGCGGCATCCTGCTGCAGCAGCGATAACGCCCCGCTTATGCGCAGCGCCTGCAGCATCTCCTGCTCGGTGGCGTGCGGGTTACCAAGCAGCAGGTTCTGCCGCAGAGTGCCGAAAAACAGGCGCGCCTCCTGCGACAGCCAGCCGAGCTGCCGCCGCAAATCTGCCGGATCGAGCTGCTGCATGCTGACGCCGTCAATCATAATGCGCCCGCTGACGGGCATCGCCTGCCCCGCCAGGATTTTCAGCAGGGTCGATTTCCCTGCCCCCACCCCGCCGAGAATCGCTATACGCTCGCCGGGGCGGATTGTCAGGTTATCGATAGTAATCGCCCGCAGGCTGTTTTCATCATAGTGATAGCGTACCTGCTGCAGCTGAAAGTGTCCGCTGAGCACCGGCGCATAAGCCGGCATGCCGTTCTGTGGCTGGTCAACCGGCTTTTTAAGCAGCTCGTTGAGTCCGGTCATGGCGCTGCGCGCATGCTGCCAGCGCGAAAATACCAGCGTCAGCTGCATCAGGGGAGCGAGCGTACGCGCGGAGAGCAGGCTGCTGGCCACCAGCGTACCGGTAGTGATCTGGTTGTTCAGGATCAGATACACCCCGGCAACCAGCATTCCCGCATAGGTTAGCTGCTGCACGCTGCCCGCCCAGCCGGTGAGGCGCGCGCCCCACAGCCGCTGCTGACTGGCGAGCGTCGCACTGACCTCATGCGTCTGTTCCCACTGCCGCTGGAACCAGGCCTCCGCCTGCAGCGCCTTGATATCCTCCACCCCCTCCAGCGTCTCCACCAGCAGCGCCTGCCGCAGAGCACTTTCACGCTGGCCCTGCTTCGCCAGCCGCGCCATCGGGATCTGTACCAGCAAACCCGGGATCACAATCAGCGGGATCGCCAGCAGCGGCACCAGCACCAGCCAGCCGCCAATCGCTGACAAAATAAACAGAAACAGCACGACAAAGGGGATATCTGCCGCAGCGCTGACCGTGGTAGACGTCAGTAACTCGCGTACCTGCTCGACCTCACGCAGCTGCGCAATAAAAGCGCCGGTTGAGCGCGGCCGCGCCTCGTTGCGAATGCGCAGCGCGCGGGCAAAAAGCTGCGCCGAGAGGGCCAGATCGATCCGCTTGCCCATCCCGTCAGCAACCCGGGTACGCGCCAGCCGAATCAGATATTCCATCAACGCAGCAAGCAGCACCCCGCTGAACAGCACCCATAGCGTGGGTTGGGAGCGGGCCGGTATGACTCTGTCGTACACCTGCATTGAGAACAGGATGCCCGCCAGCGCCAGCAGATTGCTGACCAGCGAGGCGAGACTGATTTCAGCCAGACGCCGTTTCATGGGCCGAAAATGCTGCCAGAACCAGTGTGGCTGCCAGGGACGCACAAACGTATCCATCCGCACATCCCGTGCGCGGGCCGCCAGCGTAATCACGCCCACTTCCGGCTGCGCCTGTGCCAGCAGGTCGCTCAGTGGGGCTGAGCGCACACCGTCGCCGCCCGCACTCAGCCAGTACTGCACCCTGCCCTCCTCATCTGCCGACTCTGCCAGCGCCAGCGTGCCGTCATTCAGGCGCAGCAGCAGCGGCATCACGGCCTGACGCCAGCGCAGTTTGCGTGCGCTGACAAATTGCAGCACCAGCCCCATGCGCTGCGCCAGGTCGGTCAGCTGCGCCTGCGGCGATGCTGCTGCCAGCCACTGAAGCTGCAGGCGACGGCGATCGGTGGCGATCCCCAGCACGGCCGCAGCCCGGTCCAGCGCAGCAATCGCTTCGTCGCATGTATGCGAGGGTGAACGCATCCCTGAGTCGCCTTATAAAAAAGAATGATGGCCTGCCTGTGCCGCAGGTAACTTATACCAGTGCCGCTACCGGTTGCTGCTGCAGATGATCGGCCAGCGTCCAAACAGTGTCGCTGCTGCCGTAATGGTGATCAGGCTCGCTGACCATCGCCGTGGCCCCGGGTATGGCGTCTCCGGCACCATAGTGCGCCAGCAGGGTATCAATAGCCGTTGCGCTGAAATCGCTGCTCCCGGCATCGCCATTTACCGTGACCGTCTGGACGGCGCTGGCCAGATTGCCGGCCTTGTCCTGGGCACTGACGCTCATCTGATAGCTGCCCGGCTCCAGCGTCGCCAGCTGGCCCGCCAGAATGGTCAGCGACCACTCTCCGCTCTCCTCTACCGCGGCACTGTAGTGCTGATCACCCAGCGTCACGGTGACCAGACTTCCCTGTGCCAGATGAAGAGAACTGCCCTGGATAAGATGCCAGTGATCCACCTCATCATGCGCAATAACGCCATCGCCAAACGGCTGCTGCAGCGTCAGCGACGGCAGCTGATGAATCGCCACGGTGAACAGATCGCTGAGGGTCTGGCTATCGTGATTACCGTAGCTGTCCCAGCGCTCAGCGATAGCGCTGACAGGCCCATCCGGCAGCGCCTGCAGATCGGCCACGCTGAGCGTGACCATGCCATCGACTGGCGTGTACGCCTTGCCATTCAGCGTCAGCTGATTTACGCCCTCAAGATAAAAACTCAGCGTATGCTGCGCTTCCTGCGCGTTCAGAATGGTATCGCCGCCAATATTCATTTCGCAGTAAATGTCGGGCAACTGCGTCACGACGTTAAGCGTCAGCGTGCTGTCGGTGCTGTTGCCGGCGGCGTCGAGCGCATAAACGCGCACTTCGCCGGTCGAAATAAAGCTGCTGACCTCGCTGGCAGGAATGATCGCCTGCCAGTGACCCTGCGCATCGATAGCCGCATGAAAGACTGTCTCTCCGACGCAGAGCTCCAGCTTCTGGCCCGGAGCCAGTGCTGAGAGCGTACCGCTCAGCGTCAGGTCCTGCTGGCTCTCGGCAAAATTGATGACGTTGTCAGCGGTAACGCTGTCGAAGCTGATGTGTGGCAGGCTTTCCGGGTGTGTTACCAGCGTCAGCTCATGCTGTACCGTACTGGTTTTGCCATTGGGATCGCGGGCGCTGACCTGCAGCTGATACACCCCATCCGACAGCGCCTGCAGATCCTGCGGCGTAAACGTCGCCTGCCATGCGCCGTGCTCATCGACGAGGGCAGTGGTGCTTTTGTTTCCCAGCGTCAGAGTGACATGGCTGTTAAGCGGCATATGGGTGACCTGCCCGCTGATCTCCACGCCATAAATGCCCTCCGCTACGCTAATGGCGTTATCACCGCTCACGGGATGTACGCTGATCTCCGGCCTGAGAGTTTTATCTACGTAAACGCCAAACCCCACTTCGGTCGCGGTGCTGTTACCCGCTTTATCAGTGATGGTCAGC
This sequence comes from Pantoea eucrina, assembly GCF_001691555.1. Taxonomy (GTDB): domain Bacteria; phylum Pseudomonadota; class Gammaproteobacteria; order Enterobacterales; family Enterobacteriaceae; genus Pantoea; species Pantoea borealis. The sequence goes on along the minus strand of NZ_MAYN01000008.1, from coordinate 644,731 downwards.
GTCAGACTGTAGTTGCCATCCGCTAATCCCTGTAATACTGAGGGGGGCATAGTCGCATTCCAGTAACCCCAGTGATTGACCGTGCTGTGCCAGCTTTCACCGTTGAAGCTGATTGTTACCGTTGCGCCCGGTTCCTGTTCTGCGCGACCGCGCAGGTGGATGGCGCGGCTGCTCTCCCAGGCTGCGATAACGCCATCCTGCGCCAGCGGCTCATAGGGGTGCAGTGCGGCCGGCGGCGTGGTATCGGCACGACGCTGCTGACTGGCCATAACCGGGCTGGCACCCTCAGTGCCAGAGGTAAATAACGACGCGAACGATAGAGTGGATTGATCTGAAAACATAGGTAACCTCGTTACAGAGTACGTATTGCACCAGTGATTACCTGTATTAATGTTTCAGGCAGAGTGGTGCGCCATACAGGCCATAACAGTATGGCCCGTTTCGCCTGATGGAAACGGGTTACCCGCGGGTAACAAGGTTAAAGGTATGACGTTAAATGCGTGCTCCCGGTCGGGCTGGCACGCGTGACGATCTTGCTATAAGCGGCACCTTTAGCGGTGACCTGCCTTATCTTAGCGCGTTTTTCTGACTGCTGTCTGGTGGCAAAAATCCGGAAAAGCGTTCTGAATTGCGCACCCAGCTAAAACCACAGTCAGCTAACCGCCTGCCGCTGATTGCATCAGTATATGTCATCAATTGACCGACTTAATTTGCGTTAAGTCACTTAATGTTTATCAGGCAGTACCAGGAAATATCTGGAAAAAATTCCGGCCTGGCTAAATGTCGGTAAGATGTCCGATTCCTGTGCAGCAGCAGGCAAGGCAAATTGCGCGTTAATTCCGCTGCACCCCCTGCTTTAATGCTAAACTTCGACGCTTTAACAGCGGATCAAAATAACTTCTATGACTGCACTGGACGCCGCACAGCCAGCCAAACTGCATCAGCGTGTTAATTTCGGCACGCGCACTGTTTTTCTTATCGCCGGGTTGAGTATGTCTGCCTGGGCGCCGCTTGTGCCTTACGCCAGCCAGCGCCTGCAGCTGAGTGGTGCCTCTCTCGGCGGGCTTCTGCTATGTCTGGGCATCGGTTCGCTGGCTGCGATGCCGGTTACCGGCACGCTGATTGGTCGTTTTGGCTGCCGCCGAATCATGACCTGCTCTGCGCTGCTGATTCTGGCCGTGTTGCCGCTGCTGGCCACGCTGGACCAGCTTTGGCTGATGGCATTGACGCTGATGCTGTTTGGCGCCGGACTCGGCATGCTGGATGTTGCCATGAACGTGCAGGCGGTTCATGTGGAAAAAGCGGCACGCAAACCCATGATGTCCGGCTTTCACGGCTTTTTTAGCCTGGGCGGTATTATTGGCGCCGGCGCGGTGAGTCTGCTGCTGGGGGCCGGGCTGACGCCGCTGCAGGCCATCAGTATTATGATGGTGCTGATTGCCGTGCTGCTCTGCTGCAGTCTGCCAACGTTAATGAGCGAGCGACTGCGTCAGGCCGATGAGCCCTGGCTGGTGATCCCGCGAGGCTGGGTCGCTTTTCTCGGCTGTCTCTGCTTTATTCTGTTCCTCGCCGAAGGCGCCGTGCTGGACTGGAGCGCCCTGCTGCTGCTGCAGAGTCCGGGCATCAGCGTGGCCTATGCCGGGCTGGGCTATGCGGTGTTCTCGGTTGCCATGACGATTGGACGGCTGACCGGCGATAAAATCATTCAGCGTTTTGGCCGCTATCGGGTCATGCTTACCGGCGCGCTGGCTGCCAGTGCAGGTATGACGCTGGCCGTGCTGGTTCCCTGGCCGCAAGCGGCACTGCTGGCATTTCTGCTGGTAGGATTCGGACTGGCGAATACGGTGCCGATGCTGTTTAATGCCGCCGGTAACCAGCAGACCATGCCTGTTAATCTGGCGATATCGGCCATGACAACGTTAGGCTATGCGGGTATTCTCTCAGGCCCGGCGTTGATCGGCTTTATTTCCCAGTGGCTCACACTGAGCGGTGCATTCCTGCTGATTGCTCTGATGCTGCTGGCTGTCGCTGCCAGCGCACGACGGGTTACGCGTTAATTGCAGGATCCTGAGACTCACTATGCTTTATAAATTTCCACTGACTTCCGGCAACGTTACACGCTTTGTCGTGGTGTTCAACCTGGTGCTGCTGCTGGCACTGGGTGCGATGGTACATAACAGCGTCAGCGCCTGGATCGCTGAGAAGCGCTATGCCATGACCGATCTGGCGCGTGATATGCAAAAGCGCATCGATGCTTACCGCTTCGCCACCTGGCAGATTTACGAAAACCTCGCTACCAGTGCTGCCGGTTCTGCTCCCAACAGCACGCTGCAGGAGACCCGGCTACGCCCGGATGTCTACTATCTGGAAAAAACGCGCCGTAAAACGGAAGCGCTGATCTTCGGTTCGCATGACGGCAGTACGCTGGATATGACCATGCGTATGTCCGGCTACCTCGATACCTTATGGGGGGCAGAAAACCCCGCGTGGTCGATGTATTTTCTGAATGGTCAGGATAACAGCCTGATCATGATCTCTACCCTGCCGCTGAAAGATATGGCGACGCGCTACAAAGAGAGCGCGCTGAATACGCTGGTCGACAGCCGCCGTGCTGAGATGCTGCAGCAGGCTAACGCCCTTGATGAGCGCGAAAGCTTCTCGCCGCTGCGCCATTTTACCTGGCAGAACGATCACTATTTTACGCTGCGCACGACCTTTAACCAGCCGGGTCACCTGGCGACAGTGGTTGCGTTTGATCTGCCGGTTAACGATCTGGTGCCGCAGAACCTGCCGCTGGAGAATTTTCAGCTGCGTCAGGATGCTACCCAGAGCAGCAGCACTGATGATGGCAGCGACGGCACCACCAGCGTTACCCTGGTCAACCCCGATCTGGAGATTGCCGCCTCGCTGCCCAGTACGCCGCTGCAGCTGGTTTATCGCGTACCGCTGCTTAACCTCGCGCTGGATACGCTGCATAACCTGATGTGGCCGCTGCTGATCAATCTGCTGCTCTTTCTGCTGTCGATTGCCGGTATGACCCTGCTGCGTCAGCAGGCGCTGCGCCCGAATGAGAATCAGAGCGCAGAGCTCGATTCATTGCGTATGCTGAATGAAGAAATTGTCGCCAGCCTGCCGGTCGGGCTGCTGGTGTACGATTTCGCCACTAACCGCACTTTGCTTAGCAATAAGATTGCCGATCACCTGCTGCCGCACCTGAATCTGCAGAAGATTATTAATATGTCTGACCAGCATCAGGGCGTGCTGCAGGCGACTATCAATAATGAAGTGTATGAGATCCGCCATGCGCGCAGCGTGCTGTCACCGCATACGCAGCTGTTTATGATGCGCGATCAGGATCGCGAACTGCTGGTCAATAAGAAGCTGCAGAAAGCACAGCAGGTACTGGACCGCAATCACCAGATGCGTCAGCAGCTGATGCAGCAGCTCGGCCATGCCCTGAATCGCCCGCTGCAGGATATGGTGACGCGCCTGGTCCAGCTCAGCCAGCGTAGCGACGATGAGAGCGTGCTGGATCTGCTGGATGAGAGCCAGCGGCTGGCCCGCCTGGTGGATGACATTGTGCTGCTGAACCGGCTGGAAGCGCATGACTGGTCGCCGGAAGCGAGCGCATTTAATCTGCAGGATCTGCTGGACGAAATCGCGCTGGAGAGCCTGCCGCTGCTGCGGCGCAAGGGCCTGACGCTGGTCGTCAATAATCAGCTGGCGAATGATGAAATGCGCAGCGGCGATCGCCGCGCGCTGCGTAAGGTGCTGACCACCCTGATGCATTATGCGCTGACCACCACGCAATGGGGCAAAATCACGCTGGAGGTTAAAACGCCGGCGGATAAACCCGATGTACTGCAGCTCCAGCTGGTCGACACCGGCTCCGGGCTGACCGCGGATGAACTGACGAACGCCGATTTTCCCTACCTTGGTGAGACGTCACAGGATCGTTTCGGCCAGGCTTCCGGAATGGCCTTTTTCCTGTGTAAACAGCTATGCAAACAGATGGGCGGTCAGTTAGACATTATCGCTAAACCCGATATCGGCACGCGCTATAACATTCAGCTGCCGCTCGCGCTGCAGCCGCTGCTGGATGAGCAGGAAGAAAAATTACTGGAGGGCGTGACTGCCCTGGTCGATATAGCAGTTGAAGATGTACAGAAAATCGTCTGTCGCCATCTGGAGAACTGGGGGGCGAAGTGCCTGACCTCAGATGAGCGACTTTCTGGTCAGGAGCATGACGTTCTGATCACGGACGACCCTGAACGTCTCAGCGGCTGGGCGTTACTGCTGGCGGGCGATGAGCTGGGGCACCACGCCCTGAGCGACAGGCAGTATCGCGTGAACTATAACCTCAGCAACGCCCTGCTTGACGCACTGCTGGCCCTGATTGAGAAGCAGCTGGCCAGTGATTTGATGGAGGAGAGTGAAGAAAATGAGGCTGCCACACCGCTGTTAAGCGGCGGCTATTTCCAGCTGTTTACCGAGACAGTACCGCCTGATGTCAGGAGGCTGTATACTGAAGCGTCGGATAGTGACTATCCTTCTCTTGCTCAGACAGCGCATCGCCTGAAAGGCGTTTTTGCCATGCTCAATTTGCTGCCGGGTAAACAGCTTTGTGAAGCGTTAGAACAGCATATTAAAATGTGCGACGATTTAACCATTAAAAATACCACCAGTGAAATTGACGCCTATGTCAATCAACTGCTGCAGCAAGGTAACCAATAAGATGAATAACCTGAACGTAATTATTGCCGACGACCATCCCATTGTTCTGTTTGGTATCCGTAAGTCTCTGGAACAGATTGAATGGGTTAACGTAGTAGGTGAGTTTGAAGACTCTACAGCACTGATCAACAGCCTTTCTAAGCTGGACGCGAATGTTCTGATCACCGATCTCTCTATGCCTGGCGAGAAGTATGGCGACGGCATTACCCTGATTAAGTACATCAAGCGTCACTACCCCGATCTCTCGATCATTGTTCTGACTATGAACAACAATCCGGCGATCCTGAGTGCCGTGCTGGATCTCGATATCGAAGGGATTGTGCTGAAACAGGGCGCCCCGACCGATCTGCCAAAAGCGCTGGCCGCGCTGCAGAAAGGCAAAAAATATACGCCGGAAAGCGTCGCTAAGCTGCTGGAGAAGATCAGCGCAGGCGGCTATGGTGACAAGCGTCTGTCGCCGAAAGAGAGTGAAGTACTGCGTCTCTTTGCTGAAGGTTTCCTCGTGACTGAGATTGCCAAGAAGCTGAACCGCAGTATCAAAACCATCAGTAGCCAGAAGAAATCAGCCATGATGAAACTGGGTGTGGATAACGATATTGCGCTGCTGAACTATCTCTCCTCGGTCAGCGCCACGCAGATCGACAAAGATTAATCTTTGCGGGCGGCCTGCGGGCCGTCCGATTCTTCCTGTGCGCTCCGGTGAGCCACACCGCAACGCCTCGCCCTCTCCTCTTCCGCTATCGTCTTCTTCGCTGATCTCCGGCCTGACAACAGCATGCGATTACTGAACCGCACACATTATGTCTGGCGCCCGGTACGCACGCGCGCAGCATAGCGTGCCAGAGTGACTTTCAGCTCATCCAGCGTCACCGGTTTTGACAGGCAGTTATCCATACCGGCATCCATACAGCGCTGCTTCTCTTCCGCCAGCGCATTGGCAGTGACGCCAATTACCGGGAAGACATGCCCCAGCTGGCGCAGGCGCTGCGTCAGGCGATAACCATCCATGTTCGGCATGTTGACGTCGCTCAGCACGATGTCGATATGATTGCGACTCAGCACGTTAAGCGCATCAACGCCATCCTGCGCCGTTTTGGTCTGGTAACCCAGCGTGCCGAGCTGCTCCGACAGCAGCATACGGTTGATGGGATGATCATCCACAATCAAGATAGTAATATCTTCATTGCTGGCATTTTCAGCTGCAGGCGGCGGCAGTGGCGTGGTGGTATCGCTGTCAATCGTGATGCGGTAAATACGCCCCAGCAGCAGCGGCAGGTCGTGCAGCGTTGCGCTGCTCTGCACCCAGACGCCCGGCGACCGTTCCTGCGGCATGTCGATATGTTCACCGCAGATCAGAATGCGCGCGCGCACCGCCTGCATCAGTGAATCATCGTGATCGCTTATCACCACATCGTCGCTTTCAGCCTGCCCCTGCCAGGCCGCCGCTTTGAGTCCCTGTTGCTGCAGCAGACGCAGCAGAAACGCAGCGAGATAATCATTGCGCAGATCGAGCCAGATCGCTTTCTCCTGCAGGCCATCCAGCAGCGGCGGTGCCGGCTGCTGGCCGGCGTAGATCGGAATACGCACAATAAACTGGCTGCCCATACCCGGTTCAGAATCGACCTCGATATCGCCATCCATCATGTTGATCAGCTTTTCACAGATCGCGAGTCCCAGCCCGGTACCCTGGAAGTTGCGCTGGACGCCGGACCCTACCTGGAAGAAAGGATCAAACAGTCGCGTTACCTCTCTGGCCGGAATGCCGACCCCGGTGTCGCGCACGCGAAAGGCGAGATACCCCTCTTTCACATAGGCGTGCAGAATAATGCAGCCGGTGTGGGTAAATTTAATGGCGTTATTAAGCAGGTTGGAGATCACCTGCTGCAGCCGCAGCGGATCGCCATCCAGCGCCAGCGGCACATTGTTTTCCATGAAAACATAGAGCGTAAGGCGCTTGCGCACTACCAGCGATAAATAGTTGCTGGTGATATGGTTAATGACCTCACGCGGTGAGAAGGGGCGCGGCTCAATCTTCAGCTGTTCTGACTCTATCTTTGAGAAGTCGAGAATGTCGCTGATAATTTTCAGCAGCAGGCTGGAGGAGTTATTCATCGCGGTAACCAGTGACTCCACCCCTTTGGGCAGGCTTTTGGTTTGCAGCAAATCGAGGTTACCGATGATGCCGTAAAGTGGCGTGCGCAGTTCATGGCTGACGGTTGCAAGGAACATCGATTTCGACTGGCTCGCCTGTTCGGCGGCGTGTGCCATTTCCTGCAGCGACTGCTCCATACGTACGCGGGAGGAGACATCAACCAGCACGCAGATGGCCACATTTTCATTGCGGTAGCGCGAGTGCACAAAGCTGATCTGCAGGTTGGTATTACTGCCGGTCAGCACATCAACAAAATTCACCTGCTGACCGCTGATGATTTCGTTAAGCCGCTGGCGATCTTCCTGCGTCAGCAGCGTAAGGTAGTTGTGTGCCAGTTCGTTACTCAGAATATTGGTGCCATCGCTGGTGCGCAGGATGCAAATCCCTACCGGCGCCGATGCGACAATTTTACGGTTAAACTGCTCATGCTCTTCCAGCCGGTGTGCGTTATCTTCCGCCGGCAGGAACATGCGGCGCTCGAATATCCACGCCAGGGTGAAAAGCAGAATCGCACTGAAAATGTTGAGCAGCAGCGCGTTAAGCAGCAGCAGCCGCAGCTGATCCACCATCACCGAGGTGGGCAGAGACCAGATTATATTCAGATCCGATGGCGGCAGCGGCTTTTTCAGCACCAGCTGGCGATAGCTATCGAGGTAGCCAAACCAGGTGTTCTCATCCGGCAGATCGTCCAGCGCATAACCGGGTCCGCTACGGCGACTGCTCAGCAGCGGGCGATAATTTTCATCGGTGATGGTCGCCACCAGCGGCAGCCCGCCGGGCTGAATAAATTCATCCAGCCGGATATTCTGCTCAACGCCCAGCAGCGCCTGCAGTTTATTGGCGACGTAAACCGGGACGACCATATAGAAGTTGCCGTTTCCGGGCTGCGCGCTGTCGGTGATCCAGTACATCGGATTGCGCCGATCTTCCTCATTACTGTTGCGATAGTGCAGCACATGTTCACGCAGCGCCTTCATGCTGCGTTCACGATCTACCGGATTGCTGCTGCCAATGGTGAAATCAGCCAGGCACTGGCTCTCGCCGCCGATAAAAAATACGCGATTCAGCTCATAAGCCGCAGCAAAATTGCTTTTCCAGTAGTTGATAAAATAGCTGAGCGAGTCGAGCGAGTTACGCCAGGTATTGCTCATTGAGGTGCAGTCACCATCGGAAAAGAGCGGCGTAAACTGCGGCAGCGTGCTTTTGCCGGCGGGCAGGCCGTTGAGCATGTCCAGTCCGTTAGCGCTGCTGCTAAGGCGGTTTTCCGTGATGTACTTTAGTTCGCGCATGACGTCAGCCGAGTGCCGGACGTACCACTCTGCTTTACCGTAATTCGCCGCGAACTCCTGGCGTATTCCATTCTCTTTTTCATGCAGCACATTGATGATATAGAAGGTGGTCAGCAATGCACCCAGCGACCAGAGCAGCAGCGCCAGCGCCCGAAAAAGATAGCGCGAGATACGAAGCGTGGTACGAAAGGAGACGAGATATTTCAAGAGAGGCTCACTGGCGGTAACGGTTAACAGGACCCAAAAAGGTGCACATACACTAGCTTTATCGCTGCGAAAAAGCCAGTTGGTGCAGGGTGCAGGACGAAAACTCAGATAATAAAACGGCAGGTCGGTTGCCCTGACCTGCCGCTGCTAAGGTGCATCAGACAGTTATGCGTCGTCTTCTGCGTCCGGTGCCTCGTCATCGCTGTCGACTTCCGGCGCAATATCTTCTTCGCCTTCCGCCACGCTGCCGTCGATGGCATCCAGCTCCTCTTCTTCAACCGGCTCCGCCACACGCTGCAGGCCAACAACGTTCTCATCGTCCGCGGTGCGGATCAGGATCACGCCCTGCGTGTTACGGCCGACCACGCTGACTTCTGATACGCGGGTACGTACCAGCGTGCCGGCGTCGGTGATCATCATAATCTGATCGCCGTCCACTACCTGTACCGCACCGATGACCGGTCCGTTACGATCGGTGACTTTGATCGAGATAACACCCTGAGTGGCACGCGATTTAGTCGGATACTCGCTGTTAGCCGTACGCTTACCGTAACCATTCTGCGTAACGGTGAGGATCGCGCCCTCTTCACGCGGCACAATCAGTGACACCACTTTATCGTTTTCTGCCAGCCTGATACCGCGCACGCCTGAGGCTGAACGGCCCATGGCACGCACTGCACTCTCAGCAAAGCGCACCACTTTACCGGCGGCAGAGAAGAGCATCGCTTCATCATTGCCGTTGGTCAGCGCCACGCCGATCAGCTCATCATCTTCACGCAGGTTAATGGCGATGATGCCGGCACTGCGTGGACGACTGAACTCCTGCAGCGCAGTTTTCTTCACGGTGCCGCTGGCTGTTGCCATAAAGATATTGAAGCCTTCGGTATACTCACGCACCGGCAGAATAGCCGTAATGCGCTCATTGGCTTCCAGCGGCAGCAGGTTAACGATAGGACGCCCGCGTGCGCCGCGGCTCGCTTCCGGCAGCTGATATACCTTCATCCAGTAGAGACGGCCCCGGCTGGAGAAGCAGAGAATCGTGTCGTGAGTATTGGCGACCAGCAGGCGATCAATGAAGTCCTCTTCTTTGATACGTGCGGCTGATTTGCCCTTACCACCACGGCGCTGCGCTTCATAATCTGACAGCGGCTGATACTTAACGTAACCCTGATGCGACAGGGTAACAACCACATCTTCCTGATTGATCAGATCTTCAATATTGATATCTGCGCTGTTTGCGGTGATCTCAGTACGGCGCGCATCGCCAAACTGATCGCGCATCGCTTCCAGCTCTTCGCGGATCACTTCCATCAGGCGGTCAGCGTTCTGCAGAATGTGAATCAGGCCGGCAATCTGATCCAGCAGCTCTTTGTACTCATCAAGCAGTTTCTCATGCTCAAGACCGGTCAGTTTCTGCAGACGCAGATCCAGAATCGCCTGAGCCTGCTGCTCGGTAAGATAGTAGCGGCCGTCACGAATACCAAATTCAGGCTCCAGCCACTCCGGACGTGCAGCATCATCACCGGCACGCTCCAGCATAGCGGCAACGTTGCCGAGATCCCATGCCTGCGCCAGCAGGGCACCCTTCGCTTCTGCCGGCGTTGGCGCGCGACGGATCTGCTCGATAATCGGATCGATGTTCGCCAGCGCAATCGCCAGACCTTCAAGGATGTGGGCACGATCGCGCGCTTTGCGCAGTTCAAAGATGGTGCGACGCGTCACCACTTCGCGACGGTGGCGCACAAAGGCTTCGATGATCTCTTTCAGCGCCATGATCTTCGGCTGACCCTGGTGCAGTGCCACCATGTTGATGCCGAAAGAGACCTGCAGCTGCGTCAGCGAATAGAGGTTGTTCAGAACCACTTCACCCACGGCGTCGCGTTTAACTTCAATGACAATGCGCATACCGTCTTTGTCGGACTCGTCGCGCAGTCCGCTGATGCCTTCAACGCGCTTCTCTTTAACCAGCTCGGCAATTTTTTCAATCAGACGCGCTTTGTTGACCTGATAAGGGATCTCATTGACGATAATGGTTTCGCGGCCGGTTTTCGCATCAGTTTCGATTTCGCCACGCGCGCGGATGTAGATCTTACCGCGCCCGGTGCGGTAGGCCTCTTCGATACCACGACGGCCATTGATAAAGGCTGCAGTCGGGAAGTCCGGCCCGGTGATGTGCTCCATCAGCCCTTCTACGCTGATGTTTTCATCATCGATAAACGCGAGGCAGCCGTTGATCACTTCAGTCAGGTTATGCGGTGGAATGTTGGTTGCCATTCCCACGGCGATACCAGAGGAGCCGTTTACCAGCAGGTTAGGAATTTTGGTTGGCAGCACTTCCGGGATCTGCTCGGTGCCATCGTAGTTTGGCACAAAGTCGACCGTCTCTTTTTCCAGATCGGCCAGAAGCTCAGAGGAGATCTTCGCCATACGGACTTCGGTATAACGCATCGCTGCAGCGGAGTCGCCATCAACGGAACCGAAGTTACCCTGACCATCAACCAGCATATAGCGCAGGGAGAACGGCTGGGCCATACGGACAATACTTTCGTATACAGCAGAGTCACCGTGCGGGTGATACTTACCGATAACGTCACCTACCACACGGGCAGATTTCTTATAGGCTTTATTCCAGTCGTTACCCAGTTCGCTCATGGCGTAAAGCACGCGGCGATGCACCGGCTTCAGGCCATCACGGACATCGGGTAAGGCTCGGCCAACAATGACCGACATGGCGTAATCGAGGTAGGAGTTTTTCAGCTCTTCTTCGATATTGACCGGTGTAATTTCTCTCGCAAGGTCGCTCATGGAGCCGCTATCCCTCTACTTAATCCCGGATTTTAAAGGTGCGAAAGTATATCACATTGCTTACGTGCGGTGAACGTAAAGCGGGGTTTTCTGGCGCTTTTCGTTCACGCTGAGAGATGCCACCTGGCGTTTAAGCGTTTATACTCAGGAGATATTTTGCCAGGAGTCGTTATGCAATGAGTGAACAACCGCAGGAAAGCCGTCAGAACGTCGATCACAGTGAGATTGCCAAGTTTGAAGCGGTCGCTTCGCGCTGGTGGGATTTAGAGGGCGAATTTAAGCCGCTGCACCGTATTAATCCGCTGCGTCTGGGCTGGATTGCGCAGCACAGCAATGGCCTGTTTGGCAAAAAGGTGCTCGATGTCGGCTGTGGCGGTGGCATTCTGGCAGAGAGTATGGCGCGTGAAGGCGCGGAAGTGACCGGACTGGACATGGGCGCGGAACCGCTGGCCGTCGCGCGTCTGCATGCGGAAGAGAACGGCGTCAGCGTCAATTATATTCAGCAGACAGTGGAAGATCACGCTGACAGCCATGCCGGCCAGTATGACGTGGTGACCTGCATGGAGATGCTGGAGCACGTACCCGATCCGCGCTCGGTTGTTATGGCCTGCGCCCGCCTGGTAAAACCCGGTGGTGAAGTCTTTTTTTCTACCATCAACCGGAATCCAAAAGCCTGGCTGCTGGCAGTGTTCGGCGCAGAATATGTGCTGCGCATGCTGCCGCGCGGTACGCATGACGCTAAAAAGTTTATCCGCCCGGCGGAACTGCTGGACTGGGTTGATGAAACCACGCTGCGTGAACGTCACATGATTGGCCTGCACTATAATCCGCTGACCAATAAATTCCGTCTCGGGCCAGGTGTGGACGTGAACTATATGATTCATACCCACGCTCAGGCTGATGCCGCAGACGAAACACGCTGATAGCAGAGGCTCGCGCTACAGGGCGAGCCTCTTTTCCTCTTCCCCGCTAGCCGATCTTCTCTGTTTCGTCTCTGCCATAATCACGGGTTCCGCGCCTTTGATTGAGATTTACGCGCTCAGTCATACTATTAAAAAAAAGTATGAAGCCGTTGACAGCTAACCCAGGCCTTATGCCACGCGGATCCAGGATTTTTCCCGGCTACCAGGACTGATTCTTTGCCAAAAATCAACTCTTGTTAAGCAAAGAATGCTGACTAAAATACTCACCATATAGTTAGTAAAACTTCCCGAACCCCCTATATATAGTGTTTATCCACAGGCTTACTCACAGCGAGCGGCTTGTGCATAGACCTTGTGAATAGTTAGGGGATAATTTCCTATTTCATGGACAGGTAAACACGCGACATGAACCAAAGTCTGCTCGTCACCAAACGCGATGGCCGTCAGGAACGCATTGATCTCGATAAAATTCACCGTGTACTCGACTGGGCGGCTGAAGGGCTGAACAACGTTTCAGTTTCTCAGGTTGAACTGCGCTCCCACATTCAGTTTTATGATGGCATCAGAACGTCTGATATCCATGAAACCATCATCAAAGCTGCAGCCGATCTGATTTCGCGCGATGCGCCGGATTATCAGTATCTGGCCGCACGTCTGGCTATCTTCCACCTGCGTAAAAAAGCCTACGGCCAGTTTGAGCCGCCGAAGCTTTACGATCAGGTCGTGAAAATGGTGGAGCTGGGCAAATATGACCGCCACCTGCTGGAAGATTACAGCACCGAAGAGTTTGAGCTGATGGACAGCTACATCGATCACTGGCGTGATATGAACTTCTCTTACGCTGCCGTTAAGCAGCTGGAAGGAAAATATCTGGTGCAGAACCGCGTCAGCGGCGAGATCTATGAGAGCGCCCAGTTCCTGTATATCCTGGTCGCGGCCTGCCTGTTCTCGAACTATCCACGCGATACGCGCATGAGCTACATCAAGCGCTTTTATGACGCGATCTCCACCTTTAAGATCTCGCTGCCGACGCCAATCATGTCTGGCGTGCGCACCCCAACCCGTCAGTTCAGCTCCTGCGTCCTGATTGAGTGCGGCGACAGTCTGGACTCTATTAACGCCACCTCCAGCGCCATCGTGAAATATGTGTCACAGCGTGCCGGTATTGGTATCAATGCAGGCCGCATCCGTGCGCTGGGCAGCCCGATTCGCGGCGGTGAAGCGTTCCATACCGGCTGCATTCCGTTTTATAAACATTTCCAGACGGCAGTGAAATCGTGCTCTCAGGGCGGCGTACGCGGCGGTGCCGCCACGCTGTTCTACCCGATGTGGCATCTGGAAGTGGAAAGCCTGCTGGTGCTGAAAAACAACCGTGGTGTGGAAGGTAACCGCGTGCGCCACATGGACTACGGCGTTCAGATCAACAAGCTGATGTACACCCGCCTGCTGAAAGGCGAAGACATTACCCTGTTCAGCCCGTCAGATGTCCCGGGCCTGTATGATGCGTTCTTCGCCGATCAGGAAGAGTTTGAGCGTCTCTACACCAAATATGAAAAAGATGAGAGCATCCGCAAGCAGCGCGTAAAAGCGGTCGATCTCTTCTCGCTGATGATGCAGGAGCGCGCTTCAACCGGCCGTATCTACATCCAGAACGTCGATCACTGCAATACCCACAGCCCGTTTGATCCGGCGATTGCGCCAGTGCGTCAGTCTAACCTCTGCCTTGAGATTGCGCTGCCAACCAAGCCGCTTGACGATGTGAATGATGAAAACGGCGAGATTGCGCTCTGTACGCTTTCTGCCTTTAACCTCGGTGCTATCAACAGCCTCGACGATCTGGAAGAGCTGGCAGTACTGGCGGTGCGCGCGCTCGATGCACTGCTGGATTATCAGGACTATCCGATTCCGGCAGCACAGCGTGGCGCAATGGGTCGCCGTACGCTGGGTATTGGCGTCATTAACTACGCTTACTACCTGGCGAAGCACGGCGTGCGCTACTCAGACGGCAGCGCCAACAACCTGACGCACAAAACCTTTGAGGCCATTCAGTACTATCTGCTGAAAGCGTCAAATGAGCTGGCAAAAGAGCAAGGCGCCTGCCCGTGGTTTAAAGAGACCACCTATTCGCAGGGCATTCTGCCGATTGATACCTATAAAAAGGATCTGGACGCCGTCTGCAATGAACCGCTGCATCTTGACTGGGAAGCGCTGCGTGAATCTATTACCACGCACGGCCTGCGTAACTCCACGCTCTCTGCCCTGATGCCGTCAGAGACCTCTTCGCAGATCTCAAATGCCACTAACGGTATTGAGCCGCCGCGCGGTCACATCAGCATTAAAGCGTCTAAAGATGGCATTCTGCGTCAGGTCGTGCCGGAGTATGAGCGCCTGAAAGATCAGTATGAACTGCTGTGGGAAATGCCTTCTAACGATGGTTATCTGCAGCTGGTTGGCGTGATGCAGAAGTTTATCGATCAGGCGATCTCCTCGAACACGAACTACGATCCGGGCCGCTTTGCCAATGGCAAAGTGCCGATGAAACAGCTGCTGAAAGATCTGCTTACCGCCTATAAGTTTGGTGTGAAGACGCTCTATTATCAAAACACCCGCGACGGCGCAGAAGATGCACAGGACGATCTGGCACCGTCAATTCAGGATGATGGCTGCGAAAGCGGCGCCTGCAAAATTTAACCGGCGACGCGTACTTATGTCAGGGCTGGCGCTGCCAGCCCGCTTCACTTTTTGGACTTAGTCATGGCTTATACTACTTTTTCACAGAATAAAAACGATCAGCTGAAAGAGCCGATGTTCTTCGGCCAGTCCGTGAACGTGGCGCGTTTCGATCAGCAGAAATATGACATTTTTGAAAAGCTGATTGAAAAGCAGCTCTCATTTTTCTGGCGTCCGGAAGAGGTCGACGTCTCACGCGATCGTATCGATTATCAGGCGCTGCCGGATCATGAGAAGCATATCTTCATCAGCAACCTGAAGTATCAGACGCTGCTCGATTCTATCCAGGGCCGTAGCCCGAACGTCGCGCTGCTGCCGCTGATCTCTATCCCGGAGCTGGAAACCTGGATCGAAACCTGGGCGTTTTCTGAGACCATTCACTCACGCTCCTACACCCATATCATCCGCAACATCGTCAACGATCCGTCGCTGGTGTTTGATGATATCGTCACCAACGAGCAGATTCTGGCGCGTGCGCAGGATATCTCTAAGTACTACGACGATCTGATTGAGATGACCAACTACTGGCATCTGCTGGGTGAAGGCACGCATCAGGTTGCTGGTAAATCAGTTACCGTCAGCCTGCGTGCGCTGAAAAAGCAGCTCTATATCTGTCTCATGAGCGTCAATGCACTGGAAGCGATCCGCTTTTATGTCAGCTTCGCCTGTTCATTCGCTTTTGCCGAGCGTGAACTGATGGAAGGCAACGCCAAAATCATCAAGCTGATCGCGCGTGATGAAGCGCTGCACCTGACCGGCACCCAGCATATGCTGAACCTGCTGCGCAGCGGTGAAGACGATCCGGAGATGAAAGAGATTGCTGCTGAGTGCCGCGATGAGTGCTTCGAGCTGTTTAAAAAGGCGGCGCTGCAGGAGAAAGAGTGGGCAGAGTATCTGTTCAGCGGCGGCTCAATGATTGGTCTGAATAAAGATATTCTGTGCCAGTACATTGAATACATCACCAATATCCGTATGCAGGCAGTGGGTCTCGATCTGCCCTTCCAGACCCGCTCTAACCCGATTCCATGGATCAACTCGTGGCTGGTGTCTGACAACGTGCAGGTTGCACCGCAGGAAGTGGAAGTAAGCTCCTATCTCGTGGGTCAGATCGACTCCGAAGTAGGCGAAGATGACTTCAACGATTTTCAGCTCTGAACATGAGCCGCGCTGTTGTTATCCTGCGCAGTTCAGGCTCTCGCCTGGAGTGCGCAGAGGATCATCCCAATTTGCTGACCACGCTGGAGGCGCATAACCTCTGCGTGGAATTTCAGTGCCGTGAAGGCTACTGCGGCTCCTGTCGTATGCGCCTGGTACGGGGCGAGGTTGATTACGCTGAAACCCCGCTGGCCTTTATTCAGCAGGGTGAAATCCTGCCCTGCTGCTGCAAGGCGCGCGGCGAGATTGAGATTGAGCTGTAACCGCCCCCGTCTGTTTTCTTTCACATCGTTCATGCGACAAGAAAGCTGCTCTGGTCAGAGAGGGCGCTGAACACGCCCGGAACGGCAACACCCGCTCCCTGCGGGCCTCGGCACGCGGCGTCCCTGCCGCGTGACGTCCGGCTTAGTTCAGTGCCCCCTCTTCCCCTGTGCTTCTGTGCGGCTGTAAGAGCCACTCATCTGATAGCTATGCAGAAGTCACAGGGCGCGGAAGCGATGGTGACTTGCAGCAGCCTCCGCGCCATGGATGGCGCGGCGGCAGGCCCCAGGGAGGGGTTTATGCCGGTGCGGCAAGTCACCGTCACTTCCGCAACCAGGCTCCCTTTGCAAGCGATACCGGTTAAACACTAACGTATCCGGTATGCCCCTTCGCAGACACAATCAGTGCTTTACCGTTTCCAGAATGTCGATCCAGCCGTGTCCGGTAGAAACCTCACTGCCGTGCAGCCAGCGACGCAGCATGTTCATTGCCATCATCGCCACCACTTTCTGCCGGGTTTCTTTATTGTGGCGACTATGCGAAAACTTCACCCGCTGTCCCCAGCCCGCTTCGGGCGTCTGCAGCACAATCGCGATTTCTCCCTCAGTCAGCTCACCGATAGAGAGCGCCAGAGCGCTGCCCTGCTCTGCTGCCAGCGCACGTGTCCGATCAACCTGCGCTTCAAGCGTTTCTGCCTGCGGCGACAGGATCTCACCTGCGCTTAGCGGCACGCCTGCAGCGGCCAGCTGCCAGTGCAGAAAGCCCGCGGTAAACTGCTCACTGGTGGCGAGGCGGAACTCACGCTGCTGCAGTTCACGGGCCAGCAGCGCGGGCAGCCCTTCGGTGCCTTCAAAAATCGTACATTCGGCCAGCAGCAGCTTTACCTGCTGCCAGACCTGCTCCATCGCCACGCGCGCGCTGGCAGGTCCGGTAAGCTTGATTTCAATAATTGGCATTGAAGAGCGGTAGCCCATCACTACCCCCTCCGGCAGCGCCAGCGGTTCAAGCTCGGCCGCAATATCGCTCTCTCCGCGACCAAAGGTTGTCAGGCGCAGGCAGAGCGGCGGTTCAGGCAGGGTAAAACGTGCTTTCAGGCGCGGGATAATCTCCTGCTCCACCATCAATTTAAATTCTGACGGCACGCCCGGCGTAAAGAAAATCCAGCAGCGGTTGAGCTGAAGTGCGAAGCCACAGGCTGTGCCCGCCGGGTTATCGATAAGCGTGGCATTAGCCGGGATCTCGGCCTGTTTGCGGTTGCTGGCGGCCATTACGCGACCGCGACTGGCAAACCAGGCCTCCATTTTTGCCAGCCATTCTGTCTGCAGTACCAGTTCGCAACCGCTGGCGGCCGCAGCAGCCTGCGCGCTCAAATCATCGGACGTCGGACCCAGTCCCCCGTTAACAATCAGGACATCTGCGACCTGGCTGCGGCTCTGTAATGCATCAATCAGCGACGGCAGCGCATCCCCTACGGTCATGCGGCTGGTCATCGGCAGGCCATGCTGAAACAGCACATCCGCCAGCCATGCCGCATTAGTATCCACTATTTGTCCATGCAGCACTTCATCGCCCGTGGCGAGCATCTCAACACGTATCACGTTGCATTCTCCTTGTCCTGGTTACGCTTTACTGTAGAAAGCAGACGAGGTAAACACAATCATCAAGAAGGGAAATCGGGAAAGAGATCGTAAACTGAGAAGAGAGTATGGCAGGCGAAGCCGGGCGCAGCGTGACGCGCGCCCGGCAGCAGTATTAACGACGGGCCAGCAGTAAACCTACAAACAAGCCTGCAGCGGCACCAATACCGACGCCCTGCCACGGTTTTTCATGAACGTAATCATCGGCACGATACGCCGCCTGCTTGGCACGGTAGTAATAGCTGTCCGATGCCTGACTGACGCGGCTCTTCACATCTTCCAGTGCCTGCTCAGCTTTTTGTTTGAGCTCAATATACTTCTGATCGGCCGGATCGCCGGAAGCGCGCAGCACTTCTTCAAGCGTTTCAGTTAACAGCGCCAGATCGTCGTCAACACTTGATTCATAACGGTTATCAAATTGGTCTGAAGATGACATTATGCGGTTCCTCCGTGTTCATAACGTGTCGATTAACTATAGCTATAAATCATAACTTTGCTGGCTGAAATTACGTTTGCACCCACCGGAAAAGCGCGACGGCTTTGTAAAAGTATGCCGGATAACCTCCTGCGGCAGAGAATCTGCTTCGTTTATTTGATTAATCTGATAAATTTTCCGGCGAGTGAATTTTTTGATTGCGCCACTGTCGTAACTCCCTGTAGCCCGACGCTAACCGTCTGGAAACAGACACAATACACCCGAGCAGCTAAGGATTAGAATTCCGGCATGAATCGTAGAAAATTTGTGAAAGCGTCCGTCGCTCTGTCAGCCCTGGGTGGCATGACCGGGCTCTCCTCGCTGTTTGCGCAATCTGCATGGGCCGATGACGGCATTGCCGACGGTAAAGCAGTGCGCTTCGACTTTGATGTATTGAAACAAAAGGCCGCAGCGCTGGCGAAAAAGCCCTGGGGCGGTGCGCCAGGTGCGCTGCCTGACACGCTGGCGACCCTTACGCCGCAGGCGTATAACGAAATTCAGTATGATGCTCAGCACTCGCTGTGGAACAACGTGGCCGATCGCGAGCTGGATGTGCAATTTTTTCACGTCGGCATGGGATTCAAACGACGTATTCGCATGTTCTCCGTGGATGCGGCCAGCCGCGAAGCACGGGAGATCCACTTTCGCCCGGAACTGTTTAACTACCATGATGCGGGCGTCGATACGCAGCAGCTGGCGGGTAAAAACGATCTCGGCTTTGCCGGTTTCCGCGCGTTTAAAAAACCGGAGCTGGCGCGACGCGATATCGTCTCTTTTCTCGGGGCCAGTTACTTCCGCGCCGTGGATGAAACCTATCAGTATGGCCTCTCCGCCCGCGGCGTGGCCGTTAACACGTTCAGCAATGGTCAGGAGGAGTTTCCTGATTTCACCGCATTCTGGTTTGAAACGCCAAAAGCAGATGACACCACTTTTGTCGTGTATGCCCTGCTGGATGGTGCCAGCCTGACCGGCGCCTATAAATTCACCGTCCACTGTGAAGAGAAACGTGTGGTGATGGAAGTGGAAAACCACCTCTTTACCCGTAAAGCGATTCGCCAGCTCGGCATTGCGCCGATGACCAGTATGTTCAGCTGTGGTACCAACGAACGCCGCATGTGCAACACCTATCATCCGCAGATCCATGACTCCGATCGCCTCGCGATGTGGAGCGGCAGCGGTGAATGGATTGCCCGTCCGCTTAACAACCCGCAGCGCCTGCAATTTAACGCCTATAAAGATGAAAATCCGCGCGGCTTTGGTCTGCTGCAGCTGGATCACGACTTCAAAAATTATCAGGATGTGATCGGCTGGTATGACAAGCGCCCGAGCCTGTGGGTCGAGCCGACCGGCAAATGGGGCAAAGGGGCCATTAATCTGATGGAGATCCCCACTACCGGGGAGACGCTGGATAACGTGGTCTGCTTCTGGCAGCCAGAGGAGCCGATTCAGGCGGGCAGCGAGCTGAATTTTGGCTACAAGCTCTACTGGAGCCAGCTGCCGCCGGTACGCAGCGATCTGGCACGCGTGGATGCCACCCGCACCGGCATTGGCGGTTTTCCCGAGGGCTGGGCACCGGGTGAACACTTCCCTGAGACCTGGTGTCGCCGTTTTTCCGTAGACTTTATCGATGGCGACCTGAAAGCCGCTGCTGCCAGAGGCATTGAGCCGGTTATTACCGTTTCATCAGGCACGTTCAAACAGGTAGAGATCCTCTATGTTGAACCGATCAACGGTTATCGCATTCTGTTTGACTGGTACCCGAACAGCGATGCAACCACGCCGGTGGAAATGCGTCTGTTCCTGCGTACCAAAGATGAGACATTGAGCGAAACCTGGCTCTACCAGTATTTTCCGCCGCCGCCTGACCAGCGCAAATACACCGACGACCGGCAGATGACACCGGTCTGATAGCGATAACGGCGAGGCTCCCCTCGCCGTTATATTTTCTGCATGCCGATATGCGGGATGTCATCTTCCAGGTAGACCGCGGTGACCGCCTGAAAACCGAGCCGGCCATAAAACCCCTCAAGGTGCGCCTGCGCCGACAGATAAATCGCCTGTCCTGGCCAGTGGGTTTCACAGCTGCTCAGCACCTGTTCCATTAACCGGTAGCCCAGCCTGAGCCCGCGCGCCTCTTCAGAGACGATCACCCGCCCCACCACGACCGCTTCACCCGGCTGCGCCGGCGTCAGTATGCGCGCGCAGGCCAGCAGCCGGCCCTCAAGAAAACCGAGAATATGGCGATTCTCTGCGGCCAGATCCTGCCCGTCCAGATCCTGATAGGGGCACTGCTGCTCCACAATAAAAACCTGGTTGCGCAGCGCCAGCAGCGTGTAGAGCTGCTGTGCCGTCAGTTCCCGATGGTGGCAATCAAGCCATGCTATTTCCACAGATCACTCCTGTTTTCAAATGGCGATAGGCTGAGACTACCATAACGGCCGGACTGGCACCGTGACGGCATACGGGCAACGAATAACAGATAAAAAAAATCAGGCCCGGAGGCCTGATTTATGTCAGAAAAAAGCATTGTTACATCAGCGGCTGTGCCATCTGTACCAGCCTGATGAGCGGCTGCGGATAGACACCTAGCAGCAGCACAAGAATGGCGGAAATCAGCACGACCACACCGCCCGCGGTAAACGCCCAGTTAGCCGGCGTATCACGCGTGTGCAGCTCTGGCGGGGTAAGATAGAGGCTCACCGTTACGCGCAGATAGTAGTATAGGCCGATGGCACTGCCGGCAACCACGGCAGCGGTCAGCCACCAGAGATGCGCATTCACACCGGATGCGATAACGTAGAACTTACCGATAAAGCCCAGCGTCATCGGAATACCCGCCAGCGACAGCATCATCACCGTCATCACCGCTGACAGCACCGGACGATGCCAGAACAGACCGCGATAGGAATAGAGCGAGTCGGCATCCGGACCGCGATACGGGCTGGACATCAGGCTGACCACGCCAAAGGCGCCCAGGCTGCTGAACAGATAACCCGCCAGGTAAACACCAGCTGTTTCCAGCGACAGCTGATGCGTTTTCACCGCAATCAGCGCGACCAGCAGATAACCCAGATGAGCGATAGAGGAGTAGCCAAGCAGACGCTTAATATTGCTCTGCGAAATCGCCATCAGGTTGCCCACCAGGATAGAGACAAAGGCGATAATCCCCAGCACGGTGCGTACCGCTTCGCTGTCGGTCAGCGGCGCGTACATAAACAGACGCATAATGACACCAAAGATAGCGATCTTGCTGGCGGTGGCCAGGAAGGTCGATACCGGTGCAGGCGCGCCCTGATAAACATCCGGTGTCCAGAGATGAAACGGCACCAGCGACAGCTTAAAGCCGAGGCCGATAATCATCATTCCCAGCCCCACCAGCAGCAGCGGCTGCTGGATCATGCTATCGGTCAGGCTGTTACCCAGCTGAACAAAGCTCAGGCTGCCGGAGTCGGCGTAGACCAGCGCAATACCAAACAGCAGAAACGACGAGGCGGCCGCAGAAAGAATGGTGTATTTCAGCGCCGCTTCCAGCGAACGTTTCTGCCGGAAAGCGTAGCCAATCAGGCCAAACAGCGGCAGGGAGAGCAGTTCAATACCAATAAAGAGCGCGGCCAGATGGTTTGCACTTGCCAGCACAACCCCGCCCAGCGCAGCAATCAGCACCAGCAGGTAAAACTCATCCTTATTATCCGGGAAGCCCGCCAGCCAGGGATAGGCGAAAGTACAGGTCGCCAGACTCGCCAGCATCACCAGCGCGGTATAGAACATGGAGTAGCCGTCAACGCGCAGCAGCGGCGTCACATCCATTGCGCCCGCCTGCCCGACAAACCACAGCGACACCAGCGCAAGGTTCAGGCCAATAACGGTCAGCGTGGCATTAACGAAATGGTTGCGTCGCCACGCAATGGACAGCATCACCACCACCACCGTCAGTCCGACGATCAACAGCGGCAGTAGCGCGATCAATTGTTGAGGAGTTATTGTCATGGCGAATTACGGCCTTGTAGTTGAAATTGAAGCGGTAAACCACTGCTGAATATTACTCATCGCAGCATGGGACGTATCGAGAATCGGCTGCGGGTAGATACCCAGCAGCACCAGCAGCACGACCAGCACGCCGATGGTGGCAAATTCGCGTACTGACATGCCGGGCAGCGGCTCTTTCGATTTCGCTTCACCGTAGTAAGCACGCTGCATCATGATCAGCGAGTAAACCGAAGCGAACACCAGCCCAAAGGTGGCAATCACGATGATCATCGGCACGACCTGGAAGCTGCCGGTCAGGATCATGAATTCGCCCACAAAGTTGCCGGTACCCGGCATGCCGAGATTCGCTACCGCAAAAAAGAGTGACAGACCCGGGATCCATTTGATTCGCGACCAGAGACCGCCCATCTGACGCATGTCACGGGTATGCAGACGCTCATACAGCTGGCCACACAGAATAAAGAGTGCTGCGGCTGACAGACCGTGAGCAATCATCTGGATAACCGCCCCCTGGAAGGCCAGCTGGCTGCCGGTATAAATCGCGATCAGCACAAAGCCCATGTGCGAAATCGAGGTGTAGGCAATCAGACGCTTAATATCCGTCTGAGAGAATGCCATCCAGGCGCCATAGAAGATGCCGATAATGCCGAGCCACATCGCAATTGGCGCAAACTCAGCTGAAGCATTCGGGAACAGCGGCAGGCTAAAGCGCAGCAGACCATAAGCTGCGGTTTTCAGCAGAATACCGGCCAGATCGACAGAACCGGCAGTCGGTGCCTGGCTGTGTGCATCAGGCAGCCAGCCGTGCAGCGGCACCACCGGCATTTTCACCGCAAAGGCGATGAAGAAGCCCAGCATCAGCAGCCACTCAACGTTGCGTGACATCGGGGTTTTCAGCAGTTCTTCATAGCTGAAGGTCCAGACACCGGTCGCATTGTAGTGCACAAACACCAGCGCCAGAATCGCAATCAGCATCACCAGACCAGACGCCTGAGTGTAAATAAAGAACTTGGTGGCTGCTGTGATACGGGTTTTACCGTCCGACGCTTTATGTCCCCAGAGCGCGATGAGGAAGTACATCGGCACCAGCATCATCTCCCAGAAGAAGAAGAACAGGAACATGTCGATGGCAAGGAATACGCCGATAACGCCGCCCAGGATCCACATCAGATTGAGGTGGAAAAAGCCCTGATACTTCTCAATTTCGTTCCATGAGCAGAGTACCGCCATCAGGCCCAGCAGACCGGTCAGTACCACCATCAGCAGGGACAAACCATCAATGGCCAGATGGAAGCGGATACCAAAGCGTGGGATCCACGCCACGTTAAAGCTTGATTGCCACTGCGGCAGGCCGCTGGCCTGCGTCAGCGAATAGCCGCCCTGCAGCCATAGCTGCAGACCAAGAGCCAGCGTGAGCCCCATGGTGATCAGGGCGATCCAGCGCGGTACTTTTGCGCCAAGCCGTTCAGCCAGCCAGCAGAGCAGGCCCCCGACGAAAGGTATTATTATTAGCCAAGGTAATAGCACGGCATACTTCCCTTTTTTTAACCTGCTTTCGAGCTATCTTGCTTGCCCGATTCGTTTCCGGCAGTGCCCGCAATCCTCACGTACATCAGTACGCTCCGGTTGCTGCGCGCTGGCGATAACGAAACGGGCTGCGCCGATTACGCTTCGTCATTCAGGCAATTTTCACATTCGCTATCAGGAAAAAAAGAGTTTTTGTCATCTTCTCTTCCAAGCCCATCAATCTTTACATCACCAGCATCAGGGCAAGCACCACGACGGCACCCACGCTCATGGAGGCAACATACCAGCGCAGATAACCATTCTCGCTGACCACCAGACCTTTATTACCAATACGCGACAGCAGCGCAGGCAGGTTCATCAGGGAGTTCAGCGGATCGCGCTGCAGCAGCCATGCGATACCGAGATACGGTTTAACAAAGACTTTGTCATACAGCCAGTCAAAGCCCCAGGCGGCAAACCACCAGGTGCCGAAGAAGCGGCCCGGTGCGCTGTTGGCCACGCGGGTCACCAGCTGACGCTTGCCAAGCCACAGTGCAGCAGCAATCAGAATCCCGCTGACAGCCACTAAGCCTGATGCGATCTCCAGCGCCATTTTGCCGTTTTCGCCAAATTCATTTTCCGGCAGGACGCCTGCCAGCGGAGGCGTAATCAGCGCGCCAATGAAGGTGGAGAGGATCAGCAGCACAATCAGCGGCAGATGATGGGTAATGCCTTTACCGGCATGCGCGTGGATCTTCTCCTCGCCATGGAACACGATAAAGATCATGCGGAAGGTGTAGATAGAGGTCAGGAATGCCCCGACCAGACCGGCAACCATCAGATTAATGTGTCCGTTGGCCAGCGCACCAAACAGGATCTCATCTTTACTGTAGAAGCCTGCGGTAATAAGCGGCAGCGCGGCCAGCGCGGCACCGCCTACCAGGAAGCAGGCATAAACCAGCGGAATGCTTTTGCGCAGGCCACCCATTTTAAAGATGTTCTGCTCATGATGGCACGCCAGAATAACGGAGCCAGACGAGAGGAACAGCAGCGCTTTAAAGAAAGCGTGCGTCATCAGATGGAAAATCGCCGCATCCCACGCCTGTACGCCCAGCGCCAGGAACATGTAGCCAATCTGACTCATGGTGGAGTAAGCCAGCACGCGCTTGATATCGGTCTGTACCAGTGCAGCAAAACCTGCCAGGACCAGCGTGATAGCGCCGACAATTCCCACCAGATGCAGAACGTCAGGCGTCAGCAGGAACAGACCATGCGTACGGGCGATTAAATAGACACCCGCCGTGACCATGGTTGCCGCATGGATCAGTGCCGAAACCGGCGTCGGGCCCGCCATCGCATCCGCCAGCCAGGTTTGCAGCGGCAGCTGTGCAGATTTACCTACTGCGCCGCCCAGCAGCATCAGGGTGGCCCACTGCAGCATACTGTTATCTGCAGCAAAGTGTGCCGGTGCCAGCGCCATCAGCTCACGGAAGTTCAGCGTGCCGAGTTCGTTGTAGAGAATAAACAGCGCAAAGGCCAGAAACACATCGCCCACACGGGTGATGATAAACGCTTTCATGGCCGCTTTGCCGTTATCCGGATTGCTGTAGTAGAAGCCGATCAGCAGATAGGAGCAAAGCCCTACCCCTTCCCAGCCCAGATACATCAGCATCAGGTTATCAGCCAGGACCAGTACGACCATGCTGGCGATAAACAGGTTGGTATAGGCGAAGAAGCGGGAATAGCCCTCTTCACCACGCATATACCAGGAGGCAAACATATGAATAAAGAAGCCGACGCCCGTGACCACAGAAAGCATCGTCAGTGACAGGCCATCCAGCACCAGATTCACTTTAATATCAAAGTTGCCAACCTGCATCCAGGTCCACAGCGCCTGAGTAAACGGCTGCTGTCCCTGACCAAAAAACTCAATACCCGCATAGAGCGTGGTCAGGGCCGAAAGGCCGACCGACCCCATTCCGACAGCAGCTGACAGGTTCTCTGACCAGCGGCCCCGGGAAAACGCTAACAGCAAAAAGCCGATTAGCGGAAACAGTACAGTTAAATAGAGAAGATTCATCCGCGCATCTCGCTCACTGTGTCAATGTTCAGCGTCTGACGACGACGATAGAGCTGCAGCAACAGGGCAAGGCCAATACTCGCTTCCGCTGCTGCAAGGCTGATTGCCAGGATATACATCACCTGACCATCTGCCTGCCCCCAATAGCTGCCCGCCACCACCAGCGCCAGCGCTGCGGCGTTGATCATGATCTCCAGACCAATCAGCATAAACAGCAGGTTACGGCGCAGCACCAGTGAGGTCAGGCCGAGAACAAAGAGCACCGCAGCCAGAATCAGGCCATGTTGTAATGGGATCATGCCTGTCCCTCCTTATTGGATGCTGCATCCGTTACGCGATGGCTCATCACTTCAGCGTGACGATCGTCACGGCCGATGTGGAAGGCAACCACCAGGCCTGCCAGCAGCAGCATTGAAGCCAGTTCTACCGCCAGAACATACGGGCCAAACAGGCTGATACCGACTGCTTTTGCATCGATAACCGTGCCATCAATGCCCTGATCGGTGGCAGTGAGGATAGCGTAAACCATCACCACCAGCAGCAGCGCGGAGACAATGCCGGGTCCAACCCAGAGTGACGGCTTAAGCCACTCCCGCTCCTGCTCCTGCTGACTCTTGCCGAGATTGAGCATCATCACCACAAACACAAACAGCACCATAATGGCACCGGCATAAACGATAATTTCCAGCGCACCCGCAAAGTAGGCACCCATGGCAAAAAACGCGCCGGCAATCGACAGCAGTGAGACAATCAGGTACAGCAGCGCGTGTACCGGGTTCGTATGCGTGATAACGCGTAGCGTCGTCAGCACCGCCACCAGTCCGCAAAGATAAAACGCAAATTCCATACCTGGCTCCTTAAGGTAATAAGCCTTTGACGTCGATCGGTTTGGCTTCGTTTTCCGCGTCGCCCTTCTCTTTTCCGTCGATCGCCATACCCGCCATACGATAGAAATTGTACTCCGGGTATTTGCCGGGGCCCGAGATCAGCAGATCCTGCTTCTCATACACCAGGTCCTGACGCTTAAACTCACCCAGTTCAAAATCCGGGGTCAGCTGAATCGCGGTGGTCGGACAGGCTTCTTCACACAGGCCGCAAAAAATGCAGCGTGAAAAGTTGATGCGGAAGAATTCCGGATACCAGCGGCCATCCTGCGTCTCTGCTTTCTGCAGCGAAATACAGCCTACCGGGCAGGCAACTGCACACAGGTTGCAGGCCACACAGCGCTCTTCGCCGTCAGGATCGCGCGTCAGAACAATACGGCCGCGATAGCGTGGCGGCAGATAGACCGGCTCTTCCGGGTACATCTGCGTTTCACGTTTGGCGAAGGCGTGCATGCCAATCATCCAGATACTGCGCACTGTCGTGCCGAAGCCAACGACAATATCTTTTAATGTCATCTCAATACCCCTTACTGCGCGTTGTACAGAATCACTGCGGCGGTCGCCAGCAGGTTCAACAGCGTCAACGGCAGACAAACTTTCCAGCCGAACGACAGCACCTGGTCATAGCGTGGACGCGGCAGCGCAGCACGGATCAGGATAAACATCACCATAAAGAACGCCGTTTTCAGGGCGAACCAGATGAATGGCGGCAGGAAGGGTCCGTGCCAGCCACCAAAGAACAGCGTGACGATCAGCGCGGAAACCGTGGTAATGGCGACATATTCACCCACAAAGAACAGACCGAACTTCATACCGGCATATTCAATGTGATAACCGTCAGCCAGCTCCTGTTCCGCTTCCGGCTGGTCAAACGGATGACGGTGGCACACCGCTACGCCTGCAATACAGAAGGTTAAAAAGCCAAAGAACTGCGGAATGATGTTCCACAGGTGCGTCTGGTTTTCGACAATCGCATTCAGGTTAAACGAGCCCGCCTGCGCCACTACGCCCATCAGCGACAGGCCAAGGAACACTTCATAGCTCAGCGTCTGCGCAGAGGCACGCATCGCACCCAGCAGTGAGTATTTGTTGTTGCTCGACCAGCCGGCAAACAGCACGGCGTAGACGGCCAGGCCTGCCATCATCAGGAAGAACAGCAGACCGATGTTCAGATCTGTGACCATCCAGGTGGGTGAAACCGGCACAATTGCAAAGGCCAGCAGCAGCGATACAAAGGCGATAACCGGTGCCAGCGTAAAGATAAAACGGTCGGTAAACGGCGGTACCCAGTCCTCTTTAAAGAACATTTTGATCATATCCGCCGCCAGCTGAAGTGAACCACCCCAGCCGACACGGTTAGGTCCGTAGCGGTTCTGCCATAAGCCGAGCAAACGGCGCTCGGCAAAACTCATGAAAGCACCGCAGGCTACTACGACCAGCAGGATCACAATCGCTTTAACGACCTGCAGAATGATGTCGATAACGTCCGATGTCAGCCAGCTCATTGCGCAGCCTCCTGCAGTTGGTCAATTTGTGCATGCGCAAGGAACGGCGGCACACCCGGCATGCCCAGCGGCAGCCCAATCTGTCCCGGCTGCAGGAAGGCAGAGAAGCGTACCGGCAGGCGCAGCGTTTCACCGGCACACACCAGCTCTGCGGCAGCGCCATGATTGACGCCAAGCTTCTCTGCGTCCGCTGGATTAATGACCAGCTCAGCAGGCACCATGCGCTTCTGGAACGTCGGGGAACGCTGCGTCATTTCCTCACTGCCGAACAGACGGTAGTAAGGCGCAACGCGGAAGTGGCTGCCGCTGGCAAACCGTTCCGGCACGTTACTGAACCACGGCAGTGAACCTTCACCTGCTTCAAACAGGCGCACACCCGGATCGCCATTCCGCAGTTTGCCGCCAACTTCATCCTGGAATTTGTTCCACGCCTGCGGTGAGTTCCAGCCTGGCGCCCAGGCGAATGGGATCTGCGAACGCGGTGCCTCAGGCTGGTTGTTCCCTTCCATAGAGAAGGCGAACATGGTGTCTTTATCCTGCGGCTGACGCGGCTCATGTACGCTGATATTGGCGCGGGCGGCGGTACGGCCACTGGCGCGATGCGGTGAACGAGCCAGTTTCTGACCACGAATGCGGAAGCTGGCATCCGGTGCCGCATCTTTAATCCCTTTCAGCTGCGGCAGCGCAGCGATGGTCGCATCAATGACGTGATCGAGCTGCGTCCAGTCAATATGACGACTCTCCAGCGTGCTGTGCAGCGAGTGCAGCCAGCGCCAGCTTTCCAGCATCACAATGCTGTTGTCATAGTAAGCGGGATCGTAAACCTGGAAGAAGCGCTGTGCACGGCCTTCATGATTGATTGACGTGCCGTCGCTTTCAGCAAAGCTGGCCGCTGAGAGCACCAGACCCGCTTTCTCCAGCGTGGCGGTCCGCTGATGATCAACCACAATGACACTTGATGCAGTCTGCAGCGCAGCGTCAACGCGGGCTTTAGGCGCGTGACGATAGAGATCGTTCTCCAGCACTACCAGCGCATCCGCTTCGCCGTTTGTCAGCTGGTCCAGCGCCGCATCCAGCGAGTGACCGCCTATCAGGCCAAGCCCCATGCTGTTAGCTGCGCCAGCCAGCAGGGTGATCCCTACATCGGCACCGCGGGCTTTCAGCGCTTTCGCTACGTTGGCAGCCGCCTCAATCATTGCAGTACTGCCAGAGTGGGTGCCGGAGATAATCAGCGGCTTTTTCGCCCCTGCCAGCGCCTGCACCACCACATCAATTTTGCTGCTGAGTGATTTATCGATATCACTCACCGCGGGCGCGCGCTCATCCAGCGCGCTGGCGATGGCAAAACCAAGACGCGCCTGATCTTCTACCGGTGCGCGATAGCTCCACGCCGCAATGTCATCCAGACGGGTTTCATCGACGTTAGTGACAAACAGTGGATGTTTAGCATGCTGACCGATGTTCAGGATGGCGGCGATCTGCCAGTCTGCGACTTTCTGCGCCGCTGCCATCTCACGCGCTTTGCCTTTTACGGCCTGGCGGACTGACAGTGCGACGCGTGCACCCACCTGCGTCAGATCTTCGCCCAGCACCAGCACGGCATCATAGCTCTCCATTTCGCGCAGCGAAGGAGTATAGATACCGCTGTTCTGCAGCACGTTCAGCATCAGTTCTACGCGCGACTGCTCTCCTGCCGGCATACCGGTTGAGAAGTTGCCGGCACCCACCAGTTCGCGCAGGGCGAAGTTGCTTTCGATGCTGGCGCGGGGTGAGCCGATGCCGATAACGCGTTTCGCCTGACGCAGCACGTCAGCCGCAGCGTTAACTGCCTGCTCTGCATTCAGCGTGATGCTATCGCTGCCGCGCAGCTGATGCGGATGACGCGGGCGATCTTTGCGGTTGACATAGCCATAGCCAAAACGACCGCGATCGCAGAGGAAGTAGTGGTTTACCGTGCCGTTATAACGGTTTTCAATACGACGCAGTTCACCATAGCGCTCACCGGGACTGGTGTTACAGCCCACGCTGCACTGCTGGCAAATGCTGGGCGCAAACTGCATATCCCACTTACGGTTATAACGCTCAGAGTGCGTTTTATCGGTGAACACGCCGGTCGGGCAGATCTCAACCAGGTTACCGGAGAATTCGCTCTCCAGTGTGCCATCTTCCGGGCGACCAAAGTAGACGTTATCGTGCGCGCCATACACGCCCAGATCTTTACCGTCAGCGTAATCTTTGTAATAGCGTACGCAACGATAGCAGGCGATGCAGCGGTTCATCTCATGGGAGATAAACGGACCGAGATCCTGATTCTGGTGAGTGCGCTTGGTAAAGCGATAACGACGGAAGCTGTGGCCTGTCATCACCGTCATATCCTGCAGATGACAGTTACCCCCCTCCTCGCAGACCGGACAGTCGTGCGGATGGTTCGTCATCAGCCACTCTACGACGCTTTCACGAAACTCTTTCGCTTCGCCGTCATCAATAGAGATAAAGGTGCCATCCGATGCCGGTGTCATGCAGGACATAACAAGGCGGCCGCGGGTATCTTCGGCATTCTGGAATTGCTTTACCGCACACTGGCGGCAGGCGCCTACGCTGCCGAGCGCCGGATGCCAGCAAAAATAGGGAATATCAAGGCCCAGAGAGAGACACGCCTGCAGCAGGTTGTCCGCTCCGTTCACATCATATTCTTTACCGTCTACATGGATTGTAGCCATAGTGAACATGCTTCCGTAAGGCTCGTCCGGGGACGAGCGTTAAACATCAAATTCTGTTATCCCGCTTTTCAGCCGGACGGGCGTCTGGCGCCTTCCGTCTATGGTGGCCTGCTTACCAGCGCGCTTTCAGCAGGTTAGGCTGGATCCCGCCAATGGAGCGGGTATTGCCAAACACCTGCGGCGCAATGCCGGCTTCAAACTCTTCACGGAAATATTTAATTGCGCTCTGCAGTGGCTCAACTGCACCTGGCGCATGCGCGCAGAACGTTTTACCCGGACCCAGCTGGCGGCAAAGCTGCAGCAGCGTTTCGATATCACCCGGTTGTCCCTGCTTCTGCTCCAGCGCACGCAGGATCTTCACGCTCCACGGCAGACCGTCACGGCACGGCGTACACCAGCCGCACGACTCTCGAGCAAAAAACTCTTCCAGGTTACGCACCAGCGACACCATATTGATCTCGTGGTCCACCGCCATCGCCAGCGCCGTACCCAGACGGCTGCCTGCTTTACCAATGCTGGCAAACTCCATCGGCAGGTCGAGATGCTGGTCGGTCAGAAAATCGGTTCCGGCGCCACCTGGCTGCCATGCCTTGAACTTCAGACCATCGCGCATACCGCCGGCGTAATCTTCCAGAATTTCGCGGGCGGTAATACCAAACGGCAGTTCCCAGACGCCCGGGTTCTTAACGCGGCCGGAGAAGCCCATCATTTTCGTGCCGGCGTCTTCGCTCTTGGACAGCCCTTTGTACCACTCCACGCCGTTCAGGAAGATGGCTGGCACGTTGGAGAGCGTCTCAACGTTGTTAACGCAGGTTGGTTTGCCCCATACACCGGCGCTGGCCGGGAACGGTGGTTTGGAACGCGGGTTAGCGCGACGCCCTTCCAGCGAGTTGATCAGCGCCGTCTCTTCACCACAGATATAGCGACCCGCGCCAGTGTGAACAAATAGCTCGAAGTCAAAACCGGTGCCGAGGATATTTTTACCGAGATAGCCCGCTTCGGTGGCTTCTGCAATGGCGCGACGCAGATTCTCTGCGGCTTCAACATATTCGCCGCGCAGGAAGATGTAGCCACGGTAGGCTTTTAGCGCAAAAGCACTAATCAGCATGCCTTCAACCAGCTGATGCGGCAGCTGCTCCATCAGCAGGCGGTCTTTATAGGTGCCCGGCTCCATCTCATCCGCGTTACACAGCAGGTAGCGGATATTCATGGACTCATCTTTTGGCATCAGGCTCCACTTCAGACCCGTGCTGAAGCCTGCACCGCCGCGCCCTTTCAGACCAGAATCTTTCACCGCCGTAACGATCTCATCCTGGCTCATGCCGTTCAGCGCTTTTTCAGCACCTGCATAGCCATTTTTACTGCGGTACTCTTTCAGCCATACCGGCTGTTTGTCGTCACGCAGACGCCAGGTCAGCGGATGGGTTTCCGCAGCACGAATAATGGGTTTCATCATTGATACTGCTCCAGTAGCGAGACGATACCTTCCGGCGTCAGATGAACGTGCGTGTCGTCATTCACCATCATGGTCGGCCCCTTATCGCAGTTGCCGAGGCAGCAGGTAGGCAGCAGCGTAAAGCGCCCATCTGCCGTTGTCTGGCCGGGTTTAATATTGAGATTCTGCTCCAGCGCTGCCTGAATACCCTGATAACCGGTAATGTGGCACACCACGCTGTCGCAGTAGCGGATCACATGACGGCCAACCGGCGTACGGTAAATCTGGCTGTAGAACGTTGCCACGCCTTCGACATCGCTGGCCGGAATACCCAGCACATTAGCAATGGCGTGAATAGCCCCATCCGGCACCCAGCCCCGCGCTTTTTGCACGATCTTCAGCGCTTCAATTGAGGCTGCGCGCGCATCCTCGTAGTGATGTTTTTCATGCTCAATAGCGTGGTGCTCGGCCTCGCTCAGCACAAAGACCTCATTCGGGTCGATGGTTTGAATGGCAATTTTTTGATCGTGCATAATTAGCGGTCCACGTCTGACATAACAAAATCGATACTACCGAGGTAGACGATAAGATCGGATACCAGGCTGCCACGGATCACTGACGGGATCTGCTGCAGGTGCGGGAAGCTTGGCGTGCGCACGCGGGTGCGATAACTCATGGTGCTGCCGTCACTGGTCAGGTAGTAACTGTTGATCCCTTTTGTCGCCTCAATCATCTGGAACGATTCATTGGCGGGCATTACCGGTCCCCAGGAAACCTGCAGGAAGTGGGTGATCAATGTTTCAATGTGCTGCAGCGTACGCTCTTTCGGCGGCGGCGTGGTCAG
Source organism: Pantoea eucrina (assembly GCF_001691555.1). Classification (GTDB taxonomy): domain Bacteria; phylum Pseudomonadota; class Gammaproteobacteria; order Enterobacterales; family Enterobacteriaceae; genus Pantoea; species Pantoea borealis. The sequence goes on along the minus strand of NZ_MAYN01000008.1, from coordinate 611,402 downwards.
CGGGTGATCCGCTTTGAACGGCCCTTCCGGCATGTTGTTCAGACACTGCTCCAGAATACGCAGCGACTGCCACATCTCTTCCATCTTCAGCTGCACGCGGGTGTAAGCGTCGCTGATACCTGCGCCAACCGGGATTTCAAAGTCGAAGTTTTCGTAGCCTGAATAAGGACGCCATTTACGTACGTCAAAGTCGAGGCCGGTTGCGCGCAGACCAGCACCGGTTGTGCCCCACGCCAGCGCCTCATCCATATTGTAGGCGGCTACGCCCTGCGAACGCCCCATCAATACGGTATTGCGCAGTGCCGCTTTGTCATACTCTTTCAGGCGTTTTGGCATCCAGTCGAGGAATTCACGCAGCAGGCGCTCCCACCCTTTTGGCAGATCGTGCGCCACACCACCGATGCGGAACCAGGCGGGGTGCATACGGAAACCGGTAATCGCTTCCACGACGTCATAAATTTTCTGACGATCGGTAAAGGCAAAGAACACCGGCGTCATTGCGCCAACGTCCTGAATAAACGTGGAGATGTAAAGCAGATGGCTGTTGATACGGAACAGCTCAGAGAGCATAACGCGAATCACGTTAACGCGGTCTGGTACCGTGATCCCGGCCAGCTTTTCTACGGCGAGCACGTAAGGCATTTCATTAACACAGCCGCCCAGATACTCAATACGATCGGTATAAGGGATATAGCTATGCCAGGACTGACGCTCGCCCATCTTCTCCGCACCGCGGTGGTGATAGCCGACGTCTGGCACGCAGTCGACAATCTCTTCACCATCAAGCTGCAGGATAATGCGGAACGCACCGTGCGCAGAGGGGTGGTTAGGGCCAAGGTTAAGGAACATAAAGTCCTCATTGGCCGTGCTGCGCTTCATACCCCACTCTTCGGGCTTAAACGTCAGCGACTCCATTTCGAGATCTTCTTTCTGCTTTGTCAGCGTGAAAGGATCGAACTCGGTCGCGCGTGCCGGATAGTCTTTGCGCAGCGGGTGCCCTTCCCAGGTCTGCGGCATCATAATGCGCGTCAGATGAGGGTGCCCCTGGAACGTAATGCCAAACATCTCCCAGGTTTCGCGCTCATACCAGTTGGCGTTGGCGAAAATAGTGGTGATGGTTGGCACATTCAGATCGTTTTCAGATAACGCCACCTTGAGCATGATGTCGCGGTTGCGTTCAATAGAAAGCAGATGATAGAAAACGGAAAAATCCGCAGCAGGCAGGCCTGCGCGGTGGGTACGTAAACGCTCATCAAAGCCATGCAGGTCATACAGCATGACATAGGGCTTAGGCAACTTGCGCAGAAACGCAACGATTTCCAGCAGCTGTTCGCGTTTTACCCATACCACCGGGATGCCGGTACGGGTTGCCTGAACTGTAAAGGCGTCCGGCCCAAAGCGATTACGCAACTCGCCGATCACCGGGTCATCCAGGTGCTCCCGGGTTTGCCATGATGGCTGCGCGAGATCTTGCGTGGTCAAATCTGTCATACGTTACTCACCATTCCGGCCTGTTATCAGGCACTCAAAAGAAGGCGTCAGGATGGCGGCACACACTACGTTGTCATTTTCTGCGGCGGCCGTTACTCCATCCGTGTACGGGATACTTACACTTCGTCCGGGGTTCTCAGGTTAGTGACGGCAATTCGCTCACCACGTTTCCTTTCACGCTCAGACTGCATGTTGGCGCGATATACACCCTGGTCGCCGACGACCCAGGAGAGGGGACGACGCTCTTTGCCGATCGACTCACGCAGCAGCAGCAGCGCCTGCATATAGGCTTCCGGACGCGGCGGACAGCCAGGAATGTAAACATCCACCGGCAGGAATTTATCTACGCCCTGCACAACAGAATAGATGTCATACATACCGCCTGAGTTAGCGCAGGCACCCATTGAGATCACCCATTTAGGTTCCAGCATCTGATCGTATAAGCGCTGGATAACAGGGGCCATTTTGGTGAAAGGCGTACCGGCAATAACCATAAAGTCAGCCTGGCGCGGCGAGGCACGCATAACTTCAGCGCCAAAGCGTGCCACGTCATGCACTGCAGTAAATGACGTTGTCATTTCTACGTAGCAGCAGGAGAGGCCAAAGTTGTAGGGCCAGAGAGAGTTTTTACGTCCCCAGTTCACCATGTCGTGCAGGGCGTGTTCCAGCTTGCCCATATAAACGCTGCGGTGAACATGCTGTTCCAGAGGATCGGTAACAATCTCCTGTTTCTGCAGAGGATAACGATCGCCATCCCCGCCGTTCGGGTCTACGCGTGTCAGCGTGTAGTCCATCTTATTGCCTCGCTTTTACTGCTTATGAGGGTTGGTGTGACTGTGGCTGACCGGGCTTGATTTGACCACTACGCGACGACGCGCAGGAGCCCAATCCAGCGCGCCGATGCGAACCAGATAAACCAGGCCTGCCAGGAGCACCAAAATGAAAATTGCGGCTTCGACAAAGCCGACCCAGCCGCTTTCGCGAATGGATGTCGACCAGGCGTATAAATAGAGGGCTTCCACGTCGAAAATAACGAAAAACATGGCAACCAGATAGAATTTTGCAGAGAGGCGGATATGGGTATCGCCAACAGACTCAATACCGGACTCAAACGGAGTGTTCTTGTAACGCGCTTTAGCACGTCCACCAAGCAGCCAGCCGCCGGTTAACATAAAGGCACAAAGGCCAAATGCGATCACAATAAATACAATAAACGCCCAGTGATGAGCGATGACTTCGGTGGTTGTTGACATACGCTTTGCTTACTCATCAAAAGTGGCGATGGCATCCTGCACGGTTGCAGCAAACACACCACATCGATTCAAGGGAAGGATAAAAACCTTATAAACGTTGCCGTCTTTCATGATTAGGCAGCAATTTTATGGGGGTTTTTACTCCTTTCTATAACCTTTTGTCAACTTTGACAAAAGTATCCAAACATTATTTTACACCCGCATCATATTATTAACATATACCCTCATCAGCGCCAGCTAAATCGCTTCAGTTTGTGCGGTTAATTTCAGTGTAGCGGGGTTTTGCATGCATGGATCGTGCGTTTAACACTCACATTTTGACAGGTCTTACGCAGATTTCCCTCTCCCTGACAGGGTTATTTTTTTGATCCAGAGCACACTTCTGCGCTTTTTGCTGTAAAAAGCAGCGCATACGTCGCATTCTCCCGTAGCAAAGAAGGCATTTTTTGATAAAAAATTTCCAAAATAGTTGAAGTTGAAACAACTGATTGCTTTTCGGAAAGCCTGATAATTATCGGCCACAAAAACGCGGGCTTATGTCAGGTTAATGGATAAAAAAAAGCCTTAGTCGCTGTGATGCCGACTAAGGCTTTTTTATAGCGCGTTTATACCGCGCGTAAGAGGTGCATTACTGCTGTCAGTCGTACTTACTCTTCATCATCCAGCAGCAGTGAGCTATCCGGATTTGCGCTGAGATTGTAAGGATCGTTAGTCGATTGCATGGCATTAAAAATGGCCAGTGCCAGCTCATTGTCGCTGTCAGCATTACGACACAGCAGATATTGCGTATCAGGCAACACAGGTAAACCCTCTGCTGCCCCCATCACGCGCAGTTCAGGGCTCATCATTTCAACCGGACGAGCCGTCACGCCCAGACCTGCTTTAACGGCCGCGCGCACTGCTGCCAGTGTTGAAGCCACATAAGAGATACGCCATGGAATGCCGGCTTCATTCAGATGATCTATAGCCATATCGCGATACGGGCTTGGTTCATCCAGCAATACCAGAGGAATCGCTTCGCCGCGCTGGAAAATATAATCAGCGGCACAGTACCAGAGCGTTGGAGAAGTACGCAGCACCTGATGCGTAAAGTTACCCGGGCTGGACGTTGTCACAACCAGATCAACTTCGCCCTGGTTCAGCATTTCCATCATAAACGGGTTACGTTTGACGCGTACATCAATAGCGAGCTTTGGATAGACTGACGTTACCCGGTTCAGCAGGAAAGGCAGAATGGTATCTGATGTGTCATCAGAGGCACCGATAGTCAATACACCCTGAATATTGCTGTACATCAGTGAGGTGCAGGCTTCATCGTTAAAACGCAGAATTTTCCTGGCATAGCCAAGTAGCTGAATACCGTGCTCCGTCAGAAGTTTGTTACGTCCATGTCGGGCAAACAGCTCTTTACCGACCAGTTGCTCCAGACGTTGCATCTGCTGGCTTACCGCTGACTGGGTTCTGCACACAGCTGCCGCCGCCGCCGCAAACGTATTCAGGTCAGCAACAGCAACAAATGTACGCAGCAGATCGAGGTCGAGATTCAGTATCGGACGATTTGCATTAGTCATGATTTTTTTCTTCACTTTATAAGATTTTTAGAACTACTACCCTGGTGTATTGCCACAAAATCAAAGAGATAAGTGACAATGGTACTTACTGACAACCTCCATAAGAGATTGTCCTGAAACCGAGTTCAGGCGGGTAATGACGAGCGTACGTTCTCTGTTAACAGAGAGGCGGCGTCATCAGAGACAGAACAACTTCAGGGCCAAAGACAAGAGTCGTACCGGTGCTGGAAGCTGTGTAGTTGCCTGGTTGCCTGCATAAAAGGTTGCAGAGCAAAAAAAGAGATAACACATTGTTATGTCGATACGAAGCGGTAAAGTGCTTCGAATAATAAATTATACTTAATCATTTTTACGCTTTAAATGGAAATGTTTTCGTGCAAAACATCATATTTTTTGCTCAATAAGCCCTTTTAACCCCTCCGGTAACACCAGGGTCAAATTTTGACCATCTGGTTTGTAAACTTATTTGGAGCAAAAAAGTTATATAAAAAACGCTCTTTACCCGCCAGTGTTGCACTCGCAAGCACGGTTACCTGCGCAATTTCTATGCTAAGTCTTCGCATAAGAATGCAGATATTGCCGCTGCGCCATGCATGGGTTAACACCCATTGAATAAAACATCATCATTTAGCAAGATACGCTTAACTGTTTCATTGCGCAGCTAATCATTAGCATAGAAAGCATCCCTTATTGTTCTTATGACAGATTTGCCGATAGCGCCGCTGCCAGAAGCAAACCACATTGCCATCTTCCGACATAATAGTCTTTTAAATAAAGCACAAGCAGTCATAAAAACCAATCTAATCGATATACCGCCTTAATTAAACTACTCTGGCCGTGAATCTGTCTCAATCACGCCAAAAGCCACTGCCGCCCTTCTTTTGTTATCACGAGAAGAGTAAATTGGGCTGGTTTTAACTGGGTGGCGGGTTAAAGGACTCTGCCCGAAAAGGCGGCAACGATGAATTTCCAAATTGATAAATCCGGTAAGCTGGAAAATGTCTGTTACGACATTCGCGGACCGGTACTAAAAGAAGCAAAGCGACTCGAAGAAGAAGGCAATAAGGTTCTCAAACTTAATATTGGTAACCCTGCGCCATTTGGTTTTGAAGCACCCGATGAAATTCTGGTCGATGTTATACGTAACCTGCCGGGTGCGCAGGGCTACTGCGATTCAAAGGGGCTTTACTCTGCTCGTAAAGCCATCATGCAGCACTATCAGGCGCGTGATATGCGCGATGTTACCGTTGAAGATATCTATATCGGTAATGGCGTATCAGAGCTGATCGTGCAGGCGATGCAGGCGCTGCTCAATAGCGGCGATGAAATGCTGGTGCCGGCACCGGATTATCCGCTGTGGACGGCAGCCGTTTCGCTCTCCAGTGGTAAAGCAGTACATTATCGCTGCGATGAGTCGGCGGGCTGGTTTCCGGATCTGGATGATATCCGCAGCAAAATCACACCGCGCACGCGCGGCATTGTGATTATTAACCCCAATAACCCCACCGGCGCGGTTTACAGTAAAGAGCTGCTCATGGAGGTTGTGGAAATTGCGCGTCAGCATAACCTGATCATCTTTGCTGACGAAATTTACGACAAGATCCTCTATGACGATGCCCAACATCATTCGATCGCGGCGCTGGCCCCCGATCTACTGACGGTAACCTTTAACGGTTTATCCAAGACCTATCGCGTAGCCGGTTTCCGTCAGGGATGGATGGTATTAAACGGACCGAAAAAACACGCAAAAGGCTATATTGAAGGCCTGGAAATGCTTGCCTCTATGCGCCTGTGTGCCAACGTGCCTGCTCAGCATGCGATTCAGACAGCGCTGGGAGGCTACCAGAGTATCAGTGAGTTTATCGCTCCTGGCGGGCGGCTCTACGAGCAACGTCAGCGTGCCTGGGAGTTGATTAACGACATTCCCGGCGTAAGCTGCGTTAAACCGCAGGGCGCGCTTTACATGTTCCCGCGTATTGATCCGAAGAAATTTAATATTTATGACGATCAGAAAATGGTACTCGACTTTCTGCTGCAGGAAAAAGTACTGCTGGTACAGGGTTCTGCGTTCAACTGGCCTCATCCGGATCACGTGCGTATTGTCACACTACCCCGGGTAGACGATCTGGAAATGGCGATCGGCAAATTTGGCCGTTTTCTGCAGGGCTATCGGCAGTAAGTCATCGTCTGCTGCAGCCTGTCAGGCCATTAACCTGTCATTTACCTGGCTGCAGTCAGGTATATACTGTATGCATTCCGGGGAGGGGTTTCCTCCCCGTTGTGCTGACAGGATGCTGTAATGACTCAAAGCCACTTTTTCGCTCACCTCTCCCGCCTGAAACTCATCAATCGCTGGCCGCTGATGCGCAACGTGCGCACGGAAAACGTCTCTGAACACAGCCTGCAGGTCGCTATGGTGGCGCATGCGCTGGCCGTGATCAAAAATCTGAAATTTGCGGGTGAACTCAATCCCGATCGTATTGCGATGCTGGCGCTCTACCATGATGCCAGTGAAGTGCTGACCGGCGATCTGCCGACGCCGGTAAAGTATTACAACGCGCAAATTGCGCATGAATACAAAAAAATTGAGAAGATTGCGCAGCAAAAGCTGATTGAGATGCTGCCGCCGGAACTGCAGGAAGCGTACCGTCCGCTGATCGATGAACACCACTATAGTGCTGCTGAACAGGCTGTGGTTAAGCAGGCAGACGCGCTCTGCGCCTACCTGAAATGCCTTGAAGAGCTTTCCGCGGGTAACCATGAATTTTCACTGGCTAAGACGCGGCTGGAGAAAACCCTGACCGAACGGCGCTCACCGGAAATGGACTATTTTATGGAGGTGTTCGTTCCGAGTTTTAACCTGTCACTGGATGAGATTTCACAGGACACCCCGCTCTGAGCGAGCGGGCAGGGTTCAGGCGCGCAGGCTCAGCGTAAAAGTTCCGGTACCGTTCTGCGTAATGTTTAACGTACGCAGGTCAGGTACATTAAACATCACCTGGCTCAGACCGGGCGTGTCCGCTGCCGGATTAACAGCAATGACTGCACTGCCCGCGGCAAGGCCTGCTGCAATACCTGCGGGCGCATCCTCCACCACCACACATTCAGACGGGTGCAAGCCCAGACGCTCTGCGCCCAGCAAATAGGGCTCCGGATCGGGCTTACCGTGCCGGATGTCATTGGCTGTTATAAACACGGCTGGCAGGGGGAGTCCAGCAGCGCGATGCCGGGCATGTGCAACCGGCACAGAACCGGAAGTAACAATCGCCCAGGGGATATTCTGCTCATTGAGCTGCATTAGCAGCGCACGGGCGCCGGCTATCTCCTGTACACCCTGCGTATCAGTGGCTTCCTGTTGTTCCAGCCAGTGAAATTCTGCCTGAATGGCTGCCTCACTCTCTCCCTGCATAAAATGACGCAGAGAGTCGATAGCGGGTTTGCCGTGAATGTAATTCAGTACCGCATCAGCGGCGATTGCATGGCGTTCGCCCCACTGCGTCCAGCAGCGATTCACTGCCGGCAGCGAATCCACCAGCGTGCCATCCAGGTCAAACAGAAATCCTTTGAAATTCACCTGCTGCTCCTTGTCCGGTTTTACAACATTAAAGGTCATCCAGAAAAGTGCGATCGAGCTGTCTGAACGCACGTTTCAGCACATCTGCCAGCGCCTGATAAGTGGGTTTTCCCTCTACCGGTGCAATCGCCTGCCCCGCCTCTTCCAGTTTGCTGCGGACTTCATTGAACCACTGCAGCAGCGCAGGCGGTAGCGGTGTACCGGCTCGTTTGCCCAGCCACCATAGTCCCTGCATCGGCAGGCTGCAGGCAAACAGGGCAGTAGCAATTGCCGGCCCCAGCTGCCCGCCTAATGCAATCTGCCACGTCAGGGTAAATATGGCCAGCGGCGGCATAAAACGGATGGCAAAACGGGTCGCCGTAACGACCCGGTTTTCCGGAAACACGGGTGCCAGACGTTTATCCGCAGGCCAGGTTTTCATGTAGTGTTGCCCGCGCTGGAATAAGCCGAACCAGCCCGGATTGCCTGCGTCATTCGCCATTATGCACCTCAACTAATACTGCATTATTTAAAAAAAATTTATAACTACACAACTTTACGTGACATCCTTCAAAACATTTTGTTTTTGCAGGTGACAGTGGGTATTCTGACGCCGTTTTCAGTAACATTACCGGAAGCTGCCGCCTGATTAAAGCACAGCCAGAGCCAGGTATTGCTACAGCGCTTTCAAAAAATCGCGTAAAATTAACGAAATTTTTTTGCGTGTCGTTTTCTTTTTAGCTGGCGCATGATGTTAATCATAAATCGCCCCGCTTTCATGGGCTACGCTGTTAGTCTGATTGCGTTATTTTTAGCCACTATTTAACAAATAGGTACTTCCATGTCGACGAAGTTAGTACTGGTTCTGAACTGCGGCAGTTCTTCTCTCAAATTTGCTATCCTCAATCCAGCTACCGGCGATGAGTACCTGTCGGGGCTGGCTGAATGTTTCCACCTGCCGGAAGCACGTATTAAATGGAAGCTGGAAGGCAGTAAGCAGGAAGCCCCACTGGGTGCGGGCGCAGCCCACAGCGAGGCACTGAACTTCATCGTTAACTCTATTCTGGCACAAAAACCAGAGCTTTCGGCACAAATCGCTGCAATCGGTCACCGTATCGTACATGGTGGTGAGCGGCTGACCCGGTCCGTCATTATCGACGAAGCGGTGATTCAGGGGATTAAAGATGCCTCGTCATTTGCCCCGCTGCATAATCCGGCCCATCTGATCGGCATTGATGAAGCGATGAAAAACTTTCCGCATCTCTCAGATAAGAATGTGGCGGTTTTCGATACGGCTTTCCATCAGACAATGCCTGAAGAGTCTTATCTCTATGCGCTGCCTTATCATCTCTATCGCGAACATGGCGTACGCCGCTACGGTGCTCACGGCACCAGCCACTACTATGTTACGCAGGAAGCGGCAAAACTGCTGAACAAGCCAGTCAGCGAGCTGAATATCATTACCTGCCATCTTGGCAATGGCGGCTCTGTTTCGGCTATTCGCAACGGCCAGTGTGTTGATACTTCTATGGGCCTGACGCCACTTGAAGGTTTAGTCATGGGCACCCGCAGCGGTGACATTGATCCGGCCATTGTTTTCTTCCTGCACGATGCACTGGGTATGAGCGTTGATGCGATCAACAAGCTGCTGACCAAAGAGTCAGGGCTGCTGGGTCTGACGGAAGTAACCAGCGACTGCCGCTACGTTGAAGATAACTATGCGACTAAAGATGATGCAAAGCGTGCGATGGATGTTTTCTGCCATCGCCTGGCCAAATATATCGGCAGCTATACGGCGCTAATGGATGGTCGCCTGGATGCAGTTATCTTTACCGGCGGTATTGGCGAAAATGCTGCTCTGGTACGCGAACTGGCCCTGGGCAAACTGGGTCTGCTGGGCTTTGACCTTGATCACGAGCGCAATCTGGCTGCCCGCTTTGGCAAATCCGGCTTTATTAATAAAGACGGCACCCGCCCTGCACTCGTCATCCCGACTAATGAAGAGCTGGTGATTGCGCAGGATGCCGCGCGTCTGACGGCCTGATCCCTTTCTTCTCCGTCAGCTCAGGCTGACGGAGCGATTTTGACACCCTGTAACACCGCGAGGTTTTTAACGTGTCACGTACAATTATGCTTATCCCCACCGGCACCAGCGTCGGCCTGACCAGCGTCAGCCTTGGCGTGATCCGCGCAATGGAACGCAAAGGCGTGCGCCTGAGTGTTTTCAAGCCCATTGCTCAGCCGCGCGCCGGTGGTGACAGACCGGACCAGACGACCACCATTATTCGTAAGAACTCCGCTATTCCTGCCGCTGAACCGCTGCAGATGTCACGCGTTGAGTCACTGCTGGGTTCAAACCAGCAGGATGTACTGATGGAAGAGATCATTGCCAACTACCACGCCACGGCCAGAGAAGCAGAGGTGGTGCTGGTCGAAGGTCTGGTGCCGACACGTAAGCATCAGTTCGCTTCGGCGCTCAACTACGAGATCGCCAAAACGCTGAACGCAGAGATTGTTTTTGTGATGGCGCTGGGCAATGACTCGCCGGCTCAGTTAAAAGAGCGTATTGAGCTAAGCCAGAGCAGCTTTGGCGGCAGTAAAAACAAAAACATCACAGGCGTTATCATCAACAAGCTGAATGCTCCGGTTGATGAGCAGGGTCGTACCCGGCCCGATCTGTCAGAGATTTTTGATGACTCCTCTAAAGCCAGCGTAGCCAACATCGACCCGAAACAGCTGTTTGCTAACAGCCCGTTGCCGGTACTGGGCTGTGTACCGTGGAGCTTTGACCTGATCGCCACACGCGCCATTGATATGTGTCGCCACCTCAATGCGGATATCATCAACGAAGGTGAAATCGAGACGCGTCGCGTTAAGTCCGTGACCTTCTGCGCACGCAGCATCCCGCACATGCTGGAGCATTTTCGTCCCGGCTCGCTCCTGGTAACCTCAGCCGATCGCCCTGATGTGCTGGTTGCCGCCTGTCTGGCGGCGATGAACGGGATTGAAATTGGTGCCATTCTGCTGACCGGTGGCTATCAGATTGAAGCGCCTATTGCCCGCCTGTGTGAACGCGCTTTCCAGACTGGTCTGCCGGTATTCATGGTGAAAACCAACACCTGGCAAACTTCGCTGAGCCTGCAGAGCTTCAACCTGGAAGTACCCGCTGATGATATGCAGCGTATTGAAAAAGTGCAGGAGTATGTTGCCGGCTTTATCAACGCCGACTGGGTTGAGTCGCTGACCGCCACTTCCGAGCGCAGTCGTCGCCTGTCGCCTCCTGCTTTCCGCTATCAGCTCACCGAACTTGCACGCAAAGCGGGCAAACGTATTGTACTGCCGGAAGGAGATGAACCGCGCACAGTCAAAGCCGCGGCAATCTGTGCCGAACGCGGCATCGCCACCTGCGTACTGCTGGGAAATCCGGATGAGATCCAGCGCGTGGCTGCAGCTCAGGGCGTAGAGCTGGGCACCGGCATTGAAATTGTCGATCCGGAAGTGGTGCGCGGAAACTATGTGCCGCGCCTGGTTGAGCTGCGTAAAAGCAAAGGCATGACGGAAGTCGTAGCGGAAGAGCAGCTGGAAGACAATGTGGTGCTGGGCACCATGATGCTGGAGAGCGGAGAAGTGGACGGTCTGGTCTCCGGTGCGGTGCATACCACGGCCAATACTATTCGTCCGCCGCTGCAGCTGATCAAAACCGCGCCCGGCAGCTCGCTGGTTTCATCCGTGTTCTTTATGCTGCTGCCGGAACAGGTACTGGTCTATGGCGACTGCGCCATCAACCCGGATCCGAACCCGGAACAGCTGGCCGAAATCGCCATTCAGTCTGCAGATTCCGCCAGCGCCTTTGGTATCGATCCGCGCGTAGCGATGATCTCTTACTCAACCGGCAACTCCGGTGCGGGCAGCGATGTCGAAAAAGTACGTGAAGCCACCCGTATTGCGCAGGAAAAGCGCCCCGATCTGGTCATCGATGGTCCGCTGCAATATGACGCGGCCATTATGGAAGATGTCGCCAGGTCTAAAGCGCCCAATTCGGCGGTTGCCGGACGCGCCACGGTGTTTATTTTCCCGGATCTCAATACCGGTAACACTACGTACAAAGCGGTGCAGCGCTCTGCCGATCTGATCTCTATCGGCCCGATGCTGCAGGGCATGCGTAAACCGGTCAATGACCTGTCACGCGGTGCGCTGGTGGATGATATCGTGTATACCATCGCCCTGACGGCGATTCAGTCGCAGCAGGCGGAAGGGTAATCTCCCCCTTCGCTGCTCAGGTATAAAAAAAGCATGCGCCTGGCGCATGCTTTTTTTCGCCTGTCGCAGATGCAGCCGTCAGCTTTCGCTGTTTTGCTTGCTGCGTGCTGCATCACTGTTGCGGCTCAGCCACAGCGACAGCGCTTTCAGGGAATCGTCGGTGAACTCATCGCAGCGCGCGGTGATCTCTTCCGGCGTCATCCAGAAAATCTCATCGACTTCGCTCTCCTGCATCGCAAACGGCCCGTGGGAAACACAGCTGAACAGCCCGCCCCAGACGCGACAGTGCTGATCTTCAAAGTAGAACTTACCGTGTTCAGCAAACGGCACCGCCGCGATCCCCAGCTCCTCTTCCGCTTCGCGTCGTGCAGATTCGAGCATCTCTTCTCCGCTCTGGACGACGCCGCCCGCGGTGGCATCCAGCATGCCCGGCATGAAATCTTTAGTCTCTGTGCGACGCTGTACCAGGATCTTGCCCATACCATCATGTACCACGATATAGGTGGCGCGATGGCGCAGACACTGTGCCCGCATCTGTGCCCGGCTGGCCTGCGCAATCACTTCGTTCTCTTCGCTGACGATATCGACCCACTCAATAGCGTCGTCTGCCGTTTGATCCACCATCCGTAACCCTTTTGACGTTTCAGCGTGCGCGGCACGCGTCGTTTTTTTATTGCTTTATCAGAATGCGCGTAAGGTAAAGCGTTCTTATCACTGTCGCAAGCGCTTAGCGTGCTTTGCCCGACTCCGGCAGCCTCAGCATGAGCAACAGGGGTGCCACATCTTTACCGACTTTTTCATCTTAAGGCAATAATCTGCTGGTCGGATCTTTGCCTCGCCGGCAGCCGCAATACCACTTTTTCCATTACGCTGCAGGCGCTGTCACACTCACTCTCCGCTTCTCTTCTATGCTCAATGCTGAGCAGATAATCATTTACAGGGAGGCTCACGATGCAATTACTGATTACCGGCGGCACCGGATTAATTGGCCGTCACCTGATCCCGCGGCTGCTGCAGCTCGGGCATCAGGTGAATGTGGTGACGCGTGATGTGGCCGCAGCGCGGGAACACCTGGATGAGCGCGTCAGGCTCTGGTCAGGGCTTAATCAGCAGTCCGACCTTAATGGCATAGAAGGCGTGATTAATCTGGCTGGCGAACCCATCGCCGACAAGCGCTGGAGCGCCAGTCAGAAGCAGCAGCTGTGCGAAAGCCGCTGGCAAATCACCGAACAGCTGGTTTCACTGATTCATGCCAGCAGTACGCCTCCTGCGTTTCTCATCTCCGGTTCCGCCACGGGTTTTTATGGCGACAGCGGCGAGGTCATCGTGACCGAAGAGGATCCCGGCCAGGATGAGTTTACCCATACGCTGTGCGCGCGCTGGGAGCAGCTGGCGCTCAACGCAGAGAGCGATCAGACCCGGGTCTGCCTGCTGCGCACCGGCGTGGTGCTGGCGCGTCAGGGCGGCGCGCTGGAGAAGATGAAGCTGCCCTTCCGCCTTGGCGTGGGCGGGCCGATTGGCAGCGGCAAGCAGTATCTGCCGTGGATCCACATCGATGACATGATTGATGCCATTATCTGGCTGATGGATCATCAGGCACTGCGCGGTCCGTTTAATATGGTTGCTCCCTATCCGGTACGTAACGAACAGTTTGCCGCCACGCTGGGGCAGGTAATGCACCGGCCCGCCTTTATGCGTACGCCGGCGGCCGCGATTAAGCTGATGATGGGGGAGTCGGCGGTGCTGGTGCTGGGCGGACAGCATGTGCTGCCTAAACGGCTGGAGGCGTCAGGTTTTACCTTTCGCTGGTACGATTTACAGCAGGCGCTGCAGGATGTCGCGGGCTGATTAATGCGGGAGCCTGCGCTCCCGCCGCTTCAGGCTATTTCAGTGAGCCTTTCAGGAACTGCTGCAGACGCGGACTCTTTGGATTGCCAAACAGCTCATCAGGCGTCCCCTCTTCCTCAATTTTCCCCTGATGCAGAAAAATCACATGGTTCGAGACGTGGCGGGCAAACTCCATCTCATGCGTGACCACCACCATGGTTTTCCCCTCTTCTGCCAGCTTCTGCATAATACGCAGGACTTCGCCTACCAGCTCGGGGTCGAGCGCTGAAGTCGGTTCATCAAACAGCAGCACTTCCGGTTCCATTGCCAGCGCGCGGGCAATCGAGACGCGCTGCTGCTGGCCGCCAGAGAGGTGTACCGGATACTTTGCCCGCGCGCGCGCATCAATCCCGACTTTATCCAGATACTTGATCGCCCGCTCGCGCGCTTCCGCCTTGCTCAGACCCAGCACCTGAATGGGCGCTTCAGTCACGTTATCCAGCACCGTCATATGGCTCCAGAGATTGAAGTGCTGAAACACCATGGTGAGGCGCGTGCGCAGCGAGCGCAGCTGCTCTTTATTCGCCACTTTCAGCTGGCCGTCGGTATCACGCACCAGCGCAATCTGTTCATTATTAACGGCTATAGCACCTTCGCTCGGCTTTTCGAGGAAGTTAATACAGCGTAAAAAGGTACTTTTCCCGGAGCCGGATGAGCCAATAATGCTGATCACATCGCCGGCATTGGCCCGCAGTGATACGCCTTTCAGAACTTCGTGTTCACCGTAACGCTTGTGCAGTTCGGCAACCTGTAATTTATTTTCAGCCATAGTGATACTCAGTGCGACGAAGAGGGTTTCACATGTGCCAGAAAGCGGCGTTCCGCAAGGCGGAACAGGCTAATCAGCACATAAGAGATAATCAGATAGAGCACTGCAGCGAGCCCAAACGCGGTAAACGGCTGATAAGTGGCCGAGTTGATATCGCGCGCGATTTTCAGCAAATCCGGCACGGTCGCGGTAAACGCCAGCGCGGTAGAGTGCAGCATCAGGATCACTTCATTGCTGTATGCAGGCAGCGCGGTACGCAGCGCTGACGGCAGAATAATGCAGCGGTAAAGCTTTACGGTCGAAAAACCATAGGCGCGCGCGGCTTCAATTTCACCGTGTGGCACGGCGCGGATAGCGCCCGCAAAAATTTCAGTGGTGTAAGCACAGGTATTCAGCGTAAACGCCAGCAGCGTACAGTTCAGCCCGCTGCGGAAAAACGCATTCAGCAGCTCAGAACCTTTTACTACTTCCAGCGTATACATGCCGGAATAGAACACCAGCAGCTGTACATAGAGCGGCGTGCCGCGAAACACATAGGTAAACAGCCAGACCGGTGTTGAGATAAACCGGTTGGGCGAGACGCGGGCGATGGCCAGGATCACGGCCAGGCAGCCGCCGATGACCACAGAAAGGATAAGAAGCCACAGCGTGATGGCCACACCGGTGAAGCGATAACCATCGGTCCAGAGCAGTTGTTTCCAGTATTCCTGAATAATTTCAATCATAATTCTGCCCTTTTTACCCCGACCGAGTAGCGGCGCTCAAGCCACCACAGCACGCCATTGGACAGCGTGGTAAACACCAGATAGATCACCCCTGCCACAATGGCGAAATAGAACGGCTGCCAGGTACTCTTGCCCGCCAGCTGCGTCGCTTTAACCACATCCTCCAGCCCCAGCAGTGACACCAGTGCGGTCGCCTTGAGGATCACCTGCCAGTTGTTTCCGATACCGGGCAGCGCAAAACGCATCATGGCCGGAAACAGAATGCGCCGGAACGTCTGGGAGCCGGTAAAACCAAATGCGGTGGCCGCTTCAATCTGCCCCTTTGGCACCGCCAGAAACGCGCCGCGAAAGGTTTCAGTAAAGTATGCGCCATAGATAAAACCGAGCGTGATAATACCGGCCACCATCGGGTCGATATCAAACTGCGTCAGGCCCAGCGCGTCAGTTACCGCGTTGAGCGCAATCTGCAGCCCGTAAAAGATCAGCAGCATCAGCACCAGATCCGGCACGCCACGGATCAGGGTAGTGTACCCTTCCGCGATGATTGCCAGCGGCCGGCTGCGTGACAGTTTGGCACCCGCCCCGAGCAGGCCAAGGATAACCGCCAGCAGCACGGCGCTCAGTGCCAGCTCCAGCGTCACCAGCGTGCCTTTGAGAATGACTTCAGAATAGCCATACAACATGATTTCGATCCTGTCGTGAGAGGAAAATAACACACGCTGCCCGGTAAATAGCGGACAGTCCTGACCAGGGATATGAATCACGGAAGGATAGCGGCAAGCGTATGAACCCCGGGAGTTTACATAAGTAAGCGCCCGGAGTGAATAGTTATGGCCCCGGTTCCTGTCACTCTGCCCGCAGTATCAGGAAACAGGTCAATCAGTCACCGTAGACGTTGAAATCAAAATATTTTTTCGCAATTTTGTCGTAGGTACCATCTTTGCGCATCTCATTGAACGCCTTGTCGATGGCGGCTTTGAGATCGCTGTCATCTTTGCGCAGCCCCATGCCGGTGCCTACACCAAAAATTTTGTCATCTTTAACCGCCGGGCCGGCAAAGGCGTAATTTTTGCCTACCGGCTGCTTCAGGAAGCCTTCGCTCGCCTGCACTTCATCCTGGAATGCGGCGTCAATGCGACCGGCGTTCAGATCCTGATAAACCAGATCCTGATTCGCATACGGTGTCACGGTAACGCCCTTTGGCCGCCAGTATTGATTAGCGTAAGTTTCCTGCGTGGTGCCCTGCAGCAGACCGATATTTTTGCCTTTCAGGGAGTCAATCGTTGGCTGCAGCGGAGAGCCTTTTGCCGCCACCAGGCGGGCATTCGCCGCATAAAGTTTTTCCGAGAAGCCAATCTCTTCCTGACGCTTTTCGGTAATAGAGAGTGACGAGATAATGGCATCAATTTTTTTCGCTTTCAGCGACGGGATGAGCGCATCGAAATCACTTTCCACATAGGTACATTTGGTCTGGATACGCTTGCAAATCTCATTGGCAAGGTCGATATCAAAACCAACCAGCTGGCCCTGGGCATTTTTTGACTCAAACGGCGGGTAAGTGGGATCGGTCCCGATGCGCAGCGACTGCGGTACGGCGGCAAAAACGCTGGCGGTGCCGGTCATTGCCAGCAGCAGGGAGAGAGCCAGAACTCGCTTTTTCATAGTTTACCCTCAAGTGACGTGCTTATTGTTATGTGGTGTGATGTGTGTTTTGCGCTGAATAGATTGCAGTTTTCATGCCAGGTCTCAAAGCTGGCGATGCAGCATGCAGGTGCGCTAACGAGCGCGTCGTAACGGGACGCAGACAATTCGTTATGAAGGGAATATAACAGCGGGATGCGGAAGAAAAAGCGAGTTTGCTAACTTTTAGTGCAGATTATGCACGAAGAGTGATCAACACCGCGAATTTGCACATCCATTGTGCAGCGCTCCACGTTTATGCGCCATTCCAGCGCATAAACAGATCTTCCGGCAGCGTAATATCAAACTGATCCACGACGCGATTCACCGTCTGGTCAACCAAATCCTCAATGCGCTGCGGCCGGTGATAAAACGCCGGCACCGGCGGCATTATCATCGCACCCAGTTCAGCCGCCGTGGTCATCATGCGCAGATGCCCGACGTGCAGCGGCGTTTCGCGTACGCACAGCACCAGACGACGCTGCTCTTTCAGCACGACATCCGCGGCGCGCGTCAGCAGACTGTCACTGTAGCTGTGTACAATGCCAGAGAGGGTTTTCATTGAGCACGGCAGGATCACCATACCCAGCGTTTTAAACGAGCCGGAAGAGATACTTGCCCCGATATCCCGCACGTCATGCACCACGCTGGCAAGCGCCTGTACATCCCGCACGCTGTAGTCGGTTTCCAGCGCCAGCGTCTGGCGCGCAGCCGGGCTCATCACCAGATGGGTTTCCACTTCGGGCACCGATTGCAGCACCTGCAGCAGCCGCACGCCGTAGATCGCGCCGCTGGCGCCGGAAAGACCAATGATGAGACGTTTCATAACTCTGCCTTACTCTGTTCAGAAGCGGCAATGATAGCCTGCCCCAGGCAAAAATGCGCTGGCGCACGGTGAAAAAGCGCAAAACAGACGGGGCAGGCTTGCGCCTGCCCCGTCTGTCTGCCGGATAAAAGCCCAATCAGCCTTCGTTATGTATCTCCAGCCCTTCCACTTCATTCTGCCGCTGCAGTGCTTTGGCATCGTCGTTGCGCAGTGACTGCAGATATTCCAGGTATTGCTGATCCACATCCTTCGTGACATAGACGCCGTTGAACACAGAGCACTCAAACTGTTCAATGTCCGGATTCTCTTCGCGTACCGCCTCAATCAGATCGTTCAGATCCTGGAAGATCAGCGCGTCAGCCTTGATCAGCTGACGGATCTCTTCCACTTCACGGCCGTGTGCAATCAGCTCAGTGGCGCTGGGCATATCGATACCATAGACGTTCGGAAAACGGATCTCCGGTGCGGCCGATGCAAGGTAAACCCGTTTAGCTCCCGCCTCGCGCGCCATCTCAATAATCTGTTCAGAGGTCGTACCGCGTACGATAGAGTCATCCACCAGCAGCACATTTTTATCGCGGAACTCGGCACGGTTGGCGTTGAGTTTACGGCGAACGGCGCTGCGGCGCAGATGCTGGCCCGGCATAATAAAGGTGCGGCCCACATAGCGGTTTTTCACAAACCCCTGCCGATAAGGCTTATTCAGAATGCGCGCAATCTCCAGCGCGGTATCGGTCGAGGTTTCCGGAATTGGAATGACTACGTCGATATCGAGATCTTCCCACTCACGGGCAATTTTTTCACCGAGTTTGGTGCCCATGCGCACGCGCGCGCTATAGACGGAAATCTTGTCGAGGAAAGAGTCCGGGCGGGCAAAATAGACGTATTCAAACAGGCAGGGATTGCTTTTCGGATCCTCAGCGCACTGGCGGGTCGAAAGCTGGCCCTGCTCGGTGATATACACCGCTTCACCCGGCGCTACGTCACGAATGAACTCAAATCCCAGCGTATCCAGCGCCACACTCTCTGAGGCAACCATATACTCCGTGCGGCCATCCTGCATAGCGCGCTTGCCGAGCACCAGCGGGCGAATACCGTTGGGATCGCGAAACGCCACCATGCCGTGACCGATAATCATCGCCACTACGGCGTAAGCGCCACGCACCTGCTGATGCACTGCCGCTACCGCTGCAAAAATGGTCTCAGCATCCAGTGGGTAGTGCTGAAAACGATCCAGCTCCTGCGCAAAGATGTTGAGCAGGATCTCTGAATCGGAGGTGGTGTTAACGTGACGGCGTCCGGTCTCAAACAGCTGTTTACGCAGCTCGTGCGCATTGGTGAGATTGCCGTTATGCGCCAGCGTAATACCGTAAGGGGAGTTAACGTAAAACGGCTGCGCTTCAGAGGCGCTGGAGCTGCCAGCGGTAGGGTAACGCACGTGGCCGATACCGATATTGCCCTGCAAACGCTGCATGTGGCGCGCTTCAAACACGTCGCTGACCAGGCCATTTGCTTTGCGCAGACGGAAGCAGTTCAGCGCATCGATAGTACAAATGCCGGCGGCATCCTGTCCGCGGTGCTGCAGCACCGTTAACGCGTCATAGATCGACTGGTTTACTGGCATAAAACCGGTGATACCAACAATACCGCACATATTGTCATTTCCTCATTAGCCGCACTCCCGATGGTGTCACCGGGGTAAAAAACTGGACGTGCTTTTCAGGTAATCAAAAAACCACCTGATGATATAACTGAACTGGGGAATGAGCTGAGACTGTTGCCAGTCCGGGCTTTTCGAAAAGCCGGTGAATGTATCAAGGAAGAAAAGAATGGCGGAAACAATCAGCACGCCACGCAACGCCCCGAAACAGACCCCCAACACCCTGTCGGTTCCCGACAAGCCGGTTTTCTCAACCAGCGAGCCGATCACATAGTTCACGATGGCACCCACAATCAGGGTGGCAACGAACAACACCGCAATTGCGATGCCGTTGCGAACCAGTTCGTCGTTAAAACCTGTAAACCAGACTGCCAGGTAGGCGTAGTAATGACTGGCGACAAAAAACGCGCATCCCCAGGTAACAAGAGATAAGGCTTCCCGGACAAACCCGCGAATCAGGCTGACCAGAGCCGAAAAACCAACTACCGCAATAATGACGTAATCAATCCAGATCATGAACGCTTCCAGTACAGTGCTTCGCACCCCTGCATCCAGTTCGGGGCGCATTCTAACAGAAAAAGAAAACGTTTGCGTAGCCTTTTCCCGTTCACAGTGATGAAAAAGGGCGAGGAAAAATAATTTCTTCGCCCGCGACTAATAACAGTATTTAATTGACTGATTTAACAGTTAATTTACTACTTTTACTGCCACTTTGAATGCAATAAGCCACGCCTGTTACTGCTATCGGCGTGGCTTATCAGCCTGTCAGTGCACGCTATAGGGTTTAACCACCCCGCCCAGACCGGAAACGCTCTGCAGTTCGCTCAGCGAACTCTGCAGTTTCGCTTTGGACGCGTCAGGACCGACATAAATACGGGTAATCTGACCCTGCACCGGTGATGACGGCACGGTAAAGGCGCGATAGCCAGAGAGCCGCAGCTTCGCCACAATCTCATCGACTTTCGCCGCATTTTTCAGTGCGCCAAGCTGCACCACATACGCCTGCCCCGCTGGCGCGCTGGCTGGCTTCTGCGTTTCTGCCGGCTTGCTCTGCTCCGCTGCTTTTGGCTGCTCTGCAGGTTTCGGCGTCTCCACCGGCTTCGGCTTCGGTTGTTCCACCGGCTTCGGCCTGCTCTGCTCCACCGTTTTAGGCTTCGTCTGTTCAGCGGGTTTTTGCTGGGTTCGGGGCGGCGTCTGCTGATGCACCGCCGGTGGCGTCACGACGCTTGGCTGGCTGTTCTGCACCGGCTGCGCGCTGCCGCTGACGGCCGGATTTTGTGCTGCCTGGCTGGCCGCTGACTGCTGTGCGGCGCCGGCACCTTCCGGCGGCTGCGACGGCAGCGGCTGCGTAACCGGCGGCACCATTTCGCTATCCTGCTGATCGTCAGGCTTCGGCACCAGCGGAATCGCTGCAAACTCTTCTTTGTAATGCTTTTTCTTACCGTCCAGCAGGCCCGGCAGCACAATGACGCCAATCGCTACCAGGATCACCGTGCCCACTAACCGATTTTGAAACTTACTCGCCACTGCCGTTCTCCGCTGCCATCAATTCCATAACCTGTGCTACGGTGTGAAACGAACCACACACCAGAATCACATCCTCCCGGCTGGCCTGCGCACGCGCTGCCTGCCACGCCGCATCGACGCTGGCATACGCCGTACCGCGCTCCAGATGTGCAAGCAGCTCTTCCGCCGATGCGCCACGCGGGCCTGCCAGCGGCGCGCAATACCAGTGCGTCACCTGCGGTGCCAGCGCTGCGAGCGTACCGGCAATATCTTTGTCGTGCAGCATACCCGCTACCGCATGAATGCTTCCGCCTGCGGGCAGTGCCGCCAGGCGCGACGCCAGCCAGGCGGCCGCGTGCGGATTGTGCGCCACATCCAGAATCACCTGCGGCGCGTGGCTGACAGTCTGAAAGCGGCCCGCCAGCATTGCCTGCGGCAGATGCGTACGGATGATGGCATCAGAGACATGCAGACCCGACGCCCGTAACGCAGCCAGCGCCGTGGCCGCGTTCGGCAGCGGCACCTGCGGCAGCGGCAGATCGCGCAGTTCACCCTGCGCATCCTGCAGCATCCAGCTATCATCAGAGCGCTGCCACTGCCAGTCGCGATTGATCTGGTGCAGCACGGCACCGTTTTCTGCGGCAACGGCGGCGATGGTTGCCGGCATCTCCGCTTCGCCTACTATGGCAGGTTTGCCGGCGCGGAAAATACCTGCTTTTTCCCGCCCGATACTCTCGCGGTCGGGGCCGAGCCAGTCTGTGTGATCGAGTGCAATACTGGTGATCACTGCGACATCAGTATCAACAATGTTGGTGGCATCAAGACGGCCACCCAGTCCGACTTCAAGGATCACCACGTCAAGGTTCGCCTGGCGGAACAGATTAAGCGCAGAGAGCGTGCCAAATTCAAAATAGGTCAGCGAGGTATCACCGCGCCCCGCTTCGATTTCAGCAAAGCTGGCGCTGTGCTGCGCCTCTGGCAGCTCCGCGCCCTGCACGCGCACGCGCTCGGTGTAGCGCACCAGATGGGGCGAACTGTAAACGCCTGTGCGGTAGCCTGCTGCCATCAGCAGCGTTTCCAGCATGCGGCAGGTGGTGCCTTTGCCG
Organism: Pantoea eucrina; assembly: GCF_001691555.1. Classification (GTDB taxonomy): domain Bacteria; phylum Pseudomonadota; class Gammaproteobacteria; order Enterobacterales; family Enterobacteriaceae; genus Pantoea; species Pantoea borealis. Next base: position 589,115 of record NZ_MAYN01000008.1, on the reverse strand, counting down.
TTGGTTCCGGCAACGGTGAAGATAAAGGGAGCAGGTTTCAGCAGGTCAAGCTGAGCGGCAACGCGCTGAATACGATCCAGACCCAGTTCAATCGCCTGTGAGTGAAGATGCTCAAGATAGTGAAGCCACGTGGCCAGCGGCGACGTGCCCTGAGGAGGCTGATGCGTGTTCATGAGTCCCGTCTGTTGCGTGGTACAGCTCATCGTTCAGCGCAGCGGCGGAAAGAGAGGCCTGCGCGCGGCTGATGGCTATCAACAGGCAGGCACCGGCACAGCTGCTCACTGAAAATGGGATGTACGGAATGAAAGTAAAAAGGCGCATCGCTGCGCCTTTCGGTTGCCTGTCAGGCGTCGTTGCTTTCTGGTTCCACCACCACTGGCGGTTCGCCATCCAGCTGCGGAGCCGGCAGGTTCATCATTTTTGCCAGCAGGCTGGCCAGCTTAAAGCGCATTTCCGGACGACGGATGATCATGTCGATCGCGCCTTTTTCAATCAGAAATTCACTGCGCTGGAAGCCCGGCGGCAGCTTTTCACGTACCGTCTGCTCAATCACGCGTGGACCGGCAAAACCGATTAGCGCTTTTGGTTCTGCCACGTTGAGATCGCCCAGCATCGCAAAGCTGGCAGAGACGCCGCCCATGGTCGGATCGGTCAGCACGGAGATATAAGGCAGACCGCGTTCCTGCATTTTCGCCAGCGCCGCGCTGGTTTTTGCCATCTGCATCAGCGACTGCAGCGCTTCCTGCATACGCGCTCCGCCGCTGGCAGAGAAGCAGATCAGCGGGCAGTTATCTTCCAGCGCCTGCTCTACGGCACGCACAAAGCGTGCGCCCACTACCGAGCCCATTGAGCCGCCCATAAAGGCAAACTCAAATGCTGCTGCAACAACCGGCATGCCGTGCAGCTGGCCTTTCATGACGATCAGCGCATCTTTTTCGCCGGTGTCTTTCTGGGCCGCTACCAGACGATCCTTATACTTTTTGGAGTCGCGAAACTTGAGCAGATCTTTTGGCTCCAGTTCGCTTCCCAGCTCAACCATCGATCCTTCATCCATCAGGCTATGCAGACGCTCGCGCGCATGCATACGCATGTGGTGGTCGCACTTCGGGCAGACCTCAAGGTTGCGCTCCAGCTCGGCGCGGTAGAGCACCTGACCACAGCTGTCGCACTTGGTCCACACCCCTTCCGGGATGCTGGCTTTGCGCGTAGGCGTCGTGGTGCTTTTATTCAGTATGCGTTCAATCCAGCTCATTGATGACCTTTCTGTTTAATGCTGACCTGGTCCAGTCTTTTCGTTACTGCTGAAATCACCTTCAGCAGGCCGTAAATGTCGCTCATTAAACCACAACCTGTTCACGCTGTGGATAAAAATATGGTGGCGCGCTTACTGCGATTTCTGCTGACGCGCCTGACGGCGATGGCGCCATACTTCAATCACGCCTGGCAGTACCGATACCACGATAATGCCGACAATCAGCAGTTTGAGATTCTCCTGTACCACCGGCAGATCGCCAAACAGATAGCCGGCATAGGAGAACAGCAGCACCCATAACAGCGCGCCCGTGACGTTGAAGAGCGCAAAGTGGCGATAGGACATGTGCCCCATACCCGCCACGAAGGGGGCAAAGGTTCGCACGATTGGCACAAAGCGCGCAAGTATAATGGTTTTGCCGCCGTGACGATCGTAGAACGCATGGGTTTTATCAAGATAGCTGCGGCGGAAGATTTTTGACTGCGGATTACTGAACAGTTTCTCACCGAACAGACGGCCAATGGTGTAGTTCACCGCATCGCCGAGAATGGCGGCGATAACCAGCAGCGTGACCATCAGATGCACGTTTAAATCGTTGCCCGGTAATGCAGCAAGTGCGCCTGCCACAAACAGCAGCGAATCACCCGGCAGAAATGGCGTCACCACCAGGCCGGTCTCGCAAAACAGGATCAGGAACAGGATGGCGTAGATCCAGATGCCATACTGCGCCACCAGTTCGGCCAGGTGCACATCAATGTGCAGAATAAAATCGACAACAAAATGGATAAACTCCATACCAGCTAACTCCCTGACACCCTATGGTTAAAAATTAATCTGCGAGGAATAGTGGTCCCGGCGCAGGCTGTGGTAACGCAAAATGCGATGGGTAATCCACCGCTACCAGATATAACCCTTCTGCTTTGGCGGTTGCCGCTGCCAGCGTGCGATCTTTCGCCGCCAGCAGATCTGCTATCCAGCTCTCCGGCTGATTGCCGTTGCCGACTTCTATCAGGCTGCCAACGATGTTACGCACCATATGGTGCACAAAAGCATTAGCTTTAATATCGACAATGACAAACGCGCCCTGCCGCGTCACGTTCAGATGCATCACGTTGCGCCACGGCGTGCGCGACTGACACTGCACAGCACGAAACGAGGTAAAATCATTCTCGCCCAGCAGATGCTGGCCGGCACGCTGCATCTTCTCTGCATCAAGCGGATGGTAGTAGTGCGTCAGCCCGTTGCCGAGAATAGCCGGGCGCAGCCGCTGGTTATAAATCACATAGCGGTAGCGTCGCGCGGTCGCGCTGAAGCGCGCGTGAAAGCTCTCCGGCACCGCTTTTACCCAGCGTACGGCGATATCATCCGGTAGATTGGCATTGACCCCCAGCGTCCAGGCGCTGTCAGCGCGCCGTGAAGTGGTTTCAAAATGCACTACCTGACCGGTGCCGTGTACGCCTGCGTCGGTACGCCCGGCACAAAAAACGCTGACGTCATGGTTCGCTACTTTCGCCAGCGCTTTCTCCAGCTTCTCCTGCACGCTGCGTACTTCATTTTGCCGCTGCCAGCCATAGTAGCGGCTGCCGTCATACTCAATGCCCAGCGCCAGCTTCAGGATTGTCGCCTCCGCCTGCATCAGTAGAAATACTCCTGCACCAGCTTCTCCGCCGTTTTCACTGCCATCAGCGCGCCGCCAAAGCGTACGTTATCCGCCACCGACCAGAACTGCAGCAGCTCCGGAATGCCGTAGTCGTTGCGCAGGCTGCCAATGCTCAGCACTTCATTACCGGAGGCATCACCGACCTGCGTCGGGTAATCCCCCTCTTCGCTCAGGCTGATATCTTCCGCACGCGCCAGTTCATCACGCGCCTCTTCGGCAGAAAGCGGACGCAGATTTTCCAGATAGACGATTTGCGCATTGCCGTAAAACACCGGCGCCTGCACGCTGCTGACGGCAATCGGCAGTCCCTCATCCTGCAGTACTTTACGCACCTGCTCCACGACGCGACGTTCACTTGCCACGCTGCCGCTGCTGTCCGCCTGCTGCGGCAGCAGGTTAAATGCCAGCTGACGGCCAAAATAGTGTTCGTCAGGCGGAATGCCATTCAGCAGGCGCGCACTCTCGCCTGCCAGTCCATCCACGGCAGCTTTGCCCTGGCTGGATACCGACAGCAGGTTTGTTACCTGAATGCGGCTCAGTCCGGCGGTTTCAACCAGTGGCTTGATGGCACATAACAGCTGGCTTACCAGCGCATCTGCCACGCTGATGATATTACGGTTACGGTAGTCCGCCAGTACCTGCGGGTTCACATCCGGTACCACCAGCGGCACATCCGGCTCCAGCGCGAACAGATCGCTGCTGTCGATCACCAGGCATCCCTGGCTCGCCGCCTCTTCTGCGTAGCGGGCTGACGCCTCGCGACCGGCGGTGAAAAACGCCAGCTGCGCCTGGGTCCAGTCGAACTCAGCCGCATCCTGTACGCGCACCGAACGGCCGGCAAAACGCAGTGTTTCACCCGCGCTGTTTTCGCTTGCCAGCAGATGGATCTCACCAACCGGGAACTGGCGTTCCGCCAGCAGTTCCAGTACAGCGTTTCCTGTGGCGCCTGTTGCGCCCAGTAGCGCAATATTCCAGCCGTCAGACATGTTGGTTTACTCCAGACAATGACATAAAAACAGAAGGCGGTAATGATACCGCCTCATAATTCAGATTCGTTCCCGCTGTGCGCCGTGGCGCATCATTCCGGGAGAGAGGATGGCTACCCCTGCAGGCTGACGCGAAAGCCCAGCTGCTTCAGCATGCTGGCGCTGGCAGCGTTGTCGCAGATCACCTGCAGCGAAGACCACTCACGGCGCTCTTCATACTGCCGGCGCAGCCGGTCAAACTCGCCCGGCTGGCCTGCTGCTTTACGCAGCGGCGCGTCGTCGCGGCGCACATCATACACCAGGTGTGCCAGTCGTTTCAGCGTTGCCTGATCGAGTTCACCGTGCAGCGTGATGCTGCTGAACTCCGGCGGCGGCAGCAGACTCTCCAGCGCCACCTGCTGCGGCTGGCCGATAAACGCGCTCCAGGCTTCAAAGACCTGCGTCGTGCCACGCGCTTTGCCCTCCAGCGTGTAGCCTGCGATATGGGCGGTGGCGATATCCACGCGCGCCAGTAAATCGAGACTGAGATCGGGTTCCGGCTCCCATACATCCAGTACCACGCGCAGATCGCCACGCATTTTCAGCACTTCCAGCAGCGCAGCGTTGTCAACCACCGGACCGCGGCAGGCGTTAATCAGAATGGTATCGGGCCGCAGCGCCATCAGCAGCGCCGCATCCGCCAGGTGCCAGCTTTTATAGCGCCCTTCTTTATTCAGCGGCGTATGAAAAGTCAGGATATCCGCCTGTGCCACCAGCATTTCCAGCGTATGAAACGGCCCGGTATCGCCACGATCGGCACGGGGCGGATCGCACAGCAGCGTTTTAACGCCCCAGGCTTCCAGTCGCGCCTGCAGACGGCTGCCGACGTTACCGACGCCCACGATGCCCACGGTGCGATCGCGCAGCGCAAAGCCGTCACGTTCAGCCAGCAGCAGCAGCGCAGAGAAGACATATTCCACCACGGCGATAGCGTTGCAGCCTGGTGCGGCAGAGAAGCCGATGCCGGCTGCCTGTAGCGAGGTCTGATCCACGTGATCGGTGCCCGCGGTGGCGGTGCCGACAAATTTTACCGGCGTGTCCGCCAGCAGCGCCGCACTAACCGGGGTCACTGACCGCACCATCAGCGCACTGGCATCACGCAGTTCCGCTTCCGGCAGCGGACGGCCCGGTACGGCGACCACCTCACCGGTACGGCTGAAGAGTTCACGGGCATAGGGCATGTTTTCATCAACGAGAATTTTCACGGCGGAAGTCCTGTCTGCGGGAAATGAACGCCGGCTAGTGTGCCACAAAGCCGCCGGTTAGCCTAACCGGCTGCGATAACGTTCCGGAGAGGTGCCTGACTGCTGCTGAAACATGACAATCAGCGCCGAGGCAGAGCTATAGCCGAGTTCATGGGCGATAGCCTGTACGCTCATGCCCTGCTCCAGCAGCGTAAGCGTGCGCAGGAAACGCAGCCGCTGCCGCCACTCGCTAAAGGACATTTTCAGCTGCTGCTGACAGCGCCGCGCCAGCGTGCGTTCGGTGGTAAACACGCGCTGCGCCCACTGCGCCAGCGTGGTGTTATCGCCGGGATTTGCCTCCAGCGCACGCAGCACCGGTGCAAGAAATTTATCCTCTGAGGCGGGCAGATAGCTGGTATGCACGGGTGCCTGGCGCAGACGATCCAGCAGCACGTCACACAGGCGCCACTCCGCCTCGCTCTGCGGCTGCGCCAGCGCGCGCTGCGCAAACTCATTCATAATGGCGTGCGTAATGGCATCTGCCGTCAGCAGGCAGGGGCGATCCGGCAGGCCGTTACAGAGTTCTGCCGCCAGATTCAGGGTGCGAAACTGTGCCTGACAGTGGTTATAGCTGCTGTGACGCTGGCCAGGGGGGATCCATACCGGCATCTCGGCCGGTGCCAGCAAACGTTCCCCTTCAATATCCAGCTCCAGTACATGACGGGTGACAAAAATTGCCTGCCCCCACGCATGCTGATGCGGCAGATATTCGGTGCGCGCATGCGTCTGCTCATAACGCATAAAAAGGCGCGGGGCGTCAGCCGGCGGGCAATAGGCAACCTGAATAGTCATTCTGTCCGGTCATTAACAAATTTTGTCCGATTTTAACTATCTGTTTTAAACCGGTCAAACGTATGCTGGCGGCACATTTTTACGGAGCCTGTTATGAACCTGCTGTTCCCGCTCATTGCGGTGCTGATCTGGTCGATCAACACCATTGTCAGCAAACTCTCGGCTGACGCTATCGATCCTGCTGCGATCTCTTTTTATCGCTGGCTGCTGGCGCTGCTGGTGCTGACCCCGTTCTGCCTGCCCGGCGTATGGCGGCACCGGCGCACAATAAAAAGTCACCTCGGTCAGCTGCTGCTGCTGGGGCTGCTTGGCATGGTGCTTTACCAGAGCCTTGCCTACTATGCGGCACACAGCGTGTCGGCGGTGATGATGGGCATACTGGGGGCCACCATTCCGCTGCTGACGATTCTGCTCAGCCTGCTGGTGCTGCGTCTGGCCCCCACGCGCGGTATTCTGCTGGGCGGGATTCTCTCGTTTATCGGGCTGGTCTGGCTGGTCAGCGCCGGCAATCCGGCCCAGCTGCTGGCGCAGCGACCCGGCAATGGCGAAGTCATGATGCTGGTGGCCTCCACCTCTTATGCACTCTATGGCGTACTGACCAAACGCTGGGCGATCCCGCTCCCCACCTGGCAAAGCCTCTATGTGCAGATTTTCTTCGGTGTTGTGCTGCTGCTGCCGGGCTTTCTGCTCGCGCCGGAGGTCGCGCTGACGCAGCAGAACCTGCCGCTGGTGCTGTTTGCCGGGCTGTTTGCCTCGATCGTGGCGCCCTTTTTGTGGATCCTTGGCGTGCAGCGGCTGGGTGCCAGTACCACCAGTATCTTTATGAACGTGGTGCCGGTATTTACAGCGCTTATTGCGGTGCTGTTTCTGCATGAGCAGCTGCACAGCTATCACTGGATTGGCGGCGGTATTACGCTTACCGGCGTGATCCTGGCGCAGCGGCTGAAGACGCCGCTGCGCCAGCCGGCCATCAGGGAAAGCTGACGGTGACCCGCAGTCCGCCCAGCTGCGGGCTGCGATCGAGACGCAGCCGCGCGCCGTGCCAGGCGCAGATATCTTTTACCAGCGCCAGCCCGATACCCGCACCAGGCTGCCCGCTGGGATCGAGACGTGCAAACGGCTGGAGCGCCTGCTGCTGCTGCGCAGCGTCTATACCGGGGCCGCTGTCTTCAATCTCCAGCTGATGCCCCTGCAGCCGCGCCGTTACCGTTCCCTGCGCCGGCGTATATTTAATCGCATTATCCAGCAGGTTGGCGCACAGTTCAGCCAGCAGCAGTGCGTCTCCCTGTACGCGACACGCCTCTTCGCCCTCGAAACCTAAATCAATCTGCTTGTGCCGCGCGGCGGTATAGCCGCTCAGGCACGCCTGCTGCACAATCTGACTGAGATCAACGCGGGTAAAGGGTTTATCTTCGCCGTGGCGCGCCTTGATCTGCGCCAGCTGCAACAGCCGGTCAGTCAGCTCTACGGTATCGTTCAGCGTGTGGCGCATGCCCTGCAGGCTCTCACGCCACTGCTGCGGATCGTCACTGCTGAGCGCCACGCTGACCTGGGTTTTCAGAATGGTCAGCGGCGTACGCAGCTGGTGCGACACATCGGCGCTGAAGCGCTCCTGCCGCGCCAGCAGCCCGCGCAGCCGCTCCAGATGCCGGTTAAATGCCACAATCAGCGGCTGCAGCTCTGACCAGGGCACCAGCGACGGCAAGGGCGTCAGCTCCCCTGGCGCACGGCGCAGCATAATCCGCGACAGCCGGCGCAGCGGCCGCAGCACCCGGCGCAGCAGCATCCCCGCCAGCAGCAGCGTGATCAGCACCAGGAAACTCTGGCTGATCAGCGCCGTACGCAGCAGGCTGTCGGCAAAGGCGTGCCGGGAGTTCAGCGTTTCCGCCACCAGCACCAGCGCCATGCCTTCTACCCCCTCTTCATTCACCGGCTGCCATAGCGCCGCCACCCGAATCGGCTGCCTGCGGTAATGCGCATCATAAAAATGCACCAGCGCCGGGTATGCATCAGAGAGCGGCGCGTTACGCGGCAGCAGCGGCAGATCGGGATAGCCGGAGAGCGTATTTCCCTGCGGGGAAATAACCTGATAGAAGAGCTGGTCGTTCATATTACGCTCAAAACTGTCCAGCACTACCCAGGGCACATCAACCTCCAGATGGCGCTGACGTACCACCAGCCTTTCCGCCACGGTACGGGCTGACGCCAGCAGTGAACGGTCGTAGGCCTGGTTTGCTGCCTGCAGCGCGCTCTGATAATGGGTATAGACCGAGAGCGCCCACAGCAGCAGCAGCGGTACGCCCAGCCACAGCAGCAGTTCACCGCGCAGCGAGTGCATCAGTCGCACGGCTGCTGCTCCAGGCTGTAGCCGAGCCCGCGCAGGGTCACAATCACCACATCGCTGCCGGAGAGCTTTTTGCGCACCCGATGCACATAAAGCTCAATGCTCTCCGGGCTGGCGTCATCGGCCAGGGTAAACGTCTGCTCATAGAGGTGCTGACGCGATACCGGTCGCCCCGGCCGCTGCATCAGCGTCGAGAGCACGCTCGATTCGCGCGGCGTCAGCGACAGCGGCTTCTGGTTCAGCAGAAAGTAACCTTCGCTGTCGCGTTCCAGCTGTCCGAGCCGCTGCGTCTGCGCCGTCTGCCCGTGGCTGCGGCGCAGCAGCGCGCGCAGCCGCGCATCCAGCTCATCCAGCTCAAACGGCTTGGTCAGGTAGTCGTCGGCGCCGCCGTTTAAGCCCTGTACCCGCTGCGCCAGCGTACTTTGTGCCGTCAGCAGCAGCACCGGCACGTTCTGTCCGCGTTTGCGCAGCCGGGCCAGTACTGCCAGGCCATCCAGCCGTGGCAGTGACACATCCAGCACCACCAGCGCGTAGTCCTCACTTTGCAATATATGATCGGCGGCCAGCCCGTCCGCGACCCAGTCGACAGCAAACCCTTTTTGCGTGAGCGCCTTTTGCAGCCATGAGGCCAGTTCAGTGGTGTCTTCCACCAGTAAGAGACGCATATCACATCCTGTCATTTTTGCTGATAGCTGAAAGGTAAATGAAAGGTTGCTCCTTTAACAATTCAGCAACCGAAAATGTTCGGTAGCAATCACAATCTGGAAGAATGACTGGAGCGAACCATGAAAAAAACAGGCCTTCTCGTCCTCGCCTCATCCCTGCTGGCTTTTTCAGTAACCTCTGCGCTGGCAGAGGTACCACAGCGCACCGAGTGTATCGCCCCGGCCAAACCCGGCGGCGGCTTTGACCTGACCTGTAAGCTGATCCAGGTCTCCATGCAGGAGACCGGCCAGCTCACCTCGCCCATGCGCGTAACCTACATGCCAGGCGGCGTCGGCGCAGTGGCCTATAACGCCATCATTGCGCAGCGCCCGGCCGAAGCGGGTACGCTGGTAGCCTTCTCCGGCGGGTCGCTGCTTAATCTGTCACAGGGCAAATTTGGCCGCTATTCCGTGGACGACGTGAAGTGGCTGGCCGCCGTCGGCACTGACTACGGCATGGTGGCGGTACGCGCCGACGCACCGTGGAAAACGCTGGGCGAGCTGATGGAGGCGATGAAAAACGATCCTAATAAAGTCGTCGTAGGCGCCGGCGCCTCCATCGGCAGTCAGGACTGGATGAAAACCGCGCTGCTGGCGCGTGAAGCCGGTATCGATCCGCGCAAAATGCGCTATGTCGCCTTTGAAGGTGGCGGCGAGCCGGTGACCGCGCTGCTTGGCAACCATATTCAGGTGGTGTCCGGTGATATGAGTGAAATGGTGCCACACCTGCAGGGCGGCAAAATGCGCGTGCTGGCGGTGATGAGCGACAAACGTCTGCCGGGAAATCTGGCCGATATCCCCACCGCTAAAGAGCAGGGCTTTAACGTTGAATGGCCGGTGATCCGGGGTTATTACCTGGGTCCTAAAGTCAGCGATGCGGAGTACCAGTGGTGGGAAGATTCGTTTAAAAAACTGGTTGCCACCAAAGAGTTTCAGCAGCAGCGCGACGCGCGTGGCCTGTTTGAATTCAACATGTTTGGCAGCGAGCTGGATGCTTACGTGAAAAAACAGGTCGCTGACTATCGTGAAAAAGCGAAATCGTTCGGGCTGGCGAAATAGCGGAGGCGATAATGAGCGATCGTATTTTTGCCGCCATCTGGCTGGCGCTCTGTATTGCCGGCCTGTTTATCGGCTGGCAGATCCAGAGTGAATATAGCTATGAGCCGGTCGGTCCGCGCCCTTTCCCGCTGCTGCTGCTCGGGCTGATGGCGATCTGCGCCGTCATGATGCTGCTGCGCAAGCCTGATGTCATACAGTGGCCCTCAGCCACCACGTTTAAAAAACTGATTGTCCTGTGCATTCTGCTGATGGCGTATGGCTGGCAGTTCGAACATCTGGGCTTTCCGCTCTGCACGACCCTGCTGACCTTTGGTATCGGCCTGCTGTTTGGTGCGCGCTGGTGGGCGGCGGCGATCTCTGGCGTGGTGATGGGCGTGGCGCTGTTTTACGCCTTCGACCGGCTGCTTGACGTAACGCTGCCGATGGGCAGCTGGCTGAGTTAACAGGAGTCAATAATGGATACCTGGTCTTTTCTGATGCAGGGCTTCGCCGTCGCTATGACGCCGGAGAACCTGATGATCGCCCTGATCGGCTGCTTTATCGGCACCATTGTCGGCTTACTGCCGGGGCTGGGCCCGATTAACGGCGTGGCGATCCTGATGCCGCTGGCGTTTGCTCTGCACCTGCCGGCTGAATCAGCGCTGATCCTGCTGGCTACTGTCTATATCGGCTGTGAATATGGCGGACGTATCTCTTCAATTCTGCTGAATGTGCCGGGTGACGCAGGTGCTATCATGACCGCACTGGATGGCTATCCGATGGCGCAGCAGGGTAAAGCGGGCGTAGCGCTCTCTATCTCCGCCGTCAGCTCGTTTGTCGGCTCCACCATCGCGATTCTCGGCATCATTCTGTTTGCCCCGATTCTGGCAAACTGGTCGCTGGCATTTGGTCCGGCGGAATATTTTGCCCTGATGGTGTTTGCCATCGCCTGCCTCGGCAGCATGATGAGCCACAACCCGCTGAAATCGTTCCTGGCCGCCCTGATCGGTCTGAGTATGGCTACCGTGGGCGTCGATGCGAATACCGGTGTTTATCGTTTTACCTTCGACAGCATTCACCTTTCCGACGGCATTCAGTTTGTGGTGGTGGTGATTGGCCTGTTCTCGGTCAGCGAAATTCTGCTGATGCTGGAGTCCACCAGCGGGGGCAAGAAAGTCGCACGCGCCAGCGGCCGCATGATGTTCAATATGAAAGAAGCGGCCCAGGCAACCGGCGCCACGCTGCGCTCCTCCTTTCTGGGCTTTTTCGTTGGCGTGCTGCCGGGTGCGGGTGCCACTATCGCCAGCGCTATCGCCTATATGACGGAGAAGAAGATCAGCGGCAGTGACCAGTTCGGCAAGGGGGATATTCGCGGCGTGGCAGCACCGGAAGCAGCAAATAATGCCTCGGCGTGTGGCTCATTTATTCCGATGCTGACGCTGGGCATTCCGGGTTCCGGCACCACGGCGGTGATGGTGGGCGCGCTGACGCTCTATAACATCACGCCAGGCCCGGCGATGTTTATCGAACAGCCTGACATTGTCTGGGGCCTGATTGCCGCACTGCTGATCGGCAACGTGATGCTGCTGATCATGAATATCCCGATGATCAATATCTTTGCCCGCATGCTGACCATTCCACTCTGGTTTCTGGTGCCAACTATCGCTGCTATTTCCGCCGTCGGCGTGTATGCGGTACACAGCACCACGTTTGACCTGCTGCTGATGGTGGGACTGGGCATCTTCGGCTATATCCTGCGCAAGATGGATTTCCCGATGTCGCCGCTGATCCTCGGCTTTGTACTGGGTGAAATGCTGGAGCAGAACCTGCGTCGTGCGCTCTCGATCAGTAACGGTAATCTGCCGATTTTGTGGGAGAGCCTGATCTGCAAAGTGCTGCTGGTGCTGGCCATCGCGGTGCTGGTTGTGCCATTCGTCTGGAAACGCTGGCGGCGCAGCCGCTTCAGAGCGGCGGAAGCAGAATAAATCCGGATGTTATTGCTTTTCTGATATCAGCCCCCGTGGATTTCCCGGGGGCTTTTGCTATCATATGCGCCTCTTTTTCCGGCGCACCCGGATCTGACTCGTTTTTCAAGGATTCCGCCATGCAACCTCTCAGCGGTCCCGGTGTGCCCGCGGGCGATCGTTCTGCGCTTACCGGTGCTTCCGGCCCGGCTCGCCCCGGTGGTCCGGCCGGCGAACAGCCTCTCTCTCCGGCGCAGCGCACTACGCTGGAACGGCTTATTGTACGCATTATGTCTCTCAGCACCCTGAAAGCGCCTGAGCTGTGGGCTGGCGTACGCCACGAAGTGGGCGTGAAGAGCGATGCTGACTTTCAGTCGCGCCATTTTCCGGCCGCTGAACAGCACCTCAACCGTCGTCTGAGCCAGGTGCAGGACAGTCACGCCACGCGCCAGCTGCTTCAGCAGCTGCAGGATAAGCTGCCGCAGGGCAATAACCGTCAGGCGGTAAGCGACTTTATACGCCAGCAGTTTAATCAGACGGTGTTAAGTGCACTGAGCCAGGATCAGCTGCGGCAGGTTCTGACCATGCTGCAGAACGGTCAGATGGCGATCCCGCAGCCGCAGCAGAGCCGCAGTACCGATCGGACATTGCTGCCGGCGGAGCAGCAGGCGCTGAACCAGCAGGTGACGCGGCTGGCGGCCACAACCGGCGAGTCGCCGGTAAAACTGCTGACCGACGCGCTGAAACTGGTGAATCTTAAAAGCGGCGATCCGGTGCCGTCGCGGCACTTTCCGCTGCTGACGCAGTATCTGCAGGTGCGCCAGACGCTGGGGCAGCACAGCGCCCCCACGCTGCAGCTGCTGGAAAGCTCGCTGAAGCAGCCGCTGAGCCGTGATGAACAGCAGCTGCTGCAGGATTACAGCCAGCAGCGTTTTCAGGCGATGCCACAAACCGTGCTGACCGCGACGCAGTGTCAGGACCTGCTGAATCAGCTTTTCAGCCGCCGGGCTGAGCGCGGTGATACGCTGCCGCTGGCTGACAGTGCGCGCCAGCCACAGCCTATATGGGCGCCGTTTACAGAGATTCTGCCGCGCCCGCTGGCGCAGCGCCCGGCGCTGTCGCTGATCATCGCGGTGGGTGTGGTGCTGTTTCTGCTCTGGCTGCTGGCCTGAGTCAGCAGCCGCACCCGGCCGCAGCACCGTGCTGTGGCCACTCTCCCGCGGCGGTTCCCCCTGCCAGCGGATGTCCGTCGCGCTTCCAGAAATCCAGCCCGCCAATCAGCTCTTTAACCTGAAATCCCAGCGCTGCCAGTTTCAGTGCCGCTTTGGTTGAGCCATTGCAGCCAATGCCGTCACAGTAGGTGATATAGACCTTGCTACGATCGAGCGCCGCCGTGCTGTGTGCGCTGATGGTACGGTGGGGAAACGAATGCGCGCCGCAGATATGTCCTGCAGCATAGTGTTCAGGGCTGCGGGCATCAAAAACAACAATGGCAGCCTCGCCGCGTGCCAGATCCTCTGCCAGATCCCAGGCATCGGTGTAATAGCGCAGCTTATGCTGCAGATACGCGTAACTCTCTTCCGCACGGGCGGCGGGATAGTGTAATACAGCGGACATACTCTTCTCCTGTTGCGATTTGCCCCTACTTTACGGCAAATTGGCCTCTGCCATGAGACCCTTTCTGTCAGAGTGATAAGACCATTATGTATCAGGAACTGATCGCGCTTTTTCAGCAGCAGGTGCAGGGAGGACGACGCGAGCGCCTCTGCCGCGCTCTGCGTCAGGCGATAATCAGCGGCCAGCTGCGCCACGGTGAGAAGCTGCCCTCCAGCCGTCAGCTGGCCGCAGAGCTCTCAGTCGCGCGCGTCACTACGGAAGCGGCCTACGCGCAGCTGGAGAGCGAGGGCTATCTGCAGCGCCACACCGGACGCGGTACTTTCGTCGCGATTACGCTGGCTATGCCGTCAGAAGCGCAATCAACCCGTCAGGCGCCGCACTTCTCGCAGCGTGGCCTGCAGCTGCTGGCGACCGGCGGCTGTCAGGATCCACCCTTCCCTGCGGCGTTTGCCGCCGGATCGCCCGATTTGCGGGCTTTCCCGCACGCCCAGTGGCGGCGCATCAGCAGCAGCGTACAGCGCCGGCTCGGCAGCCGCGTAATGGGCTACGGCGATCCGCTCGGCTACCTGCCATTGCGTGAGGCGGTCTCGGAGTATCTGAGTCTGTCACGCGGTATGCGCTGTCGCCCGGAACAGGTCATCATCCTGACCAGTTCTCAGCAGGCGCTGCAGCTGCTGGCGCTGCTGCTGCTGGATCCGGACGATGAAGTCTGGCTGGAGGATCCTGGCTATCCGGGGGCACGTAACGCCTTTCTTGCCGCAGGCGCGCACTGCCGGGCGATGCCGCTGGATGAAAACGGCGCGATCCCCTTCTCCGGTCGCGCCCGGCTGGTTTACCTGACACCGGGGCATCACTATCCAACCGGTATAGCAATGAGCCTGCCGCGACGGCTGGAGTGGCTGGCATGGGCGCAGCAGCATAACAGCTGGCTGATTGAAGACGATTACGACAGCGAATTTCATTACGGTGAACGACCTGCGCCGGCGTTGCAGGGCATGGCGCGTGATAGCAGAGTGATCTCGCTGGGAACCTTTTCCAAAACCCTGTTTCCTTCCCTGCGCCTGGCGTGGATGGTAGTGCCGCCGCAGCTGACTGAGCCGCTGGGTCGGGCGCGCAGCGTGCTGGATGGTCACAGCGCGCTGCTGCCTCAGGCTATCACCGCTGAATTTATGCAGCAGGGCCATTTTGCCAGCCATCTGCGTCTGATGCGTCAGCTCTATCACTACCGGCGCGACCGGCTTCTGGACGAGATTTGCACCCGTATGCAGCCGTGGCTGCGGCCGTTCCCGGCAAACGGTGGTCTGCAACTGACTGTCGCGCTACTGCAGGGCAATGAGGCCGCGCTGACGCAGCAGGCTGAGGCTGCAGGTCTGCTGCTGCCGCGCCTCTCACCGCTATACCATGCGGCTGCGCCGCAGCCTGGCTGGCTGCTCGGTTTCGCAGCGCTGACGCCGGCTGAGATCGCCAGCGCCTGCGACACGCTGGTTATGCTGCTGGCACGCGGCGCGCGCAGCACCCGGTAATCACGGAACCGGCCACGGCGCAGAGCGCGCCGGCGAGATAGACAGCGCCATAGCCCGACGCCGTCGCCAGCAGGCCGGTTAGCGGGCCGCTGATGGCATAGGCGATATCCTGAAAAGCAGAGAATGCGCCCAGCGCGGTGCCGCGTACCTGCGGGGCGACGCGACGCACCACTTCAACTCCCAGCGCCGGAAATATCAGCGAGCAGCCGCAGCCGGTCAGCGCCGCCCCTGCCAGCGCCAGCCAGCCTGAGGTGGCAAAGGCAAGCAGCAGCAGGCCCAGCGCCTCCACCAGCAGTGACGCCAGCGCCACCCGGATCCCGCCATAACGATCCGGCAGATGACCAAAGAGGATACGTACTCCGGTAAAAGCGCAGCCAAATGCGGTAAGGGCAAAGCCGGCGTGCCCCCACGCCTGGGCTGCAAAATAGAGGGAGGTAAACGTCCCGATCACCGCAAAACCGGCGCCCTGTAGCGCCAGCACCAGCCCCGGTGAAAAAATAGCGCTGATAACGCTCCACAGCGCCGGCCGCATGCCGCTGGCGACCGGCACCGCACGGACCCAGCCGTTAACCATCAGGGCCAGCAGCGGCAGCAGCAGCGCCGCACCGCTGATAGCCAGCAGCCCGCCATGCTGATACATCAGCACGCCCAGCGGAGCGCCTGCCGCCAGTGCACCGTAGATTGCCATTCCGTTCCAGGACATCACCCGACCCGAGTGCCTGGCCCCCGCCAGTCCCAGCCCCCATGTCAGATTACCGGTAAGCAGCAGGCTTTCACCCACGCCCAGCAGCAGACGCGCCAGTACCAGCAACACAAAGCGTATGCCAGGCGCGACCGGCAGCAGCACGGCGGCAGCATAGGCCGCCCCTGTCAGCGCAATCGTCAGCATACCGTAGCGGGTGGTGGCGCGCGCACCCTGCTGATCCGCGCGCCGGCCGGCAAAACTGCGCGTCAGCAATGTGGCAAAAAACTGGCTGCCTGTTGCAATGCCTACCATCAGGTTGCTCATGCCAAGCTCCTGATGCACATACAGCGGGATCACCGGCAGTGCCAGTCCGGCAGTCAGATAGCTGAGGAACACGGCAAATGAGGTACAGGCGAGCGGTAATACGGACGCGTTAGCGTGAACAGTCATGTTTGCGCACTCCCTGTCAGCAACAATAGCGCACGAAAATTATGGGGGAAAACAGGAGTGTATGCAGGTCAAAGCGGGGTTGTCAAAGCGGCTCAGGCTGAGCAAAGAGAGGCAGGCTGCCATGCCGGCAGCCTGTGATGTCCCGTCAGCGGACGGGACGCGGGCAAATCAGCCCTGATATTTACGCATGGTCAGCGTGGCGTTGGTACCGCCAAAGCCGAAGCTGTTGGACATGACCGTGGTCAGCGCTTTTTCCGTTGGCTGCGTCACGATGTTCATGCCTGCAGCGGCGTCATCCAGATCATCAATGTTGATACTCGGCGCGATAAAGCTGTGCTCCAGCATCAGCAGGGTGTAGATCGCTTCCTGCACGCCCGCCGCGCCCAGGGAGTGGCCGGTCATGGCTTTGGTTGCTGAAATGTATGGCGTGTTGTCACCAAACACTTCGCGAATGGCACCCAGCTCTTTCACATCGCCAACCGGCGTGGAAGTGCCGTGCGTATTCAGATAGTCGATCGGCGCATCAAGGCCCTGCATCGCCATCTTCATGCAGCGCACTGCGCCTTCACCGGATGGCGCAACCATGTCAGCACCGTCAGACGTTGCACCGTAACCGACAATCTCAGCATAGATATGTGCACCACGTGCCAGCGCGTGCTCCAGCTCTTCAACCACCACCATGCCGCCGCCGCCGGCGATAACAAAACCGTCACGGTTCGCATCATAGGTGCGTGAGGCTTTCTCAGGTGCATCGTTGTATTTGGTAGAGAGTGCGCCCATTGCGTCAAACTCGCAGGACATTTCCCAGGTCAGCTCTTCACCGCCGCCGGCAAAAACCACATCCTGCTTGCCCAGCTGAATCTGCTCAACGGCGTTGCCGATGCAGTGTGCTGAGGTGGCGCAGGCAGAGCTGATTGAGTAGTTCACACCGTGAATTTTAAACGGGGTCGCGAGGCAGGCAGACACGCCTGAAGCCATGGCTTTGGTCACCACATAAGGGCCCACGCCTTTCAGCCCACGCGGGCCACGCATAGCGTCAGCACCAAATACCTGATAGCGCGGTGAACCACCGCCGGAGCCAGCGATCAGACCCACGCGCGGGTTGTTCTGATACTGCTCATCAGTCAGGCCTGAATCTTTAACCGCTTCCGCCATAGAAAGATAAGCGTAAATAGAGGCGTCACTCATGAAACGCACGATTTTGCGATCGATGAGCCCGTTGGTATCCAGTTTGACGTTGCCCCACACGTGGCTGCGCATGCCGGCTTCTTTCATCTCTTCAGAGAAAGTGATACCGGAACGGCCTTCACGCAGAGAAGCCAGCACTTCCTGCTGGTTATTACCAATGCTGGAAACGATACCCAGGCCAGTAATCACTGCACGTTTCATTCAATAGTCCTCATTCCACATCTTTTTGGATTGACGTGCACTCTAGCGTACAGTTGTACGCCGAACAAGTCCGATCAGCCATTTCCTTTTGTAAATTTGCGTCATGTGACGCCACTCGCTAAAATCGCGCCACTGCCTGAAAAATGAGCCTTTCCCGTGAAATTATCCCCGGTTGAACATGCGCAATTAACCTGGAACGATCAGGGTACACCTGTTTCCCGAGCGTTCGATGATGTCTATTTCTCTAACGATAATGGACTGGAAGAGACCCGCTATGTGTTTCTCGGCGGTAATCAGCTGCCGCAGCGTTTCAGCACGCATACGCGCGATCTGTTTATTGTGGCGGAGAGCGGCTTTGGCACCGGTCTGAACTTTCTCACGTTATGGCAGGCCTTCGATCAGTTTCGTGCGCAGCAGCCTGCGGCTGCGCTGCAGCGTCTGCACTTTATCAGCTGTGAAAAGTATCCGCTGACGCAGGCAGACCTCACCGCGGCGCAGGCCCGCTGGCCGGAGCTGGCACCGTGGGCGACCCAGCTGCAGCTGCAGTGGCCAGCAGCGCTGCCGGGCTGTCAGCGGCTGCTGTTTGACGGTGGACGGGTGACGCTAGACCTCTGGTTTGGCGACATTAATACGCTGATAACAGAGTTTGATGAGAGCCTGCAGGGTCAGGTTGACGCCTGGTTCCTGGACGGGTTTGCGCCGTCTAAAAACCCGGATATGTGGACTCCGGCGCTGTTCAGCGCTCTGGCGCGGCTGGCGCGTGCCGGGGGAACGCTGGCAACCTTTACCGCTGCGGGTTTTGTCCGGCGTGGACTGCAGGACGCGGGATTCACCGTCAGCAAACGCAAAGGTTTTGCGCATAAGCGTGAAATGCTTACCGGTACGCTGGCGCATGCCGTGGCGCTGCCATCCGCGCAGCCGTGGTATGCGCGGCCTGAAGCAGCAGGCCAGGATGTCGCCATTATTGGCGGCGGCGTCGCCAGTGCGTTACTGGCGCTGGCCTTGCTGCGCCGCGGCTGGCGCGTCACGCTCTACTGCGCCGATGAGGCCCCGGCGCTGGGCGCATCCGGCAATCGTCAGGCGGCGCTCTATCCCTTACTGAATCAGCACGACCCTGCGCTGGCGCAGTTTTTCCCTGCCGCTTTCAGCTTCGCGCGTCGCCTCTACGATAGCCTGCCGGCCAGCGCTGAACACAGCTGGTGCGGCGTGCTGCAGCTGGCGTGGGATGAAAAAAGCGCAGATAAAATTGCGCAGATGCTGTCCCTGTCGCTGCCGCCGGATATCGCTTACGGCGTATCACCGGCTGAAGCGGAACAGCTGGCGGGCGTCACGCTGGGCATGGGTGGCATCTGTTATCCGCGTGGCGGATGGATCTCCCCTTCTCAGCTTACCAGCAACCTGCTGGAGCAGGCTCAGACGCAGGGCCTGCGCCTGCACTGGCTGCACCGGGTTACACAGCTGACGCCGCATGAACCCGGCTGGACGCTGCACTTTTCCGCTCAGGCCGATGTGCAGCATCAGAATGTCGTACTGGCCAACGGGCATGCGCTGCGGACGCTGGAACAGAGTCAGGATCTGCCGGTCTACCCGGTCGCAGGTCAGGTAAGCCATGCGCCCTCGTCAGCAACGCTGGCAACGCTGCAGAGCGTACTTTGTTACGATGGCTATCTGACGCCCGTCAGCCCGACGTTTGGCACGCACTGCATTGGTGCCAGCTATCACCGGGGTGACACCGCAACCGCTTTTCGTGCCGATGACCAGCAGAGCAACCGGCAGCGCCTGATTGCGTGTCTGCCGCAGGCAGCCTGGCCACATGAGATTGATCTCAGTCATAACGAGGCGCGGGTCGGCGTGCGCTGCGCCACGCGCGATCATCTGCCGATGAGCGGCAGCCTGCCGGATTACGCTGCCACGCTGGCGCAGTATGCTGACCTGCCGGGACAGCGCGCCCGCGGAGAGAAGATAGCTGAAGCACCGCACTATCACGGGCTGTTCGTGCTGGGCGCGCTGGGATCGCGCGGACTCTGCAGCGCGCCGCTGGCAGCTGAAGTGCTGGCAGCGCAAATGAGCGGTGAGCCGCAGCCGCTGGACGCACCAACGCTGGCGGCGCTGAATCCAAACCGCTACTGGGTGCGTAAATTGCTGAAGGGAAAAAAGGCGGGACGCTGACAGCCGGGGCGAACGGTCGCCCCGCGTATCAGGCGGTCTGACGTGCCTGGCTAAACAGATTATCCCACATGCCGACCACCAGCGCCTGATCGCGCGGTGAGAGTTCACCTGCGGCGATAGCATTCTGCAGGCTTCTGGACACGACAATCTGCAGCGCTTCCGGCGTATGTTCACCGCTCTGCTCAATTTCCGCGACCGCCAGCGTCAGATGGCCGCGCAGATAACCGCTGGCAAACAGTTCATCATCACTGGCGTGGTCGACCATATCGTCAATCAGCGCCAGAATGCGGGACTCAAATTCTACGATCATCTCTCATTCCTTTCATGTTAAGCAGGCGAATTAAAGCGTTTCCGGCCACGGAAACTGCGCTGCAGTGAGCGCTGGCGTACCATAATAGCGGTTCAGCGCCGCAATAAACTGAGCCGGGCGAGCCGGGATCCCCTGCTCCAGGTAGTGCATAACCTGGGCATGGACTCTGCGCTGAAACGCAATGCGATCGGGTTCACAATCGCCCTCGAGATTGTCACAGCTGACATTAAAGGGAAAGTCCGCCGCGACGCAGAACAACCACTCCAGCGCCTGCGGTTTTATTTCGACCGCTTCAAACTGGCTCTGCGTCTGCGCATCGCGCCCGTCAGGGCAGTACCAGTAGCCAAAATCAACCTGCTGACGCCGTGCGTCGCCCGCAATACACCAGTGCGAAATTTCATGCAGCGCGCTGGCGTAGAATCCATGCGCAAAAACCACGCGATGCCAGGGTGATTCCGCATCTGCCGGAAGATAAATTGGTTCGTCATCCCCTTTAATTAGACGTGTCTTAAAAGTCTCAGCAAAGCAGCCGTCGAAGATGTCGATCAGCTGCTGATAGTGGTGTTCTGTCGGCATAGTCATCTGTCAGTTAATCATCTGGCGCCATTGTCGCACCGGCGGCGCGATTTGACGAGTCGGGTTTATCCTGCTGCAAACCAGGTCAGTATGTCGGCCCCGTGGCTGTCCCACAGCAGTTTGGCGCTCATGACCGCAGAAACGGTCACGACCATCGGGCGGATCAGCCGCTGACCGCGGCTCAGCACCAGCCGGGCACCAAGCCGTGCCCCGATAAATGCGCCGAGCAGCATCACCACGCCGGTTCCCCACACCAGCTTGCCGCCAAACATAAAGAACAGCAGGCTGGCAAAGTTGGAGGTGAAATTCAGTACTTTGGCATGCGCCGTTGCTTTGGCGAGGTTGAAACCGCATAGCGTGACAAAGGCGAGTGCGTAAAAGGATCCGGCCCCCGGGCCGAAGAAGCCATCATAGAAGCCCACACAGCCGCCGCCCACCAGCGCAAACGCCACGCCCTGCAGACGATGTTCGCGATCCACTTCTCCCAGACGCGGCATGAGCAGGAACCAGAGCCCAATGGCGATAAGCAGCAGCGGCAGGATCTGCCGCAGGATATCGGCCTGGATATGCTGGATCAGCAGCGTGCCGCCGACCGCACCGAGAAACGTCATCGCAATGTTCAGCCGCTGGGCACGCAGGTTTACAGCGCCACGACGGACAAAATAGAGACTGGCAGAGAAAGAGCCGCCGACCGACTGCAGCTTATTAGTGGCAAGCGCCTGCGCCGGTGACAGCCCGGCCGCCAGCAGCGAAGGAACGGTCAGCAACCCGCCGCCACCGGCTATTGAGTCAATAAAGGCGGCCAGTATGGCGACAAAAAACAGTACGCCAAGGATAAGCGGGCTGACGATAAAAAGGTCCATTTCACTTCTCGCAGCAGGTAGCAGACAAGCCCGGCGCGGGGCGATGGCCATTGCGCGCCGGAAGACGTATTCAGAGCCGGTGGTTATCCAGCAGCGCCTGGCAGGATGGCGGCAGCGGCGGCGGTGCTTTTTTTACCGGCGGCGTGCTGCCGGGCTTTTTCGGCAGAAACCAGCTCTCCAGCTCCGCTCCGCAACCGTCTCCCGGTAGCGGCGGCGGCTGATCTTCACATTCCAGGCTGCCGGCCGGACAGCGCAGGCGCACATGCATATGCGCCCGATGCGCAAACCACGGACGTACTTTATGCAGCCACGCGCGATCGCTGCCGGCATCGGCGCACAGCTGCTTTTTGATCGCCGGATTCACAAAAATCCGCGTGACGTCGCTGTCTTTCGCGGCCAGCTTGATCAGGCTGTCGATCTGCGGCTGCCAGTGGCGGGCGATCACCTGTTTATCATCCGGCGCCACCAGATCCAGCGGCTGCGGCTTCAGCAGCTGCTGCGCGCTCCAGCGGCTCTTTGGCAGCTGCAGCCAGATGTCCACATCCAGTCCGGTCTGATGACTGGCGTGGCCACTGCTGAAACGTCCACCGGCCGCCATTCCCATATCGCCAATCAGCACCTGCCCCAGCTGCAGCTGACGGGTCTGAGTGCTGAGGCGCTGAATAAAGGCGATCAAATCGGGATGGCCGTAGTAGCGGCGCTGGTCCTGACGCATGACCTGATAGGCCGGTGCGTCAAGCGGCAGCGCCTGTGCGCCAATGATACAGCCATTGGCGAAGCCGCCAATCGACTGCGGCGCCCCGGAAACCGGGTGCTGGATCTGCTGCCACGGCGTGGCGGCAACGGCGACCGCGCTACCCAGCAGCGCGGCGAGAGTGAGCAGAGCGCGGCGCATCATCAGGCTCACCAGCGCGGCACGCTGCTGTTAACGTCAGCGTTTTGCCCGCGCTGGCGTAACAGGTGATCCATCAGCACTATCGCCATCATCGCTTCCGCAATGGGTACGGCGCGAATGCCCACGCAGGGATCGTGCCGCCCTTTGGTGATCATCTCTACCTCCTCGCCCGTGCGGGTGATGGTGTTACCCGGTACGGTAATGCTGGAGGTCGGTTTCATCGCCAGATTGGCGCTGATGGTCTGCCCGCTGCTGATGCCGCCGAGGATGCCGCCGGCGTGGTTGCTCTGAAAGCCATCTGTGCGGATTTCGTCGCGATGTTCGCTGCCGCGCTGGTTGACGACGGCAAAGCCATCCCCAATCTCCACGCCTTTAACGGCGTTGATGCTCATCAGCGCATGCGCCAGATCGGCATCAAGACGATCAAACACCGGCTCACCGAGGCCTGGTGGGACGTTTTCCGCCATGACGGTGACTTTTGCGCCAATAGAGTCGCCCTCTTTCTTCAGAGCGCGCATCAGCGTATCCAGCGCCTCCAGCTTGCTGGCGTCCGGGCAGAAAAACGGGTTCTCTTCCACGATGCTCCAGTCTTTCAGCTCACAGGCGACGTCGCCAATCTGCGCCAGATAACCCCGCACCACAACACCGTGCTGCTGCTGCAGATATTTTTTGGCGATAGCACCGGCGGCCACGCGCATGGCGGTTTCGCGCGCTGAGGAGCGTCCGCCACCGCGATAGTCGCGCAGACCATATTTCTGCTCGTAGGTGTAGTCCGCGTGGCCAGGCCGGAACAGATCTTTGATTGCGCCGTAATCCTGCGAACGCTGATCGGTATTCTCAATTAACAGGCCGATAGAGGTGCCAGTGGTCACCCCTTCAAACACACCAGACAAAATTTTCACCTGATCCGGCTCGCGACGCTGGGTGGTATAGCGCGAGGTGCCGGGACGGCGGCGGTCGAGATCGTGCTGGATATCGGCTTCGGTCAGCGGAATACCGGGTGGCACGCCGTCAACGATGCAGCCCAGCGCAAGACCGTGCGACTCGCCAAACGTGGTAACGCGAAAAAGTTGTCCAATGCTGTTTCCGGCCATGATGGCTCCTTGTTGCCATAGTGCGGGCGCTCAGGCGCGCCGCAAATTAATCTTTAAAAAAGGAGAAATGGTGCTGTGCTGCAACGATCTGCTCGCGCGTCAGCATAAAGACGCCGTCGCCACCGTTATCAAACTCCAGCCAGGTAAACGGCACGTCAGGATATTGCTCGATCATATGCACCATGCTGTTACCGACTTCGCAAATCAGCACGCCCTGTTCGCTCAGATAGTCAGGCGCACAGGCGAGAATGCGGCGTACCAGCTTCAGGCCATCGCTGCCGGCTGCCAGACCAAGTTCCGGTTCGTGATGATATTCGCCAGGCAGATCGCCCATATCTTCCGCGTCAACGTAAGGCGGATTGGTGACGATCAGGTCATATTTAACCGGTGGCAGGTTGCGGAACAGATCGGCGCGAATCGGCGTCACGTGATGCAGCAGGCCATGCTCTTCGATGTTTTGCTCCGCCACGGCCAGCGCATCGTGGGAGATATCCACTGCATCCACTTCCGCTTCAGGAAACGCATAGGCGCAGGCGATAGCGATGCAGCCGCTGCCGGTGCACATATCCAGAATATGCTGCGGCTGGCTGGCGAGCAGACCGGCAAAACGGTTTTCAATCAGCTCACCAATCGGTGAACGCGGGACCAGCACTCGCTCATCAACATAAAACTCATGTCCGCAGAACCAGGCTTTGTTGGTCAGATAAGCGACCGGAATACGCTCATTCACGCGGCGGATGACCCGCTCAACAATACGATGCCGTTCACTGGCAGTCAGGCGCGCATGGCGCATATCTTCAGGAATATCGAGCGGCAGCCACAGCGTGGGCAGAACCAGTTGGACCGCTTCGTCCCAGGGATTATCCGTGCCGTGGCCGTACCAGATGCCAGCCGCCGAAAAACGGCTGACGGCCCAGCGCAGCATATCCTGAATAGTGTGCAGTTCGTTTACTGCCTCATCGACGAAAATCTTGTCCACGTAGCCCTCCGCAGGCCATAAAATCAATCGGCCGATAGTTTGCCATGAAGCGGACCAGAATTCAGCGCAGCGAGGCGAAAAAGCTGACATTTGTCAGCGCTTAGCGGTAAGGTATCAGCCCGGTAAACTGCAACGTTGAAAGAATTTTCCCGCCATGAGTAAAAAGACGCCGCTGAACGACGACGATCAGGCGCTGTTTCGTCAGTTAATGACCGGGACGCGTAAGCTGAAACAGGACACTATCGTACATAAACCTGCGGTAAAAACCCGGGAAGTACCGCTGAAACGTCTGCTTTCCGAGCAGGCTGACAACAGCCACTATTTTTCCGACGAGTTTCAGCCGCTGCTCTCCAGCGACGGCCCGGTGCGCTATGTACGCGCTGACGTCAGCCACTATGAACTGAAGAAGCTGCGTCGTGGTGACTATACGCCGGAAATATTTCTCGACCTGCACGGACTGACGCAGATGCAGGCGAAGCAGGAGCTGGGTGCGCTGATCGCCGCCTGCCGCCGCGAACACATTTTTTGCGCCAGCGTCATGACCGGCCACGGAAAACATATTCTTAAACAGCAGACGCCACTTTGGCTGGCGCAGCACCCGCATGTGATGGCTTTTCACCAGGCACCTAAACTGTTCGGCGGCGACGCCGCATTACTGGTGCTGATTGAGGTAGAAGAGTGGCAACCGCCTGAATTGCCTTAGCAGATGAGGTTACAGGTTGCAGCAAGGCGGCAAGTAAATGAATCCCCGGGAGCTTACATCAGTAAGTGACCGGGGTGAAAGCACGCAGCCAGTGCGGCTGCAGCCTGAACACACAAATTCCCCGAAATAATTCAGGTTGCAGCAAGGCGGCAAGTAAATGAATCCCGGGAGCTTACATCAGTAAGTGACCGGGGTGAAAGCACGCAGCCAACGCTGCTGCGGCCTGAAGTATGAAGGGGAATCAGATAGCTTTAGCCAGCCTGGCCGGACTCACCTGCCACAAAAGTTTGCCCTCGCACTCATCAGCGTTAAAATCGATACAGGCGATAGCCGACGTAGCGAACATAGGCGGCGTTTCCTGCGGGCACAGCTCAGAAACCAGGTATCCTACCAGCGGCAGATGCGAAATCACCAGCACGGCTTTCACCCCCTGCAGCGCCAGCGCATGCAAATGCATTGCGACCTGTCCCGGGTCACCACCCGGCGTCAGTTCAGGGAGAACTTCCTGATTTTGCGGCAAATCCAGTGCCTCGCGCACCGTGGCGAGCGTCTGCCCGGCACGGAGATAGGGGCTGACCAGCACCCTTCCGATATCCGGCGCCTGGTTGTTAAGCCAGCTCGCCATCTGACGTGATTCGTTACAGCCGCACAGCGTAAGGGGACGAGCAGAATCGCTCGCGGCTTCCAGAGCTGCATCGCCATGACGCATGATAAAAACTTGCATAAAGCACCGCTGTTGTTGGTCGATATCGCCCGGTACCGCAGCACCAGACGCTTCATTCTGCGAATGAAGGCTGTGTTTTACCCCAATGCCTTCAGTATAGTCAACCGGTTGCTCATTAAATAAGCGCCCGCTAAAACGCTACCGGCTGACGTATCGTGCGCCTGCTGTGCTAAGCGGCTGAATCTGCACTGCTCTTACCGAACGTGATTAAATGTAAAAATGCGCGTCCTGTTCTGCCCGCTTCAGCAACGCCTCGCACGGGGTAAAGCGATCGCCGTACTGCTGTGCGAGTGCCGTCAGTTTCTGCACCAGCGCAGCGCTGCCGTAGCGATCCATATAGCGGAACGGTCCGCCAAGGAAAGGCGGAAAACCGATGCCGAATACGGCAGCAATGTCACCATCGCGTGCCGAACGGATCACCGATTCATCCAGGCAACGCGCAGCCTCATTCAACAGCATCAGCATGCAGCGTTCAGCAATCTGCTGTTCACTCTGACGTGCCTCCGGCTTGATAGCGAGCAGCGTATAGAGGCTGTGATCCGCTTTACGCGCGCCGGGCCAGCGCCTCTTCTCATAGCGATAAAACCCTTTGCGGTTTTTTCGTCCTTTACGATCGTCAGCGAGAATGGCATCAACCGCAGCCTGCGGTGCAGCAAAGCGCGCGCCATACGCCTGCTCAAGCAGCGGACTGATTTTGCTGCCTGTGTCGATGCCCACTTCATCAAGCAGCTGCAATGGCCCTACCGGGAAACCCGCTTTTACCAGCGCCTGGTCGATGTGTTCAACCGGTTCACCTTCCAGCAGACAGCGTAATGCTTCATTAATATAAGGCGCGAGAATGCGGTTTACGTAAAAACCCGGACGATCCGCCACCACTACCGCGGTTTTCCCCTGCTTTTGCGCCAGCCGCAGCGAGGTAGCCAGCGTTTCAGCTGACGTCGCGGCGTGCGGGATCACTTCCACCAGCGGCATTTTATCTGCCGGACTGAAGTAGTGCAGCCCGATGATGTTTTGCGGCCGCTGTGCCTGCGCGGCAATATCGCCGATAGCGAGCGAAGACGTATTCGAAGCAAAAATGGTGTCGGGCTGGCAGTGCTGTTCAATTTCCGCCACCATCTGCTGCTTCAGCGCGAGATCTTCAAATACCGCTTCAATAATCACATCGCGCTGGCTGAAGCCCTGATAGTCGGTGCCGCCGCTGATGCGCGCCATCTGCTGCTGCCGCTCCGCCGGTTTCAGCTGACGCCACCTGACTTTCTTCGTGAGCAGATCCCAGCTGTAGCGCAGTGCGTGATTGACCCCGCTGAGCTGGATATCTTTGATGCGCACCGGCAGTCCCGCCTTCAGCGCCGTCACGCTGGCGATCCCGCCGCCCATTAGCCCCCCGCCCAGCACACCCACCTGCTGCAGCGTGCGCGCCTCCCCCTCTGTCGCGGCTGCTTTTTTCAGCGCGGTGGACGCGAAAAACAGGCTGCGCAGCGCCGCAGACTCTGGCGTCAGCGCCAGTTCGCCAAACGCCTGCGCCTCGGCCTCATGTCCTGCCTGACTGCCCTGCTCCAGCCCGGTGCGCACCACCTGCAAAATACGCGCAGTCGCCGGGTAGTTGCCGTGCGTTTTTTTATCCGTCTGGCGCTTTGCCAGCGCAAACAGCAGCGGCCGGCCTACGATGCTCTGTGTAAAACGTGCCCGCTGTGGCAGAGGACGCGCTGCGCCTTTTCCTTTATGTACGCGCGCCACTGCTGTTGCCAGCAAAATAGCGTGCGGCACGGCATCATCCACCAGGCCCAGCTTAAGCGCCTGCCGGGCACGCAGTGCTTTACCGCTCAGCATCAGCGACAGCGCCTGCTCCGCCCCGATCAGCTGAGGCAGCCGCTGCGTACCGCCGGAACCGGGCAGCAGGCCCAGCTGCACTTCTGGCAACCCGAGGCGGGTTTTCTCATCCAGCGAACAGATGCGGGCGTCGCACGCCAGCGCCAGCTCCAGCCCTCCGCCCAGACAGGCACCGTGAATTGCCGCCACCACCGGAAACGGCAGCGCGGCGATTTCCGCCATCACGTCCTGGCCCTGCTTTGCCAGCGCCTGAGCTTCAGCGGGTGAATCACAGCGGTCAATCATGCTGATATCGGCACCCGCAATAAAATTGTCCGCTTTACCGGAAATCAGTATCAGACCTGCCAGCTGCGGATGCTGACGGGCTGCGGCTATGACCGCACGGATCTCCGCAGCAAACTCAGCGCGCAGGGTATTCATTTTTTCACCCGGCACATCAATGGTGATCACACCAACATGATCCGGACGCAGGGTTAATTCAAACGCGGTATTCTGCATTATTCAGCCTCCAGAACCATTGCGGCACCTAAGCCTCCCGCTGCACAGGCGGTGACCAGCCCCAGCCCGCCGCCGCGACGCCGCAGCTCATGCAGCGTCTGGGTTATCATGCGTGCACCGGTGGCGGCAAACGGATGCCCGTAGGCGATGGAGCCGCCCAGCACATTAAAACGGGCGTCATCAACCTCACCCAGTGCCTGTGGCCGGTTGAGTACCTCACGCGCAAAGCGGTCATCGCTGAACAGTTTCAGGTTGGCTAACGTCTGCGCGGCAAAGGCTTCATGCATATCAATCAGCATTAAGTCATTCAGCGTAACGCCCGCGCGATCCAGCGCCAGCGGCGAGGCGTAAGCCGGCCCCAGCAGCATATCGGTATGCACACCAATAGCGGTAAATGCGTAGCTGCGCAGGTAGCCCAGCGGCGCAATCCCCAGTTCGCGGGCGCGCCCTTCACGCATCAGGATAAGCGCTGCCGCGCCGTCGGTCAGCGGCGTGCTGTTTGCCGCGGTGACCGAGCCATGACGCCGGTCAAAAGCGGGCCGCAGTCTGGCGTAATCTGCCGCGCTGGCGTTAAAACGGATGGTGTTATCCTGCTCAACCGGCGCTTTCCACGGCGGCACAAAGGCGGGCATCACTTCCTGCTGCAGTACGCCGCTTTGCCAGGCCTGCGCGGCACGCTGGTGTGAGCGCAGCGCCAGCGCGTCCTGCTGCTCACGCGTGATGCCGTACGTTTTAGCCATCTGTTCAGCCGTATCCCCCATGCGCAGACCGGTTGAATACTCTGCTACAGCAGGTGGCACCGGCAGCAGATCGCGCGGGCGCAGACGCCGCAGGATCTGCAACTTTTTAGGTAAGGTTCGCGCCCGGTTAAGATCCACCAGCGCGCGCGCCAGCGTTTTACTGACGCCAATCGGTAATACGGAGGAGGAGTCGGCGCCGCCGGCAATACCCGCATCAATGGTGCCCGCCATCAGGCTTTCAGCAAGGTTAGCGACGGCCTGAAAGCTGGTCGCACAGGCGCGACTGACGCTGTAGGCGTCCGTGTGTACGCTCAGCCCGCTGCTCAGCACAATTTCGCGCGCAATATTTGGCGCTTCAGGCATTTGTACCACCTGGCCAAACACCAGCTGATCGATGACTTCAACCGGCAGTTCGCTGCGCACCAGCAGTTCGCTGACCACCATACGCCCCAGCTCCAGCGCCGGAATGCCGTGAAAATCGCTCGCCTGACGGGCAAAAGGCGTACGCAGCCCGTGAGTAATCGCGATACGTTCGCCCTGACGCGTCAGCAATGGCTGCGCTCTGCTCATTATTTTCCCCTGTAACCGACGATCTGACACCATTGCCAGACAGGTCTGACCTGATCGTCAGTGTTAACCATCCGGCGACTGCGCGCCAATAGCAAAGAGAAAAAAGTGCGAGGAAAAACACGAAAATGGCAATTCGCCGTCGCTGGCCGACGGCGGCAGGATCAACGCAGGGCGAGCTGAAAAATCAGCGCTTCAGCCTGACAGGCAAAGGTAAATTCAGCGTTCAGGCGTATGCCATCCGGCTCTGAGATAAAATGCGATGCTATCTGACAGGGTTCAGAAGCGGTGTGCTGTGCTTTCTCCGTCAGCGCGGCCAGCTTCGCTTCGGCAGCCTGGCGATCGGGAAACAGTGCTGACCAGCGGGCGCTGCAGTCACTGTTATCAATCACGATACCTGTATCCACACAGCAGCAGGCTGCGGTCTCGCGGGTTCTGCAGTTATTAATGGTATGACTCATGAAGTTTCTCCGGCTAAAAAGCGGGCGCTGTTGGGGTGATTTTCTGTCAGAAAGTGTACGCCTGCGGGCCGTTTTCCTCTATGATTGCGTCGCTAAGTGACGAATATCACAATAAAATTTGATCCAAAACAAATCTGAGCCGGTATGCTGACGGCGCAGCATAAAGAAATTGTTAAGCAGATCTGATTTTATCGATCAAGTCTGTAATATTTGAAAAACATTATTGCAACTTACACACAGGTCAGACCTATACTCGTCGCACTGGTCTGATATGTCTGTTTAGTCTCAGTCCCTACAATCCGCCGTCCTTTGTTACGCGACGTGACAACGTTTAATAATAATTTTGATGAGGTTGTGGTCATGAACCATAAGAACCTGTTTGCAAAGTCAGCTGTGGCAGCTGCAGTGGCGCTCGTCTCCTCCCAGGTTTACGCCGCAGGCTTTCAACTTAACGAATTCTCAGCAATTGGATTAGGTCGCGCTTATTCAGGTGAAGGCGCGATGGGTGACACAGCAGCATCGGCCAGTCGCAACCCCGCCACCATGGCGCTGATGGAGAGCCCGATGTTCTCGATCGGCGCGGTCTATATCGATCCTGAAGTGGATATCAGTGGCCGCAGCCCGCTAACCGGCAACAGCCTGGATGCCAATAACATTGCGCCTAATCAGTGGGTGCCCAATATTCACTACGTTCAGCCACTTACCGATCGGTGGTGGGTGGGCGCGTCAGCAACGTCAAACTATGGCCTGGCCACAGAGTTTAACAACGGTTATGCCGCAGGGGGCTACGGCGGCAAAACCGACCTGATGACCGCCAACCTTAATCTCAGCACCGCGTATCGGCTGAACGAGCATCTGAGCGTGGGCGTTGGTTTTGATGCGGTTTACGCCCGTGCCAAAATCGAGCGTTATGCCGGTGAAGCCGGCCCGGCAGTGGGCTTCCCGTCAGACCTGCAGGTCGCGCACCTCAAAGGCAATGAGTGGGGCTATGGCTGGAACGCCGGCGTGCTGTATGAAGTGGATAAAAATAACCGTTTCGGCTTTACCTATCGCTCTGAGGTAAAAGTCGACTTTGACGGCAACTATAAAAATGATATTCCGGCGGCGTTTGGCGGTACCGGCGGCTCAACGGTGCCCGGCTACCTGACACTGAACCTGCCGGAAATGTGGGAAGTGTCCGGCTGGCATAAAGTTGCGCCACAGTGGGCAGTGCACTACAGCCTTGCCTACACCAGCTGGAGCCAGTTCCAGGAGCTGAAAGCGACCGGCAGCCGTGGTCAGACGCTGTTCCAGAAAGATGAAAGCTTTAAAGATGCCTATCGCATTGCGCTGGGTACGACCTACTTCTATGACGATCGCTGGACCTTCCGTACCGGTATCGCCTTCGATGACAGCCCGGTTCCGGCCGATAAACGTTCTATCTCTATTCCGGACCAGGATCGCCTGTGGCTGAGTGCCGGTGCGTCTTACGCCTTTACGCCTGAAGCGTCAGTGGATGTCGGCGTGTCTTATATGCATGGTCAGCACGTTACCGTTAATGAAGCCCCTTATACCTTTAACTCTGAAGGCAAAGCCTGGCTCTACGGTGCGAGCTTTAACTATAAGTTCTGATGACTGCAGTTGCATAAATAAGAAGGGCAACCCGGTGGGTTGCCCTTTTTTTTACGGCGCGTCGATATCCTGCAAATCATTCTGTATCGCGCTGGCGTTTGGATTCTCTTCCGGCTTCAGCTTGCCGCCGCTGGCCAGGAAATCGTTACGCTGGAAATAGGCATTGCGGATAAAGGAGTAAGGATCCTGCTGCTGTTTCAGCAGCCCGTCGGAGTCCAGCAGCTGAGCACGTGTCTCCACCCCTTCCAGCGCCCATTTACCGATCGACATCGGCCAGGTGAGCCAGCTGAGTACCGGATAGAGCGTATCCACATAGTCACCGCCATCCTGCCGTACGGTGAAGCTGCCGTAGCCTGGCAGTACGACATACGGGCCGTAGCCAACGCCATAACGTCCCAGCGTGCTGCCAAAGCGATGCGGTACCTCGCGCGCCAGCACCGGATTCGCTTTGCCTGCAACATCGATAAAACCGCCCAGACCCAGCACGGTATTCAGGAAGAAACGCGTGAAGTGGATCCCGGCCTGACGCGGCTCGCCCACCAGAATAGCGTTAACCATACTGGCTGGTTCATTCAGGTTACCCAGAAAATTGCTGACGCCGGTACGTGCCGGTACCGGCACATAATCGCGCCAGGCTACCGCCACCGGGCGCACCACCCAGGGATCAAGTACGTTGTAATTAAAGTTAAACATCGTACGGTTAAACCCTTCCAGCGGATCGCTGCGCTGCGCCGGGGCGGCATCATCTGCCGGTTTTGAGCTGGCGCATCCCACCAGAAGTAAACTGGCCAGTGCCAGACTGGTCAGGCGGTTATTCATGTTCTTCTCCCTGTGCGGATAATAAATGTAGCGCTTCAGGGCTGCTGCTGATTAATCTCAACAGTCAGCGGCTGGTGACCCTCCCACGAGGTAATAGCACTGATCCCGAACCAGTCCCCGGCCTGAGGATTTGCGCTGCCGTCGCGGGCAATGCGCACTCTGACCTGAACCTGATGCTGCGCCGAAAGCAGGCGATCGGGCATCATAGCGTTGCTGTCATCCAGCGTAAGCGATAGCGGAAAGTGGCTAAGCGGCAGGCGCTTAACGGCCACGGGCACCGGTGAAACACCGTCAGATACAGAAATATACAACACTCCGTCCGGCGGCAACATTTTTTCTGCCTGCGGCGACAGCTTTACCGTCAGGCTCAGCGCGACCGCCTGCTGTCCGGCATCGGTTTTTGCCTGTTCAATGCTGCGCTGAATCAGCGTGATGCGCGGATCGCCGGCAGGCAGTAATGCCAGCATGGCGCGCCACGCATCGATCGCCTCAGTATAGTTCTGCTGCCCGGACGCGTTGAATGCCAGCAGGCTAAGCGTGCGAAGATTCGCGCTGTCGCGCTTCAGCAGCGCATGCAGCAGCAGTCCCGCCTGCCGGTTATCCTGCGGATCGCCGGAGCGTGTCAGGACTTCCGCATAATCCTGCTGCAGTTCCAGGTTGCCGGGTGCGCGCTGCAGGGCGCGCTCAAACGCCTGCCCGGCCGCAGTCGCATTGTTCAGCACCATACCAAGCCGCCCCAGCATCGCCCACTCATCGGCGCTGCCGCTTGTCTGCTGCAGCGCCGTGCGCAGGCCCAGCTGCAGGCGCGCCAGCTCCTCCATCGTCAGCGGCTTTGCAGCCGGGTCCATTACGCGCGCGCGCAGCGCCGGATAGTCACGCTGAACGGCGAGCCAGCCCGCGAGCTGTGCGTAGCCGCCGGTTTGCAGATAGACCCCGGTTGTCACCAGCAGCAGCAGGATCACGCCCGGCAGCAGGATCCAGCGGCTGCTCTGCCGCGCCGGGAGAGTCTGCCCGTCGGGTACGTCCGTCAGCAGCATCTGCTGCAGATCGCGCTCCATCTCCGCCCGGTTGGCTACCACGCCTTCCGTTTCATCACGCTGCAGCTCGCGCAGGCGCTGCTGGTAAAAGGCGGTGTTAAGACGGTCGCGTTCGTCAGCATGGTATTCACGCTGGCGCCATCCCGCAGCCAAAAACAGCGCCATCGCAGCCGTCAGTAAAATTATCAGAATCGTGCAAAATGCGGTCATTACGGCTTCCCGTTACGTTCCAGAATCGCCGCCAGGCGCTGTTGTTCATCATCATTCAGTTCACCCGGCTCACGCACGCGGCGGTTACGCCGCAGGATCACCCCGCCACCCAGCAGCACAAACAGCGCCGGACCGGCCCATAAAATCAGCGTCGAGGGGGTAAGCGGTGGATCGTAAGAGACAAAGTGACCGTAACGCGCCACCATGTAATCCACTATCTGCTGCCGGCTCTTGCCCTGCTGCATCAGCTCATAGACTTTCAGGCGCATATCAGCGGCAATCATGGCGTTTGAATCTGCGATGCTGTTGTTCTGGCATTTCGGGCAGCGCAGCGAGGCGGTGATCGCACGATACTGATCCTCCTGCTGCAGCGAGGCAAACTGCAGGGTATCCGTGGTGGCCTGCACGCTGAGCGCAAGGAGCAGCCCCGTCAGGGCGAGAAGCAGCCTGCTCATGATCCTGCCTCACGGCTATATTTTTCCCACAGCGGTTTAACTTCCTGATTCCAGACGCGCTCGTTCATATCGCCGGCGTGGCGGTAACGGATAATACCGTGGCCGTCGATCAGAAAGGTTTCCGGCGCACCATACACACCGAGATCGAGTCCCAGCATGCCGTTGCCATCATAGAGGCTCAGGGCGTAGGGGTTGCCCAGCGTATTAAGCCAGTTTATCGCTTTGGTACGATCATCTTTATAGTTGAGACCGACCACGCGTACGCCCTGCTCTGCCAGCTGGTTCAGATAGTGATGCTCAGCGCGGCAGGTCGGACACCAGGTCGCCCAGACGTTGAGCAGCAGCGGCTGGCCATCGGTAAGGATCTGCTGGCTGTAGATTTTGCCCGGCTTATCCAGCGCTTCCAGTCTGAACTGCGGCACCGGCTTGCCCGTCAGGGCTGACTCCAGCCGGGAGGGATCGTCACCCTGCGCATTGCGCGACAGCTGCCACAGCAGCGCCGCCGCCAGCAGCAGAAACAGCACCAGGGGAATAAAAAGAATTTTTTTGTTCATGCCCGCTCCTCACGCGCAACTTTTTTCCGCGCGCGATAACGCGGATCCAGCAGGCAGAGCAGGCCGCCTGCCGCCATAAACAGTCCCCCAAACCAGATCCAGCGGACAAAGGGTTTATAGTAGAGGCGCACAGCCCAGGCACCGTTATCCAGCTCTTCACCGAGCGCCGCATAGAGATCGCGGGTAAACCCGCCGCTGATCGCCGCTTCGGTCATCATGGTGCGCGCCGCGGTATAAAAGCGTTTTTCCGCCCGCAGTTCAGCTTCCGGTTTGCCATCACGGGTCACGTCAATGATCGCCACGCCGCCGCTGTAGTTAGGGCCCTGCAGGTTATGCACGTCGCGGAATACAAAGTGGTAGCGATGAATATCGATGCTGTCGCCCGCCTTCATCCGTACATCGCGCTCAACGCTGTACTGGGTGCTGAATGCGATGCCCACCACCGTTACCGCCACGCCCAGATGCCCCAGCACCATGCCCCAGTGGCTGCGCGACAGATGACGCAATCCTTTCAGCAGGCTATGCCGGTGCGTCGCGCGCTCATGCAGCTCCATCAGCGTCAGCAGCGTGACCCAGATGGCCATCAGCAGGCCGGTTACCGTCATCGCTTCGATACGATCTTCCAGCAGCCACGGCAGCAGAACAGAAAGCAGCAGCGTGACCACCAGCCCGGCGCTCAGCCGCTTCCACAGTTTCTGCGGCTCATCGCGCCGCCAGCGTACCAGCGGACCAATACCGAGCAGCAGCGCAAACGGCGCCATCAGCCAGCTAAACAGGGTATTAAAGAAGGGTTCTCCCACTGAAATACTGCCCAGCCCCAGCTGCTTATGCACCAGCGGCAGCAGCGTACCGAGCAGCACCACCAGCATTGCCGCAATCAGCAGCACGTTATTGCCCAGCAGAAACGATTCCCGCGACCAGATTTCGCTTTGCACGCGGCTGCGTACCTGCCCGCCGCGCAGCGCATAGAGCAGCAGCGAGCTGCCAATCACGATGATCAGAAAAGCGAGAATAAACATCCCGCGCGCCGGATCGGAGGCAAAGGCATGCACCGAAACCAGCACCCCGGACCGCACCAGAAAGGTGCCGAGCAGGCTGAGCGAGAACGTCGCGATCGCCAGCAGCACGGTCCAGGCTTTAAAGCTGCCGCGCTTTTCTGTAACCGCCAGCGAGTGCATCAGCGCGGTTCCGGCCAGCCACGGCATAAATGAAGCGTTTTCCACCGGGTCCCAGAACCACCAGCCGCCCCAGCCCAGCTCATAATAGGCCCACGCCGATCCCAGCACGATACCCACCGTAAGGAAGACCCACGCGGCGGTGGTCCAGGGTCGCGACCAGCGCGCCCAGGCGGTATCCAGTCGCCCGGTCATCAGCGAGGCGATGGCAAAGGCAAACGCCACCGAGAAACCGACATAGCCCATATAAAGCAGCGGCGGATGGAAAATCAGGCCGATATCCTGCAGCATCGGATTGAGATCGCGTCCGTCGACAGGGAAGTCAGGCAGCGTGCGGGCAAACGGATTGGAGGTCAGCAGGATAAACAGCAGAAAGCCGGCATTAATGATCCCCATTACCGCCAGCACGCGCGCCAGCGCATCGCGCGGCATCTCACGGCTGAAAATCGCTACCGCCAGCGACCAGCTGCTGAGCAGCAGTACCCACAGCAGCAGCGAGCCTTCATGCGCCCCCCAGGTTGCGGCGATGCGATAGTAGACCGGCAGCAGCGTATTCGAGTTAGTCGCAACATACGCGACGGTGAAATCGTTCACCACAAACGCGTGCACCAGCACCATAAAGGCGGCGGCAATGCTTAAAAACATGCCCCAGGTCAGCGGTCGTGCGAGGGCCATCAGCCGCGCATCCTGACGCGCGGCCCCCCACAGCGGATAAAGACTCAGCAGCAGCGCCAGGCCCAGCGCCAGGCAGAGCAGAAAGGTTCCGATTTCCGGCATCATGGCTGATTACCCGCCGGCTGATAGCGCGCTGCCGCGCCGGTATGGTTTTTATTCATCGCGTCCTGAATTTCCGGCGGCGTATATTTTTCATCGTGCTTTGCCAGCACTTCCCGGGCGCTGATGACATTACCTGCCTGCAGCACTCCCTGCGCCACGACCCCCTGCCCTTCACGGAACAGATCGGGCAGGATGCCGTTATAGCTGACGCTGACCACGCCTCGGGCGTCATAAAGGCTAAAGGTCACCGCCAGCGATTGCGGATCGCGCTTTACGCTGCCAGGCATGACCATACCGCCCACGCGCAGGCGCTGTCCCGCTTCCGGCTTCAGCTGCGCGTCGCCTTTGCCATTGATAATCTCACCTGGCGTATAGAACAGATCGATGTTTGAGCGCAGGGCATACATCACCAGGGCGGTCGCCAGGCCAAGGCCGGTCAGAATAGCCAGCACCACCAAAAGACGGTTACGACGACGGATATTCATCCTGCCTCCCCGGCAGCGTGCGCGCGCTGTTTAGTCTGTGCCGCACGCACACGCTGTTCCCGCACCTGACGCTGACGGATCTCCGCCAGCAAACGACGACGCTGCAGCAGCGTATGCAGCACCAGACCCAGCAGCGGGATCAGGGTGCAGGCCACCGACAGCCAGACAAAAAAGGCGTAGCCGCCCATGGCAAAGAATTCACTCCAGGAGGAGAAGGCCGGACTCATGCTTTTTCCCCCTGCTGCGCCAGCGCGATAGCCCACGGACGATGCCGTTCAGTCAGTAAAATCAAATTACGCAGCCGCATCAGCGTCAGCGTGATAAACAGCAGCAGATAGCCGAGAATTGACCAGCGCAGCGGCGTGCGCATAGCGGGATCGATCGCCTGCTGCAGCAGACCGGATGAGCCCTGATGCAGCGTGTTCCACCACTGTACGGAAAAATGAATGATCGGCAGGTTCACCACGCCGACGAGGATCAGGATACCGGCGGCGCGGCCCGCTGTGCGGCGATCGTCAAAGGCGAGCCAGAGTGCCATCGCGCCCATATAAAGGAACAGCAGCACCAGCTCTGAGGTGAGGCGCGCATCCCAGATCCACCAGGTTCCCCACATCGGCTTGCCCCACGCAGAGCCGGTGACCAGTGCAATAAAGGTAAACGCAGCGCCCACCGGCGCCATGGCGGCGGCGGCCAGGTCAGCCATTTTCAGCTGCCATACCAGACCGGTGAAGGCGGCAATCGCCATGGAGGCGTAGATCCCCATTGACCACATGGCAGCGGGTACGTGCAGGTACATAATCCGGAAGCTGTTGCCCTGCTGATAATCAGCCGGTGCGAAGCCAACCCCCCATCCCCAGCCAAGCAGCAGCGCGCCGGCTGCGGCAATCGCCATGCCAGGAATAAGGCGCCCGCATAGCTGATAAAGGCGCTCCGGCCTTGCCCACTGATGTATCCATTTCCACATTTGCATTGCTCACACTTAATAATAAAGACGGAATGGCTTCTCTGAGGAAGCGCATTACTGCAGGCTGATTCGCAGCGCCGCCGCGGTGGCAAACGGCGAGAGCGTCGCACTCACCGTCAGCATCGCACCCAGAACTGCCAGATAGCCGCCAACTGGCAGCCCCTGCCCGGCGGCATCGATAGCCGCACTGGCAAAAATCAGCACCGGAATGGTCAGCGGCAGCACCAGCAGGCTGAGCAGCACGCCGCCGCGCCGTAATCCCGTTGTCAGACCGGTGCCGATAGCACCAAGAAAGCTCAGCGTCGGCGTACCCAGCAGCAGCGTCAGCGCCAGCGCGCGCCAGCCTGCCATGTCCAGCGACAGCAGCAGGGCCGCCAGCGGCGACAGCAGGATCAGCGGCAGGCCGGTGACCAGCCAGTGTGCGATCACTTTACCCAGCACCGTGACCGGTAGCGGCGCCGGCAACAGCAGCAGCTGCTCCAGCGATCCATCAAGGAAATCGTCGCGGAACAGGCGCTCCAGCGCCAGCAGCGAAGCCAGCAGAGCGGCGACCCAGACCACGCCGGGCGCAATACGCGCCAGCTGCTGCGGTTCCGGCCCGATGCCGAGCGGAAACAGCGTAATGACAATCAGAAAGAACCACAGCGGATTGATCACTTCAGCCCCGCTGCGAAACGCAATTTTCAGTTCACGCCGGATAATACGCAGCAGCATTATTGCCACTCCCCGCTCAGGCGTATTTTACGTAGCGCGGCGGCGGGCAGCTCCTGGTGCGTGGTGAGGATCACCGCCCCGCCCTGACTGGCGTGCTGATTAAAGCGTGCCATCAGTGTTTCCACGCCAGCTTTATCGATCGCAGTCAGCGGTTCATCCAGGATCCACAGTCGGGCTGAACTGAGCCAGAGGCGTGCCAGCGCGACGCGCCGCTGCTGCCCGGCAGAAAGCTGCGCCACCGGTACCTCTTCATAGCCGGTCAGGCTGACCTGCTCCAGTGCTGCATACAGCGCCGCCTGGCTGCTGTCGCCGTGCCAGAAACGCAGATTTTCCAGCGGGGAGAGTACCGCTTTTACGCCAGGCTGATGGCCAAGATAGAGCAGGTTTTGTTGCCATATTTCACGCTGTCGCTGCAGCGTTTCGCCCTGCCAGCGCACTTCGCCCTCTTCTGCCCGGCTTAGACCGGCCAGCAGACGCAGCAGTGAGGTTTTGCCGGCACCGTTCGGCCCTTCTATCTGCACGAGGTCACCCGGCCGGACATGGAAGCTCAGCCCATGAAACAGCATTCGCTCATCGCGAACGCATGAGAGATTAATGACGTCGAACATAGAGGGGCGCATCACCGCAAAAAATGAGGCGGCGATAATATCACACTGTTGCAGTCCGCCGAAGAGTGTGACTGTGCTCTCATTTCGCTCCACGCACCTGTTTACGGTCTTTAAATCCGAAAACTGTGTAAAAAAGCGGCGCGGTTAAAATTTTGTTACGCTTAAAGAAACTCTTCGTAACATTTCAGGCTTGCTAAAACCGTCTACGCTTATTACGCATTGGCACTATCACCAGGAGCAAACATGAAGCCATCGCCATCACATGCTGAACACGACAATGACGTAGACAGCGAAGAAAAAGAGCAAGGCACTGAGATTGAAGTTGATGAAGAGGCCCTGCCCTCGCGGGCAGCGGCGATTCATGAAGAGATACGGCAGGATGGAGAGAAAGAGTTAGAGCGTGACGGCATGGCGCTGCTGTGGTCAGCCATCGCCGCAGGCCTCTCAATGGGCGCGTCGCTGATGGCGAAAGGGATTTTTCAGGTTCACCTTGAAGGGGTCCCCGGCGCCTTTCTGCTGGAGAACCTCGGCTACACCTTTGGCTTTGTGATTGTGATCCTCGCGCGGCAGCAGCTGTTTACCGAGAACACCGTGACAGCGGTGCTGCCGGTTATGCACAAGCCCACCGGCAGCAATTTTATGCTGCTGCTGCGCCTGTGGGGGCTGGTGCTGCTGGGCAATCTGATTGGTACCGGGCTGGCGGCGCTGGCCTTTAACTACATGCCCATTTTTGATGAGGCGACGCGCCAGGCGTTCACGGCCATCAGTGAAAAGGTGATGGAAAACACGCCGGGCGAGATGTTCGCGAATGCCGTGATCTCCGGCTGGATCATCGCCACCATGGTCTGGATGATCCCGCATGCGGAAAATGCCAAACTGCTGATCATCATTATGATGACGTGGCTGGTGGCGCTGGGCGATCTGGCGCATATCGTGGTCGGATCAGTCGAGGTGCTCTATCTGGTCTTTGCGGGCACGGTGCCGTGGCAGGAGTTTTTCTGGCCATTTGCGCTGCCCACGCTGCTCGGTAACATCACCGGCGGCACGCTGATTTTTGCCCTGATCAGCCATGCGCAGATCCGCAACGACATGAGCGAAGAGGCGAAAGCGAAGGCGCGGGCGGATCAAAAACGCCGCGAGAAAGCAGAAGAGAAGAACGCTGCCGGAGAGCAGACGGAGTAACCCGCTCCCCGGGCGCGGCGCTGCTGACAGAATGAGCAATCACGCCGCGCCCGGTTAACATCCGGAACGCATCCGGGTATACTGCGCTCCGGATGTCTCCTTAGTTAAATGGATATAACGAGCCCCTCCTAAGGGCTAGTTGCAGGTTCGATTCCTGCAGGGGACGCCATATCCCCCTCATCCTGCAAATCCATACCGGCAAATTTCGACAGCTGCTGACTGATGCTGTTTTCTTTGTAGCAGGTGACCAGTAGCGCCTGGGTGGCACGTGTAAAGGCCACATACAGCGCCGGAATAGCCTCAGACTCATCTTCAGCCCCTTTATGAACAAATGAAGCATTGATCACGGCAACGTAAGGGAACTCCAGCCCTTTGCTGCTCTGAAAGGTCAGAAGATGTACCACATCCTCCCGATGCGAATAGCGTTTTTTGTCTTCTGTCGTAAAGCTCACGGCGGCAGGGATCGCATGCTGCTTCAGCAGATCGATGAGTCTGTCTGCTGAAAAATGCGTGGGACACAGTACCGCCATGTCGCCCCAGCGGCCTGCAGACGCATATTTTTCTCTCAGCCATGCCACAACGCGACGCGCTTCATCTGTTGCAGACTGACACTGTTCGATATCGGGAATGTCGCTGTTTTCTTCGCCGCAGGCTTCCGGCAGTACCAGCGGAAGCTCCTGATTATGATGCCGGTCAAAGTAGTCGCGTGAAAAAGCATAGGCAAAATTGAGGATGCGCCGCGGATTGCGATAGTTTACCCGAAGGATAGAGGTACGCCCCTGCGCCTGGATGCCCACGCTTGCCAGCGAGAAGTTCAGCGCTTTTTCACGCCGGTACAGAGACTGGGCATCATCGTACATCAGCAGCAGCGAGCGGCGGGTGTTATCAAACAGCCGGGCAATCAGTGAAAGCCAGCGCCGGTCGAAATCATGCCCTTCGTCCACCAGCACCGCATCGTACCCCGCATCCCCGACGGTGCCGCTGTTAACCGCATTTTCCAGCGCCGCGAAGCAGTTATCATAATAGCGCCCTTCCCCGCTCATATTCAGCTTAAAGGTCCGGGCGGCCGTCGCGCACCAGTCATGAAAATGATAGACGTGTACTTTATCCGATAGCCCTCTGGCCGCGATGCACTCACGGATATAGTTAGCCAGAATGATATTAAAACAGAGTACCAGTACAGGGCGCGTGGTGGTCTCGGAAAGATATAAACAGCGGTAGAGTAAGATCAGCGTTTTACCGGAACCGGCCACGCCATGTATGACACGATGCCCTTCGCCAAGATTACGCGCCAGCACCTCCTGCTGCAGATCCATTACCCGGTAAATATTACTGCGCTTATTTTTTACCGTAATAGCGATCTCCGGAAAAAGATGCCGGCGCAGTATATCCCGCATAGCGGGTGTTATTGCGGGTCTGAAACGGGTAGTAAACAGTCCGGAAATTTTAGCGCGAAACGCAGAAACAGAGACAGACTCTGTCATTTCATCCTGACAAATCGTCAGCGCCTGCGGAAATATAGATTCAACCACGCCATCGGCTGAAAGTGATGTCAGTTGCTGGCGGGTAATATTGGTAAACACCACACCATAGGCCCAGGCCATATTCAGCTTTCCTTTATACAGGCCTGTTTTCTGCTGCAGTTTCGGATCCTGAGATAACTGTTCGACGGTTGCACAGGCATACTCTCTGACCTGCAGCAGCGGATTTTGCGCCTGCGTTTCGCCCTGGGCGTTTCTCAGCGTCACCCGCTGCGGATCCGCATGCTGCAATGTATTTAGCTTCCAGTCTTTGACCTCAAGGAAAATCAGTCCGTTGTCGGGATCGATAATAACAAAGTCAGGATGCCGGTACTGGCGTCCAACCGGAATGTCATACCAGATAAGGCAATCGTCGCCGAGATGCGATTCAAGCCGCTGGGCGACGCGTCGCTCTCCGTGCGTCATTCGCCCTGAACACAGCGTCAGGGAGGTCATTAATTTCGCCATAAAACAGTATCCATGTATATAAAGTACATCAGCGCAACACAACGATAACACCGCTATTAAAAGTTTAGAATACGATGTTATGCCGTTTTACCCTGTGCCGGTTTATTACGCTGCTGTTATTCTGATAATGGCGGGTCAGAAATATATTTATTCTGAGGGTAATAACGCCTCTGATTTACCGGGCATTCCGCGGCCTTTTCCGGCAGGCGGGAAAATGCGGGCAGGAGTGGTATGATTTACGCTAAATGATGCCGCTGGCATCTGAACCCTCCCCCGTTTCCGGAGCGCACCATGAAACATGAGATTGATCTGAAGTATTACGATATCGCTGACACTTACGCTGAAGAGTGTGAAAAACCGGTGAGTGAAGCCGAGCGCGACCCGCTGGCGCAC
This sequence comes from Pantoea eucrina, assembly GCF_001691555.1. GTDB lineage: Bacteria > Pseudomonadota > Gammaproteobacteria > Enterobacterales > Enterobacteriaceae > Pantoea > Pantoea borealis. The sequence goes on along the minus strand of NZ_MAYN01000008.1, from coordinate 546,047 downwards.
TACTTCCAGCTGCTGATCACCCGCCTGAATAACCATCAGGAGATCAGTGAAGAAGCGCAGCATGAGATGGCGCGCGAGGCGGGAATTGCTGACGCGCGCATTGATGATGTGGCGAACTTCCTGAACGAATGGGGCAACGAGTAAACGATGTTAACAGGCTGTCTGAAGGCAGACAGCCTGCTCACCGTGGCGTTGATTACTTACGTGCATCCAGCAGCTGCTGCGCATTATCCGCAGTGACCGTGGTCCACGGAATGTAGTAGTGTTTTTTCGTGCCGCCGTCCCAGGCGAGATCTTTGGCATACTGCTGCCAGATGTCAGACTGCGGCTGATAGCCTGCGCCTTTTACTGCGCGCAGCGCGACATCAATGGCGCCCTGCATCTGGCCTTTCGCATCCTGCAGAATAGAGACCATTTCACCCGCCTGAACGGCATGAATTGCATCAGACACGCCATCCACACCGGCAATCGCGAAATCGTTAACGTTCAGACCCGCGCCTTTAATCGCTTCAATAGCACCCAGCGCCATCTCATCGTTTTGGCCGATCACACCGTTGATTTTACCGCGATGCTTCTGCAGCCAGTTCTCCATCAGCGGCTGTGCCTCTGCGCGTGACCAGTTGGCTGTTTTTCTCTCCAGTACGGTAACCTGTCCCGGACCACACTCCGCTATCGCTTTGTCATTGCCTTTGCCGCGCTGGATCTCACCGCTGCCGCCCTTCGGTCCTTCGATGATGACGACATTGACCTTTTTGGTTTTGCACTGCAGCTTATCCAGAACCGCTTTGGCCTCCAGATAGCCGCCCAGCTCATCATTAGAGACCACTTCTGACGTCATCTCTTCCGTGTTCAGACGGGCGTTGGTGACCACCACCGGAATTTTGGCTTCGTTAGCATTGGTCACAATATCGATGTTGGCTTCATAGTCCATCGGGTTCACGATAATGGCGTCTGCGCGCGTCTGGATAGCGGTCGCCGCCTGGTCATTCTGCACCGACGCATCATAACGACCATCGTAAAAGGTGAGTACAGCTTCGCCGCTTTTTACTGCCGGATGCGCTTTACCGTAGCGCTCCATCAGCTGAACGAATTCCGCCTTATTGCCATACATCAGCACAGCGATTTTTACGGGGGCAGCCTGCGCTATGCTAATCGCGCCCAGCGTCAGGGCTGAAGTTAACAGAGCGATAGATCTTATTTTCATTGTTCTCTCCTGGCAGGGTTTATCTATTCAGAGGTTAATCGCGCTGTTGTTTACGCGACGGGTCGAGCAGTACAGCCACTACAATCAGGGCGCCTTTAATAATCTGCTGGTAGTAAGACTGCACCCCCAGCAAATCCAGGCCGTTATTCATTACGCCGATGATCAGCACACCAAAAAAGGTGCCAACAAGCGTACCGACACCGCCAGCCATACTGGTGCCGCCAATCACTACCGCAGCAATCGCATCGAGTTCATAGCCTGCGCCCGCGTTAGTCTGTGCCGATCCGGTGCGTGCGGTGAGGATCAGCCCGGCGATCCCGGCCAGCGCGGCGCACAGGGTGTAAACCATGACTTTTATGCCCACGACGCTGATGCCTGACGTACGGGCACTTTTCGGGTTGCCGCCAACGGCATAGACGTAGCGCCCGAGTAAGGTTTTATTGAGCAGCAGCCAGGCGAGGCCAAACAGCACAACAAAGATAATGACCGGTACGGGTATGCCGGCCATGTAGCCATTGCCGAGCCAGCGAAAATCACTGTTAAGCTGTGAAACCGGGTTGCCGCCGGTGGTCAGCATCGTGAGGCCGCGGGCAGCAGAGAGCATGCCCATAGTGACGATAAACGGCTGCAGGCGGTAACGCGCCAGCACGGTACCGTTGATCAGGCCACAGACAATGCCAATGCCTAACGCGACAATCATCGGGACCATCACGGCATGCGCCGTATCGCCGATTGCCATGCCGCTGTTGTTAGTGGCAAAACGCGCAGCAACAATGCCGCTCAGCGCCAGCACCGATCCCACCGACAGGTCGACGCCGGCGGTGATAATTACAAAGGTCATACCGATCGCTAAAATGCCGTTGATAGAGACCTGGCGCAGCACAATCAGCATATTTTCATTACTGAGAAAATAGTTGCTGCTCCAGGCGCCATTAGCGACCTGCAGCTCGCCGACGGCTGCCACAATCAGGCAAAGCACAAAAAACGCGATGATGATGCCGTATTTGTGCATACGTCTTTTATTGCGTGTAAAAAATGAGATGCCGGAAGGCATGGAATGTGTGGTGTTCATAACGTTGTCTCTCTGTTAAACCGCCAGCTTCATCAGTTCACTCTGCGTTGCCTGAGCCGCACTTAATTCTCCCGCCAGCTGCCCGTCGCGGAACACCAGAATGCGATCGCTCATGCCGATGATTTCCGACAGCTCTGAGGAGACCATTACGATCCCCTTGTTTTTCAATGCAAACTCAGACATAAAGCGGTAAATCTCTTTCTTTGCACCGACATCAATACCCCGGGTAGGCTCATCCAGCAGCAGTACCTCCGGATTGAGTAACGCCCAGCGCCCCAGCACGACTTTTTGCTGATTGCCGCCGCTGAGATTGCCCACCAGCTGTTCGGCATCCGGCGTTCGGACGTTAAAGCGTTTGATCATCTCCAGGCTGCGCGCCTGCTCCTGCTTCTCACTGATAAAGCCGGCGCGGGAGATGGCGCCAAATGAGGCGATGTTGATGTTTTCCCGAATCGAACGACAGAGCACCAGGCCGGTCGCTTTGCGATCTTCAGTGACATAAGCGATGCCGTGCCGGATCGATTCTTTCGGTGAATGGCGACCCAGTACTACCTCGCCCAGCCGGATGGTGCCGCTGTCTGCGTGTTCAATACCAAACAGCAAATCGAGAAACTCGCTGCGCCCGGAGCCGACCAGCCCGTAGATGCCGAGGATTTCGCCCCGCTTCAGGTGCAGGCTGATATCGTTGATTTTGTTACGCCAGCGCAGGTTTTTTACCTCCATCATCACCTCATCGCCCGGCTGATTGAACTTGGCAAACTCACTCTCATATTCTCCGCCAATGATCTGTTCAATCAGCTGTTCACGCGTGATGTCGGCCAGCATGCCCTCCTGCACCCAGGCGCCATCGCGAAAGATGGTATAGCTGTCGGCAATCTGAAAAATCTCAGAGAGGCGGTGGGAGACATAAATAATGCCTTTGCCCTTTTGCGCCAGCCGGGCGAGAGTCTGAAAGATTTTTTGCGCATCCTCTTCGCCAATCGCTGAAGTCGGTTCATCCATGATGATGATGTCAGCATTCGCGTGAGAGAGCGCTTTGGCGATCTCCACCAGCTGCTGCCCGGCAACGCTGAGGTTACGCATTTTTTCGGTAGCAGAGATGTCAAAATCGAGCTCCTCCAGCAGCACGCGGGTGCGCTGATTGAGCGTGGCAAAGTCAACAAAACCAAACCGGCGCGGTTCGCGTCCCAGCCAGATATTCTCGGCCACCGTCAGGTCCGGAATCGCGCTTAGCTCCTGCTGCACAATCGCGATACCGGCAGCCAGCGCGTCGCGCGGATGGGCAAAGCTGCAGCGCCTGCCGCGGATAAAAATCTCTCCGGCATCGGGCTGGATAAACCCCATCAGGATGCTGAGAAAGGTCGATTTTCCGGCACCGTTGCCGCCGCACAGCGCATGAATTGACCCGGGGCGCAGCGCAAACTCCGCGTTTTTCAGCGCCACAACCGGGCCAAACGCTTTGCGGATCCCCGTAACCTCCAGCAGCATCTCCTGGTTATTTCGTGTCACAATGCCACCTCCGGATAAGTACTGCTGAGACGGTTCAGATAGCGCTGATAATGCGTTTCATAGGCCTGATGGCGAGCGGGATCCGGCACGGCGCGGGTGCTTTCATCCGGCGTGACAAAGCGCTGACACAGCGACTGCAGTAACGCATCCGGCTGCTGTGCAGGGTTATCCAGCAGCGCGCTGGCCCACATCGCCTGAATTGCTGCGCCCAGCGCGGCGGTTTCAGGGATGCGCAGCGAGACCACCGGACAATTCATGACGTCGGCAACAATTTGCCGCCAGCCGCTGCTGCGTGAGCCGCCGCCAGTGAGGCGGATCTCCTGCGCGCTGATGCCCTGCTGCCGGAACAGGTCGAGTCCGTAACGTAATCCGTAGGTCGCACTCTCCACGGCGGCGCGGCAGAGGTTCGCGCGGGTAAAATTCACGGCATTCAGGTTATGCAGACTCGCCTGCGCATGGGGCAGAGGCGGCGTGCGCTCGCCATTAAAAAACGGCAGCATCTCAATGCCCTCCGCTCCCGGCTCTGCCTGATTCAGCAGCTGATTAAAGCCGGCAATATCCTCTGCCAGCAGCGTCTGGATCAGCGTGGTTGCAGAGGTAACATTCATGGTGCAAATCAGCGGCAGCCAGCGGTTAGTGCTGGAGCAGAAGCTGGCAATCAGCCCGTGCTCGTCGATTACAGGCGTGTCACTGCAGGCGAACAGCGTGCCGGATGTGCCGAGGCTTAGCGTTACCGTGCCCGGCGCAATATTGCCGGACCCGATGGCGGCCATCATATTATCGCCGCCGCCTGTCGCCACCCGCACCGCATGGCGTAATCCCAGACGCTGCGCGGCTTCCGGCTGCAGGGTGCCGATACAGTCGTGCGCAGCAGCCAGCGGCGGCAGCGCCTGCCACAGCCGGCCATCCGGATCGATAAGATCCACCGTGTGCCGATCCCAGCGGCGGCGGCGGATATCCAGCAGGCCGGTGCCGGAGGCGTCGCCATACTCCATCACCCGTTCGCCGGTCAGCCAGAAATTAAGGTAATCGTGCGGCAGTAACACGGTGTGTAAACGCGCCCACAGCGCCGGATGCTGCTGCTTCAGCCAGAGAATTTTCGACGCGGTGTAGCCGGTCGCCGGAACAAGCCCTGGCTGCGCCAGCGCACCGCTGATCCCTCCCAGCTGCTGCAGCAGCCAGCTGTTCTGCGCATCGGTGGCGGTGTCGCACCACAGCTTTACCGGATGCAGCACTGCTCCGGCTTCATCCAGCGCTACAAAGCCGTGCTGCTGACCAGAGACACTCAGCGCAGTAATCTGCTGTGTATCGATACCGGCGTCTGATGCTGCCTGATGGAATGCCGTGACCAGCGCGTCAATCCACTCGCTGGCATGCTGTTCACGTGTGCCATCTGCGTCGCTCTGCAGCCGGTGCGGCGCGCTGCCTTCGCCGACAATCGCCCCCTGCTCGCTATTCACAATGACCACACGCGTTCCCTGCGTGCCGCAATCAATGCCTGCATAGAGCGCCATGCGTCACTCCATCTCCAGCATGATTTTGATATCTGCCGCATGACCCGCGGCGGCGCGATCAAACGCTTCAACGCTGTCGGCGAATTTATAGGTGTGGCTGATAAGCGGCTCTACCCGCAGCTTGCCGCTGCTCAACAGGCGCAGCGTGCGGGGATACATATTGGCGTAGCGAAAAATGGTTTTGAAGGTCAGCTCTTTGGCCTGGGCCGCAACAATGTCCATCGGTGCGGCGTCCACCGGCATACCCACCAGAATCACCGTCGCACCCGGCGCCGCGTGTTCTGCCAGCGTGGCAATAGCAGGTTTAGCCCCGCTGCATTCAAACACCACATCCGCACCGTTACCGCTGGTGAGTTCAGAGACTTTGCCGGCCAGATCGCCGGTTTTGATATTGATGGCGTGCAGCCCTTCATACTCCGCCGCCACGGCCAGCTTTTCATCAAACATGTCGCAGATGATCACATCAGAACAGCCACCTGCCAGCGCTGCCAGCGCAGTCACCACGCCGATGGGCCCGGCACCCAGCACCAGGCCAATATCGCCGGGTTTGATCCCGGCTTTGGTCGCGGCCTGCATTGCCACCGCCAGCGGCTCAACCATGGCTCCTTCGCGGAAGCTGACATTTTCCGGCAGTTTAAATGTGAACGCCGCGGGATGAATGACCGTTTCACGCAGGCACCCGTGCACCGGCGGCGTCGCCCAGAAGCGTACGGCGGGATCGAGATTGTAGAGACCCGCACGCGACTGATCGGAATTCAAATCCGGGATCCCGGGCTCCATACAGACGCGATCGCCTGCTTTCAGGTGCGTGACGTTTTTTCCGGTCTCCAGCACAATGCCGGCAGCTTCATGGCCCAGCACCATGGGTGCCTCCACCACAAACGGACCAATCCGGCCATGTTTGTAGTAGTGAACATCGCTGCCGCAAATGCCTACTGAGTGAATTTTGATTTTGACATCGTCATCGCCCAGCACCTCATCAAATTCCCGATCTTCAATCGCAATGTGGCCTGCCTGACTCAGAACTAACGCTTTCATTAATGCCCCCGGATTCATTTTAATGGTATCGATATCATTTCAATGCGGCGATAGTGACGTAAAAAAAACGCTAAAACTGTGATGCAGACTCAATAATCCCGATCTGAAACCATGCTCTCGTCACTGACCCGACGAATTGCGGATCGGGATCACAGAAGATCATAAGCGGAACACGCTTTAATGGTATCGATATCATTACAGGAGAAACCGCATGACCGATTATCCGCAGGCGATTGAGCGCACCCTGACATTTCTGCAGCAGGCGAATATTGTTCTTACCCCTGCAGAGCAGGAGAAAATTGAAATTGCCACTTTCGGCCTGGACGACTACCCCGCTTCAGGTTTGCAGCTGTTAACCTATATCAATGAACCGCGCTATTGCGCTAAAGAACTGGTGCTGTTTCCCCGCCAGACCTGCCCTGAGCATCGGCATCCGCCGTTTAACGGTACGCCAGGCAAGCAGGAGACCTTTCGCTGTCGCTGGGGCGAAGTCTATCTGTTTGTCGATGATGAGCAGCTCACGCCAAACGATGCGGCGGGCTCTCCGCGCTGTCAGGTGCCTGCCGGCAGCGAAACCGCCTATACCTGCAGCCGCTATATTCTGTTGCGTCCGGGCGAACAGTACACGATTAAACCCGATACGCGGCACTGGTTTCAGGCGGGTGACCAGGGGGCCGTTGTCTCGGAGTTTTCATCAGAAAGCCGCGACGACCTGGATATTTTCACGGACCCGCGCGTCAGACGACTCGCATAACGCAGCGAGATCGCTTAACGCTAAACGATCTGCCATGATTGACTCATGATACAAAATGACAGGGTTGATTAAGGAGCCAGACTTGGCAGCAGGACGGGGACGCAAGGCAACGCTGGCAAGCGTTGCTGCCCAGGCAAACGTGAGCAAAATTACCGCCTCACGCGCCTTTTCACAGCCGGAAAAAGTGCATCCGGAGACGCTGCAGCGCATTCATGCTACCGCAGAGCAGTTAGGCTATGTGATGAATACGGCGGCGCGCAGCCTGCGGGCAAAGAGCAGCAAAACTATTGGCATCGTTAATCCCGATATGGCTAACCCCTTCTTTGGCGGCCTGACGCGTCTAATGACGCTGGAGGCAAATAAGCTGGGCTACGATACGCTGGTGTTTGACTCCTGTGAGTCGCAGGAAAATGAGAACCGTATCATCGACAGGCTAATCGGGTACAACGTTGATGCCATTATATTGTCGGTGATTTCCAACGATCTTCACTATCATCCGGCCTATATGACGCGGCTGGAGACGCTGAATATACCGGTGGTGCTGGTCGATCGTGAACTGCAGGTTTCTCACTGCAGCGGTGTCTATATTGATAACCTCGACTGTGGCCTGCAGACCGGTCGCTGGCTGGCGGAACAGGGGGCACAGCGTATTGTGGTGGTCTCCGGTCCCGAAAAGTCGAACGTTGCACGTGAGCGGGTGCTCGGTCTGCAGGCCGCGCTGCAGGGCAAAGCTGCCTCGCTGGAAGTGCTCTATGCTGACTTTTTTATGGATGCAGCCTGGCAGGAGACCCGCCGCTGGCTGAACCATCACCCTGCCCCTGACTACTTTGTGGGCTGTAACAATCAGATCTCACTCGGCATTATTAAAGCCTGCATCGATCATTCACTCAGTCTGCAGCAGCAGGTAAAACTCTTCAGCATTGACGAGGTTACGCAGGCGGATATTTATGGCTTTCACTTTCCCTGCATCGCACACGATCTGCAGAGCATCGCCTGGCAGGCGCTGAATCTGGCTATCCGGCGCATCAATGAGAGTGACAGTAAGCCGGGCAAAGTTATCGTGCGGGGTGAAGTGATCCCCTGATAACGCGTTTTTTACCGGCTATAGCCCTGCCGCCACGCTGACGGGGCCACGCCATGCAGCTGACGGAACCGGTTACTGAAATGGCTGGCAGAATGAAAGCCGCAGCGCAGCGCAATCTCAGTCAGCGGCAGCGTGCTGTGCATCAGTAGCTCTTTCGCCACTGCCATACGGCGCTGCATAACATACTGGTGCGGCGCGCTGCCGGTGCTGCTGCGAAACATACGGGCAAAATGGTATTCACTGAGCGCAGCTTCTGCGGCGAGCCGCGCCAGCGTCAGCGGCTGATCAAGCTGCGCATCAATCAGGGCAATAATACGCCGCAGCACGGCGGGTGCCAGCCCACCGCGCACAGCGGGCAGCTGCCACTCCACATCACTATAGCGCTGCAGCAGGTGCGTCAGCAGCAGCGTCGATGCGCTGCTCAGCATCAGCTGATTGGCGGGCTGCTGCCAGCTGACGCTGAGTAAAAAATGGCGGTAAAGCTGGGTAATACGATCGTCATCAGCAAAAATCTTTTCCTGCAGATTCAGGCTGGCCGGCGAGCGATCCCAGATCTGTTCACCAAGCTGACGTAAATGTGTATCGGTGCAGTAGAGATGCACAAATGAAAGATCGGCCCGTAAATCCCAGGTTGACTCCATACCGGACGGCATCAGGCAGAAACGATCCGGCGCGCCGCCGTTGCGCCACCCGTGTGGCGTTTTATGCCAGGTATCATAACCCTCTTCGGTATACAGGCTCAGGGTATGATGATCGCTGTGGTTGGTGACGCGGTCACCGCTATTAAACCAGGCTGCCAGCCGGATACCGCCCGAGAGCGGTACGCTGTCGCGCAGCTGAGCCTTGCGGTTTTTTAGCATGGTAAAAGTCTGGTAATCGGACATGGCGCACATCACATCTGCAGCGGTTAAACAGCAGTTTACGCGTCCGCACGACGGAAAACAGCGCTGCAGCCGGTCTGTGAGTGAAAAAGCGCAAGTTTTTGCAAGTGCTGCGCAATACGGTGCAAGCGTCCGTACGCGCAAGTGAGGATACTGCACTCCCCTCCCTGCCGGAGTAATAACAATGAATATAGTGCTGTATCTGAGCGTGGTGCTGATCTGGGGCACCACCTGGCTGGCGATCTTTCTGCAGCAGGACGCGGCCACTACGCCGGTTTATGTCGCGGTATTCTGGCGATTTCTCTTTGCTTCGCTGCTGATGCTGGTGCTGCTGACGCTTTGCCGCCGTCTGCGATCGCTGGATACGCGCGATCATCTGTTTTGTCTGCTGCAGGGAGGCTGCGTGTTTGGCTTTAACTTTGTCTGTTTCTATCATGCGGCGGCGTGGATTAGCACCGGTCTGGAGTCGGTGATTTTTTCCATGGCGGTGATCTTCAACGCGCTTAACGGCTGGCTCTTTTTTGGTCAGCGCCCGCCGCTGCGCCTGCTGCCTGCCGCGCTGCTCGGTATGAGCGGTATCGTCGCGCTCTTCTGGACTGATATCCGTGCGGCGCACCCTTCACCGCAGCTGTTATGGGGCGCGGGCCTGAGTGCCCTGGGCACCTTCGGCTTTTCCCTGGGTAATATGATTTCGGCCCGGCATCAGCGCCGCCAGCGCGATATTCTGACCACCAACAGCTATGCCATGCTTTACGGCGCGCTGATCATGGCAGCAATGGCGTGGCTTAACGGGGATGCGCTGCAGCTGCCGTCTAATCTGCAGTGGCTGGGCGCGATGAGTTATCTGGCGCTGTTTGGTTCTGTGATTGGATTTGGTGCTTACTTCACGCTGGTGGGGCGCATCGGCGCCAGTCAGGCAGCATACAGTACGCTGCTGTTTCCGCTGGTCGCGCTGACGCTCTCGACAATATATGAAGGCTATCAGTGGCACGCTAATGCCGTGTCAGGACTGGCACTGATTTTACTGGGCAACCTTGTCATGTTTGTACGCTGGCCAGTCAGCCGTGCGCTGCGCACAGCCTGACAGCAGAAGCGGGCCTGCAGCCCGCTCCCTATCCTCTAGCGCCAGCCACCTGCGCCGGACTGAAGCTGCTGTGGCTGATTAAGGGCTTTTCTGGCGATCCAGTACAGCATTACCCGCTCATCATCGCTGTCACGATCGGCCATAGCCAGCAGCTTTAACGACAGCGTGGCTTTGTTGACAGGCTGATGTTCATCGCTTAATTCGATCACCGCCTGACCGATAAGACAGCAGACCTCATCTCCACTCGATACGGATTCATATGCCCGGTCTTTCATATTTCCTCCCGTTGGTTGAAATGTAAGCCTGGCAAACCTCCCGGACTCTGCAGGAAAATCGCCGCGCTCAACACACCTGCTTACATATGTTCATCAGGCGAAACAGCGTGACGTGAATTGTCATGCCGCTGCTATTCATACCGGAAAAATGGCATTTCATTCTCTGTTCCCGGCGGCTGAGGCGGGATCCGGCCACTGCCTCGCGCGTGCGCGCTAAGCTGCCAGCAGACTTCATATTCCCGGACGGGAGATTAACAATGACCACAGCTTCAACGGCGCACTACCGGCGTACCCGCACACTGACTCTGATCGGCACTGTCATTACCCAGCTTGCGCTGGGCTCCGTGTATACCTGGAGTCTCTTTAACGGCGCGCTGGCGCATAAACTGCACGAATCTGTCAGTCAGGTCGCGTTCTCATTTGGATTGCTGAGTCTGGGGCTGGCTATCGCCTCCTCGCTGGCAGGCAAACTGCAGGAGCGTTTTGGCGTGCGTAATGTGACTATCGGAGCCGGTATTCTGATGGCAGCCGGATTCTGGCTGACCGCTCAGGCCGATAACCTGATGATGCTTTATCTGAGCGCCGGTATTCTGGTAGGCCTGGCGGATGGCGCAGGCTACCTGATGACGCTGTCAAACTGCGTAAAGTGGTTTCCTGAACGCAAAGGTCTTATCTCTGCCTGTTCGATCGGTGCTTATGGCCTGGGCAGTCTGGGTTTCAAATTTGTCTGCGGCACCCTGCTGGATGCGGTCGGCCTGGAACACACCTTTATGATCTGGGGCGTGCTGGCAATGAGCATGATGTTCTGCGGTGCGCTGCTCATGCGCGATGCGCCGGTGCGCACTGCCAGCAGTAATCCGCACCATGCCGGCCGCGATTTTACGCTGGCGCAGGCGATACGCCTGCCGCAATACTGGATGCTGGCGCTGATGTTTCTTACTGCCTGTATGAGCGGCCTGTATGTAATTGGCGTAGCGAAAGATATCGGTGAAGGGATGGTGCATCTCACGCCGCAGATAGCAGCGAGCGCCGTAACGGTTATCGCGATTGCCAACCTTAGCGGCCGGTTAACGCTGGGCGTATTGTCAGACAAAATGGCCCGTATCCGGGTGATCTCACTGGCACAATGCATTGCGCTCGCAGGCATGAGTATTTTGCTGTTTACCCGTATGAATGAAACCACCTTTTTTGTCTCGCTGGCCTGCGTAGCCTTCAGCTTTGGCGGCACAATCACCGTTTTCCCGGCGCTGATCAGTGACTTCTTTGGTCTGAATAATCTGACAAAAAATTACGGGCTAATCTACCTGGGTTTTGGTATTGGCAGCGTGCTCGGTTCGCTGGTCGCCTCACTGTTCGGCGGCTTTACCGTTACCTTTAGTTTAATCATGACGCTGCTGGTTATCTCGCTGCTGCTTTCACTGAGTGTTCGTCAGCCGCGACGTCAGACAATTAACAGACCGGCTCTGCATAATTGATTAATGTGCGGGCGTGGTCAGCAGACCGCGCCCGCATTTTTTATTAAGTCATTAGCGTTACCAGGTTATTGCCTTTCAGAATTGTCGCGCTATTATAAAGCGCTATTCAGCTTATTCCGATTCAAATAGATATATTTGCCTCGCTGTTCTTTTATTTTGACACATCTGGCAATATTTATATAAATAAATCTACATTTGCTGCATCTTCACTCCACTATTCTGGCGTAATCTGACCTCATTGGAAAAGAGGAGGTCTTTCCATGAAGAAGCTTATTTCATTAACGTCGATGGCAGTCATGATCAGTTTGCTCAGCGGATGTATTATTGAGCACGACCGTGGCCGCAGCGCTGGCTGGGGTCATGACCGCGGCTGGCACCATGGCCACTACGGGCATCGTCACGGATAATTGGGCAAAGCTCACACAGCACTAATAAAAAAAGAAATAGAAGGAACCAGGGCGGGAATATATCCCGCCCTTTTTTTAGCTTTTAATCGCGTAATTACACTGATACCAGGCTTTCTTTAATCCTGGCAGATGACTGTCCTGAGCAGGCAGTGAATCCACTTTATCAAAACCCCGTTCACTGCAGTAATTTGCCAGGTCAACATTCATGGCATCCCGATTAAGGCTATGCGGATCGTAACGATATTGAACAGTGTTCGACGTGTTATCTTCATCTACACGTTCAAATCCGCCAGGCTGATTAACGCTGCAGCCAGCCAGCATAATAAGCGCTAACGCGCCGGTAACGATATTTTTCATTCAGGTGTCCTCTTCAGGCGTCGCAGTGTAAACAACGATGCCCCTGCGCGACTATAGGAAAACGCGCGAAATAGTCTTGATACCAGTGATTTTACCAATTGAATCAATAAAACCAAACGGCTTTTCTTATCATATGACAACTGCGATAGTGCAGTCAGACCACACGATGTCTGCTCCACACCAGGTAATATCAATAATAAAAAAGTAACAAAGTGACCTTTGTGCCCGCGCTGAGCGGGCTTTTTTTCATCGGTTATCCGTTACTGTGCACCATATTACGTAAAAGACCGGCGGCGCGCTTAGCTGGCAATGCGAGAATAGCGCTGTAGAGATCGATAGACATTGCACATAACGCACTGCGATCAACGGCGGTATCAGCTGGCTGATTGAGCTGCTGAAGTTTATTGCCCCATTTACCGTATAGCTGGTCAACTACCTGACGCAGATCGCGCCGGGCCAGCGGCCGGTCAATCTGCTGCTCCGCCCCCTGACTGCTCAGCAGCAGGGCTTCAAGCGCGTCGCTGTCGCGCTGATAGAGTGCCGGATCCAGCACCTCCTGCAGATTAATCCCGCCGGTGACCTGCGGATAGAGAAACTGAAAACAGCGTTGCGGATTCTGCTGCTGCAGCGCACGCATCTCTTCCACCGAAACCTGAACATACGCAATGACCGCCTCATCACTGGCGCGGGCCATGCGTTTATTGACGATGTCAGCCAGCCAGCCCCGCAGGTCGCCCAGCGCCCGTTCGGCAGAGGTACCCTGCTGCAGCTTGTGCAGCAATTCACGATTCAGTAATTGCCATAGCTCCGGCTCCTGAACCTTCAGCAGACGGTAGCCCGGTGCCTCGCTAAGCTGCCGCGCAACTGCCTCCGCCTGCACCTTCTCTGCCTGGCGCGGATGCAGCCAGCTAAACCAGATCGCATTAGCCGCCACCAGCGGCAGCATAAACAGCAGCACACCCTGCCAGGCACGCAGCGCCGTGGTGCGTACCAGCATCACGATCACCAGCGCCAGCAATGCAAACGCCGCCAGCACTAACATAAAAAGCAAAGTCATAGCGCAGCGTTAATCCTTACGCACATCCAGCAAAACCGGACAGGTTGCGCGTTCGATCACTGCCGCGCTGACCGAGCCTTTCAGCAGCCGGTTAAGCGGCGAGAGGTGCCGGCGTCCCATGATAATCATACTGGCGCGCAGTGCCGCAGCCTGCGCCACAATGGTTTCAGCAGCTTCACCGGCCAGAATAATGCCTCTGGCATCGACGCCTGCCCGCAGCAGGGGGGCCAGCGCATGACGCACCACCATCTCGGCGGTATTCTGCTCATCTTGTGCCGCGACAAAATCATCCGGATCTTCACCGGCGTCAATTTCAATGGGCTGATTGCAGACCGAATAGGCGGGATCGATACAGCACAGCACCGTAACCGGTGCGCTGAGCGCCAGCGCCTGTTCGATTGTCAGCGCGATGACCTTTTCTGCGACCGGCGAGTTATCGATAGCCATTAACAACATTTTCATGTGCCGTTACCTCTCCACAGCGGTTATTTTGCCAATTTCGCGCAGCAGCGCCTCTTTACAGGTGATGATCTCTTTGCGATAGCGCGCTTCATGTTGCGAAAAGCGCGCGCCGGGCACCAGCAGGGAGATAGAGAAGCGTCCAAACAGGGTGTCGATGGCGACCGCCAGAGTGGTGATCCCTTCAAGCGTTTCACCGCGATCGATCGCCAGACCGCTGCTGCGTACGTCGGCAATCAGCGCCATCAGCTGCGGCAGCGTTTTTACCGTTTTATCTGTCAGCTCCTGCCAGGCATTGCCCACCAGCAGCTGCACATCTTCATCGCTCTCCAGCGCCAGCAGCGCCCGGCCGCCGGACGTACTGTAGAGCGGCAGATTAAGCCCCATACGCGGTACGACCCGCAGCTCACGCGGCGCCACGACATAGTGTACGATCGCCAGCTGCGTCCCGCTGGCGCGCGCCAGTGAAACGGTTTCGTTAACCGTTGCTGAGAGCTGTTCCAGCAGCGGACGCGCCAGCTCCACCACGTCCGTATGGACGCTGGAGATCAGTTTCAGCAAAGCCGGACCCAGTCTCAGTCCCCTTGCCCCGCTGCTGCGCACCAGCTGAGCGCTGTCGAGCGCTGCCACAATACGCTGTACCGTAGAGCGCGGCAGGTTCACCACCTGTGCTATTTCGCCCAGACTCATACCGCCGGGGTGTTCGCCCAGCGCATGTAAAATTTTTGCCGCACGCGCAATGACCTGAATGCCACCCGCTTTTTCATCCTCACGGCCTGAGGCAGATCCCACCATGATGCGTTCCTTCTGAGCCTGCTTTACTGTAGCGCGAATGATCGCACTTTTGTACCCGGGTATCACATTGCAATACATCATACCGGCATGTAAGATGCGCGTCCTGTATCACATCGTAATACACTGCATCATAAATTCATGAGAGTTCTGTTATGACCGCTTCGCCCGCTGCTCCGCCAGCTCCGCACCCGTTTACACTGCGCCTGGCTCTCGGGCTGGTGGGCGTGCTGATCGCGGCACTGACGTCAGGACTCAACGATCGGGTCACGGATATTGCCCTGGCAGATATCCGCGCTGCGATCGGTATCAGTCACGATCGCGGCAGCTGGATTGTCTCCGGCTATCAGGCAGCTGAAGTCGCCGCGATGATGATTGCCCCCTGGTTTGCCGTTACCTTTTCTCTGCGCCGTTTTGCGCTGGCGGTTGCTGCCGGTTTTATGCTGTGCGGCCTCGTGCTGCCGCTGACCCAGGATACGGCACTGTTTATTACACTGCGCGTGCTGCAGGGGATATTTGGCGGTGCGCTGCCGCCGCTGCTGATGACGGTAGCGCTGCGCTTTCTGCCGCCGCCGATCAAACTCTATGGCCTGGGCGCCTATGCGCTTACCGCTACCTTTGGCCCCAATATGGCGGCTTCGCTGGCCGCGTTCTGGACCGATGAGGTGGGCTGGGCGTTTGTATTCTGGCAGGTGATCCCGGCAATGCTGCTGGCGATGGCGCTGATTGCGTGGGGGCTGCCACAGGATCCGCTGCGCCTGGAGCGCTTTCGTCAGATCGATCTGTTTGGCATGCTCACCGGCTGCACCGGCATGGCGCTGCTGATTCTGGCTCTGACGCAGGGAGAGCGGCTGGACTGGCTCAGCTCGCCGCTGTTTACCGCGCTGCTGCTGAGCGCGCTGGCGCTGCTGACGGTATTTCTGATCAACGAGTGGTTTCATCCGCTGCCGCTGTTCAGGCTGCAGATGCTGCGTCGTCCCAACCTGGCACACGGCCTGCTGGCGCTGATGGCGGTGCTGATTCTGGCGCTCTCCGGTTCTGCGCTTCCTTCAGTCTATTTTGGTCAGGTTGAGGGATTCCGTACGCTGCAGTTTGCCCCGCTGGCGCTGACGGTGGGCCTGCCGCAGCTGCTGATTGCCCCGCTGGTCGCTGCCATTCTGAATATTCGCCGGGTCGATTGCCGCTGGGTACTGTGCTGCGGCGTGCTGCTGCTGGTCACTGCCTGCCTGCTGGGCACGCAGGTCACCACTGACTGGGCGCGGCAGAACTTCTGGCTGATGCAGATCCTGCAGGCGTTCGGGCAGCCGATGGTGATCCTGCCGGTACTGATGAGCGCCACCAGCGTGGTGGCCCCGCCGGAAGGGCCTTTTGCTTCAGCCATGTTTAACACCGTGCGCGGGTTTTCCAGCATCGCGGCCAGCACCCTGGTGGAGTGGTTTATCAGCCATCGCGAACAGTTTCACTCCCATGTGCTGGTGGATCAGGCCGCCAGCCGCAGCTGGCTGATGACCGCGACCAGCAGCGCGCAGGCAGACAGCAGCACGCCTCTGCTGCCGGATGGCAGCGCCAGCAGCGTGCAGAACCTGAGCGGATTTGCCGCTCTGCTGAAACATCAGGCGCTGGTACTCAGCCTAAGCGATGCCTGGCTGATGCTGACCGGCTTTGGCGCCCTGCTGGTGCTGCTCACGCTCTGCCTGGCGCATCGCGTCTGGCCGCCACAAACATTGATTCAACCTGTTACGTCACGTCGGGAAAACTGATATGCAACTCTCTGCTGTAAAAAGAACGGCGCTGCTAAGCGCCCTGTTAGTGCTGCTGCTCGCGCTCGCCTTCTTTGTCTGGCGTGCAATGACCGCCAACGATCATCGCACCGACGATGCCTGGGTCAATGCGGATTACACCCTGGTCGCCCCTAAAGTTTCAGGCTATATCGCCCGGGTCAGCGTGCAGGATAATCAGCACGTCCGGGCAGGCGATCTGCTGGCAACGCTTGACGATCGCGATTTTCGCGTGGCGCTGGAAACCGCGCGCGCCTCGCTGCAGGTGAGCGAAGCTAAACGGCTGAGCACCCAGGCGCAGCTGGCGCAGCAGCAGGCGACCATCAATCAGGCAAAAGCGACGCTGGCAGCCAGTGAGGCAGCGGCCCGCTACGCCGGTCAGAACGCTGCACGTTATAATCAGCTCTATAAGAGCGGCACTATTGCGGCTGACGATCAGCAAAAAGCAGACGCTAATCAGCGTTCCGCTTCGGCCACAGTACGACAGAGTGAAGCAGCGCTGGACGCGGCGCGTAAGCAGGTTAGTGTCCTGCAGGCAGCCGTGCGTCAGGCAGAGGCGGATGTCGCAGCCGCGCAGGCGAATGTCGACCAGGCGCAGCTTAATCTCTCTTATACCCGTATTGTTGCCCCGGTTGAGGGCATGGTAGGGCAGCGTACGGTACGTCCGGGCGCCTATGTCAGCGCCGGCAGCCGTCTGCTGGCAGTGGTGCCGCTGCAGCAGCTCTACATTACGGCTAACTATCTGGAAACCCAGCTGACCGACGTGCGGCCGGGGCAAAAGGTCAGCGTTACTGTTGATGCACTACCGGGTAAAACCTTTACCGGGCAGATTGACAGCATTGCGCCGGCAACAGGGGCAACTTTCTCTGCCATCTCACCTGATAATGCAACCGGCAACTATACTAAAGTGGTTCAGCGTCTGCCGGTGAAGATCATGCTTGATGCAGGTCAGCCCGATCTGGCACAGCTGCGCGTCGGCATGTCGGCGATCCCGCATATTGAGACCCATTAAATTGTGAGCAATATCTCAGAACCGGCCTATTTATTTCTGGATCGATTCCGCGTAAATTAGCGCCCGATCCTGTTCCGGTCTGGCCGGGACCACCTGAGTAGAAAGCGTGTAGCGGTGATGAACTCCACCTTTCTCTTATTCTGTTCGGGTTACGCTGGTCTGGGATCGCCATCACGGTAACCGCACAGAGGAGTTATGTTGTGAAATACGCTTTGATGGGCATTTCTTTTTTCGTGTTGCTTTGGGTCGGCACCTTTGTGCTGATGCTCTGAGTACCGGACGGGGCGACCATACCAGTCGCCCCGACTCACGCTTAACGCGTCTCTTCTGCTTCTTTCATCGCTCCCGGTAAGATACCGTCGGCACGGAACATCGCTTTAATCCCCCGCACCGCCTGACGAATGCGATCGCTGTTTTCAATCAGCGCAAAGCGCACATGTGTATCACCATATTCACCAAAACCGATGCCTGGCGACACGCAAACCTTCGCCTCCTGCAGCAGCAGTTTGGCAAACTCCAGCGAGCCAAGATGCGCATAGCGTTCCGGAATTTTTGCCCAGACGTACATGGAAGCCTTAGGCAAATCCACCATCCAGCCCGCTTCATGCAGCCCTTTTACCAGCACATCACGCCGGCGCTTATACTGCTCAGCGATATCGCGCACGCACTGCTGATCGCCCTCCAGCGCGGCAATGGCTGCCACCTGCAGCGGCGTAAATGTCCCGTAGTCGTGATAGCTTTTGATGCGCGCCAGGGCAGCTACCAGCTCTTTGTTCCCTGTCATGAAACCGATACGCCAGCCCGCCATGTTGTAGCTCTTGGAGAGCGTAAAAAACTCTACGGCCACGTCGCGCGCGCCCGGCACCTGCATGATTGAGGGCGCTTTCCAGCCGTCGTAGGTGATGTCAGCGTAGGCGAGATCGTGGATCACCAGCACGTTATACTGTTTTGCCAGCGCAATCACCCGTTCAAAGAAGTCGAGTTCGACGCACTGAGCGGTGGGATTGGAAGGAAAGCCGAGGATCATCATTTTCGGCTTCGGATAGCTTTCGCGAATCGCACGCTCCAGCTCAGTAAAGAAATCCACGCCCGCCACCAGCGGCACGGAGCGAACCTGCGCCCCGGCGATCACCGCACCATAAATATGGATAGGATAGCTGGGGTTCGGCACCAGCACGGTGTCGCCGTGATCGAGCGTGGCGAGCATCAGGTGCGCCAGCCCCTCTTTGGAGCCGATAGTCACAATCGCTTCTGACTCCGGATCGATATCTACTTCATAGCGCTCAGCGTACCAGCGCGAAATCGCCCGGCGCAGGCGCGGGATACCTTTTGAGGTGGAATAGCCATGCGTATCTTCCCGCTGCGCCACCTGACAGAGTTTTTCCACAATATGCGGTGGCGTAGCGCCATCCGGATTCCCCATTGAAAAGTCGATAATATCTTCGCCGCGCCGGCGTGCAGCCATCTTCAGTTCAGCGGTAATATTGAATACGTAAGGGGGAAGGCGTTCTATACGCGAGAAACGACGGGGTATGCTGTTATCAGCCATGGTGTCCTCAGGATTACGTGAGCGCCCGGACCGTCCGAGCGACGCAGATCACTCGCTGTGACCTTATCCCGAACATAGCGCGCAGAGCCCTGCACTGTCGAGAGCAGCAGAATATTTTTTTATTTTTCGGGATTCAGGCAACCAAATACCCAATCGTTTACCCACTGTCCGTTTAACAGATAATTATCCCGCAACGTCCCCTCCAGCATAAAATTATTCTTTTCCAGAATGCGTCTGGATGGCCAGTTACCCTCAATCACCAGCGCTTTCAGCTTATGAAATTCTGCGCTGAACAGAAAACGGACCAGCGCTGCCAGCGCTTCGCTGCCGTAGCCCTGCCCGGTGTGGCTATGGCGCAACATATAGCCAACTTCTGCCTGTCGATAAGGGTGCCATTCGGCGCTGCAGCCAAACAGGCCTATCGGTTCCTGATTTTTTTGCAGGCGCGCCACCAGGCACAGCATATGAAAGCTGGCAGGCTGCCAGGGCGCCAGCCGCTCAGTGAAACGCTGACGAATATCGTTTTCGTCAGGAATTTCGCCTACCCAGGTCATGGTGTCACTGTCTTCATGTACCGCTTTGAAAATCTGCCAGTCTTCCGGCTGCAACCGGCTCAGGGTTAATCGCGGGGTCAGAAGTTGCATGGCGGCGCTCCGCTGCGGGGAATAGTGCAACATAGCAAACTGCCGCAGAGACAGCCAGGGCGCCATTAATGGCGTCCCTGCAGAAATCCGCAGGGGCCGCATTGATGCGGCCCGTTAAACCAGGGCGCCATTAATGGCGCCCCTACACAAATCCCGTAGGGGCCGCATTTATGCGGCCCATTAAATCAGGGCGCCATTAATGGCGCCCCTACGCACCTCCGTTGGGGCCACGGCGTTCGTAGGGGCCGCATTTATGCAGCCCGTTAAATCCACGGCGTTATAAATCCCGCAGGGGCCGCATTTATGCGGCCCGTTAACCCAGGGCTCCATTAATGGCGCCCCTACACAAATCCCGTAGGGGCCGCATTCATGCGGCCCGTTAAAACCAGGGCGCCATTAATGGCGCCCCTACAGAAATCCGCAGGGGCCGCATTTATGCGGCCCGTTAAACCCCCAGCGCCATGCTGGCACATTGCGCGCGCATTTTTTATCATGACACCATGAATGTTCTGTCCCGGAAACGCCTGTGCCCTTCCATTTTGACATGCTGCTGGCGGTGTTTGATCGCGCAGCGCTGATGCTGATTTGCCTGTTTTTCCTTACCCGCACCCGCGTGCTGCGCCAGCTGCTGCAGAAAGATGAGCACACGCTGAACGAGAAAGCGATCGTCACCCTGATTTTCTCGCTGTTTGCGCTATTCAGCACCTGGTCCGGCGTGGCGGTAGATGGCTCGCTGCTGAACGTCCGGGTGATTGCGGTGATGGCGGGCGGTATTCTGTTTGGTCCCTGGGTAGGCGTGACCACCGGCGTCATTGCCGGGGTGCACCGTTTCCTGATCGACATCGATGGCGTCACGTCAGTCCCCTGCCTGATCACCAGTATTATTGCCGGTATCGCTTCAGGCGTAATTAATCGCCGGGTCAGCAAGGAGCAGCGCTGGGGCGCTGGCATCGTGGGCGGCATGCTGTGCGAGGGGCTGACCATGCTGCTGATCCTGTTCTGGGCAAAGCCTGCAGCGCTCGGCCTGACGATTGTCTCTGAAATCGCCTTGCCGATGATTCTGGGCGCCTCCAGTATCGGACTGATTGTGCTGCTGGTGCAGAGCGTAGAAGGTGAAAAAGAGGCGATTGCCGCCCGGCAGGCCAAACTGGCGCTGGAGATAGCGAATAAAACGCTGCCGCTGTTTCGTCAGGTAAACAGCGATGCACTGCGCGAAGTGTGCGATATTATCCGGCGCGACATCCACGCTGACGCGGTGGCAATTACCAATACGCAGCAAATCCAGGCGTATGTCGGCTATGGCGAACAGAACTATCACAATGGCGACGATGGCATCAGCCCTACCACCGCGCAGGCGATTGCCAGCGGAAAAATCATTATTAAAAACAATGATGAAGCGCACCGCACGCGCGATATTCACTCTATGCTGGTGATCCCGCTCTGGGAACAGGGCCAGGTGACCGGCACGCTGAAAATTTACTATCGCCGGGCGCACCGCATTACTGGCTCGCTGAAAGAGATGGCCATCGGGCTGTCGCAGATTATCTCGACCCAGCTGGAGGTGTCGCGCGCTGAACAGCTGCGCGAGATGGCGAATAAAGCTGAACTGCGCGCGCTGCAGAGCAAAATTAACCCTCATTTTCTGTTTAACGCTCTGAACGCGATCTCGGCATCAATCCGGATGAATCCCGATACCGCCCGTCAGCTGGTTATCAACCTGTCGCGTTACCTGCGCTACAACCTGGAACTCAATGAGGATCAACTGATCGATATCAAGAAAGAGCTCTGGCAGGTAAAAGATTATATTGCCATCGAGCAGGCGCGTTTCGGCGATAAATTGTCGATGATCTACGATATCGACGACGATCTGCACTTCAGTCTGCCCAGCCTGCTGATTCAGCCTCTGGTGGAGAATGCCATCGTGCACGGTATTCAGCCGTGCCGCGGCAAAGGTGTGGTAACACTCAGCGTGAAAGATCTTGGCGACCGGGTGCGTATCGCAGTACGCGATACCGGCCCGGGGATCAGCGACGAGGTGGTCAGTCGCGTTGCGCGCAATGAGATGCCGGGCAATAAAATTGGCCTGCTGAATGTCCACCACCGTGTCAGATTACTGACCGGCCAGGGGCTAATGATTGTGCGTCACCAGCCGGGGACAGAAATCGCCTTTAGCCTGCCGAAAACCAGCCAGCCTCTGCCTGCCGCCCTCAGCGTTCAACCGGAAATGACAGTATGAAAGCCATAATTGTGGAAGATGAGTTTCTGGCGCGCCAGGAGCTTAGCTGGATGATTCAGCAGCACAGTCAGATCACCGTAGAAGCAAGCTTTGATGACGGGCTGGATGTACTGAAATATCTGCAGACGCATCGGGTTGACGTGATTTTTCTCGATATTAATATTCCGTCGCTGGACGGCATGCTGCTGGCGCAGAATATTCATCAGTTTACCCACAAGCCCCTGATTGTTTTTATCACCGCCTGGAAAGATCATGCGGTGGAGGCATTCGAACTCGACGCCTTTGATTACATCCTTAAGCCCTATCATGAGGCGCGCATTATCACCATGCTGAACAAGCTGGAGGCCGCCACGCAGCCGCCGCCGCTGCAGAGCAGCCTGGCAGTCACGCCACAGACGGTAAATCTGCAGAAAGATGAGCGCATTATCGTTACCGATATCAACGATATTTACTATGTGGAAGCGCATGAGAAGCTGACGTTTGTTTATACGCGGCGGGAAGCTTACGTCATGTCGGTGGCCATCAGTGAATTCTGCAGCCGGCTACCGGAGACGCTGTTTTTTCGCTGTCATCGCTCTTACTGCGTGAATCTGAGTAAAATTCGCGAGATAGAGCCGTGGTTTAATAATACCTATCTGGTGAAGCTGCGCGATCTGGAGGCGCAGGTTCCGGTAAGCCGCAGTAAAGCCAGACCGTTCCGGCAGCTGATGCGGCTGTAAGGCGGACGACCCGCGCCGTCCGCCGGTACCTCAGAGCACGCGACCCAGCGCCTGACGCAGATGCGCACCGGCACCCAGCAGGCCGGGCTGATCGTGTGTGATCATATACACCGGAATATCGACCAGATAGTCGCGGAAGCGCCCTTTGTCTTCAAATGCCGCGCGGAAGCCGGAGGCTTTGAAAAACTCCAGGAAACGCGGCACGATGCCGCCCGCAATATAGACGCCACCAAAAGTGCCGAGATTCAGCGCCAGGTTCCCGCCAAAGCGTCCCATAATCACGCAGAACAGCGTCAGCGCGCGGCGGCAGTCGATACAGGTATCCTGCAATGCACGCTCGGTCACATCTTTTGGCTTGAGGTTTTGCGGCTCACGCGCGTCTGATTTCACAATCGCGCGGTAAAGATTAACCAGTCCGGCACCTGACAGCACGCGCTCGGCCGAAACGTGGCCCATTTCTGCCCGCAGCACTTCAAGGATCTGATCTTCCTCTTCGCTGTTTGGTGCGAAATCGACGTGTCCGCCCTCGCCCGGCAGACTGACCCAGCGCTGATTCACATGTACCAGATGGCTGACGCCCAGTCCGGTGCCCGCGCCGTAAATGGCAATCGGCTTATCTTTAACCGGCGCTTTTCCGCCAAACTGGATCACTTCATTGTCTGTCAGCATCGGGATCGCCATGGAGACGGCGGTGAAGTCGTTGATAATTTCCAGCGTGCTGAAGCCCAGATTCTGTTTCATCTGACGCGTTGAGAATGCCCAGTCGTGGTTGGTCATCTCGACCCAGTCTTCGGTGATCGGACAGGCGATAGCAATACAGCCATCCGTCACTGCCTGCTGCTGCTCCGCCAGATAAAAACGGATAACGGCTTCAAGATTGTCGTAGTCTGATGTGGAGAATGTTTTGGCGTGTGAGATGGCGCCGGTCTCAACCTCACACAGCGCGAGACGAGCGTTGGTGCCGCCCACATCGCCGACCAGGGCGTATTTTGTCATTCTTCTGCTGCTCCGCTTGGGTCATAAATAGTGGCAAACACTATAGAAGCCTGCCAATAAAACAACAACGCCCGCCGGTGAGGCGGACGCGGTTAATCCAGTGTGATGCACAGCCTGGCGATTGTCAGGCCATCTGTATAGAGGCAACTTTCTTAAACTGCACCACTATTACGCTGGTGCAGGGCTGCGGTGACTTTACGCAGCAGCGGCGGCAGATCCTGTTTCTCCATTACCACTTCAATCAGCGACAAACGCGCGGTTTCGCTGACTACCGCCATCGCGGCCTCCAGCTGCGCGGTTTCACTGACCCGCCAGCTCTGCGCCGCCCCTTCCAGGCTCATTGCCTGCGGCAGTGCGGTCCAGTTCCAGCGCGCAATGTCATTATAACGCTGTTCCGGGCCGTGAATGGCTCGCTCTACGGTATAGCCATCGTTATTGATAAGGAAAATAACCGGGCGCTGGCCGTCCCGCTGCATGGAGCCCAGCTCCTGAATAGTCAGCTGCGCTGAGCCATCGCCAATGATCAGGATCACCCGGCGGTCGGGCCGTGCTGTCTGTGCACCAAACGCCGCAGGCAGCGTATAGCCAATCGAGCCCCACAGCGGCTGTACCAGCAGCTGCGCCCCTTCCGGCAGCTGCAGGGCCGCAGCGCCAAATGCCGCCGTGCCCTGATCGGCGAGGATAATATCACCCGGCAGCAGGAAGTGCTGTATTGCCTGCCAGAATGCCTGCTGAGTGATTATCCCTGCAGCGATCTGCTGGTTTTCCTCGCACTTCATGCTCTCTCCGGTTGCCCAGCGCTGGCAGTGACGCTGATAAACCGGCTGCAGCGCGGCCAGCGCCTCTTTCATCGTGAGCACAAAGCGTTCACCCGCCACGCTGGTATAAAACGGCTGAATATCGATAAGGCGCTCAGAAGGCAGCTGCTGGGTGAAGCCAGCGGTCAGGGTATCGGTGAAGCGCACGCCTGCGCACAGCGTGACATCCGTCGCCTCAATTGCCTGCCGAATGGCCACGCTGCTGCCCGCCGCCGCGTACGTGCCGACAAAACCGGCCTGCTGCTCATTCAGGACCCCTTTGCCCATCAGCAGCGTCGCTGCCGGGATCGCGCGCAGCTCGCGCAATCCGGCCAGCTGCGCGGCTACGCCCCAGCGAGCGGCGAGAAAGTCAGCCAGCAGCGCCACGCGCTGTGCCGGTGCCAGCAGACGCTCAGCCGCCGCCGCAAACGCGGCGGCGGCATCTGCGTTTTCACTGTGCGGCTCAGCGCGTGCTAATGGCGGATCTATCGCAGCCGCGGCGACGTCCACTGCCAGCAGCAGATAACCAGGCCGGTGTTCATGCAGCGCAACGCTCACCACGCGGTCAATCTCCGCTGCAGCGTTTTCTGCCGTCAGCACCGCTGTTGCCGCATTCACCTCCTGTGCCATACGCAGGAAAGGATGAAAGTCGCCGTCACCCAGCGAATGGTGTACGCACTCCCCCTGCTGCTGCACCGTCAGCGCCGGCGCACCGACAATCTGGATCACCGGCACATACTCGGCGTAGCTGCCGGCAATACCGTTGATGGCACTCAGTTCGCCTACGCCAAAGGTGGTCAGCAGCGCCGCCGCTCCCTGACAGCGACCATAGCCGTCAGCGGCATAGGCGGCATTAAGCTCATTGGCACAGCCTACCCAGGTAATAGCCGGATGGGCGATCACGCTGTCGAGAAACTGCAGATTATAATCGCCCGGCACCCCAAACAGGTGACGGATGCCAGCCTGTTCCAGCCGCTGTAACAGATAGTCGCTTACGGTGAACGTCTTCATCTGATGCTCCTTCCAGGGGGAATGTTCTGGAGTATCAGTGATGGGTCTGAAATGAAGCGACTTTTTCATCGCGATCGCACCGGGCGCAATGGCAAGCATTCGTTACGGCATGATATCTCTCTGCAGAATGGGATCTTTCACGCTTTTTAACGCAGTGTAAACGCATACACTGAGCGGCCAGAATACGCTTTTTTATTACAGGATAACCTCAAGCCATGCCTGTTTTTCCTTATCCCGATCGCTATCAGCAGATGCACTATCGCCGCAGTGGCCAAAGCGGCCTGAAACTGCCCGCTATTTCACTGGGACTCTGGCACAACTTTGGTGATGCGACGCGCGTTGATACCAGTCGCGAACTGCTGCGTCACGCCTTTAATTGCGGTATTACCCATTTCGATTTGGCCAATAACTATGGTCCGCCGCCCGGCTCAGCAGAGAGTAACTTTGGCCGTATTTTACGGGAGGATTTTTCCGGTCTGCGCGATGAGCTGGTGATTTCGACTAAAGCGGGATACACCATGTGGGATGGCCCCTATGGTGACTGGGGTTCGCGTAAATACCTGATTGCCAGTCTCGATCAGAGCCTGAAACGCATGGGACTGGAGTATGTGGATATCTTTTATCATCATCGTCCCGATCCGCATACGCCGCTGGAAGAGACGATGCGCGCGCTCGACCATTGCGTGCGTCAGGGGAAAGCGCTCTACGTTGCGCTTTCTAATTATCCGGCTGAGCAGGCCGCACGCGCCATAGCGCTGCTGCGTGAACTGGGCACGCCGTGTCTGATTCATCAGCCACGTTATTCTCTGTTTGAACGCGGTCCTGAACAGGGTCTGCTGGATGTGCTGGGCGAACAGGGAACCGGCTGCATCGCCTTTTCGCCGCTGGCGGGCGGCATACTGACCGATCGCTATTTACAGGGTGTTCCGCAGGATTCACGCGCCGCCAGCGGCAGTAAATTTCTGAATGAGGACCAGCTTACCGCAGAGAAAATGGAAAGAGTCCGGCAATTGCAGACGCTGGCGCAGCAGCGCGGGCAGAAACTGGCGCAGATGGCGCTCAGCTGGGTATTACGCGATCCACGCATCACTTCTGTGTTGATTGGTGCCAGCAAAACCGCGCAGATTGACGATGCAGTAGCCATGCTGAGCCAGCCGGCGCTTACCTCTGAAGAGCTGCAGTCCATTGATCAGATCCTGATGTAACCGCTCTCTTTTACGGCAGCAGAGACTATTAACAGCCCACATAATCTGCTGCCGTCGTGTTTTTTCAGACTAAATCTCAAGGCTAAGCTGGTCCGATGTGGCACACTGGCCTGACGACAGCAGTGATAAGCTGTCGCAAGGAGATAACATGAAATCTGCACTTTTCGTTGCCGTTTTGCTGGCAACATTATCGCCGCTGGTGCCACACACAGCCCATGCTACCAGCGCTACCATCAATCTTGCTCCCGGCGTCAGTTTACAGCTGGGTGAACGCGACCGTCGCGGCTATTACTGGGATGGCGGCAACTGGCGTGAACCGCGCTGGTGGAACGATCGCTACCAGTATAATGAGCATCGCTGGTGGCGTCATGAAGAGTGGAAGCGTCATAAAGCGTGGGAGCGCGACCGCGAACATGAACGACGCCGGCATGAGCGGGAACGTCGCGAGCACTGGCGACACGGTGGCCCGCCGCATCATCATCATGATCATCATGACCACCATCACTGATCCCTCTCCCGGCGCTTTCGCGCCGGTTTTTACGCTACCAGCCGAGCGCCTCCCCCACCAGTAAATAGATGTTCAGTGCCACCACCAGCATCACAATCAGCCGGCCGGTGTTCTGCATCAGGCGGGAGTTCACCAGTTCATCTCCCATCAGTTCACGATTACCGGTAAATGCCAGCAGCGGGATCAGCGCCAGCGCGATGCCAAAGCTCAGCAGCACCTGACTCATCACCAGAATGCGCGTCGGGTCCCAGCCAGCCCAGATAACAATAAACGAGGGCAGCATGGTAATTACCCGCCGGACCCACAGCGGAATATGAAACCGGATAAAGCCCTGCATCACTACCTGCCCTGCCAGGGTGCCGACCACCGTGGAAGAGAGTCCGGCCGCCACCAGGCTCAGCCCAAAGACAATTGCCGCGGCCTGCCCGAGCAGCGGTTCCAGCGTCAGGTACGCCTGATCGAGATCAACAATGGAGGTGTGTCCGCTGAAGTGAAACGCCGCCGCTGCCGTAGCCATCATCGCCAGGTTAACGAAACCGGCAATGGTCATGGCGATCGCCACATCCAGCTTGGTAGAGGAGTAACGTTCTGCTTTAGTGCCTTTATTACCGTGCTGAGTCAGCGCTGAATGCAGATAGATAACGTGCGGCATAATGGTTGCACCCAGTACACCGGCTGCCAGAAATACCGCATCAGAGCCCGGCAGCGAAGGCAGAGCCATACCGGTGAGGAGCTGACTGACGCTGGGCTGAGAAAAAAAGAGTTCCACAATATAGGCTGCGGCGACAAACAGCAGCAGGCCACCAATCACCCGCTCCAGGGGTTTCTGTCCACGGCTTTGCAGCATCAGGATCAAAAATGTCGCAATTCCCGTCAGTACCGCGCCCTGCAGAAGTGAGATGCCCAGCAGCAGTTTAAAGCCCAGTGCCGCGCCGATAAACTCCGCCAGGTCAGTCGCCATCGCGATGATTTCGGCCTGCACCCAGTAGAACCAGACGGCGGGACGTGGAAAACGGTCGCGTATGTGCTCCGCCAGATTTTTACCGGTGGCGATCCCCAGTTTGGCTGACATCAGCTGGATCAGCATGGCCATTACGTTTGCCCACACCACCACCCACAGCAGCTTATAGCCGTAAGCCGCTCCTGCCTGAATATTGGTGGCAAAATTACCCGGATCGATATAACCGATAGCGGCAATGAATGCCGGTCCAAGCAGGGCAAGCTTGAGTTTTCTGGCTCCGCGGGCGGCGCGCTCTGCGGTGCGGCTTTCTGACATAGTGTGATCCTGTCCTGACGCGTGTAGACCCGTTGAGTTTAAAGAGGCTTACAGGCGAGTAAATCTGGTTATATTTATCGCAGTAATAGATGGTGCTATAAAGTATAGCCAATGCTATACATCAACGCAAAGATCGGCCACAGGCAAAGCATAGCCCGGTTTTACTCTACGCCCGGAACAAATTATAAACAATCTCTGTGTGGATAAATTGTGTGAGCAGTTTGTTACGGTGATGTGAGCAGGCAGAGTTATCCGGAAAAAATTGCGATACTGAATACTTATAATGCGGGTTTGATCTCGTTTTTAAGTAACGTGTTACATAGAATACGCAGCAAAATACAACCCTCCTCAAATTTGGAGCCGATATGTCCCATATTTTGCATTTCCTTTTAGCACTGGTGGTCGTCGGCGTGCTGGCCCTGCTGGTCAGTCACGACCGTAAAAGTATTCGCTTTCGCTATATTGCACAGCTTTTAGTGATTGAACTCCTGCTGGCGTGGTTTTTCCTGACCTCTGAAGCCGGTCTGGGCTTTGTTAAAGGCTTTGCCAGCATGTTTGATTACCTGCTGAAGTATGCCGGGGAAGGCACTAACTTTGTTTTTGGCGGCATGAATGAAAAGGGCCTCGCCTTCTTCTTCCTTAATGTTTTATGCCCTATCGTCTTTATCTCTGCGCTGATCGGTATTTTGCAGCATTTTCGTATTCTGCCGTGGATCATACGCGGTATCGGAACCGTGCTGTCAAAAGTAAACGGCATGGGCAAGCTGGAGTCTTTCAACGCCGTCAGTTCTCTGATTCTGGGACAGTCAGAAAACTTCATCGCGTATAAAGATATTCTTGGCAAAATGTCGCAGCGCCGTATGTACACCATGGCGGCTACCGCTATGTCGACCGTATCGATGTCGATTGTTGGCGCCTACATGACCATGCTGCAGCCGAAATATGTGGTCGCCGCACTGGTGCTGAATATGTTCAGTACCTTTATTGTTCTGTCGCTGATCAACCCTTACCGCGTAGAAAACGAAGAAGATCTGCAGCTGCAGGACCTGCATAAAGGTCAGAGCTTCTTTGAGATGCTGGGTGAATATATTCTTGCCGGTTTTAAAGTAGCGATCATCGTTGCCGCTATGCTGATTGGCTTTATCGCCCTGATCTCCGGGCTGAATGCGCTGTTTGACCTGATTTTCGGCATCAGCTTCCAGGGTGTGCTGGGCTATGTCTTCTATCCGTTTGCCTGGGTAATGGGTGTTCCGGCTCATGAAGCGCTGCAGGTTGGCAGTATCATGGCTACCAAACTGGTTTCTAACGAATTTGTGGCGATGATGGATCTGCAGAAAGTCGCGGGCCAGCTGTCACCGAACGCTGAGGGCATCCTTTCGGTGTTCCTGGTGTCGTTCGCTAACTTCTCATCCATCGGCATTGTTGCCGGCGCGATCAAAGGCCTGCACGAAGAACAGGGCAATGTGGTATCCCGCTTTGGTCTGAAGCTGCTCTACGGCTCTACGCTGGTCAGCGTACTCTCTGCTGCGATTGCCGGTCTGGTACTCGCGTTCTGATTCTCCGGGCGGGCTTCGGCCCGCCCTGCTCTCTTGTGCCTGCCAGCCTGCCCTCAGTGCAACACGTCCCGCTTTTCTCCGCGCTTTCTGCGCATCCTTCATTTTCGCAAACGGAATAGCCGCCGCTATAAAGCGTGCGTTGCAGACAGCAGAGTTGCAGCCAGAACTGACAGAGAAGCGTTACGCAGGAAGAAACTGGAAATCAGAGGAAAAGAGTCAGATAACAACAAAGATTTGGTGGAGATAAGCGGGATCGAACCGCTGACCTCTTGCATGCCATGCAAGCGCTCTCCCAGCTGAGCTAGTGCCTTACTATTCAGTAGCTTAAATGCAAAGCATTCTCCCACATCTGGAGAATTTACTATGTAAACTGCCCGATCAAAAGTAAAGAAACAGATGATAAAGATCGAAGAAACGCTTACTTGTATCTTTCGCCAGATGGAATCTGGTATAGCAAAGTAACGATCCTACCTTATATGCGTGGCCTGTTTCAGGCTCGCACCTCATATTGACCTGCTCCCCGTTGATTAATACACCGTGATGTTAGTAATGTCTTCATAAGCCACATGAGGACATCCTCATGAAGAAGCGATTTTCCGACGAACAGATCGTTAGTATTCTCCGCGAGGCAGAAGCCGGGGTTTCAGCCCGGGAACTCTGCCGCAAGCATGCCATTTTAGACGCCACCTTTTATCCTGGCGCAAGGAGTTCGGCGGCATGGAAGTTCCCGAAGTGAAGCAGCTTAAGTCGCTTGAAGAGGAGAATGCTCGTCTCAGGAAGCTGCTCGCTGAAACCATGCTGGATAAGGAGGCGCTTCAGGTAGCTCTAGGCCGAAAGTTCTGATGACAGACCAGAAGCGGGAAGCCGTGGAGGTCATGAGTGAGACAACGGGTCTGTCTCAACGCCGTGCCTGCAGTCTGGCCGGTCTGTAACTTTCAACCTGCCGTTATTCGGCTCAGCGTCCGACCGCTGACGAGCAACTGTCTCTACGGATCACAGATCTGGCACTCGAACGCCGGCGATTTGGTTACCGGCGCATCTGGCAGTTATTGCGCCGGGAGGGCCTTCA
This sequence comes from Pantoea eucrina, assembly GCF_001691555.1. Classification (GTDB taxonomy): domain Bacteria; phylum Pseudomonadota; class Gammaproteobacteria; order Enterobacterales; family Enterobacteriaceae; genus Pantoea; species Pantoea borealis. The sequence goes on along the minus strand of NZ_MAYN01000008.1, from coordinate 514,729 downwards.
CGTCAACCACAAGCGGGTTTACCGCATTTATCACTTTAACGGTTTGGGTGTAAAACGCAGGCGCCGCCGTAGGGGTCTGGCGACTGAACGGCTTCAGCTTCTTCGCCCGGATGCACCGAACATGACATAGTCAATGGATTTTGTCATGGATGCACTTGCCAGCAGCCGCCGGATTAAGTGCCTGACCTGTGTGGATGATTTCCGAAGGAGTATCTGACGATCACCGCCGCTTTCGGGATTGCAGGTGTTCAAGTTGCGCGTATTCTGGACAGCATTGCGCTGTTTCGTGGATATCCTGCGACGATAAGAACCGATCAGGGCCCGGAATTTACCTGCCGCGCGCTGGATCGATGGGCCTTTGAACATAGTGTTGAGCTGCGATTAATCCAGCCAAGCAAGCCAACTCAGAACGGATTTATTGAGAGATTTAACGGTCGCTTTCGGGATGAATACCTGAATAAGTCCTCGTTCAGCGATGTTCTTCATGCCCGGAAAATCATTAATGACTGGCGGCAGGACTATAACGAGTCCAGACTTCATTCGTCGCTGAATTATTAGACGCCATCTGAATTTGCAGTAGGCTGGCGAAACGGGAAACATGAAGAAAAATCCACCGACATTACTAACTAAAGGTTGTATCTAATACTAGGGGCAGGTCAATGAACTGGATGAACGCTTGTGATATCCATTGTAAACTTACCATCCTCAATTGGATGAACGGAACGCCAACGGCGATCATCGAAAATATCGCTTTCAATATAGCCGTAAGTTATTCTATCTCTCTTTATAGAATAAAGCTTAATCTGTATCATAAAACCTTCTCTCCTTAAGCTTTCACCTATAAAAAGTCAACCAATGACATAGAAAGACAACTATAAAATTAATATTCATTATAATTTTCACTGTTCTTTTTTTTGGTAGTTAGCTTTAAGAAAGTCTTCGTATTGCCTTGGCAATAAAGCTATTTCCCCCCATTTTTTGTTTGGAGACCAATATCCAGCACCAATTTCTGCTATAACTCCATAGAATATCATTATTCTTCGCAATGAGTTCTCCGCTGTTATACCTCGCGCATCCAAATCATTGTTATTAGCCGAGATTCTGAAATCAACATTGCCGGGTAAGTGAGGATGTCTCAGAAAAACGTGAGAGGTTAAATCAAATCGTCTAATGCGAATTATTTGCCCAAAATAAAATTTTGGTTCATCAGTTACATCATCAATTTCAGCAGCATCTTGTAAATCAACGTCTAAAACGTATCTCAATACTTTATCTTCAACAACTATATGAATGTCTCTATGATAGTTGTGTCTAAAATTAGTGCATAGAGATTGGACACTAGTTACTTTACTAGGAAGTTTAAAGGTTTCACCATCGTGCCTTGAAACGGGCACTGCGACTTCTGGACCATTCTCACTTTCGAATTCTGTTTCTAGTGGTTCATGTTCGCCGTCAAAATCTGCTCTTGGTTGATTCTCTGGTCTTTCCTGCATGAACCCACTGATGATAACTAAATCCTGATCTTCAACAGCCTGTCTTGCTTCTTCTTCAGAGTTATACTTTTTCCCAGACATTTGACTACTTCTAAGACGACAGTATGGAGCATCTTCATCAGGAAAGTGACGGAACAAAGCTTCTCTGCCATTTGCCATAACTGCTACAGCAGGATCGTTAGGAACTCGAGTCAGAGGCTCATAGCATGAAGGGCAATGTAGATGCCCTTTCATATGGGCCAAGTAATCCATTGGCTCAATAGCAGTACGTACTAATAGCGCTATAGGCTGCTGTATTTTATCCCAATTGGGATCGTAGTAAGCATAAGCAATTCTGTTCAAAGCCATAATCACCTCCTTTGTGATTTTCTCAATAAATTACTATTTTTATCTCGATAAATACAATATTTACTAGAAAATAACGTTTAAAAGGTGATTTTGCCGTCATTAGCTTGATTTAGACATGATTATAAAAAAATAAGTTAAATTAACGTTATTTTAGACAATAATAGCCATAAAGCCCGTTGGTGGTACTAACAACAAGCGGAGCGTAGCAACTTCATTGAATATCCAGAGTGATCACGCCTTATCAGGATAACCGTGTACCCTTGCGAGAGCATGGCTGGTAGCTACTAGAGCATCAGTAATGCAATTTACCTGACTGACGTTGAGCTTGTAGAATGACGTAAGCATACTAATTGTTGATGCGCTTCAAAAGGCATACCCCTGTAAAAAAATGAGCGTCGCTAGACCAGTTGATTCAAGGATTGACCACATGCAAAAGAAGGTACGCATACCTATACCCGCCGACTTATCAGCATCTATTCTATTCGAGTCAGATAAAACGTGTTGCGTTTGTAGAGATCCTGGCAAACCCATTCAGATTCATCATATCGACGAAGACCCAAGCAACAATGTTCCGGACAATCTATCGGTGCTTTGCCTCATCTGCCATAACGACACTCAGATACGGGGCGGCTTTAGCAAACAACTTACAGAGACAGTCGTAAGGCAATACCGTGATGACTGGCTAACTCGCGTTAAAGCGCGGCGCGATAGTGCAGACGAGCTAGCAGTGAGCATGATGTCTGGCAACAATCATACTTATCGCACCACCAAGCATTACACGGAACAAAGCTTACGGGTGCCATCGAACCGAGATGGATTATACGACTACATTGACTCGTTACCGCTGGTTAAAAAAGTACTGCTATCTAACTCTACAGAGGGATGGGATAGAGGTTCAACCGCCTCTATGGTTGAGGCAAACGAGGCGTACATAATTGGCCTACAAGGAATACTAATCGGGCTACTCGACTACTACCAAAACAAGTGCTTCGAGTCACAAAGCCCACATGAGTTTTTAAGCGATGTAATATCAACTCGTTACCAATGGCACCGCCTAAGGCTAGAACCTGAGGGGCCAAATACAGGAGGCACAATAGTTCGAACTATACAAGGCGCTGCTGTGGCTAATGATCTTGAGCACATGATTGTGGACTTGGTGATAGCGCTTATCGGTTACGATGATTCATATAATTACAAAGACTGGTATGATGAGTGGTCAGGCCAGAAATGTCCGGTGTCGTCTGGCGCAATCGGGGCATAAGTATGGGTAGATTTTGTATAGCCTGTTTTTAGCGTATAGGTATCATTAGCGCCGTGATGGGGTATTAACCGATCAGCGCCATAGGCGTCATCTATGTTCTGCTTTCACTTATTCTCTTATCAGGTAGCCGTTTTAGTCCGGTGGCTGAAACCGTAGCAGAGCCAGATGCTTTTCCGATCTGGTTAGGATTCCCATCTATAGCCTGTTTATTTCCTGTACTGTCTCGCGACATGGCATTACGGAACACCGCGCTAAGTGTGGAACGAAGAAAGTTTTGAGAGAGGTGTTTAAAAACGGTGGCACGTCATTAGCCTTCGAGTTAGAAACCGATACCTGTTCGAGCTACTTAACTTCAGGCCGCAGGAATTTTATTCTCACAAATCGCTACAACAACACTATGGCAGTTTCGGAGTAAAGGCACTCGCTCCTAACCTTATAAGCTCTTGATTTTGAAGAGTAAAATATGATTGGTGGAGATAAGCGGGATCGAACCGCTGACCTCTTGCATGCCATGCAAGCGCTCTCCCAGCTGAGCTATACCCCCACATCTGGAATCATTTTTTCGGTGCAAACCGTTGGGCGCGGTTTGGTGGAGCTAAGCGGGATCGAACCGCTGACCTCTTGCATGCCATGCAAGCGCTCTCCCAGCTGAGCTATAGCCCCGTACCGAAAAAACTGCCGGGCAGACCCGACGGACGGCATAATATGAAACCGCCTTGAGTGTGTCAACGGCAAATTCTCGTTCTGTGTTCAATCGCTGAAAAAGACGGCAAACCCGTGTTGTGCTGACCTTTTTTTCACCCTTCATTCTCTCTGCCTCTCTGTTGTGCCCGAAAAGCAGCGCGCTGGCCGGTTACATTCAGGTTAAAGATGTTAGCGCCAGGCTTGTTTTCGTTAATGGTCCGTGTAAAACTTCGCACGCTAATTAACCGGTTAACCTGCCAGGGTAAGCACCTTAATAACCGGAAAAAACCATCCCATTATTTAATAAAAGAAAAAGAGAATTATGTCGCTACATACTCCCAAAGAGATCGCCCAGCTGGCGATTCAGGCTGGCGTGGCTAAAAGCCGTCTGCCCGTTTCAACCCTATTAATCCTTGGCTTTATGGCTGGTGCCTTTATTGCTACCGGCTTCCTGCTGGATCTGCACGTCATTAACCAGCTGCCTGCCGAATGGGGCTCATTCTCCAGCTTCCTGGGGGCCGCCGTGTTCCCGGTGGGTCTGATTCTGACCGTGCTGGCCGGCGGTGAGCTGCTGACGGGCAATATGATGACGCTGCCGGTGGCGTGGTTTGCCCGCCGCATCAGCGGCCTGAGCGTACTGCGTAACTGGTTCTGGGTTACGCTTGCGAACTTTATCGGCAGCGTGGCCGTTGCGTGGTTCTTTGGGCATATGCTGGGCATGACGGAAGGCGATTACCTGAAAAAAACCGTTGCCATTGCACACGCTAAAGTCAGCGCCGATTTCCTGCATGCCTTTATCTCTGGTGTGGGCTGCAACTGGCTGGTCTGCCTGGCCGTGTGGCTGGCGTTTGCCAGTAAAGATATGGTGGGCAAGATCATGGGAATGTGGTTCCCGGTGATGGCGTTCGTTGCCATTGGTTTCCAGCACGTCGTAGCGAACATGTTTATTGTGCCGGCGGCTATCTTTGCGGGTCAAATGAGCTGGGTCGAGTTTGCGCCTAACGTTATTGCCGTGTTCCTCGGCAACGCCGTAGGGGGAGCCATCTTCGTCGGTCTGACCTATTTTCTGGCCTTCCGTCCTGAACAGGCGGTTGCACGCGAAGCCTCGTAACCTATTAATGTCTTTTATTGGTCGTAAAAAGCATTTTCTGTCCGGATTACTTTTCCCAGTAACGTTTTGTTGTAATATGTAGAGCTAATGTATTCAACAGGGACAGCATCGTGAAAAAGGAATGGCTAACCCCCGAAGAGCTCGCGCTTGAAACGGGCTACAGTCGGCAGACGGTGAACAAATGGATCAAACGCGAAAACTGGACCACTACGCCTAAGCCCGGTGTACAGGGCGGCAAAGCGCGTTTGATCCATATCGATGAGCGGGTGAAAAGCTTTATTCAGTCCACCCGCCACGCCAGTGAACCGGCCGCAAATTACGCCGCCCAGCAGAATACGTTACCTGCGTTATTAATAAATTCTGTCCAGCAAATGACGCCGACAGAACAGGACCAGCTCGCCGCCCTTTTACTGCGTGAAGGGATCCGCGGTGTACTGGAAAGGCTGGGTATTCAGGATGCATAAAAAAGCCGGAGGCAGCTGCTTCCGGCTTTTTTGTTGTGCCCGATAACGCTCCCGCAGCGAGCGAGAGCGATAAACTGTCAGGCGTTAGCTTCGCGCTCAGCAATAAATGCCAGCGCTTTATCAATACGCGCTACGCTGCGGCTGCGGCCAATTGCTTCAACGGTGACATCCAGCGCCGGCGACTGCCCTGCTCCGGTAACGGCGACACGCAGCGGCATGCCCACTTTACCCATCCCCAGCTCAAGTTCATCCGCCGCGCTCTGAATCGCATGGTGAATCTGCTCTGCATTCCAGTCACTGTCGCTCAGGGCAGCCAGCTTATCGCGGACCTGCTCCAGCGGCTGACGCGCAACCGGGCGCAGATGTTTCTTCGCGGCATCGGCATCAAAAGCATCAAACTCTTCATAGAAGTAGCGGCATGAGGCGGCAATCTCCACCAGCGTTTTGCAGCGGTCGCCCAGCAGCGTCACCAGTTTTGCCAGCTCGGGTCCGGTACGGGTATCGATCTGCTGCTGTTCAATGTGCCACTGCAGATGCGTTGCCACATACTCAGGCGGCAGCGTCGTAATATAGTGGTGGTTCAGCCACTGCAGCTTTTCAGTGTTGAAAGCGCTGGCTGATTTGCTGACCGCATCCAGCGTAAACAGTGATTTCATCTCAGGGATGCTAAAGATCTCCTGATCGCCATGTGACCAGCCCAGGCGAACCAGGTAGTTAAGCAGCGCTTCCGGCAGATAGCCATCGTCGCGATACTGCATGACGCCTACTGCGCCGTGACGCTTGGAGAGTTTTTTGCCATCATCCCCGAGAATCATTGAGACGTGCGCGTAAACAGGAACCTGCGCGCCAATCGCCTTCAGAATGTTGATCTGACGCGGGGTGTTATTAATGTGATCTTCACCACGGATAACGTGCGTGATCCCCATGTCCCAGTCATCCACCACTACACAGAAGTTGTAGGTAGGCGAACCATCGGTACGACGGATGATCAGATCGTCCAGCTCCTGATTGCTGAATTCAATCGGGCCGCGGATCTGATCGTCAAAAATGACGGAGCCATCCTGCGGATTACGGAAGCGCACCACGCAGGGTTCATCAGCGGCGTGATGTTCATGGCTGTCGCGGCAGCGACCGTCATAGCGTGGCTTCTCGCCGTTAGCCATCTGCTCTTCACGCAGTGCATCGAGGCGCTCTCGGGAGCAGTAGCACTTATAGGCGGTGCCCGCTTCCAGCATTTCATCAATGACGTGGTTATAGCGGTCAAACCGTTTGGTCTGATAATAAGGGCCTTCATCCCAGTCAAGACTCAGCCAGTTCATGCCATCCATGATGGCTTCAATCGCTTCCGGCGTGGAGCGCTCCAGGTCGGTATCCTCAATACGCAGGACAAACTCGCCTTCGTAATGACGTGCGAAAAGCCAGGAGTAAAGCGCGGTGCGGGCGCCTCCAACGTGCAGGTAGCCGGTCGGGCTGGGGGCGAAGCGGGTTTTAATTTTCATTCAGCATTGCCTTAGATGCGCAGGTTTCCTTGTCTGGATGACAAAAAAACAGGTTAACGCGAAAAAACAGTGCGCACATTCTAGCAGGTGGGGATGATTCCTCAATCACTCTCACCGCCCCTGCCGCCGCGCAAATGGCTTTTTCTGCTAATAAAACCAGCACATTGGCTAAAACCCCTTCAGGGTGACTATTTTTAAAGCGAACGAACATTTTAATTTTAAAAAGCGTTGACTCACTTCGAAGGATCCCTATAATGCGACTCCACACAGCGGGGGTGATTAGCTCAGTTGGTAGAGCATCTCCCTTACAAGGAGGGGGTCGGCGGTTCGAACCCGTCATCACCCACCACTCTTAAGGTGGCCCGCAGTGAACAGGTAGTAAGAGATAAGATATGGGTGATTAGCTCAGTTGGTAGAGCATCTCCCTTACAAGGAGGGGGTCGGCGGTTCGAACCCGTCATCACCCACCATATCTTAGTCAGGCAGCCTGTTAAAGAAGTACCGAAGTGGGTGATTAGCTCAGTTGGTAGAGCATCTCCCTTACAAGGAGGGGGTCGGCGGTTCGAACCCGTCATCACCCACCACTTCGGGTCGTTAGCTCAGTTGGTAGAGCAGTTGACTTTTAATCAATTGGTCGCAGGTTCGAATCCTGCACGACCCACCAAATTCAGAAAAAAGCGCCCTATGGGCGCTTTTTTTGTTTCTTTCGGGCGTCATCAGCATCCGGGCGCCATTAATGACGCCCCTGCAAACAAACCACGCTGATCGCACCTGCAGGGGCGGCATTAATGCGGCCCTGTTTTATGCGATATACCCGACCCAGGGCGGCATTAATGCCGCCCCTGCGGTTTCATGATACGCAGGGGCCGCATTCATGCGGCCCTGAAATCAGCGCGGCCTCAACATCCGGGCGGCACACCTGAAGCCTTTGCTGCTGCTGCCGATAACCTTCAGGGTCTATGGCAAGGAGAAAATCATGACAGCAATATCAGGTATCAGCAGCATCGGAACAGGTGGCAGCAGCGGGGGCGGAGCAGCCTCCGAGATTGCCGGGATTAATAAACAGATCGCCGCGATTACCAGCCAGCTTAAATCTCTGGCAGACGATCACACGCTGACGCAGGAGCAAAAATCAGAACAGCAGCAGATGCTGGAGAGCCAGATTCAGATGCTGTATGCACAGATTGCTCAGATCCAGCAACGCGAAGCGGAAAAAGCAGAGCAGCAGCAGCAAACTGAACAGCCGGCCAGTGCCAGAGCCGACGGCATCAACCGGCCAACGCAAGACAATCAGCTCGACGTCTATATCTAAAACGCCGGGTAGAGTGAGCGATTGTGCGTCAGCAGCGCTGCCTGCTGGCGCACCTCCTGCCAGACCGCTTCAGCAGCTGGCGTAAGCGAACGGTTTTTACGTTTGATCAGCATCAGGCTACGGTTCATCTCCGGATAAAGCCGGCGTACCACCAGTTTACGTCCTGAAGGCAGCGGCAGCGCCAGGGCCGGTAAAATACTGATGCCGATGCCCGCTTCCACCATCGGGTAGAGCGTAGCCGGATGACCAATCTCCTGTACGACATTCACGCCGATTGCCAGCTGCTGCAATATCGCATCAACCAGCATCCGGCTGCCTGATGCATAATCCTGCAATACCATATTGCGATCTGTCAGCATCGCCCAGGTCACTGTCTCTGTTTGCGCCAGCGCGTCATTCTGGTGACACAGCAGCAGAAAAGGCTCCTGCAGGATCTCTTCGGCATCAAACTCTGCGTCACCCAGTGGGCCAATCACAATGCCAAAATCAACTTCTGCATTGCGCACGCTTTGCAGCACCGCCTGCTGCACCCTGTCGTGCAGGATCACGCGGATATCGGGATAGTGCTGCTGCGTGCTGGCCAGACATTGCGGCATCAGATGCGCAGACGGCGTCTGGCTGGCTGCGACCCGCACGGTGCCGCTGCGCTGCTCGCCGTAACTGCGTACATCCAGCAGCGTAGTATTCAGCTCTTCCAGCAGGCGCGTCAGCCGGGTTGCCAGCTGCTGCCCTGCCCCGGTCAGCAGTACCTCACGCGTTGTCCGGTCCAGCAGGCGCACGCCTATTTCCGCCTCCAGCTCTTTCACACTGTGGCTGACCGCCGACTGACTTAACCCTATCAGCTGTCCCGCCTGACTGAAGCTTCTCTGACGGGCAACCGCGACAAAGGTTCGCAGCTGACGTAACGTATAATTCATCGATTATGCTCATATATTAATGCAATAAATCAATTTTATTTCTAAACGTACCTGACGCACAATCTCTGCCAGACTTTTTCTTTTAACCGGACATTAACAATGGGCTTTTTACGACTCGATCCCATGATGATTAAACTCATCATTACCGTGCTGCTGGCCAGCTTTCTGCCGGCGCGCGGCGGTTTTGTCGACTTCTTCGAATACCTCACTACGGCCGCTATCGCCCTGCTCTTCTTCATGCACGGTGCCAAACTGTCGCGTGAAAAGATTATTGCCGGCAGCAGCCACTGGCGTCTGCACCTGTGGATTATGTGCAGTACGTTTGTGATTTTTCCGGCGCTGGGACTGCTGCTGGTCTGGTGGCACCCGGTTAATGTCGGGCCTGAAATTTATACCGGCTTTCTCTACCTCTGCATTCTGCCTGCCACCGTGCAGTCATCTATTGCCTTTACCTCTATGGCGGGCGGCAATGTCGCGGCTGCGGTCTGTGCTGCGTCAGCGTCCAGCCTGCTGGGCGTGTTCATCTCTCCCTTACTGGTCAATCTGGTGATGAACGTCCACAGTGCGGCACCGAGCAACGGTCTGGAGCAGATTGGTAAGATTATGATGCAGCTGCTGGTGCCGTTTGTTATTGGTCACCTCTCCCGCCGCTGGATTGGCGGCTGGGTGGAAAAGCATCGCAGCCTGATTGGCAAAACCGATCAAACCTCAATTCTGCTGGTTGTCTACTCCGCATTCAGCGAAGCGGTTGTGAATGGCATCTGGCATCGCGTCGGTGTGGATACCCTGCTGTGGATCCTGGCGGGCAGCCTGCTGCTGCTGCTGATTGCTCTGGCAATCAATATCGGTGCTTCACGACTGTTTGGTTTCAGCCGGGCTGATGAAATCGTGGTGCTGTTTTGCGGTTCAAAAAAGAGCCTCGCGAACGGTGTGCCGATGGCGAACATTCTTTTCCCGGCCAGCGCGGTGGGTATTATTGTCCTGCCGCTGATGATCTTTCATCAGGTACAGCTGATGATCTGTTCGTTCATTGCTCAGCGCTATAAAGCAGGGAATGAAAAGCAGCTGGCGCAGCAGCCAGAAGCGCAGAAATCGTAATAAAAAGCCCGCGCAAGCGGGCTTATTTATTTGGGGTTCGCCTGAGCGGTGTGACCAGTCCCTGCAAACCCTCAATTTTAATGGCCAGCGTAAGCTGCATCAGCTCACCCAGCGTACCTGCCGGGAACGCGTTTTTACGTGCAAACCAGAGCAGATACGCTTCCGGCAGATCGATCAGCAGCCGCCCCTGATATTTACCAAATGGCATCACCGTGCTGGCGATGGCCAGCAGCTGCTGTTTATCCATCTTACACGTCCAGCAGGCGGATCATCTCCGCTTCGTCGATGACCGGAATACCCAGCTCCTGCGCCTTTGCCAGCTTGGAGCCCGCCGCTTCGCCAGCGATCAGCAGATCGGTTTTCTTTGATACGCTGCCGCTGACTTTAGCACCCAGCGCGGCGAGACGCGCTTTCGCATCATCGCGGTTCATCTGCGACAGAGAGCCGGTAAGCACTACCGTTTTACCGGCAAACGGACTGTCGATCTCTTCAGCTTTGATCACCGCGACCGCAGGCCAGTGAACACCTATCTCTTCTGTCAGCTCGCGGATCACCTCACGATTGCTCTCTTCTTCCATAAAATTGCGTACGTGGGCGGCCACAACCTTACCCACATCCGGCACCGCAATCAGCGCGTCGAGATCGGCATTCATCACCCGCTCCAGCTCGCCAAAGTGACGGGCGAGGTTAGCCGCCGTGGCTTCACCCACCTCGCGGATCCCCAGCGCATACAGGAACCGCGGCAGCGTGGTCAGCTTTGCTTTCTCCAGCGCGGCCACCACGTTTTGCGCCGATTTTGGCCCCATGCGATCCAGCCCGGTCAGTTTGCCTGCCGTCAGGCGAAACAGATCGGCAGGCGTTTTCACATACTCTTTCTCAACCAGCTGATCGATGATTTTATCACCCATGCCATCCACATCCATGGCGCGGCGCGAGACAAAATGCTTCAGTGCCTCTTTACGCTGGGCACCGCAGATCAGCCCTCCGGTACAGCGCGTCACCGCTTCACCCTCTACCCGCTCCACGTCAGAGCCGCATACCGGGCAGTGCTGCGGAAACACAATTTCACGGGCGTCAGCCGGTCGATCAGACTCCACAACGCTGACCACCTGCGGGATCACATCACCGGCGCGGCGAATCGCTACGCGGTCGCCGATGCGCAGGCCGAGGCGGGCGATCTCATCAGCGTTGTGCAGGGTGGCATTACTCACTATCACGCCTGCAACCTGCACCGGCTCCAGGCGCGCGACCGGCGTAATGGCACCGGTGCGTCCAACCTGAAACTCAACGTCGCGCACTACGGTGAGCTGCTCCTGTGCCGGGAATTTAAAAGCGATCGCCCAGCGCGGCGCGCGCGCCACAAAACCGAGCCGCTCCTGCAGCGCCTGTGAATCGACTTTAATTACCACGCCATCAATATCAAAACCGAGTGCCGGTCGTTCCTGCTCAATATGATGATAAAACGCCAGCGCTTCATCAGCGGTATGAACCAGCTTGATACGCTCACTGACCGGTAAACCCCAGGCTTTGAACTGCTGCAGGCGTGCCCAGTGGCTGGCCGGCATTTCGCCGCCCTCCAGCAGACCAAAACCGTAGCAGAAGAAAGTCAGCGGGCGTCTGGCAGTGATACGGGGATCGAGCTGACGCAGCGAGCCGGCTGCTGCGTTGCGCGGATTCGCAAAGACTTTACCACCGGTACGTCGCGCTTCTTCATTGAGCTTTTCAAAACCGCTTTCAGTCATAAACACTTCACCACGCACTTCCAGCCGCGCCGGGATATTATCGCCCTGCAGCCGCAGCGGAATCGCCCGGACGGTGCGCACGTTAGCCGTGATATTTTCGCCGGTGGTGCCATCACCGCGGGTGGCGGCCCGCACCAGTAAACCGTTTTCATACAGCAGGCTCACCGCCAGACCGTCCAGCTTGAGTTCACAGCAGTAGGTCAGCTCCTCGCAGCTCTTAAGCCGATCCTGCACGCGTTTGTTAAAGGCGCGGAACCCCGCTTCATCAAACGTATTGTCCAGCGACAGCATCGGAACTTCATGCCGCACCTGCTCAAAAGCGGTCAGGGGGGATGCGCCGACCCGCTGGGTAGGTGAGTCGGGCGTAATCAGATCCGGGTGCGCGCTCTCCAGCTCGCGCAGCTGATTCATCAGCCGGTCATATTCAGCATCCGGGACTTCCGGCGCATCCATCACGTGGTAGAGATACTCATGATGACGCAGCGTAGTACTGAGCGCGGCGATCTGCTCCTGAACTGATTTCATAGCGTTTATCCGATAAAAAACCCCCGGCTGGCGGGGGTTGATAATGACTCTGTTTCACGCTGCAGGTTGCGGGCGTGAACATGTGATACTGCCGTAGCGGTTAGCCGCCCGTAACCTCGCGAATGCGGGCTTTGTAAGTCTCAAGCTTCTGCGGCGTCATCATACGGCGCTCATCATCGAGCACCACACCGCCGACGTCATCAGCAATACGCTGGGCTGACTGCAGCATCAGTTTAAAGTTCTGATGCGCATCGCCGTAGGATGGCACCATCATAAACATAGAGACGCCTGGCGTGGTAAAATCACCCATTGTGTCAGGGTTAAAAGATCCCGGTTTCACCATGTTAGCCAGGCTGAACAGAACAGGACCGCTGCCGGCCGGGCTCAGATGACGATGGAAAATATTCATCTCGCCAAACTGGAAACCTGCCTGTAATACGCCCTGCAGCAGCGCTTCACCATTCAGCGCCCCGCCTGCATGAGCGGCCACGTGCAGAACCAGAACCGTCTCTTTTTTACTGCCCGGAGCAGCAGGCTGCGATGCCGTTTCCTGTGGCGCTGGCGCCGCCTCAGGCTCATGTACTGCTTCAGGCTCAGGTGCGGGGGTGAATTCCGGCACAGGCTGTATTGCCGGGTGCGGTTCGTTATCCAGGAGCGGATCGGGCTGTACCGGTGCAGGCTGCGGTTTCACTACCGGCTGCGGCGCAGGCTGCTGTGGAACAGGTTGTGGCACAGGCTCCGGAGAAACAGGCTGTTGCGGCGCAGGCTTGCTGTCCAGCAGCGGGTCGCCCGTCAGCGGGGTTTCATGTTGTGCAAAAGGCTGGCGTGCCGGCTCCGGCGCACGCGGTGCAGCCGGTTTTGCTGGCGGCGCGGTGAATACAGGTGCATCACTGTCGTCATGCTGACGATGCACGCGCACTTCACCCACGCCATCCTCTTCATCACTCAGCAGATCGTCATCCGCGTCATCGCGCTGTTTGAGACGTTTGTGCGGGCGATCGCGAAATACAGACGAACGCTCTTTACGACTGGTCCACAGTCCGTGAAGAAGCAGCGCTATTATGGCGATCGCGCCAACAACGATTAATATCAGACGCAAATCCTGCATCATTGTATTCTCTGTTGTTCCAATACCTTGCCACCACGGCAAACTTTATCCTCTAACTGTATTTGCCCTGCTACACAAGTGCAAGTCTGCGCACTATTTTCTGACAAATAAGATACCCAGCCGACGCTTTTTCGCTGTTTTTTCGCACAAAGCAGGCCAGCTCACCGGAAAAAGCCAGGGTATGATGTTGATGCCGCTACTTACAGGAGAAAGGCTTGTTATGCCTGCAGAGAATTCAGTCTCATCATTTAATGGTCTTCACTACTTTGCCCGCGGCTGGAACCTGGTGCATATGCGAGGAATTCGTCGCTATGTCATTGTGCCGCTGCTGGTGAATGTGCTGCTGCTGGGCGGCGCGTTTTACTGGCTGTTCCGGCGGCTGGGCGAGTGGATCCCGCAGCTGCTTTCACACGTGCCTGACTGGCTGCAGTGGCTGAGTTACCTTATCTGGCCGCTGTCAGTGATCTCAATTGTGCTGGTGTTTGGCTACTTTTTTTCCACGCTCGCCAATCTGATTGCCGCGCCTTTTTGCGGCCTGCTGGCTGAACAGCTGGAGGGACAACTCACCGGCAGGCCGCTGCCTGACAGCGGCTGGATGGGTCTGCTTAAAGATTTGCCGCGCATCATGAAACGTGAACTGCAAAAACTGGGTTACTACCTGCCACGCGCGCTTGGCCTGCTGCTGCTCTATTTTATTCCGGGCTTTGGCCAGATAGTGGCGCCGGTGCTGTGGTTTCTGTTCAGCGCATGGATGCTTTCCGTTCAGTACTGCGACTACCCCTTTGACAACCATAAGGTCAGCTTTCCGCATATGCGCACCGCCCTGCGGCGGCATAAAGTCGCCAATATGCAGTTTGGAGCGATGGTCAGCCTGTTTACCATGATACCCATTTTGAATCTGGTGATTATGCCGGTCGCCGTATGCGGCGCTACCGCAATGTGGGTCGATCGCTATCGTGCTGATTTAGCTCGTCATTAACAGAGAAAATTCAGGCTTATGCTTTTTTCCGCACGGCTTATGGTCAGGGGCTATATAGATATACTATTTCTTTCCTTCCGCGCGGGGACAGAACAGGTATCCTCAAAGGGTTCCCAATATTTCATACAGTTAAGGACGGGCAATGAGTAAGATCTACGAAGACAACTCGCTGACAATTGGTCATACGCCGCTGGTTCGACTGAACCGCATCGGTAACGGACGTATTCTGGCGAAGGTCGAGTCGCGTAACCCGAGCTTCAGCATCAAGTGCCGTATCGGTGCCAATATGATTTGGGATGCAGAAAAACGCGGAATTCTGAAGCCTGGCGTAGAGCTGGTTGAGCCAACCAGTGGTAACACGGGTATCGCGCTGGCTTACGTCGCCGCCGCGCGTGGTTACAAACTGACGCTGACCATGCCAGAGACGATGTCAATTGAGCGCCGCAAGTTGCTGAAAGCGCTGGGTGCCAATCTGGTGCTGACCGAAGGGCCGAAAGGCATGAAAGGCGCGATTGCAAAAGCGGAAGAGATTGTCGCCAGCGATCCGGATAAGTATGTTCTGCTGCAGCAGTTCAGCAATCCGGCCAACCCGGAAATTCATGAAAAAACCACCGGCCCGGAAATCTGGGAAGATACCGATGGTGAAGTCGATGTCTTTATCGCCGGCGTCGGCACCGGTGGTACGCTGACCGGCGTAAGCCGTTATATCAAGAATACCAAAGGTAAAAAAGAGCTGATTACCGTGGCGGTAGAACCCACCGACTCGCCGGTTATCGCGCAGGCGATGGCGGGTGAAGAGATCAAACCGGGTCCGCACAAAATTCAGGGCATCGGCGCAGGCTTTATTCCCGGTAACCTTGACCTGCAGCTGGTTGATCGGGTTATCGCTATCACCAATGATGAAGCGATCAACACCGCACGTCAGCTGATGGAAGAGGAAGGTATTCTTGCCGGTATCTCATCGGGTGCGGCCGTCGCGGCAGCGCTGAAGCTGCAGGAAGATGAAGCTTTCGCCAATAAGAATATTGTGGTGATTCTGCCCTCTTCCGGCGAGCGCTATCTCAGTACCGCACTGTTTGCCGATCTGTTCACGGAAAAAGAGCTGCAGCAGTAAGCGTCAAAGTCCTAAAGTGTCGAAAAAAGCACCCCTCTGGGTGCTTTTTTGTGGCGCAGATCTCACTTTCATCACCGGGCAGATTGATTTCAGTGATGTCGCTCTGGTATTTAAGCTGCCAATTATTTCGGTGCCTGAAATTAATCTGCCCTTGAAGTGGATCAAGCTGAATCGATTTACTGATTTGGCGAAATGGCGAATCACGGCATAATTAACCCGATGACGAACAAACGCAGTTGTTGATCCGTCATTGCTAAGATGGCTTATTCATCAAAGCGCCCTTTTTGGTCAGCATGATGCCATACCAGCGCACCTATACAGGCTAAAGTTACGGCTCCAGGCTAGACTTTAGATCCATAACACCAAACCTGAAAAAGTTGGGGAAATAGCATGTTCCAGCAAGAAGTTACCATTACTGCACCAAACGGTCTGCACACGCGTCCCGCTGCACAGTTCGTCAAAGAAGCCAAAGCGTTCCAGTCAGAAATCACTGTTACCTCTAATGGCAAATCTGCCAGCGCAAAAAGCCTGTTTAAGCTGCAGACGCTGGGTCTGACTCAGGGAACGGTTGTTACGCTCTCTGCTGAAGGTGAAGATGAGCAGCAGGCGGTTGAACATCTGGTCAAGCTGATGGCTGAGCTCGAGTAAACTCGCGCGGTCACCACTAAATCGACTCCTTTGCCCCATTGAGTGCAACTATCTTGATCGCGGACAACCTGTCCGCGATATCGCTTCACTAGAGTACTGCTCCACGACAATGGCAATGCATCGGGTCAACGAGCCATCGTGATAAAAAGGTAGGGTTATGATTTCAGGCATTTTAGCATCACCGGGTATCGCTTTCGGCAAGGCACTGCTGCTGAAAGAAGATGAGATCGTCATCAACCGTAAAAAGATTACAGATGACCAGGTTGATCAGGAGGTTCAGCGCTTCCTTGATGGACGTAGCAAAGCAGCAGAACAGCTTCAGGCGATCTGCGTCAAAGCCGGTGAGACCTTCGGTGAAGAGAAAGCGGCGATCTTCGAAGGTCATATCATGCTGCTGGAAGACGAAGAGCTTGAGCAGGAAATCATCGACCTGATTAAAAAGGATCATGTCACCGCTGACGCTGCGGCTCACTCTGTGGTTGAAGGCCAGGCTAAAGCGCTGGAAGAGCTCGATGACGAGTATCTGAAAGAGCGCGCTGCTGACGTACGTGACATCGGTAAACGCCTGCTGCAGAACATTCTTGGTCTGCACATGGTCGATCTCAGCTCGATTGCTGAAGAAGCGATTCTGGTAGCAAAAGATCTTACCCCGTCTGAGACCGCACAGCTCAACCTGAAAAAGGTGCTGGGCTTTATCACCGATCTGGGTGGACGTACCTCGCACACCTCAATCATGGCGCGCTCACTGGAGCTGCCTGCGATTGTCGGCACCGGCAGCGTGACCACCACCGTTAAAAACGGTGATTTCCTGATTCTGGATGGCGTAAACAATAAAATTTATGTCAATCCGACTGAAGCGGAACAGGAAGAGCTTAAAGCGATTCAGACCCAATACCTTTCTGAAAAACATGAACTGGCCAAGCTGAAAGATCTGCCCGCTATTACGCTGGACGGTCATCAGGTTGAAGTCTGCGCCAACATCGGTACCGTGCGCGACGTGGCGGGTGCAGAGCGTAATGGTGCAGAAGGCGTAGGGCTGTATCGTACCGAATTCCTGTTTATGGACCGCGATTCACTGCCTTCAGAAGAAGAGCAGTTCCAGGCGTATAAAGCAGTCGCAGAAGCCGTGGGTTCACAGGCTGTTATCGTACGTACTATGGACATCGGCGGCGATAAAGATTTGCCGTACATGAACCTGCCTAAAGAAGAGAACCCGTTCCTGGGCTGGCGTGCGATCCGTATCGCAATGGATCGTAAAGAGATCCTGCATGCCCAGCTGCGTGCCATTCTGCGCGCCTCCTCTTTCGGTAAACTGCGCATCATGTTCCCGATGATTATCTCGGTTGAAGAAGTGCGTTTCCTGAAAGCAGAGCTGGAGACCCTGAAAGCGCAGCTGCGCGAAGAGGGTAAAGCCTTTGATGAGTCCATTGAAGTGGGCATCATGGTAGAAACCCCGGCTTCAGCCGTTATCGCCCGTCACCTGGCGAAAGAAGTCGACTTCTTTAGTATTGGGACAAATGACCTGACGCAGTATACTCTGGCGGTCGATCGTGGTAATGATTTGATTTCACACCTCTATAACCCAATGACGCCATCTGTGCTTGGCCTCATTAAGCAAGTGATCGACGCATCACATGCCGAAGGGAAATGGACCGGCATGTGTGGTGAGCTGGCTGGTGATGAACGTGCTACACTACTGTTACTGGGAATGGGGCTGGACGAATTCAGCATGAGTGCCATTTCGATCCCAAGCATCAAGAAAATCATTCGTAATACCAATTACGAAGATGCTAAGGCTCTGGCAGAGCAGGCTCTGGCTCAACCCACAGCGGAAGATTTGATGAATCTGGTCAACAAATTCATTAAAGAAAAAACGCTCTGCTGATCCACGTGATGCTGGCCCCAAATTACTGCTTAGGAGAAGATCATGGGTTTGTTTTCTAAACTTTTTGGCGAAAAATCAGAAAGCGCGTCAGGGACTATCGATATTGTTGCGCCTCTGTCAGGCGAAATTGTCAATATTGAAGACGTACCTGATGTCGTGTTTGCTGAGAAAATCGTGGGTGATGGGATCGCAATCAAACCGACTGGCAACAAAATGGTTGCACCGGTTGATGGGACTATCGGCAAGATTTTTGAAACTAACCACGCGTTTTCCATTGAATCAGACAACGGCATCGAGCTGTTTGTCCACTTCGGTATCGATACAGTAGAGCTGAAAGGTGAAGGCTTTAAACGTATTGCCGAAGAAGGTCAGAAAGTGAAAAAAGGCGACGTTGTGATCGAATTCGATCTGCCGCTGCTGGAAGAGAAAGCGAAATCCACGCTGACACCGGTTGTGATCTCGAATATGGATGAGATCAAAGATCTGACCAAGCTTTCAGGTCAGGTGACGGTTGGCGAAACGCCGGTTATTCGTATTAAAAAGTAACGGACGTTAGCCCTCTCTGAAAACGGCACCCATCGGGTGCCGTTTTTGTTTCCCGGACGCGAAAAACGCAGCGGGCAGATACTGTCAGTGAAAGACACCGGTGGAGAGATAACGATCGCCCCGATCGCAGACGATCGCCACTATCACGCTGCCGGGCTGCGCCCGGGCGATGCGCAGCGCCCCCGCCACGGCGCCGCCGGAACTCACGCCGCAGAACAGCCCTTCACGCTGCGCCAGCGCACGCATCGTCTCTTCCGCTTCCTGCTGCCCCATATCCATGATCTCGTCTACCACCTCAGGGCGCCAGATGCCAGGCAGATAGGCTTCAGGCCAGCGACGAATACCGGGTATGGCGCTGCCTTCCTGCGGCTGCAGGCCAATGACTTTGACCGCCGGCGCGTGCTCTTTCAGAAAACGGCCCACGCCGCTGATGGTGCCGGTCGTGCCCATGCTGGAGACAAAGTGCGTCAGGCGCCCGCCGGTCTGCTGCCAGATTTCCGGAGCAGTGGTGAGATAGTGGCCCAGCGGATTATCGGGATTGTTAAACTGATCGAGCACCCGGCCTTCGCCGCGATCGGCCATCGCCTGCGCCAGATCGCGTGCGCCTTCCATGCCCTGTTCACGCGTTACCAGCACCAGTTCGGCCCCGTAAGCGCGCATCGCATCCTGTCGCTCCTGACTCATGTTCTCCGGCATCAGCAGCCGCAGCCTGTACCCTTTGAGCGCGGCGATCATCGCCAGCGCAATACCGGTGTTGCCGCTGGTGGCTTCAATCAGCCTGTCGCCGGGCCTGATTTCACCGCGCAGCTCAGCCTGATGAATCATCGACCAGGCCGCGCGATCTTTTACTGAGCCGGCCGGGTTATTCCCCTCCAGCTTCAGCCAGACTTCGCTGCCATTGTCGGGCGACAGGCGTTGCAGCCTGATCAGCGGCGTATTGCCGATGGTATTTTCCAGAGTGGTCACGATCGTTTTCCAGGCGCAAGAGAGGCAATAAAAACGGGCGGGAAAGTCCCGCCCGAAAGAGATGTCAAAATATCAGGCGCTCTCGGCAAAGGCAACCGGGCGCAGCGGGGTATTCCCCTGATAGAGACGGGCCTGCTGCAGCCCCACAAACAGACGCTCACCGCGTACCGGGGCCGCCTGCTCACCTTCGAAGACCACGGTAAACGGCTCTTCATGCCAGCCTGAGGCCTGTACCACCAGCTGCCAGAAGTGTCCGCGCGGACTGATTTCCAGCACCTGTACCGGCAGCGGCGTCTCCAGGCTGCTCTGCCGTGAGACATCCACTTCCCACGGGCGCAGGAAGAGTTCAACGCCGCCCTGATGCGCTGGCGTATAACCCAGCGGCCAGTGATGTGCAGCGACGTGGAACTGCGAGCCGTGTACTTCGCCCTCAAAGCGATTGACCTCGCCCAGAAACTCCAGCACAAAGCGGGTAGCGGGTTCACGCCACACTTCGTCCGGAGAACCGGTCTGTTCAATATTCCCCTGGCTCATTACGACCACGCTGTCTGCGACTTCCATCGCCTCTTCCTGATCGTGCGTAACAAACACGCTGGTAAACTTCAGCTCTTCGTGCAGCTGACGCAGCCAGCGGCGCAGCTCTTTACGCACCTGCGCATCCAGTGCGCCAAAGGGCTCATCCAGCAGCAGAATCTGCGGCTCTACCGCCAGCGCACGCGCCAGCGCCACACGCTGCTTCTGTCCACCGGAGAGCTGGGCCGGAAAGCGGTTTGCCAGATGCGCCAGCTGCACCATCTCCAGCAGACGCGTGACGCGCTGTTTGATCTCCCCTGCAGAGGGGCGCTCGCGGCGCGGCAGCACTGTCAGGCCAAAGGCGATATTGTCAAACACCGTCATGTGGCGGAACAGCGCGTAGTGCTGAAAGACAAAGCCTACCTGGCGATCGCGGGCATGAATGCGGCTGACATCTTTGC
Source organism: Pantoea eucrina (assembly GCF_001691555.1). Taxonomy (GTDB): domain Bacteria; phylum Pseudomonadota; class Gammaproteobacteria; order Enterobacterales; family Enterobacteriaceae; genus Pantoea; species Pantoea borealis. Next base: position 494,055 of record NZ_MAYN01000008.1, on the reverse strand, counting down.
CATGGAAATGAATTTGTCCGCTGTTCTGATGCTCCAGCCCGGCAATAATACGCAGCAGGGTGGTTTTACCCGAGCCGGAAGGCCCCAGCAGCGCCACCATTTCGCCGGAAGGAATATCCAGAGAGATATCATTCAGCACCGGGGTGCGGCCAAAGGCTTTATTAATTTGTTTGATCTCAATGCTCATGATTTTCCTCCTGTTGGCGCTTCCGCTGATGCTCTAATCGCCACTGCACCACGCTCTTCAGAAACAGCGTCACAATTGCCATCAGGGTCAGCAGCGCCGCGGCAGTGAATGCGCCCACGGTGTTGTAATCCTGATGCAGTAATTCAACCTGAAGCGGTAAGGTATAGGTCTCACCGCGAATCGATCCTGACACCACCGACACTGCACCAAACTCACCGATGGCGCGCGCGTTGGTCAGTACTACGCCGTAGAGCAGCGCCCAGCGAATGTTGGGCAGCGTCACGCGACGAAACATCTGCCAGCCGGATGCGCCAAGCAGCACCGCAGCTTCATCTTCGTTACTCCCCTGGCTCAGCATCACCGGCACCAGCTCACGTACCACAAACGGACAGGTGACAAATACGGTGGCCAGCACCATACCGGGCCAGGAAAACATAATCTGAATGTTGTGTGCGTCAAGCCAGCCGCCTGCCGGGCCGTTAATGCCCCAGAACAGCAGATACATCAGCCCCGCGACTACCGGCGACACCGCAAACGGAATATCAAACAGCGTCAGCAGCAGCTGCCGACCCGGAAAGGTAAAGCGGGTAACCAGCCACGCCAGCAGCGTACCAAACACCAGGTTTACCGGGACAGTAATCAGGGCGACCAGCACCGTCAGCCAGATTGCATGCAGCATGTCGCCATCCTGCAGGTTGCTGAACGCCTGCCCTACGCCCTGCGCCAGCGCTTCCCAGAAGATAGAGATCATCGGTACCACCAGCAGCAGTATCGATATCAGCGCGCCGGTGCCAATCAGCAGCCATTTGCCCCAGTTAACAGGCTCACGCTCAGCGCGATTGATGTGAGAAATTTCCGCCATCAGTGACCTCCCAGGCGACGGCCAAAGCGGCTCTGCAGCGTATTAATGGCAAACAGCAGCAGCAGTGAGGCAGCAAGGATCACCGAAGCGATAGCACTGGCAGCCGGATAATCAAACTCCTGCAGACGAACAAAAATCATCAGTGACGTCACTTCGGTTTTCCACGCAATGTTGCCGGCGATAAAAATGACTGCACCAAACTCCCCGAGGCTGCGGGTAAACGAAAGCGCCGTTCCGGCCAGCAGCGCCGGGGCTACCTCAGGCAGCACCACACGACGGAAGCTCTGCCACGGTGTGGCACCCAGCGTTTCAGCGGCTTCCTCATATTCCGGGCCCAGCTCTTCCAGTACCGGCTGAACGGTACGCACCACAAACGGAATGCTGGTGAACGCCATCGCAACCGCGATGCCAATCCAGGTATAAGAGACTTTGATATCAAAATGCGCCAGCCACTGACCATACCAGCCGTTAACGGAAAAGAGTCCGGCCAGCGTCAGCCCCGCTACCGCTGTCGGCAGCGCAAACGGCAGATCCATCAGGCCATCCAGCAGCGTACGGCCCGGAAAGCGATAGCGGGTCAGGATCCACGCCATCAGCATGCCAAACACCGCGTTGAACAGCGATGCCACGCCGGCTGACAGCAGCGTCACTTTATAAGCCGCTACCAGCTGCGGGCTGGAGATCACCGCCCAGTACTGCGCAAGCGTCATCTGCGACAGCTGCATCAGCAGTGCGCTGATAGGCAGCAGCAGAATCAGACAGGTAAACAGCAGGCTGGTGCCGAGGCTCAGGCCAAAGCCCGGCAGGACGCGTTTTTGTGCTGTAGCAAACATCAGCCCCGCCCCGCTGCCAGTAATTTATCCAGTTCGCCGCCGCTGGCGAAATGCGTTTTCATCACCTGCTCCCAGCCGCCAAAAGCTTCTTTGACATTAAACAAGGTGGTCTGCGGGAAGCGGTCCTGCTGTTCTGCCATCAGCTGCGGATTGTTTACGCGGTAGTAGTAACGCGTGATGATTGCCTGGGCCGCTGGCGTGTAGAGATAGTTCAGATACGCTTTAGCTGCGTCGGCGGTGTTGTTATGCGCCACATTTTTATCCACCCAGGCAACCGGAAACTCCGCCAGAATGTTGTTGCGCGGCACAATCACTTCGTAGTCATCTTTGCCATACTGATTACGGATATTGTTCACTTCTGACTCAAAGCTAATCAGGACGTCACCCAGGCCGCGTTCGGCAAACGTGGTGGTTGCGCCGCGTCCGCCGGTATCAAACACCTCAACGTTTTTCAAAAACTTTTGCATATAGGCTTCGGTTTTTGCGCGATCCTGGCCGTCAGCTTTTTCCGCGGCGCCCCAGGCAGCAAGATAGGTATAGCGACCGTTACCGGAGGTTTTCGGGTTCGGGAAAATCAGCTTTACGTTGTCGCGCGCCAGATCGGCCCAGTCGTGGATCTGCTTTGGATTACCCTTGCGCACCAGGAACGCCATAGTGGAGTAGAACGGTGAGCTGTTATTGGGCAGACGGCTCTGCCAGTCAGCGGCAATCAGGTTGCCTTTATCATGGAGCACCTGCACATCAGTAACCTGGTTGTAGGTTACGACATCTGCCCGCAGCCCCTGCAGGATGGCCAGCGCCTGTTTGGACGAGCCGGCGTGAGACTGCTTAATCGTCAGTTTATCGCCAGGGTGCGCGGCGTCCCACTGCTGTTCAAACGGTGCATTAAGCGCCACAAAGAGTTCGCGTGACACATCATAAGAGCTGTTCAGCAGCTCCGTTGCCTGCGCCGCCGCTGCCAGTGACAGTGACAGCGCCACGCCGCTGAGCCATGTTTTCAAAACCGGAAGTGTCATGCAGCACCCTGATAAATAGAAATCCAGCCTGGGCCAGTAGATGCTGTCAGTGTATTTATAACTTCGCGGAAAACTGTAACGGTTTTATATATCTTTTGGGGATTTAAAAGTCGAAAAAGGCATAAGCGATCGGCAGAGAAAAGCCGGTTTTCAGAAATATACGCAGGCGGGTGCGGGCCGCCTGAAAGCGGCCCCCGGCAGGGTTAGCGCTGCCAGACAATTTTACTGAGCGTCCAGCTTTTCAGCGTGTCATCTGACGGCATCAGACCCGCCGGGCCGTGCCACTTGCCGCTGTAGACGTAAGAGATATGCTGACTGCCCGGCGCCCGGCACTCGACGTCATGCGCATCAAGGCCCGCGACCATTTTGCAGTTGCTGAATGCTTTGGTAAACGTATCGCTGAAGCGGTCACCAATTTTATTGCCGCTGCTGCTCTCTGCCGCGGTGTCCAGCACCTCAATACGCTCAACGGCGGGCTTGCCGCTGATGATCAGTTTAACGTTGCCATCCTGCAGCGCCTGCCAGAACTCAACCACCTGCCCCTGCTCACTGCGCATGCCCTGCCGCAGCTGGTAATCATTATTCAGCGCCTGCGAAACAGCGGATTCGCTCATCAGGGTGCTGCCATTAAGGCCTGCCACACCCTGCTCGGTTACCTGCAATGAACCACCAAACCAGCTCAGCGGATTCAGCGCGGCCCAGTGGTAAGTCAGCGGATTATACCAGTGGCTCTCGTGCTCTGCCGGTGCCTGGCCGGTAGTGGCGCAGCCTGACACGGCCAGCGCCGCCGCCAGCGCCGCAAAACGTACAGCTTTCATGCTAACTCCATGGTTTCAACTTTATCGCGTGCCTCTTGGAGTCGCGTAATGGCAAAAAGTTTAGCTGGCCGATCCCCATCAATATTCGCGATCTTCAATCAGCCGCTTGCCCAGCAGCAGCGCATCCACGGGCTCATAGTCGAGCTTTTCATAGAATGCGACGACCTGATCGTTCTCTTCACGCACCATCAGATGAATTTTCGGACAGCCGCGCGCAATCAGTTTTTTCTCCAGCCGGTTCATCAGCGCATTGGCAAAGCCACGTCCCTGATAGTCCGGATGCACGGCAAGATAATAGGCTGAACCGCGGTGGCCGTCATAGCCCCCCATCAGCGTGCCGACCACTTCGCCGCCCACTTCAGCGACCAGAAACAGTTCCGGGTCATGATGCATTTTGCGTTCGATATCCAGCTCCGGGTCGTTCCACGGACGTAACAGATCGCAACGCTCCCAGAGCGTGATTACTTCATCAAAATCTTCCTGGCGGAAAGAGCGAATTTCCATCGACGTATCCTGCTGATCGGCATAATTCGCTGATTATCACGCATTCTTTGCGTGGTGCAACCCTCCTGCTCCGCAATGGCAGAAAAAAGCGGCTAAATCCGGGTTAGCACCGTGCAATACAAAGTAATACGCTGAAATGGTTGCGGGGTCGCTGTACAGCGACGGTTACGCTATAACACTGGGCTGATTTCTCCGCCAGGGACCTGTAAATGAAAAAGATTTCACTGCTTTCACGCCTGACTAACCGTCGCCAGCTGATTCTGTCGGGACTGGCGCTGGCCGTTCTTTCGCCGCGCGCGGTTCAGGCCAAAGAGACACGGGCAGAGGTCACGGGGGCGCCACGTCATGCCGCGACCAGGCCTGCTGCCAGCGGTAAGCGCATTGTGATGATCGACCCCGGCCATGGCGGTATCGATTCCGGCGCGGTCGGACAGGAAGGCGCGGAGGAGAAACATATCGTGCTGGAGATTGCCAGTACCGTGCGTACGCTGCTGCAGTCGCATCCGCGCATTGAGGTGCGGCTGACGCGCGACAGTGACCACTTTATTCCGCTTTATCAGCGGGTTGAGATTGCGCATCAGCACGGCGCAAGCCTGTTTATGTCGGTCCACGCTGACGGCTTTACCAGTCCGGATGCCAACGGCGCCTCGGTGTTTGCCCTGTCCAATCGGGGTGCCAGCAGCGCGATGGCACGCTATCTGTCGCAGCGTGAAAATGATGCGGATAAAGCTGGCGGTGCCGCCGTGCAGCAGAAAGATCACTATCTGAATGAGATTCTGTTTGATCTGGTGCAGACCGATACCATTCGCAACAGCCTGACGCTGGGTAAACATGTGCTGGATCAGATCCGCCCGGTGCATCACCTGCATAGTCAGCATACCGAGCAGGCCGCATTTGCGGTGCTGAAGTCGCCCTCCATTCCCTCCGTACTGGTGGAAACCTCGTTCATTACCAATCCGCATGAAGAGCAGCTGCTGGGCACTGCCGCATTTCGCCATAAGATCGCTGCCGCCATCGCTGACGGAATTGTTAACTATTTTGCTGAGTACGATCGTCGCCAGGCATGATCCCGGGCTGTGGTAAGCTTACGGCACATTTACAGAGAGAGTGACGCATGAGCAATCCCGATATTTCACGCGTTAAAGCGTTTTTGCTGACGCTGCAGGATGAGATCTGCAATCAACTGGCTGCCGCAGACGGACGTGCAACGTTTGCTGAAGATAGCTGGCAGCGTCCCGGCGGCGGCGGCGGGCGCAGCCGGGTTCTGCGTAACGGCGCAGTGTTTGAGCAGGCCGGGGTAAACTTTTCCCATGTGCATGGCGATCAGATGCCCGCCTCAGCTACCGCGCATCGGCCGGAGCTGGCGGGACGCAGTTTTGAGGCGATGGGCGTCTCGCTGGTCGTGCATCCGGAAAACCCCTATGTGCCGACCAGCCACGCTAACGTGCGCTTTTTTATCGCGGAGAAGCCCGGCGCCGATCCGGTCTGGTGGTTCGGCGGCGGTTTTGATCTGACCCCTTACTACGGTTTTACCGAGGATGCGCTGCACTGGCATCAGACCGCGGCCACCCTCTGTGAGCCGTTTGGCGAGGATGTCTATCCGCGCTATAAAAAATGGTGCGATGACTATTTCCACCTGAAGCATCGCAACGAACAGCGCGGCATTGGCGGTCTGTTTTATGACGATCTGAATACGCCAGACTTTGATCGCTGCTTTGACTTTATGCAGGCGGTAGGCCTGGGCTACCTGCAGGCTTATCTGCCGATTGTTGAACGCCGCAAAGCGCTGCCGTGGGGCGATCGCGAGCGTCAGTTCCAGCTCTATCGCCGCGGACGTTACGTTGAGTTTAACCTGGTGTGGGACCGCGGCACGCTGTTTGGCCTGCAGACCGGCGGCAGAACGGAGTCAATTCTGATGTCGATGCCGCCGCTGGTGCGCTGGGAGTATGACTATCAGCCGGAACCCGGCTCACCGGAAGCGCAGCTGTATACAGATTTTCTGCCCGTGCGGGAGTGGCTTAAAGGGAGTGGCGCTTAGCAGCGCGGGGCTGTGCGCTAAGCAGCGCGAGGCTCTGAAGGGGTTCCGCCCGCCAGGCTTCTGGCAGTTTCAGCGGCATTTCCGCATGCGGACGGGCTAAGGGGCGGGTGGGCGCGCCCCTTAGCAATCCCCGCCCCGCGCCGTCCTCGCGAATTCCCGGCCTCATCTCTCCGGCCTTAACGGACCGCGCGGATTCGCTCCTGCTCACCCCGCACTCTCGCCGGCGTCCTGCCGGCTCGCCCTGGCCGTCACGCTGCGCCCGGCGCTGCGGATAGCGCCCCCCTCCCCGCCTGCATATTCATTTTTTTATTCTTAAAAGTGGCGAAGCCTGAAGTTCAGGCGCAGGACTGCCAGCCATGAAAAAACAATATAACGAAAAAAGAGCAGAAGCGGCGGGAAGCGCCATCCGGGTCCGCCGAGGGAGGGCACGATTCCGGGATGAGCCGACAGGACGTCGGCGAAAGGGCGCGGTGAGCAGGAGCGAATGGCGGCCGGTCCCCGGGAAGCGGGCGTGAGCGAGGGAACCGCGCAGCGGCGGACGGGGCTGGCGCAGGGCCGGGGAGTGCAGAGGGCGCGGCCAGGCGTCCTCTGCCCGGTCGCCGCGCCGGGGCAGAGGCTGCTGCCGCCGCTGACGGCGAACGGAACCGGCTCTCAACCCGGAACCGGTGCCAGCCTCCGTGGCGAACGGAACCAGCCCCGGTGCAGCAGCACGCGTCCAGGGCAAAGGCCGCCGCCGCCGCTGACGGCGAACTTACCGCCTCGCCTGCATCTCCGGCGCAAGCTGCTATGCTTGAAGATGGCAAAACATGGCTGAACCGGTTACGCCGCCTCTCTCTCCGCCACGCCATAATCAGAGAAAACGCATTTTAATCAGCGGGCGTCTGTAGCACTGTGTGGAACCACTATCCCCAGCAAAGGGCGCAGACAAGGCGACGGTTGCCCGGCATTCTTTTGCCCACAATATTGCTAATCAAGGAGTTAAGCGATGAACCAGCTAGACGCACTAAAACAGTTCACCACCGTGGTGGCAGACAGTGGCGATATCGAATCTATTCGTCATTACAACCCGGAAGATGCCACTACCAACCCTTCTCTGATCCTGAAAGCTGCCGGTCTTGACGCTTACAAACACCTGATTGATGACGCCATCGACTATGCGAAAAAGCAGGGTGGCAGCAAAGAGACGCAGATTATCAACGCCAGCGACAAAGTGGCGGTGAACCTCGGCATGGAAATCCTGAAAAGCGTGCCGGGCCGCGTTTCAACTGAAGTTGACGCCCGTCTCTCTTTCGATCGCGGTATGTGCGTAACCAAAGCAGAAAAGCTGGTACGCCTGTATGAAGAGCACGGTATCGACCGCTCGCGTATCCTCATCAAGCTGGCGTCGACCTGGGAAGGGATCAAGGCGGCTGAAGAGCTGGAAAAAAACGGCATTAAGTGCAACCTGACGCTGCTGTTCTCCTTTGCGCAGGCGCGCGCCTGCGCTGAAGCGGGCGTCTATCTGATCTCGCCTTTCGTGGGCCGCATTTACGACTGGTACAACACGCGTAAGCCTATGGACCCGTATGTTGTGGATGAAGATCCCGGCGTAAAATCTGTGCGTCGTATCTATGACTATTACAAAAAGCATCGCTACAGCACGGTGATCATGGGGGCGAGCTTCCGCAAAATTGAGCAGATTCTGGCACTGGCGGGCTGCGATCGTCTGACCCTCTCCCCTAACCTGCTGGAAGAACTGGCGAACAGCGACGCGCCGGTTGAGCGCAAGCTGGAGCCTTCTACTGAAGGCTTCCATCAGCCAGCCTCGCTGTCAGAAGCGGAGTTCCGCTGGGAGCACAACCAGGATCCAATGGCGGTTGAAAAACTGTCTGAAGGTATCCGCCAGTTCGCCGTTGACCAGCAGAAACTGGAAGATGTGCTGGCCGCGCGCCTCTGATTGCACCACCGTTGAGTGCGGGTGAGCCGAAGCGAACCCGCTGATGCTTAATTATAAGGGAGAACCCTATGTCTTCACGCAGAGAGTTGGCTAACGCGATTCGCGCGTTGAGTATGGATGCGGTACAGAAAGCAAATTCCGGTCACCCTGGTATGCCAATGGGCATGGCCGATATCGCGGAAGTGTTATGGCGCGACTTCCTGAAACATAACCCCACCAACCCGGCGTGGGCCGATCGTGACCGCTTTATCCTGTCCAATGGTCACGGTTCAATGCTGCTCTATAGCCTGCTGCATCTCAGCGGTTACGATCTGCCAATGGAAGAGCTGAAAAACTTCCGCCAGCTGCATTCAAAAACGCCGGGGCACCCGGAGATTGGCTATACGCCAGGTGTGGAAACCACCACCGGTCCGCTCGGCCAGGGTCTGGCGAATGCGGTGGGTCTGGCCATTGCTGAGCGTACGCTGGCAGCCCAGTTTAACCAGCCGGGACACGATATTATTGACCACTTCACCTACGTATTTATGGGTGATGGCTGCCTGATGGAAGGCATCTCGCATGAGGTCTGTTCGCTGGCGGGTACGCTGGGCCTCGGCAAACTGATTGGCTTCTACGATCACAACGGTATTTCTATCGACGGTGAAACAGAAGGCTGGTTTACCGACGATACGCATAAACGCTTTGAGTCTTATAACTGGCACGTGATCGGCAGCGCTGAAGGCATCGATGGTCACGATGCAGAAGCCGTGGCCGCCGCTATCCGGGAAGCGCAGAGCGTAACCGATAAGCCATCACTGATTATCTGCCGCACCACCATCGGCTTCGGTTCGCCAAATAAGGCGGGCAAAGAGGAGTCGCACGGTGCCGCGCTGGGTGATGAAGAGATCGCACTGACGCGTAAGCAGCTCGGCTGGAACTATGCGCCGTTTGAGATCCCGCAGGATATTTATCAGCAGTGGGACGCAAAAGAAGCAGGCTCCGCGCACGAAAAAGCCTGGGATGAAAAATTTGCTGCCTACCGGCAGGCGCATCCGCAGCTGGCGCAGGAGTTCAGCCGTCGTCTTAATGGCGAAATGCCGGATGAGTGGGAAAGCAAAACCGCTGACTTTATCCGCGATCTGCAGGCCAATCCGCAGAAAATCGCCAGCCGCAAAGCGTCACAGAATACGCTGGAAGCCTTTGGCAAAATGCTGCCGGAATTCCTTGGCGGGTCGGCTGACCTGGCGCCAAGTAACCTTACCATCTGGTCAGGTTCAAAATCGATCAAAGAAGATGCGGCCGGAAACTATATCCATTACGGCGTGCGTGAGTTTGGCATGACTGCCATTGCGAACGGCATCGCGCATCATGGCGGCTTTGTTCCTTACACTGCGACCTTTCTGATGTTTGTTGAATACGCGCGTAACGCCGCACGTATGGCAGCACTGATGAAAGCGCGCCAGATCATGGTCTATACCCACGACTCTATTGGTCTGGGCGAAGATGGCCCGACGCACCAGCCGGTAGAGCAGCTGGCCAGCCTGCGCCTGACGCCTAATTTCAGCACCTGGCGTCCGTGCGATCAGGTTGAGACCGCTGTGGCCTGGAAAGCAGCCATCGAGCGTCATCATGGCCCGACCGCGCTGATCCTTTCCCGTCAGAATCTGCTGCAGCCCGAGCGCAGCCAGACGCAGGTCGAAAACATTGCGCGCGGCGGCTATGTCCTGAAGGATTGCGACGGCACGCCGGATGTGATTCTGATCGCCACGGGCTCAGAAGTGGAGATCACGCTGGGGGCCGAAGCGAAACTCAGCGCAGATGGCCATAAGGTCCGGGTGGTTTCGCTGCCGAGCACCGATGTGTTCGACAAGCAGGACAGCGCGTACCGCGAATCCGTACTGCCCTCTACCGTGCGTGCGCGCGTCGCGGTTGAAGCAGGCATTGCTGACTACTGGTATAAGTATGTCGGCATTGACGGCAAAATTGTCGGCATGACCACCTTCGGTGAGTCTGCGCCGGCTGGCAAGCTGTTCCCGGCCTTTGGTTTTACCGTTGAAAACGTGGTAAGCCAGGCTGAGTCGCTGCTGAAACCTGCCTAAGCTCTGCGGCCCTCACCCGATAACGGTGAGGGCCGTTTTTTATCACGCTTTACAGAAAAAAATCGCGTCTCCCCCTTCCCGCTCTGCGCAAACTGATTACTATAGGTTTTCTTCCGATCCTGATAGCGGACGCATTCCCGTTGAAAAAACCGACTTCATTTTTACTGGCCCTGATGGTCTCCGTGCTGCCTGTCAGCGCTCTAGCGCAGGTCTCACCTGATCCCCTGCTGGCATCACAGATTGTTGATCGCTATGCCGAACATATTTTTTACGCCAGCGGCGCAACCGGTATGGCGCTGGTCGCGATTGACGGCAATCAGCGCGTCTTTACCAGCTTTGGTGAAACCCGGCCCGGCAATAATATCCGGCCGCAGCAGGATTCGCTTATTCGTATCGCATCGCTCAGCAAGCTGATGACCAGTGAAGTGATGGTGAAAATGGCCGAGCGCGGGCAAATTCGTCTGGACGATCCGCTCAGCCGCTATGCCCCGCCGGGTGCACGCGTTCCGGCCCATAACGGCCAGCCAATCCGTCTGATCAACCTCGCCACCCACACCGGCTCGCTGCCGCGCGAACAGCCCGGCGGTAAACCCCATCGTCCGGTGTTTGTCTGGCCGACTAAAAGCGATCGCTGGCAGTGGCTGGGCAATGCCACGCTGAAGGCTGCGCCTGGCACTCAGGCGGCCTACTCCAACCTTGGGTTTGATCTGCTGGCTGACGCGCTGGCGAAAGCGGGCGGCACGCCCTATCCGGCGCTGCTGCAGCGTCTGGTCACGCGCCCGCTGGGCATGAAGGACACTACTTTTACGCCCTCACCGGACCAGTGCCAGCGCCTGATGGTGCCGGAAAAAGGTGCCAGCCCCTGTAATAATACGCTGGCGGCGATCGGCAGCGGCGGCGTCTACTCCACCCCTGATGATATGGCGCGCTGGATGCAGCAGTTCCTCGACTCGGCGGTGAGCCATCGCACGCCGCAAATCGATCGCCTGCAGACCCTGATCTACCGGCGCGATCAGCTCACCAAAGTTGAAGGGATGGATGTACCCGGACGTGCCGATGCGCTGGGGATGGGCTGGGTCTATATGGCGCCCAAAGCGGGCCGGCCCGGTATTATTCAGAAAACCGGCGGCGCCGGCGGGTTCATTACTTATATGGCGATGATCCCGCAGCATAATCTTGGCGTGTTTGTGGCTGTCACCCGCTCACCACTCAGCCGCTTTACGCCCATGAGCGATGGCGTAAACAACCTGCTGACGGAGCTGGCGGGCAATAAGACTGGCTCACCAATGATGATCGGTGCGATCCCCTGAACCCCGGATAATCGCTCAGCGCGCCGGCTGGCTGACCCATAGTGTGGGCCAGTCGTCGCTGCTGTGCCAGGCGTCGCAAATCTGCTCTTCTGCATATTCCGCCAGAACAAACGCGCTGCCATCAAACTGCCAGCGTGTTGCCGTGCCGCAGTCGCCCAGTCCGCGATTTTTACTGAAGGTATAAAGCAGGCCATTACTGGCATCAAACTCTGCGTTCACCAGCTCCAGCTGCGTATCACTGCGCGACGGGGGCGTAAAAGGCAGCGTCAGCGTCAGCCCGCGTGATACATAGGGCTGGCTGCGTGTTACTTCAAACGCCAGATCGATGACGTTGTAGGCACCGGTTTCACAGCTGACCAGCAGCAGCGCTTTGCTGTCGGTCAGCGGCGCGACGCTGACCTCCCGCCGGAGCGGATCCAGCGAGCAGTTATCGGTGGTGATGCGCCAGGTGCCATAGTCAATCAGTCCGCTGGTCTCCTCCTGCGTCAGCGGCGCAGGCGGCGAGGCTAATGATGGCAGCGACGGCAGCGACGGCGGGGGCGGGACATCCCACTGCACCCTGTCGCCACGCCTGACCCATGCGCTGGCCCCGTTTACGCGCCCCTGCACGTCATCCATCAGCAGCAGCGCGGCCTTCAGACCGCGCAGCGGTACCACCGCCTTAGCCTGGTACGTCAGCTGAAGCGTGCTCGCTTCCAGCGTCTGACCCAGGAACTCATCAATCGCGATGGCGTTGCTGGTGGCAAGATGATGCGGCTCAACTGTCCAGTGTTTAAGGTCGGGCTTCAGGCGACGCTGATCCAGCAGCAGATTATCTTTCAGCGGCCCGCCCGGAAGCGTGCCGGTATAGGCACTGCCGTAATCGATACGCAGCAGCGGGCGATCGTCAACGCCGGCGTGACGCGACAGCGTCATCACCAGCCCATTATCCCCGGGAAAGCTGCGCGCCACGCAAAAAGCCGCATTATTACAGGTGAGCTGCCAGTCAGAAAAAGACTTCTGCAGAGGTTCAGCCTGCACGCTGACACTGGCCGCCAGAGCGCTCAAAAGCAGTGACTTCATCCAATACGACATTAACAACCCGGTCCCCGAATTCCTGGAAAGAAAATCATAGCGCACTGCGTGCGTTATCAGCAGGCTGGAAGTGTGAAGTGGCCTGAAAGCAGAATTAACTGCTTATTAAGTCAGCGATTCATCATCGTACGGACAGGTTGTGCGCTGCAGTCCCATCATCCACTGCGCTTTACAACGGCTCAATCAGATTCCTCGGACTATCAGGGCGCAATCTGAAACAGTCATTACCACACAAACGGTCATAAACAGTCATGCTATGGTAGCTATGGATTAATGAGCTGGTGATCGGATCTGTTTTAACTGTACCGCTTCAGGGGTTAATTATGTGAATCAGATCAACTTTAAATGCAATTAACTATCGTTTATTACATAAATTATTGAAGTTATATCACTCAATAACGGGCCTCTTTTTTTACCACCGTGGACTCCTGCCCAGTCCACATTTTCCCGTGCCCGCTTCCAGTAATTTATAGCCATCGGAGGATAAGTATGTTGCCGATTGAGAGACAGCAAAAAATTATTAATGAACTTAATATAAATGGCCGCGTAATTGTCTCAGAGCTGGTCACGCTTTGTCAGGTTTCACAGGAAACCATACGGCGTGATTTAAGCCAGCTGGAAAAAAGTGGATTATTACAACGCAGTCATGGTGGTGCTGTTCCGGTAAAAAGACAGAGTGCCAGCATTCAGGGAAATAACAGATCGTCCAGAGAAAATGAATTATCTTTTCGGCAGCGTATTAACGAGCATGTCGATGCAAAAATGAGTATTGCCAAGCGCGCGCTCGATTTTATTACTCCGGGTGACTGTATTTTGCTCGATAGCAGTACCACCTGCTGGTATCTGGCGCGACAGCTGCCCGATATTGAGTTAACCGTGCTAACCAATTCGCTACGCATCGTGCAGACGCTGGCGGCGCGCGGCAGCATTCGTACTATCTGCCTCGGCGGTGAATATTCTGACCGCGATGAAGATTTTCACGGCGTAGTGGCTGAGCAGCCGCTGCGTGAATTTCAGATTAACAAGATATTTTTTTCCTGTAGCAGTTTAGGTAATGACGGTTATTTACGCGAAGGCAATGAGAATAACGCGCATTTAAAACAACAAATGTTACTGGCCGCTGAAAGAAAACATCTTCTGCTGGATGGCAGTAAATTTATGCGGCCCTCTTTTGCCCGTGTTTGTCACTACCGTGATGTCGATTTTCTGATCACTGACCAATTAAAAGATAAAGAGCTGGAACAGGAACTGGCGTGGAATGGCGTTAACGTCATTGTCTGTTCTCAGCGTCATCAGTCCATGCAGCTAATTAAAAATTAACCAGGAGTCTGTATGAAAAAACATCTTATTGCCTGTTCTTTGCTTGCCCTGTTTGCCGCCACCGGTGCGCAGGCCGCTGATAAATTACGCATGGGTATCGTCGTTAAAATTGGTGGTATTCCCTGGTTTAACGCCATGGAAGCGGGCATTAAAAGTGAGGCGGCGAAGCGCGGCATCGATGCATGGATGGTCGGCCCTACCGCAGCCGATCCGGCGCTGCAGGTGCGCGCTATTGAAGATTTGATTGCGCAGAAAGTCGACATCATCGGCGTGGTGCCCAACGATCCGAAAGTGCTGGAGCCGGTGCTGAAACGGGCGCGGGATGCCGGCATCGAAGTCATTACCCATGAGTCGCCCGGTCAGCAGGGGGCCAACTGGGATTTTGAACTGGTTGACGCCGCCACCCACGGTATCAATCACATGAAAGCGCTGGCGAAGTGCATGCACGACGAGGGCAAATATGCCATGTACGTGGGCAGCCTGACCGTACCGCTGCATCAGCAGTGGACCGACGCCGCGCTCAATTATCAGAAAGAGCACTACCCCAGGATGCAGCTGGTCACCGACAAATTTGGCGTCGGCGAATCGCTGGATGACTCCATCCGTACCACTAATGAGCTGATGTCTAAATATCCCGATCTGAAAGGCATTATGGCGTTTGGTTCACAGGGGCCGATTGGTGCCGGACGCGCCGTAATGAACCGTAAAAAAATCGATCAGGTCTGCGTTATTGGCTCCTTCAGTCCGGGCCAGGGTGCCTCACTGGTACAGCGTAACGCCATTAAAGGCGGCTACATCTGGAATCCGGAGACCGCAGGTGAAGTCTTTGTCCGTATCGCTGACATGATGCAGAAGAAAGAGCCAATCACCGACGGTATGACGATTGAAGGACTGGGCAAAGTCAAAGTAGATGAAGCGACCCATACCATTCTCGGTAACAACACCGAGAGTCTGGATAAAGAAAACCTGCCAAAACTGGTAAAAATGGGGCTCTGATATGCAAGAGGTCATTCCACAGACGCTAATTGCGCTCGAGAATTTGTCGAAAACATTTGGTGGCAACCGCGCGCTGAGCGATATCTCCCTGACCTTACTGGCAGGTGAAGTGCACTGTCTCGCTGGCACCAACGGCTGTGGCAAGAGCACCCTGATCAAAGTTATCTCCGGGGTGCACGCCCCGGACAGCGGCAGCCGCATTACGCTGGGCGATGGCCCGGCACTGCCGCGACTGACCACACAACAGGCGCGCGACTTCGGTATTCAGGTGATCTATCAGGATCTGTCGCTGTTTCCGAATCTGAGCGTGGCAGAGAACATTGCGTTTGAGCATAACCTCAATGGTCTGCTGCGCTGGCACCGCAGCGCGCGCCTGCGTGAAAGCGCGCGCGGCATCATAACCGAGCTGAATTTTGACCTCGATCTGGACGCGAAAGTGGCGACGCTCTCGATTGCTCAGCGCCAGCAGGTTGCGATCTGTCGCGCGCTGGTCGCCGATGCGCGTCTGGTGATCATGGATGAGCCAACCGCCTCGCTGACCCGCACCGAGGTTAATCAGCTGCTGCGCACCGTGCGCTATCTGAAAGATAAAAATATCTGCGTGGTCTTTGTCAGCCACCGGCTTGATGAGGTGCTGGAGATCTCCGACCGCGTTACGGTGATCCGCGACGGCCGTAAAATGGGCTGCTGGCCCGCCCGGGAGATGACACCGCATCACCTTACCGAGCTGATGACCGGCCTGAAGCTCGACTATCAGCTGAAATCGCCGACGCGTAACAGCGAGCGCGTGATTCTGGAGATAGACGATCTGACCCGCGCCGGTCAGTACCATGATGTCAGTTTCAAACTTTACGAGGGTGAAGTGCTGGGGCTGTGCGGTCTGCTCGGATCCGGACGCACCGAGCTGGCGCTGTCGCTGTTTGGCATGACGCGTCCCGACAGCGGCAAAATCTGGCTCGACAGCAAACCGGTCCGCTTTCGCGGCCATGAAGATGCGATTAAAGCCGGTATCGGCTATGTATCGGAGGATCGCCTGACGTTAGGTCTGGTGCAGCAGCAGTCAGTGGCTGACAACATGGTGCTGCCGATCCTCGACAAGCTGCAGAACCGTTTTCACCTGATCGATGAATACCGCAAAAACAAGCTGATCCTGCAGTGGATCCAGCAGCTCGGCGTGCGCGTCGCTGACCCGAATCTCGCCATCTCCACCCTCTCCGGCGGCAATCAGCAAAAAATTGTGCTGGCAAAGTGGGTTCTGACGCAGCCGCGCATCCTGATTCTCGACTCGCCAACCGTTGGCGTAGACGTCGGTGCCAAAGCCAGCATCTATCAGCTGATTCATGAGCTGGCGAAAGAGGGACTGTCGATCATCCTGATCTCCGATGAGGTGCCGGAGGTCTGGTACAACTGCGACCGTATCCTGCATTTCCGCGACGGCACCATTCATGCCGAATATCAACCCGATAGCGTCGAGCAGCAGCAGCTGGCGGAGGTGATCAATGCCTGATTTTTCCCGTTTACGTCCGCACTCCAGCCAGGGCTGGCTCGCCTGGGTGCTGCTGGCGTTCATTCTGTTTTTCTCTGTGACCAGCGATCAGTTTCTTACCGTACAGAACCTGCTGGATCTGGCCGAGAGCTACGCGGTAACCGGCATTTTTGCGCTGGGCCTCTTTGTGGTGCTGGTGACCGGCGGGATCGACATCTCTTTTGCCGCCGTTGCCTCAGTGGTGCAGTACCTGCTCGCGTCACTGTTTGTGCAGTTTCAGTTTGATAACGCGCTGCTCAGCATTGTGCTGGCGGTCATGTGCGGCACGCTGTTTGGCGTGATCAATGCGCTGCTGATCACCACGCTGCGGGTGGTCTCCATCATCATCACTATCAGCATGCAGTCGCTGCTGTTCGGCCTGCTGATGTGGGTAACCGGCGGCCGCAGCCTTTACTCGCTGCCGGAGTGGTGGATCACCCTGCGTAACGTGCTGCCGTTCAGCTGGCAGGGCGAGAGCTTTCAGGTCGGCTTACCGCTCGCCACCATGCTGATTATTGCCGCGGCGACCGCACTGCTGCTGAACAAAACCAACCTCGGACGCCAGCTTTATGCAGTAGGTGGCGACGCAGAGTCTGCGCGACGTATCGGGATCCGCGTTGGTCTGATCCACGTTTTCGCCTACGGCTGGCTGGGCGCAATGGCGGCGATTGGCGGACTGGTGCAGGTCTATCGCATGGGAGAGGTCGTGCCTAATGCGCTGGTTGGCGGCGAGCTTGATGTGCTGGCAGCAACGGTGCTGGGCGGCGCCAGTCTGATGGGCGGTAAAGGCACGGTCAGCGGCACGCTGATGGGTGTCTTCCTGATCGCCATCCTGAAAAACGGTCTTAACCTGGTGGGCGTGTCGAACTACTTCATGAATATCGTGGTCGGCGGCGTCATCATGATTGCGATCGCCGTAACGCACTACAAAAAACGCAAAGAAACTGATGTCAGTTTCGTGTGACTGAGGGCATTGATGATGAAATCACTGACTGCACTGCGCCCTGACGGCACCAACCTTGGTCTGATGCTGCTTATCGCGCTGGCGCTGGCAACCTTTACCCTGATGCTGCCGGGCCGCTTCCTGACCGACTCAACCTTTATGAGCATGGCGTTTCAGCTGCCGGAGCTGGGGTTGCTCACGCTGGCAATGTTTATTGCCATTCTCAGCGGCGGCCTGAATCTCGCCATTATCGCGACTGCTAACCTGACCGCACTGTTTATCGCCTGGACGCTGATGAGCGCCCTGCCCGCCGGTGCCGGGATGGCGCTGCAGCTGCTGTGGCTGTTTATCGCCATTATCGGCGCCATGCTGATTGCCGCCGCGATTGGCGTCATCACCGGACTGATGGTGACACGTATCGGAGCGCATCCGATTCTGGTGACGCTGGCAACGATGATGACGCTGAACGGGATCGGTATCTGGCTGACCAAAGGCGCAGCCGTCAGCGGCATGCCGCCGGTGGTGCAGGCGCTGGGCGCCGATACGCTGCTCGGGATGCCGCTGCCGCTCTGGGTCTTTCTGATTGCCGCTGCGCTGCTGGCGCTGTTCCTCGGTAAAACCCGCGCCGGTAAATGTATTTACATGGGCGGCAGCAACATTAACGCGACCTGGTTCAGCGGCATCAACACCCATCGCATGGTGATGCTGGTTTACGTCATCTCCAGCCTGCTCTGCGTACTGGCGGGCCTGATCATGATGGCGCGCTTTAACTCAGCGCGTATGGGCTACGGCGACGCATACCTGCTGCTGACGGTGCTGGCGATTATCCTCGGCGGCACCGATCCCAACGGCGGTTTTGGCCGCGTCACCGGCGTCGTGCTGGCGCTGATTGCGCTGCAGGTGCTCTCCACCGGCTTCAACCTGATGAATATCAGCCAGCACGTCAGTCTGGCGATGTGGGGGGCAGTGCTGATTGTGGTACTCGCCTTTAAACAATTTAAAACCCGGTTCAATGAACACCGTGCGGTAAAGCTCAGCAAGCTGGCCGCGGTGCTTAATCCTCTGACTGAAAAGAAGGAAGTATGATGCGTATTCAAATCTCCCCGTCACTGATGTGTATGAACCTGATGGAGATCAAGCACCAGCTGCAGGTTCTCGATTCGCGCGCTGACTTTCTTCACGTGGATATTATGGATGGTCACTACGTCAAAAACATCACGCTCTCCCCTTTCTTCATTGAGCAGATCCGGCCCTATACCCGCGTCGCCATTGATGTACATCTGATGGTGGAAGAGCCGACCGATTTTATCGAAGCGGTCGCCAGAGCGGGTGCTGACTATATCTGCCCGCACGCAGAAACCATTAATCGCGATGCCTTCCGCGTAATAAATCTGATCCGCAGCTTTGGAAAAAAAGTCGGGGTGGTACTTAACCCCGCCACGCCGGTCTCCTTTATCCAGCACTATATCCACCTGCTGGATAAAATCACCGTGATGACGGTGGATCCTGGCTACGCCGGTCAGCCTTTTATTCCGGAGATGGTGGAGAAAGTGCGCGAGCTGAAAACGCTTAAGCAGCAGCACGGTTATCACTATCTGGTTGAGATTGACGGCTCCTGCAACACCCGCACCTATAACCAGCTGATTGGGGCGGGTGCAGAAGTGCTGATTGTCGGCACCTCCGGCCTGTTTAACATTCATGATGATTTAGCGACCGCATGGGAAATGATGCGCGACAGCATTGATGAAGCCCAGGGGCTGACGCAGGTGTCCGCATGAAACCAAGCTGGCTCGGGATCGATATCGGCGGCACCGGTACCCGGCTGCAGCTGATGGAAGAGGGTGGCGTCTGGAGCAGCTTTCGCAAAGTCGCTACCGCCAGCTGGGCGCAGCAGCCCGACGCGCTGCTGGCGCTCGCTCAGCTCATCCGCGACACGCTGGAACAGCAGCCGGTAAGCGGCATTATGCTGGGTCTGCCGGGCATTCTCAGTCGCGACCGGCAGCAGGTCATTTCGCTGCCCTTTATTCAGGCCCTGGATGGCCAGCCGGTCGCGGCGCGCCTCACCGCGCTGCTCGGCGTACCGGTGGCGATGGACAAAGATGTAAACCATCTGATGCTGTGGGATCTGCTGCAGCTGGAGCAGCTGCCGGACAACGCCGTGGGTCTCTATCCCGGCACCGGTATGGGCAACAGCCTGTGGCTGAACGGTGGCTTTTATCACGGCGAGCATGGCGGTGCCGGCGAGCTGGGGCATATTCCGGTCGCGGGCAACACCCTGCCCTGCCCGTGCGGTAACCACGGCTGTGCGGAAACGCTGACGTCGGGCCACTGGCTGAGCCGCTGGGCCGCACAGAATGCCGCCGGTACGCCGATCTCCGCCCTGTTTACCCGCCACGGCGAACAGCCGGAACTGCAGGCGTTTGTCCGGCGGCTGGCCGAACTCATCGCAACCGAAATGAATATTCTCGATCCGGAGTACCTGATCCTCGGTGGCGGTGTACTGGCGATGGCTGATTTTCCGCTGGCGCAGCTGCGCAGCCAGATCCAGCAGCATCTGCGGCCGCCGGTGACCCGTGAACACCTGAAGATTATTTTCAGTCACTCAACCGACTACACGGGCTGTCGCGGTGCCTGTCTGGCCGCAGAACGCCTGTTCAGGAGCGTAAGATGAAAGGAAAGGTGTGTGTTTTTGGCTCCTTTAATCTCGACATCGTGGCGGTGATGCGCCGCTTTCCGCTGCCGGGTGAGTCGCTGACGGCGCATCACAGCATGATGGGCGCAGGCGGCAAAGGTGCGAATCAGGCCACGGCGGCGCTGCGCGCGGGTGCGCGGGTGCACTACATCGGCAAAGTAGGCAATGACGATTTTGGCCTGTTTGCGCGCCGGCATCTGGAAAAAACCGGGTTTGATGCCATTACGCTGTTTACCTGTAAAGAGAAGCCGACCGGCAATGCGCTGATCTATGTCGCGGGCGATGACGCAGAGAATATGATTTCAGTCTATCCCGGTGCCAATACCACCGTGACCGCAGCCGAGGTGACGCGCTGCCAGCCTACGGTCGCCGCAGCCGACATTCTGCTGGTGCAGCTGGAGAATAATCTCAGCGCTATCCAGCGTATGATCGATAACGCCCGCGCCAGCGGCACCTTTGTCATCCTTAACCCGGCACCGTGGCAGAAGATTGGCGATGCGCTGCTGGCAAAGGTTGATCTGCTGACGCCGAACAGTACCGAAGCAACGCAGCTCAGCGGCGTAACGGTAACCGATTTCGCCAGCGCGCGTCGTGCCGCCGGGGTGCTGCATCGCAAGGGCGCGCGCCAGGTGATCATTACGCTGGGCATGGCCGGTGCCCTGCTCTCAACGCCCGACCGGCAGCTGCGTATTCCGCTCTTTCCGGCCCAGCCGCGCGATACCACCGGCGCGGGTGACGCGTTCAACGGTGCGCTGGCCGCGCGCCTCGCCTCCGGCGACGATTTGCCGCAGGCAGCGCGGTTTGCCGCAGCGTTTGCTTCGCTTTGCGTCGAACGCGCCGGCGCAGCCGACTCCATGCCCTCATATGCAGAGGCGCTGGCGCGACTGCAGGCACATCCGGAGTGCGTGGTCGGAGAGATAGAGGACGCGGTGGCGTAACTGAGTGGCTGAGGTCCGCCACCCGGGGTGCATCGCTGCGCCCCGGTTACGCCTTCAGCCATCCGGCTATCTGCGCATGCTGCAGCAGCATAATGGTTTTACCGTCACAAATGCGCCCCGCTTTTACCATTGCCAGCGCCTCCGGGAACGGCAGCTCCAGTACGGTGATCGCTTCATCTTCAACGCCACCGCCGCTGTTCGCGCGCGTCGCCTCACTATATTCTGCGGCAAAGAAGTGGATCAGTTCCGTGACGCCGCCCGGTGACATATAGGCGGCAAAGAGTTTCTCTACCTTTCCCGCCTGATAGCCCGTCTCCTCAATCGCCTCTTTGCGGATGCAATCTTCCGGCGTGTCATCGTCGAGCAGTCCGGCGCAGGCTTCAATCAGCTCACCGCTTTCGTTGCCGTTAACATAAGTGGCAATGCGAAACTGACGGGTCAGCACCACGCTGTTTTTTTCACGATTGTAGAGCAGAATCGTTGCGCCGTTACCGCGATCGTAGACCTCACGTTTGTGCCGTACCACCTCGCCATTGCTGCGGGTCAGTTCGTAGGTGTAATTGCGCAGCACAAACCAGTTTTCAGACAGGATTTTATTTTTAATGATGTTGATGGTGAATGCCATGGGCGCTCCGCTGCTTTGCTGAGAGAAGCTGAAATGATAGGCGGCAGCGGCGGGGAAAACTATCTGAATTCCCTGTGCGGCGACGGGTATAACAGATAAAAAAACGGGAGCCCGCAGGCTCCCGTTACTTTACAGAGAAGGATTTAGCGTCCGCTTTCGTCCGCCAGCTGCGGTGACGCATCGCTGCTGTCATCCGCGTGCACCTCATGCTCTTTCATCGCCTCTGCCTGTACGCGTTTACGTACGCCAAACCAGCCAAGCACCAGCAGCACGGCGATCAGAGGAATGGATGCAATGGTGTAGGTGCCATTAGGGTAGTCGAATGCCATCAGCACCAGCACGCTGAGTAAGAACAGCAGCGTCAGCCAGGAGGTGAACGGCGCCCACGGCAGCTTAAAGCTGACATCTTCTGCCTTGCCCTCTTTGATCGCTTTGCGCAGGCGCATCTGGCAGACCACGATAAAGCCCCATGAGGAGATGATCCCCAGCGAAGCAACGTTCAGGACAATCTCAAACACCTGCGACGGCACATAGTAGTTCAGCACTACGCCAACGATGTAAACCGCTACCGTGACCAGGATACCGGCATACGGCACCTGCTGCTTGCTCATCTTCGACATAAACTCCGGCGCGGAGCCGCCCATCGACATCGAGCGCAGGATACGGCCGGTTGAATAGAGACCAGAGTTAAGGCTGGAGAGCGCCGCGCTCAGGACCACGATGTTCATGATACTGCCGACATAGGGAACGCCCAGCTTCGAGAAGAACGTCACAAACGGACTCTGTCCCGCCTGGTAAGCATTCCACGGCAGCAGCAGTACCAGCAGCACCACGGAGCCCACATAGAACAGGCCAATACGCCAGATCACGCTGTTGATCGCTTTCGGCAGCATGGTTTTGGGATCTTTGCACTCGCCGGCCGCGGTTCCCACCAGCTCAATCGAGGCAAAGGCAAATACCACTCCCTGCACCAGCACCAGCGCGGCCATCAGGCCATGCGGGAAGAGGCCGCCGTTATCAGTGATCAGATGGAAGCCGGTTGCGTTGCCGTCGAGCGGTTTACCGGTTCCGAGAAACACCACGCCAACAATCAGGAAGATCACGATTGCCAGCACTTTGACCAGGGCAAACCAGAACTCCATTTCGGCAAACCACTTCACGCCAATCATGTTCATGGTGCCGACAATAGCCAGCGCGCCGAGCGCGAATACCCACTGCGGTACGTCGCCAAACGCGCCCCAGTAATGCATATAGAGCGCCACGGCGGTGATATCGACGATCCCGGTCATCGCCCAGTTCACAAAATACATCCAGCCGGCTACATAAGACGCTTTTTCCCCGAGGAATTCACGCGCATAGGAGACAAAGCTGCCGCTTGAGGGGCGATGCAGAACCAGCTCACCCAGCGCACGGAGGATAAAGAAAGAGAAGATGCCGCACACCAGATAGACCAGTGCCAGCGCCGGACCTGCCAGCTGCAGGCGGGCGCCAGCGCCGAGGAACAGACCGGTGCCGATAGCACCGCCGATGGCGATCATTTGTACCTGTCGGTTACCCATCGCTTTGTGGTAACCGGTATCGTGAGAGTTCAGCCAGCGCCTTCTCGCAGCACGCTGTTCGTCGGGCGTTTTTTTAGTATGTTTCATAGCTTTCCTGTTTGTCCTGACCATCAATCACCGGCTGACCAATCGTTTGCGCCTGCGGTGCGAAATGGAGTAAAAAACCGGTACCCGAGCAGTGGAACGATGCGCGTGGTGACCCGGGAAATTACGGCGATGAATCCTACCCGTTCTGCATGAACGAAGCAAAATATACTGGCTGGGTGCACGATCTGATTTGTAAGAATCGGTCGTGACGCACAAAAAACAGGTCAGCAGCGCGACCGGTCGTGAGGACGCCAGAAAAACAGAGGGTATCCGTCGGGAATATCTGCTGTTTTTTCTCAGGCAGCGCGCCGGAAACGAGTGGCCGACAGGAAAGCGTTCTGCTCAGACTGGCTCGCCCGGCAGCGTAACATTTACATTTCTTCCATAATTACTCCACGTTTCTCTGATTTACACCGCGTAAAGTAAAGCAGGCTGGTCTCTGCAGAGTGTACCCGCCTCGCCTGCCAGCGCGCCTGCCGTGCGCGGCTCACATAATAATGAAAAGCTGCCGCTGAGGAGTAACAGAGTTATGTCGGACTTTTTTATCGACCGCCCGGTCTTTGCCTGGGTTCTGGCGATGTTACTCTGTCTGTGCGGTACGCTGGCTATTACCTCCCTTCCGGTTGAACAGTACCCGGATCTCGCTCCGCCCAATGTCCGGATCACGGCTAATTATCCCGGCGCCTCTGCGCAGACGCTGGAGAATACCGTGACGCAGGTTATCGAACAGAATATGACCGGCATCGATAACCTGATGTACATGTCCTCTAACAGCAGCAGTACCGGCCAGGTGCAGATTACCCTGACCTTTCTCGCCGGTACCGATCCCGATGAGGCGCGTCAGCAGGTACAGAACCAGCTGCAGAGCGCCCTGCGCAAACTTCCGGCCGCCGTTCAGGCGCAGGGGGTTAACGTCAATAAAACCGGCGACAGCAATATTCTGATGATCGCCTTTGTCTCCACCGATGGCAGCATGGACAAGCAGGATATTGCTGATTACGTTGCCAGTAACATCCAGGATCCGCTTAGCCGCATCGATGGCGTCGGTCAGGTGGATGCCTATGGTTCGCAATACGCCATGCGTATCTGGCTCGATCCCGCCAAACTGACCCGCTATGCGCTCACGACCGCCGACATCATACAGGCGATCGCGTCACAGAATACGCAGGTCGCCGTAGGCCAGGTCGGCGGATTACCGTCCATAGAAAAACAGGCGCTGAACGCCACGGTCAATGCGCAATCCATGCTACAGACGCCAGAGCAGTTTCGCGCCATTACCTTAAAAAGCAGCAGCAGCGGTGCAGTTGTCACGCTGGGTGATGTGGCCAGCATCGCCATGGGCGCAGAGAAATATGACTATCTGAGCCGCTATAACGGTCAGCCGGCATCAGGCCTGGGCGTCAAGCTGGCTTCAGGCGCGAATGAGATGAATACTGACCGGCTGGTCCGCGCCCGCGTCGCGGAGCTGGCGCACTATTTTCCGCCCGGCCTGGAAGCGAAAATCGCGTTTGAAACCACGCCTTTTGTTAAAGCGTCAATTAAAGATGTTGTTAAAACACTGCTGGAAGCCATTCTGCTGGTCTTTCTGGTGATGTATCTCTTTCTGCAGAATTTCCGCGCCACGCTTATTCCCACGATCGCAGTGCCGGTGGTGCTGCTGGGTACATTTACCGTGCTCTATCTCTGCGGCTTCAGTATTAATACCCTGACCCTGTTTGCCGTGGTGCTGGCGATTGGCCTGCTGGTCGATGATGCGATCGTGGTCGTGGAAAACGTTGAGCGCATCATGAGTGAGGAGGGATTATCGCCGCGCGCCGCCACGCGAAAATCGATGGGTCAGATACAGGGCGCGCTGGTGGGCATTGCGCTGGTTCTCTCCGCGGTCTTTATCCCGATGGCCTTTTTTAGCGGCACGGTGGGTGCCATTTATCGCCAGTTCTCAATCACGATTGTCTCCGCCATGGTGCTGTCGGTGCTGGTGGCGATGATCCTGACGCCCGCGCTCTGCGCCACGCTGCTTAAGCCACTGAAACAGGGCGAACATCATGGTCAGCGTGGGTTTTTCGGCTGGTTTAACCGCGCATTTAACGCCGGCACTCAGCGCTACGAGCAGGGCGTGGCGCGGCTGCTGCGCCAGAGTGGCCGCTGGATGCTGCTCTATGCCGCGCTGATCGGCCTGATGGCCTTTCTGTTTTTGCGCCTGCCGACCTCCTTTCTGCCGCTGGAAGACCGCGGCGTATTCATGACGCAGATTCAGCTGCCGCCAGGTTCAACGCTGCAGCAGACGTCACGCGTGGTAGAGAAAGTCGAACATTACTACCTCACGGCAGAAAAAGAGAACGTTACGTCGGTGTTTGCCACCATTGGATCCGGGCCTGGCGGCAACGGTCAGAACGTGGCGCGGCTGTTTGTCCGCCTTACTCCCTGGGATGAACGCCCGGGTGACGACCGCACCTCTTTTGCCATTATTGAGCGCGCTACCCGCGCATTTACCGCCATTGCTGAAGCGCGCGTGGTCGCCAGCAGTCCGCCAGCCATTAGCGGTATGGGCAGCTCATCCGGCTTTGACCTGCAGCTGCAGGATCACGGCGGCATCGGGCATACGCAGATGATGGCGATGCGCGATAAGCTGCTGGCGCTGGCGTCGGCCGATCCGGCGCTGTCGCGCGTGCGGCATAATGGCCTGGACGATACGCCGCAGCTGCAGATTGATATTGACCAGCGCAAAGCGCAGGCGCTCGGCGTCTCGCTGGACACCATCAATCAGACCCTCTCTACTGCCTGGGGCTCGACTTATGTGAATGATTTTCTCGATCGCGGCCGGGTCAAAAAGGTCTATGTGCAGTCTGCGCCCGAGTTTCGTATGCTGCCCGGCGATATCAATAAATGGTACGTGCGCAACAGCAGCGGCGGCATGGTGCCCTTCTCTGCCTTTGCTACCAGCCGCTGGGAAACCGGCTCGCCGCGCCTTGAGCGCTACAACGGTTATGCATCACTGGAAATTGTTGGCGAAGCGGCCAGCGGCGTCAGCAGCGGAACAGCCATGGATGCGATGGAGAAGCTGGTGGCGCAGCTGCCGCTGGGCACTGGCTTCCAGTGGACCGGCGCATCTTATCAGGAACGATTATCCGGCGCGCAGGCCCCGGCGCTCTATGCTATTTCGCTGCTGGTGGTGTTTTTGTGTCTCGCAGCCCTCTATGAAAGCTGGTCTATTCCTTTCTCGGTGATGCTGGTTGTGCCGCTGGGCGTCGTGGGTGCCCTGCTGGCAACCTGGCTGCGCGGGCTGGAAAACGACGTCTATTTTCAGGTGGGTCTGCTGACGGTAATCGGCCTCTCTGCGAAAAACGCGATCCTGATCGTGGAGTTTGCGAATGAGATCAACAGTAAAGGCCGCGAACTAAAGCAGGCTACACTTGAAGCATCGCGTCAGCGCCTGCGCCCGATATTAATGACTTCGCTGGCCTTTATGTTTGGCGTCCTGCCGATGGCGATCAGCAGCGGCGCAGGTTCAGGCAGTCAGCACGCGGTAGGTACCGGCGTTCTGGGCGGTATGCTGACCGCCACGCTGCTGGCTATCTTCTTTGTACCCTTGTTCTTTGTGCTGGTCCGGCGTCGTTTTCCGCTGCGTGAGAAACCACAGGATTAACCGGCATGAAAAAGCCGCCGGAAGAGGCTCCCGGCGGCTTTATTGATGTGTGTGGTCAGAATCACAGCAAGGGGGGAAATACCCTGCTTTCCTCGTCACGCGTTACTTACGTAACATCGCTTCGATAAATTCTTTCCAGTTCCCCAGTTCATGTTCAACCATAACAACCTCTCTTATTGTGATGGCAATTGTACGCCGCTTTTTTCTGCAGGTGAATACGTTTTCACCTCTTATCACTATCGGCAGAAGCAGGTAAGAGCTGCAGTTTTTCTTTTTTGTGTCCTGACGCACATTCCTGCAACCTGCTGTTCAGGCTGAAAAATAATTTCTTTCGCATGCTGTAGCACAATTCCGTGATTAAGATAATCCTTACCAGCCTGATAATCAGGCAGCGCACAGTTTGCGCTCAAAATGAAAGCGTTTACTGGTCCTGATTAGCGTTTTCGATTAAAGCCTGCAGATGATGAAAAATGCAGGCAACATCCACTGGCGCTCACCGCAGGCAACCCGCTGTGGTAAACTCGCGCGCAGATTTTTTTGCAGAACGGGAAACAGCTATGACAGCGCAGTGGGTGATGTACGGAATCAAAAATTGCGACACCGTAAAAAAAGCGCGCAATGCATTAACCGCGTCCGGCATCGACTACCGGTTTCACGATTACCGCGCGGATGGACTGGATGCCGCGCTGCTGCAGCACTTCATTGATCGGCTCGGTTATGAAGCGCTGCTTAATACGCGTGGAACGACCTGGCGTAAGCTGCCGGAAGCAGAGCGTGCCGCGATTAATGATGCGGCCAGCGCCAGCGTCGTGATGCTGGCACAGCCCGCCATCATTAAACGTCCGCTGCTTGCCGCCCCCGATGGCAGCCTGCTGCCGGGCTACAGTGCCGATCTTTACCACGCCTTTATTCAGGAGAAGTCATAACATGTTCTGTCCGGTTATTGAGCTGGCTCAGCAGCTCATCCGTCGCCCTTCGCTGAGTCCGGATGATGCGGGCTGCCAGGCCTTGCTGATCGCCCGGCTGGAGGCTATCGGTTTTCAGATTGAGCAGATGCATATTAATGACACGCTGAACGTCTGGGCCACGCGCGGTCACGGGGAAACTTTAGCGTTTGCCGGACACACAGATGTCGTGCCGCCCGGTGATGCAAATCGCTGGATCAACCCGCCGTTTGAGCCCACTATCCGGGATGGCATGCTGTTTGGACGCGGTGCCGCCGATATGAAGGGCTCGCTGGCAGCGATGGTGGTCGCCGCTGAACGGTTTGTTGCCGCGCATCCGCAGCACAAGGGCCGCCTGGCGTTTCTGATTACCTCCGATGAAGAAGCCAGCGCGGTTAACGGCACGGTCAAAGTGGTGGAGCGCCTCATGGCACGTCATGAACGCCTGGATTACTGCCTGGTGGGTGAACCCTCCAGTACAGAAATTGTCGGGGATGTGGTGAAAAACGGCCGGCGCGGTTCCATGACCGCAAACCTGACGCTGCACGGCGTGCAGGGCCATGTCGCCTACCCGCACCTGGCAGATAACCCGGTACACCGTGCGATGCCGGCGCTGAATGAGCTGGTGGCCACCGAGTGGGATCAGGGCAACGCTTTCTTTCCGCCAACCAGCATGCAGATTGCGAATGTGCAGGCGGGTACCGGCAGCAATAACGTTATTCCGGGTGAGTTTTTTGTGCAGTTTAACTTTCGCTTCAGCACTGAGCTGACCGATCAGATGATTAAAGATCGCGTGACGGAACTGCTGGATCGCCACCAGCTACGCTATACGCTGGAGTGGACTGTCTCCGGGCAACCCTTCCTGACGTCACGCGGCAAGCTGGTCGACGCCGTGGTAAACGCCGTAACGCACTATAATGAAATTAAGCCGCAGCTGTTAACCACAGGTGGCACCTCCGACGGACGCTTTATTGCCCGCATGGGCGCGCAGGTGGTGGAGCTTGGTCCGGTTAACGCCACAATTCATAAAATCAATGAGTGCGTCAAAGCGTCAGACCTGCAGCTGCTGAGCCGCATGTATCAGCGCATTATGGAGCAGCTGATCGCCTGACCGCACAAACAAGGAGACGGGGCATGGAGTGGTTAAAAGAGTACTGGTGGATACTGGTGATTGTGCTGATGGTGGGCGTGCTGATGAACGTCTATAAAGATCTCAAGCGCATCGATCACAAGAAATATATGGATAACCGGCCGGATTTGCCCCCGCATCGTGATTTCAACGATAAGTGGGATGATGAAGATGACTGGCCAAAGAAAAAATAGGCCTGGGGCGCATAAATACATCAGGGGCGCATAAATGCGCCCCCTACAAAAATTGTAGGGGCGGCATTCATGCCGCCCTTGTCGCAAAAGGTCGATGGATAAACCAGGGGCGCATGAATGCGCCCCCTACAATAATTGTAGGGGCGGCATTCATGCCGCCCTTGCCGCAAACGGTCGATGGATAAACCAGGGGCGCATAAATGCGCCCCCTACGGGCACCCGCAGGGGCGGCATTCATGCCGCCCGCTCCTACAGGAGCATCACAACGTCGTCGTCGTTTGGCTTTGCCCCGCTCAGTGCTTCATCAAAATAGCGGCGCGGTATGGTATATTGCAGATGATGCAGCGCCCGCGCCATGCTGCGTTCATCTATCGCATGCGGCAGATCGTCCACCACGTCCAGCGTCACATCTCCCCCCAGCTCAGTCAGACGCTGGTTTGCCGCTTCAGCATGCTGTAGCGGTACCTGCTCGTCATCGTCGCCATGAATAAGATGAATAGTATTACGCCTGCTGGCCCGTTCCGGCAGCGTGGTATAGCGCCCGCTAAAGGCAACTACCCGTCCGGCAAGCTCCGGCTGCGCTTTTACGCCCTCCAGTACCATGGTGCTGCCCTGCGAAAAGCCTACCAGCGCCGTCGCTTCCGGCCGGACGCCAGCGGCGCGCTGCCAGTGCCGGACAGACTCAATAAACACCGGCATGACCGCATCAACACACTGCTGCGGCGAACGATCCTGAGCAGGATAGTCCATGAACCACTGGCGGCCCTGCGGCACATTACCCGCATAAGGCGCACCAACTGACACCACCTGCGCGTCCGGAAACGCCTGCGCAAACCAGCTGCCAATCTGTGCCATCGCATCAGGGTTATCATCCGCGCCGTGATAAAGCAGAAAGAGCTGTGCAGCCTGCACCGGCTGCTGAACAACAACATATCGTAAAGCCATACTGACCTCCTGTAATCACTATACGCCGCAGCCAGCAGAGTGATACCGGGAAAATTTGAATAAGAACCCTGATTTATTGCAACAACGTCAGCTGCTGCTGCCAGGCTTGCGCTGCCTGCGGATCGAGCCGTTCAAGCGCCTCGGCCGTCTCCTGACGCAGCCGCTGTATCACCGCTTTGCGGCCGCTGAGACCGGCGCTGCTGCCCGCCTCACTCAGCGTCTGTTGCTGAAGCAGTATGGCCTGCGTTAACGGCTGTGGCTGTACGCGTACCAGCCGCTGCAGCACCGCATAGCTCGCTTCGAACGGGCGCTGCGCCCAGGCAAAACCGGCCAGCAATGCCACATCCTCTTCATTAAGATCCTGCTGCAATGCTGTCGCGCCCTGCAGCGGTAAATCGATAAGGTCGCGCAGCCAGACGGCGTCGCGTGCCAGCCGCTGTGCCGCCTGCATCTGCAATAATTTTCCGGCCGGCGTCAGCGCGCAGATAGCCATCGCGGCATAGCAGCCGCTGCTTGCTTCACGCTGCGATCCGACCCGCACCAGCGTGAAGCCGCAGGCGTGCCAGAAACGCCATAGCGTCGCCGTGTAACCAAAGCTCACTGACAGGAAATCGCAGCCGTCGGCCTGCTGACGCGCCTGTGCGACCAGCGCACGGCCCACTCCCTGCTGACGGCAGGCTGCGGTGACCGCAATACGACTGATGCGCAGGGAGCGCAGCGTGGCCGCCGTACAGAAACCCGCGTGGGCCGCCAGGGACTGCGCCACCAGATTACCGCGCGGGCGACGCGTACCCGCCCAGACCGCCTGCGCCAGCGCGATATCCAGCCCGCCCTCTTCAACCAGCCACAGCGCACCGGCCACGCTCTCCGGCGTACCGGCCAGCCAGAGTTGCATCCCCGGCGCGTCCAGCAGGCGTCGCAGGTCGAGCGGCGAGGTACGATAGTGCGCACTCGCCAGCAGACGATAACCCGCTTCCACCGCAGCGGGATGCGCATCCGGTGTTACTTTACAGAGCGTTGGTTCTGATGCCGGTTCAGCCTGATCCGCTTCTTCGAACAGCAGCGCGCGATTAAGCCACTGCTCCAGCGGATCCTGAGCGCTCCAGCGCAGGGGTTCATCCAGCGTAAAAGCGTGAACGTCAGGCAGGGTGGCGCAGAAGCGCAGCAGGAAGCCGCGTCCGGTGCCCTCATACCCCTGCACCGTTGTGGTCAGCAGCACGCGCGGAAAACGCGCGACCAGTTGCTGCAGCAGCGGCGCCGGGATCGCGGCAGCCTCATCAACGATCAGCCAGTCAGGCAGCGGATCAGCCGGCTGCTGTAGGATCGCATCAGGAGCCATAAAGGAAAACTGCTCGCCGGCAAACTGCGCCAGCACGTCTGTTGACACCTTTGCCGGAGCCGTGACCAGCACGCGTGACACAGTACGCGCCAGCATGCCGGCCAGCGCCGACTTACCGCGCCCGCGCGGGGCCGTGACCACCGCCACACCGGAGGTGAGCGCCTGCAGCTGAGCAAGAATAGTCGCCTGCTGCTGTGGCGCACGACACTGCCACTGCGGCCAGACGCCTGCGGCGGGCTGGCGCACCGGCTGATGCTGACGCTGCAGCAGCACCTGATCATCTGCCAGCATCAGCTGCTGCAGGCGATGTATAAAGCGGGGCGTGGCAATCGGCTCTGCAACATCGGCCCAGCGCAGGCTGTCTGCATCGGCAGTTGTCGCCCAGCTCTCCCACGGCGGCGTCAGCAGCAGCAGCCAGCTGCCGGCGCGCAGCGTGCCCGCCAGCGCGGCAAATGCCTCAGCGTGAAAGCCGTATCGCGCGTCGAACAGCGCATGCGTAAACTCACGTCCCAGCAGCGTACGCAGCGCGGCCGGGGCAACGTGCGGCGTCAGGTCGCGGGCGCTGCTCAGCGTGATCCAGTCACCCGGCAGCGCCTGCTGCCATAGACCGGCCTGCTCGCGCACCCAGTGTGCATCGCCCGCAATCACCGCTAAGCGACGAATGCCTGCCTGCTGCATCGCCGCCGTGATCACTGCACAGGACATCAGTTTGTGGCGAAGGTGTTACACTGGCCCGGATCGCCGCCGTCATAACCGCGTTTGAACCAGGTGTAACGCTGTTCAGATGTGCCGTGCGTGAAGCTGTCCGGCACCACGCGCCCCTGGCTCTGCTGCTGCAGGCGGTCGTCACCAATCGCTTCTGCCGCGTTAAGCGCTTCCTGCAGATCGCCTGTTTCCAGAATGTTCTGCTGCTGCATATAGTGGCCCCAGACGCCGGCAAAACAGTCGGCCTGCAGCTCCATTTTCACTGACAGCTGATTCACCTGTTTCTCGCTGGCGCCCTGCTGCATCTCACGTACTTTCGGCTCGATACCCAGCAGTTTCTGCACGTGATGCCCTACTTCATGCGCAATCACGTAGCCCTGCGCAAAGTCGCCGCCTGCGCCGAGTTTGGTTTTCATCTCATCGTAGAACGAAAGATCAATATAGACACTCTGGTCAGCCGGACAGTAAAACGGGCCCATCGCCGCCTGGCCGGTTCCGCAGTGGGTGCGCGTCACGCCGCGATACATCACCAGCTTTGGTGGCACATACTGTTTGTTCATCTGCTTAAACAGCTTGTCCCAGGTATCTTCTGTGGTCGCAAGGATCACTGAGGTAAATTTCGCCGCCTCGTTATCCTGCGCGGAGTCCACCTGGCGCTGCTGCACCGGTGCGCCGCCCCCGCCGCCCAGCAGTCCGGTAAGGTCATAACCGTAATACCCGGCGACCGCTACCACCACCAGCAGGATAATGCCGCCTTTGCCACGCGGCAGCCGGATCTGTCGCCCGCCTCCGCCAAAACCTGATGATTCGCCGCGACGATCTTCCACATTGTCGCTTTCACGACGCCCTTGCCAGCGCATGGCCTGCTCCTGTTTATTTTTCTTCAGATAGGCATGATTTTAGATGGGGCCAGGCATAATCACCAGCGTTGCAGCCCGGCAGATGACGGATATAAAAAAGGGCCGTCTGCAGAGACGGCCCGATATTACCTGCCACGTGATGCGGTTTAGTCGAGTTTTACCCCGAGGCGCTGCGCTACGGCTTCATACGCTTCAACGACGCCGCCGAGGCTCTGACGAAAACGGTCTTTATCCATTTTGTCCATGGTCTCTTTGTCCCACAGGCGCGCGCCGTCGGGTGAGAACTCATCGCCCAAGGTAACTTCACCGTTGAACAGACCAAACTCCAGCTTGAAATCCACCAGAATCAGACCGGCGTCATCAAACAGTTTGCTCAGTACCTCGTTGGCTTTATACGTCAGCTCCTGCATACGTGCCAGGTTCGCTTTACTGACCCAGCCAAAGGTTTCGCAGTACGACTCGTTGACCATCGGATCATGTTTGGCGTCATCTTTCAGGAAGAGATCAAACAGCGGCGGACTGAGCAGCATGCCCTCTTCCACACCAAGGCGTTTGACCAGCGATCCGGCCGCGCGGTTGCGGATCACACACTCTACCGGCACCATCTCCAGCTTTTTCACCAGCGCTTCGTTATCAGACAGCAGCGCTTCCATCTGAGTAGGAATGCCCGCTTCCTGCAGCCTGGTCATAATAAAGTGGTTAAACTTGTTGTTTACCATGCCTTTACGATCAAACTGTTCGATTCGCGCTCCGTCTCCTGCTGATGTATCGTTGCGGAACTCAAGTACCAGCAAATCCGGATTGTCGGTACTGTATACGGTTTTCGCTTTACCGCGATACAACTCAGCTCGCTTTTGCATCTTGTTAACTCCAGACATGAAATAACCCGTGTTCAGCGGTGTTCCACCGCGCAACGACTGCGTGACGCAATCGTTTACCTCGCCGGGCGCCATTATGCCAAAATCAAAACAAAAAGGCCGGAGAATCTCCGGCCTTTACACAATTATTTATTCAGTGCGCCCTGCATGACGGCGACCAGCGCATCGTTCTGCGCCTGGGTCAGCACGTGACCCTTGGGATCGATAAACTGCAGACTACTGCGGTTATCAAGGTCGCCGACCTGCAGCTTATAGTCACCGTTCGGCAGCTCCGGATCTTTGGCGCCAATCGCGTCAAATGCACTGCTGCCCGGTTGCTTGTAGGTCACTTTCAGACTGCCCTGCGAACGGTTGTCATCTGTGACTTCCATGCCTGCACGCTGCAGCGCCGCCGGCAGTCGCTGCCAGGTGACGTTAAACGGCGAACGCAGGATCAGCAGCGGCAGGCCGGTGTCATCCGCGCCACTCTGTACATCGATCTGCCCGGTTGCACGCCCGGCGGCGGCATCCTGACTGGCGGTATCAATCTTATCCAGACCGGTGCTGAGATCGTTAAGCATCTGGCCGGTATAGCGCTGAACCTGAGCCGGTGAAGTCACCGTCTGGCCCTGCTGCTGCAGCTCAAGCAGACGCACCGTCAGAACCTGCTGATACCCCTGGTTCTGGACGCTGATCTGATAGCGCCCGCGATACTGATTATCTTCATCTGCGCGGTTCCACTGCACCCAGTCGGTAGTGAGCTGCTGCCCGGCATCATTACGCTGAGCAATCGGGAATTTATAGGATTGCACCACGTTGACCACCTGTGACCAGATAGAGCCACGGCTGCTTTCCAGTGCGAGTACGCCGGTATTACCGGTGAACTGCGCCCGGGTACCGTTCATCAGCGCCAGCGGCTGCGCCGGCGGACGGATATCAAGCGCTTTACCCAGTGCGCCATTGGCTACGCGATGCGGAACCTCATAGTCGCCGTTCTGTATCGGCAGTATTGCTCCTGCCGGCGCGTTTAAATCACGCAGTTCAGGCGTCTGAAGATAGGACTCATCGCCGCTCACCTGGCGCTTGTAACGCTGATCGCTGGAACAGGCTGTCAGCAGCAACAGGGTAGACAGGCCCGCTACTGTTGCCAGCGTCGAACGCTTAACTGAAAAACTCATTGATTCTCCCTAAATTAACGCAGACCCGCTTTGATAAGTGCCTGCGCTGTTTTTTCCTGACCCGCGCTGGTCAACGGCGTCATTGGCAGGCGCAGCGTGTCATCCGCGATCAATCCCAGCTGTTTCGCGGCCCATTTTACCGGAATAGGATTGGGCTCACAGAAAAGCGTCTGGTGCAGATGCATCAGACGCTGATTCAGGCGGCGCGCGTCGGCAAATTTGCCCTCCTGCGCCAGCGCGCAGAGTTCAGCCATTTCACGCGCCGCAATGTTGGCGGTGACAGAAATAACGCCTTTGCCGCCCAGCTGCATGGAATCCAGCGCGGTGGCATCATCGCCACTGACAATAATGAACTCGTCACCAACCAGCTGTTGGATCTGTGAAACGCGCGATAAGTTCCCGGTCGCCTCTTTAATACCGATAATATTTTTGATTTCCGCCAGGCGTGCCACTGTTTCCGGCAGCATGTCGCAGCCGGTACGTGACGGGACGTTATAAAGCATCTGCGGCAGGTCGGTGCTTTCCGCAATCGCTTTGAAGTGCTGATAAAGCCCTTCCTGAGTCGGACGGTTGTAGTAAGGCGTTACGGTCAGACAGCCGACTACGCCGGTGCCGGTAAAGCGTTTTGTCAGAGAGATCCCTTCAGCAGTGGCGTTAGCGCCCGTTCCGGCAATGACCGGAATACGGCCATCGGCCAGCTCCAGGGTTTGCATAACCACATCACCATGCTCTTCATGGCTGAGCGTTGCAGATTCGCCGGTGGTGCCAACAGAAACGATCGCTGCGGTTCCGCTGGCGACATGATAATCAATCAGTTTTTTCAGACTCGGGCGGCAAACCTGGCCCTGGTCATTCATAGGCGTAATGAGTGCAACAATACTTCCGGTGAACATGGGCTATCCCCTCGACAAACAAGTGCCTCATGTTACGTTTTACCTTGAAAGAAAAGCAAGCGAGCCAGCCCATTCCCGCGCTTGTCAGCAGTTTTTTTTATGTTTACCTTATAGTTATTAGCGAACGTACAGGAAAACTCATTTTGTCGCAGCCACAGCCGCATCATCTGGTCATCACTGCCCTTGGCGTTGATCGTCCAGGTATCGTTAACGCTATTACCCGCCATGTCAGCAGTTGCGGCTGTAATATAGAAGATAGCCGTCTGGCCATGCTCGGCGATGAGTTCACCTTTATTATGCTGCTTTCCGGCAGCTGGAACGCTATCACGCTGATTGAATCCACCCTGCCGATGAAAGGGGCTGAGCTGGAGCTGCTGATAGTGATGAAGCGAACGAATGCGCGCGCCACGCCACCGATGCCGGTGACGGTCCGGGTTCAGGTAGAAGTGCCGGATTCGCCACGCATTATTGAGCGCTTTACCGATCTGTTTGATAAACATCAGCTGAACATCGCTGAGCTGGTATCGCGTATCAACCCGGCTCAGGACAATGAACAGCCGGTACTCTATATTCAGATGACGGCACACAGCCCGGCTAACCGGGTCAGCGCGCCCATAGAGCAGGCGTTTAATCAGCTCTGTGAAGAACTGCATGCACAGGGCTCAATTCGCCTCTATAGTGTCACCGACGACAGCAGCAGTGTCCTGTAATCAGGCTCCGGGTTATTTCGCCACACACTCTGTTGCGGCAACATAACGTGTTATGAAATAACCCTGAGGTAAACGTCCGGCAGGCCAGCAGGCGATGCCGGGTGTCATACCCACAGCATGAACAAAAAACGGAGAGTTGTGATGAATCCACTGAAAGCCGGTGATACCGCACCGAAATTTAGCTTGCCCGATCAGGACGGCGAACAAGTAAATTTGGCCGACTTCCAGGGACAGCGTGTTCTGGTCTATTTCTACCCGAAAGCGATGACGCCAGGCTGTACCACTCAGGCCTGCGGCCTGCGCGACAACATGGATGAGTTGAAAAAAGCGGGCGTTGAGGTACTGGGTATCAGCACCGACAAGCCGGAAAAACTGTCCCGTTTTGTTGAGAAAGAGCTGCTGAATTTCACGCTGCTCTCTGATGAAGATCACCAGGTGTGCGAGCAGTTTGGCGTATGGGG
This sequence comes from Pantoea eucrina, assembly GCF_001691555.1. Classification (GTDB taxonomy): domain Bacteria; phylum Pseudomonadota; class Gammaproteobacteria; order Enterobacterales; family Enterobacteriaceae; genus Pantoea; species Pantoea borealis. The sequence continues at coordinate 456,853 of NZ_MAYN01000008.1, read as the reverse complement.
TGAAAAGTCCTTTATGGGCAAAAGCTACGATGGCATTCACCGCATCAGCTTCCTGATTGGTCAGGATGGTAAAGTGGAGAAGGTGTTCGACAGCTTTAAAACTTCAGACCATCACGATATCGTGCTGGATTACGTTAAGTCTGCCTGATCACAAGCGGTGCGCTTCCGCTGCGCACCGCTTCCCGTTACCTCTTACTCTGTGACCTGCCGTTCCGGCATGGTTTCCGGCCAGGCGCGCACCACCGCTTTCACCAGCGTGGCCAGCGGAATAGCAAAAAATACGCCCCAGAACCCCCACAGTCCGCCAAAAATAACCACTGACAGAATAATCACCAGCGGATGCAGGTTCACCGCCTCTGAAAACAGTACCGGGACCAGTACGTTGCCATCCAGTGCCTGAATCACCAGATACACCACCATCAGCGTCCAGAAGTCGCTGCTGAGCCCCCACTGAAACAGTCCGACGCCGATCACCGGCAGCGTGACAGCCAGCGCACCGACGTAAGGGATCAGTACCGAAACGCCCACCAGCACCGCCAGCAGCAGCGCATAATTGAGTCCCAGCAGCAGAAAGGCGATCCAGCTGACGACGCCGGTCACCACCATCTCCAGCACCTTGCCGCGAATATAGTTGGTGATTTGCTGATTCATCTCTTTCCATACCGTACCTGCCAGCCCGCGATTACGCGGCAGCACGCGCCGTACTGCGTTCAGCATCTGATCTTTATCTTTCAGCAGGAAAAACACCATCAGCGGCACCAGTACCAGATAGATCATCAGCGTCATCAGGCCAACCAGCGAAGCCAGCGAATAGCGCACCAGAGATTCGCCCAGGCCGGTCAGGCGGCTGCGCAGATTTTCCACGATAATATCGATAATGCCTGCATCCACCAGCGCCGGAAAACGCTGCGGCAGCGCAGCAGCAGAGACATAGAGCTTGTTAAGCATGTTGGGCAGATCGCGCGTCAGGTTAATGCCCTGCTGCCAGGCAACCGGCGCCACTATCAGTACCATAACCAGCAGAATGCCGGCGAAAAGTATTAACACGATGCTGGTTGCCCAGCTGCGGCTGCAGCCGATACGCTGCAGCCGGACCACAGGCCACTCAAGCAGATAAGCGAGCACCAGCGCCACCAGCAGCGGGGCCAGCAACCCGCTAAAGAAAAACAGAATGCAGAACGCCGCCAGCAGAATCACCAGCAGGCCAATCGCCTGCGGATCGCTGAAGCGACGCTTGTACCATTGAAACAACAAAGACAACATCAACCTTATCCTTTTACTGCACCAGAACGGCACGTAGCCGTCCGCTTATCGACCCGCACGGATCAGCGTATAATGCTGCTGACCAGCGCGTCATGGCCGGCAATCATCACACAGTTTCGTCCGGCGTGCTTGGCCTGATAGAGCGCCGCATCCGCCTGCCTGAGACTCTCCTCCTGCGTGCCCTGCTGCGGTTGCCAGCAGGCGATGCCCACTGAGAGCGTGATATGGCCGGGCGGATCAATCCAGCGCTCTGCAATGCTGACGCGTACCCGCTCGGCAATAACCCGCGCCTCTTCAATAGTGGTTGCCGGCAGCAGCATCAGAAACTCTTCGCCACCGTTACGGCAGACCACATCCGTCTGACGGGCGTTGCTGCGCAACGTCTGCGCAACCTGCTTAATCACGTCGTCGCCCGCGCTGTGGCCAAAATTATCATTGACCCGTTTAAAGTGATCGATATCCAGCGCCAGCACGGCAAAGGGCTGCTGCATCGCATCAAAATAGTCGAGCACGGCGTGCAATCCGCGCCGGTTGAGCAGCTGTGTCAGGGGATCGCTTTGCACTTCTGACTTAAGGCGCCCGATTTTATCCTGTACCAGTCCGATACCGGTCAGCAGTGCCCGTTTCACCTGCGCCGCCTCAAAATACCACGCGCGGATGCCGCCAATTTCTGCCGACACCCCCTGCGTATCCATCTGGCTCGCTTTTCGCGACAGCTGCCAGAGCGGCAGCGCAATCAGCCGGGCCAGCACGATCGCCACCAGCAGCGTCAGCAGCGCAAACGGCACCGAATTCTTCAGCACGTTCAGCAGCAGGCCGGAAAGCGGAGCCAGCGTAACCGCCACAGGCTTAAGCGCCACAACCATCCAGCCGGTACCCGGCACCACCGCGTAGCCAATCAGCTTGTTGCTGTTGTTCTCCGTGATCTGTGCGGTGCCGCTGCTGCGCTCCTCCCGCTCGCGTTCGCTGATAATAGCCGGCACGCTTTTACCCACCAGCTGGCTGTTCTGGTGATAAAGCACCTGATTGTTACGATCCAGGACAAAAATCTGGGTCCCGTCGCGATAATATTGCTCGCCCAGCAGCGCATTCAGGATACTTTTCTTCTTCAGATAGAGCGTGCCGCCCACGTAACCCAGATAGCGCCCTTCGCTATTCCAGACAGGCCATGAAACAAACACGATGAGATTGTTTGCGGCTGAGATCACCGCCCTGCTGACCAGCGGCTGCCGCTGCGTCAGCGCTTCCCGGGACGCCTGGCTGGTAAGCTGCATGCCCTTCAGCGTCAGGGATTCCGGCGAGATCGCTTTCACGATGCCGTTACTGTCCACCACCGCGACGGAATTGAAGCTGCTGGTCTGCTCACGCAGGCGGCTGACTTCCTGCTGCGCGAGCGCCTCATCGTCAAACGCCTGGCCCAGCAGGTTAGCGCTGAAGTGCAGCTGCGACTGCGCCTGCTGAAAGAAAAGTTCTGTGGTGGTTGCCAGCTTTGTCGCGTAGGCGCGGTTGGCTTCCAGCGTGGTTTCAATCAGCACCATGCGCTGCACGCGCCAGGTCGCATAGAGCGTGTTTGCCAGCGTGATGACAATACTGATAATTGCCAGCAGCGCGATCAGCGTCCGCAGGTCAGTTTTTGGCCGGATTCGCGTCAGCATAACGCCGCCGCGCGGATAGGTTGCTTCATAGATTTACGTGCCTGACGCTGTGGTGATTGAGGGGGTCACTTGTTGTTATGAGAGACACACAAGTGTACACCGCTCAGGTCGTTTCAGCACGGATCATCCCGCCGGACTGGCAACAGAACTCTTTTTTACGCTGGATCGGTTTGCGGATTGAAGCAGAGAGGTGACAGCGGCCTGCGCCGCTGTCGGCTGAAATCACAGCATCAAAAAGGCGTATCCTTCATTCTGCAGCGTAGCGACCGTCGTGCCGCTGGAGAGCGTATGGGTTACGCGGGTATCGATCCAGTCACGCTGCAGCTGGTGAAATGCTACGGACTGATCGCAAATCGTGACTTTGACGCCTGCTTTTTTCAGCTCATCAATCAGTTTCAGGTTCGGGTTGTCAAAACCGTACGCCTTGTGAAACTGCTCATTATTCAGTGCAGCCGGGACCGCATCGCTGTTAATGGACACCACAAAGTTCAGCTGATTAAGCGGCACACCCGCAGCGTAATAGAGGTTGGTTACGCGCGCCACGCGCTCCAGACCCAGATTAGGCTGATGAATATCACCTTCGCTGCGGTTGATCTGAAACACAATTTTGTTGCTCAGCCCGGGCGTCATTGCCGGGTTGTAGTCCGGCGTATTCACAAAGTGAATTTTGCCGTAGCCGGCAATTGCCGGGGTACTCCAGAAGTCAGCGGGCTCCGCTTTTTTATCGGCAAATTTACCGCTGACTTTATCCACCAGCTCAGGAAGCTGTAACACATTGCCGCCGACAAACCCTGCCAGCGCGGCGATAACAATATAAGACGCTACACGCATTCTGTTTCTCCTTAACCGAAACGATTACATCTGCAAAAGGGCATAGCCCTGATTTTCCAGCGTAGAGACCGTAGTCGGGCTGGAGAGCGCATGGATCACTGAACGATCGATCCAGGCGTTGGGATAGTGGTGAAAGGCAACTGACTGATCGCATACGGAGACTTTTACGCCCAGCTTATTCAGCGCATTGATCAGCGGCAGATTAGGGTTATCAACGCCATAAAATTGCCTGAAGTGGCTGTTGTCCAGCGTGGCAGGCGTCGCATCGCCGGTCATGGAGACAACAAACGCCAGCTGATCGGCAGGGATCCCGGAGGCAACATAGAGATTCACCACGCGCGCAACCCGTTCCAGGCCCAGGTTAGGACGTTTGATATCGCCTTCATTTTTGGTGAGCTGAAAAATGACTTTATTGCTCAGGCCGGCCACCGGCTTAAAGGCCGCATCTGCTTCGTAGTGAATCTTGCCATAGCCTTCAATGGCGGGCGTGCTCCAGAACCCCTCGGGATCGGCAGGCTCAGCGGTAAAATGTTTCGCCACACGCTGATAGAGGTCGTCTCCTTTGATTATTCCTGCTCCGACCACGCCTCCCAGAACAGCAATCAGGGCATAGCTTACTGCTGAACGCATACAAACTCTCCGGCATACACGGCACGTGTATTAACAGTCCACAAGGAAAAAAGTGCCTTATCTATACCACAGCGCATACGGAACGGCGTGACCGACCCACACGGCATAAGCGCGTTTTAGTTGCACGCAACATAATTAGCTGTGCTGATTAAACAGGGAATTCGATGGTCATGACGTCAGCGCTGCAGAATAGGCTGGCCGGAAAGCAGGTTTACCAATGCTTACCAGGCGGGTTGACGAGCGGGTTAATCCTGACCATTAATTTCTGTTAAGGTCGGTTTTTATCTGGCACTGATGATAAAAAAAGCTGATGGAACAGGGTGATAGTTGAGGTCAGCGCCGCGCTGTTTTTCAGAGAATACCTGGAAAAATCCATGCCAGATTCAATATTTTTGAGCAACTTTACGTAACTTTGAATTCATAGTGACTTATCCGCCCGTCTGTCGCTGCATTACTGTTCAGTTTTTTGCAGCAAAACAGCGACTCACACTGCTAAACGCTCCATTATGCGCTTCTGTGGCCGCTCTCTTTGCAACCCGGCGGCCTGCGGTTAAGATAACGGCAGAGCAGAAAACCCGATTCACATCGAACATTTACCCTCTCTTCTGTCCGGCGACAGATGAGCATTATCAGGATCGAGGCATGTTAAACCGACTGCGCATCTCCGTACTGGCTACCCTCATTCCTGCGCTGCTGCTGACGCCAGCCTTCAGCGCACGTGCCGATCTCAGTGATAACCTGCCCGACATCGGCACGACGGCAGGTTCCACGCTATCCATTAATCAGGAACTGCAGATGGGCGATTTTTACGTGCGCCAGCTGCGGGCCAGTGCGCCGCTGATTCAGGATCCGCTGCTGAATCAGTACATTAATGCGCTGGGGCAGCGTCTGGTGGCGCACGCCAGTTCAGTACGCACGCCGTTTCACTTTTTCCTGATCCAGAACGACGAACTCAACGCCTTTGCCTTTTTTGGCGGTAACGTGGTGCTGCACGCCTCCCTGTTTCGCTATACCGACAATGAAAGCCAGCTCGCCTCGGTGATGGCGCACGAGATTTCACACGTGACGCAGCGCCATCTGGCGCGCGCCATGGAGGAGCAGAAACGCAGTGCGCCGCTGACCTGGGTCGGTGCGCTGGGTTCTATTCTGCTGGCGATGGCAAATCCGCAGGCGGGAATGGCCGCTCTGACCGGTACGCTGGCAGGCACCCAGCAGGGCATCATCAGCTTTACGCAGGGTAATGAGCAGGAAGCGGATCGCATCGGTATTCAGGTGCTGCAGCGCGCCGGTTTTGATCCGCAGGCGATGCCCGCCTTTCTGGAAAAGCTTGCCGACCAGACGCGCTTCTCTTCCCGGCCACCGGAAATTCTGCTGACGCACCCGCTGCCTGACAGCCGCCTCTCTGACGCGCGCAACCGCGCAAACCAGATGCGTCCGGTGGTGGTCCAGTCGTCGCAGGATTTCTATATGGCGAAAGTGCGTGTACTGGGCATGTATCCGACCGGCCGCAATCAGCTCACTGACGATCTGCTGAATGAGTATGCGAAAGGCAATCTGCGTGAACAGCAGGCGGCGCAGTATGGCAAAGCGGTGCAGTTTCTGCAGGCCAAAGATTTTGCGAATGCCAGACGTACGCTGGCGCCGCTGCTGGCGAAACAGCCGGATAACGTCTGGTTTCTTGATCTGATGACCGATATCGATCTGGGGCTAAACCAGCCGCAGCAGGCGATCGCCATGCTGAGCAGCGCCCGCGGCGGCGGCAGCGATCCGGTGCTGCAGCTCAACCTGGCTAACGCTTATGTGGAAGCGAAGCAGCCCGCCAGCGCCAGCCGCATTCTTAACCGCTATACCTTTGCCCACCCGGACGACCTTAACGCCTGGGATCTGCTGGCACAGGCGTCGGCGGCTCAGGGATTACGTGATGAAGAGCTGTCGGCACGGGCAGAGAGCCTGGCGCTCAGCGGTCAGCTCGATCAGGCCATTACCGCGCTGGGCAGCGCCAGCGCACAGGTGCCGCTTGGCAGTCTGAAGCAGGCACGGTATGACGCCCGAATCGATCAGCTGCGTGAGCTGCAGCGGCGTTTCCGCCAGTATCAGAAAGGATAACGTCAGAGCCCGAGCGTCTCTTTAACAAACGGGATCGTCAGTTTGCGCTGGGCGCTGATAGAGGCGCGGTCAAGACGATCCAGCGTTTCAAACAGCGTGCGCATTTCACGATCGAGGCGCTTCAGCAGAAAGCGCCCGACATCTTCCGGCAGCTCAAAACCGCGCAGACCGGCACGCAGCTGCAGCGCCTGCAGTTTGTCCTCATCAGAGAGCGGCTGCAGACGATAAATTTGCCCCCAGTCGAGACGGGATGCCAGATCCGGCAGGCCAAGATTGAGCTGACGCGGCGGCCGATCGCCGGTGATCAGCAGGCGGGTTTTGCCGGTTTCCAGAATGCGATTGTAGAGGTCAAATATCGCCATCTCCCACTCCGCTTCTCCGGCAATACACTCAATGTTATCGATGCAGACCAGCGCCAGATTCTCCATGCCTTCCAGCACTTCCGGCACAAACCAGGTACGCTTATCCAGCGGTACATAGCCTACCGCCTCATCGCGGGCGGACATTTCAGCGCACGCCGCGTGCAGCAAGTGACTGCGCCCCCCGCCCTCGCGTGACCAGAAATAGAGATAGCTGCCGTGTTGCTGCGCCAGTGCGCCGCGCAGTGCGGCAAGCAGCGACGGATTGTCCCCTGGCCAGAAGCTGGCAAAGGTTTCATCATCGGGTAAGTAGAGTGGCAGTGAGAGCTGTGCCGGCGTGTTCAGAAGTACCTCAGCAAGTGAGCGGGCAGAAAACCGCGCAAGTTTATCACGATCCTCTGCAGAGATGAACCGGGCGTCCCTGCCCGGCGGACGCGCTTAGCGATCCTGATGTTCCTGCGCGTCCAGCACCACCTCTTCCGGGCGTAAGATATTGATAACCCGGAAAATCAATGCCAGCGCAACGCCTACCAGCGTAGCCAGCGCCATGCCTTTCAGCTCTGCCGCGCCGATATGGACTTTGGCACCGCTCACGCCGATGATCAGGATCACTGAGGTCAGGATCAGGTTCTGCGCTTTGTTGTAGTCCACTTTCGATTCAATCAGCACGCGAATACCGGAGGCGCCGATCACGCCATACAGCAGCAGCGATACGCCGCCCATCACCGGCACCGGGATCGCCTGAATCGCCGCCGCCAGCTTGCCCACGCAGGAGAGCAGAATGGCAAAAATGGCTGCTCCGCCAATAACCCAGGTGCTGTAAACGCGGGTGATCGCCATCACACCGATGTTTTCGCCATAGGTCGTGTTGGGCGTTGACCCAAAAAAGCCGGAGAACATGGTCGAGAGGCCGTTGGCGAACATGGAGCGGTGCAGCCCCGGATCGCGGATCAGATCTTTCTTCACAATATTTGCAGTCACCACCAGGTGCCCGACGTGCTCGGCAATCACCACCAGCGCGGCAGGCAGAATGGTCAGCATGGCTGCCCACTCAAAGCGCGGCGTGTAGAAGGTTGGCAGCGCAAACCAGGGCGCGTTCTCCACGCTGCGCCAGTCAACAATCCCCAGCATTGATGAGAGTGCGTAGCCCACCAGCACACCAATCAGGATTGGGATGATGGCAAGAAAACCGCGAAACAGCACGGAGCCAAACACCGTGACCGCCAGCGTAACCATGGAGATCAGCACGGTGGTGCTGTCCGGTGCCGTACCTTCTGCCGGCAGCAGGCCCGCCATGTTCGCCGCCACGCCTGCCAGTTCCAGACCGATAACGGCCACGATAGCGCCCATCGCAGCGGGTGGAAACATCACATCCAGCCAGCCGGTGCCCGCTTTTTTCACAATCAGCGCCACAATACAGAACAGCAGACCGCACAGAATAAAGCCGCCCAGCGCCACTTCGTAACCCAGCGGCAGCAGCAGCAGTACCGGTGAAATAAAAGCAAAGCTGGAGCCGAGATAAGCGGGAATTTTACCTTTGCAGATAAACAGATAGAGTAACGTGCCGACGCCATTAAACAGCAGCACGGTCGCCGGGTTAATATGAAACAGTATCGGCACCAGCACCGTGGCGCCAAACATCGCAAACAGATGCTGCAGGCTGAGTGGAATGGTTTGCAGCAGCGGCGGGCGTTCGTTCACCCCAATGGCACGTCTCGTCATCGTATCCCCTTCCCTTCCTGTATTACAGGCGGTTAATTACTGTTTTTTTGTTAAAAAAAAGCCGACTCTCTGGTCGGCTGCTCAAATACTGTTCTTTAAAAAATGCTAATGCATATTCTGCCTGCAGGCGCAGGCCGGGTGTTGCTGGCGGCAATGGGTTCACGGCCAGCGCGCAGCAGCCGGAGCGTACCGGCGCAGGCAACGGTTTCGGGCACTGCCCGGAGGCAGAGTGACCAGCAACATAGCCCGGAGTAAACATTATTTCGTTCCGAAGATCTTATCGCCGGCATCGCCGAGACCCGGAATGATATAGCCTTTCTCATTCAGCCCCTGATCGACTGACGCGGTATAGAGCTCAACGTCCGGATGCGCTTTCTCCAGCGCCGCAATGCCTTCCGGTGCCGCCACCAGTACCAGCACCTTGATGCTGCTGCAGCCCGCTTTTTTCAGCAGGTCGATGGTTGCAATCATGGAGCCACCGGTCGCCAGCATCGGATCGACGACCAGCGCCATGCGTTCTTCGATGTTAGAGACCAGCTTCTGGAAATAGGGCACCGGCTCCAGCGTCTCTTCATCGCGGTAGACGCCCACCACGCTGATACGCGCGCTTGGTACGTGCTCCAGCACCCCTTCCATCATGCCGAGACCGGCACGCAGAATAGGGACCACGGTAATTTTTTTACCTTTGATTTGATCAACATCAACCGGGCCGTTCCAGCCTTCAATCGTCACGCGTTCGGTTTCGAGATCGGCGGTGGCTTCATAAGTCAGCAGGCTGCCTACTTCCGAGGCCAGCTCGCGAAAGCGTTTGGTGCTGATATCATGCTCACGCATCAGGCCGAGTTTGTGTTTAACCAGCGGGTGTCTGACTTCCACGATTTTCATGATTGTTCTCCCGGAATTGAGTTGAGCTAAAAAAAAATCGCCGGATTATACCGCCTTTTTGCTTTTGCGCCACAGCGGATTGCGCAGGGGGGTGGCTGCCTGTCCTGAGAATAGCGGAATTGCGAAAATCTGACACAACGAATATCCGGCGCGAGATCAGACTCGCAAACGTTTGCCTGCGCTGTTAGAATTGCCGCGCTTAATTTTTGCCACCAATCGCAATCGCGTGGGGATTCCGCAGTGACCGACAAAACCTCTCTCAGCTACAAAGACGCCGGTGTTGATATTGATGCTGGTAACGATCTGGTTGACCGTATTAAAGGCGTAGTAAAGAAAACCCGCCGCCCGGAAGTGATGGGTGGGCTGGGCGGCTTTGGCGCGCTGTGTGCGCTGCCGCAGAAATATCGCGAGCCGGTGCTGGTTTCGGGAACGGATGGCGTCGGCACCAAGCTGCGCCTGGCGATGGATCTCAAGCGTCACGACAGCATCGGTATCGATCTGGTCGCAATGTGTGTAAACGATCTGGTGGTACAGGGCGCTGAGCCGCTGTTCTTCCTCGACTACTACGCAACCGGCAAGCTGGACGTTGACACCGCCTCTGCGGTGATTACCGGTATTGCCGAAGGCTGCCTGCAGTCAGGCTGCGCGCTGGTAGGCGGAGAGACAGCGGAAATGCCGGGCATGTATCACGGCGAAGATTATGATGTTGCCGGCTTCTGCGTCGGCGTGGTCGAGAAATCAGAGATCATCGACGGCAGTAAAGTCCAGGATGGTGACGTGCTGATTGCCCTGGGAGCAAGCGGCCCGCACTCCAACGGCTATTCGCTGGTACGCAAAATTCTGGAAGTCAGCGCTACCGACCCGGAACGCGAGCAGCTGGAAGGTAAGTCGCTGGCCGATCACCTGCTGGCCCCGACCCGCATCTATGTAAAAAATATCCTGAGCCTGATTGAGCAGGTGGATGTTCACGCCATTGCCCACCTTACCGGCGGCGGCTTCTGGGAAAACATTCCGCGCGTGCTGCCTGATAATACGCAGGCGGTACTGGACGAGCAGAGCTGGCAGTGGCCGGCGGTGTTCAGCTGGCTGCAGCAGGCCGGGAACGTCAGCCGTCATGAGATGTATCGCACCTTTAACTGCGGCGTCGGCATGGTGATTGCCCTTAGCCCGGATGAAGCGGACAAAGCGGTCCAGCTGATGCAGGATGCCGGCGAGCAGGCGTGGAAAATCGGCGTTATTAAGGCGTCTGATTCCGCAGAGCGTGTGGTTATCCATTCATGAAAAAACTGGTTGTACTGATCTCCGGCAACGGCAGTAATCTTCAGTCCATCCTTGACGCCTGCGCCAGCGGGCGGATCAACGGCAGCGTTGCTGCCGTTTTCAGTAATAAAGAGCACGCTTACGGCCTGACGCGCGCGCAGCAGGCGAGCGTGCCGGGCCTGGCGCTGTCGCCCGGCGACTTCCCCGATCGCGAAGCCTTTGATCGCCAGCTGATGCAGGAGATAGACGCCTGCGAGCCCGATCTGGTGGTGCTGGCAGGGTATATGCGCATTCTCAGCAGCGCCTTTGTTGCGCATTATCACGATCGCCTGCTGAACATCCACCCTTCTCTGCTGCCAAAATATCCTGGCCTGCATACCCATCGTCAGGCGCTGGAGAACGGCGATAAGGAGCACGGCACGTCGGTGCATTTTGTCACCGATGAGCTGGATGGTGGTCCGGTGGTCCTGCAGGCGCGGGTACCGATTTTTGCCGGCGATGATGAAGCTGAGATAACGGCGCGCGTGCAGCATCAGGAGCATGCTATCTACCCGCTGGCGATCGGCTGGTTTATGGATGGCCGGCTGGTGATGCGCGACGGCAGGGCCTGGCTGGATGGTCAGCCGCTGCCCGCGCAGGGGTATGCACCCTAGGAATGCCCGGGGCGCATTAATGCGCCCCCTACATTTATCCCCCCCCGTAGGGGGCGCATTCATGCGCCCCTGGGTTAATTCGCGTGCGGAACCTAATGACGCCATTCATGCGCCCCTGGGTTAATTCGCGTGCGGAACGCGACGACGCCCGTTCGATACCCCGCAACCCGGGGCGCATTAATGCGCCCCCTACATTTATCCCCCCCCGTAGGGGGCGCATTCATGCGCCCCTGGGTTAATTCGCGTGCGGAACCTAATGACGCCATTGATGCGCCCCTGGGTTGATTCGCGTGCGGAACGCGACGACGCCCGTTCGATACCCCGCAACCCGGGGCGCATTAATGCGCCCCCTACATTTATCCCCCCCGTAGGGGGCGCATTCATGCGCCCCTGGGTTAATTCGCGCGCGGAACCTAATGACGCCATTCATGCGCCCCTGGGTTGATTCGCGTGCGGAACGCAATGACGCCTCCGGTAACCGGCATTAACCGAACCGGCCGGTGATGTACTCTTCGGTGCGGCGCACGCCGGGTGCGGTGAAAATCCGATCGGTATCTCCAAACTCAATCAGCTGTCCCTGATGCATAAACGCGGTGTAATCAGACACGCGGGCCGCCTGCTGCATATTATGCGTCACCAGCACCAGCGTGAAATGCGCTTTCAGCGTGGTCATCAGCTCTTCAATCACCAGCGTAGAGATAGGATCGAGCGCAGAGGTCGGCTCATCCAGCAGCAGAACTTCCGGCTCAATCGCAATGGCCCGCGCGATCACCAGCCGCTGCTGCTGGCCGCTGGAGAGCGTCAGCGCATTCTGCGCCAGATGATCTTTCACCTCTCCCCAGAGCGCCGCCGCGCGCAGTGCGCGTTCACACGCCTCATTTAAAACGCGGCGATCGCGCACGCCCTGCAGACGCAGGCCATACACCACGTTCTCATAAATCGATTTGGGAAACGGATTAGGACGCTGAAACACCATGCCGATGCGCCGCCGCAGCGCCGGCAAATCCTGCCCCGCCTGCATCACCGGCAGCTGGTCCAGCAGAATTTCCCCTTCGGTACGGCAGCCGCTAATCATGTCGTTCATACGGTTAAAACAGCGCAGCAGCGTGGATTTTCCGCAGCCGGAGGGGCCAATCAGCGCCGTGATACGGTTTTTCGGGATCTGCAGATCGATAGCGTTCAGCGCCTGGCGCTCGCCGTACCAGAGCGATAATTTATTTACGCGTAGCGCAATGTTCTCATCGGACGTCATGTTCCAACCTTATTAGTGCGTCATCAGCCGGTAACGCTCCCGCAGCCGGTGGCGCAGTACCATCGCCAGCAGATTCAGCGACAGAATGATCATTACCAGCAGCAGTGCGGTGGCGTAAACCAGCGGCCGATCGGCATCGATGTTCGGGCTCTGAAAGGCCAGATCGTAAATCTGAAAGCCGAGGTGCATAAATTTGCGGTCAAGATGCAGATAAGGAAACACGGCGTCTACCGGCAGCTCCGGCACCATTTTAACCACGCCGACCAGCATCAGCGGCGCCGTCTCTCCCGCCGCGCGCGCTACCGCCAGAATCAGCCCGGTGAGCATCGCCGGCACCGCCAGCGGCAGTACCACCCGCCACAGCGTTTCCGCCTGCGTGGCCCCCAGCGCCAGCGATCCCTGACGCAGCGTATCGGGTATCCGTGACAATCCCTCTTCTGTTGCCACAATCACCACCGGCAGCGTCAGCAGCGCCAGCGTCAGCGACGCCCACAGCAGGCCGGGTGTACCAAAGGTCGGGTTTGGCAGCGCCCGGGAAAAAAAGAGCTGATCGAGCGTGCCGCCAATCAGCCAGACAAAAAAGCCGAGGCCAAATACGCCATAAACAATAGAGGGCACGCCCGCAAGGTTCACCACGGCGATGCGCACCAGCCGCGTCAGGGTATGACGTCCGGCATACTCATGCAGCCAGACGGCAGCCACCACGCCGAGCGGCATAACAATGACCGACATCAGCACCACCATCAGCACCGTACCAAAAATAGCCGGAAACGCGCCGCTCTCGCTGCCACCTGCCGCGGGTGAATCGCTGACAAACTGCCACACCTGCCGGAAAAAGTGCTGCGCTTTTTGCGTCACGCTCATGTTATTGGGATACCAGGCCGCCACAATCTGCGCCAGCGGCAGGGTATGTTCCGTCCCCTGCGCGTCGCGGAGGATCAGCGTATCGCGCTGGCTCGCCCGCTGCAGATGTGCCAGCTGCTCAGCCAGCGCGCTGAAGCGACGATGCAGGGCTGCGCTGTTGGCATCAAACTCTGACTGCTGCTGCAGACCAAAACGCTGCTCGTGCTGCTGCTCATCCGCCTGCTGCTGCAGATTTTCCAGCTGCGCGTTAAGACGCGCCATATCGACACGGCGAATATTCTCAGCCTGACGCAGCTGCTCCTGTACCTGCTGCAGGCGCTGCTGCAGCAGCGCATCGCGATTATGTGCGGTAAGTGTCTCGTTGTCTTCCCGCAGCGCCACCAGCCAGCCGTAAGCGTTACCGCCGTTGCGCCGTTGCAGCACCAGCACGTCACGCGGCTGTTCAGCAACAGCTGGCGCGCGACTGTAAATCACGCGGAAATCAGGGGCAGCAAAATCACGGTTGCCGGTTTTCACCAGATAGCGCCATCCGGTGCTCTGCCGCTCTGCCTGCAGCGTTTCGCCCAGTAGCGTAACCGGCGCGGTGCCAGAGGCCTGAAACTGATAGCGATCCACCGGCTGCGGCCAGAATGCACGCCCCCCCTGCCAGCCAAGCAGACCAATCAGCAGCGTAAACGCCAGCAAACAGACAGCCACCGCCCCCGCCGTCAGCCAGCGCCAGCGATCGTTCTGACGATGTGCGTTTTTCATCCCTGTCCCTCATGCTGACCGTAACGCCGGCGCAGCCGCTGGCGGATCACTTCTGCCACCGTGTTGATAACCAGCGTAAAGAGCAGCAGCAGCAGCGCGCTGAGAAACAGAATGCGGTAGTGTGCGCTGCCCGCTGCCGCCTCCGGCATCTCTATTGCGATATTCGCTGACAGCGCCCGCAGCCCGGCAAAAAGCCCGCCTTCACTTACCGGCGTGTTGCCGGTGGCCATCAGCACGATCATCGTCTCCCCCACCGCCCGGCCAAAACCGATCATCAGTGCCGCGAAAATGCCTGCCGACGCACCAGGCAGCACCACCCGCGTCAGGGTCTGCCACGGCGTGGCACCCAGCGCCAGTGAGCCCTGTCCGAGCGCCCCCGGTACGCTGAACAGCGCATCTTCCGCCAGGGTAAATATCAGAGGCACCAGCGCAAACCCCATTGCCACCGCGGCAACCAGCAGATTGCGCTGTTCGTAGTGGATAAGCTGTTCACCGGCGTCCGGCCAGAGCCGGCCCGCCAGCCATAGCGTCAGCAGCGTGACCAGCAGCAGCAGCGGCAGCAATAACAGCACCTCAACACCCGGGCGACGGCAGCGCGCCGGCAGTCGCGGACTCAGCACGCCGCACAGCAGCAGCGTAGCGGCCAGTATCACCGGCAGCAGCAGTACGCCCGCCAGCGCGTGGCTGATATGCGGTGCCATCCAGATACCGGCAATCAGGCCAATCACCACACTCGGCAGCGCGCCCATCATCTCAATACCAGGCTTAACCCAGCGCCGCAGGCCCGGCGACATAAACCAGGCGGTGTAGATAGCCGCAGCCAGCGCCAGCGGCGTGGCAAACAGCAGCGCCAGCGCGGCGGCTTTGAGCGTGCCAATGACCAGCGGAATCAGACTGAATTTCGCCTGATAGCTGTCGCCGGCAGCGGTGGATTGCCACACCCAGTCGGGCTGCGGATAATTCTCGTACCAGATTTTCTGCCACAGGTTACGCCAGGTAACATCAGGCCACGGATTATCAAGCCGGAACTGCTGCCAGTGCCCGGCGCGCTCGACAATCAGCCCGTCACCGCGCGGCGAAAAGGCGACCGCCTGAATACCCGGTGCCAGCTGACGCGTCAGGATCGGCCCTGACTGTTTGCTGGCAAACAGGCTGAGCACGCCCTGCCCATCCCAGCTGGCAAATACCCGGCGCTGTGGCTCCGTCACCACACCCTGCGCGCCCTGTGAGCCGTGCCAGGTTTTGATTTTTTGCAGACGCGGACCGCGCTCGCCGGTAATGGCAAACCACTGGCTGACACCGCGATCGTCTCTGATCAGCAGCGATCGGCCCCCCGCCAGCATATGCAGGCTCGCAACCGGATGCGTCAGCGTCTGCGTTTCACGCAGCTCTGCGCCCCCGGCGCTAATCTGCCACACCTGAAGCTGGCGCTCACGACTGGTAAAAAGCTGCGTGCCGTCAGGCGACAGCAGCAGCTGATCGGCGTGCTGCTGCGG
Source organism: Pantoea eucrina (assembly GCF_001691555.1). Lineage (GTDB taxonomy): Bacteria > Pseudomonadota > Gammaproteobacteria > Enterobacterales > Enterobacteriaceae > Pantoea > Pantoea borealis. Next base: position 441,127 of record NZ_MAYN01000008.1, on the reverse strand, counting down.
CAGCACGACCTGGCTGACCTGCTGCTGGCCAGCCAGTGTCAGCACGCTGATCCCCGCTGGCGTCTGTGCAGCAATACGCCACTGCCCCTCGCCGGTCTGTGCCAGCGCCATCTGGCTGACGGCACCCTGCGGCAGCCGCAGCGGCCGATCGCCCAGCGGAAAATACCACTCGCCGTGATGGTGATCTATCCGCGGCTGCATCAACAGCAGAGCGCCCTGCACGTTGAGTAACACTGCATCAGCAGCGCTGCTGGTAACGGCAGCCTGCGGCGCGTCCGAAAGCGCCAGCGCTGGGCCGGCAGGGTCGCCGTTAAGCGGAATAAAGCGCGCTTCATGAGGGCTGATACGCCAGCCCAATGTGCCGCTGCTGCCCAGCGCCAGCGCCGGCGTTTTATCCCACAGCTGCTGACTGAGCGCAGGCTGAAGCTGTGGCGCGCTGAATAAGGGCAGAACCACCCAGATAAGCCAGAAGAACAGCAGCAGCATCAGCAGCAATATTCCTGCGCCGCACGCCGTCACCATGCGCCGCACGAAGCGATCGATGGCGCGCCGGCGACGGTCATTAAATTCAACAGGAATATGGTTTATGCTCATGCCGGTCAGGGATTCAGATTAGAGAGTCGCTATGTTGCCCGTAGCGGGTTGATAAGACAACTGTTGCGGTTGGACAAGCCTGCCATACTCTAGCAATAATGGTGAGGGAGACTGAGCGGAGCCGCACCACTGCGCGCCTTGCGCCGGACATATTGTCCCGCCACAGCATCACGGAGTCAGAATGGGTCAGGAAAAGCTGTATATCGAAAAAGAAATAAGCTGGTTATCCTTTAATGAACGTGTGCTGCAGGAAGCGGCGGATAAAAGTAACCCGCTGATTGAGCGCATGCGGTTTTTAGGTATCTATTCCAACAACCTTGAAGAGTTCTATAAAGTGCGCTTTGCCGATCTAAAGCGGCGCATTCTGATCAGCGAAGAGCAGGGTAAACCCACTCCCCTGCGGCATCTGCTGAAGAAGATCCAGCAGCGGGTGCTGAAGTCCGATCAGGAGTTTGATGCACTCTACAATGAGCTGCTGCTGGAGATGGCGCGCAATCAGATCTTCCTGATCAACGAACGCCAGCTTTCACCTAATCAGCAGGAGTGGCTGCGCCACTATTTCAAGCATCAGCTGCGCCAGCACGTCACGCCTATTCTGATCAACCATGACACCGATCTGATTGAGTTTCTCAAAGATGATTATACCTACCTGGCGGTGGAGATTATCCGCGGCGAGGATATCCGCTATGCGCTGCTTGAAATTCCGTCCGACAAGGTGCCGCGTTTTATCAACCTGCCGGCAGAGTCGCCACGCCGCCGCAAGCCGATGATCCTGCTGGATAACATCCTGCGCTACTGTCTGGACGAGATTTTCAAAGGCTTTTTCGACTACGATGCGCTGAATGCCTACTCCATGAAAATGACGCGCGACGCCGAATATGATCTGGTCACGGAGATGGAGTCGAGCCTGCTGGAGCTGATGTCCTCCAGCCTGAAGCAGCGTCTTACTGCTGAGCCGGTGCGCTTTGTCTATCAGCGCGACATGCCCGATGCCATGGTGGAGATGCTGCGCCACAAGCTCTCTATTTCCAACTATGACTCCATTGTACCGGGTGGCCGTTACCATAACTTTAAAGATTTTATCGGCTTTCCAAACGTCGGTAAAAGTAACCTGGTCAACCGGCCGCTGCCGCAGATCCGCCATATCGGCTTTGATGGCTTCCGCAATGGCTTTGACGCCATCCGCAATCGCGATGTGCTGCTCTACTACCCTTATCACACCTTTGAGCATGTGCTGGAGCTGCTGCGTCAGGCGTCATTCGATCCCAGCGTGCTGGCGATTAAAATCAATATCTATCGCGTGGCCAAACACTCCCGCATCATGGATGCGATGATCCACGCAGCGCATAACGGCAAAAAAGTCACGGTGGTGGTTGAGCTGCAGGCGCGCTTTGATGAAGAGGCGAATATCCACTGGGCCAAGCGGCTGACTGAGGCGGGCGTGCACGTTATCTTCTCTGCGCCTGGTCTGAAAATTCACGCCAAACTGTTTCTGATTTCCCGTCGCGAAAATGAAGAGGTGGTGCGCTATGCGCATATCGGCACCGGCAACTTTAATGAGAAGACCGCGCGCCTTTATACCGACTACTCCCTGCTCACCGCTGATGCGCGCATCACGAACGAAGTGCGCCGCGTATTTAACTTCATTGAGAACCCCTATCGCCCGGTGACCTTTGAACATCTGATGGTGTCGCCGCAAAATTCACGGGCCGTGCTCTATCAGCTGATCGATACGGAGATTGCCAATGCGCAGCAGAGCAAGCCGTGCGGTATTACATTAAAAATCAACAACCTGGTTGATAATGGCCTGGTCGACAGACTCTATGCGGCCTCGGCAGCCGGGGTGAAAATCAACCTGCTGGTGCGCGGTATGTGCTCGCTGATCCCGGACCTGCCCGGCATCAGTGAAAATATTCGCATTACCAGCATTGTTGATCGTTATCTTGAACACGACCGGGTGTATATTTTTGAAAATGGCGGCGAGAAAAAGGTGTTTCTCTCCTCGGCTGACTGGATGACGCGCAACATCGATTACCGCATTGAGGTCGCCGTGGCGGTGCTCGATCCACGTCTTAAACAGCGGATTCTGGATATTATCGCCATTCTGTTAAGTGATACGGTGAAAGCACGTATCGTAGACAAAGAGCTGAGTAACCGTTATGTTCCGCGCGGCAATCGCAGGAAAGTGCGCTCGCAGCTGGCGATTTACGATTACATCAAGAGACTGGAACAACCTGAATAACGCCTATGCCAATTACTCCGAAGAGTACGCCGAAGCCGCAGGAATTTGCGGCCATCGATCTCGGCTCAAACAGTTTTCATATGGTGATCGCCCGCGTAGTAGATGGTGCCATGCAGGTTCTGGGGCGTCTGAAGCAGCGGGTGCACCTGGCTGACGGGCTTGACGCGCAGAACCGGCTGAGCGAAGACGCGATTGTGCGCGGTCTGAGCTGCCTGGCTCTGTTCGCTGAGCGCCTGCAGGGCTTTAGCGCCGCCAACGTGACCATTGTCGGCACGCATACGCTGCGCATCGCAACCAATGCCGAAGAGTTTCTGCAGCGCGCTGCAGAGGTGATCCCCTATCCGATTGAGGTGATCTCCGGCAACGAAGAAGCGCGCCTGATTTTCATGGGCGTTGAGCATACTCAGCCGGAAAAAGGGCGCAAGCTGGTGATTGATATCGGCGGAGGGTCAACCGAGCTGGTGATCGGCGAGGATTTTGAGCCGCAGCTGGTTGAGAGCCGCCGCATGGGCTGCGTCAGCTTCGCTAACCTCTATTTCCCGCAAGGCGAAATCAGCCAGGATAATTTTCGCCGCGCCCGCCTTGCCGCCACCCACAAGCTGGAGACGCTGGCGTGGCAATATCGCCTGCACGGCTGGCAATATGCGCTGGGCGCCTCCGGCAGTATCAAAGCCGCCTGTGAAGTGCTGCTGGCGATGGGCGAGAAAGAGAAGCGCGTGACGCCTGACAATCTCGATATGCTGGTCAGCGAAGTGCTGAAGCATAAATCCTTTGATTCCCTGAGCCTGCCGGGCTTATCTGAAGAGCGCAAAGCGGTGTTTGTGCCTGGCCTTGCGATCCTGTGCGGCGTCTTTGACGCGCTGGCGATCCGCGAACTGCGTCTCTCTGACGGTGCGCTGCGCGAAGGCGTTCTCTATGAGATGGAGGGGCGCTTCCGCCATCAGGATATCCGCAGCCGTACCGCGCAGAGCCTGGCGAATCACTATGTGATCGACAGCGATCAGGCGCGCCGCGTGCTGGAAACCACAGAGCAGCTCTATCTGCAGTGGCAGGAGCAGAATCCGAAGCAGGCGAATCCGCAGCTGACCGCCCTGCTGAAGTGGGCGGCCCTGCTGCATGAGGTCGGCCTGACCATTAATCACAGTGGTATGCAGCGGCATTCCGCCTATATCCTGCAGCACTCTAATATGCCTGGCTTTAACCAGGATCAACAGATGCTGCTGGCCACGCTGGTACGCTTCCATCGTAAAGCGGTGAAGCAGGATGAGATCCCGCGCTTTACCCTGTTTAAGAAAAAGCAGGTGCTGCCGATGATTTTTCTGCTGCGCCTCGGCACGCTGCTGAATAACCAGCGTCAGGCGACCACGCGCCCCGATGCACTGAAGCTTTCAACGGATGATGGTCACTGGACGCTCACCTTCCCGGCCGGTTTCCTCAGCCAGAATACGCTGGTGCAGCTCGACCTTGAGCGCGAGCAGGCGTACTGGAGCGACGTAACCGGCTGGAAACTGCTACTGGAAGAGGAGTAACGCGGGCCGTCTGCCCGCTGTCTGACGATGACGACACGCCCTGATAACTGGTTTACAGAAAAGTATGATTTATCGCCGCCGCACTCTGAAGTGCGCGCGGCGCTGCCAAAGCTGACGCCGGGCAACGCGCTGGATCTCGGCTGCGGTAAAGGCCGCAACAGCCTTTATCTCAGCCAGCACGGCTTTAACGTCACCGCCTGGGACGCTAATCCGGCAAGCCTTGACTACCTGAATACCATTATTGCCACCGAACAGCTGCCGAACATTCAGACAGCGCTGTGCGATCTCAACCAGCTGCGCTTCAACGGCAGCTATCAGTTTGTGCTCTCAACGGTGGTGATGATGTTTCTGCAGCCGGAGACGATCCCGCAGCTGATTGCCGATATGCAAGCCAGTACGCAGAAGTATGGCTACAACCTGATTGTGGCGGCGATGAGCACCGCTGATTACCCCAATACGCAGGCGTTCCCGTTTACCTTTAAATCGGGCGAGCTGAGCCACTACTACCGCAACTGGCACATCGTAAAATATAACGAGGATGTCGGCGAGCTGCACCGTCGTGACGCCGACGGTAACCGCATTAAATGTCAGTTTGCCACCCTGCTGGCACAAAAGGCGAGTTACTGAAGCAGGGCCGCGGTCTGCGGCCCCTGTCGCACGCATTCAATGCTTATTTTTCATACAGCGATTGACCCCATCCGGTAACTGTGACTAAATATTGTTATCGCCCTGAGGGGTATCAACAGGAACACCCGCGTGAACAGCGCCCTATCACCACGAAGACGTCCCAAAACCGGCACCATGACCCGCATCGTTTTGCTGATCAGCTTTTTTATTCTGGCTGGTCGCCTGATTTTTATCATTCCCGGTGCCATTGAGCATCATCAGCAGAAAAAGCCCCTGCCGGAACCGGCGACGCTGAGCAGCAGCGACACGCGCTGACGCTGCAATTACGGCCTTTGTTCTGCCCGTTCTGCCGGTAACACGCTACACTTTGTGCTGACTTTACAGACACAAAGGACGCGTTATGTCTGCCTCGCACGCACAACAACTAACCATATCCCGCCAGCGCATTCTCTCGCTGCTGCTAAGCAAACAGGACTTAGTGGATGTCCTGCTGGATAAATCTGTCGACCTCAGCGCCGCAGAGCTGCGCGAAGTGGCCGCCTGGCGTCAGCAGCTGGAGCAGGAGCTGGCGCCGCTGCATGCCGCCGACCTCGCTGATATTCTGGAAGCGCTGCCGGAAGAGGAACGCCGGGCGCTCTGGCAGCTGGTGCCCTCAGAACAGCGTGGCCGCGTGCTGGTTGAAGCCTCAGAAACCGTCTGGGAGAGCCTGACTGACGGCATGAGCGATCGCGAGATCCTGCGCGCGATTGAACCACTGGATATTGACGATCAGGTTTATCTGGCACGCTATCTGTCGCGCGATCTCACCGGCCGCCTGCTGACCACGCTGGAGCCGCAGCTGCGCGCGCGCCTGCTTGATGTGATTGAGCTGGATCGCGATCGCGTAGGCCGCATCATGGATTTCAATATTCTCACCGTGCGCGCCGACGTTACCCTTGCCACGGTGCAGCGCTTTCTGCGCAAACGCAGCAGCATGCCCAACGGCACCGATAAAATTTTTATTACCAACGCACAGAATCAGCTGCTCGGTGAGCTGCCGCTGACCGATATTCTGCTGAACAAACCCAAAACGCTGGTCGCAGATGTCATGAATCCTCGTCCCACTACGTTTCAGCTCAATGATAACGCCGAGGATGCCGCCAGCGCTTTTGAGCGCTATAACCTGATCTCTGCCGCTGTCACCGACGCCAAAGGCAAACTGATTGGGCGCATTACTGTAGAAGATGTGATCGATCTGGTGAACCAGGAGAATGAGAGCAACATCCGCAAAATGGGCGGTATCAGCCAGGAAGAGGATGTGTTTGCACCGGTGCGTAAAGCGGTCAGCAAGCGCTGGACGTGGCTGGCCATTAACCTCTGCACCGCATTTATCGCCTCGCGCGTCATCGGCCTGTTTGAAGCGACTATTTCGCAGCTGGTGGCGCTCGCGACCCTGATGCCGATTGTGGCCGGCATTGGCGGCAATACCGGTAACCAGACCATTACCATGATTGTGCGCGCGCTGGCGCTGCATCAGGTGGAGCCCGGTAACTTCTCGTTCCTGATAGGCCGCGAGCTGGGCGTGGCGCTGATCAACGGCCTGTTCTGGGGCAGCATCATGGGAGGCATTACCTGGCTGATGTATGACAATATTCAGCTTGGCGGCGTGATGATGCTGGCGATGGTGCTGAACCTGCTGCTGGCGGCGCTGATGGGCGTATTGATTCCGCTGATCATGACCAAAATGAAGCGCGATCCGGCGGTGGGGTCCAGCGTGCTGATCACCGCCCTTACCGACACCGGCGGCTTCTTTATCTTTCTCGGTCTGGCCACGCTGTTTTTACTGCCGCACTGAGTCACGATAGCTGCGCCTTTATGCCGGCGCAGCTACACTCACTCATATCCTTTATCTGATGGAGACACAGCATGTTTAACGAAGGCGATTTTGTGCAGTCAAAAACCGGTGGTCCTAAAATGCAGGTGCTGCGTGCAGAGGGCGATATGCTCTGGTGCGCCCGCATCGACGACCCGCTGAAAAAAGAGATAGAGATTAAAGCAGACAGCGTCAACCTCTATCATGAAGAGGGCGACTTCGGCGTCTGCTGAGTGCCCGGCGCGCCGCACTCCGCGGCGCCCCGTCAGGGATTATCCTTCTGCACGTTCTCCCGGCCGATGCCGCCGATAAACGGCAGCCGCAGCCGCAGCGGTGTGAAATCCACGCCAAGATTAAGTCCCAGTATATTCATCTCTACGCCCTCTTCTGCACCGACCGTCACGCCCAGTACGCCCAGCAGCGACAGCTGCAGACCGCGCCCCGAGGGCGGCAGCCCGACCGGGTGCAGCAGCGAGCGGTAATCCTTGCCGACCGCGTTTGCCGGCAGGTCGAGCTTCAGCGCCGGCACTTCGCGACCGATGTGTGCCAGGAAGGTATTGCTGTTTGGCCCCGGCCAGGCGCGATAGGTGGCTGGCCACGGATAGGAGCGGATCGCCGCCTCAATCTGCGGGATCATCGCCTGCGCTGCCGCCCCGCGGTGATCCACCAGCAGGCGCGGACGGGCGCCATACCAGTAGCCATCCGGCAGATTGCGGTTGCGCCGCACCTTGTCACCGCTGCCCCAGCTGATCACCTCATAGCGGTTGTATTGCATCTCGCCGGCGCGCTTAAAGATGATCCATGGATGCACCGCCACTGCGCCTTTCCAGCCGTAAGTGGGAGCCGCATAGACCTGCACCACCGCCTCGCTGGCGTAACGCTGCGGATCGGGTGCCAGTCCGGCGGAGTCGCGCCGCGCGGTAGCCCAGCCGCCCTGCCCGGTCTGCAGGTCGCCGCTGCGCGTCGCCTGCGCCAGGCTCGCCGCCAGCGACAGGATCACGGCGCAAAGAAAAGTCAGCAGGATAAGTTTTACAGGCAGCATTCAGGGGTATCCGGGGCAGAAAAAGAGTGCGCTATTATGCAGCAAAACGGCGCCTGTTTATTCACCAACTATGCGCTGGCCCGCAACGCGCCGGCAAACACATCATCGTGCGCTGCGCTGCGCTGTGTTGCAGCCATAAAAAAAGCCCGCACGCGCGGGCTTTGTGTCAGGACGAGGTTATTCCCACTCAATCGTCGCCGGTGGCTTACCGGAGATGTCATACACCACGCGGGAGATGCCGCTGACTTCATTGATGATGCGGTTGGAGACGCGGCCCAGGAAGTCGTATGGCAGATGCGCCCAGTGTGCGGTCATAAAGTCGATGGTTTCCACCGCACGCAGTGAGACGACCCAGTCATACTTACGGCCGTCGCCCATCACGCCGACGGAGCGCACCGGCAGGAACACGGTAAACGCCTGACTCACTTTATTGTAGAGATCCGCTTTGCGCAGCTCCTCAATAAAGATGGCATCGGCGCGGCGCAGCAGATCGCAGTACTCTTTCTTCACTTCGCCCAGCACGCGCACGCCGAGACCCGGACCCGGGAACGGGTGACGGTAGAGCATGTCGTACGGCAGACCCAGCTCAAGGCCGATCTTGCGCACTTCATCTTTGAACAGCTCTTTCAGCGGCTCAACCAGGCCCATCTTCATCTCTTTCGGCAGGCCGCCCACGTTATGGTGCGATTTGATCACGTGCGCTTTGCCGGTGGCAGAGGCGGCAGACTCAATCACATCCGGATAGATAGTGCCCTGCGCCAGCCACTTCACTTCGGTCAGCTTCAGCGCTTCTTCATCGAACACTTCGACAAATACGCGGCCGATGATTTTACGTTTGGCTTCCGGATCGTTTTCACCCGCCAGCGCATCCAGGAAACGCGCTTCCGCCGGTACATGGACAATGTTCAGACCGAAATGATCGCCAAACATATCCATGACCTGCTCTGCTTCATTCAGGCGCAGCAGACCGTTATCAACAAATACGCAGGTCAGGCGATCGCCGATGGCGCGGTGCAGCAGCATGGCGGTTACCGAGGAGTCAACGCCGCCGGAAAGGCCGAGGATCACGCGGTCGCTGCCCACCTGCTGGCGGATACGTTCAACGGCGTCTTCAATAATTTTCGCCGGCGTCCAGAGCGCTTCACAGCCGCAGATATCGCGGATAAAGCGTTCCAGCATGCGCAGTCCCTGACGGGTGTGCGTCACCTCCGGATGGAACTGCACGCCATAGAACTTCTTCTCTTCATTGGCCATGATGGCAAACGGACAGGTTTCAGTGCTGGCAACGGTGACGAAGTCAGCCGGGATCGCGGTGACTTTATCACCGTGGCTCATCCAGACATCCAGCAGCGGCTTGCCGGCGGCGCTGATCGCATCTTCGATATCACGCACCAGCGCACTCTGGGTGGTGACTTCCACCTGCGCATAGCCAAACTCGCGCTCGTTTGAGCCTTCAACCTTGCCGCCCAGCTGCATCGCCATGGTCTGCATGCCGTAGCAGACGCCCAGCACCGGCACGCCGGCGTTAAAGACATACTCAGGCGCACGCGGGCTGTCCAGCTCGGTGGTGCTCTCAGGGCCACCTGACAGGATAATCCCGTTTGGGTTGAACTGACGGATTTGCTCTTCGGTGACATCCCACGCCCAGAGTTCGCAGTAGACGCCCAGCTCACGCACGCGGCGCGCAACCAGCTGCGTATACTGCGAACCAAAATCGAGGATCAGGATACGATGTTTATGAATATTTTCAGTCGTCATTGAGGCATTTCCAGTGGAAGGGACTTAACAATAAAAGCGCCCGGCCAGAGCCGGGCGGGAAATCTTCAGGGATCAGGAACCCATGCGGTAGTTCGGTGACTCTTTGGTGATGGTCACATCGTGCACGTGGCTCTCATTGATACCGGCGCCGCTGATGCGAACAAACTCCGCTTTGGTACGCAGGTCATCAATGGTCGCGCAGCCGGTCAGGCCCATGCAGGAGCGCAGGCCACCCATCTGCTGATGAACGATCTCTTTCAGGCGGCCTTTATAAGCAACGCGGCCTTCAATGCCTTCCGGTACCAGCTTGTCTGCGGCGTTGTCAGTCTGGAAGTAACGGTCAGAAGAACCTTTGGACATTGCGCCGAGCGAGCCCATGCCGCGGTAGGATTTAAAGGCGCGGCCCTGGTAGAGTTCGATCTCGCCCGGAGACTCTTCGGTACCGGCCAGCATGGAGCCCACCATCACAGCGGCTGCGCCTGCGGCGATCGCTTTAGCGATATCGCCGGAGAAGCGGATACCGCCATCAGCCACGACCGGAATACCGGTGCCTTCCAGCGCCGCCACGGCGTCAGAAACAGCGGTGATCTGCGGTACGCCTACGCCGGTCACGATACGGGTGGTACAGATAGAGCCCGGACCGATACCCACTTTCACCGCGCTCACGCCCGCTTCAGCCAGCGCCAGGGCACCGGCACCGGTGGCAACGTTGCCGCCAATGATTTCAAGATCGGGATATTTGGCGCGGGTTTCACGAATGCGCTGCAGCACGCCTTCGGAGTGGCCGTGCGAAGAGTCAATCAGCAGCACGTCAACGCCAGCGGCAACCAGCGCATCCACGCGCTCTTCGTTACCGGCGCCGGCACCCACCGCCGCGCCCACGCGCAGACGGCCCTGCGCATCTTTACAGGCGTTGGGTTTACGTTCAGCTTTCTGGAAATCTTTTACGGTGATCATGCCCAGCAGGTGGAAACTCTCATCCACGACCAGCGCTTTTTCAACGCGCTTTTCGTGCATCTTCTGCAGCACCACTTCGCGCGCCTCACCCTCTTTTACCGTGACCAGACGCTCTTTCGGCGTCATGACCGCGGTAACCGGCAGCGTCAGATCGGTCACAAAGCGCACATCGCGACCGGTGATAATCCCCACCAGCTCGTTGCCCGCATTGACGACCGGATAGCCGGCGAAGCCGTTACGGTCGGTAAGCTCTTTCACTTCCGCCAGCGTCGTGGTCGGCAGCACGGTCTGCGGCTCTGTTACCACGCCACTTTCATGCTTTTTCACCTTACGCACTTCATCAGCCTGACGCTCAATCGACATATTTTTATGAATAAAGCCGAGGCCGCCTTCCTGTGCCAGCGCGATCGCCAGACCCGCTTCGGTCACGGTATCCATCGCAGCAGAGAGCATAGGAATGTTCAGACGGATGTTTTTGGTCAGTTGGGTGCTGAGGTCAGCGGTGTTAGGCAATACAGTGGAGTGAGCGGGAACGAGCAGGACGTCGTCAAATGTGAGGGCTTCTTTCGCGATTCTTAGCATTGCAATATCTCCACCTGGGGGCGTTGAAAACAGATAAAATATTGCCGCGGCATTATACAGGACGAAATCGATTGCCTCTACTGCTTTTTCAGAAAAAGTCTTGATCCTGCGCAGCAGCCCTGTAGTATCGATGGATTAACCCTCTGATTTAAAATTTGATCTTCATCACATGTCGCTACCTGCAACCGCCAATATTTTTACCGTCAGCCGCCTCAACACCACGGTGCGCACGCTGCTGGAAAATGAGATGGGCCTGGTGTGGCTCAGCGCTGAGATCTCCAATTTCACGCAGCCCGCGTCCGGCCACTGGTACTTCACGCTGAAAGATGATGGCGCCCAGGTGCGCTGTGCGATGTTTCGCAACAGCAACCGGCGCGTGACGTTCCGTCCGCAGCACGGGCAGCAGGTGCTGGTACGGGCCAGCGTCACGCTGTATGAGCCGCGCGGCGACTATCAGTTAATCGTTGAAAGCATGCATCCGGCGGGTGAAGGCCTGCTGCAGCAGCAGTTTGAGCAGCTGAAAGCGCAGCTCAGCGCAGAAGGGTTATTCGATCAGCAGTTCAAGCAGCCGCTGCCCGATCCGGCCCGTCAGGTCGGGGTGATCACCTCCGCAACCGGCGCCGCGCTGCATGATGTGCTGCGCGTGCTGCACCGCCGCGATCCCTCATTACCGGTGGTTATCTACCCCACCGTGGTGCAGGGTGCCGATGCGCCAGCTGCCATCGTGCGTGCCATCGAACTGGCCAACCAGCGCGCCGAATGTGACGTGCTGATTGTCGGCCGCGGCGGCGGCTCGCTGGAAGATCTCTGGTGCTTTAACGATGAACGCGTGGCGCGTGCGATTTTTGCCAGCCGCCTGCCGGTGGTCAGCGCCGTGGGACATGAAACGGATGTCACCATTGCCGATTTTGTCGCGGATTTACGCGCGCCCACGCCCTCTGCCGCCGCTGAGATCGTCAGCCGCAATCAGGTCGAACTGCTGCGCCAGCTGCAGTCACAGCAGCAGCGCATGGAGATGGCGATGGACTACTACCTTGCCGGGCAGCAGCGTTATCTCACCCAGCTTCAGCATCGCCTGCAGCAGCAGCATCCGCAGCTGCGCCTGGCTCGCCAGCAGACCGCCCTGTTTCAGCTGCAGCGTCGCTTAGGCGCCGCCGCCGATCGGCAACTGCGCAGCGCGCAGCGGCAGCAGGATCGGCTGCTGCAGCGGCTCAGTGCGCAGCAGCCGCAGGGACGCATCCTGCGCGCGCAGCAGCAGCTCACGCACTGGCACTACCGGCTGCAGCAGAGCATGACGCAGCAGCTGGGGCAGGATCGCCAGCGCTTTGGCACGCTGATGGCACAGCTGGAGGGCGTCAGCCCGCTGGCGACGCTGGCGCGCGGCTTCAGCGTTACTACCGATACGCAGGGCGAAGTCGTAAAACAGATCGCCCCGCTGCAGCCGGGCGACAGGCTGCGCACCCGGCTGCAGGATGGCTGGGTAGAGAGCGAAGTCACTGCCCTCACGCCGCTGAAGCGCCGCCGCACATCCCGCCGATCTGACTAAGCCAGCAGGGAGAGATGCTCTCCCTGCTTTCACGCCCCCCTGCTCTGCCTGACCCCGGTCTATACTCTTTGCATACCCATCACTCAGGGAGTCCGGCATGTCATACAGCGTAATCCCCCCCTATATTCTGCGTAATATCATCGATAACTGTGCAGGGCCGCAACAGGCGTCGGCACGCCGTACGCTTACCCACGTTCAGCAGCTGATGGCGGAGCCGCACCGCGTTGTCGCCCCGGCGGATATTGCCCGGCCAGGCGAGGTACTGCGCGCCATTTTTGATGCCGGGCATAGCCAGACGCTGCCCGGCACGCTGATTCGTCAGGAAGGTCAGCCCGGCAATGGCGACGTGGCCGCTGATGAAGCCTGGGACTATCTGGGTGTCACTTATGATTTTTTCTGGAACGTCTATCAGCGTAATTCGCTCGACAACAAAGGGCTGAAGCTGGACGGTACTGTGCACTACGGCCAGAATTATCAGAACGCTTTCTGGAACGGCCAGCAGATGGTCTTTGGCGACGGTGACGGCGAGATTTTTAATCGCTTCACCATCGCGATTGACGTGGTCGCCCATGAACTGACGCACGGCGTCACGGAAAGCGAAGCGGGACTGATCTACTTTCAGCAGGCGGGCGCGCTGAATGAGTCGATGTCTGATGTCTTTGGCTCACTGGTAAAACAGTATCAGCGGCAGCAGCGCGCGGAGGAAGCGGACTGGATCATCGGCGAAGGATTGCTGGCTAAAGGCATTAACGGCAGCGGTCTGCGCTCAATGTCCGCACCCGGCACCGCCTATGATGACCCGCTGCTGGGCAAAGATCCGCAGCCTGCGGATATGGCGCACTATATCGAAACGCGTGATGACAACGGCGGCGTGCATCTTAACTCCGGCATTCCCAACCGCGCGTTTTATCTCGCGGCCACCGCGCTGGGCGGCTTTGCGTGGGAACGCGCCGGCCAGGCATGGTATGACACGCTGTGTGACAAAACCCTGCCGCAGGATGCTGATTTCAGCACCTTTGCCCGCTTTACCGTTGAGCATGCGGCGAAACGCTTTGATCGGCAGGTCGCGGAGCAGATCAGGGCCGCCTGGCAAGAGGTGGGTGTGAAGTGAACGTAGAACTGACGGATGACGCCATCATAGAGCTGGCGCGGGAGGGCGGTTTCGCCTTTATCCCCAAATTGCGTAAAGAGCGGCGTTTTGCGCTGGCCCAGCTGCCGGAGCCGCAGAAACAGCGGGTCTGTCAGGTGCTGGAGCAGGCGCTGCCCTTCGGAGAGCAGGCGGAGCAAGCCAGCACCACAGGCAGTGGCGATCAGCACTATTTTCGTATTCAGATCACCTACGCCACTCACCATGAAGCAGGTGCCATTGTGATTTATGTGGCGGAGAAGGATGCGCCGCCAGCGCTGCAGGCGCTGTGGCAGAACGGGGAGTAGGCAAAAAAAAGGCCGGCATTGTCTGCCGGCCCTGCTGCTCTTACTTGCTGTCTGGCAGCGCGTAGGCAATCACATAATCCCCGCGATCCGGCGACTGGCGTGCGCCACCGGCAGAGATCAGGATGTACTGCTTGCCATTTTTGGGCGAGACATAGCTGATTGGGCCACCCTGGCTGCCGACCGGCAGGCGCGCTTTCCACACCTCTTTACCGGTTGAGCTGTCAAAGGCGCGCAGGTAGTAGTCCTGGGTACCGGCGATAAACACCAGTCCGCCCTGCGTCGCCAGCGTACCGCCCAGCGTTGGCATCCCTACCGGCATCTGCGCGTGCATTTTGATACCAAACGGGCCGGTATCCTGCACGGTACCCACCGGCACCTGCCAGACGATCTGGCGCGTTTTCATGTCGATGGCTGACAGCGTACCAAACGGCGGGGCCTGGCACGGAATGCCGAGCGGCGACATAAAGCGGTTTTTGTTCACCGCATATGGCGTGCCCTTAAGCGGTACGGCACCCATACCGGTGTTCACCGACTCACCGCCGTTGCTGCCGCGGGCCACTTTGCTGGTGTCCTGCGGGATCATCTGCACCCACAGGCCGAGACGCATATCATTGACGAACATATACTGGTTGTTCGGATCAAATGAGATGCTGCCCCAGTTCAGACCACCCAGAGACCCCGGGAAGCTGAGCGACTTGTCCGTGTCCGGTACGGTGAACAGACCGTCATAGCGCATGCCTTTAAATGCGATACGGCACGCCAGCTGGTCAAACGGCGTCGCGCCCCACATATCGGATTCCGTCAGCGTCTGATTGCCGATATTGGGCATCTCAACCGAGTGCGGCTGGGTTTTGGTGTACTGCTCGTTCGGGATGTGGCCCTGCGGCATCGGCCGCTCTTCCACTTTGGTCAGCGGCTTGCCGGTCAGGCGGTCCAGCACCCAGATCATGCCGGTTTTTGCCCCGATGACCACCGCCGGTTTGGTGGTGCCATCTTTCATCGGGAAGTCGACCAGGCTTGGCTGCATCGGCAGGTCGAAGTCCCACAGGTCGTTGTGAACTGTCTGATAGACCCACTTCTGTTTGCCGGTGGTGGCATCCAGCGCGAGGATAGATGCACCGTAGGTGTGATCGAGCTTTGTGCGATTCGCGCCCCACAGATCCACTGACGAGCTGCCCATCGGCAGGAATACGGTGTTCATTGCCGGATCGTAGGAGAGCGGCGCCCAGGAGTTTGGCGTGCTGCGGGTATAATCCTGGCCTGGCATCAGTACCGCATTCGGATCGTCATTGCCCGGATCAAACGCCCAGCGCATTTTACCGCTGATCACATCAAAGCCGCGCAGTACGCCGCCTGGCATATCGGTCTGCACGTTATCCGCCACGCGACCGCCGACTACCACGGTAGTACCGGCAACCTGCGGAGCGGAGGTCAGCTGATAGAGCGGATCGGGCGCCTTGCCCAGTCCCTGCTTCAGATCAACCACACCGTTGTTGCCAAAGCTGGCGCAGAACTCGCCGTTGTCGGCGTTAATTGCGATAAGACGCGCATCGATGGTGTTCATCAGGATACGGCGCTGGCAGCTGTCGCCTGCGGCCAGTACCGGTGGCGGCACCGGCGTGGAGCCTGGCTGCGTGGGCTGCGTAACCGGTCTGGTGGCGTCAAAATAGGCCAGGCCGCGGCAGCGGTTCCACACTTCCGCCTGCGCATTGATTTCACGCTTCCAGATCTGCTTACCGCTGTCCGCTTCCACTGCAATCACATTGTTATGCGGCGTGCAGAGATAGAGCGTGTTGCCTACCTGCAGCGGCGTCTGCTGATCTTCAGCGCCATTGCCGGTCGGACTGAGCGGCGTGTCACCGGTATGGAAGGTCCAGGCAACCTGCAGTTCCTTAACGTTGTCACGCGTGATCTGGTCAATCGCCGCAAAGCGATCGCCCTCCGGCGTGCGGCCGTAGCTGCTCCAGTCCTGCTGCGGTTTGCTTTTATCTGCCGGGATCAGCGGCAGCTGTGAACCGGTAAAGGCCACGGTCGGATGCGGCTGAAACATCTGCACCACGGTGGCGACCATGCCAGCCGCAATCAGCGCTGACAGCGCATAAGAGAGCGTTGCCAGCGGCGCTTTGCCTTCGCTTTTACGCAGCGCAGGCCACGTCAGAAATGCAAACAGCATCAGGCCTGCCGGCACCATCAGCCGGGAAACCAGCGGCCAGAAGTGCCAGCCGGCATCCATCACCGCCCAGATCAGGGTACCGATAAACGCCAGCGCCAGCAGCGTTACCGCTGACGCTTTGCGCCGGATAAACTGGATCGCCGACGCGATCATAACGATACCGGCAATCAGAAAGTATTTACTGCCATCCAGCGCCGCCAGTTTACCGCCGCCAATAGCGAAAAACAGGCCGATCGCCAGCAGCACCAACCCGAACAGCACGGACCAGGCACTGAGTCCCCTGCCGGGGCGAGTGGAATGTTCTGCCTTCACACAAACTCTCCTGAAAAATACTGCATGCCGCCTGTCCGGCTCTGTCGCGGGACACTGCAGCACTTTATTTAATGACGGACTGCGAAGCAGCCCGCTACCACGCACTCATGCATGAGAACGCGGTATATCAGGGCGAGCTCACCATAAGGCGGCAGGATTGTACCAGATGGTACAATTAAAAGTGAACGATCATAACGCAGGGTTTACCGGCCAATAGCATTTTTGCTACATCTGCGGTGCTAAGCGGCTGTTAAATCACAGGCAAAAAAAAAGAGCCCGGCGGGCTCTTTTTTAGTTAACGCTTATTCTTCTTCAGGTGCGCCAGCAGACGCTTGCGCTTGCGCTGCTGCGTCGGCGTCAGCAAATTACGTTTGCCGGCATACGGGTTATCACCCTCTTTGAACTGAATACGGATTGGCGTACCCATCACGTTCAGCGAGCGGCGGAAGTAGTTCATCAGATAGCGCTTGTAGGAATCAGGCAGATCTTTTACCTGATTACCGTGAATGACCACGATAGGCGGGTTATAACCACCGGCGTGAGCGTATTTCAGCTTAACGCGACGGCCCCGTACCAGCGGCGGCTGATGATCTTCTGCTGCCATGTTCATAATGCGCGTCAGCATAGAGGTGTTGACGCGTTTGGTTGAGCAGTCGTACGCTTCCGTTACGGATTCAAACAGGTTACCTACGCCGCTGCCGTGCAGCGCCGAGATAAAGTGTACGCGGGCAAAATCGATAAAGCCGAGACGATAATCCAGCGTCTCTTTCACTTCATCTTTCACTTCCTGCGACAGACCATCCCATTTGTTTACAACGATCACCAGCGAGCGTCCGCTGTTGAGAATAAAGCCCAGCAGCGAGAGATCCTGGTCGGAAATACCGGCACGCGCGTCAATCACCAGCATCACGACGTTAGCATCTTCAATCGCCTGCAGGGTTTTAATCACCGAAAACTTCTCAACGGTATCGGTGATCTTGCCACGCTTGCGCACCCCGGCGGTGTCGATCAGGATATACTCCCGCTCGTCACGCTCCATCGGGATATAGATGCTGTCACGCGTCGTGCCTGGCATGTCATAGACCACCACGCGATCTTCACCAAGAATACGGTTAGTGAGCGTTGACTTACCTACGTTAGGACGGCCCACGATAGCCAGCTTAATCGGCAGGCCGGTCGGATCAAACGCCTCTT
Organism: Pantoea eucrina; assembly: GCF_001691555.1. Classification (GTDB taxonomy): domain Bacteria; phylum Pseudomonadota; class Gammaproteobacteria; order Enterobacterales; family Enterobacteriaceae; genus Pantoea; species Pantoea borealis. Next base: position 423,285 of record NZ_MAYN01000008.1, on the reverse strand, counting down.
CCTCTTCAGCCTCTTCGCCATTCTCTTCTGCGGCTAACGCGGCCCAGTAGGCTTCGTTTTCATCCTCTTCGGTGACTTCCTGCGGGTCTGCCACGTCCATCCACGGCAGCAGCGCGGTTTCCAGCAGCGAGGTAACGCCGCGACCGTGCGACGCGGCAATCGGATGAATATCACCCAGACCTAGCGCGTAAAAGTCCAGCACGGCGGCATCGGCATCCAGGCCATCCGTTTTGTTTGCCACGAGGAACGTTGCTTTTTCACGGGAGCGCAGATGATTGGCGATCTGCTGATCTGCCGGCATCACGCCCGCGCGGGCATCCACCATAAACAGCACCACATCCGCTTCTTCAATCGCCAGCAGCGACTGTTCCGCCATGCGGTTTTCCACGCCCTCTTCGGTGCCATCAATACCGCCGGTATCGATAACAATAAATTCGCGCCCTTCCACTTCGGCGCGACCATATTTGCGATCGCGAGTCAGTCCAGGGAAATCGGCCACTAACGCATCACGGGTGCGCGTTAAGCGGTTAAACAGCGTGGATTTCCCCACATTGGGACGCCCAACCAGCGCGACCACAGGTACCATAACACTTGCCTCAGTTTAAAAATGAATCGCCCGAATGGCGTGAGTATAACGACATTTGTCGCCCGCTTCAGGCTTAAGGCGCCTAGAATATCACGCCTGATAAAAAACAGAACGGCTCCTGACGAATCAGGAGCCGCAATTGATGACGGAAGTCCGTTCCCGCACGCTTTGACCTTAACGGCTGATGGCGTAAACCTCGCCACCTTTCGCCTGAATCAGCAGCCTGTCACCGGCAACAACCGGCTCGGTCTGGAAACCGTCGCTGTCCAGCTTCTGCTGCGCCACAAAGCGGCCATCCAGCGTGTTGATCCAGTGTACGTAACCTTCGCTGTCTGCCACCACCAGATAACCGTTGAACAGCACCGGCGCCGTCAGGTTACGGTGCAGCAGATCGCTCTGACGCCACAGCGCCACGCCGCCATCGGCATTAAGCGCAATTACGCGATCGTCCTGATCCACCAGGTAGATGCGTCCGGCATCGACAATCAGATCTTTGACGCCGCCGATTTCGCGCTTCCACATGATCTGACCTGAGCGCAGGTCGAGCGCGGTCAGGTTGCCGTTGTACGCCAGCGCATAGACCACACCGTTCACGATAACCGGCGTAGTGTCGACATCATTCAGACGATCGATTTCCGTCGCACCGCTTGGCTGTGAAATGCGCTGCTGCCAGATCAGCTGACCCTGGTTCAGGATCACCGCGCTGACGCGACCATTATCACCGCCAACGATAGCGCCGCCAAAGGCGACCGCAGGCGCAGACTCACCGCGCAGCGAGAGCGCCGGCATATCGAGGTTTACGGTCCATTTTACCGCACCGCTGCTCTGATCCAGACCCTGCAGCATACCGTTACTGGTGTGAACCAGTACCAGGCCATCGCTGACCACCGGGCGCGACAGCGCTTCACCGGCTACTTTGGTCTGCCACGCCAGACTGCCGTCGCTGCTATTAAGTGCAAATACCTGCCCGCGCTCGCTGCCAATATAGATCCGATCGCCGCTGGCGGTGACGCCGCCGGAGAGCAGCGCAGAGATGTTTTTCGAGAAGAAACCAGTCTTCTCAGAGAGATCGACTTTCCACTTCTCTTTACCGTTGCTGGCATCCAGCGCCTTCACCACGCCAAAACGGTCGGCAGCGTAAACGGTGCCGTCCAGCCAGGCCGGATGCAGGTTGGAGTAGAAATCGCCGATGCCGTCACCTACTGACGTGCTCCAGACAGTCTCCGGCGTGAACTGATTTTCCACTTTCGGCAGCGGAGCCATCTTCACTACATCTTCTTCGCCGCTGAATAGCGAGCAACCGCTGAGCAGAGTGACGGAAATCAGCCCTGGCAGCAGGTATTTACGTAATTCCATGTGCGCTCTCTTGTCTGGCTTAACTTAAGTTATCTATTTTCATCTGCAGCATCTGCTTCAGTGCCGGAGAAGCCTGCGAACCTGCGCCTTTACTCCAGGCATCACGCGCGCCCTGCTTGTCGCCTTTGCTCAGCAGCGCTTCACCGCGAATATCGGCCACAATCGCGCTCCAGCCATCACCCTTGACGTTATCCAGAGTGCTCAGGGCGGCATCAGCCTGCTTCTGCTGCAGCTGAATACGCGCCAGACGCAGATTAATAACCGCCTGCAGATTGGCATCTTTGGTGTCGCTCAACCCTTTCTGCAGCAGCGCAATCGCTTTATCAAGCTGGCTGGTCTCAACGTACTGTTTTGCCAGGTCCAGCGCGGCCAGCGCACCATAGGTATTGCTGTTTTCGCTGGCGAAGCTGGCAACAGCCTCCAGGCTTTCGGGTTTATCTGCCTGCATCGCGCTGGTGAGCTGCTGATACTGCGCTGACACGGCTTTACCGGCGTTGTCCTGCTGTGAGCTCCAGTAGCGCCAGCCGCCCAGCGCCGCAATCCCTACTACCACGCCAATCGCCAGCGCTTTGCCGTTATCGGCAAAAAAGCGACGCAGCGCATCAACCTGTTCATTCTCGTTGCTGTAAACTTCCACGCAATCCCTCTCCTTAAAATGGCTGTTGCCGCGTGCTGCTTACTGCAGCAGCGTCTGCAACGTCGCAGCGGCGTCCTGCTGAGCCAGCGTCTGCTGGTCGCCGGTGCGCAGATCTTTAATCACCACCTGGCCCGCTTTCACTTCATCTTCGCCGAGCACCAGCGCAATGCGTGCGCCCCATTTGTCTGCACGGGCAAACTGCTTCTTAAAGTTGCCGCCGCCGAAGTTGGTCATCAGCTTCAGCGCCGGGTTCGCATCACGCAATGTTTCCGCCAGCTGCATAGCCGCAGACTGAACGCCCTGCCCTGAAGCGATAACATAGACATCGACAACCCGCGTCGGTTCAAATTCCGGATTTACCGCCTGTACCAGCAGCACCAGCCGCTCCAGACCCATGGCAAATCCTACCGCTGGCGTGGCACGTCCGCCCAGCTGTTCGACCAGGCCATCATAACGCCCGCCGCCGCATACGGTACCCTGCGAGCCGAGGCTGCTGGTGACCCACTCAAAAACAGTGCGGTTGTAGTAGTCGAGACCACGAACCAGACGCTGGTTAATGCGATAGCGAATACCGGCATCATCCAGCAGCGCGCAGAGCCCGGTGAAATGGGCACGCGACTCTTCATCAAGAAACTCACCCAGCGTTGGCGCATCATTCAGCAGCGCCTGAATCTCCGGGTTTTTGCTGTCCAGCACGCGCAGCGGATTGGTGTACATACGGCGTTTGCAATCGTCATCCAGCACATCCTGATGCTGCTCCAGAAACGCCACCAGCGCACTGCGATAGTCTGCACGCGCCGCCAGAGAGCCGATGGAGTTCAGCTCCAGTTCAACGTGATCGGCGATGCCCAGCGCTTTCCACCAGCGAGCGGTCATCATGATCAGCTCAGCATCAACATCCGGTCCCTGCAGGCCAAATACTTCGACGCCCATCTGATGAAACTGGCGATAGCGCCCTTTCTGCGGACGCTCATAGCGAAACATCGGTCCGACATACCAGAGGCGCTGCTCCTGGTTATAGAGCAGGCCATGTTCAATGCCGGCACGCACGCAGCCCGCAGTGCCTTCCGGACGCAGCGTCAGGCTCTCGCCGTTGCGATCTTCAAAGGTGTACATCTCTTTTTCAACCACATCGGTGACTTCACCAATGGCGCGGCTGAACAGTGGGGTATGCTCGACGATTGGCAGACGGATTTCACTGTAGCCATAGCTGGCCAGCACCTGCTTCAGGGTGCCCTCGATACGCTGCCAGATTGCGGTATCGGCTGGCAGGAAGTCGTTCATCCCGCGAATCGCTTGAATATTCTTCGCCACGTTAAAATCTCTTAATACAAAAAAACCTGTCCGGCATCATACCTTATGAGGATGAAACCGCACAGGTTCATTCATAAACTGGTACGCGCCGGGCGCGTACCGCCTGATTATTTTTCCAGCTGCTGCACGCTGATGCGGCGGCTCTCATCCAGCATGGATGCCTTGGCCCGAATGCGCGCTTCCAGCTGATCGATCATGTCATCGTTGTCGAGACGATCGCGCTGACGAACGCCATCTTCATAGAAACCGCTTTTCTTGCTGCCACCGGTGACGCCCAGCGTCGACACGGTCGCTTCGCCCGGACCGTTGACCACGCAGCCAATAATGGAGACGTCCATCGGCGTAATAATATCTTCCAGCCGTTCTTCCAGTGCGTTTACGGTACCGATCACGTCAAACTCCTGACGTGAACAGGTCGGACAGGCGATAAAGTTGATCCCGCGCGCACGGATACGCAGCGATTTCAGGATGTCGTAGCCAACCTTCACCTCTTCTACCGGATCGGCCGCGAGTGAAATACGCAGCGTGTCACCGATACCTTCTGCCAGCAGCAGACCGAGGCCGATGGCCGATTTCACCGCGCCGGCACGCGCGCCGCCCGCTTCGGTGATCCCGAGATGCAGTGGCTGATCAATCGCTTTCGCCAGCAGGCGGTAAGACTCTACGGCCAGAAATACGTCAGAGGCTTTAACGCTGACTTTGAACTGATCAAAGTTCAGGCGATCAAGATGATCGACATGGCGCATAGCGGATTCCAGCAGCGCCTGCGGCGTGGGTTCGCCATACTTTTCCTGCAGATCTTTCTCCAGCGAACCGGCATTCACCCCGATACGAATCGGGATGTTATAGTGGCGAGCGCAGTCCACTACCTGACGAATACGTTCGTTGTTGCCGATGTTGCCCGGATTGATACGCAGGCAGTCGACGCCATATTCTGCCACTTTGAGGGCGATACGGTAGTCAAAGTGAATATCCGCTACCAGCGGCACGTTGACCTGTTGCTTAATCAGTTTAAAGGCTTCCGCCGCGTCCATAGTTGGCACCGAGACGCGTACGATATCCACACCCACACGCTCCAGCGCGCGGATCTGGTTAACCGTGGCTTCCACGTCGGTGGTGCGGGTGTTGGTCATGGACTGAACGGCGATGGGTGCACCATCGCCGACTGGCACCTTGCCGACGTAAATACGCGTTGATTTGCGACGGATAATGGGTGCTTCGTTATGCATATTTTCTCTCCACAATTCCCCGGAAAGCGCGCTGCGCGTTATTGCGCACCCAGCGTCAGACGGGCAACCTGGTTATTACGGATAAAACGACTTAAATCAACGGGCTGATTCTGATATTGCACGTCAACCGCGCGCGGTGCGCCAATTTTCAGACGATACGGAGGTGTGCCGGAGAGGCTGAGCTTGCCGCCGCTGCGCTGTATCCCGCTGAACAGTTTTTTGCCGGTTGCATCGCTGACTTCCAGCCAGCAGTCGGCTTTGAAATTCATGACGACAGCATTGGGATCGCCTGCGGGCTGGCTGACAGCAGCATTCGCCGTTGGCATGCTGCCGGCCGCAACGCTATTGGCCGGTGCCGGCGAGGTGGCCGCTGGCGGCGTGTTATCAACCGGCGCCTGCGACGGAGACACCACCGCGTTGTCGCCCGCGGCGGCAGAAGAGGCCGCCGGCGCGCTAGCGCTGTTATCCGCGCTGCCTGCGGTGCTGCTGCTCTGGGACGTCACTGCCCCTGCTCCGTTATCAACCGGCGTGCCCGCGGCATTGGTGTCGCTGTCACTCATGCTATCCGTGCTGGTATCGCCCAGCGGGATAGACTGACCACTGTCGCTGCTGCCGTTCTGATCGGCCATCGAGACCAGATCGTCCTGTGAGGCCTTATGATTCTGCCACCACCAGGCGCCGGTCAGGCCGATAACAACAAACGCCACCAGCCAGGTAAAGATCATCAGCCAGCCATCGCGCTTTTTGCGGCGCTTGCCCAGCGAGAAGCTCTGCATCGGCGCAATTTTAGCTGCGCGCACCGGTGCCTGCTTCGCCATCATCGGCAGCAGATCGTCTTCCGGTACATGAACCAGACGGGCGTAGGAACGAATGTAACCGCGCAGAAAAGTCGACGCGAGATCGGCCGGCGACTTATCCTCTTCAATGTCCCGCACGGTGGAAAGTTTCAGGCACAGGCGCTCAGCGACGTTTTGCTGCGTCAGCCCCATCTGCTCACGGGCCAGACGCAGGCGTTCACCTGTGGAATGTACTGCAGAGTTTTCTTGAGTGGCTTCAGTATTCATTAGCTAAATAACGCTGGTACTGTATCGATTGTGGAAAACTTCGCGCCAACCGGTCGCCATAACGTGTAACGTCAGCAGCGTTTCCCTGTTGCGCGGCGAAACGTATCTGTAACCACAGGCTCTCTGCCGTTGCGGGCAGACGCTGATGGTAGAGTTCTAAAAGCACGGAAAGCCTGTTTCCTGCCGGCTGCATCAGCTGCCGTTCACCCTCCTCCAGCAGCCAGTTTCCCTGCTCAGGTGCGGTTTCCAGCGCCTGCAGCAGCAGTTTGCGCCCGGCGGCCTCGTTGCCCGCCTGCAGATAACAATAGCCTGAAATCAGAAGGACATCCTGACGGGCATCGCTCTCTGGTGCCGCATTTGCCAGCTTAAACTGTTGATGCGCTTCGCCATACTGCCCTAATCCGCAGAGAAACGCACCGTAATTGTTAGCGACATAACCATTAGCGGGCGCTAACTGTTGTGCCCGCTGGTAGTACCGGCGTGTCTGTACACTATTCTGCTGCGCCTGAGCGACCCGCGCCAGCGCCAGGGGCACGCGGTAATCCTCAGGAGCAACGCGCTGCGCCTGCAGCAGATTGCGTTCAGCAGCGGCTAAATTGTTCGCCGCCAGATAGTGCAGTCCCAGCTGCAGACGAATATCCGCTGCGCGATGCGATGGCGAGCCAGTGACACACCCGGTTACAACAAAGCCAGCCACCACGGCAATCCCTAATCCTTTTAACATAGCGCTCTCCCTGCGAATAAACCGGGAGAGTGCCATGCATTACGCCCGCAGCGAATCTGCGGACGTGCAGTTTCAGATCGCCTTCACAGAGATAGCGTCACCTGCCATCTTTTTACGCAGCGTACGCTTGGTACGGTCGATCACATCGCCCGCCAGCTGACCGCAGGCAGCATCAATGTCATCACCACGGGTTTTACGCACAATGGTGGTAAAGCCATAATCCATCAGCACTTTGGAGAAGCGATCGATACGGCTGTTGGAGCTGCGGCCATACGGTGCGCCCGGGAAGGGGTTCCATGGGATCAGGTTGATCTTGCAGGGTGTCTCCTTCAGCAGCGCTGCCAGCTCATGCGCATTGTCAGTGCTGTCATTGATATGATCCAGCATCACATACTCAATGGTCACGCGGCCCTGATTCGCATTCGATTTGCCGATATAGCGCTTCACCGCGGCCAGGAAGGTTTCAATGTTGTACTTTTTGTTGATCGGCACGATCTCATCACGGATCGTATCGTTTGGAGCGTGCAGCGAGATCGCCAGCGCCACGTCGATCATATCGCCAAGCTTATCCAGCGCGGGTACAACGCCTGAAGTTGAGAGCGTGACGCGACGTTTGGAGAGGCCAAAGCCGAAATCATCCAGCATAATATCCATCGCCGGCACGACGTTGTTCAGGTTGAGCAGCGGCTCACCCATGCCCATCATTACCACGTTGGTAATGGGACGCTGGCCGGTCACTTTCGCGGCGCCAATAATTTTGGCCGCGCGCCACACCTGACCAATAATTTCGGAAACGCGCAGGTTGCGGTTAAAACCCTGCTGCGCCGTGGAGCAGAATTTGCACTCCAGCGCACAGCCCACCTGAGAGGAGACGCATAGCGTGGCGCGCTCCGCTTCCGGAATATAGACCGTCTCCACCAGCTGATCGCCTACGCGAATCGCCCATTTAATGGTGCCGTCGCTGGAGCGCATCTCTTCCGCTACTTCCGGCGCGCGGATCTCTGCGCGCTGCATCAGCTTGCCGCGCAGCACTTTGTTGATATCCGTCATCTGCTCGAAATCGTCGCAGCAGTAGTGGTAAATCCACTTCATGACCTGATCGGCACGGAACGGCTTCTCGCCCATTTCGATAAAAAATTCGCGCATCTGCTGGCGGTTCAGATCAAGCAGATTAATTTTTTCGTTTTTAGGAGAAACCACGGCGGGAGACGCGGCAGCTGGCGTCACAATCTGTTCGGACATAATAATCTCTGGCCTCGTTGTTACACGTTACGGCTCTGGTTAGGAAAGAAGAAAAAACAGCGCCCCGGCTAAGCCAGGCTCAGCAGGGGCGCATTATTGTACTATAACTGCAGCACGATGCCAGGGTAACCGTTTTACGCCGAGGTAAAAGGTGTAAACTCCCCTGTCCGCTTCAGCTGCAATGCACTTAGCGGGTGCGCGCGCAGACTTCGTTTTCAGCGAAGAAGTAAGCGATTTCACGGGCAGCAGACTCTGCAGAGTCAGAACCGTGGGTCGCGTTTTCGGTGAAGCTGTCTGCGTAATCTGCACGCAGGGTGCCTGCCAGTGCGTTATCCGGGTTGGTCGCACCCATCAGGTCACGGTGACGCTGAACGGCATTTTCGCCTTCCAGAACAGAAACCACTACCGGGCCAGAGGTCATGAACTCAACCAGACCATCAAAGAATGGACGGCCTTTGTGCTCAGCATAGAAGCCTTCAGCCTGCTCTTTGGTCAGGTGCAGCATTTTTGCGCCAACGATTTTGAAGCCCGCGCTCTCAAAACGGTTGTAGATAGCACCGATAACGTTCTTAGCAACGGCGTTTGGTTTGATGATGGAGAAAGTACGTTCGATTGCCATGATTACCTCTGAATTAGCATCCTGAATAAACCGGGAACCCTCTCCCGGTAAGAAAAACGCGCCGATTATAGGGAGATCGACGCGTGTTGCCTATGAGTGATTGGTGGAATTATTGAAAATAATTACTTTTTGCTGGTGCAGGCCGCACAGTAATGCGCCGGTCTGGCGTTCTGCCATGGTTTAGCCGCGTGTGGCACAGACCCGACACAGGCAGCAGACTATGTGGCGTAATTTCATCCTGAGGTGCTCACTTTCGCCATTACGGGCTTGAGATAGCCTGCACATTCCCGGAGACTGGCTTTTTCCCCGATAAGAGAGAAGATGGCAATGACGGCTCCCCTGTTTGTATCTGCTGAGTGGCTGCATGAGCACTGCGGTGATGAAGAAGTCCAGGTGCTGGATGCGCGTATGGTTCCGCCGGGTCAGGATGCAGTGCGCGATATCACCGCAGAGTATCTGGCCAGTCACCTGCCGCAGGCAGCTTTCTTTAATATTGAAGCGCTTTCCGATCACACCAGTCCTTACCCGCATATGATGCCCCGTCCTGAAAGTTTTGCCGTCGCAATGCGCGAACTGGGCGTGGTGCAGGATAAGCACCTGATTGTGTATGACGAGGGTAACCTCTTCTCTGCCCCACGCGCCTGGTGGATGCTGCGTACTTTTGGTTGCGAACGGGTTTCCATTCTGGCAGGCGGCCAGCAGGGCTGGAAAGCCGCAGGTTTCGCTACGGCAGAGGGTCCGGTAACGCTGCCGGAAGGAGACTTTACGGCACACATGGACAGCAGCCAGGTGAAACGACTGAACGATGTGCTGCTGCTCAGCCATGAGGGAGGCGCGCAGATTGTAGACGCGCGCGCGGCAAACCGCTTTAACGCTGAGGTAGATGAGCCGCGCCCCGGCCTGCTGCGCGGACATATTCCGCACAGCCGTAATCTGCCGTGGAACAGTCTGGTGGAAAACGGCGCGCTGAAACCCGATGCTGAACTGCGCCAGCAGTTTGCTCAGGCAGGAGTGGCGCTGGACCGGCCCATTGTTGCCAGCTGCGGCTCGGGCGTAACGGCGGTAGTCCTGATTCTGGCACTGACGGCGCTGGGCGTGCGTGATGCAACGCTGTATGACGGCTCCTGGGGTGAATGGGGCAGCCGCGACGATTTACCGATCGAAAAATAGTCACCTGCCTGAAGCCAGGGTGCCATGAATGGCGCCCCTGTGGGGGATTTCGCACCTGATGCGTACTGCGTACCCGCCTGAAACCAGGGCGCCATGAATGGCGCCCCTACAGAAGATTTTGCACCCATCCCCCGTAGGGGGCGCATTAATGCGCCCCGTGTTACGTGTGATTTCAGAGCCATACGCATTAATGCGCCCCGTGTTACGTGCGGCACGGGAGCCATATGCATCAGCATGCGATAGTTAAATGATGCGCTGGCTGCCTTTGAAATCACGCAAAAAGCTGCCCCAGCGCCGCTCATAGAACGGGGTGATATGTGCGGTAAAAAAGTGGCTGACGCCCTGCTGTCCGGCATCCACTTCACAGATATCAATGGGCGCATCATCAGCCAGCGTATCGGTTGCCACGCTGCCTGCTGCCTGAATTATCTCATCAATATCACTGTCAGCTTCAATACCAATCAGCAGATTGGGCGCCTCCGTCATGCTTTCCCGCAGGCTGGCAATATAGGCGCGGCGTACCTGCTTATATTTAGCAAACAGCCGGGTCAGTGAGTCGATCATCTGTGCCGGCGGTTCAGCCACTTCAGATAACAGCAGCGCGTGACCGCCCTCCAGCACGGTTTGCTGGCTCAGCGCACTCCCCTCTTCACCCAGCAGATGCGCGATCTCACCGGGAGTAAACTCTTTACCGGCCGGTAATTTCGGGTTCAGAAACAGCGTTTCACCCAGCGTCATCTCAAACAGCGTACGCGCCGGCAGGCGCAGCCACGGCTGCTCATCCGCTATCGCCTCGCGCATCGCCGCCTCAGAGCTGAAGAACGGGATCACGCTGCCGCCTCCCTCTTTCTCCCAGTGCTGTAACTCGACGGGCGAAGTCGCATTAAACTGTTCAGCCGGGCTTTCACCTGGCACCCAGACATCCGCAGCCAGCAGCAGCTGAAAAAACTCCGGGCGATGCGCCGGCTCGGTGGCGGCCAGCTTCAGCACCTCTTCAAGACGATTACTCATGCGTGTTTCATTCCAAAAAAGCGGGCAGGAGAGAGCCTGCCCGGGGCGGGATTATTTCAGTAACAGGTTGGCAAGCGTGCGCACGCCGAGTCCGGTTGCGCCCGCTGACCACTGATCCACCGCGCTTTTGCGATAGGTTGCGGAGCAGTCGATATGCAGCCAGCCTTGCTGATATTTTTCAACAAACCATGAGAGGAACGCTGCCGCGCTGCTGGCACCGGCGGCGTGAGCCGGGCTGGCGATGTTGTTGAGATCGGCAAAATTTGACGGCAGATGGCTGCGATGGAACTCCGCCAGCGGCAGACGCCAGAACGCCTCGTTTTCGCCAGTGGCGCTGCCCAGCAGCGACTCAGCCAGTACGTCATCGAAGGTAAACAGCGCGTGATAGTCGTTGCCGAGTGCCGTTTTGGCGGCACCGGTCAGCGTGGCAGCATCAATCAGCAGTTCCGGCTGCTGCGCACTGGCGTCAATCAGGCCATCTGCCAGCACCAGACGCCCTTCGGCATCGGTATTCATCACTTCAACGGTTTTACCATTGCGATAGCGGATAATGTCGCCGAGACGAAACGCATTGCCGCTGACCATGTTATCGGCGCAGCAGAGATAGAGTTTTACGCGCTTCGTCAGCCCGCGGGCAATCGCCAGCGCCAGTGCGCCGGTAACGGTCGCTGCACCGCCCATATCGGACTTCATGGAGTCCATAAAGGCGCTCTGCTTCAGGCTGTAGCCGCCGGTATCAAAGGTGATCCCTTTACCGACCAGACAGGCGTAAACCGGCGCATCTGCGTCACCGGTCGGGTTAAAGTCAAGCGTCAGCAGCACCGGCGCGCGCGATGAGCCGCGGCCTACGGTGTGGATCCCGCTGTACCCCTGCTCACGCAGATCTTCACCTTTGGTAATGCGATAGCTGACGGCATCGCCGCCTGCTTCTCTGATCAGATCGATAGCGCTGTGCGCCAGCTGCTCCGGACTCAGGTCTTCCGCGGGCAGGTTAATGGTATCGCGCACCCAGTCTACAATCTGCAAGCGCCGATCGAACTCAGCACGATCGTTCTCGCTGAGCGGCGGCCATTCAACCTGACGCTGTCCTTTCGGGCTGCGATAGCCCTGCCAGAATGCCCAGCACTTCTCCAGATCCCAGTCGTCACCGCACAACGCGACGTGGCGGATCCCCTGGCTGTCGAGCTTGCGCGCCGCACGCTGAATCGTCAGCAGAGCATCGGTGCCCGTGAGGTGCAGCGTCATACCACTCTCAGTGCTGCTTAGCAGCGCTTTTTCGCCCCAGCGCGCATCAGCGGGCTGAGCGCTAAGCGTAATATTCATCGGTTGTGTTGTCATCGCGTCGCTCCGTTTACGTTTGGTCTCATTTCCGCGCCAGACCGGCGCAGAGTGGCATGGATCAGCGGGCCGCTGCCGGGGCAACGGCCCGCATCCGGCTGACAGCTTTATTGACCAGCGCAATGGCGTAGTCAATCTCCTCCTGCGTGGTGAAGCGTCCGAGCGAAAAGCGCAGCGAACTGTAGGCCAGTTCCGGCTCAACGCCCATGGCGAGCAGCACGTACGAAGGTTCCAGGCTCGCCGAGGTGCAGGCAGAGCCGGACGAAAGCGCCAGATCTTTCAGCGCCATAATCAGCGTTTCACCCTCAACCTGCGCAAAGCTGATGTTGAGAATGTTTGGCGCGCTGTGCGCCAGTGTACCGTTGAGCTGTACGCCGCTCAGCTGGCTGCTGATGCCCTGCCAGAGTCGCTGACGCAGCGTAGCGAGTCGCGCCATCTCCTCAGCCATCACCTCGCCTGCCAGCGCATAGGCTTCACCCATGCCAACAATCTGATGTACCGGCAGCGTGCCGGAACGCATACCGCGCTCATGTCCGCCGCCGTGCATCTGCGCATCAATTTTTACCTGCGGATTACGGCGCACCCAGAGGGCACCGATGCCTTTGGGTCCGTAGAGCTTATGCGCCGAAAACGACATCAGATCTACCGGCAGCGTACTGACGTCAAGCGCCAGCTTGCCCACACTCTGCGTGGCATCGACGTGGAACAGAATGTCACGTGCGTGACAGATCGCGCCCAGCGCCGCAATATCCTGAATGACGCCCGTCTCATTGTTGACGTGCATCAGCGACACCAGCACGGTATCGTCGCGCAGCGCGGCAGCCAGCATAGCCGGCGTGACAATGCCGTCACTGCCGGGCGTCAGCCAGGTAATGTCAAACCCTTCGCGGGCCAGCTGCTGGCAGCTATCGAGTACCGCTTTATGTTCTGTCTGGCTGGTAATGATATGCCGTCCGCGCGCCTGACGGGCGTGTGCTGCCCCTTTAATGGCCAGGTTGTCCGCTTCGGTTGCCCCGGAAGTAAAGACAATTTCACGCGGGTCGGCGTTAACCAGCGCCGCAACCTGATTGCGGGCAACATCCACGGCCTCTTCGGCCTGCCAGCCAAAACGATGGGAACGGGATGCAGGGTTACCGAAGGTGCCATCCAGCGTCAGACACTGCATCATTCTGCTGGCGACCCGTGGATCCACAGGCGTAGTCGCTGCGTAATCCAGGTAGATCGGTAATTTCATGGCGCTGTAACTCCGTAAAATAAAACACAGGTCTTTATAGCATGATTCAGCCTGCGGAGAGTAAACCGGTCATGCGGCCGGTGGCAGAAGCGCTAACAGCACAAAGCCCCGGGGGCTTAATCGCTAAGCGCCCGGGGCTTTGTAAAAAGTCAGTTTTCAGTCAGGCAATGCGATTGCGATCAGGCACGCAGATTAACGTTGATGGTTTCCTGCACGCGATGCTGCTGAAAACGACGGTTATCCACGCTGTTCTGACGGTCAGCAACATCCAGGATTTCCTGATTATTCACCAGCTCAGCCAGCGAGATATTATTCAGGAAATCGCTGATGCGCTCGCTGAGATCGCGCCACAGCACGTGAGTCAGGCAGCGTTCACCACCCTGACAGCCCTCTTTGCCCTGACATTTCGTGGCATCCACCGACTCATCCACCGCGGTGATCACTGCACCTACTGCGATCGCACTGGCCTCTTTGCCCAGCAGATAACCGCCACCCGGGCCGCGCACGCTGGCGACCAGGCCATGCTTACGCAGACGTGAAAACAGCTGTTCCAGATAGGAGAGTGATATCCCCTGACGCTCGGAAATATCCGCCAGCGGTACCGGTCCCTCGTGCGAATGCAGGGCCACGTCCAGCATAGCGGTAACGGCATAGCGTCCTTTGGATGTCAGTCTCATAGCGTAAAACCTCGTCGGCGTCCGCCCTTACGCAGGCGGGTTATCGGTGGAATGTCAGTCAGCGCAGTCTGCCATTCCCGAGTATTTTGGTCAACTATTTAACCGAGTAATTTACTCAACTATTTAACCTGGCGTTTTACTCAACTATTACCCTTATCACCTTTGGGTTTTTCAAAGGAGGAGAGCATGCCGCGCAGAATATTCAGCTCATCGCGTTCCGGACGCGCACGCGTATAGAGGCGACGCAGCTTGCTCATCACCTGGCTCGGTGTGCCGGTACGGATAAAGCCGCTCTCCAGCATCATCTGTTCGATATGCTGATAAAAGCGTTCCAGATCGTCCACCAGCGGATAAGGTGAGGCTTCATATTCCGGCTGCGGGGCCGCTTTTTCCTGCGCATCCAGCCACGCCATACGGACTTCATACGCGATGATCTGCACCGCCATCGCCAGATTCAGCGAGCTGTACTCCGGGTTGGCCTGAATGGCTACGTGATAGTGACACTTCTGCAGCTCATCGTTGGTCAGTCCGACACGCTCACGACCAAACACCAGCGCGACCGGTGCCTGCTGCCCCTCCTCCACGCTCTTGATGCCGCACTCGCGTGAATTCAGCATTGGCCACGGCAGCGATCGTGAACGGGCGCTGGTGCCGACCACCAGACTGCAGCCGGCGATCGCCTCATCCAGCGTATCAACAATGCGGGCGTTGCCAATCACGTCGCTGGCACCCGCCGCCAGAGAAATCGCCTGCGAGTCAGGTTTAACCAGCGGATTCACCAGATAAAGGTTGCTTAACCCCATGGTTTTCATGGCGCGGGCAACAGAACCCATGTTGCCGGTGTGGGACGTTTCAACCAGTACAATTCGGATATTTTGCAGCATAATTATGAGCGGGTGAGAAAATGATGGCGCGCATCCTAACATAAATGCAGGAC
Organism: Pantoea eucrina; assembly: GCF_001691555.1. Classification (GTDB taxonomy): domain Bacteria; phylum Pseudomonadota; class Gammaproteobacteria; order Enterobacterales; family Enterobacteriaceae; genus Pantoea; species Pantoea borealis. Next base: position 408,147 of record NZ_MAYN01000008.1, on the reverse strand, counting down.
ATTTGCTGAACACGCTGTTATACTCCGCGCCGTTTTCCCCGTTCTTTAACATCCAGCGAGAGATACCGATGCATCCGATGCTCAACATCGCCGTGCGCGCAGCGCGCAAGGCCGGAAATTTAATTGCCAAAAATTACGAAACCCCGGACGCTGTCGAAGCCAGCCAGAAAGGCAGCAACGACTTCGTTACGAATGTTGACCGCGACGCAGAACGCCTGATTATCGAAGTGATTCGTAAATCTTACCCACAACATACCATCATCACCGAAGAGAGCGGTGAGCTGGCGGGTGAGGATCAGGACATTCAATGGGTAATCGATCCGCTGGATGGCACCACCAACTTCATCAAACGTCTGCCACACTTCTCCGTCTCTATTGCCGTGCGCATTAAAGGCCGTACTGAAGTGGCCGTGGTTTACGATCCAATGCGTAATGAACTCTTCACTGCCGTACGCGGTCAGGGTGCACAGCTGAATGGCTATCGTCTGCGCGGCAGCAACGCCCGCGATCTGGATGGCACTATCCTGGCGACCGGCTTCCCGTTCAAGGTCAAGCAGCACGCTACGCCGTATATCAACATTGTTGGCAAACTGTTTACCCAGTGCGCAGACTTCCGTCGCAGCGGTTCAGCGGCGCTGGATCTGGCTTATGTGGCAGCAGGCCGCGTAGATGGTTATTTTGAGATTGGCCTGAAGCCATGGGATTTTGCCGCGGGCGAATTGCTGGTACGTGAGGCTGGCGGTCTCGTTACCGACTTCACCGGCAACCACGGTTACCTGCACTCAGGTAATCTTGTAGCCGGTAACCCGCGCGTTGTGAAAGCCATGCTGGCTAACATGCGCGAAGAGCTGAGCGAAGCGCTGAAGCGCTAAGCAAAAAAAAGGCGGCCCGCGGGCCGCCTTTTTTGAAGGTACGGATTAACGACGTTCGTGCGTTAACACCTGACGTGGCTGAGTGCGACGACCCACACCACCCAGAATCGCGGCCAGTACGGCTTCGATAATCAGCATGATGAAGGTAAACCAGCTTGCTTTCGCTGTAGCAGCGGCAGCCTGTTCTGCAGCTTCACGCGCTTTTTGCTCCGCTTCCTGCTTCAGCTGCTGATACTTCTGCATTGCCTGCTGATAGCTCTGCTCTGCCTGGTTAACAATCTGCTCTGCTTCCTGATCGCTCTTACCGGTACGCGCTTTGATGATGTTTTTCAGCGCATCGCGGTCAGCAGCCTGCAGCGTATCAGAATGACGGCTCAGCACACCTTTAAACCAGTTGCTCAGATCGGCATCCGCATTCTGCGGATTTTGTGCCGTATTTTTTGCCTGATTTTCAGCGTTATTTGCTTCGCTATTTGCATCCTGCTGCAGATTTTCTGGCTGTAATTCCTGCTTGCCGGTTTGGCGCAGCGTGGTTTCCAGCTCATTCTGCAGATCATCGAGGTTAATATTATTTTCCTGCAGTTTCTCTTTCGCCATATTGGTTAGCGAAGGCGCAACAGAAGAAATACCATTACCCAGTGCGTTTACACCTGAACCCAGAATATTAAAGGCGCCGCCAATAATACCGCTCGCCAGTGAAAAGGCCAGCCACAGAGTAATAAGCGTGCTGACACCAAACATCAGTAAACCATGCAGTGCACCTTCACGCTGTGCCAGACGGCCGGCGATATAGCTACCTACCGCCATTGCAATCAGCATGCTGGCACCGGTCCAGATCAGTGCGCCCGTGCCAAGATGCTCCAGAGGATTCTGCTCCTGCTGCGGATCAATGGTCGTGGCACCAATTGCCGTTCCTAATACTCCCAGTAATATATGAACAATAAGCGCAGCAATAACCCCTGCAAATATTGCACTCCAGGAAATGCGCTTTAACGGCAGGCCCGTATGTGTATCGGTCACGGTATCCGTGATGCCATTATGAGTCCGGATTTCAGGCATGGTATTTTCCTCGCAAAAACGACGACTGATAAAAGTTTATTTTAAAAAAGTAAATTCTCAGCTGATGTCATTTAGCGTAGACAGAGAATGCTAATTACACCAGAGCCGGGCAGCAGGATATTTTTATCAGACAGAAGAAGCGTAAACATCCGGGCGATTACACGCGTCCGGATGTTTATTATGGAGCACGTTAAAAAGGTCGCAGGCCGCCGCCGGCAGCGGGTAGTGCACTCTGCCACAAAAGCAGTCCGGCCAGAATCAGTGCGATGGCGCCCAGTAACATCAATAGCGCTATCAGGATGGCGGTCCGTTTTTGATCCGACGCTGACCGGCTCACCCTGGCGGCCAGCAGGCGTGAACGCTGAACCACAATGCCCAGCAGCGAGACCGTCAGTGCGGTACCCAGCGCCATCGCCAGCGCGGCGGCCACGCCCCACATATAGACATTAATCACTTTCGCGAATAACAGCATCATCAGCGCTCCGGAACAGGGGCGCAGCCCCATTGAGAGCACCAGCAGCAGCTGCGTCCTGACGTCCACCGCCTGTGCCAGCTGACGCGCATCCGGCACATGCGCATGGCCACACGCGCAACCTGCCTCATGCTGATGCTGCGGATGTACCGCGTGGATCTGCCCGCCTGCTGCCGGACGCAGGGCTGACCGCAGCGATTGCACGGCGCGCCAGCCCAGCCAGCCACCCAGCGCTATCACCAGCAGATAACTCCCTTTTTCCAGCCAGTAGCTGCTGAGATGAAGCTGGCGCGATGAGGTCTGCAGTACCACCAGCATCAGCGTGACCAGGGCGACCGCCACACCGCCCTGCAGCAGCGCAGCCAGCAGAGTCAGCCGGATGCTGGTGCGTAACTGCGTCGGGTGCGTCGCTAAAAAAGTGGCGATCACCACTTTACCGTGTCCCGGCCCCAGCGCGTGCAGCACGCCATACGCCAGGCTCAGCAGCAATAATGTTAGCCCTGCCTGATGTGGCTGTGCCGCCACCTGCTGCAGCAGCTGTGTCATTGCCTGATTAAGCACTTTTTGCCAGAGTACACTCTGCAGCAGGATCTGCGGCCAGGCGTGCCAGAGCAGCATCGCGACCAGCAGCAGCATTACGGCGGCGGGCAGCGGCCAGCGACGCCGGACTGAAAGCGAGGTATTCAGCGACATATCAGCGTCACCGTCTGAGCAAACTGTCGGCCCAGATCCATCTCTTCCGGCGGCGCGTCAGCTTTATCCAGCGAGAGCGCGTACTGCTGCAGCGAAGCATCCGGCTGGGGTGTAGTCAGTGCCAGCTGGCAGTGCGCCTTTACATTCTCATCCATGGCAATATCCTGCGCATTCTCATACTGCATATCAACAAAGTAGCTGGGGTCAAACGTCAGCATACGATAACGCTTTCCGGCCAGCGGCTGCGGCTCGCCCAGCGGCATAATAAATTCCAGTACGGCCTTATGTCCGTGACGCGACAAATGATACTCCTCTGGCAGATTGAGAAATTTCACCCGCGTTTTCGCTTGCCACAGCTCGGTAAAATAGTGCTGGCCCAGCACGTTAGCCATGACCTGAGCCGCCAGCTTTTTCCATACCACGTCACCCGGTTCAGCATTTCCGGCGTCATACAGCAGGTCAGCGGAGGTTATTTCATCCATCGTCCAGACCATTTTTATGCCGGTCAGCCGATCGTTTTCGCCTGTCAGCTCTGCTTTCATCGCAATAAAACTGTGCGGATGACAGGCACCTGTAGCGGAGAAAAACAGCGTAACCAGTAAAAGCGCAATTTTCATATGTTATAAAGTAACAATTTATAAGGTAAAGGTTTACGTGGTCCGAAAAAAACTGTGACCCGCCCTGAAGCTCTGAGTAAAAGTCTGTACTGATGGCGTAATTTCAGCGCGATATTAGCTATTCTTAGCTGAAAAATGAGCTGCGGATAAAATACGTGATGAGTTTTGCGCCTGCTACAGCACCACTCTTCAGCCGTTCCCAGCGACGTTGCCATCTGTTACTGCTGTTATTTCTGCCCGCTCCCGCCCTGACGCTCGAAAAACTGTGCCAGCTGAACGGCGTTGATCCTGCGGTTGCCCGTCAGGATATCGCGGATGTGGGTGATGAGATACAGCGCTTTCATCAGCTGGAACTACATCAGATGGTGGATGGCAGCTTTCGCATTCACGGTACGGAACTGGACAGAAGACTCTGCCTGATCCACTGGCTGCGACGCGCGCTGCGTCTGTCGCAGGCGTTTGTCTGCGACCATTTTGTTCCTGCACTGCGCCAGCGGCTTAAAGTGCTGAAGATTGAAAAAGCGCTGTGGGATGAGATCAACCTGCAGGCGCTGATCCAGCACTGCAGCCTGCGGCTGATGCGCAACTTCTCTCCACGCGATCGGCTTTTTCTGCTTATTTTTATGAAATATGCCCTTTGTCAGCGTCAGGCGGCGTTGTTCAATGAGCGCCAGCGCAGCTGGCTGTCAGAGAAAGCGGAGCGTATCGCAGCAGATGATGTTATCCACCACTGGCAGAAACGCTGCCACCTGATGCCTGATGCCAGCGAAACCGACTTCTGGACGCTGCTGTTCAGCCTGATCCACGCCCCTGATGCCACGCAGCTGAGTGCGCCGCAGGCGCGCCGGTTGATGAGCGCCACAGAGGCGCTGATTGCGCGCTTTGAACAGCTGGCAAAAACGCGCATCCGCAACCAGCATGAGTTAAAGATACAGCTCTATACCCACCTGGCGCAGGCGCTGGACCGCAGCCATTTCTCGATTGGCATAGATAACAGCGTTGCGCTGGATGTGGCGCGGCTCTATCCGCGACTGATGCGCACCACCGAGCGCGCGCTGTACCATTTCAGCAGCGACTTTGGCACGCAGTTCAGCGCCGAGGAGACAAGCCTGGTCGCCGTGCTGTTTGGTGCCTGGATGATGCAGGAGAGTGCGTTGCAGGAGAAGCAGGTTCTGCTGCTGACCGGCGTGGACGCTGCGCTGGAGCAGCTGCTGGAGCAGCAGTTGCGCGACATGACGCTGCTGCCGATCAATATTACCTATCAGGATATGCTGCACTTTCAGCGTGAGGGTGCACCGCGCGATGTGGCGCTGGTGGTCACCCCCTATGCCATTTCACTGCCGCTCTTTTCGCCGCCGCTGATCCACGCAGAGCTGCCGCTGAGCGATCATCAGCAGCAGCGCATTCTTCAGTTGCTGGAGTTCTGAGCTGCAGGGCGCAGGAACAGCGCCGGCAGCGCAACCAGTGCCATCACCCAGAACAAATGCCCCTGCAGATGTGCAAACAGGACGCCGCAGATCATGGTCATCACGGCGATGCCGCCGCCCATTGCCAGCGCCGAGTAGAGCGACTGCAGGCGGATCACCTCTGTGCCTTTGCGTGCAGCGATAAAGCGCATCGCCGCCAGATGACAGACGGTAAAACTGCCGCAGTGCAAGATCTGAGCAACAACCAGTAGCGGCAGCGCGGTCGTGGCCCCGAGCAGCGTCCAGCGGATCAGTGCGCAGACGCCGGAAAGCAGCAGCAGATCGCGCGCGCTCCAGCGTCTGAATAACCGGCTGCTGAGTGCAAACACCACGATCTCCGCCACCACGCCAAGCGACCACAGATACCCCACCACAGAGGCAGAGTAGCCCGCCTGCTGCCACCAGATGGCACTGAAGCTGTAATAGGCGGCATGTGCGCCCTGCAGCAGCGTAACGCAGATCATAAAACGCCAGACGCTGTTTTCCCGCAGCAGATCGCGCCACGCTGCCCAGCCTCCGCTGGCACCCTGTCGCGCATCACCCTGCGGACGCGTCTGCGGTGGCAGCAGCATACCGCTCAGCATGGCCATCACGCCCAGGCTCAGCAGCAGCAAAATCGCCTGATAAGAGTAAGCGCTTACCAGCATGCCGGTAAGCGCCGAGCTGATGACAAACGCCAGCGATCCCCATAGCCGCACCGGGCCGTAGGCCAGCCCAATCTGGCGCGTCCAGGTGGCCGCCAGCGCATCGCTCAGCGGCACCAGCGGGGAGAAAAACAGATTGAATCCCACCATGACCAGCAGCAGCCAGAGCCACTGACCGCCGAACCAGAAGCCGAGGGCGAACAGTGCGGTCAGAAGCGCCAGCAGCCGCAGCGCGACAATCAGCTGCGCCGGATTTTTAACCTGAGAGGCGATAAGCAGACTGCCGGCAAAACGAGCCACCATGCCGCAACCGAGCAGCAGGCCGATTTTTTCCGCATCCAGGCCGCTGCCCTGCAGCCAGACACTCCAGAAAGGTAAATAGATGCCGTAGCAAAAAAAGTAGGTGAAATAGCTCAGTCCCAGCCACCTGGCTGATGCGATGGTCATGCTCTCTCCTGTGGCGCGCGCCACTGACTGCGATTTGGGCGCTACTGTGGCAAAGCACCGGCCAAAAATAAACCCGCAGAGCGGATCAATTGTGCGCTAAGCGGTGGAAAGCACACAAATAAAAAAGGATGGCCGGAGCCATCCTTTTTTCATCCGTTAAAACCTGTCAGGCATAAACGGGCAGACGGGCACAGATATCGAGCACTTTCTGTTTGGTGCGTTCGATGGTGGCTTCGTCATTCACATCATCCAGCACGTCAGCGATCCAGCCAGCCAGCTCACGCACATCCGCCTCTTTGAAGCCGCGACGGGTTACCGCTGGTGTACCGATGCGCACGCCAGAGGTCACAAACGGGCTTTTCGGATCGTTTGGCACGCTGTTTTTGTTCACGGTGATATTTGCACGTCCCAGCGCGGCATCTGCTTCTTTACCGGTCAGGCCTTTGCTCACCAGATCGATCAGGAACAGATGGTTATACGTACCGCCGGAAACGATGTTGTAACCGCGCTCCAGCAGGACTTCCACCATCGCTTTAGCGTTTTTAGCGACCTGCTGCTGATAGGTTTTGAACTCCGGCTCCATCGCCTCTTTGAATGCCACAGCTTTGCCAGCGATGACATGCATCAATGGGCCGCCCTGTCCGCCAGGGAAAACAGCAGAGTTGAGCTTCTTGAACAGATCCTCATCTTCACCTTTCGCCAGGATCAGGCCGCCACGCGGACCCGCCAGCGTTTTGTGCGTAGTCGTGGTAACGACATGCGCATGCGGAACCGGGTTAGGATACACATCAGCCGCCACCAGGCCTGCTACGTGAGCCATATCCACAAACAGCCAGGCACCGATGCTGTCAGCGATTTCACGCATTTTTGCCCAGTCGCAGACGCCGGAGTAAGCAGAGAAACCGCCGATGATCATTTTTGGCTTATGCGTCTGTGCCAGTTCGGCCAGTTCGTCATAGTTGATTTTGCCGGTTTCATCGATGCCATAGGGAATAACGTTGTAAAGTTTACCAGAGAGGTTGACCGGTGAACCGTGGGTCAGGTGACCACCGTGCGCCAGATTCATCCCGAGGATGGTGTCGCCCGGCTGCAGCAGCGCAGTGTAAACAGCAAAGTTTGCCTGAGAACCAGAGTGAGGCTGAACGTTGGCAAAATCTGCACCAAACAGCGCTTTTGCACGGTCGATAGCCAGCTGCTCAACGATATCAACATATTCACAGCCGCCGTAGTAGCGCTTGCCCGGATACCCTTCCGCGTATTTATTGGTGAGCTGTGAACCTTGCGCCTGCATAACGCGCGGGCTGGTGTAGTTTTCTGAAGCGATCAGTTCAATATGCTCTTCCTGACGCACTTTCTCCTGCTCCATAGCCTGCCACAAATCGGCATCATAATCGGCAATGTTCATATCACGCTTTAACATCCGCATCTCCTGACTCAGCAACTTTAACGGCAATTTAAGCCCCCGCTTAGGGGCGAAGGCCAACAGTGTAAACGGTTTTGCCAGGGGACGATAGCGCCAGGGCGCTCTTTTTACGCAAACGATTGGCAGGCCGCTGGAACGGCTTTTTTACGCTTCAGCGATGCGCAGAAAAATGGCGTGAGGGTCCGAAAGATAAGCCTGAATCGTACGGAATATGGATCCGCTTTGCGATAAAACCCGTTGCATCCGGTTTACAGCCGGACGCGCGCAGCATAAGATGCATTTAAAATACATCTTTTAAGTTATCCGCTGAGGAACACATCATGCTTGACGCTCAGACTATCGCGACTATTCACTCTTCTGTACCCGCTATTGCAAAGATGGGGCCTGCTCTTACCGGCTGTTTTTACCACAAGTTGCTGAACGATCACCCTGAACTGAAAAACGTATTTAACATGAATAACCAGCGCAGCGGCGATCAGCGTGAAGCCCTGTTTAATGCGATTTGCGCTTACGCCACCCACCTGGAAGATTTACCTGCACTGCTGCCGGCGGTAGAAAAAATTGCGCAGAAGCACGCCAGCCTGAATATCCGGCCTGAACAGTATGATCTGGTCGGTGCGACGCTGCTGGATACCATTAAGGAGCAGCTGAACCCCGGGGATGAGGTGCTTGCGGCATGGGGCAAAGCGTATGCGCTGCTGGCACAGGTTTTTATTCAGCGCGAAGAAGCCATTTACCAGGCATCAGAACAGAAAACCGGTGGCTGGCGTGGCCTGCGTGATTTCCGTATCCGCCGTATTACGCCGGAGAGCAGCGTGATCACCAGTCTGGAGCTGGTGCCCAATGACGGACAGCCGGTAGCCGGTTTCCTGCCGGGACAATACCTGACGCTCAGCCTGCGTCTGACAGAAAATGGATTTATGCAGCATCGTCAGTACTCGCTGACGCACGCGCCTGACGGCAAAGGCTATCGAATTGCGGTCAAACGTGAAGCGCACGGCACCGTGTCCGGCTGGCTGCACGACTGCGCCCGGGTAGGAGATATTGTGCAGTGCAGCGCGCCGGCGGGTGATGTCGTGCTGCAGACAGAACCAGCGACGCCCGTCACGCTGATCTCAGCGGGCGTGGGCCAGACGCCGATGTTAGCGATGCTCGCCGTGCTGGCGCAGCAGCAGCATCCGGCAGCCGTAACCTGGCTGCACGCGGCGGAAAATGGCGCGCAGCACGCCTTTGCGCAGGAGGTCGCAACGCTGGGAGCCACCCTGCCGCATTTTTGCAGCCATGTCTGGTATCGCCAGCCTGCCAGCGACGATGCCGGTCAGTATGATGCCGGGGGCGTGATGGATCTGGCCTGCGTCTCAGCGGAACTGAGCCAGCCGGACCGTGAGTTCTGGCTCTGCGGCCCGCTGCCGTTTATGCAGTTTGTTGCTCGCCAGCTGCTGGACGCAGGCGTCACCACGGACCGTATCCACTATGAGGTTTTCGGCCCGCATAAGGTGCTGTAACCGCAACAATAAAAAAGCCTGCGGCTGGCAGGCTTTTACTGTAATGCAGAGCAGACGATCAGATCGCCTCTTCATCCTCTTCGCCGGTACGAATGCGCACCACGCGGGCCACGTCAAACACGAAAATTTTACCGTCGCCGATTTTGCCGGTCTGCGCCGTTTTCATGATGGTTTCTACGCAGGTATCAACGATATCATCGCCCACGACCATCTCGATTTTTACCTTAGGCAGAAAATCGACCATATATTCTGCGCCACGATAGAGTTCAGTGTGGCCTTTCTGACGTCCGAAGCCTTTGACTTCGCTCACCGTCATCCCGGTGATGCCGACTTCCGCCAGCGCTTCACGCACGTCATCAAGTTTAAATGGTTTAATAATTGCATCGATCTTTTTCATCGCAGATCCCTTTTTTGCTCCCTCCATGACGGACGGATAACAGAAAGTATATATCGCTAACGGCGCCGGTGACGCGGCAAACTACGCTTTAAAGTCGCTGGCATCCAGCTCATGACGAGAGAGTAGCTTATAGAACTCGGTACGGTTGCGTCCAGCAAGACGCGCGGCATGCGTAACATTGCCTTTGGTCATCTGCAGCAGCTTGCGCAGATAATTAAGTTCAAACTGATTGCGCGCCTCAGCAAAGGTGGGCAGCGCGGTGTTCTCACCCGCCAGCGCCTGCTCCACCAGCGCCTCGCCAATGACGGGTGCAACGGTCAGCGCGACGCACTGCTCAGTCACGTTAACCAGCTGACGGACATTACCCGGCCAGCTGGCGCTGACCAGTCGCTTCATCGCACCCGCGGAGAAGCTGCGTACAAAGGGTTTATGGCGCTCGGCTGCCTGACGCAGTAAGTGATTAGCCAGCAGCGGAATATCTTCAGCACGCTCGTGCAGCGCCGGGATCTTCAGATTCACGACATTAAGCCGGTAATAGAGATCTTCCCGAAAACTCTTTTTTTCCATCGCTTTAGGCAAGTCGCGGTGGGTAGCAGAAAGAATACGGACATTGATCTCCACATCCCGGTTACTGCCCAGCGGACGCACCTTACGCTCCTGCAGCACGCGCAGCAGTTTAATCTGCAGCGCCGGCGGCATATCGCCAATCTCATCCAGAAACAGCGTGCCGCCTTCTGCTGCCTGGAATAATCCTTCGCGCGCGCTGACCGCGCCGGTAAACGCACCCCGCGCATGACCAAACAGCTCTGACTCCAGCAGCTGCTCCGGCAGTGCGCCGCAGTTAATGGCGATAAACGGTTTTGCGGCGCGCGGACTGGCAGCATGGATAGCCTGTGCCAGCACCTCTTTCCCGGTGCCGCTCTGACCATTAATCAGCACGGAGACATCCGACTGTGCCACCATATGCGCCTGCTCCAGCAGCCGCTGCATCAGCGGATTCCGGGTGACAATCGCTTCACGCCAGCGGTCGTCACTGACCGGGGCACGCAACGCCAGCGCCTCATCAATCGCTTTATACAGCGCGTCGCGATCTACCGGCTTGGTAAGAAAACTGAATACGCCCTGCTGCGTGGCAGACACCGCATCGGGTATGGAACCGTGCGCGGTCAGGATAATTACCGGCAGCCCGGCATGACGTCGCTGAATTTCGCCAAACAGCGCCAGCCCGTCCATCTCATCCATCCGCAGATCGCTGATGACCACATCAGCCGGCTCTTTCTGCAGCTGACGCAACGCTTCAGCTCCGCTGGCGGCGGTAGCGACCTGAAAACCTTCGCTGGTGAGACGCATACCGAGCAGCCTCAGCAGGCCGGGGTCATCATCCACCAGCAGTAAACGGGCGCGTGAACTCATGGCTGCTCCTCACTCTGCGTTTCGCCCTCACTGTGCGGGCTATCGTTGCTGTCCGGCGCTTTACGCGCTGAGAGCTGGCGTTCAATGTCGGTCAGCCGCTCCAGTTTGCGCTGGGTGTCGTTCAGCGCCTGATGCAGCCGGGTCTGCTGATGACGCAGGGCATCCAGTTCGCTATCGTGACTCTGCTGCAGCGCGCTGTAGCGGCTGCGCGCCGCGCTCAGCTCCAGCTGTGCAGCCTGGTTACTGCGCCACAGCTGGATCAGCGGACGTACCGTTGCGGGAAAGTCTGCGCTGTAGCTGTCGAGCGTGGCGATATACTGCCGGCGCTCAACCGGCGTTACGTTACCGTTCGCCAGCAGGATGCCCTGCTTAAAGGCACGCGCCCAGTTCTGCACCGGCCAGCGGCGCGCCTCCGCGCGGGCCTCCGTGGCCGTAAAACGTTCACTGCAATCAATCGCACGCTGCCAGTAAAGCGGATTATTTACCGCCGCTGAGGTTTCCGCAGGCCATACGTATTGACAGGCGGTCGTCAGGTAGTCAGGCAGCCGGGTAGCGGGCTCAGCAACGCTCACCCGCTCACGCTGTGGCACAGGCACCGCATGCGGCTGGCAGGCGCTCACGCCACTCAAAATAAGTACGCTCAGAAGTGCGTGTCTGATAAGGCGTTTCATGGTTCAGGCTTCCTGGCGCTGGCGGGTAAAATAATGCGAAAGCAGACATCTGCCTCTTTGTGGCTGACCAGCTGCAGATCGCCCTGCATGCGACGCAGGCAATCTTTCGCAATGCTCAGGCCCAGACCGCTGCCTTTTACGGGCCCCTGCCGCTGCCGGCTGCCCTGATAGAAGGGTTCAAAGATCATCGCCTGCTCCTCTGGCGGGATCGGGATACCGCTGTTCGCTACGTCAATCCACACCCGATCGCCTTTTTGCTGGCTGTGCAGCCAGATGTTACCGGATTCACGCCCATAGTTCACGGCGTTCGAGTAGAGGTTGTCAATAACGCGCTGCAGCAGTGTCGCTTCTGCCAGACAGGAGGTGGCCTGCAGATCAACGTGCGTTTTTATTTGCCGGGCGCTGGCTGGCAGGGAATGTATGCGGGTCACAGCAGTCACGATCGCATCCAGCGCGACCGGTTCCGGGCTGAGCGGCATCTCGTTCAGCTTGCGGTTGTAATCCAGCAGCTGTTCAATCAGACGCTGCAGATGGCGGCTGCTGCTGTCCAGAATAGCGACGATTTCCTGCTGCTCTGCATTAAGCGGCCCGGCAATGCCATCGGCCAGCAGCTCGGTCCCTTCACGCAGGCTGGCGAGCGGCGTTTTGAGCTCATGCGAAAGATGACGTAAAAACTCATGTCGCTGCGCCTCCAGCCAGCTCAGCCGCTCGCTAAGCCACGCAATACGCTGCCCCAGCGAGCGCAACTCACGCGGTCCGCGAAAGCTGACGTTGTTTTCCAGCGACTGCCCTTCTCCCAGCCGGTTGATCATCTGCTCCACACGCTTTACCGGTCCGATAATCATGCCGGTAAACAGCAGGACCAGCATCAATGTAATCAGAAACAGGATCAGCGCCTGCCAGCCAAAGAACTGGCCACGCTCGGCGATATCACGCTGCAGTTGCAGCCCGCGGGAAAACACCACCTCGCGCGTCGCCTGTACCATACGCGCGTTAGCGTCCGAAAAGCGATCCAGCGCAGCGGCTCCGGACGCCGAAGGCGTGCCATTTTCGCAGGCGGCTGTGGCGAGCTGCGGCAGCGTGCCGCGCAACAGGGTAAAGGTGGGCAGTTCCGGCAGACTGGCCGCATGGCTGTTCAGCATCTGCCCGTAGCGGGTCCACTGCGTGGTATAGAGCTTTATCAGCGCAGCATCACCCAGTACGCAGTATTGACGATAGCTGCGTTCAAGCTCCAGCGCGGTGCGGGCCATCGCCTCGCTGCGCCGCACGTCGGTAAAGGTATTGCGGTTCGTATCGGCGGCCTGATTACTGAGCGCTGACAGGCTCTCCCACGCCTGCCACGCCAGCACCAGCAGCGGCAGCAGCACCAGTAAAAATGCCATCAGGACCAGTTGTCGCAGGGATCGGGGAAACAGACGCCATCTCATACTGCCGCGCTCTCGCAAATAGGGTGCTGCAGGCATGCTAGCTAACTCTGGCGCGCTTAGAAAGCCGGAAATGCAAACGGCAGACCCGAAGGTCTGCCGCTCAGAAGAGGTGGAGCCTAACTCAACGTTACGTCCGATGCTTGATAACGCTGCAATGCAGGCGATTATCGGTCAGGTGGACGGCAGGCTCCGTTTGGTGCGTCATTCAGGGTTCTGTGAGCTCTGCCGTAAAGTACGGGGCAATCACAGACAGGCGAATGAGCCACGCGTTAATTATAGCAACTATCGTGCCACTTTTTAAATCTCTTTATTTATCAGAGATACACCAGGGAAAATGGCGTCCGGATCGCGAAAGCAGCCTGCTGACGGCGCAGAAGTGTCTCTGCTTAGCGACGCATTTCGTCAGGTTTTTTCTTAATCATAAAAATCAGGGCGTTAAGTGTCTCCTGATAGCGACAGTACAGTCGCTCATTTGTCGGTATATCGCGACACGTGCCCTGAATCCTGCAAAAAAGCCGCCCTGCGGCGGCTTTGTGGTTTCTTTCATCTGCCTGCTGCGAAATGCAGATCAGCCCAGCTGTTTACGCGCATTGCGGAAAATGCGCATCCACGGGCTGTCTTCACCCCACTCCGCCGGATGCCAGGAGTTGCTGACGGTGCGGAAGACGCGCTCCGGATGCGGCATCATGATCGTGACGCGACCGCTTTCGTTCGTCACCGCCGTGATGCCATTTGGCGAGCCGTTCGGGTTAGCCGGATAGTTTTCGGTCACGTTACCGAAGTTATCCGTGAAGCGCAGTGCGACCAGGCCTTTTGCTTCCAGCGCGGCCAGATGGGCGCCATCACGCACTTCAACAAAGCCTTCACCGTGCGATACCGCGATCGGCATGCGTGAACCCGCCATCCCTTCAAGCAGCAGCGACGGGCTGGCCGCCACTTCCACCAGGCTGAAACGCGCCTCAAAACGCTCAGACTGATTGCGCACAAAACGCGGCCACAGCTCGCTGCCGGGGATCACTTCGCGCAGGTTTGACATCATCTGACAGCCGTTGCAAACCCCCAGCGCCAGCGTCTGCGGACGATGGAAGAAGTTTTCAAACTCATCACGCACGCGCCCGTTAAACAGAATCGATTTTGCCCAGCCTTCGCCGGCACCCAGTACGTCACCGTAAGAGAAGCCGCCGCACGCCACCAGCGCATGGAACTCTTCCAGACCGCGACGGCCCGCCAGCAGATCGCTCATGTGCACATCCACGGCGGTAAAGCCGGCGCGATGGAACGCCGCTGCCATCTCAACGTGCGAGTTAACGCCCTGCTCGCGCAGTACGGCGATGCGCGGACGCACGCCTGTGGCGATCATCGGTGCAGCCACATCCTCTTCCGGACGGAAGGTCAGCTGAACGTTCAGACCCGGATCGCTGTCGTTTTGCTTCGCTTCATGCTCCTGATCGGCACAGGCCGGGTTATCACGCAGGCGCTGCATCTGCCAGGTGGTTTCGGCCCACCAGGTACGCAGCGTTGTGCGGCTTTCGCTGTAGACCGGATGCTCGCCGGCGCGGATCACAAAACGGTCGCCCGGCAGCGCCTTACCAATCACGTGCAGCGCGCTGCGCAAACCGTGGTCAGCAAATACCTGCTCTACCGCCGCCAGATCGGCTGCGTTAATCTGCAGCACCGCGCCCAGCTCTTCGGTGAACAGCGCCGCCAGCGCATCGCTGCCCAGCGCGGCGATATCCGCCTCAATACCGCAGTGGCCGGTAAAGGCCATCTCTGCCAGCGTCACCAGCAGGCCGCCGTCGGAACGGTCGTGGTAGGCCAGCAGCTTCTGTTCGCTAACCAGCGTCTGGATAGCATTAAAGAAGCCCGCCAGCTGTGCGGCATCGCGCACGTCAGCCGGCTTATCGCCCAGCTGACGATAGACCTGCGACAGCGCGGTTGCACCCAGCGTATTGGCTCCGTTGCCGAGGTCTGCCAGCAGCAGCAGGTTATCCTGATCTGCCTGCAGCTGCGGCGTTACGGTACGCCGGACATCTTCCACGCGCGCAAAAGCGGTGATCACCAGCGAGAGCGGCGAGGTCATTTCACGCTCCTCATTGCCCTGCTGCCAGCGGGTTTTCATCGACATGGAGTCTTTGCCAACCGGAATAGTGATCCCCAGCGCCGGGCAGAGCTCTTCACCAACGGCTTTAACCGCTTCATACAGGCCGGCATCCTCACCCGGGTGTCCCGCTGCTGCCATCCAGTTCGCGGACAGCTTCACGCGCTTCAGCGAACCAATTGCAGTAGCAGCCAGGTTAGTCAGGGCTTCGCCTACTGCCAGACGCCCGGAGGCCGCAAAATCCAGCAGTGCGACCGGCGCGCGCTCACCTAAGGCAAAGGCTTCGCCGTGATAGCTGTCGAGGCTGGCCGTGGTCACGGCGCAGTTCGCAACCGGGATCTGCCAGGGTCCGACCATCTGATCGCGCGCCACCATACCGGTCACCGACCGGTCGCCGATGGTGATAAGAAACGTTTTCTCAGCCACCGCAGGCAGATGCAGCACGCGGTTAACCGCATCAGCAATTGTGATGCCGCTACGCTGCAGCGCATCGCCTTTTGCCTGCTGCCGCGTGACATCACGCGTCATTTTAGGCGTTTTGCCCAGCAGAACATCCAGCGGCATGTCGATAGGCTTGTTGTCAAAATGGCTGTCGCTCAGCGACAGGTGCTGCTCTTCGGTAGCTTCACCAATCACCGCATACGGGGCGCGCTCGCGCTGGCACAGCTCATCAAACAGCGCCAGTTTCTCTGGCGCCACGGCCAACACATAGCGCTCCTGCGACTCGTTACACCACACTTCCAGCGGGCTCATGCCAGGTTCATCGCTGAGAATGTCGCGCAGATTGAAGTTACCGCCGCGTCCGCCATCGCTGACCAGCTCAGGCATGGCGTTAGAGAGACCGCCCGCGCCGACGTCGTGGATAAACAGAATCGGGTTGGCTTCGCCCAGCTGCCAGCAGCGGTCGATCACTTCCTGACAGCGGCGCTCCATTTCCGGGTTGTCGCGCTGCACTGACGCAAAATCGAGGTCGGCATCTGACTGACCGGAGGCCATGGATGACGCTGCACCGCCGCCGAGGCCGATGTTCATCGCCGGCCCGCCCAGGACGATCAGTTTGGCCCCCACGACAATCTCGCCTTTCTGCACGTGGTCTGCACGAATATTACCGATACCGCCTGCCAGCATGATTGGCTTATGGTAGCCGCGCAGTTCAACGCCGTTATGACTGTTAACCTGCTCTTCATAGGTACGGAAGTAACCGTTCAGCGCCGGACGGCCAAATTCGTTGTTAAACGCTGCGCCACCCAGCGGACCTTCAGTCATGATATCCAGTGCGGTAACAATACGATCCGGCTTGCCGAAATCCTCTTCCCACGGCTGCTCAAAGCCCGGAATGCGCAGATCGGAAACGGAAAAGCCGGTCAGACCCGCTTTCGGTTTAGCGCCACGCCCGGTTGCGCCTTCATCGCGAATTTCACCGCCCGAGCCGGTCGCTGCACCCGGCCAGGGAGAAATAGCGGTGGGATGGTTATGCGTTTCTACTTTCATCAGAATATGCGCGGCTTCCTGATGGAAAGCGTATTCGCCCTGCTGTGCATCAGCGTAGAAGCGACCAACGTCTGATCCTTCCATCACGGCAGCGTTGTCTTTATAGGCTGACAGCACGTGATCGGGATGCTGCTCAAACGTATTCTTGATCATTTTAAACAGCGATTTGGGCTGTTTTTCGCCATCAATGATCCAGTCAGCGTTGAAAATTTTGTGACGGCAGTGCTCTGAGTTCGCCTGCGCAAACATATAGAGCTCAATGTCATTAGGGTTGCGACCCAGACGGGTAAAAGCATCC
The DNA here is from genome assembly GCF_001691555.1 of Pantoea eucrina. Lineage (GTDB taxonomy): Bacteria > Pseudomonadota > Gammaproteobacteria > Enterobacterales > Enterobacteriaceae > Pantoea > Pantoea borealis. Next base: position 391,154 of record NZ_MAYN01000008.1, on the reverse strand, counting down.
AGCAGATAGTCTATTTCATCATCTGCCAGCGCCAGCCCCAGCGTGGTATTCGCCTGCTCCAGCGCCTGACGTCCGGTTCCCAGTACATCAACGCTCTGCAGCGGCTGCGGCGTGTGATGAGCAAACAGCTGCTCTGCTGCCTGCAGGTCGCTGAATACGCACTCCATCATGCGATCGTGCAGCAGGCCAGCCAGCTGCTGCCACTGCGTTTCTGTCAGCTGCGGCGCCTGAACATAGAACGCCAGGCCGCGCTCCAGGCGTTTAACCTGCGGCAAATCGCAGTTGTGAGCAATGTCCGTGGCTTTCGATGACCAGGGAGAGATAGTGCCAGGACGCGGCGTAATCAGCAGCAGACGCCCTTGAGGCGCATGTTCAGCGAGAGAAGGGCCATATTTCAGCAGGCGCTGCAGGCGGGCGTGTTCATCCGCGCTGAGCGGTGCAGCAACATCAGCAAAATGGACATACTCGGCGTAAATATCACTCACCGGCAGATGAGCGTTCTGAAAGCGGGTCAGCAGTTTGTTTACACGAAATGCTGACAGAGCGGGCGAACCACGCAGAATTTCCATCATTAAAGATCTCTCGTCTTCGAAGCGCCGGGCGACGCTTCATTGGGCGCAACAGGGAAAACGGGCGGTATTATAGAGAAAGCGCGCAGGTAACGAAACCGTTTGCGCAGAAAAACTGCCATACGGGATTTGCCTGAATTTTGCGCAAAACCTGCTATATGAGTTGCCCTGTTTCGCTTTGTTGCGCAAAATGCCCCTCGCTCTGGGAGTAAAAAACAATACCAATACTGCCTTTAAAGGACAGAGGCCTGTGAGCCATTAAGAGACAACCATTTGAAACGCCTAAAATTAAATTATCTGTTCATCGGTCTGATCACCGTGCTGCTGGCGCTGGCGCTATGGCCGGCAATCCCCTGGTACGGGGGCGATCGGGACGCGCTGACAGCGATCAAATCACGCGGCGTGTTACGCATCAGTACGGTCAATTCGCCGCTGACGTATTACACCATCAACCAGGCACCGGCTGGCATGGATTACGAGCTGGCAAAGCGCTTTGCAGACTACCTCGGCGTCAGGCTGGAGGTCACTGTGCGGCCCAGCCTGGGCGATCTGTTTGACGATCTCGATGAGGGAAAAGCCGATCTGCTCGCCGCCGGGCTTATCTATAACAGCGAGCGTCTGGCGCACTATCAGGCCGGCCCCAGCTACTATTCGGTGTCGCAGCAGCTGGTTTACCGTATCGATAAACCGCGTCCGCGCACGCTGGGCGACCTGAAAGGCCGCCTGGTGGTGCAGTCCGGCTCAGCTTATCTCTCGACGCTGCGGACAGAAAAAGCCAACAGCTATCCCGATCTCGACTGGGCAATCGCCACCGATCAGGGACAGAAAGCGCTGCTGGAGGCGGTGGCTGACGGCAAACTTGACTACACGGTAGGCGACTCGGTTACCGTGGGCCTGCTGCAGCGTATTCACCCGCAGCTGGCGGTCGCCTTTGATATCACCGATGAAGAGCCGGTGACCTGGTATCTGCCGCGCAATGATGACAGCAGCCTTAACGCGGCCATGCTCGATTTTTACAGCCAGATGGGTGAAGAAGGCACGATGGCGCGACTGGAGGAGAAATACCTCGGTCACGTTGGCACATTTGATTATGTCGATACCCGCACCTTCCTGCGCGCGATTGACAATACGCTGCCGGATATCAAACCGCTGTTTAAAAAGTATTCTGCCAGCATGGACTGGCGTCTGCTGGCGGCGATCTCCTATCAGGAGTCGCACTGGAATCCGCAGGCGACCTCACCCACCGGCGTGCGCGGCATGATGATGCTGACGCGTAACACAGCGGATAGCCTTAATGTTGATGACCGGCTTGACCCGGAGCAGAGCATTCGCGGCGGCAGTGAGTATCTGCAGCGTATGATGGATAAAGTGCCGGCGAGCGTGCCTGACGACGAGCGCATCTGGTTTGCGCTGGCGGCCTATAACATGGGATATGCGCACATGCTCGATGTGCGCCGGCTGACGGCGAAACAGGGCGGCAACCCTGACAGCTGGGCAGATGTGAAGCTGCGCCTGCCGATGCTTAGTCAGAAGCGCTACTACGCGCAAACCGCCTATGGCTATGCGCGCGGGCACGAAGCGTATAACTACGTGGAGAATATCCGTAAGTATCAGCTAAGTCTGGTGGGCTATCTGCAAGAGCAGGAGCGGCGCCTGGCGCAGCGTTCAGCGCTGGAAGCGGAGCTGGGCGCCGGTTATCCGGCGGTTGAGCCCAAAATCGCCATGAATTAATCTGCGCGCTGTGCCTGACGCAGCGCGCGCTTCTGCTCGCGTCGCATACGAAAAAAGTCGCTCAGCATGCCGGCGCACTCCTCCGCCAGCACGCCGCAGGCGATCTCGATCTGATGATTCATCCCCGGATGCCCCAGCACGTCCAGCAGTGAACCGGCCGCGCCGGTTTTGACATCTTTTGCGCCGTAAACCAGCCGGGTAATGCGGCTGTGTACCATGGCACCGGCACACATGACGCACGGCTCCAGCGTGACATAGAGCGTGGTATCCAGCAGGCGGTAGTTATCCAGCACTTTACCGCCCTGGCGCAGCGCCATGATCTCCGCGTGTGCGGTAGGATCGCACTGGCCGATGGGCCGGTTCCAGCCCTCCCCTATGATCCGCTCTCCCTGCACCAGTACAGCCCCGACCGGCACCTCACCCTGCTCCCGGGCACGCTGCGCCAGCTGCAGCGCGTGACGCATCCAGTATTCATCAGTTTGTGGTTTCACCGGGTAACTCCTGCAGAATGAAAAGGCGGCGCATTATAGACAAAAACGCCGCGCGATTCACTCCAGCTGCTGCAGTTCGCCACGCGGTGTTACGCGCCAGCGATGCTGACAGAAAAACAGCAGCGGGTTGTCCTGTTTGCTGTCGCTGTAGCCGCTGTAAAGCTGCAGCGGCGTGCCAATCTGCTCTTCCAGCTGCGCGACCTTTTCGTGGCCGAGACAGCGCATTGCCAGCACGCGTCCGCCGCGTCCTGGCCGCATCTGGCTGGCGATCAGTTTCACACGCGGCAGAAAGGCGGAATCGAAATAGACCTGCTCCACCAGTGATTGCGGTGATCCGGTAATTAGCCAGACATCGGCATCGTCACTCTGCAGGTAATCTGTCAGGCGCTGCTGCACCACCGGAAACGCCACTACCCGCTCGCGGAACCACTGCGCAAACTCCGCTTCACGCGCGCGCAGGCGCGTTTCGCTGTGCCCGAACGTGATCGCCCAGAGCAGCAGACTCATTGGCCAGCGCGCTGCCCGGCCTTTAACCAGCAGCCCGAGCCCGATAACCGGCAGCAGCGGAACCACCAGCAGCAGATTCAGCGGCTGCCGGCGCAGCAAAAAGCGCATAAAGGTTCCAAACATATCCTGCTGATGCAGCGTGCCATCCAGATCGAAAAATACGACGCGGCGTTGCGAGTCCTGTGTCAAACCTCTCTCCTTTTTTAAATCAGTTGCTGCTCTACAGTGTAGCCAGCAACCGCGCTTAGCGAAGCTGTGATTTTTAATTCCGCTAGCTACAAAGCCCACTGAATAGTTTATTCTTGGTGACACGGAGTATTTACTATTACTGCGCGTGTGGCAGAGAGGTAACCTGCGGCATGCTATGAAACCGGGAGTAAGGATCGAACATGAGTTCACTGCTGCGAATCCGCCAGCTCTATCCCCGGCTGGCGCTGAATGAGCGCCGGCTGGCTGACTTTTTACTGTCACAGCCCGATCGGGCGCGCCATCTCAGCTCACAAAAGCTGGCTGAAGAAGCGGGCGTCAGCCAGTCGAGCGTGGTGAAGTTTGCGCAGAAGCTGGGTTATAAAGGATTTCCGGCCCTGAAGCTGGCGCTGAGTGAATCGCTGGCGGATCGCGATGCGATCACCGTGCATAACCATATTCTCAGTGACGATCCACTGAAAACCGTAGGTGAGAAGCTGCTGACTGAAAAGATCTCTGCGATCCGCGCCACGCTGGATATCAACAGCGAAGAGAAACTGATGGAGACGTTGCATCTGCTGAAGAATGCCAACCGTATTCTGCTGGTGGGGATCGGCGCGTCTGGCCTGGTGGCGAAAGATTTCTCCTGGAAACTGATGAAAATCGGCATTAATGCGGTGGCTGAGCAGGATATGCACGCCCTGCTCGCCAGCGTACAGGCGATGGCGCCTGGCGATGTCCTGCTGGCCATCTCCTACACCGGCGAACGGCGTGAAATTAATCTGGCGGCACAGGAAGCGGCCGCTATCGGGGCTGATGTGGTGGCGTTTACCGGTTTTACGCCGAACGCGCTGCAGCAGTGCGCCTCCATCTGTCTCTATACCGTTGCAGAGGAGCAGAGCACGCGCAGCGCGGCCATCTCCTCAACCAGCGCACAGCTGGCCCTGACGGATTTACTGTTTATGGCGCTGGTGCAGCACGATCCGGAGCGGGCATCAAGCCACATCCGCCACAGCGAAGCACTGGTGAAAAAGCTGATATAAGCGTTAAACCGGCCTATAATGACCGCGCATTTATTAAGGATTAACGGACGTAAAGAATGGCGTTACTGATTACGGCGAAATGTATTAACTGCGACATGTGTGAGCCGGAGTGTCCCAATCAGGCTATCGCGCTGGGTGAGGCGATATATGAAATCGATCCGGCGCGCTGCACCGAGTGCGTGGGGCACTATGAAACCCCAACCTGTCAGAGCGTCTGCCCTATCGACAACACAATTATCAGTGACCCGCAGCACGCCGAAAGCCGCGACGCGCTGTGGGAGAAATTTGTGCAGCTGCATCCGCACTGAGGACGAACATCAGTCCTCAATAATCACCGTGGCGCAGGCGTAGTGGCGCTCATCAGCCAGCGTCACGTGCACGCGCTGCACGCCAAGCCGCTCTGCAATGATGCTCGCCTGCTCAAAAAAGCGCAGACCTGGTTTCCCCAGCGCATCGTTGAATACCTCAAACTGATTAAACGCCAGCCCGCCGCGGATCCCGGTGCCAAACGCTTTGGCCGCCGCCTCTTTAACGGCAAAACGCTTGGCCAGAAAACGCACCGGCTGCTGATGCGCCTGATACTGCTGCCACTCTGCGTCGCTCAGTACGCGGCGCGCCAGGCGATCGCCGGATCGTTCGATGACGCCGGCGATGCGCTCAATTTCCACGATATCGCTGCCAAGACCAAGGATCGCCATCAGCGCCGCGCTTCCCGCATCAGCTGTTTCATTTCGCTCACCGCCTCTGCCAGCCCGCTGAAGAGCGCCCGCCCGATAATGGCATGGCCGATATTCAGCTCATGCATCTCCGGCAGCGCCGCAATCGGCTGTACGTTGTGATAGGTCAGTCCGTGGCCGGCGTTGACTTTCAGTCCCAGGGAAGCCGCGTAGTGCGCCGCTTCACGAATGCGCAGCAGCTCGGCGTCACGCACCGGCCCTTCCGGTGCCTCGGCGTACGCGCCGGTATGAATTTCGATATAGGGGGCGCCGCTGGCAACGGCCGCATCAATCTGCCGGCGATCGGCATCGATAAACAGTGACACCAGTATGCCCGCTTCAGACAGCTGCTGTACCGCTGCGCTGACGCCCGCCTGCTGGCCCGCGACGTCCAGTCCACCTTCCGTTGTCACCTCCTGACGCTTCTCCGGCACCAGACAGACAAAGTGCGGCCGGATGTCACAGGCGATGGCGATCATCTCATCCGTGACCGCCATCTCCAGGTTCATCCGCGTCTGAATGGTATCGCGCAGGATACGCACATCGCGATCGGTGATATGACGGCGGTCTTCGCGCAGATGCACGGTAATGCCGTCAGCACCCGCCTGTTCGGCCACAAAAGCCGCCTGTACCGGATCGGGATAGTGGGTGCCACGCGCGTTACGTACGGTAGCGATATGATCAATATTGACGCCTAACAGCAACTCAGCCATAACTACGCTTCTCTTTGTCCAATGTCAGTGCAGTGTATCGCGATGATACGTTCAGGTGGTATGACCGCCGCTACGCCTGCGGCGCATCAGGTTTCTTCTTTGGAATAAACTGGCGAAACAGCTCCTGGCTCTTCAGCGGTTTGCCGCCGAGATAGGGCTTCAGCGCCATGCGCGTAAAGCGCTTGGCTGCCCGCAGGCTGTCGGCATCGGGGAAACTGCGCGCTTCAATGGCGCGCAGCTGGTGACCGGTAAAACTGCGCTGGTTCAGCACCAGGCTGGCGATAAAGCCCTTCTCTTCGCGGTAGCTGTAGGTCATGGCGTCATCAATCGCTTCGCCGCTGCCGGCGCAGTGCAGAAAATCGACGCCGTAGCCGAGATGCCCGAGCAGCGCCAGCTCAAACCGGCGCAGCGCCGGTTCCGGCGAGGCCGTGCCGGCAGCCAGTTCCTGGATACAGTTCAGATAATCGAAGAAGAGCTCAGAAAAGGGGATCTCCTGCTCCAGCACGCGCGACAGCAGTTCATTGACATAGAGACCGCAGTAGAGCGTGATACCGCTGAGCGGCAGCGCCAGTGACACCGCTTCGGCGTTACGCAGCGTTTTCACTTCGCCGCGTCCGCCCCAGCGCACCAGCAGCGGCGTAAAAGGCTGCAGGGTGCCTTTCAGCTGAGAACGGCGCGAGCGCGCGCCTTTAGCCAGCACGCGGACGCGTCCCTGACTTTCCGTGAAGAGATCGAGCAGCAGGCTGGTTTCGCTGTAAGGGCGACTATGCAGCACAAACGCGCGTTGCCAGCCTTCCATCAGTTACAGATCGTCTGTGTAGCCCAGGCTGCGCAGCGCACGTTCGTCATCTGCCCAGCCCGATTTTACTTTCACCCAAAGTTCGAGGTGCACTTTGGCTTCAAACATCTCTTCCATGTCGCGCCGCGCTTCGATACCGATGGTTTTGATCTTTGACCCTTTGTTGCCGATAACCATTTTTTTCTGGCCTTCGCGCTCCACCAGAATCAGGCCATTGATGTCGTAGCCGCCGCGCTCGTTAGCGACAAACTGTTCAATCTCCACGGTGACGGAGTAAGGCAGCTCGGCGCCCAGGAAACGCATCAGCTTTTCGCGGATGATCTCTGAAGCCATAAAGCGCTGTGAGCGGTCGGTGATGTAGTCTTCCGGAAAGTGATGCTCTGCCAGCGGCAGGCGCTTGCGGGCAATCGCTGCGATGGTATCGACATTTTTGCCATTCTCAGCAGAGATCGGCACGATATCGAGGAAATTCATCTGCTGACTCAGGAACTGCAGGTGCGGCAGCAGGATACTTTTATCCTGAATGTTATCCACCTTGTTCACCGCCAGCACCACCGGCACTTTGCCATCGCGCAGTTTGTTGAGCACCATCTCATCATCCGGTGTCCAGCGCGTGCCTTCCACGACGAAAATCACCAGCTCCACATCGCCAATTGAGCTGCTGGCAGCACGGTTCATCAGGCGGTTGATCGCCCGCTTCTCTTCCATATGCAGCCCGGGCGTATCCACGTAGATCGCCTGATAAGCGCCTTCAGTGTGAATGCCCATAATGCGGTGGCGCGTGGTTTGCGGCTTGCGTGAGGTGATCGAGACCTTCTGCCCCAGCAGCTGGTTCAGTAAGGTTGATTTACCGACGTTAGGCCGGCCTACAATCGCGACAAAGCCGCAATAAGTTTCGTGTTCGCTCATTCGGGTCCTGACTTAGTCAGCGCCGGGATGGCGCTGTCGTAAAACAATTTATTCGAGTCCAAGCTTGATTAAAGCCTGTTCGGCAGCAGCCTGTTCCGCTTTACGGCGGCTGGAGCCTACGCCCACTACCGGGTCGGCCATGCCACTCACCTGACAGTGAATGGTGAACTCCTGATCGTGCGCTTCGCCACGTACCTGCACCACCAGATAGGAGGGCAGCGGCAGATGGCGACCCTGCAGATACTCCTGCAGGCGCGTTTTAGGGTCTTTCTGTTTATCGCCCGGGCTGATCTGCTCCAGACGATTCAGATACCAGTCGAGAATCAGCTTCTCAACGGTCTGTATATTGCTGTCGAGGAAGATGCCGCCAATCAGCGCCTCTACCGTATCCGCAAGGATCGACTCACGACGGAAGCCGCCGCTTTTCAGTTCGCCTGGCCCGAGACGCAGGCACTCACCCAGTTCAAATTCACGCGCCATTTCTGCCAGCGTATTGCCACGCACCAGCGTGGCACGCATGCGGCTCATATCACCTTCGTCCACGCGCGGGAAGCGGTGATAGAGCGCGTTGGCAATCACATAGCTGAGAATTGAATCGCCAAGAAATTCAAGCCGTTCGTTATGTTTGCTGCTGGCGCTGCGGTGTGTCAGGGCCTGCTGCAAAAGTTCCGGATGAGTAAAAGTGTAGCCCAGTTTGCGCTGCAGCTTAGTAATGAGAATGGGGTTCATGCGATTCCAGTTGTTCTGTGCGTCTGTAACTCTGCATACGAAACAGGGCTGAGAGCAGCGCGTTCTGTTTCGTGTGCAGTGGCTTCCTGTCAGACAGGAAGCCACCCGTATTTAGTGAATGCCGCCGATACGGCTCAGGCGTACACCTGTCGGCCATTCACCTTCCTGTTTTTCAAAGCTCATCCAGATAGCGACCGCTTTACCGACCAGATTCTTCTCAGGCACAAAGCCCCAGTAGCGACTGTCGGCGCTGTTGTCACGGTTATCGCCCATCATGAAATATTGCCCCTGCGGCACGACCCAGGTCGCCTGCGGCTGGCCCGGCTGCTGATAGTACATGTTCGCCTGGCTCTGCGCCTCATTCACCAGCAGGATATTGTGCGTCACATCGCCCAGCGTCTCTTTACGTGTACCGAGACGCAGGCCGCCGCGCAGCGTTTCACCCTGCGGTTTCCGGAAGAAGCCGTTGCCGGTTTCATTGCCATCAAAGCCGCTGAAGGTCTGGATAAAGTCGCTTGGCTCAATATTGGTATAGGTGACCGGCAGCGCCGTATCACATTTGCCGTTACCGCAGCCCGGGTTGATGGTCAGCGTTTTGCTGAACGGATCAAACACCACTTTGTCGCCCGGCAGACCAATCACGCGTTTGATGTAGTCAACGCTGGGATCTTTCGGATATTTAAACACGGCAACGTCACCGCGTTTTGGATGTCCGGTCGGGATCAGCGTGGTTTGCGTGATGGGATCTTTAATGCCATACGCAAACTTCTCTACCAGAATAAAGTCGCCAATCAGCAGCGTGGGCATCATTGAGCCGGAGGGGATCTGAAAGGGTTCAAAAATAAATGAACGTACAATCAGTACCACCGCCAGCACCGGAAATACCGATGCCGCCGTTTCAATCCAGCCTGGCTGTGCTGCAACCTTCGCCAGCGTTTTGCTGTCGAGCGCGTTACCCGCCTGCGCCTGCGCAGCAGCCTGCTTTGCACGACGCTCAGGCGCCCACTTCACGCGATCGATACACCAGATGATACCGGTCAGCAGCGTAGCGATAACCAGAATCAGGGCGAACATGTTAGCCATTGTGGTTCCTTATTTGCTGTCTTTACCGACATGCAGAATGGCGAGGAAAGCTTCCTGCGGCAGCTCAACGTTGCCGACCTGCTTCATGCGTTTCTTACCATCTTTCTGTTTCTGCAACAGTTTTTTCTTACGGCTGACGTCACCGCCGTAGCATTTTGCCAGGACGTTTTTACGCAGCTGCTTCACGGTGGAACGCGCAATGATGTGGTTGCCAATCGCCGCCTGAATCGCGATATCAAACTGCTGGCGCGGGATCAGATCTTTCATCTTCTCCACCAGCTCGCGACCGCGGTACTGCGAGTTATCGCGGTGGGTGATCAGCGCCAGGGCATCAACACGCTCTGCGTTAATTAATACGTCCACGCGCACCATGTCTGACGCCTGGAAGCGCTTGAAGTTATAGTCCAGCGATGCATAGCCGCGCGACGTCGATTTCAGGCGGTCAAAGAAGTCGAGCACCACTTCAGCCATCGGAATTTCGTAGGTGAGCGCAACCTGGTTGCCGTGGTAAACCATATTGGTCTGAACGCCACGCTTCTCCACACACAGGGTAATCACATTACCCAGATATTCCTGTGGCAGCAGCATATGACACTCTGCAATCGGCTCACGCAGCTCTTCGATGTTGTTCAGCGGCGGCAGCTTGGATGGACTGTCGACATACACCACTTCGCCATCGGTGGTTTCCACTTCATACACTACCGTTGGTGCTGTGGTGATCAGGTCGAGGTCATACTCGCGCTCCAGACGCTCCTGAATGATCTCCATGTGCAGCAGACCCAGGAAGCCGCAGCGGAAACCAAAGCCCAGCGCGGTTGAACTCTCTGGCTCATAGAACAGGGAGGCGTCGTTCAGACTCAGCTTGCCCAGCGCGTCACGGAATGATTCATAATCATCCGAGCTTACCGGGAAGAGACCGGCATAGACCTGCGGTTTAACTTTTTTAAAGCCTGGCAGCGCTTTCTCTGCCGGATTGCGCTGCAGCGTCAGCGTATCGCCCACTGGCGCGCCAAGAATATCTTTGATTGCGCACACCAGCCAGCCAACTTCACCGCATTTCAGTTCGGTGCGGTCAACCTGTTTGGGTGTGAAAATACCCAGACGGTCAGCGTTATATACCTGACCGGTACTCATGACTTTGACCTTCTCGCCCTTACGCAGCGTACCGTTTTTGATACGGATCAGGGAAACAACGCCGAGGTAGTTATCAAACCAGGAGTCGATGATCAGTGCCTGCAGCGGGCCATCCGGATCGCCTTCCGGCGCCGGGATATCGCGCACCAGGCGCTCCAGCACATCAGGTACACCGATGCCGGTTTTCGCCGAGCAGCGCACGGCGTCTACGGCATCAATACCCACGATATCTTCAATCTCTTCAGCTACACGCTCAGGATCGGCAGCAGGCAGATCGATCTTATTCAGTACCGGTACCACTTCCAGATCCATTTCCATGGCGGTATAGCAGTTCGCCAGCGTCTGTGCTTCAACGCCCTGTCCTGCATCGACCACCAGCAGCGCCCCTTCGCAGGCCGCCAGCGAGCGGGAAACTTCATACGAGAAGTCTACGTGGCCCGGGGTGTCGATAAAATTGAGCTGGTAAGTTTCACCGTCTGGCGCTGTGTAATCGAGCGTAACGCTCTGCGCTTTAATCGTAATGCCGCGCTCGCGCTCCAGATCCATGGAGTCAAGAACCTGCGCTGCCATCTCACGATCGCTCAGGCCACCACAAATCTGAATCAGACGATCGGAGAGCGTTGATTTGCCGTGGTCAATGTGAGCAATAATAGAGAAATTTCGTATGTGCTTCATTTATATGAATATCTTCACGTAGAGAATCAGTTGAAAACGTGAGCACAGACACATTCAGGCAAGCGATCTTTACCCGGAACCCTGTCGGCCTCATTAATGACGTCGCATATTACACTGTTAACGCCGCGCGTTAAAGAATGGAACCTGTGGGATTTGCAACAGAATTCAGCGGGTAAGCGGAAATGAAAAGGCCGCACATCTGGCGGCCCTGGCGGCATCAGCTGACATCTTCGACCCGCAGCGCATCAGGCGGAAGCGCCACGCTAAGGATCACCGGCTGAAAGGCTTCGCGCCCGGCATAGCGGGATGAAACGCCTTTGGCAATGATAAAGCCCCCTACGCCACCAAGCAGTGCCCCGCAGGCAGCAGCCAGATCGCTGTGAAACAGCATCTGGAATACGCCAGCCACAGCAAACAGGCCAAACAGCGGGGTCATATAAACCAGCAGCGCTGAGCCCAGCAGACTGCTCTCACGGATGCCTAACTCAATGCGCTGTCCCGGCTGTAGCGGCTCAGCGCTGGGAATCGTCATGACGTGTGCGTTCTTCGGCCCCAGCTTGTTGAGCGCATGGCTGCCGCACCCTTTGCGTGCTGAACAGCTGTTGCAGGAGGTTTTCGCTTCAGAATGCAGCGTGGCAATGCCGTCCTGCCATGCCACAACCGTGGCCCACTCTCTCATCATTTTTTTGCCCCTGTATCAATAGCGCTGGCGATACGTTTCGCGGTTGCAGGCGGTAACTCGCCCACCACGGTGATCTCCTGATTATCGCGCACAACGGTCTGCACCGTACGACGTCCCGTGCGCAATTGCTGGGGCACGCTGTTTTTATCGGCAGGCGCTATATTGATGGCAAAACTGAACAGCCCGTCGCTGTAGAGACGTGATTCGACGGTTTTATTCATGGCGGGTATCGCGCGACGGCTTTGTGAAATCAGCTTCATGCCCGCCGGTATCCAGCCTGGCTGCCAGCTAAGTTCAACCTTGTCGCCCGCCGGCACAGAGAGCGATGGCGGCAGGTTTGCCTTCTCCAGTCCCTGCATCAGATTACGCACGCCCTCATCCACCGCAAAGCTGATAACACGAAACTGCTCCAGCGTTTCGCCGTCACGATCCAGCAAATCGATGCGTAATGGCAGTTTGGTATCCACATCCAGCCAGACCACATAGCTGTAGCGCGTACCGTCACGGGAGACAATCCGCACAACTTCGCACAGTTGATCGGCCATGCGTGACCGCCCTACCGGCACAAAATCATACGCCTGACCGAGCCGGGCAAAATTAGCGAACATTAATGAGGGCAGTGCGTCAATGATATGGTCACCCGGCAGTGAAAACGGGTCCAGGCCAGGTTCAAAATAGCTGATGTCACTGCCGCGCTGGATCACCTCACGACGCGGGCCATCCATCTGCAACAGCTGTGCAAAGACGCGCTTATCCACCACGGCGTGCCGATAGCGCAGTGACTCAATGCCCAGTCGGGAGACATTAATATATGCGAATTCATAATTGAGATTTTGAGTCGCCTGCTCCATCTGCTGTAACAACGCCCCGGAAGACGAAGTCTGTGCCGGGGCGGTAGATGTCCAGAGCAGGCTGCCTGCCATGAGGCTAACGGCGCACCAGAGCTGCTTCATTACTGCTGTTGAGTTCCTAACGACTGGGTTCCGGGAACGGTGGCCTGCGCCTGCTGCGGTACCGTGTTTTCAAACTGCACCTGATCGGCATGCAACCGGCGCTGCAGTTCGTAATCCTGCAGCATGGCATTGACGCGACGCCGCTGATCCTGAACCTGCTGGTTTGAGCTATTGGTATCAAAGGCATCAGACGGCACGCCCAGGCTTACCGGTGACGCTTTACCCATCATTGGCAGCGTATTAAACGCCGGGGCATCCGATGATTCTGCTGCACCATTGGCAGAAGAGCCGTTGTAGTGTTGCACGCCCACAATCACTGCAAGCGATACACATGCGGCCACGCCAATTTGCGTGACTGACGCCACCCAGTTGCCACCGCGACGCCAGAACGGCATTTTTTGCCAGCGTGCCGGTTCCGGCTGCGCTTCCGGGATCAGCGGCGTCGCCGCAGTGCGCAGCGGCTCATTTTCAATGGCTGCGGCCACACGGGCGGAGATATCAAAATGCAGCACTTCGCCAACATCGCCGCGCAGCGTATCGCGAATAAGATGGTAGCTCTCCCAGCTTTTCTGAAGTTCGACATCCTTTGACAGCGAGGACAACAGCTCGCTGTCTAACGTTTCACCATCCATTAAAGCGGAAAGTTTTTCTTTCTGCATGCCTTGGTACCCTTTCAGTAGCCGTTATCACTAACGTTGGATAAGCGGTTGAACTTTGTTATCAATGGCTTCCCGGGCACGAAATATGCGCGATCGGACAGTACCAACCGGGCAATCCATAATGGCAGCGATCTCTTCATAGCTCAGGCCATCCAGCTCTCTGAGCGTGATAGCCATCCGGAGATCTTCAGGAAGTGACTCAATTGTCCGAAAAACAATTTGTTTCAGTTCGTCAGACAACATTAAGTTCTCAGGGTTCGATATTTCTTTCAACGCGCCCGCACTTTCGAAGTTTTCCGCATCAATTGCATCAACGTCGCTGGACGGCGGACGGCGGCCCTGAGCCACCAGATAATTTTTCGCCGTGTTTACCGCAATGCGGTAAAGCCACGTGTAAAAAGCGCTATCCCCGCGGAACGACTCCAGCGCGCGATAGGCTTTGATAAATGATTCCTGTACCACATCGGGCACGTCACCCGAAGGGACATAGCGTGAAACCAGGCTCGCCACTTTATGCTGGTATCGGACTACCAGTAAGTTAAAGGACTTTTGATCTCCTTTCTGAACCCGCTCAACGAGAACCTGATCCGTTAACTGCTCGCTCATCCGAGGTAATGTCTCCCCAAAACTCTTTTATGCGTAAGTGGACTGCCAGCACATCTCATACCCGTGAGCAAGCATGCGCTTTGAGTTCTGTTCTGGCCTGAAGTTCACCACGACCTGTTTTTTCGTACCGGCAGCGCAGCCATTTGCGACTTACCGGTTTTGCCAGCAGCAGTTCAACCGCTTTCAATGGCTTATGCGCTGCCAATCAGTGCTGGCAGAGTAGCGTAAGGCAGCCTCTTTTTCATCTTTATTACTCTTCTTTTCAGCATAGCGGATGGCAGCGCGCAAAATTCGCTAAGTTGCGACACGATATAGCATGAAACCTGCGATCGTCATGGCAGATCGCGACCGCTGCTGCAGTACGGTGACAGCCAATACTCAGCGGAAAAGATAGAAGTCAGTCACCAGGCTCAGCCAGTCAGCGGAGTAGCTTTTGTCTTCATTGCGGATCGCCAGCCGCTCCTGAATCAGATCACCGGCAGCGGGTGAAAAGCCCAGTACCAGCCGGTTGGGTGGCCGCTGTGCATAAGGCGCGACGTCGTAGCGCAGCCGCAGATGCCAGCCATCGTCGCGGGCAAGCTGCACCAGCGCCTCACCGCTCTCCACCGGCAGCACCACGCAAAACAGCCCGTCTTCTTCGATCAACTGTGCCGCGCACTGCAGCAGCGCGGCGTGATCGAGCGTGGCGGTGCTGCGCGCCGTGTCTCGCGCGACGCTGGATGAGGCCATACCGGGCACAAAGAAAGGTGGATTGCTGACGATCAGCGAATAGCGTTTTTCACACTGGTTGCTCCAGTTAAGGATATCCGCCTGGTGCACGCTGATACGGGCGCCCCACGGTGAGGCCTGCACGTTCTCCTGCGCCTGCGCGGCGGCATCGCTATCAAGTTCGACCGCATCCAGCGTGACCTGTTCCGGCGTGCGCTGCGCCAGCATCAGGGCGATCAGCCCGCTACCGCAGCCAATATCCAGAATACGCCGGACGCCAGCCACCGGCGCCCATGCCCCCAGCAGCACGCCATCCGTGCCGACTTTCATTGCACAGCGATCGTGTGCGACAAAAAATTGCTTAAACGTAAACCCATCTTTTCTTAATGTCGCCCGTGCTGGCGGCTGGTACTGAGACATGCTTTCGGCCATTGAATTGTTATCTGGCGAGAGTGTAACGTGGTCGCATGATGAATTCATCTACGTCTGATGAACACAAACAGATGAAGATTGCGGCTGATCTGTCTATAATCAGCGCCCCAAACTGAGGTAGAACATGACAGTAACCACATTCTCCGAACTCGAACTCGACGAAAGCCTGCTGGATGCCCTGCAGGAAAAAGGCTTCACGCGCCCGACGGCCATTCAGGCTGAAGCCATTCCTGCCGCGCTGGAAGGCCGTGACGTGTTAGGTTCGGCACCCACCGGAACGGGGAAAACCGCCGCCTATCTGCTGCCCGCATTACAGCATCTGCTGGACTTCCCGCGTAAGAAGTCGGGTCCGCCGCGTATCCTGATCCTCACCCCTACCCGCGAACTGGCGATGCAGGTGGCCGACCAGGCGCGTGAGCTGGCGAAGCACACCCATCTCGACATTGCCACTATTACCGGCGGTGTTGCCTATATGAACCACGCTGAAGTCTTCAGCGAAAACCAGGATATTGTAGTGGCGACCACCGGCCGCCTGCTGCAGTACATCAAAGAAGAGAATTTTGACTGCCGCGCGGTAGAAACGCTGATCCTGGATGAAGCGGACCGCATGGTCGATATGGGCTTTGCCCAGGATATCGAGACCATCGCCGGTGAGACGCGCTGGCGCAAACAGACGCTGCTCTTCTCTGCCACGCTGGAAGGCGAGCACATCAAAGATTTTGCTGAACGCCTGCTCAACGATCCGGTCGCGATTGAAGCCGACCCGAGCAAAAGCGAACGCAAACGCATTCAGCAGTGGTACTACCGTGCTGATAACCTTGAGCACAAGACCAAACTGCTGGTGCACCTGTTAAAGCAGCCGGAAGTGAAGCGTGCGATTGTGTTTGTGCGCAAGCGTGAACGTCTGCACGAGCTGGTGACCTGGATGCATGAAGCGGGCCTGCGCAGCAGCTACCTCGAAGGGGAGATGGTTCAGGCTAACCGTAATGAAGCGATTAAACGCATCAACGACGGTCGCGTAAATGTGCTGGTTGCCACTGACGTCGCGGCGCGCGGTATTGATATTGATGACGTGACCCACGTGATCAACTTTGACCTGCCGCGTACGGCAGATACCTATCTGCACCGTATTGGCCGTACCGGCCGCGCCGGACGCAAAGGGATCGCTATCTCGCTGGTTGAGGCGCATGATCACGTTCTGCTGGGTAAAATCAGCCGCTACGTCAATGAGCCGCTGAAATCACGCGTGATTGATGAGCTGCGCCCTGAGTCGCGTGCGCCGAGTGCTAAAGTCACCGGAAAGCCGTCGAAAAAGGCGCTTGCCAAACGCAAAGAGAAGAAAGAGAAAGAAGACGAAAAGCCGCGCGTGAAAAAACGCCATCGTGACACCAAAAACGTGGGTAAACGCCGCAAGCCAAGCGGATCAACCACGCCGGAGTCAGGTGCGGAATAAAACGTCACTGCAGTAAAAAAAGCGCCTGAACCGGCGCTTTTTTTTTACATTCAGCGGGCCTTAAGGGCCACTGACCGGCGGGTCAGCGCGAACGCCGGTAAATGTCGCATTTTAATCAACGCATGCGTTCCGGACCGCTTCCGCACTGGCCTGCAGCATGAGCAACTTTTCATCGCTACTTCAGTTACAGGCTCTCTGTAAAGGTACGGGTGATCACATCGCGCTGCTGCTCTGGCGTCAGGGCATTAAACCGTACGGCATAACCGGATACGCGAATGGTCAGCTGCGGATACTTTTCGGGATGCTTAACCGCATCTTCCAGCGTTTCCCGCTGCAGTACGTTGACGTTAAGATGCTGTCCGCCCTCAACGCGCACCTGCGGTTTCTGCTCCAGGGGGATTTCGCGGTAGGCCATCTCGCCCAGTTCACTCAGGGCAACAACCTGATCCGCCTCATAGATACCTCTGGCGCACAGACAGCGCGCCTGTCCGGCCTCCTCATCCAGCAGCCAGAATGAGTTCAGCAATAGCGGGTTATGGGTTTGAGTAATTTGAATGCCGGTAATCATAGCGATCTCCAGAAAGAGGCGTTCTGTCTCTGAACGCCGTTGACAGATAGACAGGCTGGTATATCACCGGGACGCCGCCGGTGCCTTGACCTGTATCAAGCTGAAACGGCGGGGTTAATTCTTCTGCTCGCGCTCTGAAGCAGCTAAGCTAAGGAAAACTAGCGGCAGGAGTTAACCATGAGTGACAAGCTGACCTGGCACGACGTGCTGGCAGATGAGAAAGAGAAACCCTATTTCAAAGAGACGCTGCAGGCGGTTGCGCAGCAGCGGGCAGCGGGCGTGACTGTTTATCCGCCGCAGAAAGATGTGTTTAACGCATTTAAGCTGACAGAGCTGGGCGATATTAAAGTGGTGATTTTGGGTCAGGACCCCTATCACGGACCGAATCAGGCGCACGGCCTGGCTTTCTCGGTACTGCCTGGCGTGGCTATCCCGCCCTCCCTGCTTAATATGTACAAAGAGCTTGAACAGGATATCGACGGCTTTCAGCGCCCGCAGCACGGTTTTCTGGAGAGCTGGGCCACGCAGGGGGTGATGCTGCTGAATACGGTACTGACCGTTGAGGCGGGCAAAGCACACTCGCACGCGCGGCTTGGCTGGGAGACGTTTACTGATACGGTGATTGATGCCATCAATACGCACCGTGAGGGCGTGGTTTTTCTGCTGTGGGGATCGCACGCGCAGAAGAAAGGCAGCATCATTGATGCGCAGCGTCATCACGTGCTGAAAGCCCCCCACCCTTCTCCGCTCTCAGCGCACCGCGGCTTTTTTGGCTGCCGGCACTTTTCGCAGACCAACGCACTGCTCAGCCAGGCGGGAGAAACGCCGATCGACTGGACGCCAGTCCTCCCCTGAAACAACAACGGCCGCGTCAGGCGGCCGTTGTGATGCACTACTCTGCTCAGGCTTTGGCTTTAGAAACCGCCACCATCGCCGGACGCAGCAGGCGCCCATTCAGGGTATAGCCACGCTGCATCACCATCAGCACATGGTTCGGCTCAACCTCATCCGATTCCATCATCGACATCGCCTGATGCAGATCCGGGTTGAACGGCACGTGGGTGTCGCCCACCACTTCAACGCCAAACTTGCGCACGGCGCCCAGCAGCGACTTCAGCGTCAGCTCGATGCCTTCAATCATCGAAGCGAGCTCGGTGTTCTCTTTGTCTGTGACTTCCAGCGCACGCTCCAGGCTATCGATCACGGGCAGCAGTTCGTTGGCAAACTTTTCCAGCGCAAATTTATGCGCTTTTTCAACGTCCATTTCCGCACGGCGACGGATGTTTTCAATCTCCGCCTGCGCACGCAGCTGCGCTTCGCGTACGCCGCCCTGCGCCTGGGTCAGCTCCGCTTCCAGTTGCGCAATGCGCTCATCACGCGGATCCACCTCAGTTGCTGTCTCCGCGTCCGCCGGCTGGTGATCCTGTTGAATTTCGTCTGAGACTTGCTCGTTTGGGGTGTTCTGTTCTTTACTACTCATGAATTTCTCCGCGTTTTGCACATTCATTTCGCTGGTTGGCTTATTATGGGGATCAGTTTGACGGTTTCAAGTGAACCCATCACATTGCCAGGCCGTTTTGGCTTATGAGGAATACCCGCCACATGAACACACACTTTAGCTGCATCGGAATCGTGGGTCATCCGCGCCATCCTACCGCGTTAACCACCCATGAGATGCTCTGGCGCTGGCTGACCGATAAGGGATATGAGGTGATTGTCGAACAGCAAATTGCGCGCGAGCTGAGCTTAACCGATGTAAAGACCGGCACGCTGGCGGAAATAGGCCAGCAGGCCGATCTGGCCGTGGTGGTTGGCGGCGATGGCAATATGCTGGGCGCGGCCAGGGTGCTGGCACGCTATGACATTAAAGTGATTGGCATCAACCGTGGCAATCTGGGCTTCCTGACCGACCTCGATCCGGATAACGCGCAGCAGCAGCTGGATGATGTTCTTCAGGGCGACTACTTTGTGGAGAGTCGCTTTCTGCTTGAGGCGCAGGTCTGCCGTGATACCTGCTCACCGCGCATTGGCAGCGCCATCAATGAAGTGGTGCTCCATCCTGGCAAAGTGGCGCATATGATTGAGTTTGAGGTCTATATTGACGAAGTCTTCGCCTTTTCTCAGCGTTCAGATGGCCTGATTATCTCCACCCCCACCGGCTCCACCGCCTACTCGCTCTCCGCAGGCGGACCTATTCTTACCCCTTCGCTTGATGCGATTGTGCTGGTGCCGATGTTCCCGCACACGCTGTCGTCGCGCCCGCTGGTTATCAACAGCAACAGTACCATTCGCCTGCGCTTCTCCTCGCTACGCAGCGATCTGGAGATCAGCTGTGACAGCCAGATTGCCCTGCCGATTCAGGAAGGTGAAGATGTGCTGATCCGGCGCAGCAGCAGCCATCTTAATCTGATTCATCCTAAAAATTACAATTACTTCAATACATTAAGCTCAAAACTCGGCTGGTCAAAAAAATTGTTTTAGAAATCAGCGCTGGCTACTTTACTGGTTAAAAAACCAGTTTATACTGTACGAAAAACCATATCTGTTTTTCCATACAGGTGATTGTATGCTGGCACAACTGACCATCAGTAACTTCGCAATCGTTCGTGAACTCGAGATCGACTTTCATCGCGGTATGACAGCGATCACCGGTGAGACCGGCGCAGGTAAATCTATTGCCATTGATGCGCTGGGCCTCTGCCTTGGCGGACGGGCGGAAGCGGATATGGTGCGTCAGGGGGCGAGCCGGGCTGATATCTGCGCCCGCTTTCAGCTGAAATCCTCGCCGTCAGCGCAGCGCTGGCTGGTTGATAATCAGCTGGATGACGGTAATGAGTGTCTGCTGCGCCGCGTTATCAGCGCCGATGGGCGCTCACGCGGCTTTATTAACGGCACAGCCGTACCCCTCTCCCAGCTGCGGGAACTGGGCCAGCTGCTGATTCAGATCCACGGTCAGCACGCCCATCAGCTGCTGCTGAAAACCGATCACCAGAAGCATCTGCTGGATGCTTACGCGGCGCATGACGGGCTGCTGACGGAGATGCGTCAGCACTACCAGCGCTGGCATCACAGCTGCCGTGTGCTGGCGCAGCATCAGCAGCAGTCACAGGAGCGTGAAGCGCGCCGCGAGCTGCTGCAGTATCAGCTGAAAGAGCTGAACGAGTTTGCCCCGCAGGCGGGTGAATATGAGCAGATTGATGAAGAGTACAAGCGTCTGGCCAACAGCGGACAGCTGCTCTCTACCAGCCAGCAGGCGCTGCATATCCTTGCTGATGGCGACGATACTAACCTGCAGAGCCTGCTTTACAGCGCCCGCAACATGCTCAGCGAGCTGGTCTCGCTGGATGATAAAGTCAGCGGCGTGTTTAATCTGCTGGAAGAAGCGGCGATTCAGCTGAGTGAAGCCAGCGACGAGCTGCGTCACTACTGCGAACGTCTCGATCTTGATCCTAACCGTCTTTACGAGCTGGAGCAGCGCCTGTCGCGGCAGATTGCACTGGCGCGCAAGCATCACGTTGCGCCTGAAGCGCTGCCGGCCCTGCATCAGCAGCTGCTGGAAGAAGCGGAGCTGCTGTCGCAGCAGGAGAGCGATCAGGAGAGTCTGCAGCATGATGTGGTAATGCATCACAAAGCCGCTATCACCTGCGCTGAAGCGCTGCATCATCAGCGTGAAAAATCCGCTCAGGAGCTGTGCGATCTCATTACGCAAAGCATGCGTACCCTGGCGATGCCGCACGGGCAGTTTGCGATTGTGCTGGAGTTTAATCCCGAGCAGCTCACCGCCGAGGGTGCCAGCCGCATCGATTTCCGGGTGACAACTAACCCGGGCCAGCCGCTGCAGCCGCTGGGTAAAGTCGCCTCTGGCGGTGAGCTCTCGCGTATTGCGCTCGCTATTCAGGTGATCACCGCGCAGAAGATGGAAACCCCGGCCATGATTTTCGATGAAGTGGATGTCGGCATCAGCGGCCCGACGGCTGCTGTAGTGGGCAAGATGCTGCGGCAGCTGGGCGAATCGACGCAGGTTATGTGTGTCACGCACCTGCCACAGGTTGCGGGCTGCGGTCATCAGCACTTCTTTGTCAGCAAAGAGACCGACGGCGCGATGACGGAAACGCATATGCAGCCGCTGGATAAGCGGGCACGTCTGCAGGAGTTGGCTCGTCTGCTGGGCGGCAGCGAAGTCACGCGTAACACGCTGGCGAACGCCAAAGAACTTTTAGCAGCCTGAGACCGCACTTTTTTCCGGCCTGGTGGTCATATGCATGCTCTGTAGAGGTTCCCAACCGGGAAAAGGTCTATTATCATCGGCAGTGATATCGCCATAATAAAAGCCTGCCGCGTGCAGAGTTCAGAATGTAATGGCAACAAAACTGCCTGCTGAAAGGCGTTTGGCCCGAAAAAAGGAATGTACAGATGCGCTTTAAGACGCTGACTGCTGCGGCAGTGGTAATGTTGATGACAACCGCCGGATGTTCCACGCTGGAGCGCGTTGTCTATCGTCCGGATATCAATCAGGGGAATTACCTGGCCGCCAACGATGTCGCCAAGATCCACACCGGCATGACGCAGCAGCAGGTGGCCTACACGCTGGGCACCCCGATGATGCACGATCCCTTTGGCAGCAACGTCTGGTATTACATTTTCCGTCAGGAACCCGGTCATGAGCACGTGAAGCAGCAGACGCTGACGCTGACCTTTGATCGCAGCGGTGTTCTGACGAACATTGATAACAAGCCGCGGCTCGCTGGCCAGAAAGATAATTAAGCTGATGACAATAAAAAAGGCGCCCGGGGCGCCTTTTTTAATGCTTAACGTCAGCTACTTTTTCACCGCGGCACGCTCAGCGCGCTGGCGGCGCAGCTCTTTCGGATCGGCAATCAGCGGCCGGTAGATCTCAACCCGATCGCCCTCTTCAACCGTATCACCAAGCTTCACCGGCCGGCTGAAGATCCCGGTTTTATTCTTTGCCAGATCGATATCGCGGCGCAGCTGCAGCAGGCCTGATGCCTCTATCGCCTGCTCTACCGTGGCGCCCTGCTCCACCGAGACCTCACGCAGATACTGCTTATCCGGAAGCGCATACACCACTTCCACACGGATCTTAGTCACGATAGACCTCTTTGGCGCGCTGGGTAAACGCCTGCACCATACTGTTTGCCAGCTCTTTAAACACGCGCCCGAATGCCATCTCAACCAGCATATTGGTGAACTCAAAGTCGAGACTTAACTCAACTTTGCAGGCGTCATCACCCAGCGAGATAAATTTCCAGCCGCCGGTGAGCTTACGGAACGGGCCATCAACCAGCTGCATATGAATGCTCTGATTATCAGTCAGCGTGTTACGCGTGGTGAAGGTTTTACTGATGCCCGCTTTTGAGACATCAACCGCAGCAGTCATCTGATGACCGCTGTTATCCAGCACGCGACTGCCGGTGCAGCCGGGAAGAAATTCAGGATAGGCATCCACGTCATTCACAAGCTGGTACATCTGCTCAGCGCTATAGGGGACCAGCGCTGAACGACTAATCTGGGCCATAAGGGTTCCTGTTGGTCACAAAACCGTTGAATTATACCATTTTAAGCCATTAAACAAAAATTCATGCTTTTGCCAGCTGTGCTAAAATAGGATGTTTTTTACCGCCCCGCAGGACATGGGGATGCGCCCACAAACTGAGTAATGTAGACTACGCCGCACTATGACAAAGAAAAAAGCTCACAAACCCGGTTCAGCCACCATTGCCCTCAACAAACGCGCGCGCCACGAATACTTCGTCGAAGAGGAGTTCGAAGCGGGTCTGTCGTTACAGGGATGGGAAGTCAAAGCACTGCGCGCCGGTAAAGCCAATATCAGCGAAAGCTATATCATGCTGCGCGACGGCGAAGCGTTTCTGTTCGGCGCCACGTTCCAGCCGCTGATCGGTGCTTCAACGCACGTGGTATGCGACCCTACGCGCACCCGCAAGCTGCTGCTGAAAGAGCGCGAGCTCGCTTCACTGTTTGGCAGCGTTAACCGCGACGGTTATACCATCATACCGCTTTCGCTCTACTGGAAAAACGCCTGGGCCAAGCTCAAAATCGGCGTTGCACGCGGTAAGAAAGAGCACGATAAGCGCTCTGATATCAAAGATCGCGAGTGGAAGATGGATAAAGCACGAATTATGAAGAGCGCCAGTCGTTAAGCACTGGATTCTTTTATAGATTTGCGCTACAGTTTTAGAACTTGGGGCTGATTCTGGATTCGACGGGATTCGCGAAACCCAAGGTGCATGCCGAGGGGCGGTTTGCCTCGTAAAAAGCCGCAAAAAAATAGTCGCAAACGACGAAAACTACGCACTAGCAGCTTAATAACCTGCTTAGAGCCCTCTCTCCCTAGCCTCCGCTCTTAGGACGGGGATCAAGAGAGGTCAAACCCAAAAGAGATCGCGTGGATGCCCTGCCTGGGGTTGAAGCGTTAAAACCAATCAGGCTAGTCTGTCAGTGGCGTGTCTGTCCGCAGCTGCCAGGCGAATGTAAAGACTGACTAAGCATGTAGTACCGACGGTGTAGTAATTTCGGACGCGGGTTCAACTCCCGCCAGCTCCACCAAAATTCTCCATCGGTGATTACCAGAGTCACATGATGAAGTCCTGAAAGCCCGCACGGTGCAAGCCCTGCGGGCTTTTTTGTGTCTGTAATCTCCCGATTGAGTGTGTCTGGATTGAGTGATTACAGTTACGCGTTTATTGTGGGTTAAAAGCGTGGACGAATCGCACTCATGAAACAGACCAAAAGCCCCTGCTCTCTGGCCGAAAAAGCACAACATCCGCCACGCCAGACTAATGGTAACGCGTCGTCAGCATGATGGAGTTCTCGCTGATTATTTTGCCCGAGCAGGAGAAATGGAGCGGCGACGGCGCAGGCATCAAGGCGATTAGCGGCGGCGATGCGGTCGCCATCGATGCCAAATATCGCGATGCCTACTCCACACATATTCCGGCGGTAAACAACAACCCTATGCGTTTCAGCGATCGCAGCGGCGGCGTGTCACGCCGCCGGGTAATTCTGACCTTCCCGGAAGTGATGCCGGCAAAAGAGCGCGACCCGCAGCTGTTAGATAAAATCAGCGCCGAGCTGGCCGTTATTGTTCACCATCTGATGCAGCGCTTCGCCTCACCTGAGGAAGCCTGCGAGTTATTGCAGGCGCAGCACTCATCAGGCGAAGCGCTGGAGATAAAACGCCAGGCCGATCCGCTGGTCGATTTCTGTGGCTATCTGATGCCGTTGAGCATGCCGAACGGGCTATTTATAGGTAACGCTAACATTCGCCCTATAAACCCGAAACGTTATCTCTATCATGCGTATCTGTCATTTATGGAGTCGCGCGGTCATCAGCACCCGCTTAGCCTGACGGCTTTCGGCCAGGCGGTGCCGCAGACGCTGAAAGAGTATGAGCGGGTGCTGCTCAAGCGCAGTACGAATAACGGTATACAAACTAATCTCGTACTACATGAAGACAACGAAGCGGATTGGTTGCCCACATGTAGTGTCTGATAACATCATTACATGTAAACCGGCTTAGGCCGGTTTTTTTATATTTGATGCAATTATTAATGTTAGCCAAGGTCCGCTAAGAGCAGTCTGCGGACATTGCTGACATGATTCAGTATAAGTCAACGAGGAGTAGGTAAAGATTACGGGGAGCGTGGCATATTTGTAAAATGTGAATAGTAAAATAAGCATGGGGGAGCAGTGAAGGTTGGACTACCAACCTTCACTATGGTAGCTACTCGCTTAAAAAAAATCACGCCTAATCTGATGCAATAAGAATTTAACCGAGTTAGGCATGCTTTGATTTTCTAAAGATAAAATTTCCTTCAGATGGTGGTCAAGTATCCTTAGGTGCTTGATCCAGATAGACATTAAGAACTCAAGGCATCCTTCACCTTGTTCATTGTCATAATTCTTGACGACCGAACATATTATATCGCACATTTGTTGACTGTAATTTTCATCAATGGAATAGTTCAGTTCTGAAGAATACGCTGAACGTAATAGGCATGCTTGTATAACTCCATCATTGTATCGGTCAAAACAAACGGGGCTCAAAAGAGTGTAGTGATAAATTGTGGATAAACCCTTACCATCATTCATTCTTAAATCATGAAGCAATGTTTGAATAGTCCAAAAAACATCTGCTTGGGAAGAATCCTCTAACACAATGTCCAGTTTGTCCCAAAACACGAATGTTTTCCGTAGTTTAAGTGAATTGCCTTTGCTATCTTTCAAGAACAGTTCATTGGGACTTATGGGCGATTCAAGTAAAGCTAGTCTTGAAAGCAGATCTTCAGAGATTTTTTGTCCATGGTAATAATCATCAAGAGGATCGTCATTTTTAAATTGAAAAAGTTTTTCATGCTCTAAATCCCAATAAGTCTTTGACTTATCATTTATCCTTGGTAAAAAGCAATTTCTGAGAACTATAAGTTCATGACCACCCATGCATAAGTCTTTTCTTAGCTGATCAAGACTAAGTGCATTTTGTAATTTCGAAAAGCAAACAAAATATGAGATTGAAGATGATTTATCAAGATTTCTAAGTTTTCTGGATACGGATAATAACTTCCTACCCGTCGTTATTGCGCCTGCCACAACAAAAACTGATGACATACTACTATAATCAGATTCATTCATTTTGCCGAAATTAAATATTTTCAAATCATCATCATTAACAATTTCTTTAACCTTTAATGCTAAAAGTTTTGAACCTTCGTCGTCTAGATGAATAATTGAATTTATATCACGAGAGAAATATTTATTGATTTTTTTTCGCATGTCAGAAATAAGAAGGTCGGGATTGTTCTTCATTAATACAGGAATATCGATATCGTAAAACCCATCATTGCTTTCTCGAGTTATAGCATTAATACTTAAGATATTTTTTGCTGAAAACTCTCTGAAAAAGTTTTGTCTTTCTGCTTTGAAATCTACCTTCTTTATCATGAGTAAGTCATGCTTAGGCGTCTCAGGCAAAAACTGCTCACCTTCAAGTCTGATTACTTTTGAGCCGTTAGCACATAAATTACATGTTTCGTGTGATTCAGAATATATGTCACCACCCAAGGCATCAAGGATGTTATATAGTCCAGTCTGGTTTTCACCTAGTGAAGAATAGAAAAGTGTTTTTATATTTTTTTGTGATATTTTTTTCTTTTTTTCAAGTTTTCCCGCTAAACTACCACTGGTCGTGGCCGAGATTATAATCAACTGATTTTCATCTCGGATAAAGTTGTAATCTTGATTTATAGATGAATATGACTCAAAGCTCTCTATAACTGGTATGCTTAATGGGAATTTTTTTGACAAGTATAGTGCCGTACTAACTAAGAAAGAAATAGATGAAGTATCGACATAAACTCTTTTTAAAGTGGAAACTATAGAGCTTAATAATCCAATAGCTAAAAAAGTCACCTCGACGCTTGAGGTGAATAAATTTGATGCCCTAATGAATTTATCACAATGGTCACCGGAAGGTTTACTAAAATGATAGGTTGAAGTGGAAGTGATTACACCTTTACGTTTCTTAAATATTTCACTTGCTCCAGCCTGGAGAAGCTCATGCCGATAACTGTACTTTTTTCCCGTCGTTATATCAGTGATGTCACCATCATTGTTAACGTTTAGAAACTGTATTTTACTTGAAGCTGTTCCGATGTAAGATTCGAACTCTTGGTTAAAAAGTTGATCATTTAGCAAGCGTGATTTCTGTGATTCATCTACTCCAAAACCAAAAATTAAAACTTCATTGGGTACTAAATTTTTGCTTATATCTTCTTTTATTTCTTTGATTAACTGATGCAGATCTAGTGATGAAATGCAGAAAATTGCCAATGTAGGTGAGAGTTTGACGCTAGGTTTATTAAATCTGAAAATAAAAACACCATTCATTTCATTCTTCCTTGAAATTATTTTTATCGACAAGAGGTACAAGGATTGTTATTGAAACTCCGCAAACTTCAGAATGTTCAGTTATTTTTTCATCGCAATAGCTTTTAGTTGACCAATCTAAAAACTTACAGTCATCGCTTTCATCGAAACTATATGGAGTAGTATTGAAATCTCTGTAGATAGAGACTCTGTTACTTCTTATCTTCATGAAACCATTCAGTTTGGTTAATGATGCCATAACTGAAGGCAAACCATTCCCTTTTACATCATTATTTGTAGATGAACTTCTAAATTTCAGGCATTTCTTGATTATCTTATATTCATCGTCAACGTCTAGATTCATTCCAGCATCGGAGTGATCTGCCAACCATCGGCCACAATAACCTAAACCAGAATCAACAATGCTTATTTCAATGAACCTTCGCGAGGAAACGTGGTTTTGTTTAAGGCTTGAAATGTATTCTGTAAGAACCTCATCATTCAGGAGGTAATTATTTATTGCTGCATCAGATAAGTTTATGCCATAAGTGTATATTAACCTGTTACCTGGTTTTATCCACTTATCCCTATTAAGCTCCCGAGTACCGTGCTCGTGTGTGTTAACAAATAATTCATAAAACATTCTCCCAAGATCGTCAATACTATCATCTTCAAGAGATATAGCTCCTCCTGCAACAGTTGATGATTTCAAAACCATTGCGCTTATTATGTTTCTTATTTCTTCATATTTTTTCGGTTCAGAATGAGCAGCAGGTGAGTTATTATAAAAATTGCTATCAAATCCTTTTGTGCTGTGATCTACAAACGAATACCAGCAGAGCCTTCCATGTTGTTGCCCAAAAAGATTGTCTGATTGTGACTCGATTGCATCTTTAGCAAGTATGTTTATATCACGTCTTATGTTTTTATTAGGATCGCCTGAAAATGAAATTTCTTTCGACATCATTGCGGCGGTGAATTTATGAGGTGTTTTGATCAAATCTGTAAAATAGTCAGCGTCCTTAATGGACGGCTCTCTTAAAACTAGCTTCTTGTTCAGGCTTAAGTTCGCCCAAGTATTAATAGATTGAACAGCACTGGCTATTCCTCCAAAAGCAGTGTTTTTCTTACCCACAGGAAGCAACAAAGGTTGGTCATCATCTGCCATCTTTGCTTTTTTGATGAAGGAGTCTATCTTATCTAAACTCAATGATGCAGGTAGTTCTAACATGGTACCACCTCCGGATTCCAAAGTTTTATTAAGGATGAGCTTTAAGCAGTGATGTCTTATAAATTCATACTTTCATAATTATCACCCAACAAATAGACTAACTCAATGATTAATCTCGTTAGCTTTGGAAATCAGCAATTCATTCAAAACTTAATACCCAGATCTGAAGCTTGAACGATATTGAATCCCTCCCTATAGATAAATGCAAACAGATGCTTACAATGTCCGTTTCTGGCACAAAGCGGACCATTAACAACAGCAGCGCCTAATAACTTCACATTACACATAGTGGCTCAGGTCGCTTTTTGTCATCTTGGCTAAGGTGATCACCAAAAGTGCACACTAATGTACATCCCGCCTCAAACCATACACCACCTAAAAAGTTGAAGTTTATACATAAAAACTAAAAGTGAACAGTGTGAACACTTTTCTCTAAAATCATTTCAAATGAATCTAGCGCCGGGCATTCGTTATCCTTGCCGTGCTGCTCCGGGGTATGAGATCCAATAATTGGTACACGTTTAGGTACACGATCCAAAGTTGAAATTAAAAAAACAATCAATTTCACAGTATTGCGCGCCATGTTCATACTCCGCCAGCCCTTTAAAACCTCCATAACATAATCCCCACAGGGTTTTGCACCTCCTGCTTATTAACCCAGGCTTACCGTGCAGCACTTTCATTTCTCCTTTGCTCCCTCTCCGCCCATACAACTCCCCCACCCATCCAAACCATAAATCACCCCAAAACCTGCATTCACCATTTCAAAATCCGCCACTGAGCAGTAATACCCTGCAGCCACTTTCACAGCTAACCCAACCCCTCACGGCGTTTTCATTCACTTACAGTTTTATCCTGGAGCGCAACGTTGCTCAGTGTGCCACTCTTAACTACGCTCATATCACCAAATACGTTAAATGAGGGACTATGATGAAAAAGACCATTATTGCTGTATCTGCTTTCCTGCTGGCTTCTTCCGCGTTTGCGGCTACCACACACGCAACTGACGATACGGTCGCTAACGCTCAGGCTGGCGCTAACACCGCAAAAGAGAAACTGCATCAGGCGCAGCATCAGGGCGAAGAGCAGCGTCTTAAAGCGAAGCACGCGGCGAAAGGCGAAAGCGACAGCATGACCAGCAAAGCTAGCGAAGGCACCCAGAAAACCTGGAACAAGACCAAAGAAGGCACTGAGAAAGGCTGGGATGCGACCAAAGAAGGCGCACAGAAAGGCTGGAACAAAACCAAAGAAGGTGCCAGCGATCTGAAACAGAAAGTCAGCGAGTAAGCTGCACTACTGTGATAAAAAGGCCGCCCTGCGGCCTTTTTGTTTTTCCGCTGCCGCATTTTGCATCCGGTGCCGTAACTCCCTACACTACGCCTATCCTCTGCAAGCTTAACGGTTACTTATGTCTGAAACCTTCACACGTCAGCCGCTGCCGCTGCCCGGCGGACACAATAAAGTGCTGCTGCACTCCTGCTGTGCCCCCTGCTCCGGCGAAGTGATGGAAGCGATGCTCGCCTCCGGCATCGACTACACCATTTTCTTCTACAACCCGAATATTCATCCGCTGAAAGAGTATGAGCTGCGTAAAGAGGAGAATATCCGCTTTGCTGAGCAGTTTGGCGTGCCGTTTGTGGATGCTGACTACGATAAAGATAACTGGTTTGAACGCGCGCGCGGCATGGAGTGGGAGCCGGAACGCGGCGTACGCTGCACCATGTGTTTTGATATGCGCTTTGAACGCACCGCGCTTTATGCGCACGAGCACGGCTTTCCGGTGATCACCAGTTCGCTCGGGATTTCACGCTGGAAAGATATGAAGCAGATCAACGACTGCGGCGTGCGGGCGGCGGCGCACTATCCGGATATGCTCTACTGGGAGTTTAACTGGCGTAAAGGCGGCGGCTCATCGCGCATGATTGAGATCAGCAAACGCGAGCGCTTCTATCAGCAGGAGTACTGCGGCTGCATCTATTCACTGCGCGATACCAACCGGCACCGCGTGGCCGGTGGTCGGGAGCGCATTGAGATTGGGGTGCAGTATTACGCGCCTGACGACGCGTAAACCGGCCTGAAACATCACCAGGCGAGCGCGTCGCCTTTATAATCAAGGTAGTGATGACCGCCCTCGCCGCGATAGCGCTGCAGCTGCGCAACCAGCCCTGCTGCGCTCTCTTCCGCTGTGATATCGGCGTTCTCGCCACCCATATCGGTTTTTACCCAGCCCGGATGCAGCGACAGCAGCGTCGCACCCTGCGGTCGCATCTCTTTTGCCAGCGCGCGGCTCAGCATATTAAGCGCCGCCTTGCTGGCCGAGTAGAGCGGCATCGCGGCGACGCGGTTTTCATTCAGGCTCGCCAGCTGTGACGTGGTGATCCCCACCACGCTCTGCTTATCACGCAGCAGCGGCAGCAGGCTCTCCGCCAGCCGTACCGGCGCTACCGCATTAGTGATAAACAGCTCGCTCAGCTCCGCATCCTCTGCCTGCTGCAGCTGCTGCGCATCCGGGCCAAAGATGCCGGCGTTGATCAGCACCGCATCAAACTGCTCACCCTGTAACTGCTGCAGCAGCGCCGCACGCGCCGCGCCGTCGGTGATATCCAGCGCCAGCCAGCGCAGCCGCTCGTGCTGGTATGAGACCGCCGTGCGGCGGAAGGTGGCGGTCACATCCCAGCCCGCCTGCAAAAACTGCTGTACCACCGCAAGCCCGATCCCTTTTGAGGCACCGATAACCAACGCGCGTTGTGACTGGCTCATATTTTTCTCCCGGACAGGTAGCGAAACGGGCAGCGTATGCTGCCCGCGATGAACTAACGTAACACTAACGTTAGCACGGTAATCACCGTCATCATTAACACCAGGTGGCAGACCACCTTTGTCAGTTCCGGCTTTTTCATCGCACCTCCTGCGGATCAGAACCACTGACCAAAACGTTTGATGTAGAGGGTTTTCATACCCTGCGCCACCAGGCAGTAGCCGGTCAGGGTCGCCACCAGCCACGGAAAGTAGGACCACGGCAGCGGCGTCAGGCCGACGCTGGCTCCCAGCGATGAGAACGGCAGCAGGATCCCGGCGACCATGACGCAGGCGGTGGTCAGCAATACCGGCAGTGCGGCGCGGCTCTGAATAAACGGGATTTTGCGGGTGCGCAGCATATGCACCACCAGCGTCTGCGACAGCAGCCCCTCGACAAACCAGCCCGACTGAAACAGCGACTGCATCTCTGGCGTATTTGCGGCAAACACATACCACATCAGCGCAAAAGTGGTGATGTCGAACAGAGAGGAGGTCGGCCCGATCCACAGCATAAACCGTCTGATATTGCGTGCGTCCCACTTACGCGGTTTTTGCAGAAACTCTTTATCCAGTTTGTCCCACGGCATCGCCAGCTGCGAGATGTCATACATCAGGTTCTGAATCAGCAGATGAATCGCCAGCATCGGCAGAAACGGAATAAACGCGCTGGCGACCAGCACCGAAAAGACATTGCCAAAGTTAGAGCTGGCGGTCATGTTCAGGTACTTGATGATGTTGCCAAAGGTCTCACGTCCTTTGACGATCCCCTCCTCCAGCACCCGCAGATCTTTCTCCAGCAGGATAATATCCGAGGACTCTTTAGCGATATCCGCCGCGCTGTCCACGGAGATCCCGACATCGGCCGCGCGCAGCGCCGGGGCGTCATTGATGCCATCACCCAGAAAACCCACGGTATGCCCCTGCTGCTGCAGCGCCGTCACAATACGCGACTTCTGCAGCGGCGTGAGTCTGGCAAACACCGCACTCTGTTGCACAGTCTGCGCCAGCTGCTCATCGCTCATCCGCGCCAGCTGTTCACCGGCTACCATCGCGCCGCTGTCGATACCCACCTCTGCACAGATGCGCGCGGTCACCACCGGGTTGTCACCGGTCAGGACTTTTATCGCGACGCCATTATCACGCAGCGCACTGACCGCCGGAGCCGCGCTGGCTTTAGGCGGATCAAGAAACGTCAGCATCCCTTCTATGGTGAGGTTCTGCTCATCTGCAACGTTCAGCGCCTGCTGCAGACCCGGCTCATCCAGTACGCGACTCGCTACCAGCAGCACGCGAAACCCCTGCTGATTATACCCCTGCGCCAGCGCCAGCAGTTCCGCACGACGGGTGTCATTCAGCGGCTGTATCAGCCTGCCTTCACGCTCTGCGACCGCGATGCTGAGCATCTCTTCAACGGCCCCTTTGCAGATCAGCAGCTGCTGGTTAAGCCGGCGATTGTGTACCACGACCGACACGCGCCGCCGGACAAAATCAAACGGCAGCTCATCAATCTTGCTCCATGCATCATTAATAGCGCCGCCCATACGCGCGCCGCCATAGTGCAGAATGGCGCGATCCATCGGGTTAGCGGTGCTGCTCTGGTAAAAGCTGTTAAGCCAGCTCAGCATCAGCACGCGGCTGTTCTCCACGCCGGCACAGTCCACGTGCTGTGCCAGGGTAATGTTATCCTGCGTCAGCGTGCCGGTTTTATCCGTGCACAGCACATCCATCGCGCCAAGGTTCTGAATCGCGTTCAGGCGTTTCACAATCACCTTGCGACGCGACATGGCGATAGCCCCTTTTGCCAGATTCGAGCTGACGATCATCGGCAGCATCTCCGGCGTCAGGCCCACTGCGACCGCCAGTGCGAACAACGAGGCTTCCAGCCAGTCGCCTTTGGTCAGGCCGTTAAGCAGCAGTACCACCGGCACCATAACCAGCATAAAGCGGATCAGCAGCCAGCTGACGCTGTTTACCCCGCGATCAAACGCCGTCTGGCTGCGTTTACCGGTAAGCGATTTTGCCAGACTGCCGAAATAGGTATCGCTGCCGGTGGCGACCACCACCCCTTTTGCGCAGCCGCTGGCCACGCTGGTGCCCATCAGGCAGATGCTGCCTGACTCAAGCAGCGACGCGCTCTGTTCGCATCCGCCCGCCGCTTTACTGGTGACATGTCCGGTGACGTCATATTTTTCTACCGGCAGCGACTCGCCGGTCAGGATCGCCTGACTGATAAACAGATCGCGCGACTCCAGCAGGCGGAGATCGGCCGGCACCAGATCGCCCGCGGAAAGGCAGATGATGTCCCCCGGCACCAGATCCGCGATATCCACTTCCCTGCGTACCGGCGACGCCTGCAGCGACGTACGCCGTATCACCGTTGCGGTCGTGCGCACCATCGATTTCAGCGCCTGGGCTGCTTTACTGGTGCGAAACTCCTGCCAGAAACGCAGTAATCCGCTCAGCGTTACCATAGTGATGATAATCGCGATCCCGGTCAGGTCGGTCTCCCCGCCCTGCCGCCGCGGGATCCAGTAGTCAGTAAAAAAACTCACCGCGGCCAGCGCCATCAGCACATAGATAAATGGATTACTGAACGCCTGCAGCAGCTGCAGCAGCGCCGGTGGCGCGTCAATATGCCGGGCATCGTTAGGGCCATAGCGGCGCAGGCGTGCCGCAGCTTCTTCTTCGGTCAGGCCCGAAGCCTGGCTGCACAGCCGTACCAGCGTTTCATCTGCAGTAAAGCTGGTTTCCAGCTCAATGCGGTAAAACGGCGACCGCAGATCCTTTTTCCGGTTATCCCGTTGCAGCTTATATTTCATATTGTTCATGTGACACCCCGATGGTGTTATTCAGGCAAGCGCTATCCTGCGCCTGGCGCATATAAACAGAGAGAGCCTGATAAATAATCAGCACGCTGAACCCGCTATTATCGGGCGAAAAGATTACGCGTCTTTAATTAATAAAAGACGTCACGATCCTGCACCGAATAAAAGTGAGTGATTAAATGTGTATGGCGTAACGCCTGACTGAGAATGCGAAGTCAGGGTTAACGCACAGCAGACGGGTGCACGCTGAGGATCAGCGTGCGCATCGGGGTGGTGGAAATAGCGCGTTGTAAATCAGAGGCATAAATTACTCCCGCGAATCTGTGTTCGCCATCAGCATTGCGTTTTCGGGAGCATTCTGCAGAGAACAGAACGTGCCGCCCGCCTGAGAGGCAAGCAGCAGCAAAAGGATCGGTGCGTCAGCTTGCCCTGTATCGCCATCGATAAGGTTGACTGTTCAACAAGATCCTCCAGATAGTTAGTTGCCGTTATTATATTTGTGCAACAAGTGAAGTAAAGCTGAATATAACGCATGAGCGGTTTATCTAAATTCTGTTGCCGTTTGGTTGAGCACGTTATTAATGGCTTGCGGTTGCGACCCGGTAAGTCCGCAGAAAATCCGGGGCTGAAACATTTCTGAAAAAGCGTATCTGATGCGTACTATGCTGGTTATTACCGGCCATAACCCTTATAACAGAACCGCCGGTCTTAGAACCTAAAAGCATATGCATAGCCATAAATAGACTATTCTTCACTGGTACGCTCTCGTAAACTCGCGTTACTTTTTTAAGGCAAGGAAACAACATGAAAACAATTATTCCCTCACTGCTGGCGCTGTCGCTGGCGGCCGCCTTCTCTGCGCACGCTGCCACACCCAAAGATACGCTGGTAATTGCACAGTCTACCGATGATGCTGACAGCTTCGATCCGGCGCAGGGTTTTGAACTCACCACGGTACAGTCGTTTACTAATATCTATCAGCGCCTGGTCCAGTCCGATCCGCAAAACCCGACCGACCTGAAACCGACGCTGGCGACCTCATGGCAGTCGGGCAGCGATAACCGCAGCCTGACGTTTGAGCTGCGTAAAGATGCGACCTTTGCCAGCGGCAATCCGCTGCGCCCGGAAGATGTGATTTTTTCACTGGGTCGCGTGGTTAAACTGAATCTCGACCCCTCTTTTATCCTGACGCAGCTCGGCTGGAATAAAGATAACGTTGATAGCTTCCTGAAAAAGGTGGATGACCAGCACGTTCAGATCAGCTGGAACGCTAACGTCAGCCCGGCCTATGTGCTGAGCCTGCTCTCAGCGCCGGTCTCTTCAATCATTGATGAAAAAACAGCGCAGGCTAATGCGAAAAACGGCGATTTCGGTCATGCATGGCTGGGAACCCACTCTGCCGGCAGCGGCCCGTATCAGATCCGCAAGGTGGTGCTGCATGAAGCAGTTCTGCTGTCGGCAAACCCCTCTTCACCCGCCGGTGCGCCGAAGCTGAAAAATATTCTGATCAAAAACGTACCGGAACCTGCGGCGCGCCGCCTGCTGCTGGAACAGGGCGATGTGGATATCGCACGTAACCTGGGCGCCGACCAGATTGCCGCGCTGAAAGGCAAAGCGGGCGTCAAAACCGATGCGATCCCGATGGCGTCGCTCTATTACATTCAGTTTAACGTCGGCAAAGATCCGGTGCTGAAAAACCCGGCGCTGTGGGAAGCGGCACGCTATCTGTTCGATTATAAAGGCATTGCCGACAACCTGCTGAAAGGTCAGTTTGAAGTGCACCAGACCTTCCTGCCTAAAGGCTTTTTAGGCGCGCTGAATGAAACGCCATACAGCTACGATCCGGAAAAAGCCAAAGCGATTCTGAAGAAAGCGGGCCTGACGAATGTGAGCTTTACGCTCTCCACCAGCAATCAGCCGCCTTATCTTGATATCGCTCAGGCGCTGCAGGGCAGCTTTGCGAAGGGCGGGGTAAAAGTTGAGGTTCAGCCGGGCCTCAGCTCTGAAGTCTCAACGCGGGTTAAAGCGCATCAGTTTGAGGCGACGCTGAACGCCTGGGGTGCCGATTATTTCGATCCCAACACCAACGCCGCCTCCTTTGCCTATAATCCGGAAGATGGCAGCAAAACCATCGCCTACCGCTCTGACTGGCACATTCCGGAGCTGAGCAAGCAGACGCTGGCTGCCACGGCGGAAGCGGACAGCAACAAACGCGCAGAGCTGTACCAGGCGATGCAGCGCGAAGTGCTGAAAAACTCCCCGTACGTGATTGGCCTGCAGGCGCGTAATCTGGTTGCGCTGCGCGACAATCTGAAAGGCTATGTGCAGGGCATCAACCCCGATATGGTGTATTACGCGCAGGTCTCTAAATAATGTCCGTATCTGCTTCACAGACCGGGTTCGCCCGGTCACTCTGGCAGCGCGGCAGCCGCCTTGTCACCAGCCTGCTTTCGCTGCTGGTGACGCTGCTCGGGCTGCTGGCGTTTACCTTTATGCTGTCGCACCTTTCGCCGGTTGATCCGGTGCAGCAGATTGCCGGCGATCACGCCAGCGAAGCAACCTATGCGCAGGTGCGGCACGATCTCGGACTTGACCAGCCGGTGCTGGTGCAGTTCTGGCGCTATATCAGTCATCTGGCGCGCGGCGATTTAGGTCTTTCTCATCTGACGAATCAGCCGGTGAGCGCCGATCTGCTGCGTACCTTTCCGGCTACGATTGAGCTGGCCACCTGCGCAATGATCTTTGCCGCCGTGTTTGGCGTGGCGCTGGCGCTGCTGGCCGCGTGGAAGCCAGGCAGTGTTATCGACAACGTGGCGCGCTTTATTTCGCTGCTGGGTTATTCGGTGCCGGTGTTCTGGCTCGGGCTGCTGGGTCTGCTGCTGTTCTACGCGGTGCTGCACTGGTCCGCCGGACCGGGTCAGCTGGATGATATCTGGGTCTACACGCTGGAGCCCAAAACCGGCTTTGTGCTGATCGACAGCTGGCTCTCCGGCGATCCGGAGATGTTCCGTAATGCAATTGCGCATCTCTGGCTGCCGGTGGTAATTCTCGGCCTGCTGGCGATGGCGGGCATCACCCGCCTGCTGCGTGCGGCGCTGCTTGAAGAGAGCAGCAAAGAGTATGTGGTGCTGGCACGTGCAAAAGGCGCAGGCCGTACGCGCATCCTGCTGCGTCATATTCTGCCCAACGTCACCGGTACGCTGATCACCGTGATTGCACTTTCGTATGCCACGCTGCTGGAAGGCTCGGTGCTGACAGAAACCGTCTTCGCCTGGCCGGGCGTAGGCCGTTACATGACCAATGCCCTGTTTTCAGCGGATGTGCCGGCTATCCTCGGCGCCACGCTGCTGATTGGCGGCTGCTTTATTCTGCTCAACGCCGTGGCTGATGCCCTGACCTGGTTAACCGATCCGAGAACCCGATGACTCAACAACTTCACGAACTGGAAAGCGTGCGTCCGCGTCGTCGTCGGGCGCGCGTGACTTCCCTCTCCATCGGCCTGACGCTGGTGGTAATTCTGATTGCGATGGCGCTGCTGGCACCGTGGCTGGCCCCGTTCGATCCGAATGTGCAGACCATTAACCAGCGCCTGCTGCCGCCCTCCGCCCTGCACTGGTTTGGCACCGACGGCTTTGGCCGCGACCTGCTGTCGCGCGTGATTTACGGTGCGCGCCCGACGCTGCTGCTGGTGTCGCTGATTCTGGTACTGACGATCCCGGTGGGATTACTGATT
This sequence comes from Pantoea eucrina, assembly GCF_001691555.1. Lineage (GTDB taxonomy): Bacteria > Pseudomonadota > Gammaproteobacteria > Enterobacterales > Enterobacteriaceae > Pantoea > Pantoea borealis. The sequence continues at coordinate 353,317 of NZ_MAYN01000008.1, read as the reverse complement.
GGTATTACCGCCGGTTATGTCGGCGGCTGGACCGAGCGCGTGCTGATGCGCATTACGGATATCTTCCTGTCGTTACCAAATCTGGTGATTGCGCTGGCGCTGGTCGCCATGCTCGGTCCGGGCCTGATGAATGGTGCGCTGGCGCTGGCGCTGACCAGCTGGCCGCCGTTTGCCCGCCAGGCGCGTGCAGAGACGCTGGCGCTGCGCCGCAGCGACTATCTTGCCGCCGCGCGCATGCAGGGGATCACCGGCCTGCGGCTGATGTTCGGCCATATTCTGCCGCTCTGCCTGCCAACTGCCGTCGTGCGTGCTGCACTCAGCCTCGGCGGTATTATTCTTTCTGCTGCGGGTCTCGGCTTCCTCGGTATGGGCGTACAGCCTCCTACCGCCGAATGGGGCTCAATGGTTGCCGAAGGCAGTAAAGTGATTTTCGATCAGTGGTGGGTAGCTGCGGCGCCCGGCGCTGCGATTTTGTTCGCCAGCCTGGCGTTTAACCTGACAGGCGACGGCCTGCGCGATCGACTGGATACCCGCCATGCAAAATGAGTTATTGATTGATGCCCGCGGGCTGAGCATCCGCAGCGGCGAATCACTGCTGGTGGATAACATCAGCTTTCAGATTGGCCGCGAACGCGTGGCGCTGGTCGGTGAATCCGGCTCCGGCAAATCACTCACCGCACGCTCGCTGATGGGCCTGCTCTCCCCTTCCCTGCAGCTGCAGGCTGAACGTCTGCAGATTGCCGGCGCTGATGCTCAGCGTCTGCAGGAGCGTGACTGGATCACGCTGCGCGGCGGCAAAGTGGCGATGGTGATGCAGGACCCGAAATATGCGCTTAACCCGACGCGTACCATCGGCTGGCAGGTAGAAGAGCCGCTGATTTTGCATCGCAAGCTGAGCCGCGCTGAACGCCGCGAGAAAGTGTGTGAGATGCTGGCAGCCGTTGGCCTGCCCGAACCGCGTCAGCTGATGAAGCGCTACCCGCATCAGCTCTCCGGCGGCATGGGCCAGCGCGTGATGCTGGCGATTGCGCTGATCACCGATCCGGAACTGCTGATTGCCGACGAGCCGACCTCTGCGCTCGATCACGCCATGCGCGACCAGGTGCTGGCGCTGATCCGCCGTCTGGTTGAGCAGCGTAATATGGGGCTGCTGCTGATCAGTCATGATCTGCAACAGGTCTCAGAACATTGTGAACGGGTAATGGTGATGTATAAGGGCCGGCTGCTTGATACGCTGCCGGCCTCACAGCTCTCTCATGCCACTCACCCTTATACCCGCACGCTGTGGGCATGTCGCCCCGGCAAGGCGACGCACGGCGAACGTCTGCCGGTGCTGGATCGCGCTGCGCTGGAGAGAGAGAATGATTGAGTTATCAAACCTGAGCGTTGCCCATAAGCACGGCTATGAGCTGCGTACCGTAGTGCATGACGTCTCGCTGCAGGTCGCTGCCGGTGAATGTTTTGGCCTGGTCGGTCCCTCCGGCTGCGGCAAATCCTCGCTGCTGTGGGTGCTGGCCGGGCTGAACCCGCACTGGCAGGGCGAGATGACGCTGGCGCAGACGGCGGTGCAGCCCGGTAAAGCCTTTACCGGCCAGCTGCGGCGCGATGTGCAGATGGTGTTTCAGGACCCCTATGCCTCGCTGCATCCGCGTCATCGTCTGCGCCGCACGCTGGCGGAGCCCCTGAAGCTGCTGAAGCGCGACAATATCAATGAGCGCATCGACGCAGGTTTTCGTCATGTCGGTCTCGATCCGGCGCTGGCAGATCGCTATCCGCATCAGCTTTCGGGCGGACAGCGCCAGCGCGTGGCGATTGTACGCGCACTGCTGCTGGAACCTAAAATTCTGCTGCTGGATGAACCGACATCAGCGCTGGATATGTCGGTGCAGGCGGAGATCCTCAACCTGCTGAACGATCTCAAGCAGAACGACGGACTGACCATGGTGCTGGTCAGCCACGATCCGGATGTTATCGATCATATGTGCGATCGCGCGGCGCATATGGCGCAGGGACGCATTGTCAGTTAGCCTTTCGCTTATGCGGCCTCCGGTATCCGGCGGCCGCTTTCTGAATTTCTTAACGCAAGGAGCAGCCTGTGACGGTGAAATTACGCCCTCTGGAGCGGGAAGATCTGCATTTTGTTCATCAGCTGGATAATAATGCCAGCGTGATGCGCTACTGGTTTGAAGAGCCTTATGAGGCGTTTGTTGAGCTTTCCGATCTCTATGACAAGCATATTCACGATCAGACCGAGCGGCGCTTTGTGGTCGAATATGAAGAGGAAAAAGCGGGACTGGTTGAGCTGGTGGAGATTAACCATGTGCACCGTCGCGCTGAGTTTCAGATCATCATCGCGCCAGGCCATCAGGGCAAGGGTTTAGCCAGCAAGGCGGCCCGGCTGGCCATGGATTACGGTTTTTCCGTGCTGAATCTCTACAAGCTCTATCTGATTGTTGATCAGGAGAATGAGAAGGCGATTCATATCTACAGTAAGCTCGGCTTTGAAGTTGAAGGCGTGCTGAAGCATGAATTTTTTATCAACGGTGAATACCGTAACACCATCCGCATGTGCATTTTTCAGCAGCAGTATCTGGCGCAGCATAAACCCGGCAACGCCATGGTCAAGCCCACCGCCCAGTAAGCAGCGAACCGCAGGCATCTGAACATTTTGCAGGGGCGCATGAATGCGCCCCCTACGGCATCTGAACCCTTCGTAGGGGCGCCATTAATGGCGCCCTGGCCGGCGTGCCGGGAACTGGCCAGGGGCGCATGAATGCGCCCCCTACGGCACCTGAACCCTTCGCAGGGGCAACATTAATGGCGCCCTGGCCGGCGTTGCCGGGAACTGGCCAGGGGCGCATGAATGCGCCCCCTGCGGCACCTGAACCCTTTGCAGGGGCGCCATTAATGGCGCCCTGGCTGACGTTGCCGGGAACTGGCCAGGGGCGCATGAATGCGCCCCCTGCGGCATCTGAACCCTTCGTAGGGGCGCCATTAATGGCGCCCTGGCCGGCGTTGCCGGGAACTGGCCAGGGGCGCATGAATGCGCCCTCTACGGCACCTGAACCTTCGCAGGGGAATGATTACGCAGAGATCAGCGGCCGCGCGCGCCTACCACGTTCAGTACCGGCTGCGGATGATCCGGTTTCAGGGTATACATCCCGCCATAGAACGGATCGACCACCAGCCAGCCCGGGAAGCCGAGCAGCGGAATATTTCCCAGCACGTACCAGAGATTGGCACTTGCCTCAATCGGCAGCGTCAGCGGGACATAGCCGGGGCTTTCCAGCATGACCTGATAATGTTTTTTACCAAAGTAGCTGCCGTTTGATTTTGCCAGGTCTATGGTCTGGGGCGTGTAGCCCTGCGCTACCGCGCGTCCGGTCTCATCCTGTACCGTAAAGCGGGCGCCTTGCGGGATAGAGTCAATTTTTACCGGCTGCGTGTCTGTACCGACGATAGTGGCGCAGCCGCTTAGCAGCAGCGCGCAGGCGGGAAGAGTGTGTCGCAGGTTCATAGCAGATCCGCATCAGAGTCAGAGAGCACAGTGTAAACCGTGCTCTCTGGCTTTTCACTGACGACAATCGCGCTATCAGTGTGCTTTTTTTGTGCTTATTCAGCGTTGACAACAGGCAGCAATTGCCCGGATATCCTCAGGCGACGTCCGGCAGCAGCCGCCAATCAGCTGCGCACCTGCCTGCTGCCATTCGCTGAACTTCTCCTGCAGCGTGCAGCCAGACGGGGCGGAGTGCCAGCTTTTACTCTCTGCATCATACTGCTCACCCGAGTTAGGGTAGACCAGCAGCGGCTTCTGCGTCAGCGCCTGCAGGGTCCGCAGCGCCGGCGTAACGCTCTCCAGCGCCACACAGTTAATGCCCACCGCAACAACCTGCGGTGCTGCGTCAATCACCTTCATCACGCTCTCAAGCGGCGTGCCGTCGCTGATATGCTCTGCGTCACGCAGCGTAAACGAAAACCATGCGCTGCTTTGCGGGAATTCAGCCAGCAGCGCGATCAGCGCCTGCGCTTCGCCAAACGACGGCAGCGTTTCGCATGCCAGCAGGTCGACGCCCGCCTCCAGCAGCGCCGCCACGCGCGGCCGGTGGAAATCTTTCATCTCTTCCGGCGGCAGCGCGTAGTCGCCGCGATACTCGGCACCGTTTGCCAGATAGGCGCCCCAGGGCCCTACTGAACCGGCGATCAGCAGCGGAGCCGTGGTGCCGGAAGCAGCACGGTAATCATCGCGTGCACGCTGCGCCAGCGTCACGCTCAGGCGGATCAGCTCGCCCGCCTTGCCGCTATCCAGGCCGCGTGCGGCAAAACCGCGCGGCGTTGCCTGATAGCTGGCGGTGATCGCCACCTGTGCGCCGGCAGCAAAGTAGTCGCGGTGCACGGCATAAATCAGTTCCGGCTGCTCCATCAGCACTTTTGCTGACCAGAGGGAGTCTGCAAGATCGCAGCCGCGTGCCTCCAGCTCGGTGGCCAGCGCGCCATCCAGGATCAGCGGACGGGTTTGAGTGAGTGCTTCAGCAATCGGGTTACGCGGCATGGTTGCTCTCCTGCGTCTTAAGGGGTTTACGTCGCCGGGTAACATAGTAAGCAGCATAACAGAGCAGTACAAACGGAATACCGCACCAGAGCGCGATGCGCTGTGACGGATCAAACGCCAGACCCACGCACGCTACCAGACAAAGCACAAATCCCAGTACCGGCACCACCGGGTAGAACGGCGCGCGGTACGCGAGCTGCCTGATATCATTTCCGGCCTGCACGTAGCGCCGGCGGAAAACGTAGTGTGAGGCGCAGATGCTGAGCCAGACGGCCACCACGGCAAAACCGGAGATGGCCGACAGCGCCACAAATACCGTATCCGGCGCGATTACGCTGGAAAAGAGCGCCAGCAGGCCGCCCAGCATGCTGATGGTGATCGCCAGAACCGGAATACCACGCCGGTTCACGCGCGCAAAACAGCGCGGCAGCGTGTTTTCATTCGCCAGCGACCAGAGCATGCGTCCGGAGGCATAGAGGCCGGAGTTAGCAGCAGAGAGGATCGCCGTAAGAATCACGAAGTTGAAGATGTCAGCTGACCAGGGAATACCGATTTTTTCAAACACCAGCACAAACGGGCTTTTAACTATGCCCGCCTGGTCCATCGGGATCAGGGCCGCCAGCACAAATACCGTGCCGACAAAGAAGATAATCAGGCGGGCCACGGTTGTACGGATAGCCAGCGGCAGCGCTTTCTGCGGCTCCTCAGTCTCACCTGCTGCAATTCCGATCAGTTCAGTCCCGGAAAACGCAAAGTTTACCGCCACCATCGTCATCAGAATAGGCAGCGTGCCGTGCGGCAGCCAGCCCGACGCCGTGAGGTTATGCAGGCCCGGCGCGGCAGAGCCATCTTTCAGCGGGATAAAGCCAAACATCGCGGCGCCGCCCAGCACAATAAAAGCGATGATGGTGACCACTTTAATGATCGAGAACCAGAACTCGCCTTCGGCAAAAAAGCGCGTAGAGATAATATTCAGCAGATAGATGGCCAGACAAAATACCAGACACCAGAGCCAGACCGGCACGGCCGGGAACCAGTACTGCATACAGAAACCGGCCGCGGTCAGGCTGGACCCCAGCGCCACGGTCCAGGTGAGCCAGTAAAGCCAGGCGACGGTGTAGCCCGTGGCCGGGCTCAGGTAGCGCGCGGCGTAAACGTGAAACGCACCGGTTTCCGGCATCGCTACCGCCAGCTCGCCCAGACAGGCCATTACCAGCCAGACCACCAGCGCGCCGATGAGATAGGCCAGCAGTGTGCCCGCGGCACCGGTTGTTGAAATGATGTAGCCGGTGTTAAAAAACAGGCCGGTGCCAATGACGCCGCCCAGCGACAGCATCACCAGATGCCGCACTTTCATCGTGCGTTTAAAACTTTCCTGCGGAGGGGTATTCGCGCTTTGCATGCTGATAATCCATATGGACGTCTAAACTTCTATATGGATACAGAGTTATACGCATCCGCGCTGCGTTTTGCAACGTGGCGGAAACAGGGAATCGTACAGATCGGGAGAGCCCCGCGTTAACGGGGCAAAAAATCAGGCGCCAAACACGCCCTGCAGATAGCGCTCCAGCGCAACACGGGAACTGAAACCGTGGGGAATACCGTAATGCTCCTGTGAATTACCCATCAGGTAGAGAGGGAATTGCGTGTAGTGATCGCAGGTTTTCATCTCTGAGGCGGGCTCAGCAAAGTGCTGGCTTTTCTCTTTCAGCGTAGGATGTATCACCAGCGCTGTGCGTCCCAGACGCGCCTCACGGTTAACATAGACGTAGTTCTCACCACGGCGGTAACCATAGGTTTTTGGCGTCAGAACATCCATTTCGAATCCTGCTTTTTCCAGTACGCGCGCAACCTCATCCGGACGTAAATACATGCTTGCTCCTCTCTTCTCACAGCTCCGCAACCTTACAACAGACCTATGGTACAGACATTCGGATTTTCCCTAAAGCCTGGCATAGCGCTGCGTTTAATCACGTATCGTCTACACTTAGTATTACGTTTTAAATCAAAGGGAGCGAAAAATGTTTAATCGAACGACTAAAAATGATGACATTGATATCAATCAGGATGTAAACGATCTGGCTGATTCGCTGGAAGCGTTGCTCAAATCTTACGGCAGCGATGCCAAAGATGAAGTCGACAGCGCACGCGATAAGGCGCAAAAACTGCTGAAACAGACCCGTGCGAAAATGAACGGCAACAATTCAGTTTCACAGGCGGCGCGTGATGCAGGCTATCAGGTTGATGCCTATGTGCGCGACAAGCCATGGCACGGTGTCGGAGTAGGCGCTGCCGTTGGTCTGGTCCTGGGTGCGCTGCTGGTATCCCGCCGCTAATCTGACCTATGAAATCTCACAAGGCCCTGCTGACGCAGGGCTTTTTTTTGCCGTTTTTTACGCGAAAAATTTTTTCCGCTGCGAAAAGCGCTGCCTGCCTGGTTTGTGCTGCTATCGGAGCAATATCCCTTCAGTTAGCGGGTTGACCACCGCAATCGCTACATCTAGTATCTTATAATCAAATAAGGCACTACATATTGAAATATGACCCGTTGCGTCTGGCAGTAGCCGCTATCTTCCTGTGACTAAAAGGAAATGCGAATCATGAGCATTATTATTTACACTAAAAGCAACTGTGTCCAGTGTGACACCACTAAACATGCGCTGGATCGTCGTGGTATCGCTTACCAGCTCATCAATCTTGATATACAGCCGGAGGCGACTGGAGAGCTCAGAACGCTGGGCTACCGCCAGGTACCGGTTGTGATAACGCCGGACGACAGCTGGAGCGGCTTCCGTCCGGACAAAATTGCTGCGCTGCGCCAGCCAGCAGCGGTAAGTGAATAGCCCCGTGTATCCGCTGGTCTATTTTTCCAGCCGATCTGAAAACACCCACAGGTTTATTACCCGCCTGGCGCTGCCGGCGCGCCGCATTCCTGCAGAGGCTGACCAGCGGCTGCAGGTTGACCACCCCTATATTCTGGTGGTGCCAAGCTATGGCGGCGGCGGTGTGCAGGGTGCCGTACCACGCCAGGTGATTCAGTTTCTTAACGACAGCGCGAATCGTCGCGGCATCCGTGGCGTTATTGCCGCCGGCAACCGCAATTTCGGCAGCGGTTTCTGCCTGGCGGGCGACATCATTGCGCGTAAATGTCAGGTGCCCTGCCTCTATCGCTTTGAAATGATGGGGACGCCGGAAGACATTGCGCAGGTTAAAGCAGGAGTAACCCAATTTTGGCAACAGCAGACACCCTGAACAGCACGCAGCTCGATTACCATGCGCTGAACGCGATGCTGAATCTGTATGACGCAGCAGGCCATATTCAGTTTGAGAAAGATCGTGAAGCGGCGCGGCAGTTTTTCCTGCAGCATGTTCAGCCCAACACGCTCACCTTCAGCTCTGCCGCTGAGCGACTGCGCTATCTGGTGGATGAAGGCTACTACGAAGCCAGCGTGCTGAATCAGTATGATTTCCGCTTTCTCTGCGCGCTGCATGATGACGCGGATGCGCAGAAGCACCGCTTTCACACCTTCCTCGGCGCCTGGAAGTTTTACACCAGCTATACGCTGAAAACCTTTGATGGCAAACGCTACCTGGAGACCTTCACCCAGCGCGCCTGTATGGTGGCGCTGACGCTGGCACGCGGTGATGAGCAGCAGGCGCGTGCGCTGCTGGCGGAGATCCTGAGCGGCCGTTTCCAGCCTGCCACGCCCACGTTTCTGAACTGCGGCAAACAGCAGCGCGGTGAGCTGGTCTCCTGCTTCCTGCTGCGTATCGAAGATAACATGGAGTCGATTGGCCGGGCGGTGAACTCTGCCCTGCAGCTCTCTAAACGCGGGGGCGGCGTGGCGTTTCTGCTCTCTAACCTGCGCGAAGCGGGAGCCCCCATCAAGCGCATTGAAAACCAGTCATCCGGCGTGATCCCCGTCATGAAGATGCTGGAGGATGCGTTCTCCTACGCTAACCAGCTGGGCGCCCGCCAGGGTGCCGGTGCCGTCTGGCTGAATGCGCATCATCCCGATATTCTGCGCTTCCTTGATACCAAACGTGAAAACGCAGATGAAAAAATCCGCATTAAAACGCTTTCGCTGGGCGTGGTGATCCCGGATATCACCTTTCAGCTGGCAAAAGCGAACCGGGATATGGCGCTGTTTTCGCCGTATGACGTTGAGCGCATCTATGGCAAAGCGTTCAGCGATATCAGCATCAGCGAGCACTATGATGCGATGCTGGCTGACGATCGTATCCGCAAAACCTATATCAAACCGCGCGACTTTTTCCAGACGCTGGCAGAGATCCAGTTTGAATCGGGCTATCCCTACATCATGTATGAAGATAGCGTTAATCGCAGTAATCCGATTGCCGGCCGCATTAACATGAGTAACCTCTGCTCGGAGATTTTGCAGGTGAACAGCGCCAGTGAACTGAATGAGGATCTCAGCTACCGGCGCACGGGCAAAGATATCTCCTGTAATCTCGGATCGCTGAATATCGCGCACGCCATGGACTCCCGCGACCTTCCCCGCACCGTAGCGGTGGCCGTGCGGGCGCTTACCGCGGTGTCAGAGATGAGCGAGATCGCCTCGGTGCCGTCCGTCGCCGAAGGTAACCGCCGCTCACACGCCATTGGTCTCGGGCAGATGAATCTGCACGGCTACCTGGCGCGGGAAGGCATCGCCTACGGTTCAGACGAGGCGCTTGATTTCACCAACCTCTACTTTTACTGCGTCACGTTCCACGCACTGCGTACCTCAAACCAGCTGGCCCGCGAGCGGCAGCGCAGCTTTGACGGATTTGAACAGTCGCACTACGCCAGCGGGCGCTACTTCGATAAATATATTACGCACAGCTGGCAGCCGCGCACCGCCCGTATTGCGCAGCTGTTCCACGATGCCGGACTTGTCCTGCCGACGCAGGCTGACTGGCAGGCGCTGCGGTCGGCGGTAATGCAGCACGGGCTGTTTAACCAGAATCTGCAGGCGATCCCGCCGACCGGTTCTATCTCCTACATCAATCACGCCACCTCGAGTATTCATCCGATTGTGTCGCGCATTGAGATCCGTAAAGAGGGCAAGACCGGGCGCGTCTATTATCCGGCACCGTTTATGACCAATGAAAACCAGGCGTTCTATCAGGATGCCTACCAGATCGGTCCTGAGGCGATTATTGATACCTATGCCGAAGCGACGCAGCATGTCGATCAGGGATTGTCACTGACGCTGTTTTTCCGCGATGACGTCACCACGCGCGATATCAACAGGGCGCAGATTTACGCCTGGAAAAAAGGCATCAAAACGCTCTATTACATTCGTCTGCGTCAGATGGCGCTGCAAGGCACGGAGGTTGAGGGCTGCGTCTCCTGCGCCCTGTAAAATTATGATGAAACGTAATGCCATTCAGGCAATCAACTGGAATCGCCTGCAGGATGATAAAGATCTTGAGGTCTGGAACCGTTTGACCAGTAACTTCTGGCTGCCGGAAAAAGTACCGCTGTCAAACGATCTGCCCGCGTGGCAGGCGCTGGAACCGGCGCAGCAGCAGCTGACTATCCGCGTGTTTACCGGGCTGACGCTGCTCGATACGATTCAGAATGTGGTGGGCGCACCGGGCCTGATGCCGGATGCCGCCACGCCGCATGAAGAAGCGGTGCTGTCAAATATCAGCTTTATGGAGGCGGTACACGCCCGCTCCTACAGCTCGGTTTTCTCCACGCTATGCAATACGGCAGACGTGGACGCTGCCTACCGCTGGAGTGAAGAGAACGCCGCGCTGCAGAATAAGGCGCAGATCATTCTGGCGCACTATCAGGCGGACGATCCGCTGAAGAAAAAGATCGCCAGCGTCTTTCTGGAGTCGTTTCTGTTTTACTCGGGCTTCTGGCTGCCGATGTACTGGTCAAGCCGCGGCAAGCTGACCAACACCGCCGATCTGATCCGTCTGATCATCCGCGATGAGGCGGTTCATGGCTACTACATCGGCTATAAATATCAGCAGGCGCTGCAGCACGCCGATGACGCGCGGCGAGAGGCGCTACAGCAGTTCGCTGTCGATCTGCTGCTGGAGCTGTATGAAAATGAACTGGCTTATACCGATACGCTGTATGGGGAGTCGGGCTGGGCTGACGAAGTAAAAGCTTTTCTGCACTACAACGCTAACAAGGCGCTGATGAATCTGGGCTATGAGGCGCTGTTTCCGGCGGAGATAGCGGCAGTTAACCCGGCAATACTGGCAGCATTGTCGCCCAACGCCGATGAAAACCACGACTTCTTCTCCGGCTCCGGATCCTCCTATGTGATGGGTAAAGCTGTGGAAACGGAAGATGAGGACTGGGATTTTTAACGTTACGCTGCACTGCCGGTTTTATACGCCACGGGAGAACTCCCGTGGTGCTGCCCTCCTTCTCTTTCTGCACGCTAAATGTCAGCGCAGCGTGCGCTGAAGGGGACTGGTATGTCCTGTCAATTATCACAACAATGAAATAATTTTTTCGGTTACTATTACCCGTATATGATTATTTCTTTGTGTGTCAGCTCATGAGTTCATCCCCGGCACGTCTCAGTGCCCCATTAGTAACGCTGATGTCAGTGGCGACAGGGCTGGCAGTGGCCAGTAACTACTACGTGCAGCCGCTGCTCAACACAATCGCGCATCAGTTTGGCCTCTCAGTCAGTGTCGCGGGCTTTATCGTGACTACGGCGCAGCTAGGCTACGCCTGTGGATTGCTGCTGCTGGTGCCGCTGGGCGATATGCTGGAACGCCGTGCCCTGATTGTCTCAATGAGCCTGCTGGCGGCGGGCGGCATGATGCTGACCGCCCTCTCCTCTTCGCTGACGCTGATGCTGCTGGGTACCGTGATAACCGGTCTCTTCTCAGTGGTCGCACAGCTGCTGGTACCGCTGGCCGCAACGCTCGCTGCTCCGGAAAAGCGTGGCAAAGTGGTAGGCACGGTCATGAGTGGTCTGCTGCTGGGCATTTTACTGGCCCGTACCGTGGCCGGCGCGCTGGCTCAGGTTGCAGGATGGCGCAGCGTTTACTGGTGCGCCAGCGTGCTGATGATCCTGATGGCGCTGGCGCTGTGGCGCTATCTGCCGCGTTACCAGCAGCGCGTGCCGCTTAACTACCTGCAGCTGTTGCGCTCTATTTTCTCCCTGTTCAGCGCCGATCGGGTATTACGTACCCGGGCACTTACCGGCTGCCTGAGTTTTGCAAACTTCAGCATGCTCTGGACTTCAATAGCTTTTTTGCTGGCCGCGCCGCCGTGGAATTTCAGCGAGGGCGAGATTGGCCTGCTGGGTCTGGCCGGGGCAGCAGGCGCGCTGGCGGCGCGTCAGGCAGGCGGACTGGCCGACCGCGGCAAAGCAAAACTCACCACCAGCGCCGGGCTGGTGATCATGCTGATCTCCTGGGGCGTTACCGCTCTGGGCAGCAGCAGCCTGCTGGCGCTGATTGCCGGTATTGTGCTGCTGGATCTGGCGGTTCAGGGGGTGCACATCACCAATCAAAGCGTGATTTATCGCACCCTGCCTGAAGCGCGCAATCGCCTGACCTCCGGCTATATGACCAGCTATTTTACCGGGGGTGCGCTGGGCTCGGTTATCTCGGCAAATGCGTTTCATCTGTTTGGCTGGTATGGCGTCTGTGCGGCTGGCGCCCTGGCAACGCTGCTTAATCTGACAATCTGGTGGCGTAATGCCCGCGCAGAGCCTGCCTGAGCAAGAAAAACAGCGCAAATCGGTAAGCTGCGCTGTCCATTAACAGGTGAGTTTGATATCGTTAGCAGTGTACTTATTCACTGAAGTTATTTTTACTCTCGAAATTATTCCACAGCGAAGCGGTTAGCGCGCTGAATGTGATATTTCTACGTTGCAATCAAGAGGTTTTTTTAGATGGAAAGTTCGTTTACTCCCATTGAGCAGATGCTGAACGTCCGGGCAAATCGCCATAAAGATTTTCCGCTGCAGGAAATTATCCTGACCCGCCTGTGTATGCATATGCAGGGCAAGCTGCTGGATAATCGCAACAAAATGCTCAAGGCGCAGGGAATTAACGAAACCTTATTTATGGCGCTGATCACGCTGGATGCACAGGAAAACCAGAGCATTCAGCCATCAGAACTGAGCTCGGCGCTGGGTTCCTCACGCACCAACGCCACGCGCATTGCGGATGAACTGGAAAAGCGCGGCTGGATCGAACGCCGTGAAAGCGACAACGATCGCCGCTGCCTGCATCTGCACCTGACTGAAAAAGGCAACGAGTTTCTGCGTCAGCTGCTGCCGCCACAGCACCAGAGCCTGCAGTATCTCTGGTCGTCACTGAGCGCAACCGAGCAGGAGCAGCTGGAAGCCATCACGCGCAAGCTGCTTAACCGTCTGGATAAAATGGACGAAGATCAGGTTATCGCCTCACTCTCTCGCTAATAGCAAGAAGTGCGACACAACCCCCTGCCGAAATCGCTATTTTAATTTTCCTTTATCTGGCCAGCGCCTTTTGCGCTGGCTTTTTCGATTCGGGTTACCGTGTTGATGGATCAGCACATCCCGACTTATGGCAAACGTGGAGAACGACATGAGTGCGACAGCGGAAGCTCAAAGCCCGCAACAGCCTGCAAACAAGAAGAAGAAGCGTAAACTTGCGCTGATCCTGCTGGCTGTCGTGTTTATTGTGGCCGGCATTAGCTATCTGACTTACTGGTATCTGGTGCTGCGGCATTTTCAGGAGACTGATGATGCCTATGTGGCTGGCAATCAGGTGCAGGTGATGGCGCAGGTTTCCGGCAGCGTTAATAAAGTGTGGTTTGATGATACCGATCGCGTCAAAAAAGGTGACGTGCTGGTCTCACTGGACAAAACCGATGCGCAGCAGGCTTTTGAAAAAGCGCAAACTGCGCTGGCCACCAGCGTCCGCCAGACGCACCAGCTGATGATCAACGGCAGGCAGTATCAGGCCACGATCAAGCTGCAGCAGACGGCACTGGAGCAGGCAGAAGCCGACCTGAAGCGCCGCGAACCGCTGGGTGCCTCCAATCTGATTGGCCGCGAAGAGCTGCAGCACGCGCGCGACGCCGTTGCGACCGCCAAAGCGCAGCTTGACGTGGCTGTGCAGCAATATAATGCCAACCAGGCGATGATCCTGAATACCGGTCTGGAAAATCAGCCTGCGGTACAGCAAAGCGCTGCTGCCCTGCGCGATGCCTGGCTTAATCTGCAGCGTACCGATATTCGCAGCCCGATTGATGGCTATGTTTCACGCCGCAGCGTGCAGGTCGGCTCGCAAATCTCCACTACCACCCCGCTTCTGGCGGTGGTGCCCGCCACCAACCTGTGGGTAGATGCCAACTTCAAAGAGACGCAGCTTGCCGGCGTACGTATCGGTCAGTCTGCAACCGTGGTCAGCGATATCTATGGCGATGACGTGGTTTATCACGGCAGGGTTGCGGGGCTCGATATGGGTACCGGCAGCGCCTTCTCGCTGCTGCCCGCGCAAAACGCCACCGGTAACTGGATCAAAGTCGTACAGCGCCTGCCGGTGCGTATTGAGCTGAACCCGGATGAAGTGGCGGCGCATCCGCTGCGCATCGGCCTTTCGACCCTGGTGAAAATTGATACGCAGAACAAAGAGGGCGCCGTGCTGGCGGGTGCCGTACGTCCGCAGGCGGCGTATGAGAGCAATGCGCTGGCTATCGACCTCGCACCGGTCAACCAGATGATTACCGCTATCGTTCGTGCCAACGCGGGCTGATCCGCCGGAGACTGTTATGGCACAAAAACCGCTTGAGGGCGCGCCCCTTGTTTTGATGACTATCGCCCTGTCGCTGGCGACATTCATGCAGGTGCTCGACTCAACCATCGCCAACGTGGCGATCCCGACCATTGCCGGTAACCTGGGCGCCTCTAACTCACAGGGCACCTGGGTCATCACCTCGTTCGGGGTGGCTAACGCCATCTCGATTCCGATTACCGGCTGGCTGGCAAAACGCATCGGTGAAGTGAAGCTCTTTACCTGGGCGACAATCCTGTTTGCGCTCGCCTCCTGGGCGTGTGGCATGTCAGAAAGCCTGGAGATGCTGATCTTTTTCCGTATTCTGCAGGGCATTGTGGCCGGCCCGCTGATCCCGCTCTCGCAAAGCCTGCTGCTGAGTAACTATCCGCCTGCCAAACGCAGCATTGCGCTGTCGCTGTGGGCGATGACGGTGATCGTCGCGCCAATCTGTGGCCCGATCCTCGGCGGCTGGATCAGCGACAACTATCACTGGGGCTGGATCTTCTTTATCAACGTGCCGATTGGCATTGTGGTGGTGATGCTGACGCTGCAGACGCTGCGTGGCCGCGAAACCAAAACAGAGATCCGCCCGATCGATATTGTCGGTCTGGTGCTGCTGGTGGTGGGTATCGGGGCGCTGCAGGTGATGCTGGATCGCGGTAAAGAGCTGGACTGGTTCAGCTCAACAGAGATTATCGTGCTGACGGTGGTCGCCGTGGTGGCGCTGGCGGTGCTGCTGGTGTGGGAGCTGACGGATGATCATCCGATAGTTGACCTGTCGCTGTTCAAAATGCGCAATTTCACCATTGGCTGCCTGTCGATAAGCCTGGCCTATATGCTTTACTTCGGCTCCATTGTCCTGCTGCCGCAGCTGCTGCAGGAGGTCTATGGCTACACTGCCACCTGGGCCGGACTGGCATCGGCACCGGTCGGGATTATTCCGGTGATCCTCTCACCTATCATCGGCCGTTTTGCCCACAAGCTCGACATGCGCCGGCTGGTGACCTTTAGCTTTATCATGTATGCCGTCTGTTTTTACTGGCGCGCCTATACCTTTGAACCCGGCATGGACTTTGGCGCATCTGCCTGGCCGCAGTTTATTCAGGGCTTTGCCGTAGCCTGTTTCTTTATGCCGCTGACCACGATTACGCTATCGGGACTGCCGCCGGAGCGCCTGGCGGCCGCCTCCAGCCTCTCTAACTTTGTGCGTACGCTGGCGGGGTCGATCGGTACCTCGATCACTACCACCCTGTGGACCAATCGCGAGTCAATGCATCACAGCTATCTGAGTGAATCCGTCAATCCTTACAACCAGAATTCGCAGGAGATGTATGCGCAGCTGGAAGGGATGGGGATGAGCCACCAGCAGGCGTCTGCATGGATTGCGCGGGAGATTACCAATCAGGGTCTGATTATTTCAGCCAATGAGATCTTCTGGGCATCGGCGGGGGTGTTTGTGATTCTGCTGGTGCTGGTATGGTTTGCCCGTCCGCCGTTTGGCGCAGGCGGCGGAGGTGGCGGCGCGCACTAAGCCGCCACCATGTAAAACGGGCCGTAATGGCCCGTTTTTTTTATGCGTTCTGACGCCACCATTCGGCCAGCAGAATACCGGTTGCTACCGAGACGTTCAGGCTCTCGACGTTGCCGGTTCCGCCAATTGACAGGCTAAGATCGCCCTGCCGGAAGGTGCTGTCTGAGAGACCTTCACGCTCCTGCCCCAGCACCAGTACCATTTTCGCCGGCAGTTCAGCGCGCGCCAGCGGCGTGCCCTCATGGCTCGACGTGGTCACGATGGTGTAGCCCGCCTTACGAAACGCTTCGAGACCTGCAGCAAAATCTTCACCGTTGATCGCCTGCACGTGCTCAGCGCCGCCTTCAGCAGTACGAACGGCAGCACCCGATTCCAGCTGCGACGCATCGTTCACCAGCAGTCCCTTCACACCAAAATGCGCGCAGCTGCGCATAATGGCGCCCAGGTTGTGTGGGTTGCTGACATCTTCCAGCGCCAGCACGCAATCTTTACGCTCTGCCTTCTTCAGCCACTCTGATACCGCCATACCGCTGCGCTTTTTGATAATAAAGCAGACGCCGCCGTGATGTTCGGTACCGGACGCTTTCGCCAGCTCAGCCTCCTCAACCACGTGATACGCTTTGCGGTTTGCGGCCAGCCAGCGCAGCGTTTCGCGGAAGCGCGGCGTAACGCTCTGGACAAACCAGGCGCGCACGATACTTTCCGGACGGCTCAGGAACAGCGCCTGACAGGCGTTTTCGCCATAGACACGCGTCTCTTCCTGGCGCTGACGGCGGATCTGCTCAGAATCAATGACCGGCTTCGCGTCAGCGGCATCATCCGCCGCGCTCTCTGCAGCGGCAACCGGCGGGCGGGATACGGTGCGCCACGGCGAATCGCTGAAGCCGCGATCGTCGCGGTCGTTACGCTCAGGGCGATTGCTACGGTCGTTACGGTCATTACGGTCGTTACGGTCCGTACGGCGGCCACGTCCGGCATCATCGCTGCTGCGCGGCGCACGTGAGCGGCCGGCGTCATCACGGCTGCGCGAGCGGCCGGAGTCGTCACCGCTGCGCGGTGCGCGGGCACGATCGCCCTCGTCATTATTGCGATTGCTGCGGGGAGCAGAGCGACGACTATCTTCCTGGCGCGCAGCAGGACGGCCGCCTTTGCCGGTACGCGGATTTGGCTTACTGCCGCCCTCCTCTTCACGTACATACATCACTTTTACCTTGCCGCTTTTGCCTTTAAATTCGTCGTTCATCTGTTCCTCCAGCATTGAGAGCGCGAAGATTACCTGATGTGCCAGCGCTTAGCTATCAACTATTGAACCTATTGGGTAATCCAGATTGAGCATAGCATTCAGCCTTTTCATAATACGACTCTATTACCAGATTTACAGGACCGGTTTGAGATGACAATAAATACTGTATGCGCCGGCTGTCAGGCAGTTAACCGCGTTCCCGAAGCGCGCCTGACCGACGGTGCGAAGTGCGGCCGCTGCGGCGAAGCGCTTTTCAACGGTGAAGTGGTGAATGCCACGGCCGCTACGCTGGATAGCTATCTGCAGGATGACCTGCCGGTCGTGATCGACTTCTGGGCACCGTGGTGCGGACCGTGCGTAAACTTTGCGCCCGTGTTTAAAGAAGTTGCGGCCGAACGCAGTGGCAAAGTGCGCTTCATCAAAGTGAATACGGAAGCTGAGCAGGCGCTGAGCACGCGTTTTCGTATCCGCACGATCCCGACCATCATGATTTTTAAACAGGGCGAAATGGTCGATATGCTGAATGGCGCAATGCCGAAAACGCCGTTTAATGAATGGCTCGATGAAACCCTGTAGTCACTGAAGGCCGGCACATTGCTGGCCTTGCTTTTCCCCTTCTATTACACTGACGTTTTTCCTGCCCTGCACATCTATGTCTGAAAATGCTGTTCTGCGCTTACGGGCGCAACGTCTGGCCCGCGCCACCCGGCCTTTTCTCGCGCGCGGTAATCGCGTCGTACGCTGTCAGCGCTGCCTGTTGCCGCACAAGAATTGCCTGTGTGCTACGCTGCAGCCGCAGCAGTCGCGCAGCCGCTTCTGCCTGGTGATGTTTGATACTGAACCAATGAAGCCCAGCAATACCGGACGCCTGATTGCCGATGTGCTGCCAGATACCCTCGCCTTCGGCTGGTCGCGAACGGAGCCCGATCCGGCGCTGCTGGCAGCAGTACAAAGCAGTGACTATCAGCCGGTAGTGGTGTTTCCTGCATCTTATGCCGATCCCGGACGCGACGTGCTGACCACGCCGCCGGTCAGCGGTAAACCGCCACTGTTTATTATGCTGGATGGCACCTGGTCCGAGGCGCGCAAGATGTTCCGTAAAAGCCCGTGGCTGGACACTTTTCCCGTTATGTCGCTTAGCGTGAGTACGCCTTCGCGCTATACGCTGCGCGAGGCGCACGGTGAAGGACAGCACTGCACGGCTGAGGTCGCCGCAGCGCTGCTGGCTCAGGCGGGTGACAGTCTTGCTGCCAGCGCCCTGCAGCAGCACTTTGAACAGTTCCGTCATGCTTACCTTGCGGGCAAACCGCATCATCCGGTTCATACGCAGCAAGCGATAAACAGCAGCGAAAATTGAAGCTGGCTCGCAGCCTGACAGCAGCAAATCGGTTTTCACCGTAAAAGCGTTTACAATCATGCCAATCCCGACTGCAGGAGTGGATGATGAGTCAACGTGGACTGGAAGCGCTGTTACGACCTAAATCGATTGCGGTAATTGGCGCCTCGGTAACGCCGGGGCGTGCCGGCTATTTTCTGATGCGCAACCTGCTGGCGGGCGGCTTCAGCGGCCCGGTGCTGCCGGTCACGCCAAAATACAAGGCGGTACAGGGCGTGCTGGCGTGGCCCGATATCGCCAGTCTGCCTTTTGCGCCTGACCTGGCGATCATCTGCACCCATGCAAAGCGCAATCCCGAGCTGCTGCAGCAGCTGGGCGAAAAAGGCTGCAGAGCCTGCATTATTCTCTCCTCACCCGCCAGCCAGCTTGAAACGCTGAAAACCTGCGCCAGCCAGTGGCAAATTCGCCTGCTCGGTCCTAACAGCCTGGGACTGCTGGCCCCGTGGCAGGGGCTGAACGCCAGCTTCTCGCCGGTGCCCATCGCGAAAGGACGCATTGCTTTTGTTTCACAGTCTGCCGCAGTGTCAAACACCATCCTCGACTGGGCGCAGCAGCGGAATCTCGGCTTCTCCTGGTTTATCGCGCTGGGCGACAGCCTCGATATCGATGTCGATGACGTGCTCGATTTTCTGGCCCGCGATGCGAAAACCAGCGCTATTCTGCTCTACCTTGAACACCTGAGCGATGCCCGGCGTTTTGTCTCCGCTTCGCGCAGCGCCTCACGTAATAAACCTATTCTGGTCATTAAAAGCGGACGCAGTCGCGAAGCGCAGGCGATGATTGGCACCCTGAGCGGTCTGGATGCCGCCTGGGATGCCGCGATACAGCGCGCCGGCCTGCTGCGCGTGCAGGATACGCATGAACTGTTCTCTGCGGTTGAATCGCTCAGCCACATGCGTCCGCTGCGCGGCGAGCGCCTGATGATCGTCAGCAACGGCGCCGCGCCTGCTGCTCTGGCGCTGGATGCGCTTTATGCGCGCAGTGGCAAACTGGCCTCTCTGGATGAGGCGATACGGCAGAGACTTGCGTCCCTGCTGCCGGAGGGCGCTGGCCGGGGAAACCCACTGGATTTAAAAGATGATGCCACCCCCGCACGCTATGTTGCCTGCATTGAACTGCTGCTCGACAGCCATGAGTTTGACGCGCTGATGATTATTCACTCCCCCAGTGCGGTAGCGCCAGCAACTGAAACGGCGGAGCAGATTATTGCCGCGCTGGCGCGTCATCCACGCGGCAGGCAGATCACGCTGCTGACTAACTGGTGCGGTGAGTCCTCATCCCAGGCGGCGCGGCGCGCCTTTACCCAGGCCGGCATTCCGACCTGGCGCACGCCGGAAGGCACCGTGACCGCATTTATGCATCAGGTTGAGTATCGCCGTAACCAGAAGCAGCTGCGGGAAACGCCGGCGCTGCCGCCAGGGCTGCAGCAAAACAGCGCTAAAGCACATCAGCTGCTGCAGCAGGCGCTCGACAGCGGCGTGACCACGCTGGATACCCATGAGGTGCAGCCTGTAATGCAGGCGTATGGCCTGACAACGCTGCCCGGCTGGATCGCCAGCGACAGTCAGGAAGCGGTCACCATTGCTGAGCAAACGGGCTATCCGGTAGCCCTCAAACTGCGCTCGCCTGATATCGCCCATAAGTCTGAAGTACAGGGCGTGATGCTTTATCTGCGCAGTGCTGCTGAAGTGAAACAGGCCGCCCAGGCTATTTTTGAGCGCGTGCGCATCACGCATCCGCAGGCGCGCGTGGATGGCCTGCTGGTACAGAGTATGGCCAGCCGGGCTGGTGCTCAGGAGCTACGCGTAGTGGTAGACCAGGATCCGCTGTTTGGGCCTATTATCCTGCTGGGCGAAGGAGGAGCGGAATGGCAGCCTGATAAGCAGGCCGCTGTAGCGCTGCCGCCGCTGAATATGACGCTGGCGCGCTATCTGGTGATTCAGGCGATAAAAAGCGGCAAGATCCGCAGCCGCAGCGCGCTGCATCCGCTGGATATTGCCGGGCTGAGCCAGCTGCTGGTACAGGTTTCAAACCTGGTAGTGGATTGTCCGGAGATTCAGCGGCTTGATATTCATCCGCTGCTGGCATCGGCAGAGACGTTTACCCTGATTGATGTCACGCTGCAGCTGGCCCCGTTTAGCGGCGACAGCGAGGCGCGGCTGGTTATCCGCCCTTACCCACAGCATCTGGAGGAGCAGGTCGCCCTGAAGGATGGCCAGCACTGTCTGTTTCGCCCGATTCTGCCTGAGGATGAGCCACAGCTGCGCGCCTTTATTGCGCAGGTGACTAAAGAAGATCTCTACTATCGCTATTTCAGTGAAATCAGCGAGTTCACCCATGATGACTTAGCCAATATGACGCAGATAGATTATGACCGCGAAATGGCAATTGTGGCGGTACGTCAGCGGGAAGGCGCTGAAGAGATCATCGGCGTTACCCGGGCGATATCTGACGCCGATAATGTCGATGCTGAGTTTTCAGTACTGGTCCGTTCCGATCTCAAGGGACTGGGTATGGGACGACGACTGCTGGAGAAGATGATTCGTTATACCCGCGATCATGGTCTGCAACAATTGAACGGTATAACCATGCCACACAATAGCGGCATGATTACACTGGCACGCAAACTTAACTTTCGCGTGAATATTCAGCTTGATGATGGCATTGTCACGCTTAATTTACCGTTAATTGACGTCGGAACGCCGCCTGTAGAGAACGGTAAAAATCCTCCTTATCAGGTGAGTTAATGTTATTATTTGACGTTAGGATCATGATTTGATGGCAAAAGGCCATACAATGAACAGAGAAGAAGTGCACTGTGATGTTGTCTAAATTTAAACGCAATAAACACCAACAACACCTCGCACAGCTGCCTAAACTGTCACAATCTGTGTCGGATGTGACCACGCTTTTTTCGCCTGCTGAGTTTCGCGAGACGCTGCTGGCAAAAATTGCCGCGGCAGAAAAACGCATCTGTATTGCTGCGCTCTATCTGGAAAACGATGATGGCGGCCGTAGCGTTATGGAGGCGCTGTATGCTGCGCGTCAGGCTCGCCCGGAACTGGATATCTCTATTCTGGTGGACTGGCATCGTGCACAGCGCGGACGTATCGGTGCGGCGCGCGGCCTGACCAATGCTGACTGGTATTGTGAGATGGCTACCCGGTATCCGGATATTGCCATTCCGGTCTACGGCATCCCGGTCAATACGCGGGAAGCGCTGGGCGTGCTGCATCTTAAAGGCTTTATCATTGATGATACGCTGCTTTACAGCGGAGCCAGCCTGAATGATGTCTATCTGCATCAGCATGAACGGTACCGCTACGATCGCTATCAGCTGATTCGCAATCCGCAGCTGGCAAATGCGATGTATGAGTGGATCGATGAAAATCTGAAACAGTCTGATGCGGTCAATCGCCTCGATCAGACTGAACGCCCTTCCAGTCCGGAAATCAAAAACGAAACGCGTCAGTTTCGCAGCGAGCTGCGCAGTTTTCATTATCACTTTACCGGCGATGCCGGCAACGATACGCTGGCGGTAACGCCGCTGGTTGGTCTGGGCAAACGCAGTTTACTGAATAAAACCATCTTCCATCTGATGCCCTGCGCCGAGCAGAAACTTACGCTCTGCACACCCTACTTTAATCTGCCCGCCATACTGGTGCGTAATCTGATCCATCTGCTGCGTCAGGGTAAAGATGTTGAGATTATTGTCGGCGATAAAACGGCGAATGATTTCTATATTCCCCCGTCTGAACCG
The DNA here is from genome assembly GCF_001691555.1 of Pantoea eucrina. Taxonomy (GTDB): domain Bacteria; phylum Pseudomonadota; class Gammaproteobacteria; order Enterobacterales; family Enterobacteriaceae; genus Pantoea; species Pantoea borealis. The sequence goes on along the minus strand of NZ_MAYN01000008.1, from coordinate 331,082 downwards.
TTCAAAGTGATTGGCGCCCTGCCCTACCTTTATGAGATCAACCTGCGCCGTTTTCTCAGCCGCCTGCAGTACTATGTTGATAACGGTCAGCTGACGGTACGCCTGTGGAAAGATGGTGAGAACAGCTATCACCTGAAAGGCATCTGGGTTGATGATGAGTGGATGATGATCACCGGCAACAACCTTAATCCGCGCGCGTGGCGTCTGGATCTGGAAAATGCCGTGTTGATTCACGATCCGCTTAATCAGCTGGCGGAACAGCGCGAGAAAGAGCTGACGCTAATCCGCGAACATACTACGGTGGTGACTCACTTTCGCGAGCTGGAAAGTATCTCCGACTACCCCGCTAAAGTGCGCAAGCTTATCCGTCGTCTGCGACGTATCCGCATCGACCGGCTGATCAGCAGGTTGCTGTAAAATCGTGCGGGCGTGCATCCTCTGTATAGCGTTGCTGTGTAGCGGATGTGCGCATCAGGCGCAGGATAGCTGGACCGGTAAAGATAAAGCGCAGCACTATGTCTCCTCCGCGCTGCTTGCTGCCGCCGGCAGAGAAATTGCCCATCATCAGCAGCAGGATAACGCCCAAAATCTGCGTTTTGGCCTGATGTTCTCACTCAGTTTTGGTGCGGCAAAAGAGTTATATGACAGCCGTGCGGCAGGAAGCGGCTGGAGCTGGAAAGACCTGGCATGGGATGCCGCCGGTGCTGCCAGCGGCATCATGCTCTGGAATATCCGTCACTGACTACAGCGCAATTCCTTTACCCTTGCGATGCAGCATAAGCGAAACCAGGAAAGAGAGTGCGCCCATGGCTGAGACGTACCAGAAGAAGCTGGTTTCAATGCCTTCTCTTTTCATCAGCAGTGCAACATATTCCGCCGATCCGCCAAAAATCGCGTTAGCCACCGCATAAGAGAGTCCCACACCCAGCGCACGCACCTCTGGCGGAAACATCTCAGCTTTAAGAATACCGCTGATAGCGGTATAGAAGCTGGTGATAACCAGCGCCAGCATAACCAGCAGGAATGCGACCCAGTGATTGTCGGTATGTTGCAGCAGCAGCAGGACAGGCACGGTGCACGTTGCAGCACCTGCGCCAAATATCATCATGGAAGCCCGCCGTCCGATTTTGTCGGATAGCGCCCCGATAATGGGCTGGATCACCATAAAGACCAGTAAAGCACCGGTCATCAGACCGCTGGCACTGCGCGCATCCATCCCTGCAGTATTGACCAGGTACTTCTGCATATAGGTGGTGAAGGTGTAGAAACTCAGCGATCCGCCGGCGGTAAAGCCAAGCACCATAAAGAAGGCGCGTGAGTGATTGCGTAACAGCCCGATCACGCTGCCCGCATCGCGATGCGTACGATGCGATTTCTCAGAGGTTTCATTGAGAGAGCGTCGCAGCCAGAGTGCGACGATGGCCAGTCCGGCACCGATGAAAAACGGAATACGCCAGCCCCAGCTGCGCAGCGCTTCATCATCCAGCAACTGTTGCAGTACGACTACGGTTAATACTGCCATCAGCTGACCGCCAATCAGCGTCACATACTGAAAAGAAGCATAAAAGCCTTTCCGCCCTTCCAGCGCGACTTCACTCATATAGGTTGCACTGGTGCCATACTCGCCACCCACTGACAGTCCCTGAAACATACGTGCCAGCAGGAGAATGATCGGCGCTGCTATGCCAATTTCGCCATAGCCCGGCAGGCACGCTATTACCAGAGAGCCCAGGCACATCATGCAGACCGAGATCAGCATGGAGGTTTTACGTCCATGTTTATCGGCAATGTAGCCAAACAGCCAGCCGCCAATCGGTCGCATCAGGAAACCTGCAGCGAATACCCCTGCTGTTTGCAGTAGCTGCGTGGTGGTATCGCCTGCCGGAAAAAAGACATGGGCAAAATAGAGGGAGAAAAAAGAGTAAACGTAAAAGTCAAACCACTCAACCAGGTTACCGGATGATGCACCGACAATTGCCCTGATTCTTTGCCGCGTTTCGGCTGCTGATACGGGCGGTCGGCTGTTTTGATGTTCCAGATGGGTCATGCTTTACCTCATTTCCTTGCGAAGAAAGAACGCGAAGCGGGTAGTAAAACATTAGTTTGCCCGGTAAGGGAATTGTCGCTGCTCCGGAATGAGACGCGATAATAAAGAATGAAGACAGGTGCCGGTTCTGAATATCAACCAGCCTGACCGCATCGCTGACTTTATCGTCAGCTGGCTGAAAAAAGCTTAAATTTTACTCACTTCTGCGTTTTCTGCAGACGTAAAAAAGCCCTGAACAGGCGTTCAGGGCTCTCTTACTTGATGGATGCCTGGCAGTTCCCTACTCTCGCATGGGGAGGCCCCACACTACCATCGGCGCTACGGCGTTTCACTTCTGAGTTCGGCATGGGGTCAGGTGGGACCGCCGCGCTGTGGCCGCCAGGCAAATTCTGTTATCCGGTAAAACAAGCTGAAAATCG